>NZ_CP152039.1:70000-2221298 GCF_038630745.1 Streptococcus sp. FSL K6-1323 | reverse complement strand
TCCATCAATTCTCCTTCTTTATTCTTGTTCTCTGATTCTATCATAAAACAAAAAAGTTTTCCACAGGTCTGAAGATAAAAGTTCCTTAAGTTATCCACAAGCTGAAAAAGACAATTCACATTGTGCACAAGAGTTATCCACAAGTTGTGAATAAAAAAAGAAACCCTCTAAAATAAAGGGAGGGCAACCGTTTTATGATGTGGATAAGTTTGTTTCTTTTTGCTACTCAATTCACAGGTCAAATAAGCTTGTTGATAATTCTGTTAAAATCTTCTTCTGTCGAAAAGTGGATCTGAATAGTTCCAGAGTGATTTTTGTGATAACGAAGAGTAACGGGGAGACCAAGTGATTTTTCAAGTTCTTTTTCTTTATCTTTTATATGAATATCTTTTTTTGATTTTTGTTTTTTAGGAAGTCCTTGAATTCTTTTCTCCAGGGTACGAACAGACCATTTTTCAGTAAGGACCTGATGATAGATAGTTAATTGCTTTTTTGTATCCTCAACAGCTAAAAGTGCTCTAGCATGTCCTTGACTCAGTTTGCCATTTTCGATACTCGTCTGTATCTCTTGGGGAAGTTGGAGGAGTCTGAGAGCGTTACTGATATAGGGTCTGGATTTTCCCATAGCTTTCGCCAGTTCCTCGTGACTATAAGCTAGCTCATTAATTAAACTACGATAGGCCTTTGCTTCTTCAATGGGATTGAGATTCGATCGTTGTAAATTTTCAATAATAGCTTGTTTACGGCTGTCTTGATCTGTAACTGCCTTTACAACTGCAGGGATTTCTGTCATTCCTAGACGTTTACAGGCACGTAAACGTCTTTCCCCAGCAATTAGTTCATAGCCAATAATATCCGATTTTCGGACAATGATTGGCTGTATCAGTCCATTTTCTGCAATCGATTGGCTTAGCTCCGCTAATTCTTCATCAGAGAACTCTATACGAGGTTGAAAAGGATTGGGATAGATGTCACTAATAGGTAAAGCTTTGAGTTGTTCTTGCATGTTATTCCTTTCCAAAAAAGACCTTTACATTATTGTAAAGGTCTTTTGACAGATTTGTCAATGACTTAGTCAGACAAGTCTTCTGTAGATTTTGTTAATTTAAGTTCTTCAGTTTTCTTCTCTTTACCACGATAGAAGGTTACCTTGATTGTATCTCCAATACTATGGCTGTAAAGATTGGTTTGAATATCAGTTTTTGAGCTGATTTCCTTACCGTCAATTTCAGTGATAACATCATTTTCTTGAAGTTTACCGTCAGCTGGCATACCTTTTTGAACGCTGCCGACTACAACTCCAGCTTTCACATCATCTGGTAAATCTAATTTAGAAGTTGCACTGCTAGAAAGGCTATTAAGATCGGCCATTGAGATTCCTAGGGCTGGTCGTGTAACTTTACCGTCTTTTTCCAATTGATTGATGATTTCGACAACATCGTTTGATGGAATGGCAAATCCCATACCTTCAACGGCGCTACCAGCGACTGCTGACGTTGATGAAATTTTACTTGAGTTAATACCGATAACTTGTCCTTCGATATTGACTAAGGCACCACCTGAGTTACCAGGGTTAATGGCAGCATCTGTTTGGATAGCATTTGTTGAAACAGTTTCACCATTGTCGTTTTGCATAGTTACGGTACGGCTAAGGCTAGAAACGATTCCCTCTGTTACTGAGTTGGCGTATTCGGTACCAAGTGGGCTACCGATAGCAATTGCCTTCTCACCGACTGTGAGAGAGTTTGAGTCTGCAAATTCCGCTACGGTTTTAATTTTATCTGAAGAAACTTTGACAACTGCTAGGTCAGAGTAAGTATCTTTACCAACGAGTTCACCAGTAATTTTTGATCCATCTGAAAGCATGATTTCAAGTTTTTTAGCGCCATCGACAACGTGGTTGTTGGTTACGATATAAGCCTCTTTACCATCCTTTTTGTAGATAACACCGGAACCTTCACCAGCGACTTGTAACCCATCAGAATCTTTTGATTTGTCTTGGCTAGAGTCAGAACTATCATCTCCACCAAAGATACGGCCATAAAGTTCATTTAGAGAATCTGAAGATGACCCTTCTTGGTAATTGATGACAGAAACAACGGCATTTTGTACTTTCTTAACAGCTTTAGTTGTATCTGTTGTATTATTGTATACGGTCTTAGCTGTTTTAACACCTGTATCTGTTGAATTGGTAAAAGATACCCCTGCTGCTGTTAGTAGGATAAAGGCACCTAGCAAACCACCGAGCAAGCCAATAACAAGCATTGCAATTGGCGCTACTATTTTTTTCCAGTTAAATTTTTTCACGTTTAGTCCTCCTTTTTGATAAGCATATCAAAGTAAGCTTAATTATATCATAAAGTGATTTTAAAGAACAGTTATCAACAGTCTGTGGATAAGTTTCAAAAAGTGTAGATAAGAAGTTATTTTATAGGGATAACTAAAGATTCTTAACAGGAAAAAGGTGTGGATAAGGTGTTAAAAGATTGTGGATATGTGCTATAATAAGCCTATGAAAGTTAAATTGATTACCGTTGGAAAATTGAAAGAAAAATATTTGAAAGATGGCATTGCGGAGTATGTCAAACGACTAGGACGCTTTACAAAATTTGAGTCTATAGAATTAACGGATGAAAAGACCCCAGATAATGCAAGCGAAGCTGAAAATAAAGCTATCCTAGACAAAGAGGGACAGCGTATCTTGGCTAAAGTAGGTGATCGTGATTATGTCATTGCCTTAGCTATTGAAGGAAAACAATTTCCCTCAGAACAATTTGCTAAAGAGTTAGAGCAAGCGACTCTTAGAGGCTATTCAGATATTACTTTTATTATAGGGGGAAGTTTGGGACTCTCTCCTACAGTGAAAAAGAGGGCTAATCAATTAATGAGTTTTGGTCTCTTAACGTTCCCTCATCAGCTTATGCGCCTTGTATTAGTAGAGCAAATTTATCGCGCATTCATGATTCAGCAGGGAAGTCCTTACCATAAGTAGAAGAAGGAAACAGACATGTTCAGAATGAAAAAACGCTCCTATCGTGTTTTTGAAGGATTACGGGTAGCAACTCTAGTGAGTTATATAGGGGGCTTCATTGATGCCTATACTTACAATACTCAAGACGGAAGATTTGCAAGTATTCAGACAGGTAATCTCCTTTATTTGGTTATTCATCTTGTTGAGGGGCATATTGCAAGAGCTTTCAGCTATGTGATACCTATTTTTTTCTTTGTTTTAGGTCAGTTTTTTGTTTTTTTTGTTAAGAAGTGGCTCATTAACCATAAATGGGGATGGCATTTGCAAGCGATTAGACTTGCCTTTCTCTTGATGACTATTCTCGCCATTATTACACCTTACGTTGATTCTACTATTACGATTGCAGGCTTGGCATTTTTTGCCTCTCTTCAGGTAGGGATTTTTAAGCGCGTCAGAGGGGTAAATTATGCTTCCTTCATGATGACTGGTAATATTACGAATACCTCTTTAACCGTTGCCAGGGCTATTGACGAGGGGGATCCCAAAGTGCTTAAACAAGCTTCTTACACTACTATTATCATCTTTACATTTATGGTAGGAGTTGCAGCCTCAACTTGGTTTGCTCAATATTTACATGAATACAGCCTATATACGACTTTGCTTCCCTTATTTGTTTTAAATTATTTCCTATTTATCGAGGCAAAAGAAAAACGCAACTAGAGGTTCTAGATTGCGTTTTTTATCTGATCCCAGCAGGATTCGAACCTGCGACCGTTCGCTTAGAAGGCGAATGCTCTATCCAGCTGAGCTATGGGACCAATAACTCTATTAGTTTACAAAATATATAGCAACATGTCAATACTTTGTAAAAGCAAGATAAAAACTAACGTAAAATTCGAATAAATTTAGCAAAATTTAATATTTTTTTTGAAAAAAAGTATAGACAAAATCGAATACTCTGATATAATAATAAGAGTGTTAACGAGATAAAAATCTCAGAACTTGGTCCGTTGGTCAAGGGGTTAAGACACCGCCTTTTCACGGCGGTAACACGGGTTCGAATCCCGTACGGACTATTTTTGCTACTTAGCAGTTTTATCCGCCATAGCTCAGTTGGTAGTAGCGCATGACTGTTAATCATGATGTCGTAGGTTCGAGTCCTACTGGCGGAGTGATAAGACACCTCAAGTTGTATAGCTTGAGTTTTTTGTACCTAAAGATAAATAAGGTCTGGAACAATTGTTCCAGACCTATTTAATATGGCTCTTTGTCAACTGTAGTGGGTGACGAAAAGCTAACATCTAGAGAGGACCTGATAGGTCTTCTCTTTTTTTATGTTTAGAGTGATGAAGACACGTTTCTTAAAGTTGATGAAGTTTCTAAAACCGAAGCCCAACCGTTTGATGTCTTTAATCAACTTGTTAGTCGCTTCGAGTTTCGCGTTTGAATAGTCAGTTTCTAGCGCATTCTTGATGTATTGCTTGTGTCTAAGAAAAGTCCTAAAGACCGTTTGAAAGTAGTGATTGACCTTGCTCATGTTCTCCTCTATTAACTCAAAAAACTCATCTACCCTCTTCTCCTGAAAGTGAAAAAGCAAAAGCTGATAAAGTTTGTAGGCATTAGCGAGCTCTTCTGAAAAGACCAATGTCTTCTCAATGATTTCATGTGGTACTACAGTTTGTCGGAAGGTCTTTGAATAGAAAGAGTTGAGCGATAGCTTACGGCTGTCCTTTTGAAAGAGTCGCCAGTGATTTTTCAAGGCTCGATAGGGTAGTGATTTCTTATCGAACTGGTTCATAATAGCAATTCTTGTCTTTAAAAAGGCTCGACCAAGGTGCTGGATAATGTGGAAACGATCAAGAACGATTTTGGCGTTTGGAAAAAGTTTTTTGGCTAGTGGCATATAGGTCCCAGACATATCCATCGTGATAAACTGTACCTGTTGTCGGACTTTCAATGGATACTTCAAAAAGTAGTTTCGTATAGTGGTTTGGCGACGATTATCAAGGATGGTTATGAGTTTGTTTGTCTCATAGTTCTGCGCAACAAAAGCCAATTTCCCTTTCTTGAACCCAAACTCATCCCAGGACATAATAGCTGGGAGTTTGTCATAGTGTTCCTTGAAAGTAAACTGGTCGAGTTTACGATAGACAGTGGACGTTGACACGCGAAGTCTTCTGGCAATATCCGTTAATGCCACCTTCTCAGTTAGGAGTTGTGTAACCTTTTGTCGGACTAGATTGGAGATTTGGCAGTTTTTCTCAACGATAGATGTCTCAGCTACCGTGACTCGTCTACAACTTTTACACTGGAAACGACGTTTTTTCAGACGTAGTAGTGTTGGAGTTCCAGCTTGCTCAAGAAGAGGGATTTTAGAAGGCTTTTGAAAGTCGTACTTGATCATCTTTCCATGGCAATGAGGACATGATGGTGCAGGATAATCAAGTTTTGCTTGAATCTCGATATGAGTATCAGTTTCAAAAACAAGTGAAATATTGATATTTTGGTCTTTAATTCCGATTAATTCTGTGGTATTCTTAATAAGTCTCATAAGTTCTTCCTAATGATGGTTTGGTTGCTTTTCATTATAGTTCTTATGGGACTTTTTGTCTGCATTCAAAAAGCTCTATAATCTCTACAGTGGTTTTATCCACTACAGAAATTATAGAGCCTTTAATATTATTTAAGATAATCAGCTTTTTTGAATAACGGTTATTTTTCTGATGAAATAAGCGTAACAACAAAATATGATACTTGCCAATAGACTAATCAACAAACCTGTCTTAAGACCATAGGGAATGAAGGTTAGAACAACTTTACCTTTCCCACTAGGGACATCAACTTTCATGAACCCCTTTTGAGCTCGTTGAATCTTAACTTTTTTATGATTTATGGTCGCTGTCCACCCCTTATCGTATGGAATGGTGAAGAATAGTGAGGCATTCGTTTTACTACTATAATCAACGAACACTTTATTATTTGACGTCGTAACCTTGCTATCACGTTCATTAATAGTATCCATAGCTATCTGATAGTTTTGAGTATCAAGGGCATAAAAACTAGGATTATCAAAGGATATTGCTTTATTGCCAGGAAAACTAAGTTTGATGGTAACCATTGATTCTGTTTCAAAGTAGCCAAGATCGAAGAAATCAAAGGTATTGTCGGTAACTTGATTCTTTGTCACACCATTTACAGTAATTGACAGAGAGTGGTTATTGTCATCGGACCAAGAAATGTTAGGAATACTAACATAGAGTTGACTATGTGGTGGAGCGATAACTCGATAGGTGATTGTTACAAAATCTTTATTCGAGTTGCTAACGTTTTTAGCCACGCGCTGATTCAAAGACTTAGCATCTTGATCAAAAAGTTGAGATGGAGCTCGTTTAAAATATGTTAAGTTAAGTCCAGATAGAGCATTTAGCAAGCTAGTTTGATTGTCAAGCGTATTGACAGTGAAGTCAATATTCTTGTAAATGCCATCAGTTAAGATAGCAAGCTGACTTGCATTATTATTTTGATAAAGCCCCATTGTTTTCTCAGAAGTTACGTGATTAAAACCATACTTATTAAGGTCAAAGTTCGATAAATTATATTTTATTCCGAAGAGACTATCAGCGATAATGGTGTTATTTTGGTAACGTAGGTTTAAATTAGTCCCTTCAGATTTGAAGCCTAACCTATCGAGTGTTGAGCTTGAAGCAGTATTTCGAATGGATGAAAACTGAGAAATACCATTATAGTTGAATTTCATACTGTCGTTACCGGTTTGAGCCTCTAACCTTTCAGTACGGTAAAAAGTCTTATTCGCTTGCTTAGTATCTGAAACTAGTTTTGTAATGGCAGACATATTTCGTAGATAGCCTTCACGAGTTGGGAATACCCACTCATTTCCCAGAGCTCCAACAACATAGTAAGTACTTAATGCAAGCTCAAAAATGCAGAATAAGAAGGTGAAACAGCGAAAAACACTCCCAGGAATTTGCTGTCTAAAATAGCTAATAAATAGAATGGCATAGGCTAGAAGAAATGCTAAGCTTAATAGCCAGGAGACAGATTCAATAAAGCTATAGTGAGATTGGAAAATCCAAGTTAGTAAGTAAGCGGTACTCAATCCTAAGAAAGATAGGAGGAGTCTTTTAAAAGAAAAGTTTTTAATTCGGTTGAGTGTTTCTCCTGCCAAAAGAACAATTAGGAGAGATAGGAGCCAAGAATAGCGATGGAGAAACATGTTGGGTGCATGCATGCCTTGCCAAAACAAATCAAGAGGCTGTAAGTAGAAGCTAGCGATAAAGAAAGCTACTAATAGGAGATAACCTATACGTAATGATAGCTTGACTTCCCTACTAATAAAGAAAAGTAGAAAAAGAATCAAAGGTAAGATTCCAACATAGATCATAGGGATTGATCCAAATTTAGTAGTATCGTAAACTCCAACGAGATTTTTCGCAAAGAAGTCAAAATAATAGGTGGACTCTGTCAACAAACTTGACGCACCTGTAAACTTTTCACCATGTGTGGTCAAGTCAAGTAGTGTAGGTAGTAACATGACAGCACTACTTAAACCAGCGAGTATAGAGACAATTCCAAAGTCTATGAAATGAAGAATCTTACTCTTCCATCCCTTGATAGTTATCAATTGTACTATGGTGTAAAGGGTTAGGAAAATAGCCATCATATAACCAAAATAGTAATTTTGGATAAAAAGACAGGTTAGGCTAAAAAAGTATAAGCCCCGTTTATTGAATCTTAGTAAGAGATGTAAACCTAATATGATTAGAGGTGCTAGAATAAAGGCATCTAGCCAGGTATTAATTTCTAACTGACTGGTAGCGAAGCTCATCAAAGCAAATCCTGTAGAAAGACATAGGATGAAACTTCTTGACACTTTTGTAAAGAGCCGCTTAAAACTAAAAGCTCCTGATAACCCAATAAGCCCGAATTTAATTAGTGTTATATAATAAAAAGCATCGGCCATTTGGTTGACAGTAAAGAAATAGTAAAGTGGAGACAAGAAGGAACCTAGGTAATAGCTTGTTAAAGCATAGAAATTAAGCCCTAGACCACTTGTAAAGGTGTAAAAGAGGCTCCCATCTCCATGAAGTATATTCCGAAGTCCAGTTGCAAAAATCACATACTGATGAAATCCATCACTTGTTAAAATAGTCCGCTCACTACCAGGATAGATTTTTTGGCTATACAGCACCCCTATCATGATTAGTACTGGCAAGAAAAAAGCAGCCAGATAAAATAATAAAGTCGTATGGTATTTTTTATTTGTCATAATGATACTAAGACAGGTTGGGATATCCCAACCTGCATCTTTTTATAGTTTAATCAGCCCATAGTGCTTTGACTTTAGCTTGCACTTCTTCATTTTCAAGGAACTCATCATAAGTTTCATCAATACGGTCAATAACCCCATTTTTAGAAACAACTACGATGTGGTTCGCTATTGTTTGGATAAATTCATGGTCATGACTGGCAAAGATAACAGACTCTTTGAAGTCACGGACGCCATCATTCAGACTTGAGATTGATTCCAAATCCAAGTGATTAGTAGGATCATCTAGAAGAAGGACGTTAGATTTCAAAAGCATGAGTTTAGAAAGCATGACACGTACCTTTTCTCCCCCTGAGAGAACACTAACAGATTTATTAACCTCATCCCCTGAGAAGAGCATACGCCCAAGGAATCCACGCAAGAAGGTATCGTCATCTTCACCTTTTTCGGCAAATTGACGGAGCCATTCGAGAATTGATTCACCGGATGCAAAGTCTTTAGAATTGTCTTTTGGAAGGTAAGAACGGCTAGTAGTAACACCCCATTTGATTGTACCTTCGTAGTCAATATCACCGGCAAGAGCACGAATCAATGCAGTTGTTTGAATATCGTTTTGACCGATGATGGCAGTCTTATCTCCTGGTCGTAAGATGAAACTAATATTGTCAAGAATAGTCTCACCATCCATCTTAACAGTGAGATTTTCAACTGTTAGAAGGTCATTACCGATTTCACGCTCTGCTTTGAAATTGATGAATGGGTATTTACGACTTGATGGGACGATTTCTTCTAGCTCAATTTTATCAAGCATTTTCTTACGAGAAGTCGCTTGTTTAGATTTTGAAGCATTGGCAGAGAAACGCGCAACGAATTCTTGAAGTTCCTTAATTTTTTCTTCTGCTTTGGCATTACGGTCAGCCTGCAAGCGTGCAGCCAATTCTGAAGATTGTTTCCAGAAGTCATAGTTACCGACATAGAGTTTGATTTTACCAAAGTCAAGGTCGGCCATATGCGTACACACCTTATTCAAGAAGTGACGGTCATGGGATACGACAATGACCGTATTTTCAAAATCAATCAAGAAATCTTCAAGCCAAGAGATTGACTGGATATCAAGACCATTGGTAGGTTCGTCAAGAAGAAGTACATCTGGTTTACCAAAGAGTGCTTTTGCAAGGAGAACCTTGACCTTGTCACCATTAGCCAATTCACTCATGTTTTGATAGTGAAGGTCTTCTGGGATATTTAGATTCTGAAGCAATTGTGAGGCTTCGCTTTCAGCTTCCCAACCACCTAATTCAGCAAAGAGTCCTTCTAGTTCAGCAGCACGGACACCATCTTCATCTGAAAAATCTTCTTTCATGTAGATGGTATCTTTTTCTTTCATGATATCGTAGAGGCGCTCATTACCCATGATAACAACATCTATAACGCGTTCTTCTTCATAGTCAAAGTGGTTTTGACGAAGGACAGAAAGACGTTCATCAGGACCAAGAGAGATGTGTCCTGTTGTTGGTTCGATATCACCAGCTAAAATTTTCAAAAAAGTGGATTTACCAGCACCATTAGCACCGATAAGACCATAAGTATTACCTGGCGTGAAGGCAATGTTAACATCATCAAAAAGTTTACGATCGCTAAAACGAAGCGATACATCTGATACAGTAAGCATATAATATCCTTTATTTTTATTCTTAACTACTATTTTACGAGAAATTAGACTTTATTTCAATCGATTTTACAAGGGATTAATAAAGTCATTTGGAACTCTTTGGTAATCTTTTTGGAGGCTAAATCCACGTCCCATAACTGTAGAAGCAGGAACAATGACGATAAAGGCAGTTTCATCTATTTTTTGGATTTCTTCTTGGACTTTTGGAACCTCATGAGTTGACAAGGTAGTCATAATCATATTTTGTGCATGTCCGGTATGTCCACCAAGAACTGGGATTTTTGTTGCTCCTCGATCAGCCACTCTAGTGATGTAGTTTAGGATTTGTTCACTATTTTGCGAAATGATTAGAAGATTTCGTGATGAATTGAGTCCGACCATCATTTTATCAATTGTAAGAGAAACAACTCCAAGTGAGAGAATGGAATACATAACAGTATCAGGAGGAAAGGCAATAGCACTGATTGCGACAATGATCCCATCGACAATAAGTAGTACCATTCCTAGTGGGAGTGGCGTATATTTGTTGAGAATTTGTGTGATAATTCCAGTTCCTCCAGTTGAGGAATTTCCATAGAAGACTATTCCTAGTCCTAGCCCTAATACAATCCCACCAAAAATAGCAGCCAACAAAGGTTGTTTGGTGAGTGTAGGTAAGCCCTCAGTTAATTTAATAAAAGTTGGGAAGACAAGAGACCCATAGAAGGTTTTTAGGAGAACTTCGCGGCCAAGAAAGAACCAACATAAAATTAACAAAGGGATGGTTGTTGCTAAGACGAAGTTAGCATTATTCCAACCAAAAAGGGCGTTTAAACTAATGGCTAGTCCTCCGACACCACCTGAAGCAATATTATTCTTAACTAAAAGTGAGTTATAGCCAACCGCAGCAATAAAAGAACCGAGTGTAACTAAAAGTATGTCTATTATTCGACGTTTCATATATTATCTCCTAGAAATGATATTCTTATTATCAAGTCTTTTTAAGTTTCCGTCAAGTAATGACTATTTTAGTTGTATCTGAGGTTGTGTTTCACGTGAAACTATAAACATAATCTTGACAAAAATAGATAAAACAATGTAGAATAATAGTCATCAGAAGAGTAATTCTATCCTTTTTTATAGAGAGCTGGTGGTTGCTGAAAATCAGTATGAAGGTGGAATGAATGGGCTGAAGAGAATTGACGATTAACGTGAACACATAAACGTTAGGTTTGGCACCCCTTATCGTGCAACTTCTTTGTTGAGAAGGTTTGAGATGATAGCTGCAGAAAGAGTTATCAACTGAGGTGGTACCGCGTATCAAAAGTGATTAACGCCCTCACGCATGTTTTTGCGTGGGGATTTTTTTGTATTAGAGAGGTAATTATATGACGAAACCTATTATTTTGACGGGAGACCGTCCAACAGGGAAACTTCATCTAGGACACTATGTTGGTAGTTTAAAAAATCGTGTCCTTTTACAAGACGAAGATAAATATAACATGTTTGTCTTCTTGGCTGATCAGCAAGCTCTTACGGATCACGCAAAAGAGTCAGAAATCATCAAAGAATCGATTGGGAATGTTGCTTTAGATTATCTCTCTGTAGGTTTGGATCCAGCTAAGTCAACTATTTTCATTCAAAGTCAGATTCCTGAGTTGGCTGAGTTGACTATGTATTACATGAACCTAGTTTCATTGGCACGTTTAGAGCGTAACCCAACGGTTAAGACGGAAATTGCTCAAAAAGGCTTCGGAGAATCTATTCCAACAGGATTTCTAGTTTATCCAATTTCTCAGGCAGCTGATATCACGGCCTTTAAAGCAAATTATGTTCCTGTAGGTAATGACCAAAAGCCAATGATTGAGCAGACACGTGAAATTGCACGTAGCTTCAATCATACTTATAATTGTGATATTTTGGTTGAGCCAGAGGGAATCTACCCTGAAAATGAAGCTGCAGGGCGCCTTCCAGGTCTAGATGGTAATGCTAAAATGTCTAAATCCTTGGGGAATGGAATCTTCCTTTCAGATGATGAAGATACTGTTCGTAAAAAAGTCATGAGCATGTATACGGATCCAAATCATATTCGTGTGGAAGATCCAGGTCAAATTGAAGGTAACATGGTTTTCCATTATCTTGATATCTTTGGTCGCGAAGAGGATGCTACTACAATTGCTGAAATGAAAGAACATTATCAACGAGGTGGTTTAGGAGATGTGAAGACAAAACGTTATCTTCTAGAAATCTTAGAACGTGAGTTAGCTCCAATTCGTGAACGCCGTTTAGAATATGCCAAGGATATGGGAGAAGTTTTCCGTATGCTTGAAAAAGGTAGTCAAGCAGCGCGTGAAGTTGCTGGACAAACATTGGCAGAAGTAAAAGAAGCAATGGGAATTAATTATTTCTAAGAAATAAAAAGTAGGGACTCAAGATAATCTAGAGTCCTATTTTTATTTGGAAAAAGGTTTTCTTAGAATCTTATGCGAAATCTGTTGACAAATCATTTTAGCATGATATGATATTATCAATTAAAAAATAGACTGGGGTTTCTGTACCTCAAAACTTTGAGAAAAGAGGACGATTATAATGTCAAATTGGGACACTAAATTCTTGAAAAAAGGTTACACTTTTGATGACGTATTGCTTATTCCTGCGGAAAGTCATGTTCTACCAAACAACGTCAACTTGAAGACGAAATTGGCTAAAAATTTGACATTAAATATCCCAATTATCACTGCAGCCATGGATACGGTCACAGATAGTAAGATGGCTATCTCAATTGCTCGTGCAGGTGGTTTGGGTGTCATTCACAAAAACATGTCTATTGCGGAACAAGCTGAAGAAGTTCGAAAAGTAAAGCGCTCTGAAAATGGTGTCATCATTGATCCATTCTTCTTAACGCCTGAAAATAAAGTTGCTGAAGCTGAAGAGTTGATGCAACGTTACCGTATTTCAGGGGTTCCAATTGTTGAGACACTTGAAAATCGTAAATTGGTTGGTATTATCACAAACCGTGATATGCGTTTTATCTCTAATTACGATACTCCAATTTCAGAACACATGACTTCTGAAAAATTGGTCACTGCTCCAGTTGGAACAGATCTTGAAACAGCTGAAAGTATTCTTCATGAGCATCGTATTGAAAAGCTACCTCTAGTTGATGAAGAAGGTCGTTTGTCAGGACTCATTACTATTAAGGACATCGAAAAAGTTATCGAGTTTCCTAATGCAGCTAAGGATGAATTCGGTCGTCTTTTGGTCGCAGGTGCTGTAGGGGTTACTTCTGATACCTTTGAACGTGCAGAAGCTCTCTTTGAAGCAGGCGCAGATGCTATTGTCATTGATACTGCACATGGTCATTCAGCAGGTGTTCTTCGTAAAATTGCTGAAATTCGTGCCCACTTCCCAGATCGTACTTTGATTGCAGGAAATATTGCAACAGCTGAAGGTGCGCGTGCACTTTATGAAGCAGGTGTCGATGTCGTTAAAGTAGGTATCGGACCAGGTTCTATTTGTACAACACGTGTGGTTGCGGGTGTAGGTGTTCCTCAAGTCACTGCTATTTACGATGCTGCAAGTGTTGCGCGTGAATACGGAAAAACAATTATTGCTGATGGTGGTATCAAATACTCAGGTGATATTGTAAAAGCTCTTGCAGCAGGTGGTAATGCTGTAATGCTTGGTTCTATGTTTGCTGGTACTGATGAAGCACCAGGTGAAACTGAGATTTTCCAAGGTCGTAAATATAAATCATACCGTGGTATGGGATCAATTGCAGCGATGAAGAAGGGATCAAGCGATCGTTACTTCCAAGGTGCAGTTAATGAAGCGAATAAACTTGTTCCAGAAGGAATTGAAGGCCGTGTAGCTTATAAAGGTTCTGCTGCTGATATTGTATTCCAATTGATTGGCGGTATCCGTGCAGGTATGGGTTATACAGGTGCAGAAGATATTCAGGCTTTACATGACAAAGCTCAGTTTGTTGAAATGTCAGGTGCAGGACTTATTGAAAGTCACCCTCACGATGTTCAAATTACCAACGAGGCGCCTAACTACTCAGCTCATTAATAAACATAAAAGTACTTATCTCAGATAAGTACTTTTTGTTTACAGAGATATTTACAATAAGTTTACAACGTATTTACGTGATTATGGTTGTTGATAAAAGGGTTTAGGCGAAAATGATTTACAGCTTATTGGGTAACTCTTGTCACATGTGTCAATCACGAAAAATAGAAAAACAAGTCATTTAATCGACTTGTTTTTCATAAATATCACCATTCTTAACTAAGAAGGTCTTTAAATCAGGTGGTAGGTTACTCAGATGATCAAGTGAAGTTGTCGTCATGAAGGTTTGAACCTCTTCGTCAATACTTTCTAACAGTTTAAGTTGACGGTGATTGTCAAGCTCACTCATGACATCATCGAGGAGAAGAATAGGAAATTCACCTGTTACTTTTTTTATCAGAGCAATCTCAGCCATTTTTAAAGAAAGTATGAGACTACGTTGCTGCCCCTGACTACCGAAAGATGCGTTCATGTCATTAATGTAAAATGTTAAATCATCCCTATGCGGACCAACACCAGTGTTCTTTTTGAAGATATCTCTTTTGTGATTTTGCTTTAACGTGGTTAAAAATGATTCGCGAATAACTTTGTTATTTTCCAGTGGGATATTAGATTCGTAGGAGATTTTAAGGCGCTCTATCTGATTTGAGAGGTTACTATGATGTCTATCTGCCTCCTCCTCTAATTGCTTGATAAATTCTAGTCTATGTTCGATAACTCGTGTTCCAAAATCGGAAAGCTGTTCATCTAACACTGAGAGGAAATTAATGTCTACATTGTCAGTAGATTTGAGATAAGCATTACGTTGTTTGAGTACATGATTATAACTTGATAAGTCTGAGAGATAAACAGGCTTAATCTGTCCTAAATCAATATCTATAAATTTACGTCTCAGGCTTGGAGATCCTTTTACAAGTTGTAAATCCTCAGGAGCAAATAGCACCACAGTCATGTGACCGATATAATCGGATAATTTAGCTTGTTTGAGGTGGTTAACCTTTGTTATGCGTCCTTTATTAGATAAACTGATTTCCAGAGGTAGCTTCCCACTATGACGATGCACGATGCCGTTAAGTTTGAGAGTATTTTGTTGAAATTGAATCAGTTCTTTATCTGAACGGGTCCGATGACTACGTGTCAATGCTAGAAAATAGATGGCCTCAAGAATATTTGTTTTTCCTTGGGCATTGCGACCAAGAAAAATATTGAGATGAGGTGAGAAGCTCACAGAGGCTTCAGTATAATTTCTAAAGTGTTGAATATCAATTTTTTCGAGCCACATAGTTAGGTTCCTGGGAAACGAACGGGTTTTCGTTTAGTTTTATTGCTTTCTTTTGACGGATGTGCTTTTTGTTTCTTTTTATTATCCTGATTCATTTTTTTAACAATGGCAGCAACACGTGCTTTTTCAGCGACTGCTTTTTGATGTTCTTCAATTTCATTTGTCGTAGGAGCTACAATCGTTATTTCAAGTTCCTCAGACGGAATGGTAATAACATCTCCATAACGAAGTTTTTTTCCACGACGTTTTTCATCCTCACCGTTGAATAAAACGGTATTATTAGCCAAGAAACCTTTTATAGCTCCTCCACTATGAATGATACTTAATTCTTTTAAAAGTGCCTGCAGTGTGATGTATTCACCAAATAATTTATATTCCATAGTACCTCAACTTTCTCTTGAGATAAGATAGCATAAAAATGGTATAATTGGAAGCATAAACTTTTTAGAGGTTATCAATGAAAATTGCTGATGGTGTCTATGTACACTTCATTCCAACACAAAAATATAAAACTAATCGTATTGTTTTTCGAATGACAGGATCTTTGAATAAACAAACAATTGCTAAACGAGCCCTAGTTTCACAAATGTTAGCTACAGCCAATCAGACGTATCCAACAGTACAGTCTTTTAAAGAGAGACTAGCTTTTCTTTATGGAACACAGTTGTCAACTAGAGTGTCAACTAAAGGATTGACACATAGCGTTGACATCGAGTTGACATATCTGAAAGATACCTTTATCCCTACGAATGATGGATTGTTTTGGGAAGTGCTAGGATTTTTGAAAGAGTGTCTTTACAAGCCACTGTCAAGAGTAGCCCAATACCAAAATAAAGTATTTGACATAGAAAAACAAAATTTAATGACATACCTGGATGTTGACACGGAGAATAATTACTATTACAGTGAAGTTAAAGGAAGAGAGCTTTATTTTGTAAATGAGGGCTTGAAAGTTCCAAAATATGGTCAAGCAGAACTTGTTGAAGCAGAGACCTCGTTTACAGCTTATCAAGAATTTCAAAGTATGTTGACAAGAGATCGTATTGATATCTTTATGGTTGGAGAATTTGATGATTATCAAGTACTCCAAGCTTTACATCGTTTTCCTTTGGAAGGACGTCAAGTTGATTTACAGTTTAGCTATAGTCAACCTTATGTCAATGTTGTGAAAGAAAAGATAGAACCTAGACAGAGTAGTCAATCTATTTTACAGCTAGGGTACCAATTTCCGTGTCAATATGGAGATAAAGATTACTTTGCTTTAATTGTATTCAATGCAATGTTCGGTGAATTTGCCCATTCAGCCTTGTTTACAACACTTCGAGAAAAGGAAGGGTTGGCTTATTCAATTAGTAGTCAATTTGATATCTTTACAGGTTTACTAGAAGTTTACGCTGGAATTGAAAAATCTAATAGAGATCAGGCTATGCGAGGAATTAGTAGAGAATTGAATTACATTAAATTAGGACGTTTTTCAAGCTCTCTCCTGAATCAAACCAAAAAAATCATACGAATGAATGCTCTACTCTCTGAAGATCATGCCTTAACATTAGTGGAACAACGTTTTAATAAGGTGATTTTTGGCGATAAAAGTCTTTCATTGGAGAATTGGTTAGATGAGATTGAGAAGGTTACTAAAAAAGATGTTTGCCGTGTAGCACGTCAAGTTAAGCTACAGAGTTTGTTCTTTTTAGAAGGAGTGTCTTAAAATGGCTGCTTTGAAGAAACGTTATTATCCAAAAATTGATGAAGAAGTTTATTCAGCAATTTTAGATAATGGTATGTCTTTATCAATCATTAAGAAAAAAGGATTTGTAGAAAAAGTCGCCTTTTTGTCAACAAATTTTGGGGCGCTAGATAATCACTTTTATATTGATGGTGAGTCACAATCTTACCCTGCAGGTATTGCTCATTTTCTTGAACACAAGCTATTTGAGGATGAGCAGGGAAGGGATGTGACATTGGATTTTGTCAAGCTTGGAGCTGATGTCAATGCTTTTACAACATTGGAGAAGACAACATATTATTTTTCTACCCTTGACCACTTTGAGGAGTCTTTAGAGCTTTTATTAAAGTTTACATCGAGCTTTACAAGTTCTGAAGATGCTGTCAATCATGAAAAAAGAATTATTGAACAAGAAATAAATATGTATCAGGATGATCCTGACTACAGAGTTTATCTAGGTTGTTTACAAAGTTTGTATCCTAATACTATATTAGGACAAGACATTGCTGGAAGTGTTGATAGCATTGAAGAAATTACTGTAAAGGACTTAAAAGATAATTTTGATTGCTTTTACAGGCCAGCAAACTGTCATCTCGTCTTAGTGGGCAATTTTGATGTTGAAAATATTTACAATTTTGTCAATGAAAAACAAAGTAAGTTTACACCACCTGAGAGAATAGTCGAGAAAGAAAAGCACCCCATTGAGTCAGATATCCAAAAATTAGATAGTCTTCAAATGGAGATATTCATCTCAAAACTAGCCATTGGTTTTAAGAGTGTTCCTTTTACTGATAATCGTATGAGAGAAAACATACTGGTACAGTTATTGTTCAATTTACTGTTTGGCTGGACGTCTCCTTATTATCAAAATTGGTATGCTGAAGGAAAAATAGACGAGTCTGTGTCAATTGAATACGAGGTATCTAATCGATATTCATTTGTCGTTATGACTATGGACACTGCAGAGCCTATCCGTATGTCAAGTTTAATTCGTCAAGTGATGACATCGGCAGATAAAAAACGATTGTTGACGGAAGAAGCATTGGATTTACAAAAGAAAGCCTTGTATGGTGAATTTTTACGTAGTCTAGACAATATCCAGAATTTAGGGAGCCAATATTTAGCGTATTTTGAGAATGATAAAACATACTTTGATTTTGGTCAGGAACTGATGAGCATTACTTCCAAGGAGTTGAAGGATTTTTTGAATCACTATCTCTCAAATATGGAGATTACCGATTTTGTTGTCTTCCCTAAATAAGTGATTATTTGCTATAATAGAGACACGAAAACAAAGAAGAATATTAGAAAGGGGAAAAATGAAGTTACACTCTCTAGGTGAGCAATTACGTGCAGCGCGTATAAAGAAAGAGTTAAGTTTGTATGATGTAGAAAAATTTTCTGGAGTCGAAGCCCAGTTTCTTCTGGCTATGGAAATGGATCAACTTAAGGCTTTGCCAGAGGACATTCAGCAAGAGGCGCTTGAAAAGTATGCCACTTCGGTTGGTTTAGATGGAAAACGTCTGTTTGAGGAGCAGAGACAGAATGAGCAAAAACTAAAAAAAGAGAAGAAACCAGTTGAACGTAAGGAAGATGCCTTAGCTGCTAAAGCTCCTATGTCACGCTTTTTAAAGCATAAACGTGAAGAAAAAAGAAAGTCTAACTATCTACCTTTACTAATGCTTAGTGCGGTTTCGTTACTTATCATCTGTTCAGTAGGTTATATTATTATTAGACATCTTTCTAATCAACCTCAGGTGATAAAACCAAATACAATCTCTACAGTTAATCATCTGTCAACGGCTAGTAAGGCTAAATCGTCACGAAGCATTTCTGAGGTTACCGTTTCGGGGGCAAATGTTACAACGACAACTCAAGGCAATCAATTAATGGTTGATTTCTCCAATGTAAATTCTTCAGTAGTTTTAGATGTGGAGCTATCAAAAGATAGTGATGACACATGGTTTTCAGTAGATAACTCAGATACATCAGAGAGTTACCTCCTTTCAAAAACGAAAAATTCAAAATACTCTTTAGATTTTTCTGATAAAACTAAACCAACTCAAATTATTATTGCTCAATCTTCAAAAGTAACTCTAAAGGTAAATGGGGAGTCACTTGATTTATCTCAATTAGATAAAAATACACCTAGCTACCTCACATTAAGAATCCAATAGAATCGAGAAGAAATGTTTAAAAAAGAAAATTTACCTAATTTATTGACACTTGCTAGAATTGTTTTGATTCCTATCTTTTTACTGATGACATCACTTGCGTCAAGTAATGTCATGCATATTGCTGCGGCGGTTGTCTTCGCTATTGCCAGTATTACAGATTATTTAGATGGCTATTTGGCACGAAAATGGCATGTTGTTACTAATTTCGGGAAATTTGCAGATCCATTGGCAGATAAGATGCTAGTGATGTCAGCATTTATTATGTTAGTCGGTATTAATCAAGCGCCAGCCTGGGTGGTTTCAGTTATTATCTGTCGTGAGCTTGCAGTCACAGGTCTTCGTCTTTTATTAGTGGAGAACGGTGGTACAGTTCTCGCTGCAGCTATGCCTGGTAAGATTAAGACAGTGACTCAGATGTTATCTATTATTCTATTATTGTGTCATCTGCATTTTGTAGGAACAATTATGCTTTATATTGCTTTGTTCTTTACAATTTACTCAGGCTATGATTATTTCAAAGGTGCAGGTTTCTTATTTAAGGATACTTTCAAATAGTACGATAAATCAATGATTGAAATAAAAAATTTAAAGTTTAAATATCATCAAGATCAACCATCCTATATTCTTGATGATGTATCGTTTCACGTGAAACGTGGGGAATGGTTATCCATTGTAGGGCATAATGGTTCTGGAAAATCCACGACAGCACGTCTTATTGACGGACTATTAGTGGCAGAGTCTGGGCAGATTATTGTTGATGGTCAAGAATTAACAGAAGACAATGTCTGGGATATCCGTGATAAGATTGGTATGGTCTTTCAAAATCCAGATAATCAATTTGTTGGGGCAACTGTTGAAGATGATGTTGCTTTTGGTCTTGAAAATAAAGGTGTTCCCTATGAAGAAATGGCTTTAAGGGTTCAAGAGGCTCTGGAATTTGTGGGAATGTCAGAATTTAAGGATAGAGAGCCAGCTAGATTATCTGGAGGCCAAAAACAACGTGTGGCTATTGCAGGTATTGTAGCTATGAGACCATCTATTTTGATTTTGGATGAGGCAACCAGCATGCTTGACCCAGAAGGTCGCCAGGAATTGATTCAATCTATTAAAGCTATTCGTAAAGAGTACGGAATGACTGTTTTATCAATTACTCATGATCTCGATGAGGTCGCTTTGAGTGACCGTGTTTTGGTTTTGAAAAAAGGTAAAGTGGAGTCTGTTTCAAGTCCTCGTGAACTATTTAGTAGGGGCTCAGAGTTGGTTGACTTAGGTTTGGATATCCCTTTTAGTGCATTATTAACTCAAAAGCTAAGAAATAAAGGTCTGATAGATTGTGAAGACTATCTGACAGAAAAGGAATTGGTAGAACAACTATGGGAATCTCTCTCAAAAATGTAAGTTATATCTATCAAGCGGGTACTCCTTTTGAGGGGCGTGCCCTTTTTGATATGACGACGACGATAAAAGATGGTTCATATACGGCCTTTATTGGACATACAGGAAGTGGTAAATCTACTATTATGCAGCTCTTGAATGGCCTTTATTTACCCACTAGTGGTCAGGTTCACGTTGATGATACGATTATAACCAGTCAATCAAAGAATAAGGACATAAAACCAATTCGTAAGAAGGTAGGTTTAGTTTTTCAATTTCCAGAAAGTCAGTTATTTGCAGAAACTGTTTTAGAAGATGTTGCCTTTGGACCTCAAAATTTCGGAGTTTCTAAGGAAGAAGCAGAACAACGTGCTATTGAAAGTCTAAAATTAGTTGGACTCCCGGAAGAGTTTCATGGACAGAATCCTTTTGATTTATCAGGGGGACAAATGCGACGTGTTGCCATCGCAGGGATTCTAGCTATGCAACCAGATATTTTAGTGCTGGATGAACCGACTGCTGGTCTAGATCCACAGGGCCGGAAGGAATTGATGTCTCTCTTTAAGGAGTTACATCTTTCTGGAATGACGATTGTTTTAGTTACTCACTTGATGGATGATGTTGCCGATTATGCGACAGCTGTGAATGTTATGGAAAAAGGGCAACTAGTGTTGTCGGGAGCTCCTAAAGATGTTTTTCAAAAGGTTACTTTTCTTAAAGAAAAGCAGTTAGGTGTTCCTAAAATCACAGAGTTTGCGCTACAGCTACAAGAAAAAGGTTATCAATTTGAAAGTCTCCCTATTACAATCGAGGAATTCGTAGAGGTGGTGTCGCATGGATAAGTTAATTATTGGACGTTATATTGTTGGGGACTCTTTTATACACCGATTAGACCCTAGAAGTAAATTATTAGCTATGCTGATTTATATTGTTATTATCTTTTGGGCTAATAATCCCTTAACTTATGCTGTAATAACTTTATTTACACTTTTCTTGGTTTTCTTGTCTAAAATAAAACTTGGTTTCTTTTTAGGTGGAATCAAACCAATGATTTGGATTATTTTATTTTCTACCCTATTTCAAGTTTTCTTCAATACAAAAGGGAGTGTGCTTTGGTCTATCGGCTTTTTAAAGATTACGGAAGTCGGTTTAAATCAAGGTTGGATGATATTCCTTAGATTTATCCTCATTATTAGTTTTTCCACCCTACTTACTCTAACGACAACACCTTTAAGTTTATCTGATGCAGTTGAATCACTTTTAAAACCTTTTACTGTTTTCAAAGTGCCAGCACATGAAATTGGTTTAATGCTATCTTTGAGTCTACGTTTTGTACCAACTTTGATGGATGATACGACTCGTATTATGAATGCTCAAAAGGCGCGTGGTGTTGACTTTGGTGAAGGAAATATTATTCAAAAAGTACGATCAATAATACCTATTTTAATTCCTTTGTTTGCATCAAGCTTTAAACGAGCAGATGCTCTGGCGATTGCTATGGAAGCACGAGGCTATCAAGGTGGTGAAGGACGAACAAAATATCGTCGACTTTCATGGAATGGTCGAGATACCTTATCAATTATTGCTATTTTAGCTTTAGGATTAATGCTTTTTTATCTTAAGAGTTAATTCGTTGAGATAAATAAAAACTAGGTCTTAAGACCTAGAAGTTTTAGATGGACGCCCACGTAGGCGTTCTTTTTTCGTCTAATCCCAACCTACTTGTAATATTTTTAATATCCCTAACAAGGGGATGTTATATTTCCAAGGTATCATAGATACATGGTTATAGTTCTTCAGCTTAATCTGGATTGAGAAATCCCTATATAGAGTAAGCCAGTTGATTTACCTATTAGTCATAAACAATAAAATAACTTAAAATCTTTGACTAATATGGATTGGACTATAAATAGATAAAGGAGCATCATCATGCAAAAAAAGAATACATCTAACACTAAAAAATTAGGTCTTTTGGGACTTGTTACAGTAGCAACACTTGGGGCAACAGCTTTAGCTAATGCAGAAACTTACACAGTTCAAAAAGGCGATACACTTTCAGCTATTGCTAAGAAAAATGGTACGACCGTAGATGAAATCGTTTCAAAAAACGGTATTCAAGACGCCAATAAGATTTCTATTGGTCAAAACTTAACAATTAATGAAACAACTGAAGAGACTACAGAACCTTCAGCTACAACAGCTACAACAGAAGCAGCTGCTGAATCAACACAATCAACAGAGTCTACACAAAGTGAAGATACTCAAGCAACCAATACAAATCTTTCTTCTTCAGAGGCAGCTGCCAAAGAAGAAATCGCGCAACGTGAGTCAAGCGGTAGCTATACAGCTCAAAATGGGCAATATTATGGACGTTACCAATTAGCATCATCATATTTGAACGGAGACTTGTCTCCTGAAAATCAAGAGAAGGTAGCAGACAATTATGTAGCAAGCCGTTATGGTTCATGGACAGCAGCTCTTGCTTTCTGGAATGCTAATGGTTGGTACTAAATCATTATTACTGACTTATGAGGAAAACTAGTCAAATCTCATACAAATAAGGGGAAAATGCCAGATTTTTGGCATTTTTTTATTAAAATGATAAATCATTGTAACATTAGACATAATACAAATAATCGGCAGTAATATTACTAAGTTATGATGAATGTAACTAGAATTAACTAGGAGGGATTTATGTTTAAAAAAAGTTATAAGGGACGCCGTATCAAATTAGCAGCGAAGAAATCATTGGCGGTATCGGTGGCAATTGTAACAAGTTTTATTGTAATTTTGGCAGTATCACTGTCTACACTAATTAATAAAGGGTTGGTTAATGCATTTTCAGATTCTGTTACCCCAGCACCTTCAACAGCATCAACAACGTCAGAATCGACAGCAGATTTAGTTAAATCAACAGAAATTAGCTCAAGTAAAGAGAATAAAGCTAATAAAGAAAATGTTGAAGAAAGTAAGCCTCAGTCAGAAATAACAGGAGAATCGGTAGAAGCAGCTGAAAAGTCTCAGTCAGATACTGCTACTACAAGCGCTGCTTCAACGAATACTGATACTACGTCGACTCAAAATACTGGAACAGCTCCTTCGGTTGCTGCAACTGGTAGCGGGTCGGTTGTTCTCTCAAATGGGAACACTGCAGGAGAAGTTGGTTCCTATGCAGCGGCACAGATGGCAGCAGCTACTGGTGTTCCTCAGTCAACTTGGGAGTCAATTATTGCGCGTGAGTCAAATGGTGATCATACTGCAGCAAATGGTTCAGGTGCATCAGGTCTTTTTCAAACAATGCCTGGATGGGGCTCTACTGCAACAGTTGAGGATCAAATTCAATCAGCCTTGAATGCCTATAACGCACAAGGTTTGTCAGCTTGGAATTACTAATATTAATAGAAGTTGGGAGCGTACTCTCAGCTTTTTAATTTGGATGTAGGTAATCTGTTTTATAGAGCTACTTGTTATTACTAGGTAGGGTATGGCCTTTTTGTTATAATAGGAATGAAAGGTATAGCAATGAAACAAATTTTTAAATCAAGAGAAAAGTTGTGGGTTTCTCTGATTATTATAGCTTTTGCTGTATTATTGGTTACACCACAACTATTTACAAGAAAAGTCATTTTAGGTTCAGATTCCATCTTTCACTATAACAGGTTCTATGAAGCTGCTATGCAACTAAAAAATGGTAACCTTTCTTACTTTTTATCTTTATATGGATTCCAACAGTCAGGCCGCATTGTCAATGCTCTTTACGGTCCTTTTTTTGCCTATTTACAAGGAGGGCTTATTTTAATAAGTGGCACCTGGTTTCGTTATCAGATTGTGTCAAGGGTATTACTACATATACTAGCTGAGTCCTCAATGTATGCCTTGCTCAAGCAGTGTAAAGTTAAGACAAACATTGCCTTGTCACTAGGTTTACTCTATGCGACAACATTCTCTATCCAATACTGGACGATGCGTCAGGGTTTCTCTAGTTGGGGAGCGGCTTTACTACCTTTTTGTTTTATTCCAGCAATTCACTATGTCTTTTATCAAAAAGTAGAACCAATTAGACTTGCCTTGTCTATAGCATTGATTTTTCAGGTTCACGTACTTAGTGCTTTGATATTAGTGATGATGTATCTTCCTTTTTATCTTTACACTTTTGTAAAGTCTCCTATCGCTAAGAAAAAGGAAACCTTCGTTCAAGTAGGTATAGCAGTCATTCTGTTCCTCTTACTGACTGTCAATGTCTGGTTAGTACTCCTATATTTGAGAGGGACTAATCATCTCTTAGATCCATTTATAAATAGAGAAATTGGTAAGAATGGGATAGATGGGACAGCAAGATACTGGCTATATACCCCAATTTCATTAATGGTGTTACTCATTTTACAGTTTCTTTACGCTGTTTTGAATTGGAAGAAATTTGCTAGATGGAAAAAAATACTGCACTTTATTTATTTTATTTTCTTCTTCTTATCGACAGGTCTTTTTCCGTGGCAGTATCTAGTAGAAAATGGAAATACATTTGCTGAACTGATTCAATTTCCATTTAGATTCTTTGTTCCTGCCACCATTTTACTTTTAGCAATTACGGGGTTAACGGTCACGCGATTTGTAAACTGGCGAAAAAGTATTGCTGTTTTACTCTTTGCCTTTGCGGGTGTTGGTCTTATTCAGAACATGATGGATACTACCGATCGTGTAAAAACTGCGGCACAAGATGGTGAACTTATTTCCATTGTTAAACATACTTACGTTGAAGGAGATTATCAGACGATAAGTCTTACCATGAATGACAGTGACTTGTCACAGTTTTTAAATTTAGTTGTCAAACCCACACCAGATTACGTACCTATATATGGGACAATAGGTAAGCAGAACACTTATGATCTTTATTATGAAAATATCGTTACGAATCAGAAGGCAGAAAAGCTACTCGAAGATGGTTATCTTGTATTAACTTGGCAAGCTGCTGAAGGGGAGAAACTGAATCTACCGATAGTTGTCTATAAAGATTCTATCTTGACACTAAATGGTAAAGAACTAGACAAGGATGACTATGACTTGTCAACGATTGGTACACCGACCGTTTCCTCACAAGAAGGACAAAATAAACTTGTATTAAGTTATAAGGAGCCAGGATGGCTATTTGTAGCGTTATTGATTCCAATAATAGTCTTAGGAGTAATAGGTTTACAGTGGCTTTACACGAAAATAAGTATCAAAAAGGTTGCCTAGTGGTAACCTTTTTGCATTATTCTTTAATCATGATATAATTAAGCTTGCGTGCTTTTACGCTTCAAAATCGACCTTCAAATCGATATTTGAATAACTAGACCCTTCAAGTCTATGTTAATTTTTATTTGATGGGAGGAGTTATCTATGACTGATAATTCAAAAACACGTGTTGTTGTTGGTATGAGTGGTGGCGTTGATTCATCAGTAACAGCCTTACTTTTAAAAGAGCAAGGTTATGATGTAATCGGTGTTTTCATGAAAAACTGGGATGACACAGATGAATTTGGTGTGTGTACCGCAACCGAAGATTATAAAGATGTAGCAGCAGTAGCTGATCAGATTGGTATCCCCTATTACTCTGTTAACTTTGAAAAAGAGTACTGGGATCGTGTATTTGAGTATTTCTTAGCAGAGTACCGTGCAGGCCGTACCCCTAATCCAGATGTTATGTGTAATAAGGAAATCAAGTTTAAGGCTTTCTTAGATTATGCGATGACATTGGGAGCGGATTATGTGGCTACAGGACATTACGCTCAAGTTGTTCGCGATGAAGACGGCATTGTCCATATGTTGCGTGGTGCAGATAACAATAAAGATCAAACCTACTTCCTTAGTCAACTTTCGCAAGAGCAGTTGCAGAAAACGATGTTTCCTTTAGGACATCTACAAAAGCCAGAAGTTCGTGAGATTGCTGAACGTACAGGTCTTGCAACAGCCAAGAAAAAAGATTCAACAGGAATATGTTTTATTGGTGAGAAAAACTTTAAAGAGTTTCTTAGTCAATACTTACCAGCTCAAAAAGGTCGTATGATGACTGTCGATGGTCGTGATATGGGCGAACACAACGGACTCATGTATTACACTATTGGTCAACGTGGTGGTATGGGTATTGGTGGCCAAAAAGGCGGAGATAATGCTCCTTGGTTTGTAGTAGGGAAAGATCTTTCTAAAAATATTCTTTACGTGGGTCAAGGTTTCCACCATGAGTCGTTGATGTCAACTTCTCTTGACGCTTCAATGATTCACTTTACTCGAGATATGCCAGAAGAATTTGAAATGGAGTGCACAGCAAAATTCCGTTATCGTCAACCTGATAGTAAAGTTACTGTAAAGGTTAAAGGTGATAAAGCAGAGGTTATTTTTGCTGAACCTCAGCGTGCTATTACACCTGGTCAAGCCGTTGTTTTCTATGATGGTCAGGAATGTTTAGGCGGCGGTATTATTGACCAGGCGTATAAAGACGGAAAAGTTTGTCAGTATATCTAACTGGAGTTGAGTAAAAACGATGAGTTCACAATTTTTTTATGCATTTATGGCATTTTTCGCTATAATGAACCCAATTTCAAATCTTCCTGCTTACATGGCTTTAGTAGCAGATGATAGTCAAAAAATTTCACGAAAAATTGCTTTTAGGAGTCTTTTGATTGCCTTTGTTATTATAACTGTTTTTATCTTTTCAGGAGATTTCATTTTTAAAGTATTTGGAATTACAATTGTTTCTTTCAGAATTGCTGGCGGAATATTAGTGGCTGTTATCGGTTACCATATGATTAATGGTAATCATTCACCTAGCTATAAAGGAATGGAGCAGCAAGCAGTAAATTCAGATCCAATGTCTATTGCTATTTCTCCTCTTGCAATGCCACTTTTTGCAGGACCAGGTACAATTACAACTGCTTTAAGTCTGGCTAATGGAGGTTTGCAGAATCAACTGATAACCGTAGTTGCTTTTGCTCTACTATGTGTCATCACTTATCTCCTGTTAAGAAGTGCAAAACAAATTGCAGGCTTCTTGGGAGAAAATTTGATGAAAATTATAACGAAAATGATGGGACTTTTACTATTCTCCATAGGTATACAGATGATTATCGTCAGTGTGCAGACCTTGATTAAACAGTGATTTTCATTGACAAAACGATTTGATTTGATAAAATAACTTTAACAATAGTCATGATGGTCAAAGCTCATGAGAATTGTGCGTTTTTGCGTACAGTTTTCTGGAGTTTTGGCTATTTTTGTAGGAAAAAACAAGGAAAGGATGGGCAGTTGATTGTAAATCACTGCATAAATCTAAAAAATGTCTTACGAGTTTGATGAAAATTTTGATGTAATTGTTGTTGGTGCTGGTCACGCTGGTGTGGAAGCTAGCTTAGCTGCAGCCCGCATGGGATGTAAGGTTTTATTAGCGACTATTAACCTAGAGATGCTGGCTTTTATGCCATGTAATCCTTCTATTGGGGGATCTGCCAAGGGGATTGTTGTCCGTGAGATTGATGCCCTTGGTGGAGAGATGGGTAAAAATATTGATAAAACTTATATTCAGATGAAAATGTTGAATACCGGTAAGGGACCTGCTGTCAGAGCTTTACGTGCACAAGCCGATAAAGCCTTGTATGCTATGACAATGAAGCATACAGTTGAGCGTCAGGAAAACCTGACTCTCCGTCAATCCATGGTTGATGAAATTCTTGTTGAAGATGGTAAGGTAGTTGGTGTCAGAACAGCCACAAATCAAAAATATGGAGCTAAAGCGGTTGTTGTCACAACAGGAACAGCTTTGCGTGGTGAAATTATCCTAGGTGAGCTCAAATATTCTTCAGGTCCTAATAATAGTCTTGCATCTGTTACATTGGCAGATAACTTGAGGGATCTTGGCCTTGAAATAGGAAGATTTAAAACAGGTACCCCTCCTCGTGTCAAGGCATCATCAATTAATTACGAAGAAACTGAAATTCAACCAGGTGACGAAAAGCCGAATCATTTTTCATTCTTGTCGAAGGATGAAGATTATCTTCAGGATCAAATTCCTTGTTGGCTAACTTATACGAATCAAGAGAGCCACGATATTATCAATAATAATTTACACCGTGCCCCAATGTTTTCAGGTATTGTCAAGGGGGTAGGACCTCGTTATTGTCCATCAATCGAAGATAAAATTGTCCGATTTGCCGATAAGAATCGCCATCAACTTTTCCTTGAACCTGAAGGAAGAGAGACTGAGGAAGTCTATGTGCAAGGCCTGTCAACTAGTCTGCCAGAAGATGTTCAAAAAGAGTTGATTCACTCAATTAAAGGTCTCGAAAAGGCAGAGATGATGCGAACTGGTTATGCGATTGAATATGATATCGTGCTCCCTCATCAACTACGTGCAACACTTGAAACGAAGTTGATTTCAGGTCTCTTTACAGCAGGACAGACCAACGGAACTTCTGGATACGAGGAGGCAGCAGGTCAAGGTCTAGTTGCTGGTATCAATGCGGCTCTTAAAGTTCAAGGTAAACCTGAACTTATTCTCAAACGTAGTGATGCCTATATTGGTGTAATGATTGACGATCTTGTCACAAAAGGAACCTTGGAGCCATATCGTTTATTGACATCACGCGCAGAGTATCGTCTCATATTACGTCATGATAATGCTGACATGCGCTTGACACCTATTGGTCGAGAAGTTGGTTTGGTTGACGATGAACGTTGGCGTATCTTTGAAATTAAGAAAAATCAGTTTGACAGCGAGTTGACACGTCTGTCAAAAGAAAAATTAAAACCTATTAAAGAGACGAATGAAAAAATTCAAGCTCTAGGCTTTAAGCCATTGACAGATGCCATGACAGCTAAAGAGTTTATGCGTAGACCAGAGATTGATTACGCCACAGCTACTCAGTTTGTAGGTCCAGCTGCAGAAGATTTGGACGCGAAGATAGTAGAGTTGCTTGAGACTGAAATCAAGTATGAAGGTTATATTAATAAAGCTTTGGATCAAGTAGCTAAGATGAAACGTATGGAAGAAAAGAGGATTCCAAAAAATATTGATTGGGATGCTATTGATTCCATTGCTACCGAAGCTCGTCAAAAATTTAAGAAAATCAATCCTGAGACCATTGGTCAAGCGAGTCGTATTTCAGGGGTCAACCCAGCAGATATCTCAATTTTGATGGTTTATCTTGAAGGTAATAATAAGGCCCGCAGGAAAGTAGACTAACGGTGCTAACACGTTTAAAAGCCTTTTAATTAAGGCTTTTTTATGTTATAATTGTTAGATTAAGAGGTTTTATATGAAAAGATTTCACTTTGCAACGATTCATCTTGTAATGATTGGGCTAATTCTTTTTGGAATTGCTACTATTTTTGTTCGCGTACTAAAATCGGAGTCTGCACTCATTTTTGCGCTTTTTATTATTATGGTAGTAGTTGTTGCCTTATTGCATTACCAAAAGACAACATATGAGTCCTTAGAAATAGAGCAATTAGATGAACTGAATCAGGATGTTGAAGATTCTTTGAAGACCCTTCTCGGAAAGATGCCTGTTGGGGTTATTACTTTTGATGAGAACGATCATATTGAATGGTTCAACCCCTATGCGAAGCTAGTACTTTCGGATGAAAATGGAAATTTCAATAAGCAGTTGATTGCGGATTTTATTTCCCAGAAACGAAAGGGTTCACCTTCGAATGTGATAACCGTTGGTGATAATAAATATGCCGCTTTTGTGGATTTTGACAATAAGTTGACATATTTTATTGACAATGTTTATGATCAAGATGAAAATGCTGATCCAAATATGACTCGTCCTGTTATCGGGATTATTTCAGTTGATAACTATGACGATGTGACGGGAAGTTTACCCGATGCCGATGTTTCAAAAATCAATACATTTGTGGCAGGGTTTATTTCTGAGTTTGCTAAGGCCAAGCATATTCATTATCGACGTATTGAAGGCGATCGTTTTTATTTCTTCACCAACTACAGTGTTTTGACAGAATTCATGGATCAAAAGTTTTCAGTCTTGGATGACTTCCGTCAGCAGGCTCAGGAGCGTGGATTACCACTGACTTTGAGCATGGGAATTTCATTTGGTACGCTTAAGCATGATCAAATCGGTCAGGTTGCCTTGCAGAATCTGAATATCGCACTAGTTCGCGGTGGAGATCAAGCTGTTGTCAAGGAAAACGATGATCACAAGGAACTTCTTTATTTTGGAGGAGGTTCTGTTTCAACAGTAAAACGTTCTCGTACAAGAACAAGGGCCATGATGACTGCAATCTCTGATAAGTTGAAAACAGTCGAAAAAGTGTTTGTTGTCGGACATAAGAATCTCGATATGGATGCTCTAGGGGCAACGGTCGGTATGGCTCATTTTGCCAGTCAAATTGTTCGAAAAAGCTATGCTGTTTACGATGATACGGCTATGAATGCAGATATTGAGCGTGCAGTCGAACGTTTAAAAGAAGATGGTCAGTCACCTCTTATTACACTTTCAGAGGCTGAGGAGCTAGTCAACCAACATTCGTTACTAATTATGGTTGACCATTCTAAAATCAATTTAACTTTATCTAAGGATTTTTATGATCGATTTAATGAAGTTATTGTCGTAGACCATCACCGTCGAGATGATGATTTTCCTGAAAATGCTGTTTTGACCTTTATTGAAAGTGGGGCGAGCTCAGCTTGTGAATTGGTTACGGAGTTGTTGCAATTCCAAGGTGCCCCAGAACGTTTGAGTAAAATCCAAGCCTCTATCCTTATGGCAGGTATCATGTTGGATACTAAAAATTTCTCAACTCGTGTGACTAGTCGAACCTTTGATGTCGCCTCTTATCTGCGTAGTTTAGGAAGTGATAGTGGAGAAATCCAAACGATTTCTGCCACTGATTTTGAAGAGTATCGACGTATCAATGAGCTAATTCTAGCAGGTGAACGTATTACAGATGATATCATTGTTGCCTCAGGTGATAATCCTAAATGTTATAATAATGTTGTGATTTCTAAGGCAGCAGATACGATGCTTGCCATGGCAGGTATCGAAGCAACTTTTGTTGTCGCTAGGACCAGTGATTCTACTGTGAATATATCTGCTCGAAGCCATAAAACGATTAATGTACAACGTATTATGGAGAAAATGGGTGGTGGAGGCCATTTCAACTTAGCGGCCTGCCAATTGCGAGACTGTAGTGTTGCTCAAGCAAAAAATAAATTGATTGAAACTATTATGGGAGAATTGGCTCCCAAGGAGGACTAAAATGAAAGTTATTTTCTTACAAGACGTTAAAGGTAAAGGTAAAAAAGGCGAAATTAAAGAAGTACCATCAGGTTACGCTCAAAACTTCTTGATTAAAAAGAATCTTGCCAAGGAAGCTACAAACCAAGCTATCGGTGAGTTGAAAGGTAAGCAAAAATCTGAAGAAAAACATGCAGCAGAGTTGTTGGCTGAAGCGAAGCAAGTTAAAGAGCAACTTGAAAAAGAAGAAAATCGTCTTCAATTTACTGAGAAGGTCGGACCAGACGGACGTACTTTTGGTTCAATTACAGCCAAAAAGATTGCAGAAGGACTTCAAAAACAATTTGGTATTAAAGTTGATAAACGCCATATTGAACTTGAACATCCTATTCGTGCGATTGGTCTAATTGAGGTTCCTGTAAAGCTTCATAAAGAAGTGAGTGCACAAATTAAACTTAACATCAAAAATAGTGCTGAGTAATTCGTTGACACTATAAGTAAATCTTGTAAAGGAGGGAATAATTGTGGCAGAAGCTCAAGAATTACGAGTGCAACCCCATGATTTAGTAGCGGAACAGTCTGTTCTAGGGGCTATTTTCATTAACCCGGAAAAGTTGATTACAGTTCGAGAGTTTATCGAAGCAGACGACTTTTACAAGTATTCCCATCGTGTCATTTTTAAAGCAATGGTAACGCTGTCGGATCGAAATGATGCCATTGATGCCACGACAGTACGCACCATTCTAGATGACCAAGATGACCTCCAAAATATAGGGGGTATTTCTTATCTTGTAGATTTGGTCAATAGTGTCCCAACATCCGCAAATGCTGAGTATTATGCTAAGATTGTGGCTGAGAAAGCCATGCTTCGCCGTATTATAAATAGATTGACAGAGACTGTCAACCAAGCATATGAGGGCGCTACTGAATCTGATGAAATTATTGCGAATGCTGAGAAAGCCCTAGTTGATGTTTCAGAGCATAGCAATCGTAGTGGTTTCCGCAAAATATCAGAAGTTCTTGATGTCAATTTTAATACTTTGGAGATGCGTTCACAGCAAACATCAGATGTTACTGGATTACCGACAGGTTTCCGTGACCTTGACAAGATTACAACAGGTTTACACCCTGATCAATTAATTATTTTAGCAGCTCGTCCCGCAGTTGGTAAAACAGCCTTTGTGCTGAATATTGCTCAGAATGTTGGTACCAAGCAAAATAAAGCTGTTGCAGTCTTTTCTCTAGAGATGGGTGCAGAAAGCTTGGTTGATCGTATGTTGGCAGCTGAAGGGATGATTGATTCCCATGCTTTACGTACAGGTCAATTGACAGAGCAAGATTGGAATAATGTGATGATTGCTCAAGGGGCATTGGCTGAGGCACCTATTTATATAGATGATACCCCTGGTATAAAGATTACTGAGATTCGTGCACGGTCCCGTAAATTGTCACAAGAAGTAGAGGGTGGTCTCGGTCTCATTGTGATTGACTATTTGCAGTTGATTACAGGGACGCGACCAGAAAATCGACAACAAGAGGTTTCAGATATTTCAAGACAGTTAAAAATCCTGGCCAAGGAGCTCAAAGTTCCTGTAATTGCCTTGAGTCAGTTATCTCGTGGGGTTGAACAACGTCAGGATAAACGTCCAGTTTTGTCTGATATTCGTGAGTCAGGATCTATCGAGCAGGATGCCGATATTGTAGCCTTCTTATATCGTGATGATTACTACCGAAAAGAAGGTGAAGAACCAGAGAATGCGATTGAAGATAATACCATCGAAGTTATCCTAGAAAAAAACCGTGCTGGTGCGCGTGGAACAGTCAAGTTACTATTCCAAAAAGAATACAATAAATTTTCATCGATTGCTCAGTTTGAGGAATCATAATTTTCAGATTTAAGGAGATATATATGAGTGATGCATTTGCAGATGTTGCTAAGATGAAAAACATCAAGGAAGCTATTAAGTCACATGAAGGTCAGCTAGTAGAATTGACCCTAGAGAATGGGCGTAAACGTGAAAAGAATAAAATTGGTCGATTAACAGAAGTTTATCCATCATTGTTTATTGTTGAATATCAAGACTTCAGTTCCCAAGCAGGAGCTATTAATAATAGTTATGTTGAATCTTACACATATTCAGATATTTTGACTGAGAAGACTCTCATTCGTTATTTGAGTCCTGAGGAACAAGCTGAAATCGAAAATAAATAAGAAAAAGCCTTTACTTGGGCTTTTTTTCGTGGTAGAATATCAAAGTATGTGAAATAATAGCAGGATAAAATGAAGCTCGTCAACAGGAAGTCGGCTAGAAAAGTAACCTTTGCTGTTTGGGCGAAGTCTTTCTGAACGAATCAGGTTTATCTAAAACGTTATTTCCTAAAAATATTTTTTTATAGGAGGACATTATTAATGTCACGTTATACAGGTCCATCATGGAAACAATCACGTCGCCTTGGTTTCTCACTTACAGGCACAGGTAAAGAATTGGCACGTCGTAACTACGTACCAGGTCAACATGGTCCAAACAACCGTTCAAAACTTTCAGAGTACGGTTTGCAATTGGCTGAGAAACAAAAACTTCGTTTCTCATACGGTTTGGGTGAAAAACAATTCCGTAACTTGTTCGTACAAGCTACTAAAGTTAAAGGTGGAACACTTGGTTTCAACTTTATGGTTCTTTTGGAACGTCGTCTTGACAACGTTGTTTACCGTCTCGGTCTTGCAACTACTCGTCGTCAAGCACGTCAATTCGTAAACCACGGTCACATCCTTGTTGACGGTAAACGTGTTGATATCCCATCATACCGCGTTGAAGTTGGTCAAGTAATCTCAGTTCGTGAAAAATCAGCTAAAGTTCCTGCTATCCTTGAAGCAGTAGAAGCTACTATCGGACGTCCAGCATTTGTATCATTTGATGCTGAAAAACTTGAAGGTTCATTGACACGTCTTCCAGAACGTGATGAAATCAACCCAGAAATCAACGAAGCACTTGTCGTTGAATTCTACAACAAAATGCTTTAATTTTAAGATTCATTTTGCAAAAAGCCCGTTGTTATGGGCTTTTTTATTTATCTTAAATCGTTGATTTTTGGGTTTGCTTAGATATTTGCTAGATTGATTCCATGGCCATCTCATAGAATGAGGCGGCTTTTTTGTTTTCTAATAAAAAAAGTCCCTAGTCTAATACAAGTGACTAGGGGGGAAATATGATAATAGATGATTTTCAGGTATAAATTATTTATTATCCAATCCGCCTTCAAAATCTGCTGAAACATTTGAAACGTAGTTAGTGAAATAGGCTTCAAAATCTTTTTTTAGTTGGTCGTACTCCTCTTCGGAGTAATCTTTATCCTCTATATAAGCCTGAAATCTGGGAATTCCCAGATCTTTTTGGAGACGTTGGATTACTTCTGTCTTTGTCATAAGAACCTCTCTTTCATTCTTTATTTTACCATATTTCAAATTGTATGAAACGTACATGTTGTTTTAAAGGTTCACTTTTGATATACTATCAAAGTTATTTAAGAAGGAGGCTACTATGTCTATTATTACACTAATTTTAGCTGGGATTGTTGCTTTGGAGCATCTCTATATCATGTATTTGGAAACTTTTGCGACACATTCAGACACGACTAGTCGTGTTTTCAATATGAGCAAAGAAGAACTTCAACGTGATTCTGTTACAAACTTATTTAAAAATCAAGGAATTTACAATGGTTTGATTGCTGTATTCCTCTTGTATGGGATTTTTACAAATAGTCAGCTACTTGTAACTGTTTTTGTATTCAATGTTTTCTTTGCTGCTATTTATGGTGCTATAACTGCCAATAAGAAAATTATTTTAACGCAAGGCGGACCCGCAATTTTGACCTTGCTTTCACTTATCATTCCCATATTTTAAGGATTTTATTGTAAAAGAAAAAGCTGCTTTAACTATTGAAATGGTTTGCAGCTTTTTTATGCTTTTGAAGTTATTTTATTGTGGAATAAATCGTAGAAGAAAGTCTGTCATTTCTTGAGGTGATTCTTTTTTTCCTTTATTTATCCAGGCTTGACAAGCGCCAAAAATAGCATGCGCAAAATAAATACTGGCATAGTCTTTCTCGAATCCTTTGAGATCTCTTTCTTCAGCAGTGGGATCAATGAAGTCCTCAGCTATCATACGCTGAAGTTTATGTATCAGAAAATCTTGAATTTCTTTTGATCCATTGGTAGACAATAGAGCTGATAGGAGCTTTTCACGAGTGAGAAATTCAAAGATTTCGAGAAAGGCTCCCTCTTTCTTTCCTTCATATTTATCGAAGATATACTCTAGCTTGTGGAAAAGCTCTTTCTGATAACTATCAATCATTTCATATTTATCTTTGTAGTGGGTATAAAAACTCGAACGGCTAATCCCTGCTGTTTGAACCAGACGAATGGTAGTAATATCATTGAAATCTTGGTCTTCAAGACATATTACTAAAGCATCTAAAAGAGCTTTTTTTGTTTGCGCGCGTCTTTGATCTTTTGACATACAAATCTCCTTTTATACACTTTTAGACTATGTGTCCAAAAAGCGATTGTTTAACATTGATTTTCAGGTAAATGAGTTTATAATTGATTATATCATAAAAATAAACACAATGTCTAAAAAGGAGAAATATGTTAGCAGAATTAAAGGCTCTTCTTAAAAGTCCAAAGCTCTGGATAACTATTATTGGTGTCTCATTGATACCTGCTTTATATAATCTAATCTTTTTGTCTTCTATGTGGAATCCTTATGGTAATGTCAAACACTTACCAGTGGCAGTAGTGAACAAAGATAAGAGTGCTAGTTTCCAGAATAAGACTCTGAATATTGGTCATGATATGGTAGACAATATGTCTAAAAACAAAAATCTAGACTATCACTTTGTGACTGAAAATGAAGCTCAAAAAGGGATTGAGGATGGTGATTACTATATGGTAATCACTTTTCCAGAAAACCTCTCAAGTAATGCAGCAAGTCTTTTGACAAATGATCCCAAGAAACTGGAAATTTCTTATCAAACAACAGCAGGACATAGCTTCGTTTCTTCAAAAATGAGCGATTCTGCCATGTCTAAGTTGAAGGATACCGTTTCTAAAAATATTACGTCAACTTATGTTGGAGCTGTCTTTAGGAGTATGTCTCAACTTCAGAGTGGTATGGGAACTGCAGCGAATGGGGCTAGTCAATTATATGCAGGTGCAGGCGCACTTCAGTCTGGGAGTCAGACCTTATCAAATGGTTTAGGAACACTTGCTGGCTCTACACAAACATTGGCTGCAGGTGTTAATACCTTGAGTTCAGGCGCGTCTGCCTATACTTCAGGTGTGTCAACTTTGTCAGGCGCTTTGTCACAGTTAAATGCGAACTCTGAGGCTGTTAATTCTGCTGCAGGTCAATTTGTATCAGGAGCAGAGGCCATGAATACCTTAGTTACAGGTGCAGATTCGTTGTCAACAGCGCTCAGTCAAATGGCTACAGCAACAAGTTTATCCGAAGAACAGCAAGCACAGTTGTCAACCCTATCAACTAATTTAACTGATTTAAATACAGCAATTCAAAATCTTAATACAGCGGTAAGTAACACATCATTACCAAGTGGAACATCAACAACATCAGTAGATACAAGTTCAATAGCGACTTATCTTTCAAATATTTCTTCTGCAGCTAGCTCTATAGCAACAGCTAGTGCAACTGATAAAGCAAATGATTTGGCTGCGGTACAAGGAACAGCTGCTTATCAAAGCTTGACGGCAGATCAACAAGCAGAGATTACATCGGCAATTAGTAATGCAGGCTCTACAGCTAGTAGTTATGCTTCAACTATTGCATCTGATGTGTCAAGTATGTCAACTGCTTTATCTAGCTTGACAGGTACGACAACAACTAGTAGCGGAGATTCAAGTAGTTTGGCTTCTCTACAAACGTCTATTTCAGGCATTGCAAGTTCGGCGAATGCTCTTCTCCCTGTAGCTTCATCAACGGTATCATCAATGCAAGCTAATATTGCTAATGTCAATTCAGTACTTGTCAATCAATTATCACCAGGAGCAACTCAAGTGGCATCAGGTGTGTCAACCGCTCAAAGTACTCTAGCAACAGGTGCAAGCGCACTTTCAAATGGTTTGTCAACTTATACTGGTGCTGTGTCAACGATTGCCGGTGGTGCTCAAACTCTAGATGCTAACAGTAGTAGTTTAATGACTGGTTTTGCTACTCTTCAGAGTGGTACAAGTGCTCTCAATACAGGAGCTCAACAATTAGCAACGGGCGGAAATACCTTAACAAATGGATTGACAAGTCTGTCAACTAACCTTTCTACATTATCTGATTCATTAAATAAGGCTAATCAGCAATTATCTCTTGTTTCTGTAAACTCAGACAATGCAAAAATGGTTAGTGCTCCGCTTAAAGAGAAGAAAACTGATAAGGATAACGTTGACACTAATGGTGTGGGGATGGCTCCATATATGATTTCTGTTTCTCTTATGGTTGTCGCTCTTTCAACTAATGTTATCTTTGCTAAGAGCTTGACGGGAAGAAACTTTACGAGCCGTTTTGATTGGGCTAAGAATAAGTTCTTTATCAATGGTATCATTACGACTATGGCTGCAATTGCCCTTTATATTGCCATTCGATTTGTGGGAGTTGAACCAAATCATCCATTAGCTACATTTGGTATGATTCTCCTTGCAGCATGGACTTTAATGGCGCTCGTTACAGCCCTTGTGGGTTGGGATGATAGATATGGTGCATTTGCTTCTATGATTATGCTCCTTTTGCAGCTAGGTTCTAGTGCAGGGACTTATCCAATTGAACTTAGTCCTAAGTTCTTTAAGGTCGTCCAACCATTCTTACCAATGTCCTACTCCGTATCAGGTCTTCGTCAAACTATTTCAATGACAGGACAAATCTCAAATCAAGTACGTATGTTATTCATTTTCTTACTTATTTTTTTAGTTGTAGGTATTATTATTTATAGACCAAAGTCTGAAAATGAATAAACTAAAGGCCAGCTCTAATGTGAGCTGGCTTTTTATGTTATTCAACAGTTATATCACCGAGGTCTGAGGTAATGGTTAGTGTGTTATCCTTTGAAATCTTAAGGTTATTTGTGATGTCCACCTCTCCTGAATGACTATCGGCTTGAACATTGAGCGTGTAATCTTTAAGAGCTAGTTCAATATCACCGGATGTAATATCAAGTTTATTGTGACCATTGAAAATTAGGTTCTCTCCAGAGTAATCTCCCATTGCAATAGATAAATCTGAGTTAGTAAAAAGTGTATGATTACTATCAACACTACCAACATCAAGGTTAGCTTTTAGGTTGCTGACAATCATTTTAGTAAAAGTTAGGTCCCCTACATTTAGATTGATATCTGCTTGTTTGATGGTGCTATTACTTAAATCTAGATTTCCAGTTGCTAAATCAACCTTTAAAAAATCAATCGTTTGTTTTTTAGGGAGTGTAATGACAATGGTTTTATTTCTGACTTCCTCGTTGAGAGTAGAAAGCCTTACTAAATCTTTTAATCCGAAAAAGTTAATATGTTTGTTAGAAGTTGAATCTAATTCAGAGTTGCTATCATTGATAGTCAATTGACCATCCTTTACAGATGTGTCAATTGGATTTTTTGTTTTTTGGTAGTAAGAAAGCGTTGCTTTGTCAACGTCACCATTTTTTATAAGCACATTGTAGCTACTACTTTTAATATCAATTTTATTGAAGTTCTCAACTTCTTTCTTGACATAATCTTGCTCACTTTTAGTTTGATTTTGTAAATCTGTCAAGCCACCTTGACTATAACCCCAAGCTACTAATCCTCCTCCTAAAAATAGAGAGATAAGAGACACTCCGAGGACAATCTTTTTCCAAGTTTTCATGATTTTCTTCCTTTCTTGATGAGCCATTTAATCAATAGGGTAATTAGCTTTACAATAAGTTTACAGATTTCAAATGAAATCAAAAGTAGTAGGAGTGCTCCTCCAAACATCAATAGACCTAGACCTCCTCCAAACAGTGTTGAAGCTAGTGAAACATTTAAGAGAGAGAAGCTTGTAAAGAAAGTGTAAACACCACTAATGAGCAAGGCAAAGGTAAGAGCTAGGGCAGTCACTATAACTGCAAAAATAATCAAAAGAAGTGTCAATAGCATAGCTAGGAAGAGTAGTAGAATTGGTAAGGCGACTGGACTGGCTAAAACAGCTAGAATCGCAATCCAGAGGATAGTTGTTTTATTACGTAAGCTACTCTTATCCTCAATAATCTTTTCGTCTAGAAGACGACTAATGACTTCATGTGCTGCTTCCTTAGGTGTACCTAATTCTGCAATAACCTGAGCTTCATTTTCAGGTCCGGCCTCTTCAAAATATTCCATGAAATATTCGAGGGCCTCTTCGTAGTCCTTTTGTGGTAATTTTCGTAGATATTTTGTTAATTTGGCTATATATTCAGTCCTTGTCATGTCTTAATCTCCCTTCTACAATACCATCTAGGGTTTCTTTATAGGTTAACCATTCTTCATTAAGAAATTGAAGTTGATTTTTTCCCTCTTGGGTAATACTGTAATATTTACGTTTACGCCCCTGATACGCTTGGCTATAGGTGGTCATATAGCCTGCTTTTTCAAGCTTTTTTAGAATAGGATAAAGCGTTGACTCCTTGATATTAGCTGCAAGCTTTATGGTTTGACTAATCTCATAGCCATAAGAGTCTTCTCTATCGATAATAGCTAGTATTAGGAACTCTATCAGGATTGACGATGTTGGAAAATACATAGTGTGCTCCTTTGCTTTTAGATATGTATAAAAATTATATATAATTATTTTACACATTGAGTGTATCTCTTTTAGAAAGATATGTCAATATTTTATATATAAAAATTTTATACAATAGGGATATCTTCTTTTTTATGATAATATGAAGTCAAGGAGTTCTTATGACTATTAAAGATAAACTAGCTCATTACGAGCCGAAGCCACTAGGGGAGAAAGGACGCTATGCAGTGCTCTTACCCTTGATATATGATGTAAAAACTGATAAGTATCAAATCCTTTACCAAGTACGAAGTGAGCATATTTCTCAACCAGGTGAGGTCTCTTTTCCTGGTGGCCGTGTCGAAGACGGTGAGACTTTTCAAGAAGCTGCTATACGAGAAACTTGTGAGGAACTAAACTTAACTCCTGATCGAATTGACATTTGGGGAGAGATTGATTATCTGATTCATCAGGGGAGAACCATCCATTGCTTTGTTGGAAAGATAAATATAGAAAATTGGGAGGATATTCATCCAAATGAAGAGGTGAAACGGTTGTTTACAGTTTATGTTGACACATTGTTGACAGAGAATCCGATTTATTATAAAGTGACTTCTACCTTGAGTGATGCAAAAGATTTCCCATTTTTCCTGCTAAAAAACAGAGAAAAATATAATTTTGGGTATAGTGAACGTCATATTCCTTTCTACAGAAACTTGACAGAAAATATATGGGGGATGACAGCTATGTTTACACATAGATTTACAGATATTCTAAAAGATTTAGAGTGAAAATAAAAGATCAACAATAATGTGTTGATCTTTTTTACTATGAATTACATTGTTTATTTGCTACCAAAGGAGTGAAATTTATTTCTGGGACATGAGTCTAGAGTATTCCTAAAATGATTTTCAAAATTAATATGGAAGCTTTTAGCTAGGTGGTCGACTATAGAGTAGACAGTGACTTTTTTTGTTAGTATAGTCGTAAAGTCTATCGTCTAAGGAATAAGCGGCTTGAAGTCTATAACCATAGCGAACGAATGTACCTGTAAGTAGAATGGTTATAAAAATAAGGAGATAAACATGCCACATACGCCATCTAAATGTTTCTAATTTTGTCATAGGAGATCCTCTTTGAGTAATAGAGGCTCTATAATTTCTGTAGTGGGTAAAACCACTGTAGAGATTATAGAGCTTTTTGAATGCAGACAAAAAGTCCCATAAGACCTATAATAAAAAGCAACCAAACCATCATTAGGAAGAACTTATGAGACTTATTAAGAATACCACAGAATTAATCGGAATTAAAGACCAAAACATCAAGATTTCACTTGTTTTTGAAACTGACACTCATATAGAGATTCAAGCAAAACTCGATTATCCTGCACCATCATGTCCTCATTGCCATGGAAAAATGATCAAGTACGACTTTCAAAAGCCTTCTAAAATCCCTCTTCTCGAACAAGCGGGAACTCCAACACTACTACGTCTGAAGAAACGCCGCTTCCAGTGTAAAAATTGTAGGAGAGTCACGGTAGCTGAGACATCAATCGTTGAGAAAAACTGTCAAATCTCCAACCTTGTCCGACAAAAGGTTACACAACTCCTAACTGAGAAGGTGTCATTAACGGATATTGCCAGAAGACTTCGCGTGTCAACGTCCACTGTCTATCGTAAACTCGACCAGTTTACTTTCAAGGAACACTATGACAAACTCCCAGCTATTATGTCCTGGGATGAGTTTGGGTTCAAGAAAGGGAAATTGGCTTTTGTTGCGCAGAACTATGAGACAAACAAACTCATAACCATCCTTGATAATCGTCGCCAAACCACTATACGAAACTACTTTTTGAAGTATCCATTGAAAGTCCGACAACAGGTACAGTTTATCACGATGGATATGTCTGGGACCTATATGCCACTAGCCAAAAAACTTTTTCCAAACGCCAAAATCGTTCTTGATCGTTTCCACATTATCCAGCACCTTGGTCGAGCCTTTTTAAAGACAAGAATTGCTATTATGAACCAGTTTGATAAGAAGTCACTACCCTATCGAGCCTTGAAAAATCACTGGCGACTCTTCCAAAAGGACAGCCGTAAGTTATCTCTCAGCTCTTTTTATTCAAAGACTTTCCGACAAACTTTAGCACCACATGAAGTCGTTGAGAAGACTCTAGACTTTTCAGAAGAGCTCGCTAATGACTACAACCTCTATCAGCTTTTGCTTTTTCACTTTCAGGAGAAGAGGGTAGATGAATTTTTTGAGTTAATAGAGGAGAACATGAGTAAGGTCAATCACTACTTTCAAACGGTCTTTAGGACTTTTCTTAGACACAAGCAATACATCAAGAATGCGCTAGAAACTGACTATTCAAACGCGAAACTCGAAGCGACTAACAAGTTGATTAAAGACATCAAACGGTTGGGCTTCGGTTTTAGAAACTTCATCAACTTTAAGAAACGTGTCTTCATCACTCTAAACATAAAAAAAGAGAAGACCTATCAGGTCCTCTCTAGATGTTAGCTTTTCGTCACCCACTACAGTTGACAAAGAGCCGTAATAGAAAAACCATGAAAATCTTATTTTCATGGTTTTTAATTCAATTATTTTACTTCAGTAAGGGTTAAATGATTAAGCTATAAACCTTGTCATATCAAGGATTATGGGCTTTTGAAGTAAAAAGGTAGTGTTAAAGGTAGTGATGAAATTAATTTGCTAGTTCTTCCATTTTATTTAAGAAAATATTCACTGCCTCAAATTTCTTTTTAGGTGCTAGTTCAGCGTATGTGTCCATAGTTGTTTTGATTGACTTGTGTCCCATTCTATGTTGCAACTCTTTCCAGTTCATACCTGCATTTAACATCATAGAAGCGTGTGTATGGCGGAATAAATGAAAACCATAATCGGGTAGTCCTAAAGCGGACAATCGCTTTTTAAGGGTTGCTCTTTCATTTCTATCGCACATATAGTTACCATAAATTGTTGGAAAGATGAGCTTGGACTTCGGTAGACCGTGTTTTTCAAAATAGATAGTCATTTCTTCATGAAAATCTTTGAGGCTTTCTATGACTGAAAGTGGAACAGCAACTCTACGATTTCCAGAATCTGTTTTGGGAGATTTTTTACAAATCATTTCCCCTTTGCTACCTAGTTTCTTATTTGCGGTTTTCCACATCAGAGTTTTACTGACAAGAATTTCATTGGTTTCAAAGTCAAGGTCAGTAATTTCTAACGCTAGTAACTCGCTAATTCGTAATGCAGATGCTAATAGTGTGTTACAAATGACCTTAAAGCGTCTATTTGCTCTTGTATTTGGCAAGCTTTCAAGGTAAGACAACCAGTGTTTCAGGTCGTCATCATGAAGTACCATGACACGCTCTTTGTTAGATTTTGGTTTTGGAGGAATTTTAATTGTTTTAGCAGGATTAGTAGTTAGTCCACAATTTGTAATACCGAAGTCAAAAATATCACTAACCTTGTGAGCTATTGCCCCAAAATCTCTAGCATTCCCTTTTGGGGCACGTTTCACCCCGGAATCAACGTACTTCTTTGCTTTTTCAGCTAATTTGTTTACCCAAAGTTGGATATCAGCAGGTTCAATCTGTTCAGGTTTGTATTCTCCAAATTGTGGAATGATATAGGTATCAAGATAGCCTCTAACTCGGTTAATGGTGTTTTGAGATGATACCCAAGTTTTGAAGTTGCTAAACCATATTTCAGCTAGACTTTCAAAATTATCAATTTGGATAGTTTCTTTAATAGTAGAGCCAGCTTTTTCAAAATCAATTTTAGCTTCAACAATTTTTCTATCTAAAGATTTCAATGTCTTAGCAGTAATAGTTTTGGTGATTCGTTTACCTGTCTTTACATCAGTTCCAATATAAACACCTTTGAGTGAATAGCTGATATCACCATTTTGTTTGGTGATTTTTGTTATCTTTTTATTATTGTGTTGAATGATTTCTTTACTCATAGAGCCTCTTTCTTCGGACAATCAAAAGGCTAGAATAGAACCCTCACATTCTTTGTTTGATAATTTCATTCTAGCACATTTTGAAGTTAAATAGTTAAAAAGTCAATAACATCTTCCATTTTGTAATAAATGGTACGTGTTCCTTCAATTGGTGGTTCAAGCCGTTTCAAACCTTTGCTTTCCCATGATTTCAAAGTATTTGGAGAAATCTGTAAAATTTTCAAAAGTTCTTTTTGTGTGACGATTCCGTAGAAACTATTTTTTTTAAGTCCTTTCTGAATGATGGCAATAAGTGTGTTCAGTAATTCTTCAATTTGGTTTAGTTTAATAATGTCCATCAGCTGTTCCTTTCTGTTCTTTAATTACTTTTTCTAGACGTTTCGGATTATGCCGACGTGAATCAAGATAACGAGCGAAAAAGTAGGTTCGTTCAATGATTAGTTCCAGTAGAGCGGTATTATTATCTCGGGCGTACCATACCAGTTCTTCAAACTCTGTGAAGTCCTTTCGTTCAATCGTATCAATGACCTTGGTTGTAAAATCATCAGTATTTTGTTGTACTAGAAATTTATCCAGTTCAAACCCACATCCACTTTCGATATCTTCAATTTCGTAAGGAGTTTTATCAGGGTTCTCCGCATGAATAAAATAGTCGTATAACCCTTTGGGTGACATTACAGGTTCAACGTGGGCAGGACCATTAAGTTTATTTTTGATAAGTTTCGACACCTGAGAGTAACTTTTGAGAGAATCAAAAAAGAATGCTCCATGCTTGTGTGCCTTTTTAAATTCTCCTGTTTCTTTGTTTACATCCTTGTCATGCCACGGCGACAGTACAAATGGAACATGAATCTCCTCTAGGGTTTCTAAGTAGTTGTCTGGTGCACTTTCCTTATAAAATAGGAAAGTCCATTTATTGGAACGTTGTTCTTTTGCCATAGGAAAAATTCCTCGCTTTCAATTTTTTTATTTCTATCTATTAGGAGATTGGGAAGGTACAAATCGGAGTCTTTTGAGAAAAATTTTGATTTTTTGATTATTGATTATTGGATTAAGTGGGGGTCGTAGTAACCCCACTTAATCCTAAATTTCACGGTAAAAACGGCGCTGTTTGGCTTTCACTACGTGAGCCACAGCGCCGTTCCTTTTATCTATTTTCGTTTAGTTCCGATAAAGTACAGCCATTTCCCTTTCCGCTCAGGGTGTGAAAAGTAATAGCTAGGGTTACGGTTGGCAATTTCTTCGCTTATAAGCATTTCCACATCTTTTAGAATTTTTGTTGCTTGTTGAGTTTTAGGAATATGAATCAACAGAGTAACTTTATTCTCTCGAATGTCTACAATTGCTTTTCGAACTGCTTGGTTAAAGTATTTGTTTACAGGATTGTAGTGTGTTACTTTTGCTTGTTCAGTTGTAGTTACTGCTTCGGAGAGTTCGCTTTGATGTAGAAAAATACGGATTGACAAGGTTTGTTTAATGGATTTACATAGATTTGATAGGTTGTCTTCCTCTTGTCGTCTATTAATTTCACGACTAATGAGCAAAATGAAAATAAGAGAACTGATAAGTGAAATTGATAGGCTAATCCAGAACACTATATTTGTAAAGTGATAAATAAAGATTAAATAGGTGATTTCTTTTAAGGAATTCATACTAATTCCAAAGAAGATTGTGCAGAATGCACTTAGGGTAGCTGTAAGAAATAGTAAAGCAGATAGATTGAAAAATTTTTGGAAATATGTTGTTTGCATAAGCTATAAAATACCTTTCTGTGTGTAGTATGTTGGACAAAGTAAGGGTAATACTTGATATGGATGTTCATTATCAATAATTTGAATAAGTCCTGTGCCTTTGCCGATTGGAATAACAATGCCTTCAGGGTCAAGGTCTGGAAACAAGAATTGAGTAGTTTTCTTATTGATGTTACCTATTTGAATGAGCACGTTGAGTTGTTCTCGTACTGATACAGGAATTGTATTGTGATCAAATCGCTGACTGACAAGGAGCAGATGGACCTTTGTTGCTCGTCCTAATAAAGCAATTTGCGATAGTAAGGAGAAGAAGGAATCTTTGATATTTTTATTGACACCTTCTGATAAGGCAAGTACCTCATCAATAACAATAGTTAGATGTTTAAATTCATGATGTGGATTTTCAAAGAGAATCCCTTGACGCTTATGAATAATAGATAGGCATTGACTTAAACTTTCATTAATTTCTGATACAAAGTCAGATTTTGAACGATTTTCTTTAGGGTGAATAACAGCAATTTGATTCTGCTTTGCCCAGCGTGAAGGAGTGTCGAATTTGGGGTCAACGATAATCAGGTCAGAGATATTTTTAAGGACACTTAATAGATAAGTCAGAGTATAGCTTTTCCCACTTCCCGAGTTTCCAGCAATAGCAACGGAAGTTACTTTATCATAGTTAATGACTAGATTTTTCATGACAGGAATATCATTACTTTTTAGAGATGAGGTGAATTGCTCAAGGTTGGAAATTACTAGACGTTCAGAAATCCCTTTTTTCCAAGGAAAGTACAGCCCACGCTGAACATGAATGTCATCTGTTTTCAGTGCGACAAAGTAAGCAGAATTTTGTTTTAATAATGTGTATTGTGGATAGAGTGATGCATTAGCGATTAAGAAAATCTTTTGATATAGGTCATCATCAATGATGAATCCGGAAGGAAGACGAGGAATAAAGATAAAGCCATCTTCTTTAACTGCAATATCAAATGAGTTGGTATAAGACGTTTCACCCTGTAGCAAAGAGCCTAAAGCCATATTTAGGCTCTGTAACAGGTATTGTTCCAACTCTCTTTTTGTAAGAGATTGAACCATTATTTCACCTCTCTCAATGCATCGGCTTTGAAGTAAACATTATAGTTGACTTCACATGCTTGTAAGTTATCAAAACTAACGAGAGAAAGGTAGTCAGGAAGTGTAGGCATTTCAAGAAATTTCACTTGAAATGGTGGGAGTCCTTTTTGACCAAACCATGTTTTGTAAGCGATAATTTCACCAGTTGGTTTACCATCTTCAAATTTTTGTTGCGGTTCAAGCTCGTCACTAAGCAGGTAGATAGGAGCTTGAAGGTTAACGTATTGTTCTGCTGTTTGTTTTGAGTATCCACCTTTGCGGTACTGTGGTTTCATTTTCATAGTTTAAATACCTCGTGTATTCTATTTTGTGTTTTGTTTTAAAGTAAAGTTGACATGCTCGGTTTAAGGTCATGAAGCTGGACTTGTTAATTTTTCCTTTCTATCTTATAGGAGATTCAGGAGATGAATTTCGGAGTTTTTTGAAAATATTTTTTTATTTTCTTCCTATCTTTAAGGAGATTCGGTTGTCTAAATTCGGAGCATTTCACAAAAAAACTGATAATCTATCTGATTATCAGTTTTAGGTGTTAGACATAATCTTTTAAAAGATTTTGCAATGCTTCTTGATGTTTTTTAAAGTGAGCTGTTACGGTTTTATCGCTAAGATCAGTAAGCTTGGCCAATTTAGTTGATGACATAGGCTTATCGGCTAGTTTGCCTTGCATGATGATTTTGTCACTTGAATTTAAAGTTTCAATGAAATTGGCTATGAGTCCTAACATTTCATTTTGTAAGCAAACTTCTTCACTGTTGGGAGAGGTATCAGCTATTAACTCATATAGGTCAGTATTACGTCCATCAATGGAAATGTTTTTATCAAGACTTCCGAGATTGTGATATCGGTCACGACGATTTGCATTTGCAAATGTTTTATTGTCATTACGTAGAAATTTATCCCAGCGTTCGAGTTCCTTTTTCTCCTCTGGAGTAAGACGGTCATTAAATTTTTTAATTGCCATAAGAATTCCTTTCTGAGTCCTGTGTTTGGACAGAAAGAAACTAATATGAACTGTACTGAATACCGATAGGTGCAAAAAAGACACACCAAATAAACGGATAAACAGATATATGTAAAACTCGACCTTTATCGCCTGAGTTATCATATTCGTTTCAATCCGTCCGTTTGATGCGCATCAGTTAGGACTATTAAATTTTTTATAAGGAAGAGGGGAAATTTGATATAATAGGTATTAGTTTCCCTGTTGCCTTATCTTCACCCTTTATTATGAAGTAGATAGTGTTTCTTGCAATAGTGGGGAGTGTTCTTAAGGTGGATAAGGTTACTAAATGCATTAGGAGGAGTAAAAATGTCTGCTAAAATTCCATATTTAACAGGTGGGATACTATTTGGGCTCATTCTTGAAGCTAAAAAAATAAAGAATAAGGCTCGAAGTTCATATTTGAAAAAGGAAACCGATAAATTATCTGATATTGATATTATGAAATCTCTTATTGATATTTTTACAGGAGAAGTTCAACAAGCGCCTTATGTGGGGACCTTTAAAAAAAATGTAACTTCTTATAAAAAATGTATTATATCTAAATCAGAGTACTTACCCTTTGAAGACTCAAGGTTTATTAATTCATTTAATGATTCTGTCGAACAAAATAAAACAGACACACTTGAACGTATGTCTGTTTTTATCAATGATAAGCTTTCGGAACAAAAACTAAAATGGCTTGTTTCTGCTGTTATTGAAACTATTTGTGATGATGAAACAATCGACGATTCAGAGAATTTTAGAATTTCCCCAAATGAATCGAAATTTAAGCAAGAATTATTAGAAGTTGAAGTAATCGAGATTGAGTCATTCTTATTAGATGTAATGAGATATATTTTTGTCAACAAAATAGATAATACTCTTGGTAAGCCAACATTTGAAGCATGGTATTCTCAAAGCGGAGTACAGGCTCCTTGGAAACTCACTAATAAAGAATTTGGGCAACATATGAATGACTTAGAAATAACTCGATATAATCCAAGTGTGGAAGAGTTTGAGGAACAAGAGCATGTTGAAGAATCAGATGTTGAGATTGAAGAAGAATTTAATTCTAATGTTGAAAGTGATGACACAATAACAAAACAGGTGTTTAATAATTCCAAATTTATAAATCAGCATGCTAATAATATTTATAATATAGGACATGTAGAAAATTTAAATTAAGGAGAGGACATTGACAAACCAACTTAAAAGTCAGGAAAATTTACCGACAGAATTTTTCCAATCAACACTACAACAAACTGCAGAAAAGATTTATAATATTGAGCAAGCTAATAATGTTAATAATGTAGTAAATTATGTTCCTTCTCGAACAATGCTACTCACAGATGGCTTTTACAATCTATTTGTAAAATATGATGAGGAATATAAAGAGACTTGTTTTACAATACCAAGAGATAGGATGCTTAATGGGACACCAGAGCATATTAGAACCAAGTTCTCTAGGTTTTCATTTGATGATGTTGAGGAAATAGTTAGTCTTCCAGCTCTGTTTCTTCCCGAATATAAGAATAACAAGGAGATTCCATTTGGATACTTGGGTCGGTTGAGAGAAATAAACATACCTAAATATGGGGGGGACCCAGTATTTTATTTTGAAACGGCGAAAAGTGTACCTATAGATTGGGTGAACATACATAAAGATGAACTTATGATTGACTCATTTGAGTTGGAGAATACTCATTGGGCTATTAAGCGAGCGAACTTAATGAGTGTATTAGAAGGTTTAACCAATGGCAACGAAGCAGAGTAAAGAAGTAAAAATCCAACGTGAAGTTGAAAAGTGGCTGACTTCCTATGATATGGAGTTTGTGACACAAAACGAAAGTGTCAATCCTGAAATTGACAAAGCCTTGTCAAAAGCACCTTCTAAAACAGGTGGTGAGGGTGCGAATCTAGTTGATGTTAAGCTATTATTGAAAGATAGTAAGCTAGACTACTACCCTATCATGATTGAATTGAAGTGGGGCAGTAATAAACTTGTAAAACTAGACAAAGAAGACCATGTCGCTAATACGAAAACAAGCGGTAAAGAAAAGGGTGAACCCAACTATACCAATATTAATGGCTATGCGGTAAATGGGGCGGTTCACTATGCCAATGCTATTCTGCAATATTCTAGTTATACAAATGTCATTGCGATTGGAATTACAGGAGATGAGGACGAGGCAGGCAATCTTGAAACACGTTTTGGTGTTTACTATGTCTCCAAGTCTAACTACGGTATCGGTCAAAAAGTTGGTGAGTATTCCGATTTATCTTTCTTAAAGCCTGAAAACTTTGATGAGTTTACGGAAAAGGTAAAAGAACTACAACTGTCAGAAGTTGAACTACGTTTGATTCACCAAAAGCGTGAAGATAGGATTGAAGATGCCCTAACAAAGATAAACGAAAGTCTTTTCAACAAGCAGAAAAATATCAGTGCCTTGGCACGTATACACTTAGTGGCTGCTAGTATCATGGCAAACTTAGGAGTTGCAGGTAAGGTAAAGCCCTTAGAACCAGCAGATTTAAAATCTTCTAACGAAGAAGGTGATACAGATGGAGATATTTTAATCCGTAAAATCAAGGCGTTTCTGAAAGAAAAGAACTTACCACAAGCCAAACAGAAACAAATCTTACGTCACCTAGAGCCTACGATTCTTGAATCTAGCTTTTCAGACCCAAGGAATGGGGTGTCTCTTCTCAAAGAAATCTTTACAGAAGTGATTGACGACTTAGGTTATTTTTACAAAATCGGAGTGGATACGGACTTTACAGGTAAGCTCTTTAATATCATGTTTAGATGGTTGAGCTTTGCAGGTGATGACCAAAATGACGTGGTGTTAACTCCTCGGTATGTAGCACTTCTTATGGCAAGACTAGCACGAGTAAATAAAGATTCGTATGTTTGGGACTTTGCAACTGGTTCCGGTGGTCTTTTGGTGGCTGCCATGAATCTGATGTTAGATGACGCTAAAAAGGAAATTACAAGTCCTGATGAACTCAGAGAAAAGGAAGAGAAAATCAAGGCGGAACAAATTCTTGGGATTGAAATTCTTCCAGAAATCTATATGTTAGCTGTATTGAACATGATTCTTATGGGAGATGGTTCAAGTAATATCTTGCAAGATGATAGTTTGAAGAAATTTGATGGGAAATATGGTTACGGAAAAGATAACGAACATTTCCCAGCTAATGTGTTCCTTTTAAATCCTCCATACTCTGAAACGGGAAATGGTATGAATTTTGTCAAGCGTGCCTTATCTATGATGAAAAGTGGTTATGCTTCTATTATTATCCAAGACTCAGCAGGTGCAGGAAAAGCAAAAGAAATCAATCAGAAGATTTTAGAAAACAATACGCTTTTAGCGTCTATTAAAATGCCAGTAGATTTATTTATTGGTAAGTCAAGCGTTCAAACATCGATATATGTTTTTAAGGTTGGAGAAAAACACGAATCTAAACAACGAGTGAAATTTATTGACCTTCGAAATGATGGCTATAAACGAGCTAATCGAAAAAAAGCTAAAGCAAGTTCTAACTTAAAAGATATTGATAATGCTATAGGTCGCTATGAAGAAGTTGTTAATCTTGTCAAATTTGGTAAAGATGAGTTGAACATTTTCACGGAAAAAGAGTACATTGAAGATGTTATTGCTCTATCTGGTGAAAAGCATGGTGAAGACTGGAATTTTGACCATCATATCCAAATGAATACCATCCCCACAATAGATGATTTCAGAAAAACTGTATCTGATTATCTGGTGTGGGAAGTGTCACAATTAATGCAGAATAGAGGAGATGACAGCTTAAAAAAATTGTAAGCCCTCAGCTTCAAAAGTTGAATAAAGAATTTGAAGACAGTGGGGGCGTCTGGAAGATATATAGAATTGAAGAAATATTTACTATCTCTACACCTAAGAAAAAATTTAATGCTAATACGCTTACTTTCGATGGAATATACCCTTATGTTGCTAGGGGAGATAAGAACAATGGAGTTAGAGGATATATAACTGAGGATAGCCAATATTTGAATCCTGCCAAAACAATTAGTTTTGGTCAAGATACAGCAACAATGTTTTATCAAAAAAATGCGTATTTTACAGGCGATAAAATTAAAGTCTTTTCTTTTTTACATGGTGAATTATCTTCAAGTGTTGCTCAATTTATTATTACGGCAATGAAAAAATCATTTAGTAATTTTACTTGGGGAAGTAGTTCATTCAATGAAAAGATATTAAAACAAACTGAGATAATACTTCCAACCATTGATAATAAAATAGCCATTAAATATATGCACTCTTACATGAATTTGATTGAGACAGAACGTATCGAGACGCTAGAGGTGTATCTATCGGTAACAAATTTAAAAGATTATAAATTAACTGAGGACGAAGAGAGCGCTCTAAGTCAGTATGGTTCTTATGAATGGAAGCTCTTTAATCTTGAAAAACTATTTGGCAAAGCGACAAGAGGAAGACGACTTAAAAGCTCAGATAGAATATATGGTACTCTACCTTTTGTTACTGCTGGAGAAACTGATATGGGTATCTCAGCATTTGTTGGTAATGATACTATAATCTTTTCCGAGAACACCATTACGATTGATATGTTTGGTTCTGCAAAATATAGAAACTATAAGTATGGTGCAGATGACCATGTTGCTGTTGTACATACAGAGAAACTTTCAAAATGGTCAAATCTATTTTTGACAACTTGCATTCATAATGTAGCCAATTCTGGTAAATTCAGTTATTCAAGAAATTTTTATGCCAAAGATGCTGATGAATTGAATATTCTTTTACCGGTTGAAGATGGAGAAATTGATTATAATTTTATGAACCGTATTGGTAGAGCGATTGAAAAAATGGTAATCAAAGACGTTGTGCAATGGTCTGATAAACGGTTAGAGATATCAAAAAAGGAGAAAAATAATGTCTAATTATTGGAAATATAGCCCTACCAGTTTTGAACAATTTGATGGTAAGACTGATTATATGCTTTTCATTGATGAAACAGGGGTGCCGACATTGAAAAACTATAATCAAAACAATCGTTGGTTTTCGATGACAGGTGTTTTAATTGCAGGTGAGGAAGGTGAAAATATCATCTCTGATATTATGGCTATTAAGCATAAGTATTGGAAAAATGCAATGTTTAATGAACAGAGAGTAGTATTTCATTCGAGAGATTATCGTAAAAAAATTGGTGCATTTAATCCTAAAATAATTAATTATCCAAATATGAGTACGGAATTGTTACAATTTATAGAGCGTGCCAACATTACTATTTTTTCATCAGGAATTAATAAGGATTTTTTGACAAAAAGATACAGTCACCCATACCCAGTTTATTGGTTTTCTCTAGTGTTCCTCATTGAGCGTTATGCTTTTTATTTAGAAGAGCGTGGGAAGACGGGTATAATTGTACTTGAAGCAAGAGGTAGAAAAGAAGACCTAAATTTGTTACGAAATATTGTACCTAAAATAAAATCTGGAACTAATTACGTTAGTGGTAGTACATGTTCAAGAATTAAAGGTGTATACTTTAATAACAAAAGAACAGCAGATAAAAAACAATCATACCCATACTTAGAACTGGCAGATATGATTGGCTATGAATTACATAATAAAATTTGCAAAGATATTGAATCAACTTTATATAGAAAAGTTAAATCAAAAATTTATAATTATCCTAATATAGAGGGATATGGATTGAAAAAATTTGGAGAAGATAATCAATTATGAGTGAAGAAACAGAAGAAAAACTAATTAATCTAGCTGACTGGGCATATGAAAAATCAAACATAAGCTTGGATTTTTTTAACTATAAATCAGATATGCTGGGGTGGGAGTATAATACAGGTGAAATCTATTTTTGCGAGTTAGGTGAAAATATTGGTAACGAGATAAATAAAAAAAGACCAGTATTAATTATATCTTCGACTAAGTACAATGTAAAACAATCTACAGTTATTGTAGCTCCTCTTACGTCAAGAATAAAATACAAGTATAAAAATGGAAAGCAAGACGGATTAAAGTTTCCATTTGATTTTGTGTTGAAACAAGATTATTTTCCTTTTCTAAAAAAAGATGCAACTGTTAAGTTAGACCAGCTGAGGACGGTATCGAAAAATAGATTATCCGCAAAAAAAATGGGAGTTGTTGACGATGATACTATGAGAAAAATTTATAAAAAATTGAAAAAAATAATTGACTTTTAAAAAGATTTTGTTTAGAATTAAAGTACGGAAGGGGCAAGTCCCCTAAATGTACCCTAGGTTCGAGGTTATCTCAAACGAAAAAGGGAATTTTGGTGGGGGCAAGTCCCCCTTTTTTATTACTCGATAAAGCACAGGTTAGTTTGAACCTGTGCTTTTTAATTTCGCAAATCTTTGAATGAGCTATGCTCTTTCGAAAATATTTAAGGGGTAGGGATATAAAAAGAGGAGCTTCGTTATGAAGCTCCTCGTACATTTGATTGTCCGAATCAGTATTCTTATTTCAAAAAAAGGTAGTGAAAAAGGTAGTGATTCGGTTGATTTATATTGCGATGTAGTGAAATTTAGAAAATCAAGAATCGCTTTAAATCAAGGTTCCTACCGTCTAGTGACATGTAGCGAATCCCTATTTCACCTCAGTAAAGATTACGTGTTTACGCAATTTTGGTGAGTATTTTTTCAATTGAAGACGGTCTGGAGTGTTACGTTTGTTTTTTGAAGTAAGGTACAAGCGTTCACCAGATTCTTTGTGTTCAAGTGTAATATTTACGCGCATGGTATCTCCCTTCTATTATTTAGCTGCGTTAGCTTTAGCGATTTTACGTCCTTTGTAGTATCCTTTAAGTGATACACGGTGTGAACGTGAGTAATCTCCAGTTGTTTCGTCAAATTGTACTGATGGAGCAGTCAATTTGTAGTGTGTACGACGTTTGTTTTTCTTCGCTTTTGAAGTGTGACGTGCAGGTACTGCCATTTCTTTATTTCCTCCGAATTAATATTTATGTTCTTGATTTTAAATCAACTATAACAGAATAACATATCTTTTTTGTAAAGTAAAGTTACTTGACAAAAAACTTCTCAAGAAAATATATAGTTAAAAACTATATAATGTGATAGTAAATACATATTTCACAGCTATAACAGCAAGTGCTAGAATAGGCTTATTATTACATTAAATGAAAGAATAAAAAGGAGTAAATAACTATGAGTAAAGTTCATTATCATTTTGATCATGTTGGTTCTTACCTTCGTCCACAAGCTTTAAAAGAAGCACGTGAAAAATTTGCCAATGGTGAGATTTCGCAAGATGAATTGTTGAAAGTACAAGATGAATTGGTTAAGGAATTGGTTCATCATGAGGTAGAAAATGGTCTTCAAGTCGTTTCTGATGGTGAATTTGGTCGTTCTTGGTGGCACCTTGACTTCCTATGGAACCTAACTGGTTTTGAAGCTTACCAACAAGAGGATTCATATAAATTCCATGGAGCTAAGACACGTACAACTAACGTTCGTATCAATGGTAAAATTGCTGAAAATCCTAATCATCCTTTCTATCGTGACTTTGAATATCTTAAATCAGTGACTCCTGAAGGAATTACTCCAAAAGTAACTATTCCAAGTCCATCACTCATCATTAACCGTGACCACCGTAGTGATCTTTATGCTGATTACTATGATTCATGGACAGATTTCCTTGATGATTTGGCTAAAGCTTACCATGATACCATCCAACATTTCTACGATTTGGGTGCACGTTATGTACAATTGGATGATACGACTTGGGGTTATTTGATTCAACAGATTGAGAATGAAAAAAATAATCCTGAGAAAACAGCTGAGTTGGCAAAAATTGCTGAGGATGATGTATACACTATCAATAAAGCTTTGGAAGGTCTTCCAGAAGATTTGACTTTGGCTACTCACATTTGTCGTGGGAACTTTAAGTCAACTTATCTTTTTGAAGGTGGCTATGATTCAGTCGCTAAATATCTTGGTCAATTGAACTATGATATCTTCTTCTTGGAATACGATGATGCGCGTTCAGGTAGCTTCGCACCACTTCCAACGATTTGGAATAACCGTGATCATGTTGAATTGGTACTTGGTGTGATTACTTCTAAGGATCCAGCTTTGGAAGATGTAGATGCTGTCATTGCTCGTATCCATGAAGCGGCTGAACTTGTACCACTTAAGAACCTTGGTATCTCAACTCAATGTGGTTTTGCCTCAACTGAAGAAGGTAATATCTTGACTGAGCAAGACGAGTGGAATAAATTGCAATTGATTAAAACAATTACTGACAAAGTTTGGTCATAATAGAAAAAATACAGAGGACAGGCTCAGCTTGTTCTCTCTTTTTATGAATATAGAAAGGAAGTGTTATGAATTATAAAGAAATAGGGCAGAAAATTTTAGAAGCTGTAGGAGGAAAGGAGAACGTTCAGAATCTAACCCATTGTGCGACACGTTTACGTTTTACCTTAGCAGATGATTCTAAAGCTGATGATGAGGCTGTTCAAGCTATCGATGGTGTGGTGAGTTTGGCTAAGAGTGGTGGCCAGTATCAAGTTGTTGTTGGGAGTGATGTACCAAATGTATACCGCGCTTTAGAAGGTTTATTGGATCTAGATGAAGTATCTAAGGAATCATCGGAAAAACAAGATAGAACTCCTCTTCAAAGCTTTTTAGCTCTTATTTCTGGGATTTTCACCCCAATCTTACCAGTAATTACAGCAGCAGGGATGATCAAGGCCGTTTTGTCCCTTTTGGTTGTCTTTAAGGTAGTAGCTGTAGATGATGTTAACTATCAAGTTCTTAATTTTATTGGCGATGCTGGATTTTATTTCTTACCTGTATTTTTAGGTGCCTCAGCAGCTCGACAGTTTAAGACGAATGCTCAATTGGGGATGTTGATTGGTGCTATTTTATTACACCCAACTTTTACTCAGATTGTGACAACTGCCAAGGAATCAGGTCATGGCGTCTCTTTCTTTAGTATTCCTCTTACATTAACTTCTTACTCATCAACGGTTATCCCTGTTATTTTGGCAGTTTGGTTTATGAGTTACGTGGAGCGCTTTGCGATTAAAATTTCACCAAAGGCTGTAAAGTTTTTCTTGGTTCCTATGATTACGACATTAATTACTGCAATCGTAACACTTTTGATTTTAGGTCCAATTGGTACTGTCATAGGTAACTGGTTGGGGGATTTCTTTAAGTGGTTGGAAAACTTTGGCCCATGGGTTGTTCCAACAATTGTAGGGGCAACCTCTTCCCGTTAATGGTTACAACAGGAACTCACTATGGCTTAGTATCCATTGGAATCAATAACCGTATGACTATTGGGTATGATACGATTGCACAGCCAGGTGCTTTGGCTTCAAATGTGGCTCAGGGTGGAGCAGCTCTTGCTATTGCTTTAAAAACTAAGGATACCAATAAGAAAGCTCTGGCTTCATCGGCTGGAATTACTGCGATTTGTGGGATTACGGAACCGGCTCTTTATGGGGTAACTTTGCAAAATAAAGCAGCCCTTATAGGATCTATTGTTGCAGGGGGAGTAGGTGGCTTCTTCCTTGGTATTTTAGGTGCGAGAAATTTTGCGGGTGGTTCCCCAGGTCTCTTGACGATTGCAGCGTATATCGGTGAAGATACACTTAAATATTTTTACACAGCTATTGCAGGTCTTGTAATTTCTGTTGTGGTATCTTTCATTGTGACCTTCATTCTTTATAAGGAAGATTAATGATTGTGGCAGACCGAGAGGTCTGTTTATTTCTTACGTTGAAAAATCCTCCACCATTTCCCAAAAGCTATGTAAATTATGATAGAATAGAGTGATTATATCTGTAATAACGGAAAAGGAGGGCAGGTCTATTTGAGGCCTGTATCATCATTATGAAACTTCAAAAACCTAAGGGAACGCAGGATATTTTACCTGTTGATAGCGCCAAATGGCAGTACGTGGAAAATGTTGCACGTGAAACATTTAAGAAATACAATTATGGTGAAATTCGTACACCTATGTTTGAACATTACGAGGTAATTTCACGTTCAGTAGGTGATACAACTGACATCGTTACTAAGGAAATGTATGATTTTCATGATAAGGGAGACCGTCATATTACACTTCGTCCAGAAGGAACAGCACCGGTTGTACGCTCTTATGTAGAAAACAAACTCTTTGCGCCAGAGGTCCAAAAACCTGTTAAAGTTTATTATATTGGATCAATGTTCCGTTATGAACGTCCTCAAGCAGGACGCTTGCGTGAGTTCCACCAACTAGGTGTAGAGTGCTTTGGATCAAAAAATCCAGCAACAGATGTTGAAACCATTGCTATGGCCTACCAACTCTTTAATACGCTAGGCATTAAGGATGTTACCCTTCATTTGAATAGCCTTGGAAATACTGAGAGTCGTCTGGCTTATCGTCAGGCCTTGATTGACTACTTGACACCGATGCGTGAAAGTTTGTCAAAAGATAGTCAACGCCGTTTGGATGAAAATCCTTTGCGAGTACTCGATTCAAAAGAAAAAGAAGATAAGGTTGCAGTTGAAAATGCTCCCTCTATCCTTGATTATTTAGATGAAGAAAGTCAAGCGCACTTTGACGAAGTACGTACCATGCTCGATAGTCTTAACATTCCTTACGTGATTGATACTAATATGGTACGTGGTCTTGATTACTATAATCACACGATTTTTGAATTTATTACCACTATTGATAAGTCTGAATTGACAATCTGTGCAGGTGGTCGTTATGATAGTTTGGTTGAATACTTCGGTGGTCCAGAAACAGCTGGTTTTGGTTTTGGACTTGGTTTAGAACGCTTGCTTTTGGTTCTTGATAAACAGGGTATTGAGCTTCCGGTGGAAGAAAGTCTGGATGTTTACATTGCAGTACTTGGTTCAGGTGCCAATGGCAAAGCTCTTGAGTTAGTTCAAGCTATCCGCTATCAAGGATTTAAGGCTGAACGTGATTACCTTGGACGTAAGATTAAGGCACAATTTAAGTCAGCAGATACCTTCAAGGCCAAGACTGTTATCACATTAGGTGAGAGTGAAGTGGAGTCAGGTGAGGTTAATGTCAAAAATAATACTACTCGTGAGGAAGTTACTGTAAGTTTCGAAGAGCTAACTAAAAACTTTGCAGCAGTCCTCGAACAGTTAGAAAAGTAGGGGGCATATGGTTAGTATAGTTGATATGCTCAAACGGAGTGAGAAGTTCAGTTTGGCTTTTGATCGTAGTATGCCCATTCGTTTCCAACAACAGTTTTGGCAATTGATTGCCTTTCTTGATAAACATGACCTTACTTGGTTTAATGATGAGCCTGCAAGTGATCATGCGATGTGCCAGCAATTACTCGGTCAAGTTTGGCGTCAAGATTGTCAAGATGTGGTCTTAAGTTTTGAAACACAGGAACGTTATTTGGGATGGCAGGTAGACGAGGAAACCGATGAACTTAGTGTTATCATTGAAGATGTTTACGGATTCCGTTGGAATAGTTTACTTGACTTAGAAACAGCTGATTATCGTTTTGAAGATTTTGAAGAGTTTGCTGAAGATTACGTGGATACTAGTGATTTGTTGAAACAATTTGGCAAATAGTTTTATAAAAAAGAAAGTCTATTAAATTCTAACCTGAAATGGGTGGGGTTTTGATGGGCTTTTTGCTATAATAGTTAAGACTAAAAAATTAACGAAAGAAGTGTATTTATGGAACGTTCTATGTATGCCGGACGTGTTCGTAGTGAACACATCGGAACTACTATTACTTTGAAAGGTTGGGTATCTCGCCGTCGTAACCTCGGAGGTTTGATTTTCATCGATCTTCGTGACCGTGAAGGTTTGATGCAGTTGGTTGTTAACCCTGAAAATGCGGACGCTAATGTTGTTGAAACAGCTGAAAGTTTGCGTAGCGAATTTGTTATTGAAGTCACAGGAACTGTTGAAGCGCGTGAACAAGCTAATGATAACTTGCCTACAGGTGCTGTCGAACTTAAAGTTGAAGACCTTAAAGTCCTTAATACTGCCAAAACAACACCATTTGAAATTAAAGATGGTGTTGAGGCTAGTGATGATACACGTATGCGTTACCGCTATCTGGATCTTCGTCGTCCAGAGATGTTGGAAAACTTTAAGCTCCGTGCAAAGGTAACTCACGCCATCCGTAATTATCTTGATGACTTGGAATTTATCGATGTTGAAACACCAATGTTGACAAAATCTACACCAGAAGGTGCTCGAGATTACTTGGTTCCAAGCCGTGTTAGCCAAGGTCACTTTTATGCTCTTCCGCAAAGTCCTCAAATCACTAAACAATTATTGATGAATGCTGGTTTTGACCGTTACTATCAAATTGTTAAGTGTTTCCGTGATGAAGATTTGCGTGGAGACCGTCAACCTGAGTTTACACAAGTTGACTTGGAAACGTCATTCCTTAATGAGCAAGAAATCCAAGATATTACAGAAGGCTTGATTGCTAAGGTTATGAAAGAAACTAAAGGAATTGAAGTTACATTACCATTCCCACGCATGTCTTACGATGATGCCATGAATAACTATGGTTCTGACAAGCCAGATACACGCTTTGACATGCTTTTACAAGACTTGACAGAGGTTGTCAAGGGTGTAGACTTCAAAGTGTTTGCTGAGGCGCCAGCTGTTAAGGCAATTGTTGTCAAAGGAAATGCAGACAAATACTCACGTAAAAGTATTGATAAGTTGACAGAGTTTGCCAAACAATTTGGTGCTAAAGGTCTTGCTTGGGTTAAGATGACTGATGGAGCTCTAGCAGGTCCAGTTGCTAAATTCTTGACAAGTATTGAGGATAAGTTGACAAATGCTTTACACCTCGAAGAAAATGATCTAGTTCTTTTTGTAGCAGATACACTTGAAATCGCTAATAACACACTTGGTGCTTTGCGTAATCAAATTGCTAAAGAACTTGACATGATTGACAACACTAAGTTCAACTTCCTTTGGGTTGTCGATTGGCCAATGTTTGAGTGGTCTGAAGAAGAAGGACGCTATATGTCTGCTCACCACCCATTTACTTTGCCAACAGAAGATTCTGCAGCAGAGCTTGAAGGAGATCTTTCCAAGGTACGTGCTGTAGCTTATGATATTGTCTTGAATGGTTATGAGCTTGGTGGAGGTAGTCTACGTATTAATCATAAAGACCTACAGGAACGTATGTTGAAAGCCCTTGGTTTCTCTGAAGAATCAGCCTATGAGCAATTTGGATTCCTTCTTGAAGCTATGGACTATGGTTTCCCACCACATGGTGGTTTGGCTATCGGTCTTGACCGTTTTGTTATGCTTCTTGCAGGTAAAGATAATATCCGTGAAGTGATTGCCTTCCCTAAAAATAATAAGGCATCAGATCCTATGACTCAGGCTCCAAGTCTTGTGGCTGATAAACAGTTGGAAGAACTTGCCCTTCATGTAGATTTAGAAAATGAATAAAGCACCTCTTCATAAACATGTTAAATTTGTAGCGAAAAAGTCTGCGAAGAAAATGGGCGTTTTGCAGGCTGCACGTAGTATTTCCCGTGAAAAATATACTGAAAAAGTTTCAGCTTCTTTACTTTACGGGCTCTTATCGTCAATCGCCGTTAATTTCTTTTTTCAACCTGGACATGTTTACTCCAGTGGAGCAACAGGTTTGGCACAGGTTTTATCGGCATTGAGTGTTAGAACTTTAGGCTTTGAGATACCAGTATCATTGACTTTCTATGCAATTAATATCCCTCTCTTGATTCTGGCTTGGTATAAGATTGGCCATAAATTTACAATCTTTACTTTCATTACAGTAACGATGAGCTCCCTTTTTATTCAGGTGATGCCACATGTAACCTTGACAGAGGATCCTTTGATCAATGCTATCTTTGGTGGTTTGGTCATGGGAACGGGAATTGGTTTCGGTTTAAAATCACGTATCTCTAGTGGAGGGACGGATATCGTTAGCCTCACTATTCGTAAGAAAACAGGCCGTGATGTTGGGAATATCTCCTTGATTGTCAATGGGATTATCATGGTTTTTGCGGGCATTCTTTTTGGTTGGAAATATGCTCTTTATTCAATGGTGACTATTTTTGTTTCTAGTCGAGTTACAGATGCGATTTTCACGAAACAAAAGAAAATGCAGGCTATGATTGTCACAAGTAATCCCGACCCAGTTGTAAGGATGATTCAGAAAAAACTCCACCGTGGAGTAACGATGATTAATGATGCGGAAGGGACTTATAATCACGAAAAGAAAGCAGTATTACTGGCGATTATTACGCGTGAAGAGTATACTGACTTCAAGCATTATATGAGAAAAGCAGATCCTAAAGCTTTTGTCTCCATCGCAGAAAATGTACATATTCTAGGTCGTTTTGTTGATTTAGATGACTAACAAAAAAAGGAAGTTGACGAACGTTAGCTTCTTTTTTGTTGGAGAGAATTCTTGACGAAATGCCTGCTTGACTTTACAATATCAGTATGATTAGATTTTTAATTCCAACCGCAAAAGAAATGAAGGCCAGTAAGGAAGTTTCGTCTCAAAAATTATCCGAAAAGAGTGCGGCTATCCTAACTGAAATGGCAAAATTGTCCACAGATGAATTATCCACAGCTTATAAAATAAAGCCTGAGCAGGCTGAGAAAGAAAAGCAGCGCTGGGCTGCGATTTTGTCGGGAGAAGCGAAGAATTATCCGGCTGTCGAGCTTTTTAATGGATTGATGTATCGTCACATCAAACGTAGTGACTTATCCACATGTGAAAAAGATTTCTTAGGCCAACAAGTATTTATCACATCTTCTTTTTATGGAATCATTCCCGCTTTTTACCCGATCCAAGAACATCGTCATGACTTTCACACGAAGATAAGGGTTAATGGTCAGTCCTTAAAAAACTATTGGCGTGCCGAATATGACCAATTTTTAGAGGAGAGTCAAGTTCCAGTTGTTTCTTTGCTTTCGAGTGAATTCGAGGATGTTTTTAGTCCAACTCTTCGTAAGCAGTTATTCACGGTTAGTTTTATGGAAGACCGCAATGGGGTTCTTAAGACTCACTCTACGATTTCCAAAAAGGCAAGAGGGGCTTTTTTGACAGCTGTTATGGAGGAGAATTGTCAAACGATTAATGATTTACGAAAATTGTCTTTTGATGAGTTTAATTTTCGTGAGGATTTATCCTCTAATAATGAGCTAGTTTTTGTTAAAATTGCATAAAAAAGTCTGAGTTATAAGCTCAGACTTTTTTTATAGCATATCTTTACGATCGACTTGTTCATAGTTGGTTTGACCGTCATTTAGCTTGTCCCAAATAACGACTTCTCCTTGATTAAGAGATTTTTTGACATCAATAATACGTTGATTAGATGATCCTCGAAACTGGAGCATAAGGTTCTTTTTAGTGATGTCAAAGCGGCCGTCAACGAGAATGTCAACGAGTTGAAGAAGTTCTAGTTTATCAGGAGTTTCAAGCATCAACTCCTCCCAAGTATAACCAGTCCAAGACCAGATATCTTTTTCCGGGAGTTCCTCACGAATGCGTTTGACTAGGGGAATGAGAATTCCTGTGTTTAGGAAGGGTTCACCACCAAGTAGCGTGAGACCTTGTACGTAAGGTTGAGCTAGATCCCTCATGATTTGTTCTTCAAGTTCTTTAGTATAGGGAATTCCTGCCTTAAAGGACCAGGTGGCAGCGTTATAGCATCCCTCGCAATGAAACATGCAACCAGAGACGTAAAGGGAGTTACGCACGCCTTCACCATCAACGAAATTAAAAGCTTTGTAGTCAATAATACGTCCTTGGCTAAGTTCTTCAGACTTCCATTCCTGTGGTTTTGGTGTATTCCATGTCATGATTCTACTCCAAATCTATCCAATAGCGCTCAGTTTCATGGCGAATGTCCTCCAACTGGCCACCATTGGCTAATATAACAGCTCGACTAGCAGGATTCTTGATACTACAAGTGACCAGAGCACGATGAATATTCTTGTCTTTAGCTACTTGTAAGCCTTGACGGAGTGATTCTTTCGCATAACCCTTTCCTCGTTCGGATGGACGGATAGAGTAGCCAATATGGCCCCCTTTTTCTAGTAAGTAGTCATTTAATCGGAGACGAAGGTTGAGAAAACCAAGAGCATGATCCGCTTCGTCAAAACTAACCAGCTGGATAGCAGGAACCCAGTTTTCAGGAATATTGAGTCCCGCTTCCGCTTGAATATTTTCTTCTAGCCACTCTTCATAAACAAAATTGTCGGGGTTCCAAAATCCACCGTCATGAGCAGATTGCTCCCTTTCAAATTCAGCCATCATCTCTAAGATAGCTTCTTTATCTATTTGACTCGGTCGGCGTAAGATCATATTATTTCTTCTTTCCAGCTTTTTTCAAAAGGGCTTGGACATGTGCTTTTTTATCGTTTTTGACGGTTGCATTTTTTTCGTGGTAACGTTCCACTTGTTGCATACCTTTATAATCTAATTGATATTTTCCCATTATATTCCTTTCTAAAAATGAAATAAGCAAAGCAGTTGGAAGGTATCATCCAGCTGCTTCTAGTTTATTATAATGTATTCTAGGTCTTATTAAAGGTGTTTACCTTCATATTTTATGGTTGAACCGTTCATGTGTTTGACCCGAGCAGAGATTTCTTTGTGGCGTCCTTTAACCATTGGGCGTGCCTGTGGGTTTCCTAGATAGCCGCAAGTACGTTTGACAACATCAACTGTTTTAGGATCTGTGTTGCCACAGTTAGGGCACATGAATCCACGTTCTGTTGGGGTGAAGTCCCCTTCAAAATCACACTTGTAGCATTTATCAATTGGAGTATTCGTTCCGAGGTAACCGACACGGTCATAAGCAAAGTCCCAGACAGCTTCGAGTGCCTTTGGATTTTGCTGGAGGACTGGATATTCGCAGTAATGGATGAATCCACCAGTTGCGCCAGCTTCTGGGTATGCTTTTTCGAATTCTAATTTTTCAAATGGTGTTGGATTTTTACGAACATCGTAGTGGAAAGAGTTGGTGTAATACTCTTTATCTGTGATATCAGTCACGACACCGAACTTTTCAGTATCCAAACGACAGAAACGATCCGTCAAACTCTCTGATGGTGTTGAATAAACAGAGAAATGATAATCATATTCGTCAGACCAACTTTCACAAGCATTTTTCATAGATTTAACGATATCTAACGTGAACGCTTTGGCTTCTGGATTAGTCTCCCAGTCACTACCATAAAAAACGGATGCTACTTCATAAAGCCCAATATAACCAAGTGATACAGTTGCACGACGATGTTTGAAGAGTTGATCTACATTATCGAATTTACCTAGACGTTGGCCAAAGGCCCCGTACTGATAAAGAATAGGTGCATTAGCAGGTGTAGCTTCTTTGACACGTTCAACTCGGTAGACGAGTGCATCTTTGGCAATTCCCATTCTTTCTTCAAAAATTTCCCAAAATTTATCTTGGTCTCCCCTAGATTCTAGGGCAATTCGAGGAAGATTAAGGGTTACAACACCCAGATTCATTCGTCCAGAATTAACTTCAACACCATTTTCATCCTTCCACCCTTGTAGGAAGGAACGACATCCCATAGGAGCCTTAAAGGAACCTGTCAATTCAACGATTTTGTCATATGATAAGACATCTGGATACATACGCTTTGTTGCACATTCAAGAGCTAGTTGCTTAATATCGTAGTTAGGTGAGCTAGGCTCTAAGTTAAGTCCACGTTTTAAGGTAAAAATGAGTTTAGGGAAAATGGCTGTACGGTGTTCGGAGCCAAGTCCTAAAATACGAACTTGTAGGATAGCCTTTTGGATTTCACGCTCAAACCAGTTTGTCCCTAAACCGAAACCGAGAGAGGTAAAGGGAGTTTGTCCATTCGAAGTGAAAAGCGTATTAATCTCGTATTCAAGAGATTGCATAGCATCGTAGATATCTTTACGCGTTTTGGCGCGTGCATAGTCTTCACGTTTTTCTTCAGCTACCCACTCTTTAGCATCAGCTAAGTGTTTTTTGTAGTTAAGTTCTGCGTAAGGAGCTAAAAACTCATCGATACGGTCTGCAGTACAGCCACCATATTGACTAGAGGCAACATTTGCGATGATTTGTGAAATTTGTGCTGTTGCAGTTTGAATGGATTTAGGACTTTCAACTTCAGCGTTACCAATTTTAAAACCATTTGCCAACATGCCTTTGAAGTCAATCAAACAACAGTTGGTCATAGGTGTGTAAGGGCTGTAGTCTAAATCGTGGAAATGGATATCACCCTTTTGATGAGCATTTGCCACGTGTGGAGGAAGCATCTTAAGTCCTACAGATTTTCCGACAATTCCTGCGGTTAAATCACGTTGTGTATTGTAAAGATCGCTATCTTTATTAGCATTTTCATGAACAACAGCCTGGTCTTTATTAACAAGTTTACTAATGGTGAAATTGATGTCAGTAGCCTGAGAACGTTCAAAATCACGTTTGGTACGATAGTTGATATATTCTTGAGCGATAGCATATTCGTTAGCTTCGAGTAACTCGTGCTCTACTATGCTTTGGATTTCATATATTTTGATATTTTGAGTGAAGCGGTCATTGATTTCAGCAACAATACGGTTGGCAATTCCCTCCAACTTTGCTTCAATCAAGGGTGTGATAGGTGTAATAGCCTCACTTGCTTTGAGGATAGCCTCATATATTTTACTTGAATCAAAGACAACCATACGACCATCACGTTTGATGACTTTGATATCAGGGTTGATTGTAACCTTTTCTTTTTCTAATGTAATCATCTAAAAATCACCTCGTTACTAATTATAGCACTAGGCAAAAAAAAATCAATATATTGTGGTATATTTTTATCTCAACCACTATATATTGATTTTTCGACCTATTTTAGGACGTAAACAGTGTATCGTTCAACGCCTTTTAAAGGGGCTTTTTTATAGTTTTTTGAAAGTGTAGATTTAACATCAGAAGGTAGTTGTGTATCTTGTTGGACAACGATATATTGTGCTGAATCTTGGATAATAGTATCTGAGAGAGCTTTCTGATGACTAGATTTAGCTGTGTTAAGTTCTGGAAGAACAAATTGTGAAGCTGCTTTACGACCGCTTTCCAAATAAATTTTTGCTGATGAATCGTAAACGTAGATAGTTTCATCTTTTTTGGTATTTTTAGCGAGGTAATTTGCAACAGTACTACGTTCAGTATTATTTCCTAAATTAAATAGGAACATAATGATTGGCATCGCGAAAGCAAATGCAAAGACTGCAATAGGTAAGAAGTAATTACGACTAAGGAAGATACCAAAAACTTTAAGTGTGTGAATCTGGTTACCATTACGACGTCGGTGAGAAGTTCGCTCTGCTCTCTTTTTAATAGCATCATCTAAAGAAAGTGCTGTCAAGACTAGACCATAAGGTACGATGTTGAGAATACTGTAAAGTCCAAAACTTTGAGAGAACAAGCTGTAAACTACTGTAAAGATAAAACTAAGGAGTAGTACCCACTTGATGCTCTTATCTTTAGCATCGCCAAGAAGGTGGTTGCTTGTAGTAAGTGCACCAATAAGTAATCCAGAGCCGATGACAGCAAAACTTTGGTAAGCTAACGTAAGTAGAAAGTCATTTTTTTCTACAGCAAGTTGTGTAAAGTTGTAAACCAAAACTTGGTTAATATAGTCCGATGTAATTTGTAAATTTAGGATAAAGTAAAGACATAGATACAATACTAGAATGTTACCAAAAATAATACAAAGAACTTGATAAAAACCACGAGCAAAGTGCTTGTTGACAAGGTTGTAAACGAAGATTGTCACAAGTGACAATATCCAGAAAATAAGAGTTCGAGCTTCAAAAAGAGCTCCCGCAGTGCCAGCGAAGCCGTAAAGAATAAAGGCTTCATCACGACTATGACCCGCAAAGTAACGAGTTAAGAAGAAGATAGCACCTAGGACAAAAGGCATAGCAAATTGGATAGGGTAGAGCCCACCAAAACCAAGTGTTCCATTAGTGACATAGAAAATAATACTAATTAGAGTGGCAATTTCCTTCTTGTTTGTCATGTGCATGACAGTCTTGTAAAGGTAACTTCCAGAAAGATAGTAGGTAAGGAATTGAATAGGAATCAGCCAAAGAGTTGATCCTAAACGGAAAGCCAGAGAAACTAGTAAGTAATAAAAGAAGCCGCCTGTCGCAAAAAAGTCAGAGTAGGGTAAGCTACCATTGGCAAACATTTTTGCAATGTAAAGGTTTTGAGACTGTATATTATTGGCAAAGTCTGTAAAGCAGGGTACTGATATACTAAAAATACTCAAAATCAAACTGAGAATCAGGATATGGCCTTTATGCTTCCATGGAAGTGAAATCTTAGTTTTTTTCTCTATTTGAGACGAATTTGATTCTTCTGTATGTCCCTGAATTGTCACTTCAATCTTTTCGGATTGATTATCTTGTGTATGAGAGCGATGGTGGCTTCGATGATAACTTTGGTAGCCACTTGAATCTAAAGTATTGTCTTCGTTGTATGGACTCACAATTAAACTCCTTTGTTGACATTTGGAAAGTTATAAATAAAAGGGTCTTATCCCCTAATTGTCTTATTTAAAGTATATCAGATAATACCATTTAGTCAATTTTCCTCTAATTTCTTACATTTAAGAAAAAAATATCTAAAAAAGAGACTGAGATACAATATCCCAATCTCTTTTTAACAGGCTCTACAATTTCTGTAGTGGGTAAAACTACTGTAGAGATTATAGAGCTTTTTGAATGCAGACAAAAAGTCCCATAAGAACTATAATGAAAAGCAACCAAACCATCATTAGGAAGAACTTATGAGACTTATTAAGAATACCACAGAATTAATCGGAATTAAAGACCAAAATATCAATATTTCACTTGTTTTTGAAACTGACACTCATATAGAGATTCAAGCAAAACTCGATTATCCTGCACCATCATGTCCTCATTGCCATGGAAAAATGATCAAGTACGACTTTCAAAAGCCTTCTAAAATCCCTCTTCTCGAACAAGCGGGAACTCCAACACTACTACGTCTGAAGAAACGCCGCTTCCAGTGTAAAAATTGTAGGAGAGTCACGGTAGCTGAGACATCAATCGTTGAGAAAAACTGTCAAATCTCCAACCTTGTCCGACAAAAGGTTACACAACTCCTAACTGAGAAGGTGTCATTAACGGATATTGCCAGAAGACTTCGCGTGTCAACGTCCACTGTCTATCGTAAACTCGACCAGTTTACTTTCAAGGAACACTATGACAAACTCCCAGCTATTATGTCCTGGGATGAGTTTGGGTTCAAGAAAGGGAAATTGGCTTTTGTTGCGCAGAACTATGAGACAAACAAACTCATAACCATCCTTGATAATCGTCGCCAAACCACTATACGAAACTACTTTTTGAAGTATCCATTGAAAGTCCGACAACAGGTACAGTTTATCACGATGGATATGTCTGGGACCTATATGCCACTAGCCAAAAAACTTTTTCCAAACGCCAAAATCGTTCTTGATCGTTTCCACATTATCCAGCACCTTGGTCGAGCCTTTTTAAAGACAAGAATTGCTATTATGAACCAGTTTGATAAGAAGTCACTACCCTATCGAGCCTTGAAAAATCACTGGCGACTCTTCCAAAAGGACAGCCGTAAGTTATCTCTCAGCTCTTTTTATTCAAAGACTTTCCGACAAACTTTAGCACCACATGAAGTCGTTGAGAAGACTCTAGACTTTTCAGAAGAGCTCGCTAATGACTACAACCTCTATCAGCTTTTGCTTTTTCACTTTCAGGAGAAGAGGGTAGATGAATTTTTTGAGTTAATAGAGGAGAACATGAGTAAGGTCAATCACTACTTTCAAACGGTCTTTAGGACTTTTCTTAGACACAAGCAATACATCAAGAATGCGCTAGAAACTGACTATTCAAACGCGAAACTCGAAGCGACTAACAAGTTGATTAAAGACATCAAACGGTTGGGCTTCGGTTTTAGAAACTTCATCAACTTTAAGAAACGTGTCTTCATCACTCTAAACATAAAAAAAGAGAAGACCTATCAGGTCCTCTCTAGATGTTAGCTTTTCGTCACCCACTACAGTTGACAAAGAGCCTTTTAACAAGTCATTTCTTTGCCTATAGCATTGAATATTTTTTAGTTTTCATCGATGAAGCTATTGAAAACTTCTTCAATCATATCCCATTCAGCATCTGAATCTTCAGGAATTGGTTGAAGGTCGCCTTCAGTACCGTCTTCATTTTCAGTGAATGAGTATGCTTGGATTTCAATTTCCCCGTTAGCATCTTCTTCAGCACCAGCTGGTACCAAAAGAACATAGTTTTTACCAAATTCTTCGCGTCCATCAATAGTCAACAAGATTTCAAAAAGTGTTTCATTTCCTTGTTCGTCTACTAAAGTGATGACTTCATGATCATGGTTGTGGTCGTGATTGTGTGACATATTGTTCTCCTTTTTGTAGAGAGCACTGAATAGTGAGGAAATCTAGTATATTTGCTTGGCAGTTTACTAGATTGTCATTTGACTATTAGGTCTCTATTACACTTTCTTAAAACATTCGATCGAGGTAGTTTTGTAGAATAAGTTGGGCAGCTAATTTATCAATAACTTTTTTACGTTTACCACGGCTGACATCTGCTTGTTCAACCAACATACGCTCGGCTTGAACAGTTGTCAAGCGTTCGTCTTGGTAATCTACAGGAATTCCAAAGATTTCCTTGATTTTGTCACCATAGGCTTTGCTTGCCTCAACACGTGGTCCTTCAGTGTTATTCATATTTTTAGGAAGACCAACAACAAATTTTTCTACCTTATATTCTTTAACGAGCTCGCCTAGTCGGTCGAAACCAAACTCTTCAGCCTCCTCGTCAATTTTGATAATTTCAACGCCTTGGGCTGTAAAACCGAGGGGATCACTAATCGCAACTCCTACTGTTTTTGAGCCAACATCAAGTCCCATTACTCGCATTAGAGGTCAATTCCATTTCCTTTAAGATAATAGCGAACGAGTTCTTCAACGATTTCATCACGTTCGTATTTACGAATCTGGTTACGGGCGTCATTATAACGCGGAACATAAGCAGGATCACCGCTCAGAACATAACCGACGATTTGGTTGATAGGATTGTAACCTTTCTCAGCCAACGAACGGTAAACATTTGTCAAAGTATTACTGATTTCATCTTTGCTACCGTCGTCTAGGTTGAAACGAACAGTTTCATCTGTAAATCCCATACTGACACCTTCTTTCTATAAGAATTATCTGTTAGTTCTTTATTATAACATAAGTATAGCCAAAAGGGAAAGTCGATGAACAAAAAAAGAGACGACTGAAGTCATCTCTCTTAATATCCAATAAGATTAAACGCGTTCAACTTTACCAGATTTAAGCGCACGAGCTGAAGCCCAAACTTTTTTAGGTTTACCATCAACAAGGATAGTAACTTTTTGAAGGTTAGGTTTAACGGCACGTTTAGTTTTGTTCATAGCGTGTGAACGGTTGTTTCCAGAAACAGTTTTACGTCCTGTAAAGTAACATACTTTAGCCATTTCGTGTTTTCCTCCTAGGTAGAATTTATTACGGATGTGCTAGCACCACATACCAAAACATTCTATCATAAGAATTTAGGTTTGACAAGAACTATTTATAATTTCTTTTTATAACAAAATAGTATATGCTTATTATAATAAGAAAAAATCAGTTAAAAAAGGAGAGAAGATGCCAGATAATCTTGCTCTACGCATGCGTCCACGTACAATTTCAGAGGTGATTGGTCAGAAGCATTTGGTTGGTGAAGGTAAAATTATTCGCCGTATGGTAGAAGCGAATATGCTGTCGTCAATGATTCTCTACGGGCCACCAGGAATCGGGAAGACCTCAATAGCTAGTGCTATTGCAGGAACAACAAAATTTGCTTTTAGAACCTTTAATGCTACTGTTGATAGCAAGAAACGCCTGCAGGAAATTGCGGAAGAGGCTAAATTTTCAGGTGGCTTAGTTCTGCTTCTAGATGAGATTCATCGTTTGGATAAAGCTAAACAAGACTTTTTATTGCCACTCTTAGAGAATGGCAATATTATCATGATTGGGGCTACGACGGAGAATCCGTTTTTTTCTGTCACACCAGCCATCCGTAGTCGTGTACAAATATTTGAGTTGGAACCACTCTCTAACGAGGATATTAAGGAAGCTATCCTAGGTGTTCTAGAGGACAAGGAGCGTGGCTTTGACTTTGATGTCCAGTTAGATGAGGATGCTCTAGATTTTATTGCTACGGCTACTAATGGTGATTTACGTTCGGCTTATAATTCCTTAGATTTAGCTGTCATGTCGACGCTAGCTTCAGAAGATGGGCTTCGCCATATTACTTTAGATACAGTGGAAAATAGTTTACAACGTAGCTATATCACCATGGATAAAGACGGTGATGGACACTATGATGTACTTTCTGCTTTGCAAAAATCTATTCGAGGCTCTGATGTTAATGCCAGTCTTCACTATGCAGCACGTTTGGTTGAAGCAGGAGATCTCCCTAGTCTAGCACGACGCTTGACTGTGATTGCGTACGAGGATATTGGTTTAGCTAATCCTGATGCGCAAGTTCACACGGTTACAGCTTTGGAAGCTGCACAGAAAGTAGGTTTCCCAGAGGCGCGAATTTTGATTGCCAATGTAGTTGTTGACTTAGCTTTATCTCCTAAGTCGAATTCGGCTTATATGGCTATGGATGCTGCCTTGGCAGACCTTAGAAAATCAGGAAATTTACCGATTCCTCGTCATTTGAGAGATGGACACTATGCTGGAAGCAAGGAACTGGGCAATGCACAAGATTACAAGTATCCCCATGCTTATCCTGAAAAGTGGGTCAAACAACAATATCTTCCGGATAAATTAAGAGGTGTGAATTATTTCCAACCCAATGAAACCGGGAAATATGAAAGAGCTCTTGGAGCTAATAAAGAACGGATCGATAAGTTATCTAGGTAATACGAGAGGAATCAACGAAAACGATTGCAAAAAAATTGATTTTTCCTCTTGCAATAATTTTCAAAAGTGGTATCATAAAAACATAGAAATTGCTGTGGTATACGAATCCACATATAAGTGTTGACCGACTAATTTTTGTATTATCGGGAGACAGAGGTCTATTAACAGTGTGCAGGCTGGCTCACCCAGAAGCAACTGAAGTTAGTAGCGAGTCGCCCACCTGCTTTTTTACGTCGCGGGTTCAATACAAACCGTGGATCATCGGTACCAATACAGCATCCAGCCTCCTTAGCTCAGTTGGTAGAGCAGTGGACTCTTAATCCATGGGTCACAGGTTCGAGCCCTGTAGGGGGCATAGAAATACAGAAGAAAAAGCCTTGATTTAAAAGGCTTTTTTGCTTGTCTATAACTGATTTGCCCCATCATTTGCCCCATATTTTTTTATGAGCAATCTTTCCAGACATCTTTGATTTGATTAAATTCCTCAAAAATTTTCTCCTCTAAAGTGTGTCCATATACTTCTACTAACATTGAAATATCTCTATGCCCTAGAATTTTTGCAATAACCCCAAGGTCAAATCCTTTGTGCCAGAGGTAACTTCCATAGGTATGACGTGCTCCTTTTGTCGTGATAATTGGATAAATATCTAATTCATTTAAAAGAACACTCAAAGCTTTATTGACACTAGCAATATCTGGTACCATATGAATATATCCATAATGCTGAAAAATCATTTTATACCTGTTCTTGATACCTAGCTCTTTATTAGCCTTCTCTTGTTCAATTTTTAGGACTTGTAATATCTTAATACATTCTTCGTCTATCGGTACCATACGAATAGACGTTTTGTTTTTTGGAGGGACAAATTTATGAGAAAGGGTATTAAACCTTCTATATGTTTTTAACAGTCCTCTGTCAAAGTCAACTTCATTCCAAGTTAACGCTATTAACTCTCCAAACCTCATCCCTGTTTTTAATAGAAAATAGACGATATAAGGAACAATTGATCGTTGGTAATCAAATTTTCTCTTTACTGCTAAAAGTAAATCCAGATAGTCCTTTTCTGTATGCAAATATTTCTCTTCGGTCATCTGTTGTTCTTTGGATGAAAATAACTCGACATGTTGTGTAAAATCATCTATTAGAACTTTGTCGGCAATTGCCATTTGGATGCTCTGATGGATTCCAGTATTCAATCTACCAAGAAAATTTCTACCAACTGTTTGCCCATACTTATTCATTATTCTTTGGTATTCACTCGCACGAATTTGAGTGACTTTTTTATTTCCAAATAATCTTTCAATTGTGTTTTTACGGAGAAGATATTTTTTCTTTGTCTCTTCCGACCTGCTACTCGGTAGAATTTTTAGTTCAAGCCATTCTTGATATAGATCTACAAGAGAAATATCTCTAGAAATTCTTTTCCCTAAACGAAGTTCTTGCAGAATCGGTTCAGCTTCTGACTCTGCAAGCTTTTTTGTTTTAAAACCGCTATTATGAGCAACAGTCTTTCCTTCGTTACGAATTTCATAGGTCCATAAGTTGCTATCTCCTCGCTTTCGATAACGAACACTTGCCATATTACGCCACCTCTGTTCCTAGAATCTCATTTACAACACTTTTTGGAACAACCATCAAACGTTTGCGATTATAAAATGTATAGCCTCGTGATACAAGTAATTCTCTTGCCTGATGAATGATATCATTCGCTGTATGAGGGCGATAGCCCATTTCAATTAATTCTTTGTTACTAATTAAATTATTGTCCATAGTTATCCTCCTTATTTATTTTCTAAATTCAGAAACTCGCCTACAAGTAGTTGTAATTCTGTATTTAATTTAGGGAGATTCTGTATTAATACTTCTTTTAATTCTTCCGCAAATTGGTTCGTTTCTTCTCTCAATAGTTTGCGGACTCTTGTTTTTTTCTTTTTGATGCTGTCTGATTTTAAATTTGGAAAAGCCAATGATAACAGTTCAGGATTGTTGAGAAAGATAATTGTAAATGCTCTTTGCTCTACTCGAATATGTTCTAGCTTATAAAATCCGAAATTATCAAGTCGATTCATAATATCTTGGACCATCTCCTCACCAATCGCTTTGGTTCTGAGTTGGAACTCCAGTCTCCACCAAAACGGATTTACAGCCAAATCTAGCTTCTCTTCGCGCTTGTGAGCAATGATTTCTTTATTCTTATCATATAACCTAACTTGTACATTACTACCGTTAGAACCCCAATATTTCGTCTCTAATTCGCCCCCTCGACCATAGAAGACCTTATGGGTAACACCACCTTTAATATGTTGCAAATTAACGATATCAGGCCTGTTGAAAATGTCAAATGCTAAATCAAAACGAGACAAACGTACCATCAATGAATTCAATCTGGCAAAATACATTAATTGCCTCCATACTTTCATTCCATCAAATTCTTTTAAAGTATTAGGATTGAAATCAATTCGAATTAATTGTTCACCTCCATAAGTGGATAATTGAAAAAATATAATATTGATCGAATCATACTCATTAAAAACTTTAGCTAAAGTAAAGACATCATCTCGAACATTATCATATATTTCAAATGAGTCAACTTTTGTACTTATTGCCTGTTTCAGATTTTTGAAAATTCGTCTTAGGGAACCAGTGTCTGTATCCCAGATAACCGTTAATCTATCAATACTGACATCTAACCTCTGTACTAATTCTCCTATTTCACATCGTTCTTGAATGCTTCTTAAATCTTGTATAGAAACCAACAAAATTGTCCCCCCTTCTTTTAGATTTTTTAGGTCTCAGAAACACTGTCAAATCAACGTTTGCTCGTTCCGTCGTTCTTTGGACGTTGTCCTAAGTGTCCCTTTTTGCTGGCTGTTAGAATAGCCAGCTTTTGCTTGGCTAGAAATTGTCTGGACGGCAGCCTGCAGGACTTCGCCTGACTTCCCGTCAGGCTCGTCCCTTGCCCTTGTCCACACAATTTCTAGCTCCAAGGCTTCGAATAGTCATCAGTCATAGTCATAGTCATAGTCTCGTCCTCAAATTCCTCCTCACTCACTATTCCTAAACATATGAGTTATTTGTATCGTTTATAACTTATTTGTAAGTTATAAATATATTTTATAAAAAATATTTTGAGTAGTCAACTAAAAACTTGATTTGTAAGTTTATAGGTGATAGAATAAGTTTAAAATACAACATAGGAGTTTATCATGACCTTTATTATTCAAAATTTTGGACCCAATTTGGCACGACTACGCATAGAAAAAGGAGTAAGTCAAACTCAACTTGCGGAAGATTTAGGAATCGGTAAACAGTCCATCTCTGATTACGAAAAACAAAAAAGCTATCCTACCTTTGCAAATTTGGATAAGATAGCAGAATATTTTAATGCAACTCCAACCCAACTATTTGGAACTAGTAAAGAGATTGAGTTAGAAAAGAGTGTTCTTGAAACTAATGAATACTCTGATAAAGTAAGTGAAATCTTAAAAGCTGTCAAATACATCGAACATTTTCTAGAAACAGATGGACAGTACTTAGAGGATTTACTTTACCTAACAAGAGGCAACCAACTATACACAGAAGATGGAGAAGAGTTGTATATGGATCCAACTTCTCCGAAAAGAACATTTCATAACCAATATGAACCTGGTTTTATTGTAGCAAGAGATAAATCCCCACTAGAACTCTTAATTGAAAATAAGGACCTATTAGATTAAAAAAAGCGAGGATATGTACTGATCCCAAAAGTTAGATTTTCTCTGTCTAACTTTTGGGGTGCAGTACATTTTCAACTCTCTTATTTATTTTCTTATCTCACATAATTACTTCACATATCCAGGCTCATCAAATTCATTTTTTTTTCAATAACATATGCCACATTTGCATCCTTATTGGTCAAAGAACATATATCTATTGAACTACAAAAGCTCTCTGACCGCAAAATTCCGTTAATTTACAACCTTATTCCTACTTTCTATTTTACTTTTCTGACAGATAAGATTATAATAAGAAGTATTTATTTTCGGAGGTTTTTATGTCATTTCTATCAAAAAATTGGGCAGGACTGTTAGCCTGTCTTATCATTTCTATCATCTCTTGGGTTTTAGGAGGCTTTCTGCCTGTTGTGGGAGCACCTGTTTTCGCCATTTTTATCGGAATGATTCTCTACCCCTTTCTCACTCCCTATAAACAACTGGATGCTGGTTTGACTTATAGCGCCAAAAAATTGCTTCAGTATGCTGTTATCTTGCTTGGGTTTGGACTCAATATCTCACAAGTTTTCGCAGTTGGAAAATCTTCCCTTCCTGTCATCCTCTCGACTATTTCTATCGCTTTAATTATTGCTTTCTTTTTCCAACGATTTTTTAACATGGATACAAAGCTAGCTACCTTGATTGGGGTAGGCTCTTCTATCTGTGGCGGTTCTGCCATTGCAGCGACTGCTCCTGTTATTCACGCCAAGGAAAAAGAAGTAGCCCAAGCCATTTCTGTTATCTTTTTCTTCAATGTCTTGGCAGCTCTTATCTTTCCAACTCTAGGTTCTTGGCTCCATCTCTCCAACGAAGGTTTTGCTCTCTTTGCGGGTACTGCGGTCAACGATACTTCCTCTGTAACAGCCACAGCTAGCTCCTGGGATAGTCTGTATCATACCAATACTCTAGAATCTGCAACCATTGTCAAACTGACTCGTACCTTAGCTATTATCCCTATTACTCTCTTCCTCTCCTATTGGCAAAGCCGTCAACAAGACAACAACCAAGGAGTAAAGCTTAAAAAAATCTTCCCCGTTTTCATTCTCTACTTCATCCTAGCTTCTCTGCTAACTACCGTCCTTACTTCTTTTGGTGTTAGCAATAGCTTCTTTTCACCTCTCAAACAGCTCTCCAAATTCCTCATCATCATGGCTATGAGTGCTATTGGTCTCAAAACTAACCTCGTTGCTATGATCAAATCCAGTGGAAAATCCATTCTTCTTGGAGCCCTTTGCTGGATCGCTATCATCCTGACTAGTCTTGGCATGCAATTACTCATCGGTATTTTCTAAGAAAAAAGGGAGCCTAAAGGCTACCTCAGAACGTAGACAAACGTCATTTTTGGCGTTTGTCTTTTTGTATCTTCAAAGATATTTTGTCTTATCATCTACTATTCCATCCAAAAATCTGATTTAAAGCAAAATAAAAAGGGATATTCCCTATCCATTTCGATAATTTTTTCATTACCCATTCTTCATTATCAATCATCAAACACTCTGCCTGTGAGTTGGTACATGAGGTAAATGTGCTCCAAGGTTTTGACAATTCGCGTCACATGAAGTTATTTAAGCATCTCCTTTTCTCTCATTACCATTTTCTGTTATAATAAATTGTACTTCTAGAATAGAAAGGTCTTAAGATGGCAACTCTTATTAAGCATAAACGTGTAGAATTTTCAGAACTATTTTATGACCTAGTGTTTGTTTTTGCAATTTCAAAAGCAACTGCTTTAATTCACCCTATTCATAACGGTGTTTTGGCTTGGGACTCTTTACTTGATTTCTTCATCTCTGTCATGGTTATCATCAATTCCTGGATGATTCAAACCATTTATACCAATCGCTATGGAACAAACTCGTTATTTAACATGGTAATCATGTTTATCAACATGGGACTTATGCTCTTTATATCCAATATGATTGGATACAATTGGCAACAATGGTACTATCATACCTGTTGGGCTGTTGGCACATTAACCCTTACCTTATTTTTTCAATATTTGGTTCAGTTTTTTAGAGGATCAACCGATAGTGCTGATCGGGAAAGTATCAAAGGTTTTCTATGGTTGACAGGTCTACAAAGCTTAGGAGTCTATCTGGCAGCTCTTTTTCCTATTTACGTTGGAGTCTATATCTTTATTGCTAGTATTCTGCTAACATTTATTGTGCCAATTTTCTTGATTACTAAAGATGAGCATTTCCAAGTAAATCTTCCCCATTTAATCGAGCGCGTCTCCCTTCTTGTCATTATTACGTTTGGAGAGATGGTTATTGGGCTAGTTAACTTCTTTACAGTTGAGAATTTCTCGATATATTCGGTTCTTAATTTCGTTATCATGCTTTCTCTGTTCTTGTTTTATTTTGGTGAATTTGACCATGCTATTGACGAAGGATCCAATCAAAAGGGATTATTTATAATTTATAGTCACTATCCTATTTTCATTGGGCTTATGTTGATGACAGTTTCGATGGGTTTTCTTCTGAATCCTGAGGCTAATCTTCTCGTTGCAATCAGCTTCTTTTATATCGGAATTGGCCTCTTCCAAGCTGCTGTCCTAGCAAATGGGCCCTATAACAAAAACTATCTTCGCTATTCGAAAAGTTACTACTGTGCTCAAGCGACACTCTATCTGGCTGCCTTGATTCTCTCTTTGGTTTTCGCTTCGAATCCTACAATAGTGCTGAGTATTGCAACCATCTTCGCTCTAGCTATAGCCATTCATTTTATTTATTTTTATGTGACACAGAATAAAAAATATTCCAAATCTAACTGGGGGTTCTTTTAATGAGTTTATAACATAAAAAAGCTTTGGGAACCAAGGCTTTATATGATATCAATCACCGACCACGAAAATGTTTAGCTTACAGAACTGCTAGTGAAGCTCTAGAGGATGAGTTCGAGTAAATGTTGCACTTATTCTTGCAATTTATCATTTACTTGATGCACGAACTCGATATTTTTTTCGTTAATTTGTTTTTGCCCCACTTTTGCCCCATTTTTAAATCCTGACATTGAAAATACCTAAAAGTATTTCCCTAAAATCAGCTATATTTCAACATTTTTGTTTATTTTCAATATGAAAAGTTCTTACAAATTCATGTAGGGGGCAGTTTAATATCGAAAAGAGACTTGATTGTAGGTCTCTTTTTTTTATTTTTCTAAGAAAGAACTCACTTTAAACAGAACTTTACGTGCTTGTTTGTCCAAACGAGAGTTGTTCCAAATGATAATTCCTTCTAAGATATATGCTTTGTGTTATGATATTAGTCAGGAAACAGAATTGAAAAAGGAGACCTGTATTGAAAATTGCAATCATTGGCTATAGCGGCTCTGGAAAGTCTACTTTGGCAAATTTTTTAGGTCAACACTACAATTGTGAGGTTCTTCATTTAGATAAAATTCATTTCACATCAAATTGGCAAGAGCGAACAGTTGATGAAATGACTGACGATATATCAACATTTATGCTACAACGTGATTGGATTATTGAAGGGAATTACTCGGCCTGTCTTTATGAAGAACGGATGAGGGAAGCTGACTGTATTGTCTATTTCAACTTTAACAGAGTTAATTGTCTCTATCGGGCATTTAGGCGCTATTTAACATATAGGGGAAAGACACGTCCTAGCATGGCAGAAGACTGTAATGAAAAATTTGATTTTGCATTTGTGAAATGGATTTTATTAGACGGACGTTCCAAAAAATATGTCGAGCAATATCATACAGTTGTTAAAAATTATTCTGACAAGACAATTATTTTAAAGAATCAAAGGCAGTTAAATCATTATATGAAGCAGGTTAATAGCTACTAGAATTATTTAGTCATAAAATAGCTGGTAGTTCTATATAAGATGTAAGGATAAAAAAGAGATAGTAAATAACGAGTTGCAATCTTAGCTATAACTGTCAGAATATTTTGTAAGAAGCGCTTTCAACGTTGAACAAATAGCCTTTTTTCTGCTATAATAAACTGTAACGCGAAACTTGTGGGTGAAATTCCCACCGTGAAGTTTTTCAAGAAAGGTGGGGACAGCCTCGTAAAGGTGGAGCTGTCCGTTATCAAAATAATATGACATCAGTAGTTGTTGTGGGTACCCAGTGGGGTGATGAAGGTAAAGGGAAAATTACAGATTTCCTAAGTCAAGATGCCGAAGTGATCGCACGTTATCAAGGTGGAGACAATGCAGGTCACACGATTGTTATCGATGGTAAGAAATTTAAATTGCACTTGATTCCATCAGGTATTTTCTTCCCAGAGAAAATCTCTGTTATCGGGAACGGTGTAGTGGTCAATCCTAAATCACTTGTCAAAGAGTTGGAATATCTTCATGCGGAAGGTGTGTCAACAGAGAGCCTTCGTATTTCTGACCGTGCGCACGTTATCTTGCCGTACCATATTAAACTTGATCAACTGCAAGAAGCTGCTAAAGGTGATAATAAGATTGGTACAACTAACAAGGGTATTGGGCCTGCCTATATGGATAAGGCTGCGCGTGTAGGTATCCGTATTGCAGACCTTTTGGACAAAGAAATCTTTGCTGATCGTTTGAAAACAAACTTAGCTGAGAAAAACCGTCTTTTCAGTAAGATGTATGAGGCTGAAGAATTATCATTCGATGAGATTTTTGAAGAATACTATGCTTACGGACAACAAATTAAGCAGTACGTTACAGATACATCTGTTATCTTGAACGACGCTCTTGATGCAGGTAAACGTGTCCTCTTTGAAGGAGCTCAAGGGGTTATGCTTGATATTGACCAAGGTACTTACCCATTTGTAACGTCATCAAACCCAGTTGCGGGTGGTGTTACAATCGGTTCAGGTGTTGGTCCATCTAAAATCAATAAGGTCGTAGGTGTATGTAAGGCCTATACGAGTCGTGTTGGTGATGGTCCTTTCCCAACTGAGTTATTTGATGAAGTAGGTGAACGTATCCGTGAAGTTGGTCATGAATATGGAACAACAACTGGACGTCCACGTCGTGTGGGATGGTTTGACTCAGTGGTGATGCGCCATAGCCGTCGTGTATCAGGTATCACAAACCTCAGCTTGAACTGTATCGATGTTCTCTCAGGTCTTGACACTGTAAAAATTTGTGTAGCTTACGACCTTGACGGTGAGCGTATTGATTACTACCCAGCTAGTCTTGAGCAATTGAAACGCTGTAAACCAATCTATGAAGAATTGCCAGGTTGGGAAGAAGACATCACAGGTTGCCGTAGTTTAGATGAGCTTCCTGAAAATGCTCGTAATTATGTTCGTCGTGTAGGTGAATTGGTAGGTGTACGTATCTCTACTTTCTCTGTAGGACCAGGACGTGAACAAACAAACATTCTTGAAAGTGTTTGGTCAAATATCTAAAGCCAATAAAAGGAGAATCTAGGAAACTAGGTTCTCTTTTCTCACGCCTTAAACTTATAGATTAATATGAATGTTGCAACTGTTAAAAAGGTTACTAATTTTTCGATATGATTAGGAAAGAAACCTTTCTATTTGATTAGTTTTTCGGTATAATATGGATTGATTAAATGAAAATTAATGAGAACCTACTTTCATGATTTAAAAGTGTGTTCGTAATTTTGACAAAGAAAATAAGTGAGCATATCTCTTAATAGTTTTTGGGCAAGAGGTGAATAATGAAGAAGATTGTATTTGTTTGTCTGGGGAATATTTGTCGTAGCCCAATGGCAGAATTTGTGATGAAAGAGCTGGACAAAGGAGAGTCTTTGCATATCGAAAGTCGCGCGACATCTTCATGGGAGCATGGAAATCCAGTTCATCAAGGTACCCAAAAGATTTTAAGGAAATATGCTATTTCTTTTGACTCTTCCAAAGGCTCACAGCAGATTAGTCGGGCTGATTTTGAGTTCTTTGATCTAGTTGTGGGAATGGATGAGTCAAATGTTGAGAATCTTCTACAGATATCTGCAGGGCGTTATGACGATAAAATCAAGCTTTTCAGACCTGGTGGAGTGCCGGACCCATGGTACACAGGTGACTTTGAAGAAACATATAAATTGGTAACTGCAGGTTGTCGAGACTGGTTACAGTGGATTAAGGATAGACAATGAATTTTAAACAACTAAAGGATTTTGATTTTAAAAATATTGATATTGACCGAAATCAATTTGAACGTATCACAGTAGGGGTTATTATTTTATGCGCCCTGTCCTTGTTTTTGGTGACTATAAAAACGCAACATTCTATCAAGATTGATGGGACTAAGATTACCTATAAAGGTCAGATGCAGAACCACCGTTTGAATGGTCAAGGAACTCTGACCTATGACAATGGTGATACCTACACGGGAGAATTTAAGAATGGTTCCTTTAATGGTCAAGGAACCTTCAAATCTCATGAGGGTTGGATTTATCAAGGTGAGTTCAAGTCTGGCCAAGCCGATGGCCAAGGAAAATTGACTACTGAAAATAAGGTTACCTACAAAGGAAAATTTAAACAGGGGATTTTTAAAGGATGAGAATTAACTGGTTTTCTTATATTCGTGTGACAGGACTATTTTTGGTTCTGATCTATCATTTCTTCCCAAGTATTCTTCCTGGGGGCTTCATCGGTGTTGATGTCTTCTTTACCTTCTCAGGGTATTTGATTACAGCGCTTTTGATCGATGAGGTATCTCGGACGCATCGCATTGATTACCTTGGTTTTATGCGACGACGCTTCTACCGGATCGTACCACCACTTGTGTTGATGGTGCTTATCTGTACCCCTTTGGCACTCTTGGTTCGAAATGATTTTATTGCAGGTATTGGACGTCAAATTACCTCTGTTATCGGTTTTGTAACTAACTATTATGAGATTCTGACTGGAGGAAATTACGAGAACCAGTTTAACCAGCATATTTACCTCCATACATGGAGTCTGGCTATTGAGATTCACTATTATATTCTTTGGGGTGCCTTGCTTTGGTTCCTAGCTAAGCGTGTCAAACATCAAAATCAATTTAGAGGCCTAGTCTTTATGGTATCTCTTGCTTGCTTTATGGTGAGCTTCTTATCAATGTTTATTAGTGCTTTCTTTGTTGATAGTTTTTCTCGCTTATATTTCTCATCAATTACGCATGCCTATCCATTCTTCCTAGGCTCGCTCTTTGCGACACTTTCAGGTGTGTATGAAACGACCGCTAGGTTCAAGAAAAATATACGTCTTTGGACTCTGAAAAAGACAGTCCTTTATATGGCAGGGAGTTTTGCCTTGCTCGTATTGTTAGGCTTAGTCCTTCATTTTGAGGAACGCATCACCTACCTATTTGGTTTTGTTTTGGCAAGTTTGTTCACGGCTGTTATGATTTACTCTGCCCGTGTCCTCCATGAGAAATTGCCTGGAAAATCAGAGCCTGCTCTTATTAGTTATCTGGCAGAGATCAGTTATAGTGTCTATCTTTTTCACTGGCCACTATATATTATCTTTAGTCAATTGACCAATAATATTATTGCAGTCATTCTGACAACGATTCTGTCAATTGTTTTTGCGACACTTTCCTACTATATAATAGAGCCATTTATTGCAGGAAGAAAGGCCAGTCTCTTTGGAATAGACCTAGACTTGACGCCGTACCGACATATTGTGCTTTATGTATTTAGTGGTCTCACCTTAATCACAGTGCTTATTTCTCTCTTTGCGCCGGCTGTAGGGAACTTTGAGAAAGATTTAGAAGCTAATGGGTTGTCGCAAGCTCAAACTAAGATGAAATTAACGCGTACCAATGCGGAGAACAGTCAGGCTACTTCATTTGGTGTGAATAAGGGAGTGACAATTTTAGGGGACTCCGTAGCTCTTAGATCAAAAGATCAGCTGGAATCAAGTATTGATAATGTCGCTATAGATGCAGTAGTCAGTCGTAACCTATCAACAATCAACGATTTGCTTAAAGATTACGCGGATAGTAATGCTCTTGCTAAGGATGTTGTCATTGCTGGTGGTGTTAATGAGATTGACGACTATAAAGGCGTTATTAATAAAATCATCAAGAATTTACCTAAGGGTCACCATATTATCTTTGTAACACCATATAATGGAAGTAAATCTGGTAACGAGGCTCAATCTTTGCTTCAGTTACGTAAGTATGAGTTAGAGATGGCTGAGAAATATGACTTTGTGACGGTTGCTGACTGGTATCAAGTGGCTAAAGAAAATATTTCTATCTGGAATGGTACAGATGGGGTTCACTTTGGATCTGATAGCGACTCTATTAACCGTGGTGCTAAACTCTATACTAAGACAATTAAAGAAGCTATAGAGAAAGCTGATAAAGCACCAGTTAAAGGTGGTAAGAAATAATTAAAAGAGAAGGCAAGTCTTGTCTTCTTTTTTATGGACAAATTTTGACTGCATTTTTTGTTTTGTGCTAAAATAAGCCTATGGCAAGAATATTAGATAATGATTTACTAGGAGATGAAGAGTATGTTGAGCGTACCCTTCGTCCACAGTACTTTAAGGAATACATTGGTCAAGATAAGGTTAAAGACCAATTAAAGATTTTTATAGAGGCAGCTAAACTTCGTGATGAAGCCCTAGATCATACTCTTTTGTTTGGTCCTCCAGGTTTGGGGAAAACAACTATGGCTTTTGTGATAGCTAATGAGATGGGCGTCAATTTAAAGCAGACGTCTGGGCCAGCAATTGAAAAGGCTGGTGATTTAGTTGCTATACTCAATGACTTGGAGCCAGGTGATATCTTATTTATTGATGAGATTCACCGGATGCCTATGGCAGTTGAAGAAGTTCTTTATAGTGCTATGGAAGATTACTACATCGATATCATGATTGGTGCAGGCGAAACAAGTCGTAGTGTCCATCTAGAGTTACCACCGTTCACATTAGTAGGTGCAACTACTCGAGCAGGTATGTTGTCAAATCCATTGAGGGCTCGCTTTGGGATTAATGGTCATATGGAATATTATGAGCTACCAGATTTGAAGGAAATTATTGAACGTACTTCAGAAATCTTTGACATGACTATAACACCTGAAGCTGCTCTAGAGCTAGCACGTCGTAGCCGTGGGACGCCTCGTATTGCTAACCGCCTACTTAAGCGCGTGAGAGACTATGCACAAATTATGGGTGATGGCATCATTGATGATAAGATTGCAGACAAGGCGTTGACTATGTTGGATGTGGACCATGAAGGACTAGATTATGTAGACCAAAAAATTCTCCGCACCATGATTGAAATGTATGGTGGGGGACCAGTTGGTCTAGGTACCTTGTCAGTTAATATTGCTGAAGAGCGAGAAACGGTAGAAGATATGTATGAACCCTATCTAATTCAAAAGGGATTTATTATGCGAACACGAACAGGACGTGTTGCAACGGTTAAAGCCTATGAACACATGGGGTACGACTACACTCAAGAAAGTTGATAAAAAATCCATCGAAGATGGATTTTTTTGTTTAGGCAAAAAAGAAAATAAAGAAAAAGAAAAAAACTTAAAAAATCCCTTGCAATGAGTAGGTTCTTTTGTTATTATATTATGGTGCTGTAAATACAGCGCTTAGCTATGATACAAGAGGTTGCGACACGCCTGGTTGCACTGCCACGCAATCCGTGTTGGTTTTCTTGAGGAGCTAGCCTATTATCTTAAATAGACGAAAGAGGAGAAAAAATGGCAAACAAAAAAATCCGTATCCGTTTGAAAGCTTACGAACACCGTACGCTTGATACAGCGGCTGAAAAAATCGTAGAAACTGCAACTCGCACAGGTGCGACAGTTGCTGGGCCAGTTCCACTTCCAACTGAACGTAGTCTCTACACAATTATTCGTGCGACTCACAAATATAAAGATTCTCGCGAACAATTTGAAATGCGTACACACAAACGTCTTATCGACATCATCAACCCAACTCAAAAAACAGTTGACGCTTTGATGAAACTTGATCTTCCAAGTGGTGTGAACGTAGAAATCAAACTTTAATTTAAAGCTTGATTCATTGAGCATAAAAAACGCTCGTTAAAAACTTTTTTGAGCATAAAAAACGCTCATAAAAAACTTTTTGAAAAAACAATAAAGTAAAGGAAATATTTTCTCATGACAAAAGGAATCTTAGGGAAAAAAGTGGGAATGACTCAAATCTTCACTGAAGCAGGTGAATTTATCCCTGTTACTGTCATCGAAGCTACTCCAAACGTTGTGCTTCAAGTTAAGACTGTTGAAACAGACGGTTACGAAGCAGTTCAAGTTGGTTTTGACGACAAACGCGAAGTATTGAGCAACAAACCTGCCAAAGGCCACGTAGCGAAAGCTAACACAGCTCCTAAGCGCTTCATTCGTGAATTCAAAAACATTGAAGGCTTGGAAGTTGGATCAGAAATCACTGTTGACACATTCGAAGCTGGAGATGTTGTTGACGTAACTGGTACTTCAAAAGGTAAAGGTTTCCAAGGTGTTATCAAACGCCACGGTCAATCACGCGGACCTATGGCTCACGGTTCTCGTTACCACCGTCGTCCAGGTTCAATGGGACCTGTTGCGCCTAACCGTGTTTTCAAAAACAAACACTTGGCAGGACGTATGGGTGGCAACCGTGTGACAATTCAAAACCTTGAAGTTGTACAAGTTATCCCAGAGAAAAACGTTATCCTTATCAAAGGTAACGTACCAGGTGCTAAGAAATCTCTTATCACTATCAAATCAGCAGTTAAAGCTGCTAAATAATAAGAAAGGAGAAATCAGTTAAAAATGGCAAACGTAAAACTATTTGACCAAACTGGTAAAGAAGTTAGCACAGTTGAACTTAACGACGCTATCTTCGGTATCGAACCAAACGAATCAGTAGTATTTGATGTCGTAATCAGCCAACGTGCTAGCCTTCGCCAAGGTACTCACGCGGTTAAAAACCGTTCAGCAGTATCAGGTGGTGGACGTAAACCATGGCGTCAAAAAGGAACTGGACGTGCTCGTCAAGGTTCTATCCGCTCACCACAATGGCGTGGTGGTGGTGTTGTCTTCGGACCAACTCCACGTTCATACGGATACAAACTTCCTCAAAAAGTTCGTCGCCTTGCATTGAAATCTGTTTACTCAGCTAAAGTTGCAGAAGATAAATTTGTAGCGGTTGAAGCTCTTTCATTTGCAGCTCCAAAAACTGCTGAATTCGCAAACGTTCTTTCAGCTCTTAGCATCGATTCTAAAGTACTTGTTATCGTTGAAGAAGGAAACAAATTCGCTGAACTTTCAGCACGTAACCTTGCAAACGTAACTGTTGCAACTCCTGCAACTGCAAGTGTACTTGACATCGTAAACGCAGATAAACTTCTTGTTACTAAAGAAGCTATCTCATCAATCGAGGAGGTTCTTGCATAATGAATTTGTATGACGTAATCAAAAAACCTGTTATCACTGAGAAATCTATGGTTGCTCTTGAAGCAGGAAAATACACTTTCGAAGTTGATACACGTGCACACAAACTCTTGATCAAACAAGCAGTTGAAGCTGCATTTGAAGGTGTTAAAGTTGCTAGCGTGAACACTGTAACTGTTAAACCAAAACAAAAACGTGTTGGACGTTACACTGGTTTCACTTCAAAAACTAAAAAAGCTATCATCACTCTTACAGCTGATTCTAAAGCAATCGAGTTGTTTGCAGCTGAAGCTGAATAATCAAAGGAGAAATTAACGTGGGTATTAAAGTTTATAAACCAACGACAAATGGCCGTCGTAACATGACTTCTTTGGATTTCGCAGAAATCACTACAAGCACTCCTGAAAAATCATTGCTTGTTTCTCTTAAGAACAAAGCTGGTCGTAACAACAACGGTCGTATCACTGTACGTCACCAAGGTGGCGGACACAAACGTCACTACCGTTTGATTGACTTCAAACGTAACAAAGATGGCGTTGAAGCAGTTGTTAAAACAATTGAGTATGATCCAAACCGTACTGCAAACATCGCTCTTGTACACTACACTGACGGGGTTAAAGCTTACATCATCGCACCTAAAGGTCTTGAAGTAGGTCAACGTATCGTTTCAGGTCCAGATGCGGATATCAAGATTGGTAACGCTCTTCCACTTGCAAACATCCCAGTTGGTACAGTTATCCACAACATTGAGCTTCAACCAGGTAAAGGTGCTGAACTTATCCGTGCCGCTGGTGCTTCTGCTCAAGTTTTGGGTCAAGAAGGTAAATACGTACTTGTTCGTCTTCAATCTGGCGAAGTTCGTATGGTTCTTGGTACATGTCGTGCAACTATCGGTACTGTAGGTAACGAACAACAATCACTTATCAACCTTGGTAAAGCCGGCCGTAATCGCTGGAAAGGTATTCGCCCAACAGTTCGTGGTTCTGTAATGAACCCTAACGATCACCCACACGGTGGTGGTGAAGGTAAAGCACCAGTTGGACGTAAAGCGCCATCTACTCCATGGGGTAAACCTGCGCTTGGTCTTAAAACTCGTAACAAGAAAGCTAAATCTGACAAACTTATCGTTCGTCGTCGTAACGAAAAATAATTTAGTCGCTTAGCACATAACATCCGCCAACTCGGTAGCGCTTCTTAGTGCAAGCCGCTGTGGTACATTCAATTTAAAGGAGAAAACTACAAAATGGGACGTAGTCTTAAAAAAGGACCTTTCGTCGATGAGCATTTGATGAAAAAAGTTGAAGCTCAAGCAAATGACGAAAAGAAAAAAGTAATTAAAACTTGGTCACGTCGTTCAACGATTTTCCCAAGTTTCATCGGATACACTATCGCAGTTTATGATGGACGTAAACACGTTCCTGTTTACATCCAAGAAGACATGGTAGGTCACAAACTTGGTGAATTTGCACCAACTCGTACTTACAAAGGTCACGCAGCTGACGATAAGAAAACACGTCGTTAATAGGAGGAGGACACAATGGCAGAAATTACTTCAGCTAAAGCAATGGCTCGTACAGTGCGTGTTTCACCTCGTAAAACACGTCTTGTTCTTGATCTTATCCGTGGTAAGAACGTTGCTGATGCAATCGCAATCTTGAAATTCACTCCAAACAAAGCAGCACGCATTGTTGAGAAAACTCTTAACTCTGCTATCGCTAACGCAGAAAACAACTTTGGTTTGGAAAAAGCTAACTTGGTAGTATCTGAAACATTCGCAAACGAAGGACCAACAATGAAACGTTTCCGTCCACGTGCGAAAGGTTCAGCTTCACCAATCAACAAACGCACAACTCACGTAACTGTAGTTGTGTCAGAAAAATAAGGAGGTAAACTCGTGGGTCAAAAAGTACATCCAATTGGTATGCGTGTCGGGATCATCCGTGACTGGGATGCGAAATGGTATGCTGAAAAAGAATACGCAGATTACCTTCACGAAGATTTGGCAATCCGCAAATTCATTCAAAAAGAACTTGCAGACGCTTCAGTTTCAACTATTGAAATCGAACGTGCTGTAAACAAAGTTATTGTTTCACTTCACACTGCTAAACCAGGTATGGTTATCGGTAAAGGTGGATCAAACGTTGACGCTCTTCGCGCTCAACTTAACAAATTGACTGGAAAACAAGTACACATCAACATCGTTGAAATCAAGAAACCTGATTTGGACGCTCACCTTGTTGGTGAAACAATTGCTCGTCAACTTGAGCAACGTGTTGCTTTCCGTCGTGCACAAAAACAAGCTATCCAACGTGCAATGCGTGCTGGAGCTAAAGGAATCAAAACTCAAGTATCAGGTCGTTTGAACGGTGCAGATATCGCCCGTGCAGAAGGATACTCTGAAGGTACAGTTCCACTTCACACACTTCGCGCTGATATCGATTACGCTTGGGAAGAAGCTGACACAACTTACGGTAAACTTGGTGTTAAAGTTTGGATCTACCGTGGAGAAGTTCTTCCAGCTCGTAAAAACACTAAAGGAGGCAAATAACAAATGTTAGTACCTAAACGTGTTAAACACCGTCGTGAATTCCGTGGAAAAATGCGCGGTGAGGCTAAAGGTGGTAAAGAAGTATCATTCGGTGAATACGGTCTTCAAGCTACAACTAGCCACTGGATCACAAACCGTCAAATCGAGGCTGCTCGTATTGCCATGACTCGTTACATGAAACGTGGTGGTAAGGTTTGGATCAAGATCTTCCCACACAAATCATACACTGCTAAAGCTATCGGTGTACGTATGGGTTCTGGTAAAGGGGCACCTGAAGGTTGGGTAGCACCAGTTAAACGTGGTAAAGTAATGTTCGAAATCGCAGGTGTTTCTGAAGAAGTTGCACGTGAAGCACTTCGTCTTGCTAGCCACAAATTGCCAGTTAAATGTAAATTCGTGAAACGTGAAGCAGAATAAGGAGAAGACATGAAACTTGAAGAAATCAAAAAGTTTGTTGCTGAGCTTCGTGGCTTGTCTCAAGAAGAGCTTGCTAAAAAAGAAAACGAACTTAAGAAAGAACTTTTCGACCTTCGTTTCCAAGCTGCAGCAGGTCAACTTGATCAAACTGCCCGTTTGAACGAAGTGAAAAAACAAATTGCACGTGTTAAAACTGTGCAATCTGAAATCAAATAATAGATTGGGAAAGGAGCAATTCTAATAATGGAACGTAATCAACGTAAAACCCTTGTTGGACGCGTAGTATCTGACAAGATGGATAAAACAATCACAGTTGTAGTTGAAACTAAACGTAACCACCCAGTCTATGGTAAACGTATCAACTATTCTAAAAAATACAAAGCACATGATGAAAACAACGTTGCTAAAGAAGGCGATATCGTTCGTATCATGGAAACTCGCCCACTTTCAGCTACAAAACGCTTCCGTCTTGTAGAAGTTGTGGAAGAAGCTGTTATTATCTAATAAAACTAAAAGGAGACAATTGAAATGATTCAACAAGAAAGTCGCTTAAAAGTTGCTGATAATAGCGGTGCTCGTGAAATCTTGACTATCAAAGTTCTTGGTGGTTCAGGACGTAAATTCGCTAACATCGGCGACGTTATCGTTGCAACTGTTAAACAAGCTACACCAGGTGGAGCTGTTAAAAAAGGTGATGTTGTTAAAGCTGTTATCGTTCGTACAAAAACTGGTGCTCGCCGTCCAGACGGTTCATACATCAAGTTTGATGACAACGCTGCAGTAATCATCCGCGATGACAAAACTCCTCGTGGAACTCGTATCTTTGGCCCTGTTGCACGTGAATTGCGTGAAGGTGGATACATGCGTATCGTATCTTTGGCGCCAGAAGTACTTTAATCTGAATTAACACAAACTTAGTCCCCTGATATAGTCAGGGTGCCCATTAGGGCGTAAGAAATAATAGGAGAAATACTCAAATGTTTGTAAAAAAAGGCGATAAAGTTCGCGTTATTGCTGGTAAAGACAAAGGAACTGAAGCAGTAGTTCTTAAAGCTCTTCCAAAAGTAAACAAAGTTGTTGTTGAAGGTGTTGCAATCATCAAAAAACACCAAAAACCATCAGCTGAAAACCCTCAAGGTGCTATCGTGGAAAAAGAAGCACCAATCCATGCTTCAAACGTTCAAGTTCTTGACAAGAACGGTGTAGCTGGACGTGTAGGTTACAAAGTTGTTGACGGCAAAAAAGTTCGTTACAACAAAAAATCAGGCGAAGTGCTTGACTAATCACGAAGGAAAGGAGAAAGTATTAAATGGCTAACCGTCTTAAAGAAAAATACACTAACGAAGTAATTCCAGCTTTGACTGAAAAATTTAACTATTCTTCAGTTATGGCTGTGCCAAAAGTTGATAAAATCGTTATCAACATGGGTGTTGGTGAAGCTGTAAACAACGCTAAAACTCTTGAAAAAGCTGCTGCTGAGTTGGCACTTATTTCAGGTCAAAAACCATTGATTACTAAAGCTAAGAAATCAATCGCTGGCTTCCGTCTTCGTGAAGGTGTAGCGATCGGTGCTAAAGTTACCCTTCGTGGTGAACGCATGTACGAATTCTTGGATAAATTGGTATCAGTATCACTTCCACGTGTTCGTGACTTCCATGGTGTTCCAACTAAATCATTTGATGGACGTGGTAACTACACACTTGGTGTTAAAGAACAACTTATCTTCCCAGAAATCAACTTCGACGATGTTGATAAAGTACGTGGTATGGATATCGTTATCGTAACTACTGCTAACACTGACGAAGAAGGTCGTGAATTGCTTAAAGGCCTTGGAATGCCTTTTGCAAAATAATCTAGGAGGTAAATAAATTGGCTAAAAAATCAATGATTGCTAAGAACAAACGCCCTGCGAAGTTCTCTACGCAAGCTTACACTCGTTGCGAACGTTGTGGACGTCCACACTCAGTTTATCGCAAATTTAAACTTTGCCGTGTTTGCTTCCGTGAATTGGCTTACAAAGGTCAAATTCCAGGTGTTACCAAAGCTTCTTGGTAAAAACATGGTACAATCAATTTAGTTTTACCTAATTTGATTGTATTAAACACAATCTGAGCCTAGCTCAATCATTAACTAGCAAGTGAATTATTCAAACTACTAGTAAGAGGAGAAAATATAAAATGGTTATGACTGACCCAATTGCAGATTTCTTGACACGTATTCGTAACGCTAACCAAGCTAAACACGAAGTACTTGAAGTACCTGCATCAAACATTAAAAAAGGTATCGCTGAAATCCTTAAACGTGAAGGTTTCGTAAAAAACGTTGAAGTTATCGAAGATGACAAACAAGGTATCATCCGCGTATTCTTGAAATACGGACAAAACGGTGAACGTGTTATCACTAACTTGAAACGTATCTCAAAACCAGGTCTTCGTGTTTACTCTAAACGTGAAGATGTTCCTAAAGTTCTTAACGGACTTGGAATCGCGATCATCTCTACTTCAGAAGGTCTTTTGACTGACAAAGAAGCTCGTCAAAAGAACGTTGGTGGAGAAGTTATCGCTTACGTTTGGTAAGAAGCTGATACTAAGCACTTATCTCAAATGATTTGTGCGAGTTTCGTTGATTATATTCGATGAAACTCATCCCCGTGAAAACTAGTCACTTTGTGGCTTGATAATCTAACAGGAGAATTAAATACTATGTCACGTATTGGTAATAAAGTTATTACTTTGCCTGCTGGTGTTGAAGTAACAAACAACGATAACGTTGTTACTGTTAAAGGACCTAAAGGCGAACTCACTCGTGAGTTTAACAAAAACATTGAAATCAAAGTTGAAGGCAACGAAGTTACACTTCACCGTCCAAACGACTCAAAAGAAAACAAAACAATCCACGGTACTTCACGTGCAAACTTGAACAACATGGTTGTTGGTGTTTCTGAAGGTTTCAAAAAAGAACTTGAAATGCGCGGTGTCGGATATCGTGCGCAACTCCAAGGAACAAAACTTGTTCTTTCAGTTGGTAAATCTCACCAAGACGAAGTTGAAGCTCCAGAAGGTATTACTTTTGAAGTACCATCTGCAACTTCAATCGTTGTAAGTGGTATTAACAAAGAAGTTGTTGGTCAAACAGCTGCTTACATCCGTAGCCTTCGTTCACCAGAACCTTACAAAGGTAAAGGTATCCGTTACGTTGGTGAATACGTACGTCGTAAAGAAGGTAAAACTGGTAAATAATAGGATTTTATTCTTTTGGCAATTCTTTTTGGATTGTCTCTTTACCAAAAGCTCTTATGAGCAAGCATTATAATTAAGAGGTGAAAATTGTGATTTCGAAACCAGATAAAAACAAACTCCGCCAAAAACGCCACCGTCGCGTTCGCGGAAAACTCTCTGGAACTGCTGATCGCCCACGTTTGAACATTTTCCGTTCTAATACAGGCATCTACGCTCAAGTTATTGATGACGTAGCGGGTGTAACGCTCGCAAGTGCATCAACTCTTGATAAAGAAGTTTCTAAAGGAACTAAAACAGAACAAGCCGTTGTTGTCGGTAAACTTGTTGCTGAACGCGCAGTAGCTAAAGGTATTTCTGAAGTGGTGTTTGACCGCGGTGGATATCTCTATCACGGACGTGTTAAAGCTTTGGCTGACTCAGCTCGTGAAAACGGATTGAAATTCTAATAGGGAGGACACTTAATAATGGCATTTAAAGATAATGCAGTAGAACTTGAAGAACGCGTAGTTGCTATCAACCGTGTTACTAAAGTTGTAAAAGGTGGACGCAACATGCGTTTTGCTGCTCTTGTTGTTGTTGGTGACCGTAATGGTCGCGTAGGATTTGGTACTGGTAAATCTCAAGAGGTTCCAGAAGCTATCCGTAAAGCAGTTGAAGCAGCTAAGAAAAACCTTATCGAAGTTCCTATGGTTGGTACAACTATTCCTCACGAAGTTCGTTCAGAATTTGGTGGAGCGAAAGTATTGTTGAAACCAGCTGTTGAAGGGGCTGGGGTTGCCGCTGGTGGTGCAGTTCGTGCCGTCATCGAATTGGCTGGTGTTGCTGATGTAACATCTAAATCACTCGGTTCAAACACTCCAATCAACATCGTTCGTGCGACTGTTGAAGGATTGAAACAACTTAAACGTGCTGAAGAAGTTGCGGCTCTTCGTGGCATTTCAGTATCTGACTTGGCATAAGAAAGGAGATAACAATGGCTCAAATTAAAATTACTTTGACTAAGTCTCCAATCGGACGCAAACCAGAACAACGTAAAACAGTTGTTGCTCTTGGACTTGGTAAATTGAATAGCTCAGTTGTTAAAGAAGACAACGCTGCTATCCGTGGTATGGTCAACGCAGTATCTCACTTGGTAACTGTAGAAGACGTTAAATAAAAATTGATTTAAGTCGTGAGGGTTCCCTTGCGACTTAAACTGAATTTCATGTATAGGCGAGTTTCTAATTAAGCTACCTTACTTGGTTAGAGGCGCTAGCATTTTACAAAAAGAGGAGAAAATAATAATGAAACTTCATGAATTGAAACCTGCTGAAGGTTCTCGTAAAGTCCGTAACCGTGTAGGTCGTGGTACTTCATCTGGTAACGGTAAAACTTCAGGCCGTGGTCAAAAAGGTCAAAAAGCTCGTAGCGGTGGTGGCGTACGTCCAGGATTTGAAGGTGGACAAACTCCATTGTTCCGTCGTCTTCCAAAACGTGGATTCACTAACATCAACGCTAAAGAATACGCACTTGTAAACCTTGATCAATTGAACGTCTTTGAAGATGGTACAGAAGTAACTCCAGCAGTTCTTAAAGAAGCTGGAATCGTTCGTGCTGAAAAATCAGGCGTTAAAGTTCTTGGTAACGGCGAATTGACTAAGAAATTGACTGTTAAAGCAGCTAAATTCTCAAAATCTGCTGAAGCAGCTATCACTGCTAAAGGTGGTTCAATCGAAGTCATCTAATGAGGGGTAACTCATTATGTTCTTTAAACTATTAAAAGACGCATTGAAAGTCAAAAACGTTCGTAATAAGATTTTATTTACAATCTTCATTATTTTCGTTTTTCGTGTAGGGACTCATGTAACAGTTCCTGGTATCAATGCGGAAAGTTTGAAACAATTAAGTGATTTACCTTTCTTGAACATGCTTAACTTGGTGTCTGGTAATGCCATGAATAACTTCTCTATCTTCTCGATGGGGGTTAGTCCTTACATTACAGCATCAATCATTGTCCAACTTTTGCAGATGGATATTTATCCAAAATTTGTAGAGTGGGGCAAACAAGGGGAAGTTGGTCGTCGTAAATTGAACCAAGCGACTCGCTATATTACTCTTGTTTTAGCCTTTGTTCAATCGATTGGTATTACAGCAAGTTTTAATACTCTCTCATCAATTTCATTGGTTAAAACACCAAATGTTTCAACCTACCTATTGATTGGGACAATTCTAACTGCTGGTAGCATAATTGTGACATGGCTTGGTGAACAAATCACAGATAAAGGTTTTGGTAATGGTGTGTCAATGATTATCTTTTCAGGGATCATTGCTTCTATTCCAAAAATGTTCTCAACAATTTACGAGGATTTCTTTGTCAACGTTCGTTCAGGAGAATTGACTCGTTCATATATCATAGTTGCTTTGCTAATTGTGGTAGGTTTGGCGATTGTCTTCTTTACGACATTTGTTCAACAGGCAGAATATCAAATTCCAATTCAATATACTAAATTGGTTCAAGGGGCTCCAACGAGTTCTTACCTTCCATTGAAAGTTAATCCAGCTGGTGTTATTCCCGTTATCTTTGCTAGCTCGATTACAACAATTCCTAGTACTATTCTTCCATTCTTCTCGAAGGTTACATGGTTATCACACTTACAAGGACTACTCTCGTATAATACGCCTAGTGGAATGATTACTTACGCAATATTGATTATCTTGTTCTCATTCTTCTACACATTTGTCCAAGTAAATCCTGAAAAAACTGCAGAAAATCTTCAAAAGAATGGGTCTTACATTCCTAGTGTTCGTCCAGGTCGTGAGACTGAAAAGTATATGTCTTCATTGCTTAAGAGATTGGCAACAATCGGGGCTGTATTTCTCGCGTTTATTTCATTGGCTCCAATTGCGGCTCAACAGTTTATGCACCTTACAAGCTCAATCGCGCTTGGTGGTACATCTCTCTTGATCTTGATTTCAACTGGTATCGAAGGTATGAAACAACTCGAAGGTTACCTATTGAAACGTCAGTACGTTGGATTTATGAATCTTGAAGACTAAGTCTTCTCATGAACAATTGAGAGGGAAAGAAAGGTTACTTTCTGTCCCTTCTCTTTTGTTTTTTGATAACTCTACCAATGTTTTTAAACTTTGATAGAGTTATTTGAAAACAAAAATAAGGAGTTCGTAAGATGAATCTTTTAATTATGGGTCTACCAGGTGCTGGTAAAGGGACTCAAGCTGCAAAAATTGTTGAAGAATTTGGTGTAGCTCACATCTCAACTGGTGATATGTTCCGTGCTGCTATGGCTAACCAAACAGAAATGGGAACTTTGGCAAAATCATTCATCGATAAAGGTGAATTGGTACCAGATGAAGTGACAAACGGAATCGTTAAAGAGCGTTTGGCTGAATCTGATATTGCTGAAAAAGGTTTCTTGCTTGATGGTTATCCACGTACTATTGAGCAAGCTCATGCATTGGATGAAACATTGAAAGCACTTGGTATTAAACTTGACGGTGTAATCAATATTGAAGTTAATCCAGAGAGCTTGGTTGAACGTCTTTCAGGTCGTTTCATTTGTCGCTCATGTGGTGCAACTTACCATAAAGTATTCAACCCAACTAAGGTTGAAGGAACATGTGATGTTTGTGGCGAACATGAATTCTTCCAACGTGAAGATGACAAACCTGAAACTGTTAAACGTCGTCTTGATGTAAACATTGCTCAGGGTGAGCCAATTATTGCACATTATCGTGAGCTTGGTCTTGTATCAGATATTCAAGGTAACCAAGATATCGATGATGTATTCGCTGATGTTAAAAAAGCGATTGCAGCAATTAAATAATTATATAATCTTACTTGCGTATCAGACTTAAGCATGTTATAATACTTTAGTCTGACTTATAATTGTTACCTCTGTGCTCAGAGGAAATCAAATCGAAATTTTAGGGGGTACTTTTGCGTGGCAAAAGAAGACGTGATTGAAATTGAAGGTAAAGTTGTAGAAACTATGCCTAATGCTATGTTTACTGTTGAATTGGAAAATGGACACCAAATTTTGGCGACAGTTTCTGGTAAAATCCGTAAAAACTACATTCGTATTTTGGTCGGTGACCGTGTGACTGTTGAAATGAGTCCTTATGATTTGACACGTGGACGCATCACATACCGCTTTAAATAATCGAAATAATTGGAGGGATTAAAACATGAAGGTAAGACCATCGGTTAAACCAATTTGCGAATACTGTAAAGTTATTCGTCGTAACGGTCGTGTTATGGTAATTTGTCCAACAAATCCAAAACACAAACAACGTCAAGGATAATATAGAAAGGAGAAATCATGGCTCGTATTGCTGGAGTTGACATTCCAAACGATAAACGTGTAGTAATTTCACTTACTTACGTATACGGTATCGGACTTGCAACATCTAAGAAAATCTTGGCTGCTGCAGGCGTTTCTGAAGACATCCGCGTTAAAGATTTGACAAACGATCAAGAAGACGCTATCCGTCGCGAAGTGGATGCAATCAAAGTTGAAGGTGACCTTCGTCGTGAAGTTAACCTTAACATCAAACGTTTGATGGAAATCGGTTCATACCGTGGTATCCGTCACCGTCGTGGACTTCCTGTCCGTGGACAAAACACTAAAAACAATGCCCGCACTCGTAAAGGTAAAGCTGTTGCGATTGCAGGTAAGAAAAAATAATTAAAATAAAATAGGAGGTAAAAACATTGGCTAAACCAACACGTAAACGTCGTGTGAAAAAGAATATCGAATCTGGTATTGCTCACATTCACGCTACTTTCAATAACACTATTGTTATGATTACAGATGTGCATGGTAACGCTGTAGCATGGTCATCAGCTGGTGCTCTTGGTTTCAAAGGTTCTCGTAAATCTACACCATTTGCTGCACAAATGGCTTCAGAAGCTGCTGCTAAATCTGCACAAGAACATGGTCTTAAAACAGTTGAAGTAACTGTTAAAGGTCCTGGTTCAGGTCGTGAGTCTGCTATCCGTGCTCTTGCTGCTGCAGGTCTTGAAGTAACAGCAATCCGTGATGTAACACCTGTACCACATAATGGTTGTCGTCCTCCAAAACGTCGTCGTGTGTAATCTTTAATAACAATAGTACACAAGGTTCGTTTCGAGGGAGTATAATAAATGATTGAGTTTGAAAAACCAATAATAACAAAAATTGATGAAAATAAAGATTACGGCAAATTTGTCATCGAACCACTAGAACGTGGTTATGGTACAACTTTGGGTAACTCTCTTCGTCGTGTACTTTTGTCATCACTTCCAGGTGCTGCCGTAACATCAATTAAGATTGATGGAGTACTCCACGAATTTGATACCGTACCAGGCGTCCGTGAAGACGTGATGCAAATCATCCTTAATATTAAAGGACTTGCTGTAAAATCTTACGTCGAAGACGAAAAAACAATTGAACTTGATGTCCAAGGTCCAGCTGAAGTTACTGCTGGAGATATCTTGACTGATAGCGACATTGAAATTGTTAACCCTGATCATTATCTTTTCACTATCGCTGAAGGAGCTTCTTTGAAAGCGACTATGACAGTAGCTACAAACCGTGGTTATGTTCCAGCAGATGAAAACAAGAAAGATGATGCACCAGTGGGAACATTGGCTGTAGATTCAATCTACACACCAGTGAAAAAAGTCAATTATCAAGTTGAACCTGCCCGTGTAGGTAGCAACGATGGTTTTGATAAATTGACAATCGAAATCATGACAAACGGAACAATCATCCCTGAAGATGCCCTCGGTCTCTCGGCTCGCGTTTTGATTGAACACTTGAACTTGTTTACTGACCTTACTGACGTTGCTAAAGCTACTGATGTAATGAAAGAAACTGAAAAAGTGAACGATGAAAAGGTGCTTGACCGTACCATCGAAGAACTTGATTTGTCTGTACGCTCATATAACTGTTTGAAACGTGCCGGTATTAATACCGTTCATGATTTGACAGAAAAAACTGAGCCTGAAATGATGAAAGTCCGTAACCTAGGTCGTAAATCTCTTGAAGAAGTCAAAGTTAAGTTGGCTGATCTTGGACTTGGACTCAAAAACAATAAATAATAATATAGGAGGATAACATGGCTTACCGTAAACTTGGACGCACAAGCTCACAACGTAAAGCGGTTCTTCGTGATTTGACTACAGATCTTATCATTAACGAAGCAATCGTTACAACTGAAGCACGTGCTAAAGAAATCCGTAAAACAGTTGAAAAAATGATCACTCTTGGTAAACGTGGTGATTTGCACGCACGTCGTCAAGCAGCTGCATTTGTACGTAACGAAATTGCATCTGAAAGCTATGATGAAGCAACTGATAAATATACATCAACAACTGCTCTTCAAAAACTTTTCTCAGAAATCGCACCTCGTTATGCTGAACGTAACGGTGGATACACTCGTATCCTTAAAACAGAACCACGTCGTGGCGATGCTGCCCCAATGGCAATCATCGAACTTGTTTAATTTTTATCAATTTTGTTGAGTGTTATGATGATGGAATAGCTTAGCTTTTCTTAGTCTAGCTCTGGTCTACCGCTGGGCAAACGCCTAGCGGGAACACTCATCATAAAAATGGGAATAAATAAGCATGTAACGCTTGTTTACGAAAGGTAATACTGTTATTTTTCGTAAGCAGGCGTTTTTTTGGGCTATAAATCGTCTGAATATTTTGATATAATGAAATAAGCTTATTTCAAAAAGGGGGACATTATTTTGACAACAGCCAAGGAACTGCTTAAGCAAAGGTATTATGAGCCAATTAAGGAGCAACCGGAATTATTTGTGGGGATTGAGTTGGAATACCCAGTTGTTAATTTGAGTGGTAATGCTACAGATGTCTCTCTTACAAAACAGTTACTAGTCTATCTCTTGGATAATTTTGATTTTCAAGCTGATAAGTATGATTCTGATAACAATCCCATTCAGCTTATCGATAAAGCTTCTGGAGATATGATTCTTTTTGAAGTCTCCTACAATACGATTGAGTTTGCTTTTGCAAAGGCTGAAAGAATCTCTGAGGTTGAGGAACGTTTGGATACTTACCTCGGTATAATCCAACCTTATCTGCAGAATCATAATCATGAGTTGCAAGGTTGGGGAGTGAATCCAAACTGGGCAAAAAATGACAACAGACCTGTTAAATCTCCTCGTTATGAGATGCTTATGGATTTTCTCGAGCTATCTAAAGCAAAGAAGGATCCTTTCTTTCATGATTATCCAGAATATGGTTCTTTCATCTGTGGGAGTCAGGTACAGTTAGATGTTTCAAAAACGTCCTATTTAAGGGTTTTAAATGCTTTTAATCAAATAGAGGGACCCAAAGCAGTATTATTGGCAAACTCTGAATTTTGGGGCTCAGATTGGGATTTAGCGCTTTCTCGTGATGTTTTCTGGGAGATTTCCATGCATGGTGTGTTTGAGGAAAATGCAGGGGTATTTCCCAAGGTGTTTAAGAGCGTAGATGACTATTTTTCTTACTTGTCTGAGACAGCCATTTTTACTGCTAAGCGTGGTGATGAAACCTACTATTTTGAACCAATACGTGCTAAAGACTATCTCAGTACGTCATCTGTCAAAGCACACTCTATTCATGGCGAAGTAGTCACTATTGAGCCAAGTGAGGAAGATTTTAAGACTCACCGTTCTTATCAATTCCAAGATTTAACGACGCGAGGGACGATTGAGTTTCGCAGTGTTTGTACCCAACCTTTCTCATCAACCTTTGCACCAGCAGCCTTTCACCTTGGTCTTTTAGTCAATTTGGAAAATTTGGAAAATATTTTGAATGACTCACCTTTTTTTGAAGCATTTGACTATGATTTTCCTAAAATTCGTCGTTTATTTTCGAAAAAGGATATTTCTGCTACAGATCTCAAAATGATTTTACCTTTGACAGAATCGCTATTGTCTTGTGCTGAGGATGGCTTAAAATCGCGTGGTTTTGGAGAAGAAGTCTACTTAGCTCCCCTTAGAGAGAAATTAGATAAACTGAATAAGAGTTTAGCTTAACCTTTGATAAAAGATATACATAGATAACTTTTGCTAAAAAATTTAAAAAAAGGCAAAAAAGTATTGACGTCAGCAAACAATAAATGGTATTATATAGTAGTTGTTTCGAAAGAGACAAGAGAAAGTTATAAAAACTTTCAAAAAAAGTATTGACACGAGTTGTCAATCTTGATATAATAACTAATGTTGTTAGCGGAAATGGCGGAATTGGCAGACGCGCAGGACTAAGGATCCTGTGACCGCTTTAGGTCGTGAGGGTTCAAGTCCCTCTTTCCGCAGAGTAACCAGTCAGATGACTGGTTTTTTTGTATTAAAAAATCAAAACGCTTACAAATTGTAGAAAAGCTAGTTTTTTGAGTCTAATTGTGATAGAATAAACTTGTAAACGGGTTCAAACCCAAAAAAATATAGGAGGCCTTTATAATGGCAATCGTTTCAGCAGAAAAATTTGTCCAAGCAGCTCGTGATAATGGTTACGCAGTTGGTGGATTTAACACAAACAACCTTGAGTGGACTCAAGCTATCTTGCGTGCAGCAGAAGCTAAACAAGCTCCAGTACTTATCCAAACTTCTATGGGTGCAGCTAAGTACATGGGTGGTTACAAATTGTGTAAAGTTCTTATCGAAGAATTGGTTGAATCAATGGGTATCACTGTACCAGTTGCTATTCACCTTGACCACGGTCACTACGATGATGCTTTGGAATGTATCCGTGTAGGTTACACTTCAGTTATGTTTGATGGTTCACACCTTCCAGTTGAAGAAAACCTTGAAAAAGCAGCTAAAGTTGTTGAATTTGCACACGCTAACGGTGTATCAGTTGAAGCTGAAGTTGGTACAATCGGTGGTGAAGAAGATGGTATCATCGGTGATGGTGAATTGGCACCAATCGAAGATGCTAAAGCTATGGTTGCAACTGGTATCGACTTCCTTGCAGCAGGTATCGGTAACATCCACGGTCCTTACCCAGAAAACTGGAGCGGACTTCACCTTGACCACTTGCAAAAATTGACAGAAGCTGTTCCTAACTTCCCAATCGTATTGCACGGTGGATCAGGTATTCCTGACGATCAAATCCAAGCAGCTATCAAACTTGGTGTTGCTAAAGTTAACGTTAACACTGAATGTCAAATCGCATTTGCTAACGCAACACGTAAATTTGTTGCTGAATACGAAGCAAATGAAGCAGAATACGACAAGAAGAAACTCTTCGACCCACGTAAATTCTTGAAACCAGGTTTCGAAGCTATTACAGAAGCTGTTGAAGAACGTATCGACGTATTCGGTTCAGCAAACAAAGCTTAATTAGACTATATAAGCTTGAAAATAAAGGGTTTGTCCAACATGGACAAGCCTTTTTCTTATGTTTTGCCCCCATTTTGCCCCCGATTTCTAAATTTCAGTTCGTTTTGATTATAGAAGTAGCGCAAACAAAGCTTAATTAGCTTATTAAAACAAGGTCCTTTTCGGATCTTGTTTTTTTGTACCAAAATAAATAGTAATTAATCTGTGATTGAGAGTAAACAAATTTTAAAGAGTGGATATGGCTTTGGTTGATAGATTCTATTTCCTAACTTTTTAAGATATGCTATAATATGAATATGTTTGATAATTATATTGTACCTGTATTTTTTGGTGGTGGAGCTCTTGCTCTACTAGGTTTAGTGTTATTTGGTTGGGCCTTGCCTTCATTTTTGAAGGGTAAGTGGTCTTATTTGATTTCTTTGCTAGGTTTAGGTTTGGTTGCTTTTGCCTATTTTGATTCGGCAATTGTTATCACTTATAAAATCTGGCTTGGATTGCTAGGTGTTATCATGGTTGGTTGGGGACTTCCTTTCAACAATCGTAAGGGACGCCGTGCGATGACTATTTTTTGGGCTATCATGGCAATCGTTGTAGGTATTGCTGCTATTGCATTCACTATTGCTTATGGTGTTATTAACCGCCACTAACATGAAACTGTAAAACATGCTATAATAATGGCATGTTTTATTTTATGACCCTATCATTTATTATCATGCCTGCCTTGGGTTGCTTCTTAATAGGTTTGGCTTTTGCTAAATCAGATCGTTGGGACTTTTCTTGGATTTTATCCTTAATTGGTTTGGTGGCCTTTATTTCTTCTTTTTGGCTTATAGCACGCGTAGATTTATGGTTTATGCTAAGTTATAGTGTTGGTCCTTTTTTGATGGGATTTGGTTTCTCTTGGGATCTAAGTAAGAAACGCCGTAGGCAGTTATTATTATTAGGGGTATTTTTCCTTATCTTTTTTGTGATTCTGTACTATCTTATTGTGCGAATCCTGAATACAGCTGTTGTCTAAAGGAGGGCTGTTGTGATGTTGCTAGATTTAGAAGAGAAGACACGTGTGCTTGTAGAAGATATTGTTGAACGTTCAGCTATTGGGAGAGGAGCTATCTTTGTCTTGGGCCTGTCTTCCAGTGAGGTTGCTGGTGGGACTATCGGCAAAGCCTCTAGCCGCGAAATTGGTCAACGAATTGTGAAAACTATTCTTGAGGTTTTGGAACCTAAAGGGATTTACTTGGCTGTTCAGGGCTGTGAACATTTGAATCGTGCTTTGGTTGTCGAGCGTGAGCTTGCCATGGCTAAAGATTTGGAAATTGTGAATGTTCTTCCTACCTTGCACGCTGGGGGAAGTGGTCAGCTGGCTGCTTTCGACTATATGAAGGATCCTGTTGAGGTGGAGGAAATTGTCGCTCAGGCTGGTATTGATATTGGAGATACCTCTATTGGTATGCATGTGAAGAGGGTCCAAGTTCCTCTTCGCCCTATTATTCCAGAATTAGGTGGTGCCCATGTGACTGCTTTGGCTAGTCGTCCTAAGTTAATTGGTGGTGCTCGTGCGGAGTATCTAGCAGATCCTATCCGTAAAAACTAAAAAGTATCGGACAAGAATGTCCGATACTTTTTCTGTTAGCTGGGCTTTTCGTTTTAATGATGGCGCTTGGCATAATCAACAAATTTGAATTTTTCAAGTTTGTGGCGACTTTCCGTAAATTGGAACTGTTTTCCATTGTTTAAATAAACTTTTGAACGGACACAGACGACGTGCTGGTCCTTACCTAGGTCGATAAGAATCTTATCCTGATCGGTAGCATTATCGATAGTGATTTCTTTAAAGGCGTGGGAAATGCTAAGGTTGATCTGATTCTCAATGTAGTCGTAAATAGAGTATTCAGCAATGCTACGGTTTAGTTGCGGAACAAGGCTGGCGTCTAGGTAATCAATATCTATAACAGAGGCACAGCTATCAACGACTCTTTGACGAACAACACGCCAAACCTGTCGGCTATTAGAAAAACCAGTTCTTTCTGAGAGATTTGAATCAACAATGATTTTATCCAGAGAAATAACGTTGGTTTGCGAATTAAGGCCTTGTTGCTCGATTAGCTCCTGGTAACTAGTAAGGTCAGACACAGGAAAGTTGATTTGTTCCTGGTTAATAACCTGAGAACCAGAGCCATGAATTTTTTTGACCAAGCCTTCTTCAACGAGTAAGGTTAATGCCTTTCGTATAGTATCTCTACTAACCTGGTAAGATTGAACCAGTTCTTGCTCGGTGGGGAGAAAGTCTCCCACTTGATACTTTTGCTCATGGATAGCTTTTTCTAAATCCTTATAAATAATCTGATATTTTTTCATCTTTCTCCTCATTTGTAGGTAAAAAAACATACAACCGATGTTTTTTTACAAAAATATGTTAAAAAAACACCGGAACACTTGCAGACAAATTTGCAATCGTTTACAATCGGTTTATCAAGTCAATCAGATATTGTCAAAAAAGAAAAGGAGATTCAAATGGGTAAATTTGAACAATAAGCCAAAGATCTGCTTGCTGCAATCGGTGGTAAAGAAAATGTGACTGCTGTTACTCACTGTGCGACGCGTATGCGTTTTGTTCTTGGTGATGACAAGAAGGCAAATGTGAAAACAATCGAAGCCATTCCTGCTGTTAAGGGGACCTTCACCAATGCAGGTCAATTCCAAGTTATCATTGGTAATGATGTGCCAATCTTTTATAACGATTTCACTGCTGTATCAGGGATTGAAGGTGTTTCTAAAGAAGCTGCTAAATCAGCTGCCAAGAGCAACCAAAACCCAGTTCAGCGTGTTATGACAACCTTGGCGGAGATCTTTACGCCTTTGATTCCAGCTTTGATTGTTGGGGGGGCTTCTTCTTGGTCTGCAAAATGTCTTGGGTAGTATCCAATTCAGTAATCTAGGTGGTAAAACAATTGTTGAGGTCTCGAAATTCTGGGAAGGGGTTAATGAAATTGTTTCAGTCATCAGTGGTGCTATCTTTGGTTTCTTGCCAGTAGGTATCACATGGTCTGTCTCTCGTAAGATGGGGACAAGTCAAATTCTTGGTATTGTACTTGGGATTTGCTTGGTTCATCCTAGCTTGCTTAGTGCCTATGAATATGCGGCTCACAAGGCTGCGGGAGATGTTCCACACTTTATCCTTGGTTTTGAAAAAGTTGGTTACCAAGGACAAGTTATTCCAGCACTCTTGGCTGGTTTGACACTCTCTTATCTTGAAATTTTCTGGCGTAAATATATTCCAGAAGTTATCTCAATGATCTTTGTGCCACTCTTATCATTGGTTCCAGCAGTTATCCTTTCTTACGCTGTTCTTGGTCCAATTGGTTGGTGGCTTGGAGGCCTTATCTCAGGTGTGGTATTGGCCGGTTTGACTGGTCCTGTTAAATGGCTCTTCGGTGCGATCTTTGGTGCCATCTATGCACCATTTGTTATCACTGGTCTTCACCATATGACTAATGCGATTGACCTTGAGTTGGTGCGTACTGCTGGTGGTACTGGTTTATGGCCGATGATTGCCCTCTCTAACATTGCACAGGGTTCAGCAGTATTTGCGTACTACTTTATTAAACGTCACGATGAACGTGAAGCACAAATTTCACTTCCAGCAACTATTTCAGCTTATCTTGGTGTCACTGAACCAGCACTTTTTGGTGTTAACGTTAAGTATGTCTATCCATTAGTAGCAGGTATGTCTGCCTCTGCCTTGTCAGGATTGCTCTCAGCAGTCTTTGGAGTTCAAGCAAACTCTATTGGTATCGGTGGTCTTCCAGCTATTCTCTCAATTAAACCTCAATATTGGGCAATCTTTGCGATTATTATGATTGTTGATATTGTAGTTGCTATGGTATTGACATTCCTCTTCCACAAAACTGGATTTTTAACGAAAACAGAGGAAGATGGGCATGCACAAGAAGCGCTTAAAGAAGCTTCAGAAGGTTTGGTACAACCAACGGTTCTTGCTGAGTCAGCAGAGGTTGTTAGCCCACTTGCTGGCCAAGTTAAACCGCTTAGCCAAGCAACAGATCCTGTCTTCTCATCAGGTGTCATGGGACAAGGTGTCGTGATTGAACCAAGTCAAGGTGAATTGGTTTCACCAGTGAATGGTACAGTGACAGTACTCTTCCCAACTAAGCACGCCGTAGGTATCGTTTCTGAAGAAGGTGTTGAAATGCTAATGCACATTGGTATGGATACGGTTAGTCTTGACGGAAAAGGGTTTGAGGCTCATGTTGAACAAGGTGATAAAGTTGTTGTTGGTCAACAATTGATTAGTTTTGATATGGATGTTATCAAAGAAGCTGGTTTGGTCACTGAGACTCCAGTAATCATTACAAATCAAGATGATTTCCAAGCAGATGTTGAAGGTGATCTTCCACGTGATATCAAACGTGGGGATGTTCTCATGACTGCAACACGTACAAAATAATGACACATGAGGGGTGGAGGTATCAAGGCTCCGCCCCCTTGTTAAAAAGAGGTTAAACAAATGGCATTAGATAAAACAAAGGTTGTTTACCAAATTTATCCAAAATCATATAAGGACACTACAGGAAATGGAATCGGTGATTTCAGAGGAATCATTGAAAAAATTCCTTATCTAGCAGAGTTGGGCGTGGATATGGTTTGGCTCAATCCTTTCTATCCGAGCCCACAACGTGACAATGGTTACGATATTTCAGACTATACAGCCGTCAACCCTGTCTTTGGAGATATGGCTGATTTTGAAGAAATGGTCCGTGTCGGTAAGGAGCACAAGATTGATTTCATGCTAGACATGGTACTTAACCATTGCTCAACGGAGCATGAGTGGTTCCAAAAAGCATTGGCTGGTGACAAGTATTACCAAGATTTCTTCTTCATTCAGGACCAACCAACCGATTGGTTATCTAAATTTGGTGGTTCTGCCTGGGCTCCTTTTGGAGATACAGGGAAATACTATCTTCACCTCTTTGATGAAACACAGGCAGACCTCAATTGGCGTAATCCCAATGTTCGTAAGGAGTTGTTCAAGGTGGTCAACTTCTGGCGTGACAAGGGAGTTAGAGGTTTCCGTTTCGATGTGATCAATTTGATTGGGAAAGATGAGGTCTTGGTGGATTGCCCTGAAAATGAAGGGAAACCAGCTTATACGGATAAACCAATTGTTCATGACTATCTTCGTATGATGAATGAAGCGACCTTTGGTTCTGATGATAGCTTTATGACAGTTGGAGAGATGTCATCGACAACCATTGACAACTGTGTTTTGTATTCAGCACTGGAGCGCCACGAGTTGTCTATGGCCTTTAACTTCCATCATCTTAAAGTAGACTATGAAGATGGTCAAAAATGAACCATTACTCCTTTTGATTTTGAAGAGCTCAAACGTCTCTATCATACTTGGGGCAAGGAAATGAGTGAACGTGGTGGTTGGAGTGCCCTTTTCTGGAATAACCATGACCAACCTCGTGCCTTGAATCGCTTTGTAGATATCAAGAACTTCCGTAATGAAGGAGCGACCATGCTAGCAGCTAGCATTCACTTGTCACGTGGAACTCCGTATATCTACATGGGCGAAGAGATTGGAATGATTGATCCAGACTATGATTCTATGGCAGATTATGTGGATGTCGAATCCATCAATGCCTACCAGATGCTTTTGGACCAAGGTAAGTCTCCTGAGCAAGCCTTTAAGATTATCCAAGCTAAGTCACGTGATAATTCACGTACGCCAATGCAATGGGATGCTTCTGAAAATGCAGGTTTTTCAACAGACACTCCATGGTTGAAAGCTGGTAAATCTTACAAAGACATCAACGTTGAAAATGAAATCGACGGACCAATCTTTAAATTCTATAAAGAATTGATTCGCTTGCGTAAAGAAATGCCGATTATTTCAGAAGGCAGCTATCAGCCGGCACTTGAAGATAGTCAACAAGTCTATGCATTTGAACGTCACTTAGATGGTCAAAAACTCTTGGTACTCAATAATTTTTATGGAAGTGAAGCAGAAGTGGAGATTCCAGCAGAATACCAGTCAGGGCGCGTGCTCTTATCAAACTATGACGATGCAGAGCTTGCTGAAAAGGTAAGTCTTAAGCCTTATCAAACCCTAGCAATCTTAGTAAAATAAGCCAAACTTTCCTCAGTAAATGCTTTTGCTGGGGAATTTTGTTATAATGAAAGCACTTTTAATGTTGATGGAGGAAGTGTAATGACACGCTTACAAGATGATTTTTACCATGCGATTAATGGTGAGTGGGAAAAAACAGCAGTGATTCCCGATGATAAGCCACGTACAGGTGGTTTCTCAGATTTAGCAGATGAAATTGAAGACCTTATGCTTGAAACGACTGATCAGTGGTTGGCAGGAGAGAATATTCCAGACAATGCTATTCTACAAAACTTCATTAAGTTTCACCGTATGGCTGCGGACTTTGACAAACGTGAGGCATTGGGTATCGAGCCTGTTAAACCTTGGATTGAAGAATACAAGAAGCTTTCCTCATTCTCAGAATTTGCTTCGAAAATTGCTGAGTACGAGATGTCTGGTAAACCTAATGCGTTCCCATTCGGTGTATCTCCAGACTTTATGAATGCTCAATTAAATGTCCTCTGGGCAGCAGCGCCAAGTATTATTTTACCTGATACAACCTATTACACTGAGGATAATGAGAAGGGCAAGGAGCTTTTAGGAATTTGGCGTGAAATGGAAGAAGAACTCCTTGAGAAATATGGCTTTACAGCTGAAGAAATCAAAGATATCTTGGACAAGGTTATCGCCCTTGATGCTAAGTTGGCCAAGTATGTCCTTTCGAGTGAAGAATCTTCCGAGTATGTGGAACTCTACCACCCATATGATTGGGAAGACTTTACCAAGCTAGCACCGGAACTCCCACTTGATAACATCTTCACAGAAATCTTGGGACAAGTTCCTGATAAAGTTATCGTTCCTGAAGAGCGCTTCTGGACAGAATTTGCGGCAGAATATTATTCAGAAGATAATTGGGAGCTACTTAAGGCGAGCCTACTTATCGATGCTACGACAATTTGGAATGCCTATTTGACAGACGAACTTCGTGTTCTATTTGGAAAATATGGTCGTGCGCTTTCAGGAACACCACAAGCCTGGGACAAGAAAAAAGGAGCCTACTATTTGGCACAAGGACATTACAATCAGGCTCTTGGACTTTGGTATGCAGGCGAAAAATTCTCTCCAGAAGCAAAAGCAGATGTTGAAGCGAAGGTGGCAACTATGATTGATGTTTATAAATCACGCCTTCAAACAGCAGATTGGTTGGCTCCTGAGACACGTGAAAAGGCTATTACGAAACTCAATGTCATCACACCTCATATCGGTTATCCAGAAAAACTACCTGAGACATATGATAAGAAGATTATTGATGAGAACTTGTCACTTGTTGATAATGCACAGAAGTTAGTCGAAATTTCAGTTGCACATAGTTGGAGCAAGTGGAATCAACCTGTTGATCGTAGTGAGTGGCATATGCCTGCCCACATGGTTAATGCTTACTATGATCCACAGCAGAACCAAATTGTTTTCCCAGCAGCTATCCTTCAAGCACCTTTCTATGATATTGCACAAAGCTCATCAGCCAACTATGGTGGTATTGGTGCTGTCATTGCTCACGAGATTTCCCATGCCTTTGATACAAACGGAGCTTCCTTTGATGAGAATGGTAGTCTTAAGAACTGGTGGACTGAGGAAGACTATGCAGCCTTTAAGGAACGTACTGACAAGATTGTGGATCAGTTTGAGGGCTTGGATTCTTATGGTGCCAAGGTCAATGGTAAATTGACTGTTTCTGAGAATGTTGCTGACCTCGGTGGTGTAGCCTGTGCCTTAGAGGCCGCTAAACGAGATAAGGATTTTTCAGTTCGTGAGTTCTTTGTTAATTTTGCGACAATCTGGCGTATGAAAGCACGTGAAGAATACATGCAAATGTTAGCTAGCGTGGATGTGCATGCTCCGGCTAAATGGCGCACCAATGTTATCGTGAGCAACTTCGACGAATTCCACAAGGAATTTGACGTTAAAGAAGGCGACGGCATGTGGCGTGCCCCAGAAGATCGTGTGATTATTTGGTAATAATGATGAAATCTGTCCTAAAATGGATGGATTTCTTTATTTTTGTCGTTGTAAGGGTTTACAAAAATTGAATAAAGAGCTATAATAATATTGTTCAAAAGCTTGTGATTTTTTTAACAAGTGCTTAAAAGGAGTTTTATATGACTAAAGAAATTAAACAAACTAAAGATATTCAAACAGTAATTGATGAATTGGCAATAAAGGGGGTTGAAGCCCTCAATGAAATGGCTGACTTTACACAGGAGCAAGTGGATCACATTGTTCACCATGCAGCAATCGCAGCGCTTGATAAACACATGTATCTTGCAAAATTGGCTGTTGACGAAACAGGTCGTGGTATTTATGAAGACAAAGCTATAAAAAATATGTATGCTTCTGAATATATTTGGAATAGCATCAAAAATGACAAGACAGTCGGTGTTATTGCTGAAGATAAAGAGCAAGGTTTGGTCTCTATCGCTGAGCCGGTAGGTGTTATCTGTGGGGTAACTCCAACAACTAATCCAACATCTACTACTATTTTCAAAGCTTTGATTGCGTTGAAAACACGTAACTCAATTGTATTTGCCTTCCACCCATCAGCTCAAAAATCATCAGCAGAAGCTGCGCGCATTGTTCGTGATGCTGCTATTGAAGCTGGTGCACCTAAGAACTGTATTCAGTGGATTGAAGAGCCATCTATCGAAGCGACTGGTCTCTTGATGAACCATCCTAAGATTGCCACAGTACTTGCGACTGGTGGACCTGGTATGGTTAAAGCAGCTTACTCAACTGGTAAACCAGCACTTGGTGTAGGAGCTGGGAATGTACCTGCCTATATTGCGGCAGATGCTAAAGTTAAACGTGCTGTCAACGATATCATTCTTTCAAAGAGTTTTGACAATGGTATGATTTGTGCTTCTGAACAAGCAGCTATCGTTGATGCAGCTATTTATGACGAAGTTAAGGCTGAATTTGAAGCACATCAATGTGTCATCATTTCTAAAAAAGCCGACATTGCTAAATTGGAAAAAGTCGTTCTTAATGAAGCGCGTACAGCTGTAAATGGTGCCATTGTAGGTCACTCAGCTATTGAAATCGCTGAAAAAGCTGGTCTTAAAGTTCCTGCAGGTACAAAATTGCTTTTGGCAGAAATTCCAGATGCAACAATGGAACACCCACTTGCCTTGGAAAAATTGTCTCCAGTACTTGCCCTTATCAAATCTGATGGCGTTGAAGATGGATTCAAAAAAGCAGAAGGTATGCTCAATTTGGGTGGTCTCGGACACACAGCTGTTATCCACACTGAAAATGAAGAGCTCCAACTCCAATATGGTATTCGCATGAAAGCCTGCCGTGTCTTGGTAAATAGCCCATCAGCTGAAGGTGGTATCGGTAATATCTACAATAACATGATCCCATCATTGACTCTTGGTTGTGGCTCATACGGACACAACTCAATCTCTCACAATGTTAGTTCATTTGACCTTCTTAACGTAAAAACATTGTCAAAGCGTCGCAATAATATGCAATGGTTTCGCGTCCCACCAAAAATCTTCTTTGAAAAAGACTCAATAACATATCTGCGTCATATCAAAGCTAAGCGTGTAATGTTGGTCTGTGATCCAGGTATGGTTCAGTTTGGCTACGCTGCCTTGGTTAAACGCCAATTGGAACTCAACCGTCACGATCCAATGATTGAAGTTTTCTCAGATGTTGAGCCTAACCCATCTACGAATACGGTTTATAAAGGCTTGGAACGCTTTGTAGACTTCCAACCAGATGTCATTATTGCCCTTGGTGGTGGTTCTGCAATGGATGCGGCTAAGGCTATGTGGATGTTCTTTGAACACCCAGATGTAAGCTTTTTCGGTGCTAAACAAAAATTCTTAGATATTCGTAAACGTACCTATAAGATTCCATATGCTGAAAAGACCACATTTATCTGTATCCCTACAACTTCAGGTACGGGTTCAGAAGTAACGTCATTTGCGGTTATCACTGATAGTGAAACTCATATCAAGTATCCATTGGCAGATTACGCTTTGACTCCGGATATTGCTATCGTCGACCCTGCTTTGGTTATGAGTGTACCTGCCAGCGTTACGGCAGATACAGGTATGGACGTTTTGACTCACGCTATTGAATCTTATGTATCAGTCATGGCTAGCGACTATACACGCGGACTTTCACTTCAAGCGATTAAACTTGTTTTTGAAAATCTTGAACATTCTTACCGTTTTGGTGATGAAGAATCACGTGAAAAAATGCATAATGCGTCAACAATGGCTGGTATGGCCTTTGCCAATGCCTTCCTTGGTATTAGTCACTCATTAGCACATAAGATTGGTCCAATGTACAATATTCCACACGGACGTACCAATGCAATTCTTCTACCTCACGTTATCCGCTACAATGGTCGTGATCCTCAAAAACACGCCATGTTCCCTAAATATGACTACTTCCGTGCAGACAAGGATTATGCTGATATTGCTCGTTTCATGGGATGGGGTACTGACAAACAATCAGATGCTGAATTGGTTGAACTTTTGGCACAAAAAGTATACGAATTAGGTATTGCCGTTGGTATTGACATGAACTGGAAGGGACAAGGTGTCACTAAGAAACTTCTTCAAGACACTGCCTATACTTTGGCCGAACATGCTTATGAAGACCAATGTACAACAGCTAATCCGAAAGAACCGCTTATTTCAGAATTGAAAGAAATTATCGAAATTGCCTTTGATTATAAAGGGTAAGTGATAGACTAAAGTAGCTCTATAAGGGCTACTTTTTTTGCCAGGAATCTTCTATATTAGAGTGTTTATCCAAATTAAAAATAAAGGACTTTCTTGAATAAGATAGAAAAACGCTTTAAGAATTGTTATAATAACCTTACAGCAAGATAAGGAGATTCCTATGACAAAAGAAGAAGGGCTTAGCTTGGGTGAAACAGCACACCCTCTTAAGCCTCATAAAATGGGACCATCGGGGGCTCTCATGGAAGGGAATAGAGCGACTAATAAGTTTAAAGAGTTTAATGCTGATAGGATGGTGAGTGTTCAATTCAATCCTAGTCAACAAGTAAAAGAATCAAAGGAGCCAGTAACCTCAAAGAATATTGTGGGGATGGTATCAGGTGTGATTGCAGCGATACTCACCATACTTTTGATCGTTTGTCTCGTGATGGGATACCGTTATCGAGCCGCAAGCATTGAGGGCGATTGGACAAGCCCAACCTTTAGTGAGAAAATGTTAGCCACTCTGAAAGATACTGCTAATACTAAGAATAAAGTTAGTAATGCTTTACCACAAGGTCAAAATCTTATCACCGATATCAATACAGCAATGAGTATTACTGACAATAAGGCTCACTTAAAAGTGAGCTTTGTTTACAATCGTAAAGGTCTTTATCAGGCTTACCAGAGTAGAGTTACTGAATTGAAAGGTCAGTACGGTGAGGAGTTCTCGGAGGTTTTTGATAGTTATTCATTGTCAGAAAAAGACTACTATAAACAGTTTGATGAGACAGTGAAGAAAGAACTTCCAAAGAGCTATACCTACGATGCCAAAACCGGTCGTGTCACAACAACTGCTTTTACGGGAGATATTAACCGTTGGGAGCAAACAATCACTGTGGATAAGGCTGGAGATTCAGATGCTTTTAAAAAAGGTGATGTCTTAGATTATACGCCTAACAATGAAGGCTTTACTATCAAGGCACACAGTGAATTCGGTGACATTAGTTTTACAAAAAATAAATAAAAAAGGAAATTAAAGGGGAATATAAATGACAAGAGCAGAATGGTTGGACTATTTTGAGACGGTAAACGGACGTAAGCCGAGTGTTCAGGAAATGGCGGATGCTTTGAAAGCTGGAGAGTTTGTTAATGAAGCACCAGCTAAAGCTGAAGATACAGCTACTACTGAACCTATTAAGGTTGAGGCAGAAATCGTCGAGACAAGCACTAGTCCTCTACCAACAGAAACGGCACCAGCGGTAACAACAACAGCACCTTCTATGGTTGCTTTTCCAGAAGGACAAGTAGCTATGGCAAATTTGGCTCCTAAAAAACCAATGGATCCCAAAAAGAAAAAACGCATCCTAGTCTCAGTTTTGTCAGCGGTAGTCCTCGTCTTCTTATGTATCGGTGGCTTTATGACTTACCGTTATGTGACAGGTAATATTGATGGCAAATGGTACAGTAGTTCTCTAGGTAGAGAGTATAGTTCAAGCATGTCTGAAAGTTTGACAGACTTGGATAGTAAGGAGCTTGAAAAGTACTTTACAGATACTGCTGTAACCATGAAGGTAAAAGGTAGCAATGCGAAGGTGACTGCTGGCTATACTTTTGACAAGAAAACTTACATCAAGGATTATCGTGAGAGGGTTCAGAAGTCCTTCTCAGCCTTTGGAGATTTATTTAAAGCCTTCTATGGAGATTCCTTTGAAAACTATTATAGTGAGGAAACTATAGAAAAAGAACTTGATGAAGCTCTTGAAAAAGCTGCAAAAGACAGCGGTCAAAAGTATGATTCGAAGACAGGCGAAACAACGACAACCCTTTTCAAAGGGAAGGTTAGTCGCTTGGGACATAAGATGACTGTTACTTCTGTCAACAAAGACGTTGATATTGATGGTCTCAATGTGAAAAAAGGCCAAGAGCTAAAAGTGACTAAAAAAGATAAGAAAGTAACGCTTAGTGGTGATGGCAAATCAAAAGATATTACTTTCTCAACTAAGAATGACACCAAAGATAAATTTTAAGATGACATCTGGAATAGCTATTCCGGATTTTTTCATGTCTTTGAGAGGAGAAAATAGGGTGATATCCGAATGATTTTCTCACAAGTCACAATACGTGTAGAAATATTCTGACAATTATGCTACAATAGAGCCACAGACTATCTAAAAAGAGGATTTACCATGACACTTGTATACCAATCAACACGTGACGAAAATAATAAAGTAACAGCTAGTCAAGCTATTCTTCAAGGTTTGGCAACAGATGGTGGCTTGTTCACACCGTTGTCAACGCCTGAGGTTGCTTTGGACTTTGATCAATTGAAAGACGCTTCTTATCAAGAAGTTGCTAAATTGGTCTTGTCAGCTTTCTTGGATGATTTTACTGAAGAGGAATTGGATTACTGTATCACAAATGCTTATGATGACAAGTTTGATACAGCTGCCATTGCACCAGTAGTTAAACTTAAGAACCACTACAACCTTGAACTTTTCCATGGTTCTACTATCGCTTTCAAAGATATGGCCCTTTCAATCTTGCCATACTTGCTAACAACATCAGCTAAAAAGCAAGGTGTTGATAATAAGATTGTCATCTTGACAGCGACATCAGGTGACACTGGTAAGGCTGCCATGGCTGGTTTTGCAGATGTTCCTGGAACTGAAATCATTGTCTTTTATCCAAAAGACGGTGTTTCAAAAATCCAAGAATTGCAAATGACCACTCAAACAGGAGCTAATACTCACGTTATTGCCATTGATGGTAACTTTGATGATGCTCAAACAGATGTGAAACGTATGTTTAATGATGTTGATTTGCGTGAGAAATTGTTGGCTCATCATACGCAATTCTCATCAGCTAACTCAATGAACGTTGGTCGTTTGGTACCGCAAGTGGTTTACTATGTATATGCCTATGCACAGTTGGTTAAGGCAGGTCATATCCAAAACGGAGATAAGGTGAACTTCACAGTACCAACAGGAAACTTTGGTAATATCTTGGCGGCTTATTATGCACGTCAGATTGGTGTTCCAGTTGGCAAATTAATCTGTGCTTCTAATGAAAATAACGTCCTTACAGACTTCTTCGCAACAGGTACTTATGACAAGAAACGTGACTTCAAGGTAACAACAAGCCCTTCTATGGATATCTTGGTATCTTCTAACTTGGAACGCTTGATTTTCCACCTTCTTGGTAATGATGCTACTAAGACTAAAGAGCTTATGGATGCACTTGTGACTAAGGGTGAGTATACTTTGGCTGATGCAGATAAAGATATTCTTGATTTGTTTGCAGCAGGTTTTGCAACTGAGGATGAAACAGCTGCTGAAATCAAGCGTGTCTATGATGAAGACAAGTATATCGAAGATCCTCATACAGCAGTTGCCTCAGCTGTTTACGAAGCATATGTTCAAAAGACAGATGACCACACACCAACAGTTATCGCTTCAACAGCTAGCCCATACAAATTCCCACGTGTGGCTGTTTCAGCTGTCACTGGTAAAGACAGTGGGGATGATTTCAAAGCAGTAGAAGATTTGCACCAACTTTCAGGTGTAGCTATCCCAGCGGCTGTAGATGGACTTGAACATGCAGAAGTTCGCCATAAAACAGTTGTTGCGGCAGCTGATATGCAAAAAGCAGTTGAAAGCTATCTTGGTGTATAAGAATAAAAAAATAGGAGCTGAGAAATCAGCCCTATTTTTATCAATATAGAAAAGAATATTATGACAGAAACAAAGAAAATTCTAAACATAGCCTTGCCTGCTATGGCCGAAAACCTTCTACAAATGTTGATGGGGGTTGTCGATTCTTACCTAGTGGCTCAGGTGGGTATTATCGCTATATCGGGGGTTTCCGTAGCCAATAATATCATTACGATTTACCAAGCTATCTTCATTGCTCTAGGAGCCTCAAGTGCCAGTGTCATTGCTAGAAGTCTAGGAAAAGGTGATGAAAAAGCGACTAACCGAGACACTTGGGATGCTATTATTATTACCCTTGCTCTTAGTCTCATCCTTGGTCTACTTTCCATTTTTGGTGGTGGGGCCATTCTTAATCTTTTAGGTACTGAGCAATCTGTGACTCAGGCTGGTAGTCTCTACCTTGCTCTTGTCGGTGGAGGAGTGGTCTTCTTAGCCTTGATGACTACTTTTGGTAACATCCTACGAGCCAAGGGACGACCTCGTATTTCCATGGTTGTCAGTCTTTTGACCAATGTTCTTAATGCTATTTTATCTTCTTTAGCTATCTTTGTTGGACATTGGGGGATTGTTGGGGTCGCTACAGCTACGGTTTTCTCTCGTCTGGTTGGGACAGTGATACTCTGGCAAGCGATGAAACTAGATGTGAAGCAGCTTGAAATTACCAAACCTTTTAATAGAGAGTTGTTGGGGATTGCACTGCCAGCAGCAGGTGAACGACTGATGATGCGTGCTGGAGATGTGGTCATCGTGGCTATTATTGTTACCTTTGGTACAGCCGTTGTCGGTGGTAACGCCATTGGTGAAAACCTCACCCAGTTTAACTATATGCCTGGTATGGGAGTCGCAACGGCTACGGTTATCTTGGTTGCCAATAGTCTGGGTCGAGGGGATAAGACGCAGATGAAGCGTATTATACGAGAGTCTTATTGGATTTCCACCTTCTTGATGGTTCTGGTTTCAGGGAGTATCTTGCTCTTTGGCCAAGGATTATCAGGTCTCTTTACAGATAATAAAGCAGCTATTGCGGCTAGTCAGGTAGTTATTCTTTATTCTTTCCTTGGGAATCCTGTGACTTCGGGGACTTTAGTTTACACAGCAGTTTGGCAAGGTCTGGGTAAGGCTAAGATGCCTTTCTATGCGACAACTATTGGGATGTGGATTATTCGAATTTTCTCAGGATACTTCCTTGGGGTGAGTCTGGGAATGGGTCTTGCTGGTGTCTGGATTGCAACCGTTGTTGATAATGTATGGCGTGCGATTTTCCTCTACGTGATGTACCGTCGTTATCTCGTAAAGAGAAAGTTTTAATGATAAATACTGAGAAGATACTCTTATTCAAAGGGTATCTTCTTCTTATTTTTTACAAGTAGGCTCGAATATGGTAAAATAAGCTGATAAAAACTTTTTGAGGTAGTAATTATGACTGTAAAAATCAATACAAAAGATGGTCAAATCGAATTGTCAGATGATGTCATCGCAACAGTAGTTGGCGGTTCAGCAACAGAAATTTTTGGCGTTGTCGGTATGGCAAGTAAGAGTGCTATCCGAGATAATTTTCAAGCACTTCTTGGAAAAGAAAACTACGCAAAAGGAGTTGTCGTGAAATCTACTGATGCAGGTATCACTGTGGATGTCTACACTGTTATGAGTTACGGTGTTAAGATTAGTGAGGTTTCAAAAAATATTCAAGAACGTGTGAAATTTAATCTTGAGAATCAACTCGGTATCAAGGCTGAAACAGTAAATGTTTACGTTCAAAATATTAAAGTCGTAGGAGAAAACTAGTGTCTAAAATTACAACAAGCTTGCTTCAGGAGATGGTCCAAGCGGCAGCAACACGTCTAGGTAAGCAAGCAGAATATGTGAATTCACTCAATGTCTTCCCAGTACCAGATGGAGATACTGGAACAAACATGGGAATGACTATGGATAACGGAGCCAAAGCTGTCGCAGATCAATCAGCTTCAACAGTTGGTGAAGTTGGTCAGATTTTGTCTAAAGGTCTTTTGATGGGTGCCCGTGGTAACTCAGGTGTTATCACGTCACAATTGTTCCGTGGATTTGGTCAAAGTATCAAGGATAAAACGGAACTTGACGGCCAAGATCTAGCTCATGCCTTCCAAGCAGGGGTTGAAGTTGCTTATAAAGCTGTTATGAAACCTGTCGAAGGAACAATCCTTACAGTATCTCGTGGTGCAGCTTCAGCAGCGATTAAGAAAGCTGAATCTACAAATGATGCTGTTGAGGTTATGCGTGCAGCTCTTGACGGAGCTAAAGCTGCCTTGGCTAAGACACCAGAGATGCTTCCAGTTTTGAAAGAAGTTGGTGTGGTAGACTCAGGTGGTCAAGGTTTGGTCTTCATTTATGAAGGTTTCTTGTCAGCCCTCACAGGTGAGTATATCGCTTCAGAGGACTTCCAAGCGACACCAGCTACTATGACAGAGATGATCAATGCAGAACATCATAAGTCAGTTGCTGGTCATGTTGCAACAGAAGACATTACTTTTGGTTACTGTACGGAAATCATGATTGGTCTCAAACAAGGTCCAACTTATGTGAAGGACTTTGACTATGAAGAGTTCCAAAATTACTTGAGCAACCTTGGGGATTCTCTCCTTGTTGTTAATGACGATGAAATTGTCAAAGTTCACGTCCACACTGAGGATCCAGGTCTTGTCATGCAAGAAGGTCTTAAATATGGGGCTCTTGTCAAAGTTAAGGTTGACAACATGCGTAACCAACACGATGCACAAGTTCAAAAAGAAGAAGCTATCCAAGCTGCACCTTCTGCTCCTAAAGACTTTGCTCTTATTGCAGTTGTTGCTGGAGATGGGCTTGCAGATATCTTCAAATCACAAGGTGTTGACTATGTGATTTCAGGTGGTCAAACAATGAACCCATCAACAGAAGATATTGTTAAGGCTATTGAGCAGGTTAATGCTAAGAATGTTATCATCTTGCCAAACAATAAAAACATCTTTATGGCAGCACAATCAGCTGCTGAGGTAGTAGATGTCAATGCGGCAGTTGTTGAAACGCGTACAGTACCACAAGGCTTTACAAGCTTGCTTGCTTTTGATCCTAGCCAAAGTATCGAAGCGAATGTTGAAGCTATGACAGCTAGTCTTTCAGATGTAACAAGTGGTAGCGTGACCTTGGCGGTACGTGACACAACTATTGACGGACTTGAGATTCATGAAAATGATATCCTTGGTATGGTTGATGGTAAGATCCTTGTGTCTACACCAGATATGGATCAAGCCCTTCTTGACACTTTTGACAAGATGATTGACGAAGACAGTGAAATTGTTATGATTTATGTCGGCGAAGAAGGTAATCAAGAACAAGCTCAAGCACTTGCGGAAAAATTGGAAGAGGCTCACGAAGGTATCGAAGTTGAAATCTTCCAAGGAGACCAACCAGTTTATCCATACCTCTTTAGTGTTGAATAATATTGAAATAATCATTTAGGAAGTCTTAGAGCTTCCTTTTTGTTTTGTCAGTTTTGATACGGCTGGGACATCTTTTCGAAATTACAGAAATATTCTGAAAATTCCTTGACATTACTTTCCAAAGTGGTAACATATGTTGTAAGAAATTTTATAGATTGAAGGTAACATCATGAGAAGTGATATGATCAAAGTTGGTGTTGATAAGGCACCAGCACGCGGACTTTTGTATGCGACTGGGCAAGTTAAATCTGCCAAGGATATGCAAAAGCCCTTCATTGCTATTTGTAACTCTTATATTGATATTGTTCCAGGGCATGTTCACTTGCGTGAATTAGCAGATATTGCCAAGGAAGCTATCCGCGAGGCTGGCGGTATTCCTTTTGAGTTTAATACCATTGGTGTGGATGATGGGATTGCCATGGGGCATATTGGGATGCGTTACAGTCTTCCATCTCGTGAATTGATTGCCGATTCTGCAGAAACAGTTATTAATGCCCACTGGTTTGACGGGGTTTTCTATATTCCTAACTGTGATAAGATTACGCCAGGGATGATTTTGGCAGCCATGCGTACTAATGTGCCAGCAGTATTTTGTTCTGGTGGCCCTATGAAGGGTGGCGTTGACATGACTGGTCATCAAGCGACGCTATCAAGTTTGTTTGAAGCTGTAGGTACCTATCAGGCTGGAGATATGAGCAAGGAAGAGCTCGATTATTTGGAGAAAAATGCTTGTCCAACTTGTGGTTCATGTTCAGGGATGTTTACCGCTAACTCAATGAACTGTTTGATGGAAGTTTTGGGTCTTGCCCTTCCAGGTAACGGTACTATCCTAGCTGTCTCAGATGAACGTCGTGAATTGGTTCGTCAAGCAGCCACAAAATTGATGGATAACATCAAAAATAATGTTCGCCCACGTGATATTGTGACCAAAGAAGCTATCGATGATGCGTTTGCTCTTGATATGGCTATGGGTGGTTCAACCAATACTGTTCTCCATACCCTTGCTATTGCGCGTGAGGCTGGTATTGATTATGACCTTAAGGACATTAATGAAATTGCCAAGAAGACACCTTATCTCTCTAAAATTGCCCCTTCAAGTGTTTACACCATGCATGATGTGCATGAAGCTGGTGGTGTTCCAGCCATTATCAATCAGTTGATTAAAAAGGGAGCCATTAAGGGTGATCGTATTACAGTTACTGGTAAAACCTTGAAAGAAAATGTAGCTGGTGCTGAAATCAAAAATGAAGAAATTATCCATCCGATTGAGCATCCTATTTCACCAGTTGGTGGTTTGTCTATTCTTTACGGAAATATTGCTCAGGATGGAGCTGTTATCAAGGTTGGTGGTGTAGATCCATCTGTTAAAACTTTCCGCGGTAAAGCTATTTGTTGTGATTCACAAGATCAAGCCCTTGAGTTGATTGACAATGGAACAGTTAAGAAGGGACATGTCGTTGTCATTCGATACGAAGGTCCTCAGGGTGGTCCTGGTATGCCAGAAATGTTGGCACCAACTTCTAAGATTGTCGGACGCGGTCTTGGTAAGGATGTGGCACTGATTACGGATGGCCGTTTCTCAGGAGCTACTCGTGGTATTGCTATTGGTCACGTTTCTCCAGAAGCAGCAGAAGGTGGTAATATCGCCCTAATCGAAGATGGCGATGAAATCGTGATTGATCTTCCAAACCGTACTCTTGATCTGCTTGTCGATGATGTAACCCTTGAAGAACGTCGCAAACATTTGAAACCTTTCAAATCAAAAATTTCAAGTGGTTGGTTGCGTCGCTATACAGCCTTTGCTAAATCAGCCAATGTCGGCGGAACTTTGATGAGTGACGAAGAATTCGAAGAACGTAAAGCAGAACGTCAAGCACAAGAAAAAAACTAAGAACATTCTTTCCGAAGAGTTTGTGATATTTTTCTCTGAAACCCTTGCAAATTTGGTTAAAAATGTTATCATAGTATACAAGGTTTTGAATTTTTAGACAATTCGAAAAAAACAACTACTAAAGGAGGTCCATGTGAAGAAAATTGAACTTGAAGAAGCACGCTCTGGTGCTGATTTGATTCTTGATACACTTCTTGAACTTGGGATTTCAACTATCTTTGGATATCCTGGCGGAGCGGTTCTTCCTTTGTATGATGCTATTTACAAAAATGACAAGATTAATCATATCTTATCTCGTCATGAGCAAGGAAGTCTGCACGAAGCTGAAGGTTATGCCAAATCAACTGGTAAACTCGGTGTTGCTCTTGTAACGAGTGGTCCTGGTGCCACTAATGCTATTACAGGGATTGCAGATGCTATGAGTGATAGCGTACCTCTCCTAGTCTTTACTGGTCAGGTAGCAACATCAGGTATTGGTAAGGATGCCTTCCAAGAGGCTGACATTGTCGGAATTACCATGCCGATTACAAAATACAATTATCAGATTCGCGATACAGCTGATATTCCTCGTATTATTAGGGAAGCGGTTCATATTGCAACAACTGGTCGTCCTGGTCCAGTTGTTATCGACCTCCCTAAAGATGTCGTAGCTAAGGAAACAGCCTTCATCAACGATCCTGAAATTAATCTTCCAAGTTACCAACCGACGCTAAGACCAAACGAAATGCAAATCAAGAAAATCTTGAAGCAGTTGGGGAAAGCTAAGAAACCGGTTATTGTAGCTGGAGGTGGGGTGTCTTATTCTGAATCTGCTAAGGAGCTAGTTGCTTTTGCAGAACGCTACCAAATCCCAGTTGTCACAAGTCTTCTAGGACAAGGGACAATTGCTACTAGTCATCCCCTTTTCTTGGGTATGGGTGGTATGCACGGTTCATATGCGGCTAACATTGCTATGACGGATGCTGACTTTATGATTGCTATTGGTTGTCGTTTTGATGACCGTTTGACAGGTAATCCTAAAACATTTGCTAAGAATGCTAAGGTTGTCCATATTGATGTAGATCCAGCTGAGATTGGTAAAATTATTGCAGTGGACCTTCCAGTTGTTGGTGATGCTAAGCAAGCTCTTGAAATGCTCTTAGCAGAACCAGTGGTTCAGAATAACACTGAAAAATGGATTGAAAAAGTCACAAAAGACAAAGAACGTGTACGTTCTTACGATAAGAAAGAACGTATGGTACAGCCTCAGGCAGTTATCGAGCGTATCGGTGAATTGACTAAGGGTGATGCCGTTGTTGTTACTGACGTTGGACAACATCAAATGTGGACAGCTCAGTATTATCCATACCAAAATGAGCGTCAACTGGTGACCTCAGGTGGTCTTGGAACAATGGGATTCGGTGTCCCAGCAGCAATTGGTGCTAAAATTGCTAATCCTGATAAAGAAGTTATCCTCTTTGTTGGTGATGGTGGTTTCCAAATGACGAACCAAGAATTGGCTATCTTAAATATTTACAAGGTGCCAATCAAGGTTGTTATGTTGAACAACCACTCACTTGGTATGGTACGTCAATGGCAAGAGTCCTTCTACGAAGGGCGTACATCAGAGTCTGTCTTTGATACCCTCCCAGATTTCCAATTGATGGCTCAAGCTTACGGCATTAAGTCCTACAAGTTTGATAATCCAGAGACAATTGATCAGGATTTGGAAGTTATCAAGGAAGACGTACCAATGTTCATCGAGGTGGATATCTCTCGTAAAGAGCATGTCTTGCCAATCGTTCCGGCTGGTAAGAGTAATCATGAAATGTTGGGGGTGAAGTTCAATGCGTAGAATGTTAACAGCTAAACTTCAGAACCGTTCGGGTGTCCTTAACCGCTTCACAGGTGTTCTTTCACGACGTCAAGTTAATATTGAAAGTATCTCTGTAGGGGCTTCTGAGGATCCTAACGTTTCACGTATTACGATTATTATTGATGTGAATTCTCAAAATGAAGTGGAACAAATCATCAAACAGCTTAATCGTCAGATTGATGTGATCCGTATCCGTGATATCACGGATCAGCCACACTTGGAACGTGAAGTTATCCTAGTTAAGGTATCAGCACCAACCTCTAAGCGTGCTGAAATCTTGGCGATTATTCAACCTTTCCGTGCTTCGGTGGTTGATGTGGCACCAAGCTCTATCACTATCCAGATGACTGGTGATGCTGAAAAGAGCGAGGCGCTTCTACGAGTTATTCGTCCTTACGGAATCAAGAATATCGCTCGTACGGGTGCTACTGGATTTACCCGTGATTAAAAAATCCAACCTAAATTTGTTAACCCAGCCTTAAAAAGGCAATAAAATATTTTTTAGAAAAGAGACATATTACTATGGCAGTTCAAATGGAATATGAAAAAGACGTAAAAGTAGCAGCACTTGACGGTAAAAAAATCGCCGTTATCGGTTACGGTTCACAAGGTCATGCGCATGCACAAAACTTGCGTGATTCAGGTCACGATGTGATCATCGGTGTTCGTCCAGGTAAATCATTTGATAAAGCTAAAGAAGATGGTTTTGATACTTACACAGTAGCAGAAGCAACTAAATTGGCTGATATCATTATGGTTTTGGCACCAGATGAAATTCAAAAAGATATCTATAAAGATGAAATTGAGCCAAACTTGAGTGCAGGCAAAGCTCTTGGTTTTGCACACGGATTTAACATCCACTTCGAATTCATCAAGGTTCCTAAAGATGTTGATGTCTTTATGGTTGCTCCTAAAGGACCAGGTCACTTGGTACGCCGTACATATACAGAAGGCTTTGGTGTTCCTGCACTTTACGCAGTATACCAAGATGCTACAGGTAATGCTAAAGATATCGCTATGGACTGGGCTAAAGGTATTGGTTCTGCACGTGTTGGATTACTTGTAACAACATTTAAAGAAGAAACTGAAGAAGATTTGTTTGGTGAACAAGCGGTTCTTATGGGTGGGTTGACACACCTTATTGAAGCTGGTTTTGAAGTCTTGACTGAAGCAGGCTATGCACCACAATTAGCTTACTTTGAAGTGCTTCACGAAATGAAATTGATTGTTGACTTGATCTACGAAGGTGGATTCAAGAAAATGCGTCAATCATGTTCAAATACTGCAGAATTTGGTGACTTTGTAACTGGTCCACGTGTCATCGGTCCAGAAGTCAAAGAAAACATGAAAGCTGCCCTTGCTGATATCCAATCAGGTAAATTTGCACGTGAATTCGTTGAAGACCATGATGCTGGCTTCCCACGTTTGAAAGCTTACCGTAAAGAAGCTGAAGAGCTTGAAATTGAAAAGATTGGTGCTGAATTGCGTAAAGCAATGCCATTCGTTGGTCAAAACGACGATGACGCATTCAAAATCTATAACTAATGTGATAGTCTCAAAAACCAGTTTAGTACTGGTTTTTTTGTGTTCTGAAGAGAGTAGTTGGTAATCAATCCTACTGCTCTTTTTTGGCTTGAATATACAATATAAGTGCACAATAAAAACTCATAAGATTTTCTAGTAAAATAGAATTGAACGAACTAGTTACGAAAGGAAATCTTATGAGCTACCATCATTTTACCATAGACGAGCGTGAAAGTATTCTCATTTACCGTACGCAAGGCCTAAATTTTTCTCAAATTGCTAAGTTACTTCATCGTCATCCATCTAGTATTAGTCGTGAGTGGAAGCGCCATACAAAATCAGGAGCTTATTCTCCAAATCATGCACAGGAATCGTACCATAATGCCAAATCACACTGTGGGCGGAAACGGATGCTTGAAATAGATCACAATTTAAGCAATACCATCAAACATCTATTTCTCGATTACCAATGGTCTCCTGAAGAAATAGAAGGTCGGTTGCGCTTAGAGTATGGGAAAACTGTTGTTAGTTATCAAACAATCTATAGAGCCATTTATCGAGGACATTTTGAGGATAACTCATTATCTCATGGTGCTCGTGGTGTCATTCGTAAACTTCGTCATCGTGGGAAAACACGTCATACAAAAGGTCATGTTGAAAATAGAGGGAAAATATCCATTTCTCATACAATTCACGAAAGACCAGAAGAGGCTAATAATCGAACTAGAATAGGAGATTGGGAAGCCGATACTGTTGCAGGTAAAACTGGAAAAGCTTGTTTAGTGACTCTAACAGACCGTTATTCTCGTTTTCTAAAAATCAAAAAGGTAGCTGTTAAGAAAAGCAAGTTGGTAATAGAAGCTATGGTAAAACTGTTAGAACCCTTGACGAAGTATACAGTAACTCCTGATAGAGGGAAAGAATTCACGTATCATCAGAAATTGAGTGATCAATTGAACATTGAAGTCTATTTTCCTGACCCTCATGCTCCATGGCAACGAGGAACCAATGAGAACACGAATGGATTACTTAGAGAATATTTTCCAAAGGGTAGTGATCTAACATTGGTTGATGATCAGACTATTCAGCTATGGGAGAACAAACTTAATAATAGGCCACGAAAATGTCTTAACTGGAAAACACCTTATGAAGTATTCTATGGGGAAAGTATGCACTTAATTTGACAATTCAAGGGTAAAAAAAAACTCACTCCATTAAGGAGTGAGAATAGCCATAAAATTAGTAAGTCAAGACAAAGTTTTTCTTCTTACCGCGACGGATAACAGTAATTTCATTATCAATTTTATCTGCATCTGAGAGGGTGTAATCCAAGTCTTGTACACGTTCACCATTGATGTAGATAGCACCGTTTTGGACATCTTCACGTGCTTGGCGTTTAGAAGGTGAAATCTTAGCGTTGACGAGAAGTTCAACGATGTTCAGATTTTCATCTCCTGAGATCTCATAAGTTGGGACACCGTTAAGGGCAACTTTAAGGTCGCGTGCTGAGAGAGCTTTAAGATTACCAGCGAAGAGTTGTTCAGTGATGTGAACAGCTTGTTCGTAGGCATCTTTACCGTGAACCAAGGTAACAACTTCACGAGCCAAAACCTTTTGTGCTAAACGTTGGTGACGAGCTTGGTCAAATTCTTTACCGATTTCTTCGATTTCTTCAAGTGACAAGAAAGTGAAAATCTTCAAGAAGCGAACAGCATCGTCATCCATAACATTGAGCCAGAATTGGTACATTTCGTAAGGTGTTGTTTTAGTAGCATCAAGCCAGACAGCGTTACCTTCAGATTTACCGAACTTTTTACCAGTTGAATCTGTGATAAGTGGAACTGTAATGACGTGTCCAGATTTATCTGCTTTACGACGCAAGAGCTCAGTACCTGCTGTCATATTACCCCATTGGTCAGAACCACCAATTTGGAGGGTTACGCCGTACTTATCGTTGAGTTCATAGAAATCGTAACCTTGCATGATTTGGTAGGCAAACTCAGTGTAAGAGATACCTGTTTCAATACGTTTCTTAACAGATTCCTTACTCATCATGTAGTTAACTGTGAAGTATTTACCCACGTCACGCAAGAAATCGATGAAGCTGACTGAACCAAACCAATCGTAGTTGTTGACCATAACGGCTTTGTTGTCGCCATTTTCAAAATCAAGGAAACGAGAGAGCTGACCTTGGATTTTTTCAACCCAACCTTCAACGGTTTCTTTGGTTTGGAGGCTACGTTCAGCATCTTTAAATGATGGGTCACCAATCAAACCTGTTGCACCACCAACGAGGGCGTAAGGTTTGTGTCCAGCCAATTGAAGTCGGCGACTTGTAAGGATAGCTACAAGGTGTCCAAGGTGGAGACTGTCTGCTGTTGGGTCATAACCAGTGTAGTATGAGACTGGTCCCTCTTCAAAGGCTTTTACAAGGGCTTCTTCATCTGTGGTTTGAAAAATCAAGCCACGTGCTTTTAGTTCTTCAAAAATTGTCATGATATTCTCCAGTAAAGTATATTCTGCACCATTATACCAAAAGAAAGTAGTCCTATGCAAGCTTTGTCAAAGTTTGTTATAATAGGCTTTGAGGTATTTCTATGAATTTTGAAAAAATAATAAATTATTTTAGACGACTAGGGCAGGCTATTCGCACAAGGTTTGCTGGTTTTAGGTCTAAAAGAGGGGATAAATCTTTTAATGAAAGGAAATCTACGACTGATTCTAAGTGGAATCGTAAGCAAGGGAGAAAGTCGCCTGAGGACCGGATGACACTCTTAGACATGGGCGATGTTTTCTTAAAAACCTTAAAGCTTTTGTCTGATTTCTTTTATGTGGTTATTATCGTCCTTACCTTGTTCGGTGCAGGAATTGGTTTGGGTTATTTGGGGAGTCAAATTGAGACTGTTCCGTCGATTAAGGACAAAACCTTGTTGAATCAGATTAGTGAGGTTAGTTTGGTATCTTCGATGAGCTATTCCGATTCTAAGAAGATTGCGGATATTGATACTGACTTGCTGAGAACACCTATTGAGAGTGATGCGATTTCTAACAATGTCAAAAATGCCATCATTGCGACTGAGGATGAAAATTTTAAGAAGCATAAGGGTGTTGTGCCAAAGGCAGTATTTAGGGCTTTGGTGTCATCAGTTTTGGGAGTTGGCTCTTCAAGTGGTGGTTCGACGCTAACGCAGCAGTTAATTAAGCAACAGGTAACAGGAGATGCACCAACCTTTAAACGTAAGGCGGCAGAGATTATCTATGCCTTACAATTGGAGCGTCGTGTTTCTAAAAATGAAATTTTAACCGATTATCTGAATGTTTCTCCTTTTGGACGTAATAACAAGGGGAAAAATATTGCTGGTATTGAGGAGGCTGCTCAAGGTATCTTTGGCGTATCTGCAGCGGATTTGACAGTTCCTCAGGCTGCCTATCTGGCAGGTTTACCACAGAGCCCAATTGTCTACTCACCTTATACAGCTGATGGACAATTAAAAAACGCAGAGGATCTTTCTTATGGCTTGGCACGTCAACAAGATGTACTCTACAATCTTTATCGCGGTGGCTATCTAGATAAGTCGCAGTACGAAAGCTATAAGAATTATGATATCACTAAAGATTTCAAGGCTGGTGAGAAGTCTGATGCCGTAAGTCATGACTATTTGTACTATTCTGTCATGTCTGAGGCTCAGGGTGTCATGTATGATTACCTCGTTAAACATGACAAGGTATCGAGTCAAGAGTTGAAAAATGATAAGACAAAGGAAAGCTATCGTGAGAGGGCTCTTCAAGAGCTCCAAACCGGTGGCTACAGCGTTAAGACAACTATTGACAATGCAGTTTATAATGCGATGCAAGATGCTGCGAGTCAATATGGTGGCCTCCTTGACCAAGGAGGTAATAGTGGAGTTGAAGTCGGAAATGTGCTCATGGATAATGCGACCGGAGCAATTCTAGGATTTGTTGGTGGTCGTAGTTACGAAAATAACCAAAATAACCATGCCTTTGATACGGCACGCTCCCCAGGTTCCTCTATTAAGCCTATTATCGCTTATGGAATTGCTATTGATCAAGGTTTGATGGGTAGCTCAAGTATCCTTTCTAACTACCCAACTAATTTTACGGGTGGAACGCCTATTCTCCATGATGGTGATAAGGGTACAGCTATGATGAACCTACAAGAGGCACTCAATACCTCATGGAACATTCCAGCCTTTTGGACTTATCAAATGCTTCAACGTCATGATGTTGATGTTGAGGGTTACATGACCAAGATGGGTTATAAGATTGCTAACTACAATATCGAAAGTTTACCTCTTGGCGGGGGAATTGAAACTACGGTTGCCCAGCAAGTAAATGCCTATCAAATGCTTTCCAATGGTGGCGTCTATGAGAAGGGCCATATGATTGATAGTATTACTGACCGGACTGGCGAAGTTATCTATCAGCATAAATCTGAAGGAGTTCAAGTTTTTTCAAGAGCTACGGCTAGTATCATGGATAACTTACTCAAAGAAGTGGTAGTTAAAGGAGCAACAACTCAATTTCATTCTGAATTGAAAAATGTCAATGGTGCAGCAGCCTCAGCGGACTGGATGGGTAAAACAGGAACGACAGATAACTTTGCGGATGCTTGGCTGATTGTGTCAACGCCTGGTATTACTCTTGGTGGTTGGGCCGGATATGATAATAATACACCAACCAATTCTAAAACGGGTTACATATATAATTCCCAATATATGGCTCGTTTGACTTCCGCTATCTATAATGCTAATCCAGGTATTTTTAAAACGGGAGATAAGTTTAATATCGATTCAAGTGCCATTAAGGCAAGTGTGCTTAAATCAACAGGTCTTAAACCAGCAACAGTGTCTGTCAATGGTCGTAATGTTTCTGTAAGTGGTGAAATGGTTGATACTTACTGGGCTAAAAATGGACCTGGAGATACGACTTACAAGTTTGCTATTGGTGGAACCGACAGTGACTATCAAAAAGCCTGGTCTAGCATTCTTGGAGGGCATTAGGAATTGCCAAGAAAACTTGCAAAAAAGTAAAAAATTAGGTATAATATAGACAACTATTTGTCGTCTTACTTGGTTGAAATATTGTCCAATCAAGAGATACAGCAGTTAAATCAACGTTTTTTCGGTCAGATTTAGCTGCTATTTTTGTGCTTATTTTTAGGATTTCCAAGTGTTGTAACGCATGTTTAAAGGTTCTAAAAATTCACAGATTAAGTTATCGCTTATCATTAATCAGTTAAGTGGATCTTAGTGTTTAATCACTTGTCAATGGGACAAGCAACTGAAAAAGGCAGAAGACAAATATTTAAAGTGCACGACTTGCAAAGCAGGTCTCGAATGTAGAAAAGGAGTAGAAGACTTGGCAGGACATGACGTTCAATACGGGAAACATCGTACCCGTCGTAGTTTTTCAAGAATCAAAGAAGTTCTTGATTTACCAAACTTGATTGAAATCCAAACGGATTCATTCAAAGAATTCTTGGATACTGGTCTTAAAGAGGTTTTTGAGGATGTACTTCCTATCTCAAACTTCACAGACACTATGGAATTGGAATTCGTTGGTTACGAATTGAAAGAGCCTAAGTATACACTTGAAGAAGCTCGTATCCACGATGCATCATACTCAGCACCTATCTTTGTGACTTTCCGTCTTATTAACAAAGAAACTGGTGAAATCAAAACTCAGGAAGTCTTCTTCGGAGATTTCCCTATTATGACTGAGATGGGTACTTTCATCATCAATGGTGGTGAACGTATTATTGTTTCTCAGTTGGTGCGCTCACCTGGTGTTTACTTTAACGATAAGGTTGATAAAAACGGCAAAGTGGGTTATGGATCAACAGTTATCCCTAACCGTGGGGCATGGCTTGAGCTCGAAACAGATTCAAAAGACATCGCCTACACTCGTATCGACCGTACACGTAAGATTCCATTCACAACGCTTGTGCGTGCGCTTGGATTCTCAGGTGATGACGAAATTGTTGATATCTTTGGTGATAGCGAGTTGGTTCGTAACACCATTGAAAAAGATATCCACAAAAACCCAGCAGATTCACGTACTGATGAAGCGCTTAAAGAAATTTATGAACGTCTTCGTCCAGGTGAACCAAAAACTGCCGATAGCTCACGTAGCTTGCTTGTAGCTCGTTTCTTTGATCCACGTCGTTATGACTTAGCTGCTGTTGGCCGTTACAAAGTCAACAAAAAACTTAACATCAAGACACGTCTTTTGGGACAAACAATTGCTGAAAACTTGGTAGATCCTGAAACAGGTGAAATCCTTGTTGAAGCTGGTACTGAAATGACACGTGATGTGATTGATTCAATCGCAGAATACTTGGATGGTGATTTGAACAAATTTGTATACACACCAAACGATTATGCGGTGGTTACAGAACCTGTTGTTCTTCAAAAATTCAAGGTTGTTGCACCAAATGATCCAGACCGTGTGGTTACAATTGTTGGTAATGCCAACCCAGATGACAAAGTTCGTGCTTTGACAACAGCGGATATCTTGGCTGAAATGAGCTACTTCCTCAACCTTGCTGAAGGTATCGGTAAAGTAGACGATATCGACCACCTTGGTAACCGTCGTATCCGTGCTGTTGGTGAATTGCTTGCTAACCAATTCCGTATTGGTTTGGCTCGTATGGAACGTAACGTACGTGAGCGTATGTCAGTTCAAGATAACGAAGTCTTGACACCACAACAAATCATCAATATTCGCCCTGTAACTGCAGCTGTTAAAGAATTCTTTGGTTCTTCACAGTTGTCACAGTTCATGGACCAACACAACCCATTGTCAGAGTTGTCACACAAACGTCGTTTGTCAGCCTTGGGACCTGGTGGTTTGACACGTGACCGTGCCGGATATGAAGTTCGTGACGTGCACTACACGCACTACGGTCGTATGTGTCCAATTGAAACACCTGAAGGACCTAACATCGGTTTGATCAATAACTTGTCTTCATACGGACACCTTAACAAGTATGGTTTCATTCAAACACCATATCGTAAGGTTGACCGTGCAACTGGTAAAGTAACCAACGAAGTAGTTTGGTTGACTGCCGACGAAGAAGATGAGTACACAGTTGCTCAGGCTAACTCTAAATTGAACGAAGATGGAACATTTGCAGAAGAGATCGTTATGGGGCGTCATCAAGGTAATAACCAAGAGTACCCATCACACCTTGTAGATTTCGTGGATGTTTCTCCTAAACAGGTAGTTGCCGTTGCGACAGCATGTATTCCTTTCTTGGAAAACGATGACTCTAACCGTGCCCTCATGGGTGCCAACATGCAACGTCAGGCTGTGCCTTTGATTGATCCTAAAGCACCTTATGTTGGTACTGGTATGGAATATCAAGCTGCCCACGATTCAGGAGCTGCAGTTATTGCTCAACACGACGGTAAAGTTGTCTACTCTGATGCTGATAAAGTTGAAGTTCGTCGTGAAGATGGTTCTCTTGATGTTTATACTATTCAAAAATTCCGTCGTTCAAACTCAGGTACTGCCTATAACCAACGTACTTTGGTTAAGGTTGGCGATATTGTTGAAAAAGGTGATTTTATCGCTGACGGTCCATCTATGGAAGGTGGAGAAATGGCCCTCGGTCAAAACCCTATTGTCGCATACATGACATGGGAAGGTTACAACTTCGAGGATGCCGTTATCATGAGTGAGCGTCTTGTGAAAGATGACGTTTATACATCTGTTCACTTGGAAGAATTCGAATCAGAAACACGTGATACAAAGCTTGGGCCTGAAGAAATCACACGTGAATTGCCAAACGTTGGTGAAGAAGCCCTCAAAGACCTTGACGAAATGGGTATTATCCGTATCGGTGCTGAGGTTAAAGAAGGCGACATTCTTGTTGGTAAGGTAACACCTAAGGGTGAAAAAGACCTTTCTGCTGAAGAACGTCTTCTCCACGCTATCTTTGGTGATAAATCTCGTGAAGTACGTGATACATCACTCCGTGTACCTCACGGTGGTGATGGTGTCGTTCGTGATGTTAAAATCTTCACACGTGCAAACGGTGATGAATTGCAATCAGGTGTTAACATGCTTGTTCGTGTTTATATCGCACAAAAACGTAAGATCAAGGTCGGAGATAAAATGGCCGGTCGTCACGGTAACAAAGGGGTTGTTTCTCGTATTGTTCCTGTTGAAGACATGCCTTACCTTCCAGACGGTACACCAGTTGATATCATGTTGAACCCTCTTGGGGTGCCATCACGTATGAACATCGGTCAGGTTATGGAACTTCACCTTGGTATGGCTGCTCGTAACTTGGGTATCCACATCGCAACACCAGTCTTTGATGGAGCAAGCTCAGAAGACCTTTGGGATACTGTTCGTGAAGCAGGTATGGATAGTGATGCTAAGACAATCCTTTACGATGGACGTACAGGTGAACCATTTGATAACCGTGTGTCAGTTGGTGTCATGTACATGATCAAACTTCACCACATGGTTGATGATAAACTTCACGCCCGTTCAGTTGGTCCTTACTCACTTGTTACTCAACAACCTCTTGGTGGTAAAGCACAATTTGGTGGACAACGTTTCGGTGAGATGGAGGTTTGGGCCCTTGAAGCTTACGGTGCTTCAAACATTCTTCAAGAAATCTTGACTTACAAGTCTGATGATGTTAACGGACGTTTGAAAGCCTATGAAGCTATCACTAAAGGTAAACCAATTCCAAAACCAGGTGTACCAGAATCATTCCGAGTACTTGTTAAAGAATTGCAATCACTTGGTCTTGATATGCGTGTCCTTGATGAGGATGACTACGAAGTTGAATTGCGTGATCTTGATGAAGGTGAAGATGACGATGTCATGCACGTCGATGATCTTGAAAAAGCACGTGTACAACAAGCCAAAGAAGCTGCTGAATTAGAAAAAGCTAAAGAAGAAGCTTCAGATAAAACAGAATAAAATAAGCTTTAGAGAGGGAGTTCACACTCTCTGCTAAGGTAGCTGATAAAGGTGAGAATAGCGCTGCTATTGTCAATAGAACAAAAGAAAGGTAATACTAGTGGTTGACGTAAATCGATTTAAAAGTATGCAAATCACACTAGCTTCACCAACTAAGGTCCGTTCATGGTCTTATGGTGAAGTTAAGAAACCTGAAACAATCAACTACCGTACGCTCAAACCAGAACGCGAAGGTCTCTTCGATGAAGTAATCTTTGGTCCTACTAAAGACTGGGAATGTGCGTGTGGAAAATACAAACGTATCCGTTATAAAGGTATCGTTTGTGACCGCTGTGGTGTTGAGGTAACACGTGCTAAGGTTCGTCGTGAACGTATGGGTCACATCGAGTTGAAAGCACCAGTATCACACATCTGGTACTTCAAGGGAATCCCTTCTCGTATGGGATTGACTTTGGACATGAGTCCTCGTGCGCTTGAAGAAGTTATCTACTTCGCAGCTTACGTGGTTATCGATCCAAAGGAAACACCACTTGAACCAAAATCTCTCTTGACAGAACGTGAATATCGTGAAAAATTGCAAGAGTATGGACATGGTTCATTTGTCGCTAAAATGGGTGCAGAAGCTATCCAAGATCTCTTGAAACAAGTGGATTTGGAAGCTGAAATTGCTGAACTCAAAGAAGAGTTGAAGACAGCAACTGGTCAAAAACGTGTTAAGGCTGTTCGTCGTTTGGACGTTCTTGATGCCTTCTATAAGTCTGGTAACAAACCAGAATGGATGGTTCTTAACATTTTGCCAGTATTGCCACCAGACCTTCGTCCAATGGTTCAATTGGATGGTGGACGTTTTGCGGCATCAGACTTGAACGATCTTTATCGTCGTGTTATCAACCGTAACAACCGTTTGGCTCGTTTGCTTGAATTGAATGCTCCAGGTATCATCGTGCAAAACGAAAAACGTATGTTGCAAGAAGCGGTAGATGCCCTTATCGATAATGGACGTCGTGGTCGTCCAATTACTGGACCAGGTAGTCGTCCACTTAAATCTTTGAGCCACATGCTTAAAGGTAAACAAGGTCGTTTCCGTCAAAACTTGCTTGGTAAACGTGTTGACTTCTCTGGACGTTCCGTTATCGCCGTTGGTCCAACACTTAAAATGTACCAATGTGGTGTGCCACGTTTGATGGCCATCGAACTTTTCAAACCATTTGTGATGCGTGAAATCGTTGCGCGTGAATACGCAGGTAACGTGAAAGCCGCTAAACGTATGGTTGAACGTGGTGATGAACGTATTTGGGATATTCTTGAAGATGTTATCAAGGAACACCCAGTACTTCTTAACCGCGCACCTACCCTCCACCGTTTGGGTATCCAGGCCTTTGAACCAGTCTTGATTGATGGTAAGGCCCTTCGTCTTCACCCATTGGTATGTGAGGCCTACAATGCCGACTTTGACGGTGACCAAATGGCCATCCACGTTCCATTGTCTGAAGAAGCTCAAGCTGAAGCACGTTTGCTCCTTCTTGCGGCTGAACACATCCTTAACCCTAAAGACGGTAAACCGGTCGTAACACCATCTCAGGATATGGTTCTTGGTAACTACTACTTGACTATGGAAGAAGAAGGCCGTGAGGGTGAAGGTATGGTCTTCAAGGATATTGATGAGGCAGTGATGGCTTATCGTAATGGTTATGTTCACTTGCATAGCCGTGTCGGTATCGCGGTAGACAGCATGCCTGATAAACCTTGGAAAGAAAACCAACTTCACAAGATTTTGGTTACAACTGTTGGTAAGATTCTCTTTAACTCAATCATTCCAGCGGAAATTCCATATCTTCAAGAAACAACAAATGAGAACTTGACAGATAGTACACCAGATAAGTACTTCCTTGAACCAGGTCAAGATATCCAAACAGTAATTGATAGTTTGGAAATTAATGCACCGTTCAAGAAGAAAAATCTTGGTAACATCATCGCTGAAACCTTCAAACGTCTTCGTACGACTGAAACATCAGCCTTCCTTGACCGTTTGAAAGACCTTGGTTACTACCACTCAACACTTGCTGGTTTGACAGTGGGTATCGCCGATATCCCAGTTATCGATAACAAACAAGAAATTATCGATGCTGCTCACCACCGTGTTGAAGAAATTAACAAGGCCTTCCGTCGTGGTTTGATGACAGATGATGACCGTTATGTTGCTGTTACAACAACATGGCGTGAAGCGAAAGAAGCCCTTGAAAAACGTCTGATTGAAACACAAGATCCTAAGAACCCAATCGTTATGATGATGGACTCAGGAGCTCGTGGTAACATCTCTAACTTCTCTCAACTTGCCGGTATGCGTGGTTTGATGGCCGCTCCTAACGGACGTATCATGGAATTGCCTATCCTTTCAAACTTCCGTGAAGGTTTGAGCGTTTTGGAAATGTTCTTCTCTACTCACGGTGCGCGTAAAGGTATGACCGATACGGCCCTTAAGACAGCCGACTCAGGTTACCTTACTCGTCGTTTGGTTGATGTTGCCCAAGATGTTATCATCCGTGAAGACGACTGTGGAACAGACCGTGGTCTTCTCATCCGTGCGATTACTGATGGTAAAGAAGTTACGGAAACACTTGAAGAACGTCTTCAAGGTCGTTACACTAAGAAATCAGTTAAGAATCCTACAACAGGTGAAGTAATCGTAGGTCCAGATACTTTGATTACTGAAGACATGGCTGCTGCTATTGTCAATGCTGGTGTTGAAGAAGTAACTATCCGTTCAGTCTTTACATGTAACACACGTCACGGTGTCTGCCGTCACTGTTACGGTATCAACTTGGCAACAGGTGATGCGGTTGAAGTTGGTGAAGCAGTTGGTACTATCGCCGCTCAATCTATCGGGGAACCTGGTACACAGCTTACTATGCGTACCTTCCACACCGGTGGGGTAGCCTCAAACACCGATATCACACAGGGTCTTCCACGTATCCAGGAAATCTTTGAAGCACGTAACCCTAAAGGGGAAGCGGTTATCACTGAAGTTAAGGGTACTGTTATTGAAATCGAAGAAGATGCTGCAACACGTACTAAGAAAGTCTTCGTTCAAGGTAAGACTGGAATGGGTGAATACGTTGTTCCATTTACAGCTCGTATGAAAGTTGAAGTGGGTGACGAAGTACACCGTGGTGCGGCCTTGACAGAAGGTTCAATCCAACCTAAACGTCTCCTTGAAGTACGTGATACCTTGTCAGTTGAAACTTATCTTCTTGCAGAAGTACAAAAAGTTTACCGTAGCCAAGGGGTAGAAATCGGTGACAAACACGTCGAAGTAATGGTTCGTCAAATGCTTCGTAAAGTACGTGTTATGGATCCAGGGGATACAGATCTCCTTCCAGGTACACTTATGGACATTTCTGACTTTACAGACGCTAACAAGGATATTGTTATCTCTGGTGGTGTTCCTGCAACATCTCGTCCAGTCCTTCTTGGTATTACGAAAGCCTCACTTGAAACAAATTCATTCTTGTCAGCGGCTTCCTTCCAAGAAACAACACGTGTCCTTACAGATGCAGCTATCCGTGGTAAGAAAGACCATCTCCTTGGTCTTAAAGAAAATGTTATCATTGGTAAGACTATCCCTGCTGGTACAGGTATGGCTCGTTACCGTAACATTGAACCACTTTCAGTTAACGAAGTTGAAGTTATTGAAAACATTGCTGTTGACGAAGCAATTGTGGAATCATCTGAAGACTAAAATGAAAGCAAAAGAACTCACAATGAATTGTGGGTTCTTTTCGTATTTATATGACTAGAATTTCTTCTATTTTTGATAAATATAAAATATAAGACCATTTTTTTTATCTTTTCCAGAAAATTTTGTATAATAAGAACACCAAAGATGAAGTGAGAAAGAAAAATGTACCAAGTAGTTGAAATGAAAGGGGATTTGGAACCGTGGTGGTTCCTAGAAGGATGGCAAGAGGATATCATCAGTACTAAGGAATTTGAAAATTTTTACGATGCCCTCAAGTACTATAAAAAACTTTGGTTTGCGATGGAAGAAACCTTGCCAAGTTATATCAGCCGTAGTAGTGTCATGACTGCTTTTTGGGATCAAGAGGATAAGCACTGGTGTGAGGAGTGTGACGAATACCTGCAGGTCTATCAATCGATTGCTCTTTTGGATGATTGGCAGGAAATTCCTGAGGAAAAATACCGTCCGGGATATGAAAAGCGAAATGACCTTCCAAATCATGCCCACTGTAAAATTAAACGTTAAATAATGCAGAAGCTCGAATTTTTTCGGGCTTCTTTTCATTTTCTTAAACTTTTTACGAATAGGTCTATGAGGAGGTCCTTATGGTAACAGAATTTGCTAAGGAAATGATCAAAAATGCTGATAGTTGTGGGGCTCAAGACATCTATGTCATTCCACGTCAGGATAATTACGAGCTCTATATGCGAGTTGGCCAAGAGAGGAGATTAATTGATGTATATCGGCCTGATTTCATGGCTAGTCTTATTGGTCACTTTAAATTTGTGGCGGGAATGATGGTGGGTGAGAAGCGTAGGAGTCAACTAGGTTCCTGTGACTATGATTGTGGTGATGGTCAAAGGGTTTCTCTGCGTTTGTCTACCGTTGGGGATTATCGCGGCTTAGAAAGTTTAGTTATTCGTGTTCTACATTCTGAACGTCGAGAATTAGTGTACTGGAATCAAGGAATCCAGCCTATTATGGATGCTTTGGATTATCGTGGCTTATATCTCTTTGCAGGTCCCGTTGGTTCTGGAAAGACTACGCTTATGCATGAGTTGGTTCAGGAGCGTTTTAAGGGGCAGCAGGTGATTTCGATTGAGGACCCTGTGGAAATTAAACAGGATAATGTCTTGCAACTCCAGGTGAATCAAGCAATTGACATGACCTATGATAATTTGATTAAGCTATCATTACGTCACCGCCCGGATGTTTTGATTATTGGAGAAATTCGAGATAAGGAGACTGCTCGAGCGGTTATTAGAGCTAGTCTGACGGGAGTTACTGTTCTTTCAACTATTCACGCAAAGAGTGTGTCAGGTGTTTATGAGCGTCTTCTGGACCTTGGTGTAGATAAGTCCGAGTTGGATAATGCTCTTCAAGGGATTGCCTACATGCGTCTGATTAAGGGAGGAGGTGTGATAGATTTTGCCAGTGAAAATTTCCAAAGCCATTCGTCAACCAGCTGGAACCAGCAGTTGGAAGGCTTGGTTAAACAAGGATATCTCACTGAAGGGGATATCCAAGGGGAAAAAATTAAAGATTAATCAGCAACTCAAGGTTATCCAGCTTTTCAAACAACTGTTAAAGGCAGGGTTTACCTTGACTGAAATCGTAGCCTTTTTGGAGCGAAGTCACCTGTTGAAAGAATCGTCATTGTCTCTTATGAAAGCGAGCTTAATGCGAGGCGATAGGTTGGACCAGATGTTTGCGGCAGTGGGCTTTTCGGACAATATTGTTACTCAGATTGCCCTTGCTGATAAGCACGGTAATCTTCTAGGGAGTTTAACCAAGATTGAAACCTATATGCTTCGTATGACCAAGGTTCGTAAGAAACTCATGGAGGTAGCAACCTATCCTATTCTACTTCTGGGTTTCCTAGTTCTGATTATGTTGGGGCTCAAAAATTATCTTCTGCCTCAACTGTTAGAGGGGGATGGTAAGGAGAATTGGGCTGTACAGTTGGTTCAAATTTTTCCCCAACTCTTTTTTGTGACTTTGTGCGGACTTCTTGTATTAAGCTTAATTCTCTATCTATGGGTCAAACGCCAGTCAGCCCTTGTCTTTTATCGACGAATGGCCAAAATCCCTTTTATAGGCCAAACTGTCAGGCTATATACGACTGCCTATTATGCTAGAGAATGGGGAAATCTCTTAGGGCAAGGTATTGACTTGCTAGACTTAGTTGCTCTAATGAAAGAGCAAAAATCAAAGCTTTTTCGTGAGCTGGGGGCTGATTTAGAGGAAGCCTTGATGCTAGGACAGAGTTTTCCTGATCGTATTGCTAGTCACCCTTTCTTCACTAAGGAACTATCCTTAATTATTGCTTATGGAGAGGCTAATGCTAGGTTGGGCTATGAGTTAGAAGTCTATGCTGAAGAGGTTTGGCAGGCTTTCTTTAACCGTCTTAATAAGGCAACAACCTTTGTGCAACCCCTCATTTTTGTTATTGTTGCTATCGTGATTGTAATGATTTATGCAGCTATGCTATTACCAATGTATCAAAATATGGAAGGAATGATGTCATGAAAATGATGTTGAAAAAATTGAATGCCGTTAAATTACGAGCTTTTACACTGATTGAAATGCTGGTCGTGCTTCTCATTATCAGTATTCTCCTTTTGCTCTTTGTACCTAACTTGAGCAAGCAGAAGGATTCTGTTAAAGAGACTGGAAATGCGGCTGTGGTCAAGGTCGTGGATTCTCAAGCAGAACTTTATGAAATGAAGAATAACAAGACAGCTAGCTTAGCCGCTCTTGTTTCAGAAGGTCAAATCACGCAAAAACAGGCAGATTCATACAATGATTACTATGCGAAACATGGTGGCGAAAGCCGCTCAGTGGCCAATTAGAGCCTTTACCTTGTTGGAGAGTCTGGTGACTCTAGCAGTGGTTGCCTTTCTCACTCTGAGTTTATCAGGCTCAGTCACAGGTATTTTTCAGCAGGTTGAGACTAATCTTTTTTATCTGCGCTTTGAGTACCTATACCGAGATAGTCAGCGCTTGGCAGCGGCGGAAGGGTCCAATGTTGAATTGCAGTTGTCCAAGGATAAAATCAGTAACGGAAAATCAAGTCTGGTGATTCCTAAAAATATACATCTGGATAAGGGGCAGACGCTAGTATTTGATGCCAAAGGAGGCAACTCTAGCCTCACCAAGATTCGTTTTTCAAGTGATAAGGAGGTGGTGACCTATCAGCTTAACATGGGCAGCGGTAAATATAAAAAGACGGTCTCTTAGAGGCTATATTCTTATCGAAAGCTTGATAGCAATGGCTGTCTTAGTACTCGTCAGTGGTCTTATCTTGGATCAGATTAATACCAATCGTAGGCTAATGGCTAGGAATCTCCACCAACAGGAGGTTTTGAGTGTGGCAACCATGGCAGTTCAGACCAAACAGGATCAGTTGACCTTAAATGGCATCACAGTGACAGTAAAACGTAGCAAGCAAGGTATCGCGGTTTATGAATCAGGAAAGGAGATTATTCATGTCTCTCAATAGCAAGGTTCGTGCTTTTACCCTCTTGGAGTGTCTAGTGGCCTTGTTGGTGATTGCTGGTTCAGTTCAAGTTTATCAAGGTCTGACCACAGTATTGGTGAGCAATGTTAAGCAGGTCAAGCAACAAGAAAGCCAAGACTGGCTTCTATTTGTTCAACAAATGGAGGCAGAGTTAGAAGGTTGTCAGTTGGTAAAGGTAGAAGGGAACAAGCTCTATGTCAAGCAGGATAATCAAGACCTGGCTTTTGGCCTTTCAAGTGCTACTGATTTTCGAAAAACAAATGCTGACGGTCGAGGCTACCAACCAATGCTTTTCAATGTAAAAGCTAGTACAATTAGTCAAAATAACCAGATAGTCACCATCCAAGTGACTCTTAAAAATGGGCTACAAAGGAGTTTTGTTTATGCTTTTGAAAAAACAGGTTAGGGGAGGCGTTCTTCTCTACGCTCTTTTTATGGCTGGCATTTTCACACTTCTTCTGCATGTTTATCTGGAGCGGGTGGTTGCTAGCTCTAGGCAGAACCAAGCGCAAATGATCTCCAGTCAGAGTCGTCTCATGGCAGAGATGACCATGGACTTGGCGGACAAGGAAGCAGGTGCTTTTAGTTTTTCCCAGGGAACTACGACTTACGAGGTTAAGGACAAACAAGTGATTGTTAGAGTTGCCAGTAAAGGCCAAATCAAGACCTATCGTTATGTGAAGAAGCAGGAGCAGAAATAGAAATTCTCTTTCCTTTTTGATATGATAGAAGGACGGAGGAAATCATGAATTTTGAAGCAATTGAGACAGCCTTTGAGCTGTTGTTAGAAAATGTCCAAACCATTGAAAATGATCTTGGAACCCATGCTTACGATGCGCTTATTGAGCAAAATTCCTATTATTTGGGGGCTGAGGTAGCTAATGAAGTCATCATCAAAAACAACGAGAAATTACGTGCCCTTAATCTAAGCAAAGAGGAGTGGCGTCGTGCTTTTCAGTTCTTGTTTATCAAGCTAGGGCAATTGGAAGCCTTACAAGCCAATCACCAGTTTACACCTGATGCTATTGGATTTATCATCCTCTACCTACTCGAAGGTTTGACCAAGGACGACCAATTAGATGTTTTGGAGATTGGTTCGGGGACAGGAAACTTGGCTGAAACTCTTCTAAATAATAGTCAGAAAACCCTTAATTATATGGGAATGGAAGTTGACGATCTTCTTATCGATTTGTCAGCTAGTATTGCTGATGTGGTGAATTCAAGTGCAGTTTACATTCAAGAAGATGCTGTTCGACCACATATTCTCAAAGAGAGTGATGTTATTATTAGTGACCTACCTGTTGGTTACTACCCTAATGATGAAATTGCGAGTCGTTTCAAGGTTGCAGCAACCGGTGAACACACCTATGCCCATCACCTTCTCATGGAGCAATCACTCAAGTACCTGAAGAAAGATGGTATTGCTATTCTTTTGGCACCAACTAATCTTTTGACAAGCCCACAAAGTGATTTGCTTAAGAAATGGCTATCAGGATATGCTGATATTATTGCCGTTATCACTCTTCCAGAAGCAGCTTTTGGCAATAAACATAACATGAAGTCTATCTTTGTGCTTAAAAAACAAACTGAAAATGCTCCTGAGACCTTCGTTTATCCACTTAGTGATTTGCAAAACCCAGAGGTCCTCAAAGATTTTACAGAGAATTTCCAAAAATGGAAATCAGATAATTCCATTTTCTAGCAAAACATGTTAGAATAAGACTATATTATTGAAAGCGTTTTACAAAGAGGTGGCTTATGACAAAAACAATAGCAATTAATGCAGGAAGCTCAAGCTTGAAATGGCAACTATATGAGATGCCAGATGAAGTTGTTCTTGCTAAGGGTTTGATTGAACGTATCGGCTTGAAAGATTCTGTTTCAACAGTAAAATTTGATGACCGTTCAGAATCGCAAACTCTAGATATTGCTGACCATGTTCAGGCAGTAAAAATCTTGCTTGATGATTTGATTCGTTTTGATATTATCAAGAGCTATGATGAAATTACAGGTGTTGGTCACCGTGTGGTTGCTGGTGGAGAATATTTCAAAGAATCAAGCTTGGTGGATGAAGATGCCTTGGCTAAGATTGAAGAATTGTCAGCTTTAGCACCTTTACACAATCCAGGTGCAGCTTCAGGGATTCGTGCCTTTAAGGAGCTCCTCCCAGATATTACAAGTGTTGCTGTTTTTGATACAGCCTTCCATACATCTATGCCGGAAGTGGCCTACCGTTATCCAGTGCCTAATCGTTACTATACAGACTACCAAGTCCGTAAGTATGGAGCACACGGAACTAGCCACCAATATGTTTCTCAAGAAGCAGCTAAGTTGTTAGGTAAGCCAATTGAAGAAACTAAGATTATCACAGCCCATGTGGGAAATGGTGTTTCTATTACTGCCGTTGATGGTGGTAAATCAGTAGACACGTCAATGGGGTTGACACCACTTGGTGGCGTTATGATGGGAACACGTACTGGGGATCTTGACCCTGCGATTATTCCATTTGTTATTGACCGTGAACCTGAGATGGCAGATGCTGAGCGTATCCGTCACGTCTTTAATAAGGAATCAGGCCTTCTTGGCATTTCTGAAAAATCAAGTGATATGCGTGATATCATTGCTGGTAAGAATGCTGGTGATGAAAAATGTGCCTTAGCTTATGATCTTTATGTGGATCGTTTGCGTAAATACATTGCTCAATACTTCGGTGTGTTGAACGGAGCGGATGCTATCGTCTTTACAGCAGGTATTGGTGAAAACTCTGCGGAAGTTCGTGCTTCAGTTTTAGATGGTCTCACTTGGTTTGGTATTGAAGTGGATTCTGAAAAGAATGTCTTTGGACATGTAGGCGACATTACAACAGCAGAGTCAGCTGTTAAAGTATTTGTTATCCCAACAGATGAAGAGTTGGTGATTGCGCGTGATGTTGAGCGCCTTAAAACTAAATAAGTTATCAAAAATTTGATAAGACCAGAAAAGTTGGCCGAGTGATTGGCTAGCTTTTTTGAATGCACTGACAGAATCATTCGAATATTTCTATTTATGTGTAATTCTATAAGTAAAGAAAACTTTACAAAAAATGTAAAAAAGACTTTACAAAACATGTAAAGTGAACTATACTATAAATGTAAAGTTAACTTAACAAAGAAAAGTAAGGAGTTTAACTATTTGAGAATAAACGATAAGGTTGAGGTGCCACATGGAAACAAAAATTCAGGAACTTCGCAAGGCTAATAAGATTAGTCAGGCAGAGTTAGCAGATGAGATGGGGGTCACGAGGCAGACCATCATTTCACTCGAAAAAGGTCGCTATAATGCGTCGTTGGAACTGGCTTTTAAAATTGCTAGATATTTTGGAAAGACTATTGAAGAAGTCTTTATTTTTGAGGAAGATTAAGGAGAAAAGATATGTTTAAACAAGTCATGAAGAAAATTGGTGTTATTGTTTTAGCGCTCACTCTACTAATCTTAGATTTAACACTATTAGGTGCTTTCCCGCTACTTACTCAGGATGGTAAGTTTTCACTTGTGGAGCAAATAGGTTACGGTATTTGGGCATTAGGGAGTTTGGCTATTTTTATCGTGATTGCTTATAGATTTAAACTCTTATCGCTTAAAGAGATTAATTGGAGACGTCTCGTTGCGATTGCTTCTCTTAATCTCGTCATCTTTTTCCTAGGTGATCTTCTAGGGTATTTTATTGGTCAGTTAACACACAATGCGACTATGGAAAATCAAGATGCTTTAAATGCTATCTTTGCCCACGTACCATTCTATCTTTACCTAGTAGTCGCCGGTTTTATTATTCCGATTATGGAAGAAATCATTTTTAGAGGACTCTTAGCCAAGGTGCTCTTTGGAAAATACTTTAAGACGGGTCTTGTTATTTCCAGTCTTCTCTTTATGGCTGGTCACTCAGCATTTACGCTTCAGACAATTGTCATCTATGGTATTATGTCAGCTGGTCTTGCGATAACATATTATAAGACTAAGCGTATCGAGTACAGTATGGGTGTTCATATCTTAAACAATAGCATAAGTGTACTACTCAGTCTTTTCGTTTAAGGTAAATAAGTGTTTAAAGTTGTCAGTGAAAAAAGTTATATTGCTCTTATAAAGGATAATAAAGGGAGTGTTAAGATATGTTAATAAAAATGTTAGTAGGAAAGAGAAAAACAGAGGATGAGTTTAAGAAATACATTACACGAGTAGCCTGTTCTCTTTTGTCTTTGGGTGTTTTGGGATTGTTTATTATTCGCTCTAACAATCTTAGTGATTATGCTCTAGGCTTAGTTTTAGGACTTACCATTGGGGTTTATGTCTTGTCAATCTATTATTTTGCTACACTTACCCATTCCAAACGTCTTCATCGGATGTATATTGCTGCCTATGATGAGCGAAATAAACAGATTTTAATGGCGACAGCAGTTGCAACTCTGATTCTAGAGTTTTTGCTTATCTTTGCTTTAATCGCCTTATATGCCTTTGTCAATATTCAGTTGCCCTATGTTACAGTCTTATCTGTCTTGCTCTATGGCTTAGTATTGGGATTTGCCCTTATTCGTCTCATTCTATCCAAAATAGGATAAGAACCTATATTATCTTGAAAAATTCACCTTTCGTGCTCTTATTATCTTGTCAAATAAGTTTCGTTGTATTATAATAAAGATACAAATAAATGATGAAAAGAGGTGGCTTCTCATGAACAAAGGGTCAATTCTCAAACGCTTTCTCTATTTTTTACTAGCTTTCCTAATACTAATTATTGATCAAGTTCCAACCATCTATTTAGGTGTCAAAGATACCAGGTTAGTCTGTCTCTTAATTTTTGTCTTGCTTCTCATGAGCGCAGGAGCTCTTTTCTTAGGAAAACGTCTTGGGCTTTTCGAAGGCTTTAAGGCACTTTCTTCCCTGAAGGCCTGAAGGCCTGGGGGATGATTGGCTTGACCTACTTAGGTATTTATATTGTTACTAGGATTGGTTCTATGGTCATGATGATGGAAGGTGTTAGTAATAGCACCAATCAGGCAGCCATAGAAAATGCCCATATGAATCCCTTCCTTCTCATAACGTTTACGGTAATTATGGCACCGATTGTGGAAGAGCTGGTTTTTCGAGGGCTTCTCATGGGACGTGTCTTTAACCCCGATTCTATTGTTGGCTTGATTGTTAGTAGTTTACTTTTTGGTCTTGTTCATATGCCGAATAGTATTGGTGTTTGGATTGTATACGCAGGTATGGGGTTTGTCCTTGGGATAGCATATCGTAAGTTTCAAAAGTTAGAGTACTGTATCATGGCCCATATCATTAACAATAGTATTGCGGTTTCAATGTTGTTACTCTTGCAATTTTTAGCGCCATATATCAAATAAAGCTCGGAAGATTCCGAGCTTTTTTCTTGTCTCACGAAAACCACTAGCTGTGCTAGTGGTTCCGAAAAGCTTTTAGCGATGTATCAAAAAAGTCCCCTAAAGTGTTATATTAGATAAGGTTTCCCGACCACTAACTAATATACAAAAGGAGGACCCCTGATGAGACAGGATAATAATAGTTTAGCACATACTACATGGAATTGTAAGTATCATATTGTGTTCGCACCCAAATATCGACGTCAGATAATTTATGGGAAATACAAAGCAAGTATTGGTCAAATCTTACGATTATTATGCGAAAGAAAAGGTGTTGAAATTCATGAAGCAGAAGCTTGCCCAGATCATATTCACATGTTGGTGAGTATACCACCGAAACTAAGTATTTCCTCATTTATGGGATATTTAAAGGGCAAAAGTAGCTTAATAATATTTGATCGACACGCTAATTTAAAGTATAAATATGGGAATCGCAAATTTTGGTGTCGAGGGTTTTATGTTGATACGGTTGGACGAAATCAGAAGCGAATTGAAGAATATATTCGTAATCAATTACAAGAAGACGTGATAGCAGATCAGCTAAGTCTATTTGAGGAGTATGATCCGTTTACAGGTGAGAAGAATAAAAGAAAGTAATCTTAAAGAGACCCGCTAGACGGGTCAGCTAGCAAAGGTGGTGCTGAAGGGAAACCATTCGGTAGGCCTTTAGGCCTCGGCCGGTAGCAGAGGCTTTCAGCCGAAGAGCAAGCCACCCGTTCTCACGGGTGGTTTTGACTATAGTTTTTTAGCTTTAGCAATAGTGGTGTCAATACTTGAAACCACACTATGGGTGAGGCCTGTACGCTCAAGGTCCATGAGACCGGCGATAGTAGTCCCACCAGGGCTACATACCTTGTCAATAAGATCATGTGGACTGTCGCTACCAAGACTGAGATTTTCAGCAGTAGCTAGAACAGTCTGTGTGGCAATGGTCAGAGCGACCTGCTTACTTAGGCCATTTTTGACGCCAGCCTTAGCCAGAGACTCGATAAAGAGGGCAATGTAGGCCGGACTAGAGCCAGCTAGGGCAGTGAAGGTATCAAAGTCCTTCTCAGCCAATTCAACAGTGGTTCCAAAACTGTCTGTGATTTCCTTGGCAACTGCCAAAAGGTCCTCGGATACCTTATCGTTGGTACAAAGACCAGTAGTGCTCTTGAGAATCTGAGCGTTAAGGTTAGGCATGATACGAATGAGAGGAAGGTCTGGACTGGTAAGTGAAGCGAGGCGTTCCAAGGTTACTCCAGCAGCCATACTCATGATAGGTTGATGGAAATTGAGGCCAGTTAGTACCTTATCAAACATTTGAGGTTTGATACCAAGAATGACTAAATCAGCATTATCCAACAATTCTTGATGGGAAGCAGCAGCTTCAACCTCTAGTTCCTCTGCAATTTGGCGTGAACGAGCCAAGGAAGACCCTGAAATAATGATACGATGTGAGCTTGTATTTAGGCCGTTGATAATGGCTGTCGCCATCTTTCCAACGCCAATAAAACCAATAATCATGGGTTACTCCTTGTCTTAGTAGTTTTTAATCAAATCCACTGTTGAACGATCCAACTTCTTAACAATCGCTTGTAAGAAGGCTTGTGCCTCTAGGAAGTCATCCATCGCATAAAGGGTTTGGTGCGAGTGAATGTAACGGGCACAAACACCGATAGTTGTTGATGGGACACCAGCATTCTGCAAGTGAGCGGCACCAGCATCTGTTCCGCCCGCAGCACAGTAGTATTGATATTTGATACCAGCTTCTTCAGCTGTAGTCAAAAGGAAATCTTTCATATTTGGCAACATGATGTGACCTGGATCGAAGAAACGAATAAGGGTTCCATCACCTACCTTACCTTGATTACCATAGATATCACCTGCAGGAGAACAGTCCACTGCAAAGAAAACTTCAGGATCAAATTTAGTGGTAGAAACATGGGCACCACGTAAACCAACTTCTTCTTGAACGTTGGCACCAGCAATTAGAGTATTATTGAGTTCTTGATCTTTAACGTTTTCCAAGAGTTCACGAATCATGAGAACACCATAACGGTTGTCCCAAGCTTTAGAAATCACATTTTTTTGATTGGCTGTGAGAATCGTTTCTGATTCAGGAATGATGACATCACCTGGGAAAACACCGTAGGCATTAGCCTCTTCTTGGTTGGCAAAACCAGCATCAAAGACGATATCAGAAACACTAGGAAGACTTGAAGCCCCGCCACTAGCACGTAAGAAATGAGGTGGCACCGAACCTGAGATAACAGGATAAACACGACCATCACGGGTGTGTAGGGTAAAGCGTTGTGAGCTGACAACCAGTGGGTTCCAACCACCAAGTTCGACGACACGGAAAGTCCCGTCTGCCTTGATTTCCTTAATCATAAACCCAACTTCGTCCATGTGGGCAGCCACGAGCACCTTAGGGGCATTTTCCGCCTGGCTATGCTTGATACCGAAAATACCACCGAGACCATCTGTTTGGACCTCATCTACGAGTGGTGTAATATTTTGGCGAAGGTAGTCGCGTACTGGCGCTTCAAAGCCTGAAGTAGCACTGAGCTTGGTTACTTCTTTAATTTTATCAAATAGGGTAGTCATAAAATCCTCCTTGAGTAGTACTTGTTACTATTTTAGCACGATTCTTAAGAGATAGGTAGCCTCTCCCCATTCGTCTAAAAATATGGTAAAATGTTTCATATGAAACGTAAAACATTGGCCTTGTTTGCTGGAGGCGTAGGAGCTTTAGGTCTCTTGGCAATGGCAGAGAAGTATAGACAGTCACGTGCAGAAATGAAGAAGGCTGCATTAATCCAAGATATTAGACAAGAATTATCACACCTGGGGACTATCGCAGTCCTCTATACGAATCCCACTGATAAGGAAAATCCAGGGCTTACAGGAGGTATCGTCTTAGAGGATGGACGTGCCTATAGCTTTGTTTATGCAGAGGATATCTTGACCTATGAGGAGGAGCAGGCATGATTATTCCTAAGAATCTTGAAGAACTGGCAAGCTATGTCGAAAGTGATCAAAAGGTGGTTTTCTTTTTCACTGCTGATTGGTGTCCAGACTGCCAGTTTATCTATCCCGTTATGCCTGAAATTGAAGCCCTCCATCCAGATATGACCTTTGTGCGTGTCAACCGTGATGATTATATGGCTTTGGCGCAAACTTGGAATATTTTTGGTATCCCAAGTTTTGTCGTGACTCAGAAAGGTCAGGAATTGGGACGCTTGGTCAATAAAGCTCGTAAAACCAAAGAAGAAATCAATGCCTTTTTGGCAACAGTATAAGGAGAACCCATGATTTTTGCATACAATAAGGAACAAGTTGGCGACGTTTTGTTGGTTATCTTGGAAGATACTAAGGACATCAAACGTAGCGTAGAACGTAAAGGTAAAGTGGCGCGTGTCACAGCTGATGAAACAGGCAAGACTCTTGCTTGGAATATTTTTGAAGCGTCAAGCCTCATTGATATCGAAGGTAACGGTCAAGTTTTTTTGTCAGACCAAGATGTAGCTGTCTTGAACGAGGAATTGGCTAAAGAGGGCTTTGAAGAGCGTTTGGAAAACACACAAGGTCCAGTCTTTGTGGTTGGACAAATTGATGAAATGGTTGCACATCCAGACAGTGACCACCTTAACATCTGCCAAGTGAACATCGGTGATAAGAAGGTCCAAATCGTTGCAGGAGCACCAAACGCAGCGCTTGGGCTTAAAACTATCGTAGCACTTCCTGGTGCTATGATGCCTAGCGGTGCCCTTATCTTCCCAGGAAAACTTCGTGGTGAAGATAGTTATGGTATGATGTGTGCCCCACGTGAGTTGGCACTTCCAAATGCCCCACAAAAACGTGGTATTATTGAACTTGATGATTCAGCAGTAGTCGGTGAGACTTTTGATCCAGCCAAACACTGGAAAGGGTAAATAGTAAAAGAAGCGGTAAGTAAGCCGCTTTTTTGTTTGTCATAAAGAAAGTTTATAGCTAATCATAAAAAAGAAAGATTATGCAAGTTATAATATTTTTCTTAAAATGTAATCAATATTTACTTTAGGAGGTACTTATGCTTACAACTATTCTTTCTGGTGGGCTCATTGGTCTGATATTTGGATTCATTTTGCAACGAACTCGTTTCTGCTTGACTGGTGGTTTCCGAGATATGTATATTGCACGTAATAATACATTATTTTACGCTTTTCTTATTGCAATCACAGTAGAAAGTATAGGAGTACTTTCCCTGATTCAATTAGGTATTATTGGAAACCCTTATGAAGAATTTTCCGTGTTAGGAGCAATTGTGGGTTCCTATCTATTTGGTTTTGGAATTGTTCTCGCTGGGGGGTGTGCCACAGGAACGTGGTATCGTGCTGGTGAAGGTCTCCTAGGTAGTTGGGTTGCACTATTCTTTTATATGACAAGTGCAGCGGCTATGAAATCAGGATTTCTTGTTCCTTTGAATCAATTAATAGCTAAGCGATGGGTAATTAATGATGATTTAGCTGGTCAATTAGGAATTCCGGTTTGGTATCTTCTTGTTTTCTTAGTAGCTATAACAAGTTTCATTGTCATTCGAGAGTTACGTAAGCCCAGACGTCAGATTGCTACGCTTCCATCAAAATATAAGGGAGTGAGACACTATCTTTTTGAGAAAACTTACCATAAATATTTTGCAGGATTTCTGATAGGTCTTGTTGCTTTAATTGCTTGGCCTGCTAGTCAGTTGACGGGTCGTGTTGGAGGGTTAGGGATTACAACTCCCTCAGCACATCTAATTAGTTATATTATTACAGGTGATAGTAAACAGCTTGGTTGGGGTGTTTTTCTTGTATTGGGGATTTTTCTTGGTTCCTTTCTTGCTGCAAAGGGTTCTCGAGAGTTTCGTTGGCGCTTGCCAGACTTGTCAACCATCGGTAAGAGCACACTAGGGGGTATTTTTATGGGAATCGGTGCTTCATGGGCTGGTGGCTGTACGATTGGTAATGGTTTAACAGCTACAGCAATTTTTTCTAGTAAGGGATGGATTGCTTTACCAGTGACTATTTTAGGTGTTTGGACAGCTTCCTATATTATCTTTGTAAAACCCAACAAAAATTAAGAGGAGAATATCATATGGCTTTGATAAAACTTGAAACGGGTGGATTGGTATGTCCATTCCCATTGATTGATGCGAAGAAAAAAATGGCTGAATTAGCTACTGGTGATGAGTTGTTGATAGCTTTCGATTGTACGCAAGCAACGGAAAGTATACCAAACTGGGCTGCAGATAATGATTATCCTGTGACGCGCTTTGAACAAGTCGGTCCTGCTTCATGGGAAATTGTGGTTCAAAAACGTTGAGCTAGCTAAACGAGTAGAGAAAATTTAACATTCAACTGCTGTCATGAAAATATCTGAGAGAGCAGTATTACTAGAAAAGTAATAGTCTCCTATTTTACTAGGAATATTAGGACAATTTGCTTATGTAGATTGGAGTATTAGTAAGGATACTCTCAAAGGAACCTGTAAAGCTATTTAAAATAATCTATTTTTTACTTCCGCTTACGAATAGATAGGTGGAGGTAAAAAAATGTATAACAAAGTTATTTTAATTGGACGTTTGACGGCGACTCCTGAAATGGTAAAAACTGCTAGCGATAGGTCTTTTACACGTGTTACAGTTGCGGTTAATCGTCGCTATAAGACGCAAAATGGTGATCGTGAGGCTGACTTTATTACAGTGGTTGTCTGGGGGCGTTTGGCTGAGACCTTAGTATCTTATGCTAGCAAGGGGAGTTTAATTTCTCTTGATGGGGAGCTTCGTACCCGTAAGTACGATAAGGATGGTCAAACCCATTACGTTACTGAAGTGCTTTGTTCCTCTTTCCAACTTCTGGAGAGTCGTGCTCAGCGTGCTGTTAGGGAAAATAATCCTGATAATGACTTGGCTGACCTCGTCTTGGAAGAAGAGCTTCCCTTCTAGTTTATCCTTTGACTAGCTATCTAGGTCTCCTATCTTTGAAGCAACCTCTATAAAAAATCATTATCTTGTTCCATACCTTGTTTTGAAGAATTGTTGGAGATAAAATATTAAACACTTGTTAGACTAATAAACAGTAAAATTAGATAAGACTTAGGATGATAGGTGTTTAATAGTGTAGATAGACTAGAAAAAATAGTTTAGGAAGCCATAAAACGTTGATATATCAACGTTTTAAATGTTAAGCAAAATATTCAAAACAATGCATACAATTAACAGTTGTTTCTAATCTATATCATTGTTTTATTACCGATTTTTAAATTAAATGATAGAGGTTTCATGATAAACTATAGATGGGTAAGGAAAAAGCTATAAAAGTTACTTTTATAGTAGGCATTATTTGTTTGGAAGGAAAGTGTGAAATATCACAACTATAACGCTATCCTTGCAATTGTTTGAGACAGTTGCATTTTTGTTTATCGTTGTGAGGCCTTAGGCCTGTATAATGATTTCACAGACAATTGACTATGACACTCCGACTGACATATGAATTAGGATGTTAAGCGGTCGTTGACTTTTCGTCTAGCCTTGGGGGAACACATTGGTGTGATTCCTAAGACTCACCAGACTAATGTGTTTGAAGCTAGGATGATTCGTCTTAGCTTTTTTTGTGTCCTTTAAAATGGAGGTCTTCGGTATTTCTTTTCTTATGCTATAATAGAAGGACTAAGTGAGATATTGTCTCGCAAATCTTGGAACGGGAGTGACACTAATGCTTGACTTTACCCAAGAAGAGAAAGACTTTTTTATGTCTGAAGCTCTTAAGGAGGCCGAAAAATCTCTAGATAAAGCAGAGATTCCAATTGGCTGTGTCATCGTTAAAGATGGCGAAGTCATAGGCCGTGGGCACAATGCACGTGAGGAGCTCAATCAAGCTATCATGCATGCGGAGGTCATGGCTATTCAAGAGGCTAATAGGACTGTAGGCAATTGGCGTTTGTTAGATTGTACCCTCTTTGTAACCATCGAACCCTGTGTCATGTGTAGTGGGGCAATTGGCTTGGCTCGTATTCCTAAAGTTATCTATGGAGCAAGCAATCAAAAGTTTGGTGGTGCGGGTAGCCTTTACGATATCCTAAGAGATGAGCGTCTCAACCATCGCGTAGAAGTAGAGACTGGTGTCATGGAGGAAGAGTGTGCTAAGATTATGCAAGACTTTTTCCGTCAGAGTCGTGAACGCAAAAAAGAAGCCAAACGATTGGCTAAATTGGAAACAAGGCAAGAGATGTAAACAAAAGTGCAAGTCCAAAGGGACTTGCACTTTTTAATGGAAGATGATTTTTTTGTTTTCCTGAAGGCAATTTAGGTCACTCTTTCTATGCTTTATTTTTTTCTTTCTCACTTGTTAAAAGAAAAATAGGCATAAAGAGAATCAGAGTACCAAAAGCGGACTTCAAATTAGTATCAATAATTGGTGTTCCTAATCGTACATAAAAGATAAGGTTGATTAGGAGTATCAGAAGTAGGCTACTGATAATTCCAGCTAAAGCTATTTTTACGAGTAAATAGTTATTCATTTTAGGTGATTGATTAGCAGTAGTATTATTTGTTTGATTGTTTATATGTTTCATGAGTTATCATCCTCAAAATCTTTGAGATGTCAGCCGAGTTCTGTTAGTTAGTGGGTGAGGTTATAGAAAGACTTACCTGCAGCATAGCTAAGGTCATAAGTCAGTTTTGCAGCAGCAATGCCAACAGAAATAGCGGCCCAAGGAACCACTCCACCTGATACAGTTTCAAGTTCTTGAGTAGTCATGTTTTTACGATTGTTAATGGTCTTAGTCATTGTTCATATGTCCTTTCTTTTATCTCGCAGAGTCCATGTAGCCATTGTAGGCTCCAAGGCATACCATAGTTCCAATAGGTCCTGAAGCTAGGCAGAGCCCTCCAATGGCAAGGTTAGTCTTCCATCCGCCTCCTGTTACTGAGGCTAGGTCAGCTGCCTTCATTTCTTTGTTAATCATTGTCATTCTCCTTTTTTTATTTTTGGTGAGTTTTTAAATCTCATACCCTCTCACCACGAGTTAAGAGATATGTTAAATATGACTTCTCCTTTCAATAAAGTCAGCCATGTCACTAGCTTTTGGTGCTTTACTCAAGCTATGGATTTATTATAAGGTGTCGAGAAATAAAAAAGTAGTGACATAAATGTCACCATGGTAAGTCTTATGTTTTATCGAAGGTTATACTGACAGAAGAAGATAATAGGGATTGATAGGGGTAGGTCTAGCTAGTCTTATCATAAGTTCTCTACTTGCAATCACTTCAATTTATGGTATAATATTTTTCGGAGCAACATCTGTGCGTGAAGCGGGTCAGGGGAGGAATCCAGCAGCCCTAAGCGATTTCAGGTGTGTGCTCTTTTTTTGTGTTAAGGAGGATTTATGGCCAAATTTAGTGTTTTTAAAGATCAAGAGAGTCTTTTTGCTTGTCCTATCTGTCAGGCGCCAATGCATTTGGATTTGTCTAGCTTGGTTTGTCAGAATAGGCATACCTTTAATATCGCCAAGCAGGGCTTTGTTAATTTTTTGAGACAGACCAAGGGAGATAAGCACTATGATATGGCTTCTTTTGAAAAGAGGAGTCAGATTCTTGCGGCAGGCTATTACGATCCTATTCTGGAGGTGATTTCAGAGCACTTGCGTGACCTTCCTAAACACTCGCACGTTCTAGATGTTGCCTGTGGTGAAGGCTATTATAGCCGTCAGTTGGCTCAAGAGTTTGACAAGGATTTCATGGCCTTTGACTTGTCTAAGGATTCAATCCTTCTTGCGGCACGTCAAAATCCTCAGAAAAACGTAGCTTGGTTTGTTGGCGATTTGGCTCAATTGCCTTTACGTGAACATAGTATTGATGTGATTTTAGATATTTTTTCACCAGCTAATTATCAAGAATTTGGACGACTTTTGTCTGATTATGGCTTGGTTTTTAAGGTTATTCCTCATGAGGATCATCTTAAAGAGTTTCGCCAATTGTTACCGGAGGCGCAGGCTTATTCGAACCAGGATGTTCTGGAACATTTTCAAGAGTCCTGTGACCTTTTGGAGCGTGTGACGATTGCTAAGACTTGGTCTATGCCATCAGAGCATGTTCAAACATTTGCCGAGATGACACCTCTTTTTTTCCATGCCAATAAGGATACTTTGGACTTGACTTCAGTGACGCAATTAACCGTTGCGGGAGAACTGCTGATTGGCCGTATTAGAGATGATAAGCAATCCTAACAATCGTTGGGATTTTTTTGATGGGAAAATGTCTCAGTTAGCTTGTTTGGTCTTCCTAAAAGGTGTATGATGAGAGCAATAAGTAGGAAAGTTTCAGTAATGGGTAAAAAGCGATGAAAAACAGAGCCTATAAGAACTACATTTTTGATTTTTATGGTACCTTGGTTGATATCCTAACCGATGAGAAGGATCCTGTGTTATGGGATAAACTAGGCCAACTATATCAGGCTTATGGAGCGGCTTATGAGGGTGATGCTCTTAAAAAGGCTTATGCTAAGCACGTGGATCAGGCCCGTAAGGAGTTAATAGAGCTCAAAGGAGTTGCTTATCCAGAAATTGATTTAGCCCACATTTTTAACCAGCTTTATGTAGATGCTCGGCCTCAGTCTAGTAATTCTAATCAGCCGGAAGATTGGGGACAATTGATAGCAATGGTCTTTCGCGTCTTATCTCGCAAACATGTGACGGCTTATCCCCATACCAAGGAGGTGCTAGCCTTTCTAAAAGAACAGGGCTGTCGGATTTATCTCTTGTCTAATGCTCAAGCAGCCTTTACTAACGCTGAGATTGACCTAATGGCGTTAAGATCTTATTTTGATGCTATTTACTTGTCTTCGGATGCCGGTATCTGTAAGCCTCAACCTGAATTTTTAAAGCAAGTTTTGGATGATTATGGGTTAAACCCGTCTGAGACTGTCATGGTTGGAAATGACTTGACGACTGATATTGCTGTGGCTGAAGCAGTTGGGATCGATGGTATCTTGCTCAATACCTTCCCTTATTCCCGTCGAGAACTGGAGAATTCCCCAATCAAGCCAGACCGAGTGATTACTGATATAGAGGCTCTAAAGACCAATTTTACATAAAAATACACTGTATTTGGCAAAAGCAAAGACAATTATCAGAATTTTTGGTATAATAATTCCTAACTTTATGTGAATGGAGAATCTCATGACTGCACAAAAAATGTCTGCACAAGAAATTATCGCTTTTATCGGTAATGCTGAAAAGAAAACGAATGTTAAAGTAACTTTTGAAGGGGAATTGGCAACTGCTGTTCCAGCTTCTGTCACTAAACTTGGTAACGTTCTTTTCGGAGACTGGAAAGATATTGAACCACTTCTTGCTAACTTGACTGAAAACAAGGACTATGTTGTGGAACAAGATGGTCGTAACTCAGCTGTTCCCTTGCTTGATAAACGTCACCTTAATGCACGTATCGAACCAGGTGCCATTATCCGTGACCAAGTAACTATCGAAGACAATGCTGTCGTTATGATGGGTGCTGTAATCAATATCGGTGCTGAAATTGGTGCTGGTACTATGATTGATATGGGTGCTATCCTTGGTGGTCGTGCTACTGTTGGTAAAAACAGCCACATCGGTGCGGGTGCAGTCCTTGCTGGAGTGATTGAACCAGCTTCAGCAGACCCAGTTCGTATCGGTGACAACGTTCTTGTTGGTGCCAATGCTGTTGTTATTGAAGGTGTTCAAGTTGGTAACGGTTCAGTCGTTGCTGCTGGAGCTATCGTTACTCAAGATGTTCCTGAAAATGTGGTTGTGGCTGGTGTTCCAGCTCGTATCATCAAGGAAATTGATGAGAAAACACAACAAAAAACAGCACTCGAAGATGCTTTGCGTAACTTGTAACATATTGATAGTAGAGGCCTGTAAGGCCTCTATTTCTAGATTCTCTATAAAATAAGACAAATAAAAAGGATAAAAACATGACACTTGATTTAATTAAAATCAGACGAGACCTTCACCAAATTCCTGAAATTGGTTTGGAAGAATTTAAAACTCAGGCTTATCTCTTAGAGCGTATTGCTGAAATGACTGAAGGTAAGGATTTTGTGGAGAAACGTACTTGGCGTACAGGGATTCTTGTCTATCTTCACGGGCATGCTCCTGAAAAGACTATTGGTTGGCGTACAGATATTGATGGTCTTCCAATCGTAGAGGAAACAGGTCTTGACTTCAAGTCTACTCATGAAGGTCGTATGCATGCTTGTGGACACGATATGCACATGACCACAGCGCTTGGTCTCTTGGATCAGATGCTTCAAGTACAGCCTAAAAATAACATGCTCTTCCTCTTCCAGCCGGCTGAAGAAAATGAAGCTGGTGGTATGCTTATGTATGAGGATGGTGCCTTTGGAGATTGGTTGCCAGATGAGTTCTATGGCCTTCACGTCCGTCCAGATTTCAAGGTAGGTGATATTGCGACTAACACAAGCACCCTTTTTGCTGGGACTTGTGAAGTCCTCGTTACTTTCAAGGGGAAAGGTGGACATGCAGCCTTTCCACATGAGGCCAATGATGCCCTTGTAGCAGCTTCTTACTTTATTACTCAGGTGCAAACGATTGTTAGTCGTAATGTTGACCCTATCCAGGGTGGGGTAGTTACCTTTGGTTCGTTCCATGCAGGAACTACTAATAATGTTATCGCTGAAACTGCAGAGGTTTATGGAACTATTCGTACCCTTACTCAGGAAATGAGTCTCCTTATCCAGAAGCGCGTGCGTCAGATTGCAGAAGGCGTGGCAGCTAGCTTTGGTATGGAAGTGGATATCATGTTGAAACAAGGTGGTTATCTTCCTGTGGAAAATAATCCAGCCTTGGCTAAAGAGTTAATGAGCTTCTTTGATGCTAGCCCAGAGGTCAACTTGATTGATTGTCCACCAGCTATGACTGGAGAGGATTTTGGTTATTTGCTTAGTAAGGTTCCAGGTGTCATGTTCTGGTTGGGAATTGACACGCCATATGCACTTCACCATCCTAAGATGAGTCCAAATGAAGATGCCCTCGCTTTTGCAGTGACTGAAATTGGAAAATTCCTTAAACACAAGGCAGAAGCCTAACCATAGTTGATACAGCTAAAAAATCTACCAAGTCTGACTTTTGGTAGCTTTTTTGATATGATAAACCTATGAAAAATGAACTTAGAAAAACAGTCTTGGCTCAGTTAACTTCACAAGATCCTGAGACTAAGGCTAAGATAGATCAATATCTTTTGGAGCAATTGATTGCCTTACCTGCTTATAAAGATGCCCAGGTGATTGCGACTTATTTGTCTTTTCCTCATGAATATGATACCAGTCTTTTAATCAATCAGGCTTTAAAGGATGGTAAACGACTGTTGATTCCTAAAACATATAAACAAGGTCGAATGATTTTTGTGGATTATGATCCAGATAATCTTGTTGCAACCTCTTTTGGCTTGATGGAACCTGCGTCTGATTTGGCTGTGGATAAATCAGAGATTGATTTGATTCATGTGCCAGGAGTAGTTTTCAATGATGAAGGCTATCGTATTGGTTACGGAGCAGGTTACTATGACCGCTTTTTGTCTGACTTTGAAGGGGAGACCGTTAGTACGGTTTATCCTTGCCAGAAACATGATTTTCAACCAGACAGCTATGATATTCCTGTTAAGGAGGTCGTCACATGCAAATAAATGAGTGGAAGAAATACCCAGCAACCTATCTATTGTTGGGGCTTACGACGTTGACTTTTATCTGTCAATATCTTTTAAACGGCTTTCAAGCGACCTCACCTTTGAGCCTCTTTAAGATGGGGGCTATGTACGGTGCTTTTGTTCAGTACAGCCCACTGAACCTCTGGCGTCTTGTAACACCGATTTTTGTGCATATAGGTATTGAGCATTTTCTATTTAATATGCTTGCCCTTTACTTTATGGGGAAAATGGCTGAGCATATTTTTGGGACTCTACGTTTTCTAGGGCTATATTTGTTAGCTGGTGTTATGGGAAATGCCTTTACCTTACTTTTTACGCCTAATGTTATTGCAGCTGGTGCTTCGACATCCTTGTTTGGACTTTTTGCGGCTGTTGTGATTCTTGGCTACTATAGTCATAGTCCTTTGCTTAATCAGTTAGGTCGCAATTACTTGGCTTTGATTGTCATAAACTTAATCTTCAACCTGTTTACACCTAGTGTTGGGATTACAGGCCATCTTGGTGGTTTAGTTGGAGGTGCTCTTGCAGCTATCTTTTTGGCTAACAAGGTTGAAAGTCGCTTATTTAGTAAAGGTTGGCGTTTTACAGCTCTTTTAACCTACATTTTACTATTGCTGATTCTTCTAGGATTCACTTATTTTTAAGTCATATGAAAAATCCATCGAATGTCATGTTCGATGGATTTTATATTAGTCTTTTTTAGCTGGTTTGCCTTCAAGTTTGTGACCCAAGTCAATGAGGTATTGCTTGAGGTCATCTTTAATTTGAGGATGTTTAAGTGCGTAATCGATTGATGTTTTCATGAATCCGAATTTATCACCGACATCATAACGGTCTCCAGTAAATTCGCGAGCAAAGACGCGTTGTGTCTTGTTAAGCGTATCGATAGCATCAGTCAATTGGACTTCGTTTCCAGCACCTGGTTCTTGAGTTTCCAAAATACCGAAAATTTCAGGTGTTAGAAGGTAACGTCCGATGATAGCAAGATCACTTGGTGCATCCTCTGGATTTGGTTTTTCAACGAAAGTTTCAACGCTATAACGTCCATTTTCGCCTTCGCCTTGAGGGGCGATGACACCATAAGAAGAAACTTCTTCGTGTGGTACAGGCATAACTGCAATGGTTGATGCGTGTGTTTCCTCATAATCGTTAATGAGCTGTTTAGTCAATGGTACAGCTTTGTCATTAGTGATATCCATAAGGTCATCACCAAGCATAACAACAAATGGCTCATTTCCGACAAATGCTTTAGCTTGAAGAACAGCATCTCCAAGGCCACGTGGGTGGCTTTGGCGGATAAAGTGGAGGTTAATAGCAGTGGTATCATTAACCAATTTCAACAAGTCTGTCTTACCTTTTTGTTCCAAGTTGTACTCTAATTCGAAGTTTGAATCAAAGTGATCTTCGATAGAACGTTTTGACTTACCAGTAACCACCAAGATATCTTCGATACCTGATTTGAGGGCTTCTTCAACGATAAATTGAATAGTTGGTTTGTCAACGATTGGCAACATTTCTTTGGCCAAGGCCTTAGTAGCTGGTAAAAAGCGTGTTCCGAGTCCTGCAGCGGGGATGATAGCTTTTCTAACTTTTTGATTCTTCATGAGAACTCCTTAGATTTTATTTTTTATCCCATTCATTTTCAGAGCGCAATTCATTGGACATCATATTGAGAATAGATTCCTTAATATCAGCACCCTCATAGATAGACTTGTAGATTGCTGTTGTAATTGGCATGTAGACGCCGAGTTCTTGGGCGATTTCGTAGGCAACCTTTGTGGTTGAAATACCTTCGATAACCATTCCCATGTTACGTTCAATGTCTTCTAGTTTTTCTCCACGACCGAGCGCATCCCCAGCACGCCAGTTACGTGAATGGATAGAAGTTCCTGTAACAATAAGGTCACCAACCCCAGATAGACCGCTGTAAGTCAAAGGATCAGCCCCAAGTTTCACACCAAGACGAGTAATTTCCGCAAGTCCACGAGTAATAACGGCTGCCTTAGCATTGTCCCCATAACCCATACCGTGGAGGGCACCAGCACCTACCGCAATAATGTTTTTAAGAGCACCAGCTGTTTCAACACCAATCACATCTGAATTGGTGTAGAGGCGGAAGTAGCTATTACTGAAAATACCTTGGACATAGCGTGCCGCTTCAAGATCCTTAGATGCTGCTGTAATCAGGGTGATATCGCGAACGATAGTTTCTTCAGCGTGGCTTGGACCAGATACGACAACAATCTCACTACGAAGTTCCTTAGGAATCTCTTCTTCAAGGATTGTTGAAAGACGTTCGTGTGTTCCAGGTTCCAAACCTTTTGAAGCATGCATGACAACAACTTCGTGGTCCAAAAGTTCAGCAACTTGCTTAGCAACTAAGCGAGTAACCTTGGTTGGAACAACAAAGAGAACAGCGTCGACACTATCTAGGGCTTCAGACAGCTCCTTGTAGGCTCTAATGTTTTCATCCAAAACCACATCCTTGAAGTAGCGGGTATTGGTGTGTTTCTCGTTAATTTCATCAATTTGTTCAGGGATATTTCCCCAAATACGAACCTCGTGTCCGTTGTCGTTGAGTACCTGAGCAAGGGCAGTTCCCCATGAACCAGGGCCCAAGACAGCGATTTTTTGTTTTTTCATCATTAGGTCTCCCTTTAGGTCCTTTCTAACAAAGTAGAAAAAGACTGTATTCTTTCTCATTATAACATAAGAAAAGCATGTTTGTCTTGTACTCTCTGTTAGGAGGGCTGATGGCTATTTATTTTTTTTTAGCCAATTTTGGGCAATGTAGCCTCCAATGAGAGCAGCCATGAGCGTTCCTCCAATCAGGATTAAGGCATGACTGGCTGTAAAGGGAACCATAACTTGATTTACATAATCTTGAGTTTTCCCTTTGGCTAGGAGCTGTGCGATATAGGCTTTGGGTGCAAGCCACATGGTGATAATGGGTGCTAAGTTTCCTAGGGAAAAGATCATATAGGAAAGTAGATTAAGTTTATTATTCTCATAGTTCCCTTTCTTAGCTAGAAAGTCAGCGACAAGGCCAGCTAGAAAGCTAGGAAGAAAGGCTAGAACAAAGTGTCCAGAGGCAAAGAAGAAGAGGGACATAAAGATACCCAGACAGGTAATTGCTCCAAATTGTTTTGTCTTTCTGATAAGCCCCAAGTAGACCCAGCCTGCAAAGATAGCCGCTAAAGCAGGCGTATGATACATATTTTTGACTTTGAAAAAGATTAAATCAATAGTCACTGCAAGGGCTAGGCAAATAAAATACAGTAGAATAGCTAGGCTGGTTTGTTTGATGAATGTTTTTTGACGCATGTGGTCTCCTAATCAATGTGAGGTGTTTTAGTTTTATTGAGCCAAGAGTATGCCAAACCAATGAAAATACCTCCGCCAATCCAGTTACCGAAGAAAACGACTACCCACTGACGTAGAATATTTGCCAAAGTGAAATTATCCACAGCATCACGCACACCGTTGAAAACGAGCAACATGAAAGAAGCAAAGTTAGCAATCAAGTGTTCATTAATCAAAAATACAAACATAAAGATAGCTGATAGTGCAATGAAAATTTTAGCAGATTCTTCTTTGAGGAGCATGTAGCCCAAGATGGCAATATTAACGAACATATTAGCTGTAATACCTTCTGTAAAGTTCATCCAATCTGTTTTTCCAAGCTTGGTTGAGACAGCAGTAACTAAGAAACTCTTGTCAGTCAAATGTTGGAAAGAGAAGGATTGGTTGAAGAACCAGGCCAAGATAAGGGCACCGACAAAATTAAAGAAGGTACAGTAGAGGAGGATGGTACACACCTTGCTCCATTTGATTTTACCATAATAGGCACCACTGGTCAGGAACATCATGTTTGAAGTAGCCAACTCTCCATTGAATATGAGAACGAAGACCAGTCCGATGGCAAAGATAAAGGCAAAGACAAAACGAGAAAGGGCTGGAATACCTGTTGCGATAACATCCGCACCAATAATTCCTACAGCAGTCGACATGGTAAGATAAGCTCCTGCAAGCATAGAACGCAAGGCATAGCGCCCCAGACTTTCGTCAAAGAGAGCTTCTTTTTTAGCACAAGCAGCGAATACTTTTTCTTGAAATTGAGACATAGTTTTACCTCTAAAATGTGTGGCTTGGAGCATGGCAAATGCGCAAGCTCGAGTGAAAATGAATCTAAGATGACCATGAAAAAAAGTTAGGACAGTTGTCCCAACTTTTCCAAGTCTTAATATGAGGATGCTCCAGATGTGGCATCTGCGGCTGGGGCTGCGTCGCCACCATGACCACCAGCATCTGATGCTCCAGATGTGGCGTCGCTACCGCCATGACTAGCTGCAGCTGGTGCAAAAGGACCGCTTCCTCCGACAAGGCGTTGACCAGTTGTTTCGAGATACCAGTCAAGCCATGGTTTAAAGTTAAAGACGATTTCATTGATTCCTGCATAAGAACCATCATCATAGTACATAGCCTGATAGTTATGCGTATTGATAACTCCTTCAGGTGACCCTGGAACAATCGTACGAACATATTCTTGGTTACCATTACGAAGTGTACCGATAACCCATTCTACATTTTTCATACGAGCTGGTGGAAGTGAGCCGTGAACAGTTGACATACGGCTACCAGATTGAGGTGGCACACGTTTAGCAAACATAGTGTCAGGATCTTGATGGGCGTTATTGTAGTAGAGGAACTGGTTGTTATCATCGGCATAGGTCAATTCAAACGGCATAGCCTTGAGGAACATGTCAATTTGATTAACCGTCAAAATACCGTGGTCCAATTTCACGTAGGTATCACCAGATACCGCACCAGTGATTTCAGCTACTTTTTCTACCCACTCTGGATCGTCAGGATCAACTTCGGTAACAGTTGTAGCGATTGGGTTGTTACAATCCAAGTCTTCAGGTTCAATTGGTTTTGGTTTTTTCAATTTAGAAACCACTCCTACATATTGGATGAAATTGTCTAAGCATTGTTCAAGGAAATTAATAGTACCTTCGTTAGTAATGTTCCCCTCAAGGTCAAAGGCTTCTTTAGCCTTTCCAAGCAAGAATTCATTACCTGGAAGTGTATAGGCATTGACACCAGGTGCTTCAAGGATTTTACGCAAATGCACTTGGGCACGTGAAGTTCCTTGGTCGTAGTAAGAAGCACCAACAATCATTACAGGCTTGTTTTCAAAAGGGTGCACTTCGAATGATAGCCACTCTAATACTGATTTAAGTGCTGCAGAGATAGTGTGGTTGTGCTCAGGTGTTGCAATGATGACACCGTCAGCGCGTGTAATTTTGTTATTAAGTAAGCGAAGTTGGAAACTTTCATCCCATTTTTCATCTTGGTTAAACATAGGAACTTCATCAATTTCTAAAACTTCAAGTTCAAATTTAATTTTAAAATGTCTTCTGATAAATTCGAGCAGTTTACGGTTATATGATTGGTCATAATTTGCTCCAACGAGTCCAACAAATTTCATAGTTTATATTCTCCTGTCTTATAGGCTTTCCCAGTCGAAGTCTTCAGCTTCTTTATGTAATAACTCTGTAGCATGTGAGAGTTTACCAGTAATTTTGACGTAGAGACGGAAGTCATCGAAAATAGCATCTAATTTTTTGATGACATCGAGGTCAACTAAATCGCCGTTGCTATCAAAAGCTTGAAGGGAATGTGAAAGCAAGAATTCGTCTGGAAGCACATTAGCTTTGATTTCTGGAGCATTCAAAATTTGACGAAGTTGTAGCTGTGCACGAGAAGCTCCTAGAGTTCCATAAGATGCTCCTGTAATCATAACAGGCTTATTCAAAAGAGGGAAAACACCGTATGAGACCCAAGCTAAAGCATTCATGAGAACAGCTGGAATTGAGTGGTCATACTCAGGTGTTCCAATAATAACCCCATCAGCCTCATCGATTTTTTTAACGATTTCAAGGACACTTTCTGGCAATTGTTTGTTAGCGGGTTTGTTAAAGACAGGGAGGTCTTTGATTTCAACAAGTTCGATGTCTGCCTTATCTGCAAAATGTTTCTGAATATATTGCAATAATTGTCTATTAGTTGAACGTTTTGAATTCGTACCAACAAGTCCGATGAATTTCATGACAATTCTCCTTAAAAGTATTATATCTAGTATTATGTTAGCGTTTTCCTGGTTAAAAGTCAATCTTCGTTTAATGAGAAAGTGATTAGACTATTACCTTTGTCATCTTATTTCGAATAGATTATAATAGGATAGATTTAAAAGTCTGAAGCTAGCATGGCTAGTTTATACAAATACTAGTCAATAGATGTATCGAAAGGAAAAATAATGACAAAAATTCGTGGATTTGAACTTGTATCAACGTATAACAATCAGGACTTGCTTCCAAAACGTGAGACAGCTCATGCTGCAGGTTATGACTTAAAGGTAGCAGAGAACACTGTAATTGCTCCTGGGGACATTGTTCTCGTCCCAACAGGTGTTAAGGCTTACATGCAACCTGGTGAGGTCCTCTATCTCTATGACCGTTCGTCAAACCCTCGTAAAAAGGGTCTGGTCTTGATTAATTCAGTTGGCGTTATTGACGGCGATTACTATGGAAATCCAGGAAATGAAGGTCATATCTTCGCCCAGATGAAAAATATTACTGATCAGCCCGTGACTCTTGAAGTTGGCGAACGCATCGTTCAAGGTGTCTTTATGCCTTTCTTGATTGTAGATGGAGACGAAGCTGATGGTGTTCGTACAGGTGGCTTTGGATCGACTGGACAGTAGAGGAAGCAAAGTGGCAGATTATTTGTTAGTAATCGATATGCAGTCAGATTATGTTGCTGTAGGAAAAGCATATCATGAAGAACTGATTGTAGCTGTAAATGACAAAATTGCTAGCTATCCCAGCGACCGGGTTATCTATATTCTCAATCGTTTTTTCTGGGAGAGAAAAGATAGAAAGAAGAAATTTGCGACCGGCTTGCTGCTTGTATCTTCTCGTATCTTTGAGAAGCGTCGGGCTTCTTGCTTTACTAATCCAGATTTAAAAGATTTTTTAGAGGGGAATGCTGCTAAAAGCTTAGAGTTTATAGGGGTAGATGGCAATGGCTGTGTCAAGGCTTCCATTTTGGCAGCTGTCAAGGAGAATTATCAGGTTTCTGTCGATTTGTCCGCTGTCGGAGTTGCCAACCAGAAGAAATTTAAAAAAACATTGCATAAGTGGCATTCTGTCGGAGTAATCGTAGAAGGAGAATTATCATAGCAAAGAAAAAATCAACTTTTGTTTGTCGAGAATGTGGCTACAATTCACCCAAATATCTAGGGCGCTGTCCCAACTGTTCTTCTTGGTCCTCTTTTGAAGAAGAGGTTGAGGTGCAGGAGGTGAAAAATGCCCGTGTCAGTTTGACGGGTGAAAAGTCTAAACCAACTAAATTAAAAGAAGTATCCTCAATCAATTATGCCCGCATAAAGACTGATATGGACGAGTTTAACCGTGTTTTAGGTGGTGGTGTGGTTCCGGGAAGTCTGGTTCTTATTGGAGGAGATCCAGGGATAGGGAAATCAACCCTCCTCTTACAGGTGTCAACGCAACTGGCTAACAAGGGTACGGTCCTCTATGTATCTGGAGAAGAATCTGCCGAGCAAATCAAATTGCGGAGCGAACGTTTAGGTGATATTGATAACGAATTTTATCTTTATGCTGAGACCAATATGCAAGCGGTTCGCAGCCAAGTGGAGGCTATAAAACCCGATTTCCTCATTATCGACTCTATTCAGACCATCATGAGTCCAGAGATTTCTGGCGTTCAAGGTTCTGTATCTCAGGTTCGTGAAGTCACTGCTGAACTTATGCAGATTGCCAAAACCAATAACATTGCCACATTTATTGTTGGGCATGTGACCAAGGAGGGACAGCTGGCAGGACCACGTATGTTGGAACACATGGTGGATACTGTGCTCTATTTTGAGGGGGAACGTCATCATACCTTCCGTATTTTACGAGCAGTCAAAAACCGTTTTGGTTCAACCAATGAGATTGGGATTTTTGAGATGCAGTCTGGTGGTTTGGTAGAGGTGCTAAATCCTAGCCAGGTTTTCTTAGAGGAACGCCTAGACGGTGCTACAGGTTCTGCCATTGTTGTGACAATGGAAGGTAGCAGACCTATTCTAGCTGAAGTTCAAGCCTTGGTGACACCAACCGTCTTTGGTAATGCCAAGCGGACAACGACGGGACTGGACTTTAACCGTGTCAGCCTCATTATGGCTGTTTTAGAGAAACGTTGTGGCCTTCTTCTCCAAAATCAAGATGCCTATCTCAAATCGGCTGGTGGTGTCAAATTGGACGAGCCAGCTATTGACCTTGCTGTAGCGGTTGCGATTGCTTCTAGTTACAAGGAGCTTCCAACCAATCCACAAGAAGCTTTTATAGGAGAAATTGGGTTGACTGGAGAGATTCGCCGAGTAACTCGCATTGAACAGCGCATTAATGAAGCTGCTAAATTAGGTTTTACTAAGATTTATGCTCCGAAGAATTCCCTGCATGGCATGAAAATTCCAGAAGGTATCCAGGTCGTTGGCGTTACGACAGTGGGAGAAGTACTCAAAAAAGTTTTTTCTTAAAAAATGCCTCAAAGCCAAAATTTGGAAGCGCTTGCAAAATCACCTGTTCGATGCTATACTTTTCTTAAGAATAGGGAGGTATTTATTATGCAATTTTTCACAGACAGCAACATGCAGTTCCCTTTAGTAGAGTTATCTCTTAATCAAGGTGAAACAGTCTTTATCCAGCGTGGCAGTATGGTATATCACACACCGAATGTGACACTGAGTACCAAATTAAATGCCAGTGGATCAGGTTTAGGTCGCTTTGTAAAAGCAGTTGGGCGTTCAATGGTTTCGGGCGAAAGTAGCTTTATTACTCAGGTTGTCTCGCAGTCCAATAACGGCTATATAGCCTTGGCCCCTGATTCTCCAGGTCAGGTGATTCCACTTTATTTAGGTGAAAAACAGTACCGACTAAACGACGGTGCCTTTCTAGCACTTGATGGCACAGCTTACTATACAATGGAGCTCCAGTCTGTTGGTAAGGCTCTTTTTGGTGGTCAGGGTGGTTTCTTTGTAATGACTACCCAAGGCCAAGGAACTCTCTTGGCAAATGCTTACGGCTCTATTAAAAAAATTGAGCTAAACAATCAAGAAGTGACTATTGATAATGCTCATGTCGTTGCCTGGAGTCAGACACTTGATTATAATATTCACCTGGAAAATGGTTTCTGGCAGTCTATTGGGACAGGAGAGGGTGTTGTTAATACCTTTAGAGGAACAGGTGAAATTTATGTTCAAAGTCTCAATCTTCAAACCTTTGCAGGCTTGCTTAATAGATACTTGCCAAAACGCTCATAATACAAATTGAAGGAAGATGGATGCTTGTTAGCATTTATTCTCCTTTTTTTATGTTGAGAACTCAATAGCTGACAAGTTAATAAAAAGATGATAAGATAGTGTGTAAATAATTTGATAGTCAAATTATTTTCTTCATTAGAAAGTGAGTTATTATGTCTTATTTTGAAAACTTTCTCAATGCCAACAAAGCCTACGTTGACCTCCACGGGACAGCCCATCTTCCCTTGAAACCAAAGACTAAGGTGGCTATTGTGACTTGTATGGATTCACGCCTTCACGTTGCTCAGGCCTTGGGGTTGGCACTAGGTGACGCTCATATTTTGCGTAATGCGGGTGGTCGTGTGACGGAAGATATGATTCGTTCTTTGGTCATTTCTCAACAACAGATGGGGACACGAGAAATCGTAGTTCTTCACCATACAGATTGTGGTGCTCAGACCTTTAAGAACGATGAGTTTACCGCCTATCTCAATAAAGAACTTGGTGTTGATGTTTCTGATCAAGATTTTCTTCCATTCACAGATGTGGAAGAGAGTGTTCGTGAAGATATGGCCATTCTTCGTAAGTCACCGCTTATCCCTGAGGATGTTATCATCTCCGGTGCGGTTTATGATGTAGATACTGGTCGAATGACTCAAGTTCAACCCTAATACCGAAAAGTTAAGCAGGCATGGTTGCCTGCTTTTTTCATGTTTTGACATAAAAAACTCAGCACACAATAAATCTGCTGAGTTAATCTAGTTTTTAAGAAACGATAAAAATGAGAATCACAGTCCCCAAATAGAAAAGACTGGTGATAAAAAAGCTGATACGCCAGAACAACTTAAGAAAACGTTTAAATTTAAAGGATTGTGTTTTTCTCAGCATTTGAATCGTGATAATGATAGCCGCCAAGGATAATAAGATGGTGATGTAAGGCAAAAAACTATGGGTAAAGAAACGGGCTGACACAGCAACCACTTCAATAAAATAAAGTGGGAAGGTAAGATCAGCAAAATTAAGCCCGAGGTATTTTAAACTGAAGAAGCGGTGGATAATGAAAGCAAAGATAGGTGTTAAAATCAAAAATGCTATAGCAAAGAATTTATATAGAATCATAAGTCTATTTTACCTCGAAAAGGCCTTTATGTAAATTTTTTCCTAAACTTAATAAGAAATTCTTGCATCTAAAAAGAATTTCTGTATAATAGATAAGGTATGTAAAAACATACTTGTGGGAGGTAACAAAACTTACTTACCGCCAAAACCACAATAGGAGGAAATTACAAAATGGCTAAAAAAGTCGAAAACATCGTAAAACTTCAGATTCCTGCTGGTAAAGCGACTCCAGCTCCACCAGTTGGACCAGCTCTTGGTCAAGCCGGAATCAACATCATGGGATTCACTAAAGAGTTTAACGCTCGTACAGCTGATCAAGCTGGTATGATTATCCCAGTTGTTATCTCTGTGTATGAAGATAAATCATTTGATTTCATCACTAAAACACCACCAGCTGCTGTTCTTTTGAAAAAAGCTGCAGGTGTTGAAAAAGGTTCAGGTACTCCAAACTCAGTTAAAGTTGCTTCAGTAACTCGTGCACAAGTACAAGAAATTGCTGAAACTAAAATGCCTGACTTGAACGCTGCAAACATCGAATCAGCTATGCGCATGATCGAAGGTACTGCACGTTCAATGGGATTCACTGTTACTGACTAATTCAGTTAACAAGAAAACCACAGACGTCGTCTCACTTCGCTGAGTGACGTGGAAGATGAAAGTCGTTATGACCACATTACACAAGGAGAAATAATTAACATGGCTAAAAAAAGCAAACAAATGCGTGCTGCTCTTGAGAAAATCGACAGCACAAAAGCTTACAGCGTAGAAGAAGCTGTAGCTCTTGCACAAGAAACTAACTTCGCAAAATTTGATGCTACTGTTGAAGTATCATACAACCTTAACATCGACGTTAAGAAAGCTGACCAACAAATCCGTGGAGCAATGGTATTGCCAAACGGTACTGGTAAAACTCAACGCGTTCTTGTATTTGCTCGTGGTGCTAAAGCTGAAGAAGCTAAAGCAGCAGGTGCTGACTTCGTTGGTGAAGACGAACTCGTTGCTAAAATCAACGGTGGATGGCTTGACTTTGACGTTGTTGTTGCAACACCAGACATGATGGCAATCGTTGGTCGTCTTGGACGTGTCCTTGGACCACGTAACTTGATGCCAAACCCTAAAACTGGTACTGTAACTATGGATGTTGCTAAAGCAGTTGAAGAGTCTAAAGGTGGTAAAATCACTTATCGTGCTGATAAAGCAGGTAACGTACAAGCTATCATCGGTAAAGTTTCATTCGAAACTGAAAAATTGGTTGAAAACTTCAAAGCATTTAACGATGCAATCCAAAAAGCTAAACCAGCTACAGCGAAAGGTACATACATCACAAACCTTTCAATCACTACTACACAAGGTGCTGGTATCAAAGTTGATCCTAACTCATTGTAAGAGTAGTAAAGAGCCTATCTTCGGATAGGCTTTTTTCTTACTCTAAACACGAAATTTGAGCAGAAAATAAAAAATATTCAGAAAGTAGTGTTGCTTTTTCGAATTTATGGTATAATTTAAGCGTATACACATAATTATTGATTTTTGAACTTTTTACGTTGCGAATTTAAGGAGGCAATGAATGAAAAAGAGTAAGGTATTTTTACTAGCAACCGTAGGCCTGTTATCTGTAGGTGTTTTAACGGCTTGCTCGTCATCAAGTAAGACGTCTGGTAAGACTTATAATTATGTTTACGGTGGCGATCCTGCAACCCTAGACTATGTTTCTACAAATAAGAAAAACATGACGACAGCCGTTAGTAACGGTGTTGATGGTTTGTTTGAAAATGACCAATATGGGAATCTAAAACCTTCTGTCGCTGAAAACTGGTCTGTTTCTCAAGATGGTTTGACCTATACTTACAAGATTCGTAAGGGTGTCAAATGGTACACTTCAGACGGTGAAGAATATGCCAATGTAACAGCTAAAGACTTTGTAACAGGTCTTAAGCATGCTGCTGATACTAATTCTGAAGCGATTTATTTGCTACAAAACTCAGTTAAGGGCTTGAATGATTACCTTTCAGGTGCCAACAAGGACTTCTCAAATGTTGGTATCAAAGCAGTTGATGATTACACTTTGCAATATACGCTTAGCCAACCAGAACCTTACTGGAATTCAAAATTGACCTACTCTGTTACTTGGCCTGTTAATGAAGATTTCTTGAAATCTAAAGGTAAAGACTTTGGTAAGTCAACAGACCCAACATCTATTCTTTATAACGGTCCATATCTTCTTAAATCTTTGACAACGAAATCTTCTATTGAGTTCACCAAGAATGAAAACTACTGGGATAAGGATAATGTCTATTTTGATACAGTTAAATTGACTTACGATGATGGTACAGACCAAGAATCCTTGGAACGTAACTTCACTGATGGAGTCTATAACTTAGCTCGTCTATACCCAACTAGCTCAAACTATTCTAAAGTTAAAAAACAGTACAAAGACAATATTTTCTATACACAACCTGGAGCAGCTGTAGAAGGTGTCGGTGTTAATATCGATCGTCAAACTTATGACCATACATCTAAAGAAAATGATCAACAAAAGACATCAACTAAGACAGCTCTTCTTAACAAAGATTTCCGTCAAGCATTAGGTTTTGCCATTGACCGTACAAATTACGCCGCACAACTTAACGGTAAGGAAGGTGGAAGCACTGCCGTTCGTAATATCTTTGTTAAACCAGACTTTGTTCAAGCAGATGGTAAGGACTTCGGAACAATGGTAATGGATCAACTTCCAGCTTATGGTGATGAGTGGTCTGGTGTGAATCTTGCAGACAGTCAAGACGGTCTTTATAACCCAGAAAAAGCTAAGGCTGAATTTGCTAAAGCCAAAGAAGCTCTTCAAGCAGAAGGGGTTCAGTTCCCAATCCATTTGGATGTTCCTGTCAATCAGTCAAATAAAATCTTTGTGAACCAAGTGCAGTCACTTAAACAATCTATTGAATCAGCTCTTGGAAAAGACAATGTTGTACTTGATCTTCATCAATTGTCAACTGATGATTTCTATAACATTACCTACTCTGCTTCAAATGCAGCGGCAGAGGATTGGGACTTGTCAGTAGGTGTGGCTTGGGAGCCTGACTACCTTGATCCATCAACTTATCTTGATGTCTTGAAGACTACAAATGGTGAAAATACTAAATCTTTCATGGGTTATGACAATCCAAATAGTCAAGCGGTTGAAAAAGTAGGTCTTAAAGAATATGACCAATTGGTTGATGATGCTTCTAAGGAAACAACAGACTTGACGGCTCGTTATGAAAAATATGCAAAAGCTCAGGCATGGTTGACGGATAGTGCACTTTATATCCCAACGACTACTTATAACGGTGCAGCTGCTGTAATTTCTCGTATTAAGCCATTCTCAGGAGCTTATGCTCAAGCCGGTGATAAAGGTTCTACATACTACTTCAAGTATCTTAAATCTCAAGATGATATTGTGACTAAGAAACAATATGATTCAGCTTATAAAGATTGGCTTAAAGAAAGAGCGAAATCTAATGACAAAGCTCAAAAAGATCTTGCCAAACACGTTAAGTAATCTATTGAAAACGTCTACCTTTAGGTAGTCGTTTTTTTAACAAAATTTCTCGAACCACCCTAGATTGTGATATAATAAGAAAGATTGGTACTCGCTTCTAGATTTTTATTTGGAAAGTTTGGGGGGATAGAGTTGCCTACTGGTACTTATCATCTTAAGTTAGTTCTAAGAAAGGGACTTTAGGCTCAATAGGTATCCAAAGACTGAAGAATGAAACATAAAAAGGAGATTTATCTTGGCTAAAGATATCCGCGTTCGTTACGCACCAAGTCCAACAGGGCTTCTACACATTGGTAATGCTCGTACAGCATTGTTTAACTACCTTTATGCACGTCATCATGGTGGTACATTCATTATCCGTATTGAAGATACTGACCGTAAACGTCACGTTGAAGATGGTGAGCGTTCACAGCTTGATAACTTGCGTTGGTTGGGAATTGACTGGGATGAAAGTCCTGAGACACACGAAAACTATCGTCAATCAGAGCGTTTGCCACTTTACCAAAAATATATTGATCAACTTTTGGCAGAAGGTAAAGCCTATAAGTCATATGTCACTGAAGAAGAGTTGGCTGCAGAGCGCGAACGTCAAGAAGCGGCTGGTGAAACTCCTCGTTACATTAACGAGTTCCTTGGCATGACTGAAGAAGAAAAAGCTGCCTACATCGCAGAACGTGAAGCAGCAGGTATTGTACCTACAGTTCGTTTGGCGGTTAATGAGTCAGGAATTTATAAATGGCATGATATCGTTAAGGGAGATATCGAATTTGAAGGTGGTAATATCGGTGGTGACTGGGTTATCCAGAAGAAAGATGGTTACCCAACTTACAACTTTGCGGTAGTTGTTGATGATCACGATATGCAAATTTCACACGTTATCCGTGGAGATGACCATATTGCCAATACACCAAAACAACTCATGGTTTATGAAGCTCTTGGTTGGGAAGCTCCTGAGTTTGGACACATGACTCTTATCATCAATTCTGAAACTGGTAAGAAGTTGTCTAAACGTGATACTAACACCCTTCAATTTATCGAAGATTACCGTAAAAAAGGTTACCTTCCAGAAGCAGTCTTTAACTTCATTGCTCTTCTTGGTTGGAATCCTGGCGGTGAAGACGAAATCTTTTCTCGTGAAGAACTCATTAAACTTTTTGATGAAAACCGTCTAAGCAAGTCACCAGCGGCCTTTGACCAGAAGAAATTGGATTGGATGAGTAACGACTACATTAAGAATGCAGATTTCGATAAGGTCTTTGCTCTTTGCAAACCTTTCTTGGAAGAAGCTGGTCGTTTGACAGATAAAGCTGAGAAATTAGTGGAACTCTATAAACCACAAATGACAGCTGCAGAAGAAATTGTCCCTCTTACAAATCTCTTCTTTGAAGATTTCCCAGAATTGACAGAGGCTGAAAAAGAAGTTATGGCTGGTGAAACAGTACCAACAGTACTTAAAGCTTTTAAAGCCAAACTCGAAGCTATGTCTGATGATGAGTTTGTTGTTGAAAACATTTTCCCACAAATTAAGGCTGTTCAAAAAGAAACAGGAATCAAAGGGAAAAATCTCTTCATGCCAATCCGTATTGCTGTTTCAGGAGAAATGCACGGTCCAGAATTGCCAGATACTATTTTCTTGCTCGGTCGTGAAAAATCAATCAAACATATTGATCAAGTTCTTGCAACACTATAAAAACAACCCCAACAATCGTTGGGGTTTCGAATGCACATAAGCGATATGTCAATGATTATATGATAATTGCTAAGTCTACTTTTGTAATATAATGATGATATTTCGTAATCATATCATCATTTTCAAAACTTTAAATTAGTTTTATAATAGATTGGTAATAAAAATTAGGGAGGAGTGAGCATTATGAGAAGATTTGGTTGGTATTTCTACTATGTTATTGGCATGTACCCATAAAAATAGGTAATGAGTCAGTTAAAGAGCTTAGTTTTTCTAAGCTCTTTTTTATGTTTATGAAAAGTAGGGGACATGTGGGATTGTCTGATGTTAGATTGTTCTCAATCAGGAAAAAATAGCTTTATATTTTTAGCTTTTTCTAATAGGAGTGATGCTAAATTATATATTTATGTTACAATAAAGTAGGTTGATTTTTGAAAGGAAGGGGGAGTCTAGAGATGATTGTTTTATTTACGGTTCTACGTCTATTGGCTATTTTAATTGTTAGTCACGATATGTCAGGTTTGCTCAAAACTTGGAAGAGTAAATGCTGGTTTATCGCAGGGAGTCTCTTGCTCTCTCTATTTGTTGGAGGCATTACAGGGTCGCTCTTAGCACTTTTGTTCTGCTATCTTTTCTTAAATAAAATATCAAGTAGTGAAAAGAATTCTTTTCTTTTCACCTTTTTGCCGTGGGTTTTTGTTGAAATCACCTCGAAACTGCTTCAACTTTACTTTTTCCCATGGATTTTTCAAATTAATTACTTACAGGTCAAGGACACCCCAGTACTCATTGCTTTGTCTTATCTCTTGATTTACCCAATTTTTCATCTGATTGTCAAAGTGTTCTTTATTGACTTTGGTGCTCTCAATGTTATGGGAAATAACCATACTTACCAAGTTAGACAACGCTTATTGGTTGGGGTGACTCTGGCTTATATTATTTTATCTTTAATTATTTTCTATGCCAGTAATATCTTTCCTTACTCAGGTCTCTTTATTTATTTAGCAGGTAGTATTACGATTGTCTACTCCATTCTCTTTATTTTGCTCTTTGCTCAGCTTAATATCTATTCTAAGAAAAGAGTGAAGGACCAGTTGACCGAAGAAATGGCTAGACACGAGGAAAGTTTAGAAGAATATAGCCACCGTTTAGAAAAACTCTATAATGATATTTCTCAGGTGAAGAAGGATTATCTCGAAGGGCTTAAAACAATGGAGGTTAGTATCCAACGACGAGACTTACCTGCTTTGAAACAAGAGTATGCAGAACTTTTAGAAAAATCTGGAAATAGCTTAACTTTGTCAAATTATGAATTGTCACGCTTAATCAACTTAGAAATCACATCTCTCAAGAGTCTCTTTTCTGCTAAAGTGCTTGAGGCTGAGAACTTAGGAATTAAGGTCAATTTGGAGTTGCCAGATGTTATATCGTCAACTCAGATAGAGGCCTTAGATTTGGTTGTGATTTCTTCTGTCTTCTTAAACAATGCTATTGAGTCGGCAGTGGATTCTGAAGATCCTACTTTAACCATATCCTTCTTTAAAAATCAAGGTTATCTTATCTTGGTTATTGACAATACAACCAGAGAAGAACGTATTCCTGTGTCAAGGATTTTTGATGAAGGGGTTTCTAGTAAAGGAGAAGGCCGAGGACTTGGTCTGTCTAAGGTTGCAGATATACTTAATCGCTATCCAAAAGTAAATCTTGAGACTCGTAGTTGTGACCATCATTTTACACAGGTACTCTCTTTTCAGGATAATTGATAAATCAAAGATAATATTTGTAGAGGATAGGGAAAATAGAAAGGGGAAAAGCATATGCAACTTGTGATTGACGGCCTTATTGCTTTGGTTGTTGTCGTTTCACATCTTGTGATTTTAGCTAGAATGGCTTATCTAGATGTTTTTACTTACAGTTACATTCCTTATGTAATCGTAGTAACTGCCGTTAAGTGGTTAGCCAAGGTGCTATGGCAAATTGATATTCCAGATGCGATTTATCTCCTAGTCTTTATTTTTCTTGAAAAACCTCAGGCTCTACGAGAAGAAAAGTATTTTTATGCTTTCTTTGCCCCTGTCTTTTGGACTCTGATTACAAGCTTCTTTAGTTTTTATTTTTTCCGAGTTTTCTTTAATAAGCCGGTCGAATTGGTTCCAAACCATTTAGGAATCTTGGTTGTAGATAGTGTTGTTCTTCCCTTCTTTCTAGGCTTGCAAAAAATGTTCGGTTTAGATAGCTTTTTTAAGGAACCATATCAGGACTTGCAGGATAAATATAAGAGTATGCTCTTGCAAGTTGATCATATTTTAATTATCAGTTATCTGCTTATTCTCTTTAAACGGGAGATTTTCTCCTTGCTTCTGAGTCAGACCTATCTCCCAGGTTACCCTCAAATTTATATTTGGGTTGGTTTCCTTATACACATGTATATTCTTGTTCGCTTTGTTTCTTATGGTAAAGACGTACGTGATAGCAAAATTCTCAGAGAACAAGAGGAGCACTTGAGGAGTCTGGAAGCTTATAATGAAAAAATCGAAACTGCCTATAAGAGTGTACGCTCATTTAAACATGATTATGAAAATATACTCATTAGTATGCAGACAAGTATTGATAGTGGGGATTTTGACCTTATTGAACAAACCTATCAGGATATTTTGAAAAAGGCTGGTCAAGAACTCGTTGAGGAAGATGACGAAACTGTCTCTTGAGTGTAAACAGGAAATATTATCATGAACTTACAGCTTTGGACCATGGTATCACTTGAAAATAGTATTATTCAGATTATTAGTTTTCATATTACCTGGTTTATTTATAAAAAACTAACAAGGAGCACTCTAGCTTACTGGAAAGTATTTTGTTTAAGTCTCTTAGGTATAGTGGTATCATTTGGTAAAGGTGATGGCTTCTATTATCAAGTTGTTATCTTTCTAGCTTTGGCCTTAAAGGAACGGCGGGAGCATCGTTTGACGCTCTGGGCAAGCCTCTTTTTTGGGGCTTTCTCGGTTCTCTTTACTGATTTATTTGCGACTTTTACACCATATTATGTATTCAGTAACTTATTTACAAATATGAGCTTGGTTGAGATTCAAGAAAATTTCTTCCTAAATTTGCTATCTTATGTGATGATTTATCCTTTTTTTCTCTATGTCAATTATCTATCAAGTTCAGATATTGACAAGATTAAGGAGCTGATTTATTCCCATGGTCGTGAGCGTTTATTGATTGCGGTTGATTTGACCTTTGCACTCTACATTACTTGTAGTATTCTTTTGGTATCTACAGGTAGTGATGTGAGAGGGCCAATTTTTATTGCAATGGCGGTTTATCTCCTAATGGTAACAACCTTGAACCGCTATTCTCATAAATTTGTCAGAGAACGTAGTAAGGAAGCTGTGGAGACCTATGTCTATAACTTGGAAGTCTATAATAAGCATATTGAGGATCTTTTTACAAAAGTAAAACCTATTGAAAAAGATTTTGAGAGTCTTTTGGTAGCTCTTGAGACTCCTCTGGCTAAAAATCAATTGTCAGAGGTTTTATCCGTTTATCATGAGCATTTGAACCATCTTAAACTTGATAATTTGGATTTAAATGATAAGTTGGCTCCTTTGTTCGAGATTCCTTATCCGGTATTAAGAAGTTGGATTGTAAACCAAGTTATTCCTTTGGAACAAAAAGGTGTCACAGTTAGGTTGGATGTCAATGTTGATGCTTATCCTAATAATTTAAATGTTGCAGTTCTTATTAGAGTTTTAGAACGTTGCATGAACTTAGCTGAAAAACTTTGGGCCAAGGAGCCGGAGACAGATATTGGTTTCCTTATTCAACAGAATGAGGATGGCAATCTCAGCTTTATTCTTGAGAATACCAACCAGGAAGCTAATCCGAAACCTGACGATAGTCTGGTTGTTAGTCGAGATTTTGCCCAGTTTTGCTGGTCAAACGGTATCGGTTTAACAAATAAAAAAGAATTATTTAAAACCTATCAAATTGTCACGGTAATACCATAATTGTAGGAAGGAGGAAGGTAGCTATGCTAGGTAACGTCATTTTTCAAATTTTGATGTTTGTCATTATTTGGGATATCTATTTACGTATTGGTGGACAAAACACTAATCTTAAAAATCGTATACTTTATTTGTTATTTGATGTTGCTCTATGCATTTGGGGACAACTCATTGGACGCTATATAGGCATAGTACCTCCCTTAGTAGCCATTGTAACATTGACATTTAGCTACCAACTGAATAAAAGTGTCACTTCTGTAGAGCGCTTTTTTCTAGGTTTTTACCCAGTGGTACTAGTCGATTTGGCAAGACGTTTTTTGGCTACTTTCTTCTTTCCGCCGATACTTGGCATAACTGTTGATACTTTAAACACTAATATTTGGTGGTCTATGGTACCACTTTCCTTCGTCATGTTGACGGTTAGAATAGTAGATTTTATTTTACGTCTAGATTTTACAGATATATTGAAAGTTGCTGCCCAACAAGAAAAAAAGAACCGTCTGGGTTTGGTCAACATGCTTCTTTTGCTTTATTATTTAGTTATCTTTTTGGTGTCGACATTTGATACTTATTTTCCAGAGTTACATCTTGAGGGTAGGTTTCGTTTACCATTAGTAGTGGGATATCTCTACTTACTCCTCTTTGTACTAGGAGCTGTGAACCAGTTCGCTAAGGAAAAAATAGAGCAGGATTTAGCGATGAAGCAAGCCAACTATCTTGATGATTTGAAGCGTGAGAATACTAGGGTAGAAGGTTTGTATAGAGACTTGATGCATGTTCGCTCTAACTATAATTTTCTGCTTAATAATCTGAGAGATATCGAAAGAACAGGAGATATTCGTTCTTACAAAAAAGATTTGGTTGATCTTTATGTGTATCGAGATCAGTACCGCCTCTCTACTCATGTTACAGATTTGGATAATATCCAAAACTCAAGTATTCATAGTCTACTTTCATCAAAGTATCATGAAGCTCAGATGTATCAACTCAACATTCATGCAGAAATTCCTGATCCAGTGATTCATAGCTATCTAACTGACTTAGATTTAGCAGTTGTTTTAGGTCATCTTATGAATAATGCTATTGATGGTGCTCGCAAAGCCCACGAGGGCTTTATTAGTATTGCCTATTTTGATGAAGAGGGCTGCCAGAGTTTTATTGTTGAAAGTGCAATTTCAGATGAAAAAGCTTTACTTTCAATGATGTCATCTCAAATTCCTATCAATGGGGGGGACGCAGGTATAAATGCTGTTCAAGATATCTTGGAACGTTATCCGAATACATCCTTCTCTGTTCGAAGTCAGAAACATAAAATGATGCAAATACTAGAAATGAGGCCCTAATATGAATATATATATTTTAGAAGATGATTTGATGCAACAAACACGTATTAGTGATATCATCAGAGAATTGGTTTCAGAGGGTGCGTTTTCTGTACGAAAACTTGAAGTTTTTTCTAAACCACATAAACTATTGTCCAGCATCAACGAGAAGGGGAACCATCAGATTTTTCTTTTGGATATTGATATTGATGGCAATCGAAAGAAGGGGTTAGAAGTTGCCTCTGAAATTCGTCAACAAGATGCTAATGCGGTTATTATTTTTGTAACAACTCACTCAGAATTTGCTCCAATTAGTTTTAAGTATAAGGTTTCCGCACTTGATTTTATTGAAAAGACAGTCTCTAATGTGGAATTCAAACAACAATTGAAACAAACCTTGACTTTTGTAAATCAAAAAATTGGAGATGTGGACGATGATGAGATGTTTGTGTTTGAAACTGCTCAGTCTAGAATACAAGTTCCGATGCGAGATATTTATTATTTTGCGACAGCTGCAACTCCTCATAAGGTAATGTTAATTACTAAAACAGAGCGCCTGGAGTTTTATGCTAATCTTGGAGATATTACTTCGGTGAATAAAATACTCTTTTCATGTCACCGCTCCTTTTTAGTTAATCTGGATAATATTGCCCGTATTGATAAGACGCAACTGATGATTTATTTTGAGAATGGTGATTCATGTCCGGTTTCTCGCTTGAAAATGAAGGCCCTACTTAAAAAATGGTCAGAGGTAAGAAATCATTAGTGGGAGTGACTAAATCAGACTTTTAAATTTGGCTCTATAATTTCTGTAGTGGGTAAAACCACTGTAGAGATTGTAGTGCTTTTTGAGTGTCTCTTGAATATACAATATAAGTGCACAATAAAAACTCATAAGATTTTCTAGTAAAATAGAATTGAATGGACTAGTTACTATAGGAAGCTATTCTCCAAGTCATGCACAGGAGTCTTACCATAGGGCTAAATCACACTGTGGGCGGAAGCGTATGCTTGAAATAGATCACAATTTAAGCAATACCGTCAAACATCTATTTCTCGATTACCAATGGTCTCCTGAAGAAATAGAAGGTCGGTTGCGAATAGAGTACGGAAAAACTGTTATTAGTTATCAAACAATCTATAGAGCCATTTATCGAGGACATTTTGAGGATAACTCATTATCTCATGGTGCTCGTGGTGTCATTCGTAAACTTCGTCATCGTGGGAAAACACGTCATACAAAAGGTCATGTTGAAAATAGAGGGAAAATATCCATTTCTCATACAATTCACGAAAGACCAGAAGAGGCTAATAATCGAACTAGAATAGGAGATTGGGAAGCCGATACTGTTGCAGGTAAAACTGGAAAAGCTTGTTTAGTTACTCTAACAGACCGTTATTCTCGTTTTCTAAAAATCAAAAAGGTAGCTGTTAAGAAAAGCAAGTTGGTAATAGAAGCTATGGTAAAACTGTTAGAACCCTTGACGAAGTATACAGTAACTCCTGATAGAGGGAAAGAATTCACGTATCATCAGAAATTGAGTGATCAATTGAACATTGAAGTCTATTTTCCTGACCCTCATGCTCCATGGCAACGAGGAACCAATGAGAACACGAATGGATTATTTAGAGAATATTTTCCAAAGGGTAGTGATCTAACATTGGTTAATGATCAGACTATTCAGCTATGGGAGAACAAACTTAATAATAGGTCACGAAAATGTCTTAACTGGAAAACACCTTATGAAGTATTCTATGGGAAAGTGTGCATTGGGCATAACAAAAAATCCATCGATTGATGACTTTTTCAGTGGGCTCCCTATTCGGTCCTCTCTAGATGTTAGCTTTTCGTCACCCACTACAGTTGACAGGGAGTATTAAATTTAAGGGTGATGTATCACTATTTTGTAGATGATTGATTGTTTTATAAGTAATTGGTTTTCATAAAAATACTAAATAGATGTCTTTTAGTAATGAAATTTAATAATTTATAAAAAAAATACTAAAGAATTACAGTTCAGGACAAAAAAATGACATTCTATGAAATCGTATAGACAATTAAATTGAAAAAGGTTATGATATAACCAAGATATGTGATTCGGAATGAGACATCGTCAATCTTATTGAAATCTACATACACTTTATGAAAATAAATAATGTACTTTTATATAACTTTTTCCTAATCCCCATTTTTTATTGGCCGCTCGTCCAATTACATATCTTTTTTATAGACATTAAAAGGCTTGAGAAATCAAGCTGTTTTTTTGTTTTTAAGGAATTATTGTAGTTTAAGATAAAAAATACATTCTGTGAGTGAAATCCGACATTTTAGGAAATAGCGACATACATCCTGGGGTTGCATGCTATAATGTAATCAAGGTTAGAGAGCAAGAAGAATGTATGGTTTAAGTTAGTCCCTTAAACATAATAATTTCCCTCATTCATTCTATCTAAAATTGCTGTTGTGTTCTCTACCGATGATGCTGTTGTTCAAAAGGTCTGTACTTTGTACAGGCCTTTTGGCATTTTAGAAGATAGATAGTTAAAGATGCTTTTGAATCTATTTGTATAGTTTCAAGAGTGTTTTTTTATTTTCTACCATTCCTTGCATAAAATTGAATAAAAATTAAGGATTAAGCATTTTTTAGGTCAGAATAATAAATAAAAATGAAATAAATATAAAAAAATAACAAAAAAGTGTTGACAGGTGAATAAATATGCAATATAATTAGTCTCGTAAGGTTGATAGAGATAGCAACCACAAGAAAATATAAGAAAAGAGAAAAATATTATGTCAAAAGAGAAAGTTATTCTTGCCTATTCGGGAGGTCTTGATACCTCAGTCGCTATTACATGGCTTAAAAAAGATTATGATGTTATTGCTGTTTGTATGGATGTCGGTGAAGGTAAAGATCTTGAGTTTATCCATGACAAAGCTTTGACAGTTGGAGCTGTTGAGTCATACGTGCTTGATGTTAAAGATGAGTTTGTTGAAGATTATGTGCTTCCAGCACTTCAAGCTCACGCTTACTATGAACAAAAATATCCTTTGGTTTCAGCGCTTAGTCGTCCAATTATTGCTAAAAAATTGGTTGAGATTGCTCATAAAACAGGAGCAACGACTATCGCTCACGGTTGTACTGGTAAAGGTAATGACCAAGTTCGTTTCGAAGTTGCCATTGCTGCCCTAGACCCAAGTCTTAAAGTAGTGGCGCCAGTGCGTGAATGGAAATGGTCTCGTGAGGAAGAAATTGAGTATGCTAAGGCTAATGGTGTTCCAGTTCCAGCAGACCTTGATAATCCTTACTCAGTCGATCAAAACCTTTGGGGACGTGCTAATGAGTGTGGTGTTCTTGAAAATCCTTGGAATCAAGCTCCAGAAGAGGCTTTTGGGATTACCAATTCACCAGAGTCTGCGCCAGATGAAGCTGAATATGTCGATGTAACCTTTAAAGAAGGGAAACCAGTTGCTCTTAACGGTAAAGAAATGAAATTGGCTGACCTTATCCAAGAGATGAATGTTATTGCTGGTAAGCATGGTGTCGGACGTATCGACCACGTTGAGAACCGTCTTGTAGGTATCAAATCTCGTGAAATTTATGAATGTCCAGGAGCTATCGCCCTTTTGACAGCTCATAAAGAAATTGAGGACTTAACTTTGGTACGTGAAGTTTCTCATTTTAAGCCAATTCTTGAAAATGAATTGTCAAACCTTATCTACAATGCTTTGTGGTTTAGCCCAGCAACACAAGCTATCATTGCTTATATTAAGGAAACACAAAAAGTTGTTAATGGTATCGCTAAAGTTAAACTTTACAAAGGGCATGCTCAAGTAGTAGCACGTCAATCAGCTAATTCATTGTATGATGAAAACTTGGCTACTTACACATCAGCTGACAGCTTTGATCAGGATGCTGCGATTGGATTTATCAAGCTTTGGGGTCTTCCAACTCAGGTTAATTCACAAGTTAACCATCCATTTGACAATTAATGACAAATTTCATAAGAAAAGTAGGCTATTAGAAGAAAAACGCTTCTTATCAGATAAAAGTGGACAGAGAGCCACATCTGATACTCTTTTCTTATAACTTATATTATTATCGTTAAGGCGTTCTGAGAGGCGTCACGAGCCTAAATAAACTACGACAGAGATCGGGTTTTAGGAAAACAAGTGTCCAGAGAGACAAATTAAGCTAGACAAATACTATCTAGCTTTTTTCATTTAAGTTATTGTGACCAAAGAGGTCGTTACTTGTTATAAGTATTAAGAAAGGATAGAAGATTATCCCAGTGAGGGGAAATCTTCAAAATAAAACTATGGCAGAAAATCATAAACTATGGGGCGGTCGGTTCGAAGCTAGTCTTGAAAAATGGGTAGAAGAATTCGGTGCTTCAATTTCATTTGACCAAAAAATGGCAGAGTTTGACCTTAAAGGGTCTATTGCCCATGTTACTATGCTCGGTGAGACAGGAATTATTACCAAAGAGGAAGCATTGCAAATTAAACAGGGCTTGGAAGAACTGCTTGAGGAATATAAGGCTGGTAAACTAGAATTTGATGTTTCCAATGAAGATATTCATATGAATATGGAGAGTCTTTTGACAGCTAAAATTGGACCAGTAGCAGGAAAACTTCATACAGCACGTTCACGTAACGACCAAGTAGCTACGGATATGCACTTGTATCTAAAAGCCAAACTAGTGGAAGTTATTGAGAAGCTCGATAACTTACGTGCTACTTTGGTCAATCTAGCAGACAAACATACCTATACAATTATGCCAGGCTACACTCACTTGCAGCATGCACAACCGATTTCTTTTGGTCACCACTTGATGGCTTATTACAACATGTTTACACGTGATGCCGAACGTTTTGAATTTAATATCAAGCATACGGATATCTCTCCACTCGGAGCTGCTGCACTAGCAGGAACAACTTTCCCGATTAATCGTAATATGACATCTGACTTAATGGGTTTTGCAAAACCATATAGCAATTCCTTGGATGCTGTTTCCGATCGTGACTTTATTCTCGAATTCTTGTCAAACTCAAGTATTCTCATGATGCATATGACACGTATTTGTGAAGAAATCATTAACTGGTGTTCTAACGAGTTTAAGTTTGTAACTCTATCTGATACTTTTTCAACAGGCTCTTCTATTATGCCTCAAAAGAAAAACCCAGATATGGCAGAACTAATTCGTGGGAAATCAGGTCGTGTCTATGGCAATTTGATTGGATTGTTGACGGTGATGAAGTCATTACCTTTGGCCTACAATAAAGATCTCCAAGAAGATAAAGAGGGTATGTTTGATACGGTAGAAACGATTACTGTCGCTATTGATATTCTCGCAGGCATGCTCAATACAATGACTGTTAATGACAAACATATGGCAGAATCAACAGAGAAAGATTTTTCAAATGCTACAGAGTTGGCTGATTATCTTGCATCTAAAGGCCTACCATTCCGTGAAGCACATGAGATTGTTGGAAAACTTGTCCTTGAGTGTACCAAAGCTGGTTATTACCTTCAGGATGTTCCTCTCGAACGTTATCAAGAAGTTTCAGACCTAATTGAAGAGGACATCTATGAGACACTTAAATCTCATACAGCTGTTGAACGTCGTCATTCCCTTGGTGGAACTGGTTTTGACCAGGTTAAATGGCAAATCAAAGAAGCTCAAAAAGCTCTAAAAAAATAAGTCTCTAAGGCCCTAACCATAAGGTTTTGGGCTTTTTTGCTATTTATGATATAATAGTACTAATTTTGAGTTTGGAGTCGCATTTTGAAAAAATCTTATCGCGTTAAGAAAGAGAAAGACTTTAAAGCATTATTTGATGCAGGACACAGTGTTGCTAATCGAAAATTTGTTGTCTACTGTCTGGATCGTGATCTACCTCATTTTAGAGTGGGTTTGTCAGTCAGTAAGCGTCTTGGTAATGCGGTTACTCGGAATCGGGTAAAACGTCGTCTACGACATGCACTAATGGACATGTCATCTCAGTTAGAACATCAAGATTTTGTCGTTATTGCTCGTAAAGGTGTTGAAGACTTAAGTTATCAAGACATTTATAGCAATCTCGTTCATGTCTTAAAAATAGCAAAGTTATATAAGGACTAGAAGATTATTTTGCTTCTTTACATTGTAAGATAAACTAAAGTCACTCCTGATTTTTGAGATACTCTTAATGAATGGAAGCGAAGCAGTTCTTTATCGTATTAAAAAGGAGTTTTTAGTGAAGAAAAAACTTAATATATCTGTTTTAGGTGCAGGAGCTCTCTTGCTTTTGTCCGCGTGTGGACGAAGTGATGTTACAAGTCACTCTACAGGCCTTTGGGAACGTCTTATTTTAATGTTTGGGAAGGCTATTCAAGGGCTTTCATTTGGTGGTTCTATTGGATTAGGTATTATTATTTTCACGATCTTAATTCGTGCAGTAATGATTCCTTTGTATAATCGCCAAATTAAGTCAAGCCGTGAACTACAAGAGTTGCAGCCAGAGTTACGTCGCTTGCAGAGTGAGTATCCTGGACGCGAGAATCGTGAAGCTCTTGCTTATGCACAACAAGATCTTTATAAAGAGCATGGTGTAAATCCTTACGCAAGCTTCGTTCCTCTCTTGATCCAATTTCCTATTTTGATGGCTCTTTATGGAGCGCTCACAAGAGTGCCAGAATTGCGAGAAGGAACATTCCTCTGGGTTGACCTAGGTCAGAAAGACCCTTACTTTATTCTTCCGATTTTGGCGGCTGCTTTCACCTTCCTTTCAACTTGGTTGACAAATAAGGCGGCTAAAGATCGTAGTGCAATGCTTCTTGTTATGAATATCATGCTTCCAATCTTTATTTTCTGGTTTGGAACTCAGATTTCTTCAGGGGTAGCACTTTACTGGGCAGTTTCAAACGCCTTCCAAGTTGTTCAGATTTTGATTTTTAATAATCCGTTTAAAATCATTGAAGAACGTAATCGTTTGGAAGCGGAAGAAAAAGAACGTAAAGCTAAGATTCGTCGTGCCAAGAAAAAGGCGCATAAACGTAAATAAGGAGGCTTATTATGGTTGTCTATTCTGGACGAACAGTCGAACAAGCTATCGAAAAAGGTTTGAAAGATCTTAATTTACCTCGTATGAAGGCTCATATTAAGGTGATTTCTCGTGAGAAAAAAGGTTTTCTAGGGTTCGGAAAGAAGCCAGCTCGAGTTAGTGTTGAACCAATAAATGAAAAGATAACTCATGAAGCAAATCAAAACACCGTTAAAGTGGCTCCTGATGCTATAAAACAATTAGACGATTCTGTCGCAAGTCCAAAAGACGAAACGATTGCTTTCAATAAAGTGACAAAACTTGTTACGGTTTCAGATAATAAGGAAATTGCACATGAAGACTTAAAGCAACCAGTTTCTACAGAGACTCTTGATGAAGAGTTGCCAGATAAGAAACAGGAGCAACCAAAGGCAACAATTATTCCTCTATCTGTTAAACGTGAGTCATCAGAAGGGGATGTTACAGAATTTATGGCAAATTCGCTTGAGCCCCAACTAGAACCGGTGGCTCAAGTTCAAACTCCGGAAACTTCTGAAGGAGATTTCAGTTCTTTTGTGGCATCTGAGTTTAGTTCGGATGAGTCTTCTGAAAATAATTTAGAAGATATTCAAGGGGCTGCAGATGATGTTTTATCTTACCTCGAAAAAATTATCTATGAAATGGATGTTGATGCTAGTCTAGAGGTTAGTCACAATCGTCGCAATATTATCATTCAGATTGAAACAGACCAACCTAGTCGTGTTATCGGTTATCATGGCAAGGTTCTCAAGTCTTTACAACTTTTAGCACAAAATTATTTGCACGATCGTCATTCTAAACGTTTTAGTGTTGTTCTTAATGTTCGTGATTATTTGGAGCAACGCACAGAGACTTTGATTGATTTAGCAGAAAAAACGGCGGCTAAAGTAAAAGAAACAGGTCGAGAGTACGTTATGGATCCAATGACGAATAGCGAACGAAAAATTATCCATAAGGCACTTTCTCAAATTGAAGGTGTTGAAAGTCACTCGGAAGGGGACGATCCTAATCGTTACGTTGTTGTGACAAAAGTATGATTACAATAGCGTTTATTGCTTACAGAAACTAGTCTTATTTGAAGGCTAGTTTTTTTGACAACAAAAAGTAGACGGTGTATACTTTATTTAAAAGGTAGTCGCTGTCTACTTAGATGGAAATAGGAGTCAAAATGAAACGTAATACTGCTGAATTGAAGGAAAAGTTAATCGCAACTGGAGCCGAGGAGATAAGAACAAGAGGTGTCGATCAACTATCTATCCGAACGGTGGCTCAAAGATGTGGGGTCACCCATGGGGCACCCTATAAGCACTTTGAAAATAAGGATGTCTATCTTCAGGTAGTTTTGGAGCATTTATCTGAGATCTTTTTGAAGTATCTGACAAAAGGGGTAGACTCTTCGCTTGATGTAAGAGGTCAATTAGTATTAATGGGCTGTAATTTTGTGGCATTTGCTCAAAAAGAAACAAATAGTTTTGAGGCCTTGTTTATTAAGTTTCCTTTCAATTATATGGAGCTCACTCGGGACAGTATCTCTGTTAATGCCCATTTACCAGGGTTTGAGCACTTTAAGAGTGTGGTTCTGGAGCTGAAAAGTAACATGAATATTTCGGGTAGTGAGGCAGAAATATTAGTTCATATCTGGAGTTTTATTACTGGATTAGCCGTTTTGGTAAGGAGTCCTATTGGTGATAATTTCAATAGTAACACTATTGAAGAGACTGTTAGTACTATGTTAGACATCTATGTTAAAGGAGCTAAACAATGAAAAACTTGATTATCTACGCCCATCCAAACGATAAGAGCTACAATGCCTCTATACTAGAGACTGTTAAAGAAAATTTATCGTCTAAACATGAGTTAAAGATTCTAGATTTGTATAAAGAGAAGTTCAATCCTGTTTTACGTTTTGATACAACACATAGGAGAAGAGACTTAGCGCACGATGTAGCTATGAAAGACTATCGAGATTTAATAACTTGGGCAGATCAGTTGATTTTTATTTTTCCAACTTGGTGGAGTGGAATGCCAGCTATCTTGAAAGGATTTATTGAACGCGTTTTTGTTGCTGGCTTTGCCTATGAAAATACACCCCGTGGATTGGATGGTAAATTGACTGGGAAAGCTTGGATTATTACAACCCACAATACACCAAAGATAGTTCTACCTTTAGTTCAAGATTATAGCAAAGTCCTAAAATTTCAAGTCCTAAAACCTTGTGGTATTAAACCGGTCAAAGTTACCCAGGTTTCACCTGTTGAGTATATGAGTGACCATAAGCGAAAAGAGGTACTCAAGAAAATAGCTAAACTAGCAAGGAGGTTATGAGCAAGCGATGATATAGGAACGGCATTGTAGTTTACAGTTATCACTAGCCTCCGGGCATCGAAGATATAATGAAATTAATATCTAAGTAATTCTTGACAAGATTAAGCTATTGCTATAAAATAGTATGGTATGTTTAGTAACTGATCAAAAATAGCCGGCTAAACGAATACGAAAATCTATCAGGAGGTATTCAACGTGAAACGTACTTATCAACCAAGTAAAATCCGTCGTCAACGTAAACACGGATTCCGTCACCGTATGTCAACTAAAAACGGACGTCGTGTTCTTGCAGCTCGTCGTCGTAAAGGACGTAAAGTTCTTTCAGCTTAAGACATTATTGAAAGCAACAGTGCTCGAGACTGTTGCTTTTTGTTTTTTGCTATAAATGATAGTGTTGATGTTTGTTGTTATTCATCGAAACTTTGAAAATATAGAGCTGACAATTCTTGTAATTTTTGATAAACTAAAGCGGTTGTGGATAATGACCACTTACTAAAAAATACTTAGGACTGTTTTTCCTAATGTAAGGAGTATAAATGACTGACTTTCCTATTAAATATCGTCTTATAAAGAAAGAAAAACACACAGGGGCACGCTTGGGGGAAATTATCACGCCTCATGGAACTTTTCCAACACCGATGTTTATGCCTGTAGGTACCCAAGCTACAGTAAAAACGCAATCTCCTGAAGAATTAAAACAGATGGGTTCAGGAATTATTTTGGCCAATACCTATCATTTATGGCTAAGACCTGGTGATGAGCTCGTTGCTAAAGCTGGAGGACTCCATAAATTCATGAATTGGGACCAAGCGATTCTTACAGATAGCGGTGGTTTCCAAGTATATTCATTGGCCGAAAAACGAAACATCTCGGAAGAAGGTGTAACTTTTAAAAATCACCTTAATGGAAGTAAGATGTTTTTATCTCCTGAAAAAGCGATCTTGATTCAGAACAATCTCGGTTCAGATATTATGATGAGTTTTGACGAATGCCCTCAATTTTACCAACCATACGACTATGTGAAAAATTCTATTGAACGTACAAGTCGTTGGGCAGAACGAGGGCTGAAAGCACATCGTCGTCCACATGACCAAGGTCTTTTTGGAATCGTACAGGGAGCAGGTTTTGAAGATCTTCGTAGACAATCTGCACAGGATTTGGTTTCCATGGATTTTCCAGGTTATTCAATTGGAGGTCTTGCAGTAGGAGAAACTCATGAAGAGATGAATGCAGTTCTAGACTTTACTGTACCTTTACTTCCTGAGAATAAACCACGTTATCTTATGGGGGTAGGGGCACCAGATAGTTTGATCGACGGTGTTATTCGTGGCGTTGACATGTATGATTGTGTTCTCCCAACACGAATTGCTCGTAACGGAACTTGTATGACGAGTCAAGGACGCCTCGTGGTTAAAAATGCGGCGTATGCAGAAGATTTTAGCCCTATAGATCCTGAGTGTGATTGTTATACATGTAAAAATTACACACGTGCTTATGTGAGACATTTGTTGAAAGCGGATGAAACGTTTGGAATTCGCCTGACAAGTTATCATAATCTCTACTTCTTGGTGAATTTAATGGCTAAAGTACGACAAGCTATTATAGATGACAATTTACTTGAGTTCCGCCAAGACTTTATAGAAAAGTATGGTTACAAGTCAAGTAAAAGAAATTTTTAAATAATTTATTTAGCAGTACATGATTGTACTGCTTTATTTTTTTGCAAAACCCTATTGACAAGCATTAATTTGGGTGATAAGATATAAAAGTTGTCTTAATTGCCTTGCCACAAACTTGAAAAGGTTCCAAAACTTTAAAAAAGTTATTGACAAGACAAGCTAGAGATGATATTATAAATAAGCTGTTTCGCGAGAGACAGCGGACACGAGAAGTGAAAAAACTTCAAAAAAAGTGTTGACAAGACATTCTAGATTTGCTAGAATACAGAAGTTGTCTTAAGAGAGACAAAGACCTTTGAGAACTGAATAAGAAACCAAGTGCAGGGTTATAGAAGAAATTATAACCTGTCAATTTACAAGAATAAATCGTCAGACGACGGTAATGAGTTAACGCTCGAACAATTATTAAATTTTTTAATGAGAGTTTGATCCTGGCTCAGGACGAACGCTGGCGGCGTGCCTAATACATGCAAGTAGAACGCTGAAGAGAGGAGCTTGCTCTTCTTGGATGAGTTGCGAACGGGTGAGTAACGCGTAGGTAACCTGCCTTGTAGCGGGGGATAACTATTGGAAACGATAGCTAATACCGCATAACAATGGATGACCCATGTCATTTATTTGAAAGGGGCAAATGCTCCACTACAAGATGGACCTGCGTTGTATTAGCTAGTAGGTGAGGTAACGGCTCACCTAGGCGACGATACATAGCCGACCTGAGAGGGTGATCGGCCACACTGGGACTGAGACACGGCCCAGACTCCTACGGGAGGCAGCAGTAGGGAATCTTCGGCAATGGGGGCAACCCTGACCGAGCAACGCCGCGTGAGTGAAGAAGGTTTTCGGATCGTAAAGCTCTGTTGTAAGTCAAGAACGAGTGTGAGAGTGGAAAGTTCACACTGTGACGGTAGCTTACCAGAAAGGGACGGCTAACTACGTGCCAGCAGCCGCGGTAATACGTAGGTCCCGAGCGTTGTCCGGATTTATTGGGCGTAAAGCGAGCGCAGGCGGTTTGATAAGTCTGAAGTTAAAGGCTGTGGCTCAACCATAGTTCGCTTTGGAAACTGTCAAACTTGAGTGCAGAAGGGGAGAGTGGAATTCCATGTGTAGCGGTGAAATGCGTAGATATATGGAGGAACACCGGTGGCGAAAGCGGCTCTCTGGTCTGTAACTGACGCTGAGGCTCGAAAGCGTGGGGAGCGAACAGGATTAGATACCCTGGTAGTCCACGCCGTAAACGATGAGTGCTAGGTGTTGGATCCTTTCCGGGATTCAGTGCCGCAGCTAACGCATTAAGCACTCCGCCTGGGGAGTACGACCGCAAGGTTGAAACTCAAAGGAATTGACGGGGGCCCGCACAAGCGGTGGAGCATGTGGTTTAATTCGAAGCAACGCGAAGAACCTTACCAGGTCTTGACATCCCGATGCTATTTCTAGAGATAGAAAGTTACTTCGGTACATCGGTGACAGGTGGTGCATGGTTGTCGTCAGCTCGTGTCGTGAGATGTTGGGTTAAGTCCCGCAACGAGCGCAACCCCTATTGTTAGTTGCCATCATTCAGTTGGGCACTCTAGCGAGACTGCCGGTAATAAACCGGAGGAAGGTGGGGATGACGTCAAATCATCATGCCCCTTATGACCTGGGCTACACACGTGCTACAATGGTTGGTACAACGAGTTGCGAGTCGGTGACGGCAAGCTAATCTCTTAAAGCCAATCTCAGTTCGGATTGTAGGCTGCAACTCGCCTACATGAAGTCGGAATCGCTAGTAATCGCGGATCAGCACGCCGCGGTGAATACGTTCCCGGGCCTTGTACACACCGCCCGTCACACCACGAGAGTTTGTAACACCCGAAGTCGGTGAGGTAACCTTTTGGAGCCAGCCGCCTAAGGTGGGATAGATGATTGGGGTGAAGTCGTAACAAGGTAGCCGTATCGGAAGGTGCGGCTGGATCACCTCCTTTCTAAGGAAAAACGGAATGTACTTGAGTTTCTTATTTAGTTTTGAGAGGTCTTGTGGGGCCTTAGCTCAGCTGGGAGAGCGCCTGCTTTGCACGCAGGAGGTCAGCGGTTCGATCCCGCTAGGCTCCATTGAATCGCAAGATTCAAGTATTGTCCATTGAAAATTGAATATCTATATCAAATTCCATATGTAATTAATTACATATAGATAGTAACAAGAAAATAAACCGAAACGCTGTGAATATTTAATGAGTTAGGTCGAAAGACCAAAATAAGGTTAAGTTAATAAGGGCGCACGGTGGATGCCTTGGCACTAGAAGCCGATGAAGGACGTGACTAACGACGAAATGCTTTGGGGAGCTGTAAGTGAGCAATGATCCAGAGATGTCCGAATGGGGGAACCCGGCAGGTTATGCCTGTCACTCATTACTGTTAAGGTAATGTAGAGGAAGACGCAGTGAACTGAAACATCTAAGTAGCTGCAGGAAGAGAAAGCAAAAGCGATTGCCTTAGTAGCGGCGAGCGAAACGGCAAGAGGGCAAACCGAAGAGTTTACTCTTCGGGGTTGTAGGACTGCAACGTGGACTTAAAGATTATAGAAGAACTACCTGGGAAGGTAGGCCAAAGAGAGTAATAGCCTCGTATTCGAAATAGTCTTTATACCTAGCAGTATCCTGAGTACGGCGAGACACGAGAAATCTCGTCGGAATCTGGGAGGACCATCTCCCAACCCTAAATACTCTCTAGTGACCGATAGTGAACCAGTACCGTGAGGGAAAGGTGAAAAGCACCCCGGGAGGGGAGTGAAATAGAACCTGAAACCGTGTGCCTACAACAAGTTCGAGCCCGTTAATGGGTGAGAGCGTGCCTTTTGTAGAATGAACCGGCGAGTTACGATATGATGCGAGGTTAAGTTGAAGAGACGGAGCCGTAGGGAAACCGAGTCTTAATAGGGCGTATTAGTATCATGTCGTAGACCCGAAACCATGTGACCTACCCATGAGCAGGTTGAAGGTGAGGTAAAACTCACTGGAGGACCGAACCAGGGCACGTTGAAAAGTGCTTGGATGACTTGTGGGTAGCGGAGAAATTCCAAACGAACTTGGAGATAGCTGGTTCTCTCCGAAATAGCTTTAGGGCTAGCGTCGATGTTAAGTCTCTTGGAGGTAGAGCACTGTTTGGGTGAGGGGTCCATCCCGGATTACCAATCTCAGATAAACTCCGAATGCCAACGAGATATAATCGGCAGTCAGACTGCGAGTGCTAAGATCCGTAGTCGAAAGGGAAACAGCCCAGACCACCAGCTAAGGTCCCAAAATATATGTTAAGTGGAAAAGGATGTGGGGTTGCACAGACAACTAGGATGTTAGCTTAGAAGCAGCTATTCATTCAAAGAGTGCGTAATAGCTCACTAGTCGAGTGACCCTGCGCCGAAAATGTACCGGGGCTAAAACATATTACCGAAGCTGTGGATACCTTTATAGGTATGGTAGGAGAGCGTTCTATGTGCGAAGAAGGTGTACCGTGAGGAGTGCTGGAGCGCATAGAAGTGAGAATGCCGGTATGAGTAGCGAAAGACAGGTGAGAATCCTGTCCACCGTAAGACTAAGGTTTCCAGGGGAAGGCTCGTCCGCCCTGGGTTAGTCGGGACCTAAGGAGAGACCGAAAGGTGTATCCGATGGACAACAGGTTGATATTCCTGTACTAGAGTATATAGTGATGGAGGGACGCAGTAGGCTAACTAAACCAGACGATTGGAAGTGTCTGGCCAAGCAGTGAGGTGTGATATGAGTCAAATGCTTATATCTATAACATTGAGCTGTGATGGGGAGCGAAGTTTAGTAGCGAAGTTAGTGATGTCACACTGCCGAGAAAAGCTTCTAGCGTTAATTATACTCTACCCGTACCGCAAACCGACACAGGTAGTCGAGGCGAGTAGCCTCAGGTGAGCGAGAGAACTCTCGTTAAGGAACTCGGCAAAATGGCCCCGTAACTTCGGGAGAAGGGGCGCTGACTTATGGTCAGCCGCAGTGAATAGGCCCAAGCAACTGTTTATCAAAAACACAGCTCTCTGCTAAATCGTAAGATGATGTATAGGGGGTGACGCCTGCCCGGTGCTGGAAGGTTAAGAGGAGTGCTTAGCAATAGCGAAGGTATGAATTGAAGCCCCAGTAAACGGCGGCCGTAACTATAACGGTCCTAAGGTAGCGAAATTCCTTGTCGGGTAAGTTCCGACCCGCACGAAAGGCGTAATGATTTGGGCACTGTCTCAACGAGAGACTCGGTGAAATTTTAGTACCTGTGAAGATGCAGGTTACCCGCGACAGGACGGAAAGACCCCATGGAGCTTTACTGCAGTTTGATATTGAGTATCTGTACCACATGTACAGGATAGGTAGGAGCCTATGACCTCGGGACGCCAGTTTCGAGTGAGGCGTTGTTGGGATACTACCCTTGTGTTATGGCTACTCTAACCCAGATAGGTTATCCCTATCGGAGACAGTGTCTGACGGGCAGTTTGACTGGGGCGGTCGCCTCCTAAAAGGTAACGGAGGCGCCCAAAGGTTCCCTCAGAATGGTTGGAAATCATTCGCAGAGTGTAAAGGTATAAGGGAGCTTGACTGCGAGAGTTACAACTCGAGCAGGGACGAAAGTCGGGCTTAGTGATCCGGTGGTTCCGCATGGAAGGGCCATCGCTCAACGGATAAAAGCTACCCTGGGGATAACAGGCTTATCTCCCCCAAGAGTTCACATCGACGGGGAGGTTTGGCACCTCGATGTCGGCTCGTCGCATCCTGGGGCTGTAGTCGGTCCCAAGGGTTGGGCTGTTCGCCCATTAAAGCGGCACGCGAGCTGGGTTCAGAACGTCGTGAGACAGTTCGGTCCCTATCCGTCGCGGGCGTAGGAAATTTGAGAGGATCTGCTCCTAGTACGAGAGGACCAGAGTGGACTTACCGCTGGTGTACCAGTTGTTCTGCCAAGAGCATCGCTGGGTAGCTATGTAGGGAAGGGATAAACGCTGAAAGCATCTAAGTGTGAAGCCCACCTCAAGATGAGATTTCCCATGATTTTATATCAGTAAGAGCCCTGAGAGATGATCAGGTTGATAGGTTAGAAGTGGAAGTGTGGTGACACATGTAGCGGACTAATACTAATAGCTCGAGGACTTATCCAAAGAAAGTAACTGAGACATATTGACAACGATTTGGTTTCTTGATACAGTATAGATATTCAATTTTGAGTTGAGAATACTCAGAGTTAAGTGACGATAGCCTAGGAGATACACCTGTTCCCATGCCGAACACAGAAGTTAAGCCCTAGTACGCCTGATGTAGTTGGGGGTTGCCCCCTGTTAGATACGGTAGTCGCTTAGCGTTTATCCGCCATAGCTCAGTTGGTAGTAGCGCATGACTGTTAATCATGATGTCGTAGGTTCGAGTCCTACTGGCGGAGTAATGATTTCATTGCTGGACTTAGGTCTAGCTTTTTTTGTCAAGTTATTTACTTGTTAAAACTCTAAATTTCAGATATGATATGATTATATTTTAATTGAGAGGTATTATTATGTCGAATTTTGCATCAGAGTTTACACCTATTGCTATTTCTACTGCTAAAGATAAAATTTCTTCTATGGATAAGTTTATTTTATTTATTGGACGTCCTTCTTGTCCATATTGTCAACTTTTTGAACCTAAATTATCAAATGTTGCTCGTAATTCAAATCTTACTATTTTCTATATTAATAGTGAAAATAGTGAAGATCTTGAAGATATTCAAGCTTTACGTAAAAGATATGGCATTGCTACCGTTCCAGCCCTCTTTGTTTCAGAAAATGGAACTGCTAAGGTTGTTTGCGACTCTTCTCTTTCTGAGGATGACATTTTAGATTTTATTTCTTAATTTTTTTTGGAGGTTCTTATGTTTATTTGTAAACACGAGGTCCAGTATTATGAAACAGATCGAATGGGTATTACTCATCATTCTAATTATGTACGATGGATGGAAGAGGCTAGAACTTTTTTTCTAAGAGAGATAGGTTGGCCTTATGAAAAAATTGAAGAGGAGGGAATTATCTCTCCTGTTACTTCAATTTCCTGTGACTATAAAGCTACTTCTACTTTTGCAGATCAGATTTCTATTGAGATTAATGTTAAAAGTGTTAAATCTGCTAAACTTTCTTTTGTGTACCATATGGTAAATCAGAATGGTGTTCTTGTTTGTACAGCTGCTTCTGAACATAGTTTCTTGTCTAAGGATGGTGGTTTTGTTAATCTTAAAAGAGATTATCCCTCATTTTTTAATCTTTTAAAAGAGCATTCAGTTATGCAATAAAAAAGAAGAAAATCATTTTGATTTTCTTCTCAGATTGAAGACAAAGTCCTCAGAAGTTATACTTCTGGGGATTTTTCTTGCTTTGAAGGAGTATAATAAAAGAAAAAGGTATTTGATAAGGTGCTCCTATGTTTCACAAAGAAAACCCTGAATACAATCGACGTCAAGTAGGATTCTATACGCTTGATGAACTTGTGCCTAAAGACCATTTTCTAAGAAAAGTCGAGGAAACGATTGATTTCTCTTTTATTTATGATCTTGTCGAAGATAGTTATTCCTCGGATAATGGTCGCCCTAGTCTAGACCCCGTTTTATTAGTTAAAATTCCGTTGATTCAATGTTTTTATGGCATTCGTTCTATGCGCCAAACCATTAAAGATATTGAGGTGAATACAGCCTACCGTTGGTTTCTTGGCTTATCTCTGGACGATAAGGTACCACATTTTACAACTTACGGTAAGAACTATAGCCGACGCTTTGAAAACAAGGAAGTGTTAGCACACATTTTTAGTCATGTGCTTCATCATGTTTTGGAAGCGGGGCTCATTGATCCCTCAGAAATCTTCATTGATGGGACCCATATCAAGGCAGCTGCTAATAATCATAAGTACAAAACTGTTGTTATTGATCAAAAAGCTAAATTCATGAGTGAACAACTGGAGATTGAGATTAATTTAGATAGGAGAAAACACGCAAAAAAGCTCTTAAAGCCCGCCAAAAAAAGCGAGGCTAAACCTAAGAAACAATCAACGACGGACCCAGACAGTGGTTGGTTTCATAAGGGAGAACATAAGGAGGTCTTCGCTTACAATGCTCAAGTAGCTTGTGATAAACACGGCTGGGCTTTAGCTTATACGGTTGAAGCAGGAAACATCCATGATAGTCAGGCTTTCTCTGCTCTTTTTGTCAAACTAGAACCATTCTCACCTGAATTCATTATTGCGGATTCAGGCTATAAAACACCTAGTATTGCCAAGTTTCTTCTAGAAAAAGGGATTACACCAGTTTTCCCTTACACTAGACCAAGAGGTAAGAAAGATTTTTTACGTCCAAAAGACTTTGTCTATGACGAGCATTTTGATTGTTATCTTTGTCCAGAGAACAAGGTGTTAACTTATCGTACAACCACACGTGAAGGTTATCGAGAGTATAAAAGTAATCCTAAAATTTGTAAGACCTGTCCCTTGTTAGCTATTTGTACAGAAAGTCGCCAGAACCAAAAAGTTGTTGTGCGTCATATTTGGAAAGATGCCCTAGAAGTCTGTGAAGATATTCGCCATCAAAGTGGTATGAAAGAACGGTATCAACACCGGAAAGAAACGATAGAACGGTTATTCGGAACAGCTAAAGAATATCATAACTTACGTTATACCAGAGAAAAAGGAAAGTCCAAAATGGAGGATAAGGTTGGGCTTACTTTAGCGTGTCTAAATATCAAAAAATTGGTAAAAATGATGACAGGAAAGACCTATAATTTTACCCAAATATCTCAATATTATTGGATTATAGGAGAATTAGGTAAGAATATAAAAAAGACAAACATCAAAAACGATGTTTGTCTTCATTCTGAGAAGAAAATCATTTTGATTTTCTTCTTTTTTATTCAGCAAGGAGTTTTTGATAAATTGTTAAATTTTCATCATCAAATACGTTAAATATAACTTTTTTTATTATACTTGATTCATCAATAAAGGTTTTGACTGTTTGAATGGCGATTTTGGCAGCTTTTTGTTTTGGAAAATTGAAATCTCCAGTTGATAGACATGGAATAGCAATTGATTCAATGTTATTTTTCTCAGCTAATGCTAATACTGAAAGATAACTTTTTGCTAAAAGATCTTCATCAATTTGTGTTGGTTGGTCTACTATTTTCGGACCTACAGTATGAATGACAAAGGCAGAAGGAAGATTGTAAGCTGGGGTGATTTTAGCCATGCCAACGGGTTCTTCATATCCTTGTTCTAAGATGAGTTCGAAACAAGCTTGGCGTAACTGAACACCTGCATATGTATGAATAGCATTATCTACACAATCATGAAGTGGTTTCATACATCCTAGTAAGGTTTTATTGGCTGCATTTACGATTGCATCTACTTCAAGTCTTGTAATATCACCCTTCCAGAGGTAGATGCGATCATCTTGAGGGATGGGCTGGAGTGAAGTGAGTTGTACAAATCCACGTTCCCCTTTCCTAACTTGTAGGTAAAGGTCTTGTATTGTCAAGAATTGTGTTGATGCTGCCATTGGTTTACGTGTATTAAAGAGCGCTCTGAGAAGCTTTTGCTTTTCCTCGAGTTCTTCTGGGATAATCAAATCATGTAATTCTAGATTTTCTTTTTTGAGTTCACCTATGAGATAGGTAATCATTGCATCTTTATCCATATTTACTCATTTCTATTTTTTAGTTTTTTATTATTATACTCCCAAGATAGGCTGTGAGCAAGTGATGTCTATGATAGGCAATGATTAATATTTGATAAGAATTTTTTATGTATGTGTCAAATTCTTGCAATGGCCTTTAGAATCATATAGAATAGGTCTACAAAAGTTTTATAATGTCTAGGAGGATGAATATATGACACAAGTAGTAACAGATGCTACATTTGAACAAGAAACAGCTGAAGGGCTCGTTTTGATTGATTTTTGGGCAACTTGGTGTGGGCCTTGCTTGATGCAAGCACCAATTCTTGAGCAACTTTCTGAAGAGATTTCAGAAGATGAACTTAAGATTGTTAAAATTGATGTTGATGAGAACCCAGAAACAGCTCAGAAGTTTGGAATCATGTCTATTCCAACTTTACTCTTCAAAAAAGATGGTGAGGTTGTTAAGCAAGTTGCAGGTGTACATACAAAAGAACAAATTAAAGCTATCGTTGCAGAGCTTAGCTAACTAATCGTCACAGTCCCGTTTAGGGATTTTTATTTTATTCGAACGACAAGGAGAGTCTTATGTCTTATTCATTTCAAAATCCTACTGCTGAGGTTATAGAGTCTTATCTAAAATCAGCAAAGACGATTGCAATTGTTGGTTTATCTCATCGTAAGGAGGCAGCATCTTATCAGGTTGCTCATTTTCTACAAGCTGCTGGTTATCGTATCATACCAGTAAATCCCAAACTAGAAGGCCAGGAGCTTCTTGGAGAGCATGTTTATGCTTATCTTAAAGATATCCCATTTTCGATTGATATTGTTGATGTATTTAGACGAAGTGAGTTTTTACCAGATGTTGCTTATGATTTTCTTGAAACGGATGCAAAAGTTTTTTGGAGTCAAATTGGTCTTGAGAATGAGGAGGCTGAGACTATTCTTCGTCAAGCGAATAGACAGGATATTGTAATGAATCGTTGTACAAAGATAGAATATATGCGACTCTTTGTTTAATAAAATGAAAAGGTGAGTGAGCTATGCTCGCTCGTTTTTGTTATAATAGACCTATGATTGAAATTTTTGATACGCATACCCACCTTAATGTGGATAATTTTGCAGGAAAAGAACAAGAAGAAATAGATTTTGCAGCTGAACTAGGTGTTATAAAAATGAATATTGTTGGTTTTGATAAGCCGACAATTGATAAATCTTTAGCACTATCAGAGAAGTATGATCAACTATATAGTACGATTGGATGGCATCCTACGGAAGCAGGGTCCTATTCTCAGGAAATTGAGGATATGATTGTATCACAATTGGATAATCCGAAAGTAGTGGCACTTGGGGAAATTGGTTTGGATTATTATTGGATGGAAGATCCTAAAGAGATTCAGATTGATGTCTTTAAGCGTCAAATAGCTTTGTCAAAGGAACACAATTTACCTTTTGTTGTCCATACACGTGATGCACTTGAGGATACCTACGCTGTTATTAAAGAGGTTGGTGTTGGTCCTCGTGGGGGGATTATGCACTCATATTCAGGATCCTTAGAAATGGCTCAAAAATTTGTTGATCTTGGAATGATGATTTCATTTTCAGGTGTTGTAACTTTTAAGAAGGCTTTGGATGTCCAAGAAGCTGCTCAGAAGTTACCTTTAGATAAGATTCTGGTTGAAACGGATGCACCGTATTTGGCACCCGTTCCCAAACGTGGTCGCGAGAATCGTACAGGCTATACACGTTACGTAGTAGATAAGATTGCTGAGCTTCGTGGTTTAACAAGTGAAGAGGTTGCTAGAGCTACTTATGATAATGCGATGAGGATTTTTGGGTTTAATTAAGTTTAGACTATTTATGGAGGATTAGGAAAATGAATTTAATCAAACAATATCACGAATATCTTAATAATGAAAAGTATAAAAACTTATCAAAAGAATTCTTTGTTAAAGAAGTTGTAGTAGATGCGTTTTTTATTTTTGATACTAATAGTATACTTTATCCGCTTAAAAATTATTTAACTCCTGATAAGGTTTTTGAGGCATTAAATCAAGTGAGAGTGAAGACTTTCATTCCATTTGTTTCTCAAGTAGAATATCTTAATAATGAATCTCAAGTGGTCCAGGGCACTTATAAATTGGAACGGGACACAAATCAAGTGATAGAAAGTATAGAAAAACAAAATAACTTACTTAAGTATGATAAAATAAAAGATTTAGTCAAGGAAAAACTATTTGAATTTAGGGATAAAAAATTTTCTAATGATTATGATTCAGATAAAATTTTTGAAGTAACTGATAGGTATTGGGAACAAATTGAAACAAATATTAGACCTGAACTAAACAAAATAATTTCTGAAATGAACAATTTAGTTAATGGAGTAAAGAAAGGGGTTACTTCAAATTTTAGTTGGGAAGATATAATAAGTAAAGAAGATTATGATGGTAAAGAACTTAAAAATAGACTAGAGAACTGGTTAAATGATGTAGAGTTAGGTAAATGTTACGATAAGAATATTTTACAAGATTATGTGTTAAAGATTAAGAAACGATACGATGCTAAGATTTCTCCAGGGTATATGGATTTAAAGGATAAGGAGGGGAAGTATATTCAATTTGGGAATTTAATTATGAAAAGCTCGTATTCTGATGCATTGTTTTGGTTGGAATCTTTGGACTATCTTAAAAAGAATAGCATAAGATCTAAGTATCTTGTTATAGTTTCGAGTGAGTTAAAGGAAGATTGGGTGGTAGATGGTAAGGTTTCATCATTAAAAGATGATCTAGTTAGAGAATGTTTGATTGAAACTGGTATGATTCCTTTAAAAATTGATGTTAAGGATCTAGTTGCACATTTGACGAATATGACGGAAGAAGAGTTACGTCATGCTTATGAGACATTCAATGAGACAAGATGCGCTTTCAGCTTGTATGGTGGAGAGATTCAAACACCGTTAAGCCAGAGAGAAATGATGATTTCAATTTTTGAATCGATACTAAAAAACGAATCAGTAAACAAATACTTGGAGTTGCCATGTCTACAGCTTGCGTCAGAGCACTCGATGAATTCTATCTATAATTCATTTGAACGAGTCTATGACAAAGACAAGAAAGAAGTACTTTTAGGGCTAAATTTAAACTTAAAAGACAAGTTAGTTTATATATATAGACTATTGGAATTGAGAGTACCTGGCAGTGCACCACAGTTAAAATTTTTTGATAATGAAGTACAAAATCAGTGGACTAAAGTATGCAAGAAGATGAAGAAAAAATAAAAATTCAAGAAATCATCGTGGTAGAAGGTAAGGATGATACCGCAAATTTGAGACGTTTTTATGAGGTGGATACCTATGAGACTAGAGGCTCTGCTATCAATGAAGACGACTTAGAGCGTATTGATAAGCTTAATGACTTACGCGGAGTGATTGTTTTCACTGATCCAGACTATAATGGTGAACGTATCCGTAAAATCATCATGGAAGCTGTTCCGACAGCAAAGCATGCTTTCTTAAACCGTGGGGAAGCAACACCAAAATCTAAGACTAAAGGTCGTTCATTGGGGGTTGAGCATGCGAGTTTTGAGGATCTTCAAAAGGCCTTATCTGGAGTTCTAGGTAGTTACGATGATGATAATCAGTTTGATATTAGTAAATCAAATCTTATGAAGTTAGGACTACTAATGGGAGCAGATAGTCGAAAGCGTCGAGAATATTTGGGGGAGGCACTTCGTATTGGTTATTGCAATGGGAAGCAGCTTCTAAAACGTTTGGAATTGTTTGGAATCACTTTAGAGGAGCTAGAAGAGGCTATGTCAAATTACTAGACTACCAGTAATCTTAAAATCAAATCGCTATTAAGTAGCTATTATAGAGGTTGGGATAGTTAAGGATTTGGAATATTTTTTGTCCAAATATAAAAATCGTGAAATTAATAAGAAAAGAGAATAAATGAGAATTGCAGATTATAGCGTGACCAAGGCTGTCCTTGAACGCCATGGCTTTACCTTTAAGAAGTCTTTCGGACAGAACTTCTTAACAGATACAAATATTTTACAAAAAATTGTTGATACGGCAGAGATTGACAAAAATGTCAATGTAATCGAAATTGGACCTGGTATTGGAGCATTAACAGAATTCTTGGCTGAAAATGCTGCGGAAGTTATGGCATTTGAAATTGATGATCGATTGGTTCCGATTTTAGAGGATACATTACGTGATCATGATAATGTTAACGTGATTAATGAAGATGTTCTTAAGGCAGATTTACAGACACGGGTAAAAGAATTTAAAAATTCAGAACTACCAATTAAGGTCGTAGCCAATTTGCCATATTATATTACGACGCCAATCTTGATGCATTTGATTGAGAGTAAGATTCCTTTTGCAGAATTTGTTGTTATGATGCAAAAAGAAGTCGCTGACCGCATTTCTGCAGAGCCTAATAGCAAGGCCTATGGTTCTCTATCAATTGCCGTTCAGTATTATATGACCGCTAAAGTGGCGTTCATTGTCCCTCGTACAGTCTTTGTACCAGCACCTAATGTTGACTCAGCCATTTTGAAGATGACGCGTCGTGAACAACCGTTGGTTGAAGTTAAAGATGAGGATTTCCTTTTCCGAGTGGCTAAGGCTAGCTTTGTCCATCGTCGTAAGACATTGTGGAATAATTTAACAAATCATTTTGGTAAATCTGAAGAAGTAAAATCCAAACTTGAGAAGGCATTGGAAATTGCAGATATAAAACCTTCTATTCGTGGAGAGGCTTTATCTATTTCTGATTTTGCACATTTATCAGATGCTTTGAGAGAAGCAGGCCTATAATTCAAAAATCCCACTGAATCTCAGTGGGATTATTAGTTATGCGGAGAAAGGGATTTGAACCCTCACGCTTGAAAAAGCACATGCGCCTGAAGCATGCGTGTCTGCCATTCCACCACCTCCGCAGATGATATGCCTATTATACTGCAATCTATTGAAAATGCAAGGAGGCCCATGGGAAATGGAAAATCCGTTTTTTTGTTCCAGAAAAGCTTTCTAATTTGTGATATAATAGGGCTATTAAACGAATGAGGAGTTCACTTGCAAGGAAGAATTATCAAAGCACTGGCAGGTTTCTATTATGTAGAGCATGATGGTGTTATATACCAGACGCGTGCACGAGGAAATTTTAGAAAAAAAGGACAAACACCTTATGTTGGAGATTTTGTTGAATTTTCAGCAGAGGAAAATTCAGAAGGTTATATCCTTAAAATTGGTCAACGAATCAATAGTTTAGTGCGTCCACCCATTGTCAATATAGATCAGGCTGTGGTTATTATGTCTGTTAAGGAACCGGATTTTAACTGTAATCTTTTGGACCGTTTTTTGGTTCTACTAGAGCATAAAAATATAAAGCCTGTAATCTATATTTCTAAGATGGACTTGGTTGAAGATGATTCAGAAATGAAAGCCATTCAAAAACAATATCAAAGAATTGGTTTTGATTTTATCTTCAGTTTGGAAGAACTATTGCCGCTCTTGACTGATAAAATAACAGTCTTTATGGGACAGACGGGTGTTGGAAAATCAACCTTGTTGAACCGTATTGCCCCACAGTTACATTTAGAAACAGGTGAGATTTCAGACAGTTTAGGTCGTGGACGTCATACTACAAGGGCTGTAAGTCTTTATGACGTTCATGGTGGGAAGATTGCTGACACACCAGGATTCTCTTCGCTAGATTATGAAGTGGATAATGCAGAGGACTTGAGTGAAGCTTTTCCGGAAATTCGTCAAGCTAGTCATGGTTGTAAATTCCGTTCTTGTACTCATACCCATGAGCCTTCTTGCGCTGTTAAGGAAGAGGTTGAAAATGGCCAAATCTGGCAAGTCCGTTATGATAATTACCTTCAATTTCTAAGTGAAATTGAAAATCGTCGTGAAACATATAAAAAAACTGTAAAAAGAAAGTAGGTCTCTCATGTCATATAAAATTGCTCCTTCTATCCTAGCTGCTGATTATGCTAATTTTGCTTCAGAACTAGCTCGTATTGATGCATCAGGTGTGGAATATGTTCACATTGATATTATGGATGGTCAATTTGTTCCTAATATCAGTTGGGGAGCAGATGTGGTTGCTAGTATGCGTAAACATAGCAAGTTAGTTTTTGATTGTCACCTTATGGTTGTTGATCCTGAGCGTTATGTGGATGCCTATGCACAAGCTGGTGCAGATATCATGACCATTCATGTTGAAGCCACTAGGCATATCCATGGTGCCCTCCAGAAAATCAAAGTTGCTGGTATGAAAGCAGGTGTTGTGATTAATCCTGGAACCCCAGTTGAGGCACTTATTCCTGTACTTGATTTAGTGGATCAAGTACTTATCATGACTGTAAATCCAGGTTTTGGTGGTCAGGCGTTCATTCCAGAAATGATGTCTAAAGTAGAGCGCGTTGTGGAGCTTCGCGAAAAAGGTGGCTATTCATTCGATATTGAAGTTGATGGTGGTGTAGATAATAACACTATTGCAGCATGTGCCAAGGCGGGGGCTAATGTTTTTGTCGCGGGCTCTTACCTCTTCAAAAATCCTGATTTGACAGCGCAAGTTCAAACGCTTCGTGATGCTATCGATGCCTAAAATAGCTTTATTTGTCGGTGGTGAGCTAGAGTGGTTCACTACCGATTTTGATTATTTTGTTGGGGTGGATCGTGCGTGCTTACGTTTGTTGGAGTTAGGTTTACCTATTGATTTGTCTGTTGGAGACTTTGATTCAGTATCTCGGTCAGAGTTAGAGATGATCCAATCAGCTACCAAAGATTGTATGATTGCTCCGGCTGAAAAGGATGACACGGATACAGAGTTAGCCCTAAAAATTACATTTCAGTTATATCCTGAGGCGGAAGTAACTATTTTCGGTGCTTTTGGTGGCAGAATTGATCATATGTTATCAAATATATTTTTGGTCAGCGATCCTGAATTAGCTCCTTTTATGAGGCGTATCTGTTTGCGAGATAAGCAAAATAAGATTACTTATTATCCAGAAGGAAGTCATAAAGTTTTACCAGAACCTGGAATGACATATGTTTCTTTTTTACATGAGGGTGATGGAGAACTGACGATTTTGGGAGCAAAATACGAATTAACTAGTATGAATTATTTCCAGAAGAAAATCTATTCTAGCAATGAATTCATTGATGGTCCGATTCAAGTGCTTGTGCCAAATGGATATGTGATTGTCATCCAGACTAAAGATAGGAGTTAGTATGATTTATCTACTTACACTTTTAACTTTATTAAGCTTGGGGATTCTTATTGTTCTTTTCTTGAAGAATATGGAGTTAAAAGAACAGATTAATAAGAGTTTGGAAGAAAATGCAGATAATCTTTCAGATCAAGTTTCGTTTCAATTGGAAAGTTTTGCTAAGACAAACCAACTGGAAACAACAAAGCAATTGAACCAATTGCAGATGGAACTATATCAACAGTTGACAGATATCCGAGAGGTTTTACATCAAAATTTGTCTGATAATCGAGACCGTTCTGACCAACGTCTTGAGCAAATAAACCAAAGCTTAACCAAAGCTGTTAAAGATATGCAGGATTCCAATGAGAAACGTTTGGAACAAATGCGTCAGACAGTTGAAGAGAAACTTGAGCAAACCTTACAAACACGTTTACAAGCCTCTTTTGAGACAGTTTCAAGACAGTTAGAGTCGGTTAATCAGGGCTTGGGGGAAATGAAAAATGTAGCCAAGGATGTTGGAAGTCTTAACAAGGTCCTTTCAAATACAAAAACACGAGGTATTTTGGGAGAGCTTCAATTAGGGCAAATTATTGAAGACATATTGACTGTTAATCAGTACGAGCGAGAATTTCCTACGGTATCAGGTTCAAGTGAACGAGTTGAATATGCAATCAAAATGCCAGGAAACCATAAAGACGAATATATCTACCTTCCCATTGATTCTAAGTTTCCTTTGGAAGATTACTATCGTCTGGAAGATGCTTATGAGTCTGGTAATAAAGAGGAGATTGAGAATCACCGTAAGTCACTTCTGGCTAGTATTAAGCGATTTGCAAAGGATATTAACAAGAAGTATCTTAACCCACCTGAAACTACAAATTTTGGTATATTATTTTTGCCGACGGAAGGACTTTATGCTGAGGTAGTACGCCAACCAGCCTTCTTTGACGCCCTTCGTCGCGAGGAGAATATTGTTATCGCAGGGCCGTCAACCTTATCAGCACTCTTGAATTCATTGTCTGTAGGTTTTAGAACTTTGAATATTCAAAAGAATGCGGATGATATTAGTAAGATTTTAGGTAACGTCAAACTAGAATTTGGCAGGTTTGGAGATATGTTAGCTAAAGCTCAGAAACAATTGAATACAGCAAGTAAAACCGTCGATAGTCTTCTTAACACAAGGAGTAGGGCAATTGTTAGAGCTCTTGATACAATTGAAACCTATCAAGACAGTGCGATACAAAGTTTGTTGGATTTACCACGATTAGAAAACGAGGACAAGCATGAAGATTAATCAAATGAAAAAAGACGAGTATTTTGAAGGTTTTTATCTGATTAAGCGTGCAGAGGTACGTAAGACAAGAGCAGGAAAGGATTACATTGCCTTTACATTCCAGGATGATACTGGAGAGATTTCAGGCAACCTATGGGATGCTCAGCCTTATAATGTCGAAGAATTTACCGCAGGTAAAGTAGTGCATATGGAGGGCCGTCGAGAGGTTTATAATAATACTCCTCAGGTAAACCAAATTACCTTACGCTTGCCTACATTTGGTGAGCCAAATGATCCGGCTGATTTCAAAGAGAAACCACCAGTAAATCCTTCCGAAGTACGCGAATACCTAGAGCAAATGATTTTCAAGATTGAGGAAGCAACTTGGCAGCGTGTTGTTCGTGCCCTTTATCGAAAGTATAATAAAGAGTTCTTCACTTTTCCAGCTGCTAAAACAAATCATCATGCTTTTGAAAGTGGACTAGCCTATCATACAGCTACTATGGTTCGCCTAGCGGACAGCATTGGAGATATTTATCCAGAGCTCAATAAGAGCCTACTCTTTGCCGGAATTATGCTTCATGATTTGGCTAAGGTTATTGAACTTACTGGTCCTGAAAATACTGAGTATACGGTTCGTGGAAACTTAATTGGTCATATTGCTTTGATTGATGAAGAAATCACTAAGGTGCTCATGGAGCTCAATATTGATGATACGCGTGAGGATGTCGTTGTTTTGCGTCATGTCATTCTCAGCCACCACGGACAACTAGAGTATGGTAGCCCAGTGCGACCTCGTATTATGGAAGCAGAAATTATTCATATGATTGATAATCTTGATGCCAGTATGATGATGATGACGACAGCCCTTAATCTAGTAGGTCCAGGAGAAATGACAAATCGTCTCTTTGCTATGGATAATCGTTCTTTCTACAAGCCAAAATTTGATTAAAATCGAAATTAAGCGAGCATTTTATATGAAAATGTTCGTTTTTTGCTGTATTATGGTATAATAGTTAAAAAGTACAGAAAATATAGGTAACATATGAAATTAAAACGAAGTGAGCGCATGGTAGTGATTTCAAACTACCTGATTAATAATCCTTATCAATTGACAAGCCTCAACACCTTTGCAGAGCGTTATGAAGCTGCAAAGTCTTCAATCTCAGAAGATGTTGCTATCATTAAAAAAGCTTTTGAGGAAAGTCAGATAGGAGAAATCGAAACAGTAACGGGTGCATCTGGTGGCGTTATGTTTACACCAACTATTTCTGATGAAGATGCAAGAAGTCTGGTTGAAGATCTTTGTAAACGTCTTTCCGAGAGTGATCGTATCTTACCAGGTGGTTATCTCTACCTATCTGATTTACTGAGTACACCGTCTATTTTGAAAAATGTTGGTCGTATCATTGCTAGTGCCTTTAAAGGACAAAAAATTGATGCCGTTATGACTGTTGCAACTAAAGGAGTTCCTTTAGCAAATGCAGTAGCAGATGTCTTGAACATTCCATTTGTTATCGTTCGTCGTGACTTGAAAATTACAGAAGGTTCAACCGTATCGGTAAACTATGTTAGTGGTTCAAGTGATCGTATTGAAAAGATGTTTCTTTCAAAACGTAGTTTGAAACCAAATAGCCGCGTCCTTATTGTTGATGATTTTCTTAAAGGTGGTGGTACCATTACGGGTATGATTAGCTTGCTTTCAGAATTTGATAGTGAGTTAGTAGGTGTAGCTGTATTCGCAGAAAATGCTAAAGGTGATCGTGATATCCATGAATATAAATCATTACTTACTGTTTCTGACATCGATGTAAAAGCACAGAAGGTAGAAGTTGAAGTCGGTAATATTTTTGACAAATAATTAATCTACGATAGTATTCCTAATTTAACGATTAGGAATTTTTCTTTTTAACAAGAAAGTCTTGACAATAATTATCAAAAAATGATACTATATTAGACGGTACTTTTTACTTTTGGTCTCTCAAAAGTGTACAGAGACGTGCTGACATAAGTTGCAAAAGTACACACAGATATGGGCTGTCACCAAGTGCCATATCAACCAAAAATAAAAAAACACAGGAGAATGTAGATGCCTACAATTAACCAATTGGTTCGTAAACCACGTCAATCAAAAGTTGTAAAATCTAAATCACCAGCTTTGAACGTTGGTTACAACAGCCACAAAAAAGTTCAAACTAACGTATCTTCACCACAAAAACGTGGTGTTGCAACACGTGTTGGAACAATGACACCTAAGAAACCTAACTCAGCCCTTCGTAAATTCGCTCGTGTACGTTTGAGCAACCTTATCGAAGTTACTGCTTACATCCCAGGTATCGGACACAACCTCCAAGAACACAGCGTTGTTCTTATCCGTGGTGGACGTGTAAAAGACCTTCCAGGGGTACGTTACCACATCGTCCGTGGTGCACTTGATACTGCAGGTGTAGCTGATCGTAAACAAAGCCGTTCTAAATACGGTGCTAAACGTCCTAAAGGATAAGAAGGGAGATAAGATAAAATGAGTCGTAAAAATAGAGCGCCTAAACGCGAAGTATTGGCAGATCCATTGTACAATTCAAAAATCGTTACACGTCTTATCAACCGTGTAATGCTTGACGGTAAACGTGGTACTGCTGCAACAATCGTATACGATGCTTTCGAGCAAATCAAAGAAGCAACTGGAAACGATGCTCTTGAAGTATTTGAAACAGCTATGGACAACATCATGCCTGTACTTGAAGTACGTGCACGTCGTGTCGGTGGTTCAAACTACCAAGTCCCAGTTGAAGTTCGTCCAGAACGTCGTACAACTCTTGGTCTTCGTTGGTTGGTTAACGCATCACGTGCGCGTGGTGAACACACTATGAAAGATCGTCTTGCAAAAGAAATCATGGATGCTGCAAACAACACTGGTGCATCAGTTAAGAAACGTGAAGATACTCACAAAATGGCTGAAGCAAACCGTGCCTTTGCACACTTCCGCTGGTAATCATAAGTTTCAAGCTGAATTACAGTCATATATTCATAAGCTAAGATTATGGATTTGTAATAGGCTGACTCTGAATTCAAATAATATCATTCATATCATTTGAAAACCAGTTAAATATTAGTGAAAAAACGGGTAGGTCCTGCCTATCCGTTTTTTGACAATAATGTTATAATAAATAAGTAAACTAAAATATTTATAGGAGAATAAACCTAATGGCACGCGAATTTTCACTTGCAAAAACTCGTAATATCGGTATCATGGCCCACGTCGATGCCGGTAAAACAACTACAACAGAGCGTATCCTTTACTATACTGGTAAAATCCACAAAATCGGTGAAACTCACGAAGGTGCATCACAAATGGACTGGATGGAGCAAGAACAAGAACGTGGTATCACAATCACATCTGCCGCTACAACAGCACAATGGGATGGTCACCGCGTTAACATCATTGATACACCAGGACACGTGGACTTCACAATCGAAGTACAACGTTCACTCCGTGTATTGGATGGTGCCGTAACCGTTCTTGACTCACAATCAGGTGTAGAACCTCAAACTGAAACAGTTTGGCGTCAAGCAACTGAGTATGGTGTTCCACGTATCGTATTTGCCAACAAAATGGATAAAATCGGTGCAGACTTCCTTTACTCAGTAAGCACACTTCACGATCGTCTTCAAGCAAACGCACACCCAATCCAATTGCCAATCGGTGCTGAAGATGATTTCCGTGGTATCATTGACTTGATTAAAATGAAAGCTGAAATCTATACTAATGACCTTGGTACAGATATTCTTGAAGAAGATATTCCAGCTGATTACGTTGATCAAGCAAACGAATACCGTGAAAAATTGATTGAAGCAGTTGCTGAAACTGACGAAGATTTGATGATGAAATACCTTGAAGGTGAAGAAATCACTAACGAGGAATTGAAAGCAGCTATCCGTCGTGCAACAATCAACGTTGAATTCTTCCCAGTTCTTTGTGGTTCTGCCTTCAAGAACAAAGGTGTTCAATTGATGCTTGATGCGGTTATCGATTACCTTCCAAGCCCACTTGATATCCCTGCAATCAAAGGTATCAACCCAGATACAGACGAAGAAGAAACTCGTCCAGCATCTGATGATGAGCCATTTGCAGCTCTTGCCTTCAAGATCATGACTGACCCATTTGTAGGTCGTTTGACATTTATCCGTGTTTACTCAGGTATCCTTCAATCAGGTTCATATGTAATGAACACATCTAAAGGTAAACGTGAACGTATCGGACGTATCCTTCAAATGCACGCTAACAGCCGTCAAGAAATTGAACAAGTATACGCTGGTGATATCGCTGCTGCTATCGGTTTGAAAGATACTACAACTGGTGACTCATTGACTGATGAAAAAGCTAAAGTTATTCTTGAGTCAATCGAAGTTCCAGAACCAGTTATCCAATTGATGGTTGAGCCTAAGACTAAAGCTGACCAAGATAAGATGGGTATCGGTCTTCAAAAACTTGCTGAAGAAGATCCAACATTCCGTGTTGAAACTAACCCTGAAACTGGTGAAACAGTTATCTCTGGTATGGGTGAACTTCACCTTGATGTCCTTGTTGACCGTTTGAAACGTGAACACAAAGTTGAAGCAAACGTAGGTGCTCCACAAGTATCATACCGTGAAACATTCCGTGCAGCTACACAAGCACGTGGATTCTTCAAACGTCAATCTGGTGGTAAAGGTCAGTTTGGTGATGTTTGGATTGAATTTACTCCAAATGAAGAAGGTAAAGGTTTCGAATTCGAAAATGCTATCGTCGGTGGTGTGGTTCCACGTGAATTCATCCCTGCAGTAGAAAAAGGATTGGAAGAATCTATGGCTAACGGTGTCCTTGCTGGATACCCAATGGTTGACATCAAAGCTAAGCTTTACGATGGTTCATACCACGATGTCGATTCATCTGAAACTGCCTTCAAGATCGCTGCATCTCTTGCACTTAAAGAAGCTGCTAAGACTGCACAACCAACTATCCTTGAACCAATGATGCTTGTAACAATCACTGTTCCTGAAGAAAACCTTGGTGACGTTATGGGTCACGTTACAGCTCGTCGTGGACGTGTTGATGGTATGGAAGCACACGGTAACAGCCAAATCGTTCGTGCATATGTTCCACTTGCTGAAATGTTCGGTTATGCAACAACACTTCGTTCTGCAACTCAAGGTCGTGGTACATTCATGATGGTATTTGACCACTATGAAGATGTTCCTAAATCAGTTCAAGAAGAAATCATCAAGAAAAATTCTGGTGAAGCTTAATTAGAACTTATAAAGTTAAGGTACTTATGAAAGTAAGTGCCTTTTCTATTTGCAATTTTTTGAAAAAAATTATATAATATGACTGTTGAAAGGTTGAATTGAAAGCGCTCAAGTTAATCTTTTCACAATAGGGAGAGCTTGCTCTCAAAATTATATTTATTTGATTTTCATAAGGAGGAAATCACTAATGGTAGTTAAAGTTGGTATTAACGGTTTCGGTCGTATCGGTCGTCTTGCTTTCCGTCGTATCCAAAACGTAGAAGGTGTTGAAGTTACACGCATCAATGACCTTACAGATCCTACAATGCTTGCACATTTGTTGAAATATGACACAACTCAAGGTCGTTTCAACGGAACTGTTGAAGTAAAAGAAGGTGGATTTGAAGTTAACGGTAAATTCGTTAAGGTTTCTGCTGAACGTGATCCAGAACAAATTGACTGGGCTAGTGACGGTGTAGAAATCGTTCTTGAAGCAACTGGTTTCTTTGCAACTAAAGCAGCTGCTGAAAAACACTTGCACGCTAATGGTGGTGCTAAGAAAGTTGTTATCACTGCTCCTGGTGGAAGCGATGTTAAAACAATCGTATTCAACACTAACCACGATACACTTGATGGTACTGAAACAGTTATTTCAGGTGCTTCATGTACAACTAACTGTTTGGCACCAATGGCTAAAGCATTGCAAGATAACTTTGGTGTTAAACAAGGTTTGATGACTACTATCCACGGTTACACTGGAGACCAAATGATCCTTGATGGACCACACCGTAAAGGTGATTTGCGTCGTGCTCGTGCTGGTGCTGCTAACATCGTTCCTAACTCAACTGGTGCTGCTAAAGCTATCGGTTTGGTTATCCCTGAATTGAACGGTAAACTTGACGGTGCTGCTCAACGTGTTCCAGTTCCAACAGGTTCTGTAACTGAGTTGGTTTCAGTCCTTAACAAAGAAGTAACTGTTGATGAAGTTAACGCAGCAATGAAAGCAGCTGCTAACGAATCTTACGGTTACACTGAAGATCCAATCGTATCTTCTGACGTTGTTGGTATGTCATTCGGTTCATTGTTTGACGCAACTCAAACTAAAGTTCAAACTGTTGATGGACATCAATTGGTTAAAACTGTGTCATGGTACGACAATGAAATGTCATACACTTCACAACTTGTACGTACTCTTGAATACTTCGCAAAAATTGCTAAATAATTCAATAGTATATTAAGAAGAGCTTAGGCTCTTCTTTTTTTGTACAGAAAATAAGGCTCTTTTGAAGCAAGTTAAAGGGCGTTTCAAAAACTGCAATGGCAAATTGCAAACTGGCTAATAGGATTAAACGTGTCCATAGTGAGACTGAGGTTTGGTTAATATAGGAAACGAGAGTTTGTTTAAAGGTAAGAAAGAAGAAAAGAGGAATAAGTGTAAGTATGAGGATTATATGTAAATCCTGATCAGCTTTTTTCTGAATTTTATTTAGTTGTTTTTTCATTGTTATTCTGCCTTTCTATTTTGATTATATGGTAGATGTACTTGTACTAGTAATAAGCTAGAAATCCTTCTGATTTTGCTATCTCTTTTAGGTATTTTGTGATATAATGAAAACGTATTAAAAAATTAAGGAGTCTGATCAAATGGCTAAATTGACTGTTAAAGATGTTGACTTGAAAGGGAAAAAAGTTCTCGTTCGTGTTGACTTCAACGTTCCTGTAAAAGACGGTGTGATCACTAATGATAACCGTATCACTGCTGCTCTTCCAACAATCAAGTATATCCTTGAACAAGGTGGACGTGCAATCCTCTTCTCTCACCTTGGACGTGTAAAAGAAGAAGCTGACAAAGAAGGTAAATCACTTGCTCCTGTAGCTGCTGACTTGGCTGCTAAATTGGGTCAAGACGTTAAATTTATCCCAGGAGTTACACGTGGCGCTGAATTGGAAGCAGCTGTTAACGCTCTTGAAGATGGACAAGTTCTCTTGGTTGAAAACACTCGTTTTGAAGATGTTGATGGCAAGAAAGAATCTAAAAATGATCCTGAACTTGGTAAATACTGGGCATCACTTGGAGATGGTATCTTCGTAAACGATGCATTCGGTACAGCTCACCGTGCACACGCATCTAACGTTGGTATCTCAGCAAACGTTGACAAAGCTGTTGCTGGTTTCCTTCTTGAAAACGAAATTGCTTACATCAAAGAAGCAGTTGAAACTCCAGAGCGTCCATTCGTAGCTATCCTTGGTGGTTCTAAAGTATCTGATAAGATTGGTGTTATCGAAAACCTTCTTGCAAAAGCTGATAAAGTTCTTATCGGTGGTGGTATGACTTACACATTCTACAAAGCACAAGGTATCGAAATCGGTAACTCACTTGTAGAAGAAGATAAACTTGATGTTGCTAAAGCTCTTCTTGAAAAATCAAACGGTAAATTGATCTTGCCAGTTGACTCAAAAGAAGCTAATGCATTTGCTGACTACACTGAAGTGAAAGACACTGAAGGTGAAGCAGTAGACCCAGGTTTCCTTGGTTTGGATATCGGTCCTAAATCAATTGCTGAATTCGATAAAGCCTTGACTGGTGCGAAAACAGTTGTATGGAATGGTCCTATGGGTGTATTTGAAAACCCTGACTTCCAAGCTGGTACAATCGGTGTGATGGATGCTATCGTGAAACAACCAGGCGTTAAATCAATCATCGGTGGTGGTGACTCAGCTGCCGCAGCAATCAACCTTGGACGTGCAGATAAATTCTCATGGATTTCTACTGGTGGTGGTGCTTCTATGGAACTTCTTGAAGGTAAAGAACTTCCAGGATTGGCTGCACTTACTGATAAATAAGTCTATTAGAATGAAAAGAGTTGGGAAACCAACTCTTTTTTGTGTCATCTCATTGAGTATTTGATAGAGGCTAAAACTATTATTGGGAAGTAAGTTTCTTTCAAAAAATTGCGATTATTAGTTTGAACTTTGCGGCATAATACTGTAGAAGTAGCCAAAAGTTTCATAATCATGTTAAAATAGTAAAATGGGATTGAAATTTGAACCGAAGAAATTTAAATTTGGTATGCGTACACTTAAGACGGGGATTGCTGTCTTTCTAGTTTTAGGTCTTTTTTCTGCATTAGGGTGGGAAGGGCTTCAGATTGGTTGTTTGACAGCAGTCTTTAGTCTTCGAGAAAACTTCGATAGAAGTATTCAGTTTGGTAAGTCACGTATTTTTGCGAATACGGTTGGAGGGCTTTTATCGCTATTATTTTACTTTGTGAATATGTGGTTTAATCATTCAGTTTGGGTGACTTTGCTATTGGTTCCAATTTTGACAATGCTGACGATTGTCATTAATGTATCTTTTAATAATGCATCTGGTGTTATTGGAGGGGTGGCTGCACTTCTGATTATTACCTTGTCTATTCCACCTGATAATACCTTTACTTATGTTATTGCTCGAGTCTTTGAAACTTTCTGTGGAGTCTTTATAGCAATCCTTGTCAATTATGATTATGATTGGTTACTTAAACACTTAAAATAAGAATGATAGGGTTCTATTGAACTCTATTTTTTATGTTTTTTTGATAAAATCCTTAAATTAGAGCGAATACACAATGTAATGTTCGGGAATTGCTTATTGTGTAAGAAAAAGTAACATAAACTGTTGACATGTAGAAATATTCAGAATATAATTGTTAGGAAAGGAGGATGATCATGGCAAGAGAGAAAGAATTAAGGCGTTCTCTAGCTGTTTTTCCGATTGGTACAGTTATGAAATTGACGGATTTAACTGCTCGTCAAATTCGTTACTATGAAGATCAAGGTTTAATTCAACCTGAACGTACAGCTGGAAATCGTCGGATGTACTCATTAAATGATATGGATCGTTTATTGGAAATCAAAGATTTTTTGGATGATGGTTACAATATTGCAGCGATTAAGCATGAGTACGAAGAACGTGAAGTTCGTGCCCAACAAAAACAAGCGGCTTTAACAGATGCGGACGTTCGACGTATCTTGCATGATGAACTCCTTCAGCAAGGCCGTTTTACGACCCCGTCACAACAATTTGGTAACTTGCGTATCTAATTACGCTTTGAACTTTTATTTTTGGTTTTTATAAAGGAGACCCCTATTATGGCAATCACAGCAGCTGATATTCGTCGCGAAGTCAAAGAGAAGAATGTTACTTTCTTGCGTTTAATGTTCTCTGATATTCTTGGTGTTATGAAGAACGTTGAAATTCCTGCGACAGATGAACAGTTGGATAAGGTACTTTCAAATAAAGCTATGTTTGATGGTTCATCAATCGAGGGATTTGTTCGTATCAACGAATCTGATATGTATCTTTACCCAGATCTTGATACGTGGACAGTTTTCCCTTGGGGTGATGAAAATGGTGCAGTAGCTGGTCTTATTTGTGATATCTATACCTCTGCAGGTGAACCATTTGCCGGTGACCCTCGTGGTAACTTGAAAAAGGCTTTGCGTCATATGGAAGAAGTTGGTTATAAATCATTTAACCTTGGACCAGAACCAGAATTCTTCCTTTTCAAATTAGATGAACAAGGTAATCCTACGCTTGAAGTTAACGATAAAGGTGGTTATTTTGACCTTGCACCAACTGACCTTGCAGACAATACACGTCGTGAAATCGTTAATGTGTTGACAGAAATGGGATTTGATGTTGAAGCATCTCACCACGAAGTGGCGGTTGGTCAACATGAAATCGACTTCAAGTATACAGATGTTTTGAAGGCTTGTGATAATATCCAAATTTTCAAATTGGTTGTTAAGACAATCGCTCGTAAACATGGTCTTTATGCGACATTTATGGCGAAACCTAAATATGGTATTGCTGGTAGCGGTATGCACTGTAACATGTCTCTCTTCACTGAAGAAGGAAATGCATTCTTTGATCCAGAGGATCCACGTGGTATGCAATTGTCTCAAGATGCTTACTACTTCCTTGGTGGTTTGATGAAACACGCATACAACTATACTGCAATTATTAACCCAACAGTTAACTCTTACAAACGTTTGGTTCCTGGATACGAAGCTCCTGTATATATTGCATGGGCAGGTAGCAACCGTTCACCATTGATCCGCGTTCCTGCGTCTCGTGGTATGGGTACACGTTTGGAATTACGTTCAGTAGACCCAATGGCAAACCCATACTTGGCACTTGCTGTACTTTTGGAAGCAGGTCTTGATGGTATTATCAACAAGATTGATGCTCCAGATCCAGTTGAAACAAACATCTACTCAATGTCTCCTGAAGAACGTAAAGAGGCTGGTATTATTGATTTGCCATCAACACTTCGTAACGCTCTTAAAGCATTGGAAACAGATGAAGTGGTTCGTCAAGCTTTGGGTAATCATATCTATACAAACTTCCTTGATGCGAAACGTATGGAATGGGCAAGTTATGCTACCTTTGTTTCACAATGGGAAATTGATAACTACTTGGACATTTATTAAGAAATTAAATTTGAAAATCAGGTTATGCCTGGTTTTCTTTTACTTTTTAATTTATTAAGTTCTTGGACAAATTACGTAGTTTTAACTGAGCTGTTTTCTTTTGTCATATTTCTTTATTCCTCCTTAATCGCATTAAAATATGAGAGTGTTAAACTAATTTTATATTAATCTTATTCAGGGGGAAATATGAAAACTACAAAAAAAGCTGCTTTGGCAGCAGCCTCAAGTGCATTATTGCTCGGTCTTACAGTCGCACAAACAGTTAATGCTGACACTTATACAGTTCAAAATGGAGATTCATTCTTCGGGATTGCTAGTCAGTATGGTGTAGATCCTTATCAATTGGCGGCTGAAAATGGCATGACTATTTGGTCAACAATTGTTCCTGGTGGAAGCTTGGAAGTTTCAGGTGCTACGACAGCAGTTGAGGAAACGACAGAAGCTTCTTCTTCAGAGGTAACAGCTACTGATTCAGATGCTACTTGGAATCGTTACCCAGTTGGTCAATGTACATGGGGTGTTAAGGAAGTTGCTCCATGGGTAAGTAACTGGTGGGGTAATGGTGGCGATTGGGCAGGAAGCGCTGCTAGCCAAGGTTATGCTGTAGGTTCAACACCTGTGACAGGATCAATTGTATGTTGGACTGATGGTGGTTATGGTCACGTTGGTTATGTAACACAAGTTGATCAAGATGGTCAAATTCAAATCTTGGAGTCAAATTATCAAGGTCAACAACAAATCAACAACTATCGTGGTTGGTTTGACCCACAAAACTCAACTACACCAGGTTCAGTATCTTACATTTATCCAGGTGCATAAAATGAAAAAAGCGTTATAAGCGCTTTTTTTTACTTGTTGGAAGGGTTGTGCTCCAGATTGGATTTAAACTTAAAAAATGGTAGCTAGATGGCTACCATTTTTTTATTTATCAGGTGTGAGAATCATTGGAATAATGATTGGTTCACGTTCTGTCTTTTCATATAAGAATGGGCGTAAAGCATTGACGATAGCTCCGTTAACGGATTGGATGCTAGCATCCTTATTCTTAAGAGCGATACGAATAGCATTGAATAGAATGCGTTGGCTTTCACGGATAAGATCGCCAGATTCACGCATATAGATGAAGCCACGGCTGAGGATGTCTGGACCGGCTAGAATCATCTTAGACTTGAAGTCGACAGTTGCTACGGCAAGTACGACACCATCTTCAGAGAGATCACGACGGTCACGAAGAACGGCAGCTCCGATATCCCCAATACCATTACCATCAACATAGATATCTTGAGCATTGAAGTGACCTGCACGACGCGCAGAGTCTTTTGTTAGGGCTAAGACATCACCATTTTCCATGATAAAGATATTATCTTTTGGAACACCACAATCAACAGCAAGGCCTGCGTGGACTTTCTGCATGCGGTATTCACCGTGAACAGGCATGAAGAATTTTGGTTTAATCAAACGAAGCATGAGTTTTTGCTCTTGTTGACCACCGTGTCCAGAGGTATGGATATTGTTGATTTTACCGTGGATAACATCAACCCCAGCTTCTTGGATGGTATTAATCAAGCGGTTAACGCTGGTTGTGTTCCCTGGGATAGGGCTAGACGAGAAGATAACGGTGTCACCAGGTTGTAGTGTCACTTGGCGGTGCATACCATTGGCGATACGAGCAAGAGCTGCCATAGGCTCACCTTGAGAACCAGTACACATGATAAGAATCTCACTGGCATGATAGTTCTTCATCTCACTAGGGTCAATAATAGTTCCTTTTGGAACTTTGATGTAGCCTAGTTCAACCCCATTGACAATGGCTTTTTCCATAGAACGTCCGAAGACAACAATCTTACGGCCAGTTTTTACAGCGGCTTCGGCAGCTTGTTGCAGACGGAAAATGTTTGAGGCAAATGAGGCGAAGATAATACGTCCGTGAATGCCTTCAATGATTTTCATGATGGATTGGCCGACGACCTTCTCAGAATTAGTGAAAGTTGGTACTTCGGCATTGGTTGAGTCTGAGAGGAGGCAAAGAACCCCTTCCTCACCAAGCGCAGCCATACGGTGAAGGTCTGCTGGCTCACCAACTGGAGTAAAGTCGAACTTAAAGTCACCGGTACATACAATCTTACCTTGTGGCGTATGGATGACGATACCGAGAGGTTCTGGAATTGAGTGAGTTGTACGGAAGAAGGTCACACTCATGTTTTTGAAAGTAAGCTCTGTATTAGCATTAATTTCATAGAGTTGCGCATCACGAAGTAGTCCGTGTTCTTCCAATTTTCCTTTGATAAGTGCAAGAGCAAGTGGTCCTGCATAGATTGGGATATTTGCCTGTTTAAGAAGGAAGGGAATACCACCAATATGGTCTTCGTGACCGTGAGTAATGACAAGAGCCTTTACGCGGTCAACGTTTTCAACGATGTAAGAATAGTCTGGGATAACATAGTCGATACCGAGAAGATCATCCTCGGGGAATTTAATACCTGCATCGACAATGATAATTTCATCTTGGTATTCAATACCATAGGTGTTTTTACCGATTTCCCCCAAACCACCAATCGCATAAACCCCAACTTCTTCAGGTTTTAGATTGATTTTTGATGTCATGGTCTTAGAACTCCGTTACTTCAAAAACGCCTGTTTCTTTCTCGTATTCAAGAGCTTTTTCTGAGAGGAGCTCAATGAATTCGATGTTGTAGGCAGTGTTTTTTTCGATGATTTGGCGAGCTTGGATACGGCCCTCAAGTTCAGTTTCTGCATCAATATCTAGGTAGAGTGATTTTGTCTGTTCGCGGCGTGGACTGCGCTCTTTAGTTTCTTGGTAAAAGACTTTATAAATCATGGTTTTCCTTTCTTTCCAAAAGGCTCTGCCATTCTATAAAAAAACCGGTCAAGTTAATCTTTCTGTGATTTACTTGACGTTATGATATTCACTTTTATGAGTAATAGCTAGTAGCCTTGATTCGTTTAACAATTACTATTATTGTACCATAAGATAAGGGCTAGATAAAGAAAATGGCGGAAAAAGTTGGAAAATGTTCGTTTCTGGGAAACAGTGACTTGTGTTATAATAGAAAAGCATAAAAGGAAACAAGGAAAAAAGATGAAAATATTAGCATTTGATACCTCTAGCACTGCTTTATCAGTAGCTTTGTTGGAAGATGAAAAACTGGTTGCAGAGTCAACTGTCACAGTAAAAAAGAACCACAGTATTAGTCTGATGCCCACCATCGATTTTTTAGTTGCTCAGGCAGGCTGGCAACCAGCTGATTTGGAACGTATTGTGGTTGCACAGGGGCCTGGATCCTATACGGGTCTTCGTGTGGCTGTCGCAACAGCTAAGACTTTAGCTTATGCCCTTGACATTGATTTGGTAGGAGTTTCAAGTCTACAGGCACTGACAGACCTTTCGGTTGACGGTATTGTGGTTCCTATCATGGATGCTCGTCGTAATAATGTTTACGTTGGTTTTTATGAAAATGGTCAAGCCCTCGTCCCTGATTGCCATGCAGCTTTTGTCGATGTTCTTGAGCAGGCTAAAGTTTATGAAAAGGTGACATTTGTGGGTGAAGTAGCTAATTTTGCGGATCAGATTAAGGAAAGTCTCCCAGAGGCAACTATCTTGTCAAGTCTTCCATCAGCTCAGCTGATTGGACGTTTAGGCTTATCCTTGCCTTCTGTTGATGTGGATGCCTTTGTTCCACATTACTTGAAACGGGTTGAGGCCGAGGAAAATTGGCTTAAGACGCATGAGGAGACTAACCGTGACAACTACATCAAGCGCGTCTAGATTGAGTAACCAAGAGCAAGCTCAACTGATTTATCGGATTTTGTCGGATGTTTATGACAAATCTCCGTGGACGATAGAACAAGTGGTAGCGGACTTGGCTTTGGATACGACGGAGTATTTCTATGTTTATGATCAGGAAGAAGTTGTTGGTTTTTTAGCCCTTCAAAATTTGGTGGGTGAGCTTGAGGTGACCAATATCGCCGTTTTAAAAGCTTATCAGGGGCGTGGTTATGCTAGTCAGCTGATGAAGCATTTGGAAGAGCGTAGTGAGCCTATATTTCTAGAAGTAAGGGCTTCAAATCAAGTCGCTCAGGCACTTTATAGAAAATTTGGTTTTGAAAGTCTAGGAATTCGGAAAAATTATTATCATGAGCCTCAAGAAGATGCAGTTATCATGAGGCGAGAGGAAGTCTAATGGCAGATAGATATATTTTGGCAGTGGAGAGCTCATGTGATGAGACTTCAGTTGCCGTTTTGAAAAATGAGAAAGAACTTTTAAGTAATATTATTGCCAGTCAGGTGGAAAGCCATAAACGTTTTGGTGGTGTTGTTCCTGAGGTGGCTAGCCGTCACCATGTGGAAGTGGTAACTCTTTGCATTAAAGATGCCCTTTCTGAGGCGGGAATTACTGCTGAACAACTAGATGCTGTAGCAGTAACCTATGGTCCTGGTTTGGTCGGGGCGCTCTTGGTCGGGATGGCAGCAGCTAAGGCCTTCGCTTGGGCACATGGGTTGCCTTTGATTCCAGTTAATCATATGGCTGGGCATCTTATGGCAGCGCGTGAGGTTCAAGAATTGGAATATCCCCTCTTAGCACTTTTGGTGTCTGGGGGACACACAGAGTTGGTTTATGTGTCAGAACCGGGAAATTACAAGATTGTTGGTGAGACACGTGATGATGCAGTTGGTGAAGCCTATGACAAGGTCGGGCGTGTGATGGGTTTGACCTACCCAGCTGGGCGTGAAATTGATGAATTGGCTCATAAAGGGAAAGATGTTTATGATTTTCCACGTGCTATGATTAAGGAAGACCACTTGGAGTTTTCATTTTCAGGCTTGAAGTCAGCCTTCATCAATTTGCACCATAATGCGGAGCAAAAGGGTGATGTTCTAATTAAAGAAGACCTTTGTACTTCTTTCCAAGCTGCTGTGTTGGATATTCTTTTAGCTAAGACAAAGAAAGCTTTGGAGCGCTACCCTGTCAAGACACTTGTTGTTGCAGGAGGTGTGGCAGCCAATCAGGGATTACGTGAGCGCTTGGCTGAAGAAATTACAGATGTAGATGTGGTTATCCCGCCTTTACGTCTCTGTGGTGACAATGCTGGCATGATTGCTCTAGCAGCAGCTATTGAATGTGATCAAAAACATTTTGCTGAGTTGGACTTGAATGCAAAACCAAGTCTAGCCTTTGCAGGATTTGAAGAATAAGAAGAACCTCTTACTAGTCTGGTAAGAGGTTCCTTTAGAAAGGAATTGAGTGTGTCTGACTTTCGTTTAGGTGTAAAAGCCGCGGTACCGACAGCTTTAGGCTATGTAGCTATTGGTCTAGCCTTTGGTGTTGTAGCAGCCGCTTCGGGTCTATCAGCCCTTGAGGTTGGCCTCATGTGTGCCTTGGTCTATGGTGGCTCCGCCCAGTTTGCCATGTGTGCCTTAGTAGTTGCAGGAGCTGGCCTAGGTGAGTTAACCTTGACTGTTTTCTTGGTTAATTTGCGTAACATGTTGATGAGTTTACATGCAACGACGATTTTTACAAAAACAAGCCTCTGGAATCAGCTGGGAATTGGTAGTCTGATTACGGATGAAAGTTATGGTGTTTTATTGGGAGAATATGTGCATCATAAAGATATTCCTGCTAACTGGATGCATGGTAACAATATTTTCAGCTATCTGGTTTGGATTGTATCATCAGTTATTGGTTGTTTGATTGGTTCCATGATTCCTAATCCTGAGCTTTTTGGTTTGGATTTTGCTTTGATTGCCATGTTTATAGGTTTGTTAAGTAGTCAGATTGATGCCTTGTTAGGGGAAGGAGTGCGTAAGCTACTCTTGATTTTACTATCTATTGCCGTGGCTTATCTGAGCTTTAGTGTCGTCTTGTCGGAATCTTTGGCTGTTTTAGTGGCTACTTTGGTTGGATGTAGTGTGGGGGTGATGTGTGATGGCCGTCAATGAATTTATTCTCATTGCTATTCTACTTGGGTTTGTGGTCAGCTGGGTTCCTCGTGTGCTCCCCTTTGTTTTAGTGAAATACAAGGGCTTACCAGATATCGTTGTTCGGTTTTTGCACTACTTACCAGTTTCTATCCTCTTTGCCTTGATTCTCTCTAGTCTCACGACTGAGAAGATTGGTCACTTGCCACAGTTTAAGTGGATGGAAATACTGGCTACTGTGCCAACGGTAATTGTAGCATTTAAGAGCAAAAATCTGCTCTATGCAGTAATCGTCGGTATAATATCTATGGCCCTGATTCGTTTCGTATTTTAGCAAATGAAAAGACTTGGAGTTGCTCTTAGTGAGTCGCTTCCCAAGTCTTTTTTAGTTATTGTTAAAAAAGGCAGCAATATCGTCTTCACTGAGACCAATCATTGGATCTATAGTTGACCAATTTTCTTCAGTTAAACGATAGTTTTCTTCTGTTTGCACAGGTTTGTTAACAGACTTATCCACAGGTTGTGAATAAGTGTTAACAAGATCTGGGGATGGATTGATATTTTCCGAAAAGTCTTTGTTTTCAAGGGTTTCTGAGGGGTCGTTGTTTTTCGTTTTTGTTTGATTGGAGGCGTCTGTTGCCTCATTTTTAACAATCTTTTCGACAGACTTATCAACAGCTTGTGTATAAGTTTGTTCAAAACGTTGGATGAGATAAGTATTTCGTTTAGCTCCTTCGTTGCGAACGGCATAATCAAAGGCTGCGATTTCCCCTAACATGACTAGCTTACTCTTGGCGCGTGTGATGGCGGTGTAGATGAGGTTACGTTGTAGCATACGTCCACTTTGGCGTGTGATGGGAAGGATAACGACTGGGAACTCACTCCCTTGGGATTTGTGGATTGACATGGCATAGGCCAGAGTAATCTTATTCCATTCGTTACGAGGATAGATAACCTCATTGCCATCAAAGGACATGTAAATTTCGTCCTGCTTGCTTTCAGTATATTTACCAGGGATGAGATCAGTTATGATGCCGATGTCGCCATTGAAGACATTGAGTTCGGTATCGTTGACCAGATGGAGAATTTTGTCGTTCTTACGGAAGAAAATGTCATTAAAGGCAAATTGATTGGCCTTTTCTTGAGGATTAAGTAGGTCCTGCATAATGGTATTGAGATTGTTGATACCAGCCTGTCCTCGATACATGGGAGCTAGAATCTGCACATCCTGAGCAGCGATCCCGCTCTTTATAGCGGCAGAGACAATTTTAGGAACCATCTGTGGAATATGGTTGGCATTGGCCTCAAAGTAAGAGCGGTCAGCCTTTTTCTCTGTGAAATCAGCGGGTAGTTGGCCTTGTCGCATCTGGCTAGCTAAGGTAACGATAGTGGAGTCCTCAGATTGTCTGAAAATTTTGGTCAGAGAAACCTTAGGCAAGTCATCAATCTGCAAAAGGTCAGCCAAGACCTGGCCAGGGCCTACGGAAGGCAGTTGGTCTTGGTCACCCACAATGATGACTTGGGTTGAATCAGAGATACTTTCAAAGAGTTGATTGGCCAACCAAGTATCAACCATAGAAAACTCATCGATGATAATCAAGTCGCAATCGAGATAGTCCTCTAAGGTCTTGAAATCGTCCTCGCTATTGAGTCCCAAATGTCTATGGATAGTGGCACTAGGGAGTTGTGTGAGTTCGTTCATTCGACGAGCAGCCCGTCCTGTTGGTGCCGCTAAAATAATAGGCAAATCAGACTTTTTGAGATCTAGACCGTGAAGGTCGGCATAAGTTTTAATGATTCCGTTAATAACGGTGGTTTTACCTGTCCCGGGACCACCTGTCAGGATGAATACTTTGCTTTGTAGGGCTTTGATAATGGCGTCTTTTTGCACCTTATCATAAGTAATACCAAGCTCCTCTTCCGCCTCTTCAAGACTTGCTTGGATTTTGTCCTCTGTACTGATGTCAGGTTGGTCTTTCATGATACGAGTTAGGTGGGTATAGATGCCCTGTTCCGCAAAATATAGGGTATTATCAAAGATTTTAGTCTCTACATTTTGCACTTTATCCTCTTGGATGAGATTGGTTAATTCCTTAGCGACCAAGGCGGGGTCCAGTTCAATCTGACGAGCACTTTCCAAAAGGATGATAGTTCGTTCGAGCAAAGCTTTGGCTTCGATGTAGGTGTCGCCTTCTTCCATACTGGCTTCTAGCAGACAATGAATCAAGGCAGCTCGTAAGCGCTCAGGAGCATCACTAGCAATGCCGAGACGTTCAGCCAGTTGATCCGCCATTTTAAATCCAATTCCTTGAACTTCCTCTACCAAGAGATAAGGGTGTTCCTCAATAAGATTAAGCGATTCTTCCTTATATTGGTTGAAAATTTGTGAGGCAGCCTTTGGAGTGAGTCCATAGCTGGAAAGTTTGGACAAGATTTGCTCGGTTCCATAGTTGATTTTTAACTTTGCAACGAAGGCTTCTCGGTTTACCTTTGAAAGGTTAGATATCTGCTCTAACTTGCTCGGGTCCTCGAGAATCTTGTCAATAGGGTCTTCACCATAAATCTCGACAATACGCTCAGCTGTTTTCTTACCAATCCCCTTAAAATTGTCGCTGGCGAAATACTTGATAAGACCGCTAGCAGAAGGTTTTGACCGTTCGTAGCGTGTCATTTGGAGTTGTTCACCATATTTGGGATGATTGGTTAGCTGACCCCAGAAGGTATAATCTTCACCTTCCATGACATCTCCCATGGTTCCTGTAACAATGATTTCATAGTCCTCAAAATCACTGTCTGTTTCGTCAATTTCTAAGAGTAGAATACGGAAAAAATTACTAGCGTTTTCGAAAATGACGCGTTCGATAGTTCCTGAAAAATAAAATTCTTGCATGTGTTTTTCCTAGATACATAATAAGGCTGGGTTTCCCCAACCTTATCTTATTTAGTGTTTTTAGTTATCCTCAACGGTACCAATTTTATTAAGTGGCCAGAAGCGGAATTTGACCTCTCCTACAAGAGCACTCTTGTCAAAGTAACCAACTGCTCGACTATCTTTGGAAACAATACGGTTGTCTCCAAGTAGGAAATATTTACCTTCAGGAACAGTGACAGAGAAGGTCGTGTTACCGTCAGCATTGGTTGTAAAAGCCTTGGCATCCTTAGCTAGTTGTTGGAAGTAGCCACTCTTGCTCTTGTCATCGTTGTAAGCATATTCTTTTTGTAGCTTATCCTTGGCAAAGGCAGCTTGGAATTCTTTGAGGTATTCTTCCTTGACTTCTTTACCGTTGACAGTAAGTTTATCGTTTTGATAGGTAATGGTATCACCTGGCATACCGATGATACGTTTGACGATTTGTTTCGTCTTACCGTCTTCGACTTCCTTGGCAACGACAATATCGAAGCGTTCAATGGATGTGTGTTTCAAAACGATAACACGTTGATTATTGGCTAGAGTAGGATCCATTGAGTGGCCGTCAACCTGGACAGGGAGCCAAAGGAAGAGGCGAGTCAAAAGGAAAAATGTGATAAAGAGGATAAAGAGTCCCCATTCACGAAGTAAAATGAGGAAGTATTGGGTCCATTTGTTTTTCATAGTTAAGGCCTTTCAGGGTTATTTTAAGCGTTGGTAGGCTTTTTTGGTATTGGCGAAATGATATTTAGCAGTAGCTTGGAGAGCCTGATCTCCGTAGGCTTGAAGAAGCTTAGTTGCGACCTGGTCAGATTTAGCACCAGCACCTGAAGGAAGGGTGTAGCCAACCTCTTGGCTGAGTTTGTCCAAATTTTCCAGGAAGAGATTGCGAGCGATGATAGAGCTCACCGCGACAGCTAAGTATTTCCCCTCAGCCTTTTCTTCTAAAGTGATAGGAAAGTCAAAACGATTGCGTTCATTCTTGAGGTATTTTTGATAATTTTTCTCACTGGTGAAGGCATCAATGACAATCTTATCTGGTTTAGCACCTGATTGTAACAATAGGAAGATAGCCTGATTGTGGAGAGCTACTTTAACAGACACAGCATTATGACTCTTACCGTCTCCAACCACTTCATTATACTTTCTAGGCGAAAGAAGAAGTGCCTTGTGAGGAATTTTCTCCTCCAATATAGGTGCAATCTGACGAATCTTGATATCATTAAGATTTTTAGAATCATCGACCCCAAGAGATTTCAAAAAGGCATGGTCAGCTGGGGTAACTAGACTAGCTACAACAGCTAGACCACCAAAATAGGAGCCATTTCCGACTTCATCTGATCCAATTAGGGCTAGGTTTTGCCCATCAGGTGAATGCTTAGGTTCAGCTTGGTACCCAAAACGGCTAGCCAAGACTTCTGGCTTAGCTCCTTGGAAAGTTACCTTTCCTGAAGTATAGGCGATGACACTTATTCCATCGACCTTGGCTGAAAAACTTGCATAAGGATTTTTAGTCGCAGTGGCATAGCTGGCCAGGTCCTTTTGGAGTGTCGAAATCTGCTCTGCTGTCATTTTTAATACGATTGTGCCCATGAAATCTATTTTAGCACAAAAAAGGAGAATTGGTAGATATTTTACAGACTCGGATTCCTTGAAAATTATTTTTCTAAAGAAGTGCAAAGTCTAAAATTTACGAAAGTTAAAATTTAGGATATAATGATTAGAAAGAGAATGCCTAACCATGCTCTTTTTTCCACAATTAGAGAAAATGGGTTGGCATTTAAGTATCGAACACGCCTCAGAGTAAGTGTCTGAATCTTGCTAAAAATGGCGATATAAAAGCAATAAAATAAGGAGAAGCTGCGGTGGCGAATCCGTGACCACCATTGATTGGCAGCTAACAAGCAAATGGCAAATAAGAACCGTTACAAATTTCATTTTGGAGAGAAGAACCTCACGCTAACAACTGATAAGGACAACCTTTTCATGGAAGAGGTTGAGCGTGTTGCCCACGAGAAATATAAAATTATCAAAGAGCAGATGAAAAATGCTGACAATGAAACAATCGCTATCCTAATGGCTATCAATTCTTTGTCAACTCAGTTGGAACGCGAAATTCAAGTTGAAGATATGGAAAAAGAGTTGGAAACGTTGAGAGCTAAGCAACTTGAACAGCTCAAGGTCAAGGCGACAGCTACAAATGACGATGAGGATGACGCATGATTGGACTCCTTGTCTTAGCCATTATGGCTTGGAATTTCTACATTGGCTACCGTCGTGGCCTCTTTATGCAAGCTTATTACGTGGTTTCAGTCATTATCGCCATGTGTGTGGCGGCCTATTTCTACCGGTCGCTAGGAGAGGCTATCAATCTTTGGGTACCTTATACCAATCCAACCAAGGATGCTAGTATAGCTTTCTTTAAAGATCAGAACATCTTTTCACTTGACCGTGTCTATTATGCGGGCGTTGCTTATTTTGCTATCTACTGTATAGCCTATTATGGCTTACGCTTTCTTGGTATTTTCTTCCACTTTGTGAGAATTGAGCGACTTGATCAAAGACGTTACCAAGTGGTAGGTGGCGTCTTGGCCACCTTAGTGAGTCTTGTGCCTTTGACTATGTTGGGGAATATTTTTGCGACTGTTCCTATGAACAACATTCAGACGCTTTTGTCATCGAGCTGGGTTTTACGTATCTTGATTAATGGCTATTTTCCAGTTAGTCAGATTATCCAGCATTTGTGGACAAGTGTGATATAGAAAATAGAAGTCTTCCTTGATTGAGGGAGACTCAGAATGAAGACAAACATCGTTTTTGATGTTTGTCTTTTTTATATTCTTACCTAATTCTCCGATAATCCAATAATATTGAGATATTTGGGTAGAATTATAGGTTTTTCCTGTCATCATTTTTACCAATTTTTTGATATTTAGACACGCTAAAGTAAGCCCAACCTTATCTTCCATTTTGGACTTTCCTTTTTCTCTGGTATAACGTAAGTTATGATATTCTTTAGCTGTTCCGAATAACCGTTCTATCGTTTCTTTCCGGTGTTGATACCGTTCTTTCATACCACTTTGATGGCGAATATCTTCACAGACTTCTAGGGCATCTTTCCAAATATGACGCACAACAACTTTTTGGTTCTGGCGACTTTCTGTACAAATAGCTAACAAGGGACAGGTCTTACAAATTTTAGGATTACTTTTATACTCTCGATAACCTTCACGTGTGGTTGTACGATAAGTTAACACCTTGTTCTCTGGACAAAGATAACAATCAAAATGCTCGTCATAGACAAAGTCTTTTGGACGTAAAAAATCTTTCTTACCTCTTGGTCTAGTGTAAGGGAAAACTGGTGTAATCCCTTTTTCTAGAAGAAACTTGGCAATACTAGGTGTTTTATAGCCTGAATCCGCAATAATGAATTCAGGTGAGAATGGTTCTAGTTTGAAAAAAAGAGCAGAGAAAGCCTGACTATCATGGATGTTTCCTGCTTCAACCGTATAAGCTAAGGCCCAGCCGTGTTTATCACAAGCTACTTGAGCATTGTAAGCGAAGACCTCCTTATGTTCTCCCTTATGAAACCAACCACTGTCTGGGTCCGTCGTTGATTGTTTCTTAGGTTTAGCCTCGCCTTTTTTGGCGGGCTTTAAGAACTTTTTTGCGTGTTTTCTCCTATCTAAATTAATCTCAATCTCCAGTTGTTCACTCATGAATTTAGCTTTTTGATCAATAACAACAGTTTTGTACTTATGATTATTAGCAGCTGCCTTGATATGGGTCCCATCAATGAAGATTTCTGAGGGATCAATGAGCCCCGCTTCCAAAACATGATGAAGCACATGACTAAAAATGTGTGCTAACACTTCCTTGTTTTGAAAGCGTCGGCTATAGTTCTTACCGTAAGTTGTAAAATGAGGCACCTTATCGTTCAGAGATAAGCCAAGAAACCAACGGTAAGCCGTATTCACCTCAATATCTTTAATGGTTTGGCGCATAGAACGAATGCCATAAAAACATTGAATCAACGGAATTTTAACTAATAAAACGGGGTCTAGACTAGGGCGACCATTATCCGAGGAATAACTATCTTCGACAAGATCATAAATAAAAGAGAAATCAATCGTTTCCTCGACTTTTCTTAGAAAATGGTCTTTAGGCACAAGTTCATCAAGCGTATAGAATCCTACTTGACGTCGATTGTATTCGGGATTTTCTTTGTGAAACATAGGAACACCTCATCAAATACCTTTTTCTTTTATTATACTCCTTCAAAGCAAGAAAAATCCCCAGAAGTATAACTTCTGAGGACTTTGTCTTCAACCTGAGTCTTCCTTTATTAAGGGAGACTTTTTTTGTTCTTTGTTTTGGTAAGATATGAAAAAGACCGGACACAAGGTCTCAGTCTTTCTTAACTATTTTTACCCTAAGGTTGCAATGGTACATCCGGAACCACCGGCACTTTGTGGGGCATATTCAAAACTTTTAACATGGCGATGACGGCGGAGATATTTGGTAACAGCATCACGGATGACACCTGTACCAATACCGTGGATGATGTCCACCTGACTCATGTTATTAAGTAGGGCTTGGTCAATAAAGGCATCAAGCTCTTGCATGGCTTCTTCGTAACGTTTCCCACGAAGGTCTAGACGGGCACGAGGACCGCCAGATGCCTTCTTGGCTTTTTTAACTACGTTAATCTGTTTCTTCTTAGGTTGTTGGGCTTCCGCTTGGGCACGAACAAGAGTGAATTCATCCGCCTTGAGTGTCATCTTGATGAGACCTACCTGGGCTTCCCAGTTACCATTTTTGGCTTGACTGGTAAGCGTACCACGTTGACCATAGGCGGTAACGATGATATCATCTCCGACACGAGGGGCACGCGCAGCCTTTTCTTTCTTGGCCTTACGAAGGACCTTATTCTTAGAGAGGTCCACTTGTGGGGCAAGTTTCTTGAGTTTTCCTTTGGCGTCGATAACTTCATGAGGCTTGAGTTGACTCTTATCGTGGAGATTTTTGAGAATACTATCGCTCTCAGCCAAGGCTGTATCCACCATCTCTTGAATTTCTTTCTGAGCCTTTTCGAGTTCCTTGTCGTACTCATGGGAGAATTCGTTATAGAGTTTCTTGACCGCACGGTTGAATTTAAGGTTCTCTTGCTCAACGTTCTTGATGTGCTCCAGACGTTTTTGTGTTTCCACAGTTTGGGCTTCAAGTTGCTCGATGATACGGTTGACATCACTATCAGTATCCGTGAGGTTTTCTGCTTCCTTGACAATAATCTCATTCAAACCGAGGCGACGAGCAATCTCAAAGGCATTAGAACGACCAGGAACCCCCTGCATAAAACGATAGGTAGGGCTTAAAGTCGCTGTGTCAAACTCCATGCTGGCATTTTCCACATGTTGCGTCTCAATCCCATAGGCCTTAAGCTCAGGATAGTGAGTAGTAGCCATGGTTTTAATCTGGCTCAAACGGAGGTGCTCTAGGATTGCCATGGCTAGACTAGCCCCTTCCTGAGGGTCAGTACCAGCCCCAAGCTCATCGACCAAGACAAGACTGTTGCTGTCGGCAGCGTCCAGAATCTCGACAATGTGGGTCATGTGACTAGAGAAAGTTGACAAACTCTGTTCGATAGACTGTTCATCCCCGATGTCCGCAAAAATCTCTTGGAAAATGGCTACACGACTACCCTTATCAGCCAAAATTGGAAGGCCAGATTGAGCCATCAGTTGAGCTAATCCCAGAGTTTTAAGCATGACCGTTTTACCACCGGTATTGGGACCTGTAATGACAATGGCTGTGAGGTCCTCATCAAAGCGCAAATCGTTGGCCACTGGATTGACCAAGAGCGGGTGACGAACGTTAAGCAGTTGGAGTGTTTGGTTGTCACTAATCTTTGGAATAACCGCTTTCTTATCTTGGAGATAGAGGTATTTTCCTCGAATAAAGTCCATGTGACCCAAAATCCAAGCGTTGTTAGCGATAGCAGCAGCTTGCGGACGGAGTTGATCAGACAATTCATGCAGGATACGAGCCATCTCATGACGTTCGTCTGCACGTAATTGTGTAATTTCTTCGTTAAGCTGGATAACGGCGCGTGGCTCGATATATACTGTGTTTCCAGAGCTTGAGATGTCATGCACAACCCCAGCAATACGGTTACGGTAGGTATTTTTGACAGGAAGCACTGAACGACCATTACGACTAGCAATTAAACTTTCAGCCAACATGTGACCAGATTTCTTGAGAATGTCTTGCAAGGTCTGGCGAATAGCATCATCGCAAGATTTGAGTTGACGACGGATATTCTGCAACTCAGGGCTAGCAAAATGCTCAATGAAACCACCGTCATTGATACTTTGAAGGCTACCTTGTAGACTTGGGAAGGCTTCAATCTTTTCGAAAAGACGTTTGAGAGCGACGAGCTCAACATTTTCAAGGTCAGCGTAGAAGCGACCAAGGTCAGCTGAAGCTTGTAGCACTTTCTTGATGGCAATAAGCTCCTGAATGTTGAGGTCAGCATCCAGTTCCAAGCGACGCAAGGGCTCAGAAATATCTCGCAAGCTACCAATGGCAAAGCCATGGTGCTCTACGAAAATCTCAGCCATTTCTTGAATTTCTGTAAATTGATTTTGAATTCTTTCTGAATTGGTCATAGGCACCAAGTCACGTAACTCCGCCTGAGCCTGTTCAGTCTGCAGGTATTCTGTGAACTGGTCCTTGACCTTGTTAAATTCTAATTGGTCTAAAATCTTTGTGTTCATAGCTTCTATTATAGCACATTTGCCTATGGGGCGTGGAGGTGGGAAATGCCTGAGGTCGTTTTATGAGCGGCCTTTTGTCATCAGATGTTGACTAGCTACTTTTACAAAAGAGTCTCTCTAAAATAAGAGATTTTCAATTAAAACCAATGCTCTCATCTATGCTATAATAAACCTATGACTAATCAGAAAAAATTACTCCTAATTGACGGTTCATCCGTTGCCTTTCGTGCTTTTTTCGCACTTTATAATCAAATTGACCGTTTTCGTAACAATAATGGCCTTCATACCAATGCTATCTACGGTTTCCACCTTATGTTGGACAACCTGCTTGAGCGTATCCAACCGACTCATGTCTTGGTAGCCTTTGATGCTGGCAAAACAACTTTCCGTACCGAGATGTTCGCAGACTACAAGGCTGGTCGTGCTAAGACACCAGAGGAATTCCGTGAGCAGTTCCCTTATATCCGTGAGATGTTGGCTGCACGTGGTATCGCCTATTATGACTTGGCTCAGTACGAGGCAGACGACATTATCGGTACCTTGGCTAAGATGGCTGAAAATACCAGTGAGGACTATCAAATTACTGTTGTCTCTGGGGATAAAGACTTGATTCAGCTGACTGATGAAAATACTGTCGTTGAGATTTCGAAGAAAGGTGTGGCTGAGTTTGAGGCCTTCACACCTGACTACCTCATGGAGAAAATGGGGATTACTCCAGCGCAATTCATCGACCTCAAGGCCCTCATGGGTGATAAGTCCGATAATATTCCAGGGGTTACTAAGATTGGTGAAAAGACTGGTCTCAAGCTCCTCTTGGAACACGGTTCCCTTGAAGGTATCTATGAGCATATTGATGAGATGAAGAAGTCCAAGATGAAGGAAAATCTCATCAATGATAAGGAGCAAGCCTTCCTTTCTAAAACTCTGGCGACCATTGATACCCAGTCTCCTATTGAAATTGGCTTAGATGATACGGCCTTTACGGGACCTGACCTTGAAAAATTGGCAGCCTTTTATGACGAGATGGGCTTTGTTCAGTTCAAAAATGCCCTTGGTGGAGAGGCTGTTCCGCAGGATTTTGATGTGGCCTATGCAGAGCCTAGTCAAGTGACAGAAGCTCACTTTAGCTCTGACGATTTCTTCTATTTTGAAATCCTCGGTGACAATTATCACATAGAACCTATCATCGGTTTTGCTTGGGGGAATGACAAGCAGATTTATGCGTCTACAGATACAGACCTACTCAAATCAGAAGCCTTCCAGGCAGCTCTTTCAAAAGCTGTTAATATCTACGATTTCAAGCGAAGTAAGGTCCTTTTGAGCCATCTAGGTATTGACTTGCCTACGGCTAATTTTGATGCACGTCTGGCCAAGTATCTGCTCTCAACCGTTGAAGACAATGAATTGTCAACCATTGCCCGTCTCTATACGGACCTACCGTTAGAAACAGATGAAGTGGTCTATGGCAAGGGGGCTAAGCGTGCGGTTCCTGAAAAAGATGTCTTACTCAGCCACCTGGCTAAAAAAGTCAAGGTCCTTCAGGTTGCTAAACCGGTTATGCTTGAAAAATTGGCTGAACACGGTCAATCAGAGCTTCTCTTTGACATGGAGTTACCACTGGCAAATGTGTTAGCTAAGATGGAAATCGCTGGTATTAAGGTTAAGGGACAAACCCTTAACGAGATGGCAGTGGAAAACCAAGTAGTCATTGATAAATTGACCCAAGAAATCTACGAAATGGCGGGCGAGGAGTTCAATATTAACTCGCCTAAACAGTTGGGTGTTATCCTCTTTGAAAAGATGGGTCTACCTTTGGAATACACTAAGAAAACCAAGACAGGTTACTCAACAGCTGTGGATGTCCTTGAACGATTAGCACCAATTGCTCCAATTGTAGCTAAGATTTTGGAGTACCGCCAAATCACTAAGCTTCAGTCTACCTATGTCTTGGGGCTTCAGGATTATATCCTTGAGGATGGTAAAATCCATACCCGTTATGTGCAAGATTTAACTCAGACAGGTCGTTTGTCATCAGTGGATCCCAACTTGCAAAATATTCCTGTTCGCTTGGAGCAAGGTCGTCTCATCCGTAAGGCCTTTGTCCCATCGACTGAGGACGCAGTGCTTTTAAGCTCGGATTACTCACAGATTGAGTTGCGCGTGCTGGCTCATATTTCGGGAGATGAGCATTTGATTGCAGCCTTTAAAGAGGGGGCAGATATCCATACCTCTACAGCCATGCGTGTCTTTGGCATTGAAAAGCCAGAGGATGTCACACCTAACGACCGTCGTAATGCAAAGGCTGTTAACTTCGGGATTGTTTATGGCATTTCTGATTTTGGTCTTTCTAACAACCTTGGCATTAGCCGTAAGAAGGCCAAGGAGTATATCGACACCTACTTTGAACGTTATCCTGGTATCAAGGCCTATATGGATAATGTGGTTCGTGAAGCCAAGGATAAGGGCTACGTAGAAACTCTCTTCCACCGCCGTCGTGAGTTGCCAGATATTAATTCTCGTAACTTTAACGTCCGCAACTTCGCAGAGCGTACAGCTATCAACTCTCCTATCCAAGGAAGTGCTGCTGATATCCTCAAGATTGCTATGATTAACCTAGACAAGGCTCTGGTAGAAGGTGGCTATAAAACTAAGATGCTCCTACAGGTGCACGATGAAATCGTCCTTGAGGTGCCAAACGACGAACTTGTAGCGATGAAAGCCTTGGTTAAAGAAACTATGGAAGCTGCAGTCGAACTCGCTGTCCCTCTCATCGCAGATGAGAATGACGGCCGCACATGGTATGAGGCAAAGTAAAACATGAAAGAAAATTTTCCATTTGCCTATTGAAAAACACCAGATATGCTAGTGGTTCCGAAAAGTTTTTAACGATGTATCAAAAAAGTCCCCCTAAAGTGTTATATTAGATAGGGGTTCCCGACCAGTAGCTAATATACTAATGAGACTTGCTAGTCGGGTCAGCTAGCAAAGGTGGTGCTGAAGTGGAACTATTCGGTGGTTTTTTAAGCCTTGGCCGGTAGCAGAGGCTTTCATCCGAAGAGCAAGTTACAAGTTCTAATCTATGAACTTAGAAAGGAAGGAATAACTTAGAACAGCTCTCAAATAAATTTGGAATAAACATTTCTAATTTTAGTTATATAATTAAATTGATTAGTCGTTAACCTTTATTTTATAATTAGATAAACAAATTTGAATTTCTGGAGTAGTAGTGCAATGAAAAAGGATAAATATAAGAATTTGATTTTCGCATATACGGTTTTATATACATTTGTAACGGTGCTAAACAGCATTTTGTATTTATATAACGGAATATATGAGGATCCGAGCGGAAACTGGCACGAAATAGACAGAGCAATCATAGTTTTAATAGGTGTAGTGGCATATGCTCTTGTTACAGAGCTGATTATAAAGCCTATGGTTCTAAGATATGCAGTTTCGTACATACCGACAGTTTTGCTTGCATTTTTTTATGTATGGTCTACGAGCTTTAGAGAAAATTTAGCTCAGTCCGCGTATATGGACATCTGGATAAATTTCACGTCTATGTTCGTTATATTTTGTATAGTCCATTTTATTGTGTACAAATGTAGAAAAAAGAAAGAGACAATGAAGTAAATTAATTCCAATTTATAGGATTGTATACGGCAAAGGTAGCAATTGAATATGGTAAAATTACTGATGGCTTTTTTAAAGCAGGACTTGTGCCAAAAGAAGTTGGTCCTAGTGGTGGAACATTAGCATTTTTACCCAAAGGAGTATCTTTGACTGGTTCTGTAATGTCATCGCCAAATGAGAAAGCCGATGATCAGTCAGATAAAAGTAAGGATCGTATCTGGGGTGGGTAGTCACTTTATGGCACCACAGACGATAGTTATTTCTTCTACAAAGTAGACTAATGATTAACAAGCTGAAACTGAAACGTTTCGGCTTTTTTGTTTTCGTCATAGTGACATTTATGTCACTATTTTTTATTGGCCGTATTACCTATAATAGAACCATAACTGAGAACAGCGACAGGAGTTCTTAATAAAAAGGAGTGTCGTACTATGATTGAATTTTTGATGTCAAAAAATGTGACTTATTTGGAGTTGTTTTATATCTTTTTGGGAGTAGTTCTTTCAAAGGTATACCTTGCTTTGCGTGGCCGGAAGCACGCTAAACGTGACGTATAACAAAAAGGGTAGCACTCAATGCTATCCTTTTTTGCTGTCTTCATAAGTTTTAATCATTTTCTTTTGTGGTGTGGCCATTGGGAACTGGTCGAAGTCCTCAGCCGCTACCCAGCATAACTCCTTATCGGTAGTGAGTTTGTCGTCATTGACGCTACCTTCTACCATCTCGATGGTCCATTTTTGGTGGCTGAAGGTATGTTTTACAGGTGTAAAATCATTGTTCGTCCACTCTGGATTAAGGGCATAATTTTCTTCAAAAATAGCCTTTTGAGAGACTGTCTCGAGAATATAATCATCCTTTTCAAAAAGGCTGAGTTGTTGACCAATAAAGTCCGTTTCCATGATAGGGAAGGACCAGAAACCACCTAGCAGACGTCCCTCGATATTTTTTTCGAGCAGAAATTCACCCTTTGCATTTCTGATAATAAAAGCTTGAATTTGCATAGGTTTAGGCTTCTTCTTAGGCAATTTGATAGGGTACTTGTCATAAGTTCCATTGAGATAGGCTGCACAGAAAAAGCGAATAGGGCTTTCGTCTGGTCTTGGATTTTTAGCCGATTCGATATCGGTCCCAAGGTCCATAAGCGCCTGATTAAAGTCCCCTGGACGGTCAGGGTCAATCAAAATGTCCATAATCGCTTGGAAAATCTTACGATTTTTGGCGTCTCCAATATCGTAATTAACCTCAAAGAGACGAGCCATGACTCGCATAACATTACCATCAACAGCGGGTTCTGGGAGCCCAAAGGCGATGCTAGAAATAGCACCAGCAGTATAGGGCCCGATGCCCTTGAGTTTGGCAATATTGTCATAAGTATCTGGAAACTGACCATCAAAGTCATCCATGATTTGTTTAGCAGCCTTTTGCATGTTTCGGACACGTGAATAGTAACCTAACCCTTCCCAAGCTTTGAGAAGCTTCTCTTCTGGAGCTTCAGCCAAATCTTTAACTGTTGGAAACCAGTTTAAAAAGCGCTCGTAATAGGGAATGACAGTCTGAACCTGGGTTTGTTGTAGCATGATTTCACTGACCCAGATATAGTAGGGATTTTTAGTTCTTCGCCACGGTAGGTCTCGTTTCTCTCGATCGTACCAGTCCAGGAGGGTACGACGAAAAGAGGCGATTTTCTCAGCATCCCACATGACAATGCCGTATTCTTTTAAATCTAACATGTCTCTATTGTAGCAAAGAAATCTTTTTTCAAAAAATTATGCGTTTTTCTGTTAAAAAGATTGACAAAAGTAAGCGTTTACATTATACTAAGAGTGTAAAGAAGATAAGGATTCATCAAGGAGGTAAAAGCCATGGTGAGAGTCAATATTTCAAGGTACAAAAACGGAGACTGAGATCTCTAAACAAAACAGTAGGCAAAACAAATAACTTTATCAATCATCTCTGAGGAGCGTGACCGCATGACAGTAGGACGTTACAAGAACGGAGATTAATTCAGTCGCATAAAATAGCTACAAGGGAGTGATACCACCAGAAGTCGAAGGCTAAACTCAAATCTGTTAACTTAAGAAGAAGTGAGGTAAAGCTCATGAGAAATGTTAGTAGGTATAAAAAAGGAGACACTTAGGTTGTTGCGTAAAATAGCCTAAGGAGTGATACCCATGCCACACGAAACGTAAATCCTATATTCTTAAGATGAACGAGGTGAGTTCATGAAATATATCAGTAGGTATAAAAACGGCGATTAAAAATGTTGCATAAAATAGCTACAAGGGAGTGATACCACCAGAAATCGAAAGCTAAACTCAAGATTAACGTCAAAAAGTGAGGTAAAGCTCATGAGAAATGTTAGTAGGTATAAAAACGGAGACACTTAAGCTGTTGCGTAAAATAGCTTAAGGAGTGATACCGATGCCAAATGAGTAAACTATCGACAAAAGTTAAATGCTTAAATCTTGTAACAAAGTACCGAGGTGACGCTTATGTTGATGTTTGATGTAAGTCGTTATAAGAACGGCGACAAGTAAATCTCATTGAGTGGTCAATGGGGAGATAGGTCTCAAATCATACGAATCAGAGGTGATTACTATGATGATGAATTTAGGACGTTATAAAAATGGAGACACTTCAAGTTATTGCATAAAATAGCTTAGGGAGTGATACCAATGTAATAGAAAATTTACAATACAAAAAAGTTATTTGTAAGTTGATGGAGGTAATCTATGATTGCTAGGTATAAAAATGGTGACACACAATGACTCCTCCTTATGAAAATATTTTTTACAAAATTCCAAAAGGATGTTCTAATGACAATTGAAGAATCTTAAAAGCTCATTCTAGCGTGTAAGAATGAGCTTTTTGATATGTTGAATTTTGAAAGTTACTTAATCCTTATTGTTTAACTGGACCTTTCGTAGGAGAGCCAGTCTTTTTTGTTCTTCGACTAGAGCCATAAAGATTTGGTATTGATTTTTAAGATGCGGCAGGAAGCTCTTAGGAATCTTGCTATCAAAGCTTAGGTTGTTCAGAAATATGGGGGCGCTACTGTCTCTATAGATTTGTCCTTGGAAGAAGTAGTTGTCGGTCACGATATCAATTGAGATACGTGATGAGCGCCATCGACGTTTGCGCATGTACTTGGGTTTCCAACGAATCTTAAGTTGTTGGTCCTTGATATACCACCCCATGATGTCTATTTTAGCGGTCTGTTTCGTTTTGTCATCACAGTAGGTTACTGGTACGCTTAGAACCTGTTGGCTTCTTGGTGAGGTTAAGAAGGGATGAAAATCAGGAATGAAGTCGTAGTCCTTGCTGGATACTTCCGAAAGACCGTTTTCTTCTCGTATTTTGCTACGACTGGCGTACTTGAAGAAGTCAAAACTCTTATCCTGTCTTTCTAGTCGATCAGCCTCTAATTGATATCTTGCCACCTGATCACCGATATTTTTAGTCGTCTTGAGGTAACGCATGATTTCTGCATCCTTGTAGTAAAGAGCGACGAGATTTTTTAGACGCTGACTAGGGTCCAGAGAGTGTAACTTGTCTGGAAAAGACAAGATTTGTATGCTATGAACAGAGGCCAAAGGGACAGCAGCGATGCCTGATAAGACCTTGTCTTGTTCAAAGAGGGAGACGGTATCAAAATGACTGGTATGACCAAGCTGATGTGTTATGTCAACAACAAAGAGGTTATTGTCCTGTTTGAAAGTGATAATGTAGACGTCACTCTGACCTAAGTTTTTTAAATCATATTCTAGGGAAGTAATAGGAATATTATAGTAGTGGTTAAAGGTTGGAAGCCCTAGTTTTTCTCCTAATTTCTTTTTATGATAAAGCATTCTCTTATTTTAGCATGAAGTTTGACCGGAGAAAAGATGACGCATAGGGCTTAATTTTTTTATGAGGGAAAATTTCTAACTCTTTACTTTTTCCTTGCATTATCCCTCAAACTTTGGTAGAATTATATCTTGTGAGTGCACCTCACTTACTCGTGGCGAAAGACCATGAGTCATTAGACCAAAAGAGGAGGAAAATATCAATGGCTAAATACGAAATTCTTTATATCATTCGTCCAAACATTGAAGAAGAAGCTAAAAACGCTTTGGTAGCACGTTTCGATTCTATCTTGACTGACAACGGTGCAACTGTTGTTGAATCAAAAGATTGGGAAAAACGTCGTCTTGCATACGAAATCCAAGATTTCCGTGAAGGACTTTACCACGTTGTTAACGTTGAATCTGATAACGATTTTGCTCTTAACGAGTTTGACCGTCTTTCAAAAATCAACGGTGACATTCTTCGTCACATGATCGTTAAACTTGACGCGTAAGAAGGTAAATTATGATTAATAATGTCGTACTCGTTGGTCGCATGACCCGTGATGCGGAACTTCGTTATACACCAAGTAACGTTGCTGTTGCAACATTCAGCCTTGCGGTTAACCGTAACTTCAAGGGTGCTAATGGTGAACGTGAAACTGACTTTATTAACTGTGTTATCTGGCGCCAGCAAGCTGAAAATTTGGCTAACTGGGCTAAGAAAGGCGCATTGATTGGAATTACAGGTCGTATTCAGACTCGTAACTATGAAAATCAACAAGGTCAACGTGTTTACGTAACTGAAGTTGTCGCTGATAATTTCCAAATGTTGGAAAGCCGTGCGGCACGTGAAGGTCACAGTGGTGGTTCTTACAACGCTGGAGGATTTGATAATTCAAATTCATTCGGTGGAGGAGCTTCAACTGGTGGTTCATTTGGTGGATCACAACCTGCACAATCTACACCAAACTTCGGTCGTGACGAGAGTCCATTTGGTAATTCAAATCCAATGGATATTTCAGATGACGATCTCCCATTCTAAGAATGGACAAAACGAATTAAATATATAAAGGAGAAATAAACATGGCTCAACAACGTCGTGGCGGATTCAAACGCCGTAAAAAAGTTGATTACATCGCAGCTAACAAAATCGAATATGTTGATTACAAAGATACTGAGCTTCTTAGCCGTTTCGTTTCAGAACGTGGTAAAATTCTTCCACGTCGTGTAACAGGAACTTCAGCTAAAAACCAACGTAAAGTAACAACAGCGATTAAACGCGCTCGCGTTATGGCACTTATGCCTTACGTAAACGAAGACTAAAAATAATGCCCTCGACTGAGGGTGTTTTTTTCTGGCTTGATTTTATGGGCTTTTTTCTTTTTAGGCTTGTGTGTTGAGTGTTATTTTATACTTTAGGGAAAAAGAAAAACCAACTGGTCTTCTCATTTATCTTGAGGAGCTAGTTGGTTGTTTTGTGGTATATAGAGTGTGTTTTCTAAGAAATCATCAAATTTTTGGTCGTTAACGAGGATATCGACATTATCTTTGAAGACCTTGAAGCGGTTTGATAACCAATGTGTTTTGATATCTGCCCAATTATTGAAGCGGCTCCACCTATAAGGAAGTGTTGGGTCCTGTTTTTCAAAGACATAGATACTGCCATCTTTTTCGTAAGTTATAGCCGTGTGGAAATTGCTGACATCACCAGGGCTATTTTGAAAGACTGAGAGGAGTTTAACCTTTTCTGGAAACTTGAGTCCAGCTTTTTTCCAAGCTTTAAGGAGGTCATCCGTAGACTGGTAGCTGATATTATCTCCAAAGAGGAGACTATAGAGAGCTTGATCCTTGGAAGTTAGCTCTTTGTGGCGTGACTTAAGATCTATAAATTCGTTTTGAGAGGGGAGGTCCAATTTGGTGAGGTCCTCTGAGCTTGTAATAAGGTCATGAAGAAGGAGGAACGATGTTCGTCGGCAGTTTAAGTCATCAGTAAAATGTGATTTGTTATCTTCGAAAGTTTTTTCATTAAGGAAGGTGACGAATTGATTTTGATCCTTGCCGATTTTACTTTGGGTCCATTTTTTGACAACAGGTTGGAGATTTGTATTTTCCTGATTGTAACGACTAATATAAGGGGCTAGATTGTCCCAGTCTTTTGTCGGAATACCCTTGCTTTTTAAGGCTTTTGCTAGCTGTTTTTCCTGAGTGGAAGTCGTCACATTGTTAAAACTATAGTAAGCTTGATAGTTTTTCTGAGTATTCTTGTGGCCACAAGCCATAAGTAGTAGGCAGCAAGCAATGATTAGTAGAGGGAATTTGATACGCATCTATTGGAATTCTTTCTTTTGTCTATTAACTTTAACATTTTAGTATAGAATAGCCAACTGTGTCAAGATTTCTGACGTAAAAAAGCACCCTTATGGGTGCTTGAGGTTGATTAAGATGCAGGTGCGTAAGTACTTTGGACGTTGTAATGACGTTTGAAGAAGTATTTGGCAACACCAGCGATGACACCAATGATAAGGATTACAATTGGTGAAAGACCAGGGTTGAGGTAGCTTGGAAGAAGGGCTGTAAGACTAAAGAGAGCAAACCATGCAATAAAAGAGAGTGTGATGACGGTCATGCTGAACCACCATTTTGGACGTTCTTCTTTTGGTTTGTTATTGTGACGGTAGATGTAGTGATAAGGGGTATACATAGCAAGGCCTCCAATGAATGACACTGAAAGAAGGGTTGTGAGGCCGTAGCTAGTTTGTGTACCTGAGAAACCAAAGATAGCGTTCATGATAGCAACGATGGCTAGAAGGAAGAGTGAGGTATCAAGCCACATCTTCCAAGGAGTTTTATCTGTTTCTGGCACTTCTTTGTTAGGCTTACCAGTTTCAGGTTTTTGGTGTTTTTCAGGAGAGAAACTAGCTGCCCAAACAGTTGGAGCACCAAGGAGTCCACGTCCTGTAATTCCTTTTTTCTGATTTTCGATAAGTTCAGGAATGACATTGCCAAGAATGTCTTTGATTTCTTGGTCTGATTTACCATCTTTGATGAGTTGGTTAGTTGCGATGTGGATAAATTCTTGGTTTTTCTTGGTGAGTTTTTGGATGTCCATGAGATGACCTTTCGATAAATAGTATTATTTTTTTAGTTTTGTAGTTTAGGGAAAAGAAGAGGCTCTATATTAGAACCATTTTTTCCTGATAAAGTAGATAACAACGCAGGATGACCCGAAGACTGCCATGAAGAAGATGACCCAAAAGGCGTTATCTAAATCGTTTAGTGGCATAGAATTGTTTTTAAAGTTCATACCGTAGGCGGAGAAGATAACGGTTGGGATATCCAGAGCCATAGTCATGAGAGCGAGTGTTTTCATGATTGTGTTCTGGTTATTGCCGATGATAGAGGCAGAGGTTTCAGCCATGGCATTCAAGACGTTTTCATAGATGCCTGCCATCTCAATGGCCTGTTGGGTTTCAACCAGCGTATCTTCCAAGAGATCCTCGTCCTCGATATATTTCTTCAAGCTAGAGGCGTTACCTGTTAGCTTTTTGACAATACGCTCATTCATCTTAAGTGATGCTTTAAGATAGACAATGGATTTTTCCAATTCCATCATGTCAATCAAGTGCTCGTTTTTAGTCGCATTTTCCAACTGAGCTTCCAATTTATCGCTCTGGCGGTCGATAGAACGTAGGGCGGTTAGGTAAAGTTGAGCGTTGCGATAGAGAATCTGAAAGACAAAACGGGTCTTCATGAAGGTGTAGAAGTTACGCACACGGTGGTTGAGGAAGTTATCCATAAGGCTGATGTCCTCAAGACAGGTAGTAACGACTACCTCATCGGTAACGATGATACCTAATGGGATAGTGACGTAGTAACTTTTGTTATTACGCTCTTCTTGGGTTGGAACGTCGACCAGAATCAGGGTGTAGTCATCTTCGACATCGATACGTGAAGTTTCTTCCACGTCCAGAGGGGCGCGGAGGTCTTGAATATCAATGTTAAACCGTTCTGCGACCTTCATGGCTTCTTCTTGGGAAGGGTTCACCAAATGAATCCAAGCACCAGGCTCGAATGTTTCAATTTCTTTGAATTCTTTTCCGGTGGATAAGAACATTTGTTTCAATGGGAACCCCTCCTTTGTCATTAAGTAAGCGCTGGCATCTTGATTATAAAAGGATTTTTACAATCGCTTTTAAGTCTAATTAACACTGCTCTTAGCTTTTTTAGTGCTGTCAAAAGAGGCTTGGGATGATGTTCCTTGCCTTTTTTAGACACTCCACCATTATACTACATTTGAAACATTTTTGGGCTGGATAAATTGAAATTTTGTTATAATTATGAGAGAAAGTCGGGATGGATTTTCCATCCGTCTGTAGAAAGGAGCGGCAGTAGCTTTTGGGCTAGGGCCTCTTAAAAAAATGCAAGATAAGTTAGTGATTCATGGAGCAAGAGCTCACAATTTAAAAAATATCGATGTGGAGATTCCGCGTGATAAACTGGTGGTGGTGACGGGCTTGTCAGGTTCTGGTAAGTCTTCTTTGGCCTTTGATACCATCTATGCAGAGGGGCAACGTCGTTATGTTGAAAGTCTCTCGGCTTATGCCCGCCAGTTTTTGGGAAATATGGAGAAACCTGATGTGGACTCGATTGATGGTTTGAGTCCTGCTATCTCCATTGACCAGAAAACAACAAGCAAAAACCCTCGTTCGACGGTCGGAACGGCAACAGAGATTAATGACTATCTTCGTCTTCTGTATGCGCGTGTGGGTGTCCCTTATTGTCCTAATGGTCATGGAGCCATTCAGTCGTCCTCTGTGGAACAGATTGTGGACGAGGTTCTAGCTCTTCCTGAGCGTACACGTATGCAAATTTTAGCGCCGATTGTTCGTCGTAGAAAAGGGCAACACAAGGCCGTTTTTGAGCGTGTACAAAAGGACGGTTATGTTCGTGTTCGTGTAGATGGTGAGATTTACGATGTCACAGAAGTGCCAGAGTTGTCTAAGTCTAAGATGCATAATATAGAAGTGGTTGTGGACCGCTTGGTGAATAAGGATGGTATCCGTAGTCGTCTCTTTGATTCGGTGGAGGCGGCCCTTCGTTTAGCAGATGGCTACTTGATTGTGGATACCATGGATGATAATGAGCTGCTTTACTCAGAACATTATTCTTGTCCGGTTTGTGGCTTCACAGTGCCAGAGTTGGAGCCTCGTCTCTTTTCATTCAATGCGCCATTCGGCTCTTGTCAGACCTGTGATGGTTTGGGTAATAAACTAGAAGTTGATATGGATTTGGTCGTTCCTGATGCTAGTAAGACCTTACGTGAAGGTGCTCTGGCGCCTTGGAATCCTATTTCGTCCAACTATTATCCAGCTATGCTTGAGCAGGCTATGGAGCAGTTCGGCGTGGATATGGATACGCCATTTGAAAATCTTAAAAAAGAAGAACAAGATTTGATTCTCTACGGATCTGGGGATCGTGAATTCCATTTCCATTATGTTAATGATTTTGGTGGGGTGCGTGATATTGACATTCCTTTTGAAGGGGTTGTGACTAATATCAATCGTCGCTATCACGAGACCAATAGTGATTTCACTCGCAATGTCATGCGAGGTTATATGAATGAGCTGTCATGTCCAACTTGTCATGGCTATCGTCTTAATGAAGCGGCACTCTCAGTTCGTGTTGGTGGTGAGAATGGCTTAAATATTGGTCAAATCTCTGATTTGTCTATTTCAGATCATCTTAAGGAAATCGATAACCTTGAATTAGGTGAAAATGAGGGAGTGATCGCTCGTCCAATTGTTAAGGAAATCAAGGATCGCTTGACTTTCTTAAATAATGTAGGTCTTAATTATTTGACTCTCTCTCGTATGGCTGGAACCCTTTCAGGTGGTGAGAGTCAGCGTATCCGTTTGGCGACACAGATTGGCTCTAACCTTTCTGGAGTCCTATATGTGTTGGATGAGCCTTCTATTGGGCTTCATCAGCGTGATAATGATCGCTTGATTTCAAGTCTTAAAAAAATGCGTGACCTGGGCAACACCTTGATTGTGGTAGAGCATGATGAAGATACCATGCGTGAGGCTGACTGGCTTATCGATGTGGGACCTGGTGCTGGTGCTTTTGGTGGTCAAATCATGGCCTCTGGAACCCCAGAGGAAGTGGCTAAGAACAAGAAATCAATCACTGGTCAATATCTGTCAGGTGCCAAATCAATTCCCGTACCGACGGAACGTCGTGTAGGTAATGGTCGTTTTATCGAGGTTACAGGAGCTAGCGAAAATAACCTTAAGAATGTGTCTGTCCAGTTTCCACTTGGAAAGTTGATTGCAGTCACAGGTGTTTCTGGTTCAGGAAAATCAACTTTGGTTAACGGAATTCTCAAGAAAAAAATTGCCCAAGAGCTCAATCGCAATAGTGAGAAGCCAGGTAAACACAAATCAGTGACAGGAATCGAGCATATCGAGCGTTTGATTGATATTGACCAAAGTCCAATTGGGCGTACACCTCGTTCTAATCCAGCGACTTACACAGGCGTCTTTGACGATATTCGTGATCTTTTTGCCCAAACCAATGAAGCCAAGATTCGAGGTTACAAGAAGGGGCGTTTCTCTTTCAATGTCAAGGGTGGCCGTTGTGAAGCCTGCTCTGGTGATGGTATTATCAAGATTGAGATGCACTTTTTGCCTGATGTTTATGTCCCTTGTGAGGTTTGTCATGGCACACGCTATAATTCTGAGACCCTAGAGGTTCGTTATAAAGGGAAAAATATCGCGGAGATTCTGGATATGACAGTTGATGACGCAGTTGACTTCTTTGCGGCTATTCCTAAGATTGCTCGTAAGGTGCAGACGATCAAGGATGTGGGACTTGGGTATGTGACCTTGGGACAACCAGCAACAACCCTCTCAGGTGGTGAAGCACAACGTATGAAACTGGCTAGTGAGTTGCACAAACGCTCTACTGGGAAGTCCTTCTACATTCTGGATGAACCGACGACTGGTCTCCATACAGATGACATTGCACGTCTTTTGAAGGTGCTTCAGCGTTTTGCGGATGATGGCAACACTGTTCTCGTGATTGAGCACAATCTGGATGTTATCAAGACCGCAGACCATATCATTGATTTGGGTCCTGAAGGCGGTGTCGGTGGAGGTACCATCGTAGCTACAGGGACTCCAGAAGAGGTAGCAGCTGTTCCAGAAAGCTACACAGGACAATATCTGAAAGAAAAATTGATATAAAGGAAAAAGGCTCTTTGAGTCTTTTTTTTTGCTTTAGGCTGGTTTAAGTTGAGTTTGGTATTCTCTTGTTAAGAAAAAAACATACAGGAGTCAGACTATGGTTAAAAAGCGTTTTTTTATAGGCTTCAATGGTATTCTTCTAGCCCTATTTCTAGATGTTTGTCTTTTGATTAGCATCCGTACAGTGGATTATCACGGCCATTTTCAATCAGCAACAGATAAATGGGAAACTTTGCTTTACGTTTTAGGACTTTATTTTACTTTTCTCCTTTTTGAGGTTATTTTTTATCTTATTCTGAAACACCGTAGAAATAAACAAGTTTTGGAACAGGTCTTATAAAGGCCTGGATTTTTGTGTTCAGTGATAGTGACATTTATGTCACTATTTTTTTGAAAAGGGAGAACTTATAATGGCCTTATAGCCAAACCCACTAGGTCTCCAAGACGACTTAATCTTTGTATAGTTCAAGTGGTTATTGCTGTATTTATTTTTGAAAAGAAAGGAGAAATAAGAATGCGAACTAAGGCATATGGTGAAGAGCTCACTACTGAAACGTTAGAAAATGTCACAGGGGGTGATTTTGTATCTAGACCTCAAACCTTACCTGAACGATTGGGTTGGAATAGATGGTGGTTGAAAAGAAAATACCCTTATGGTGATTAGAAGTTACCATGAGTACCAAATATGGGAAAGAGTAATATGGATAAACAGAAGAATAATCTTATTAGAAGTTTAAGCATTGTTATCGTGATTGTCTGGCTATTTATTGTGATGATAAATGCTACGCTAAGTTTCACCGAAGACATTGCTTTTATTGACCATTGTCTCGTCTGGTCAACACTTTCGCTAGCTTTTTCTTTGTTTGCGCTTAGGGTAGCGGGTAAGGACAAGGAGAAATGATTTTCTCTGTTGATTACTATAGTCTCAGGTTGAGTTTATATACTTAGCCTTTTCTTTTTGTCTTTAATTCTATGGAATGGTGACATCTATGTCACTATTTTTTATCTTGTTAAGCTCTTATAATGAAGTCATAGCTTGGACTTAGTCTTTAAAGTGCTAATTAAATAGAAAAAGGAGAGAAACATGGTAATTAGTGTCATGGTACCCTTGTTTTTGTTAATGGGTAAAAAATAAGATGTTACACAGTAAACAAATAAGGAGAATACATGAAGAAAATACAATTTATTTTGATGGCGAGTTTTGTTTTAGGTACTTGCCAGTTAGCAGTGCTTAGTGGAGCAGCGGATGAGCCAGATGTTAAGGAATCTACAATCGAATTATCCAATAATTTTGTTGAGAATAGTCAGGTAGATAATGTACAGATTTCTTCCGAAACAGTTTCCGAACAAGTGGTTGAGAAGGCTGAATCTAATAGTGAGACAAAGGAAAATTCACTTCTTCCATCATCACAGACAGGAGTGGCTGAGACAGAAGTGAGGTCCGAAGAGGTTTCGGTTGAAACTTATGAAAAGAACCTTGAAAATCTGAAGCAAGTCTCTTATAGTGATGTCACAAATATGTTGACTGAAGATGGAGGGGACCATATCCTTTATGTTGGCCGGCCAACTTGCTACTATTGTCGTCAAAATTCTCCAGTTTTGAAGGATTTCAATACCCTGATTGATGGTCAGCTTCTTTATTACAATACAGATTCGGATCAGTTAGACCGTGAATCTCGTAAAATACTATTTGATAAGCTAGGAATTCCAGGGACTCCAAGTGTAATTCGTCTCAAAAATGGTCAATTGATTTCAGGCTATCTTGGCAGTGCCCCGGATGCCCAAGCTATTTATCAGGCTGTTTTCAAGGAAGAAACTGAGAAAACGGAGACACCAGAGGGAACAGAGGTAGTAGAGAAGGCGGAAAAAACCTTACCGGAATCACCCTCTGAGGATACTATCAAGGATGGTGGCGAGAATACAGTTAATCATACAGACCAGTCTGTTAATAGCCTAATGTCTCAAATTAAGCAAGTTTTTAGGAATCTAACAGACCTGCTTATAAGTCTTTTAGGGAAATTTATCTAACAGACTACTTTCTAAGTCGAGAAATAAAAGAATTTATCAAATATGATTACCAACTATCTACGAAAAGCGAGCCTTTGTATAATGCTAATAAAGTCAGAGTTTCATCTGGCTTTTTCTTTATGACATCAAAAACTCTAAGCAGGCTTAGCCTGCTAACTCATGACAGAAAAGAAAGTTCGGCTTATAGTTCGGCTTATAATGAAGGTGAACAATACCAATCCGTTGTCTTTAATAGGGCTTTGCCTAGCCTGTATCAAAAACTGGATGAACAAGAGTCATGAGATAACTCGAATATGCCTTGAGCATGAAAATAAAATTACTAATAGCCTCTTGTTCTATTGTTCAATAGTTAACAGGAGGTTTTTGTAATGGAAGTTATGATTGAAACTTGTTGTGGAATTGATGTCCACCAAAAGTCTATCGTTTGTTGTATTCTAGATGGTCCACTAGAAAGCAATAAACCTAAAAAGATTCAGAAAAAATTTGGTACAACAACTATAGCTCTCCAAAACGCCTTAGATTGGTTATTGGAAAATCACGTCACACATGTCTTTTTTGAAAGCACTGGCCAATATTGGGTACCACTCTTTAATATATTCTCAGACTCAGAACTCAATTTGATATTAGCTAACCCCCAACATATTAAGAATGTGCCTGGTCGAAAAACAGACATGAAAGATGCCGAATGGATTGCACAGCTCGGACGTTGTGGACTTATTGAGCCATCTTACATTCCAAGCCCTGAAGTGATGCAGTTACGTTTACTCACTCGTAGGTTACGTTCTTACAAACAACGTCAAACTCAAATAAAGAATGAAATTCATAACCTCTTACAACGTGCTAATATCAAACTAACCAGCTATCTTTCTGATATCTTCTCTAAGACAGGACAGTCTCTTTTAACGCTCTTTATCAATGGGGAACTCATTGATTATGACAATGTGACAGCTTGTATTCACAAGCATGTCAAAGCAAGTCCCGAAGAATTAATGGAGGCCATGAATGGGAAGTTGTCACTGGAGGATCGATTTCTCTTGGACCAAAGCCTAGAAGAATATCAATTGTATCAAAAACTCATGAACAAATTAAGGAGTGAAATAATAGCTTATATCGAAAAGGAGTTTCCCTGAAGAAAATAGATTACTTCAAATGATTCCTGGTGTGAGTGAAACTTGTGCAGCCACAATTTTAGCTGAGATTGGACCAGATGTGAAGGCTTTTCAATCAGACGCACACTTAGCTTCTTGGGCTGGGCTCTGCCCAGGATCTTATGAAAGTGCTGGCATTAAAAAATCCTCACATATCACGCAAGGAAATCGATATATCAAGCAGGCTTTGACCATGTCGGGATTGATTGCGGCTCACTCTAAAGACAATGCGTTTTCATCTTTTTATAGCAAAATTTCCCAAAGAGGAAGTAAGATGAAAGCCGTCATTGCTTGCGCACATAAGCTACTTCGTATCATTTACAAAATTCTCGCAACACACCAAGAATACGACAAAGAAAAAGTGCTAGGACTGAGGCAACAGTTCTAACACCAAAAATTTAAAAAATCTCAATTACAGTATAGCACAAGAAGAGTTTTTTGCGCTATTTTTAATGTTTTTTTCAAATAAAAAACAATCTAAAATGTCAATTTAATCCTTTAAAGTCTGAAAATTTGGTATAATTAACCTAAAATACCAAAGGAGTAATTCATAATGCAACGTAGACTTGAACGATTTGATGCCAAACTTGCCCAATCAGGCCTTGATGCCTTGTTGGTGACAGGACAAAAAAATATCTATTATTTAACAGATTTCTGGGGGACAAATGCGACTGTCTTCATTACTAAGAATCGTCGCCTCTTCTTAACGGATTCACGTTATACCCTCATTGCCAAACAATCTGTGCATGGCTTTGATATTATTGAAACTAAGGATCCACTTAAGGATATTGTTAAAATTATCGAGTCTGATAAACTTGAAACTATCGGTTTCGATAATCAGGTGTCATTTGCTTACTACCAAGGTCTTCAAGCGATTTTTGAAGGCTACACTTTGTCACCACAAAGCAATTTCATGGAAGAGTTGCGTATGATCAAGGACGAAAAAGAATTGGCAACTATCCGTAAGGCTTGTTCTATCTCAGACCGTGCCTTTACAGATGTGCTTGATTTCATTAAACCAGGTCAAACAACAGAGCTACAAGTGGCAAACTTCCTAGATTTCCGTATGCGCGAGTACGGAGCTTCAGGGATTTCCTTTGAGTCTATCATTGCTTCAGGTTACCGTTCAGCTATGCCTCACGGGGTTGCTTCAGAAAAGGTTATTCAATCTGGTGAGACCCTGACTATGGACTTTGGATGCTACTACAACCACTACGTTAGCGATATGACTCGTACTATCCATATTGGTGACACTACTGATGAGGAGCGTGAAATTTATGATATCGTTTTACGTTCTAACCAGGCCTTGATTGATGCGGCTAAGGCTGGCATGACACGTCGTGACTATGATAAGGTTGCGCGTGATGTTATTGTCGAAGCGGGGTACGGTGATTACTTTACACATGGTATCGGACATGGTATCGGTCTTGACATTCACGAGATTCCTTACTTTGGTAATTCTGATGAAACCATCGAAGCTGGTATGGTCTTGACGGACGAGCCAGGTGTTTATTTGGCTGATAAATATGGTGTTCGTATCGAAGACGACATCATTATCACAGAAAATGGTTGTGAATTGATTACCCTTGCGCCTAAGGAATTGATTGTTCTCTAAGATTTGGAGGAATACTTTATGCCAAACCGTTTATCTTGGCAAGATTATTTTATGGCTAATGCAGAGCTGATTTCTAAGCGTTCTACGTGTGATCGTGCCTTTGTTGGGGCTGTTTTAGTCAAGGACAAGCGTATTATCGCTACAGGTTATAATGGCGGGGTTTCTGAGACTGATAACTGTAACGAAGTAGGTCACTACATGGAAGATGGTCATTGTATTCGTACGGTACACGCAGAGATGAATGCCCTTATCCAATGTGCCAAAGAGGGGATTTCTACCAAAAATACAGAGATTTATGTGACTCATTTTCCTTGTATCAACTGTACCAAAGCCCTCTTGCAAGCTGGTATCGTAAAGATTACTTACAAGGCCAATTATAGACCGCACCCATTTGCGATTGAGTTGATGGAACAAAAGGGTGTTTCTTATTTGCAACATGATGTTCCAGAGGTTCACTTAGGAATGGATGACTAGTTTGTTCTTTGAAAAAAGCCTGAGGATTGGGCTTGAATCTATAAAACATTTGAGCCATGCTGTCATTTATGGTAGAATAAACTGATAATAATTTTTTACAAAGAGGTATTTAATAATGATTGAAGCAAGTAAACTCCGTGCGGGTATGACTTTCGTAACTAACGATGGCAAATTGATCAAAGTTCTTGAAGCTAGCCACCACAAACCTGGTAAAGGTAACACAATCATGCGTATGAAATTGCGTGATGTTCGCTCAGGTTCAACTTTTGATACTAGCTACCGTCCAGAAGAAAAATTTGAACAAGCAATCATCGAAACAGTACCAGCACAATACTTGTACCAAATGGATGATACTGCATACTTCATGAACACTGAAACATATGACCAATATGAAATCCCAGTAGCCAACGTTCAAGAAGAATTGAAATTTATCCTTGAAAACTCAGAAGTAAAAATCCAATTCTACGGAACAGAAGTTATCGGTGTGCAAGTACCAACAACTGTTGAATTGACTGTTACTGAAACACAACCATCAATCAAAGGTGCAACAGTTACAGGTTCAGGTAAACCTGCAACACTTGAAACTGGTCTTGTGGTTAACGTTCCAGACTTTATCGAAGCTGGTCAAAAATTGGTTATCAACACAGCTGAAGGTACTTACGTATCACGTGCCTAAGCCCAACTAAGTCTTTCAAACCACTGGTTTGAAGGCTTTATTTTCCAAACTAACGGAAAGGAAACATGCGATGACTACAGAAAATATCGGTGAAATTGTAATTGCCCCTCGCGTGCTCGAAGTGATTACAGGTATCGCTGCAACTAAAGTGGAAGGTGTTTACGCCCTTCAAAATAAAAATGTTACGGATAGTCTCAGCAAAACAAGCTTGGGACGTGGTGTTTACCTCCGAACAGAAGAAGATGGTACTGTAAATGCTGATATCTACGTTTCACTTCAGTATGGGGTTAACGTACCAGCGGTTTCAATTGAAATTCAAAAGGCTGTTAAAGCAGCTGTCTATGATATGGCAGAAGTGGCAATTTCAGAAGTCAACGTTCACGTTGAATCTATTGTTACTGAAAAGTCACAAAAACCAGACTTGGCTGAATTGTTTAACGAGGATTTTTTGAATGACTAATATCTTTAAAGATTCACGTCGTGACCTTCGTGAGCGTGCTTTTCAAACGCTTTTTGCCCTTGAATTTGGTGGTGAAGCTCTGGAACAAGCACATTTCGCTTACACTTATGACAAGCCAATTGACGAAGAAACTGAAGTTGATGTACCAGCCTTTCTCCTTAGTCTAGTAACAGGCGTCCGTGAAGAGTTGGCTCAACTTGATAGTCAAATTGAAGAAAAATTGAAAGAAGGTTGGAGCCTCTCACGTTTGATTGTGACAGATCGTACCCTCCTTCGTTTAGGACTTTATGAAATCACGTCATTTGAAGAAACACCAGGACGTGTGGCTATCAACGAAATCATTGAAATCGCTAAAAAATACTCTGATGAAACATCTGCTAAGTTCATTAACGGTGTACTTAGTCAGTTCGTGACAGATGAAGCATAAGCAAAAGAAGTTGAGCACTGTTTCAACTTCTTTTTTCTACAAATTTAACAAGAATAAAAGTCGCAAGCGGAGATTTCTTGCGACTTTTATTTATATACTACCACCGGCAATCAAATTTACTGGAAGCACGTAATCACGATTAACTGTTTTGCCTTTAATTTTCTTGAGAAGAATTTCGACACAAAGCTTAGCAATTTCGTCCAAAGGTTGTTGGATAGTTGCTAGCTCTGGGTAGAAGTGACGGATAAAGGCAGTTCCGTCATAACCGATGATTTTAAGGTCATCAGGAATGGAAATATCCATTTGTTTAGCCACTTTCATAATTAGGATGGCTGTGAGATCGTCTGAGACAAAAATACCGTCTGGTTTTTCACGAGAAATGATAGATTTGATTTCTAATTCACGTCGCATGAGAGATAAGTCGTTTGGAACAGGACAGATAATACCTTTTTTGTTTAATTCGTAATTAAAACCTAGTTGACGAAGTCCTGTTGGAGAATCTGAATTATCATAACCTGTAATCATGACAATACGTTGACAGCCAGCCTTTACTAAAGCTCTTGCGGCTAACTTCCCACCTTCAAAGTTATCAGATGAGACGATAGGAATTTTTGGAGCGAGATTACGGTCGAAGGCAATGATGGGAGCTTCAACTTTCTCATAATCCTCGATGCCAAGATTGTGGCTAGATGAGATGATGCCGTCGCATTGGTTGGCGGCAAGCATCTCCAAATAGTCCTTTTCCTTGTTAGGATCGTGCTCACTGTTACAAATGATGGTTTTATAGCCTTGCTTAAAGAGCTCCACTTCTAGGTGTTCAATAAGCTCAGCATAAAATATATTGGAAATATTTGGGAAAATCAAACCAACAAGTTTGGCCGACTTTCCTTGAAGACCTCGAGCTAAATTATTTGGTTTATAGTTGAGTTCTTGCATAGCAGCGTGAACTTTATCAATGGTCTTCTGTGAGAGGTAGCCCTTTTTGTTTATGACGCGAGAAACTGTGGTTGGGCTCACACCAGCCAGTTCGGCAACGTCAGTAAGCTTTGCGACCATAAATCACTTTAGTATTTCAAGTCGAAGTAGTGTCCAGAAACGTTTCCTGATGTCACTTTGATACCAGTTTGCTCTGCACTTGGGAAGACGCGGCTAGTGAAGACTTTTTCACCTTTGTTGAAGAAAATTTCAACGATTGAATTATCTACAAAGATGTTTGCTGTTGCAGCTTGACCGGCATCAAGAGTGCATTCACGACTTGTGCCAAAGTCAGTCGCATACTGTTCACCAGCTTTAGAACGGTCAAGGATAACTATTCCATTTTCAGTATCAACCTTAAGTGACAAGCCATTTCCTTCTTGGTCTGCAAAGAGGACAAGTTCAGTTTGAGAGTTAGCTTCGAAGTTAAGTTCAAGCTCGTAAGTGTTAGTTGTTGACGTTTTTCCAGAGAAATCTTCTTGGCTAGCACGTAAGCTTGTAATGGCTTCAACTGGATATTGGTAGAGTTTGCCATCCTTAATAGACAATTCTTTAACCAAGCTCATAGCTCCTTGGTAGTCATATTTATCAGTTGGATAGTCCACATCTGGAAGACCGATCCAGCTGACAATAAGGGCACGACCATCTGGAGTATTAAAGCCTTGAGTTGCATATGCTTCAAATCCGTAGTCCAAGTTGATAATTGGTGTGCCATCAACGAGGGCAGGTTTTTCTGTGTCGAAATCTTGGAAAATCTTATAAGTGTTAGGGTAGATGTTACCGTAGTCAAGTTCAGCTTTATCGAGACCTTGTGGGCTATAAAGAAGAACAGGTTTGCCATCTACAAAGACAAGGTTAGGACACTCAATCATGTACTCTGACCCAGTGCCACCAAAGTCAAGATTACCAACCTCAACCCAGTTTTCGACATCATTGTCTACTGCCTTGTAAAGTTTGATATAACCTTGTTTATCGTGGTTTTGAGCACCTACGATAGCGTAGAATTGTCCCTTGTAATCGAAGATTTGAGGGTCACGGAAGTGCCCAGTAGCGTCAGCAGGTTGTTTGATAAGAACCTTGTCGAATTTTTCGATTTTGCCGTCTTTATCCATCCAAGCGCCGATTTGACGTGGGTCACGAATCCAGTTTTCATCACGAACGTTCCCAGTATAGAAGATAAAGAGTTTATCACCGATTTGATAAGCAGAACCTGAGTAGGCACCGTGGCTATCATTTTCATGGTCTGGCAAGAGTTTGACACCAGTTTCTGTAAAGTGAACCAAATCTTCAGTTTCAGTATGCACCCATTGTTTCAAACCATGAGCAGCTCCAAATGGCCAACTTTGGTAGAAAAGTTGGAACTTACCATTAAAGTAAGAAAAACCGTTTGGATCATTAAGAAGCCCTGTTTCTGGTTCGATATGGTAACTTGCACGCCAAGGTGATTTAGCGACATTTTCTCTAATCTTTGTTTTTTCTTCGTCTGTCCAATCAGCGTATGGACGGTAACGAACTTCTGTTGGTAGATTCATATAAAGGGATCTCCTAATCTATTTGTTAGTAATATAGTAAACGTTTTACCTAGAAAAATCAACGATTTATCATAAAAAAATAAAAAATTATGCTAAACGGTTGACATATGACAGAAAGATGCTAAAATAGTTACCGTAAAGAAAAGCTAAACGCTTTCATACCAAATTTTATTAAGGAGAATTTTGCAAATGGATAACAAACAAATTGCAAAAGAAGTCATCGATGCCCTCGGTGGACGTGAAAACGTCAACAGTGTTGCTCACTGTGCGACACGTCTACGTGTGATGGTTAAAGATGAAAACAAAATCAATAAAGAAAAGGCTGAGAACATTGAAAAAGTTCAAGGTGCTTTCTTCAACTCAGGTCAATACCAAATGATTTTTGGTACAGGTACTGTTAACAAGATTTACGACGAAGTCGTTGCTCAAGGTCTTCCAACAGCATCTAAAGACGAACAAAAAGCAGAAGCTGCTAAACAAGGGAACTGGTTCCAACGTGCTATCCGTTCATTCGGTGACGTTTTCGTTCCATTGCTTCCAGCAATCGTAGCGACTGGTCTTTTCATGGGTATCCGTGGAGCAATCAATAACGATACAGTTCTTGGTTTGTTCGGTACAACATCAAAAGCTTTTGCTGCTACTGATTTCTATACTTACACAGTTGTATTGACAGATACAGCCTTCGCCTTCTTCCCAGCCTTGATTTGTTGGTCAGCCTTTAACGTATTTGGTGGTTCACCACTTCTTGGTTTGGTTCTTGGTTTGATGATGGTTAACAACGCCCTTCCTAACGCTTGGGATGTTGCATCAGGTGCTGCTAAACCAATTTACTTCTTTGATTTTATTCCAGTAGTAGGTTACCAAAACTCAGTGCTTCCAGCCTTCTTCGTAGGTTTGCTTGGTGCTAAGTTCGAGCAATGGGTTCGTAAATGGGTTCCAGACGTTCTTGACCTTCTCTTGCGTCCACTTATCGTCTTCGCAGTAATGTCAGCTTTGGCCCTCTTTATCATTGGTCCTGTCTTCCATACTGTTGAAAGCTATGTTCTTGCTGCTACAGAATGGATTCTTAACTTGCCATTTGGTCTTGCTGGTCTTGTTATTGGTGGTGTTCACCAAGTTATCGTCGTTACAGGGGTTCACCACGTCTTCAACTTGCTTGAAGCTAACCTTATTGCAAATACTGGTAAAGACCCACTTAACGCTATCATCACAGCTGCTATGACTGCCCAAGCTGGTGCGACACTTGCAGTGGGTGTTAAAACTAAAGATGCTAAATTGAAAGCACTTGCTTTCCCTGCAACTCTTTCAGCGGTACTTGGTATCACTGAACCAGCTATCTTCGGGGTTAACCTTCGTTTCGGTAAACCATTTATCATGGGTCTTATCGCCGGTGCTGCTGGTGGTTGGTTGGCATCAATCCTTAACCTTGCTGGTACAGGATTTGGTGTAACAATCGTTCCTGGTACACTTCTTTACCTTAACGGTCAAGTACTTAAGTATGTGATTATGGTACTTGTAACACTTGCTCTTGGTTTCGCTCTTACTTGGATCTTCGGTTACAAAGAGGAAGAAGTTGAAGCTCAAAAAGAAGTTGTTGCTGAAGATATTGCATCTGCAGAATCAGCTCCAGTTGCATTGCAAGCTGAAACAATCGCTGCACCACTTAAAGGTGAAGTTGTAGCTTTGGAAAATGTTAATGACCCAGTCTTCTCTTCAGGAGCTATGGGTAAGGGTGCCGCTATCAAACCTTCAGGTAACCAAGTAGTCGCACCATTTGATGGTGAAGTGCAAATCGCCTTCCCAACAGGTCACGCTTACGGTCTTAAATCTGATAAAGGTGCTGAAGTGCTTATCCACATCGGTATCGACACTGTCTCACTTGACGGTAAAGGATTTGATGCTAAAGTTCAAGCAAATCAACGCATTAAAAAAGGTGATGTCTTGGCTACCTTCGATAGCTCAGTAATCACTGAAGCAGGTCTTGACGATACAACTATGGTTATCGTTACAAACACTGCAGACTTCGAAGATGTTTCATCAGTAGCGACTGGTTCAGTTGCTGAAGGTGCAGACTTCATCGCAGTTAAATAATAAGCTAGAAAAGTCGAAGCCAATTCGGCTTTTTTAGTTAAATGGCTCATAAAGAAAAGTATGAAGCAGAGTAGTCTGTACCTCCTTAAACAAGGTCTCATTTAGATTGTCTTTTGCCTAGCTTTTATTTATAATAGTATAAATAGTTATTATTGATCATAAAAGGAGATAGCTTTACCTATGGCTAAACTTTACGGAAGCTTGGAAGCTGGTGGTACAAAATTTGTTTGTGCTGTTGGCGATGAGAAATTCCAAGTCGTTGAAAAAACTCAATTCCCAACAACTACACCTTACGAAACAATTGACCGTACTATTGAATTTTTCAAACGTTATGAAGATCAATTGGCTGGAATTGCTATTGGTTCATTTGGTCCAATTGATGTTGATCCAAACTCTGAAACATATGGTTTTGTGACTTCAACACCAAAACCACATTGGTCAAATGTTGACCTTCTTGGTTTGATTGCTAAAGAGTTTAATGTTCCTTTCTACTTTACGACTGATGTTAACTCATCTGCTTATGGTGAGACACTTGTTCGTAAAGGTGTTAAGAGCCTTGTTTACTACACTATCGGAACAGGTATCGGAGCTGGAGCTATTCAAAATGGTGAATTCATTGGTGGTATGGGTCATACTGAAGCTGGTCACGTATATGTACCGCTTCACCCAAATGATGTTTCCAATGAATTTAACGGTACTTGTCCATTCCACCGTGGATGTTTGGAAGGTTTGGCTGCTGGACCATCGCTCGAAGCTCGTACAGGTATTCGTGGTGAATTGATTGATCAGCATTCTGAAGTTTGGGATGTTCAAGCTTACTACATTGCTCAAGCGGCTGTCCAAGCAACAGTACTTTACCGTCCTGAAGTTATCGTCTTTGGCGGTGGTGTTATGGGGCAAGAACACATGCTTCGTCGTGTTCGTGAAAAATTCACAGTTCTTTTGAATGGTTACCTTCCGGTGCCAGATGTAAATGAGTATATTGTGACACCTGCTGTTTCAGGTAATGGTTCTGCAACACTTGGTAACTTCGCACTTGCTAAGGACGTAGCCGACAAGCATGCAAACAAATAAACAAAATATGTAAAATCGCTTTAAGAGATAATCTTAAGGCGTTTTGCTCTATACAGGAGGAAGTAATGGAACCTTTATTTTTAGATTCACCAATGCATGAGAAAATCTGGGGAGGTAATCGCCTCAAGACAGAGTTTGGTTACGATATTCCCAGTGAACATACTGGTGAATACTGGGCAATTTCTGCCCATCCTAATGGTGTATCCTATGTCAAAAATGGAAAATATGCTGGTTTCCACCTGGCAGAGCTTTACAAGGATAATCCAGAACTTTTTGGGAACCCCAAGACTAGTGTTTTTCCTTTGTTGACCAAGATTTTGGATGCTAATGACTGGCTCTCAGTGCAGGTACACCCTGATGATGCCTATGGGCTAGAGCACGAAGGTGAGCTAGGAAAGACAGAATGTTGGTATATTATTGATGCTGAAGAGGGTGCAGAAATTATTTATGGTCACAAGGCTAAGACAAAGGAAGAGCTGGCATCCTTGATTGAAGCAGGTGATTGGGATGGACTTTTGGCGAAAACTCCTGTTAAGAAAGGTGACTTTTTCTTTGTACCAAGTGGCACCATGCATGCTATTGGTCCAGGTATCCTTATCTTAGAGACTCAACAATCTAGCGATACCACTTATCGTGTATATGATTTTGATCGTAGGGATGATCAGGGAAATAAACGTGAACTTCATATTCAACAGTCTCTTGATGTCTTGAATCTAGGGAATCCAGAAAATAGTGTCCCAGCAACTGTTAAGACCTTGCAATTAGAGTCGACTTGTTTGACATCAAACTCCTTTTTCACTGTGTATAAATGGAAACTCAGTGGCTTGGTTGACTTCAAGCAAGCAGCTCCCTATTTGCTTTGTTCCGTACTTTCTGGCAATGGGACCATGACTATCGATTCACGCATTTATTGTCTAAAGAAAGGTGATCACTTCATTCTTCCAAATGATGTGACAGATTGGGAAATTGATGGACAATTGGAGATGATTGTCAGTCACCCTAACGAGGCTTAAGTATGAGTAATGAAAAAGTTTTAGCGGCCCTATTTGAGCGTATTGAAATCAACAAATCATATTATTTTGAAGGAGCTTATTATCGTCTGAAAGACTATGGCGACCACATTTATGGCTTACAACGGGCAATTCCTGGTATGTGTGGTGAAAAAACAGCTTCCCCTAGCATCAAATTTTACTGGAAAAATGGTGTCTTGGACTATCAATTCTACGTTGATTTTGAAGCAAGTCCTATGATAATGAAGGCTTATAGTAGCACCGACCATGCCTTCTTTGAGCAGGCTTTTGAAAATCTTTTGCATGATTTTGAGGATATCCTAGAGAGCCAAGAAAACTCTGAGAAGTAGGCATAAAGTATTATTGTCGATATTTTCAGTGAATCTAATAAAAAAGTTTTAGTTTATTTGCGAATCCATTGTGAAAGCCCTTAAACTAGGGCTTTTTTCTTTGTCAATCCTTGAGTGATTTCTTGTTTAAAGGGGGCTTTTGTGGTAAAATATGGAGATAAAGACTGTCGAAAGGAAAAAAGATGGCAAATATATTACGCAAAGTCATTGAAAATGATAAAGGCGAAATTAAGAAACTAGAAAAAACTGCCAAGAAAGTCGAGAGCTATGCTGATGCAATGGCGGCTCTTTCAGATGAAGAACTTCAGGCAAAAACAGAAGAATTTAAAAAACGATATCAAAACGGAGAAAGCCTAGACCAACTCTTGCCAGAGGCATTTGCAGTTGTTCGTGAAGGGGCAAAACGTGTCCTTGGACTTTTCCCATATCGTGTGCAAATCATGGGTGGTATCGTTCTTCACCATGGTGACGTCCCAGAGATGCGTACAGGGGAAGGGAAAACCCTGACTGCGACAATGCCTGTTTACCTAAATGCTATTTCAGGTGAAGGTGTACACGTTATCACCGTTAACGAATACCTTTCAGAGCGTGATGCGACTGAAATGGGTGAGCTTTATAGTTGGCTTGGTTTGTCAGTAGGGATTAACCTTTCAGCCAAATCACCAGCTGAAAAACGTGAAGCTTATAACTGTGACATCACTTACTCAACCAACTCAGAGGTAGGTTTCGACTATCTTCGTGATAACATGGTTGTTCGTAAGGAAAACATGGTACAACGTCCATTGAACTATGCCTTGGTCGATGAGGTTGACTCGGTTCTTATCGATGAAGCTCGTACACCATTGATTGTATCAGGTCCTGTAAGTTCAGAAACTAACCAGTTGTATCATCGTGCAGATGCCTTTGTTAAGACCTTGACAGAGGATGATTATGCCATTGATATTCCAACAAAAACAATTGGTTTGAATGACTCAGGTATTGACAAGGCTGAAGAATTCTTCAACTTGGACAACTTGTATGATATTGACAACGTTGCCTTGACTCACTATATTGACAATGCCCTTCGTGCCAACTACATCATGTTGCATGATATCGACTATGTGGTAAGTCCTGAGCAAGAAATTCTTATCGTCGACCAATTTACAGGTCGTACCATGGAAGGTCGTCGTTTCTCAGATGGACTCCACCAAGCCATTGAAGCAAAAGAAGGTGTACCGGTTCAAGAAGAAACGAAGACATCTGCCTCAATCACTTACCAAAATATGTTCCGTATGTACAAGAAATTGTCAGGGATGACTGGTACTGGTAAGACTGAGGAAGATGAATTCCGTGAAATCTATAACATGCGAATCATTCCGATTCCAACTAACCGTCCAATTCAACGTATTGACCACGACGACCTTCTTTACCCAACCTTGGATGCTAAATTCCGCGCTGTGGTACAAGATGTTAAACGTCGTTATGAAAAGGGACAGCCAGTCCTTGTTGGTACGGTTGCCGTTGAAACATCTGACTTGATTTCTAAGATGTTGGTTGAAGCAGGTATTCCTCATGAAGTACTTAATGCTAAGAACCACGAAAAAGAAGCGCATATTATCATGAATGCGGGTCAACGTGGTGCCGTTACGATTGCGACCAACATGGCCGGTCGTGGTACCGACATTAAACTTGGTGAAGGTGTTCTTGACCTTGGTGGCCTTTGTGTCATTGGTACAGAGCGTCACGAAAGCCGTCGTATCGATAACCAGTTGCGTGGTCGTGCGGGACGTCAAGGGGACCCAGGAGAATCTCAATTCTACCTTTCACTTGAAGACGAATTGATGCGTCGTTTCGGTTCTGATCGTATCAAGCAAGTCTTGGAACGTTTGAACGCTGATGATGAAGATATCGTTATCAAATCACGCATGTTGACTCGTCAAGTGGAAGCGGCTCAAAAACGTGTCGAAGGAAATAACTACGATACTCGTAAACAAGTCCTTCAGTACGATGATGTTATGCGTGAACAACGTGAAATCATCTACGCTGAGCGTTATGATGTTATCACAGCGGAACGTGACCTTGAACCTGAGATTAAGGCTATGATTAAGCGTACGATTAACCGTACAGTAGATGGTCACAGCCGCAATGATCAAGAGGAAGCTCTTAAAGGTATTTTGAACTTTGCTCGTCAGGCCTTGGTTCCTGAGAATGCCATCTCACTTGAAGATTTACGAGAAGTGGGAGAGGTAACGAAACGTAGTGTTAATTATGACGCTATTAAAGTTTACTTGAATGAGTTAGCAGCTGATGTTTATGATCGTCAAATCAAGAAATTGCGTTCAGAGGAAGCTATCCGTGAATTCCAAAAAGTCTTGATTTTGATGGTTGTTGACAACAAGTGGACGGATCACATCGATGCCCTTGATCAATTACGTAATGCCGTTGGTTTGCGTGGTTATGCCCAAAACAACCCAATCGTTGAGTATCAATCTGAAGGGTTCAAGATGTTCCAAGATATGATTGGGGCAATTGAATATGATGTGACACGTACAATGATGAAAGCACAAATTCATGAACAATCTCGTGAAAATGTGAATGAACGTGTTTCAACAACAGCAACAGGCAATATCCAGGCTCACCAAGCAGATGCTAATGGTCAAGAAATTGACTTTAGTAAGGTTGGTCGTAATGACTTCTGTCCATGTGGCTCTGGTAAGAAATTTAAAAATTGTCACGGTCGTAAACAATTTTAGGAAAAAAGAAATAGGTAATTATTATGGTTTTTAAAGCAGTAAGTGAAAAAATTGATTTTGATGCAGTTAAAGAATCAACTACATTGACAGGTGAAGCCCTTGCCAAGAAACAAGCTCGTGATAAAGAGCTTGAAGCAATCATCAAGGGTGAAGATGACCGTACACTTTTGGTTATTGGTCCATGTTCATCTGATAATGAGGATGCAGTTCTTGATTATGCTCACCGTTTGGCTAAACTTCAAGAAGAAGTGAAAGATAAAGTCTTTATGGTTATGCGTGTTTATACAGCTAAACCTCGTACAAATGGTGATGGTTATAAAGGACTTGTCCACCAACCTGATGCTGAAGGTAAACCAAACCTAATCAATGGTATCAAGGCTGTGCGTAATCTTCACTACCGTGTTATCACTGAAACTGGTATCACAACTGCTGATGAAATGCTTTACCCAGAAAACCTTCCTTTGGTAGATGACCTTGTGTCATATATTGCCATCGGTGCACGTTCTGTAGAAGACCAACAACACCGTTTTGTTGCATCAGGTATTGATGTTCCAACTGGTATGAAGAACCCAACATCAGGGAACCTTAACGTTATGTTTAATGGTATCTACGCTGCACAAAACAAACAAAACTTCCTCTTTAACGGTGAAGAAGTTGAAACATCAGGTAACCCATTGGCACACGTTATTCTTCGTGGTTCAACGAATGAATATGGTAAAAACGTGCCTAACTTCTACTATGATGATGTTCTTGAAACCATCGAACACTATGAAAAAATGGGTCTTGAAAATCCATTCATCGTTATTGATACAAACCATGATAACTCAGGTAAACGTTACTTGGAACAAATCCGTATCGTTCGTCAAACCTTGATTAACCGTGACTGGAATGAGAAAATCAACAAAGTTGCACGTGGTTTCATGATTGAATCTTACCTTGAAGATGGCCGTCAAGATGCGCCAGATGTCTATGGTAAATCAATCACTGACCCATGTCTTGGTTGGGATAAGACAGAAGAATTGATTCGTGAAATCCACGATACTTTGTCAAAATAATAAGGTAACAGAAACCATGTATGGGGAGTGAACCGTTTGGATGACCAAGCGGTTCGCTCTCTTTTCACAAAGAGAGGGAAATAAATGGGAATTCATCAAAATAGTCCGCTGATTGATGTAGCGGAAGTAAGGAAATTACATGCTCTTACGGGAGATGCACTAGTAACTAAACAGGCTAATGATGAGGCTTTGGCAAAAATTATCAAGGGTGAGGACAAACGTATTCTCTTGGTTATTGGTCCATGTTCATCTGATAATGAAGAAGCCGTTCTTGACTATGCTCACCGTTTGGCCAAACTTCAGGAAGATGTGAAAGATAAAATCTTTATTGTTATGCGTGTTTATACAGCTAAACCACGTACTAATGGAGATGGTTATAAGGGGCTTATCCACCAACCAGATGCAGAGGGTGATGTAGACCTTCTTGCTGGAGTTAAGGCGGTTCGCCACCTTCAGTCACGTATTATTACTGAAACAGGCCTTCCAATCGCTGACGAGATGCTTTATCCGTCAAATCTTTCCTTCTTTGATGACCTACTTAGCTACCACGCTGTTGGAGCACGTTCGGTTGAGGACCAAGAACACCGCTTTGTAGCTTCAGGTATTGATGTGCCAATTGGCTTGAAGAACCCAACGTCAGGAAATTTGAATGTCATGTTTAATGGTATCTATGCTGCGCAGAACCAACAGCATTTCCTTTACAATGGTGCTGAAGTTAAAACAGATGGTAACCCACTCGCTCACGCTATTTTGCGTGGTGCCAACAATGAAAATGGTCAGAACATTGTCAACTACCATTACGAGGACTTGGTTAAGGCTTTGTACAAGTATAGTGCATTTAATTTGGAAAATCCATTTATTCTTGTTGATACAAACCATGATAACTCAGGTAAAAACTTCATGGAACAAGTTCGCATTGTACGTGAAGTCCTTCTTAACTGTGAGTGGGATGAGCGTATCGCGGATACCGTGCGTGGCTTTATGATTGAGTCTTACCTTGAGGATGGTCGTCAAGACACACCTGAAGTTTATGGTAAATCAATCACAGATCCATGTCTTGGTTGGGATAAGACAGATAGCCTTATTCGTGAAATCCACAATCGACTTTCATAAAAATTATGATTTTTGGACATGGTATAGACTTGCAGGAAATTTCAGCTGTTAAAAAGGCTTATGACCGCAATCCACGTTTTGCAAAAAAGGTATTGACACCAAAAGAGTGGGAGCGTTTTGAATCCCTTTCTGGCAATCGTCAGATGTCCTATTTAGCAGGTCGCTGGGCTGGTAAGGAAGCATTCTCAAAGGCCTGGGGTACAGGTATTGGAGCAGTCGGCTTTAAGGATATTGAAATTTTGACCAATGACAAGGGAGCTCCAGTGGTGACCCAGTCGCCTTTTGAAGGCAATGTCTTCATCTCGATTTCCCATAGCGGTGATTTTGTTCAGGCAAGTGTCATTTTAGAAAAAACTAAGAGATAGATGTTGGAAGAGGATAGCTTATGATCTCAAGTTTACATCGACCAACCTTGGCAAAGGTTGATCTATCAGCAATTTCAGAAAATATTGAACAAGTGGTTAGTCACATCCCTAAACAGGTGCAGACTTTTGCAGTTGTTAAGGCCAACGCCTATGGTCATGGTGCTGTTGCGGTGGCCAAGCATTTGTCTAAACAGGTAGATGGTTTTTGTGTTTCCAACCTAGACGAGGCACTTGAACTCCGTCAGGCTGGTTTAGAGCAACCGATACTTATTTTAGGAGTCGTCTTGCCAGACGAGGTTCCTTTGGCTATTCAAGAAAACATCACTCTGACGGTAGCTTCGCTAGAGTGGTTGGAAATGGCTAAGGATCAAGGGCTTGATTTGACTGGTTTGACCTGTCATATTAAGATTGATTCAGGCATGGGACGCATTGGGGTGCGTAGCCAAGGGGATGCAGATAGTTTGATTGCTGGTCTGAAGGCACTTGGTGCGGATGTCGAAGGTATTTTTACCCATTTTGCAACAGCTGATGAGGCAGATGATAGTAAATTCAATCGTCAATTGACCTTCTTTACGGATTTGGTTAATAACTTGGTGGACCGCCCTCGCTTGGTACATGCTAGCAACTCTGCGACGAGTATCTGGCATGCAGAAACAGTCTTTAATGCTGTACGTCTAGGTGTCGTGATCTATGGTCTCAATCCTAGTGGCAGTGTTTTAGAACTTCCCTATAACATTCGTCCTGCTTTAAGCTTGGAGACAGCGCTTGTTCATGTTAAGATCCTGCCAGCAGGTCAAGATGTGGGTTATGGTGCAACGTATACGACGACAGCTGATGAGGTTATTGGAACCATTCCGCTTGGCTATGCGGATGGTTGGACCAGAGATTTACAAGGTTTCCACGTTATTGTTGATGGACAGCTTTGCCCAATTGTTGGGCGTGTGTCTATGGACCAGATCACTGTTCGCCTTCCTAAGGTTTATCCCCTAGGAACTCCAGTTACGCTTATGGGGGAAAATGGGGGAGCAAGCATCACTGCGACAGAGGTGGCTGAAAAACGTGGCACTATCAACTACGAGGTCCTTTGTTTGCTTAGTGATCGTGTACCTCGTAGCTATGATTAATATAAATAAATAGAAATCCAGTTTGATACTGGATTTTTTGATTTTAGTGAAGAGCATTTTCATGTGTTATAATAGCTGATAAGGCTTCCTCTTTCACGAGGAGAAGAACACGATAGAAATGATAGAGGATATGATTCGACTAGATTCACCAATTGCGGATTTGAAAGGCTTTGGTCCTAAGTCCGCTGAAAAATTTACCAAATTAGATTTACACACGGTTGGGGACCTCTTGCTTTATTTTCCTTTCCGATATGAAGATTTTAAGAGTAAGTCTATCTTTGAACTGATGGATGGCGAAAAGGCTGTTATTACGGGAACGGTGGTGACCCCTGCCAATGTACAGTATTATGGCTTTAAACGTAATCGTCTGAGTTTTAAAATCAAGCAAGGAGAGGCAGTGATTGCCATTAGTTTCTTCAACCAGCCTTATCTTGTGGACAAGATTGAGATGGGGGCAGAAGTGGCTATTTTTGGCAAATGGGACCAGAAGAAGTCTGCAGTGACTGGTATGAAAGTGTTGGCTCAAGTTGAGGACGATATGCAGCCAGTCTATCATGTGGCCCAGGGCGTTAGTCAGGCCCAGCTGATAAAGGCTATAAGGGCAGCTTTTGATAGTGGGGCCTTGAATTTGTTGGAGGAGAGTCTCCCACAGGTGCTTATGGACAAGTATCGTCTCATGGGACGTCAAGAGGCTGTGCGTGCCATGCATTCTCCGAGAGATTTGGCTGAATATAAGCAGGCTCTGCGTAGGACCAAGTTTGAAGAGCTCTTTTATTTCCAGATGAACTTACAGGTACTGAAGGCTGAGAATAAGTCCGAAACCAATGGTCTAGCAATTGCTTACGATGAGGCCAAAATCAAAGCCAAAATTGCAGAATTACCATTCCCCTTGACAGAGGCTCAACAGCGCAGTTTATCGGAAATCCTAGCCGATATGAAATCTGGGGCTCATATGAACCGTCTTTTGCAAGGAGATGTGGGTTCAGGGAAAACAGTTATCGCTAGCCTGGCTATGTATGGGGCCTATACTGCAGGATTGCAGTCTGCCCTTATGGTACCGACGGAAATCTTAGCAGAGCAACACTATCAGAGTTTGCAGGGGCTTTTTCCTGAGCTAGAGGTAGTGCTCCTAACTTCTGGGATGAAGGCGGCGGACAAAAAAGTAGCTCTTTCCAAAATCGAATCTGGGGAGGCTCAGATGATTGTGGGGACTCACTCACTGATTCAGGATGCTGTGACTTATCACAGGCTTGGGCTAGTAATTACTGATGAGCAGCACCGTTTTGGGGTTAATCAACGTCGTATTTTCCGTGAGAAAGGTGACAATCCTGATGTCCTCATGATGACAGCGACACCTATCCCTAGGACCTTGGCGATCACTGCCTTTGGAGAGATGGATGTGTCAATCATTGACCAGATGCCAGCTGGGCGTAAGCCCATTATTACCCGTTGGGTTAAACATGAGCAACTAGATACCGTACTGACTTGGATCAAGGGCGAGTTGGAAAAAGATGCTCAGGTCTATTTTATTTCACCTTTGATTGAAGAGTCTGAGGCTCTCGATTTGAAAAATGCGGTGGCCCTTCATCAGGAACTCACAGATTTCTTTGGGGATTCAGCTAGAGTGGCCCTGATGCACGGTCGCATGAAAAATGATGAAAAAGACCAAATTATGCAGGACTTCAAGGATAAAAAATCTCAGATTTTAGTATCAACTACAGTTATCGAAGTGGGGGTTAACGTGCCAAATGCTACGGTTATGGTCATTATGGATGCCGACCGCTTTGGACTTAGCCAGCTTCACCAACTTCGAGGACGTGTAGGTCGTGGCCATAAGCAGTCCTACTGTGTTTTGGTGGCTAATCCTAAAAATGATACCGGGAAAAAACGCATGCAGGCCATGTGTGAGACTACGGATGGTTTTGTTCTAGCAGAAGAGGACCTTAAAATGCGTGGTTCAGGAGAGATCTTTGGAACACGTCAGTCAGGAATTCCTGAATTTCAAGTGGCTGATATTGTGGAAGACTATAATATCTTAGAGGAAGCAAGGCGCGTGGCCAGCCAAATTGTATCTGACCCTAACTGGCGTGAGAATGCTGATTGGCAGGTGCTTGGAGCTCATTTGAGAAGCCAAGGCGAGTTTGATTGAGGAGGAAACCCATGAAAAAGAAACGGTTAAAAATCGATTTTTTTGCTATCTTGCATCCTTTATTTCTTATGATGTTAGGTCTCCTGTTTTATTTTTTCGCCTTCATCTTGATTTGGTTTATTACCGAATTGGCAAAGTTGATAGAAGGAAAGACGGACTTTCATACCCTATATCTTTATTCACTTCTTATCTCTCTAGTTTGTTCGGTATTACTGATTATGTACGTCGCGGGTTTTATAGCTCAGCTGATTATCCATATACAGCATCAAAAGGAAAGGACGCTTTTGCCGGTCTGGTGTATGCTTACGGCTGTACTGATGCTTGTGCCCCTATTCGAAGATTTTAGTATCTTAGGCTCGTCCTGGAATTTTAAAGGGTATTTTCTTTCCATAGTTGCTTACATTGCCTATCTCTTTACAAAGCTACCCAAGGTTATTGAAAGTTACCGCTATCATGCGACAATTCGCTATGCTGTTTGGGTGGCTCTAGTCCTGGGAATTATTTTATCCATGCTTTAGACAGAAAAACTCTCAGTAAACTCACTGAGAGTTTTAAGTTTCCTTCAAGCTTATTACAAGCTTTCTTTAAGTTAGGTAACCTATAATAAAACCATCAAAACGAGATAGGTTTTGATAATAAAACGTTTTGGCTAAGCCAAACCATTCCTAAAAAGGAGGACAAAACAATGACAGTAAAAATCAAAGTAACCTACAACCGAAATTTCCAGAAGCATCCTCAAGACTTTAAGGTTTATCAAAACTAGTATTGATGCTAGGAAGAGGCTAAATTTACCCATATTCTACAACTTTCATCCCTCATTTTCCAAAATCCCTTTTTCCTTTTTTCATAACGTAGAATCCCTCTTCTTAAACTCATAAAAAGTCTAGACGGAAGCATGACCAGTCTAGGCGATTAACATAAGTAAGCTAACCAGTTGAGATTTTCTTGACTGGTTTTTAAATTTAGATAAAAAAATATCGAAAAACGATAAAAATGTGTTGACAAGGAGAAATAAAGAGTGTAATATATATTCATCGATAAACGATAATAAGTTTTCGATAAAGATAATCTTATTCGCGAAAAAGAGAAAATATATACCAAAAACTATTTAATAAAGGAAATACTTATCATGAAAACACTTAAATCAATCATCAACGCAGTTCTTATTCTTCTTATGGCAATCTACGGTCTTGCAATGCTTGCTTTACTTATCCTTCCTTTTGTGGATGTGACTAATCTTTTCCCAGGTGCTGAGGTTCATTATCTTTCTGGATGGGGTTACTGGCTAGTCTCAGAGTTACAATTCGCCTTCTATCTTGCCTTGCTTTGTCTCCTTCGTAAAGAGCTTAAAGACTTTACTTGGAAGGCATTTTGGACAAAAGATTTCTCTCTCTTCTTGAAAAAGGCTGCTCTCTTAACCTTTGTGCCATCAGTCTTGAATATCTTCTTACAGTTGGGAACGACTAATCACCTTGTAGTGGACTTCAGCACATCAGTCTGGCTCCTCTTGGTCTCTCTAGCTTGTGATGCTGTCCGTCTTCGTAAGGGACAAACGGCTGTTAAATAAGTGAAAGAATCTTATTTGAAAAGTAGTAAAATCTTACCTATAAACTAGTATTTTATATTGATATTCGATATAATTGATACTGTTAATAGTTAGCTAATGATTTAGTATGAGGTCAAGGGCTCCTAGAGGCACCTTGGCTTTTTCTAGTCTATGCTCAAAGAAATCAAATGAATTTACAATCGAGGTAACACATGACAACTATCTTATTTTATTTTTTTATCATCCTAGCCTTGGCTGGCTCTAGTTATTATGGTTGGAGATCGGCCAAAAGTGCTAAAAATCGTCAGGAAACGCAAGAACAGAAACGTCTACGTAGTATTCTCCTGTTCGTTAATGTCCTCCTTTTTGCGGGCTTTTTAAGTCTTGTTATTACCATTCTTAATGATGCCTTTATCCTGACTGGTCATGAAGGACTCTTACAACAAGGTTTGCGTATGCTTCTTGGTTCGGGGGTTACTGTGAAAAGTACTAGCACTAGTCTGACGCTTTTTACAGCAACCATTGATTTCCTTCGTATGTCAGTCAACATAGGCTTCTTGTTGTGTCTACGTGTCTTTCTGATTAATCTTTATCGTTCTGATATTTTTATCGCTAAAAATGCTAAGTTGGTTCGTTGGTCAGCGCATTTGCTCGTTCTTGGGGCCTTTATCAATAATGGTATCTTTACATTTGGGACAGGCAACCAGAGTTATAGTTTCTTTAATATCAGTTATTTGCTAGTTAGTTTTGTCCTCTATGCTGTTGCTATGATTTTGACTAAGGCTAATACCATTGCTGAGGAAAATGAGTACACGATTTAGGAGGGGCTTATGATTATTGTCAATTTGGACGTTGAACTTGCCAAGAAGAAGATGCGCTCGGGTGAGCTTGCAGAACGGATTGGTATTACCCCAGCCAATCTCTCGGTTCTTAAGACAGGCAAGGCCAAGGCAATCCGTTTTACAACACTGGACGCTATTTGTAAGGAGTTGAATTGTCAACCAGGAGATATTCTTGAATATAGACCAGACGAAGAAAACTAAAAGCCTGAAGCAGTTCAGTCACCTTTCTCGTGACGATGCTTCAAGCTTTTTTTATTTTTTCTTTAGCCATGCGACCAGGGCTAGACTGGCTAGCACGGTGCCACAGACCATGGCGATATGTGTTTTTGAGACTGTCAGCTCATAGTGGAAATCTTTGTTTTCCAATTTATCGGTTGCTTCAATGCTAAGTTTCATGTCTTACCCCTCGATATAGTCTTTCAATTCTTGGCCTTCAAGTCCTGCACTAAGTGCGATGAGGAGTTTGAGGCGGGCTTTTGGTGCATTGAGTTCTTTGACAAACATAACGCCTGCTTCTTGGAGTTTAACGCCACCTCCTTCGTAGGCATAGACTGGTTCGGCGATACCGTTAAAGCAACGGGAAACGAGTACAACGGGAACTCCCTTGTCCATAAGTGACGTAATTTCTCTTGCAGCTAGTGGTGGGAGGTTTCCAGCACCTAGGGCCTCGATAACCACGCCGTCAATCTTTTCAGGGTCTAGGAGACTGATGATTCCATCTCCGATACCCATCCCAGCATAGGCCTTGATGATTGGGACTGTTCCTGTGATTTGTTCCAAATCAAAGCGAACCCAAGGCTCAGCAGTTTTGAACCAGAGGATGTCATGCTTCATGATGATTCCTAGTGGACCATGAGTTGGTGTGTGGAAGGTTGCCACGTTTGTGGTATGGGTCTTAGTCACATACTTGGCTGCATGGATTTCATCATTCATCACGACCAGGATTCCTTTGTCAGCGGCCTTGTCGTCGCTAGCAACGCGTAGAGCTGAGAGATAGTTATAGACTCCGTCGCTACCTAGTTCGTTCGACGAACGCATGGCACCAGTTAAAACGATTGGAATTTCAGGAACGGCCATGGTGTCTAGGAAGTAGGCTGTCTCTTCCAGAGTATCTGTCCCATGAGTGATGACCACCCCATCATATTGCCCAGCTGTTTCCTTGATTTTTTTGTAAATATCCAGCATGTGGTAGGGTGTGATATGTGGGCTAGGGATATTAAGAAAATCGAGAACGGTTAGTTCTAAATTGTCTAAATCAAGTCCCACATGGTTCATGGGATTATCATCGTTTTGACTGACCTTGCCATCATTATCTGCTGACATGGAAATTGTTCCTCCAGTGTGAAGGACTAGGATTTTTTTTTTCATTTATATTACTCACCATTGTATTATGTGTTATAATTTATTTTAGCATAAAATGTTAGAAGGAGGGGAGCTCTGTGGCCATTAAAGCAGTCTTTTTTGATATTGATGGGACTTTTCTAAATGACCGAAAACGTGTGTCAAGTTCGACTAAAAAAGCTATCAGTCAAATGAAGGAAGATGGTATCTTAGTTGGTTTGGCAACAGGTCGTGGGCCAGGATTTGTTCAGCCTTTCATGGACAATCTGGGTCTGGATTTTGCAGTCACTTATAATGGTCAATATATTTTGACTCATGACAAGGTACTGTATCAAAATCAGCTCCCTAAATCAACAGTCTACAACTTGATTCGCTATGCCACCAAGCACCGTAGAGAGATTTCTCTAGGGACTAGCACAGGTCTTGTTGGTTCCAATATTATTAGTATGGGAACGAGTAAGTTTGGGCAAATCGTTAGCCGTATTGTCCCTAAGTCCTGGGCTAAGATGGTGGAACGTAGTTTCAAGTCTTTGATTCGTCGTTTCAAGCCACAAAGTATTGAGACTCTTAAGACTATCATGCGTGAGCCTATTTATCAGGTGGTTATGGTAGCGACGGTGGGGGAAACACAAGATATTGAAGAAAAGTTTCCTCATGTGAAGATTACCCGTTCAAGCCCTTATTCAGCCGATATTATTTCAGCGGACCAATCTAAGTTGAAAGGTATCGCTCATCTAGGTGAGGTTTTTGGTTTCGAACTCAGTGAGGTTATGGCCTTTGGGGATTCGGAAAATGACCTAGAAATGCTGTCTGGCGTCGGCATTGGTGTTGCCATGGGTAATGGTGAAGACGAGCTGAAAGACCAGGCTACCCATGTCACTGATACTAATAACCAAAATGGGATTGCCAAAGCCTTGTCACACTACGGTTTGATTCATTTTGAGACAGAAAATTCATTTACCAGTGATGATGACAACTTCAACAAGGTTAAGGATTTCCACCATTTGATGGATGGCTCAACTAACGACATGCCTCGTGTTTACGGTATCGAGGAAGCTGGTCACCGTGCGGACTTCAAGTTGGAAGAAATTGTCGAATTCCTTTATGCTTCATCAGGTGGGGACAAGCGTGTCTTTGGTCAGGCTGTTCTGGATTTGCATGCTGCTCTTGATAAGGCAGCCCTCAAAGTTAGTTCTAAAGAGCACTCAGAGTCAACGATGGTTGGTCAGGTGGATGCTTTGATTGACTTGCTTTACTTGACCTATGGTTCATTTGTTCTTATGGGGGTGGATCCTAAACCTTTCTTTGATACGGTTCATGAGGCTAATATGGGGAAAATTTTCCCAGATGGAAAAGCCCATTTTGATCCTGTGACCCACAAAATTCTTAAACCAAGTGACTGGGAAGAGCGATTTGCACCAGAACCACACATTAAACGTGAGCTGGATCGTCAGATTCAAAAATCTCTACAAAGAAACAGATAAGAAGATATAAAGGTTTGGACAGCTTGCTCCGAACCTTTTTCTAATAAAAATGACATTTATTAATGGCTTTATTTGTGATAAAATGAAGTCATTCTATGTATTTTTAAGGAGATTGTTATGACTAAAGCAGATTGGTTAGATTTTTTTGAAGCCATCAATGGTCGTTCAGCGACTGAAGAAGAAATTGCAGCAGCACTTGCAGCTGGTGAGTTCCAAGATGACGCACCAGCAGTAGAAACTGCTCCAACACAAGAAGCGCCAGCGCAACCACAACCGACTTTCGCGAGTGCCCAAGAAGTGCAACCACAGCCAACTTTCGCGAGTGCCCAAGAAGCGCAACCACAGCCAACTTTCGCGAGTGCCCAAGAAGCGCAACCACAGCCGACTTTCGCTGGTGCCCAAGAAGCGCAACCACAGCCGACTTTTGCGAGTGCCCAAGAAGCGCCAGCGCAAGCTCCTTTTGCAAATGCTCAGGCAGCCCAAGCACAACCAACCTTTGCGGGTGCTCAAGCTACTCCAGTACAAGGAGTGCCAAATCAAGCAGCGCAACCACAAGCTGGTTTTGCCAATCCTCAAGCTGGTCAACAAGCGGCTTTTGCTAACGGTCAACCTCTTCAACCAGGTCAAAACGTTCAATTTATCAATGGTCAAGCTGTAGTTGTACCAGCGCAACCATCAGCATTTGCTACTACTTTCAAAAACTACTGGACATGGTTGCTTAATGCATGGCGTCGTCCAGCTGACATGACAGATTATGGTAAACACAATGGTTGGCTTAACTATATCTTCTTGTCACTCTTGACTGGACTTGCCTTCTTTGCAATCTTGAGCGCTATGGCACGTAAATTTGTTAGCCCAGTTGTATCAACAACAAACGCATTGTCTAGTATGTTTGGTTCTTACGGAACAGATAGTTACTCATCTTCATTTTCAAGCCATACATCTAGCATTGGTTTTGGAGCTTTCTTCGCAAGTATTCTAGCTGCCTTCCTCTTCATCTTTGCCTTCATCTTGGCAGGGTTTGTGACACGTAAGGCCATCTTCCGTGATCCTGAGACTACTTTCTTGAATAGCTTTGACCGTTTTGGTCGCTTGACATCATTGGCCTTGCCAATCTTGCTCGTAACAATCTTGTTCGGAGCTATTGGACTTGTTGGCTTCCCACTTTTCTTGTTCTATGTTGTTTACTTCTTATTTGCACTTGCAAACCTCTTTACAATTGTTCCTGTAACAACAGCGTGGAAGGCTGATAAGTTCTATCAAATGATCTTGGCAGCACTTTTGAATGGTGTAATTTTGTCAATCTTGTTTGCAATCGTATTTACTATTATGTCATCATTTATGGTGGGGCTTCTATTCTAATCTAAGTAAACCTCTAGCATTTTTTGAAAAAGTAAGTTTATAGGAGTCTTTATGGCAACAAAAGAAAAGTGGATTGATTTATTTGAAAAGGCAGTTGGTCGTCCGCCCCATGCTTTGGAGATTGAAGAAGGCCAGAAAGCAGACTTTGACTTAAAGGCTATTAAAGGCATTGCGGCAATGGGCTTGGACCAAGAAGCCACTCCTTCTGAACCAACAGAAGAAGTGGATGAGTATGACGTTGCCGAGGAAGTGTTTGAAGATGTACCGCTTGGTGATGAAGAGGAAACGACTCCTTTAGAAACTGAGGAGCTTACACCAGTATCTCAAGCTGAAGAAAATTCAGAGGCCGCTTCTAAAGAAGCACAAGCTATCTGGATGAAGGCTTTTAAAACCTATGTTGGGCGTCAACCTCTTCCTGAGGAATTCCTACTTGGTAAGTCTTCAGGTTATGATGTGTCAACCATCCATCAATTTATCTCAGATGGTAAGGCTGCGAAACCAGCCAAGCCTGCCATGGCTAAAGGGAAGAAAATCCTGATTATTGCTGGTGTTGTTGCAGCAGTCTTAGCACTTGCTGGTTACGGCTTTGGTTCTTATTACTACTCACGTGGTCAAGTAGCAGAACGTTATGAAGCAGCAGCTAAGAAGAGCTTTAAAGATAGCTTGGAATACCAAGTATGGTCTGATACTAAAAAGGAAATTAAAACATCCGAAGTCAAGTACACAGACACTAAAAGTACACAAGCCTATAGCAAGAGCCAACTCATGTCTGGCGAACGTATGCAAAAGGTTGGACGTCAGTTCCTTATTTTTCCTAAGTGGCGAGTCGTGGTAGATCCTGGAACGGTTGATTTGACTGTTAATACAGCTGATTTGAATGTGACTATTAACGGGGTTTCTTACGCGACCACAGATGGCAATAACTACACGGCTAAATTGAATCATCTCTATCCAGGAACCTACAATTTTGTGGCTTCTGGTAAGGTCAATGATCAAGATATCACTGTCTCATCTGAGGAAAATGTGACCTCTAAAACAGAAGTCAATCTCTCTGTAGAGTATCTCAGCTTTACTGTTAAGTCTAATCTTAAGGATGGAGACCTCTACGTTGGTGGTACCAAGATTGGAACCCTCAACTCAGGGAAACTAGATGTTAACAAGGTAGCAGTAGCTGGATCATCAGCCGTTTATGTCAAGAAGAATTTCGAAGATGGTAGCTCTATCAAGACAGAGACATTGTCTATTAAGAAAATTTCTGAAGGCCAAACGGTGACTCTAGATGCTGATGGTGTTCTTGATCGTGATACGGCAGATCGTCTCTTGACCGCTGCTTACGGTAAATTTGGCAGCTACGCTTCTAATCACAACACGACACCAGATGGTGTATCCGACATTTTCCTTAATGGTACTGATGATACCATGTACAAGGATGTAACGGCTGATATTGATAGAAACACTACGGGTGCTAAAAACCGTGCCGCTGATAGTATTACCTTCTCGGACGTTGACGTCACAGAAGTCGTTCAGACTGGTGAGAAGACCTTCAAGGTGACCTTCACAGCAGTTTATGATTTCTATTATGGTTATGATTCGAAATTCAAGTCATCAGGAGATATCAAGGATAAAATCTCTTGGTCATGTAATGTGGAATATGTTGGTGACGATAGTGACTCTAGCAGTAGTGGTTCTAACTACAGCGACTACCGTATCAATGGTAAGGCTGGTGAATCACAAAAAGTGAGTCGTGAAGATACTGTGAAATAACAGTTACTTTCTCAGTTAGTTGGCATTGAACAGATTACAAATAGGAGGCTAGACCTCCACACTAAAAATGAGAGCCTGGTAATTGCCAGGTTCTTTTGTTTGTCTGTTTTTACCTCTTAGGGGCTAAACCGTGCCACTTACCTAAAAGACCTTGTTTTGTGTAAATCAGTTGTTATAATGGAACCATCAAAAGGACAGGAAAGGAGTCTTATGAAAGTTAGAATCGAATTAGACCCATCCATGGATGAGCCTGAAATCTTGATTCGAGCTCCTCGGTTAACACAGGAATTAGCCCAGCTCCAAGAGTCTATTCTAAAGCAAAAGTTAGTTCCCTTAGCCTTTTACAAGGATCGCAGTGAATATTTTCTAGATTTGGCAGATATTCTCTTTTTTGAAACAGACGGGGAGAAAATTTATGGTCATACTAAGGATGAGGCTTATGAGGTGAAGCAAAAACTCTACGAATTGGAAGAGTTGCTTCCGATTGCCTTTTGTCGGATTTCCAAATCGACGATTGTTAATGCTAAGCAGATTTATTCTTTGGAGAAGTCTTTTTCAGGGACCAGCACGGTGAATTTCTATCAGACCCACAAGCAGGTCCATGTATCAAGACGCTACTATCAAGTTTTAAAAGAACGACTAAACGAAATGAGGTAAGATAATGAGAAAGAAATTAATTGGGATCCTCTTGATCCTTTTGGCAGCTTTGGTAATTGTACAAGACTACTTTATAAAATGGGAAATTAGTATTTGGATGTTGGCCTGGGTGGTCTTATTAGCTATTTTATCTCTTTCTAGTCTTTTGAAGCGACATTTTGGTCTTGGTTTCGCCTATGGTATTGTGGCTCTTTTTTCACTCAATGGACAGTTCCATTTTCTTCCAGTATCTAATTCGGTCGTTATTTTTTCTTCTGTTCTTGCAGTTATTGGCTTGAACATTCTCTTCAATTCTTCTGGTAAAACAAAGAATCGTTTTGGATTGGGTGTAACTGGTTCAGACGCTAATAATGGAGGAAATGATATTGATGTCACTTTTTCATCAGTGACCAAGTATCTTAATGACCAGCAATTTACGCATGGGAGTGCAGATGTTAGTTTAGGACAGGCTTCCGTCTATTTTGATAATTGCCGTATTGAGGGGCCATCTGCCCAGTTTGATGTGGACGTTTCTCTTGGAAGTCTTAGTCTCTATGTGCCTAGTGATTGGCGAGTACATGTGAATGTGGATAATTCTCTCTCAGCTGTACAGCATGAGGAAAATCCTAGCAACTTGACTAGCAAGGACTTCTACATCAAAGGGGATGTTTCCTTGGGGAATTTAGAAATCATTTATGTTGGTGAGAGTTCGATTGATTAAGTTAGGAGAGAAGTTGCTCTAAACATGACAATGAGGAAGATCATATCCTCTGTATTTATAAGTTCATCCAATCTATCAGATTGATTGACACTCAAGGGAGTGGGACAAGGAACAATTTGTAAAAAGTTGTTCGGTCCTACCCCCTTTTTTCCTGTTTTATAGTCTCTTTATTTGTGATACTATAGTATAGTGAAAAAACTAGACTGGAATAACTTTACTCTTTTGGAGTTTTATGTGACAGCGATGAATGGAGACAATCTAAGCAGATGCCTGCTTGGAGCGATAGTCAAGTAAACTCAAAATGAGGCTAGAAGGGAAATTGTTATGAGAAAAAAAGCGATTGGTATTGATTTAGGAACAACGAATTCCGTTATGGCTGTTGTTCGTGAAGATATGCCAGAGATTATTCCGATGGGGACGAATGACGATCAGGTCTTACGTTCAGCGGTTTATTTCTCAAATATTGGTGGACAAAACCATGTGTCTTTTGGTAAGGAAGCCATTGAGCGTGGGACAGAAATCGGAAGTACAGAAAATTTTAAATTTGACTTTAAACGTGATATTGGGCGTCCAATTGCCAGTGATACACCAGACCACACACGTGTCAATTCTATTATTCTTTCTGCCTTGGTTTTGAACGAATTTCGTAAACGCGCTTATGTAGTTGGTCAGGAGATGGGGCAAGCAGATGGTATCAAGGATGCTGTTATCACAGTGCCTGCCTACTTTACGTCAGATCAACGTGCAGCAACTAAGAATGCTGGTCGTATCGCAGGATTTAATGTCTTGCGTATTATCAATGAGCCTACAGCTGCGGCTATTGCCTATGCCCACACTAAAAATGCTCAAGGAAATGTCTTGGTCTTCGACCTAGGTGGAGGAACTTTTGACGTTACCATCATGCGCGTGGCTGATCATGCCTATGATATTTTGGCAACTGATGGGAATTCACGTCTTGGTGGGATTGACTTTGATAAGCGTCTTGTGGGCTACATCATGCAGGAGTTGGAAAAACAAGGGGTCAATATGACTAACCTTTCCGAGAAGGAAAAAATTCAACTTCAATATAAGGCTGAGCAGATTAAGACTAGTCTGTCTGTGAATGACCAAGCTCTCTATGAGCACTATGTCAATGGTCAAGGTTACGGTGTCTTGATTACTCAAGCGATTTTCAATGAAATTACCTTGGACCTCCTCAAAGATACTGAAATCAAGGTGCAGTCTACTCTTCAAGCATCTGGCTTAAAATGGGAAGAGATTGATCATATTCTCCTTGTGGGTGGGTCAACACGTATGCCAATGATTCGTCAAATGATTCGCTTGATGAGTGGTTTGGAACCTAAGTTTGACCTTAATCCAGACACTATCGTGGCACAGGGAGCTTCTATTTTGGCTGACCTTATCGTCAATAATGAGGTTAGCTTCTCTGAACATCAGGATGGTAAGACAACTGAGACAGATAGAGTAGTTGTTAAGGATGTGACCTCTCAGGGAATCGGTCTGCTCTTCAAGAAAAATCCAAATAAGAACTACAGCTTTGTGGGTGACTACTATAATAGTGTCGTGGTTCCACGTAACTCGGTCTTGCCTTTGGCTGTTACTAAGGATCTCTTTGCGGTCGTGGATGGACAGAGCAAGTTCAAGCTTCGTATCACAGAAGGAAATTACGAGAATCCATTTGCTGTGAAGATTTTGGGACAAGTGGAAGGGCAAGTGCCACAACCTCGTCAGAAAGGCGAGCTCTTGGCACAAGTCACCTATGCCTTTGACTCAGAACAAATTGTTACCGTGACAGTATCGGATCCTCGAAGTAATACTGTTGTGGCACGCTTTTCAGTCAATGCACAAGTCAACCAAACCCAAGAAGTGGTTAAGGAAGACTTGTCAGAACTTCAAGCTATTTTTGCTAAATTCATCTCATGATAGACTACTACAAAGCAATTGATACAGAGACAGGACAGGAAGTGACCTATTTAAGAGAGGTCAGTAACCGCATCTCTCCAGAGATGTCGGCTCAAGATTGTTTCGTGGCTCTTTCCTTTTTACGTGAGGAGCTGGAGGAGCTCTGGACAAATGGTACCTTGGATAAAGAAGGGGAGCGTTTGCGCAGTGAGCTCTACACGATTCGCTCAATCTTTTTCTCAGACCATGAGAAGTTACAATACGACCGAAAACTTAGACAGGCTCAGAGAAAGGCTTCGGAAGTTGAGAAGGGGGCGGCCACTGATGCTAGCAATCTATCAGCTAAAAAGGAAATCCCTTTTGAACCTGTTGCGGTGACTCAGACCAAAGAGTCACCTCTTAAAAATTACCTCTTTGCGGCCTTCGCCTTTGTGATTTTACTAAGCTTGATTCTCTTCTTCAATATCAATGTCATCGTTCTTATTATCGGAGCCATTCTAATTGTTGCTTTGATGTTACTTATGTCTTAGGAGATATTAATGGAAACCAATCAATTAACATTTGAACATATCTGTTTCAAATATAAGGGAAATGATAACCAGCTCTTTACAGATTTGGATGTTACTATGGAGACTGGTCAAGTTGTCGGTATCTTGGGTGCTTCTGGTTCAGGGAAAACAACTTTAACAGAGATTCTCCTAGGCCAGCTTAAACCGACTTGCCAACAATTTCGTATTTTAGAAAATGGTAAACCTGTGACTGCGGGTTCACGCTCTTGGTCCTATGTACCCCAACAAAATCTCCTACGTGAGTACCTCAAGGTATCTGAGACCTTTGATTTTTATGCGGACCACCATCTGAAAGGGAGTGGTAAGCTGACTAAAAAGCATCGCATTGCAGGCATCATGGATGATTTAGGGTTGACGGAATTTGCCAATAAGAAGATCTCAGAGCTTTCTGGTGGGCAAAAACGTCGTGTCTCTATTGGTATCGAGCTTCTTAGCCCTAGTCCCTACTTTATCCTTGATGAGCCGTCTTCAGGTTTGGATGCCCTTAGTGATCGTAATCTCTTACGTACCTTGAAAATCTTGGCTAAATCAGCTAACAAGTCTATTGTGGTTATTACTCACAATACAGAAAATTTGGCTATTTTTGACAAGATCATCTTCTTGTCTAAGGGACGTCCGACATTTGCAGGAACCTATGAAGAGTTGCTTTTGGAATACAAGACTAGCGATCCTTATATGATTCGTAAATATATGGATATGAATATAGCAGATGTCTACCAAGAGCTCAATGCTTCAACACGTATTTACAAGATTTAGGGAGACTTATGAACGCAGCATTACGATTAAGTTGGTATAAATTTAAACACCACTACATGGATTTTGTGAAGGTTCTTCTGGGCATTGTCGCTTTCGAAGGCTTAATCCTCTATATCCAAGACAAGGGATTTTTGAAAGATTTCGAAACAACTCGAATGACCCTCTTTCTCTTGCTTTTCTCAACCAGTCTCTTGATTGTGGTTCAAAACAGTATTTATATTTCTAAGGAACGCTCGGTCCTCAACCGTGACTTTTTCTCAGGTTTGAGTCGTTCAGCCTTCGCCTTGGCTAGTATGGGGATTCACGCCTTCTTTGCCGTTTTGGAAACCATTGTCTTTATCCTATCTTACTCTGTCTTTAGTAAGTTCTTTGACAAGGAATTTCCAGATGCTGGTCATATTTTTGGTTCCTACCGTTGGGAAGTTGGGATTACAGTGCTCCTGGTTTTCTTGGCGTCGCATTTTATTGCCCTCTTTATCTCAGCCTTAGTTGGCAAATCTGAGATTACCTCTGTTATCCTAGCAGTCATTGTGGGTATCATGCAATTTTCATTGTCGGGAACTATCCTGTCTTTGCCAAAGGCCATTGATTGGGTACAAAAATTTATCTATCTTGGTTATGGCCACAAGCTTTTTGGGATTTCTAGTGACTTGTCAGACTTGCCATCTAGCTTGGCTAAGTACCATGTTCCTGTCCCTAAGAGCCAGTTGGAGGCCTTTCAAGGGTCTACAGGCGAATTCTGGGGACAATGGTGGGCCTTGGTGCTTCATTGCCTCGTTTACGCCCTACTCTTTTTCATCACACTTCAGAAGAAGGAGAAATAAATGCAACAATATGATGAATGGCTGATTGACTTCCAAGTGCAGCATGGTCGCAAGCCGAGCGATAAGGAAGTTGCTGAAGCTGCTAAGACTGGTTTTGCTCTTTCGAGTGGCTTGAGCAGACAGAAAAATTCTAAATTCAGACAAGTTTTGTCTAAGGTTGGTTTGGGTGATCTCAAGTTTAGCTGGTTCTTAGTTTTGGAAATTTTGCTCTTGATTTGTATTGCTCTCTTTGGCTATGTTGTTGGCTATCTATTTATCTAGGAGGACCTCATGAAACAGTTTAAACATAAAAAGTTTATCGGTTTAGCCTTAATTGTCTTTTTGGTCTTCATGGTACTTGGAAAATACACTCAGAGCACGGCTTTTACATCGTCTTCAAGAGTTTATGCCACAACCGTTGTCGATAAGAATACCGGGAACAAGGTGCGTTTTGAAGTTCGTAAGATCAAGGGAGACAAATACGAAGTCAAAAATACGGAGACCGGGGATACTTATCAGGCTAATGCCCAATCCGGCGAAGACCGTTCTTTGAGCTTTAAGTTGCCTGGAACTAACGGTAGCTCAGACGGTACTATCCGTATCACACCAAGTATGGTACCTGGAGGAGATGCGAAGGTTGAAATGACTGAATCAGACACCTATACTCAGATTGAGGGAGGCTCTGAAGTCGTTGAGTCTAGCGAGGCTTCGTCTAGTTCTTCAAGTAGCCAAGTTAAAAGCATTATTAAGGATATTTTGGAATCAAGTAGTTCATCCTCTGGTAGCGATGCAAGCTCAGAATCGTCTTCTAACGATCCCAATAAGCCAAATGCAGATATCAAGACTAAGACCGATGTCAATGGTGATAAGGAAACTACTTATATTGCAGACTATTCGACTGAGGACATTAAGTCTATCACGGAAGCCTTTGGGAAATGGCTCTATCAGTCTGATTATGCCAAGGATGCTGTTTTAGTTCAAAGCAGCTTTGACAGCATCACCAAGGTCAATGATGGTAGTCCAACCTTCCTGTCATTCAAGGCACCTAAGGAAAAAGGTAGCAGCCAAACGATTACCGTCCTTGCTAATCTCATCAATGCGGATGGCTATGAACATATTACTGGTGTTCCGAGTGGTATCATCAATGGCAAGGAAGTCTCAAACTATGATTTCAAGGACTATAAAAACACAGTTGATTCCTTTGCTTTAGGGATTAATGACAATAGTGGTAAGACCGCAGACTATAGCCCAACATCATCCTTCCGTCTTTATACCTTGAAGGATAAGAAACATGCTATGTATGAAGACGATGCTGCTGAACAAAAAGCCCTCTTTAAGGACTTCTCAGCTGATGATAAAACTGGTGGCAATTATAATGGCTACAACAAGCTTTATAAGGATTTGGTTGACCAAGATAAGGATTCTTACCAAATCGTTCTAGGCTCCAACGGTACCGTTTATTATGTGACGAACTACTGGAAGGGTAATTACGATAAGAAGGCTGTTCAGACCTATAAGGTAGCACCAGATGATATGCAAGAGGCTTACCAAGAGTTGCTCAAGCATTACTCTAGTGCTAGCACATCTGAAAGCTCAGAATCTTCAAGTTCTTCACAAACATCGGAGTCATCATCAAGCTCATCAGAGGCCAAAACAGAATCAAAAACGGAAACCAAGACCGAGCAAACAGGCATGGATGTTAATGCTATCAAGGATAATAACTTCCAAAGCCTCGAAGGTACTTGGAAGAATGGGAATGGTAGTAGTTTGACATTTTCTAAGGATCAAGTAACTGCGCCAACAGATTATGAGGTCCAAAATGCTAATTCCAGTCTTGAAAATGGCTATCTGAGAGCGAGTCTAAGAACAGGAATGTATGGGGCAATAATCTTTTTCATCCCGAAAGGTACGACATTACCGAATATATCAGGAGACTATCCTGATGCTTCAGATAATACCAAAGACCGTATCCTAGTGACCCAATCAGGAAGTGCACAATCTGACGCCAAACAATTCTACTACAAGGCTGACTAGATCTGATAAATCTGAAAGTTGAGATAAAATTATCTCAACTTTTTATATTACATTTGTAACTTTAATTTAATAGTCAACCTTCCTTGTATAAATAAGCGGATTATTAGGGAGGCGAAGGCTTTCTTATAAAATTAATTATTGTGAAAACTTACAAAAAGCTATATAATGAGTAGTGTTGTAAAAAGGGCTTCCTAGGGGATTTTTGAGGAAGTTTCTTAAATCAGATTAGAGGGAGAGGGGGAAAAGAATGACTTCTATTATTGAATCACTACTTGCTGCTTTTAAAGATTTTCATTGGCTAGTATCTATAGATACGCTCTTGATTTTCTTTGTCAATTATCTGATGTTTCATGCAGCTGGTAGGGTCAAGATTTCTTGGTGGCTACTTTTATTAGGTGGTCTTTTGTCGGTTGTTTTGACTCCCCTTCTTCCTATGGGATTCAAATTTTTACTTAATCCTCTCATTTTATTTTGTTTTAGTTATTACAAACGTCCAGACTTGCCATGGATAGAGCCGGTATTTAATAGTTTTTATGCCTGGGGGACAACCAATATCATTATACGAGGCTTGTCATTAATCGTCTTTCCTTTACTTTTGGGAGACGACTTGATGAGCCGCATTCCAGAATCTTTAACAGAGTTTATATGTGTGGTAGTTACTTATCCTCTTTATCTTTTGGTTCACCGTTTTATTGGTTATGAATATTTGCAGGTCGAGGAAAAGGAGCGCTTACGTATACACTTCACCCCTATTGTTATTGGGGTTAGCTTTGCCTTTCTTTCATACGGGCTTCTAAATGATTTCATGCCTTACTTTGCTAGCATCTGGCCTGTGGAAGTGGTTAACAATTATGCCAAGTTGATCGTTCTATTAGCAACAGGAGCCTTCTTCATCGTTGTTTCCTATGCCAACCAGTGGATTAAGGATGAACTTTTTCTGGAGTTGAAAGAGGAGCAGGAGCGTCATTTCCAGAGCTTACAGGAATCTAGTAGACATATCCTCCATCTTTATCAGGAGCTATACCGTGATGGAGTGCCTAAGGTAGTCGTACCTAAGAAGGTTAAGACCGTTCTGGCTACTAGTCAAGAGGGAGACACTCAGAACCTATCTGATGAAGAGGTTCCCTTCAGCAAGGTTATGCCAGATATTTCTAACCTGCTTTCTCAATTGTTACGTTCCGTCATTGAGAGTAAGTATATGGAGTTTCATGCAGTTGGCGTTGATTTTATCATGGAGGTTCCAGACCCTATATCCCCAGTTCATATCGATGTGGTGGATTTATCAGCTGTTCTAACGACCTTCTTGGACAATGCCTTGTTGAGAGCTCATGGTCAAGAAAATAGTTTAGTTCGTATGTCTTATTACCAAAGAGGTGAGGTCCAGGTCCTCTCTGTAGAGACAACCCTTTCGCAAGATAGTGCCGAGGCGCCCCACGAGGCGTATGAGAGTCACTTATCAATCAATGAGCAGCTCGAAGATATTATGGAGCGTTACCCTCAGTCTAAACTTAGCTTTACGAATGATAAGTTCATCTATAGACAGCAATTTGAATACTAAATAACTTGTAAAAAAATATATAGAAAGGAGATTCGATGTTTGAATCGTTTTTGGGAATAAATTTTTTAAATCTCTATGATACAGATGCCTTTCTAGCCATTCAGCTTATTTTAACTCTGATGATAAATTGTGCCATTTTCAAACGAATGACAGACATTCGTATCTCCTGGACGGTCTTCTTGACCTTAGCCCTGTTAGATGTAGTCATTCAGTATAATATTACTAACATGATTATGGTTTTTGATGTCTTTATCCTGATGATTTTGGCCTTTCTTGCTAAAGGGAAGACCTGGTCGGTGACCCAGTATGCTTTTCATACTTTGTTTCCAGTGGTGACGTCAGATTTACTTTATCGCTTATTGGGACTCTTCTTTATTCCCCTTCTCTTAAATCTCCCTGTCGCTGAGGTAGGGTCTAATGCCCTTTTCTATCTCTTATCTTACGGTTTGATTTTGCCACTTTATTTTGTATTTGACCGTTTCTTGGGCTTGGATTTGAAGCGTTGGAAGGTCTATAGCGATGACTCTTTCCAGAACCTCCAGATTTCTAGAAGAGTTGCTATAGCAATGGCCATTTATTTATTGGGAATCTATCTCAGTGTGAATTTAGACAGTTGGTTTCCTGGCTACTCTTCAGAGGTGGAGTTGAGACTTCGGATGCTTTGGGTTCTCTTGTCCGCAGTGGCTTTCATTTTCCTAATTGCCCATCTTAATCAACTGTCTCGGCAGTATTTGGAAGAGAGTTTGGCCATGGAGGAAAAGAGGCATTTGAATAGTTTGACCAAGGCCAACCAAAAGATTGATCTTCTCTACAATGAGTTGTTACAATACAGACAGTCTTATCAGACGGTTGTGGAACAATTTTCAGAGGAAGTACGTGACCAGGAAGAGGCTCTTGCTGAACAGGTGTATCAGAATGTCCTTAGAGAGAGTGCCAAGGAGTTTGAACGTTTCCGTGTCATTGATAATCCTAAGCTGGAAAATATTCAGTCCCTACCCTTACGTAGCCTTCTTTCGGCTCGTATGATGGAGGCTAAACGTAGTAATATTCCAGTGACTTGTGATATTCCTGAGGAGATTTCAGGGTTTACCATGAACGTGGTTGACTTGACCTTGCTGGTGTCTATTTTCTTTAGTAATGCGATTGATGAGAGTAAGCAGGTACCTGCCAGTCAAATCAAGTTTAGTTTTCATCGACATGATAAGGATGGAAGCTACCATTTTGTCATGGAAAATAGGACGCAAGAAGAAAAAGTTGACCTTGATGCCATTATGCAGGAAGAAAACCAGAAGAAGACCTCAGGTCTTAACCTCCACTCAGCCAAGGATATTCTTAGGAAGTATAGTGATGCCAATTTGATTACAAGCAGTGGTGATTACCTCTTCAAACAGGAATTGATTTTTAAATAAAGATGTAGAGCTAAATCAGAGGATTTGGCTCTTTTTTTTTAGGTACAAGTCCATGAAGGAGGGCTCTTTGCTGTGGTGCTTGTGCTTATGTGAGAAACTTAGGACATCGGAGGAGATAGGGGCGAGGGAGGAGTCTGATTGTTGCTTCATTCTGTGTTATAATAGCAAGGATTAGTGGTTGTTAGCACTAAGTGAATGGCAGTTCTTGCTTGGCCTAACGACTGGTGTAGAGATAAGAAAGGGACGTCTTATGAAATTACTTTATACGGATATGTCTCAGGATTTAACAGAAATTCTGACGGAGCAGGCAACCAGCTATGCTCAAAAGGGAAAGAGGGTCTTTTATATTGCCCCTAATGCCCTGTCATTTGAGAAGGAGCGTAAGGTCTTGGAATACCTGCCTCAGTCAGCATCCTTTGAGATTACGGTGACTCGTTTTACTCAGATGGCGAGATACTTTATTCTCAATACGAGCAACCCCAAAACGCAGCTGGATGATACTGGTCTGGCCATGATTTTTTATAAGGTGTTGTCGCATATGGGCGATGATGAGCTCAAGGTTTATGGCCGTTTGCGCAAGGATAGTAACTTTATTAATCAATTGGTGGACCTTTATAAAGAGTTGCAGCAGGCTAATATGACGGTTCTGGATTTGCAGCATTTGGATCAGGTTGAGAAACAAGAGGATTTGCTCAGGATTTTCAGTGCGGCTCAGGATCTCTTGTTGGCAGGAGATTTTGACAATCAATCAAAACTTAGTGCCTTCTTCAAGGAAATTACCTCAGGCCATCTGGATAAGGCCCTGGGTAACACGGTTTTGGTCATTGATGGCTTTACGCGTTTCTCTGCCGAGGAGGAGGCCCTAGTTGCCCTCTTGAATGATAAGTGCCACCAAATTGTCATTGGGACTTATGCCAGTCAAAAAGCTTATAGGGCTAACTTTGTTTACGGCAATGTTTATCAGGCTTCAGTGGATTTTTTGAGAACTTTGGCTCAGACCTATAAGGTGACACCCGACTATGTGACGACAGACAAAGAGGGCAATCCTTCTTTTGCTCGCATTAGCCGTCTTTTGGAGAGTCGTCATGATTTTAGTACGGTAGACGAGCAGTTGACCGATCAAGACAAGCAAGCCTTGCAGGTCTGGGAAGTGGTCAACCAAAAGGAAGAGGTGGCCCAGGTTGCCAAGAGTATTCGTCAGTTGCTGGCAGATGGTAAGCGCTATAAGGATATTCTGGTCTTACTTGGTGATGAGGAGAGTTATAAGCTTCAGGTGGGGCAGATTTTCCGAAAATTTGATATTCCCTATTATTTCGGTAAGGAAGAAACCATGTCTAGCCACCCTTTGGTGCAATTTGTGGATTCGCTGGAACGCATCAGGCGCTATAATTATCGTGCTGAGGATCTGCTTAATCTCGTAAAATCCGGTCTCTATGGCGGTTTTGCTCAAGAGGATTTAGATCTTTTTGAGTATTATGTCAATTTTGCAGACATCAAGGGGCGTCACAAGTTCTTATCTGATTTTACGGCCAATAGTCGTGATAAGTATGATTTAGACCAGCTCAATGCCTTGCGGTCACAACTGGTAGAGCCCTTGGACAAGTTGCTTAATAGTCGCAAACAAAAGGGTTCTAGTCTACTCAAGAAACTAGTGGTCTTTTTAGAGGCTGTGCAAGTGCCAAGTCAGATGGCTGCTTTGACTGCCAAGGCCAGTGAGGCCGAAAAAGAACAGAATGAACAGGTCTGGAAGGCCTTCTCACAACTCTTGGAGCAGGTTGAGACTATTTTTGGGGAAGAAACACTTTCAGTGGATGACTTTTTGTCTATCTTGCGTTCGGGAATGTTGGCCTGTGATTACCGTACGGTCCCAGCTACTGTCGATGTGGTCAATGTGAAGAAATACGATTTGATTCAACCACACTCAGCTCCTTATGTTTTTGCCTTGGGGATGACCCAGTCACATTTTCCAAAGGTAGGGCAAAATAAGAGTCTCCTGTCTGATGAGGAACGTAGTCGTATCAATGAGGCGACGGATGAAGACAGGAGTTTGGATATTGTTACGCAGAGCAATAGTCAGCGGGGGCATTTTGTGGCTATGTCGCTTTTCAATTCAGCGGGTGAACAATTGGTGCTTAGTCAGCCACAAATTCTCAATGAGAGTCAAGATGATATGTCGGTTTATTTGAAGGAACTTCTTGACCTTGGTCTTCCTCTGGTTGAAAAGGGACGTAATCGTTTCGAGGCTAAGGGTGACCAGATTGGGAACTACAAGGACCTCCTATCGACTGTCATTGCCCTTAACAGCAGCCATCTAGATGCTGATTTGGACAAGGAAACGCAGACGTTCTGGTCAGTTGCTGTCCGTTATCTCCGTAAGCGACTTGATAAGGACCAAGTCTTGATTCCAAATGTGATTGACGATGTGACGACGACCAAGGTGGATGATCAGGTCATGCAGCTGGTCTTTCCGGGGGAAGAACCACTAAAATTATCAGCTTCGGCTCTGACGACCTTCTATAACAACCAATATCTTTATTTCTTGCGTTATGTTTTGGGACTTGAAGAGTTGGAGTCCATCCATCCGGATGCACGACACCACGGGACTTACTTGCACCGTGTCTTTGAGCGTGTGATGGGTGATTCTTCGTCAGAAAACTTCGATGATAAATTGGAAAAGGCTATTGCTCAGACCAATCAAGAACAACCCTTTGAAATTCTCTATACCGAGGACCAAGAGAGTCGCTTGTCTCGTCAGATCTTGGAAGATATCGCCCGTTCAACTGCCAGTGTTTTGCGTGACAATGCGGCCGTTAAAGTTGAGCGTGAGGAAGCCAAGTTTGACTTGCTTTTAGCAAATAGTATCAAGATTACAGGGATTATTGACCGTGTGGACCGTTTAACGGATGGGGCTTGGGGTGTCGTTGACTACAAATCAGGTAAAAATGTCTTTGATATTCAGAAATTCTACAATGGCCTCAGTCCGCAATTGGTGACCTATCTGGAGGCCCTTCGACAAACCTATAAGGTCGATGCTGACCAGCTATTTGGTGCCATGTATCTTCACATGCAGGACCCACAACTTAATCTAGCTCAGTTTGGTCTGGATAAGCTAGCAGCTCAGGCTCATAAGGAATTGACCTATAAGGGGCTCTTTGTGGCTTCAGAAACAGAGCATCTGGCTGGTGGAAACTATGATTTACAAAAGACTGTCACCTATGACAAGGAGGACCTAGAAACCTTGTTAGACTACAATATTAAGCTCTTTACAGATGCAGCTGAGATTATTCGAAGTGGGAATTTTGCGGTCAATCCTTATACCGAGGATGGCAAATCTGTTCAAGGGGATCAAATCAAGGCTATTACTCATTTTGAGGCCGACCGGCACATGGGACAGGCTCGTAAACTCTTGCGTTTACCAAGTAAGGGCAAGAAGGAAGCCTATTTGGATCTGATGACAAAAGACGAGGACAAGAACCAGATGCAAGTTGCTGAAAATATCATCCCCTTTCTTGTCACCAATCAAGCTGTGACAGCAGACAAAAAAGACCAGGAGGACAACCATGTTGACTAAAGCTTTTTTAAGTCCAACAGAGATTAAGGAACGCATTGCCCAAGAAGCAGCTTCTGACAAGGAACGCAAGTTAACACCTGAGCAGATTGAGGCCATTTACAGTAATGGTAGCAATATTCTTGTGTCAGCTTCGGCCGGATCAGGAAAAACCTTTGTTATGGTTGAGCGTATCCTTGATATGATTGGACGTGGCGTTGGTATTGACCAACTCTTTATCTCAACCTTTACGGTAAAGGCTGCAGGTGAGTTGAAAGAGCGTCTGGAAAAGCGTCTGACAGAGCAGTTGGGACAAGTTGAGACGGATGAAGAGCGTGTCTTTCTTTCAGACCAGATTGCCAAAATTGGGACGGCTGATATTGGAACCATGGATGCCTTCACCCAGAAATTGGTCAATCAGTATGGCTATCTCCTGGGTGTGTCACCTATTTTTCGCATCATGACGGATCCTGCTGAGCAGACACTCATGAAAAATGAGGTTTATGTTGATCTCTTCAATGATTACATGCAAGGGAAGGATGCCCAACTTTTCCAAAAATTGGTCCGCAACTTCGCTGGAAATGGTAAGACTAGTAAGGCCTTCCGTGATCTAGTTTACGATGTCTATAACTTTTCTCAGGCTACTGCAGGTCCTGAAAAATGGCTACGTCAGAATCTCTTAAAAGGGCAGACGGATGCCAAGCCAGACAAGGCTAAAGTTGAGCTTTTAGAGGGTCTCAAAGATGGCTTGTTGGCTGATTTCTTAGCCTTCTTAAGAGACCATTTAGGTCTAGCTCAGCGTGAATTTGCCAAGGCCAAGTATCTGAATAATGTGTCAGATGCCATTAGCCTTCTGGAGGGAGCCTTGGCCAATGACCAAACCGATATGGAGGACTTGCTCAAACAACTCTTGACTCTGTCAGGAGGGACTGGCTTGACAAATATGACCCGTCCTAAAGACGAGGAACTCAAGGCCTACAAGGAAGCTTACAACAAGACCAAAAATGAGTTTGTGGCCCAGTTGCGTGAGATTGATACCCAACTAACGGTCCTCGAGGTTTTGACCAAGCATAATGATGACATCCTACCTCTGTTAGAGCTGCTTCAGGCCTTTGTGCTTGATTTTTCAGACCAGTATTTACAGGCCAAGATTCAGGAAAATGCCTTTGAATTCTCAGATATTGCCCACTTTGCCATCCGTATTTTGGAGGAAAATCCAGAGGTGGCAGCCAGCTACCGGGACCGTTACCATGAAGTAATGGTAGACGAGTATCAGGACAATAGCCATACCCAAGAACGCATGTTGGAGCTCCTCTCTAACGGTCACAACCGATTCATGGTGGGAGATATCAAGCAATCCATCTATCGTTTCCGTCAGGCGGATCCTCAGATTTTTAATGGCAAGTTCCAGCTCTTCCTTGAAAATCCAGATGCAGGTAAGCTGATTCTCCTTAAAGAGAACTTCCGTAGCCAATCTGAGGTTCTTGATGCGACTAATGGTGTTTTCAGCCACCTCATGGACCAGGAAATCGGGGACATCCTCTATGACAAGACACACATGTTGGTAGCAGGTAGCGAGAAGCAAAAAGAGCCCCATCCTGAAAATGAGACTGAGGTTCTGATTTACAATAGTGATGAAGCAAGTGTGACTCCTGACGAGGATGGTTCTGATCAACCTATCAGTAGTGGTGAGATTTCCTTGGTTATCAAAGAAATTATCAAACTTCACGAGCAGGGTGTACGTTTTGAGGACATTACCCTCCTAGCACCAACCCGCAACACCTATCTGGACTTGATGGCAAGCTTCGAGGAGCACGGAATTCCTTTGGTTCCTGACGAGTACAAGTCAAGCTACCTAGAGTCGCTAGAAGTTATGATTATGTTGGATACCCTTCGTGCCATCAATAATCCTCTTAATGACTATGCCCTCGTTGCCCTCCTTCGTTCACCGATGTTTAATTTCAACGAGGATGATTTGGCTCGTATTGCTGTCCAGGCTGACGAAGGACAATTCTATGACAAGCTTCTTGTAGCTTGCACTAAAACAGGCCTTCATCCGGAAGTTGTCACACAAGGACTTGATGCCAAGTTGACTCTTTTCACTGAGACTCTGGCAGATTGGCGTGATTACAGTAAGTGGCACTCGCTCTACGACCTCATCTGGAAGATTTACGACGATCGTTTCTATTATGATTATGTTGGCAGTCTTCCACGAGCTGAGCAACGTCAGGCCAATCTCTACGCCCTTGCCTTGCGTGCCAATGCCTATGAAAAGACTGGTTTTAAGGGACTTTCTCGTTTTATTGGTATGATTGATAAGATCATTTCTAGTGGTAACGACCTAGAGGAAGTGACAGACTTGGTTCCTAAAAATGCCGTTAGCCTTATGACGATTCACAAGTCCAAGGGGCTAGAATTCAAGTATGTTTTTGTCTTGCAGATGAATCGCAAGTTCATTGGTCACAGTAGGGATGGACTAAGTGGTAAGTATATTATCAATCGTGAAAAAGGACTTGGCATTAAGTACCTAGCTGACCTTAAAGACCAGATAAACACCAATTTGCCCAAGTTAAATGTTGTTCTAGAGACCTTAACCTTCCAGGAAAATCGTAGGGAAGAGCGTCGAGCAAGTATCTCAGAAGAGATGCGTCTGCTCTATGTTGCAATGACTCGTGCAGAGAAAAAACTCTACCTAGTTGGTAAGGGTAGTAAGGAAAAATTAACCCAGCAATTTGGCACGGATGTCGAAAATAATCGCCTACCAGTAACTCTCCGTGACCAAATCGCCACTTATCAGGATTGGGTTATGGCTTTAGATACCGCCTTTATGAGAAAGGATCTCAAGTTTACTGTTCGCTTTGTTGAGGCTGAGGACTTGACCCCAGAGGCTATTGGTCAGGTTGAAGTTCAAGCAGCAGTAAATGCTGATGATTTATCTAACAATCGCCAGACGGAAGACATTAAGCGTGCTCTAACTGTCTTAGAAAGTGTTGAAAAACTCAACCAGCTTTATGCACCAGCGATTGACCTACCATCTGTGCGTACGCCGAGCCAGCTCAAAGCCTTCTACGAACCTGTTATGGATACCGAAGGGGTGGATATTATGGACAAGAAAGAGAAAGTGCAACCACTTGAAACTACCGCTACCTTTGAGCTTCCAGACTTTGGGCAAAAAACTAAGGTCACTGGAGCTGCAGTTGGTTCAGCCACCCATGAACTCATGCAACGCTTGATTCTTTCTGACAAGGTGACCCTCCAAGATTTGACACAGGCCTTGAGTCAGGTATCGGCAGATGATCAAGTTAAGGCGCGTGTGCAGTTAGAAAAGCTACTAGGCTTCTTTGACACCGAACTTGGGAAGCTCATTCTAGCTAAACGTGGTAAGTTGCGTCGTGAAGCACCATTTGCTATGTTGGCAGAAGATCCCACTAGTAAAGAAGATTTTGTCGTCCGTGGTATCATCGATGGATACCTTCTTCTTGAAGACCGTATTGTCCTCTTTGACTATAAGACGGACCGCTTCACTCATCCTAGTGAACTTAAGGAACGTTACAAAGGGCAAATGAGCCTATATGCTAAAGCACTCAGCCAAGCCTATCAAATAGATAAGATTGATAAATACCTTATTCTCCTAGGTGGAAAAGACTTGGAAGTCGTAGAAGTATAAGCTATAGCCTAACCATTCTTTCATAGTGAAAGAGTGGTTTTTTGTGTCTTAATCCCACCAAAAAAGACCGGTGTGCACACACCAGTCTTTTCGATAGATTTCCATCAGTATTGTAAGTTCGTTAAAATATTAGAGGATGGAAATAGTTATGAAAAAAAGTATCTTGTAGGTTGCTTAGGCCTACAAGGGCTATTATAACAAACTCATATTAGTCTAAACAAGGTTAGAAAAATTAGAATTAACTGCCACAAACATTACTAGTTTTTAATGGTTGGGATCCATAACTGCAATAAAAACAGACAAAAACCGCCAGCATTAGACTGACGGTTTTAGTTTATTTTAATCCTAATATCAACTAATCAAAGGCACTACCCAATTGACCCAGGCCCAGGAAATAGGCATAACCAGAATCATGGCTGGAATCATATCTGCTGTTGGGAATTGACGCAGTTTCATAATACGAAAACCGGTCGCAATCATGAGGAAGCCCCCGCAAGCCTTAAAGTCTCCAATCATGGCTTTTGTTGTTAGAGGGAGAATGAAACCAGCACTCACAAAGAGGAGGAAGAAAACGATAAATTGTGGAATGGCAATCATGGAGACGATGTAGCCTAGACTACACGAGAAAATCATAGCCGTAAAGAAATCTAGGATAGATTTAGAAATTAAGATAGAAGCATCGCCTGTCATCCCAGACTCAAGACTCCCGTAAATTCCTGTACCACTCGCACAAAAAAGGACGATAACTGTCAAGAGTTGCGCATAAAATTCATCGTGAGCTAACCCTGTTTGCTTACTTGGTGTAATCTTGGACAAGCCTTTTTCCATAAGACCAGCTCCCTTGTTGATAAGGTTTCCAAACTTTAGGGCCAGTCCAATGATGGTACCGATAACCACCGCGAAGATAACCGCAGGCATGTTAACCATATTCATAATAGCACTAATCCCCATAACCATAGAGGCTAGACCAAAGATAAGGTTAAGGTTCTCCTTGAAATCGTCTCTGAGATAGTCCCCGAAGAGTCCACCAGCAATTCCTCCTAAGATAATAGATAGCGAGTTGATGATAATTCCAGTTGGCACTAGTGATTTCCTCCTATGTGTTCTAAATACTATAAGTTTAGCATTATCAAAGACCGAATGCAAAATTGTCCCGTTTTTACAAACGTTTTCTTGAAATTGTACCTTTGAAATGATACAATAAATGAGAAGGTAAGGAAATAGCCTTATCTAAATCTATTGCCTGTGTTCTTAGAGTATTGTTCATAAAAAACAAGGTAACAACTCTAATTTATAATCTAATATAAAGTGTAAAATGAGACTATTGTTAAATAGATTCTCAAGAAAGGATAAAAGATGATTCGTTTTGAACACGTAACGAAACGTTATGAAGATAAGGATGCTCTCTCAGATCTTAACCTCGAGATTCGAGATGGGGAGATTTTTGGTCTGATTGGTCACAATGGGGCTGGTAAGACCACGACTATTTCCATTTTGACGTCTATCATTGAAGCTAGCTACGGTGAAGTTTACGTCGATGATATGGCCCTCAGCCAACATCGTGATGCTATCAAGAAAAAAATCGCTTATGTGCCAGATTCACCAGACTTATTCTTAAATTTAACTGCTAATGACTATTGGTACTTTTTGACACGTATCTATGATTTGGAAGCTAGTCAGGTTGAGGAACGTTTGACTAATCTTATGGCTACCTTTGACTTGACGGAAAGTCGCTATAACCTCATTTCTTCCTTCTCTCACGGTATGCGTCAGAAGGTTGTCGTTATCGGTGCTCTTCTGGTTAATCCGCAGATTTGGGTTTTGGATGAGCCTTTGACTGGTCTGGATCCACAGGCATCTTATGATTTGAAAGAAGCCATGCGTAACCATGCTAAGGAGGGTAATAGTGTGCTCTTTTCAACCCACGTTCTAAGTGTAGCTGAGCAGCTCTGTGATCGTATTGCTATTTTGAAGAAAGGAAAACTCATATTCCAAGGGTCTCTAGCTGAACTTAAGTCTCAGTACCCTGACAAGGATTTGGAAACCATTTATCTGGAAATGGCTGGACGTAAGATCGAGGAGGTGTAGTCATGAACTGGAACCATGTTTGGGAGCTTTTTAAAATTAATCTCCTCTATGCAAATCCTCAAGCGGTAACTAACCTACAGAAACGTCAGGAGAAAAAGAAAAAGGCTAATTTCTCCATCGTTAATGCCATGCTTAGACAACAATTCTTGATTTTAATTATTTTTACGGTTGTATATAGCTATCTTTTTGTAGGTGTCGATTATAAGGCCAATCCTGGAGTCTTAACCCTATATCTTTTGACATTTTCAATCATGGGGCTTCTACAGACTTTTACGGCTCTCTATAGTACCTTTTACGATAGTAAGGATAGCAAGGCTTATCTGCCTCTCCCCTTAAAGCCATCAGAAGTCTTTTTGGCCAAGACCTTGTCAGGTTCTATGGTTGGGATGACCTTCATGGTACCTATCCTTAGTCTTCTCATTCTAGCTTACTGGCAATTTATTGGCCCACTGGGGATAGTCGTGGGGCTGCTATCCTTTATCGTTTCTCTCTTTATCAATCTCGTTTTTTCAGTGATTCTGTCTAATAGTATTGGAACGCTGATTGTTCGCAGTTCACATCAAAAGCTCTATTCGACTATTTTGATGACCCTGTCAACCCTATTGATTATGTTCCCTATCATGATGGTTGGTTTTCTTAATGGTTATATTAAGGGTGCTGGACATATTGATTTTCCTTTATTGCCTTATCTAAGAGGTTACTATGATGTGGTAGCTGCTCCTCTATCTCCGGAGGCTCTACTAAATTTTTATCTTCCTCTTATCTTAGTGCTTATCTTGGGCTTTTGGTTTTATAAAGTCAGAATGCCTCGTTATTTCCACGAAGCCATTTATAACAAAAAGGCTAGAAAGACTCAGGTAAAAGTTGTTACTCGAAGTCAAAGACAGGTCTTGGTTCGCCATCATTTATCTACTTTGGGAAACTCAACCCTCATTATCAATACCTATGTGGTACCAGTATTATATATGATCATGCTGGGTGGAGGTGCGTTCTTTTTGAAAGATTTAGGTCCAGACTATTTCGGGCTCATGCTTTTAGTCGGAATTGCCTTTGGTTTCTTTTCAGCGCAACCAACAAGTTTTCTTGGGGTGGCAACTTCCTTAGAGGGAACAAACTTTGACTTTATCCGTAGCCTGCCAATCAATACGGGTGACTATCTTCGTCAAAAGTTTTGGATTTTCTATGGCTTGCAAGTCGGTGTATCCCTCTTACTAGGAGGACTTGGTTTAATATTCCTTGCACATCTCCATCCTATTTTGGTGGCAAGTTTCGCTCTTGGTTTTCTCGTAACAACCTATCTTGTAGGTGGCTATTTCTTTGAACGTGACCTAAAATTATTGGAAGTGAATTGGCAGGAAGTCACTCAGCTCTTCAATCGGGGTGGCGGACAGTGGCTCTATATGGGTATCTTTATTCTTACAATTTTCATCGCTGCCTTGCTAGGAGGTATTGTCTTCTTTGCAAGTAAGTTCTGGATTGCCCTAGTAGTCAACGCTATAGTATCTGGGCTTATAGCTTTAATTGCCTTAATCGTTTATCTCTTTGTTGACCGCAGACGTTGGAAACGTATTAGAGCCATATTTTTTGCCTAGAACAAACTGTTTAAAGAGTCTCTCCGATTGGAGGGACTCTTTTTTACTGAAAATCTTTAATATGTAAACTTATGCATTATATATGTTAAAATACCTGAATTTAGTGTATAATCATAAACATGAAACGAAATTTTGACTCAGTAAAACGCCTGGTTATCAAAATCGGGACTAGCTCTCTGGTTTTACCATCAGGAAAAATTAATCTTGAAAAAATCGATCAATTAGCTTTTGTCATTTCTAGCTTGCATAATAAAGGTATTGAGGTTGTCCTCGTATCCTCTGGTGCCATGGGCTTTGGTCTCAATGTCCTAGACCTAGACAAGCGACCGGCTGAAGTCGGTAAGCAACAGGCTGTCTCAAGTGTAGGGCAGGTGGCTATGATGAGCCTTTATTCTCAGGTCTTTTCACATTATCAGACCAAGGTATCTCAGTTGCTTTTGACGCGTGATGTGGTTGAGTATCCCGAGAGTTTGGCCAATGCCATCAATGCCTTTGAGAGCCTCTTCGAGCTTGGAGTTGTCCCAGTTGTGAATGAAAATGACGCTGTCAGCGTAGATGAAATGGACCATGCGACTAAGTTTGGAGACAATGACCGCTTGTCTGCTATTGTTGCTAAGATTGTTGGTGCAGACCTACTTATCATGCTGTCAGATATTGATGGGCTTTTTGATAAGAACCCAAATGTTTATGAGGATGCGACCCTTCGTAGCTATGTCCCAGAGATTACCGAGGAAATTCTGGCCTCAGCTGGTGGTGCTGGTAGTAAATTTGGTACGGGTGGTATGATGAGTAAGATTAAATCTGCCCAGATGGTTTTTGAAAATCATAGCCAAATGGTTTTGATGAATGGTGAAAATCCACGTGACATCCTTCGTGTCCTAGAAGGAGCCAAGATTGGTACACTCTTTAAACAGGAGGACTAAGATGACATATATCGATACACTAGGCCAACAGGCCAAGGTGGCAGGTCGTCAGATCGCTAAATTATCAACAGCAGCTAAAAACGACCTTCTAAATCAGGTAGCTAAAGCTCTAGTAGCTGAGAGTGCCTATATTATCACTGAAAATGCTAAGGATATGGCAAATGCCAAGGAAAATGGTATTTCAGAGATTATGCAAGATCGTTTGCTCTTAACGGAAGACCGTATCGCAGGAATTGCTGAGGGTGTCCGTCAGGTGGCAGATCTTCAGGACCCAATCGGTCAAGTAGTTCGTGGCTATACGAATCTGGATGGTCTCAAAATTGTTCAAAAGCGTGTTCCTATGGGTGTTATCGCTATGATTTTTGAGAGCCGTCCCAATGTCTCAATCGATGCCTTTAGCCTTGCCTTTAAAACCAATAATGCTATCATTCTCCGAGGAGGACGTGATGCCATCAATTCCAACAAGGCCTTGGTTACAGTAGCCCGTAAGGCTTTGGAAAATGCAGGTATCACAGCAGATGCTGTTCAGCTGGTTGAAGATACCTCTCATGAGGTAGCAGAGGAACTCATGGCGGCGACTAAGTATGTAGACTTGCTCATCCCTCGTGGTGGAGCACGTCTCATCCAAACAGTTAAAGAAAAAGCCAAGGTTCCTGTCATCGAAACGGGTGTTGGTAACTGTCATATTTATGTGGATAAATATGCTAACTTAGATATGGCGACACAGATTGTCATCAATGCCAAGACTCAACGACCAAGCGTGTGTAATGCTGCAGAATCTCTCGTCGTTCATGCTGATATTGCGGAAGACTTCTTACCTAATTTGGAAAAAGCTATTTCAAAAGTTCAGGCTGTTGAGTTCCGTGCGGATGAGCGTGCCTTGAAAGTGATGGACAAAGCTGTTTCAGCCTTACCAGAAGATTTTGCGACAGAGTTTCTTGACTATATTATGTCTGTTAAAGTGGCAGACAGCCTTGATGAGGCTATTAAATGGATTAATACTTACACGACATCGCATTCAGAGGCTATCGTAACTCAGGATATCAGTCGTGCGGAGCAATTCCAAGATGATGTTGACGCTGCAGCTGTCTATGTTAATGCCTCAACCCGCTTCACCGATGGCTTCGTCTTTGGACTAGGTGCTGAAATCGGAATCTCAACCCAAAAAATGCACGCCCGCGGTCCAATGGGACTTGAGGCCCTTACCTCAACCAAGTTCTATATTAATGGCCAAGGTCAAATTAGAGAATAAACAAAAAGCTCCTCATGGGGCTTTTTTGGTCTATTTGCTAGAGTATAAAGCTTTTGCTATACTGGGGGTATCATAAAAAAGGGGGATTTTATTATGATTGAAGCCTACAAAAAATTTTGGAAGGGCTATGTAGATTTTAAGGGACGTTCAACGCGTTCAGATTATTGGCTTAATGTTCTTGCGCAATGCTTGGTTTATTTATTGTTTAGTTTCTTACTCATACTAATAATGATTTTAGGAGGAGACTCCTCTACGTATACATCTGATCCATATAGTTTTCAAATGATTTTGGTCTATATTGTAGTGTTAGGAATTGGAGTCTATGCGTTGGCCTCACTTGTACCATCCATTGCAATCATAGTACGTCGTTTACGAGATGCAGGTTACCACTGGGCCTTGATATTCCTATCGCTAATTCCATATCTTGGTGGTTTTATTATTTTTATCTTAACCTTACAACCAACAAAGGTAGAAGTAGCGTTTAATAATTTCAATAACCCACAGCAATAAAAGTGCTTAGCAGCCTTATAGGCTGCTCCTTAGTCAATTTGCCAGAAGACCGGTCTTTTGGTATAGTAGTATTATCAAAAAATGAGGAGATTTTATTATGATCGAAGCTTATAAGAAGTTTTGGAAGGGCTACGTAGATTTTGAGGGACGTTCAACACGTTCAGATTACTGGTTTGCATATTTGGCAAATATGTTAACTGTCGTTGCTTTTTATGTGTTGTTAGCAGTATTTGGAGGAATTGCAGGTGCAACTGATTCAAGCTTTTTAGCTGTTATTTCACTTATCCTACTACTTATCTTTTTTGCCTATGGTATTGCTGCGTGTTTACCTGGTATTGCTGTAACTGTTCGTCGTTTGCGTGATGCTGGCTACAATTGGCCGTATATTTTTGTTGCATTTATCCCATTTGTAGGTGGTATTATCTTAATTGTGTTGTTGTGTAAACCAACTAAGGTTGAGTATCCATTCAACAACTTCAATAACCCACAGCAATAATAATGACTTAACAGCCTTGCTAGGCTGTTTTTTTAGTTGATTTGTCAAGCTCCTCTTCTCTTGTTATACTGAGAGTAACATAAAAAAGGGGAATTTTAATTATGATTGAAGCCTACAAAAGATTTTGGAAGGGCTATGTTGATTTTACGGGACGTTCAACACCTTCAGATTACTGGTTTGCATATTCGGCACATGTATTGATTTTATTTGCTTGGTATTTGCTCCTAGCAGTGTTTGAAAGAATGGCAGCTGAAACAGGATCAAGCGATTTATTTACTATTGGAGTTATTTTACTACTTATCTTTTTTGCCTATGGTGTTGCTACGGTTTTACCTGGTATTGCTATAACTGTTCGTCGTTTGCGTGATGCTGGCTATAATTGGCCGTATATTTTTATTCCTTTAATTCCATTTGTCGGTATTTTTATCCTTATTTTTCTACTGTGTCAACCAACAGAAGTAGAAGTGCCATTGAACAACGTCGATAACCCACAGCAATAACGACAATCAACCAACTCAAAGAGTTGGTTTTTCTGATGTCAAAAAAGTTTTATGTTAATGTTGCACATTTTAATATTTCTGATATAATCTTATCTGAGACTAATCAATACTAAAATATATTTAAGAAATGTGAATATTCTATGAAACTAATTCGTCATTTAAAAGAAAAACGTTATCTTATTTTGGCATTTACCCTACCAGCTATCCTTTTGGCTCTGGCTATCGTCTTTTTGCAACCTGCGCAGAATCATGCTAAGGTCCAAGTTAAGGTGGGGACTAAGCAATCATCATCAAGCAAACCCAAGGCTTCATCCAAGTCATCGAGCTCAAGTTCGTCGTCATCTTCTTCAACTTCAAGTGAGTCTTCAAGCGAATCATCGTCAGCAAGCTCAACGGTAGAAGCAGCTAGTCAGACAGAAGCAAGCTCAACTCCTGCGGTAGCATCGGCGCCAACGCCTTCTTCAGCACAAGAGACTTATCAAGCGCCTCAGTATAACTATGTGCCACCAACAACTTATACCGAGTCACATAGTGAGGCTTCAAGCTATACAGCCCCTGCCTACAGCGCAGATGTTAGCTCTGGAACAGCAGAATAAGAGTCAAAGAGAAGGAAAGTTAGACTAAAAATGAAAAGTAAAGTTTTAGTGTTAGTGACGGCTTTGTCTAGTTTAGTCCTCTTGACAGCTTGTTCAAACCTGCAGAATGGCTTAACAGCGACGACTTCATCTTCATCAGTAGAGCAGTCCCAATCAGATAGTAGCGAAAGTTCAAGTGAAGAGAAGAAAGTAGATACCTCTGCTTATGATGCCATCATCAGCAAGTATCAAACAGCTGTAGCTGACAATCAAACTGACGCTTCAATTAATCCTTTGGTGGTGACCTATGCTAATTCTCAAACAAGTCCTGCCTCAACGGTCTATACTTACCGTGATTTGGATGGTAATGGTGTTGATGAGTTGATTCTTGCTTTTAAGCCAGGTAAACTTTTTAAAGAACATGTGATTACGGATATTTACACTATCTCTAAGGATAGTGGTCAGGTTGTTCGTCTGACAGAAGGTTCACAACTGGGCATGTTGGGTGAGCGTATGACATTGGCCTACCTCATGGATAACACCTTCAGCTACTATGGTAGTGCTGGTGCTATGGCTGGTGGAGGTGCAGGCTACCGCTTTAGTAGTGATGGTCAGTCTCTTGTAAAAGAGGACAGTGATTCGGGTGCAGATGAGGTTGATCTTTCTAATTGGGATTGGAAGGATCTGAGCAGTGCCCCTACTAATAATAGCTCGAGCACATCGTCACAAACTCAAACAAGTTCATCAGCCCTCAAGCCTGATGAACTCAAAAACGGCAACTACAAATCAGCTGTAGGGACATGGAAATCTTCAAATGGAAAGACCATCACCATTACTTCGGATGGGCAATTGGATTTCTGGGGCTATACTTATCCTATCGACAAAGTCTCACCCAATCAGTATGTGTCTGATATATATACCTTAACTTATGTTGATTCTAGTCCAGTAGGGAATACCCCAATTCAGCTTTGTCCTAAGGGAGTTAGTGATGCAAGTGATGCGGGAGATAACAGTAAGGACCGTATCTTAGCAACGAATGGAGTGCCATCTGAGGAAAGTTATTTTTACAGAGTGGATTAATCTTATCAGATGATATAGGAACTAAAGAGTCAGGCCTTGGGTCTGGCTTTTTTACTATCCTGTCAACTTACAGAACGAGACAATTTCTCCATTCTTGTGCTATAATAAAAGTTATGACTAATGAATTTCACCATGTAACCGTTCTTTTACACGAAACTGTTGATATGCTTGATATCAAGCCCGATGGTATCTATGTTGATGCGACCTTGGGTGGCGCAGGACATTCGTCTTATCTTTTGTCGCAATTATCTGAAAAGGGTCATTTGTACTGCTTTGATCAGGACCAAAAGGCTATTGATAATGCTCAAGTGCGTCTCAAGGACTATATTGATAAGGGTATGGTGACTTTCATCAAGGATAATTTCCGTAATCTCAAGTCCAATCTTGAAGCCTTGGGGGTGTCTGAAATTGATGGCATTCTCTATGACTTGGGTGTCTCTAGCCCACAGTTGGATGAGCGTGAGCGTGGTTTCTCCTATAAACAGGATGCTAAGCTGGATATGCGCATGAATGAGGAGGCGAGCTTGACCGCTTATGATGTGGTCAATACCTATCCTTACAACGATTTGGTGCGTATTTTCTTCAAGTATGGTGAGGACAAGTTCTCTAAACAGATTGCACGTAAGATTGAACAGGCTCGTCAGGTTAAACCAATTGAGACCACGACGGAACTGGCGGAAATCATTAAATCGGCTAAGCCTGCTAAGGAATTGAAGAAGAAAGGCCATCCAGCCAAGCAAATTTTTCAAGCTATTCGCATCGAAGTGAATGATGAGCTTGGTGCTGCGGATGAGTCTATTCAAGAGGCCTTGGATTTACTTGCTGTAGATGGTCGTATTTCGGTCATTACCTTCCATTCTTTGGAGGATCGATTGACTAAACAGCTTTTCAAGGAAGCCAGTACGGTAGATGTGCCTAAAGGTTTACCTTTTATTCCTGAAGACCTCCAACCTAAGGTAGCCTTAGTTAATCGTAAGCCAATCCTACCTAGTCAGGAAGAATTAGAAGCTAACAACCGCTCGCATTCTGCTAAATTGCGTGTGGCTAAAAAAATCAGGAAATAATTATGGAAAATAAGGAACATCAGATTGTTAATAGAGCCATTAGAAACCATATTCGTTTTATGACGCGTATGGAAAAGGCCTTCTATTCGGCAATTGTTTTGACAGCTATTGTGATGAGTATCGCTGTTGTATTTTTACAAGGGCGTAATCAGGCTATCAAGCAACAAATCACAGACCTTAATAGCAAGATTAGTGATGAAAAAACAGAGCTTAACAATGCTAAGCAGGCGGTTAATGAGTTGACTAACTCTGACCGTATTAAAGAGATTGCTAATAAGGCAGGCCTGTCTATTAATAACGATAGTATTAAGAGTGTGAAATAGCCAATGAACAGATTAAGAAAACTTAAACATTTATTTCTAAACTATGTCGTTAGGGATAGGCGAAAGCCAGCCCAGAACCGACAGCACGTTGGTCAGAACCTTATGGTTCTCAGCATCTTTATCTTTTTCGTCTTTATTATCAACTTTGTCGTGATTATCGGGACAGACAGTAAGTTTGGTGTCGATTTGTCGACCCAGGCTGCTAAGTCTTATAACACTAAGACCACAGTGGCTGCCAAGCGTGGAACGATTTATGACCGAAATGGAAATGTTTTAGCTGAGGATTCAACTAGTTATGCCATTTACGCAATCGTGTCGACCAGCTATGTGTCAGCGACTCAAGAAAAACTCTATGTCCAAGATAGTCAGTTTGACAAGGTTGCTGATATTTTAAAGGATAAGCTAGGAATTGAAAAGAGTGATTCCTTGGCTCAATTGCGTACCAAGGGTGCCTATCAAGTTTCCTTTGGACTAAAGGGGAAGGGAATTACCTACTCTGTTAAAGAAGAACTAGAGAAAGCCTTTAAAGATGCGGGAATTAAGGGGATGGCCTTTGAAGCAACAACGTCACGTATGTACCCTAATGGGACCTTCGCATCAGAGTTTCTTGGTCGTGCCGAAGCTGTTGAAAATAAAAAAGACGGCTCTTATTCTTTGATTGGTCAAACTGGTTTGGAGCGCTCGCTCAATAGCCTCTTGACTGGGACAGATGGTGAAGCCATCTATGAGAAGGATAAAAACGGTAATACGCTTCTAGGTACGGAAACCATTACCAAGGAAGCTATCGATGGTAAGAACATCTATACAACCTTGTCAGCGCCTCTTCAAACCTTCCTAGAAACGCAGATGGATACCTTTATGGAGCAGACGCAAGGGGTAAATGCCTCGGCGACTGTTGTCAATGCTAAGACAGGTGAAATTCTTGCAACGACACAACGTCCGACCTATAATTCTGATACCCTTGAAGGACAGGCTAAGAAAAACTATGACTGGGTTAACCGTCTTTACGAAGCTCAGTATGAGCCTGGATCAACCATGAAGGTCATGCTCTTGTCGGCTGCTATCAACAATGGAAGCTTCAATCCCAATGCGACCTACAGTAATGCCAATGGTATTAAGGTTGATGACGTTGAAATCAATGACTGGTCAATCAATGAAGGTATCTCAACAGGTCGCACCATGACGTTTGCTCAAGGATTCTCTTATTCAAGTAACGTTGTTATGACCATGCTGGAACAAGAGATGGGAGATAAAGTTTGGTCTAACTACTTATCTCTTTTCAAATTTGGTCTTCCAACCCGTTTTGGGATGTTTGGTGAGTCTTCAGGGGTTGTCTCTCGAAACTCTGTTAATATAGCTCAATCATCCTTTGGACAAGGGATTTCGGTGACTCAGGTCCAAATGCTTCGAGCCTTTACCGCTATTTCAAACAACGGTATAATGTTGGAACCTCAATTTATCAAACAAGTTGCCGATGTTAACCAAGGTACAGCTCGTACAGCTAAGAAGGAAGTTATCGGTAAGCCAGTTTCTAAGCAGGCTGCTTCTGAAACGCGTAACTATATGATCTCCGTTGGTACGGATCCAGAGTTCGGTACCCTTTACAATAAATCTGAAGGGGCACCTATTATCAAGGTCGGTAACTATGACGTAGCGGTTAAGTCTGGTACGGCCCAAGTTGCCGATGAAAAGACTGGGACTTACAAAGATGGGACTAATGAAACTCTCAACTCAGTTGTGGCCATGGTTCCTGCAGATAATCCAGAATACATCATGTATGTGACTGTTCTGGAGCCTAAGACTTGGGATAATAATTTTTATGCGACTGTGGTTAACCCGGTTTTGGAAGAAGCCATGTCTATGGGAGACACCCTAGATACTTCTGTGTCTGAAGGTAGTGAAAAGACCGAGGAAACGAGTTATCAAACCGGCGATATTATCGGTAAGAGTCCAGGTGAGATAGCTAACACCCTTCGTCAAAACTTGATTCATCCAATTGTTCTGGGGGTTGGTGATAAGATTGAGAAGGTTTCTGTAGATGCCAAAGCCAATATTAAGGCTAATGAACAGATTCTTATCATGACCAATGACTTCACAGAACTTCCAGACATGTATGGTTGGACCAAGAAGAACGTTGAAACCTTTGCCAAATGGAAAGGCATTAAAGTTACTTATAAGGGTGGCAAGTCAGGGACTGTTACCAAACAAAGTGTTGCGGCAGGAAAAGCCCTGTCTAAAACCAAGAAGATTACCATTACTTTAGGAGACTAAGATGACTATGAGTCTGATAGCAGGTGTGGCCGCCTTTGTGTTGACGGTGCTCGCCATGCCTCACTTTATTACTTACTACAAAATCAAGAAAATCGGTGGCCAACAAATGCATGAAGATGTGAAGCAGCATTTGGCTAAGGCTGGAACACCAACTATGGGAGGGACAGTCTTCCTAGTAGTTGCTATCTTGGTTAGCTTGATTTTCAACTTCCACGTCTTTAGCGAGGGACACCAAGCCTATGGTGCCACAGCGGGGATTCTCTTTGTCATTTTGATTTATGGAATCATTGGTTTCCTTGATGATTTCCTTAAGATTTTCCGTCAAATCAATGAGGGACTTAAACCTTGGCAAAAGATGGCCTTGCAGATTATTGCGGGTTTGCTTTTCTACTTTATCCACGTACTCCCTAGTGGGACAGATAGCCTAGCTATTGGTGGATTAACCATTCACCTCGGTGTCTTTTATGTTCTCTTTGTCCTATTCTGGATTGTTGGTTTCTCAAATGCTGTGAACTTGACAGACGGTATTGATGGTTTAGCTTCTATCTCTGTGGTTATCAGCTTGATTGCCTATGGGATTATCGCTTTTGTCAAGGATGAGTTCGCTATTTTAACAATCATCATCACTATGATTGGGGCCCTTCTTGGTTTCTTTGTTTTTAACCACAAGCCAGCCAAGGTCTTTATGGGGGATGTCGGTTCCTTGTCACTTGGTGCCATGCTTGCAGTTATATCCATCGCCCTACGTGTGGAGTGGACACTACTCTTGATTGGTGTAGTTTATGTTTTTGAGACAGCTTCTGTTATGTTGCAGGTCAGCTACTTCAAATACACTAAACGTAAGTATGGTGAAGGTCGTCGTATTTTCCGTATGACACCATTCCACCATCATCTCGAATTGGGTGGTATCTCGGGTAAGGGTGACAAATGGTCAGAATGGAAGGTTGATGCTTTCCTTTGGACAGTTGGAGCACTTGCAAGTACCATTACCCTTTGGATGGTTCTTGGAAACGTTATGAAATAAATGAAAAGAGCAGAAATGCTCTTTTTTTGTTATAATGATAGGGATAGACTAGATAGAAAAGAAGTAAGAAAATATGTCATTTAAAGATTTTAATTTTAAAACATTTATTCAGGAGGCTCTTGATGAGATCAAGTTTAAGGAGCCGACGCCTGTTCAACAGAAATTGATTCCAGTGGTTCGTTCAGGTCGTGATTTAGTGGGTGAATCAAAGACGGGTTCAGGGAAAACACATACCTTCCTCTTGCCAATTTTTGAGAAACTCAATCCAAAGAGTGGCGATGTTCAAGTTGTTATTACAGCGCCATCACGTGAATTGGCGACACAAATTTACCAAGCAACAAAACAGATTGCTAAACACTCTGATACTGAAATTCGTGTGGTTAACTATGTGGGTGGTACAGACAAGCAACGTCAGATTGAGAAACTCAAGGTAGCCCAACCTCATATTGTTATTGGGACACCAGGGCGTATCTATGACTTAGTTAAGTCTGGGGACTTGGCTATCCACAAGGCCCATACTTTTGTTGTTGATGAGGCTGATATGACCATGGACATGGGATTCTTGGATACTGTGGACAAGATTGCGGCAAGCCTTCCTAAAGAAGTGCAAATTTTGGTCTTCTCAGCAACCATCCCTCAAAAACTGCAACCATTCTTGAAGAAATATTTGACCAATCCAGTCATGGAACAAATCAAAACTTCAACAGTTATTGCAGACACCATTGATAACTGGTTGGTATCTACAAAGGGGCGCAACAAGAATGAACAGATTCTTGAGATGCTTAAGGGGATGCAGCCATATTTGGCAATGATTTTCGTTAATACCAAGGAACGTGCTGACGATTTGCACAGCTACCTAGTGTCAAATGGTCTTAAGGTTGCCAAAATTCATGGAGGTATTCCACCACGTGAGCGTAAGCGTATCATGAATCAAGTCAAGAAGCTTGATTTTGAGTACATTGTAGCGACTGACCTTGCAGCGCGTGGGATTGATATTGAAGGGGTTAGCCATGTTATCAACGATGCCATCCCTCAGGATTTGTCTTTCTTTGTTCACCGTGTAGGACGTACAGGACGTAATGGTTTGTCAGGAACAGCCATTACCCTCTATCAACCAAGTGACGACTCAGATATTCGTGAGCTTGAAAAGATGGGGATTACCTTTGAACCTAAAGTCTATAAGGACGGCGAGTTTCAAGATACCTATGACCGTGACCGTCGTGCCAACCGTGAAAAAGCCTATCAAAAACTTGATACGGAAATGATCGGTTTGGTTAAGAAGAAAAAGAAAAAAATCAAACCTGGCTACAAGAAGAAAATTCAGTGGAAGGTTGACGAGAAACGCAAACGTGAGCGTCGTGCGGCTAACCGTGCTAAGGGGCGTGCTGAGCGTAAAGCTAAGAAGCAAAGTTTCTAAGTATTGGCTTCTAGGTGAGAGCAAATTTTAATTTAAAAATTCAAGAGGTTGAAACCAAAGTGTTTCAGCTTTTTTGATTATTATCAAACTTTTTGGAAACTCAAAAGACCTTATTTAGTTTGAAGATATATTTTTCTTTTGAGCCTAAGGTCTCAAAACTTCCCAACGCTTATGACTACAAAGTCTTAGTCGTCATTATCACAGTGACAAGTCTCAGTATATGCTCACTACACTCGCAAAATAATTGGCTGTCTTAAGAACTGAAACTATGACAGATTTTAAATAGTTTTATCACAGACATTTTTAAGAAGCTTTCCGTTTAAAGTAAAATAATGTGTAAGTTTGAGGTTATTAGTTGAGTCAACTCTCAAAATCAGGTAGTGACATTTATGTCACTACTTTTTTGTTGGCTTTCTATCTATAATACAATCATAGCTTTTGAGAAAAGGCTAAAAAATATTTTAAAGGAGGTTGTTTTAATGACGACACAAATCATTAACAATTTTAACTCACTTAATTCCGAAGATCTTTCTACTGTTAAGGGTGGAGCATGTAGTTTTTGGGGAGCTACAGCTGCCGTAGGCGTCGGGGCTGTTGGAGGAGCCATTAAAGGTGGTATTCAAACAGGTACTTGGCAAGGTGCAGCCTTAAAGGGTATTGGTTATGGTATTAAAGATGGGATTACTTATGGCCTTATTTGTCGTTATTAGGCGATTACTGAGTCAATTTTTTGGCCAAATAGTACTTGCTCTCCTAATTTATGGGCTTATATTCTTTGCTTGGCAACACTTTAGAGGAGAAATTTTCTCAATTGTGTGCATCTATGTCAGTATATCCCTAGCAGATGACGTCTATCATCTCGCAGAAGAATATGTTAAAAAGAAAGTTAACTAGGAATACGTTCCTGTTTGAAAAATAGCATGTAAAAACTTGGCAGAATGATTGTCAAGTTTTTTTATAGCAAAAGTGCTACAATAGGAGTCATGAAAGACACGATTCGAATTCTTCATATCAATGATTTACACTCTCATTTTGAACAGTATCCACAACTCAAGCGAGCTGTGGATGATTTGAGTCAGACGGATAGAGAGTTGATTAAGGCAGATCTTGGGGACAATGTGGATAAGTCCCATCCCTTGTCTGATGCGACCGCTGGGCGTTTTAATGTGGCCCTGATGAATGAGTTGGGGATAGACTATGCGACTATTGGAAATAATGAGGGGATTGGTCTGGCCAAGGATGAGCTAGACTGTCTTTATGAGAAGGCTAAGTTTCAGCCGATCATAGGAAATCTCAAGGATGAGGGGAGACAACCTGAATGGGGCAAGCCCTATCTTATCCACAAAACTAAGGCGGGTACAAAAATTGCTTTTTTGGCCTACACCTTCCCATATTACATTACCTATGCTCCCAACGGTTGGCAGGTGTTAGAGCCTATGGCTAGGTTGGAAGAGGATTTGGCTCGTCCTGAGGTAAGGGATGCAGATATAATCATCGTTCTTAGCCATCTAGGTGTACGTTATGATGAGCAGATTGCAGAGACTTATCCGCAGGTAAACCTTGTTATCGGGAGTCACACGCATCACCTTTTTGAAGAGGGCAGATTAGTCAATGAAACCTATTTGGCAGCTGCTGACAGATATGGTTATTATCTTGGTTGTATTGACCTTACTGTGGAAAATGGGCAATTGATAGAATGTCAGGTCGAGGCTATTCCCACCAAGTCCTACATCTTGGATTTAGACAAGGAGGACGAAGCCTTTATCAAGGCTATGCGTGAGGAAGGCCATCGTCGTTTAGCTCAGAAAAAGGTAGCTAATCTAGGTCGAGAACTAGATTTTGATGAGACCTGTCAATTGGTTTTACAGGCTGTTTGTCAGGAGACTCATAGTCAGTTAACGCTTTTAAATACTGGACTTATCATGAAAACACTAGGTCCTCAAGTGACCATGGCAGACCTGCAAGAAGCCCTTCCTCACCAGATGCGGATGGCACGTCTAGTCGTGACAGGACAAGAACTCAAAGAAATCTGTCAGGAAGTTTTTACTAAGGCTGAACTCCTTAAAAATCAAGCTATTAAAGGTATGGGATTTAGAGGGAAGACATTTGGTGAAGTAATCACGGGGAATTTTGCTTACAAAAACGGTAATTTGTTGTATAATAGAAGGGTTGTAGATTCCAATGAGAAATTTAGTTTGGTCCTTGTGGACCAGTACTACTTTGCTTCTTACTTCCCTACAGTTAAGGAAAAGGAAGTTACTCTTCTTTTTCCAGATTTGTTAAGGGGACTTGTGGCCAAGTATTTAGGAAAAAATGGTGCCAATTGGGATAAGATATAGAGACATTATTACAGCATCAGAATAGAAAATAAGAGAGAGCAGAAAGGATGGCACATGCGTAAAGAAATCTTGCCAGAAATGTTTAATTATAATAAATATCCAGGGCCAGACTTTGTGTATGTGGCTGATCTTCTGAAATCAGATGCCTGTCAGTTTACAGTTCTTGAAAATCACAAGGATGCTTTAGACGCTACCCGCTTTGGGCAACGTTTTTCTGAAATCATGCTCAAGTATGATTATATCGTTGGGGACTGGTCTAATGATCAGCTTCGTCTTAAGGGATTTTACGAGGACGAGCGCCCTAATACGCGTAAGACAGACCGCATTAGCCGATTATCGGAGTATTTGCGTGAATACTGTGCCTTTGGCTGTGCCTACTTTATTTTGAAAAATGAAGAGCCGCAGTTAATCGTCTTTGAAGAGGAGACGGAGCCTCGTCGCAAGCGCCGTCGTTCTAATAGTCGTCGTAATTCTTCTCAGGAATCTAGAGATAGAGAGCGCAATGCTTCTCAAAAGAATAAGGGGCAAAAAGCTTCTGCTAAGCAAAAGCCAGACAAGTCCAAACGAAGAGATAGGGATCAAGAGGGCCCAAGCTTTGAGAAAATCAAGCGTCGTCCTAAGTTCAAATCTAGATCCGAGGATGGTGGTCGTGAGCGTAAGCCTAACTTCAAGAAGAGTCAGAAGCAAGCTCCAAAATCTAAAGGTCAAAACACCCCATCGAAGAAACAAAGCCAGACCAAGTCAGATGGTCAGCATTTCACAATCAGAAAAAAAGGAAATTAAACTATGTCAGAAGTAACAACACAAGCAAAACCAGAACGTCGTAAACGTCAGAAGTTAGAGGATATGGAAGGCTACAAACCTTCTATTTATGGTCTTACTCGTGATGAGTTGATTGATTGGGCTATGGAACACGGTGAAAAGAAATTCCGTGCTACACAAATTTGGGATTGGCTCTACAAGAAGCGTGTGCAATCTTTCGAAGAAATGACCAACATTTCAAAGGATTTCATTGCTAAATTGAATGAGAATTTCTGCGTAAACCCATTGAAACAACGTATCGTTCAAGAATCTAAAGATGGTACTGTTAAATATCTTTTTGAATTGCCAGATGGTATGTTGATTGAGACGGTTTTGATGCGTCAACACTATGGTTTGTCTGTCTGTGTGACAACCCAGGTTGGATGTAACATCGGTTGTACTTTCTGTGCCAGTGGTTTGATTAAGAAACAACGTGACTTGACTGCTGGTGAGATTGTGGCGCAAATCATGTTGGTACAAAAATACTTTGACGATCGTGGTGACGGTGAACGTGTCAGCCACGTGGTTGTTATGGGTATCGGTGAGCCATTTGATAACTATGACAATGTGCTTCGCTTCTTGCGTACCATTAACAATGACAATGGTCTTGCCATTGGAGCGCGTCACATCACCGTGTCAACATCTGGTTTGGCACCAAAAATTAAGGAATTTGCTAACGAAGGTGTTCAAGTTAACCTTGCCGTATCACTTCACGCGCCTAACAATGACCTTCGTTCAAGCATCATGCGTATCAACCGCTCGTTCCCACTTGAAAAACTCTTTGAAGCTATCGAGTATTACATCCAGACAACCAACCGTCGTGTAACTTTTGAGTATATCATGCTTAATGAGGTCAATGACCATCCTGAAAATGCTCAAGAGTTGGCTGATTTGACTAAGAAAATCCGTAAGTTGTCATACATCAACTTGATTCCATATAATCCAGTATCAGAGCACGACCAATATAGCCGTTCAACGAAAGAACGTGTGGCGGCCTTCTACGATGTGCTCAAGAAAAATGGAGTCAACTGCGTGGTTCGTCAAGAGCACGGTACAGATATCGACGCAGCTTGTGGACAATTGCGTTCAAACACTATGAAACGTGACCGTCAAAAGGCAGTAGCAGAAGCTTCTGGTAAATCAGAAGGTAAGTAAGATGTTTCAGCTTAAGACTTGGGTAGATAAGGATGGAGAACTAACATCAAAAGGAAGAAAGCTAAGCCGAGTTTTGGTCTGTGCTTATCTCCTTTGTTTAGTGCTCCTATGTTGGACACCCCAGTACGGGCTAGTTGAAGGTGTTGAAACCCCTGGTATTCAACATTTTGGTCGTGTAGTGGTCCTATTAACCCCATTCAATAGTTTGACCAACTTTTATCAGCTGGATAGTCTTAAAGAGATTGTCTTTGTGCTTGGGCAAAATGTGACCAACATTTTCTTGCTGAGTCCGCTGATTTTAGGGCTTTTAGCCTTGTACCCAAGATTCAGGTCTTGGAAAAAGGTCCTTTTAGCGACCTTTGTCATGTCTTTGACGATTGAGGTTGGACAAGTCATTCTAGATCTTCTCATTGATGCTAATCGTGTCTTTGAGTTAGATGATTTATGGACCAACACTTTGGGAGGTTTGGTGGCACTAGTTGTCTACCGCCTTCTTGTAAAACTGATTCAAACGCATTTAAAAGAGTAAAAAACCTGGGAGCTTACGCGTCTCAGGTTTCACTTATTTTCTATCATACAAATACAACACATTCAAAAGAGGGAAAAATGAATAAACACGTTTGGAGAAATAATGAAACACTTAATGATGACAGTAGTCACCGTATTAACGTTAGGAGTAACAATGACGATGGTTAAGGCAGATACTTATCAAAGTGGCCGTGATGCCGATATTATGCGAGAAAGAGGACAGGTTTGGAATTATTCTGAGTCTAAGAGAGAGCCTCAATTAGCCAACTACAACACCGATGGTCGCTATCTCAGTGAGGCAACTAACTTTGAATTGTACAATTTTGTCAGAGAGTATAAGACATCTGATGAAATCAGACGCATTTGGAACCCTAAGAAAGATGAATCAGTTATCCATGATAAGGAGAGTTACTCTGTGGATGGTGGGAACAAGGTATATAATTTTGATTCCTTTGCTTATCAATTGCCAGAGTCTACTGATTTTGGGAAGTTATCTTATATTGGTCACTTTCAGTTAGAAGATGGCACAATCTATCGCTATTGGAAGTAACCTTATCATAAGAGACTTATACGAGGTCTATTATTAACCATTTGTAAGGATAGGAGGAGTAACTTGTCTTTTAAAGAATCAATCATTGCAAAACTTTGGTGGTTTTTCAAGTTAGAAAAACGCCGGTATATTGTTGGGATTTTGGCACTGAGTCTGGTTTCGGTTCTCAATCTGATTCCTCCTATGGTTATGGGACGGGTCATTGATGCTATCACATCGGGAAAATTGACCAATCAGATCTTGCTTCTGAATCTCGTTTATTTGCTTTTGGCAGCTCTGGGGATGTACTATTTGCGCTATGTTTGGCGCATGTATATCTTGGCGACTTCTTATCGCTTAGGCCAGATTATGCGTTCACGCCTATTTGAGCATTTTACCAAGATGTCGCCTTCTTTTTATCAAAAGTACCGAACTGGGGATCTCATGGCCCATGCAACCAATGATATCAACTCTTTAACCCGCTTGGCTGGTGGGGGTGTCATGTCAGCCGTGGATGCCTCTATTACAGCCTTGGTAACCCTAATCACTATGTTTTTCAGCATTTCCTGGCAGATGACACTAGTGGCTGTCTTCCCCCTACCTTTCATGGCTTTTGCGACCAGTCGTTTGGGACGCAAGACCCATAAAGCTTTTGGAGAATCCCAGGCAGCCTTTTCAGAACTTAATAATAAGGTTCAAGAGTCGGTATCAGGAATCAAGGTAACCAAGTCTTTTGGCTATCAGGAGGCTGAGCTTCAGTCCTTCCAAGAGACCAATAAGATGACCTTTAAAAAGAATATGCATACCATGAAGTATGATAGCCTTTTTGATCCTTTGGTCTTACTCTTTGTTGGCTCATCTTATGTTTTGACCCTTCTTGTCGGTGCCTTTATGATTCAGGCTGGTCAGATAACGGTCGGAAATTTGGTAACCTTCATTACCTATTTGGACATGCTGGTTTGGCCTCTGATGGCCATTGGCTTCCTCTTTAATATCACACAGAGGGGAAATGTATCCTACCAACGTATTGAAAATCTTCTGGAACAGGAATCAGATGTTCAAGATCCTGCGCACCCTCTCCCAAGTATTGAAAATGGTCGTTTAGAATATGCGATTGACCGCTTTGCCTTTGAGGATGAGGATACTTTGAGAGATATTCATTTTACCTTGGACAAGGGGCAAACCCTTGGTTTGGTTGGGCAGACTGGCTCAGGAAAGACGGCCCTTGTCAAGTTGCTCTTGCGGGAGCACGATGTCAATCAAGGAGCCATCTATTTGAATGGCCATGACATCAGAGACTATCGCCTATCAGACTTGCGTAGCTTGATGGGCTATGTTCCTCAAGACCAGTTTCTCTTTGCCAGTTCCATTTTAGACAATGTCCGCTTTGGTAATCCTGATCTCTCCTTGAACAAGGTAGAGGAAGCAACTAAGTTAGCTCAAGTTTATGATGATATCAAGGATATGCCTGAAGGTTTTGAAATGATCATTGGTGAAAAGGGTGTCAGCCTATCAGGTGGTCAAAAACAACGTCTGGCCATGAGTCGGGCCATGATTTTGGATCCAGATATTTTGATTTTGGATGACTCCTTATCTGCGGTTGACGCCAAGACAGAATATGCTATTATTGACAATCTCAAACATACCCGCAAGGACAAGACGACTATTATTACCACCCATCGTCTTAGTGCGGTGGTGCACGCTGACCTTATCTTAGTCATGCAGGATGGTCGTATCATTGAACGTGGCCGTCATGAGGACTTGCTAGCTCAGGGTGGTTGGTATGCCAAGACCTATGAGTCTCAACAGTTAGAAATGGAAGGAGGAGAAGCCGATGCCTAATCAAAACCAATGGTCTGTGTTTAAGCGTCTCTTGACCTATCTCAAGCCTTACAAATTCTTGACCTTTCTAGCTTTAGCCTTTCTCTTGTCCACAACGGTTATCAAGAGTATTATTCCCCTTGTGGCCTCTTATTTTATCGACCACTATCTTCATGATATGAATCAGGCAGCAAGCTTAATTCTGATTGGTTACTATGGTCTTTATCTTTTGCAGACACTAGTTCAGTATTTGGGAAATCTCTTTTTTGCGCGTGTGTCCTACAGTATTGTCAGGGATATTCGCCGAGATGCCTTTGCCAATATGGAAAAACTGGGTATGTCTTACTTTGACAAGACTCCCGCAGGCTCTATCGTTTCTCGCTTGACCAATGATACAGAGACTATTAGTGAGATGTTCTCAGGGATTCTGTCTAGCTTTATTTCGGCTATATTTATCTTTGTCACTACCCTTTACACTATGATGATGTTGGACATTCGTCTGACCGGGCTTATTGTACTCTTTCTTCCTTTGATTGTTCTTTTGGTTAACCTTTACCGAAAAAAATCAGTGGTTATCATTGAAAAGACCAGAGCCTTGCTTTCAGATATAAATGCCAAACTGTCAGAGAGTATCGAAGGGATTCGCATCATTCAGGCCTTCAACCAAGAGAAACGCCTCAAAAAAGAGTTTGATGCTATTAATGAGGAACACCTGATTTATGCTAGCCGTTCCATGTCACTGGACTCTCTCTTTCTACGCCCAGCCATGAGCTTACTGAAGCTCCTGGGCTATGCTGTTCTCATGGCCTATTTTGGCTATCGTGGTATCTATCTAGGTATCACAGCGGGGACCATGTATGCCTTTATCCAGTACATTAACCGTCTTTTTGATCCCTTGATTGAAGTGACACAAAACTTCTCAACCTTGCAAACTTCTATGGTCTCAGCCGGTCGGGTCTTTGCCTTGATTGACGAGCGCACCTATGAGCCAGAACAGAGAGATACAGATGCCAAGGTTACTGAGGGGAATATTCGCTTTGAAAATGTCTCCTTCTCCTATGATGGCAAGCACCAGATTTTGGATAATATTTCCTTCTCTGTCAGTAAAGGTGAAACCATCGCCTTTGTCGGTTCTACAGGTTCCGGAAAATCCTCTATTATCAACGTGTTTATGCGTTTCTATGAGTTCCAATCAGGCCGAGTTCTTCTTGACGGTGTGGATATTCGCGATTATAGTCAGACAGAGTTGCGTAAGAACATTGGTCTTGTCCTTCAGGAACCCTTTCTCTATCATGGTACAATCAAATCCAATATTGCCATGTATCAGGAGTTAACTGATGAAGAGATTAAAGCGGCCGCTGAGTTTGTGGATGCCAATCACTTTATCGACAAACTTCCAGAAGGATATGATGCTCCAGTTTCTGAACGAGGTTCAAGTTTTTCAACCGGACAGCGCCAACTTCTAGCCTTTGCTAGGACCGTTGCTAGCCAGCCTAAGATTTTGATTCTAGATGAAGCGACAGCCAATATTGATTCAGAGACAGAGGCTATTGTCCAAAATTCTCTAGCAAAAATGCGTCAAGGACGCACAACCATTGCCATTGCCCACCGCCTATCGACAATCCAAGATGCCAACTGCATCTATGTCTTAGACAAGGGCCGCATCATCGAACACGGTACCCATGAGGAGCTCCTAGCCCTCGGCGGCACCTACCACAAGATGTACAGCCTACAAGCAGGTGCAATGGAAGGAGAGTAAGCTAGTCTAGACCATAGATTCTATATTCGAAAAGATTTCTTAAAAATCAAAATCGAGTGGTGACATTTATGTCACTACTTTTTTGTTGGCTTGCACCCTATAATAAAACCATAGCTTGAGAGAAAAAGCTAAAAAATAATATTTTAGGAGGTTGTTAGAATGACAACACAAACAATGAACACTTTTGAAACACTCGATCTCGAGGCACTTGCAAACGTTGAAGGTGGTGGATGTAGCTGGGGAGGTTTTGCTAAACAAGGAGTAGCTACAGGAGTTGGTAATGGTTTACGATTAGGTATCAAAACACGTACTTGGCAAGGTGCTGTCGCAGGAGCAGCTGGAGGTGCTATTGTAGGGGGTGTTGGTTATGGAGCAACATGCTGGTGGTGATGGATTATGTTTGATTTGAAAAGTTATATTTTAGGGATGGTTTGCATGGCCTTGATGACTTTTTTGGATAAGCCTATTATGTCATTGCTTGAAAAACACAAATCTACCAATTCCATTAAAAAGAAATCTTAATTGAGATACCTTGTCAATTGCTAGTCTGTGAATAGCTTGTGAATAGTGGTTGAAAACTTCGATATAAAAGAAGAGGTATTTGTACTTATGACTAAAAAACGTCTAGTGTCTCTAATGATGTCTATGGGCTTCATCCTTGTTGCCTTACATAACTTGGGAGAAAAACTGAGTTTTGGACTTCAATGCCTAAATCTTATTGGGTTATGTCTTTTTCTCTTTCTTATGTGTACGATTATCAAGGATATAAAATCAGACAAGTAGTGACATTTATGTCACTACTTTTTTATCGGCTTCCAATCTATAATAAAATTCATAGCTTGTGCACAGATAGCTAAAAACACTTTAAGGAGAAAAGTATGTTTAAAAACTCAAAACCGTATTTACTGGCTACCATTCTCATAGGAATGGGCCTTGCTAATCTATTTAGAAGTTTGGATGCTGTTCACCATACCATTAACTTGTTTGGGCTAACCTTGCTTCTTTATAGTCTGCTTTTAAAAAAATGGGCACAGTTTAAAAAGTAACTTGTGGCCCCTTTGAACGTGAGGTGCTTGCAAATGCTTATTTTTGATGTTCCCGAAGTAAAATTATTCTTGCTAATGATAGCGGAGATTATATTATATTTGATTGCATATCTTTGTAATAGAAAAAACAAAGATATGTATATTCGCTTATTTAAAGTATCAGTACTAATGACGCTATTGTATTACATCTCCAGTAGAATTTAATCGCTAAGGGCTTATTCTCAAGCCTACTAAAGATAGCAATGTATAAACGAAATATGAAATACAGAAAGGAATATAGTTAAATGTAATAGCTTATTCAGTTTACAAGACTGACTGAGGTTATTCATAGCTTAATTGTTTTATCATGAAGTTAAAGAATATTAGTTCAAGAGTATTGCGATTTTCTAGGGTCGTCACTGCTGTACTGGCAGTTTTCCTTATAAGTACCAGTATTTCTCTCTACAAAAGCAAGACCTCTCCAGAGATTTGGTTAGCAGTCGGAGCACTAGCTTTAGTAGTCATTTTTGTTAATGGACTGCTCTACCGTTTGCTTAAGAAACGTCCAGATTCAGTAAATCCGTTAACAATACGGCAGTCCTTCATTGTCTTTCTTGTCATCTCATTTCTTGTGCTTTGTGTAGAGTTTTACACATTACTTACATTCAGTGATATCACAGACCGTATAGTACTAGCCGTATTAATGCTTTTGTTAATCCTCTGTGATTTTCTAGCTTACTTGCAAGTCAAAAACTATTTTAAACAATAAATGATTTCACTTGATTATTCTGTAGGTAATCTAGAAGATACTTTCATAAGTAGTAAGATGGAGCAACAGAAAAAGCTTGAAACTAGTCAAGCTTTTTTCGATATATTAAGTTCCTGTGTAAATGCAAAAGTCATACTTTCAGTTTTTAAAGAAATATTTTGATAGTTGTCTAATATATTCCTAACGTTGGCCAAACCTATACCGCGATGATCCCCTTTACTGGAGACACCTCTCTCAAAAAGTGATGAGATAGGAATAAATTCTTCCTGGGTTGAGTTTTGGACAATAAAGATTTGCTTATTACCATGATTGAAGTAGCCAATATGCATTTTTGGTATGTCAGACTGAATCGATGCTTCCATCGCATTGTCTAGAAAGATAGATATTACAGTAATAAAATCGACCATCTCCATACCCTCGAGTTTGATAGTTTCAGGAATATCTAAGGAGATATCAATGTTATTTTCTTCTGCCTCTAGGAACTTAGCTGCAAGTAGGCTTTTGATAGTGTTATCTTCTATGTTTATTAAGCGAGTTAAATCAAATGTTTTCGATTTTAAATGCTTATCGGAATCTTTTAGAACTGAGTCGTAGACTTCTTTTACAATAGCCATATCATTTTGATCGATACCAAGTTTGAGTGTTGTTAAAATATTGGCATAATCATGACGAAAACTTCGAACCGACTGATAGAGGTTTTCAATCTGTTTGTTATAATTCGTAAGATGCGATAGTTGAATATCTTTTTGAAAGTCCAACTGACTTTGTATTGTTGCTCGGATATTTCTATCTAAGAAGATAAGCATGATAAAGAACAAGACTAGATAAATAACCACAATTAACTTCCTGATTATCAGAGTGGATGTATGAGTAGTGTTTTCGAGGTAGACGAGATATTGCTGGGTAAATGTATAAGCAATCATAATGATATCAGCAATAATAATACTCTTTGATATGAGAGGGGCTAATCGTCCTTTTTGTATAACTCCAAAGCTTTCCTTGAATAATTTTATTAAAAGAAAGGATAGTAAAATAGTTAGGAAAGAAGATGAGACAGCTATAAGATAATTAACTTTTATTGTTTCAACACTGATTCCAAACAAAGGAAATATAAAGAAAATGATTACTCTAAAACTGATATTATTAAGAGTTGTGGGGAGAAGAGCATTGAATATTTTAAGCTTTGATTGTAAGTAGGGCTTTCGTGATATAAAAAAAGATAATAAAAGATAGAATATTTCTTCGTTAAAGTAGAATAAGAATTTCCAGGATAGACTGTTACATATTTTGGTATATGCTATGCGACAAAATAAGATAATAAGAAAATGCCCAATTGAAACTCTTTTGTTTATTAAGTAAAGAAACAGGCAAATATTGAAACATTCAGAGACAACAGTAAGCAAAAATAAAAAAATAATCATTGAAGGTTCCTTCTTTTAAAAGTATCCATCAGCATTTTAGCTTTGGTACGTGAAAAAGGACAGATACTACCATCAGTCATTTCGACTTCACGTTTTAATTTGTTGATTCTTATAATGTTGTTAGGGTTAATGAGATACGAACGATGGCAAGATACGAGTGAAGGACTAGCTTTTTCAAGGTCCTTTAGATTTGCACGAAAGGTCATTTGATTGTTTGTACCATGGAGTATCACATAATGCTTTTGCGGAGAAGTTTCAATATAGATAACTTGGTTTAAAGGGATGTGAATAGCTGTATGTTGTGTTTGAAAATCAAAAATCTCGTCATTCTCTATTCCAAGTGGTTTCATAGTTATAGCTAAAGCTCTGGTTATCTTTTTCCTAAATTCTATTTCAGAGAGACTTTTATCGATATAGTCTAGGGCAGATACTTGGTAATCAAAAACTAGTGGCATAAACTCTGAGTGGGTAGTGACAAAGATAATAGTAGCGTAGGGATTTTTTTCCCTAATGATTTTAGCAATATCGAGCCCTTTTAATTTTTCTCCCTTAATTTCGATATCAAGAAAAAAGAGCTGGTTAGAAGTTGTTGAATCAATCGCTTCTATAAATTGCTGAGGCTTATCAAAGGTGTGTACAATAGATAAGTCTTTATTGTATTTTTTTAACTCTTGAGACAATACCATCTCCAGTCGTCCTTGTTGAATGAGATTGTCCTCTAAAATATAAATTTCCAAGGGGAGCTTCCTCCATCTTTACTAGCTGTAGCTTTTCTGAAAATATTCATAAATTATGTAATAGTATATCATAATATGACTTAGTTATACAATGAGATGAAAATAAGATTAAAATATCATGTGATATTTATAGTATGAATTTACCATTCGGGACATATAGCCACTTTTTGGGACGCTAGCTCTGATAGAGACACTTGAATGCTATACTAAAGATGTAATTGAGAGATCACACGATAAAAATTTTAGGAGGTAGTTGCCATGGCAACTCAAACAATTGAAAACTTTAACACCCTCGACCTTGAAACACTTGCTAGTGTTGAAGGAGAACAACAATGACACATAGAGTTTCAAAAAGGGATATAGTGCTATTTGTCATTGCCCAAGTAGTTAGCATATCCTTACTGGTACTTTTTTTTAGTCAATTACTTCATAACTTATCATCCGTATTCCAATTGGTCTACATCGTAGCAGCCCTCTTAGTGGTTGTGGTTGATATATTGCTCATTCGAAAAATAATGACAAGAAGAGAAGAACCAACTGTGTTAAATCAATTAAAAGCTTCCCTAGCTTGTTTCTTGTTACTGACACTTAGTTGCCTTCGTTTTTTGACAACAGATTTCTATTATCAAAAAGTTATCGCTATATTTGTAGGTTTTTTTTCATTATTGGGTTTCGTACTATTTTTATGGGGCATCAAGTATATCAACCATAATATAGAGAAGTAAGTAATTGACAAAATAAGGAGTATAAGCAATGTTTACAAAATTAACTCATAACGACGGTGCAGGAGCTGGATTTGCAGGCGGTAGCACAGCATTTTGTTATGGTACAGCTGAATAATCTTCATTTGAGATAGGTGATACAAATGAAGAAATACCTAATCATTTTTTCGACTATTGCGATGATATATTTATATAGCAAAGTACTATTGTCATCAGGAAATATCTATCAACTTTTGTTAGCATCAATAGGATTCTTTTTCTTTTTATTTGGAGTCTATAGGCAGTATAGAAAGAATTAGTTAAAGCTTTTTCAATAAGACATGGACTGAATCAAAAATGATATTCAGTCTTTTTTTTTACTACTCGGGACGTATAGCCACTTTTTGGGACGCTAGCTCTGATAGAGACACTTGAATGCTATACTAAAGATGTGATTGAAAAATTAGTTGAAAGAAATAAGGAGGTTTTCTTAATGACAGGACTTAAATGGTTTGCAGGAGGCAAAGAGAGACGAGAACAAGCAGTAGCTATTATCGATGAAGTAATTGAAACTATTGGAGATAAGCCAGATTATGCTGATTTGAAGCAGGTCCTGCACTCCTACCGAACGGAACTTGCAGACTCTCGTTCAGCCACTCCCTATATCTTAAGCAGGATGTCACTGGAAATATCCGAAGTGGTCAGAAAAGACCAGCTGACCTTGTCTCCCTTTATCGAGGAGCGAATAGCAGAGTTGCGAAAATTGCTAGCGATTCGTTATGGCTATTGATGTCATTAGGGAGGATTTCTTGGTTTTAAGGTTGAGTTGTCCAGTGAGAAAAGGAAGATGGGGCAAAAAGGTTCTTTTCCAATCTGTTGAGGAGCAGAGAAAGATCCTTAAGTCCTAGTTATGATTATGCCAAGCGGACAAGTGATTGTGATGAAAGGAGAGTGCGATACCTTATCTTAACCGACTTCGTTCAGGAACGTTACGTTATTTACGACTCATGGTTGTTGCCTTTGGTTTGATAGGTGGAAATATTGGTTTAGAATTATTATATAATGGTTCTTCTTTCTTATTTTGGCTGCCTTTAGTATTGCTATCAATCTTTTTACTTGTGTTGCCCCTGTTGATTAAGCGAGAGCTTGACCGTCGTCCACTTGAAGAACGACAGTTTACTCTTAAACAAATTTACGCTGGTATGGGCTTGGCGCATTTGGCTATTATTTTAGCTGGTATTTATCGTTTGCTGACGGTGAGAGATGCCGAATGGCGTCTAATCATTATTGTTGTGATTGTTTTGGATATTTGTTTACTAGTTTTTCTGACACCTAGAGTGCTTAAAATCATTAAACAAAGTGAACGAGGTTAGAATGGCAGTTTATGATAGACACGCCTATAAAAATAGCGAGGCTGTAAGTGCTTATCTATGCTTTGGTAACTTTCTAGGTATTGTAAAAACTTTCTGTTTGAGAGAAGTGTGAGGTTTAAGTTTTATGTCAAAAAATCTACGTGCCCTTACGGCCATTGTTTTGTCCCAATTACTTATTGAGTGGATGGGATTCTTTTTAGGTATTCCTCTAAGTAAGATTCGGGTTTTAACAGTACTTAGCAGTCTAGTAGAGATCTTGATGCATCTTTTCCTAAGTAAAAAATCTAAAGTTACTTTGGGTGATAAAGAGATATGGCATCAATACTTTTTATTCGTTAAGAAGACGCTGTGGTTCTCTATTTTATTAGTTGCAATTTTTCTTTTTTATTCGATAATCAAATCTGATAGCTTTATGCTCTATTTTTACTGGCATATCTTTGTATTATTCCATTGTCTTGGATATATCATTTGTTTAAATAACATTAAAATGAATCGTAAAAATTGAAGCCTAAATCTTGTTTATTTCCACACAATCAAAAAATCCCATGAGAGTTCTCATCCTATGGGATTTTTTTGTTTATCTTACGAAAACCACTAGCTGTGCTAGTGGTTCCGAAAAGCTTTTAGCGATGTATCAAAAAAGTCCCCCTAAAGTGTTATATTAGATAAGGTTTCCCGACCACTAACTAATATACAAAAGGAGGACCCCTGATGAGACAGGATAATAATAGTTTAGCACATACTACATGGAATTGTAAGTATCATATTGTTTTCGCCCCAAAATATAGACGTCAGATAATCTATGGGAAATACAAAGCAAGTATTGGTCAAATCTTACGGTTATTATGTGAAAGAAAAGGCGTTGAAATTCATGAAGCAGAAGCTTGCCCAGATCATATTCACATGTTAGTGAGTATACCACCGAAACTAAGTATTTCTTCATTTATGGGATATTTAAAGGGTAAAAGTAGCTTAATGATATTCGACCGACACGCTAATTTAAAGTATAAATATGGGAATCGCAAATTTTGGTGTCGAGGGTTTTATGTTGATACGGTTGGGCGAAATCAGAAGCGAATTGAAGAATATATTCGTAATCAATTACAAGAAGACGTGATAGCAGATTAGCTCAGTCTTTTTGAGGAGTATGATCCGTTTACAGGTGAGAATAATAAAAGAAAGTAATCTTAAAGAGACCTTCGGGTCAGCTAGCAAAGGTGGTGCTGAAGGGAAACCATTCGGTAGGCCTTTAGGCCTCGGCCGGTAGCAGAGGCTTTCAGCCGAAGAGCAAGCCACCCGTTCTCACGGGTGGTTTTGACTATAAAAAGCTAATAAGGCAATGTCATCTGACTTTGGCTTAGGTCCACGGTTAATTCGTAGTCACTATTGTCACGAATAGTGTGTTCAAAGTCTGTGGTATAGAGAACAAGTCGGAGTTTGTCGCCCTTGTTGAGTTTGTAGATGGTTGGTTGCAAGTCCAGGCCGATAGTCATCCATTCATTTGGAGTGACATCCTCAATGGTGAGGAGGTCTTTACGATTTTGCAGGTTAAGGTGTCCCTTGGTAATGACACGGTATTTTGCCTGCTTGAATGGCAATTCACGTAAGGCTTCTTCCTTGAAGAGACGGCCATTATCTAAATTCATGCGTTTGAGTGCAGGAATAGGTGCGAGATACTTCTTGTCACCCATTTCTAGAACTTGGGCCGAAATGAGACCACGGTTTGTGTTAGACTTAACCTTGAGCTCTAGGTGGACACGACCATTGATTTGGATATCTTGGTCCAGTTCAAAGTCCAAGGTGATGGCATTGGCTTTGTCAGCAAAGAGGTCATCCTTGAAGCTTTGGTAAGTCTTACCGTATTTGGCGAAGGTTTCCTCTTCATAATGGTTAGCGATGATAGCTTCAGCCTCACCAAGCTGAATGTTTTTACCATTGTTGTGTCCAAAGTTATCGAGAACTTCCCAGGTCTGTTCAGACTGGTTGTTTTGCCAGATAACAGTAGGCGGTGTGTAGCCATTCTCCAAACCAAGGAGTTTCTGACAAATCAAGGCGTTCATGCTTTCTCGGAAGTCAACAGACTGCCAAGCATTCATGTAAACGTGGGCACCATTGTGGAAGAAGAGGTGTTTTTCAAGAGAGTCTGGAAGAGCATTGAACATTTGATAGACGTTAATCGGTTTGACATTCCAGTCTTGACTACCATGTGTAAAGACAACGGTAGCTTTAACACGGTCTGCGAACTGCACATAGTTACGGTTATGCCAAAACTGGCTATAATCACCATGCGTACGATCAATAGCCGTGCTTAGCTCTTTAAGGTAAGCCTCGTAGTCTTTTTGGTGGCGTAGGTATTCTCCAGCTAATAGGGCACGAGAATAGGTAAATTCGGTCAAGGTGTCGAGATCTTCACCAGGGTAGCCTCCAGGACTGACGAGGAGTCCATTTTCACGATAGTAGTCGTACCAAGAAGAAATACCCGCTTCAGCGATAACCATCTCCAAACCGTCGACACCAGTTGTAGCAAGGGCGTTGGACATGGTACCCAAATATGAAAGTCCGGTAGTAGTCACCTTACCAGAAGCCCAATCCGCAGTGATGGTATGCTGTCTACTTCGGCTAGTAAAGGCGCGTGCACGACCATTGAGCCAGTCAATGACAGCTTTATAGGCCAGAACTTGTTGATAGTCTCCAGAGGTCATGAAGCCTTCAGAATTGAAGGTACCGACACCCGATACATAGATAGAAGCCACACCACGAGCCAACATGTAATCGTTAAGCGTGTAGGTATCTGTGTGAGCAAAACGCTCCTGAGCCTTTGTGACAGGATTGATAGGCGTAAGGTCTGCCTCTGGTGTCTTGATTTCTGGTTGGCTAAGGGAGATTTCACCTGCTGGTTTGACGAGTAAATCACCTTCCATCTTGTGGGTAAGCTTATCTGAAGCAGGCTCATTAGTCCCTTGTTGATAAGGGCTTGCGGTCATCATGGCTGGAACTGGGAAGTCCACATTAGGACGTAAGATAGTCATTTTGACCAAGTCTAACTGGCCATCTTTATCGGTATCTACAGGTGTTTCAACATAAACCACCTCACGGTAAAGCTGATTAGTGTCAAATGTTGCCAAGCTCTTACCATTAAAGAAGACGTAGTTATTACTTACAGGAATCAAATCCTGAGCTACTAACTGATCAATTAAGGTATTGCCAGACTGTGTGCGTGTTGCTAGCAATTGATGGAGGTTATTAAGGCTACCATCAAAAGTAATTGGGAAAGCCATTTCCTCTAGGAAAGCAACACTATCTGTAAAGTCTACATTAGGGACAAATCCTAGCATTTGAAGAGCCACCAAACCAAAGACGTCAGCAGTCAAAGGTCGGTCTGATTGGAAGAAGGTTAGGAGATCAGTCTCTGTATCAGCAATCCAATTTTTCAAAGCTAAATCAGTATCTTCAAAGAAAAGGAAGTGCTTGCGAACAAAAGCCTCAAAATTAGCTTTGGCACTGGCATCTAGAGAGACTTCAAAGCCCAGAGAATGGAGTTCCTGACAAGCCATTTCAGGACTTACTGGGATGTAACTAAACTGATTAAATTTCATACTTTAAAACCTCAAAAAAAGAATACGTAAACATTTCAGAAATATCTTTACATCAGACATTATACTTGATAAAATGATAGATGTCTAAATTATTGTAAAATGTGAAAGGAAATAAAGAGACAAATGAATGATTTTCTAAAAGAAGCGCTCAGTCATGATTGGATTATGAAGTACATTACTGAGTTTATTGGGACAGCTTTGATGGTTGCACTTGGTAATGGTTCGGTTGCCAATGTTGAGCTTAAAGGGACTAAGGGTAATAAGTCTGGATGGCTTGTTATTGGTTTTGGTTATGGTTTTGCGGTAATGATGCCAGCACTTATGTTTGGTGATGTTTCTGGTAACCACATCAACCCAGCCTTCACACTTGGACTTGCTGCATCTGGCTTGTTCTCATGGGTAGCCGTTCCAGGTTACTTGATTGCTCAACTTCTCGGTGCTTTCTTAGGACAAGCTATCGTGGTTTGGGTTCACCAACCTTATTATCTTCAAACTGAGAATCCAAACAACATCCTCGGTACCTTCTCTACAATCTCTGCTGTTGATGATAACTCAGACTCAGAGGAAAATCACAAACGTGCTTGGCTTAATGGTTTTGCCAATGAGTTTGCGGGTTCATTCCTTCTCTTCTTTGGTGCTCTTGCCTTGACTAACAACTACTTTGGTCACAAATTAGTCTCACAAGCAGTTCAATATGGGTATGATAAAGAAGCTGTAACAGGTCAAATGGCTAATGGTGCACTTGCGGTTGCCCACATCGGTGTTGGTTTCTTGGTTGCAGCCTTGGTTATTTCGTTTGGTGGTGCAACAGGTCCAGCTCTTAACCCAGCCCGTGACTTGATGCCACGTCTTCTCCACCACATCTTGCCAACAACAGTTCTTGGTGAGCACAAAGGTGATTCTAAATGGTGGTATGCTTGGGTTCCAGTTGTAGCTCCAATCTTAGCAGGAGTTTTAGCTATAGCTTTGTTCAAGTTCCTCTACCTTTAATCAATACAAAAAATCTGAAGTTAGTGCTTCAGATTTTTTTATGCTTAAAATTTTGAAAGTAATAAAAAACTGAGAAAATATTCTCAGTCACATTGGATTAGTCATTACTAGAATGGTAGCACCTAAGGTGTAAAGATTCCATAAAACATGAAGTGTGATACTTGCAGATAAGTTTTCTCTTTTTTGGTAGACCATAGAGAGAGCCAAGCCCATTCCGATATAAAGAGTGAGGTAGGCAAGATTAGTTGGCATATGAAAGAGACAAAAGAGCCCAGTGCTGACTAGCACAGCTGTTTTCGAATAAGGAGCTAACCAGGTGAAAATCCACTTGCGAAAGAGGATTTCTTGGAGGAAGGCTGTCGTAATCATACCAATGGTTACTGGAAGGATAGGCGTTGTTGTGAGCGTCTTTTGAAGTTCTGCATGGTAGTTGGTATGGGTTAGTAGCATAAGATTACTGCCAATGACTCCCATCAAGAAGATAGTGAGAAAGCCCCAGATAATTGCTTTAGCATCCTTGAGGTCTAGTCTAAAACGAGTCATCAATCCTTCACTCTTTGCCCAGAGATAGGTAAGGTAAAAAATGATGAGATTGATAGCGATGACTCCCCAGCTTTCAAGCTTCGTAAAAGTCAATCCAGTCTGATTGTTATATAAGGTTGTCATACCTAAGGTGATGTTTGGGATAGCTATCATCAGCAGTAAAAAAAATCCCTGATAGGCATGTCTAAATGCCAGATTATTGACAAGAGTTTTCATAGACTCTATTATACTCTAAAATGAGGAAAATGCTAGCCCCAAAGTAAAGATAATGTAATGATTTTCATAATTTGTGTGAAAGAAAGTGAAAAAATTACAATACTGTTTTTTCTTAGGAAAATCCTTGTCACACAGGCTCTTTTCGGATAAAATAGAAAAGAATGGAGGTTGTCATGACGCAATCAGGGAATTTTAAGTTTCACACACCAATTTTTCGTGTAAATAACAGACAAGAAAATATTGATTTTTACCAAAATACATTAGGATTTAAGCTTTTGACTGAGGAAAATGCCCTTGCGGTCTTCACAGATTGGACAGACCGTAACTCACTTTTTGTGATTGAGGAGTCACCAGCTTATCGTTGTCGCGCTGTTGAAGGTCCTAAGAAAATTAATAAAGTGGTCATTAAAGTTTCAAATCCACTTGAGATTGAGTACCTTTTGGCGCGTGATGATCACCAAGCCAAGGCTATTTTCCAAGGGGAAAAGGGGTATGCCTTTGAAACAATCTCACCTGAGAATGGTCTTATTTTGATGCATGCCGAAGATGACTTGTCTACTCTTAAGACAGTTGAATACGCAGATGTTGAAGAAAAAGAAGATTTCAAAGGAGTGTCAGACTTTACGGTTGAGTCTTTGACCTTGAACGTTGTTGATACAGCTCAAGCAGCTTTCTTCTACGATAATCTTTTTGGCGAAGAATTGCCTTTGTCTATCCACTTTGAAAAAGCAGAAGGTCCTGACCTCCAAGTGAGTCCAGACCAGACTTGGGATTTGGAAATTCTAGAGTTTAAGGTAGCAGAAGACTATGACTTGGTTGCCTTGCATGATAAACTTGAAAAAGAACAGTTCTCTAGTTACCTAGACAGCAAAGGGAACTTGCTCGCACTCACTGACATGAGCAATATTGAGGTTTGGTTTACAAAGTAATGACTAATTTTCAACAAACATTGTCAACAATTACAGACTACATCAAGGCTGACATCTTTCCAGGTGCCAGCCTTGCACTTTATGACGGACAAGATTGGCAGGAGCATTATCTAGGAACTCAGGATGGAACTATTCCGGTAGTTCCAGGACTTACCTATGATCTAGCTAGTGTTTCCAAGGTAGTCGGAGTTGGGACCCTCTGTCTTTTCTACTTGCAAGCGGGAAAATTGGACTTGGATGAGAAACTATCGACCTATTATCCTGAAGTTGTGGATAAGACGTTAACCCTTCGTCAGCTTCTTTCTCACAGTAGCGGAATTGATCCTTTTATTCCAAATCGTGATGACTTAGACCAAGCTGGCTTGATTGCTGCTATTAATGCCATCAAAGTTAAGGCTGATAAACCTTTCTTGTATACAGATATAAATTTTATTCTCCTAGGTTTGATGCTTGAAAAAGTCTCTGGACAAACACTGGATAAGCTCTTTGACTCCGAGATTTTTCAACCGTTTGGTATGTCTGAAACACAGTTTGGCCCAGTTGAGGTAGCTGTTCCAACAGTTAAGGGGGTTACGGGAGGGACTGTTCATGATCCCAAGGCTCGAGTTCTCAAAGAACATACAGGTTCAGCAGGTCTCTTTTCAACACTAAAAGACTTAGAGATTTTTGTTAACCATTATTTGACGGATGATTTTGCTAAAAATATGACGCAGAATATCAGCCAATCCAACAAGGAACGCAGTGTCGCTTGGGACCTCCAAGGCGAGTGGATTCTTCACACTGGTTATACAGGTACCTTTGTGCTTATCAATATCCCTCGTCAACGTGCGGCGATTTTCCTCAGTAATCGTACTTACTACAAGGATGAGAGAGCTCAATGGATTAAGGACAGAGATGTTTTAATTGAGATAATGAAGAAGGAGCTGATTCGTGAAACGGTCGAGTAGACACTCCAAGGAAAGAAAGCTTATCCCTTGGTTTCTGAGTTTGCTCTTTTGCATGCTTAACGGGAGTAGTCTCTTTTTCTGTGGTATGTGTTTTACAGTGGTGATCATTTTTTTGACGACTAATAGAGATGTAAGCTCTTTTGTAGTTTTGGTATTTATTAGCTTGTTATCTAACCTTATTATTTCTTTTTATATTTTGATAAGAGAACTACTATACAAACTGATTCATTGCCTTGGGTATCGTGCCCAACCCGATTTAAAAGTCCTTCATATGAGAAGAGGGTTTGATATTCATTTTCCTGTGTTTGAAAAGTATGGTCAAGACTATAAGTTACTCTACAAAAAGCGTTCCAAGAAGCTTCAAATAGAGTATTTGCTTATATGTTTAGGATACTTTAATGGACTTAGTCTTATAATGATTACCTTTACAGCCCTATTGAGAGGACTATTTGAGCTACTAGAACTAGAATCAAGAATGGCATCTTCTGATTATAAACAATTTCTTGGTTTTTTGGTCTACATGGGATTTTTTGTCCTTCTTTTTACAGGACAGAAATACTGGAAAAAAATCACAGAGAGATTAAAAGCTAGAGAAAATGTGACAGTGCTGGCTGTCGAGCATGGTTATCCTATATTTGCGACAAAAGAAGAAGCTTAAGCAGTACGTCAACTGCTTAAGCTTTTTTACTTATTAAGGATTTTTCTACAGTAATGTGTTGGATACCAGCTTCTTCAAAGATGTTACCGACTTCTTGATAGCCATTATTGAGGTAGAACTTAAGTGCACTGAGTTGAGCATGGAGAGAAATAGTCTGGAAGCCTTGTTCTTGTGCAAAATCTTCAGCTTCTTTTAGGAGAATGCTCCCCAGACCTTGACCTTGGTAGGCATCGAGCACCGCCATACGTTGGAGGGTAAGCTGAGTCAAGTCTTTATTCGGTAGTAGGCGTACGGTTGCTGCAGCCTTGCCTTTGTCATCATATAGAACAAAGTGGATGCAGTAGGCTTCATTCGCATCAATCTCAATGGAGCGAGGAACACCTTGCCCCTTAACAAAAACAGTGTTTCGGATGGCTACGGCATCGAGGTAAGTTTCTGAGAGTGTATCTCTTGTATGTTTGATAATCATAGGGCAAGTGTAACAAAGTCTATAACTAATTGTCAACGAAAAAAAGCTTGATGAGAGGAGTCATCATCAAGCTTTTTATCTTGTTTTATTCTTTAATTTGTCGACCGTTTGTATCTTGGATAGGACGGTTATTTTTAAATCCAAGGGTTTGAGTGAATTTCTCCACTTGTTCCTTACTAACGGTTTCTTGATTCTTGAAGACAATCCAGTTAACACCCTCAGTACATGGTGGTGTTGTCAAGGAACCTTCGAAGTTGTAGTAGTCCTTGTCTTCAGGATAGAAATCATCTAGTGAGATAGGTTGAGACAACTCGGTTTCAGTATTAGCAGCCTGAGGCATCTTATCCCAGATTTGTTTTAAGGCTTGATTTTCATCGCCATAATTATAGAGAACTGAGACAACTGTGATTTTCCCATTATCAGTCTTGTAGACGAAGTGACCCTCTAGAGGATAAGTCTGACCATCAATTTCATTCTCACTAGGTGCGTGAAAATGGAACTGCTGTAATTTATAGACATCATCACCAATCGTTAGGGTATTCTTTGGATTTTTAAAGCTGACTTCAATTGTATGCCCGTTATTTTCAACTTGAGCCTCTGATTCTTGATTATTAAGGTTTAGTTCTGGAAGATCAACGTCCTCAGCTCCGGTGATATTGATCGGAGATTGTTCTTTACCATTTTTGCTGAGTTTATAATCTTTAGAAAGGTCACCCCAATGGTCTGGACCAGTAGCATCAGTATAACCCCATTGAACGTCCTTGGACTTTGAGGATTCAGTTTTGGTATCAGACTGGCAGGCTACGAGTAGGATAGTACTTGCTACGAGAGCTACTAATCCAATTAGTTTAAAACTTTTCTTATTCATTTGTCCTCCTTATATTCTTTAATCTTATAACAATGATAGTTTACGTGTTATTAGACACTATCCATTTGACGTAATTGAGTATCGTTTCTCTATGGTGCTTCTGAGAAGGAAGTGTTTGGAGATACCAAACGGAAACGCTTTTATTTTATAGCTAATCTGATAAAAAGTCAAATGTAAATTATAGTAGATTTAGAAAAATATAATGAAAGCTGGTTTTTGCAAAAATAAAAAAACAGCAAACATTTTGAAATCATGATGTTTACTGTCTTTAATGTGTGTAATGATTCTTAATCGAACATTTTCTTTGCAGCTCTTAACAAGGTTTTGACATCTTTATCATAACGAGGTGTTTTCACCAAACGTGACATGGGGATACCAGCAAAATGGAAAGCTGCGATTTCTCCAGAACGAACAGCACTATTTTCTGTGAAAATCATTTGATAAGGTTGTTCGACAAATTCTCCAGTAAAGGCAAGGTTTGTTGAATGTTTTGGAATAACCTTAGGACGATCTGACTTGGCTCGATTGTTAAAGAGAGCAGAAGCATATGGCATATAGACAGGGATACAGTTAATAACACTGTCCATGATTTCCTCTTCTTTATCGCTGATATTGATAGGCCCTGGGTCTACCTTTGAAAGTTGTCCAATAAGTTCCTGGAGCATCTCTTTACCAGTCATTTCGATATAAGGTTTATCAATGATTTCCCCGTGACGACGAGGGTAGAGGAAGTATCCCCAAAGAACCGTTTCGTTTGGTTTTTGACTAGTGAAGTGAGGTTGGTGATGGACAACGATTGACATGGTTACATCTTTTTGACCGAGTGGTGTCACTGGTTCTGTAGAAATAAAGGAATTAAGGGCGTTGCCTGGTTCCTGAGTGGTAATACGAGCAATTTCGTTCAAGAAGAGATGATTTTTAGTAGTGAGAGTGAAACTTACCCATTCACTGGCATCACGATCAGCGAAGAATTTATCAGGATTACCAAGGTTATAAAAATGATCTGATGCCTTTTTCCAAAGACTTGAAGCAGCACCATAATCCATGTTTTCTGCAGCCGGAGTGTTGAAATCACCTAGTGTTGCAGAGTCAGTAATCGAACCGTTTGTAAAGATGACTGCTGTATCGTTATCCACTGGGACGAACTCATTTTCATCAGTTTTAGTATTGACCATGTGAAGACCAGTAACAGTAATTTCGTCTTGCATCTTGCTGTCCTTGAATTTCCAGTCAACAACACGACGATTAAGGACTATGTGACAGCCCTCTTTTTCCAAGTAATTAATCAAAGGCTTCATGATGCTTTCGTATTGATTATAGCGTGTACGGTTAACACCAACTAAATGCTCAATCTGAGTGAATTCATAAATCATTTGGTGCATGTAACGACGAAGCTCTTGTGCAGAACTGCGAGTCCTAAAAGCGAATGTCGTTTCCCACATAAACCAAAAGTTACTTTCGAAAAACTCAGTATTGTCTTTGAAATAGTCAGCAATCGTGATGTTATCTAGTTTTTCTTCTTGTGAATCAGGCATCATAATTAACTGCGTAAGGAGCTTACGACTTTTATTATTCAAACCAAGCTTACCACCATCAACGATACCTTGTCCGCCTGTTAAGAGACGAGCCTTGTCATAGGTTGGGTGTGCGGCATCAAATTGGCGAGTATCCTCAGCAGCTGTAAGACATGGTTCTGTCATTGAAGGAACCCGATCAAGCAAATCCATCAAGTCAACATAGGTACGGTAGTTAAGCATACGACCACCGCGAGCAATATAACCCTTTTGATTTTCCATCGGATGATTTTTATTCCAATAGTCATCCTTAACATCTTGGGTAGGGGAACCGTCGTTTGATCCGTAATTATCAAGAGCGTAGAAAGTGATTTGGTCTCCTGACCATTTACCTTCTTGAATGAGGTAAACAGCGGCAGCCATATTTGATAAACCAGCACCGATCATAATTGCTTTTTTCTTTTGCATGATAGTTCTCCTCCTTAATCCAACGTAGAATCAAATTCATCATATAAGGCACTATCGTCCTTGAAGAATTCAGATTTGTGGGCAAGGAATAAGACACTAGCTAGGACGCTAAGTGTGATTCCAAGACTAGTTTTGAAAAACACTTTTTTCATAATAATACCTTCTTTCAAATTCAGTTTGTATTATAGTCCTATCCATAATTATTAACAACTGTTAATGTAAGGTTTTGTACAGTTTGGTAGAAACTGTTTAAGAAGCTAAGAAAAAACAAGCATCACTAGGATGCTTGTTTCTTGTTATATGCTTAGATTTATCCCAAAGCGTCGTCCATTGAAAGAACTTCGTGGAAGACACGTTGTGTCAATTCAGTTTTTTGTTCTGGAGTGAGGTATTTAGTGTTTACACAGTATCCAGAGATACGTACGATAACATCTTCACCGCTCATGATCTTTTCGTAAACATCTGACAAGTCCATAACGTTCAAGTTAACGTGTTGTCCACCGTTTTCGAAGTATCCGTCAAGGATAGTTACGAGGTTGTCAACTTGTTCGTCGTGAGTCTTACCAAGGGCACGAGGTGATACTTGAGTAGTAAGTGAGATACCGTCAGCTGCATAACCGAAGTCAAGGCTTGCAAGTGAGTTCAAGTTTTGCAACCATCCACCTTTAGCTTTGTTAGATGGGTTAGCACCTGGTGAGAAGAATTCCAATTTAGACAAGTTCACTGAACCATCTTCGTTGAGGTATACCCCTTTGTGAACTGGAGAGTTACCAGTTTGTTTAGAGTAAGCAACGTTAGAAGTGATTGTAAGAAGTGAAACTGTAGCTTCTGCATCTTTGTAGAGTTTGTGGCTACGAAGACGAGTAGTGTAAGCTTCAATCAACCATTCTGCCAATTCGTTTGAACGTGGGTCATCTTCACCCCAACGTGGGTATTCACCGATTGTTTCGTAGTCGTAGATGTAGCCATCTTCGTCACGGATCGGTTTAACTGTAGCGTATTTGATTGCTGACAATGTATCAACAGTATTTGCGAAACCACAGATACCAAATCCCATGTTAGCACGTTGTTTAGTTGGCAAGAAGGCCATTTGAACAGCTTCGTAGTTGTACTTATCAGTCATGTAGTGGATGATGTTAAGGGCATCTACGTAAGTGTCAGTCAACCAGTCAAGAGATTTTTCAAAGTTAGCTTTAACAGTGTCAAAGTCAAGAACTTCATCACGGACTGGTTCGATGTCAAATACTTTATAGTCTTTATGAACATCGTCGTAACCACCGTTCAAACCAGTAAGAAGGGCTTTAAGCACGTTAACACGAGCACCGAAGTATTGGATGTTGTGACGTTGTTCTTCGTTTTCTGGGTCAAGTGGTGATACACAACATGAGATACAGCTCATTTCACCGTATCCGTCTTTAGCCATAGTAGTTACACCTTCGTATTGGATAGAAGAGTGTTTGTGGCTCATGTGCATACAGTAGCGACGGAATGAGTAAGGCAATTTGTCAGTCCAAAGAACTGTCAAGTTTGGTTCTGGAGAGTTACCGATGTTGTCAAGAGTGTTCAAGAAACGGTAGTCCATCTTGGTAACACGGTGACGTCCGTCAGCACCCATACCAGCCATAGAAGTTGTGATGAATGTTGGGTCACCTGAGTACAATTGGTCGTAAGCTTTTGTACGAGCAAACTTAACTGTACGAAGTTTCATAACGAAATCATCAACGAATTCTTGGATTTCTGATTCAGTGTAAGTACCACGAGCAAGGTCACGTTCTGCGTATACGTCAAGGACGATTGGCACACGACCAAGTGAAGTAGCGGCACCGTTGATTACACGACATACTGCCATGAAGGCGATGTTTGTCCATTGGATAGCTTCTTTAGTATCGAAGGCTGGACGACGAACATCTACACCGTAAAGGTCACCAAGGCGAACAACGTCTTGAAGTGCTTGGTATTGAAGGTTAACTTCTTCACGAAGACGGATAGTTTCTTCGTCGATTTCTTTGATAGCATTCCAGTCGTTAACTTTTTCTTGCATCAAGTAGTCAGCACCGTAAAGGGCAAGACGAGCGTAAACCCCGATGATACGTCCACGTGAGTAAGCATCTGGAAGACCAGTAACTGTGTGAGCGTGACGTGCACGACGGATGTTTGAAGTGTAAGCACGGAAGATACCATCGTTAACTGTAGTCACGTATTTTGTGAAAATTTCGTGTACAGCTGGGTCTGGTTCATAACCGTGTTCTTTCAAAGCAGTTTCCGCCATACGGATACCACCTTTAGGCATGAAGTTCAATTTGAAGAGCTCATCATTTTGGATACCATAGATAAGTTCATCTTCTTTTGAAATGTATCCTGCGTCAATGTCAGCGATTGAAGTTGGACGAGTATCCATTGGGAAGCGTCCTTCAGCTTCATAGCCTGCTTTAGTTTCATCTACGATTTTTTTAATTTTTAGAGAGCGTTCAGTTGGTCCTGCAAGGAAGCTTTCGTCACCATCATAAGGTGTGTAGTTTGCTTGAACGAAACGTGAAACGCTAGCTTTTTCTTTCCAGTCAGTTCCTTTAAAGCCTTCCCACGCTTTTTCAAAAACATCTGTGTTAGTTTTAACCGTTGCCATAGTTTGGATCTCCTATAATTCTAGTAACAAAATCATCTGTTACATTCTCTAGAAGTATTCTATCACACAGTAACCGCTTACACAACTTTAAAACTGCGTTTTTAGAGACATTCTTTTATAATACAGTTTCGAAAACGACAAATCTGTATTATAAATTTCTGTTTTTTGATAGATTTTGGTATCATAAGGGGAGAATGCTTTGTAGTCCCAAAGTTTTATGTGAAAAGCTTTACAATGAGATAAATCTGAGAAAGGAGGCAGGGAGCCATGTTAGAGTTTCCTCTAATAAATGATACCAGTCGGAAAATCATCCATATTGACATGGACGCCTTTTTTGCTCAGGTCGAGATGAGGGATGACCCCAGTCTTAAGGACAAACCGGTTATTATCGGTCACGATCCTAGAAAAACTGGGGGACGTGGTGTGGTATCAACCTGTAATTACGAGGCTAGAAAATATGGTGTCCATTCAGCCATGTCTTCTAAGGAAGCCTATGAACGTTGTCCTAATGCTGTCTTTATCTCAGGAAATTATAGCCATTACCGAGAGGTAGGGATGCAAATTCGTGAGATTTTTAAACGCTACACCGACTTGGTAGAGCCTATGTCTATCGACGAAGCCTATCTTGATGTGACGATAAATAAGCTTGGTATCAAATCGGCGGTTAAGGTAGCCAAACTTATCCAGTATGATATCTGGCAGGAACTTCACCTGACTTGTTCAGCAGGGGTTTCCTACAATAAATTTATCGCCAAACTAGCCTCTGATTTTCAAAAGCCTGCTGGTTTGACGGTGGTGCTTCCAGAGGAAGCTCAGGAATTTTTGGGAAAGCTACCTATTGAAAAGTTTCATGGGGTAGGTAAAAAGTCAGTTGAACGTCTTCATGACATGGAAATATACACCGGTGCCGATCTTCTGAAGATTCCTGAGATGACGCTGATTGATCGTTTTGGACGTTTTGGATTTGATCTCTTTCGAAAGGCTAGAGGGATTTCCAATAGTCCTGTTAGGCCCAATCGTGTCCGTAAATCTATTGGAAGTGAGCGAACCTACGGCAAACTTCTTTATAATGAAGATGACATCAAGGCTGAGTTGACTAAGAATGCTAGGCGGGTAGCTGAAAGTGCTCAGAAAAATAAAAAAGTCGGTCGAATTATTGTCATCAAGGTCCGTTATTCGGATTTCTCGACCTTAACCAAGCGTATGACCTTGGACAAATCGACTCAGGATTTCGACACCATCGAAAGGATTGCCCATACCATTTTTGATCAATTAGAGGAAAATAGCAGCGGTGTTCGCCTGCTCGGTGTGACGCTGACGGGTCTGGAAGATCAAGAAGGCAGGCAATTGGACCTAGATGATTTGGAGTCATTATAATAGTAGAGTTTTGATTTTTTCTTTTGGAAAGTGACTTTGAAGAATCATCAGACCTATGCTATCTTAAAGAGTAACTAAAAGAAATGAGGGAATAATATTAATGAAAAAAGTTCTTACCTATTTAGGACTGATTCTAGCAGCTTGCTTGGTTCTCGTAGCTTGTGCTTCCAATAAACCAGCTGAGAAGAAAAAAGCGACACCAACTCCGACAGAACGTGCCAAGGCTGATGCGACAGTTTTAATTGATACTATGCTTGGAAAATCTAGTAACGGTTTTTCAAAACTCTACGGTGAAAATTACGAAACCTGGACTGAAACGAATGTTTTTGAAAAACAAGTTGCAGATACTATCGAAGAAAAGGGGTATACACCGGAAGACAAGTATACGTTTAAATACATTGAAGGTTATGATGCCAAGACTCCAACCCAAGTGCTTTCTAAGTTCCTCAAGGTCCGTCGTAATATGATTGGTAAGATTCAGGACTATAAGCTGAAAGATGTCAAAGTTAAAGGAAATGAAGCGACAGTTACCTTTACTTCACGTTCTGTTAGTGCCTATGGTGCTGCAGCTGCTGTTCGTACTCTCCTTATGAGTCTCTATGACAACGATATTGACAAGTTGAAACAATGGAATCAAGCTGATAACAACGATGTGGAAAAAGGTAAAGCCAAAGATCTCACAACGAAATTCCTTTATGGTGAAAACTTTAACGGAGATTTGACACAATTTAAGGATATTGATAAAGAAATGGCCTATACACCTTTGACAGGTGCTGATAATCTAGAAAAGACCCTCAAGCTAACCAAAGATGATGGAGGCAACTGGACGATTTCTATAGAAGATTATAAAGAGCTTGCCGAAGCCTTGGTTGACCATGATGAATCAGGAAGCAGAGCCGTTTACGCTGAACGTATCCATAAGAATTTATCAGATTATCAACCTGAAGACAGTAGCGATTCAAGCAGTAAGTCATCAAGTAAGGGAAAATAGAGTTTTATTGCATTTGATGTTAAACATGTACGGAAAGCTTTTTTGGACGAGAAGAGTTGTCACACCAGTGGCAGCTCTTTTCTTATTGTTCGTTGTATCGATTCCCCTATAACCATTTTCTATCACCACTTAGGTTTTTATTATTAGACGACTAAGGATGAAGATGATAAACTGTTATCACTAACTATTAATGAAAGTATCGAGGATTATAGATATGAAAAAATGGCTTGCAGGTTTAGGGATTCTTGGCTTGTCAGTTTTGACTTTGGCAGCTTGTGGAAACAAGAGTGACAGTAAGGGATCTGGTGAAAAGCAGACGATTACTGTTGCGACGGACTCTGATACGGCACCTTTCACTTTCAAAAAAGGTGACGACTTCAAGGGTTATGATATTGATTTGGTCAAGGCTATTTTCAAGGATTCGGACAAATATGAGGTCAAGTTTGTAACGACACCTTTTGATTCCATCTTGACAGGGGTGGATTCTGGACGTTATCAGATTGCGGCTAACGACTTCAACTACAATGAAGAACGTGCTCAGAAATATGGTTTCTCAGATCCGATTTCACGTTCTAACTATGCCATCACTAGTGCTGAGGGTACCAAGTATACTAGCCTAGACGATTTGTCTGGTAAGACGACAGAGGTGCTTCCTGGCTCTAACTATGCTCAGTTGCTTGAAAATTGGAACCATGCCAATGCGGACAAGACACCAATTACTATCAACTATGCTTCTAGCTCAACGGGTCTTTCAACACGTATTCAACACATTCAAGAAGGAAAAATTGACTTTATCCTTTACGATGCGATTTCGTCTGAGTACATTGTCAAAGATCAAGGCTATAAGCTAGCTGTAAACAAGATTAAAGACGATATCGGTATGAAGACTGATGGTCTGGAATATCTTCTATTCTCAAATGATAAGCAAGGTAAGGAACTCAAGACATTTGTTAATAAGCGTATCAAAGAGCTTAAGAAGGATGGAACCCTTGCCAAACTCAGCAAGGAATACTTCGGTGGCGATTACGTCAGTGATTTGAAATAAGACTGTTAAAAGTTGAGACTGCTGTCTCAGCTTTGGATTTAACACAAAGCTTTCTTTTGAGGCTTTCCTGAGGTGATGACGGACGTCAGCGACCTTCGTCGAAGCTCCATGACTAAGTTTTGAGCCTAAGGTCTCAAAACTTCCGAACACCTGAAACTTTAAAGTTTCAGGTGTTTTTCTCACGCCGGAAAGCCTCGGTTTATGCTCACTTTGTTCGTTAAATAAGGAATTAGTTCAAATCTTTTTGGTCTTAACAAGGTATTATTATCAGTGATACGATTTTCTTATCACTATGATAAGAAAAGACTATTTCACAGACTTTCTGAGTCGTGCTAAAATGAATACTATAAAATTATGATAAGATATTTGAATGGTTAGCACTAGGCTAACCTACTTTTTTAGAAAGAAAGGGCGACATTGTGAAAAAGAGTATAGAAGCATTTAATCGGTCACCTTGGTATCTCCAAGTTATCATTGGCTTGGTTGGTTTGGCAGTAGCTGTTGCTTTAGCCATTCCCTTGTCTTGGCTAGTAGAAATTCTTTGGGGCTATGTTTTGCAACTGATTACGATTATCTTCAAATGGATTTCGTCTTGGATGCCAGCTGGTAAGCTCTTCTCATGGAAGGCAGTCTTTGATGCTGTTCCTAAGATTGTGGAACGCTTGCCTTTGACTTTGGGATTGACCATTGCAGGTGCTTTCTTCGGTTTGATTTTGGCCCTTGTCTTTGCGGTCGTTAAGATCAATCGAGTACGTATCCTTTATCCAATTCAAGCAGTTTTTGTGAGCTTCTTGCGTGGGACACCAATCCTTGTACAACTCATGTTGACTTACTATGGAATACCACTCTTCCTTCGTTATTTGAATGGTGAATTTGGTTTGGATTGGAATATCAATGAGATTCCACCAGCTATCTTCGCGATTACGGCCTTTGCCTTTAACGAAGCAGCCTACATGAGTGAAACCATTCGTGCAGCGATTCAGGCCGTTGACGCTGGGGAAATCGAAGCTGCCCGTTCTCTTGGGATGACATCGGCACAGGTTTACCGTCGTGTTATTATTCCAAATGCGGCAGTTATTGCAACACCAAGTTTGATTAACAGTTTGATTGGCTTGACTAAGGGAACATCACTTGCCTTTAGTGCTGGTATCGTCGAAATGTATGCTCAGGCTCAAATCTTGGGTGGTGCTGACTACCGTTACTTTGAACGTTATATCTCAGTTGCCCTTGTATACTGGGTAATCTCAATCTTGATTGAGTACATTGGTCGTTCAGTTGAAAATCACATGGCCATTAAGGCGCCTGAAGTGACTGACATTTCTGGAATTGGAGGTGACCGCTAATGATTAGTATCAAAAATTTGACCAAGGAATTTTCAGGTCAAAAGGTTCTCGATGGTATTGATATTGACATTGAAAAGGGTGAAGTTGTAGCTCTTGTTGGTGCCTCTGGTGCAGGGAAATCAACAATTCTTCGTAGCTTAAACTATTTGGAACAACCTGATTCTGGTACCATTACCATTGATGATTTTAAAGTCGACTTTAAGACTATCACTAAAGAACAAATCCTTACCCTTCGCCGTAAGTTGGCCATGGTTTTCCAACAGTTCAACCTCTTTGAACGTCGTACAGCCTTGGATAATGTTAAGGAAGGTCTTAAGATTGTTAAGAAACTTTCTGACGAAGAAGCTACCAAGATTGCGAAAGAAGAGCTTGCTAAGGTTGGGCTTTCTAATCGTGAAAACCACTACCCACGTCACTTGTCAGGTGGTCAAAAGCAACGTGTGGCCTTGGCTCGTGCCCTTGCAATGAAGCCTGATGTGCTCTTGCTTGACGAACCAACATCTGCTCTTGACCCTGAGTTGGTTGGTGAGGTTGAAAAATCAATCGCTGATGCAGCTAAGTCAGGTCAAACTATGATTTTGGTCAGTCACGACATGAACTTTGTTTATCAAGTGGCTGACAAGGTGCTCTTCCTTGAAAAAGGTCGTATTCTTGAACAAGGAACACCTGACGAAGTCTTTAACCATCCAAAAGAAGAACGAACAAAAGAATTTTTCGCTTCTTATTCAAAACAATATCTTTAAGATGAGATTTTTGTTACAATAGAAAAGGTGGTGGGAGTGGACGACATTTTAGTCCATAGTCAAAGTCCCACAAGGATGATTAGGAACTTTTGAATGTTTCAAAGGCGACTATAGTCCAATCAGAAACTGCATCGTGCAGTTATTACTAGTCGAATTTAGAGGTTGGAGAATGTTATCTCAGCCTTTTCTATTTCTCACTTTAGGATGATTTATGTTATTAAATATTTTTAAATTTTACCTCTTAGGCCTTGTGATTGCTTTCTTTGTGTGCTTGGTGATTGGTGCCATTTGGCTTGGATGGCGTGCCTTACGTCGTGCGGACAAAACTGTTAAGGAGCGTCAAGGTGCCCTCTATGATGCTATTATGATGTCGATGGTTTCGATCCCAGTTTTGGCATTTGCTTTTATGGCGATTCTTATCGTGCTGAATGCATAATTCTAGCTTTGTTGGCACATTAGGTGTAAGATATCTCTACAAGAAAATCATATAAGGAGTTACTTATGTACGATACAATTGTTATTGGAGTTGGTCCTGCGGGGATGACTGCAGCACTCTATGCAGCACGTGCCAACCTTAAAGTGGCAACTTTGGAGCAAGGTGCTCCTGGTGGACAGATGAATAACACGTCTGATATTGAAAATTACCCTGGTTTTGAAAGTATTTCTGGTCCAGAATTGTCAATGAAGATGTTCGAACCTTTGGAAAAATTGGGCGTTGAAAATCTTTATGGTATCGTGTCTGGTATCGAAGACAAGGGTGACTATAAAGTTGTCAAAACTGGTGATGAAGAGTACCAAACCAAGACAGTGATCATTGCGACTGGTGCCAAACATCGCCACATTGGTGTTGCTGGCGAAGAAGAGTACAACAGCCGTGGGGTATCTTACTGTGCGGTCTGTGATGGTGCCTTCTTCCGTAATCAAGACCTCTTGGTCGTTGGTGGTGGAGACTCTGCCGTTGAAGAAGGAATTTATTTGACACGCTTTGCCAATAGCGTGACCATTGTTCATCGTCGTGATGAATTGCGTGCTCAAAAGGTCCTTCAAGACCGTGCCTTCGCCAATGAAAAGGTTAAGTTTATCTGGGACTCAGTCGTTGAAGAAATTAAGGGTGATGACATCAAGGTTTGCAGTGTTGATATCAAGAATGTCAAAACTGGTGAGGTGACTAACCACGAATTTGGCGGTGTCTTCGTTTATGTGGGACTTGATCCTGTTTCAGATTACTTGACAGGTCTCGACGTCACTGACCAAGATGGTTGGGTAATTACAGATGATAAGATGGCGACACGTATTCCTGGTATCTTTGCCATTGGGGATGTCCGTCAGAAAGACCTTCGCCAAATTACAACAGCCGTAGGTGATGGTGCCACAGCTGGTATCGAAGCCTACAACTACGTGACTGCACTTGGTGATAAGTAAAATAATAAAAACTCGGGATGTTCTCGAGTTTTTTGTGTTCTCTTGGGGGGATTTAGCTTGTCTAGTCCCCTTTGGACCAACATCTATGCGTGTTTTTTGTTATAATAGAAAAGTCTTACTAAAAATCAGTAAAAACGAGGTGACCGACTTGCGTGTTGTAGCAGGTGAATTTGGCGGACGTCCGCTTAAAACGTTAGAAGGCAAAACGACTCGTCCAACAACGGACAAGGTCAAGGGTGCCATTTTCAATATGATTGGTCCTTTCTTTGATGGAGGGCGTGTTTTGGATCTTTTTTCTGGAAGTGGTAGTCTGGCTATTGAGGCTATCAGTCGTGGTATGTCGTCTGCTGTCCTCGTGGAAAAGGATCGTCGGGCACAGGCTGTTATTCAGGAAAATATCAAGATGACCAAGAGTGAGAAGCAGTTCCAGCTTTTGAAGATGGATGCGGCGCGTGCGCTGACACAATTGACAGGAAAGTTTGACTTGGTACTTTTAGATCCGCCTTATGCCAAAGAGCAGATTGTGGCCAATATTACTCAGTTAGAGGAGCAAGGGCTCTTAGCTGAGGAGGTTATGTTGGTTTGCGAGACGGATAAGGCTGTGGACCTGCCTGAAGAAATTTCAAACTTTGGGATTTGGAAACAGAAAACCTATGGTATCAGTAAGGTGACCGTTTACGTGCGTTAGCCTTTGATAGGGAAGTTGTAGAAAGGAATGCTATGACAAAGATTGCTATGTTTACGGGGTCTTTTGATCCGATTACTAATGGGCATATGGATATTATTGCCAGAGCCAGCAAGCTCTTTGATGAGCTCTATATCGGTCTCTTTTATAATAAAAATAAGCAGGGCTTCTGGGACGTGGAGACTCGCAAGCGTATCTTGGAAGAGGTCGTGGCAGATCTTCCCAATGTAAAGGTTATAACGGCTCACGATAGTCTGGCTGTAGATGTCGCCAGAGATCTTGGGGTGACTTATTTGGTCCGAGGCCTTCGTAATGCGACAGATTTTGACTATGAGGCTAATATGGATTATTTCAATAAGGGGTTGGCCCCTGAAATTGAAACGGTTTATTTGATTGCTAGTCATGAGGTAACACCAGTCTCTTCCAGTCGTGTGCGTGAGTTGATTTATTTTGAGGGGGACATTAGTTCCTATGTTCCTCAAGCAGTTGTTAAGGAAGTGGAGGCCAAGCGTGGCAAACAAGAACGAATCTAAATCACTATTAGGGAAAATTTGGCGGATTAAGTGGTGGTTGTTAAGTATTTTTACGGTACTTTTCCTCCTATTTGCCCTCTTTTTCCCGCTAAATAATTATTATGTTGAGCTTCCGGGTGGTGCTTTTGATACCAAGGAAGTCTTGACTGTAGACAAGAAAGCTGATGATTCAAAAGGATCCTACAATTTTGTGGCGGTGGCTCAAACCAAGGCGACTTTGGCCTTGATGCTCTATGCCCAGCTTAATGATTTTGCAAAGCTTCAAACAGCTGAAGAGGCAACTGGGAATTACTCTGATGAAGATTTCATGCGTATCAACCAATTTTACATGGAGACTTCCCAAAACCAAGCGATTTATCAGGGCTTGACTCTGGCTGGTAAGGAGGCTAGCTTGGAGTATATGGGTGTCTATGTACTTCAGGTGGCTGACGATTCTAGCTTTAAGGGTGTTCTTAATATTGCCGATACGGTGACAGCTGTTAATGGCAAGACCTTTGATAATTCTGCTGACTTGATTAAATACGTTCAGGGACTTAAGCTGGGTTCAAAAGTCAAGGTCACTTATACGACAGATGACAAAGAAAAGACTGCTACTGGTAAGATTATCAAGATTGCCAATGGTAAAAATGGTATTGGTATCGGTTTGACAGATCATACCGAGGTCAAGAGTTCTGAAAATGTGAAGTTTAAACTTGATGGTGTTGGCGGCCCAAGTGCGGGTCTTATGTTTACCCTAGCTATTTACGATCAGGTGTCTGGTCAAGATCTTAAGGCTGGCCGTAAGATTGCTGGAACAGGAACCATTGAAAAGGATGGTTCTGTCGGTGATATCGGTGGTGCCTACCTCAAGGTGAAATCAGCGGCTGATAGTGGTGCAGACATTTTCTTCGTACCTAATAATCCAGTAACCAAGGAAATGAAAAAGGCTGATCCAGATGCCAAAACCAACTATCAAGAGGCCAAGGAAGCTGCCAAGAAACTGGGAACCAAGATGAAAATTGTCCCTGTTAAAACAGCTCAAGAAGCCATTGATTATTTGAAAAAGACTAAATAAGAAGCGAGAGTAAGACAGGCAGAAATCCATGATTTTTGTCTGAGTCTTACTCTCTTTTTTAGGTCAAAGTGTTATAATAGTCTTTATGAAAAAACGTTATAGAACAGTCAATGATTACTATCGTGAAATTTTTGGCGAAAAGATTTTCAAACTACCAATAGATGCGGGTTTTGATTGTCCCAACCGTGATGGCACAGTGGCCCACGGTGGCTGTACCTTTTGTACGGTATCGGGGTCTGGGGATGCTATTGTAGCACCTGAGGCACCGATTCGTGAGCAGTTTTACCATGAGATTGACTTCATGCACCGCAAGTGGCCAGAAGTTCAGAAATATCTGGTTTATTTTCAAAATTTTACCAATACCCACGCACCGCTTGAAGTTATCAAGGAACGCTACGAACAGGCTATCAATGAGCCTGGTGTTGTTGGCATCAATATCGGTACCCGCCCAGACTGTTTGCCAGACGATGTGATTGATTATCTGGCAGAACTCACAGAACGTATGCATGTGACCGTCGAACTTGGCTTGCAAACGACTTATGAAGAAACGTCAGAGCTCATTAACCGAGCACACAGCTATGATCTCTATGTGGAGACGGTTAAGCGTGTGCGTGAGCGTGCGCCAAAGGCTGAGATTGTATCGCATCTGATTAATGGGCTACCAGGGGAAACCCACGAGATGATGGTGGAAAATGTTCGCCGTTGTGTGACGGACAATGACATTCAGGGGATTAAACTCCACCTCCTCCACTTGATGACCAATACGCGTATGCAAAGGGACTACCACGAGGGGCGTCTTAAATTGCTGAGTCAGGAAGAGTATGTGTCAATCATCTGTGACCAGTTGGAAATCATCCCTGAGGATATCGTCATTCATCGAATCACTGGTGATGCGCCGAGAGATATGTTGATTGGTCCTATGTGGAGTCTCAACAAATGGGAAGTCCTCAATGCCATTGACAAAGAGATGGAACGTCGTGACTCATGGCAAGGGTGCAAAGTAGCTAACGAGAAGGAGGAAAAAGCATGATTAAACGACCAATTCATCTGTCTCATGACTTTCTAGCTCAAGTGCTGGATGATGAGAGTGTTGCTGTCGATGCAACCATGGGAAACGGCAATGACACAGCCTTTCTAGCTGGCCTTGCCAAGAAGGTTTATGCCTTTGACGTGCAGGAGCAGGCGCTCGAAAAGACTCGTCAACGCTTGTCGGACTTGGCAATTGAAAATGCGGAACTCATTTTAGATGGTCATGAAAATCTGGACCGTTATGTCACGGAACCTATTCGTGCAGCTATTTTCAATCTGGGCTATCTGCCATCTGCAGATAAGAGTGTTATTACTAAGCCCCACACGACTCTTGAGGCCATTGAGAAAATTCTTGACCGTCTAGAGGTGGGTGGTCGTTTAGCTATTATGATTTACTATGGTCATGATGGTGGCGATATGGAGAAGGATGCTGTGCTTGAGTACGTTATCGGTTTGGACCAGCGTGATTTTACAGCTATGCTTTACCAACCCCTTAATCAAATTAATACCCCACCATTTTTGGTGATGTTGGAGAAATTACAATGATTACAGATATTAAAGAAAAGCTTGCAGATATGCAGGCCAAATATATAGACAAGCAAAGTGCCGAGGATACTTTAAAAAAGGTTGATAATCGTAAAACGGCTAAAATTAAGAAAAAGTTAGCTAGTCTTGAGGTTGAACGTTGCCATAAACTTTTGGCCAAAGAAGATGTCACTGCCATTGATAAAAAAATTAGTAAGCAAAAAGAACTATTCTCAAACTGTTGTCATAAGGAAGGGTAGGAGGAGCTATGCATTTATCATTAGCTTTGCTTGTTCTTCTTTTTAGCTTGATTTTATCGAACGTTATCAATCGTGTCTTTCCGCGTCTTCCCCTGCCTTTGATTCAAATTATTTTTGGGGTTGGTATTGGTTTACTTTTTAAGGGACGCGCTTTCGAGCTTGAAACAGAACTTTTCCTAGCTTTCATTATTGCTCCCTTGCTGTTTCGTGAGGGTGAAGAAAGTGATATCACTAGTATTCTACGTAACTGGAAACTTATTCTATTTTTAATTTTTCCAGTTATCTTTGTGTCTACCTTGGGAATCGGTTATCTTGCTAAGGCCGTCTTGCCTGCTTCGGTCCCCTTATCTGCCTGTCTAGCCATTGGTGCTGCCCTTGGGCCAACGGATTTGGTTGCCTATTCCGCTATTTCCAAACGCTTCAGTTTCCCAAAGTGGATTAGCTATATTTTGCAGGGTGAGGGTCTTCTGAACGATGCCTCTGGCTTGGTCGCCTTTCAGGTGGCAGTGACTGCCTTGACAACAGGTGCTTTTTCCCTCCTTGGTGCGAGCTGGAATTTGGTTATTTCTGTGCTTGGTGGTTTTTTAGTTGGCTTGATTACAGCCTTATTTAATCGTCTCTTTTTAACCATTTTGGACAATATGGATGCTGCAGATGTCACAGGTGCTCTCTTACTAGAGCTGGTACTACCAATCTCCTCTTACTTTGTAGCCGAGGAAATTCATGCTTCTGGAATTATTGCTGTTGTCGTAGCAGGGATTTCGCTTGCCAGTCGTTTCAAAAAAATCACCGTTTTTGATGCCAAGCTGGATAACGTTTCCCATACGATTTGGGGAACCATTACCTTTATGCTTAATGGCATGGTCTTTTTCCTCTTGGGGACAGAACTTCCAACTCTAGCAACGCCAGTACTGCGTAGCAGTACCTACGATAATCTCTGGATGCTGCTTGCTATCGTCCTTTTAACAGCGACCATGTTTGGCATTCGTTTTGTTATGATTAGTGCAGTATTTGCCCAAAGAGCTTGGAGGGCCAAACGATCACTAAAAAAAATCTGGAAGGGTGCTACTCTGTTAACCTTTTCTGGCGTTAAAGGAACGGTTTCCATTGCAACCATCCTTTTGCTTCCAGTTGCCAATATGACTGCTCTGGAACATAGTCTTTTACTCTTTACGGTAGCGGGTGTGACCTTGCTGAGCTTCTTAACAGGGATTTTAGTCCTACCTAAGCTAGCCACTGGTCCAGGGCATACGACCAACCATTATATGCAGATTGCCATTCTCAATGATGTGGTCGGTGAGTTGGAAAAAGATCTAAAACAGTCTACCAATCAAGGGGCTGTCTATGCTACGATTGATAACTACAATCAACGCTTGGAAGATTTAATCTTGGAGCAGGAATCAAATGATGTCAAAGAAGAGTTGGCCAATATCCGAGTAATGATTATGGAAATTGAGAGTGAGGGTTTGGAATATGCCTACAAGAAGGGTAAGATTTCAGAACTCGAATATAATCTCTACCAACGTTATATCAAGGGCTTGGAACGTCGTATCAACCGTGGTTTTGTCTCTAGCCTTTCTTACGCCCTAGCTGTCTTTGTGCGTGGCCTTCGTAGATTGTTACACTTAGCTCTTACTTTCAAGTTTCGTATTGATCAGGATGATACTAGAAGAGGTCCTAGGTTGACGGAAGAAAACCGCGACCATATGACTGAGCTCTATTTGACAAATACTGAGCAGATTTTGGAAGCCTTGAGTAATCTGGAAGGTGTTTATCACTCAGATCTCTTGTCTTATCTGAAACGCAGTCGCCTTCAAGAGGCTGAGATTATTCAATCAGGTGCCTTTGTCGAGCGGGTTATCACTCACCTTCATCCAGACAATATTGATGAAATGTTGCGTGGCTACTATTTGGAACGTAAGGTTATCAACGAGTACGAGCAGGCTGAACTTATCTCTAGCCGTTATGCCAAGCAGCTTCGTAAGGAAGTCAATACTTTGGAGGATTACTCTCTCAAAGAAACTAGCAACACGTTAACCTATGATATGATTAATCTGGCTCGAGGTCGAGCTTAAGCAATGAATGTTATCACAAAAAGAAGCCAAGAAAAATTTTGGCTTCTTTTTAATATATTTTTATAGAACAGCTTATCGTTCCAGCCTTAATTTTGTATGGTGTATCTAGAATAAAAGAGGAGTAGTGATAAAAGAACAAGTCCCCCAGATAATGTCTAGGGGACTTGTTTCTTTGAGCGATTTTTATAGAAGAGGGTTAATGTAAAAACGATGGTCATCAATTGGAATAATTTGAACAGGATTTTGGTAGAAGTCAGCTAAAACTTCCGGTGTGATGATATCATTTTTTGGTCCTTGTGCCACGATTTTTCCTTGACGGAGTAGGAGGATGTGGTCCATCTTCTCAGTAATCTCTTCAGCATGGTGGGTGACGTAAAGGACCAGGGGTGCGTGAGGAAGCGAGGTGATACGGTCGATCTGACGTAAGAGCTTTTCGCGGGCAAAGAGATCCAAGCCCACAGTTGCTTCGTCAAGGATGATGATGTCGGGATCTTCCATCAGACTACGAGCAATCAAACAGATTTGCTTTTCCCCTTGAGAGAGGCCATGGTATTTACGACCAATCAAATCTCCAGCACCAAGTGAAGTTAGCATATCCTTGGCTTCTTGTAGCTCTTTGTCTCCATAGGCTTTGTAGAGGATTGAGCTCTTGTACTTACCGGTAAGGACGATTTTTTCAGCAGTCATATGTTGAGGTAGACGCTCAGTGATAAAGGAACTGACGATACCGATGTGTTGACGAAGACCTGTGATGTCTCCATTACCAAAGGTGTAGCCTAGTATCTCAGCCTTCCCTTCAGAAGGGAAAAATTCAGCTGTCAACAAACGTAAGAGGGTTGATTTTCCAGCACCGTTAAGTCCCAGGATAGCCCAGGTTTGTCCTTTTTCAACTGTCCAGTTAAGGTCAGATAAAAGTGTTTTTCCTTGGCGGACCAAGCTGACATTTTCTAATCGTATAAGTGACATAAGTCTCTCCTTTGATGATAAATTACCCTAATTATAGCATAAAATAGACGCCTTTATTGGGAAATTATGGTATAATAAAAGTCAGAATTTTTTTTAGAGGAGAAGAAAAAATGGAAGACTCTAGTGGTCAGTCCTTATTATTTCAATCTATTTTACTACTAATTTTAACCTTGCTTACAGCCTTTTTCTCAGCATCTGAGATGGCTCTTGTATCACTTAACCGCTCACGTGTGGAGCAAAAGGCAGAAGAAGGCGATAAGAAATTTATCCGCCTGCTCAAGGTTCTTGAAAATCCAAACAACTTCCTATCAACTATCCAAGTTGGTATTACCTTTATTAGCCTCTTACAAGGGGCCAGTCTCTCTGCATCACTAGGTGCAGTGATAGCGACTTGGTTTGGTCATGTGGCTTGGGCTAAGACAGCAGGTAGCATGATTTCTTTGGTTGTCTTGACTTATATCTCTATCGTTTTTGGGGAACTTTATCCAAAACGTATCGCTATGAATCTCAAGGAAAATCTAGCCATCTACTCGGCACCTGTCATTATTGTTACAGGTAAGATTGTTAGTCCCTTTGTTTGGATTCTTTCGGCGTCAACCAATCTTTTGTCTCGTTTGACGCCTATGACCTTTGATGATGCAGATGAGCAGATGACACGTGATGAGATTGAGTACATGTTGACTAAGAGTGAGGATACACTTGAGGCTGAAGAAATTGAAATGCTCCAAGGGGTATTCTCTCTTGATGAATTGATGGCGCGTGAGGTTATGGTCCCTCGTACAGATGCCTTCATGATTGATATTGAAGACAATACTCAAGAAAATATCCAAGCTATTCTCAAGGAAAGTTTCTCTCGTATTCCTGTTTACGAAGACGACAAGGATAAGATTATCGGTGTCGTTCATACCAAAAACCTTCTAAAAGCAGGTTTCGAACTTGGTTTCGAAAATATCAAACTTCGTCGAATTATGAATGAACCTCTCTTTGTTCCAGAGACTATCTTCGTTAATGATCTCTTGGCGGCCTTTCGTAACACCAATAATCAGATGGCTATTTTGCTTGATGAATACGGTGGGGTTGCTGGTCTTGTTACCTTCGAGGATCTTTTGGAAGAAATCGTTGGTGAGATTGACGACGAAACAGATAAATCTAGTATTGAAGTTCGTGAAATTGGCGAGAATACCTATATTGTCGAGGGTGCTATGACTCTTAACGACTTCAATGAACATTTTGATACAGAACTTGAGAGTGATGACGTTGATACTATCGCAGGTTATTATTTGACTGGTGTGGGAGCCATTCCTACTCAAGAAGTCAAGGAACACTATTCAGTTATCAACAAGGACAAACACCTTGAATTTATCAATGATAAGGTTAAGGATGGTCGTGTAACCAAACTTAAGGTAATCATCACGGCAGCTCCAGAAGAGGCAGAAGAATAGTTCTCTACATGTTTTTATTAGAAAATATTGGAACTTAAAAGCGACTATTTACTAATTAGGCACTTTCTCTCATTATGAGTGAAAGTGCTTTTTCTTATCTATCTTGGAATATCAGTTTATCAAAATAATAAGATTAGAAAACGTCTATAAAATACGTCATAAAGCCTTTTTAACCTATCAAAAGTGTTAGAATTTGTCAGAAAAATAACGATAATTTTGAAGGTATTCTAACATATTTCAGCGTGTTGAAAGATTTAGAATAAAAATAAATAAGATTTTAATTAAAGCGGTCTTTTATTACTTTTTTATGGTAGAATGTAGGTTAACTGATAAATGAAAAAAGGAGAATCTTAATGGCTTCTAAAAAATCTATATCTATATATAGTAGCTTGCTTTTACTCACCCTTACCCTAGGAGCTTTTGTACCAGTAACCTCTTTTGCGGATGATGGTATTGCGACAAATGATGCTGTTCTTACACAACCAACGACAGATCGTGCAACAACTGGTCCTTCAACAGCCCCAAGTGATGGTGACTTGGCTCGTAGCAATGATTCAAACACAGGTGTGGCAACGCCAACAACACCAACACCTACAGTTCCTGAAGTACCAGCTGAGCCAACAACACCAGCAACTCCGGAAGCACCTGCGACACCGGCTCCAACAGCTGATTCATCAACAAAACCAGCCGATAAGCCAGAAGACCCAGCTTCAGCAACTGATAAAGGGACAAGCGAAGCACCTCAAAACTCTGAAACTCCAGCGGTGAATGTTAATGGACAACCTGTTGTTACTGTAACACCAACAGCTCCAGTTATCACTGCAGCTGGCCAAACAATTGTGTCTACACAAAATAGCCAAATTGTTATCGCTAACACTGATGGTACAACAAGTGTTGTCGCTCCTGAAACAGTAGGATTCAAAGTGAACGCTGACGGTACATTGACTGGTAAAGATGCTAAAGGTAAGGAAGTTACACTTCCTAAGACTGGTGAATCATCAACAGTAATCTTGACATTGGCAGGAACATTCTTCCTTGCTACTGCAGCCTTTTTGGGTCTTAAGAAACGTGCCCAATAATATAGAGGATAAAAGACTGGATTTTTCCAGTTTTTTTGTTTTTCTTCTGGTATAGTATAGATATTCCTTAATTCAGATGTATTATAGTATAACCTTTGCCTGAATTCAGGCAGATATGGAGCATGTTTCTGATAAAAGAGGTATAATAAAAACATGTAAAAAGCGTTTTCAAGGAGGCTGCCATGGCAGAAATTGATTACAGTCAGGTGACTGGACTTGTTCATTCAACCGAAAGTTTTGGATCCGTAGATGGTCCTGGTATCCGTTTTATTGTTTTCATGCAAGGCTGTAAGATGCGTTGCCAATATTGTCATAACCCAGATACTTGGGCTATGGAGTCAAATAAGGCTGTTGAACGTACAGTTGAAGATGTCTTAGATGAGGCTCTTCGTTTCCGTCATTTCTGGGGTGAGCATGGTGGTATCACTGTATCAGGTGGTGAGGCCATGCTTCAGATTGATTTTGTCACTGCCCTCTTTACAGAGGCTAAGAAGCTAGGGATTCACTGTACGCTTGATACTTGTGGGTTTGCGTACCGCAATACTCCTGAGTATCATGAAGTTGTTGACAAACTTTTGGCTGTGACTGACTTGGTCCTACTTGACATCAAAGAGATTGACCCCGAACAACACAAGTTTGTGACCCGTCAACCTAATAAGAATATTTTGGAATTTGCTCAATATCTATCTGACAAACAAGTTCCAGTCTGGATTCGCCATGTCTTGGTACCTGGTTTGACAGACTTTGACGAACACTTGGTTAAACTTGGTGAGTTTGTAAAGACCTTGAAAAATGTCGATAAATTTGAAATTCTTCCCTATCATACAATGGGTGAGTTCAAATGGCGTGAGCTCGGTATTCCATATCCTTTGGAAGGGGTCAAACCACCAACGGCAGATCGTGTCAAAAATGCCAAAGCTCTCATGCACACTGAAACGTATCAAGAGTATAAAAATCGTATCGGTGTTAAAACCTTGGATTAAAACAGAAGCTCTTGACAAGAGCTTTTTAACTTTGCTATTATTTAGGGAGCAATAAAGAGCAGGTAAATTATGTTTCGTATTTTAAAATTTGATGATGACTTTGTTTATCTCAGTCATCCTGACGGGCGACTTAAGAAAATAGATCGCACGCTTTTTGATTTTGATATAAAATTAGGAGATCGTATTGATGTCTACCAAGATGGGGACTTGACAGTTGTTACTCCGGCAGAAGTCCAGACGGACTTGAGCCTAGAGGGAGACAAATCTGTTAAATCACACCTCTTGCAAGGGATTTTAGATCTTTTCCTTGAAACCCTTAATATTCACAATAATCATTTGGGTGACTTGAAGAAGATTTTCACACAGTTATTGATTACACTCTTCATGGCTTGGAGCTTGTTGGGAGTTATTCTGGTTGAGATTCTTCTTTTTGCAGAGTCAATTATTGTCTTCTTATGGAGACTCTTGGTTCGTCTTATTAAGTGGATGCATATTAAAGACAACACTAAGGTCTTGATTGATGAGACGCAAAAACGTCATGCTAAGCGTGAGCGTCAAAAAGCTCAAAGACGTGAGCAGGAAAGACGTCGTCAGGAAGAATTTGAAGAACGTGAATATCTTCGTGAAACAGAACGTCAAAAGGAACTCATGATTGTTGAAGCTAGCCTTAGTCAGGAAGCAGAACGTGAGAGCCTTTCAACTAGCCTTGCTTTGGAGCAAGCAGGTGCCTCAAGTCAATCTGCTAGTGAAGACTTGGCCGAAGAAAGCCAGTCAACTTCAGAGTCAGAAGTAATGTCTGAATCAGCAAAGTCTGAAAAATAGAACAAAAAAAGAACTGAGATTTAGGATCTCGGTTCTTTTTCATATGAGAAAAGCACCAGAGGTGCTTTTGTGAGAGGTGACTAAAGTGTTTTTTCAGAGTCACGAACAATGAGCAAGTCAACTTTTGCGTGACGGAGAATGTATTCAGAAGATGAACCAATAAGCAAGCGTTCAAAAGTATTGAGACCTGTGGCACCAACCATAATAAGGTCAACATTTTCCTTATCAGGGATATCAACAGCCAAGAGGCTCTTAGGATTACCGAACTCAATAACTTTGCGAATCTTGGTTAAACCAGCTTCTCTGGCTTGGCGTTCAAAGTCAGCCAAAACAGCTTTAGCTTCGTCTTCTAGTTTTTCATAGATGTAAGAGTCGAAAGTCGCAACGCTTTGAAGGGCGCGTGTATCGATAACGTGTACCAATAGTAACTGAGCATTATTACGTTTTGCAACGTGCACACCTTTAATAAAGGCCAGTTCTGATTCGTAAGAACCGTCGATAGCTACCATAATACGTTCATATTGTTGAGACATAAGCTCTACCTCCTATCTTTAGCTTTATTATACTCCTTTAATCTAAAAAATGAAAGCGTTGTTATAGATTTTCTGAAATCTTTTTTTGACTGCTTACTTTAGGATGCTCTTAGTAATGTGAAGATTTCAGTATTATCTAAAAATTGAAGATTGCTTGAAAAAGAGGTATAATACAATCTGTTATTAGCTTCGTAAGAAACATGATAATTAAAAAAGAGGAAGACAAGTCTTCAGAAATGATACCAAGTGGCCAAGCCTAAAGTTGGTGTCAATAAAAGTGGAAATCCCCATCAGGTGTTGAATTTTCTTATTTTCTGCTAGATGTATCTACTTTTAGTATCTTTTGAAAGGATTAACTTATGAAAACATTTGATAAATCATCAAAGTTGGATCACGTTGCCTATGATATTCGTGGACCAGTTTTGGATGAAGCCAACCGTATGATTGCTAAAGGTGAAAAGATTCTTCGTCTTAATACGGGAAATCCTGCGGAATTTGGCTTTACAGCACCGGATGAAGTCATTCGTGATTTAATTATGAATGTTCGTAACAGTGAAGGGTATTCAGATAGTAAGGGGATTTTCTCAGCTCGTAAGGCGATTATGCAGTATTGCCAGCTAAAGGGATTCCCAAATGTAGATATTGATGATATTTATATTGGTAATGGTGTTTCAGAAATGATTTCCATGTCTATGCAGGCCTTGCTTGATGATGGAGATGAGGTCTTGGTCCCAATGCCTGACTATCCTCTTTGGACAGCCTGCGTCAGTCTAGCAGGCGGTAATGCTGTACACTATGTCTGTGATGAAAAATCTAACTGGTATCCAGATATTGATGATATCAAATCAAAGATTACGTCAAATACTAAGGCAATTGTAGTCATCAATCCTAATAATCCTACAGGTTCACTCTATCCTAAGGATGTCCTTGAACAGATTGTGGATATTGCTCGACAAAATGATTTGATTATCTTTGCGGATGAGATTTATGACCGCTTGGTTATGGATGGTAAAAAGCATACTGCGATTGCTAGTCTTGCACCAGATGTTTTCTGTGTGTCTATGAATGGTCTTTCTAAGTCTCACCGCATCTGTGGTTTCCGTGTAGGTTGGATGGTTCTCTCTGGACCTAAAAAGAACGTCAAAGGCTATATTGAAGGGCTTAATATGTTGGCCAACATGCGTCTTTGTGCTAATGTGCTCTCTCAGCACGTTATTCAGACTTCACTTGGTGGCTACCAATCTGTGGATGAGCTCTTGATTCCTGGCGGGCGTATCTATGAACAACGTGAGTTTATCACGAATACCGTAAACGCTATTCCAGGGCTTTCAGCTGTTAAACCAGATGCAGGGCTCTATATCTTCCCTAAAATTGACCGTAATATGTATGATATTGAAGATGATGAAGAATTCTGTCTTCGTCTCTTGAAGAAGGAGAAGGTTCTCCTAGTTCCAGGTAAAGGCTTTAACTGGAATGAACCAGATCACTTCCGTATTGTCTACCTTCCTCGTGTGGAAGAGTTGGCTGATCTCGGTAACAAAATCGAACGAGTCTTGTCATATTACAAGCGTTAATTTCTTGAAAAACTGGACAAAATGGCTTGTCCAGTTTTTATTGTCTCTAAAAAGGGGACATATTTGAGCAAAATCCGAACATTTTTCCTAAAAATACCATAATATACTTAATATAATGAATAGTAGAATAATAAATAATTTTCAGACAATTGTTTGCAATTTCTAGGTTAAGTGTGCTATAATGATAGGGCTAGTAGGTCTTGACGCAGAAGATTAGTACAAGGCTTGATATTATTATGATTACAATAGAAAGTGAAGACAATAAATATGGCAAATTTGCTGGCTAAAACACGTAAAATTACATCTATCTTGCAACGCTCAGTAGATAGCTTGGAAGGAGATCTTCCATACAACAACATGGCTGCTCAATTGGCGGATATCATTGATTGTAACGCTGCTATCGTTAATGGTGGTGGTGCTCTTCTTGGTTTTGCCATGAAGTACAAAACCAACACTGATCGTGTGGAAGAGTTTTTTGAAGCCAAACAACTTCCAGAAGAATACACACGTGGTATCAGCCGTGTTTATGACACTCAAGAAAACATTGGTATTGACAGTGACTTGACCATTTTCCCTGTGGAGTCAAAAGATGACTTCCCAGATGGTTTGACTACAATTGCACCTATCTATGGTGGTGGTATGCGTCTTGGTTCTTTCATCATTTGGCGTAACGATCATGACTTTGTAGATGAAGATCTTATCTTGGTTGAAATTGCCTCTACAGTAGTTGGGTTGCAGTTGTTGAACCTTCAAACAGAGAACTTGGAAGAAACAATTCGTAAACAAACAGCTATTAACATGGCTATTAATACCTTGTCTTACTCAGAAATCAAGGCAGTTTCAGCTATCTTGAATGAGTTGGACGGTTTGGAAGGTCGCTTGACAGCGTCTGTTATCGCTGACCGTATTGGAATTACACGTTCAGTTATCGTTAATGCCCTTCGTAAGTTGGAATCAGCTGGTATTATTGAGAGCCGTTCACTCGGTATGAAAGGGACTTATCTTAAAGTCCTTAACGAAGGTATCTACGATAAATTGAAAGAATACGAATAAGAAGAATACTGAAAGAAAGTGAGGTAGGAGGAGCCTGCCCCACTTTTTTTAAAGGAGAAAGTATTATGACAAAGGCATTGATATCAATTGATTACTCTTATGATTTTGTGGCAGATGATGGGAAGTTGACGGCTGGAAAGCCTGCCCAAGCCATTGAAGATCGCATTGCTCAGGTAACTCAAGAAGCCTATGACAATGGGGACTATATCTTCGTTGCTATGGACCGACATGATGAAGGAGATACCTTCCATCCTGAAACCAAGCTCTTTCCACCGCACAATATTGCAGGGACGTCTGGGCGAGAACTTTATGGTAAGTTAGCTGGTGTATATGATGCTATTAAGGATGATAATCGTGTCTTTTGGATGGATAAGCGACACTACTCAGCCTTTTCGGGAACGGATTTAGATATTCGTTTGCGTGAGCGTCGTGTGACGACAGTTGTTTTGACAGGAGTTTTAACGGATATTTGTGTCCTACATACAGCCATTGATGCCTATAATTTGGGCTATGATATTGAGGTTGTAGCGAGTGCAACAGCTTCCTTGACGCCTGAAGCTCATGACTTTGCTATCGGGCATTTTAAGAATGTTCTTGGAGCAACAATTGTGGAGTAAGAAGATTTATGATTGAGAGTGGGAATCTGGCCTACTCTCGCTTCTTGTCTAAAATCATAGGATAGTATCAGTTTTTCGTAGTTTACTATAAGAAAACGATTCCAGATTAGTATATACTATTACTGAAATATTCTTGAATCATAAAGAGGTAGAACAATGACTAAAAAAATGACTTTTCCTGACGGATTTTTGTGGGGTGGAGCGACAGCAGCCAATCAATGTGAGGGTGCCTTTGATGCTGATGGACGTGGTTTAGCCAATGTTGACGTGGTGCCAATTGGCGAGGACCGTCTTTCAATTATCACTGGACGTCGTAAGATGTTTGATTTTGAGGACGGCTATTTCTATCCAGCTAAGGAAAGTATCGACATGTACCATCGTTACAAGGAAGATATTGCTCTCTTTGGTGAAATGGGCTTTAAGACCTATCGTCTTTCTATTGCTTGGTCACGTATTTTTCCTAAGGGGGATGAGGCTGAGCCAAATGAAGCTGGGCTTGCCTTTTACGAGGACCTCTTCAAAGAATGTCACAAGCATGGCATTGAACCTTTGGTGACAATCACACACTTTGATTGTCCAATGCACTTGATTACCGAGTATGGTGGTTGGCGTAACCGTAAGATGCTTGGCTTCTATGAAAATCTTTGCCGTACCCTTTTCACACGTTATAAAGGTTTGGTGAAGTACTGGCTTACATTCAATGAAATCAATATGATTCTCCATGCACCATTTATGGGAGCAGGACTCTGCTTTGAAGAGGGTGAGAATGAGGAACAGGTTAAATACCAAGCAGCTCACCATGAGTTGGTAGCTTCAGCTATGGCGACCAAGTTGGCCCATGAGATTGACCCTGAAAATAAGGTTGGTTGTATGTTGGCAGCAGGTCAATATTATCCAAATACAGCCCACCCACGTGACTACTGGGCAGCCATGCAAGAAGATCGTAGTAGTTATTTCTTTATTGATGTTCAGGCTCGTGGAGAGTATCCAAATTATGCTAAGAAGCAGTGGGAACGTGATGGCATTGAGATTGAGATGACTGAAGAAGATTTGGCCCTTCTTAAAGAGCATACTGTAGATTTTATCTCCTTCTCTTACTATGCAAGTCGTGTGGCTTCAGGTGATCCAGAAGTTAATGAAAAGACAGCAGGAAATATCTTTGCCTCTATTAAAAATCCATATTTGGAAGCTTCAGAATGGGGTTGGCAAATTGACCCACTAGGTCTTCGTATTACCCTTAACGTTATTTGGGATCGTTACCAAAAACCGATGTTTATTGTTGAAAATGGTCTTGGTGCTGTGGATACCCCAGATGAAAATGGTTATGTCGAAGATGATTATCGTATCGACTACTTGGCAGCCCACATCAAGGCCATGCGTGATGCTATCAATGAAGATGGTGTAGAGCTTTGGGGCTACACAACATGGGGCTGTATCGACCTTGTTTCTGCTGGAACTGGTGAAATGAAGAAACGTTATGGCTTCATCTATGTAGACCGTGACAACGATGGTAATGGTAGCCTTAAACGCTCTAAGAAGAAATCATTTAACTGGTATAAAGAAGTTATCGCAAGTAACGGTGCCTCTGTAGAATAGTCTATGAGTTCTCGACTAATGACATCTACGGTAAAGGTGGGGAGCAAGAGAATCTACAAGATCTGATTGATACTCTAGGGGCGAATGATTACATCCATCTTCGAGGAAATGCGGATTTACGAGACGTCTACCCACAGTATGAACTTTACGTCACCACCTCTCAGTGGGAGACCTTTGGTTTGACTCTGATGGAAGCGGTGGGAGCAGGTTTAGCTCTGGTTGGTTTTGATGCCCGTTATGGCAATCCAACCTTCATCAAAGATGGTGAGAATGGCTATCTGGTTCCTTATAGCGAGACTATGGATGAGGACCTGCTTGTTTCTCAGATGGCGGATAAAATTGTATTTGCCTTAGAGAGTGATCTTGAGTCTATGCACCAAGTCTCATACGACCTGGCAAAACAGTATTTGAAACCTGTAATTCTAGAGGCTTGGAGAAAGCTCTTGATAGCCATACGATAAGTGTTTTGAAAAAGCTCTATCTCTGTAAACTGTAGTGACAAAAAAGTTACTACAGTTTTTTTATCCTCCAAGCAAAATAGGCTAAATTATGGTAAAATAGAGGGTATTGAAAAATCATCATTTCACGAAAGGAAGCAAGATGAAAATTACGCAAGAAGAGGTAACCCACGTTGCCAATCTTTCAAAATTGAAATTCTCTCCAGAAGAGACAGCTGAGTTTGCGACAACCTTGTCTAAAATTGTCGACATGGTGGAATTGTTGGAAGAAGTGGACACAACAGGTGTTGCCCCAACAACGACCATGGCTGACCGCAAGACCGTATTGCGTCCGGATGTTGCTGAAAAAGGGACTGACCGTGACCGCTTGTTTAAAAATGTACCTGAAAAAGATAACTATTACATCAAGGTACCAGCTATCCTAGAAGATGGAGGAGATGCCTAATGTCATTCAACAATAAAACCATTGAAGAGTTGCACGACCTCCTTGTCTCTAAGGAAATTTCGGCAACGGAATTGACCCAAGCAACGCTTTACGATATCAAGGCGCGTGAAGAAGCAGTCAATGCCTTTGTGACAGTGGCAGAAGAAGTGGCTCTTGCGCAAGCCAAGGCCATTGATGAAAAGGGAATTGATGCAGATAACCTCTTGTCAGGGATTCCACTCGCTGTCAAAGACAATATCTCAACAGATGGCATCTTGACTACTGCGGCATCAAAAATGCTCTACAACTACGAGCCAATCTTTGATGCGACAGCTGTTGCCAATGCCAAAGCCAAAGATATGATTGTCATCGGGAAGACCAACATGGATGAATTTGCCATGGGTGGATCTGGAGAAACTTCTTACTATGGACCAACCAAGAATGCTTGGGACCACAGCAAGGTGCCTGGTGGATCTTCTAGTGGTTCAGCAGCTTCTGTAGCTTCAGGGCAAGTCCGTTTGTCACTTGGTTCAGATACAGGTGGTTCTATCCGTCAACCGGCTGCTTTTAACGGGATTGTTGGTCTAAAACCAACTTATGGAACTGTTTCACGTTTCGGTCTTATTGCCTTCGGTAGCTCACTCGACCAAATCGGTACTTTCTCACCAACCGTTAAGGAAAATGCCCAATTGCTCAATGTCATTGCCAGCGAAGATGCCAAGGATTCGACTTCTGCACCTGTTCGTGTAGCAGACTTTACTTCTAAGATTGGTCAAGACATCAAGGGCATGAAGATTGCCCTTCCTAAGGAATACCTTGGTGAAGGGATTGACCCAGAAGTCAAAGAAACCATCCTTAATGCGGCGAAACACTTTGAAAAATTGGGAGCAACTGTCGAAGAAGTTAGCCTGCCTCATTCTAAATACGGGGTTGCTGTTTACTACATCATCGCTTCATCTGAAGCTTCTTCAAACTTGCAACGTTTCGACGGTATTCGCTATGGTTTCCGTGCAGAAGATGCTAAAAACTTGGATGATATCTACGTGAACACTCGTAGTCAAGGCTTTGGCGATGAGGTCAAACGCCGTATCATGCTTGGTACCTTTAGTTTGTCATCTGGTTACTACGATGCTTACTACAAGAAAGCTGGTCAAGTCCGTACCCTTATTATCCAAGACTTCGAAAAAGTCTTTGCGGATTACGACCTTATCCTTGGTCCAACAGCTCCAAGCGTGGCCTTTGATTTGGATTCGCTCAACCATGATCCGGTTGCCATGTACCTGGCTGACCTCTTGACCATTCCAGTCAACTTGGCAGGTCTTCCAGGGATTTCGATTCCTGCAGGTTTTGCGCAAGGTCTTCCAGTTGGTTTGCAGTTGATTGGTCCGAAGTATTCGGAAGAAACCATCTACCAAGCTGCAACTGCCTTTGAAGCAACGACGGATTACCACAAGCAACAACCCCTTATTTTCGGAGGTGACAATTAATGAACTTTGAAACAGTCATCGGACTTGAAGTCCACGTTGAATTGAATACAAACTCAAAAATTTTCTCACCGACCTCTGCCCACTTTGGAAACGAGCAAAATGCCAATACCAATGTGATTGACTGGTCTTTCCCAGGGGTGCTTCCTGTCTTGAACAAGGGTGTTGTGGATGCTGGTATCAAGGCTGCTTTGGCGCTCAATATGGATATCCACCAGCACATGCACTTTGACCGTAAGAACTATTTCTACCCTGATAATCCAAAGGCTTACCAAATTTCGCAATTTGACGAGCCAATCGGATATAACGGTTGGATTGAAGTGCAATTGGAAGACGGCTCAACTAAGAAAATCGGGATTGAACGTGCCCACTTGGAAGAAGATGCCGGTAAGAATACGCATGGAACAGATGGCTTCTCTTACGTAGACCTTAACCGTCAAGGGGTTCCATTGATCGAAATCGTATCTGAAGCAGATATGCGTTCTCCAGAAGAAGCTTACGCCTATTTGACAGCTTTGAAAGAAGTCATCCAGTACACTGGTATTTCAGACGTCAAGATGGAAGAAGGATCTATGCGTGTGGATGCTAACATTTCCCTTCGCCCATACGGTCAAGAGGAATTTGGTACCAAGACTGAGTTGAAGAACTTGAACTCTTTCTCAAACGTCCGTAAAGGTCTTGAATACGAAGTGCAACGCCAAGCGAAAATCTTGCGTTCAGGTGGTGTCATTCGTCAAGAAACACGCCGTTACGATGAAGCCAACAAGAGCACTATTCTTATGCGTGTCAAAGAAGGAGCAGCGGATTACCGTTACTTCCCAGAACCAGACCTTCCCTTGTTTGAAATCTCAGATGAGTGGATCGAGGAAATGCGTACTGAGTTGCCAGAGTTTCCAAAAGACCGTCGTGCTCGCTATGTGACAGAGCTTGGCTTGTCTGACTATGATGCCAACCAATTGACGGCTACTAAGGTCACATCTGACTTCTTCGAAGCAGCCGTAGCCCTTGGCGGAGACGCTAAACAAGTGTCTAACTGGCTCCAAGGTGAAGTGGCTCAATTCTTGAACGCAGAAGGTAAAACGCTTGAAGAAATCAAGTTGACACCAGAAAACTTGGTAGAAATGATTGCCATCATTGAAGATGGAACCATCTCTTCTAAGATTGCCAAGAAAGTCTTCGTTCATTTGGCGAAAAACGGTGGCGGTGCGCGTGAATACGTCGAAAAAGCTGGATTGGTACAGATTTCAGACCCTGAAGTCTTGATCCCAATCATCCACCAAGTCTTTGCAGACAATGAAGCAGCCGTAGCCGACTTCAAGTCAGGTAAACGTAACGCTGACAAGGCCTTCACAGGCTTCCTCATGAAAGCAACCAAAGGCCAAGCCAACCCACAAGTAGCCCTCAAGCTACTTGCTCAAGAATTGGCTAAGTTGAAAGAAGAGTAATAGATAAACAACCAGCCGAAAGGTTGGTTTTTTCTTTGCAGGGTATACAAAAACTCCTACGAATCGACTCGTTAGGAGTTTTTGAAAAAGACTAAGTGACTTTAGAAATGAGGAAGAGCTGAAGCAACCTTCATTTCTTCAGGAACAGTGACAATAACTTGATGAGCTTTTAAATGATATTTATCAATAATCCATTGGCGAAGTGTTTCTTTAGAGACATTAGCAGTACCTCGGAATTCACGTCCATTATCATGAGCTGTCCAGTTTCCCATTTTCTTGAAATCGGTATTCTTAAGTAAGTCAGGGTATTGATCTAGCTCTTTAAGATGAACAATAGTAAAAGTGTTACCATTACGTACAATGACGTTTTTCTTCAAAGTCTTACTTAAGTACCAGAAGAGTATAGCAACAGCGCTAACTCCAACAACAAGTCCAGCAAAAGTGATTAAAAACTGTATGAAATTCATAATATTGCCTCCTTATGAGGTATAGTATACTCTTTATCTAAAGCGTTTTCAAGCAAAAGATAACTTATTACTTTCCGTAGTATTATGGAAAAAGAATGCGTTTTCATTACTATTTATGGAGTTTATAATAGAAGTATCAAAGTCAGGAGGAAAAACGATGACTACTTTTAAAGATGGATTTTTATGGGGTGGTGCTGTAGCTGCTCATCAACTTGAAGGTGGATGGCAAGAAGGTGGAAAGGGTATCAGTGTTGCTGATGTCATGACAGCTGGTCGCCATGGAGTTGCCCGTGAAATTACACCAGGTGTTTTGGAAGGTAAATATTATCCAAACCATGAGGCCATAGATTTTTACCATCGTTACAAAGGAGATATAGCGCTTTTTGCTGAAATGGGATTTAAGTGCTTCCGAACATCAATTGCTTGGACACGTATTTTCCCAAAGGGTGATGAATTAGAGCCCAATGAAGAAGGGTTGCAGTTTTATGATGATCTTTTTGATGAGTGCTTGAAGCATGGAATTGAACCTGTAATTACTTTATCCCATTTTGAGATGCCTTATCATTTGGTTACAGAATATGGTGGGTGGAAAAATCGCAAATTGATTGATTTCTTTGTTCGCTTTGCAGAAGTCGTATTCAAACGTTATAAAGATAAAGTTAAATACTGGATGACCTTCAATGAAATCAATAATCAGGCCAATTACCAGGAAGATTTTGCACCATTTACGAACTCAGGTATTGTATACGAGGAAGGTGACGACCGAGAAGCTATTATGTATCAAGCAGCACACTATGAGTTAGTAGCCTCTGCTCGAGCAGTAAAAATTGGCCATGAAATCAATCCAGATTTTCAAATTGGTTGTATGATTGCGATGTGTCCTATTTATCCTGCAACTTGTAATCCTAAAGACATTTTAATGGCCATGAAGGCTATGCAAAAACGTTATTACTTTACTGACGTACATGTTTTTGGTAAATATCCTGAACACATTCTCAAGTATTGGGAACGTAAAGGAATCTCAGTTGACTTTACAGAGCAAGATAAAGAGGATTTACTTGGAGGCACGGTAGACTATATTGGATTTAGTTACTATATGTCTTTTGCTATCGATTCTCATCGTGAGAATAATCCTTATTTCGATTATCTTGAAACAGAAGATTTAGTCAAAAATAATTATGTTCAGGCATCTGAGTGGGAGTGGCAAATTGACCCAGAGGGATTACGTTATGCATTAAACTGGTTTACAGATCATTATCATTTGCCACTATTTATTGTTGAAAATGGTTTCGGTGCTATAGACCAAGTTGAATCAGATGGCATGGTTCATGATGATTATCGAATTGATTATCTAGGTGCTCATATTCGTGAAATGAAAAAAGCTGTAGTTGAAGATGGTGTTGATTTAATGGGATATACACCTTGGGGCTGTATAGACCTGGTTTCAGCTGGTACCGGTGAGATGAGGAAACGTTACGGATTTATCTATGTGGATAAAGATGACGATGGACAAGGAAGTTATGAACGCTCACCGAAAAAATCATTTAATTGGTATAAAGAAGTTATTGCATCTAATGGTGCAACGGTAGAATAAAACTAAGAAGCTGGGGAATTCCCAGCTTCTTTAGTAAACATAGGAGAATAAATATGATTGGTAGCATTGCAGCAATTTTAACAACATTTGCCTTTTTGCCGCAAGTTGTGCGTGTAGTAAAAACAAAAGATACTGAATCGATTGCCTTAGGGATGTATGTTATGCAGGTTATTGGCATTGCTTTGTGGCTTGCTCATGGTCTTCATATTGGTGACTTACCTTTGATTTTGGCTAATAGTGTTTCGTTCTTGCTATCTGGGATTATTTTGATTTATAAATTGAAGTACAAATAATTATTTTCCGTATCGTTGAGGAAAAATCAGCAATGGTAATTGTAAGCGTTTTACTTTATAATTAAAATGTAAATAAGAAATAACCCAATCAGGTATCAATTTGATGGGATTAGATTAAAGGAGAAAATCTTATGGCAAAAGCGTTGATTATTTGTGCGGCAGGAATGTCTTCATCACTCATGGCGAAGAAAACAACGGAGTTTTTAAAGGGGAAAGGTCAGGATATTGAGGTTGACGCTATTAGTGCTACTGAAGGCGGAAAAGCTATTGCAGCATCAGAGTTTGATTTGTACCTTGTAAGTCCTCAAACAAAAATGTATTTTAAACAGTTTGAAGAAGCAGGTGCTAAAGTCGGAAAACCAGTTGTTCAAATTCCACCTCAAGCCTATATTCCAATCCCAATGGGAATTGAAAAAATGGCTAATTTGATTGTAGAAAATATCTAATCTTCATTAAAGAAATAGTGCAAAAAATAGGTATTAGTTAATATTATCTATTAGCTAAATTATAAATGATTCATAATATGACTTATGCTCAATAAAAAGAATTTAAGGTGTGAAAATATCCTATAATAGAAGGTGAGAATATCATTTTTAGGAGGATATGAGAGTGTCAAATACTAGAGAAAAAGGCATCCTTCAATTCTTGTTAAAGCACAGGGAACGTTATGTTACAAGTAAGGAACTTGCTAAATACTTGTCCTGTTCGGATAGAACTGTACGTAATCACTTGAAATCAATTGATCAAACCTTAAACCTTCAAGGTGTTAGCTTAGTGTCAAAACAAGGACAAGGCTATCGACTAATTTTTGAAAGTCAAGAAGTTTGCCAAACCTTTCGTCTAATCTATGAATTAGGCAACGATTATAGTACAAAAACGTCTATGTCTCAAGGTGATGATCGTCTAGCCTTCATTTTAAATAAGCTCTTGTTTGAACAGGTTCCGGTTCTTTTTGATGATTTAGTTGAGGAGCTATATGTTAGTCGATCAACTTTATGTAATGATTTTAAAAAGATTCGCCAGATGCTAGCTGACTACAGCCTAACTATAGAAAGTAGAGCGAATAAAGGTGTCTACGTTTCTGGTGAAGAACGAGACAAACGTCGCTTTATTATGAGTTATTTCTTGGAGAACCAGTTTTTTAAAGCACTACACTCTTATGTGAAGTCAAATTTTTTTGACCAAAATCTTCCATTAGAGGAATTGGCAAAGATTGTTTTAGAAGAATGTCAGGAAGCTAATCTGAAGTTATCGGATTTTGTTTTACAAAATTTAGTTGTTCATATAGCTTTAGCAATAGGCCGTATCAAGTCTGGTTTTGAAATTAGTAACTTAGATTGTCAGATGGCAGTTAACGACATCGAACGTCGGGTTGCTAAGAAGATTCTTTCAAGAGTTAGTAAGGTAACCAATCAAGAATTTCCAGTTCAAGAAATCGATTATATTACCTTACATCTGTTAGCTAAAAGTCAGTTACCCCAAAACAACCAAACAGAGTTTTCTAAAGAGGCACTGAGAGACTCGTTGGTCCAAAGTTTTGAAACCTTAGGGTTAGACGATATATACCACTTTTCCTCAGATTTTCAACTTGTTGAGAGTCTTATAACCCATTTGATGACCTTACAGGTACGTTTAGCCAGTCATATTGATCTTAGTAATCCATTGGTAGATGAGGTTAAACAGAATTATAGTGATGTATTCTTCATGACCAAGGAAATTCTTGCAAATATGGAAGCTTTTTCACAGGCTACTATATCTGACGATGAAATAGTTTATGTCTGTCTTCATTTCTTAGCTGCTATCGAACGTCGAAAAGAAAACCATAAATTTTCAGTATTGGCGATTTGTGCGACAGGATTTGGGGCTGCTCAAATGCTTAAAAATCGTCTTGAATCTGAGCTTGGGAATCGTATAGAGGTGGTTGATGTCATAGGTTACTATGAGTTGAACCAAGAAAAAATAGACGGTATTGATTTTATTGTATCGGCTGTTGATTTATCAAACCTTTACTTTCAGATACCAGTTTTTACAGTGAGTGTTTTTCTTAAAACCGAAGAAATATCTCAGATCCGTCAGGCTATGGACCAGATGCAAGTTTCGAGAATTGGAAATCGTTCAGAAGTAGCTCGGATTAAAGACGATAATTTTAAACAATACTTTAGTCAAGATAACTTCTTTGTATGGATGAAATGTGATAAAACACGACTATTGGAAGAAATGGTTGAAGGTCTATCTGTCGGTGAATCGGATGATTTCAAACAATCTTTACTTTACGAAATTAAACAGCGTGAGGAATTAAGTTCTGTCGTCTTTTCTGAAAAAATTGCGGTTCCACATCCCATTAGGCCTTTGGGGAAAGAAGTTAAAGTATCAGTTGCTATCTGTCAAGAACCTATATCTTGGGATAATCAAAGTTCACATATTCAACTTGTTTTTCTTTTATCACCATCATTATATGGTAATGATGGGTTGAAGGATGTGACGAAGAAAATAGTTTCCTTAACAGAAAATGATGACTTACAAAAGCAATTAATCAATTGCAAGGATTTTGAAGATTTTATTACAATATTTGAAAAAATAACATAGGAGGTTCATATGAATCAAGAAGAACTACAGGTTGCAGCCTTTGAAATTATTCTTCATTCAGGTACTGCTAGAACAGAAATTCATGAAGCGTTTGCCGATATGCGAGAAGGTCGTTTTGACGAAGCAGAAGCTAAGTTAGAACATTCAAATGAAGAAATTTTAGAAGCACACCATGCACAAACAAAACTTTTGCAAGACTATGCAAGTGGTGTAGAAATTAAGATTGAAATTATCATGGTCCATGCTCAAGACCATTTAATGACTACAATGACTCTATTGGAAGTGGCAAAAGAAATGCTGGTTCTTCATAGAAAGGTTGGTTAAGCATATATAGTTAAACAAGGAGGAAGACAATGACAAAAAAAGAACAACTAGAAATCGAGCGTCAACGTCGGGAGACAGCATTAAAAAATACTTTCTTTAATCGCTACCTTCTTCTACGTTATACAATAGCACTCTTCTTTTTTGGCAATATTTATTGGCTTTTGAATCAATTTATTCGTCCTTCTTTTGTTATTGTTCTCCCTATCACACTAATTGTATTAGCGATTTTGGCTACTGTTGAGCAGTTTCGATTGTATGGCAAGCGTGATGAACGTTTGAAGGTGACTCAGATGTTTATCCGCTCACAGGCAGTTATTCAGATGGGACTACTTGTTCTAACTTGGACGAGCTTGTTCACAACTCTTTTCCCAATTTTTGAAAATAATCAAGCTGCACGTTTCTTCGTTTTCGTTATTCTTTTACTAGGTTTTGGCCTATGCTTGTTAAATCTTAAAAGAATTCAAGAAATATATGAACGTAAAGATAAGGCTTATCAACGCTTTATCCAGTTAGAAAAGAGTTCTGTGACCTTATAACATCTTTTAAAAGGATTGCTATTGAAATAAATATAAAATTATTATTAAGGAGGTCCGATTATGGATCAACAAAACGGATTGTTTGGTTTCCTTGAAAATCATGTCATGGGACCAATGGGAAAACTTGCCCAGTTTAAAGTTGTACGTGCAATCACGGCAGCAGGTATGGCAGCTGTACCATTTACTATTGTAGGGTCAATGTTCTTGGTATTTAGTATTCTGCCACAAGCCTTCTCATTCTGGCCAATTGTAGCTGATATTTTCTCAGCTTCATTTGATAAGTTTACTTCTCTATACATGGTTGCTAACTATGCTACTATGGGTTCTCTCTCACTTTACTTTGTTCTCTCACTTGCTTATGAGTTAACTAAAATCTATGCAGAAGAAGAAGATCTAAATATGAATCCTCTAAACGGTGCTCTTCTTTCGCTCATGGCTTTTATCATGACAGTTCCACAAATCATTTTTGACGGTGGAATGATGAAGGCTGTAGGTAGCCTAAAAGAAGGTGCAGTCGTTGTTGACGGTTGGGCAATGGGTAATGGAGTAACTCGCTTTGGTACAACTGGTATTTTCACAGCTATTATCATGGCTATTGTGACAGTCCTTATTTATCGTACATGTGTAAAACGTAATTGGGTTATTAAAATGCCTGAAGCTGTTCCAGAAGGAGTTTCACGTGGATTTACAGCCTTGATTCCAGGATTCGTCGTTGCATTTGTAGTTATCTTTATTAATGGTGCACTCGTAGCGCTGGGAACTGACATCTTTAAAGTTATTGCTATTCCATTTGGGTTTGTTGCTAACCTAACTAACTCATGGATTGGATTAATGATTATTTATCTTTTAACTCAGCTTCTCTGGATTGTAGGGATTCATGGAGCTAATATTATCTTTGCTTTCGTTAACCCTATCGCACTTGCTAACATGGCAGAAAATGCTGCTGGTGGACACTATGCTGTAGCTGGTGAATTTTCTAACATGTTTGTTATCGCTGGTGGATCAGGTGCAACTCTTGGTTTGTGTCTCTACATTGCTTTTGCTGCCAAGTCAGAGCAACTAAAAGCGATTGGACGTGCCTCAGTTGTTCCAGCATTATTTAACATTAATGAACCATTGATTTTTGGTTTGCCAATTATCTATAATCCAGCATTAGCGATTCCATTTATCTTGGCGCCAATGGTTACAGCTACTATTTACTACTTTGTTAATGCATTGCATTTGATTAATCCTGTTATTGCACAGGTTCCATGGCCAACCCCAGTGGGAATCGGAGCTTTCTTAGGAACTGCAGATCTCCGTGCTGTCCTAGTTGCTCTTGTCTGTGCTGTTGCCGCCTTCCTTGTTTATTTCCCATTTATTCGTGTCTACGATAAGAAATTGTTGAAAGAAGAACAAGAAGCTTAATTTTTGATTAAAGATCTCAACTCTGGTTGAGGTCTTTTTTGTTATACTAGTGATATTAAATTAAGCATCTTTTAAACAGGAGAAACCCCATGAACAAATTCTTAAGATTCCTATTTATCCTTGTCATCCTTGCCATGACTGGTGCCATTATTTTTCAGCTATTCTTTCCCACCTATATGGGAAGTCATTCGGGCTACGGTATTTCGGTTGGATGGCAGAGGGAGATTGGTATTTGGAATGTGGCGGTTCTGGTCATCCTCCTTGCCGTTAACATCAAGTACGATTGGTTTTATCTGAGAGCCGTTCTGCTTGCTTTGATTCTGGGAGGCCTAGGTATTGGAACAAATCATTTCCTTAGCTATCTTCAATATCATCACTCTGTTAATGCTGTTGGAGCTTTTGAGAATTATCTTTTAGTCCTTGGCTGGATTGTCGGTTGGTGGCTGGAAAATTCTTCAAGAAAAACAGTTTAATTTTTCTGAAGTTATCGCCTGGCTGGCAACTCCCTGTGTTATAATAAATAGGCATTATCATAATCGAGGAAAACACATGTCTAAACAATTAAAAGGTAGTCTGATGGTCATAACTGCTGGGATTGCCTGGGGAATCTCAGGGGTTTCTGGTCAATACCTGATGTCTCATGGGGTTAATGTCAATCTTTTGACGAGTTTACGTTTGATTCTAGCTGGGACCTTACTAACGGCTTCGGTCTTTTTTAGGCAGCGAGACAAATTAGTACAAGCCATTAAAGATAGGAAAACCTTAGTAAGTATCGCCTTATTTGCTCTCTTTGGTCTGGTCTTGAATCAGTATGCCTATCTCAGTGCTATTCAGTACACCAACGCTGGAACTGCGACAGTCTTACAGTATGTCACGCCAGTCCTTATTCTGGCTTTTGTGTGTGCAAAGAACCGCAGATTTCCAACGGTCTCAGAGTTAGTGGCGATTATCATGGCTATTGCGGGAACCTTTATTATCGCCACGCATGGTCAGGTGACAGAGTTGGCTATCACACCTATTGGCTTGTTCTGGGGCCTCTTCTCGGCAGTAACCTATGCACTCTATATCTTACTGCCTGCTAAAGCTATTGAAAAGTGGGGCAGTCTGATTGTCATCGGTCTAGGAATGTTACTCGGTGGTCTAATCTTTCCGATTGCTATCCAAGCCTGGAAGTATGAGTTACCCTTGACTGGTGGCAATCTTTTAGCACTCTTTGGGTTGGTCTTCATCGGGACAGTTTTTGCTTATACAGTTTTCCTCAAGGGAACAACCATGGTTGGCGCTGTAAAAGGAAGTCTTCTGGCATCGGTAGAACCAGTGGCATCGGTCATTTTAACGGTCTTAATCATGGGTGACCACTTCTTTGCCATTGATGTGCTTGGAATGATTTTAATTGTTCTTGCTGTTATCCTCATTTCGCTTAAGGATTTAGTAGCCCTTAAAAAACAAGAGAAAATTCAAAGATAAAGATAGAGCCCAAGTGATTGTGGTTCTTTTTCGATACCTTAATGTCAAAGATGTTCTTAAAAAATAGGACTAAAGTCCCACACATAAACCTTAAAAATATGGTAGAATAAGAGGTAAACTAACATTTTGGAGAGAAAATGAGTATAGACGATTACAGGCCCCATTTTATGGTGGAGGCTGTTTATGATTTGAAACCTGACCAGCTACGTGAACACGGTATTCGTGCTGTCTTGGTCGATTTGGATAATACCTTGATTGCTTGGAACAACCCTGATGGGACTCCTGAGCTACGTGCTTGGTTAGATGAGATGACAGAGGCTGACATTCCAGTTGTTGTGGTCTCTAACAATAAACATGAACGTGTTGAACGTGCGGTTGCCAATTTCCATGTGGATTTCGTGAGTCGTGCCATGAAACCTTTTACGAAAGGGATTAATGAAGCGATTGAGCGTTACCACTTTAACCGTGACGAGGTCGTTATGGTGGGAGATCAGCTCATGACTGACATCAGAGCGAGCCACCGAGCTGGTATTCGCTCGATTTTGGTTAAGCCCTTGGTGCAATCAGATGCTTGGGTAACCAAGTTTAATCGTTGGCGTGAGCGTCGCATGTGGAAAAAGATTGAAAAAGCATATGGTCCAATGACCTTTAACAAAGGAATTTAATGGAAGAATTATTTTGTATTGGCTGTGGAGCCCAAATTCAAACAGAAGATAAAGAAAAGGCTGGTTACACACCTGCTAGCTCTATAAAAAAAGCTGAAGAAACAGGTGAGTTGTACTGTCAACGTTGTTTCCGCCTTCGTCATTACAATGAAATTGTGGATGTCCACATCACAGATGATGAATTTTTAAAATTGCTTCATGAAGTTGGAGACAGTGATGCCCTCGTTGTCAATGTTGTTGATATTTTCGATTTTAATGGATCAATCATTCCAGGCTTGTTACGCTTTGTTTCTGGTAATGATGTGCTCTTGGTCGGAAATAAAAAGGATATCCTACCTAAATCTGTTAAAGATGGTAAGGTAACTCAATGGTTGACAGAACGTGCCCATGAAGAAGGCATGCGTCCCGTGGATGTCATGTTGACGTCTGCCCAAAATCATCACGCCATTAAAGAGTTGATTCAGCGTATTGAAAAACTCCGTAAGGGTCGTGATGTTTATGTTGTCGGTGTGACGAATGTTGGTAAATCAACCTTAATTAATGCGATTATCAAGGAAATTACAGGTGATAAAGATATTATCACGACTTCTCGTTTCCCTGGAACAACCCTTGATAAGATTGAAATTCCTTTGGATGATGGTACTTACATTTTTGATACACCAGGAATCATCCACCGCCACCAGATGGCACACTATCTGTCAGCGAAGGACCTCAAGTACGTTAGTCCGAAGAAGGAAATTAAGCCAAAAACTTACCAGTTAAATGCAGGTCAAACCCTATTCCTAGGTGGTCTTGGACGATTTGACTTTATTGATGGGAATAAGCAAGGTTTTACAGCCTTCTTTGATAATAACTTGAAGCTTCATCGTACCAAACTTGAAGGCGCAGATGCCTTCTATGATAAGCATGTTGGAAGTCTTCTCGTGCCTCCTGGACCAAAGGATCTGGCTGATTTTCCAAAACTTGTTCGTCACGAATTTACTGTCAAAGATAAGACAGACATTGTCTTCTCGGGATTAGGTTGGATTCGTGTCCAAGGAAAAGCTGACCAACCAACCATCGTTGCTGCCTGGGCACCAGAAGGTGTTGGCGTCGTCGTACGAAAAGCGATTATTTAAACTTAATAAAGTAGTTAAAAGTATAAAAAGAGTCTTTTCAATGAACATGAAGTTTGCCTAGATTTTCGTCATAAGCAAACGATGTGTTTTTCGCCGTGATAGTCCAAGCAACATAAAATGTGACTTAGATTCGGAATTTTTGAGACCCTAGGCTCAAAAATTAGCTATGAAATCGAAGGTTTGCTTGTGTCCGTATCACCCTAGAAAAACAGCAAAAAAATTAAAAGGAATAAACATGTCATTAACATCAAAACAACGTGCCTTCCTCAAATCGGAAGCACACACTCTCAAACCTATTGTACAAATCGGGAAAAACGGTCTTAACGACCACATCAAAACTAGCGTTCGTAACGCCCTTGATGCTCGTGAATTGATCAAAGTAACCCTACTCCAAAATACCATGGAAGATATCCATGAAGTTGCCGAAATTTTGGAAGAAGAAATTGGCTGTGATACAGTCCTTAAGATTGGACGTATCTTGATTCTCTATAAAGAATCAGCTAAAAAAGAAAATCGTAAGTTGTCACCAAAGGTCAAAGCTATCCAAAAATAGTTGCCGACTTTGCTTGGTGAAGGAAAAACTAAGGTATAGGAACACTTTTGAAGCATTAAAGCTAGCCTTAAGTCAGTTGTATAATGCTTGAGAAAGAGGAGGCGTACATGGCACTAGATCTCGTAACCCCATTTACAAAGGTTCAACTAGAGGAAGAAATCAAAGATACAGGCCGTAAGCAAGTGGGAATATTAGGTGGAAACTTCAATCCTGTTCATAATGCCCACTTGGTTGTTGCTGATCAGGTGCGTCAGCAGTTAGGTCTCGATGAAGTTCTTCTCATGCCTGAATATGAGCCACCTCATGTCAATAAAAAAGAGACCATTGATGAAAAACACCGCCTTAATATGCTTATGTTGGCTATTAACGGTATCGAAGGATTGGACATCGAAACCATTGAGTTGGAACGTAAGGGAATCAGCTATACTTATGACACCATGAAGCTCTTGACGGAAGCCAATCCTGATACGGATTATTACTTTATTATTGGAGCGGATATGGTCGAATACCTACCTAAGTGGCATCGTATTGATGAACTTATCGAGATGGTACAATTTGTTGGTGTTCAGCGTCCTAAGTATAAGGCTGGAACGTCTTACCCAGTTATTTGGGTGGATGTGCCCCTTATGGATATTAGTTCAAGTGCAGTCAGAGCTTACATTAAGAAGGATCGCACACCTAACTTTATGGTGCCACAGTCTGTACTTGCCTACATCAAGAAAGCGGGGCTCTATAAATGACCTATGAAAAATACCTAGACTATTCTCGTGAAGAACTCCTTGAAAAAGTTCGAGCGGTCATGAGCCCTAAACGCTTCAATCATGTTCTGGGTGTTGAGCGAGCTGCTATTGCTCTTGCTGAAAAGTACGGATATGATACTGAGAAAGCCGGATTGGCTGGTTTGCTTCATGATTATGCCAAGGAACTCCCAGATCAGGAATTCTTGGGGCTTATTGATAAATATAAGCTTGATCCTGAATTGAAAAATTGGGGGAATAATGTCTGGCATGGCATGGTTGGGATTTACAAAATCCAAGAAGATTTGGGATTGACTGATCCCGAGATTCTACGCAGTATTGAAATCCATACCGTCGGAAGCCATGAAATGTCAACTCTGGATAAGATTGTCTATGTGGCTGATTATATTGAGCATAACCGTAATTTCCCTTTGGTAGAGGAAGCTAGACAAGTAGCAGAGCAATCCTTGGATAAGGCAGTCGCTTTTGAGACAGTCCATACGGTAGAACACTTGGCCCATCAAGCTCTACCGATTTTCCCACAAACCTTGGAAACCTATAATGCTTTTGTGAAGTACTTGAAAGAGGATCAATGAGTGAAAACTGCTTTTATCATTATTGATGTACAAAATATCTTAGTAGAAACAGGTTTTGAAACGAAACAGCTGTTAGAGAAAATCTCTTATTTACAAGATCAGGCTAGAAAACAGCAGATTGAAATCATCTACATTCAACATATTGAAACAAATGAGGCTCTAACCTCTGAAGATTGGCAATTATCGCCACTATTAAAGAGACAGCCTGATGAAAAGGTGTTTCAGAAGCAATACAATAGTATGTTTAAAGAGACAGGTTTAAAAGAATACTTGGAGCAACAAGGAATTAAACAACTAGTCTTGTGTGGTATGCAAACAGAATATTGTGTCGATACATCCGTTAAAGTTGCTTTTGAACACGGCTACAAGCTAGTAATTCCTGAAGGTGCTGTTACAACCTTTGATGGAGATGACATTCCGGCAGAAACAATTAATGAATTTTATGAGAACATTTGGGATGAGTGTTTTGCGGATGTCTTAGATTACAAAACGATTTTTTAATGAAAGAGGATTAAATGAAAGAAGAATTACTTGAATTGGTTGTCAAAGCTGCTGATGAAAAGCGAGCTGAAGACATTGTTGCCCTTGATTTGTACGGCCTTACAAGCCTAACAGATTACTTTGTTATTTTGAGTGCAATGAATAGCCGTCAGTTGGAAGCTATTGCCGACAACATCCGTGAGAAAGTGAAAGAAGCTGGCCTTGACGCTAGTCACATGGAAGGTGACAACAAGGGTGGTTGGATTCTTTTGGATCTTAACGACGTCGTTGTTCACATCTTTACAGAAGATGAACGTGCTCACTATAACCTTGAAAAACTCTGGCACGAAGCACCAATGGTGGATGTGTCAGCTTATTTGGCATAAAAATTGAACTCAGTTGGCGACAACTGGGTTTTGTTGGTTAAACTAAAGATTTAATAGGAAGGATATAGCCTTGTGTTTGGTTGGTTTGTCAACTGAACACGAGTTAAAAGCCATGAGAAAAAGATAAACTTTCCTTGTATCTGGTGATACGGCAGAAAGTTTCCTATTTTCTCTTTGCTTTTGACGCTCTTTGTATCTTAGAAAGGATTTGAACCCGTCCTGTAATCGTCGGAAAATAGATAGCTCTATGTTAAATTATTAATATTAAAATTTATTATTTGGCGCAGTAGCTGATTGGACTCTTCATTCGCTTTTTAAGCTCGGAAGAGTACCTAATCAGCCTTGCGGGGGTGAGACAACGAACGATTTTTCTAAGAAAATTCGTTCTGTCTCACTCCCCTAATTTCCTTTCCGATTACGGGCGAACTTGGTATCATAATTATGGCTACTTATGAAACTTTTGCGGCGGTATACGACGCTGTTATGGATGATAGTCTTTACGATTTGTGGACGGATTTTTCCCTCCGTCATTTGCCAAAGACTAAGGACAAAAAGAAATTGCTTGAATTGGCTTGTGGAACTGGAATTCAGTCTGTTCGCTTTTCTCAAGCTGGTTTTGATGTAACTGGACTCGATTTGAGTGCTGATATGTTGAAAATTGCTGAGAAGCGTGCCTCTTCAGCCAAACAGAAAATTGACTTTATTGAAGGCAACATGTTGGATTTATCGCAAGCGGGCAAGTATGATTTTGTGACCTGCTACTCAGATTCAATCTGCTATATGCAGGACGAAGTTGAGGTTGGGGACGTCTTCAAGGAGGTTTACAATGCCCTTAATGAAGATGGCGTCTTCATCTTTGATGTGCACTCAACCTATCAAACGGATGAGGTTTTCCCTGGCTATTCTTACCATGAAAATGCAGAAGACTTTGCCATGCTTTGGGATACCTATGAGGATGCGGCACCGCATTCTATTGTTCATGAATTAACCTTCTTTGTCCAAGAGGAAGATGGAAGCTTTAGTCGCCATGATGAGGTCCATGAGGAGCGTACCTATGAGGTCTTGACTTATGATATCTTGTTGGAGCAAGCTGGCTTCAAATCTTTCAAACTTTATGCTGACTTTGAAGATAAAGAGCCAACAAAGACCAGCAAACGATGGTTTTTCGTATGTAATAAATTATTTTAAAAATTTGAAAAGGGAGATGCTAATTAGATGCTTAAATTTTTACATTTAGAAGATTATCGTTGCTTTAAAGATACAAAACTAGAGTTTAAGGATTTAACAATTGCAGTTGGAAAAAATAATGCAGGAAAATCAACTATTATTGAAGCATTAAGAATAATTTCTTATGCTCTATCCAAACCAACTTTTAAAAATATTCCTGAGAGTTTGGTTCTTGATTTTCCTAGAAAAGCTAAATGTATTATTGTCAATGGTAAGATGTTAAAAATCAATACTAGTACGATTCCTCATAACTATGACGAAGATTCTAAACCAAAACTCACTGCAGGATTTGATGATGGTTATAAAATTATAGTTCACTTCCATGATGATTTAATATTTGCACTTATTTATGACTCGAATGGTAAACTTATTACTAATAAAGGTACTTTTAATAATTCTGGATTTCCTAAGTTAAATATTTTACCTCAAATAGGTCCATTAAAAAAAATTGAAAAATATTTGTCGAAAGAAACAGTAATGAAAGATAAAGATACATATTTAGCATCATTGCACTTCAGAAACGAGATTTATTTGGAAATGACTAATGATGAAAAAGTATTTAATGAATTTTCTTCATTAATAAAGCAAACATGGAAAAATCTGCAAATAAATCCTCCAAAACTTGAATACTCTTCAGATAATACTTTGGTCTCTTTAGTCGTAGGAGAGAATGACTTTATGACAGAATTAGGATATGTTGGTAATGGACTTCAAATGTGGTTACAAATGATGTGGTTTGTTACTAAATCAAAAAACCAAGGTATAACGACGGTTATTTTAGATGAGCCAGATATATATATGCACCCCGATTTGCAACGAAAATTATTGAAATATGTTCGTAGAAATTTTCAACAAGTGATTATTGCGACTCATTCTATAGAAATTATTTCTGAAGTCGATTCAGAGAATATTCTGAATGTTAGTAATAAAAAGAAAAAATTGAAGTATACGCTTAATTTGTCTAAGCTTCAAGGTGTTGTAGATGAAATTGGAAGTATTCAAAATATGTCTTTGATACGGTTGTTTACTTATAAGAAATTACTGTTTCTTGAAGGTAATGATATGTCTTTACTGAAGAAATTTTATGAGAAGTTGTATCCTGATAGTGATTTTTCAATCGATAATATATTCTATGAAAAAATAGGAGGATTTTCGAATCTTGAGAAATACAATAAAGTAGCTGAATTATTTTCTAAAATTGATTCGAATATAAGTGTAATTAGTGTATTGGATAGGGACTATTACCCTGAATCTCACTTAGATTCAATAAGGGATGAGACATCAGATGTAATAAAACTCCATATTTGGACGAAAAAGGAATTTGAAAATTATCTTTTGGTTCCAGAAGTCTTATTTAGGATATCTAAAAGTAATGATAGAAAAAATTTTTATAAAAAACTAGAAGAAATTTGTGATAGTTTTCGAGAACAGACATTTAATAAATTTTATGATAAAACAGTTTCTCTCGGCACAGGTTATGAAAAAGAATTAAACCCTAAATGGGAGGCATCGAAGGCTCGTGATAAATGTGAAGAATTATTTTATTCTTCATGGAATAAGGGACTTGAAAATAAAATTTCGATGATTAATGGTAAAAATCTAAGAAAGAAGTTTTATGAATTTATAAAAGAAGAATATAATCAAGATTGTACGAATGATATTGTGTTTAAAGAAATGAATGAAGATGAGATTCATGAGGATGTTAAAAATGTAATTTCAGACCTTATAGAAGGTGTAGAGACATAAATGTTGAAAAGTAGGAGAAAAAATGACAGTTACAGGTATTATTGCTGAGTTCAATCCCTTTCATAACGGTCACAAGTATCTCTTGGATCAGGCTGAGGGCGTAAAAATCGTTGCCATGTCTGGGAATTTTGTTCAGCGAGGTGAGCCAGCTATTGTGGATAAGTGGACTAGGGCTCAGATGGCTTTGGAAAATGGAGCAGACCTTGTGGTTGAGTTGCCCTTCTTGACATCTGTCCAGTCTGCCGATTATTTTGCTGCTGGTGCCGTCGATATCTTGTCCCGACTGGGAATCGATAGCCTTACCTTTGGCACGGAAGAAGTCCTAGACTATCAGACTATCGCAGATGTTTATGCTGAAAAGTCAGAGGAAATGGAAGCCTTTGTGGAAAATTTATCGAGTGACTTATCTTATCCACAAAAGACACAAAAAATGTGGGAAAAGTTTGCTGGTGTAGCCTTTACTGGCAATACACCCAACCATATTCTAGGCTTAGCCTATGCCAAAGCTTGTGCTGGTAAGGGGATTAAGTTGAATCCTATTCAGAGACAAGGGGCCGGCTATCATTCCTCAGATAAGGAAGTATCTTTCGCTTCAGCAACCAGCCTACGTCTCCACAAGCAAGATAGTGATTTTGTGGATAAGTTCATGCCAAATAGCAAACTTTTTCAGACTTCTCCACAAGTTTCTTGGGATAATTATTTCCAATTGCTGGTTTATCAGATTCTTACAAACTCTGATTTGACTAGTGTTTTCCAGGTTAATGAAGAGATTGCTAGTCGTCTAAAGGCTGCTATCCGTGAGGTTTCTTCTGTGGAGGAACTGGTGGATAAGGTAGCAACCAAACGCTATACAAAAGCACGGGTACGTCGTATTTTGACCTATATCCTGGTCGGGGCTGTGGATAATCCTTTACCCCAGGCTGTTCATGTGCTTGGATTTTCTCAAAAAGGGCAGTTTCATCTCAAATCTGTGAAAAAGTCTGTGGATATAGTGGCTCGGATTGGAAGGGAGCCTTGGGATATGCTTACACAACAAGCGGATAATGTTTATCAATTAGGCAATCCCGAGCTTTCCGAACAAAACTTCGGACGCATACCAATTAGAGTAAAATAGTTTTATAGAAGGTCTACCTCTGGTAGGCTTTTTTGCTTCTTTTGCGAATAAATGTAATAGAAAGGATAAACTTGTACAAGTTCCTGACAAGTTTATTCTTTTGGTATATAATAAAAGAAAAGAGGAAAATGAGGTATGCTAATGGAAGCAGTCGTCTATTCAACGTTTCGAAATCATTTAAAGGATTATATGAAGAAGGTTAATGATGAGTTTGAACCTCTAGCTGTAGTCAATAAAAATCCTGATGAAGATATTGTAGTGGTCTCAAAGAGTGAATGGGATAGCATTCAAGAAACATTGCGTATTGTTCAAAATAAAGAACTATCAGACAAGGTTTTAAGAGGAATGGCTCAGGTACGTGCTGGAGAGACTCAAGAACATGCAATAAAGGAGTAGGAAATGTTACTCACTTTTACTGAAGATGCATGGACAGATTATTGTTATTGGCAAAATCAAGATAGGAAGACCCTCAAGCGAATCAATAAATTAATTAAAGACATTCAACGGGATCCTTTTTCAGGTATTGGTAAGCCAGAACCCTTAAAGTATGACTTTCAAGGAGCTTGGTCTCGACGAATTGATGCTGAAAATCGTTTGATTTATATGATTGATGGTAAGAGCGTCGCTTTTCTATCTTTTAAAGATCATTATTAGGTCTACCTTTGGTAGGCTTTTTTACTTTTCGGAAAATATTCTCAAAAAGGTCAAAAAAGATCAAATAAAACTATTGACCTTTACTGACTAATAGTGTATGATAGTTACATAAGGATTTATCTTCCTTATAAGTTTTGTAGCATTGGCTAGATTATTGTAAAAAGGTAATTATAGCTTGGCTACAAAAAAATGATAACAAAGGTCAAAAAAAGTCAAAAAAACTATTGACTATTACTGACTAATGTTGTACAATATAAACATAAGGAAATGAAATCCTTATGAAGGTTATGTAAATAGCCCATATACCAATAAAAAAAGGATTGCAGCTAGTCTGCAAAAATTTTCATCTGAAAGGTCAGTAAAAGTCAAAACCAAATTCTTGACCTGATCAAATGAAAGGTATATGATAAAACTATAAGGAGAAAAGATTCCTTAATATTCAAGTTTCTTTCTGAAAAAACTGTTTGTAGTTTCAAAAGGGACTTGGGAGTTAGCTATATTGAGAGATTCACAGAAAGAAGGTGGCTCTTATGCTAAATGACAATTTGTTTAAGACTGAGAAAGTTCTCAGTCTCCTACCAAGAGCAAAACCTGAAATTATTAGAAGAGTAGTTGAAGCTACTAAAAATTTTTAGGGTTTTGGTCAGTAAAAGTCAAAACTTACACATTAACATAAAAAATAACACTTAAAAAATTTCACAAGAAAACACAAAACGAGGTAATTATATGAACAACAACTTTAACAATATGGATGATCTTTTCAATCAATTGATGGGTAACATGGGTGGTTACCGTTCAGAAAACCGTCGCTACATGATTAACGGTCGTGAAGTGACACCTGAAGAATTTGCTATCTACCGTCAAACAGGTCAATTGCCTGGTAATGAAGGTGAAGCAGTGAACTCAACTCAACACCAAGGTAAAGGACCTAAACAAGATGGTATCCTTGCTAAACTTGGTCGTAACTTGACTGAAGAAGCTCGCGAAGGTAAATTGGATCCTGTTATCGGACGTAACAAAGAAATCCAAGAAGCTTGCGAAATCTTGGCTCGTCGTACCAAGAATAACCCAGTCCTTGTCGGGGACGCTGGTGTTGGTAAAACAGCCGTAGTTGAAGGTTTGGCACAAGCCATCGTAAATGGTGATGTCCCAGCTGCTATCAAGAACAAAGAAATCATCTCAATTGATATTTCTGGACTTGAAGCTGGTACGCAATACCGTGGTAGCTTTGAAGAAAACATTCAAAACTTGGTAAATGAAGTCAAAGAAGCTGGAAATATCATTCTCTTCTTCGATGAAATCCACCAAATTCTTGGTGCCGGAAGCACTGGTGATGGTCAAGGATCTAAAGGTCTTGCTGATATCTTGAAACCTGCTCTTTCACGTGGTGAATTGACAGTGATTGGTGCAACAACTCAGGATGAATACCGTAACACTATCTTGAAGAACGCTGCTCTTGCTCGTCGTTTCAACGAAGTTAAGGTTAATGCTCCTTCTGCAGAAGATACTTTCAAGATTCTCCAAGGTATTCGTGATCTTTATGAAAAACACCACAATGTTATCTTGCCAGATGATGTCTTGAAAGCAGCAGTAGATTTCTCTGTCCAATACATTCCACAACGTAGCTTGCCAGATAAGGCTATCGACCTTGTCGATGTAACAGCGGCTCACTTGGCTGCTCAACACCCAGTGACTGATGTGAATGCTGTTGAACATGAAATCGAAGAAGAAAAAGCTAAACAAGAAGCTGCAGCTGCCAAAGAAGACTACGAAGCAGCTCTAAATGCTAAAGTTCGCATTGAAGAACTTGAAAAGAAAATTGCTAACCACACAGCAGACCTTAAAGTCACTGCAACTGTTAACGATGTGGCTGAATCTGTAGAACGTATGACTGGTATCCCAGTATCGCAAATGGGAGCAACTGATATCGAACGTTTGAAAGATATGGGCCACCGTTTGCAAACTAAGGTTATCGGTCAAGATAAAGCCGTTGAAGCAGTGGCACGTGCCATCCGTCGTAACCGTGCAGGATTTGACGAAGGTAACCGTCCAATTGGTAGCTTCCTCTTTGTAGGACCTACTGGTGTTGGTAAAACTGAGTTGGCTAAACAATTGGCTCTTGATATGTTCGGAACAAAAGATGCTATCATCCGTTTGGACATGTCAGAATACAGCGACCGCACAGCCGTTTCTAAATTGATTGGTACAACAGCTGGTTATGTTGGTTATGATGACAATAGCAATACTTTGACAGAACGTGTTCGCCGTAACCCATACTCAATCGTCCTTCTCGACGAAATTGAAAAGGCTGACCCTCAAGTCATCACCCTTCTCCTCCAAGTTTTGGATGATGGTCGTTTGACAGATGGTCAAGGTAACACTGTAAACTTCAAGAATACTGTGATTATCGCAACTTCAAACGCTGGCTTTGGTTACGAAGCTAACTTGACAGAAGATGCTGATAAACCAGAACTTATGGATCGTTTGAAACCTTACTTCCGTCCAGAATTCCTTAACCGTTTCAATGCTGTCATCGAATTCTCACACTTGAGCAAAGAAGATCTTTCTAAGATTGTAGACCTTATGTTGGTTGAAGTTAACAAGACGCTTTCTAAGAAAGACATTGACTTGGCAGTTAGCGAAGCTGCTAAAGAATACATGACTGAAGAAGGCTACGACGAAGTCATGGGTGTTCGTCCACTCCGCCGTGTGGTTGAACAACAAATCCGTGACAAAGTCACAGACTTCCACTTGGATAACCTTGATGCTAAACACCTAGAAGCTGATATGGAAGATGGTGTCTTGGTTATCAAAGAAAAAGATGCTAAATAAAAAGCATAAAGCCTCCTAATCCTATTTATGAAGCAGAGATGTTAAACGTCTCTGCTTTTCTTTTTATAAATTTTTTAGACTTTCCTTGGGTGCTAGGGACGGAAGTGACTTCCTAGCGGATTCCATTCCTAAGATTTGAGCCTGGGTCTCAAATCTTCCGAGTGAGGGAAACATTATTGCTTCTCTCACTTTTAGCACAGCGGAAAGTCTTGTATTGTGTATAGCTGTGACTTTTATATTTATTCTTAAATATAAAATGAGATAAAATTGTTTAAATTATGATAATATGGTAAATAGTTAAAAATATATTCTATTTTCAAGAAAGCGTTGACAACGCATTCATATCGCTATATAATTTTTGTGTAAAATTAAATTTTAGTTAGTGATTTCTTGGGTTTAATATTACAATCTTTTGTTATTTGATAAGGAGAAATAATGTTAAAAGTAGTTTTATGGATTTTGGCTATTCTACTTCTTGTAGGAATAGCAATGTTGAACCCCCTAATTGCAGCTGGTATTGTGATTGCAGGATTGTTAATCCAGTTGTTTTTGAAGAAATGAGTTAATAGGAAAAAAGTATGAAAAAGATAATATATGGTATTTTAGCGATTTTATTAGTGATTGTCGTAGGATTCATTTTTCTTAGCGTATATAAAGGGAGTGAGTCATCTGGTAATCAAAAACCAAAGACAGAAATCATAGTAAATGTAAAATCTTTGGAAAAGGTCAGTGAGTTAGTTTTACTCAATGCATCTATTCAAAAAGTTAAGTCAATAGAAAATAATACAAAGTTATTTGGTAGTAACTTTGTAATACCTGGTTCAGAAAAGAAAGCACTCATTATTCTAAATTATACGGCAAAATTCGGTATTAAGAATGATGTAACCATTAAAGATAATGGTAATCATAATTATCAAGTTACATTACCCAAATTTGAAGTTATTGGTGTTGAATTAGATAAAGACAAACCTTATACACTCTACGATACTAGTGGAGGGATTCTTAGTTATTCGACTAAAGACATAGATACTGGTGAGGCTGTTGCAGAAGGTTTTTCAAATAAGGAACAACAAGGTTTTATAAAGGACAATAAAAAATTATTAAAGGAGTCAGCCGAGAAGTACTACTCTACAATGATTAAATCTTTGGACCACGAGGCAAAAGTGACAATTGAAACTCAAAAATAAAGGTAAGGAAAAGATATGTTAAAGTAAATTTTTAATGTTAGCGTTTATGTATTTGCAGTTTTTGGATTTATATTTACATTGTTAATAATTTTTTTGGCTATTAGAGATTCTTCGAATGAAAATTCTACTAATGGCAATAATACGTCAAAAGTAGGACAAAGTATTACGGGTTCGAAAAAAAAGTAGCAAAAACGGAAGAACTATATAGTGATAAAAATATTAAAATAACAAGAACTGGTGGAAATATTATTATTGATAACTTAACGGATAAAGAAATTAATATTGAATCAACTATTGTAATTAACAATAGTATTGAAGCAACACCATTTAGTTCGTCACAATCTAGTATCGATCCGAAAGGAAAGCAGTCAGTATCTATATCAGAATTTGTTGCAGTTAATCCAGGACAGAAAGTTGAGGAATCAGACGAAAAAGCAAAAAAAGCAAACTACTATAAGCATAAAATGAAGAGCGGTGAAAATATTGGGTGGACTGCTAATATACAGAATGGTAACTATGATACAATGAATTCATTTAGTATAAATTTTAATTACTAATTGTGAGGAGATGCAGAATGGATTTATTGGATAAACTGTTAAGTAATAAGATTGTTAATACAAATGGTTACACACGTTCAGATACTGGTACCAAAGTCCATTCCTATTTAAGGACACATCCTAAAAATCAAGGCTTAACGAGATCAGCAACACGTTCTATTATTAATGCTTTAAAAGAGAAATAGTAATTATATGAAAATAGGTTTAGTAGTGTTCTCTTTAATCTGATTAGTGGTGCCTTTTATTATTGAATGGTACTTTCTGTTGTGAAAAAAAGGAACATTGAGTGACTATTACACTATCCATAAACTTTTTATAAGTTTTCATCATTGATAAAAAAGGTAAGTAGCACAGGCTACTTACCTTTATTCTTTATCCTCACCCTGATATTTTTTCAAGCGTTCTTGGATGATGTTGAGTCGGGGTTCGAGGTTTTTCTTGAAGACGCGTGTTTTATAGTTAAGGTCTTGTTTGATGTCAGCGAGAACAAGGTTTTGTTCCTTGATGATGTCAAGGTTGCGTTTGATATTGTCCAGATCGTGAGAGATATTTTCTCGTGATTGGTTGAGGTCTAGGATTTCCTCTTTGATGTCTTCACGTCGTTTATAGGCGTAGTAGGCACCGTAGGCGAGGGCTCCAAGAGCTAGAAAGCGTCCAATTTTCATTCTGTTACCTCTTTAGCGATGCTGTCAGCAAGGTCAGCCAGGGCAGCGAAGTCTGGTTCGTGTTCGTCAAATCCCATGTGGATACCATCGTCTGCACCGTAACGAGGAACGAGATGAATATGAGCGTGGAAGACGGTTTGTCCAGCAACTTCTTCGTTGTTATTAAGGATATTCATGCCGATTGCTCTAGTTGCTTTTTGCACGGCACGAGCAATTTTTGGAACACGGCTAAAGACAGTCTCAGCAGTCTCAGCAGACATTTCTAAGATGTTACGAACGTGCTCTTTAGGAATAACCAAGGTATGTCCTTTTGTAGCTTGTGAAATATCGAGGAAGGCTAGAACCTTGTCGTCCTCGTAGACTTTTGATGAAGGGATTTCTCCAGATATAATTTTACAGAAAATACAATTATCCATAATAACGACCTTTCCATGAGTTTTTGTTATAATAGATTATATCATACCAAAGAGAGAAAAGATAATGCTTAAATTAGAAAAGGTGACGGGTGGTTACGCTAATATTCCCGTCCTAAAAGATGTGACTTTTGAGGTGGCTGATGGTGAATTGATTGGCCTCATTGGTCTTAATGGTGCCGGAAAATCAACAACAATTAACGAGATTATTGGTCTCTTAACACCCTATGGAGGACAGATTGCTATTGATGGTTTGACCATACAGCAAGATTCGGCAAGTTATCGTCAGAAGATTGGCTATATTCCTGAAACGCCAAGTCTCTATGAAGAGTTGACGCTTCGTGAACATTTGGAAACGGTGTTGATGGCCTATGGTCTTGATGTGACTGAGGGGATGGCACGTGCGGACAAGTACCTCAAACTCTTTCGATTAGATGAAAAATTGGACTGGTTTCCGACTCAGTTTTCAAAGGGAATGAAGCAGAAGGTCATGATTATCTGTGCCTTTATTGTTAACCCCAGTCTTTTCATTGTTGATGAACCCTTCTTGGGTTTGGATCCCTTGGCAATCTCCGACCTAATTGAGCTTTTAGCTGAGGAAAAAGCTAAGGGCAAGGCGATTCTCATGTCTACCCACGTTTTGGATTCAGCTGAGAAGATGTGTGATCGCTTTGTGATCTTGCATCACGGTCAAGTCTTAGCACAGGGGACTCTCGAGGAGCTCCGTCAGACTTTTGGCGACGATAGTGCTAGTCTTAACGATATCTACATGCAGTTAACTAAGGGAGAATTGTCATGATAGCTAAGCTATTTAAGGAGCGTAGCAAGCGATTCAATACCCGCTGTGCTAAGTATAGTCGCTACGTTTTTAATGATCATTTTATCTTGGTTCTTCTCTTTCTGCTAGGCTTTGTCTTAGTTCAGTATAGCCAGTTGCTGAAGCATTTTCCAAAAAATCCGTGGGCAATCATTCTTGGCTTGCTTGTGCTGTGTCTGTTATTACCTTTCTGGGGGAATATTGCTACTTATCTAGAACCTGCGGACAAGCACTACCTTTTGGTTAAGGAAGAAGAGGTGCTAGACCATGTTAAGAAGGCAACAGGGCGTGCTTTTAGATTTTGGGTAATAGTACAAACCCTGATTTTTATTTTGGTTATTCCTCTCTTTTTAGCCTTGGGACTTCCAGTTTGGGGAGTTATCCTTGTAGCTGTGGCTATGGCTATTCTTAAGTATTTTATTTTCCAGAAAAAGGCCCAACCTTTTTATAGACAGTCTGGCCTGAATTGGACTGAGGCTATTGCAGCGGAAAACAAGCGTCAACAATCGATTCTGAAGTTCTTTTCACTCTTTACCAATGTTAAGGGGATTACGTCGAGTGTTAAACGCCGTTCTTATTTGGATGCTATTCTCAAACGTACAAAGAAAGACAAGGAACATACCTGGTACAATCTTTACCTAAGGGCCTTCTTGCGTTCTGGAGATTACTTTGCCCTTAGCCTACGACTTTTTGCTTTAACGCTTCTAGTTATCTTTTTGGTTCCTGAAAAATGGTTGGCTATGGTGCTTGTGGTTGTTTTTGACTACCTCTTGCTCTTCCAGCTCACAGCACTTAAATCGCACTTTGCTTATCAGAGAATGGCTAACCTTATGCCAGTTGGAAAAGACATGCAGGTAAGCAATCTTAAGCGCTTGATTAGCCAGATTGTACTTGTACTGACTTTGGTACAGGCTATTTGTCTCTTCGACCTTAAGTTTAGTCTGATTTTGGTTGGAATGATGCTAGTTCTGAGCCTTGTTTACCTACCAGCCAAGCTTAAGAAGATGATTGACTAACACCTATTAAATAAGTTAAAATAGAAACGAATGACTAAAGAAAAAGGAGATGCCTAGGTGACATCAACAGATAAAGATTTGAGCCTGACTCCTCTCAAAGGAAATAGTGGTAAGGCCTATATGGGAACTTACCCAAACGGAGATCGCGTCTTTGTGAAGATGAATACAACACCAATCTTGGCAGCTCTTGCCAAGGAACAGATTGCACCGCAGCTCTTGTGGGCTAAGCGTCTGGGAAATGGTGACATGATGAGTGCACAGGAGTGGCTTGATGGTCGTATTTTGACCAAACATGACATGAACAGTAAACAGATTATCCAAATTCTTGGTAATTTGCACCGCTCTAAACACTTGGTTAATCAACTCTTGCAGTTGGATTATCATATTGAAAATCCTTTTGATCTTCTACACGAGTGGGAGGAAAACGCTGCTTACCAATTGCGTGAGAATGGCTTCCTTCAAGACGTTGTTAGAGATTTGAAACGTCATCTTCCAGAGTTTCGTGCGGAGATTGCAACAATTGTTCATGGAGATGCTCGTCATAGTAACTTTGTCATCACAACCTCAGGATTGATTTATTTGGTTGATTGGGATTCTGTACGTCTAACAGATCGTATGTATGATGTGGCGCAGATCCTCAGCCATTATATCCCATTGGCACATTGGCCACAGTGGTTGTCATACTATGGCTATAAGAACAACGACCTTGTGATGGACAAGATTTACTGGTATGGGCAGTTTTCATATTTGACACAGATTTCAAAATTCTTTGATAGTCGTGATATGGAACATGCCAACCGAGAAATTTATGAACTTCGTAAATTCAGAGAGATCTTGCACAGATATTAGAAAGTAGACATGCGAGTTAGAAAACGTAAAGGTGCAGAGGAACACCTAGCTAACCATCCTCAGTACGTTATCCTTGAGCCGGAGGCTGCTAAAGGTAAGTGGCATGAGCTTTTTGGTAATGACAATCCTATCCATATCGAGGTAGGATCTGGTAAAGGGGCCTTCATTACTGGTATGGCCCAACAAAACCCTGATATCAACTACATTGGTATTGATATTCAGCTGTCTGTATTGAGCTATGCCTTGGATAAGGTTTTGGCTTCGGGTGCTGAAAATGTCAAACTCTTGCGCGTGGATGGCTCAGCCTTGACCAATTATTTTGAAGATGGCGAAGTGGATATGATGTATTTGAATTTCTCAGATCCATGGCCTAAGAGTCGCCACGAGAAACGTCGTTTGACTTACAAGACTTTCCTAGATACTTATAAGCAAATTTTGCCTGAAAATGGAGAGATTCACTTTAAGACAGACAACCGTGGACTTTTCGAATACAGTTTGGCGAGCTTTTCACAGTATGGAATGGTTCTCAACAAAGTTTGGTTGGACCTTCATGCCAGTGATTATGAAGGCAACGTCATGACTGAATACGAGCGTAAGTTCTCAGAAAAAGGTCAGGTCATCTATCGAGTAGAGGCTCAGTTTAAAGATTAACTCTTGAAAACTTGATTAAAATAACGATTAGCCATTAATAGGCTAATCGTTTGTTGTGGAGAGGTCGCATAGAGGCCGAGTGCGCACGCTTGGAAAGCGTGTAGTCCTTAACGGGGCTCGGGGGTTCGAATCCCCTCCTCTCCTTTTAGAAATAGACAAAAGGTCCCTTCTGTCATAGAAGGGACCTTTTTGTTGTCGTTAATTGAAAAATCTTCCTAGTCCCAAGGGCTCTGGATACCTGCTACCCAACCAGTACAGAGGGCGCTAGTAATGTTAAAGCCACCAGTGTGGGCGTTGATGTCAAGGACCTCTCCTGCAAAGTGTAGGTGAGGGACTTTTTTACTTTCTAGGGTCTTGGGATTAATTCCCTTAAGGTCAACGCCACCTTTAGTCACAAAGGATTTGGCAAGTGACATTTTACCTATGATTGGGATTTCCATGTCCTTAAGCTGACTGATAATGTTTTCCAAGTCTTTGGGGTGCAGTTGTTTAACCTTGCTATCAGCCTTATCTTCTGCTAGAAATTCAGCGACACGCTCTGGGACAAGCGCTTTGAGAGTGTTTTTGACAGATTTCTCACGGTTTTCCTCAAAGTAAGTCTTGAGATTTTCTTGGCTTTGGTTGGGAAGAAAGTCCAGATGGGCAATCTCACCACCCTTGACAAAGCTGGAAAGACGTAGAGCAGCTGGTCCAGATAGGCCAAAATGGGTGAAAAGAAGGTCGTGGGTAATCTTGTGTTTACCATAGGACAGAGTGACATCGTCAAGAGAAATTCCCTGCAAGGACTTGTGGGGAAAGTCGGTTAGGAGTGGACTTTCTGCAGCTTCAAGATCAGTGACATGGAGCTTAAAGTGGCGGGCAATATCATGTCCAAAACCAGTTGAACCAGTCGATGGGTAAGATTTTCCTCCAGTTGTGACGATGAGTTTATCACTGGTAAAAGTCTGGTCTGAAGACTTAACTTGGAATTGCTCATCAACTTTTTTGACGGAGACAACTTCTGTATTGGTAAGGATACTAGCACCCAGTTCCTGAATTTTATTTTCCAGAGCTTGGATGATGGTCCGTGATTTATCTGTCTTAGGGAAGACACGCCCGTGATCCTCAACCTTGAGTTTGACACCATTGTCCTCGAAAAAAGCAATGATATCGTGGTTATCAAATTGTGAAAAGACGCTATAGAGGAAACGTCCATTACCAGGAATGCCTGCTAGAAGATCGTCTAAAGTCCCGTTGTTAGTAACATTACAACGTCCACCGCCAGTACCAGCCAGCTTCTTTCCGAGACGTTTGTTTTTTTCAATTAGGAGGGTTTGTTGGCCATAGAAGGCTGAGGCGATGGTCGCCATCATGCCAGCAGGTCCCCCACCAATAACGATAGTATCAAAATGTTTCATGCCTTTATTTTAGCATAATTTAAAAAGGGAGAATAGTTGGTAAATGGTCAGTTTTTTTAGACAATTTATGTTAGAATAGGAGTAGAAGTCTAAATTAGAATAGTTATTAACTATGGAGGAAAATATCGTGTCTGAAAATAACATGAAACACCGTTCATCTGTCTACGATAGCATGGTTAAATCACCTAACCGTGCCATGCTTCGTGCGACTGGGATGACGGATGATAGTTTTGAAAAGCCTATTGTTGGGGTTATCTCAACTTGGGCTGAGAACACACCATGTAATATCCACTTGCACGGTTTTGGTCAAATTGCCAAAGAAGGTGTTAAAGACGCGGGTGCTTGGCCAGTTCAATTTGGTACGATTACCGTTGCTGATGGTATTGCTATGGGGACACCAGGGATGCGTTTCTCATTGACATCTCGTGATATCATTGCTGACTCAATCGAAGCAGCTATGGGTGGTCACAACGTCGATGCCTTTGTTGCTATCGGTGGATGTGATAAGAACATGCCTGGTTCTATGATTGCCATTGCTAACATGGATATTCCAGCGATTTTTGCCTATGGTGGTACCATTGCACCAGGTAATCTTAACGGTAAGGATATCGACTTGGTTTCTGTTTTCGAAGGTATCGGTAAATGGAACCACGGTGATATGACTGCCGAAGAGGTTAAAGAGCTTGAATGTAATGCCTGCCCTGGCCCTGGTGGTTGTGGTGGTATGTATACTGCCAATACAATGGCGACAGCAATCGAAGTAATGGGGATGAGTCTTCCAGGATCATCATCTCACCCTGCAGAATCAGCTGAGAAAAAAGCAGATATCGAAGAAGCAGGTCGTGCGGTTGTTAAGATGCTTGAACTAGGTCTTAAGCCATCAGACATCTTGACACGTGAAGCCTTTGAAGATGCCATCACTGTCACAATGGCACTTGGTGGTTCAACAAATGCGACACTTCACTTGCTCGCTATTGCTCACGCTGCTAATGTTGATTTGACACTTGAAGATTTCAACGATTTCCAAGAGCGTGTACCTCACTTGGCTGACTTGAAACCTTCAGGTCAATATGTCTTCCAAGACCTTTACAACGTCGGTGGTGTGCCAGCCGTTATGAAATACCTTCTTAAGAATGGTTTCCTTCACGGTGATCGTATCACATGTACTGGTAAGACTGTTGCAGAAAACTTGGAGGCCTTCGATGATTTGACACCAGGTCAAAAAGTCATCATGCCGCTTGAAAATCCTAAACGTGCTGATGGTCCATTGATTATCTTGAAAGGTAACTTGGCTCCAGAAGGTGCGGTTGCCAAAGTATCAGGGGTTAAAGTTCGTAACATCACTGGTCCTGCTAAAGTATTTGACTCAGAAGAAGATGCCATCGAAGCAGTTCTTTCTGATGAAATCGTTGATGGCGACGTAGTTGTTGTACGTTTTGTAGGTCCTAAGGGTGGTCCTGGTATGCCAGAAATGTTGTCATTGTCATCAATGATCGTTGGTAAGGGTCAAGGGGACAAAGTTGCCCTCTTGACAGACGGACGTTTCTCAGGTGGTACTTACGGACTCGTTGTTGGTCACATTGCTCCTGAAGCTCAGGTTGGTGGACCTATTGCCTACCTCCGTACAGGTGATATGGTTACAGTTGACCAAGATACCAAAGAAATTACTATGCACGTTTCAGACGAAGAGTTGGCGAAGCGTAAAGCTGAAACTGAGTTGCCACCACTTTATAGCCGTGGTGTCCTCGGTAAGTATGCTCACATCGTTTCATCAGCATCTCGTGGTGCCGTTACCGACTTCTGGAACATGGATAAATCAGGTAAAGCCTAATTACATGATATAAAATAAAATCACACCGGACATATGTGCGATGTGATTTTTTGGTGTTAAATCCTGAGACAGTTGATGGCAGCATCATGAAAAAGTGATCGTCTATCTGCTGTTAGCCTCAAAAAAACCGGTTGGAAATGTCCAATCGGTTTTCCTTTTATTTTCCGCCTCGAGGTGAGATACCAAGGGCAATGCGTCCATAACGACTGATACGTGTCATCTTCCAGACTGGTGAATAAGTGGTTTCCACCTTGACAGAGTTAATGCCGTCAATGGATTTTAGCTTTTCAGCGATTTCATAAGGCATAGTCTCTTCACAGCCACAACCAGTATCAGTAAAGGTCATAAGGAAGTAGCAGTGGCCATTTTCATCGACGGTGATTTCATAAATCAAACCAAGGTTGTAAATGTCTAGCTCAATCTCAGGGTCGAATACAGTGGTCATTTGTTCAACGATTGGCTCTAAGAAGGGCTGGGCCAAATAATTGACCTTAATATCATCACGGAAGTTTTTCATAGGACTCATTCTTTCTATTTTGCTTTTGTTTATTATGGCATAATTTAGGGCTTTTTTCAATCTCGGATGGCAATATGAGACTTTAGTGAGCGAGTGGATTGACAATAAAAAAACTCCAACAGTCAAACCGTTGAAGATAATGTGATTTATGCTTCAATATCAAGCAGTTTTGCAACCAAGGTTGCTCGAATGCCACCCATAATTGGAGCAAGAATGAAAATCCCAAACCTTGTGGAATTGTTCCCACCATTCCTAGATACAACAGATCTGATACCGGCCAAACCTAATTTGGAAGTACCGATTGTTTAAGTCAAAGACTTTCCTTCTATATACATTTATACCCACACATAGTTTACCAAAAGCTTAGCTTCCTATCAAGTAAATTGTTTGAAGAGTGAAAGGAAAAAGGAACTTAAAAAGAGTCCTTCAGATATCCAGAATAACTAGTCAAATTGACAGAAAGGAGTGATTGTGATATTCTCATAGTAAGACATTTCAAGAGAAAATGAGGCTATTATGAGTATTGAAAAGACAGTCAGCGAGATTGCTGAAATCCTTGGCGTTAGTCGTCAAGCAGTCAATAATCGTGTCAAACAACTTCCAGAAGAAGATCTAGAAAAAAATGCTAAAGGGGTTACTGTCGTTAAACGCAGTGGCTTGATTAAGTTGGAGGAAATCTACAAGAAAACCATCTTTGACGATGAGCCAATCGATGAAGAAACAAAGCAACGTGAGTTGTTAGAGATTCTTGTAGACGAGAAAAACTCTGAGATTGCCCGTCTTTATGCTCAGTTGAAGGCTAAGGATGAGCAGTTGTCTAACATGGATGATCAATTGCGTGTCAAAGACGTTCAAATCGCTGAAAAGGACAAGCAAATCGATCAACAGCAACAATTGACCTTGACTGCTATGAAGGACAAGGAAGAGCTTAAACTGGAACTCGATGAGGCTAAGGTTGAGGTTGACGAAGCCAAGGCCCAAGTGGAAGAAATCCAGACCAAACAAGAAGAAGCTTCTAAAAAAGGTTTCTTTGGACGTCTATTTGGAAAATAAAAAAGAAGCTGGGACTCAGTCTCAGCTTTAACTATTATAGGAGATAAAATGGAAAATTTAGAAACTTATATTGCCTTTGATTTGGAGTTCAACACAGTGGATGGTGTTAGCCATATTATCCAAGTATCTGCCATTAAGATGGATCAGCATGAGGAAGTGGATCAGTTTGACTCTTTTGTCTATTCGGACGTTCCTTTACAGTCCTTTATCAATGGTTTGACGGGAATTACAGCGGATAAGATTGCCAAGGCACCAAAGCTAGAGTCCGTTCTGGCGGATTTTAAATCATTTGTTGGCGACACTCCACTTATCGGCTACAATGCCCTTAAGTCGGACTTGCCTATTTTGTTGGAAAATGGTTTAGACTTGGAAGAGCAATATGCTTTAGATGTTTTTGATGAGGCCTTTGACCGTCGTGCTTCGGATTTGAATGGTATTGTCAATCTCAAGCTAACCAGTGTGGCAGATTTCTTCGGAATCAAGGGACACGGGCATAACAGCTTGGAGGATGCTCGGATGACCGCTCAGATTTACGAGAAGTTTCTCGAATTAGATGAGAATGCCAAACTTTTGGAGCAACAGGAAGAAGTCAGTAACAATCCTTTTGCAGCCTTAGGTTTGGGCGGTCTTTTCGACTAAAGCTTTACAAGAACTGTAAAGGCTGTAAAGAGTGATAGCTAACTTTTTCTGTAAGAAAAGAAAATCCTCTAGGGTGATAGCTTGCATATTACCTTACGTTATAAGGTGGAATCTAGGTATCAAAGGTGGTGAAAGACCTCCTTTGATAGAAAATCTTAAAAGGAGGTGACTGAGATGTCGCAGTTTTCAACAGGAGAGTTGGCTAAAGCAGCAGAAGTGTCTGTTAGGACTGTCCAGTACTATGATCAACGAGGGATCTTGACGCCATCTGAAGTCACAGAGGGTGGTCGGAGAATCTATCACGAATCAGACTTGGAACGACTGCAAGTCATTTGTTTCTTAAGAGATTTGGATTTCTCAATCAAACAAATCCAAAAACTCTTGCAAGAGGAGAATAGGGAACAGGTTTTAGAGCTGTTGTTGACAGACCAAATCGAAAGCTTGGAAAAGTCTTCAGAGGAAATAGAGGTCAGACTAAAACGTGCCCGTCACTTGCAAAAAGCCACTGCTAAGCGGCGTCAACTTTCGTTGGAAGATTTGTCAGACATTTCACGTCTTATGGAAAATCAAAAATCATGGCGTCATTTGCAGTTGAGAATGTATGGGAGTGTCATTCTAACCTCCCTTCTTTATCTGCTAGGCCTACTGGTTGTCTTTTATTATTTTAAGGATCCCAGAGGTTTGTTTATTGTCTGTCCGACATTTTTAATAGCCATAAATCTATTGGTATATCATTATAGAAAGCAGGTCGAATACCTCTGTCCTAATTGTCATAGGACCTTTGATCCTAGTTTTAAAGAGTTTGCCATTTCTGGACATACACCTAGGACTCGTAAACTGACTTGTCCTCATTGTCATGTGAAGACCTACTGTCTAGAGTTGGCTAAGACTAAAACAAAATAGGTTATCGAACATAAAAAACGCTTGAGAATTACTTCTCAGGCGTTTTTAGCTTATTCAACTGAGCTTAGAGCTTCAAGCATATTTAGTTTGGCAAGACGTTTGTTGACGACGAAGCCAAGGATAATAAGGATTATGCCGATAAGGACAGCTGGTAAAAGGTAGGTAGCCAATCCGAGAGATGGATCAAACATGATACGATCTGGCGGAATGATGCTTACCATATAATGGTGAAGTGCCTGTCCAAGACCGAACCCTACGAAGATACCGATGATTGAAAGGTAAATGGTTTCACGATAGATGTAGAGGGATACTTCGTTATTGTAGAAACCAAGAACCTTAACGGTTGAAAGTTCGTGGATACGTTCTGAAACGTTGATGTTAGTGAGATTATGGAGAACAACCACAGCAAGGAGAATGGAAACCGTAATCAAGATACCAATAACCTGTGTCAATGAATTGACCATAGTGCTAATCTGCAGTTTAAGGTTGTTGTTTTGAACAACACCATAAACATTTGGTAAGTTGATGAATTTGGCTGCCATATTTTCAACATTTTGCTTAGTTGGTTCAGCGAGAGTAACAAGGTTGGCATTATTCACTGAAGGTGTTCCAAAAGCTTTTTGGTAGTAGCTAGCATTCATAAAGAGGAAATGCCCCATGTACATTTCAGTGATACCAGCTATCTTAATCTTGACAGATTCATCCTGACTGTTTTGCACAGTAATGGTATCTCCAACCTTGAGGTTTAGGAGTTTGGCCATTTTTTCAGAGATAATAGCTCCGTCATTAGATAGCTTGAGAGTCTTATTACGGTCTCGGTCATGCAAGCTAACGTAACTATCAACGAGTTTATCGTCACGGTCGTTAAAGACAAGGGTTGAGATTTCCTGAGTGTCCTTGTTGCTACCGGCAATTTTTTGCAAGGTTTCAAAATGGACATTCAAGTATTCTTTAACGTCTTTACTATCGAGGAGTTTAGTGAGTTCCTCATCCAAAGCACTTGACGTATTTGGTTGCTTGGCAACAATCATATCATAGTGAATGATGTCTTCAAACTGTTGCTGGTTAAGGTTAGATACAGAAGATCGAATGCCTAAACCTGCGAAGAGCAGTGCAATAGAACCTGCGACACCAAAGAGGGTCATAAACATCCGTTGCTTATAGCGGAAAATATTACGCATGGTAACTTTTTCCGTAAAGCTGAGACGTTTCCAAAGAGGTGTGATGCGTTCTAGGACAATCTTAGCTCCTGCACGAGGTGGTTTTGGAAGGAGGAGTTGGGAAGGTTTTTCCCAGAGCTCTTTCTTGGCAACCGCAAAGGCAGGTAGCACAGCAGATAAGAGACCTAAAAGGAAGGCCACAAGAGTAAGTCCTAGGTAGAAGTGCAATTCGAAAGCAGGAAGCTGCAAATCGCTCTTATAAGTATTGTGAATGAGAATCGGAAGTAGTGTATGACCGGTAATAACACCTGCGGTTGTACCAGTAATACTCGTAATCAAACCATAAATGACGAATTTATGGATAATTCTCGGACTACTGTAGCCTAGGGCGTTGAAAATACCAGCCTTACCACGTTCCTCTTCAACAAAGCGTCCCATGGTTACAAAGGTAACCAAAGCTGCCATAAAGTAGAGAGCGACAGGGAAGATGTTACTCACATCGTGAATGATGTTAATATTACTTTCATAAGCAACATATCCCTCAGAACCCGGAATCTCTCGACGAGAGTAGAATTGATAGCTAGGCGCTGGTAAATTATCAACCATTGCTTGACTTTCTTCGAGTTCTTTTTGTTTGGCTTCAATCTTGGCAGTAGCTTCTTTGACGCTAGCAGCTTCAGCAGGGTTGCTTGTAGCCATTTGCTGGGTCTGTGCGAGTGCTGTTTCAAGTTCTTGTTTAGCTTGAGTAATTTGAGCTTGAGACTGTGACTTGATTTCAGCGAGGCGTTTCTCAGGTTCGTCTTTAAAGAGTTCTTTGAGTTCAGCCTTTCGTTCAGAAATCTTATTTGCGTATTCCTTGCTAAAAGGACTAACATTTTCCAAATCCTTGTAGCGGATGCGGGCAATCATATAATCATTAGAGGTGAAGTCCGTCTCTGGAACAATGGCATAGCCATCCAGTTTCCCCGTACCAGCGCTGGCATTACCAAGGCGGTTCCTAGAGAGAAGTTCAGAGGAATTAACAAAACCAGTAATGGTATATGTTTGTTCCTTTAACTGTTTTTGCCCTGAGCTATCTACTGGCTCAGAAAAGTTAATCTTATCTCCGACGCTATATTCTTCTTTATAAGTTGAGGAAAGAGCGATTTCCCCGTCCTTAGTAGGAAGTTTCCCCTCAATAAGGTCGTAAGTAGAGATTTTATTAGGTTTAGAGAAAATACGAAATGCCGTATTCTTCCCCTTGATGACAGCATCTTTGAAATAACCATACTCGATATCTACATTCTTCTTTTTAATCGTATTGAGAAGGTCCTGATCGGTTTGGTTGATACTGTAAGTACTGATTAAGGTCAAGTCAGCTGTTTGATGCGTCTTGAAGAAGTGTTCCCCAGTTTTTTTCATATTAGGAGAAGTTACTTTAAGACCAATCAAGGCAAAGGATCCCAGTGCCATAAGCAAGGCAATAGAGAGCATACGCCCTTTAGAAGCTACAAAGGTTCGCCAAACATCTTTCCAATAAGTTGTTTTTTTCATGACGGTGCTCCTTTCTAGTATTCCAAGTCCTCGATTTTTTGTGGATTAGGATTAAGTTCCACACTCTTAATCTTGGCATCGTGCATTCGAATGACACGATCGGCGATTGGAGCTAGAGAAGCATTATGGGTCACGATAATAACAGTTGTTTCCTGTTTGCGAGCCATTTCTTGAAGGAGGGTCAGGATTTGTTTCCCTGTTTGATAATCCAGAGCCCCCGTTGGTTCATCACAAAGAAGGATCTTTGGATTTTTGGCAACGGCGCGTGCAATGGCAACACGCTGTTGCTCCCCACCAGATAGTTGTGATGGGAAGTTGTCTAAGCGGTCTCCCAAACCGACTTCGACGAGTGTTTGAGTAGCATCTTTAGCGTTTGGAACGATTTCGGATGCTAGTTCGACGTTTTCCCTGGCCGTAAGGTTTGAAACTAAGTTGTAAAATTGGAACACAAAGCCAACGTCCTCACGACGATAGGTTGTCAGTTCTTTAGCTGTGTATTCAGAGATATCCTTACCATCAATAATGACGCGGCCTTCGTCATTGGTGTCCATACCACCCAAGATGTTAAGAACGGTTGATTTCCCGGCACCAGAGGCACCGAGAATAACGACAAGCTCCCCTTTTTCAATATCAAAGCTTACGTCGTTGTTTGCGATAATTTCCAGATCACCGGTTTTATAGCGTTTATAGCTATGCTTCATTTGAATATAAGCCATGAATTTCCCTTTCATACGAAAATAATGATGCTGATAATTACCTATCTTTCCGTACTCTATTGTAACGGATTTTCCTTGGAATATCTAGTTTTTGAAGCAAAAAAAGGTTCAAAAGACGATAAGATTTTCTTACATGTGACAGAAATTTGAGTGAAGCGTTTACACATGAGAAAAACCTATTCTAGATGAGCTTTGAGTGAGGTGAAAATTTGGTGGAATAGTTATAAAGTTAGGTTATTTTTAGTCTTTTACTGAGTGGATTTCCCATTTTTCCAAATTTCCATCATTGTCGGAGGCTTTAGGTCGGTAAATGTTTCACCATAGGGGTGTCAGAGGGAATCTACTTTTGCGTCAGAGTTGATGATGGATAAAGAGTTTTTTCATAGTTTCGAGCATGGATATATCCAGAATACCGCCATTTTTTTGCATTTGGAAGATACATTTTCTATATGGGTTAATTTATTCATGGGGAAATAGCGGCCTTTTCGTAATCATTTTTTGTGTGTTAGTTATTTTTAAAGAAGTTGTAAATACTTTAAAATTAGATATCTAAATGAGAGGTGCGCATTTTTAGAATGAGTTGTTTATTGGGATGCGTTTTATAAATACTTTTGTTGTAGCTTTCTTTGGTCTAATTGAGGGGTTTTAGTTTCTAATAGTATTTTAGGATGTTGAAAACTCCACTACCTGAATCAAGAATTCTTTTTATAGTTGCATTTAAAGTGTTTGGACAGAATTTTGCTATCCGATAAATTTTTTTGGGAGGTAAGTCAGCAAAAGTGGTTTCTGAAGAATCTGTCTAAAAAACAAGTATTATTTCCCTAAGTACCATTTAAAGAAATTACCATTTGCATAGCGTAAAAAAGCTAATCAGATAATAGATTGTCATCAATTTTAAGACATGAAGTTGTCATTTATTTAAAATGCTTAAAAATTAAAGAAATGCTTGAAATCAAGGTTTTTGCATGCTAAGATTGTTATCTGGGTGAAGGGTTGGTCAAACAGCTCAACCAACCTTTTACCACCTACAGCAGCAAATTGGACTCGTTGTTAGCCAGTTAGAGCTAACCAAACAAATAGTGAGGGATTTATGATTAAAAACAAAGATAATGGTTTTATCGGCAAAGCAGTAATCAGCTTGATTGCTACTTTGGGGACTCTAGCTCTATTCATGGGTACCAGTGGAGCTTCAGCTGATGTCAAAGAAGCTCCAAAACTTGATTTAGATGCTAATCAAACTAAAGTTCAAACCGTTAGTGATGAGGAATTGAAGACCCATGATGGACAAGCTCAAGAGACGAAGAAGCAAGAAACACCTGGACAAAAACAGCCAGAAACTGAAGGAACTAAAGTTTCAGATGAGGAAACTCCTGACTACATCGTTATCACTGAAGTAGTGGACTCATCGGAGCATAAGCAGGACGCTAATCAAGTGGTTGATGGTGTCGCTCAAACGCTTAACCCAGACTTGTTGAATGAGATTTTAGCTCAAACTAGCGAAGTTGGAGAATACCAGATTTATGTCAAGAATGCTGATGAGCTATTAATTTCAGGACCGGTACCTATCCAAACAGCGAATGAAGATGTGAATTACCCTAATTTAGAAAGTTCATTAAATTCAGCGAGCATCTACTTAGGTCAAAAGAATCGCTATAAATTGGCCAACGAAGAAGACGCACAGTCAGGTCTTGCTTTGGTTGAAGAATAAAATTTTTATATGACTATCTTAAAAAGACTTGGATTTCTTGTCCAAGTCTTTTGTATGTTATGACTGAATTGTTAATAGAAAAAAGGAACTGCGAGATTCCTTTTCATTTTTTAGAATGGCAATTTACCGGCAAAGGCACCCATTGATTTTTTAGTCGCTTCGTCAATTTGTCCAAGAGCATCGTTAAGTGCTTGAACAGTCATATCTTGAAGTGTTTCCACATCATCAGGATCCACGACAGCATCAGCAAAAGTGATGTTGACCACTTTTTTGTCACCAGTCAATTCAGCAACAACCAAGTCTTGTGCTGATTTTCCAGTGAAGGTTGTAGCAGCCAACTCAGCTTGGCTTTTTTCCATTTGTTTCTGAAGCTTTTGAGCTTGCTTCATCATGTTCTGCATGTTCATCATAATAGTTTCTAGATTCCTTTCATATCAAGGGGTTAGCCCTTGTTTGTTAAAATTTACTGCCCACTTCTACCCAGAAATAAGTAGTATAAAAATCTTAACTATTATACCATGTTTAGCTTGATTGACAAAGTGGGGAGGAGTATTGAAGAAATTTGTAAAGACTTGATTTTTTCTTATTCATAACAAATGTTAGAGCAATTACAAATCATTAAATTGTAAGACCTATGATAAATACTGTACAATGGTTTATTGTTAATCCAGTCAAAATTCGATTGGAGATAAAAAAGAAAGAGAAGTGACAATGCAAAAAAGAAATTTTTTAGGGATTCTTGTAGGACTAGTTATAGGGCTGTATACAGTCTTAGGAATGAGCCTATTTACTTTTATTAATATAAAATTTAACTCTGTTTATTATGCTCAGCATATTCCTCATAAAGAGGGAACGGAACCGGACATCATTATGTTGATGGAGAATATGGGTTGGGCCTATACACCGGAAATAGAAGGTATTAGCTATGATGATGATGGGTCGTACGCTATAACTAGAGAAAAAGGAACTAAAACGTCTGTATTAAGTTTTACGAATGGTACTCTATTTTTTTTCCTGGACTCAGGTGAAAGTTATCTTTTTGATCGTAATTTTTCTATCCAACATGCTTTTGACAAACGTTATCATACTATTAAATATAATCAACGAAAAGTCAAAAAAGAAATTAGAGAAACTGTCCAACCAGTGATTGATGAGCAACCAAAACCATTAATTAATCTTCAGTGGCTGTTTAATTTAATTTATCAAAGTAGGTTTAATTAGAGAATAAGATAGCATAGAAGTGTTTTGTAGGGACTCTTGCCTTTGCTATTTGAAAGTAGTTTAGGTTGAGTGAAATAGTCGGGAGAGTGGTTCGATATAATAGGTCCATTTCTTGGCTTTCCATGACGGCTAACCTTTGAAAACACCTCATTTTTATGCTACTATGAAAGTTATGGAAAAACAGTTACAAGGCTTGACGCAGATGGAGGTCAAGCGGCGGATAGATGCCGGTAAAACAAATCATTTTAAAGCAAAAACTGGCTCCAGCAACTGGGAGATTTTTAGACGTAATGTCTTTAACTCCTTTAATATGCTCAATTTTGCTATTTTTGTGGCCTTGATTGCTGTTCAGGCTTGGTCGAATCTTTTTTTCTTCGGAATCATTGTGCTTAATGCCTTTACGGGGATGATGACAGAGTTGCGTGCCCGTCGCATGATTGATAAGCTCAATCTCATGAATAAGGATCAGATCCGTGTGGTGCGTGATGGCGAGGTGACTTCTATTGATCCTCAGGATATTGTCTTGGATGATATCATGCTCTTGTCTGCGGGTGAACAGGTGCCTAGTGATGCCGTGGTTGTTGATGGGATGGCTGAGCTCAATGAGGCTATGCTGACGGGTGAGAGTGACCTTATTCTCAAGAAGGATGGGAAGGAGTTGCTCTCGGGTTCTTACCTTGTGAGTGGTCAGGTTTATGCTAAGGTTATTAACGTAGCCGAGGACAATTATGCCAATAAGCTCATGCTAGAGGCCAAGACGCATAAGCCAATTGTGTCACGCATCCTCTATAATATGGATAAGATTGCTAAGTTTACGGGCAAGATTGTGATACCGTTTGGGCTTGCACTCTTTTTTGAGGCTTACTTGATTAAACAGCTCTCTCTTCAAGAATCGGTAGTTACCAGTTCGACAGCCCTTTTGGGAATGTTGCCTAAGGGGATTGCCCTTTTGACAATTACCTCTCTTTTGACGGCCGTTATTAAGCTTGGAATGAAACATATCCTGGTGCAGGAGATGTACTCTGTCGAAACCTTGGCGCGTGTCGATGTGCTTTGTTTAGATAAGACAGGGACAATTACGCAAGGAAAGATGACCGTTAAGGGTCTGAAACTACTGTCAGAGCGTTTCACTAAAGAGGAGTTGGAGCGCTTGCTTGCGGCTTACATGCAGCATAGCAAGGATAACAATGCAACGGCTCAGGCGATTCGGAATGCCTATGAAGGTCTGGAGCATCACTATCAGGTAGGGGATATTATTCCATTTTCAAGTGATCGTAAATGGGGTGCTATGAGCATTGACGGGGTAGGAACTCTCTTTTTGGGAGCACCTGAGATGCTTCTTAAGGAAAATCCAAAAGCAGTCGATCAGGCTCAGGCTCGTGGTTCTCGTGTTTTGATTTTGGCATGGAGTCAGTCAGCGGTTGATACAGAGACCATGAGTTTGCCGAATGATGTTGAAGGCTTGACCTTACTTGAAATTGCCGATCCTATTCGTGAGGATGCTGCAGAAACTTTGGAATACCTACGTTCAGAAGATGTGACGCTTAAGATTATTTCTGGTGACAATCCTGTGACGGTTTCTCATATTGCCCACCAGGCTGGTTTTGCAGATTATCAAAGTTATATTGACTGTTCTAAGGTCAGTGATGAGGAGTTGGAGGCTTTGGCTGAAGATACGGCAATCTTTGGTCGCGTATCTCCGCATCAGAAGAAGTTGTTAATCCAAACGCTTAATGCCAATGGGCATACCACAGCTATGACTGGTGATGGTGTCAACGATATCTTGGCACTACGTGAAGCGGACTGTTCGATTGTTATGGCTGAAGGGGATCCCGCTACACGTCAGATTGCCAACTTGGTGCTTATGGATTCTGAGTTTAAGGATATTCCTGAAATTCTATTTGAGGGACGTCGTGTGGTTAATAATATTGCCCACATTGCACCTATTTTCCTCATCAAAACGGTCTATTCCTTCCTTTTGGGACTTATCTGTATTGCCAGTATTGTTTTTGGAAAGGCAGAGTACCTCTTGGTCTTCCCATTCATTCAGGTTCAGATGACTTTAGCGGGGCAATTTATCGAGGGTCTTCCACCATTTATTTTGACCTTCGAACGTAATATTCGACCTGTTGAGAAACATTTCCTCAGACGTTCGCTCCAGTTATCTATTCCTAATGCCTTGATGCTGGTTATCAGTGTTCTTATTTTCCATCTATCTCAGGTCTATCTTGGCATGAGCAATACGGACATGCTGACGCTTTCCTACTATATGATGGGATCAACGGGTGTCCTTGCCGTTATTCGTGCTTGTATCCCCTTGAATAAGGGACGTGTGGCCTTGATTATTTACTCAGTCTTTGGTTTCTTAATTAGCTCTTACTATCTTCGAGATGTGATTGAAATTTCGACACTTAATAGCTACACCTTGCCAATCTATCTGATAGCAATGGCTATCTGTACACCGCTTTTCTTCTGGATTAGCTACAAACAAGGTGCTTTCCAAAAAGCATAAGTCAAAACTCGAGCTTGGTAACAGGCTTGAGTTTTTTGATACCTCAACAGTAGGAACGGCCTTGATGTGTATGAGGTATGGTACAATAGAGGCATGAAAACAGTAGGGCACTTGACGTCAAAAGTCATTAAAGCTTTTGATTTGGACTACAAGCCTGGTGAAGAAATCACGCTGTCTGCACAACGTAAGAAGCATATGGAAAAACATCGCCAGGAATTCAGTGATTTTGATGCCACCTATGAACGTATTCCAGAGATTATTGCTCATCCGGACTATATCGGTCGCCATCCTAATGGCCAGTCCTTGGAATACATCAAACGTATTGATGGTAATGTTTTGGTAGCGGTCAGATTATGTGATAAACTTAATGTCCGTACCATGTTTGTGATTAAAGATTCTAAGCTGAAAAATTATCTAAATGCTGGTAGAGCTAAGAAAATGTGATATAATATGGATAAGAAATAACAACGAGGGCGGAAGAGGCAGCCGCCGCACCTTCGGGTCTGAAAGAGATGCAGGACTGTCACCCTGCCGTTGTTTATCAAACCGAGAAGTCCCTTTGGGGACTTTTTTGTATAGCAAGGATATTAATTCTTATAAAAACATTGAAAATGTATTGACAAAAAATGAAAAAACTGTATATAATAACTTTAAAAGTAAGCGCTTACTTAATGTGGCAGTTGACTTATGAAGGTTTAGAAATGTTATGAATAGTTTATGCTATTTTATTCCTTTCGTAGCAATTACTTTAAGGAGAATACTTATGAGAAAAAGAGGAAATGGTTAATGGTTTTGGCTCTTGCTGTGACTTCTTTTGTGACTTTGTCTGGAGTTGCTGCAGCTACGCAGTATCCAGGTGGTGGTGTTTGGACTTACGGGGCTTCTAACGGTGGTGCTTTTTCGAATTACTATCATGGTTCGAAATATCATAGTTCAACTGTAGTTAGTCGTTGGACCTCTAAATCTAGTAAGGCCTATGCTTATGCCGGTCAGACTTCGTATGCTTTTATTAAAACGTCTTTTGGCGAGCAGGCTGCCTTTTACTATAACTATAATTAATTAAGTAACGGTGACTAGGTTGAATGTAATATGTCAACCTAGTTTTTGTTTCCTTGTAATGGTTCCATTTTCGACCGTAAACTTTATTTCAATACAAAGATATATAATTGTTCCGTTTAGGAGGTTTGTATGAAACGTGTTTTTATATTCATCTCGACTATCCTGTTTTCTTGCTACTTAGTCACAATGATTGTTCAACAAAATCAGCAAATATCTTTTTCGAGTTATAATGCTGTAGATGTGACTGGTCAGGCTTTGACTGATCATAAGGTATCTAATCGCAAGGAAGTAACAGATGCTTTAACTAATTTAGCTAATGAGCATAATAGCTTAATTGCTAGACGGATTGTTCAACCAAATGAAAAGGGTGAAATAGATTTTCGTTATCAGTTTTACGGACACGTTTCTCCACCTTCTAATTTAAAAAGGGCTTCTCAGGAGAGTGCTGAAGGCAGTGATATAGTTAGTAACTATCTAATTGTCTCAGGTGATTTAAAGGGAGCAGAACTTATCTCGACATTCAGTCAGCTTGGCTATAATGCGGTTGATTTTTCTTCTTATTCAATACTGTCTTTACTTTTAACAATATTATTGAATGAGGTTTCACTTATTAGTTTCGCATTATTTCTGTTGACCTTTGCTTCACTGGTGTTGATTTACCGAATAAAGGATTTAAGGGATGCGGGAATCAAGCTTGTTTCGGGGCAAAGCATGATGAAAGTAATGTTATCATCATTTATCGTTGATTCTAGGCAGTTATTGGTTGCATATTGTTTATCTATTCTTATTGGGGGAGTAGGTTTGTGGCATTTTCGGATTTTGCAATCTTTGCCTATATTACTTTATTTTACAGGAGTAACTTTATATTTTTTTGCGCTATGTTTTATTTCTCTTGGGTTAAGTTTAATATATCTACTAGGGTTAAAAGCAACTTCTTTAGTTGAAGTTATGAGAGGGCGCCTCCCCTTAAGAAGACTTCTAGGAGTGATGTTCTTAGGACAATTCGTTGCAATTGTAGTTGTTGGTATTACTGTAGGTACGTTGTTGAACAGTTATCAAGATTTTGTGCAATTAAATAGTGCTAAAGAAGAGTGGTCTATAAATAGAAATTACTACCAGCTATCTTATAGTTATAGCTCTGCCTTTACACAAGGTAAGGAAGAAGAAAAGCAGAATAAGTCTTGGTATGACTTCGCAAATCGTACTCTAAAGGACGATAAAGGGCTATTTGTAAAAACAAATTTACGTCAGTTCTTAGTATCAAATATAGCTAATGGGGTTAAAATAACAGACTATGTGCCTAATGGGAATACCATTTATGTTTCACCTAATTACTTGGAAAAGCAAAATGTTGGTGTCTCCGATGAATTTTTAGCACAAATGAAAAAACTTAAGCGTGGCGAATTTGGATTAATAATTCCAGAGAAGTTGAAGAATAGTAGGAAAGAGTTAGAGAGTATATATTCAGAATATATGTCAGGTTTCTCAAGTCGTAGTCTAAATCCTCATAGTCATCACTTATTTAAGGTATCGGTCTCTACCGAATTCGTAAAAGATAAGAAAAAGCGTTTTTTGTACAATACAGATAGTGACATACCTATGCAATTCCTTAATGATCCTATTATTGTTGTGACTACCCCTGAAGCAATGGGAGATACACCAAGTAGTCAGTTATTTTGGGGAACAGAAGTAGGTTCGGGATTACACATGACGGGCTATAAGGATAGCATTGATTTACTTAAACAAGGTGGTGTTTATCAATGGGTTTCTTATTTGACTAATAATCGTAATAGCTACTATAAGATTCTTTCAGAGAGTCGTAGTCGCCTTGCTTTTCTATTAATTGGTGTTTTATTAGGTTTATTGACCTCTATACTTTTATTTGACAGTATGAACCTTCTTTACTTTGAGCAATTTAGAAAAGAAATCTTTATCAAGCGATTATCTGGTATGAGGTTTGAAGAAGTTCATTTTAACTATCTTTTTTCACAAATCTGTGTTTTAGGTGTTGCACTTGTGTTTTTGATTTTCTTGATTCATCATTTGATTATGAGTTTACTTATAGTTTCCTTGTTTATTATCAACATGTTTACCATTTTATACAAACAGACGCTTACTGAGAGTAGAACTTCAGTCAGTGTTTTGAAAGGAAAGTAATATGATTGCAATTAAGAAACTAAGCAAATATTTTGGTAAGCGAGTTATTTTTGATGATTTAAATTTATCTTTTGATAAAGGAAAGATATATGCGCTTATCGGAGAAAGTGGCTCTGGGAAAACGACTCTTTTAAATATTCTGGCAAAACTAGAGACTTATGATAGTGGTTCTGTCACTTATGATGATACAGACTTGAAAGAGATTAAATCTCAAGTCTATTATCGTGATTATTTGGGTTATTTGTTCCAAAACTTTGGGCTTATTGAAAATGATAGTATAAGTTACAACCTGGATTTGGGGTTGGTAGGAAAGAAACTCAGAAAGAATGATATTCAAGAATGCAAAGAAAAAGTGATGAAAGATGTTCATCTGGAACATTTAAATCTTAATCAAAAAATATACGAATTATCTGGCGGAGAAGCACAGCGTGTTGCTCTGGCTAAACTTTTTTTGAAAAATCCTCCTATCATACTAGCTGATGAGCCAACAGCTTCTTTGGATCCTGATAATGCTCAAGAAATTATGGACTTAATTCGATCACTAAAAAATCCAAATCGTATCATTATTATTGCTACCCATAATCCAGGTATTTGGGAACAAGCAGATCAAGTAATTCGATTAAATAAGATTCGATATAACAACTCTAACGACGATATTAGTTAGTTTTAATATCGAGAACCTAGTTTAAGAGGTATTTTGACTTATTCTCATAAGATATCCTGAGGAGATGCAAATACCATATAATGTAAGAAATAAAGTCAGTTGGGTCGTTGAAATTGTCAAAATTAACAGAAAATTCTTGACATCCCTCTAAAAAGGAGTACAATAGTTAGTAAATCAGAAAGTAACTGGTCTTAGATTTTCAGGGAGCCTGCGGTGATTGTGAGTAGGTAATCGAGATGAGCGAACATTGGGCTGATTGGATGATAATGAGAAGGTAATACATATTCTTCTCGGTTGGCACCCCTTACCGTGCAACTCCTTGTTAGAGGAGATAGAGATGATGGTCGTTTTTTTGGAGACCATTAACTGAGGTGGTACCGTGTTAAACTAGATTTAATGCCCTCACAGAGTTTTTCTCTGTGAGGTTTTTTGTTTACTTTTATCTTTAAAGAAGTGTTATGTCATTATTCAATGAAAGGTTGGGTATTTATGGATGCATTAAGCGATATTCGAATTGAGATTGATAATATTGACAGACAGTTGATTCGATTACTGGCCCAACGTCAAATACTTGTGGAAAAGGCAGGACGGCTTAAACCCAAGGGAGACAAGGTTGCTGTCCAGGCTAGTGATCGTGTTGCTCAAGTGATAGCAAACCGTCGTAAGGAGGCACTAGAGCTTGGCTTATCGCCAGATGTGGCTGAAAGTGTTTGGAGAAGCATGATTAAAGCATTTATTGCTTTGGAAGAGAAAGTGAACAAAGAATAATATGGTGCCAATACATCCTATAAAGGGGCCTTGCATCAGTCTTATTACTCTTGATAAACCAGTTTGAAAGGAAATATTATGAGAAAAATTTTACCAGCCGATACCTTAACACCAATCTTGGCTTATATGCGTGTTCAAGGGGAACACAAGGTTATCCTTGAATCGATTCCTCGTGAGAAGGAAAATGCACGTTTTTCTATTGTTGCCTACAATCCGGTCTTTGAAGTAACCTTCAAGGATGGTGTTCTTTATGAAAATGGTAAGGTTATTAATCAAGATCCTTTCGAATACTTGGACCAAGTAACAGTCAAGGGCATCAAGTCTGATCTACCTTTCGCAGGTGGTGCTATCGGGTTTGCAGGCTATGACATGATTGGTCTCTATGAAAATATCGGTGAGATTCCAGAAGATACGATTGGGACACCTGATATGCATTTCTTCATCTATGAGTCTTATTTGATTTTTGACCACAAGAAGGAAAAGGTTTATGTGGTTGAGGACAATATCTACTCTGGTCGTGACAACGATGCGGTGCGTCAAGCTCTTGGTCAGGTGGTAACCAACCTCCAGACTCAGGCGCCAAACGAGTTTACGCCTCAAGCCTTGCAAGCCTTGCAATTTTCAAATCATATCGAAAAAGAAGTCTTCATGGATATGGTGGCTAAGGCCAAGAAACTCATTCGTGAGGGAGATATGTTCCAATGTGTGCTTAGCCAACGCTTTTCAGCGGACTTTGAGGGAGATCCTTTGGATTACTACCGTAACTTGCGTGTGACCAACCCATCAAACTATCTTTATTTCTACGATTTTGGAGATTATCAGGTGATTGGTGCTAGCCCAGAGAGTTTGGTTTCAGTGAAAAATGGAGAGGTGGTAACCAATCCGATTGCTGGAACTCGCCCTCGTGGTACCAATGAGGCGGAAGACGCTGCTTTGGCAGATGAACTCTCACATGATGTCAAAGAAACTGCGGAACACCGTATGTTGGTTGACTTGGGACGTAATGATATTGGTAAGATTGCTAAAAATGGTACGGTCAAGGTGACCAAGTATATGGAAGTTGAGTATTTCCGCTATGTGATGCATCTTACCAGTGTGGTTAAGGGACAACTCTTGCCGGAATTGACAGCACTGGATGCGCTAAAATCAACCCTTCCAGCTGGAACCGTATCAGGAGCACCTAAGATTCGTGCCATGCGTCGTATATATGAGCTTGAGCAGGAAAAACGTGGTATTTATGCGGGAGCTATTGGTTATCTGTCTGCGACAGGAGATATGGACTTTGCCATTGCCATCCGTACTATGATTCTCAAAAATCAAAAAGCCTATGTTCAAGCAGGTGCTGGTGTTGTTTACGATAGTGTTCCTGAAAATGAATTTTACGAAACGATTAACAAGGCGAAAGCTATGACAAGAATAGGAGATGCCCAATGATTTTATTAGTTGATAACTATGACTCTTTTACCTATAATTTGGCACAATACCTAGGGACATTTACAGAGGTAAAGGTCTTGCGTAACGATGATGAGACCCTCTATGAAGAGGCGGAAAAAGCTGACGGGCTTGTCTTTTCACCGGGTCCAGGTTGGCCAGCTGATGCGGGTAAAATGGAAGCCTTAATCAAGGATTTCGCTGGTAAAAAACCGATGATGGGAATTTGCTTGGGGCATCAAGCTATTGCGGAAACTTTTGGTGGTAAACTTGGCTTGGCTAAGAATGTCATGCATGGGAAACAAAGTAACATCACTTTTGAAACGCCATCACCTATTTTCAAGGATATCGACAATGATGTCCCAATCATGCGTTACCATTCCATCGTTGTTGACCAAATGCCAGAGGGCTTTGATGTGACAGCTATCACAACTGATGATCAAGAAATTATGGCCATTCAACATAAGGAGCTACCTATTTACGGTTTGCAATATCACCCAGAAAGCATCGGAAGTCCAGATGGACTTAAGATGGTTGAAAATTTCGTAAAAATTGTTGCAGGCTAGTTGGACAGTCTTTGGACTAGATTTTTCTACGCTCAAAATCTCTCGCGTGCATCAGAAAACATTGAACAGTTTTTTAAAGGAAAACAGATATGAAAGAAATATTCCTACAAATCTCAAACCGTCAAGACTTGTCTCAAGACCAAGTCCAAGCAGTCTTTGACCGCATTCTTAAAAATGAAGTCTCAGAAAGCCAAATTGCTGCCTTCCTTATGGGGCTTAAGACTAAGGGGGAAACAGCAGATGAAATCACAGGTATCGTGCGTGCCCTCAAATCACATGCGACTGTCTTGCCTGAGACTTTCACAGACGCTATGTGTAACTGTGGAACTGGTGGGGACCAGTCTTATAGCTTCAACATTTCGACTACTGTTTGCTTTATCCTAGCAGCAGGCGGTATTCGTATGGCCAAGGCTGGTAACCGTTCGATTTCCTCTAAATCTGGTTCGGCAGACGTTCTTGAAGCCCTTGGAATCAACGTTGCGGCATCACCAGAAACCCTATCTAAAGCACTTGATGAAGTTGGTTTAGCCTTTATCTTTGCCCAAACCATGCACCCAGCTATGCGTTTTATCGGTCCAGCCCGCCAAGCTCTTGGGATTCCAACGATTATGAACTTGGTTGGGCCACTGGCTAATCCTCTTGACCTTGAGACACAACTCATGGGGCTTTATCGTGTGGAATTACAAGAAATTGTTGCTAATGCTATTCAACAGTTGGGACGGAAACGTGCGGTTATTATCACAGGTCCTGACAATATGGACGAAGCTGCCCTCTATGGCACTAACACCTACACCCTTTTGGAAGATGGTCACATTAGTCAGCACACTTTCACTTATGAAGATTTGGGTATGGAAAAGGTTGAGTTGTCTGACATCACAGGTGGCGATGCCAAGGAAAATGCAGAGATTCTTCTAAGTGTCTTGAAAAATGAAGCTAGTCCTTATCTTGAAACAACAGTGCTTAATGCGGGTCTCGGCTTCTTTGCCAATGGTAAGGTTGCGACCATTAAAGAAGGTGTTGAGCTTGCTCGTCAATTGATTGCGGACGGCTCAGCCCTAGAAAAACTTCGCCAACTCCAAGAGGTACAAGTATGAGTAAAGCCTTTCTCCCAACAATTTTAGAACAAAAAGAAAAAGAAGTGGCCCAGTTGGTCATGGAAGACTTGCAACCCTTGCGTCAGACCTATCGTCTTTATGATTTTCTCAAGTCAAATCAAAACAAGCTGCAAATTATTTCTGAAGTGAAAAAAGCTAGTCCAAGTATGGGTGATATTAACCTAGATGTGGATATTGTGGCTCAGGCCAAGACCTATGAGGTAAATGGGGCAGTCATGATTTCTGTTTTGACGGATGAGGTTTTCTTCAAGGGTGATATTTCCTATTTGAAAGAGATTTCGTCACAGGTGGCTATTCCAACCTTGGCTAAGGACTTCATTATTGATGAGAAACAGATTGTGCGTAGTCGTAATGCGGGTGCGACAGTCATTCTCTTGATTGTAGCGGCCTTGCCAGAGGCTCGTCTCAAGGAGCTCTACGATTTTGCGACAAGCCTTGGCTTGGAAGTCTTGGTTGAAACGCATAATCTGCCAGAATTGGAAGTTGCTCATCGTATTGGTGCTGAGATTATCGGCGTTAACAACCGTAATTTGGTTACTTTTGAGACAGATATCAACACCAGTCTAGAGTTATCAACGCATTTCAAGGACAAGCCTGTTTATATTTCTGAGTCGGCTATTTTTACAGGTCAGGATGCTGCCTTAGTTGCCCCATATTTTAATGGGATTCTAGTAGGAACTGCCCTTATGACAGCTGACAATGTGGCTGAAAAGGTCAAGGAGTTGCAAATTGACAAAGGTTAAAATTTGTGGACTATCGACACCAGAAGCGGTAGCAACTGCAGTTGAAGCAGGTGCTGACTACATTGGCTTTGTGTTCGCCAAGAGTAAGCGTCAAGTGAGTCTTGAACAAGCTCACCAGCTAGCTAAAGGTGTGACAGGTCAGACAAAAATCGTCGGTGTCTTTGTTTCACCCAGTCTTGAAGAACTGGAAGAAGCGATCGGTAAGGTTCCCTTAGATATCGTTCAGATTCATGGAACTTTTGATGAAGCTCTGATTCCAGAGATATCAGTACCAGTTATTCGAGCTATTCAGATTTCGGATAGTGATTCTCAAGTCAAGAGCCAGGCGGATTATCTTCTCTTTGATGCTCCCATTGCTGGTAGTGGTCAGACCTTTGACTGGCAACTCCTGGCTGATAAGCAGATTGAGCAGGACTATTTCATCGCTGGTGGCTTAACTGTGGACAATGTGGCAGAGGCCAAGGAGATTTTCCACCCCTATGCCTTAGATGTGTCCTCAGGTGTCGAGACAGATGGTCACAAAGATTTAGACAAGATTAAAGCATTTATAGAAAGAGTGAAAGCATGACATATCAACAACCTGATGCAAAAGGATTTTACGGAAAATTCGGTGGTCAGTTCGTTCCAGAAACGCTGATGACAGCCGTTATTGAATTGGACAAGGCTTATCGTGAAGCCAAGGAAGATCCAAGTTTCCAAGTGGAATTGGATGACCTCCTCAAAAACTATGTGGGACGTGAGACACCTCTTTACCACGCCAAACGTTTGACTGACCATATTGGTGGAGCACAAATTTATCTTAAACGTGAGGATCTTAACCATACAGGTGCCCACAAGATTAACAATGCCCTTGGTCAAGTCTTGCTTGCCAAACGTATGGGCAAGAAGAAAATCATCGCCGAAACAGGTGCAGGTCAACACGGTGTTGCAACAGCGACAGCCGCAGCCCTTTTCGACATGGATTGTACAATCTATATGGGTGAAGAAGATGTTAAACGTCAGGCGCTTAACGTTTTCCGTATGGAATTGCTTGGTGCCAAGGTATTTAGCGTAACAGATGGTTCGCGAGTGCTTAAGGATGCCGTAAATGCAGCCCTTCGTGCTTGGGTTGCAGGTATCGAGGATACGCACTACATCATGGGATCTGCCCTTGGTCCTGCACCATTCCCAGAAATTGTTCGTGACTTCCAATCTGTCATCGGTCGTGAAGCCAAACGCCAATACGCTGAGATTTCAGGTGGTAAATTGCCAGATGCTGTAATGGCTTGTATCGGTGGTGGTTCAAATGCTATCGGTATGTTCTACCCATTTGTTAATGATAAGTCAGTAGCCATGTATGGTGCTGAGGCTTCTGGTTTGGGGCTTGATACTGAAAAACATGCCGCAACCTTTGCCAAAGGCCGTCCAGGTATCCTTCACGGAGCGCTTATGGATGTCCTCCAAGATGCTCATGGTCAAATCATGGAAGCCTTCTCTATCTCAGCTGGTCTGGACTACCCAGGGGTTGGTCCTGAGCACTGTTATTTCAACGAAATTGGCCGTGCGACTTACGACTCTATCACAGACGAAGAAGCTCTTGAAGGCTTCAAACTTCTGTCACGTTTGGAAGGTATTATCCCAGCTCTTGAGTCTAGCCATGCCATTGCACTTGCGCAAAAAGTGGCAGCTAAGATGTCGCCAGACCAAAGCCTCATCGTCTGCCTCTCAGGTCGTGGGGACAAGGACGTTATGCAGGTTAAAGAACGTTTCGAAGCTGAAGCAGAAGGGAAATAAACCATGACAAAAACACTAACAAAACACCTACAAGCTATCAAAGACAGTAAACGCGGTATTTTCGTACCTTATATCATGGCTGGTGACCACGCTAAAGGTCTAGATGGACTCTTTGAGACTATCGCTCTCTTAGAAAATAGTGGTGTCTCAGCTATTGAGGTGGGTATTCCATGGTCAGACCCTGTGGCCGATGGTCCCGTTATTGAACTAGCAGGACAACGTAGTTTGGCTAAAGATGTGACTTTGACAGCTATTATCAAGAAGCTTCAGGAACAAAAAACACAGGTACCTTTGGTTATCATGACCTACATCAACCCAGTTTATCAATATGGTATTGAAGCCTTTGTTAAGGATCTTGCAGAGACATCTGTCAAGGGGCTCATTATTCCTGATTTGCCAGATGAACACGCTGACTTTATCACCCCTTATTTGAAAGACAGTGATATTGCTCTCGTGCCTTTGGTAAGCTTGACTACAGGTATTGACCGTCAGAAACAGTTGATTGAAGGTGCAGAAGGTTTTATCTACGCTGTTGCCATCAATGGCGTTACTGGTAAGACTGGTAATTACCGTGATGACCTTGATAAACACTTGGCTAACTTGACTGCTCATGCAGACATTCCAGTTCTCACAGGTTTCGGTGTGTCAACAGAGGAAGACATCAAACGTTTTAACGCTGTGTCAGACGGTGTTATCGTTGGATCAAAAATTGTCCGTGACCTCCACGACGGTAAGGAAGAAGAAGTCGCTGAATTTGTTACATTCGGTTCACACTTTGAAAAATAGCAGATGCTACTCTCCAGAAATGGGGAGTATTTTTTATCAAATCATTCTTTGGGACATTTGATTTTCTTAGTTATCAAGCTTATAATATGGGTGGATTGTAGCGAATTAAATGTATCTCTTGTTTTTATTTTCATCTTACTTATAGAAAGAAGGTAGACACATGAAAGTATCATTGAGGGTAATACTAGGGGTCTGTTTCTTAATAGGAGCCTTACTCTTTTTCTATCGAGGAGAGAATCATTTTGCACTGATTTTTCTTTTTGTTGGTGCCTTGTATCTCTACAAGGGCTTGAGCTGAGGGGTAAATCTCTGTTAGAAGTAGTAATAGATCATCGTAATCAACTTTTCTATATCTCGTATTGAATGAATAAGCCTTTTTAGTGACATTTATGTCACTATTTTTTTCTTTTCGAAAACTATAGAATGATTTAATAGCTAAAAAAGAAGAGAAGGTATCAGTAAAGATGATTAATCATATTTTTTCATTCTTTGTATCACACAAGAAAGCTCTAGTAATAATCTTTATGATTATTTGTTTGGCTGTTATTTACCCTGGCATGTTTACATTTTTGTATATAGAAGGTAGGGATTTTGGACGTAGCCTTGTCAACTCAATCTTATCTTAGTAAAGTGTGACACCTCTTAGGAGGTGTTTTTCTAATGCGCTGAACTATTGAAGGCTAGTATGTTCAGTGTTACAATAAGGGCAATGAAAAAGAAAAGGTTTAGAAATCGTTAATGTTTACCAACAATTCCAGAATTATTTTCCTTAATAGGTTTTTGTCGCTGATTATCGAGTACGGTTATGCGATAGCACTGAGTATTATCTTCTCTAAAATCTCGGTGGACTATGTCTTAGGGCTATGGATTGCCAAATTCTTAGGAGGGATTCTTGCCAATGTGGGACATCAATTTGTAGGAAAAATCACAAATAAAAAATATGTTTTGATTGGTATTGAATTACTTAAGGCAGTCTGTCTTGCTTTGATCTATCTTGCCATGGGCAGTGTTTTTGTATTTGCTTTGGTGGTTCTGACTGAAGTGTTGACAACCTACTTTAACAGTTTGTTGTCCTCAGCGGTGCCTGTGCTTGTTAAAAAAGCCAACTTGCAAAAATTTAACAGTACCTATACCATGATTGGGTCAGCTTCCTATTTCTTAGCACCTATGATAGTTGGTCTCTGGGGTAGCCTTGATTTAGGGAGCTTATTTTTGGTCTACAGTGTGCTAACGCTACTAGCAACCCTCTTATTGTTTAAACTGGGACCGATTATTTTTGACCGTGAGAATGATTCAGAAGAGGAGGTTTCTTCCGGTCAAGGTAGTCCTATTTTTGGAAGGCAGAGTATCGTCCTTAAGATGGTTATGATGACTATACTCTTACAGTCAGTGGGTGTCTTATATGATGCTTATGAGGTTATCTTCCTGACCAAAGATGTCGGTATTTCTAGTCAGGCCTATTCTTTCTCTCTGTCCTTCTTAGCCATTGCCTTTCTAGCAACGAGTTCAATTCTATCTTTCAAAAGTCTCACTAAATACTCCCCTATGACCGTTTACTTGTTAGGGTCTCTTGTCTATTTGGGTTACGTTGTCGTCTTTCCATTCGTACCTAACCTACCGACTGTTTTGCTTAGCTATATCTTTTTAGCAGTTGGTCAAACTATTTCCGGAATCTCACAAAATGTTTACCTGCAGGAGAAGTTGAATCCCTTACAACTTAACAATCTTTATTTGAAAATTGAAGTCTTGAATCAGGTTTTGACAGGGATTGTTGTATTTGTCAGTGGTATGCTTATCAAGAGAGGTCTGCAGGTCACTACGATTTATTTGGGATACAGTCTTCCAGTCATTATACTCGTCTTGGGAATAATGCTTATGACTAAACTGTATCAGAAAAATCTAAAGTCATAATTTTTTGCCTAAGATAATGAAAGCGTTCCAAGGTCCTTGAAGTGGTCTTGGAAATTTTTTAAAAAATAAATCTACAAATGTAAACAAAACCCTTGACACGTTTTCACGATAGCGTTAAAATAAATCTACAAACGTAAACAAATAACAACATTCAGAAAGGAGCTATCATGCTGACAATTTCATCTGCGGAATGGGAAGTCATGCGAGTGCTCTGGGCTAAGGGGCAAGCGACTTCTTCAGAGATTATAGCGATTCTAGCTAAGAAGCTAGACTGGTCGGCTTCGACAGTTAAGACCTTGCTTGGGCGTTTGGCGGACAAGGGTTACCTAACTAGTCAGCGTCAAGGACGAGGGTTTATCTATCAAGCCAGCTTGGGTGAGGATGAAGCGAATTTTCAAGCTTTAGAGGCAGTTTTTGACAAGATTTGTTTGACCAAACACAGCGACTTGTTGGGTCAACTCATCGAGAAGACGCCGATGACACAAGCTGATGTGGACAAGTTACAGGCCTTGCTTTTAGCAAAAGAACCTGTGGATCAGGTGGTTTGTGACTGTGTGCCTGGCCAATGTGCTTGTGGGCATCATATGGAGGTGATATAGGAAATGGCAAAAGAAACCTTTGTGGTTAATGGGATGACCTGTGCATCCTGTGTAGCCAACGTTGAAAATGCTGTTAATAAGTTGGATGGTGTGGACAAGGCTGTGGTTAACCTAACCACCGAAAAAATGTCTGTAGATTATGCTGGGGATAAGGTTAGTCCAGAAACTATTGAAAAGGCTGTAGCTGACGCTGGTTATGCGGCTGAAGTCTACAACCCAGATACAGCTAAAAGTCAGGAAGAACGTGAAGAAGACAAGATTCACAAGGTGCGTGAGCGCCTCATTTGGTCATCGGTCTTCACCATTCCTCTCTTTTATCTAGCTATGGGGCCAATGGTCGGTCTACCTGTGCCAAACTTCTTGTCTCCTCATCATGCAGCTTTGACTTATGCCTTGGTGTTGCTAGTTTTGACAGTGCCCGTCATGTGGTTAGGCCGTTCTTTCTATAGTAATGGTTTTCGTACCTTGGCCAAGGGTCATCCTAACATGGATGCCTTGGTAGCCTTGGCAACGTCGGCAGCCTTTCTTTATAGTCTCTATGGTACTTACCACATTTCATTGGGGCATGCCCATCACGCCCACCAACTTTATTTTGAGTCAGTGGCTGTTATCTTGACCCTGATTACTCTAGGGAAGTACTTTGAAACCCTCTCTAAGGGTCGAACTTCAGAAGCTATTAAGAAACTTATGCACTTGTCAGCCAAGGAAGCAACTGTCCTTCGTGATGGTAAGGAAGTCAAGCTTCCTGTGGATAAGGTTGTTCTTGGTGACCATATTGTGGTCAAACCTGGGGAAAAGATAGCCGTGGATGGTCGAGTGATTTCTGGTAGCTCTGCTATTGATGAGAGTATGCTTACAGGTGAGTCACTCCCTATTGAAAAATCAGCTGGTAAACCAGTTTTTGCAGGTTCTATTAATGGTCAGGGTAGCTTGATTTATGAAGCTGAAAAGATTGGTAAGGACACCTTGCTTTCCCAAATCATCAAATTGGTTGAGGATGCCCAACAAACCAAGGCACCGATTGCTAAGATTGCCGATCAGGTGTCAGCGGTCTTTGTTCCCGTTGTCATGGCTATCGCCCTTGTTTCAGGTCTCTTCTGGTACTTTATCATGGGACAAACCTTTACCTTCGCTATGACTGTAGCAGTCAGCGTCTTGGTTATTGCTTGTCCATGTGCATTGGGACTTGCGACACCGACAGCCATCATGGTTGGTACAGGGCTTGGTGCCGAGCATGGTATTCTCTATAAGCGTGGAGATGTGCTCGAGTTAGCTCACAAGGCTGATGTTCTCGTTTTTGACAAGACAGGAACCATTACTCAGGGTAAACCTCAGCTCGCTTCTAGCTATACTTATGACAATAGCGGAGCAGCCTTGCAACTTTTGGCATCCTTGGAAGCCAAGTCCGAACACCCTTTGGGTCAAGCCATCCTTGTGGCAGCAGAAAATGCTAACTTGGACTTGTTAGAGATGGACAATTTCTCAAGTTTGACTGGACGAGGACTAACTGCAAGCTATGCAGGCAAAACTTATCTAGCTGGGAATCAAACTCTTATGGCTGAGGAAAAAGTCGACTTGACTTCAGCACAAGCTGATTTCCAAAGCTTGACAGCGGATGGTCAGACACCTATTTTCTTGGCTGAAGATGGTAAGTTAATCGGACTCTTTGGTGTAGCTGATCAGGTTAAAGCAGATAGCGCCGATATGGTGGCCGCTCTTCATCAAATGAGCAAAGAAGTCATCATGTTGACTGGTGATAATGACCAAACAGCTCAAGCCATCGCTCAAAAGGTTGGTATCAAGCGTGTTATCAGTCAAGTGCTTCCGCAAGAGAAATCTAGGGTGATTAGCGACCTTCAAGCAGAAGGAAAATCAGTCATCATGGTTGGTGATGGTATCAATGATGCCCCAGCCCTTGCGACTGCAGATATCGGTATTGCCATGGGTTCTGGGACAGATATTGCCATGGAAAGTGCCGATATGGTCCTTATGAAACCCAACCTCATGGATGTCGTTAAGGCCTTGAAAATTAGTCAGGCGACAATCACAACGATTAAAGAGAACCTCTTCTGGGCCTTTATCTACAATATCCTGTCTATCCCAGTGGCCATGGGTGTCCTCCACCTCTTTGGTGGCCCGCTTCTTGACCCAATGATAGCAGGACTGGCTATGAGCTTTAGCTCTGTCTCAGTCGTCCTCAATGCTCTGCGTCTCAAACGTCGCAAAGTCTAAGTGTCGATTGGTTATGCCCTCTATCAATTAAGACGTGTATCAAAAAAACAATTTAAAGAAAAGGAAGAAAGAAAAATGACAAAAACATATAACATTACAGGAATGAAATGCCAAGGTTGTGTCAACACCGTTACCGAAAAACTCTCTGCTGTTAAAGGCGTTGAGAATGTTAAAGTTGACCTCGAAAACAAACAAGTCACTATTGAAGGGAAACCATGGAAGTGGTCTCTCAAACGTGCCCTCAAAGGTACTAAGTTCGAACTTGGTGATGAAATTTAAGACAGGAATGAAACAGCTCTTAGGCTGTTTTTCTCTACCCATAATCTTTTTGAAAATCCCTTCCTTTTGTGATATGATTAAGGTAATTATGTTCTCAAAATTGAGACTAGAAAATCAAGAAAAGAAAACGGTATACCTATGTCTAAACAAACTCTTATCCTTCTCTACGGTGGACGTTCAGCAGAACGTGAAGTGTCTGTGCTCTCAGCTGAGAGTGTTATGCGTGCGGTGGATTACAGCGCATTTGAGGTTAAAACCTACTTTATCACTCAGTCTGGTGATTTTATCAAAACACAAGAATTTACAGAAACACCAGGTGATGACGAGAAGCTTATGACTAATGACACAGTTGTGGCTAGTCAGGCTATCAAACCAAGCGATATTTATGAAGAAGGCGCTGTAGTATTCCCGGTTCTTCATGGTCCAATGGGTGAGGATGGTTCTATCCAAGGTTTCCTCGAAACCCTCAAATTGCCATATGTGGGTACTAATGTTCTTTCTTCAGGTGTGGCTATGGACAAGATTATGACCAAACACATTCTTGAAGTTGCTGGTGTACCTCAGGTTGCCTACACAGTCTTCATCGAGGGTGAAGATTTGGAAGCAGCAGTAGCTGAAACGCTTGAAAAATTGACCTTCCCAGTGTTTGTCAAACCTGCTAACATGGGGTCATCTGTTGGGATTTCTAAAGCTGAAAATGAAGCAGAGCTTCGTGCAGCGATTGATCTGGCTCTCAAATATGATAGCCGTATCTTGATTGAGCAAGGTGTGGTTGCCCGTGAAATCGAAGTTGGTATCCTTGGCAATACAACTGTCAAAACGACTGATCCAGGTGAAGTAGTCAAGGATGTGGCTTTCTATGACTACCAAGCCAAGTACATCGACAACAAGATTACCATGGACATCCCAGCTCACGTGCCTGCAGAAGTTATGACGCAAATGCGTGCTTATGCGGCTAAGGCCTTCCGTGCCCTCGGTGGTTGTGGTCTTGCCCGCTGTGATTTCTTCCTAACAGAGGATGGAGCCATCTACCTTAACGAGCTCAACACCATGCCAGGTTTCACCCAATGGTCTATGTACCCACTTCTTTGGGAAAATATGGGACTTTCTTACTCAGACCTTATCAAGGAATTGGTGGCCTTGGGACAAGAAATGTTTGATAAACGTGAAAGCCATTTGATTTAAGAAATATGATTTAGAACACAAACATCTTAGTCTTGGAGAAATCTCTGAGACTGAGGTGTTTTTTTCTTTACAGAAATCCAGATTTTATTTATATCTTTTCTTTATCACCTCGATAAAAAATACATATTATCCAAATAATCTAACAGGTGGTAGAATAAATCTAACGTTTCAAATGAAATAAAGCAATTCGTTCGTGTTTGATGAAGATTTGCGTATCACAATGATTATCAGAGGCGAGTGAAGGTCAAAGGGCTAGAAGTAGATGGCAGTCAGCAAGTGTTGACGGAATTTTACACGCCTTTTGTATCTTATGGAATTGAACACAGGCTAAATTCCTAGAGCAAAAGATAAACTTCCTAGTGTGCCAGCACACGTCGTCAGTTTCCTATTTGCTTACGGAATTCTACACGCCCTTTGTATCTTAAATGAGGAGGTAAGTTTTGGACTGGTCCATTGTTCAACAATATTTGCCCTTTTATCAGAAGGCATTCTTTTTAACCTTACATATTGCCGTTCTGGGGATTCTTGGTTCCTTCCTTTTGGGCTTGGTGGTGAGTGTTATTCGTCATTACCGAGTGCCGATTTTGAGTCAGCTTTCGACGGCTTATATTGAGTTATCTCGGAATACGCCGCTCTTGATTCAGCTTTTCTTTCTCTACTTTGGCTTGCCTCGTATAGGTTTGGTTCTATCGTCAGAGGCTTGTGCTGTGGTAGGTTTGATTTTCTTGGGTGGTTCCTATATGGCGGAGTCCTTCCGAAGTGGCCTAGAGGCTGTTAGTCAGACCCAGCATGAAGTGGGGTTGTCTATTGGTTTGACGCCATTCCAAGTCTTTCGCTATGTGGTCCTTCCTCAGGCAGTGGCTGTGGCGCTTCCGTCATTTAGTGCTAACGTCATCTTCCTTATCAAGGAAACGTCAGTATTCTCAGCGGTAGCCTTGGCGGATTTGATGTATGTGGCCAAGGATTTGATTGGTCTTTACTACGAAACCGATGTGGCTCTAGGCATGTTGGTGGTGGCTTATCTCTTGATGTTGCTGCCGATTTCTCTAGTCTTTAGTTGGATTGAAAGGAGGTTACGCTATGCAGGATTCGGGCTTTCAGGTTCTTCTTCAGGGGAATAATTTCCTACGTATCTTACAAGGTTTAGGCGTAACTATTGGAATTTCCATCGTCTCGGTTCTTCTTTCCCTTTTACTAGGAACCCTTTTTGGGATTGTCATGACTTCGAAGTCTAAGATTATTTGTTTCTTGTCACGTATTTATCTGGAATTTATTCGTATCATGCCTCAGTTAGTCTTGCTCTTTATTGTTTATTTTGGTTTGGCTAGGAACTTTAACATTAACATTTCAGGCGAGCTATCGGCTATTATCGTCTTTACCCTTTGGGGAACGGCTGAGATGGGTGATTTGGTGCGTGGGTCAATCACATCGCTACCTAAACACCAGTTTGAGAGCGGAAGGGCCCTTGGCCTGACCAATGGGCAACTCTATACCTACGTGATTATTCCACAAGTCTTGCGTCGCTTGTTGCCTCAGGCTATTAACCTGGTGACACGGATGATTAAGACTACGTCCTTGGTGGTTTTGATTGGCGTGGTTGAGGTGACCAAGGTTGGTCAGCAGATTATCGACAGTAACCGCCTGACTATTCCAACAGCTTCTTTCTGGATTTATGGCACGATTTTGATTCTTTATTTTGCCATTTGTTACCCAGTATCTAAGCTGTCTACTTATCTTGAAAATCGTTGGAGGAATTAAGATGACAGAAAGCATTTTACAAATCAAGGATTTGAGAAAGTCCTTTGGGGACAATGAGATTCTCAAAGGCATCTCCTTGGATGTTAAACAAGGTGAAGTCGTTGTTATCCTGGGTTCCTCAGGTTGTGGGAAATCGACCTTGCTACGTTGCATCAATGGCTTGGAGACCATTCAAGGAGGCGATATTCTCCTGGATGGCAAGTCTATCACTGGCAGTAAGAAGGATTTCCACTTGATTCGTCAGAAAATCGGAATGGTCTTTCAAAGTTATGACCTCTTTCCACATTTGGACATCCTGCAAAATCTGATCTTGGGTCCAGTCAAAGCTCAAGGACGTAACAAGGAAGAAGTCATTGCGGAGGCTGAGAAACTTTTGGACCGTGTGGGACTTCTGGACAAGAAGCATAGCTTCGCACGACAACTGTCAGGAGGTCAAAAGCAGCGTGTGGCTATTGTCCGTTCCCTGCTTATGCATCCTGAAGTTATCCTCTTTGACGAGGTGACAGCTTCGCTTGACCCTGAGATGGTTCGTGAAGTTCTGGAATTGATTAATGACCTCGCTCAAGAAGGGCGTACCATGTTGATTGTCACCCATGAGCTTCAGTTTGCGCGTGCCATCGCTGACCGTATTATCTTTATGGATAAGGGAGTCATCGCTGAGGAAGGGACTGCTGAAGAATTCTTCAATCATCCGAAGACACAACGGGCTCAAGAGTTCCTCAATGTCTTTGATTTTAGTCAGTTTGGTGCCTATTTGTAACCCATTGTTTTTAGTAAAAATATAATATTTTAGGAGATATTTATGAAATTAACAAAGAAAATTTTTGCCCTATTAGCCCTCGTCTTTGCCTTGGTGGCAGTGACTGCTTGCTCAAGTAACAGTAGCTCTGGTAAATCCACAGCCAAAGCACGTACTATCGAAGAAATTAAGAAGAGTGGTGAACTCCGTATCGCCGTCTTTGCGGACAAGAAACCTTTCGGTTATGTAGATAACAAGGGTGCTTATCAAGGTTACGATATTGAACTTGGGAACCGTTTGGCCAAAGACTTGGGTGTTAAACCTAAATACGTCTCAGTAGATGCGGCCAACCGTGCAGAATTCTTGATTTCAAACAAGGTAGATATTACCCTTGCCAACTTTACAGTAACTGATGAACGTAAGAAACAAGTGGACTTTGCCCTTCCTTACATGAAAGTCTCAATCGGTGTGGTGTCACCTAAAGACAAGGTCATTAAGGACGTTAAAGAGCTTGAAGGTAAAACTTTGATTGTTACTAAGGGAACAACTGCTGAAACTTACTTTGAAAAGAACTACCCAAATATCAAATTGCAAAAGTATGACCAATATAGCGATGCTTACCAAGCCCTCCTTGATGGTCGTGGCGATGCCTTCTCAACTGATAATACAGAAGTTCTTGCTTGGGCTCTAGAAAATAAAGGTTATGAAGTAGGAATCACATCACTTGGTGACCCAGATACCATTGCCCCAGCCGTTCAAAAAGGTAACAAAGAACTCCTTGACTTTATCAATAAAGACATTAAGAAACTTGGTGAAGAGAATTTCTTCCACAAAGATTATGAAAAAACACTTCGTCCAACTTACGGTGATGCAGCTAAAGCTGATGACCTCGTGGTTGAAGGTGGCGAAGTGAAATAAGACTAGTTCCTCTCTAAGGAGTAAGTCTTGCTTAATAAGAATAAAACAACCATTCCGTGGCTATCTAGCTTAGCTAGAAGCAGGGGTGGTTTTTCTTGTTTTAGGGTGATTTTTTTCTTACCTTTTTGTTTTTTCTATCTCGCCACTCGATGAAAATAATTGACAAGAAAAGGGCTCCCATGATTCCCCAAAAAAGAAATGGTTCAATATAATCAAAAAAAGTTTTGCGTTCACCATAGACCGAGGTAGAGCCATCTTTCCAAGTAATGGTTTTGTCCCTATCATCAATCCTTTTGTAGGACTCCCCATTATAAGTCAAATAATGATCCTTTCGTACATACATATTCAAATAGTTATGGCCGTTCTTTGTGGGAAGGTCTGAGAACAGACTTTCCTTGGCGTAAACTTCAATGTAGATGGTTCCATCTTTAAGACCTTTAATTTTCTGAGTTCGCGCATTTTTGATAAGTAGCTTTCCATCTTGTACAATTTCCCAATCGTACTTACGACTTCTTCCTCCTTCGTTATAGGAAATAGCAAGCTTGTGATTTTCAGACTGCCATAGCCCGTAGATACTATTTTCACTGATACCATCATAAAAGCATCTAAGATAGATGGTGACTATAGGTACCATGATTAGAAAACAAATCCGAAAAATCTTGACTAAATGGTCTTTGAATTCACCCCAACGTGCTCGCCATCCAGTTTTGTACTTTTGTGTTCTTCGATATTCTTTTTGTGAATGGTCTTTTCTATCAATTTCCTGTTGATCACTGTATTTTTTCTTTTTTTGATGCCTCATTTAGCCTATTTTTCCTTTTTAGATTTCTTTTGATCTTCCATTCAATGAAAAGAACGTATACAAGCAATACTCCCCACATTCCAAAAAAGATATAAGGTTCAAGACAATCAAACAAGGTTATTCGTTGACCATAAAGGGATTTTGAACCATCGTTCCAGGTAATACTCTTGTTTTCATCATCAATCCGTTTGTAGGATTCGCCATCATAGGTCAAGTAGTTATCTTTACGGACATACATATTCAAATAGTTGTAGCCGTTCTTTGTGGGAAGGTCTGAAAACAGACTTTCCTTGGCATATACTTCAATGTAGAGGGTCCCATCCTCTAAGCGTTTTATATCATCAACGCGTGCATCTTTGATGAGAACATTTCCATCTTGAACAATATCCCAATCACGCTTACTTCCCTTTGACCCATCTTCATATGATATGGCAAGCTTATGATTTTCAGATTGCCACAGACCGTAGATACCATCTTTATAAACCCCATCATCAAAGAAAATCATATGGACGATGAAAATCGGTATCATGAGTAGGAAACATATCCCAAAAATGTTGGCTAAACAGTCTGTAAATTTATTCCAGCGTGCTCGCCATCCTGTTTTACGTTTTTGTTCTTTTCGATATGCTTTTTGTGAATGATACTTTCGATTGAGTTTCTTTCGGTCAGCGTATTTTCTTTTTGATTGGTGTCTCACTTAGTTTTTCTCTCCTCTTTTGCCGAGCCTCTATAATGATAAGAAATGAGCAAATCCCCATAAGTATCAAATAGAGGGATTCAAAAACCTCATCTATAGTTGTTTTCCGTTCACCATAAGGGCTGGTAGAACCATCTTTCCAAGTAATAGTCTTGTTTCCAGAATTGATACGCTTGTAGGAATCACCGTCATAGGTAAGATAATTGTTTTTGCGAAGATAGAAATCCATATAGCTGAAGCCGTCCTTAGTGGGTAGGTCTGTCAGGTAGCCTTCCACAGTGTAGAGCTCCATGTGAAGAGTTCCGTCATTAAGCCGTTTGACCGGGCGAGTTCTAGCAGCATAGATAATATACTTACCATCCTGTACGACTTGCCAGTCGATATTTCCTCGTTTCCGAATATGCTTATAGGAAATCGCTAACTTATGATGATCAGACTGCCAGAGACCATATATGTTATCTTCATTGACTGTATAATGATCATAATAATAAAAACCACCATACAGCAGTGCCAGTAGCACTAAAATAATCAATTCGGCTGTTGGCTCTAGTGGGATTATCTTTCTCCAATTAAGGTGCCATCCTTTAGGTTCTTCGATACTTTGATAGGCGCTATTTATATTTTCCTCTCCCTTAGAGAGGTTGATTAATTTTTTCTTTGTCATGCCTAATCCTTTCATCAACCATTGTAACAAATTCGTCTTCCAAGCAAAAGCTAGCCTGATTTGTGATATAATTGGGAGTGATTGCAGGTAAGAAATAAGATTTTCTTACCAGACTTGTAAAAATAAAACAGAGGATTTTAAGATGAAACTGACACTCCATGAAATTGCCAAGGTTGTTGGTGCTAAAAATGATGTCACAGCCTATGACGATGTTGCCATTAACCAGATTGAGTTTGATAGCCGTAAGATTACAGCGGGCGACCTCTTTTTACCACTAAAAGGTGCGCGTGACGGGCATGATTTTATCCAAACAGCCTTTGACAATGGTGCCCTAGCGACATTCACAGAAAAAGAATTACCAGCTGATCAAGTCCACATCCTAGTTGATGACGCTCTTGAAGCCTTCCAAAAGCTAGCTGCCTACTATCTTGAAAAGACTGAGGTTGATGTTATTGCTGTGACTGGTTCTAACGGTAAGACAACAACCAAGGACATGATTCATGATATCTTGGCGACAACCTATCGTACCTACAAGACTCAAGGCAACTACAATAATGAGATTGGTCTTCCTTATACAGCCCTCCACATGCCTGATGATACGGAGAAAATCGTCCTTGAGATGGGACAAGACCACATGGGAGACATTCACCTCTTGTCTACCTTGGCTAAGCCAAAAACAGCCGTTGTTACCTTAATCGGAGAGGCTCATTTGGAATTCTTCGGTAGCCGTGACAAGATTGCTCAAGGGAAAATGCAAATGCAAGACGGTATGCCTGATGGTAGCCTCTTGCTTGTGCCAAGTGACCCAATCGTTGATCCTTTCTTGCCAAGCAATCTTGAAGTGGTACGCTTTGGAGATGGTGCAGAGCTTACAGTCTCTGACTTGACAGAATTCAAGGACCATCTCACCTTCTCAACTAACTTCCTAGATGGACAAGTTACCTTGCCAGTCACTGGAAAATACAATGCTACAAATGCCATGGTTGCTGCCTATGTCGCAAAACACTTGGGTGTAACTGAGGAAAATATCCTCTCAGCTCTTGCTAACTTACAGCTTACAAAGAACCGTACTGAATGGAAAAAAGCAGCTAATGGTGCGGATATTCTTTCAGACGTTTACAATGCCAATCCAACAGCCATGAAGCTCATTTTGGAGACCTTCTCAGCCATTCCTAAGAATGAAGGAGGCAAGAAAATCGCTGTCCTAGCTGATATGAAAGAACTTGGTGAACAGTCTGTGCAACTTCACACACAGATGATTCTCAGCCTGACACCAGATGCTATTGATACGGTGATTTTCTACGGTGAAGACATTGCAGAATTGTCACAACTTGCTAGTCAAATGTTCCCACTTGGTCATGTCTATTATTTCAAGAAGACAGCTGACGAAGACCAATTTGATGCTATGGTTAAGCAAATCAAAGAAAGCCTGGGCGAGCACGATCAAATCTTGCTCAAGGGCTCTAACTCTATGAACCTAGCCAAGGTCGTGGAAGAACTCCAAGCTAAGAATTAAGTTCTCTAACCTGCTCTCCAAGCAGGTTTTTGCTTTATCCTGAAATTTGATATAATAGCAGGAATAGTAATTTCAGCAGGAGAAGAGAATGAAGGATTTTTTGACAACCACCCAAACTCATCCACCCCAGATACCTTTGCCCTATTATTTGCTTATGCTTTTGGTGATGGTAGTCTTGAGTTACTTGAGTTGGCGTTGGTATAAGAATAATATATGGCGTTGGACCTTTCTTACTATCCAATCCATTCAACTCTTTGCCCTCTATACCTGGTATCTCTGGCAGGGCTTTCCTCTTTATATTAGTCTCCCCCTTTACCATTGCCGCATGGCCATGTTTGCTGTTCTCCTCTTGAAAAATAGTAAGATAAAGAGCTATTTTGCTATTATGGGAGTTGTCGGGACCTACTGTGCATTGATTTATCCAGTATTTGACCCCTATGAGTTTCCTCATATCACAGGCTTTTCTTTCCTAATTGGCCACTATGCCCTACTGGTCAATAGCCTGAATGTAATTTTTAATAGTTATAAAACGCATCCCATCAGTAAGCGGCTGATTGTCGTGGCTACCTTATTACTGAATCTAGCTTTGGTAATCGTTAATCAGACTATCGGTGGAAACTATGGCATGCTTAAACACACGCCATTTATTATGGGAACTCCCTTATTTGTCAAATACCTTGCTGTTTCAGGAGCTCTGATTATTCTCATGATAATCATGAAAAAAGGTTTGGAGCATTTTGAAGACAAATATTAAATAAATGAAGAAACACGCTATCAGAAAGTTGATAGCGTGTTTTTATCTTTTCTAAACCAGACTTAGTTGTTTTTCTTGAGTTTATAAATATCATTTTTCTGGTAGTAGGTGATATCAGTATTTTTAAGCAGTTTTTGATATTTTGGATTATTTAAATCTTTAAGAGTAAAAATTTTGTCTTTCTTTAGATTTTTCTTCTCTGAGATGAAATTAGGGCCATAAGATGACATTCTATATAGTTCAACCCCTTTATCATATTTGTCTTCTGGATCGTTAGGGTCTTTTGCGGAAAAATTGACATCATAGGTGGCTTTGTATTTACCATTGATAAGAACTTCAACTTCAAAACGATTAGACGAGTCAGGAGATTCAAAATAATATTTATTTTGATAAACATCGGTAAATCTAATACTCTCAACATTTTCATAGTTTTCAATAATATCAAGGGCGATCACCTGTTCAACATGTTTGGCATGATCTAAAATCTGCTCGTTCCAGTAAACGTGTTTAAAGCCGTCTCTGTTGATAGAGACCCTACGACCGTACACAGTTGGGTTATGTCGACAGCCATAAATAGTCAATGTTGGAAGGACTAGCAGGATTGCCATTATGCTGTGTAGTATAATTTTGTTTATTTTGATTTTCTTGCTCAGATTAAGGGATGACCAAATCCACATAACCCAAAATGGTGGGATGATTAGAGATAGGTAGTAGTAATAATTGTCTAAGGCAAACATAGAACCAAAGAGATACACAGCTAGAATTGGAGATAATAATAAGCAAAATATTTCTAGTGCAATCCAAACCGCTTTATGTCCTTTGCCTTTTGAAAAACTTTTACATAGAGCAAAGATATTTAATGTGTAAATAATGCTCGGAATCAGAAAAAGGGATAAAGGAAACAAGCAACAGATGATTATAGCTAGAACAGCAGAACATATCCAAATCTGATGCTTTTTCATCTCAAGTGAAGGTAAAATCAGAAAGTAGGCATTGAAAAGCATTCCTACAAGGGTTACAAAAACAAGTACTCCAACAAACTCCATAATAATCTCCCAATCATTTTATTTGTTTTATTCTAACACAAAACGCTTTCAGAATTGCTTTCACACTGTAATTTGGATATAATAAAGGAGCTGTGCCTGCGAGATTATCGCAAGCCTCGACAACAAATATAGCCCTAAAAAGAGAGAAATTTTCTGAAAGAAGTGCTACAACTATCTTACTTTTCGATCTGGTAAAAACCGATGACTGTCAGTTCCTATTGAGCATGGAAGTTTTACAATTCCTAAGGAAGCTATTGAAGTCCGATACCGCTAATGAAAAGTATCAAAAAGTTTATTTTTAAAGAAGAAAGAAAACTATGAGTATCCAAGACGAAATCAAAAAACGCCGTACTTTTGCCATCATCTCTCACCCCGATGCTGGTAAAACAACAATCACTGAACAATTGCTTTACTTTGGGGGTGAAATCCGTGAAGCTGGTACCGTAAAAGGGAAGAAAACTGGAAACTTTGCTAAATCAGACTGGATGGATATCGAGAAACAACGTGGTATCTCAGTAACCTCATCTGTGATGCAGTTTGACTATGCCGGCAAACGTGTCAATATCCTTGATACCCCAGGGCATGAGGACTTCTCAGAGGATACCTACCGTACCCTTATGGCGGTTGACGCTGCTGTCATGGTTGTTGACTCAGCCAAAGGTATCGAGGCCCAAACCAAAAAACTTTTCGAAGTTGTCAAACACCGTGGTATTCCTGTCTTCACCTTCATGAACAAATTGGACCGTGATGGACGTGAGCCACTTGACCTCTTGGAAGAGTTGGAAGAAGTGCTTGGTATTGCCAGCTACCCAATGAACTGGCCTATCGGTATGGGGAAAGCCTTCGAAGGACTTTATGACCTTTATAACGAACGCTTGGAGCTTTACAAGGGTGACGAGCGCTTTGCCAAGATTGAAGATGGTGATACCCTTTTTGCCAACAATCCATTCTATGAGCAGGCTAAAGAAGATATCGAACTCTTGACAGAAGCGGGTAATGAATTCTCTGAAGAAGCTATTTTAGCTGGTGAATTGACACCGGTCTTCTTCGGTTCTGCCCTTACAAACTTTGGAGTTCAAACCTTCCTCGATACCTTCCTCAAATTTGCGCCAGAACCACATGGCCACAAGACAGTTGATGGTGACGAGATTGATCCTCTTAACAAGGACTTCTCTGGCTTTGTTTTCAAAATCCAAGCCAACATGGACCCACGTCACCGTGACCGTATTGCCTTTGTTCGTATCGTGTCTGGTGAATTCGAGCGTGGTATGAGTGTTAACTTAACCCGTACTGGTAAAGGAGCTAAGCTCTCTAACGTTACTCAGTTTATGGCTGAGTCTCGTGAAAATGTCGAAAATGCCGTGGCAGGAGACATTATTGGGGTTTACGATACAGGAACTTATCAGGTTGGTGATACCCTTACTGTAGGTAAAAACAAATTTGAATTTGAACCACTACCAACCTTTACGCCAGAGTTGTTCATGAAGGTTTCTGCTAAAAACGTCATGAAACAGAAGTCCTTCCACAAAGGAATTGAACAATTGGTGCAAGAAGGAGCCATCCAGCTCTATACTAACTACCAAACAGGCGAATACATGCTTGGTGCCGTTGGTCAACTTCAGTTTGAAGTCTTCAAGCACCGTATGGAAAATGAATACAATGCCGAAGTTGTTATGACACCAATGGGTAAAAAGACTGTGCGTTGGATCCAACCTGAGGACCTTGATGAACGCATGTCATCAAGCCGAAATATCTTGGCTAAAGACCGCTTTGACCAACCAGTCTTCCTCTTTGAAAATGATTTTGCCCTCCGTTGGTTTGCAGATAAATATCCAGATGTAACATTGGAAGAGAAGATGTAATGTACTAAGATTGCTTGGCTATATCATAGCCTAAGCAATCTACGCCACGTCCTATAGGACCGTGACTAAGTCCTTTACTAACTCGAAAACGGAAAATTATCGTTTCCGTTTTCTCATGTCGTAATACTATGTATAGTTTATGTAAATCGTTCATCTTTTGACGCTAGCCCCTATCTTGTGGCTAGCTAGCCGTCTCACTAACTACGTCACGTCTCTAAAACAACACAAAAAAATATAGGACTATCTAATCAGATAGCCCTATATTTTTTATAAACCTAATAGTTATCAAGTATACCTATGATTAATTACTTTAGATAATTACGATTATGATAAATCAAGCCAGCTTCTAAAAGTATGCAAATTGTTGATAGCCAGAAACTTGTTGTAATTCCAAATTTTTCAGTAATAGAACTCATCAGAAAGACGAAAACTGAAAAAGCAAGGGTTGAAATGACTTCAAATACAGAATAAACATGTACTAACTGGTTTTCATCGACAGTTTCCTGAAGAAAGACACTTTCAGGTACTTCTTTTAACTGAGAAAAGAAGCCGATTAAACTTGAGAAAATTAAAAATGTTTGTGTATTTGAGAAAAAGAGGATACTGGCTGTGATGGTCGCCATTGCTAAGAGTGAAAAGAGAATACTTTTCCACTTATGCGCTAAAAACTTTTCGGATAGTTTGTAGACAATTATTCCACCTAAAATGATACCAAGGGAATAGGCTGTATTTGAGTAGCCCCAGTAACTTTCAGTTTGTTTTAACACCTCGGTTACAAAAACAAGGATTACAGACGATACCCAGATTGTATTGGAGAAGTCCTCTAATAAATTTGCTTGAACAAATAACTTTAATTTAGGATTTTTTGCAACTAACTTCCATCCTTTTACTAGAGTATCAATATTTGTCTCCGCTTCTAACTGCTCTATTTTAGCCTGAGGAAGAAAGAGCATCACAAAAGTGGAGAGGAGATAAAGGAGTAAGACTATCAACAGTGTGGGAAAAAGACCAAGCGAAGTATATAAGAGACCGCCTAGTCCCCAACCAATCAATTGTACTCCCTCACCACTCATTGATAAGGCAGCATTTGCCTTTCCCAAATTTGTGGCATATCTAGGAATCATGGCATAAGATACGGGCGACGCAAAGCCATCTAAGATAGAAATAGCGACAACAAAGATATACATTCCTAAGGCTGGAACAAATTGAGCCTTAATGAGCATTACAAGGAGTATTGCTAATAAAAAAGTCTTTCCACATTGAGTGAATGAAAGCACTCTATTTAAGGCTAGTTTTTTAGTTACTAATGGCACCAGAAGGCTTGCCACGAAAGCTGACAATCCGATTAAAATCGGAACCATTGAGGTTGCAATAACGGATTTTGTAATGACGTAAATATTTGCAATGAGAGATACCCTAAGAAAAATGTCAGCTAAGTTAGCAAATAACTGAGAGATAAGTAATTTCAGAAAGGATTTAGACATATCGTTTCTCCTTATTGGTTACCAAATCTGGAAATGAAATTGGATTCACACATATTTTTAAATAATTTTACAAGAATAATAAGCTTATTTAATAAATTCCCATATATGCTTGCTAACTATTTATATCTATCAATTTTTTCAAATGCGCTTCATAAGTCTTTGCAATATTCTTGCTCCCTACCAATTTTATGGCATCAATACATCTCTTCATTTCGATAATAGACTGATTGCTTCCTTCTTTTTTATATTGATAATAATTTTGTGCATATTGAAAAACCAATCGTTCATAGATTTCAGTCTCGATAAAAAAGCATTGGTTTAATTGTTTTTCAAAATACGGTGCATCAATGAGTTCTTCTCTTTCTATGCATGTAATATAAACATTTAATAACATGGTTGATATCATGCGTCGATTATTAGGAATCTCTTTGTAAAAATCAGACCTTCTAGACATCTCCTTTGCCAAAACCATAAGAGTCTCATGGTTCAACACATCTAAGGTATTTGCAAAAATCAATAATTCATAATAACCCCAGTACTCAACACTAAATAGATAATCGGTTAAATCGGTTAGGTCTTGCTGTGTATAATAGCTTTCTCCCGATAAATCCTGCAAGCGAATTTTTAATAAAATAGTATTAATGTGATGAAACTTCTCTCGTTTAGGTTCTGATTCTAATTGAGAATTAAGTAACTTCTTTAATCCATCGATATCATGAGTTGATACAAAAAGTCGAATTTTTGACAATAGCTCATTCAGATCATCACGATGAAAATCATGGACAGCATACATGAATTCGTCAATAGGCATGTTAATCTCGTCCAATATCAACATAAACTTTGTAATGGTTAAGTCTGTCTGACCTTTTTCAAAACGAGACAGTTGAGATGTCGAGATACCAGCTTTTGCGACATCTTTTAATCGTATCCCTCTTGATTCGCGAAATTTTTTAAAAATTTCTCCAAATTTTTGCATGGGAAACCTCCAGTTTGCATATATGGGAACATATATTTTTTTGTATCTTAACATAAAAAACAGTAAAACAAAAGTGAGGTTATTACTGTGAATAGGCAATAATTGCTATTTTTTATATAAACAAGAAAAACCATAGGACTGTCACTTAAGACTGTCCTATGGTTTCTTTTATTTTTCTGTATTTAGTAACCTGCCTAGGAATCGTTGTAGGGCGAAGAAAACGATGAGGCTGGCCAATGTTTCTCCAAGGAAGGATGAGCTATTGACAATAAATGAATAGAGATAAGGGCTTTGTCCTTTAGGGGCATAGCTTCCCCAAAAGATGACACCGGCTATAAAGTGAATGAGGTAACGAGCGAAGCTACCAAGAAGAATCCCCTCAGTAATCACCATCAGAGACTTGACTTTATTGCCTTGTTTAATGGCTTTATCAAGGGCTGGTTTGACCACACCACTGATACCAATCAGACTAAAGGCGACAAAGTACTCCAGAAACCCTTGTGTCAAGGTCAGCCAACCACCGGCTGCCTGTCCTGTCACCACTTGAAGTAGCCCCCAGATAAGACCGCCCATAGCACCAGCTTTAACCCCCCAGCGAAAACTGAGGAGAAAGATAGGTACCATCTTAAAGGAAAGGGAAATCCAAGGGCCTAGTGACATGGGCTGGGTAACTAGGTCCAGGATATAAGCAATGGTTGCAAAAAGGGCAACCTCAATCATTGGTCGAATATTTGTTTTCGACATAAAAAAACCTCCTATACCAATCGTCTTGATTGGCTGTTTTTTGCCACATCAAAACGACGTCATAGAAGTTCCTCTATTTCAATCTATTTTGAGACACATCCCTACGCAGGTCCTAACCTGATCAGGTGGTAAGAGTTTAGGCATGTCTTGAAGAAATAATCAAGCTAGCCATTCTCAGCAATTGCTCCTCTTGTGACTCCTTAATTGTACTACTAGAAACCCATTTCTGCAAGTGTCTGAAATCCTAAAATTGTGGTATAGTTAAAGCAAGGATTATCTTTACAATAAAAAAGGAGAAACAACTATGGGACTTTTTTCAGGACTGCTTGGTAACGCATCTAAAAAAGATAATGATAAAGTTGAGCGCCAATTGGAGGGCATCTTAATTCCAGGTGAACAGGTGGAGTTAGCCTATGTCCTTATTCGTGACTTGATTGTCTTTACAGAGAAGCGCTTGATTTTAGTCGATAAGCAAGGTGTTACAGGGAAGAAGACTTCCTACAAGTCTATCCCTTATCACTCGATTTCTCGTTTTACTGTAGAAAGTTCAGGGCACTTTGACCTAGATGCTGAACTTAAGATTTGGATTTCATCAGCATTGGAGCCCGCAGAGGTCCTTCAATTTAAGAGTGATAATAATGTCTTTGAAATTCAACAAGCTTTGGCAGCAGCAGTGCTAAAGTAATGAGGAAGAAAAATGTTTATTGAAAAAGAACTGGGTTATAAGCGTCACTGGATTAATATTGACTCAGATATTATTTCTGAGCAATCCTACCTTTATACCAAGTATGATATTGACCAGGAAACCATAGAGTATGCCTTGGATAAAAATGAACGAGCTCACATGGACTACAACCGTGAGAATGGAACAATCACCTTTATCTATAATGTCCTAGCTCTTGAGAAGGACAAGGAATACTATGAAACCATTCCTCTGACCTTTATTGTACAAGATACGCGTTTGGTGACCATTAGTAACGAGGATAATGCTTATGTGATCAGCAAAATGCAAGACTATGTGGATAACCATGAGGATTTGTCCATTTATAAATTGCTCTTTGCAGGACTTGAGATGATTTCAAATGCCTACTATCCCGTCATTGAACGTTTGGATCAGCAAAAAGATGAGGTTAGTCGACGTCTAAGGCAGACTACGACAAGTAAGAATCTTTACGACCTTTCAGATTTGGAAACAGGCATGGTCTATTTGGTAGCTGCCGCTACACAAAACCGTCTCCTTTTGGAGCACATCAAGGGGCACGCCATTTATCGTCGTCTCAACGAGGTTGAAAAAGAACAGTTTGATGATGCCATGATTGAAGCCAGACAGTTAGTAGCCATGACGGACCTCATTTCTAAGGTCTTACAGCAACTGTCAGGTTCTTATAATAATATCCTAAACAATAACCTGAACAACAACTTGAGTAATTTGACCATTATTGAGGTACTCTTGGGAGTGCTCGCCGTCATTACCGGTTTCTTTGGGATGAATGTTCCTTTACCGTTTATGACGGTTAGTCCAGCCTGGATTTTCATCATTATCGGTAGTGTGATTCTTTGTTTGGTCTTGGCCCGCTACCTGCGTTGGTTGGTCCATAGATAATAATTAGTGAGTGAAACCGTCTTCTCAAATTGAAGGCGGTTTTAAAACGTTATTTCCTGTCTTTTTATTTCTAAATATGATAGACTAGATGAGTTGTTAAAATAAACGACTATTAAATACAGGTAGTTAATCTACTACACAACCAAGTCTCATAAGGTGGCTTCGCACCGCCTTCAAATAGAAAGAAGAATACTTTGAAATTTACAGATTTAAACCTATCAGAAGACATCCAATCAGCTGTTGTAGCTGCCGGTTTTGAAAAACCATCACCTATCCAAGAGTTGACAATTCCACTCGCTCTTGAAGGTAAGGATGTTATCGGTCAGGCCCAAACTGGTACTGGTAAAACAGCTGCCTTTGGTTTGCCTACCCTAGATAAAATTCGTACAGAAGAAAATACAATCCAAGCCCTTGTTATTGCCCCAACACGTGAGTTGGCAGTGCAATCTCAAGAAGAGCTTTTCCGTTTTGGTCGTGACAAAGGCGTTAAAGTTCGCTCAGTCTACGGTGGTTCTAGCATTGAAAAACAAATCAAGGCCCTTCGTTCAGGTGCCCACATCGTTGTAGGGACACCAGGTCGTCTCCTTGACCTTATCAAACGTAAGGCTCTTAAACTCAATAACATCGAGACTTTGATTTTGGATGAAGCTGATGAAATGCTTAACATGGGCTTCCTTGAAGACATTGAAGCTATCATTAGCCGAGTACCAGAAGAACGTCAAACTCTCCTTTTCTCAGCAACTATGCCTGATGCCATCAAACGTATTGGTGTGCAGTTCATGAAAGACCCTGAGCATGTGAAAATCAAGGCTAAAGAATTGACCAATGTTAACGTTGACCAATACTTTATCCGAGTGAAGGAACAAGAGAAGTTTGATACCATGACTCGCCTTATGGATGTTGACCAACCAGAATTGTCAATTGTCTTTGGTCGTACCAAACGTCGTGTGGACGAGTTGACACGTGGCTTGAAACTTCGTGGTTTCCGTGCAGAGGGTATCCACGGTGACCTTGACCAAAACAAACGTCTTCGTGTTATCCGTGACTTCAAGAACGACCAAATCGATATCTTGGTTGCGACAGACGTTGCAGCGCGTGGTCTTGACATTTCAGGTGTCACTCACGTCTACAACTACGATATTCCACAAGATCCAGAAAGCTACGTTCACCGTATTGGACGTACAGGACGTGCAGGCCAATCAGGTCAATCTATTACTTTCGTAGCACCAAACGAAATGGGTTACTTGGGAATCATCGAAAACTTGACCAAGAAACGCATGAAAGGTCTTAAGCCACCAACAGCTCAAGAAGCCTTCCAAGCTAAGAAGAAAGTTGCCCTTAAGAAGATCGAACGCGACTTTGCGGATGAAGCTATCCGTTCTAACTTTGACAAGTTCAAGGGTGATGCGGTAAAATTGGCTCAAGAATTCACTCCTGAAGAATTGGCACTTTACATCTTGAGCTTGACCGTTCAAGACCCAGAGACAATGCCAGAAGTGGAAATTGCCCGTGAAAAACCATTGCCATTCAAACCATCAGGTGGTGGCTTTGGTGGTAAAGGCGGCAAAGGTGGCCGTGGCAACCGTGGTCGCGATAACAACCGTCGTGGTGGATACCGTGGCGACCGTAACCGCGATGACCGAGATGGTGGCCGTCGTGACTTCAAACGCAAGTCTAAGAAGAATAGCCGTGACTTCGAAAACCGTGGCAATAAACGCCCACACCGTACCTCAAGCGAAAAGAAAAACGGCTTTGTTATCCGTAACAAGGGTGATAAATAAACAATGAAAACGCTCTATGAAAATAGAGCGTTTTCCAATATCAAAGAACACACGGTTATTTTTCCGTGTGTTCTTTGATATAAGCCAGTTTTTTCTCTCGACTTTTTTTCTTAAAGAGTGCTTCGGCGCTCATGGCTTCAGGCTTGCTGTCAAAGAATTCTGAATAGAGGAGTTTAACTGGTAGGCGGGCTCTGGTATACTTGGCGCCTTTGCCTGCGTTATGGGTTTTGAGGCGGCGTTCGACGTCTGTGGTATAGCCTGTATAGAGGGTGCCATCGGCACACTCAACCACATACATGTAGGCCTTGTTATCCTTTTCTGTCATCGTCTAGGACTCACCCTCAGTCTTTTTTCCAAAGTAAATCTCAAAGATTTCGTCGGTATAGTCGCCATTTTTCTTATGCACAAAGAGAGGCGGAAGGATTTTCAAGCCATCTGTCGAGCCGTCTTTAATAGCTTCAATCAGGAGCATATTTGCCTCACGTCCCATCTTAGGATAGATGAACTGGATGCGTTTAGGTGCTAGATTATATTGGCGCATGGTGTCGATGATATCCAAAAATCGGTCAGGGCGATGCACCATGGCAATGCGTCCATTAGATTTGAGGGCATGACGTGCGACCTGGCAAATTTCCTCTAGATTGGTCGTGATTTCGTGACGGGCCAAGAGGTAGTGCTCGGACAGATTCTTCTTGGACGTTTCTGTCGCCTTAAAGTAGGGAGGGTTACAGAGAATAAGGTCTACCTGAGATCGTGGGGCATGGTCAAGCAAATTTTTTAGGTCGTCATTGACAACGGTCACCTGGTCCTCTAGCTGGTTGAGAGTGACGGAACGCTTGGCCATGTCAGCCAGACGTTCTTGTAGCTCAACCAAGGTAATTGGTGCCTCAGTACGTGTACTAGCAAAGAGGCCAACGGCACCATTTCCCGAACAGAGGTCGACGATTAACCCCTTCTTGGGAATTTTTGGAAATCGAGAGAGGAGGACACTGTCGATAGAATAGCTGAAGACCTCCTTATTTTGAATGATTTTTACATCTGTGGAGAAGAGTTGGTCAATGCGTTCTCCATCTTTTAAAATTGGATTTGTCATAGCTTTTATTGTAACAAAAAACAGCTCCCAAAGGAACTGTTGTGAGTGATTACTCTAGGACACCAAAGGTGTAGCCTTGGTCTTTGAAGTATTCGATGATTTGTGGAAGGGTCTGAACTGTGAGCTCCTTACCAGCAGTGTCGTGCATAAGCACAACCTTAACATGACTCTCAGGGAAATATTTTTGTGAACCATCCAAGTAGGCCATCATGCTTTCAGATGTCGTTGGGCGAACAGAGGCTGGTTCTGCATCACCACAAAGCATGTTCCAATCAATCCACTGGACACCTTCCTTGGCAAGAGCTTGGTCAGTACTTTCTAGACCTTGCCATGACATATGACCACCAGGATAACGGAAAATTCTTGTCTTGAAGTCTTTACCTAGGATGGCTTGGAAATTAGCCATGGTTTGGTTAACCTCAGAAACAATCTGACTTTGATTAGGAACACGTCCTGGATAAAGGAGATTAAAGTTATGGCTGAGGCTATGGTTGGCAATCGCGTGTCCTTCTGTAATTTGGCGTTTGAGGATGTCCGCATTTTCTTGTGTAATGGTGTAACCAATGTGGAAGAATGTAGCATGAACACCATATTCTTTCAAAATATCCATGACTTGTGGTGTCAATGTAGGATCAATCCCATCGTCAAATGTTAAAAAGACTACCTTGTCGTCGATATCCTGAGATTCGCCTCGAATAGTGTTATTAACAGCAGTAACATCGTAAGCATAGTCAGAAGCTGCAATGCTGTGGTTACTACCTTTCTTGAGTTGTGTTTTATCTTCTTCCTTAGCTTTTTCTGAAGCTGAACTTGTGCTATTAGCGACTTGTTCAGTCTTTTCAACCTTGGCTACTTGTTCAGATTTCGTGTTATGGCGTTGGAATAGGACAAAGCCTAGGATAGCCAAAACAGCCAAGTTTGCAATAATGAGGCAAATATTAAGTGCCTTTCGATTTTCCCCTGTAATCTTAATACTTTTTATCATAGCTACATTATAGCTCAAACTATTAGAAAGTGCCACACCATTTTCAAGACTTTTGCAAAGAAATTCGATGAAAAAAGAGCTCCTTTTTTGGTATAATAGTAAAAAACTTGTAGAAAAAGAGGTAAAAACGTGTTTTACGCTTATTTACGTGGGCTTGTTGTCTTCCTTCTTTGGATTATCAATGGCAATGCCCATTACCACAATCGCAATAAATTATTGGACAAGGATGAAAACTATATCTTGGTTGCTCCGCACCGAACTTGGTGGGACCCTGTTTATATGGCCTTTTCAGCCCGTCCTAAGCAGTTTATTTTCATGGCTAAGAAAGAACTCTTTAAGAGCCGTATCTTTGGTTGGTGGATCCGCATGTGTGGCGCCTTTCCAATTGACCGTGAAAATCCTGGTCAAGAAGCTATCAAGTACCCTGTTAACATGCTTAAGAAGAGTAATCGTAGTTTGATTATGTTTCCAAGTGGTAGCCGTCATTCTTCTGATGTTAAGGGTGGGGTTGCGGTTATCGCTAAAATGGCCAAGGTTAAGATTATGCCAGTTGTCTATCAAGGCCCTCGTGAGCTCAAGGGTCTCTTAACGGGTGAACGTGTGGATATGAACTATGGTAATCCTATTGATATTTCAGATTTGAAGCGTTTGAATGACGAAAATATTCAAGAGGTTGCTCGTCGTATCCAGTCTGAATTTGATCGTCTTGATGAAGAAGCTTTGAGCTATCAAACAGGCAAAAAACCAAACCCATTGACTTATATTTACCGTGTACCTCTCGGTCTTGTGGCTATCATTGCAGTGCTTTTGACCATGGCTTTCTCATATGTAGCTAGCTTTGTTTGGAACCCTGAAAAACACCGTGCCAAAGAAACGCAGAAATAAGCTAATAACTCTATCAGATATAGATCTGATGGAGTTTTTTACTTTTTGATATATTTTTCAAATTTTTTACGAATAAGAAAGAAAATATATCAATTAAGGAGAATAGCGTGAAGGAAAAGATTCTAGCCTATGTCAAAGATAATTGTCTGTTTGTGAGTGTTATTGCTGTACTGATGGTGATTTTTTGCTTCTTCCTATGGATGACTTACTGTGCCGGCAACAGCATGGAGGCGGAGACGTCTTATACAGATGTGACAGCTTTGTCAACCTCCTCCTCCTCCAAACAAAGCTCACAGTCTCTTTCTGAGGCGTCTTCCCAGTCAAAGACTGAAGGAAGTGAAAAGGATGAGTCAAAAGTAACGGTAGATGTTAAGGGGGCTGTGGCTAATCCGGGTGTTTATACCTTAAAAGCAAGCGCTAGGGTGACTGATGCCATCAAAGCCGCTGGGGGAATGACTGAGGATGCGGATGCTAAGAGTGTTAACTTAGCTGCAAGCTTGTCAGACGAAGAGGTTGTCTATGTGGCAACTAAGGATGAAAACCTCTCTGTTCTTGGTCAATCAGGAACTGGTCAGGTCTCTGATAAAGGAGGGCAAACTAGTGCTAAGGATGGCAAAATTAACTTAAATACAGCGACCTCAGAGGAGTTGCAAACCATTTCTGGGATTGGAGCTAAGCGTGCTGAGGATATCATTGCCTATCGTGAAAGTCATGGTGGCTTTCAATCCATAGATGACTTGAAAAATGTCTCAGGAATTGGTGAAAAAACTTTAGATAAAATCAGAGAGTCCCTCTATGTGGCTTAAAAAGGCTCCAATCAATCTTTTTTCCTTGGCTCTGTTAATAGCTGCTCTTTATTTTACGGTTTTTGTCACTAATGTTTATGCTATTGGGACTTTTGTCTTTCTTATGGTCTGTTTTTTGAAACATCATTGGAAGAATAAGGCTGCCCTAAAGTTGGTGGGAATTGTAGGTAGTTTCTTTTTGGTCTACTTTTTATTCTTACACCACAAAGCTACCATACAAGATAAACAAGCTCCTGCTGAAATCAATCAGGTGACTCTGGTTGCTGATACGTTATCGGTTAATGGTGAGCAATTATCAGCTATCGGAAAGGCAAAGGGACAAACTTATCAGGTCTTTTACCGACTCAAATCTGAGAAGGAGCAGCATTTTTTTAAGACTACTAGCCAAACGCTGGTATTAAAGGGGAAAATAAAGTTATCCCCAGCAACTGGTCAACGTAATTTTCAAGGGTTCAATTATCAGTCTTATCTAGCCAGCCAAGGTATTTATCGAATGGCTCAGATTGAGCGCTTGGATTATGTGGTGTCTCAAAAATCTCTATCTCCCTTAGCTTTTTTCCATCAATTGAGGAGAAGGGCTTTGGTTCATATCCAGACACATTTTCCTAGTCCTATGAGACACTATATGACAGGCCTACTCTTTGGGTATTTGGATAAGGAGTTCGATGAGCAGAGTCAGCTTTACACAAGCCTAGGTATTATTCATCTATTCGCACTTTCGGGGATGCAAGTGGGCTTTTTTCTGGGATGGTTTCGCTATGGACTCCTACGCTTGGGCCTTCCTAAAGATTATCTATTTATTATCTTGCTACCTTTTTCCTTATGCTATGGCTTAATGACAGGTTGGACAGCTTCAGTCCTACGTTCCCTGATTCAAAGTTTGTTGGCGGAGTTTGGTATTAAAAAACTGGATAATATGGGAATAACCTTACTTCTATTGTTTCTCTTTTTACCTCATTTTCTTTTAACAGTGGGAGGTGTTTTAAGTTGTTCCTATGCTTTTTTGTTGTGTTTGTTTGATTTTGAGGAGATGTCATCTCTTAAAAAGTCAATCTGTATGAGCTTGGTATTGAGTCTTGGGATTTTGCCTTTTCTAACTTACTATTATGGGACCTTTCAACCGGTGAGTTTAATTCTGACGGCGATATTTTCCATAGTCTTTGATAACTTTCTCTTGCCTGTCTTGACGGTCTTCTTTGCCCTTTCAGGACTGGTAATCTTTTCTCAAATCAACCCACTTTTTGAATGGATGGAGACCTTTTTGACTTGGATACAATCTTGGATAGGCCAGCCATTAATTTTAGGGAAACCTAGTTTGTTACAGTTTAGCTTGATGATAGCTGTATTGGTTATGCTCTTTGATTTTTGGAAAAAGCCTCAGTTTAGGATTTGCCTTTTGATGATTTTTGGTCTTTTGATGGTCTGGGTCAAACATCCTTTAACCAATGAGGTGACTATGGTTGACGTTGGTCAGGGAGATAGTATTTTTCTGAGGAGTATGAAAGGCGATACCATCCTAATTGATGTGGGTGGCAAGGTGACTTTCGGTTCAAAGGAAAAATGGCAGGAGGGGAGCCAGACGAGCAATGCAGAGAAAACCTTGATTCCCTATCTACAGGCTAGAGGAGTGTCTCAAATTGATCACCTGGTCCTGACGCATACGGACACAGACCATATTGGTGATTTGGAAGAAGTGGCCAAGAGGTTTAAGATTAAGGAAATCTGTGTCAGTCAGGGGGCTTTGACTAAACCTAGTTTTGTTAAAAGACTTCGGACCTTAAAACGACCAGTTCACACTCTAAAGGCTGGCGACAAATTACCCATGATGGGAAGTAAGCTACAGGTTCTTTATCCCAATAAAATTGGTGATGGTGGTAACAACGATTCGATAGTTCTTTACGGAAAACTATTAGGAAGCAGTTTTTTGTTTACTGGTGATTTGGAAAAAGAAGGAGAGGAGGAGCTGATGGCCAGCTATCCAACTTTAAGGGCAAGCGTCCTCAAAGCTGGACACCACGGTTCAAAAGGCTCATCGTCTGAAGCTTTTTTGGATCAGTTGCAGCCCTCCCTTGCACTTGTTTCAGCTGGTGAGAACAATCGTTATAAACATCCAAATGATGAAACATTAGAACGTTTTAAGCAACGTCACATTAAGGTTTTACGAACAGATAAAGACGGAGCCATACGTTTTAAGGGTTGGTTTAAATGGTCAAGTGAAACTGTCCGATAATTGTTAGAGTTCTTAATTTGTCATGCACCTCAATCTATGGTAGAATGTAAAGGCTAATATTCCAGTATAAGAAAGATTGAACAGTATGCGTAAAATTATCATCAATGGTGGTAAGAAACTTCAGGGAGAAGTTACAGTATCAGGGGCTAAAAATTCAGTTGTTGCATTGATTCCAGCTATTATTTTATCTGATGGAGTGGTTACTCTTGACGGGGTACCAGCAATCAGCGACGTCGATAACCTCATTGAAATTATAGAGGTAATGGGTGGTTCTGTTAAGCGTGATGGCGAAACACTTGAAATTGATCCACGAGGCGTTAAGGATATGCCAATGCCATTTGGTAAGATTAACAGCCTTCGTGCTTCTTACTATTTCTACGGTAGCTTGCTTGGACGTTACGGACAGGCAACAGTAGGTTTGCCAGGTGGCTGTGATTTGGGACCACGTCCTATTGACCTTCACCTTAAGGCGTTTGAAGCGATGGGTGCTAGCATTTCCTATGAAGCGGAGTCTATGCGTATTGCGACTGATGCTGGTCAATGCATTAAGGGTGCTCATATTTACATGGATACGGTCAGTGTTGGAGCGACTATCAATACCATGTTGGCAGCAGCTAAGGCTGAGGGTCGTACGGTTATTGAAAATGCGGCGCGTGAACCTGAGATTATTGATGTAGCAACTCTTCTTAACAATATGGGCGCACGTGTACGTGGCGCTGGTACAGAGGTTATCACGATTGACGGTGTAGAGAGCTTACATGGCACTCGTCACCAAGTTATTCCAGACCGTATTGAAGCGGGTTCTTACATTGCTATGGCCGCGGCTATCGGTAAGGGAGTTAAGGTTAAAAATGTTCTTTATGAACACCTTGAAAGTTTTATTGCTAAACTTGAAGCAATGGGTGTTCGTATGACAGTTGAAGAAGATGCCATCTTTGTGGAAGAGCAAGGTGATCTAAAACCTGTTGACATTAAGACGTCGCCTTATCCAGGTTTTGCAACAGATTTACAACAACCGATGACACCGTTGTTATTGAAAGCAAGTGGTCGAGGAAAAATCATAGATACAATTTATGAAAAACGTGTGAACCACGTTCCTGAATTGGCTCGTATGGGAGCTGATATTCAAGTACTCGGTGGACAGATTGTTTATAACGGTCCAACGCAACTCTCAGGTGTACCAGTAAAAGCTAGTGATTTACGTGCGGGTGCGGCGCTTGTTACGGCAGGTCTTATGGCAGAAGGTCAAACTGAAATTACCAATATTGAGTTTATCCTTCGCGGGTATTCAAATATCATTGAGAAACTTTCTGACCTTGGTGCAGATATTCGTTTGATTGAAGATTAAGTCTAAGGTTCAACCCCTAGTGGTTGAGCCTTTTTCCATTTCTAAAACTGTGTTATAATACTATCATGGATATTTGGACTAGTCTGGGTGCTTTTGCCTTTTTTGAGTCGGAGCGCCTTTCTTTTAGACCACTCATCTTTTTGGATCGTTTTGATTTACACGAAATTGTATCAAATCCTCAGAATCTACAATTTTTCTTTCCTGCCACTCAAACACAGCATGAAACGGATTGCCTTTTGGTCCATTATTTCATGAAGGAGCCTCTAGGTGTATGGGCCATTGTAGATAAAGAGTTAGATAAGATGATTGGCGTCGTTCGTTTTGAGAAGATTGATGTCCAGAAACGGACTGCAGAGCTTGGCTATTTTCTGAATGCCTCTTACTGGGGTAGAGGTCTAATGACTGAGGCGGTTACCTGTCTGTCAGATTTGGCTTTGACAGCTATGGGAATGGATCGTATTATCCTTATTGCACATTTGGAAAATAAGGCATCGATTCGTGTAGCGGAAAAATCTGGCTTTAAACTTGTGTCTCGCTTTAAGGGAGCAGACCGATACACTCGTACCATGCGTGATTATCTCCGCTTTGAGAAGGAGGAGAACTGTGAGTAAACATCAAGAAATTCTAGATTATCTTGAGGCCTTGCCTATCGGTAAGCGTGTTAGTGTGCGTAGTATTTCGAATCACTTACAGGTTTCTGATGGAACTGCCTATCGAGCAATTAAAGAAGCTGAAAATCGAGGGTTGGTTGAGACACGTCCTCGGAGTGGGACGGTTCGAATTGAAAAGAAAGTCCAAGTTCGCCTTGACAGGCTGACCTTTGCGGAGATTGCAGAGATTACAGAGTCTGAGGTTATCTCTGGTCATGAAGGTCTGGAACGTGTCTTCAGTAAGTTCTATATTGGAGCCATGACTATTGAGAATATCACCCGTTATCTAACCAAGGGAGACCTTCTTATTGTTGGGGACCGTGAGGATATTCAATTGCTTGCCCTGGAACACAATAATGCTATTCTAGTGACGGGGGGCTTTCAGGTTTCCGATAGGGTAAAAGAGCTTTCTCGTTTGAAGCAATTTCCGGTCATGGTAACAACATACGATACTTTTACCGTGGCAACTATGATTAACCAGGCGCTTTCGAATGTCCGCATCAAAACAGACATCAAGACTGTAGCTCAAGTCTATACCAGACGAGAAGACTACAACTACATGACTCCAGAAATGACGGTCAGGGATTTTCAGAATTTGGTTAAACGGACCAACTTGGTACGTTTTCCAATCTTATCTGAGTCTGAAAAAGTGATTGGGATTGTGACCATGCGGGATGTGTCTAATCAGCAACCGACGACCATGCTTAAGGCAATCATGACCAAGCCGACGGTGACACGACTTGAGACTAGTCTGGCAACTGTTGCCCAAAAGATGATTTTTGAAGACTTTGATATCATTCCTGTTGTGGACGAAGAAAAACACTATCTAGGTGTCATAACCCGTCGTCAGGTTTTGGAAGAACTTCAGGACAATAATCGTGGCAACTTGCATACCTTTAGCGATCAAATGATAGCTAACCTAAACCAGGACAAGCATGCTTTCAGCTTTGAGGTAGAGCCCACTATGATTGACAATTCTGGGAACCTCACTCAGGGTGTTCTTGCAGAGATGGTTAAAGAGGTTGTCTATCGTATCATGGAAAAGCAGGAGCAAAATGGTCTTGTGATTGAAGAGATGATGTTTTACTTTCTTCAGGCGGCTCAGATTGATGACAAGGTGACGATTACACCAAGTATTATCGCTGAGACCAGACGTAGAGCTCATCTGGACCTTATGGTTACACACGGAAATCATACCGTCTGCAAATCAGTCGTTGTGGTTAAGAAAACTTAGTAACTAAAAAAATAAAGATATAAAGAAAACGGAGAAAACAATGATTACATTAAAATCAGCACGTGAAATTGAAGCAATGGATAGGGCAGGGGATTTTCTTGCTAGTATTCACATTGGTCTACGTGATCTCTTGAAACCAGGCGTAGACATGTGGGAAGTAGAAGAGTATGTGCGTCGTCGTTGTAAAGAAGAAAATGTTCTTCCCCTTCAGATTGGTGTTGAGGGAAGTATTATGGATTACCCTTATGCGACATGCTGTGGCCTTAATGACGAAGTGGCACATGCCTTTCCACGTCACTATATTTTGAAAGACGGTGACCTCTTGAAAGTTGATATGGTCTTGTCAGAACCTATTGATAAGTCTGTTCTCGATGTGTCAAAATTGGATTTTGATAATGTTGCTCAGGTTAAAAAATACACGGAATCATATTCTGGCGGTTTGGCTGACTCATGTTGGGCTTATGCGATTGGAACGCCATCTGACGAAGTTAAAAAACTTATGGAAGTAACACGTGAGGCTATGTATCTTGGTATTGAACAAGCGGTAGTCGGTAACCGTATCGGTGATATCGGGGCAGCTATCCAAGAATACGCTGAAAGTCGTGGTTACGGTGTTGTTCGTGATTTGGTTGGACACGGAGTTGGGCCAACAATGCACGAAGAGCCAATGGTACCAAACTATGGGGTAGCCGGACGAGGTCTCCGTCTCAAAGAAGGAATGGTTTTGACTATCGAGCCAATGATTAACACTGGTACTTGGGAAATTGATACGGACCTTGAAACGGGTTGGGCTCACAAAACTCTTGACGGTGGACTTTCATGTCAATATGAGCACCAATTTGTTATTACTAAGGATGGTCCAGTAATTTTGACTTCTCAAGGCGAAGAAAGAACTTACTAATATGAAACGACAAGGCTTAATGGCCCGTCTCCTGGATAAACTCCAGTGGCGCCCTTTGCAGGTTTATCTTAGGCATTATCGTAGTGCAGAGATAGACATTTCAACTATCGCAGTGGCTTACTATCTCATTTTGACGGTTTTTCCGCTCATAGTCATTGCGGCCAATGTCTTTCCCTATCTGAATATTGATACGACTGATCTATTGAAGTTTATGAATGAGCATCTTCCTAAGCAGTTTTATGCACCTGCAGCCAACGTTGTTCAGGATATCTTCTCGACACCTTCTGGACAGTTGTTGGGAGTTGCCTCTTTGACGGGATTCTGGACTATGATTAAGTCCTTGTCTTCCCTTCAAAAGGCGATTAACAAGGTGTATGGTGCTTCAGAACACCGTGATGTCTTTATTAGTCACATTATCGGTGGTTTCATGAGTCTGGTCATTTTGTTCCTGCTCACCTTTGCACTAATGCTGTCCACGATTATTCAGTCGGTCCTTCGAGTTGTCAATCAGACCTATCCTATTGGTTCCAAGATGACCCAGCTTATTCTAAATAGTATTCAACCTCTGAGTATTGCAGTTGTCTTCCTGGGAATGATGGTGCTTTATTTCGTGCTTCCGAATGTGAAGATTCGAAAAATCCGCTATGTTATGCCAGGGACTATCTTTACGACTTTAGTGATTGGTTATTTAAGCAACTTGTTTGGAACCTACGTGATTCGTACCTTGAGTCGATTGGTTGACATCAAGTTATTTGGATCCATTATGATTTTCGTCTTCATGCTTTGGTTCATCTTCTTGGCCAGAATTTTGATTTTGGGTGCCGTCTTTAATGCGACCTATCAAGAGCTTAGACAAGGTGAACTAAAAAGTAGAAGAGGAGATGTGATTACTATTATTCAGAGTTTTTCTGGAGATGGTAGTGATAGCAAAAAACACAAAAAACATGAGGATGATTCCTAGATGATAAAAAGAGCTTGGTGAGATCCAGGCTCTTTTGACGGGATTATTGATTTTTCGTAGCTAATAAAAACATTGATTATGGAGGAAAAATGAAAAAACAAACTGTTCGTGATTTAACACATATTGCTATTGTGGCAGCCCTTTATGTGGTCTTGACTGTCGTGCCACCCTTTAACTTAATTTCCTACGGTCCCTACCAGTTCCGAATTGCAGAAATGTTCAATCTTTTAGGATTTTATAATCGCAAGTATATCATTGCCGTTACTTTGGGCTGTGTGATTGCTAATTTCTTTAGCTTTAACATGATTGATGTGGTTGTTGGAAGCCTATCAACATTGGTCTTTGTCGGTTCAGGTGTTTATTTCTTTGACCGTTTTAAAAACCAAGACATTTTAGGTGGCCTTTTTGACAAGTCTCATGTTTTCTTTGCCTTTTACTTCTCATTCTTCATGTTGACGATTGCGGCTGAGTTGACCCTAGTTACTCAAGCACCATTTTGGGCAACTTGGTTCACTGTTGCTATGGGAGAATTGGCTTCTCTCTTGGTTGGTGCAATTCTTATTAAGAAATTGGCCAAAGTCATTGATTTTGTTTCCTAATTAACGTCTGTAAAGGCGTTTTTTTCTGCTTTTATGTTAAAATGTTCCTATGGAAAAACGAATGAAAGAGCTGGTTGCTAAACTTAACCAGTATGCAAAAGAGTATTATACGGAAGATAATCCATCGGTGTCAGATGCAGACTACGATAAGCTCTATCGAGAGCTTGTAGCTTTGGAGGCTGAGCACCCTGAATATGTTCAAGCAGATAGTCCTACGCATCGTGTGGGAGGTCTGGTCCTTGATGGTTTTGAAAAATATCAACATGAGTATCCGCTTTATAGTTTGCAGGATGCTTTTTCACGAGAAGAACTGGATGCCTTTGATCAGAGAGTGAAGGCCGAATTTCCTAATGCTGATTATATGGCTGAACTCAAAATTGATGGTCTCTCTATCTCGCTGACCTATGTGGATGGTGTTCTCCAGGTAGGTGCGACACGTGGTGATGGTTCTGTCGGTGAAAATATCACTGAAAATGTCAAGCGTATCTCTGACATTCCTCTCAAGTTGGACCAACCGCTTAATATTACCGTTCGTGGAGAGTGTTACCTGCCACGGGCTGAGTTTGAACGCATCAACATCCAGCGTCAGGAGAACGGTGAAGCCGAATTTGCCAATCCACGTAATGCAGCAGCCGGAACCCTTCGTCAGTTGGATACCAAAGTGGTTGCAGAGCGTCGTTTGGCGACGTTCCTTTATCAGGAAGCGAGTCCAACGGAGCGTCTCACACAAAATGATGTCTTGAATGAAGTGGCAGAACTAGGTTTCTCTGTTAATCCACGACGTATTGTCACATCATCGATGGATGAAATTTGGGACTTTATTCAAGCTGTCGGTCAGGATCGTGATGACTTGGCTTACGATATTGATGGCGTTGTTATCAAGGTCAATAGTTTAGCCATGCAAGAAGAGCTAGGTTTTACAGTTAAGGCACCACGTTGGGCCATTGCCTATAAATTCCCTGCTGAGGAAAAGGAAGCAGAGCTTCTCTCAGTGGACTGGCAGGTAGGTCGTACGGGTGTAGTAACGCCGACTGCTAATTTGACTCCGGTGCAATTAGCAGGGACAACGGTAAGTCGAGCTACTCTTCATAATGTGGATTATATTGCTGAAAAAGACATTCGTATCGGTGATACCGTTATTGTCTACAAAGCTGGTGATATTATCCCTGCAGTACTTCGTGTAGTAGAAAGCAAGCGTACAACGCAAGAGCCGATGGAAGTACCGACGCAATGTCCATCTTGTGGCAGTGGTCTCTTACATTTTGAAGATGAAGTTGCCCTACGTTGTATTAATCCTTCTTGTCCTGCTCAGATTAAGGAAGGCCTCATCCATTTTGTCTCTCGTGATGCCATGAACATCGCAGGTATGGGACCTTCAGTGGTTGAAAAGCTCTTTAAAGCTGAGTTGGTTAAAGATGTAGCTGATATCTATGGATTGAACAGTCAAGATTTCCTCCAATTGGAAGGTTTCAAGGAAAAGTCTGCTGAAAAACTTTATGCAGCCATTCAAGCCTCAAAAGAAAATTCTGCGGAGAAATTGCTCTATGGTTTGGGTATTCGTCATGTCGGTGCCAAGGTTAGTAAGCAGTTGCTAGAAGCTTTTGGCAGTATAAAAGAGTTAGCAAGTGCAGATGTCGAGGCAATTGCTGCTGTAGATGGTTTAGGAGGGGTTATCGCCAAATCCATCCAGCGCTATTTTGCCAAGGAAGAAGCTCAAGTTCTTATGAAAGAACTGGAGACTTATGGAGTTAATTTGTCCTACCTTGGGCAAAAGGTAGCAGATGATGCCATCCTATCTGGTAAGACAGTTGTTTTGACAGGAAAATTGGAGCATCTTAAACGTAGTGAAGCAAAGGCAAAATTAGAAGCTCTGGGTGCTAAGGTGACAGGTTCTGTCTCTAAGAAAACAGATTTAGTAGTTGCTGGTAGTGATGCCGGAAGTAAGTTGGAAAAAGCACAAAGCCTAGGAATTGACGTAAAAGATGAGGCTTGGTTGCTGGATTTATAGGAGTTCAATATGAAACAAAAACGTGCCCGCTTAATTTATAATCCAACATCTGGACAAGAAATTATGAAAAAAAATGTTGCCGAGGTCTTGGATATTCTGGAAGGTGCTGGCTTTGAAGCGTCAGCCTTTCAAACAACACCAGATGAGAACTCAGCAAAAAATGAGGCCACTCGTGCAGCCAAAGCAGGCTTTGACTTAGTTATTGCTGCAGGTGGCGATGGAACAATCAATGAGGTTGTTTCTGGGATTGCCCCACTCAAAAAGCGCCCACAAATGGCGGTTATTCCAACGGGGACAACAAATGACTTTGCACGCGCTTTAAAGATTCCAAGAGGGAATCCTGTAGAAGCAGCCAAGGTTATTGCTAAAAATCAAACCCTTCAAATGGATATTGGTCGTGCCTATGATGACAAATACTTCATCAATATTGCGGCTGCGGGTTCCTTTACGGAACTAACTTATAGTGTGCCTAGCCGCTTAAAGACAGTCCTTGGTTATTTGGCTTACCTTGTTAAGGGGGCAGAGTTGCTGCCACAAGTTAAGAAGGTTCCTGTCCGCATTACGCATGATGAGGGTGTCTTTGAAGGTGGTCTTTCCATGATTTTTGTTGCCTTGACCAATTCAGTTGGTGGCTTTGAAACGATTGCCCCAGATGCTAAACTGGATGATGGTAAATTTACACTAATCATGGTTAAGACAGCCAACCTCTTTGAATTGGTAGACCTTATTCGTCAGGTTCTCCAAGGTGGTAAACACATCTACGATAAGAGAATTTCCTATATCAAAACGAGCTCGCTGTATATTGAGCCTCTAAGTGATGATCGTATGATGATTAACCTCGATGGCGAATACGGTGGTGATGCACCTATCCAGCTTCAAAACCTTAAAAATCACATTGAATTCTATGCAAATATTGATGAGATTTCTGATGATGCCATCACTCTTCCAGATACAGATGAATTAGCTCTTGAAGCCATCGCACAAAAATTCAGTACAGAAGCTGAAAAAATTGAGAATGACTAATGTTAAACCATTAAGCAACCTAAGACAGGTTGCTTTTTAAGTATTTCTGTAGAAAATGACGCTTTCATTTGTTACAATAGAAAAAACTGGGAAATTGTTATATAGAATATTTAGAGGAGTAGATGTTTGTTTAATAAAGAAAGTGAACGTTATTTAAGTGATGATCATCGAAAGAATGGTGATTAGGCTTTCGAGTCGGCTTTTAGTAATCAAGGGCCAGAGTTTGAATCTGCTTTTCAGGAGGAAAAAGCTGAAAAGCGACATTTCTTTTTGACCCTTGTTTTGCCATTGATACTCTTAAGTGTGAGCTGGATGTCGGTCTTCTTATGAGTATAACGAAAAGAAAAAGGACTATTATTTGAGTTATAATTCTGTGGCTCGTGGCCACTGGTGATGACTATCTATGATAATTAATAACTAGACAGCAATTTTTTAGTAATAAGAGGTTTGATTATAGAGGGGGATTTTATAATGACAGCATCAAAAACCAAACGTCTCTTGTACTTTATGTCCGAATTGGAAAAGGGAAATGACATTTCAAAAACGGACTACCTAACTCGCTTTGGTATCAGTGAGCGTACGCTTAAAGAGGATGTGAGTGAGCTCAAGGAGAACTTGACTGAACTCCGTCCAAATATGAAGGTTAAGTATTCCAGAAAATACGGTTCCTATCATGCTCAGTATGAACAAGGCTACGGTAACCTTAAATACAATCAGGCAGTTATCCTCTCTAAGATTCTTTTAGAGAGTCGTGCCCTTCGAAAGGATGAAGTAGCAGAGATAATCAACATCTTTGTTGAGAGGGCTGTAGACGACAAGGAGCGCAGACGAATCAAGCGATTGACTGAGCTAGAATTAGATAGTTATCAAGAGCTTAAGATTTATCAGGAACAAGATAAGTCACTCTTACCAGCTATTTCAGCTATTTTCGATGCCATAGTGGACCAACGTCCATTGTCTTTTAGTTACCGTAAGCCAGGAGAAAAAGTGGAGGAATATAAGGTCTTTCCAATTTCAGTCATTTTTGACAACCATTATTTTTACTGTATTTCTTACAAACTGGATGATAACTTTACTTGTGATTATCAGTTCTCTGAAATCCGTTATTTCCGTGTAGATCGTTTCCAGACCATTCACAAATCTGAAAATGATTTGGCTTTCACGCTCAGTCCAGAACAAAAAGAACGTCTTATTACAGATGAGCAGGTGCGCTATCAAGCTTTCTCAATGCTTTCTGGTAACGAGTGGGCTCGAATTACCTTTGAGTATAAAGGACTTTACCGTGATGTCTTGGAATCCGATATTCCAAAACTAAAATTGCTTGAAGAAAGCACTAGTGATGGTGTTGATCAGGTCCGTTATGAGATTGAAACCTTTAGTTTATTAGGTTTTCAAAAGTATATTCAACGCTTTGATGGGGATTTTGTTTTCCTCAAGATTGAAGCAATAGATAACTAATGAAAAAGCCTTCGCTTATCCGAAGGCCTTTTTAAATCTGACAAAAATAGTACAATTGTGTTAAAATAGGAGTACGGAAACGTTATCATTTCCATAAGGAGGGAAAATATGAAAGAAAAGAAAAAAGAAATGCAAAAACAAGTCTTAACTCTTTTAGGAATCTTGATTTTTGCCTTTGTCAATGTGTTTATCTTTGATAATAAGATGGGCGCTGGTTTTTCTGCCTTCTCAACTATCACCCTGATGACTATTGGACTTTTGTCTAAGCGCACCAGTCTGCGAGTTTTGGCTATTATTTCCTATCTCATCAATGTGGTAGCAGCCGTTTTTGGCTTCAACTACGTTGGTTTTCTAACAGCGGTTCAAGCCATTGAACTTATCTTCGTTATCTGGTATCTTTACCCACGTGACACGTTTTTGAGGCGAGATACAACTGATAAATACACTTACCGCTATCGTTGGATTCATTTGCTCCTGACGGTTTTAATCTCAATTGGAGGTTATATCGTTTTTGCAGTTGTTTCTAGTATTTGGAATGGTTCCTTCCTAGAATACGGTGGGAACACAGCTCTTATCTTTGCCATGCAGTATTTACTCTTTTTGAGTATCACCAAGTCAAGGCAAGATGAACCGACCAAGGTTGCCCATTTGTTCCAAAAGGAACGCCGTACTAAGGAAATGAAAGCAGCAATAGAGGCCGAACGTCAAGCCAAAGAAAGAGCACTTGCACAGGCCTTCGAGGTACCTTTAAAGGCACCTAGTCAAACGGCTGCAAAATTTGGTAACAACATGATCAAATTTGCATCTGTCTGGCTTTTGGTGATGGACATGTCCATCTTGGCTTATTTCTTCCGTCCAAATGATGTTGGCTTCGGGTTTGGCGCCTTCTTTGTACTCTTGACCATTGTCTTGTCCTTGATTTTCAAATCTGAGGAAGACAAGGAGGATGTTTTCTCTATCATCTATCACAAGGTCCGTCCTATTCAACCTATTTTCTTCATTTTACTTTTGATTGCCCATGCGCATAAGTTCAGCTACGGTGCTGCTTACGCTCTCTTGTTCTCAGCTGCTTATTTCTTCTGGGCTATCAATAAGATTAATATGAAGACCCTCTTGACCTTTACAGTCATCATTTATTTCTTCCCAGTCTTTGGTTATCTCTCTAACCCATACCGTCTGGGTGCTGAAAACCTTAAGATGGTAGGTGAACTGGTGACAGATCGTGAGAAGTCTAATACCTTCTATCTCGGTCACTATTGGTCACTTCTAGGTCTCCAGAGTGATGGTGAATATGAAGGAGTCCCTGCTTCTTGGCAGGCTGCTAAGTTTGCTGACATTCAGACATTCTCTGATGATAGTGATATTACTTCAGGCGTCTTCCAAGTGAATAGTCACAATGATTATGATTATGATTTGCATTTGACAAATAACAAGGGCACCATTGAAGTCACAACTGGCTCTGGAAAAGATAAGAAAGAATACCAGTTCACAGACTTTGCCAGAACCTATTATCGATATGAAAAATTGAAAAAAACAGATAACCAAAAGCGTTATAAAGATTTTTACAAGGTAGGTACTGTTTCGACTGAGTTGGGAACTTATAATCTTTACCTCGAAATGAATCAAGATTGGGTTGATGAGTATCAAAAAGATCCTACTAATGTTGACTACCGTTTGCTTATCTCTGGTGACAAGCTGACACCAAGAGAAGCTTACAAGAAAGCATATCATTACTAAAAAATATCTCTGCAATGTGCAGAGATATTTTTGTTTGTCAGTCTTTATATCCTCGTTTAGCTAACTCTCGTACAAGGACTGCTCCCAAAATCGCAGGAACTAATTGTCCCAGGAGGAGATTAATAACGAGAGCAAAATAAGGAAGTTTGAGCAAGGCACTAAGCCAGATTGGTACCACTAAGGCAGGAACGAGTAGGATTGGAAGGATGATGAACCAGCTAGATAACTTAGCTTTACGGATGAGGTAGATGCTACCGGTTGTTAAAAAGCTAGCACAGAAACCACCAACCACGTCAATCAATCCCAATCCGCCAAAAGAGTTAGCGATGGCATTAGCTAGACTAATTGGGAATACCAAAAATGGGAAGATGTAGGTTAATCCATATAAAGCGGTGGCCAGACGCATTTGAATCGCACCAAAGGAAATGGCTTGAGACACAAAGAGGATAGCGATGTAAAGAGCCATCATAATAGCTGACAGAACGAGCTTTTGAGTGGTATTAAGTTTGGTTTTCATAATTTCTCCTTAATTGGGCATAGTAAAAGAGTAGCAGGTCTACTCTTTTTGTGATTTAGGTCTAGAGTTATTTTATAAATCAATCTCTAAGACAATAGGTGTGTGGTCTTGACGATCACCAGAGTCAATCATGTCTGATTTTGTGACCTTGTCGGCAATACGATTTGAAGTCAACCAGTAGTCAATTCTCCAGCCTGTATTGTTGATTTTAGATGTTTTACTACGTTGGGCCCACCATGTGTAGGCTCCTGTAACGTCGCCATTGAGGTGACGGTAGGTATCTGTGAAACCTTTTGCAAGGAGGTTAGTGAAACCAGCACGTTCTTCATCAGTAAATCCTGGCGAACGACGATTACTTGAAGGGTTGGCCAAGTCGATTTCCTTGTGGGCAACATTGTAGTCACCAGTCGCAAGAACTGGTTTCTGAGCGTCCAATTCAGCTAGGTAATCCGCATATTTTTCGTCCCAGATTTGACGTTCAAGCAGACGTTTGAGGCCATCACCAGCATTTGGTGTGTAGACCTGTGTCACAAAGAAATTGTCAAATTCAAGAGTGATGATGCGTCCTTCACAGTCCATGGTTGACGGTGCTCCGATTTCAGGATAAGTAATGACTGGATTCAATTCTTTTTTATACAAGAACATGGTTCCAGCATAACCTTTACGGGCAGGTTCGACAGATGAACGCCAAGTATTGTCATAGTCAGGGAAGTAGTCTTCCAAGATTTGCAAATGCTTTTTAGTCGGACCTTTGGCAGACAGTTTTGTCTCTTGAATAGCAATGATGTCTGCATTTTCAGCGACCAAGGTGTCGATAACAGCGCGTGATAATTGAGCACGTGCAGAATCACTAGTAAGGGCGGCATTTAGGGAATCAATATTCCAAGAAATTAATTTCATGTGTACAGTTTCCTTTTTTGAGTCTTTCCTATCTATTGTAGCAGAAAATAAGGTGTCAGGCGAGTTATGGGCTTGATAAGGGAAGCTAGGAGGAGTATACTTATCTTAGATTGAGAGGTATATATTAATGAAAAAGCAATCCTACATTTATTACTTGTTTTGGGCTCTCTTATTGATACAAATCATTCTTACAATCATGATTTGGTGGTCACAGGGAATGATTCTTCCCCTTGCCATTTTTCCAGGGATGAGTCTCTACTTTCTATTTTGCTTAAGGTATCTCTTGCATTACACCCTTAATCAATCTCCCTCAGAACCCTTATTTGTCCTTCGTAGGAGTGGTCTTGGAACCAGTTTAAATCCTAGAAATCCCCTAGGCTATAAGCTTAGTCTCCTAGTGGTCATGGGTGCTTTAGTTCTCCTTTTCTGCCTAACCCTATTAGCCTTTCTTGGAAAATAGAGTCTTAGGCTTTTTTATTTGTATGTATCACTAATTAGTGATAATTTTGTTCTCATAACAAATAAAAGAATCACTGGAGGAAAGATTTATGACGATTGAACTTGGCATTTCAACTTTTGGAGAAACAACCCTCCTAGAATCAACTGGAAAAGCTATCTCTCATGACCAACGTATTCGAGAACTCGTTGAAGAGATTGAATTGGCGGATCAAGTTGGACTAGACATTTATGCGATTGGAGAGCATCACCGTGAAGACTTTGCGGTATCGGCACCGGAAATTGTTCTTGCAGCAGGTGCTGTCAATACCAAGAAAATTCGTTTATCTAGTGCAGTAACCATTTTGTCGTCTATTGATCCGGTTCGTGTCTATCAGCAGTATGCAACCATTGATGCTCTGTCAAGTGGCCGTGCAGAAATCATGGCGGGTAGAGGCTCCTTTGTTGAGAGTTTCCCACTTTTTGGCTATGATCTTTCAGACTATGATGAACTTTTCAATGAAAAACTAGACATGCTTCTGGAAGTGAAAAAGCAAACGAATTTAACTTGGCAAGGTAAGCATACTCAATCTGTTGACAATCGCCCTGTGTATCCGCGAGCAGTCCAAGATGATTTTCCAATATGGGTAGCGACAGGTGGTCACATTGAGTCGACCATTCAAATTGCGGAAAAAGGTCTGCCAATTGCCTATGCTACAATTGGAGGAAATCCAAAGGCCTTTGCAAAATTAGTTGAGGTTTATAAGGAGATAGGTGCTCGAAATGGTTATTCGGATGAACAACTTAAGGTGGCTGCTCATTCTTGGGGTTGGATTGAAGAAAATAATTTCCAAGCGATAGAGAATTATTTTTATCCAACAAAACAAACAGTGGATAACATTGCTAAGGATCGCCCACACTGGTCTGAAATGACTAAAGAGCAGTACTATGCTAGTGTTGGACCAAACGGAGCCATGTTCGTTGGGGACCCTGCTCACGTTGCTCAAAAAATCATTCGTATTATTGAGGATTTACAGCTAAATCGCTTCATGCTTCATCTCCCAATTGGTTCTATGCCGCATGAAGACGTTCTAAAGGCTATTAAACTTTATGGTGAAGAAGTGGCGCCGATTGTTCGTCGTTATTTTGAAAATAAAGGATAATAGGTTGAAGGTAAACCTCAAGTTCTCTCTACTATTGTCATCATCACTGTTCTATGATAGGATGGAAGATAATTGATAAAGAGAAGAGGAAAATTATGCGAAAGCTGTCAGAAGCAGAATGGATAAGTCGTTTTGAGCAAGTTCAAGGGCGGAAACCCAAACCTGATGAACTGCAATTAGCTTATCAGTCTGGCCTTATTGGAATCTCGAAAAATTATAATTATATCTATATTCTTCTGGGAGCTCTAGTAGCAATCGTCGTTGGTATTGGCTTGACTCTAGTCTCTAGTTCAATGAAGAACGTCAGACAGACCAAGTCATCTGCCACAGTGGCTAGCTCGATATTTTCATCGACAGAGAAGGCTAGTGCCACATCAAGTACTTCATTGGCCGGAAATACGAAGACAAGTGAATCTAGCAGTGCAAGTATTGACACACCTGATGCTAACCATGCTAAGGAAGCCTATACTGAAAATCCACGTTGGACCAATGACAAAGCTAGTCGACTTGCTAGTTTGATGGTTTCTTGGGGCAATCAGATGAATCAGCCTGGATACAAAGAAATTACCAATGAAGCCTCTTCCTTGCCTATCCGTTGGATGTCAGACCATAACCAGACTGTGGATGCTACTTATGCCGCAAATGGTAATAGCAGTTCTGAGTATACCATTGTTTCGGTTTACGAGAGATGGGAAAATGTATCTGTTCACCGTTATTTCTTCACCATTAAAAAAGATGGGACTCCCTTTGTGCTTTATTCACCAACTACCAATGGTGGTGTCTATTATGTCAAAGAAACAGAAAATGCAGACCTTAAATCAGGATATGCAGACATTGTAAACAATTAAAAAACTAGGAATCCGACTGGGTTCCTAGTTTTTACTTTGAAGACAAGTCAAGCTGTGTTCAGCTCTTCTACAGTCATTCGCTCTTATTTAACCTTCTTAGCTAACATGGTTGCAAATTGAAGGGCGATGGGATTGCCATATTCATCCAAACGGTGAAGGTGACCAAGATTTTCATTATACTTGACTAACTCCCAGTCACTATAATAGTTTTTCAACTCTCCCTCTTCAAACGTAAATGGGAAAGGCATGGTACAAGGGTGTTCCTCAGTATCCATGGCACAGACAATTAGATTGTAACCACCGACGACAGTACGCTCTTGCATATTCTTGATAATAGCCGGAATTTGATCCGGATCAAGGAACATAAAGACTACTGTTGAGAGGATGAAATCAAAGGTCTCAGACTCAGGAAGAGCAGCAGCATTGATATCGTAGTAGCCAGCTCTAACATTGTAATTTTCCTCATCTGCAATCATTTGGATGCGTTGTGTAGCTTCGTTATTAACATCAACGGCTGTAACATCATGCCCAAGAGATGCCAAATAAAGAGCGTTACGGCCATGACCACAGCCTAGGTCAAGGGTGCGACCAGGTTTGATATGGCCAGATTGGACAGCTTCAAGAACCTCGGAGTGGGCCCTAGTGTCATACTTTTTAGCCATGTAGTCCTCAGGCTTACAGTAAAAAGAAAGATAGCATTCCAAATCATCTGAAGCAGCAGCGATGCGATGCCAAGCTTGTGGTTCAACAAAAGGAATCTCTGTCTCGGGGGTAAAGAGGTGCTCGGCAGTAACCTCTCCCTGTTCGTCTAATTCGTAGAAGTGAAGAGATCCCGATAGAATGGTCAATTTAGCCCAAGTTCCCACCTTAGTATTGTGTTTTTGCGTCACCATTTCCGGAAGTGTTGTAGCTGTCCAGTTTGGTAAACGTTTGTAGCAAAGAAGTTGCTGATCTATAGTCATTTTATGAGTTCCTTTCAAACGGTATGGCTCTATTATAGCAAAAGTATGGAAAAAGAAAAAAAGCCTAGCCGGGTGAGCTAGACGCTTTTCTTGTGAGAGATCTGATAATCTAGGAATGGGAAAAGTGTTTGGGGAAGATAGTTATAAATGTTAAGAAGGGTTCCTAGACTATTTAGAAAATGTTTATGAGAATAATAAATTTTAAATGACAAAACGCTTATCTACAGCTCATTATATCTCTCTTTACATTATCTATTGTACCAAAAAAACCAGAGAAAACTTACATATATCAAAAATATGTAAGAAACAATCATGAACAGTCATTTTCTGGTCTTGAATGGTAATTTTGTGAGAATTATTTTGAACGATTACTAATCTAGTGAGCTAATACCAACGACTATGTGCTTTAATAGACTAAAAAACGCCTAGCTGCTGTTGCTAGACGTTCTTTATTAGGAGAGATCTGGAAATCTAGGAATGGGGGAAAAGTGTTTGGGGAAGATAGGTATAAATGTTAAGAAGGGTTCCTAGACTATGTTATTCTGTTTATGAGAATAATGAGCAAAAACTAACAAAGTTGAGTTCTATAACTCATCCGGTCTCTCTTTACATTTTCTATTTTACCAAAAAAAACGAAGAAAATCTTACGTATTTTTAAAATATGTAAGAAATAATCATGAACAGTCATTTTCTAGTCTTGAATGGTCAACTCACCTGTATAAAAAAAGCAGAACCTGATAGGTCTGCTTATGAATTGTAGTAATAGTGTAAGAACTTAGACAATCTTGCTATAGAGTTTCTTAACATTGTTAATATCAACAGGTTGGATACTTGTCTTACCACCTTTAGGTTCCATTACAGAGGCAACGGCACTGTTGTGCTCAAGTCCAATTGAGTGTCCTAATTCGTGTTGCGCAGTGTTAAGGAGTTTTCCACCATTCTTTTGATAATAATTGTTTTGAACATGGAAGGTATTCAAGTAAACAGTAGCATTACTATATTGCTTTGTTGGGAGGTAGTAAGTAGAGTAGGTAACCCCAAGAGGAGCTGCTACATTACCTTCATAACGTTCATCAGCAATGATGTTAGCTTTTTGTTTATCGTTAGTGAGCAAGAAATTAAAGGCACCAGTGTTATTCCAAGAAGTGATAGCTTGTTTGTAGGCGTTCACGATTTCAGGATTCTTAGCATTGATGAAGACTGTTGCTTCCTTACTTGACCAGTGAGGAGTGTCGTAATTCTCTTTTACCAGTTCGTTATTCTTTTGCCATACTTGAGCAACTCGGTCCACTGGTTTAGCAGGTTGGATAGGAGTGGCTTTAGGAGCTGTAGGTTTAGTGACAGTCGTTGTTGGTTTCTTAGGCTGAGTTGTAGGTGTTTTAGGTTTGTTAGCGACTGTGGCCACTTTTTTAGGTTGACTAACAGCAGGAGTTGATTGTTTAGGTTTCGGTGTAGCTGTTGTCGTTGGTTTTGTAGAAGGTGTTAATGGTTTTGGAATATAAGTAGATAGAATCTTATGAACGTTACCATTATTAATTTCTGTTGACACCCATGTAGCACCATCATTTGACCAGGTTTGTGCTTGAGCAACAGTTTCGGTCTTTGGTTCAGCTTGATTTTCTACAGCCTTCTGATTGCTATCTGTATTTGTCGGAATTCTAGTCTCATAGGTTTTGCTGCCAGTCTGGCTGTCGACAGTACTATTAGCTGTTTGACTATCTTGTTTCAATTCCTCAAAAGTCGTAGTATTTGCGGGAGTTTGTTCATAGTCATTTTCATGTGTATGAAGACCATCCACAGAGGTATGTGACACAGTAGTCACAGTAGTAGGTGTTTCACTAGATACACCTGTTTGAGCGATGATATTTGTATTTGTAGCTGTTTCAAGTTCGGAAAATGTCAGAGCCTGATTAGGATCTGAAACATAGGTTTGATCCGCAGAGGCATGCTGAGGACTTCCCACAAGAAAAGCACTAATGATACCGACAGTTGCAAGGGTCAAGATGGTCTTTGTCTTAGTCCCTTGTGTTTTAAATGAACGTAACATAACTTTCTCCTTTTTAATATCAAACAAAAACAGTTCTCATGATAACACCTAAAAATGAAGATGAAATGACAAGGAGATAACAATTGTTTTATAAATGAAATGTGGTGAGTTAAAAAGATTTTATGCTGTAAAAAAAGGAATATTATCCGATTAATTATGATAAAATGTTAGGTAGGTATATTAAAGTATATTAGAAAGAAAGAGGGAAATAAGATGCTTTCTATTATCGTCCTTGAAGATGATGCCTTGCAGCGTCATCGTGTTAGTCGTTTATTGGACGAAGCAGTTGAGGAGTCGAAGGCCGTTGTTGATGGGATTACCTTTTATGAGCAGGGTCAGGAATTGTTAGATACTGACAGGGACTCAGGTAAATCCATGGTTTATCTTTTGGATATTGACCTCAAGAATCAGACCAAGCAGGGACTAGATATTGGCTTGGAGATTCGAAAAGAAGATTTAAAGGCACAAATTGCTTTTGTAACGGCCTATTCCGAATTTATGCCTTTGACCTTTCGTTATAAGATTCAAGCCCTTGATTTTGTAGATAAATCCATGGACGATGTGGATCTTAAGAGAGCCCTAGTAGAACTATTAGATTTTGCTCAGTCACAGGTTGAACAAGAAACTAAGGCTCAGAGCCTAACTGTCAAAACAGATAAAAATGATGTCAATCTTCCTTATGAAGATATTTTATATATTGAGACAGCTCCGGTACCCCATAAGTTGATTGCCCACACCAAGTTAAACTTGGTAGAATTCTATGGAAAGATTGCAGAAGTAGCAAAGTTGGATGACATTTTCTTCCAAACGCATCGCTCCTTTGTTGTCAATATTAGCAATGTCGCCAGCGTTGATCGTACAGCTAATATGGTATTTTTTGAGGGTGATGAGTCTTGTCTGCTCTCGCGCACACGTAAAAAGGAATTTTTGGAACGGTTGAAAAACCGTTAAAGTTTTAGCTCTCCTTTTTTCTTTAATTGTTATTGAAATTTTTCTGAAATTAGGGATAACTATTCAACTTTATCTCATTTATTATCAGGAATTATGATAGAATAGCAGTATGACCTTTTGTTGTTTATTTAGAATCTTTAGAAGGAAGTTGCTAACCATTAAATGATACTCAATTTACAAATTGCATTAGAGTTTCTTTTGCATTTCATCGTTATACAGTGGATTTACGAAAAGACTAGCCTGGTTAGGATACCACGTATGATTCTTCCTATTGCGTTCCTAGTTGAATGTATAGGGGGAATACTGGGGATGTCATATAATGTCGGTTTGTCCTTTATGACACCTTTCTACCTTCTTTTCTATGCTTATTTCTATGGCAAGGAAAGAACCACCAATATGTTGGCGTTTTATGCCTTCTATCCTCTTGTTCTTTATCTTTTGATTTTTAATGGTTATGCCTACTTTTTGATGCCAGGATTTGGTATCACATCGGATTTTCTTAACAAAAGTTATCTTTATTTTATTTTCTTTGACCTTTTAATTATTCCAACATTTGTTGCTCTTTCCAAACTTCTTAATATTGATTTTAAATATTTGAGGGTCTTGGAACGAGATCGCAAATTTGGTCGGATTATGTTCTTCACTAACTTTGTTTTGATTAGTTATGTGATTCTGAACTATTCCGTAGTTGTGGCTTCGCGTTTCTTTGATTTGTACTATGCTGGCCATATTATAACCTTGATTGGATATATTGCGATTCTTTATGCTGTTTACAGTGTCAATAGATATGCAGATGAGTACTTTGAAAATGAGCGAAAAAAAGAAAATCGTCGTCACTTGGATGACCTAGAGAAGTATTCTGAGCAGGTTGAAAGCCTTTACGAAACGTTACGCAGTTTCCGTCACGACTATACTAATGTCATGATTTCGCTTAATGAAGCCATTCAGATGAAAGACATTGACCAGATTAAGATGATTTATGACAGTGTCCTTAAAGATTCTGCATCAGATCTGAATCAGCAAAAGTTTGATTTGGCAAAATTAACTCGTGTGACCAATATGCCACTTAAGAGTCTTTTATCATCTAAAGTGGCTGAGGCTTTTGATAAAGGTATTCAATGTCATGTGGAGGTTGAAGAGGGGGTCTTCTTCACAGATATGCGTCCACTCGACTTGATTACAATCATATCAATTCTTTGTGATAATGCTATTGAAGCTACTGTATTAGCAGATAAACCAAAATTATCTATTGCTATCTTTAAGATGGAAAATCAATCAGTTATTGTTGTTGAAAATTCAACTAAGGAAGCTTCTATTGATGTAGCTCCTTTGAAACAAAGAGGATTTTCAACGAAAGGAACAGGTCGTGGTTTGGGCTTAGCAAATATCGAGGAGATTCTCTTCAGATACGACAACGTCACGCTTGAAACAGAATCAGCACAACACCGTTTTGTTCAATTATTGTCTATTACACCAAAAGAAGATTAATGGGGACTTAATAAGAATTTTTAGAATTCTTGTTAATCCCTATTTTTATGTTAAAAAGTATGGTAAAATAGGGAAGTTAATCATGTGTTTTTTAATTCAGGGGGATTTATTATGTTGAAAGACGAATGGTTAGAGTACTTTGAGGCTGTTAATGGCCGAAAACCAAGACCAATCGACTTCAAAGAGGCCTTGGAACGAGGAGAGTTTGTTCTCTCTGAAGGTACAGAGGCTAACCAAGTAGCTGATCAAGGTGAATCAGCAGCTGACCAACAGTTTGAAGAAGGAACCGCAACCGCCAGAGCACTAGCTCAGTCTCAGAAAGAGCGTGACAACGCGCAAGAAGCTATGGCAAATGCGGCCCAGGAAAAGAGAAAGGCCCTATCTCAAGAGACTGTTGGTCAAGTAAGAACCATTCAGTCGGGCCGTCAGGCTGAGGATATTCAAAAGGAAGAGGAACAGCGCAAACGCGTCGCAGAGGCTAAGGAACGTTTGGCAAGTTATGCGCCAACTCGTCCAGATGCAGGAAATCATTCTGTTAATACCTTGAGTGAACCTAATCAAGCTATTCCAGTTTTCAGTAACCAAGCACAGCATCTTGGATTATCTGAGGATTTGACAAAACTTGATCGTAAGGAAGAAAAGGCAGCTAAGAAGATTGCTCGTCAAGCTGCTCGTGATAAGAAAAAAGCCGAAAAGCTAGCTTCCAAAGCTAAATCTAAGGAAGAACAGACAGTTGCCAAATTGGAAAAGAGATTGGAAAGTCAGGTTCGTCTTCTAGAAACGATTCAAAACGCTAATCAAAAGTCGCAAAAGGCCAAAAATTGGGGCAAAGGAGCCTTGATTTCTAGTCTTGTTGCTGTTGTTTTGATGTTGCTTGTCGGTGGTGTATACGGTTTTTGGCGTAATGCTTCGGGGAACATTGAGGGAACTTGGGAATTAAAATCGTCTAAGGTCTTGGACGAGAATTCTGGTAAGTTAACCAATGCTCTGAAAGAACATGAAGATAAAGATGAAATTTACGTCTCTTTCCTTAAAGTTGATCATTCTAATAATTTACAAACGCATTCTTACTTCTATAAAGAAGGTGAGGAGGATCAGCCTACTTTTACAGCTTCAGATTATTTGAAGGAATATCAAGTTGTTGATCAGTGGAATAAATCTATTACCTATACTAAAGAAGTTTCAGAATTTAAGCGTGAGTTGACTAAAGTTGTCTCGCAACTTTATCCAAATGCAGATAAGAATCTAGTAGATTACTATATTTCGGATAACGTAGATAACTACCGACTCTACCGTAAAGGAAAACGCACCAAGTCTTATACTGTAAATAAAGATACCTTGGTTGTTTCTACATACAACGAGGATGGCAAGTTGACTAGTCGTGATGCTTATGAGAAAGTGTCAAAGGCAGCTGCTAAGAGTTTAGAAGCTCAATATGCTGAAGCAAAAGTAGCTTATGAAAAAAATCATAAGACCACAACTAAGAAATAGTCTAAAAGGAAGTTAGAGTCAAACTCTAATTTTTTTTATAGAAAATTTAAGTCTGTCAAGTTTTTTTCTTGACACATAAAAATTATATGGTATACTAGTTAAGGTCGAGGGGCGATAAGAGCCCTCACCATAATAAAAAAACTAAAGAAAAGAGATATTAAAAATGGCAGTAAAAATCCGTTTGACTCGTATGGGTTCTAAGAAAAAACCTTTCTACCGTATTAACGTTGCAGATTCACGTGCTCCACGTGATGGACGTTTCATCGAAACAGTTGGTACTTACAACCCACTCGTTGAAGAAAACCAAGTAACACTTAAAGAAGAGCGTGTTCTTGAGTGGTTGTCTAAAGGTGCACAACCTTCAGATACAGTTCGTAACATCCTTTCAAAAGAAGGTGTTATGAAGAAATTCCACGAATCAAAATTCTCAAAATAATTTTTTAGCCTATGGATACCATTGAAAATCTTATTATCGCTATCGTTAAACCTTTAATTGCTTCACCAGATCAGTTGACCATCAAAATCATTGACGGTCCTGAGTATTTGGAGTACCATCTTGATCTTGCCCCAGCCGATATTGGGCGTGTTATCGGGAAAAAAGGACGTACTATTACGGCGATAAGAGCGATTGTCTATTCGGTACCTACTCAAGGTAAAAAAGTTCGTCTTGTTATTGACGAAAAAGAGAAAGCTTAAGAGGTGACCCTAGGGTTGCCTTTTTTGCATATTTTGGTTATAGACTAGAAGTCTTTGGTATAATAAGAACGTCAACTCATTAAGCTCAAGGAAAAACTAGGAATCTAGTTTAAAGGTCAGTTTAATGACTAAGTTGAAGCATTAGCCAAAAAAGGAGTAATTATGACTTATCAGGAAGCATTGGATTGGATTCATGGACAATTAAAATTTGGCATCAAGCCTGGCTTGGAGCGTATGGCTTGGATGCTTAAAGAATTGGGAAATCCACAAGATAATCTCAAGGCTGTGCATATCGTGGGAACAAACGGCAAAGGGTCTACAGTCAATGCCCTACAAACAATTTTTACCCAGGCAGGCTATGAAGTTGGAACCTTTACCTCGCCCTATATTATCGACTTCAAGGAACGAATCTCTCTTAATGGTCAGATGATTTCAGAAGAGGACTTACTTGACTTGGTTAGTCGTGTGAAGCCTGTGGTTGAACGTCTACCAAAAGAGACAGAGCATGAAAATGCGACAGAGTTTGAAATTATCACAGTCCTGATGTTCCTCTATTTTGGTCAGGTCCATCCTGTTGATATCGCATTCATTGAAGCTGGAATGGGCGGCCTTCATGATTCGACTAATCTATTTAAGCCTTTGGCAGTCCTTTGCCCTTCGATTGGTTTAGACCATCAGGCTATTTTGGGAAATACCCATGCTGAAATTGCAGCAGAAAAAGTTGGTGTTTTGAAGAATGGGGCTCCTTTTATTTATGCGACTGACCGTACTGATGTTAGAGATGTTTTCGAGAAGAAGGCGCGTGAAGAAGGGTCCAAGACCTATGAATTGGGGAGAGGTTTCACAGCTGAAGGGTCTAGTCATTCCTTTGATTTTACCTATGGGGAGCAAAGGTTAGATGATATAGCCTTGGCCATGGCTGGTCAACATCAAGTAGCAAATGCTAGTTTAGCTATTATGGCTTCTTTATTGCTTCAAAAAGATTATCCTAAAGTAACTCCTAAACTCATAAAGGACGCACTAGCTCATGCCAATTGGCGAGGTCGAACAGAATTTTTAAGACCTAATCTCATGATTGATGGTGCTCATAATAATGAGAGTGTTAAAGTTTTGATTGACTTGCTGCAATCAGAACATGCAGATAAGGAGATTGAACTTCTCTTTGCGGCTATTGACACCAAGCCTATTGATGGTATGCTGGCTCAACTAAAATCGGTTGGTGACTTGACTGTAACGAGTTTTGACTATCCAAACAGTGTTAAATTAGATAAATACCCAGAGGTTTATAAGCAGGTACCAGATTTCAAAACATGGATTAAAGAACATGTAACGACTGACAATAAGAAACTTTATGTGATTACGGGATCTCTATACTTTATTTCTCAGGTCAGAAAATGGGTTTTAGAGCAGGCAAGTGATGTTTAAGACTTGAAAGATGACATTTAGGGGCGTATAATAACCATCGTATGTTTTAAAAGCAAGGAGATCGCAATGTTTCAACGTCTGAAAAACATTTTAATCGGTGAACCTTTAACTCATGATGATAGTGGTGATGAACACTTATTGTCCAAGATTCAGGCCTTGGCCATGTTGTCGAGTGATGCACTCTCATCTATCGCCTATGGTCCAGAGCAAGTCGTCTTGGTTCTGACAGCTGTATCTAGTGCGGCTATTTGGTGGTCAATCCCTATTGGGCTTTTGGTTCTCGTCCTTTTGGCCAGCCTTACCATCTCTTATAGACAGGTTATCAAGGCCTATCCTCAAGGTGGTGGTGCCTATATGGTAACGACGGAAAATCTGTCTCCTAAGTTTGGCTTGATAGCTGGTGGCAGTCTTTTGGTCGATTACATGTTGACAGTTGCTGTTTCAGTGGCCTCAGGTGCAGATGCCATTACTTCAGCCCTTCCCTTCCTTCATCCTTTCAATCTTGAGATATCAATGATTTTGGTGCTTGTTTTGATGGTTATGAACCTTAGGGGAATGCGTGAATCGGCAAAATCTTTGATGATACCGGTTTATCTCTTCATTGTTTCGACGCTGTTCTTGTTGGGATTTGGTTTCTTTCAAATTTTAACTGGTCATATGCCTTATGCAGCCACAGCTCATTTAGGACAACCCATTACAGGGGTGTCATTGATTCTTATTTTAAGGGCCTTTACCTCAGGTTCTGCCTCATTGACAGGGGTAGAAGCCATTTCTAATGCGGTGCCTTTCTTTCAAAAACCTAAGGCCAAAAATGCAGCTTCAACCCTCTTTATCATGTCTAGCATTTTGGGGGCTATGTTTGCGGGAATTACCTTTCTCAACTGGTGGACAGGTATTACACCTCATGCAGGAGTAACTATCTTGTCACAAATGGCTAGAGAAATTCTTGGTCAATCATGGATTGGTAGTATTCTATTTTACATTTTCCAATTCTCTACTGCTATGATTCTTGCAGTAGCAGCTAACACAGGTTTTTCAGCCTTTCCGATGTTGTCCTTTAATATGGCGAAAAATAAATACATGCCTCACATGTATCTTGAAAAAGGTGCACGTATGGGATACTCTAATGGGATCTTGACACTTGCAATTGGTGCCATTACCCTTTTGTTTATTTTCCGAGGAAATACGGAACGGTTGATTCCGCTTTACACCATCGGTGTATTTATTCCATTTGCTCTTTCTCAAACGGGGATGGTCATCCATTGGATTCGTGAATATGGTAAGGGATTCTGGAAACACTCTTTAGCAAATATCTTAGGTGCCCTCATTTGTTATGCTATCGTTCTCATTCTCTTCCTTTTCCGTTTAGGAGATATCTGGCCATTCTTCCCGATTATTGCAATCTTGATGTGGATGTTCCTTAAGATTAAAAAACACTATAATGGTGTTGCTCAACAGTTGCGTATTGATGGAGCGGTAGAAGAACACCATTATCAAGGAAATATTGTTCTTATCCTTGTTGGGAATGTTACCAAGGCTAATATCGGAGCTATTTCCTATGCACGTTCTATTGGTGACAAGGTTATCGCCATGCATGTATCTACTAAGGATACTGAGAACAAGGACAAGGAAACTGAACAAGAGTTTAAAAAATATTTCCCTGAAATTGAGATGGTTCATATCCAATCACCGTACAGCTCAATCACTCAGTCAACCATTCAGTATGTGGACGAGGTCGCCACTCAAGCTGAGAAGGATAATGCGACTTTGACAGTCATGATTCCTCAGTTTGTACCTAAAAAATCATGGCAAACCATGCTTCACAACCAAATGAGTTTACGATTGAAATATTATCTCAAATGGCGTGAGAATATTGTGGTTTCATCTTATTCTTACCACTTGAAAGACTAAAAAATATAAGCGAAGATAACCTCTATATGAAAGGTAGTCTTCGCTTTTTTTGAGGTTTAGGTAGCTAGGAAATCTCATTTTTTGCTAGAAAAATCCAGCGAAATAAGGTATAATAGATAGTATTATAACGTTGCAAGAGGAAATTATGGCAAATCAAGAAAAAGTAGAACAAGCAGTCTATCAACTATTGGAAGCTCTAGGTGAAAATCCTGAGCGTGAGGGACTTTTGGACACACCAAAACGTGTGGCTAAGATGTATGCTGAAATGTTTTCAGGTCTAAATGAAGACCCTAAGGATCAATTTACAGCTGTCTTTTCAGAAGTCCATGACGAAGTTGTCCTTGTCAAGGATATTCCTTTTTACTCTATGTGTGAGCACCATTTGGTTCCATTTTATGGTAAGGCCCACGTGGCTTATTTGCCAAGTGGAGACAAGGTGACAGGACTTTCCAAATTAGCGCGTGCGGTTGAAGTAGCTGCTCGTCGTCCACAGTTGCAAGAACGTCTTACAGATCAAGTTGCTACAGCACTTGAAGAAGCTCTGAATCCTCGAGGAGTTTTTGTCATGGTTGAAGCAGAGCACATGTGCATGACCATGCGAGGCATTAAGAAACCAGGAAGTAAGACAATCACAACTGTCGCTAAGGGCCTTTATAAAGAAGACCGTGAAGAACGCAAGGAAATTCTTTCATTGATGCGTGATTTTTAGGAGTTAAGATGTTTATCGGTAAACATGAGATTGCAGGTAAGGCCTGTATTATGGGAATCTTGAATGTCACCCCTGATTCTTTCTCAGATGGTGGCGATTTTGACACTGTAGAGGATGCGTTGGCTCAGGTTGAGCGTATGATTGCCCAGGGAGCTGCCATTATCGATGTCGGTGGCGAATCTACAGGACCAGGAGCAGAATTTGTGACCGAGGAAGAAGAGATTGCTCGTATCGTGCCAGTTATTCAGGCTATCAAGGCAAAATATGATGTGCTCATCAGTATTGATACCTATAAGACAGCTACTGCCAGAGCTGCTCTTGAAGCAGGGGCAGATATTCTAAATGACGTCTGGGCTGGACTCTATGATGGTCAGATGCTAGCTTTAGCAGCTGAAAAGAATGTGCCGATTATTCTCATGCATAATCAAAAAGAAGAAGTATACAATGATGTCACAGAAGATGTCTGTACCTTTCTCAGTCAACGTGCCCAAGCTGCCTTGGAAGCAGGTGTGGCCAAGGACAATATCTGGATTGATCCAGGCTTTGGCTTTGCGAAAAATGTCCAACACAATATTGACCTGCTAAAAGGTTTGGACAAGGTCGTTGCCTTGGGCTATCCTGTTCTTTTTGGGATTTCTCGTAAGCGAGTTGTAAACTACCTACTAGGTGGAAATACTCAGGCTAAGGATCGTGACCAGGGGACAGCAGCTTTATCTGGATATGCTGTTAGCAAGGGCTGTCAGATTGTCCGTGTGCATAATGTTGACGCCAATCGTGATATTGTTAAGACCATTTCAGGAATTCTATGATACTAAAAAAAGCTCAATTGAGCTTTTTTTCTTAGTCTTGAATTGTCCAAACGCTGACAGATTTTTCAGAAACTGGGAAGTCTCCCCATCCGTCTTCGTCGATGGTTACAGTATCAGAGCAGTTTCCAAGAATGTCGTAGAAGGTTTGGCCGGCCCAATCACTACCAATTTCCATAGACTTGCTGTTAGCAGCATCATTAGAGATTGTTACAGCTAATGGAGAGCCATCTTCGTTGCCAGAGCGTGTCCATCCAATACAGTTTGGATCATCAAAGTAGTCTGTTTGCTCTCCGTAAGCTAGGTCTTTACGAGCGTAGAGCAAGGTATCTAGGATTTCTTGGAAATTTTCTTGGGCAAATTCACCTTCGATGCCATAGTAGTCACCATAAAATAGGCAAGGAAGACCGTCTTCACGGAGAAGGATGAGAGCATAAGCAGCTGGTTTAAACCATTCTTCAACAGTAGATTCTAGAGCTTGTCCGCGTTGAGTGTCGTGGTTGTCTACGAAGGTTACAGCATGTTCAGGATGATTCTTGACCAAGGAATGATCGAAAATTGTCGTCAAATCATAATCAGATCCGGCTGTGCTAGCGTTGTGTAGATTGTTGTGAAGCGGAACATCGACGAGGTCAAAACGTTTTTCAATCTTTTCAAGATAGGTATTATTATCTTCTTCATTACCATTCCAAAATTCACCAAAGACATAGAAATCCTGCCCTTGTTTTTCTTTGACATCACGGATAAAGTTACGCATGAAGAATGAATCGATGTGCTTGATTGCATCCATTCGGAATCCTTGAACACCTGTTGTTTCAACGAACCAATCTGCCCATTCGTAAATGTTTTCAATAACTTCAGGGTGTTTATAGTCTAGGTTAGCATACATGAGGTAGTCAAAGTTCCCATTTTCGTTATCAACTAAGTCGTTGTCTGCCCAACCTTTGTTGTCACCTTGGATAAGATAGATGCCACTTTTATTACGTTTGGCATCGAAGTCAGTTCCGTTAAAGTGGTACCAGTGCCATTCAAAATCGTTGTAGGCTTTATTGCGTCCGTTAAAGGTGAAATGTGTCCAGCCTTCGATTTCAAATGGTTCGCTGATTTCTTGGGTGCGGTCCTCTGGGTCAACTTCGACCACTTCGAAGGTCTCGAGTTTATCGGCTGCTGCCTTGTGGTTAAGCACAACGTCGGCCATAGGTACAATACCAACTTCTTTGAGTTGGTTGATAGCATTGAGATACTCTTCTTTGAGGCCGTATTTTGTGCGGACTGTTCCTTTTTGGTCGAATTCTCCAAGGTCAAAGAGGTCATAGACTCCGTAACCAACATCATCTTTGTTGGTGGCCTTAAAAGCAGGTGGCATCCAAACGTGGCTGATGCCCAGGTCTGCTAAATGTTGGGCATCTTCAGCCAAATTGTTCCAGTGTTGTCCGTCACTTGGGAGATACCACTCAAAGTATTGCATTGCGGTTTGATTTGTCATAGTTTTTTTCCTTATTAGTTGAGATAGTCTTGCTTGTAATTCAGGAGTCTTTTTAACTCCTGTGCCTATATTTTACCAAATCAGAAGAATTATGCAACCGATTGCATACGCGTAAACACAATAACTTCAGATCTGTCTAAAATATCATACTAATTAGAGACCAACTTTTCAACTGTTTTGTGCTAGAATAAAGAGGAGTCTAGTCGTGTGAAGGAGAAACTATGGATAAAATTATTTTAAATGGTTGCCGTTTTTATGGCTATCACGGGGCTTTTGCTGAGGAACAGACCCTGGGACAAATTTTTGTGGTAGATTTGGAATTGGCTGTTGATCTAACCAAGGCCTCACAGAGTGACAATCTAGATGATACGGTTCACTATGGATTGGTTTTTGAAGCTGTGCAAAAACAAGTGGAAGATAAAAAGTACATTTTGATTGAGCGTTTAGCTGGTGCAATTTGCGAGGATCTATTTGCACAGTTTCCACCAATTCAATCTATTAAAGTTCGAATTACCAAGGAAAATCCCCCAATTAATGGGCATTATAAGAGTGTTGGTATCGAATTGGAGCGTAGCCGATGACAAGAGTTTATTTGAGTTTGGGATCTAATATGGGAGACCGTCAGGGCTATCTTCAAAAAGCTGTGAAGGCCTTGAATGACCTACCTGAGACGGAGGTTAAAGCGGTATCCTCTTATTATGAAACGGCTGCTTGGGGACTGACAAATCAGGCTGATTTTTTGAATCTTGCCTTGGCTTTAGAGACGAAGTTGCCAGCAGAGACCTTACTAAGGTCATGTCAGCAAATTGAAAAAGATCTTGATCGCGTTCGTCATGAGCATTGGGGGCCTCGGACGGTAGATATAGATATTCTTCTATATGGGCAGGAAATATGGGAGATTGAGCACCTTAAAGTGCCCCACCCTTATATGAGCCAGAGAGCTTTTGTTTTGGTGCCCTTAGTAGAAATAGCAGATGATTTGGTTGACCCTAAAACTGGGCAAGCCTACAAAAATTATTTGAGTCACTTAAACACTAGTGATGTCCGTAAATTGGAGCTTATGGACTAGCTTTGCGTGAAATTCCTTGTCGTCAGGATGGGGAATTTTTGCTATAATTAAACTTGGCTTTTTGCTGTATTTTTCTTCTAATTTTTTGGGAAAAATACTAACTCATTTTTAGGTAGTGATAGTAATATGGGGAAGTCTATCACGATACCTACAAAGAAATTAATGTATAGAAAAAGTATGGAAAATAACATGTTAGATGAACTTAAAGAAGATTTAGTGGGGATTGATATTCGTTTCGACGAACCCTTAAAACGTTATACATATACCAAGGTTGGTGGTCCAGCAGATTATTTGGCCTTTCCACGTAACCGCTATGAACTCTCTCGTATTGTCAAATTTGCTAATAAGCATGACATTCCTTGGATGGTGCTTGGTAATGCCAGTAATTTGATTGTCCGTGACGGTGGTATCAGAGGTTTTGTGATTATGTTTGACAGGCTCAATGGTATCGCAGTTAATGGTTATCAAATTGAAGCTGAAGCGGGAGCTAACTTGATTGCGACAACCAAGGTGGCTCGTTTCCAAAGTTTGACCGGTTTTGAATTTGCTGCGGGGATTCCAGGTAGTATTGGTGGTGCTGTCTTTATGAATGCTGGTGCCTATGGTGGCGAGATTGCCCATATCTTGGTTTCTGCTCAGGTTCTTACAAAAGACGGTGATATTCGTACGATTGACGCAAGAGATATGCGTTTTGGTTATCGTCGTTCAGTGCTCCAAGAAACAGGTGAAGTGGTTATCTCAGCTAAATTTAACCTCAAACCAGGAGATTACGAGCAAATCAAGAATGAGATGAATCGTCTTAATCATTTGCGAGAGCTTAAACAACCTCTTGAATACCCTTCATGTGGTTCGGTCTTTAAACGCCCACCAGGTCATTTTGCAGGTCAGCTTATTGTGGAAGCTAATCTCAAGGGACATCGTATCGGTGGTGTTGAGGTGTCAACTAAGCATGCTGGATTCATGGTCAATGTTGATCACGGAACAGCTAAAGACTATGAAGACCTTATTGCAGATGTCATCGCTAAGGTTAAGGAAAATTCAGGTGTAACACTTGAGCCTGAAGTACGTATCATTGGCGACAAATTAAACTAATAAAACCCTATCCCTATATTTGCTATCCATGGAGGATTTATGACAATTGACTAATCCGATTATTGCCTTTCGAAACGTCTCAAAAGTGTTTGAAGATAGTGGCACACAAGTTTTAAAAGACATCAACTTTGAACTAGAAGAAGGTAAGTTCTATACCCTACTCGGGGCTTCTGGTTCTGGTAAATCAACGATTTTGAACATCATTGCAGGTCTCTTAGATGCGACCAGTGGTGACGTCCTTTTGGATGGAAAGCGTATCAATGATATTCCTATTAATAAAAGGGATGTCCACACCGTTTTTCAATCTTACGCCCTCTTTCCACATATGAATGTCTTTGACAATGTGGCTTTTGCCCTTAAATTGAAAAAGGTGCCAAAAAAGGAAATCGAAGAGCGTGTAGAAGAAGCCTTAAAGATGGTTCAACTAAATGGTTATCAAAAGCGCTCAATTCAAAAATTATCAGGTGGTCAACGTCAACGTGTGGCCATTGCCCGTGCGATTATTAACCAACCACGTGTGGTCCTTTTGGATGAGCCCTTGTCAGCACTGGATTTGAAACTACGTACTGAAATGCAATACGAGTTGCGCGAATTACAGCAACGTCTAGGGATTACCTTTGTCTTTGTTACCCACGACCAAGAAGAAGCCTTGGCCATGTCGGATTGGATTTTTGTTATGAACGATGGTGAAATTGTTCAATCAGGAACTCCGGTTGATATCTATGACGAACCTATCAATCACTTCGTTGCAACCTTTATTGGAGAATCTAACATCCTGCCAGGCGTTATGATTGAGGACTATTTGGTTGAGTTCAATGGGAAACGTTTTGAATCTGTTGATGGAGGAATGCGTCCTAACGAACCTGTCGAAGTGGTTATTCGTCCTGAAGATTTACAGATTACACTTCCTGAGGAAGGTAAACTGCAAGTTCGTGTGGAAACTCAGCTCTTCCGTGGGGTCCACTATGAAATCATTGCCTATGACAATCTTGGCAATGAATGGATGATTCACTCAACCCGTAAGGCAATTGAGGGTGAGATTATCGGTCTTGATTTTACGCCTGAGGATATTCATATCATGCGTCTTAATGAGACAGAAGAAGAATTTGATGCACGTATTGAAGAATATGTGGAAGTGGAAGAGCATGAAGATGGCTTGATTAATGCCATTGAGGAGGAGCGCTATGAAGAAAACAGCTAGCCTCTTCTCGGTACCTTACCTGCTTTGGCTCCTACTCTTCGTGGTTGCTCCAGTGCTCATGCTACTCTATCAGTCTTTCTTTGATATCAGTGGCAACTTTACATTGGATAATTATGGCACCTTCTTTTCCAGTTGGACTTACTTAAGGATGAGTTTTAACTCGGTTCTTTATGCAGCCATCATTACTCTAGTAACCCTCCTCATTTCTTATCCGACGGCATATCTCTTAACCAGATTGAAGCATAAACAACTTTGGTTGATGTTGGTCATTTTGCCAACCTGGGTCAATCTCCTTCTGAAAGCCTATGCTTTTATGGGGATTTTTGGCCAACAAGGTGGTATCAATGCCTTTCTTGGTTTCTTTGGGATTGCACCCATGCAAATACTCTTTACGGACTTCTCCTTTATTTTCGTGGCTAGCTACATTGAAATTCCCTTCATGATTTTACCGATTTTCAATGCACTGGATGATTTGGATGAAAATATTGTGAATGCAAGTAAAGATTTGGGAGCCAATGATTGGCAGACCTTTACCAAGGTTATTTTTCCCTTATCGCTTAATGGGGTACGCTCTGGTGTCCAGTCGGTCTTCATTCCTAGTCTCAGCCTCTTTATGCTGACACGCTTGATTGGTGGTAACCGAGTTATCACCCTAGGGACAGCTATCGAACAGCACTTCCTCACGACACAAAACTGGGGAATGGGGGCAACCATTGGTGTTGTTCTTATTGTTGCTATGATTGCGACAATGTGGTTAACAAAGGAGAGACGTCAATGAAAAAATTTGCAAATCTCTATTTAGCTCTTGTCTTTGTTATCCTTTACCTGCCAATCTTTTATTTAATCGCCTATTCTTTCAATAGTGGTGGCGATATGAATAGTTTCACAGGTTTTACTCTGGATAACTACCAGAGCATGTTTTCAGATAGCCGTCTTATGTTAATTCTGGCTCAAACCTTCTTTTTAGCTTTCCTTAGCGCTCTTCTGGCAACGATTATTGGTACCTTTGGGTCTATCTTTATCTATGAGAGTAAACAGAAGCAACAGACTGGGATTTTATCCCTAAATAACGTGCTCATGGTTGCACCGGACGTCATGATTGGTGCTAGTTTCTTGATTCTCTTCACCTTGATTGGTTTCCAACTAGGCTTTGTTTCTGTCTTATTGAGTCACATTGCCTTTTCAATCCCAATCGTGGTTCTCATGGTGTTGCCACGTCTCAAGGAAATGAATCGAGATATGGTGAATGCCGCTTATGACCTAGGTGCAACTCAATGGCAGATGTTACGTGAGGTTATGTTGCCATACTTGACACCTGGTATTATTGCTGGTTATTTCATGGCCTTTACCTATTCGTTGGATGACTTTGCAGTAACCTTCTTTGTAACGGGGAATGGTTTTTCAACACTTGCTGTGGAAATTTACTCACGTGCACGTAAGGGGATTTCTCTGGAAATCAATGCCTTGTCAACCGTTGTTTTCCTATTCTCTATTCTTTTAGTGATAGGTTATTATGCGATTACCAAGGAGAAGGAGGAGCAGGATGCGTAGACTCTATCAATTTCTGGCAGGTATCTTAGCCATTATCTTCTTCCTTTGGGGCATCTCTGCCTACATGCAGAGTCGTACTGGAAATGTGTCAGACAAATTAGTTATCTATAACTGGGGTGATTATATTGACCCAGACCTTCTGACCAAGTTTACAAAAGAAACGGGCATCAAGGTCCAGTACGAAACCTTTGATTCCAATGAAGCCATGTATACCAAGATTAAGCAGGGCGGAACAACCTACGATATCGCTGTGCCGTCAGACTATACCATTGATAAAATGGTTAAGGAAGACCTTTTGGTGAAGTTGGATAAATCTAAAATCAAAGGTTTTGACCAGATTGGTTCAAGCTTTAAAGGGCTTAGTTTTGACCCTCACAATGACTATTCCATCCCTTATTTCTGGGGAACTGTCGGTATTGTTTATAATACAAAATTGGTGAAAAAAGCACCACAGCACTGGGATGATCTTTGGTCACCAGATTACAAAAACCAGATTATGCTAGTTGATGGTGCGCGTGAAGTCCTTGGTTTCTCACTCAATAGCCTGGGATATAGCTTGAATACGAAGAACATGACTGAATTACGTTTGGCTGAAACTAAACTTAATAGTCTAACACCAAATATCAAGGCTATTGTTGGTGATGAGATGAAGGGCTACATGGTTCAAGGTGACGCAGCTATCGGAGTGACTTTCTCAGGGGAAGCTAGTGAGATGCTTGATAAAAATGAGGACCTACGTTATGTTGTCCCATCTGAAGGCTCAAACCTTTGGTTTGATAATCTGGTGATTCCTAAGACTGTAAAGCATGAAAAAGAGGCTTATGCCTTTATCAACTTCATGCTTAAACCGGAAAATGCAGCGCAAAATGCTGAATATATCGGTTATGCCACACCTAACCAAGCAGCTAAAGCCTTGCTTCCAAAGAGTATCACCGATGATAAAGCCTTTTATCCCTCAGAATCAACCATTAAAAACCTTGAAGTTTATAACAACTTAGGACAAAAATGGCTCGGAATCTATAACGATATTTACCTTCAAGTTAAGATGTATCGTAAATAAGTCATTTGAGATTTGAGTTTTAGATGCCATCTAGAATGATTCTTCAAACGATTTTATTTTCGAAAATACTAAGAGGCTGAAACGCAATCGTTTCAGCCTTTTTCTTATTTCGAAAAGTCTCGCCTGTTGCGTACAACTCTCTCGATTAGCAGGAATTTTCAAGTTTTCAGGAGTGCTGACACATCAGTGATAAAGAAAGTGTCTCTTTTACACTATTTCGAACGAGCCATGCTATTTTTCTTGAAAAATTGTATTACTGTGCTATAATAAAACAAAGAAATTTTTAATGTTTATTTTGGAGGACTTAACATGCAAGCAGCACTTCTCTTTTTACTGTTTTCCTTCCTGATTATTTTGGGAATTCTCATCAGTATGCTTTACGTTGTACGTCAACAGTCAGTGGCTATCGTTGAACGTTTTGGACGTTATCAAAAAATTGCAACGAGTGGGATTCATATGCGTTTACCATTTGGTATCGATAAAATTGCCGCTCGTATTCAACTACGTTTGCTTCAAAGTGAGATTGTGGTTGAGACTAAGACAAAGGACAATGTTTTTGTCATGATGAATGTGGCCACTCAATATCGTGTTAATGAGCAAAATGTTACAGATGCATACTATAAACTCATGCGTCCAGAGGCTCAAATTAAATCATACATTGAGGATGCTCTCCGTTCATCAGTTCCTAAATTGACACTTGATGAGCTCTTTGAGAAGAAAGATGAAATTGCCCTTGAGGTTCAACACCAAGTGGCTGAAGAAATGACAACTTATGGTTATATCATTGTTAAGACTTTGATTACCAAAGTTGAACCAGATGCTGAAGTTAAACAGTCTATGAATGAAATCAATGCTGCCCAACGTAAGCGTGTAGCAGCTCAAGAATTGGCAGAAGCTGATAAGATTAAGATTGTCACAGCAGCTGAAGCCGAAGCTGAAAAAGATCGCCTTCACGGGGTTGGTATTGCCCAACAACGTAAGGCTATCGTTGATGGATTGGCTGAATCAATCGCAGAACTTAAAGAGGCCAATGTGGGTATGTCTGAAGAGCAGATTATGTCTATTCTCTTGACTAACCAATACTTAGATACGCTTAATACTTTTGCGGCTAAAGGCAATCAAACCTTATTCCTACCAAATAATCCAAACGGTGTGGATGATATTCGTACCCAAATTTTGTCAGCCTTAAAGACAGATAATAAAAATTAAGCACAAAAGGAAGCCAGATCTATACGATCTGACTTTTTTTGATTTATTTTTCTAGGAATTGCGTCAAACGAATAACTTCAATCTTATAGCCATCTGGATCAGTGATAAAGTAGTACATTTTTGGTTTACCAGGAAGACCTGAGAGGTCTGTGACAGTATAGCCAGCCTCTTTGTGAGCTTGGTGTGTAGCTTCTAGGTCATCAACACCAATGGCGATATGACCATATCCATCCCCGAGATCATAAGCTTCATGGTCGTAGTTGTAGGTTAATTCCAACTCGTAATCAGGATCATCTTCGAGTTGCAAGTAGACAAGGGTGAATTTATATTCTGGAAAATCATTGCGACGAGCTTCTTTGAAACCAAGAGCTTCTTTATAAAATTTAAGTGAGGCTTCTAGGTCCTTGACACGGACACAAGTGTGTAGAAATTTAGTCATGTGAGATACTCCTTTTATCTAATTCTGTAAGTTTATGATAGCATTTTGGAACCGTTTTTTCTAGTTTTAGCTCTTTTGTGTTATAATGACGAAAAACAATTTGTGGAGGATGCTTATGACGATTTTAGCGATTGATTTTGGGGGAACACAGGTGAAGTCAGCACTTGTTTCAGAGCAGTTTGCCATTGAAAAGAGTCTGCCGACGCAGTCATCCCCACAAACCTTGGAACAAGCTATTGACGTGATTGATCAGATAGTTACTTCAGTTGAAGTAGACTTATCAGGTTTAGCAATTAGTGTTCCAGGGACAGTTGATACTGAGGAAGGTGTCATTTATCATGGTGGCTTATTGAGGTTCTTTCACGGCTTTCGTATTAAAGAGGTCCTCGAAGCCAAGTACCATCTACCTGTAATGGCCCTTAATGATGGTAAAGCAGCAGCCTTGGCAGAGCTAGCCACAGGTCATTTGCAAGGAGTGACCAATGGTGTAGCCCTTGTTTTGGGTTCAGGTCTAGGTGGTGGATTCATTATTAATGGTAAACTTTTTCAAGGAAGCCACTTTCAAGCGGGTGAGTTGACCTTTCTGTTACCAGTTCAAATGGAAAAAGTTGATCCTTCATTGATGCGAGGCATGACTTTGTCGGCTGTCGGTTTAATTACCAAGGTAAATGAAGTGCTAGGTAACTCAGATTTAAAGGATGGTTTAGCCGCATTTAAGGACATAAATGCAGGAGATGAGACAGTCTATTCGCTTTTTGAAAGCTATTGCCGTAACCTAGCCATTACCATTTTGAATCTTCAAACCATCTTTGATATGGAAACCTTTGTTATTGGAGGTGGCATTTCAGCCCAGCCGATTCTTATCAAGGAGGTCAACCGCCAGTTTGATAAGGTTCACCATGAGATTGACTTTATCGGTAAAATTATTAAACGTCCCGAGATTGTTGCTTGTCATCATCATAATGGAGCTAATCTAATTGGGGCAGCCTATTTTCTTAAGCAAAAATAAACGGATACTAAAATCAATTACTGATAAGAATATACATAAAATACCTAACTTTTTCGAGGCGAGCGGTTAATCCCGTTCGTTTTTTACTGTTAACACTTTACAATATTCAGAAAATTCGCTATAATAGGACTATTAAAATTTTGGAGGTGTCTTTATGACAATTTATAATTTCTCAGCAGGACCTGCTACATTACCAAAACCAGTGCTTGAAAAAGCCCAAGCTGAATTGCTTAACTATCAAGATTCCGGTATGTCCGTGCTAGAAATGTCCCACCGTTCTCCAGAATTTGACAAAATCGTTAAAGATGCGGAAGCGACACTTCGTGAGCTTATGGCCATTCCTGATAACTATAAGGTTATTTTCTTGCAAGGTGGCGCTTCAACACAATTTACAATGGTCCCACTTAACCTCGCTCAAGGTAAGAAAGCTTACTACCTTGTAGGTGGTTCATGGGGTAAAAAAGCTTACACAGAAGCTGTTAAACTTTCAAAAACTATTCCGTTTGAACCAATTCTTTTGGCCTCTTCAGAAGAAACTGTTTACGATCATATCCCAAGTTTTGACCCAGCAACAATTGATCCAGAAGCTGCTTATGTTCACTTGACAACGAACAATACCATTGAAGGAACATCTATCTACGATTTGCCTGATACTAATGGTGTGCCAATTGTAGCTGATATGTCTTCAAATATTTTGGCTGCTCGTTACAATGTTGAGGACTTTGCCCTTATCTATGCTGGTGCTCAGAAAAATATTGGACCTGCTGGGGTGACAGTGGTTATCGTTCGTGAAGACTTCCTTAACGACCAACCACAATTGTCTGCCATGTTGGATTACCGTATTCAAGCTGAAGCAGGATCACTTTACAATACACCACCATGTTTCAACATCTATATTTCAAAACTCGTCTTTGACTGGATTAAAAATGAAATTGGTGGCGTGGACAAGATGGCTGAAATTCAACGTGAGAAATCAGGACTTCTCTACGATTACATTGAGTCATCTGATTTCTACACAAATCCTGTCAAAGATGCCAAGGATCGTTCTGTCTGCAATATCCCATTTGTAACACCAAGTAAAGAGTTGGATGCTAAATTTGTAGCAGAAGCAGATGCTCTTGGTTTCAAGAATATCAAAGGACACCGTTCAGTAGGTGGTATGCGTGCTAGTGTTTATAATGCATTCCCACGTCAGGGTGTACTTGACTTGATTGACTTTATGAAGAAATTTGAAGCCGAAAATAAATAATTAGGTAAAGAGATGGAAATTAGACAAGCCTTCCCAAATGAAATTGGGGCTATCATGACTGTGATTGAGAGTGCTAGAACTGCTTTAGCAGAAGCGGGGAGTACCCAATGGCAAGGAGCTGATGGTTACCCTACTGAAGAAACTATCTTTGACGATGTCCTTAATGGGCAGGCCTATGTAGGAATTGTTGATGGTCAAATCGTTTCTTATGCTGCGGTGATTGTTGATGGAGACCCTGCTTACGACAAAATCTATGACGGGGACTGGAAACATCACAATAAGCGCTACATTACTTTTCATAGAATCGCCGTTTTAAGTGAATTTACGGGTCAGGGCATTGCTCAAACCTTCATTCAAGGTCTTATTGAGGGGACTGATGCTCATGATTTTCGTTGCGATACGCATGAAAAGAATACTGTCATGCAGCATATTTTGGAGAAACTTGGCTATGTCTATTGTGGCAAGGTTCCTATTGATGGTGAACGTCTTGCTTATCAGAAAATCAAAACTAAGCGAGAGAAAGCCTTTTATCAAGAACTTGATGAAGCAGCTCACCACGGGATACATTGATTTAAGAGGAATAAAATTATGGTATTTAGTGTAAAAACGTATAACAATATTAACCAGATTGGTTTGAAGGAACTTGGAAATCATTTCCAAATTGATGGTGATTTAGCGGAAAATCCGGATGCCTATATCATTCGTAGTCAAAATCTCCATGACACTGTTTTTCCTGACAACTTGAAAGCTATTGCGCGTGCTGGTGCAGGTACTAACAATATCCCAGTTGACGAAGCAACTGAAAAAGGGATTGTTGTCTTCAATACTCCAGGTGCCAATGCTAACGCTGTTAAGGAAGCTGTTTTGGCCTCTATCTTACTCTCAGCACGTGACTATATTGCGGCCAATGCTTGGGTTAACACACTTAGTGGTGATGATGTTCCTAAACAAATTGAAGCAGGTAAGAAACAGTTTGCAGGTAGCGAGATTACTGGTAAGACATTGGGTGTTATCGGGCTCGGTGCCATTGGTGCACGTATTGCCAATGATGCTTACCGTTTGGGAATGAAGGTCTATGGTTACGACCCATATGTTTCTATTGAAGCTGCCTGGAATATTTCTCACCATGTAAGACGTGTTTCTGATCTTAAAGAGATTTTTGAAAACTGTGATTATATCACTGTTCACGTTCCATTGACACCAGATACACAGGGAACTTTCAATGCGGATGCCTTTAACCTTATGCAAAAAGGGACAACTATCATTAACTTTGCCCGTGCAGAGTTGGTAGATAATGATGCCCTCTTTGATGCTTTGGAAACAGGTGTGGTTAAACGCTATATCACCGACTTTGGTACAGAAGATCTCCTTAACAAACCTAATGTGACTGTCTTCCCACACGTTGGTGGATCAACAGGTGAAGCAGAACTTAACTGTGCGATTATGGCAGGTCAAACCATCCGTCGTTTCATGGAAACAGGTGAAATTGTTAACTCTGTTAACTTCCCACGTGTGCAACAGGCCTTGAGTGCCCCATACCGCATCACCTTGATTAATAAAAACGTGCCTAATATTGTGGCTCGTATCTCTACTGCGGTTTCTGATTTTAATATCAATATCGATAATATCATCAACCGTTCTAAGGGCGACTATGCCTATACACTTCTTGACCTTGATGAAACAGACAAATCTAAGATTGATGAATTGGTTGCCAAGTTTGAAGCTAGTGACAATATCGTTCGTGTGCGTTTGATTAAAGGTAAATAATAAGAGTTAATTGACAGGAACAAGAGATTCCTGTCTTTTTTGTTATAATAAAGACATGCTTTATCGTCAGTATTATTTATCTCCTATTGGACGCTTGTGCTTGGTGGCAAGTGACCAAGCGCTTTATGGTGTTTGGTTGGAGGGGCAAAAACATTTTCAGTCAGGAATCAGGGAAGAGGAGCTAGTAGACACCTCAAATCCTATCTTGAAAATGACCAAGAATTGGTTAGAGGCTTATTTTAAAGGTGATCATCCAAGTCCAGATACCCTCCCTCTAGCTGATAGAGGGACAACCTTTCAGCTAAAGGTTTGGTCAGCTTTACGGGACATTCCTGTGGGGAAGAGCAGAACTTATAGTCAGATTGGTAAAGTGATTTTATGTCAATCGGCGCAGGCCGTAGGAACTGCTGTTGGTAAGAATCCTTGGTTGATTCTGGTCCCTTGCCATCGGGTTCTTCCTAGTAGTGGTCATATAGGAAAATATGCTGCAGGAGAAGACGCCAAGCGTTTCTTACTTCATTTAGAAGGCATTAGGTTTGACAATCCTTAGATAGATATCTTATGCTAGAAAAAAGGAGAAAATTATGTACATTTTTTATGAATATCCCAAATGTAGCACTTGTCGTAAGGCAAAGGCAGAACTCGATCAATTAGGTTTAGATGTTGAATCTATTAATATTAAGGAAAATCCACCTTCGGCTCAATTTTTAAAAGAGCTTTTGGAAGGGTCAGATTTAGAACTTAAGAAATTCTTTAATACGAGTGGTCAATCCTACCGCTCTCTAGGTCTAAAGGATAAGTTGCCAACCCTATCCCTTGATGAAGCTGTTGAACTTTTGGCTTCAGATGGTATGTTGATTAAACGTCCTATCTTGATTAAAGATGGTAAGGTTTTACAGGTTGGTTACCGTACGCCTTACCAAGACTTAAATTTATAAAAAATAAGCAAAAAATCTTGCCACAGTAAATAGAAGTATGGTAAGATTAAAACAGTTGCCGCTATAGTTAAATGGTATAATAGAGCAATGGTAATGCTCCGTTCCGAGTTCAATTCTCGGTGGTGGCATCTGTGATAGCGTCCAGCCTTAGGGTTGGATTTTTTTTATGTGAGTTTAAGCTTGTCTCGCTTCGAAGGTATGAGACAAATAAATCACCTATTATGCGAGAGTGTATTGAAAGCTTTACTGATAATACTAAGTACTGCGAATTCTTCTTTGAGAGTTTGTGACGAGTCAAGTGCACTAAGATTTGAAGAAAATGCTTGGGCACTGGCCGGTATTTGGTTTTTTAGCGTTTAAGCAAATTAACTGTTAGACGGGTGATTATGACTATTGAGAATAGTCTCACGTCGATTCTAATACAACAAAAAGTCATCATATGATGACTTTTTGTTGTATTAGAATTTTGTGTTTATTTTCAAGGAGAGAATAGCAAACAGTATTCTTTAAACTAAGAACGTTTAAGAAGCTTTTTAAGTCCTTGGATAAGTTTGTATTTTAAAGGTTGTGGGTAATAACGGAAGGTTCCCATCTTACGAACAATATAACCGTTAAAGTTTTGTTTAAATCGTAGAACTCCATCAGAGCCGTCAAACACGCCTGTAATTCCAAGGAAATTATAACTCATAATATTTCTCTTCAAAGTGCATTTCATGGCATGATACTGAATTAAGAAAGCAGCAGAGAATTTTTGAAATTCTGTATAGGAACCTCCAAATAGATAGGTGGCCTGATCTTGTGTATATAGTATTAAAGCACAAGCAAGAAGTATCTTCTCTGTATTAATTTTTTGTTTGAGCTCTGAAATGATCTGTTTTTGTTTATTCAATTTTTGAGCTTGTTGCTCATACTGTTTGCTCTTAGGGTTCAGTGAGGTAAGTTTACTATTTATGTGATCTAAGCTTTTTTCAAAATCTAACTCTGCTACCAAGAAATCAGCGTTATCACCAAATGCATCATATAGATCTGTATAATAATCTAAACTTTTATCTTCAAACCCTTGCCTTTTTCCGGTTTCTTCTATAATCTTTTTGAATTCTGGGATTTCACCTTTATTTATTTTGCGAACAATAACATTATAGTCGAGAGCAGTTTTGATGTTTCTGACGCTATTTTTGTTAAATGATTTTAATAAAGATGTTTCATCAAAGCCCTCAAGATTTTTCAAATAATGCCAAGTTGGTTCCCCTTCAGGATAGCCTACCTGTAAACCATCAAATTTGTAGCCAAGATCTGTTAGTGTAGAAATTAATTCTGTTTTCTCAGGTTCAGTAGGCTTTCCATCAATTTCAAATGTCTGATAAGTGTCGTCTGGCTTCACAACCAATTCTAGAGCTCCCTGTTTCTTAGCAAAAAGTTGTAATTCATGATAAAAACTCTTTAAATCGGATTCATTTGTATACGATGGACCACTATTAATTTCTATTCTGACTCCTCCAGTCAAATGCTTCATGAAAGCAATAGCAGCAACAGTAATTTCATTATTACTTTTCCAACCTAAAAACTTAGTCTCGAATCCTCTTTTTCTTAGGAGATTAGACATTGATACTGTTTGCATGAACGAATGTTCTTTACATTTTTCTATGAAAGATGTAAACTCTTCCTCTTTCAAAATTGTAAAACTCATTTTATTTCCTTTCGATTACAAGTAAATAGTTATATAAAATATTATAACAAAAATAAGTTCAGATGCTTCAAACTATCTGTATTTCAAATTGACTATAATCACAGAATGATAAAGTCTAGTAATTTTACATTATATAAATCTAGGTACAGTGAGCTTCCAGATTCTATCGTTGACAACGAAAGGAAGATAGCAGAAGCTTTTTGAACAACAGAAGTTGTTAAATCTGACGAGTTACCGTTTTATACACGTCATTTTATGAAAAATACAAAGTCTCCAAGGGTTGGTATTGTTGTTCCTAGGCTATAAAAAATCAAGGCTGGGTAAGTCGTCTAACATCTGATAATATTAGTGTTTATTTTATTCAAGGAAAGAAGCAACATCAATGGTGATTATTGATAAGTTAATCATTTGATATAGATCGATACCAATATTAAAAAGTGTCGGAGTAGTGTCTCCTACGTTTGGAGTTAGCAGGACTTTTAAAAGAAATAATGGAGCAATTTGAAAAAAATAATCAGCTTTCCTTCAGCTTTCTTTAAGCAACCCAAGCTACACTATAATCATCCTAATAAGTATTGCTGAACATGGTTCGGTAGAACTCACACCTCTGACGCTGAGTCAGACAGTGAAACTTTCTTTTTTTCATAAATTTCCCAAACAAGTCTAACCTACCATAGTTAGGCTTGTTTTTTGGAATAAGCAAATCAGCCTTTTCATCAAAAGTAAACGCTTACGCAAATTTAGTGAAAACGTTAGGCAAAGTCAGTGAAAACGTCTAAAAAACCGTTAATTCGTTGACTTTCGTGGAAAATAGGACTAAAATAACAGGGTAAAAAAAATTAAAAGGAGAATTCTACTATGAATTTAACTATCTTAGGCCTCGGTTTGGCCGTTATGGGTGTATCTATTGGTGAGGGTATCCTCGTTGCCAATGTCGCTAAAGCTGCAGCTCGCCAACCTGAGATGTTTAGCAAACTTCAAACATTGATGTTTACTGGTGTTGCCTTTATCGAAGGTACCTTCTTCGTATTGTTTGCCCTTAGCTACATTGTCTAATAGACAAATAAAAAGATGAAGGAGGGATGAGCAGTGGAAACTACAAGTAATCCAACCGTCTCATTATTTGGGATTGATTTTGACTTGACTGTCCTTGCCATGTCTCTCTTGACAGTAATTATCGTTTTTGGAGTGGTTTTCTGGTCAAGTCGTAAGATGACCATTAAACCAAAGGGAAAACAAAATGTGCTTGAGTTCATCTATGAGTTTGTGAACAGTACCATTTCTCAAAATCTTGGGAAATTCACGAAGAATTATAGTTTGCTCTTGTTTGTAATTTTCACCTTTGTTTTTACAGCGAACAACTTAGGTTTGCTTGTATCTGTAAAAAGTGAGCATTACAATTTTTGGACTTCTCCAACATCGAACTTCGGTGTTACTATCACTCTTTCTTTGATTATTACCCTCATTAGTCATATTGAGGGGATCCGTAAAAAAGGGTTTAAAGGCTATCTAAAAGGCTACCTTTCACCATACCCAGCTATGCTCCCAATGAACATTTTGGAACAATTAACCAACCTTGCTTCATTGGCCTTGCGTTTGTTTGGTAACATTTATTCTGGTGAGGTACTTACTGGCTTGATTCTTAAATTGGTGACATGGTCTGTCTTTGCAGCACCTGTATCCTTTGCTTTGAACCTTGTCTGGGTTGCCTTTTCAGCCTTTATCGGCTTCATCCAAGCCTATGTCTTTATTATCCTAAGTTCAAACTATATTGGTGATAAAGTCAACGAAGAATAATTAAGAAAGGGAGAAATGAAATGTCATTACTGATTAATAGTACGACACTTGGTAATATCATTATCACACTCGGCTCAGTTTTTCTCTTGTATTACCTCATCCGTAAATTCGCATGGGATCAAATTACAGGAATCTTTGCTGCTCGTGAAAAGAAAATTGCCACAGATATTGATAGTGCTGAAAATGCTCGTCAAGAAGCAGAAAGCTTGGCACAAAAACGTCAAGATGAGTTAGCAGGTGCTCGCACTGAAGCGGCTCAAATTATTGATGGGGCCAAGGAAACTGGTAAAACTCAAGAATCAAAAATCATTGCAGAAGCACATGATGAAGCTAAACGCTTGAAAGAAAAAGCAAATCAAGACATCGCCCAAAGCCGTGTGGAAGCACTTGCTGGAGTTAAAGGTGAAGTTGCAGACTTGACTGTCCTCTTGGCGGAAAAAGTTATGAAACAAAACCTTGATGCTAAAGCGCAATCTGACTTGATTGATAGCTATCTTGATCAATTAGGAGATGCTTAATGGATAAGAAAACACAAGCTCTTGTTGAGCAGTATGCCAGAAGCCTGGTAGAAGTCGCTTTTGAACAAGACGCCGTGTCAACAATCCAAGAAGAAGTAAGGCAAATCCTAACAGTTTTTGCTGAAACAAATCTAAAAACCTTCTTGTCGCAGGAAAATGTGACAAGTGAAGCTAAAAAAGAAAGTTTGAGCTTGTTTCAAGAGTCTTGTTCAGTGTATATGAACAATTTTCTTGAGGTAATCTTACTCAATGACCGTGCCAACATTCTCTATGATGTGTTGAAATTGGTCCTTGAGCTCTTTGATCAAGAAGACAATACTTACGATGTTACAGTGACATCAGCAAGTCCCTTGTCTGAAGACCAAAAAGCTCGACTTTTGGCGATTGTTTCACAAAAATTTGAGATTAAGACACGTCGTTTAGTAGAAAAAATTGATGAGGACCTCATCGGAGGATTCGTCATCAAAGCAAAAAATAAGGTTGTTGACACGTCAATTCGCAGTCAATTGCAAACCTTTAAAACGAATTTGAAATAGAAAGTGGTGTGACTTTTGGCAATTAACGCACAAGAAATTAGCGCTTTAATTAAAAAGCAAATTGAAAACTTCCAGCCAAACTTTGACGTCACTGAAACTGGTGTCGTTACCTATATCGGTGACGGTATCGCACGTGCTCGTGGACTTGATAATGCTATGAGTGGTGAGTTGCTCGAATTTGAAAATGGTGCCTATGGTATGGCCCAAAACCTTGAAACTAATGATGTCGGTATCATTATCTTGGGGGATTTTGTAGCAATTCGTGAAGGCGATATTGTTAAACGTACTGGAAAAATCATGGAAGTTCCAGTTGGTGAAGCCCTTATTGGTCGTGTAGTAAACCCACTTGGGCAACCAGTTGATGGTCTTGGTGACATCGAAACAACAGGTTTCCGTCCAGTTGAAACACCTGCTCCAGGTGTTATGCAACGTAAATCAGTTTCTGAGCCATTGCAAACTGGTCTTAAGGCCATTGATGCCTTGGTTCCAATTGGACGTGGTCAACGTGAATTGGTTATCGGAGACCGCCAAACTGGTAAAACTTCAGTAGCCATTGATGCGATCTTGAACCAAAAGGGTCAAGATATGATCTGTATCTATGTGGCTATTGGTCAAAAAGAATCAACAGTTCGTACACAAGTAGAAACTCTCCGTAAACACGGTGCTCTTGATTACACAATCGTTGTGACTGCCTCTGCATCACAACCATCACCATTGCTTTACATTGCGCCTTATGCTGGTGTTGCAATGGCTGAAGAGTTCATGTATAACGGAAAACACGTACTGATTGTTTATGATGATTTGTCTAAACAAGCCGTGGCCTACCGTGAACTTTCATTGCTTCTCCGTCGTCCACCAGGTCGTGAAGCTTACCCAGGGGATGTCTTCTATCTCCACTCACGTCTTTTGGAACGTTCAGCTAAAGTTTCGGATGATCTTGGTGGTGGTTCAATTACTGCCTTGCCAATCATCCAAACGCAAGCCGGAGATATCTCAGCATATATCGCAACAAACGTTATCTCAATCACAGATGGACAAATCTTCTTGCAAGAAAACTTGTTTAACTCAGGTATTCGTCCAGCCATTGATGCGGGTTCTTCCGTATCACGTGTAGGTGGATCAGCGCAAATTAAAGCGATGAAGAAGGTTGCTGGTACACTTCGTCTTGACTTGGCTTCATATCGTGAACTTGAAGCCTTTACGCAATTTGGTTCAGATTTGGATGCTGCGACTCAAGCGAAATTGAACCGTGGTCGTCGTACAATCGAAGTTTTGAAACAACCGCTTCATAAACCACTTCCAGTTGAGAAACAAGTTGTTATCCTTTACGCTTTGACACACGGTTTCTTGGATAGTGTTCCGGTTGATCAAATCTTGGATTTTGAAGAAGCACTCTATGACTACTTTGATGGTCACCATGAGGATATCTTTGAAACTATTCGTACAACTAAGGATCTTCCTGAGGAATCTGTACTTAATGAAGCTATCCAAGCTTTCAAAGATCAGTCAGAATATAAATAGAAATAGGGAGGACAGCATATGGCAGGCTCTCTAAGAGAAATCCAAGCAAAAATTGCTTCAACAAAGAAAACGAGTCAAATTACAGGAGCCATGCAAATGGTTTCTGCATCAAAATTGACACGTTCTGAGCAAGCTGCTAAAGATTTCCAAATCTATGCCTCAAAAATTAGACAGATCACAACAGATCTTCTACATTCAGAATTGATTAATGGTTCGTCAAATCCAATGTTGGACGCACGTCCAGTCCGTAAGACAGGTTACATTGTCATTACTTCAGATAAGGGACTAGTTGGGGGTTATAACTCAACAATTCTTAAAGCTGTGTTGGACATGATTAAACGTGACCATGATTCTGAAGATGAATATGCTATCATTTCTATTGGTGGAACAGGTTCAGATTTCTTCAAGGCTCGTAACATGAATGTTGCTTTTGAACTTCGTGGCCTTGAAGATCAACCTAGTTTTGAACAAGTCGGAAAAATCATTTCTAAAGCAGTAGGAATGTATCAAAATGAACTTTTTGATGAACTCTATGTGTGCTACAACCACCATGTCAACAGTTTGTCTAGTGAGGTTCGTGTGGAACAAATGCTTCCTATCGCTGATTTGGATCCCAATGAATCAGAAGGTCATGTGTTGACCAAGTTTGAATTGGAACCAGATCGTGACACTATTTTGGATCAACTCTTACCGCAATATGCTGAGAGTCTTATCTACGGTGCTATCGTAGATGCCAAAACAGCTGAGCACGCAGCTGGTATGACTGCAATGCAGACAGCCACTGATAATGCGAAGAATGTGATTAACGATTTGACAATCCAATATAACCGTGCGCGTCAAGCTGCCATCACTCAGGAAATTACTGAAATCGTTGGCGGTGCAAGTGCACTTGAATAGCTAGAGATTTGTCTTAATTAGACACACATGAAAAAAGGATGATTGTCATCCAGAAAACTATCATAAGGAGAAAACAATGAGCTCAGGCAAAATTGCTCAGGTTGTTGGTCCTGTTGTAGACGTAGCGTTTGCAGCTGGTGATAAACTTCCTGAGATTAACAATGCATTGGTCGTTTATACTGATGAACAAAAGTCTAAACGTATCGTGCTCGAAGTAGCTCTTGAACTTGGAGAAGGTGTGGTTCGTACCATTGCCATGGAATCTACTGATGGATTGACTCGTGGACTAGAAGTTCTGGACACTGGACGTCCAATCAGCGTTCCTGTTGGTAAAGATACCCTTGGACGTGTCTTTAACGTTCTTGGTGATACCATTGACTTGGAAGCACCTTTTGCAGACGATGCAGAGCGTGAACCAATTCACAAAAAAGCACCAACTTTCGATGAATTGTCAACATCTACTGAAATCCTTGAAACAGGGATTAAAGTTATCGACTTGCTTGCCCCTTACCTTAAAGGTGGTAAAGTCGGACTCTTTGGTGGTGCCGGTGTTGGTAAAACCGTTCTTATTCAAGAGTTGATTCACAACATTGCCCAAGAGCACGGTGGTATTTCCGTGTTTACAGGTGTTGGTGAACGTACACGTGAAGGTAATGACCTTTACTGGGAAATGAAAGAATCTGGCGTTATTGAGAAAACAGCCATGGTCTTCGGTCAAATGAATGAACCACCTGGAGCACGTATGCGTGTTGCGCTTACTGGTTTGACAATTGCGGAATACTTCCGTGATGTTGAAGGTCAAGACGTGCTTCTCTTCATCGATAACATCTTCCGTTTCACTCAAGCAGGTTCTGAGGTTTCTGCCCTTCTAGGTCGTATGCCATCAGCCGTTGGTTACCAACCTACACTTGCTACTGAAATGGGTCAATTGCAAGAACGTATCACATCAACTAAAAAAGGTTCTGTTACATCTATCCAAGCCATCTACGTTCCAGCTGATGACTATACTGACCCAGCGCCAGCTACAGCATTTGCTCACTTGGATTCAACAACCAACCTTGAACGTAAGTTGACACAAATGGGTATTTACCCAGCCGTTGACCCATTGGCATCAAGCTCACGTGCCCTTTCACCTGAAATTGTTGGTGAAGAACACTATGCTGTTGCGACTGAAGTTCAACGTGTGCTTCAACGTTACCGTGAATTGCAAGATATTATCGCTATCCTTGGTATGGATGAATTGTCAGACGAAGAAAAAACATTGGTTGGACGTGCTCGTCGTATCCAATTCTTCTTGTCACAAAACTTCAACGTTGCTGAACAGTTTACAGGTCAACCAGGTTCTTATGTTCCAGTTGCTGAAACCGTTCGTAGCTTTAAGGAAATCCTTGAAGGTAAATATGACAATCTTCCAGAAGATGCCTTCCGTAGCGTAGGTCCGATTGAGGATGTAGTAGCTAAAGCTAAAGCTATGGGCTACTAATGAGGTGAATATATGGCACAAATGACCGTACAAGTGGTAACTCCGGATGGTCTTAAATATGACCACCATGCCAGCTTTATCCACGCGGTTACTAAAGATGGTCAAATTGGTATCTTGCCAGGCCATATTAACTTGATTGCGCCACTTGAAGTGGATGAACTCAAGGTTCGTCGTGTGGATGACGAGAGTCACGTCGATTGGATTGCCGTAAATGGTGGTATCATCGAAGTTAAAGATGATTTTATTACTATCGTTGCCGATTCAGCAGAACGTGAACGCGACATTGACGTTTCTCGTGCCGAACGTGCCAAGCAACGTGCCGAACGTGACTTGGAAGAAGCAACTAAATCTGACCGTATTGATGAAGTTCAACGTGCTCAGGTTGCTCTCCGTCGAGCACTTAATCGTATCAGTGTCGGTACAAAATAAGATAAACAAAAAGCGAGACTTAGGTCTTGTTTTTTGTTTGTCTTAAAAGAAAACATAAAAAGAAAACATAAAAAGAAAACATAAGAAGTAGCAAGGTTATCAAAGAAAGCTCATTGTAAAACCTATCTGAAGGTAAGATAAAATAATCAGATTTTCAGTCCTGAAAACGGTTAATTTAGCTTTTGCTTTAGTTTAAGGTATCAAAGTGTTATAATATAAGCTGTTAGCTTTATATTTTAAGAGAAAATGTAGAGTAACGTAATAGAAAGTATGAGTTTTTTAAAGATATGAAAATTGAAAAGAAGCATCTTTTAGATTACACCATCTTGATACCTTATTTAATCTTATCCGTGGTTGGTTTAATAGTAGTGTATTCAACAACAAGTGCTCGTTTAGTAGCCTTGGGAGCTAATCCCTTTGCATCTGTTATAAACCAAGGAGGCTTCTGGTTGCTATCCTTGTTCTCTATTTTTTTCATCTACCGACTGAAATTGAACTTTCTCAGGAAAGATAAGCTTTTGGGTGTTGTTATTGCCTCTGAGATTTTACTTTTGGTCATTGCCAAATTTTTCACCAGGGAAATCAATGGTGCCAATGGTTGGATTGTGCTAGGTCCCTTGTCTTTCCAACCGGCGGAGTACCTTAAGATCATTGTTGTTTGGTTTTTGGCACACACCTTTTCAAAAAAACAGTCTGCCATAGAACGTTATGACTACCAAGCCCTGACGAAGAATAGATGGATTCCTAGGAATGGTAAGGAACTTAATGACTGGCGTGTCTATTTGCTTGGTATGATCGGTTTGGTTGCTATCCAACCTGACTTGGGGAATGCGGCTATCATTGTATTGACTACAGTAGTGATGTTTTCAATTTCTGGTGTTGGCTACCGTTGGTTTACGGCCTTATTTGCCAGTATTGTAGGGATTTCGTCGGCCTTCCTAGGCTTAATTGCCTTGGTTGGGGTTCAAACCATGGCTAAGGTACCTATCTTTGGATATGTTGCCAAGCGTTTCGCAGCATATTTTAATCCGTTCAAGGATTTGACAGGATCTGGTCTTCAGCTATCTCATTCATACTATGCTATGAGTAATGGAGGATGGTTTGGTCTCGGGCTTGGAAATTCAATTGAGAAAACTGGTTATTTACCAGAAGCTACAACAGACTTTGTGTTTTCGATTGTTATTGAAGAATTAGGTCTTATCGGAGCCGGCTTGATTCTGGCCCTCCTCTTTTTCCTCATTCTTCGTATTATGATTGTGGGAGTTAAGGCCAGAAATCCATTTAACTCTATGATGGCGCTTGGTGTGGGAGCTCTCATGCTAATGCAGGTCTTCGTTAACATCGGAGGAATCTCAGGGCTAATCCCATCAACAGGGGTTACCTTCCCCTTCCTTTCACAAGGTGGGAACTCGCTTTTGGTAACTTCTGTTGGGATTGCTTTTGTTTTAAATATTGCTGCCAACGAAAAGCGTGATAATATTGTTCAAGCTATTGAGGACGAGTTATCTCAGACTCAAGAAATGCAAAATCAAGATGAAAAAATTGTACCTTTAAGAAGAAGTCGTTAATTCGGCTTCTTTTTTTACTTGATAGCGTTTTGCATTAGTAAAGGTAATACTAAAAGCTTGTAGAAGTAGTTGAAATAGAAATACCGAAAGAAATATTGTGATTACCCTAAAGAAAAATTGAAAACTATATAAAATACTTGCAATTCTATGACATTTTGATAGAATAGTAGAGTAAAGTTAGACTGTATTGCCTACTGTCTATCTATAAAATATATTTTATTGGAGGCTTTTCCTAAATGGCAAAAGAAAAATACGATCGTAGTAAACCACACGTTAACATTGGTACAATCGGACACGTTGACCACGGTAAAACTACTTTGACAGCTGCTATCACAACTGTATTGGCTCGTCGTCTTCCTAGCGCAGTTAACACACCAAAAGACTATGCTTCAATCGACGCTGCTCCAGAAGAACGTGAACGCGGTATCACAATCAACACTGCACACGTTGAGTACGAAACTGAAAAACGTCACTACGCTCACATTGATGCGCCAGGACACGCGGACTACGTTAAAAACATGATCACTGGTGCCGCTCAAATGGACGGTGCGATTCTTGTAGTAGCATCTACTGACGGACCAATGCCACAAACTCGTGAGCACATCCTTCTTTCACGTCAGGTTGGTGTTAAACACCTTATCGTCTTCATGAACAAAGTTGACTTGGTTGACGATGAAGAATTGCTTGAATTGGTTGAAATGGAAATCCGTGACCTTCTTTCAGAATACGATTTCCCAGGTGATGACATTCCAGTTATCCAAGGTTCAGCTCTTAAAGCTCTTGAAGGTGATTCTAAATACGAAGACATCATCATGGACTTGATGAACACTGTTGACGAATACATTCCAGAACCAGAACGTGACACAGACAAACCATTGTTGCTTCCAGTCGAAGACGTATTCTCAATCACTGGTCGTGGTACTGTTGCTTCAGGACGTATCGACCGTGGTGTTGTTCGTGTTAATGACGAAGTTGAAATCGTTGGTCTTAAAGAAGAAATCCAAAAAGCAGTTGTTACTGGTGTTGAAATGTTCCGTAAACAACTTGACGAAGGTATTGCCGGAGATAACGTCGGTGTTCTTCTTCGTGGTATCCAACGTGATGAAATCGAACGTGGTCAAGTATTGGCTGCACCTGGTTCAATCAACCCACACACTAAATTCAAAGGTGAAGTTTACATCCTTTCTAAAGAAGAAGGTGGACGTCACACTCCATTCTTTAACAACTACCGTCCACAGTTCTACTTCCGTACAACTGACGTAACAGGTTCAATCGAACTTCCTGCAGGTACTGAAATGGTTATGCCTGGTGATAACGTGACTATCGACGTTGAGTTGATCCACCCAATCGCCGTTGAACAAGGTACAACATTCTCTATCCGTGAAGGTGGACGTACTGTTGGTTCAGGTATCGTATCTGAAATCGAAGCTTAATTAATATTAAGTTCCCAATACAATTATTCGTCAGACAATAATTGAGAGAGTCGAGTTTACTCGGCTCTTTTTGGTGTTTAAAAATACTCGTAATATATACTTTTAAGATATTTTAGATGTTCAATCTAAGTTTTGACAGTGATAAATAGACATAAAGCAGGTTGAGTTTTCGGAATTTTCCTAAAATCCTAGTAATAGTAAGGGATTTGTGATAAAATAAACGAGTAAATAAATAAAAGAAGAGGTATGTGAAATGTCACGTAAACCATTTATCGCTGGTAACTGGAAAATGAACAAAAGTCCAGAAGAAGCAAAAGCATTCGTTGAAGCTGTAGCATCAAAACTTCCTTCATCAGATCTTGTTGAAGCTGGTATCGCAGCTCCTGCAGTTGACTTGACAGCTGTACTTGCTGCTGCTAAAGGTTCAAACCTTAAAGTTGCTGCACAAAACACTTACTTTGAAAATGCTGGTGCCTTCACTGGTGAAACTAGCCCACAAGTTTTGAAAGAAATCGGTACTGACTACGTTGTTATCGGTCACTCAGAACGTCGTGACTACTTCCACGAAACTGATGAAGACATCAACAAAAAAGCAAAAGCAATCTTTGCTAACGGTATGCTTCCAATCATCTGTTGTGGGGAATCACTTGAAACTTACGAAGCTGGTAAAGCAGCAGAATTCGTAGGTGCTCAAGTTTCAGCTGCTCTTGCTGGATTGACTGCAGAACAAGTCGCTTCAACAGTAATCGCCTACGAACCAATCTGGGCTATCGGTACTGGTAAATCAGCTTCACAAGACGACGCACAAAAAATGTGTAAAGTTGTTCGTGACGTTGTAGCTGCTGACTTTGGTCAAGAAGTTGCTGATAAAGTACGTGTTCAATACGGTGGATCAGTTAAACCTGAAAACGTTGCTGAATACATGGCTTGTCCAGACGTTGACGGAGCTCTTGTAGGTGGTGCATCACTTGAAGCTGAAAGCTTCTTGGCATTGCTTGACTTCGTTAAATAATTTTAGATAAAGTCGAGGTTTCTCTCGGCTTTTTTATTTTTTGATGAATAGTTTTACAAATAAATCGCTTGGGATAAGACAAATAGTGTGGGTTTGTATAAACGAACGCTTTAGGCCCTATATTTTATAGGTTTAGGGTTTGACAAATAGAATTGGATTGCCCAAAGAGACAGATAATATGCTATAATTAAAGTAGTATAACTAGAGCTCAGATGCTAATAGTCTGTATGCTCCGCATTTTTTCCAAAAAAGGAGAGTTAGAATCATGACTTTTGATGCAATTGACCAAATGGCGGTCAGCACTATTCGTTCGCTTTCGATCGAGGCAATTCAAGCCGCGAATTCTGGGCACCCAGGTCTTCCTATGGGTGCAGCGCCAATGGCTTATGTGCTTTGGAACCATGTGATGAATGTTAATCCAAAGACAAGCCGTAACTGGACAAACCGAGACCGTTTTGTTCTTTCTGCAGGTCATGGTTCTGCCTTGCTTTATAGTCTCTTGCACCTTTCTGGCTACGACGTGACAATGGACGACTTGAAGAACTTCCGTCAATGGGGATCTAAGACTCCAGGTCACCCTGAAGTTAACCATACAGATGGTATTGAAGCAACATCAGGTCCTCTTGGTCAAGGGATTGCTAATGCTGTAGGTATGGCAATGGCTGAAGCACACTTGGCAGCTAAATTTAACAAACCTGGTTTTGATATTGTTGACCATTATACTTATGCCCTCCATGGCGATGGTTGTTTGATGGAAGGTGTTTCTCAAGAAGCTGCTAGTCTTGCTGGTCACCTTAAACTTGGTAAGTTGGTACTTCTTTACGATTCAAATGATATCTCACTTGATGGACCAACTTCAATGGCTTTCACAGAAGATGTTAAGGCTAAGTTTGAAGCTTATGGTTGGCAACACATTCTTGTTAAGGATGGTAATGATTTGGAAGCTATTGCTAAAGCTATCGAAGAAGCTAAAGCTGAGACAGATAAACCATCTATTATCGAAGTTAAGACAATCATTGGTTACGGAGCTGAAGGCCAAGGAACATCAGCTGTCCACGGTGCTCCAATTGGTCAAGACGGCATTGATCACGCAAAAGGTGTTTACGGTTACGATGCACCGGCATTTACAGTTCCAGATGAAGTAGCTCGTCGTTTTGAAGTTGGTATTAAATTCCGTGGTGAAGCTGCTGAAAATGCTTGGCAAACTAAATTTGCAGAATATGAAGCTGCTTACCCAGAATTGGCTGCGGAATACAAGGCTGCCTTTGCGAATGAACCTGCACACGTTGACTTGAAGGCTCATGAATTGGGTTCAGCAGTAGCTAGCCGTGTGTCAAGCCAACAAGCTATCCAACAGATTTCTGAACAAGTTCCTTCATTCTGGGGAGGTTCAGCAGACCTTTCAGCTTCTAACAATACTATGGTTAAGGCTGAGTCTGATTTCCAAGCAGACAACTATGCTGGACGTAATATTTGGTTTGGTGTGCGTGAGTTTGCTATGGCTGCAGCGATGAATGGTATTGCTCTTCATGGTGGTACTCGTGTTTATGGTGGTACTTTCTTCGTCTTCTCAAACTACTTGCTTCCAGCAGTACGTATGGCAGCACTTCAAAACTTGCCAGTGACTTATGTTATGACACACGATTCAGTAGCAGTTGGTGAAGATGGACCTACTCACGAACCAATCGAACAATTGGCAAGTGTGCGTTCAATGCCTAACCTTAACGTTATCCGTCCTGCAGATGGTAATGAAACTAATGCTGCTTGGAAACGTGCCTTGGCTGAGACTGAACGTCCAACAATGCTAGTTTTGACACGTCAAAACTTGCCAGTCCTTGACGGTACAGCTGAAAATGCTGAAGCTGGTGTCAATAAAGGGGCTTACATCATCTCAGAAGCTAAAGGTGATCTTGATGGTATCATCATTGCGACTGGTTCTGAAGTGAAATTGGCTCTTGATACTCAAGCGGCTCTCGAAGCTGAAGGCGTGCATGTCCGTGTTGTTTCAATGCCATCACAAAATCTCTTTGATGAACAAGATGTTGCATATAAGGAAGAAGTTCTTCCAGCAGCTGTGACAAAACGTTTGGTTATCGAAGCTGGAACTAGCTTTGGTTGGGGCAAATATGTTGGTCTTGCAGGTAAAACACTTACTATTGATACTTGGGGTGCCTCAGCACCTGGTGACCGTATCTTTAAAGAATATGGTTTCACTGTTGAAAATGCAAGTCAACTTTACAAATCATTGTAAGAAGAGAAAGAGCTTGGCTAGTCCAAGTTCTTTTTTGTAAATATTATATAGAACTTGACTTTTTAGGGCATAGTGTTAGAATGACTGTGTCAGCCGATTTAGCTCAGTTGGTAGAGCAACGCACTCGTAACGCGTAGGTCACAGGTTCGAAACCTGCAATCGGCATGGTCAGAAGTATTAAGGTAGAAAAGGCTCTTTGTCAACTGTAGTGGGTGACGAAAAGCTAACATCTAGAGAGGACCTGATAGGTCTTCTCTTTTTTTATGTTTAGAGTGATGAAGACACGTTTCTTAAAGTTGATGAAGTTTCTAAAACCGAAGCCCAACCGTTTGATGTCTTTGATCAACTTGTTAGTCGCTTCGAGTTTCGCGTTTGAATAGTCAGTTTCTAGCGCATTCTTGATGTATTGCTTGTGTCTAAGAAAAGTCCTAAAGACCGTTTGAAAGTAGTGATTGACCTTGCTCATGTTCTCCTCTATTGACTCAAAAAACTCATCTACCCTCTTCTCCTGAAAGTGAAAAAGCAAAAGCTGATAGAGGTTGTAGTCATTAGCGAGCTCTTCTGAAAAGTCTAGAGTCTTCTCAACGACTTCATGTGGTGCTAAAGTTTGTCGGAAAGTCTTTGAATAAAAAGAGTTGAGCGATAGCTTACGGCTGTCCTTTTGAAAGAGTCGCCAGTGATTTTTCAAGGCTCGATAGGGTAGTGACTTCTTATCAAACTGGTTCATAATAGCAATTCTTGTCTTTAAAAATGCTCGACCAAGGTGCTGGATAATGTGGAAACGATCAAGAACGATTTTGGCGTTTGGAAAAAGTTTTTTGGCTAGTGGCATATAGGTCCCAGACATATCCATCGTGATAAACTGTACCTGTTGTCGGACTTTCAATGGATACTTCAAAAAGTAGTTTCGTATAGTGGTTTGGCGACGATTATCAAGGATGGTTATGAGTTCGTTTGTCTCATAATTCTGGGCTACAAAAGCGAATTCCCCTTTCTTGAACCCAAACTCATCCCAGGACATAACAGTAGGGAGCTTGTCATAATGTTCCTTGAAAGTAAACTGGTCGAGCTTACGATAGACAGTGGACGTCGACACACGAAGCTTTCTGGCAATATCAGTTAGTGACATCTTCTCAGTTAGGAGTTGTGTAAGCTTTTGTCGGACAAGGTTGGAGATTTGACAGTTTTTCTCAACGATTGATGTCTCAGCTACCGTGACTCTCCTACAATTTTTACACTGGAAGCGGCGTTTCTTCAGACGTAGTAGTGTTGGAGTTCCCGCTTGTTCGAGAAGAGGGATTTTAGAAGGCTTTTGAAAGTCGTACTTGATCATTTTTCCATGGCAATGAGGACATGATGGTGCAGGATAATCGAGTTTTGCTTGAATCTCGATATGAGTATCAGTTTCAAAAACAAGTGAAATATTGATATTTTGGTCTTTAATTCCGATTAATTCTGTGGTATTCTTAATAAGTCTCATAAGTTCTTCCTAATGATGGTTTGGTTGCTTTTCATTATAGTTCTTATGGGACTTTTTGTCTGCATTCAAAAAGCTCTATAATCTCTACAGTAGTTTTACCCACTACAGAAATTATAGAGCCGTAGAAAAAGGGGTTTTTAGAAACCTCTGTTTTCTTTTGTCCTTGATTGTTCATTTGAGCTAAAATTTGATAAAATAGAAAGTAAAGAAATCAAAAAGGAAGTATCATGTCAAAAGGGTTATTAATCTCAATCGAAGGGCCAGATGGTGCTGGAAAGACAACAGTTTTGGAGGCACTTTTACCTCGTCTTAGAGAAGCTTATCCAGCTCAAGTCGTGACTACACGTGAACCAGGCGGAGTAGCTATTGCAGAGCAAATCCGTGAGGTTATTCTGGATGTAGATAATACGTCTATGGATGCTAAGACAGAGCTCTTGCTCTATATTGCGGCTCGCCGTCAACATCTGATTGAGAAGGTTTTGCCAGAGCTTGAAAAGGGCAATATGGTCATCATGGATCGTTTTATTGATTCATCAGTTGCCTATCAAGGGACTGGTCGTGGCTTGGATCAGGATGAGATTGCATGGTTAAATGCCTATGCGACTGATGGGTATAAACCTGATGTGACCCTATTGTTTGATGTGGATTCTGAGACTGGTTTGGCCCGCATTGCAGCTAGCGGTGAACGTGAAGTTAATCGGTTGGATTTAGAGAAACTTGACCTACATCAGCGTGTACGTCAAGGGTATTTAGATTTGGCACAGGCTGAACCAGAACGTATCAAGTTAATCGATGCCTCACAGGCTTTTGAGGATGTTGTAGAGCAAGCTTGGGAAGTAATTAAAGGCTATTTATAAGGAGCAAGATGAAGTTAGCTGAAAGTCAAAGCAAACTATTTGAAGAGTTTTCACAAATTATCAGGGAAAATCGTTTGAGTCATGCTTATTTGTTTTCGGGTGATTTTGGAAGTCTCGACATGGCTATTTGGCTAGCACAGAGTCGGTTTTGCCTAACTCCTGAGGATGGTCTACCTTGTGGCCACTGTCGTCCCTGTCGCTTGATTGCACAGGGGGACTTTTCTGATGTTAAATTAGTAGAGCCACAAGGACAGATTATTAAGACGGACACGATTCGTCAGTTGACCAGAGAGTTTAGTCAATCAAGTTTTGAGGGGCAGGCTCAGGTTTTTATCATTCGTGATGCAGATAAGATGCACGTCAATGCCGCTAATAGTCTATTAAAGTTTATTGAAGAACCTCAAAGTCAGATTTATATTTTTCTTTTGACAGCTGATGATAGTCGTATGTTACCGACGATTAAAAGCCGAGCTCAACTCTTTTATTTTCCAAAGAATCGGGCTTATCTGGAAGAGTTGTTGCAGAAGGAAGGCTTGTTGTTGACACAAGCCAAAGTGTTGGCGGACTTTGCTAAAGATGATGTTCAGGCTTTAGACTTAGCTAAAGATAATAAGATTCTTGATCTGATTAATACAGTAGAGCGTTTCACACAGTCCCTGCTATCTAATCAGGACCTGCTTTATTTGGACGTTGCAAAACTGGCTGTCCAGTGTAGTGAAAAGTCGGAACAAGAGATGGTCTGGGCTTTTTTAACTTATCAATTGGGGAAGGATATACAAAATCCACAAGCAAGACGATGGCTAGACTTAGTTTATGAGGCACGAAAAATGTGGCTAGCTAATGTCAGCTTTCAAAATGCGATGGAGTATATGGTATTATCATGACAGAAGTCATTGGAATAAAATTTGAAGAAACTGGAGCAGTAGAATACGTTGTTCCTGATAAAAATTACGCCAAAGATGACTTTGTAGTCGTTTTGGAGAAAAAAGATAAGCGCCTAGCCCAGGTTGTCATGGAAAACACAGATTTTCCTGAGGTTAGTTTGCCTGCGGATTTGAATCGGGTTGAAGGATTGGCAGGGGAGAAAGATTTTGCTAGATATGATGAAAATCTTTTGAAAGCTGAAAAGAGTATGGGAGTAGTGGCTGATTTAATTGCTCAAAATCAGCTAGATATGAAGGTGGTTGATATTGTCTTTCCACTAAATAACTCTTATGTGTTAATCAGTTTTGTAGCTGAAAAACGGGTAGATTTTCGTCAGTTGCTCAAAGATCTGGCTTCTTACTTTAAGACACGTATTGAGTTGCGTCAAATTTCAAGTCGTGAGGAATCAAAAATCTATGGTGGCTTAGGACCTTGTGGCCGAGCACTTTGTTGTTCTAGTTTTTTGGGTGAATTCCCACCAGTATCGATTAAGATGGCTAAAAATCAGAGTTTATCTTTGAATTCTGGTAAGATGAATGGGGTCTGTGGTCGACTTATGTGTTGTCTCAGTTATGAAGATGACTTTTACCGAGATAGCAAGGCGAGTTATCCTGACTTGGGTGATGAAATTGAAACCAAGGATGGCACGGGTCAGGTCGTTGCCATTGATGTGATTGCAGGGACCATTAAGGTTTTATTTGAAAAAGGGCGTGCGCCCCTAACTTATGGAGTGGAGGAAGTTCAGCTAAATGGAAAAGCGTGAATTGTATGATAAATTCGAGGAATTATCACAAAATTTGATGTCGATGTTGGCAGAAGTGGAAGCAATTAAGGCGAACTTCTCAGGGATTCTTGATGAAAATACGGCCCTCAAGTTGGAAAATGACAAGTTGCGTGAGCACTTGAGTCAAGTGGTTCAAGAGGAGACAGGAACTAAAATGTCTCATGGTAAGGTGAACCTCGAGGCTATTTACGATGATGGATTCCATATTTGTCCAGATTTCTACGGCCAACGTCGTGACAATAATGAAGCTTGCGGCTTCTGTGCAGAATTGTTGTACGGAGACTAAACATGCAGGTTCAAAAGAGTTTTAAGGGGCAATCTAGTTACGGTACCCTCTATCTGGTTCCTACTCCTATTGGAAATTTGCAGGATATGACTTTTCGTAGTGTGCAAATCCTGAAAGAGGTGGATCTTATTTGTGCGGAGGACACGCGCAATACGGGTCTCTTGCTCAAGCATTTTGAGATTGAAACCAAGCAGTATTCTTTCCATGAGCACAATGCCTATGAGAAAATTCCAGATTTACTGGAGCGCTTGAAATCAGGTCTTTCTTTGGCTCAGGTTTCTGATGCTGGTATGCCTTCCATTTCGGATCCTGGGCATGATTTGGTCAAAGCCGCCATTGCTGAGAATATTCCTGTGGTGGCCTTACCGGGAGCATCAGCTGGTATTACAGCCTTGATTGCTAGTGGTTTAGCACCCCAACCTCATATTTTTTATGGCTTCCTGCCTCGTAAAAAGGGACAGCAGATTGATTTCTTCAAGGAAAAAGTATCTTATCCTGAGACACAGATTTTTTACGAGTCACCATACCGTGTGGCGGATACCCTTGAAAATATGCATGAGGTCTATGGCAATCGTCAAGTAACGCTAGTTCGAGAATTAACCAAGCTTTATGAAGAGTACCAGCGAGGGTCAATTTCAGAAATTTTAGATTATATTGCTAGTAATCCTCTCAAGGGAGAATGTTTACTGATTGTGGCTGGAGCTTCTGAAAATGATAGGGAAGAAAATCTAACATCAGATGTTACGCCAGTAGAGGCTGTTGAAGCTTTAATTGCTTCTGGCATGAAACCTAATCAGGCTATAAAAACCGTTGCTAAAGAGCGAAAAATAAACAGACAAGAGCTTTATAACCTTTTCCATGGGGTTTAAGAGGCTCTTTTTTTGTGGCGACATAAGATGTCAGAAAAGAAAGAATTATCAAAAAATTCCGTAAATACGCTTGTTTATCTCATATTTTTGTGTTACATTATCTGACATAGAATAATTTGTGAATTGGAGTGGTTTCATGGATACAGGTAGCAGTGCCTTTATATTGATTTGTTCAGCCATGGTTTGTTTGATGACACCGGCCTTGGCCTTCTTCTATGGTGGGCTTGGACGTCGTAAGAATGTTATCAATACCATGATGATGTCTGTTCTTCCCTTAGCTATAGCTTCCCTCTTGTGGATTGTTGCTGGCTACTCGCTTTCTTTTGGCGGTCATGGGAATATCTTCGGTAATTTCAGTCACCTTTTTTTAAATGGCGTGTCTGAAACGGCCTCAAGTCGTGGTCTAACCATTCCTGATATGCTGTTTGCTGCTTTTCAGATGATGTTTTCGATTATCTGTGTGGCAATTTTGACGGGTTCAGTGGTAGGAAGGATGCGCTTTACACCTTTAGCTATCTTTGTTGTCTTTTGGTTACTTCTTGTCTACTATCCATTTGCACATATGGTTTGGGACGAAGGGCTCCTTGCTAAATGGGGGACGATTGACTTCGCAGGTGGTGATGTGGTTCATATTACCTCTGGTGTATCGGCCTTGGTTCTGGCAATCGTTGTTGGTAAACGTCGTGATTTTGGCATTTTAGAACACCGTCCTCATAATGTTCCTTTTGTCCTATTGGGAGCGGGTCTCTTATGGTTTGGTTGGTTTGGCTTTAATGCAGGATCAGCCTTGGCTGCTAATGGCTTGGCAGTGCACGCGCTAGTAACCACCCATGTTTCAGCTGCTGCAGCCATGTTTTCATGGTTGGCAATTGAAAAACATGTCACAGGACATCCATCCTTGGTTGGTGGTTCAACCGGTTTGGTGGCAGGACTGGTTGCAATCACACCTGGAGCAGGTTTTGTTTCAATTTGGAGCGCTATTCTAATTGGTCTTATGGTTAGTCCGATTTGTTTCTATGCTATTTCTGTCTTGAAGAAACGTTTTGCCTATGATGATGCTTTGGATGCTTTTGGTTGCCACGGTGTTGGAGGTATCTTTGGTGGTTTGGCTACTGCGATTTTTACGACACCAGATTTAGCCCTAGATAAGGCCAATATTGGCTTGATTTATGGAAAGGCCCATCTCTTTATTGTGACCATTTTGGCTATTATCTTTACAGCTATTTGGTCTGCTCTTGTGACCTATGGTATTATTAAAGTAATTGCTCATTATATGCCTTTGCGTGTTAGTGACCGTGATGAAGCTATTGGTCTTGATGACTGTAAACACAAGGAAACAGCCTATCCAACCTTTATGGGCTTAGATTCGTAGGAGAATACAGATGAAAAAAGTAGAAGCGATTATTCGTTCGGATAAATTGGAAGATTTGAAAAATGCCTTGACTGGTAGTGGCTTGGCTAAGGGGATGACTGTAAGTCAAGTTCTAGGTTATGGTAATCAACGTGGCTTTGCAGAGTTTGTTCGTGGACAGCGCATTGTTCCTACCTTATTAGCTAAGGTTAAGGTTGAAATTGTAGTTAAGGATATGGCGGTTGACGAAGTTGTTGATGCCATTCGGAGCGCCGTGGCGACAGGAGAAGTTGGTGATGGGAAGATTTTTATTGTTCCTATTGATGATGTTATCCGTATTCGTACAGGCGAACGTGATGGAGACGCCATTTAATATAATGAAGGCTTAAACCGGTTGGTTTGGGTCTTTTTTAGTGAATTTTGATATACTTAGAGGAGTTAGTATGATTGAGGGGGTGACCGATTGGCAAAAGGAAAAAAGAAAGGTAAGTCTAAAGCTAGACCTAAGAAAACTAAAAAGAAACAGAAGTCTTTCTTGCTCTTTCCTAAATTTTTCCAAAAGTGGAGTCTGATTTTTATTGGCCTATTTGCCTTATTGGGACTCCTAGCTAGTTTGAATTTTCCAAAGTTGACTATGGAAAAAAACATGACATCTACAGATGAGAGGACGGTTGCTTTTATTGCCGAGATTGGCGAGACGTCCCGCTATTTGGCAGCTAGAAACGATCTTTATGCATCTGTCATGATTGCTCAGGCCATCTTGGAATCCGACTCTGGACAATCTACTTTGAGTCAGAAGCCGTCCTATAACTTCTTTGGGATTAAGGGGGACTACAATGGTCAAAGTGTGACCCTACCGACCTGGGAGGATGATGGTAAGGGCAATCCTTACTATATTGATGCGGCTTTTCGTTCTTATGGTTCTGTGGAAAATTCTTTACAGGACTATGTGGATTTCCTTGAGGGGAGCTACTATGTAGGGGTGCACCGTTCCAATACTAAGAATTATAAGGATGCGACAGCTGCCCTAACAGGGGTCTACGCTACGGACACAACCTACGGAGACAAATTAAACAGCATCATTGAACAATACCAGTTAACCATTTATGACACTTATTAGGGTCGAAGGAGAGTAAAATGAATCAGAACCAAGTGAAACTCATTGCAATAGATATGGACGGAACACTCTTAAATAGCCAAAAAGAGATTCCTGTCGAGAATATTAAGGCTATTCAAGAAGCAGCTGCGGCAGGTATCAAAATTGTCCTTTGTACAGGACGCCCGCGTTCAGGCATTCTTCCGCATTTTGAGAAATTAGGACTGAGTGAAGAAGAGTACATTATCATGAATAATGGCTGTTCAACTTATGAGACAAAAAATTGGAAGTTGCTTCAATATGAAAGTTTATCTCGCTCTGAGATGGAAGAACTCTTGCAGGCTTGCGAAGACTTTCCAGAGGTGGCTCTAACCTTGACTGGTGAGAAGACTTACTATGTTGTGGGCGATGAAGTGCCTGAGCTAGTAGCTTATGATGCTGGTACTGTTTTCACAGAAGCGAAGGCTAGAAGTTTGGAAGAAATCTTTGCGGAAGGGCAAGTGATTTTCCAAGCCATGTATATGGCTGATACTGAACCTTTGGACGCCTTCCAAAACGCTGTGCAAGACAGACTTGATCAAAGCTATAGCACAGTTCGTAGTCAAGACTATATCTTTGAAATCATGCCACAAGGGGCAACAAAGGCTAGCGGGCTTAAACATTTAGCAGAAAAGCTTGACATTAACCCAGATCAAATCATGGCTCTGGGCGATGCTGCCAATGACCTTGAAATGCTTCAATTCGTCGGTCAAAGCGTTGCCATGGGTAATGCGAGTGACGACATTAAGGCTTTGTGTAAGTATGTGACTTTGACAAATGACGAGGCAGGTGTGGCACACGCCATTCGTACTTGGGCTCTATAAGAAAAAGACCTTTAGCTTTATTGTTTGCTAAAGGTTTTTCGATTTCTGATAATGGCAATGAGAGTAGTAAGTGTGATAGTGACATCAGTGATGGCAGCTGGGTAAGCCTGAATGGTCAAATCGTAAATTAGCCAAAGTAACATATTTTCAATAATGACCCAGCGAAGCCACTGAAGGTTTGGTGTGGCAGCAATAGCTAGGCTATAGGAAACTGAAGAGATGATAGGTAAATAACCAATAATCCCAAGTTGATTGAGATAGGTTCCGACGATGATTTGAATAATGATGAGGATGGTCAAGATAGTCTTGGTCATCTTCTTTTTGACCATCAGGCTATTACGTATGATGGAAATACTAATGGTTAAAGCACCGGTATAGCCTCCGAGAAGCAGGTTGGCAATAGCAGTAAAAATATAGTCGGTAATTTGCCAGACGAGCATGTTATTTTTTGATTTTGCAAAAGAGGATATGGCGACACATAGGGCACCTATGGCTGAGAATACTTGTGCTAGAAGATAGAATGTCATGGTATAACTTTCAATTTTTTGTCTCTATTATATCACAAGGATTCAAGATATTTTCATCTCTATTTTAGGATTTACAAGGCTAACATGTTAGCGTTTACATTAGAAAATGATATAATAAAAGTGTAGAAGATATTCTTCCCTTAAAAGTAGAGAGAACCTGATGTTTCCTTATAATATAGGCCCTATCTTTACTTTTTATGAAAGACTAGAAATGAGGAAATGATTATGAAAAACAAATTTTCCCAAGCAATCGTGCTTTCAATGGTTACCCTTTCCTCAATGGCTTTTCTGACGGCCTGTTCCAGCCATAAGGAATCGAGTTCAGCAGATAAGACGCCTAAGAGTAGCCAGGTGACCTCATCAAGTAGAGTTAAATCATCCAATAAAGATAGTGGTAAGACCAGCAAGCCTAGTGCTAAAGTCAAGGAGTCTTCTGGTTCAAATACTGAATCTTCAAGTGCACCAAGTAGTAAAAAGTCTTCTGCACCAAGTTCAAGCAGTAGTCAGACTCAGTCATCATCTTCAAATAGTTCATCAGTTCCCTCAAGCAGTCAGTCACAGGCTCCTAAATCTTCAAACGAGAGTCAGTCTTCAGCCAGTCAATCCCAAGCGCCAAAGAGCTCAAGTGATAGTCAAGCTTCAAGTAGTCAATCTAGCAGCCAAGCTCAAGCTAAAACGGATATGCAAGTGACCACTGTAGATATGGATGTGAGTGCGGTAGCGCGTGGTCAGTTTGATAGTATTGCCGGAACTTGGAAGTCTAGTGATGGCAGTCGTTTGGTCTTTGACAACACTAGCCTAGTAGGAGATATAACTGCACAAGGCCAAGCGACAGTTCATAATTATGTACACCCGAAAGATGATTATCAAGAGGGCTCAGGTAAGTATGATGCTACCCTCTCAAGAGATAGGGGGGACACCTCTGGTATCGTTGGAGATATTAGCTTTGTCTCTAAAAAAGCAGCTATTTCTGGTCCAAGCTACGAACAAGATACCATTCAAGTAACCAGTACTGGAGGAACAAAGGTCTACTTAAAAGAATCAGATAATATGACGCTACCTAAAGACGTGACAGTTACTGACAATCAACTTCCAATTGATGGTGGCATAGCAGAATCTGGCAGCTACAAGCTTACCAAACGTACGGCTGTCAAAAATACTCCTAGTGATAAGGCTCCAGTTGAATTTTACTTAGAAGCAGGTGATCAGATTAACTTTGATATGAAGGTTATTCAAGATGGTCATAGTTGGATTTCTTACATCAGCTATAGTGGTGTTAGCCGTTATGTTCAAGTGGATTAATTGAGATATCTAGAAAGGTCAGATTTTCTTCTGATCTTTCTATTATTTTGGGGAAAGGTCTTGTTAATTCCTTAATAAATAGATACAATAGAAAGGTCGGTTTTACCGAAAAATTTTAAATAATGAGGACAAAAATGTGTCAGTAAATTGGCAAGATATTGCGTTTTCTTTCCTCGGTGGTTTGGGGCTTTTCCTCTTTAGTATCAAGTACATGGGAGATGGTCTTCAACAAGCAGCCGGAGATAAGTTGCGTTTTTACATCGATAAGTATACCAGCAACCCGTTTTTAGGGGTTTTGATTGGTATTGTCATGACGGCCTTGATTCAGTCGAGTTCAGGGGTTACCGTTATTGTCGTCGGTCTGGTTTCGGCAGGACTTTTGAGTCTTCGTCAGGCTATTGGTATTGTCATGGGGGCAAATATCGGTACAACGGTAACTTCCTTCATGATTGGTTTCAAGCTTGGTGACTATGCCCTTCCAGTGATTTTCCTGGGGGCTGCGCTTCTCTTCTTTACAAGCAATAAGAAGCTCAATAACCTAGGTCGTATCTTGTTTGGTGTAGGGGGAATTTTCTTTGCCCTTAACCTTATGGGAGATGCGGTAGAACCTTTGAAGTCAGTTACAGCCTTTAAGGACTACTTGGCAACCTTGGGTGATCGCCCAGTCATGGGGGTTATCATCGGTGCTGGCTTGACCATGTTGATTCAATCGTCAGCAGCGACCATCGGTATTCTTCAGAGTCTCTATTCAGGTGGTTTGCTTGACCTGCAAGGTGCCCTTCCAATCCTCTTTGGGGATAATATCGGAACAACTATTACAGCGGTTCTAGCTGCTCTTGGTTCGAACATTGCAGCTAAACGTGTGGCAGGGGCTCACGTACTGTTCAACGTCATCGGGACGGTCTTGTGTTTGATTCTCTTGGTACCATTCACAGCCTTGATTCAATGGTTTAAGTCTGTGCTTGGTTTGACACCTGAGATGACTATCGCCTTTGCTCACGGTACTTTTAACATCGCAAATACTATTGTTCAATTCCCATTCATCGGACTCTTGGCTTACCTTGTGACTAAGATTATTCCTGGTGAAGATGAGATTAACAAGTACGAAGCACTTTACTTGGACCGTTTGCTTATCACACAAGCACCAGCTATCGCCCTTGGTAATGCTAAGAAAGAATTGGTGCACTTGGCATCGTACGCCATCCAGTCTTTGGAAGCTTCCTATGCTTTCTTTGCTAAGGGAGATGAAAAATACTTCGATAAGGTTGAGAAGTATGAAACAGCAGTTAATAGTATTGACGAAGAGTTAACAACTTATTTGATTGACATCTCTAACGAATCTCTAAGCGTTTCTGAAAATGAAGTGTTGGCAAGTGTGCTTGACTCTGTTCGTGACTTGGAGCGTATTGGTGACCTTGCAGTTGCAAGTGCAAACCTTTCACAACACATTCATAATAAGGGAATTGAATTTTCTGATACTGCCAAGGCTGAGCTTGCGGATGTTTACAACCGTACTCACCGTATCGCCCTTGATAGTATTCGTGTTGTTGTAGATGACGATAAGGTACTTGCAGGTCAAGTCATCCTTCGCCATGAAGAGTTGGAAAAACTTGAAAAACAATTGCGTAAAATACATACCAAACGTCTTAACAATGGTGAGTGTACTGCGCAAGCCGGTATCAACTATGTTGATTATCTCTCACATTACACACGTATCGCAGACCATGCGATTAACCTTGTTGAAAAGGTTACAGAAGGTGTGATTTAATAGAGAAAGTCGAGAAAATTTCTCGGCTTTTTTGTTATAATGAAAGCGTATTAAAAACATAGAAAATTGATGAGAGGTGGTCTTATGACCTATTATATTTCAGCCAAACGTTTTTATTTTGAACATAAAATCAAGGAAGGTGGCTACCTAGCGGTTGAGGATAGCCGTTTTGGTGACTGGACGGAAAATGTACCAGAAGGTGCAGAGGTGCTAGATTACAGTGATTATCAGATTTCTCCGGGTCTTGTAGATACTCACATTCATGGATTTGCGGGTTATGATGTCATGGATAATTCTGAGGAAAGTCTTTTAGGCATGAGTCAAGCCTTGCTTTCAGCAGGTGTGACCTCCTTCTTACCGACAGCTTTAACAGCGCCATTTGAAGAGTTGAAGGCTATTTGCCAAACAACAGCTAATACGGTTGGTAAGGAGACTGGTGCCAAAATTCAAGGGCTCTTCTTTGAAGGCCCTTATTTCACTGAAACCTACAAGGGAGCTCAAAATCCTAAGTATATGGGCAATCCAAGTGTGGAACAATTGAAGGAATGGCAGGAGGCGGCTCAAGGAAAACTGATTAAATTGGCTCTTGCCCCTGAACGTGAGGGAGTAGCTGAATTTATCCAAGAAGCAACCAAGCAAGGTGTGACAATCGCTCTAGGTCATTCCAATGCCACATATGAAGAAGCCATGGCAGCAGTGGAAGCTGGGGCGTCTGTTTGGGTTCATGTCTACAACGGGATGCGTGGCTTTACCCATCGTGAACCTGGTATGGTTGGGGCAGCCTTCGATAGTCCTGAAACTATTGGTGAACTGATTGCAGATGGTCATCACGTGGTCCCTGCAGCTTGTAAGGTTCTTATCAAGCAAAAGACACCTCAAGGAGTTGCCCTAATTACAGACTGTATGTCAGCGGGAGGCTGTCCGGACGGCGACTATATGTTAGGCGAGCTTCCTGTTATTGTTGAAAATGGTACCGCCCGCCTCAAAGAAGGTGGTAATCTAGCTGGATCTATCTTACAACTTAAAGACGGCGTCAAACATGTGGTTGATTGGGGACTTGTGACAGTTGCTCAAGCTTTACAAATGGCCACTAGTGTTCCAGCTAAATCGGTTGGGCTTGAAAATACTTGCGGAAGCCTAAAAGCAGGTTTACCAGCTGATTTTATTGTATTAGATGACTCCTTGGAATTACAAGCAACCTTTGTTGATGGACGAAAAGGTTGGGAAAAATAAGAGTATGAGTAGCACTTTCTTATGAAGGTGCTGTTTTTTATTGATTTTTACAAAGGTGTTAGAGTAGTGTAAAATAGAAATACTTTGTATTTTACAGGAGGTAATATGTCAAAACGTATTTGGAGCATTGCCCTGGCCTATGTCGGTGTAATGATTGGTGCAGGGGTATCTTCAGGACAGGACCTCTTACAGTATTTTGTTAGTTTTGGAGCCTGGGGACTGATAGGTGTCATAGTTCTAGGAGTTTTGCATGTTGGCTTTGGGCGACTCATGATTGCTCTGGGAAGTTATTACCGCTCAGACGATCACTCAGTAGTCCTGGCAGAAATCAGTCACCCTGTTATCTACCGTATTTTGGATATCGCTTTGATTATCACTTGTTTCCTGTTTGGCTTTGTTATGACAGCGGGGGCAGGGGCTAACCTAAACCAACAGTTCGGCTTTCCGATTTGGGTAGGTGCCTTCCTGTGTACAGCTCTGACAATCTTTGTGAGTTTCCTAGATTTCAAAAAAATCATTGGTGTTATTGGAATTTTTACCCCTATGATTTTGGTTATGATTGCCATGATATTCGTGACCAATGTTTTAGGGCGTCACTGGGATTTTGCCGAGATGGATAAGGTGTCGCAAACCATTCAATCTCCCTTTCCAAGTGTTTGGCTGTCTGTGGTTAATTATTTTGCCGTTTGTGTCATGTCAGCCATAGCCATGGCCTTTGTCATGGGTGGCTCTATTCTCAAAATCAATGAAGCCGAAAAGAGTGGAGCCTGGGGAGGATTTATGGTTGGTGTGATTTTCTTTGTCACAACATTGATCCTCTTTGCTAACAGTGATAAAATTGCTAGCTCGGATGTTCCTATGTTGGCTATTGCTAAGGAAGTGAATCCTATCTTTGCGACACTTTACGCCTTGGTGATCTTTGGTTTGATTTTTAATACCGTCTTTAGTCTCTACTATGCCCTTGGGAAACGCTTCTCAGCAGGTAGTGAGAAACGCTTCAAGTTCTTTGTGGCCGCATTTGCCCTTGCTGGTTTTGCTATTTCCTTCATGGGCTTCCGTCAACTGGTAGCGGTTATGTATCCTATTATCGGTTATCTGGGAATGCTGATGTTGGTAGTGCTAGTTGTTGCTAGCTACCGCAAAAAAGCTAAGATTCGTAAGGAAAAGGAAATTCGAAATCATCTTTTGTCTATCGTTGAGAAAGCTTATGATCCCAATCAAGACTTGACCCATCGGGACAAGAAAAAGGCCGAAGAACTTCGAGAAGCCTCAATTCTTGATAATGATATTCTCCATGAAGACTCCCATGCGCATGTTCGTCAGGAAATGGGGATTAGTAAGAAGGATTAGAATTTTATTTTACAAGTTTCTCTATTTCTGCTATAATACTGACAAGAAAGAAGGGCTTATGGCGTTTTTCTAGCGAGCTTGGGACAGTGGAAGCCAAGTAGAGCAAAGTAGGCAAGTGGCGCTTTCTCTCAGCAAATGGCTGAAGACAAACAGATAAAATGAAGTAATAAATTAGGGTGGAACCGCGTTTCTGACGCCCCTAGGTCAAACGACTTAGGAGCAGAGACACGGTTCTTTTTGTATCCTGAGTCACAAGAAACTTTATGAATAAGGAGTAAAACATGTCTAAAAAACTAACCTTCCACTGCGTCAGTGGCAGAGACCTCCTTACAGTCGGACTGCCCCACGCTCAGCACTAGGGTGCCTGAGCTAGACGCAGTACTAACTCGTCCTGCCTCGTATAATCGACGAGGCAGACTCGTGTCGCAAGAAATCATTTTTAATCAAGGAGTATTCAATGTCTAAGAAATTAACATTTCAAGAAATTATTTTGACTTTGCAACAATACTGGAATGACCAGGGTTGTATGCTCATGCAGGCTTATGATAATGAAAAAGGTGCGGGAACCATGAGTCCTTACACTTTCCTTCGTGCCATTGGTCCTGAGCCATGGAATGCGGCTTATGTAGAGCCATCTCGTCGTCCAGCAGATGGTCGTTACGGGGAAAACCCAAACCGCCTTTACCAACACCACCAATTCCAAGTGGTTATGAAACCTTCTCCATCAAACATCCAAGAGCTCTACCTTGAGTCATTGGAAAAATTGGGCATCAATCCTTTGGAACACGATATTCGTTTCGTTGAAGATAACTGGGAAAACCCATCAACTGGTTCAGCTGGTCTTGGTTGGGAAGTTTGGCTTGACGGTATGGAAATCACTCAGTTCACCTACTTCCAACAAGTTGGTGGATTGGCAACTGGTCCGGTAACTTCTGAGGTCACTTACGGTTTGGAACGTTTGGCTTCTTACATCCAAGAAGTAGATTCTGTTTACGATATTGAGTGGGCTCCAGGCGTTAAATACGGGGAAATCTTCCTTCAACCAGAATACGAACACTCAAAATACAGCTTTGAAGTTTCTGACCAAGACATGCTTCTTGAAAACTTCGAAAAATTTGAAAAAGAAGCAGGACGTGCTTTGGAATTGGGTCTTGTTCACCCTGCCTATGACTACGTTTTGAAATGTTCACATACTTTTAACTTGCTAGATGCTCGTGGAGCAGTGTCCGTTACAGAACGTGCCGGTTACATTGCCCGCATCCGTAACTTGGCCCGTGTCGTAGCCAAAACCTTCGTTGCAGAACGTAAGAAACTTGGTTACCCACTTCTTGATGAAGCCACACGCGCAAAACTCCTAGCAGAAGAGGAAGAATAAGCAAAGTTACAAGAATGGAAAATGGGCGAACCTAGTGAGCCCACATGGCTACCCAGAGGCAAGTCGAAGACTTGCTAAAGGGATAGGCACCGCTGTACTGGTATATGGGAATTTTTGAAACGTTAGGTTCAAAAATCAGTTAGCTAAATCCACTTTGATGAGACTGTTGGAAATCTATGTCAAGGAGACACCAGATTTCCATACAGCCTCACAAAGTTAGTTAGCAACGTCCCCAGTACCTAAGGCGCCTATCGAAAAAAGAATTTTGTAAAGGAAAAAACATGACAAAAAACTTATTAGTAGAACTTGGACTTGAAGAGTTGCCAGCCTACGTTGTCACACCAAGTGAAAAACAACTCGGTGAAAAAATGGCAGCCTTCTTGGATGATAACCGTCTCTCATACGAAAGCATTCAAACCTTCTCAACACCACGCCGTTTGGCAGTCCGTGTGATTGGTTTGGCTGATCAACAATCCGATTTGACCGAAGATTTTAAAGGTCCTTCTAAGAAAATCGCTTTGGATGCAGAAGGTAACTTCTCAAAAGCGGCGCAAGGATTTGTCCGTGGGAAAGGCTTGACTGTTGACGATATCGAATTCCGTGAAGTCAAAGGTGAAGAGTACGTTTATGTTACTAAACACGAAGCTGGAAAACCTGCCAAAGAAGTCTTGGCTGGCGTTCCAGAAGTACTTGCTTCATTGACTTTCCCTGTCAGCATGCACTGGGCTAACAACACATTTGAATACATTCGCCCAGTTCACACCTTGACAGTTCTTTTGGGCGACGAAGCGCTTGACCTTGACTTCTTGGATATCAAGTCAGGTCGTGTGAGTCGTGGACATCGTTTCCTTGGACATGAAGTGGAAATTACCAATGCGGATTCTTATGAGGAAGACCTTCGTACTGTTTACGTGATTGCGGATAGCAAAGAACGTGAAAACATGATTCGTGAGCAAATCAAAGCTATCGAAGCAGAACAAGGTGTTCAAGTCCAAATCGAAGAAGGACTTTTGAATGAAGTCTTGAACTTGGTCGAATACCCAACTGCATTTATGGGAAGTTTCGATACTAAGTATTTGGACGTTCCAGAAGAAGTCTTGGTGACCTCAATGGAAACCCACCAACGTTACTTTGTTGTACGTGACCTTGACGGTAAGCTTAAACCAAACTTCATCTCAGTCCGTAACGGTAACGCCGAGCACTTGGAAAATGTTGTTCGAGGAAATGAAAAAGTCTTGGTGGCCCGTCTCGAAGATGGTGAATTCTTCTGGCGTGAAGACCAAAAGCTTAAGATTGAAGACCTCGTTGCTAAATTGGCTAACGTGACTTTCCATGAAAAAATCGGTTCTCTCTCAGAACACATGGCCCGTGCTGGTGTCATTGCAGCGTCACTAGCTGAGCAAGCTGGTTTGACTGCCGAAGAAAGAGCAGCCGTAGCGCGTGCAGCTGAAATCTATAAATTTGACCTCTTGACTGGTATGGTCGGAGAGTTCGATGAATTGCAAGGAATCATGGGTGAAAAATACGCCCTCCTTGCTGGTGAGGATGCTGCGGTTGCGACAGCTATCCGTGAGCACTACCTTCCTGATTCAGCAGACGGAGCTCTTCCAGAGACTAAGGTTGGTGCCATCCTTGCGCTTGCAGATAAATTGGATACCCTCCTTTCCTTCTTCTCAGTTGGCTTGATTCCATCAGGTTCTAATGACCCTTATGCGCTTCGTCGTGCAACGCAAGGGATTGTTCGTATCTTGGATGCTTTTGGTTGGCACATCCCTATGGATGAGTTGATCGACAGCCTTTACGCCCTTTCATTTGATAGTCTTTCTTATGACAATCAAGCAGAAGTCATCAACTTCATCAAAGCGCGTGTGGATAAGATGATGGGACGCACATCTAAAGATATCAAGGAAGCCGTTCTTGCTGGTTCAAACTTTGTCGTGGCAGATATGCTTGAAGCAGCTGACGCCCTCTCAGAAGCTGCTAAGGCTGATGGTTACAAGGCGGCTGTTGAATCACTCTCACGTGCCTTCAACTTGGCAGAAAAAGCAGATGCTTCAGTAGCAGTCGATGCCAGTCTCTTTGAAAATGACCAAGAAAAAGCCCTTTCTAAAGCGATTGAAGAGCTTGAATTGACTGGTTCAGCTAGTGACAAATTGGCTCAGCTCTTTGCTCTTAGCCCAGTCATCGATGCCTTCTTTGACAATACCATGGTTATGGCAGAAGATGAGGCTGTTAAAAATAACCGTTTGGCCCTTCTTTCGGGTCTTGTGGCTAAAGCCAAAGCTGTTGCAGCCTTTAATCAATTGAATACAAAATAGAGGTAAAAGGGAATGGATCCTAAAAAAATTGCTCGTATCAATGAGCTTGCTAAAAAGAAAAAAACAGAAGGTTTGACGCCAGAAGAAGCGGTAGAACAAGCAAAACTTCGTGAGGAATACATTGAGGGTTATCGTCGCTCAGTTCGTCACCACATCGAAGGAATTAAAGTGGTTGACGAAGAAGGTAACGATGTGACACCTGAGAAACTACGTCAAATACAACGTGAAAAAGGCTTGCATGGTCGTAGCCTTGATGATCCTGAATCATAATAACTAGTAACAAGGGTTTGGAAGTTTTCCAAGCCCTTGTTTTGAAGTATAAAATTCTGAATATTCTGTATAATATTGACAAATTGTTTCAAAAATGGTACAATATAAGTTATGTTAAAAATTGCAGGACTCAATGAGTCTTGATTAATAGAATTGGAGTGAAAAAAATGTCGCAAAAGCAACATCATAAAGACGACGACAACCAGACTGAGAATGGGATGGTGCGTGGTCTTCAAAACCGTCACGTCCAGCTGATTGCCATCGCTGGTACGATCGGTACAGGTCTCTTCCTTGGGGCAGGGCGTTCCCTTTCCCTAACAGGACCTTCAATCATACTTGTTTATATGCTGACAGGTGTCTTCATGTACCTCATGATGCGAGCTATCGGTGAGATGCTCTACATGGACCCGGACCAACATACCTTTATTAATTTTATTACGAAATACCTTGGTAAAGGCTGGGGATTCTTCTCAGGTTGGTCTTACTGGGTATCACTGGTATTTCTTGGTATGGCAGAAATTACGGCTGTATCGAACTATGTGCAGTTTTGGTTTCCAAGTTGGCCTGCCTGGCAGATTCAGATTGTCTTCTTGATTATCCTAAGTTCGGTTAACTTGATTGCGGTTAAGATCTTCGGGGAAGTTGAGTTTTGGTTTGGGATGATCAAGATTGTCACCATTCTTGCCTTGATAGCTACAGGGATATTTATGGTAGCAACTAACTTTGAAACGCCAGCTGGACATGCTAGTCTTAACAATATCACACAAGGTTTCCAGATGTTCCCTAAAGGTTGGGTGAGCTTTGTCATGACCTTCCAAATGGTCTTCTTTGCCTACCAAGCCATCGAATTTGTAGGGATTACAACATCTGAGACAGCAAATCCACGTAAGGTTTTACCAAAGGCAATTAAGGAAATTCCGATTCGTATTGTCATTTTCTATGTGGGTGCCCTCATTGCCATCATGGCTATCTTCCCATGGCAAAAACTTCCAGTTAATGAATCACCCTTCGTAACGGTCTTCCAAATGGCTGGTATCAAGTGGGCAGCGGCTTTCATTAACTTTGTTGTTTTGACAGCAGCGGCTTCATCATTGAACTCAACGCTTTATTCTACAGGTCGTCACCTTTTCCAAATTGCTAGGGAAACACCAAACAGTAAGGTTATGAAAGCTTTGAAACTTGATACCTTGGCCCGCAATGGTATTCCTTCACGTGCTATCATTGTTTCAGCCATTGTAGTATGTGTTTCAGCCTTCATCAACGTCTTACCCGGTGTATCTGACGCCTTCGCTTTGATTACCGCATCTTCATCAGGTGTCTACATTGCCATCTATATTTTGACCATGCTTGCTCATCTCAAGTACCGTAAGTCTCAAGAGTTTATGGCAGATGGCTTCCTTATGCCAGCCTATAAGATTCTTAATCCATTGACTATCCTTTTCTTCATCTTCGTCTTTGTTTGTCTCTTCTTGCAAAAGTCAACAGTTGTCGGAGCTATTGGGGCAGCCATCTGGATTGTCGTATTTAGTATCTATAGTAACTGGAAACACAGTAAATAAATCAATTTAGCTCACCTTTATGGTGAGTTTTTTGTTGTCAAAAAAAGGATACAAGGTGTCCCAATTATTATCTATGCAATACTTTCTTGGCTTCCATGGTGAAAGAAACCACTTAAGAGGCCCTTACTACGATGGAAAATAGCAGGCTTGTGATCGTTGTGCGAACGACCATTAACATCAAGTTTAGCCCATTCAAGAGCCTGGTGGGCATTTCGGTCTGAGACTGTAGATGTCCCAATATAGCTATAGATGCCTGCTTGAGCGAGAATAAAACCTTGCAGTTGGCGAATATGTTCATCATTGAGTGTTTCGGAAAAATGAATCTTAACTGTCTTATAAGTTAAAGCTTGGACAGACTCAACGATAGGTGACTCTGCTAAGAGATGCAAAAGTTCTTGATGCTTAGTAAAGGACTTATCATAGTCCATTGGAAGAATTATAGTATGGGTAATCCAATCTTCCAAGTTGGCTTTAGCCTTTTTACTAAGACCTCTTGCTGTGATACTGAGGTTATCTATATTGAAAGGAAGTTGGTCGATGTGAGCAGTATTTGAACCATATACCTTTCTGAAAAGAGGTGTACTTGATAGAATATGTCCAGTAGGAGAAATAATAGCTAAGGCAGTTTCCTTGGTTTGGTAACCAAGCTCGTGGCATTCCATGCTAGCGTATGTATCTTTAAATTCAATAATTGCACTTGTTTTCATCGTGTAACTCTCTTTCTGTTAGTTTATAAACTAACAATAGTTTATCATGACTTATTATCTTGGTCAAGATTTTACCTCAAAAAACAAAAAATATTTTTGTAAGGGCTTGCAAAAATATTTGAACTCTGATATTATATAACCATAGCAAAAGGATTGTTACTGGTCAGCAGGCAAAACCTAGATAAATACGAAAAACTAATGGGAGTAGTGTATACTCACCCTAATTGGTTCTTGGTATTTATTTAGGTTTTTTTCGTTGAAAAAGCCTCGAAAGAACTAAAATCCTAGAAAAGAAAGGAGCCCTTATGGCTAAATATACTGAATTAGCTGAAGACATTCTCAAACACGTTGGTGGTAAGCAAAATGTCAATAGCTTAAAACATTGTGTGACACGTTTGCGCTTTGATTTGAAAGATGAGTCTAAAGCAGATGATGACTACCTTAAGAACCGTGACGGTGTTGTTACTGTTGTTAAGGCAGGTGGTCAATATCAGGTGGTTATCGGTAACCATGTCCCTGATGTTTATGCGGAGGTTCTCCAAGTTGGCGGTCTTCCAGCAGGTGGTAGTCTTGATATTGATGAAGGTGATGCGCCTAAAGGGAATCTCTTTGACCGCTTTGTATCTTTGGTTTCAAGTATTTTCCAACCTTTCCTTGGACCTTTAGCTGCAGCGGGGATTATCAAAGGGATAGTTGCTATCATGGCAGCTTGTGGCTTGTCAGCTGCAACGAGTCCTATGTATGTCATCTTTAATGCAGCAGGAGATGGTTTCTTCCAGTTCTTGCCAATCTTAATTGCTTTGACATCTGCTCGTCGTTTCAAGGTTAATGAGTTTACAGCTATTGCGATTGCAGCGGCACTTGTTTATCCTGATATTGCTACGCTGGTGACTGCTCTTCAGAAAGCTGGTCAAGGTCATGTTCTAGGAGTTATTCCATTTGCGCTTCCTGCAGGTGGCTATCTCTCAACTGTAATGCCTTCTATCTTGGCCGTTTGGGTGGCTTCATACATTCAAAAATTCTTTACCAAGATTACTCCAGATGTCATTAAAGTCTTCGTAGTGCCTTTCTTTACATTACTCATTACTGTCCCATTAACATTCTTGGTGGTAGGACCAGTTGCCAATACTTTCTCTGATGGATTGACAAGCCTTTTCCAAGCAATCATGAATTTTAGTCCGATTGTCTTTGGTCTTATACTTGGTATTTTGTGGCAAGTCTTGGTTATGTTCGGAATGCACTGGGCGCTTGTTCCTCTTGCTATCTTAGATGTGGCAACAAACGGAAGTTCTACTATTCTTTCAGCGGCTATCCTTCCATGTTTCACGCAAACAGGTGTGTTGGGAGCTATCATGCTTAAAACGAGAGAAGAAAAAGTCCGTACCATCTCTATGCCAGCCTTCATTTCATCTATTTTTGGGGTTACAGAACCTGCTATCTATGGGGTAACCCTTCCAATGAAAACGCCATTCTACATTTCATGTGGTGTTTCAGGACTTATGGGGGCTGCCATGATGGCCCTAGATATTAAGACGTATTCAATAGGTGGTCTGGGTGTCTTTGTCTTCCCAAGCCTTATTGGACCTGACGGTAATCTTTCTAAAGTTATCATTGCCATTATCATTGCCATTGTGGGTGGTGTTCTTGCCTTTCTTATCCAACTCTTTGTACGAGTACCAAATCTATACGGTGGTGGAGCAGCTAAGGTTGAAGAAAAAGCTGAGGAAGCTGCACCTGCTCCTAAAGAAATGCAACAAAAAATTATTGCAAGCCCACTCATCGGGAATGTCGTACCACTTGACCAAGTGCCTGACCAAGTCTTTGCTTCAGGAGCTATGGGTAAAGGTATCGCTATTGATCCTACTGATGGGGTAGTGGTCGCACCAACTAAGGCAACGGTGAATTTAGTCTTTCCTACTGGTCATGCGATTGGTTTGACAACTGAAAATGGTGCAGAACTTCTCATCCATATTGGTATGGATACTGTTTCTCTTGCTGGAAAAGGGTTCAAGACCTATGTAGAAGCAGGGGATGTCGTAGAAGCGGGTCAAAAACTTATAGAATTTGACCTAGCAACTATCCGAGACGCTAAATTACCAGTTATCACACCAGTCATTGTAACCAATACAGCTGACTTTGATGATGTCTTAACAACTAAAGAAGCTCGTGTTAACACTGGTGATTATCTCCTCACCGCTGTTAAATAAAAAAGAAATCCGAGAATCAGCTTCTCGGATCAGAATGAAGACAAACATCGTTTTTGATGTTTGTCTTTTTTATATTCTTACCTAATTCTCCTATAATCCAATAATATTGAGATATTGGGGTAAAATTATAGGTCTTTCCTGTCATCATTTTTACCAATTTTTTGATATTTAGACACGCTAAAGTAAGCCCAACCTTATCTTCCATTTTGGACTTTCCTTTTTCTCTGGTATAACGTAAGTTATGATATTCTTTAGCTGTTCCGAATAACCGTTCTATCGTTTCTTTACGGTGTTGATACCGTTCTTTCATACCACTTTGATGGCGAATATCTTCACAGACTTCTAGGGCATCTTTCCAAATATGACGCACAACAACTTTTTGGTTCTGGCGACTTTCTGTACAAATAGCTAACAAGGGACAGGTCTTACAAATTTTAGGATTACTTTTATACTCTCGATAACCTTCACGTGTGGTTGTACGATAAGTTAACACCTTGTTCTCTGGACAAAGATAACAATCAAAATGCTCGTCATAGACAAAGTCTTTTGGACGTAAAAAATCTTTCTTACCTCTTGGTCTAGTGTAAGGGAAAACTGGTGTAATCCCTTTTTCTAGAAGAAACTTGGCAATACTAGGTGTTTTATAGCCTGAATCCGCAATAATGAATTCAGGAGAGAATGGTTCTAGTTTGACAAAAAGAGCAGAGAAAGCCTGACTATCATGGATGTTTCCTGCTTCAACCGTATAAGCTAAGGCCCAACCGTGTTTATCACAAGCTACTTGAGCATTGTAAGCGAAGACTTCCTTATGTTCCCCCTTATGAAACCAACCACTGTCTGGGTCTGTCGTTGATTGTTTCTTAGGTTTAGCCTCGCTTTTTTTGGCGGGCTTTAAGAGCTTTTTTGCGTGTTTTCTCCTATCTAAATTAATCTCAATCTCCAGTTGTTCACTCATGAATTTAGCTTTTTGATCAATAACAACAGTTTTGTACTTATGATTATTAGCAGCTGCCTTGATATGGGTCCCATCAATGAAGATTTCTGAGGGATCAATGAGCCCCGCTTCCAAAACATGATGAAGCACATGACTAAAAATGTGTGCTAACACTTCCTTGTTTTGAAAGCGTCGGCTATAGTTCTTACCGTAAGTTGTAAAATGAGGCACCTTATCGTTCAGAGATAAGCCAAGAAACCAACGGTAAGCCGTATTCACCTCAATATCTTTAATGGTTTGGCGCATAGAACGAATGCCATAAAAACATTGAATCAACGGAATTTTAACTAATAAAACGGGGTCTAGACTAGGGCGACCATTATCCGAGGAATAACTATCTTCGACAAGATCATAAATAAAAGAGAAATCAATCGTTTCCTCGACTTTTCTTAGAAAATGGTCTTTAGGCACAAGTTCATCAAGCGTATAGAATCCTACTTGACGTCGATTGTATTCGGGATTTTCTTTGTGAAACATAGGAACACCTCATCAAATACCTTTTTCTTTTATTATACTCCTTCAAAGCAAGAAAAGTCCCCAGAAGTATAACTTCTGAGGACTTTGTCTTCAATCTGGGATTTTTGTTTATTTGAATTTGTAGTCTTTAACGACTTCAACGGAATTAACCGTTACATTCTCTTTTGGTTTGCTGTTGTCATCGACTTCAAGGTTAGCAATGGTATCAACAACATCCATACCTTTGATGACTTGTCCAAAGACAGTATATTTGGTATCACCAGCTGGGTAACCACCTTTTTTGTAGGCGTCAATGATAGGTTTTGGATAGCCAGCATTTCCTAATTGCTTGCTTTGATCGTCCTTGTTTTGAACAATGTAGAATTGGCTGCCGTTTGAATTTTTAGCACCAGTATTGGCCATGGCAAGTGCGCCACGGATGTTGTAGAGGAATGGTGTAGGCTCAACAGCGAAACCCTTCTTCCAGATAGATTCTCCTCCAGTACCGTCACCCTTAGGGTCACCACTTTGAATCATGAAGTCCTTGATGACACGGTGGAAGGTAAGTCCATCATAGTATTTGTCCTTGGCATGTTTCAAGAAGTTTTCAGAAGCCTTAGGAGCAAGTGTAGGGAAGAGTTTGACTGTGATATCACCCTTTGAAGTATGGAGGATAACTTCAGCTTCGTCCTTACCGACCTTATCTGACAACTGTGGGAAGGCATCTTTTCCAGATTTTTGGGCTTTTTCTAATTGTTTAGTGAATATCTTATTATCAACATAAGCATCTCCACGAACGGCGCGTGCGATGTTCTCACGAAAGGCAAAACCTAGGCCTGCGATAACAAGTACAATAATTAATGGAATGTACTTTTTAATGTTTTTCATATATAACTCCTTTGGTGCATTATACCTACTATTGTAGCAGAAAAAAACCTTTTGGGAAACGGTTAACAGGGGTCTTTAAATATGGTAGAATGGGACTATCAACAAGAAAATGAACAATGGGACTAGATAGAGGGAAAAGGTTGCCTTAGGCTATGCCTGGCTTTTGAAGGGACGCATGCTACTTGCTCTTATCAGAGATAGGTGTCTAAATCCTAACTATAGAAAACTTCGCTAAGCTGAAGTGACCTCTTGTTTGGATTTCTTGAAAAAAGGAGATTTTTATGTCAACTAAAGCAGAATGGGCTGAACTCTTTGAGTCGGTACACGGGCGTAAGCCTAGCCCCCAAGAATTTTTGGATGCTAAAGCAGCTGACTTTGATACAAGTGCTTTGGCTGCTCAAGCAGCATCTGTAGAAGCACCAGCTAATGAACCTGTCGCTGAAGAAGTAGCTCCAGAACCAGTTGCTACTGAAGAAGTCACAGAACAAGATGATATCGCAGATGTGGCTGAAACAGCTGAAGATGCTGTCGCAGAACAAGCAAGTAGTGAATCACCATTTGGTGCAGAATCTTTCTCAGAAGCACCTGTGCAACAACCAACACCACAATTTGATTCAAGCATGTTTGAAAAGGCACCTATCTCTTCAGCTCAAGGATTTGGAACAGTTCCTAATCCAGCAGCAGCTGGCTCAGCAGATAACCCTCTTTTCAATCTTATCTTGCCAATCGTTGCGATTGCACTTTCAGTAATCTTTGCAATTTTGGCGTGGTTTGTAAGTCCTGCTTGGGTCTTCATCATCTTGACAGTCCTCGCAGTTGCAGTAGCAGTTGTTTCGCTTGTTTTTAGCCTTAAATCAAGCAAGAAATTGCTTTCAATCATTGCAACAGGCGTTGCTGGTCTCATGCTCTTTGTGTCTATTGGTGGTTTGATTTTCCAAATCTCTCAAAATGCTAGCAACAACAACACAAGCTCAAGCAAGACATCAAAGGTTGCTGATAAAGACGACGATGACGCTGACAAGAAAGATGACGACAGCGATTCAAAATCAGACTCAAAAGGTGATAGTACTGATGTCAACGACTACATTGACAAAAATGCTAAATTTGATTGGAATGAATCTAAGTTCAAGAAGTTGAAAGCAGGTAAAGACACTGTTAAATCAATCGTTAAAACATACGGCAAGGCGTCAGATGCTGAGGTGTCAGGTGATGAGTTGAAGTTGACATACTCTGGTAAAGACTATGGCGAGAGTGTCTACCTAAACTTTAAGAAACAATATGACGGTACATTTATCTTGTCATATGCTTCAGGTAGATTCCCTCAAGATAAGGTAGAAGTTGATAAATCTTATAAATCTGATTGGACAAAAGAACAGTTTGATGCTCTCAATAAGGGTGATTACACTGATCCATCAAATGGTACGAAACTTGAAGATGTCGTTAAGGATCACCCTAAAGCTTCAAGTGCAGAATACACGATTTCAACATCTCGTCAAGGTGAATTCACAAAAGAAATGACTATTTCTTATAGTGATTATAAGGCTGAAGATGGCAAACTCAAGAGTGTTTACTTGTCATTTGATACCAAAGAAGGTGAAGATACATTCTACCTTACTTATAAATCAGGTCCAGATGAGGATTAATTAAGGGACAGGAGGGGAAACCTTCCTGTTTTTTCTTGATAGAAGGAGAAAGCTATTGAAATTCTTAAATTATACATTCGAGCAAAGCCAGTCTCTTGTCACTAAGGAAACTGTAGACAAGCTCAATCAAAAAGGGAGCTGGAAACGATTTATTGGCTTGTTTATCACTTCAATTGTTATTTATTTCTTCTCTATTGCCATGTCTTTTGTAGTATTGTAAAATTTTACTGCCTTTAGGTTCTAATGTACTACCATTTCGTACTTTTAAGAGGTACTATTCTCCTCGTTGCGTAATGACTTGGAGCGTTGCATCCTAGTTTCTAAGGACGTTGCGCATATTTTACTATTCGTTGCGTGCTTTTAGTCATGGGTCTTGATAAATTTAAAGTAACAAATCTGAGGAGGTATTCTTAATGTTACAATTTATTAAGAAAAACAAAACTAATTTTATATAGGTGCTTACTTTTGGATTAATGGGGTTGATACTGAAACCTTTAGTTAATTTATTGGTCAGTTTATCAAACAGATATCCGTGGGTTACGAGAATGTTATTGTTTCTATTACTCGTTGCTACTTACTTTATTTATAAACATCCTCTCTATATAATAGTAATAGCAATTTTGTTAGCAGAGCCTTTTATCAAAGAATAGAAATAAGCTAGGGGTATTAAAATGGACATTGCTACGTTGATTAAAGAATATAGAATTAAAACAGGTATGACTCAGCAAGAACTTGCAGATAAAGTATTTGTTACTCGTCAGACGATTTCTAAATGGGAATTAGGAAAAAGTGAACCTGATAATGTTTCACTGGAACTATTATTTAAAGAGATGAATATTGAAAAAGAATCTCAAAAAGACATTAAAGCTAATTTAATTAGCAGAAAAAAATTTTTACTTACAATAATTGCCGTTTTATTCTCTCCATCGATACTTATTATTAGACTATTGGTACTTAAAATAGGCAAGATAGAAAATAAAAGATTAGTCATTTTGATCAATACCCTTCTCTTTATAATAATTGGGATTTATATGAAGAGTTTAAAGGATAATGTATACTTTGGTTTCTTGGGGATCATTGCAATTGCTTATAGCCTTTATAGTTTTTATAAGCTTAGTTTGGAGATTAAAAAGGACTAGATACATAACTATACATATAAATATAAAAACTACTCTTACTAATATTGAACTGCCCCAAAAAGTGTGATCGAAAAAATCTTACTTTTAGGTGCAGTTTCTTTTCTTCTTTCGTCTATTTTCATGAGATGGCTTGTCGCTTAAGCACCTAAGGTAGTCTCAAAAAATTCTCTCTTATATCCGACCTTATTTTCATAAGACCAGATTAAAGTATGATAAAATAAAGAAAAAGAGATAAAGGAGTCGGCTATGGCAACTAGAGAAGAATGGGTGCGTCACTTTGAGGACGTCAATGGACGTAAACCAAGTCCTGAGGAGTTTATGGAAGCTAAGAAAGAGAGCTTTGTCATTGCTTCGGAGGAACCAAGTGTCCAAGTGTCTGAGCAGGTTGAGGCTCAGCAGGTGGATAGCTCTGAAGCTACTGAAGAGGTGTCAGCTGACTCAGTAGCAGATACGCAACCAGACGAGGCTCAGGTGGCATTAGAGGAGGAAGCTCCTAAGCTAATGCCTGAGTTGAATATGGAGAAAGAGCAAGAAAAAGAAGCTCCAAAGGCAAGTCAGATACCTTTGGAAAACCCTTATTACAAACCAAAAGTAACCAAGAACAATGTTTTTGTTAATATTGCTTTGCCAATCATTATCCTAGTTTTGGGGATTCTATTTGTCATTTTGTCTTGGACGCTTCCTATCGGTTTTGTCTTTACTTTCCTTGCCTTCTTCCTTATCATTCTAGCTATTGTGACTTTGGTTTTGAGTCTGAAGTCGACACGCAAGGCACTATCTATTATTGCCCTAGTCATGTCAATCATCTTCTTTATGACTTCGCTTGCTGGAGCAGGTTATCAAGCGGTGAAATATGTCATGAACCACGCTGAACAGTTCCAAAGTGACGGTCACGATAGAGCTTATCTGTATATCGATGAGAATAATAAGTTTGACTGGACTGAGGATCAGTTTAAGGAGTTGAAGGTTGGTACTTTGACATTGGATGAGGTCTTGGATGCTCACGGTAAGGCGACTGATGCCGAGTATAGTGATGCTTACGAGGAAGATAAACCAGATTTGCTAGATCTTACCTATAGAAAAGAAAACACAGATGGGAACAACTATGTTCGTTTGACTTTCGAGCAAAAAGACGATGTCTATGTTTTGAAATCTGCCTCAGCAACCTTCGACTATGATAAGGTCAAAGAAGTTGATGACTATCATAGCAACTGGACAAAAGATGACTATGAAAAGTTGTCTGTAGGTACACAAGCTGATTTGCTCAAGGGGACACGACTTTCTGAGGTGGTTGAAAAACACCCAGAGGCTAGCTTCACTTATCATGAAATGACACAAACTGAACAAGGCGATCTCACTCAGTCAGTCAGTCTTAGCTACCGTGATTATAATCCAGAAAGTGGTAAGGTAGATGCTGTTCGTTTGACCTTCGACTATGACAAACGTGAAAACGAGTACTTCTTGACAGACAAATCAGACGAATAAGACTACTTTTTAATTAATTCAAGCTCAGGGGTGCCTGAGCTTTTTAGTATCAACAAAAGAGGATAAAATCTGGTATAATAGGAGTGATTGATTTTTCAAGAAAGAAGTGTCACACATGAACATACAACAACTACGTTATGTCGTAGCCATTGCCAATAGCGGAACCTTCCGCGAGGCAGCCAGCAAGCTCTTTGTGAGTCAACCTAGCCTTTCGGTGGCTATCAAGGATTTGGAGCAGGAGCTGAATTTCCAAATTTTCACCCGTACAACGACGGGGGCTGTCTTGACCAGTCAGGGCATGACTTTTTATGAGCGTGCACTTGAGGTGGTACGCAGTTTTGATAGTTTTGAAAATCGCTATCTTAATGCTTCTGAAAAGGGCAACCAGTTTTCGATTGCCAGCCAGCACTATGACTTTTTGCCACCTTTGATTACGACTTTTTCAGAGCGTTATCCTGATTATAAGGATTTCCGTATCTTTGAGTCTACGACTATTCAGATTTTGGATGAGGTAGCCAAGGGGCACAGTGAGATTGGGATTATCTATTTGAATCGTCAAAATAGCAAGGGAATCCAGCAAAATATGGACAAGCTTGGGCTTGAGGCTATTGATTTGATTCCGTTTAAGACGCATATTTATCTCCGTAAGGGGCATCCTCTGGCTAAAAAAGAAAGTCTTGTCATGGAGGACTTGGCGGCCTTGCCAGCAGTGCGTTTCACTCAGGAGAAGGACGAGTATCTTTACTATTCTGAAAACTTTGTGGATACGTCAGATTCGTCTCTGATGTTTAACGTGACAGACCGTGCGACCTTGAACGGTATCTTGGAACGTACGGATGCCTATGCGACGGGATCTGGTTTCTTGGATGCACAAAGTGTGAACGGGATTACGGTTATTCCCCTTGAGGATAATTTGGATAACAAGATGGTTTATGTCCGTCGTAAGGGGATTAACTTGTCATCTTGTGCTCTCAAGTTTGTCAATGTTATGTTTGACTACTTTGATACATACAAACCATAGGAGGACTTATGCGTAAGGTTGCGATTCCTTTGGCTATTCTGGCTCTGATTGGTTTGGATCAGTGGGTTAAGCATTGGGTTGTGGCAAATATTGCCCTTAACCAAGTTATCAAGGCTATTCCTGGACTTTTCAGCTTAACCTATCTACAGAACCGTGGTGCTGCCTTTTCCATTTTACAGGATCAGAAATATTTCTTTGTGATTTTGACGGTTCTAGTGATTGGTGCGGCTATGGTTTATCTGGTTAAGAATTACCAGAAGAGTCTTTGGCTGGTGCTATCTTTGGTTTTGATCATCTCAGGTGGTATTGGTAACTTTATCGATCGTGTGCACTTGGGTTACGTGGTTGATATGGTTCAGCTTGATTTTATTGATTTTGCAATATTTAACGTGGCAGACTCCTATCTAACGGTGGGTGTGCTGCTCTTGATTATAGTCTTATGGAAAGAGGAAAATGGAAGTCATCATTAAAGAGGTGGGAAACCGTCTGGACAAGGCTTTGGCAGATTTGACAGAATTGTCACGTAGTCAGGCCAATGAAGCGATTAAGGCTGGAACGGTCTTGGTTAATGGTAAGTCGGCAAAGGCCAAGTATGCGGTTAAAGAGGGTGATGTCATCACCTATGAATTGCCAGAAGAAGAGGTCTTGGAATACAAGGCTGAAGATATTCCTTTGGATATTATCTACGAAGATGCAGATGTGGCAGTGGTCAACAAGCCTCAAGGCATGGTGGTCCATCCCTCAGCTGGTCACACGTCTGGTACCTTGGTCAATGCTCTGATGTACCATGTCAAGGACCTCTCGTCTATCAATGGTGTGGTTCGTCCAGGGATTGTCCACCGTATTGATAAGGATACGTCTGGCCTCCTTATGATTGCTAAGAATGATAAGGCCCACAATGCTTTGGCGGCTGAGCTTAAGGATAAGAAGTCCCTTCGTAAGTATGTGGCTATCGTGCATGGCAATTTGCCTAACGATCGAGGCGTGATTGAGGCTCCGATTGGGCGTTCGGACAAGGACCGCAAGAAGCAGGCAGTCACAGCTAAAGGAAAACCTGCAGTAACACGATTTACCGTTCTTGAACGTTTTGGCAACTATACTTTGGTAGAGTTGCAGCTGGAAACAGGTCGCACACACCAGATTCGTGTGCACATGGCTTATATCGGTCACCCGGTGGCGGGCGATCCTCTTTATGGGCCACGCAAGACCCTCAAGGGCCATGGACAATTTCTACATGCTAAGACCCTTGGGTTCACGCATCCTACGACTGGAGAATTGGTCGAATTTACAGCGGAAGACCCTGCTATTTTCAAGGAAACCTTGGAGAAGTTGAGAGAAGCTTAACAGTTATTAAACGGATAGTCTTTCTTGGTAGAGGTGTCCGTTTTTTTCTTGTAAAAGAGTCTGAAATTTGCTATAATTTACCTAATTAAATAAGTCCTTTAATCACTGTCCAGAGAGGCAGGCAAGGAGCCATGAGAAGTGTACGGGTGAACTGTACTCATATTTTTGTGTATCTCCTTGTTTTCGAGGGGATTTTTTTGTATTTAGAAAGGTTCTTTTTATGAAGAAAAAAGAGATCGTCGATGACGTAACCATGAAACGTGCCATTACACGTATCACTTATGAGATTATTGAACGTAACAAAAATCTCGACAAGATTGTCTTGGCTGGTATTAAGACACGTGGTGTTTATATTGCACAGCGTATTCAAGAGCGCTTGAAACAGTTGGAAAACCTTGATGTGCCATTGATTGAGCTTGACACTAAGGCTTTCCGTGATGATGTTAAGGCTGAGCAAGACACATCTGTTTTCCCTATTGAAATTGATGGTACAGATGTTATCCTTGTGGATGATGTGCTTTACACAGGTCGTACGATTCGTGCAGCTATTGATAATATCGTTAGCCATGGGCGTCCAGCGCGTGTTGGTTTGGCTGTTTTGGTTGACCGTGGTCACCGTGAATTGCCAATCCGTGCGGACTATGTTGGTAAAAATATCCCAACTAGTGAGTCAGAAGAAATTGAAGTTTTGGTCGCAGAAGTTGATGGCAAAGATAGCGTCAACATTATTGACCCAAGCTAAGTTGGCTGACAGATAGGGTGAAACGCCCTTTGTATCTTGTTAATTGAACACGGGACTCATTTCTTAGGAAAAAAGATAAGTCTCCTAGCACTCTTGGGAGTGCGGTGTCGACTTCCTATTTTTCTACAGAAATGTTTGGCTAAGCCAAAGCGTCCCTTTGTATCTTATTTAACTGAACACGGGCTAAGAGCTGTGTAAAATAGATAAATCTTCCTAGAAGCTAAAGCTTCGGCGTCAGATTTCCTAATTTTACTTTGCTCTTTATACGCCCTTAGTATCTTATTTTAAGGAGTCCTTTGATATCGTGAATAACGTAAAATATGATGTGAATGATATGCCAAAACCTGGTTTATTGGTTGGTTTGTCATTCCAGCACTTGTTTGCCATGTTTGGTGCGACGGTGCTTGTGCCGATTTTGGTTGGGATTGATCCCGCTATTGCTCTTTTCTCATCTGGTTTGGGAACTTTGGCTCACTTGACGGTGACCAAGTACAAAATTCCAGCTTACATGGGGTCTAGCTTTGCCTATATTGCGGCTATGCAGACACTTATGAAGACTGATGGAATTGCAGCGGTCGCTCAAGGTGCCATGGCTGGTGGTTTGGTTTACTTGCTTGTGGCTCTGATTGTTAAGTATGCGGGTAAAGACTGGATTGATAAGGTCCTTCCACCAATCGTGGTTGGTCCCATTATCATGGTGATTGGTTTGAACCTTGCAGCCAATGCAGTCAATGATGCGACAACTTTAAATAAAAGCTATAGTATCTATGCTCTATTGATTTCGATGGTCACTCTCTTTGCGGTTATCCTCTTTAACATGTATGGCAAGAAGATTGTCGGTGTCATCCCAATTTTGCTTGGTTTAATTGTGGGCTATATTTTCTCAGCGGTTCTTGGTTTGCTGACAGGACATAGTTTTATCAATTTCTCAGAGGTAGCGGCGGCACATTGGATTCAAGTTCCAAACTTTGATATTCCATTTGTGGATTATAGCTTTAAGCTCTATCCAAGTGCGATTTTGACCATGGCTCCGATTGCCTTTGTGACGATGACCGAACACTTTGGTCACGTCATGGTTCTAAACAGTTTGACTGAGCGTGACTACTTCAAAGATCCAGGACTTGACCACACCCTTACTGGTGATGGTTTGGCACAGATTATCGCTGGGTTCTTTGGAGCTCCTCCGGTAACTTCTTATGGTGAAAATATTGGGGTTATGGCCCTCAGTAAGGTCTACTCAGTTTACGTTATTGCGGGCGCAGCAGTGATTGCGGTCTTGATGAGCTTTATTGGTAAGCTATCAGCACTCTTGCATTCTATTCCAACTCCTGTATTGGGCGGATTATCTATTGCCCTCTTTGGGGTTATCGCTGCTAGCGGTTTGAAAATTTTAGTTGAACATAAGATTGATTTTGATAATAAAAAGAATCTCTTGATTGCTAGTGTTATCTTGGTATCTGGTATCGGTGGTTTGATGATTGACCTTGGTGGTCTTCAAATTACGGGTGTGGCAAGTTCAACCATTCTTGGTATCTTGCTTTACCAAATTTTGCCAGATCCTAAAAAAGGTAGCAAAGATTAGTCAATCAATTTAAAAGGAAAAACTATGGCGATTGCAGATGGAAAAGTGTCACTGAAACATTTGGTGACAATGGAAACCCTCACGAATGAAGAGGTCTTGGGCCTGATTCGTCGAGGTGGAGATTTTAAAAATGGCAGAGCTGATTTCCAGCTGGATCGACAGTATTTCGCTGCCAATCTCTTTTTTGAAAATTCAACACGAACACACAAGTCCTTCGAGGTAGCTGAGAAAAAACTTGGCCTGGATGTGATTGAGTTCGATGCTGGAACTAGCTCGGTGAACAAGGGTGAGACCCTCTATGATACGATCTTAACCATGTCTGCCTTGGGCGTTGACATCTGTGTGGTCCGCCACTCGGAAGTCGATTACTACAAGCAGTTGATTGATAGTAGAACTATTCAGACCTCTATTGTCAATGGTGGTGATGGTTCAGGGCAACACCCAAGTCAGTGTTTGCTTGACTTGATGACCATTTACGAAGAGTTTGGAACCTTTGAAAATCTTAAGATTTGTATTGCAGGTGATATTACGCATTCGCGTGTCGCTAAGTCAAATATGCAGATTCTCAAGCGTTTGGGAGCTCAGCTTTATTTTGCTGGTCCTGCAGAGTGGTACTCGAATGAGTTTGATGTTTATGGTCAGCATGTGGCCATTGACGACGTCATTGAGGACTTGGATGTTCTCATGTTGCTTCGTGTTCAGCACGAGCGTCATGGGGATGACAAAGGATTTTCAAAAGAAGACTACCATGCTCTCTATGGTTTGACTGAAGAACGTTATGCCAAGTTAGCTGATCAGGCGATTATCATGCACCCTGCTCCGGTTAATCGTGATGTGGAGATTGCTGATAGTCTGGTTGAAGCACCTAAGGCTCGTATCGTTGCTCAGATGCAAAACGGGGTCTTTGTCCGTATGGCAATTATTGAAGCTATTTTAAATGGCAAAGCGTAAACAACGTTAACCGATTCCTGAGAGAATCAGACGAAAAAGAACATGGGCTAAATCTTTGAAAAGAGACAAATCTTCCTAGAGGCTGGAGCTTCTCTGTTGGATTTGCTTTTCATTCAGATGTTTAACGCCCTTTGTATCTTAGTGAAAGGAACAATTTACTATAATGGCAAAACGTTTACTTATTTTGGAAGACGGCACTATTTTTGAAGGTCAGGCCTTCGGTGCTGATGTGGATGTGACGGGTGAAATCGTCTTTAATACTGGTATGACAGGTTATCAAGAATCTATCACAGACCAGTCTTACAATGGTCAAATTTTGACTTTTACTTATCCACTTGTTGGTAACTACGGTGTTAACCGTGACGACTATGAGTCAATTAAGCCAACGACTAAGGGTGTCGTTGTGTCAGAGGCTAGCCGTCGTGCCAGCAACTGGCGTAACCAAATGACCTTGGATGAGTTTTTGAAGGCGAAAAACATCCCTGGTATCTCTGGTATTGATACACGTGCCTTGACTAAGATTATCCGTCAACACGGTACCATGAAAGCCACTTTGGCCAGTCCTGGTGACAGTATCGAGCACTTGCAAGATCAATTGCGTGCGACTGTTTTGCCAACGAATAATATTGAGCAGGTATCAACTAAGACAGCCTACCCAGCACCAGGTGTTGGTAAAAATATCGTTTTGGTTGACTTTGGTCTCAAGCACTCTATCTTGCGTGAGTTTTCAAAACGTGATTGTAACGTGACTGTTGTGCCACATGATATCACTGCTGAAGAAATTCTCCACCTTAATCCAGATGGTGTGATGTTGTCAAATGGTCCAGGTAACCCTGAAGATGTACCGTATGCACTTGATATGATTCGTGGCATCCAAGGTAAAATTCCAATCTTTGGTATTTGTATGGGTCACCAGTTGTTTAGTTTGGCTAATGGTGCCAAGGCCTACAAGATGAAGTTTGGTCACCGTGGATTTAACCATGCGGTTCGTGAAATTGCGACTGGTCGTGTTGATTTTACAAGCCAAAACCATGGTTATGCCATTGACCGTGAGTCACTTCCAGATTGCCTCATGGTAACACACGAAGAAATTAACGATAAGTCAGTTGAAGGTGTTCGTCACCGTGACTTCCCTGCATTCTCAGTGCAATTCCACCCAGATGCAGCACCTGGTCCACACGATGCTAGCTATCTCTTTGATGAGTTCTTGGAATTGATTGATGCTTTCCAAGCCGAAAAAGCACGTCGTTAATTGCAACTGTCTAGTGACTATAGTGGGGTGTGACTCTTGTTCGCCCCAGTCTACTACCTTATTTAATGACAACCAGAGAGTTGTCAAATAGAAAGGAGAAGATACAGGTTCACGGAAGTGAACACGCCCTAAGGACTATGTGAAAAAGATAAACGGTGACTAGACGCTTGGGCGTCGTCGTCACGTTTCCTATTTTCACTGGGTCCTTAACGGGCTTTGTATCATAAATTATGCCTAAACGTTCTGATATTAAAAAAATTATGGTTATCGGGTCTGGTCCTATCATCATCGGTCAGGCTGCTGAGTTCGATTACGCTGGTACGCAAGCCTGCTTGGCCTTGAAAGAAGAAGGTTACAGTGTTGTCCTTGTTAACTCTAACCCTGCGACAATCATGACTGATAAAGAAATCGCAGACAAGGTTTACATTGAACCAATTACGCTTGAATTTGTCACACGTATCCTTCGTAAAGAGCGTCCTGATGCTCTCTTGCCAACACTTGGGGGACAAACTGGTTTGAACATGGCAATGGAATTGTCAAAAGCTGGTATTCTTGAAGAGCTTGGAGTAGAGCTTTTGGGAACAAAATTGTCTGCCATTGACCAAGCCGAAGACCGTGACCTCTTCAAACAATTGATGGAAGATTTGGAACAACCTATTCCAGAATCTGAAATCGTCAATACGGTTGAAGAAGCAGTTGCCTTTGCGACAGAAATTGGTTACCCAGTTATCGTGCGTCCTGCCTTTACCCTTGGTGGTACTGGTGGTGGTATGTGTGCCAACGAAGAAGAACTTCGTGAAATCGCTGAAAATGGCTTGAAATTGTCACCAGTAACACAATGTTTGATTGAACGTTCTATCGCTGGTTTCAAGGAAATCGAATACGAAGTTATGCGTGATGCCGCAGACAATGCTCTTGTGGTATGTAACATGGAAAACTTTGACCCAGTTGGTATCCACACAGGGGACTCAATCGTATTTGCCCCAACGCAAACCTTGTCAGATATTGAAAACCAAATGCTTCGTGATGCCAGCTTGAAGATTATCCGTGCCCTTAAAATTGAGGGTGGCTGTAACGTACAGTTGGCTCTTGACCCTAATAGCTTCAAGTACTATGTTATCGAAGTAAACCCTCGTGTATCACGTTCATCAGCCCTTGCCTCAAAAGCAACTGGTTACCCAATCGCCAAATTGGCAGCCAAGATCGCTGTTGGTTTGACACTTGATGAAATGATTAACCCAGTCACTGGTACAACTTATGCTATGTTTGAACCAGCTCTTGACTATGTGGTTGCTAAGATTCCACGTTTCCCATTTGATAAATTTGAACACGGTGAACGTCGTCTTGGTACTCAAATGAAAGCAACAGGTGAAGTTATGGCTATCGGTCGTAACATCGAAGAGTCACTTCTTAAAGCCTGCCGTTCACTTGAAATCGGTGTTTACCACAATGAAATGCCTGAGCTTGCGGACGTCACAGACGATGCCTTGGTTGAAAAGATTGTCAAAGCTCAAGACGACCGTCTCTTCTACCTTTCTGAAGCCATCCGTCGTGGATACACTATTGAAGAATTGTCAGAGTTGACTAAGATTGATATCTTCTTCCTTGACAAATTGCTCCATGTCTTTGAATTGGAACAAGAATTGGCTACTCACGTAGGCGATGTTGATGTTTTGAAAGAGGCTAAACGTAACGGTTTCTCTGACCGTAAGATTGCTGATCTTTGGAATCAAACAGCCGACCAAGTTCGTGCGACACGTTTGGAAAATAACATTGTTCCTGTCTACAAGATGGTCGATACCTGTGCGGCTGAGTTCGAGTCATCAACACCGTATTTCTACTCAACTTACGAGTGGGAAAATGAATCAATTAAATCTGATAAAGAATCTGTCATCGTTCTTGGTTCAGGTCCTATCCGTATCGGACAAGGGGTTGAGTTCGACTATGCGACAGTTCACTCTGTAAAAGCTATCCAGGCTGCAGGTTACGAAGCTATCATCATGAACTCTAACCCTGAGACGGTTTCAACAGACTTCTCAGTTTCAGATAAACTTTACTTCGAACCATTGACTTTCGAAGACGTGATGAACGTTATCGAATTGGAACAACCTAAGGGTGTCGTGGTTCAGTTTGGTGGACAAACAGCTATCAACTTGGCAGAGCCATTATCTAAAGCTGGTGTGAAAATCTTGGGTACACAGGTTGCTGACCTTGACCGTGCCGAAGACCGTGACCTCTTTGAACAAGCCCTTAAAGATTTGGACATTCCACAACCACCAGGACAAACAGCGACAAACGAAGAAGAAGCGGTTGAAGCAGCTCGTAAGATTGGCTTCCCAGTTCTTGTTCGTCCATCATACGTTTTGGGTGGACGTGCCATGGAAATCGTTGAAAATGAAGATGACCTTCGTTCTTACATGCGTACAGCCGTTAAGGCAAGTCCAGACCACCCAGTCCTTGTTGATAGCTATATCATTGGACGTGAGTGTGAAGTGGATGCTATCTCTGATGGTAAGGATGTCTTGATTCCAGGTATCATGGAACACATCGAACGTGCAGGGGTTCACTCAGGGGACTCAATGGCAGTTTACCCACCACAAACCCTTTCTAAGAAAATCCAAGAGACTATCGCTGACTACACTAAACGCTTGGCTATTGGTCTTAACTGTATCGGTATGATGAACATTCAGTTTGTTATTAAGGATGAAACGGTCTATGTTATCGAGGTTAACCCACGTGCTAGCCGTACCGTACCATTCTTGTCTAAGGTTACTGATATCCCAATGGCTCAAGTTGCTACAAACTTGATTCTTGGTAAATCATTGGCTGAGCAAGGTTACAAAGATGGTCTTTACCCAGAAAGCAACCATGTTCATGTCAAAGCACCAGTATTCTCATTCACAAAATTGGCTAAGGTAGATAGCCTCCTTGGACCAGAAATGAAATCAACTGGTGAAGTTATGGGGACAGATGCGACTCTTGAAAAAGCGCTCTACAAAGCTTTTGAAGCATCTTATCTTCACTTGCCAACCTTTGGTAATGTTATCTTTACTATTCATGATGATACTAAAGAAGAAGCCCTTGATTTGGCACGTCGCTTCGATGCTATCGGTTATGGTATCTACGCAACTGAGGGAACAGCTAAGTTCTTGAATGAACATGGGGTTCACGCAACGCTTGTTAACAAATTGGGGGAAAATGACGATAACGACATTCCAGCCCTCGTTCGTACAGGTAAAGCGCAAGCTATCATCAATACGGTTGGTAACAAACGTACTTATGACGAAGACGGAGCAGCTATCCGTAGCTCAGCTATTGAAGCAGGAATTCCACTCTTCACAGCGCTTGATACAGCAGATGCTATGGTGCGTGTGCTTGAAAGCCGTAGCTTTACAACAGAATCTATTTAATCATGAAATAGAGTCTCAGCTTTGCTGGGGCTTTTTTATTGAAGACAAAGTTTTCTTTTGAGACTTTTCTTAAGTGATGACGGACGTCAGCGACCTTCTGCGAAGTTCCATGACTAAGTTTTGAGCCGAAAGTCTCAAAACTTCCGAACGCCTGAAACTAATCTTTTCAGACGTTTTTATCACTGCGAAAAGTCTCGGTATAAGCTTACTAGGTTCGCAAAATCTATTTCATATTTAAAAATAGTTTAATTATGTTCTGAGTCTCAGCCTTGCTGGGGCTTTTTTTCTTACACAAATGTAAGCTAACAAATGCAAATGAAAGCTAAGACTATGGTTTTATTTCCTAAGATTCTGCTATACTAGTAACATGATTATTACCACATCTTTACGTGAAAATGAGGCCTTGATTGCGCGTGCCCAAGAATTAGCTAACGAACTAGGAGCTGACTATCAGCCTCGTCGCAAGTTATCTTTGGCAAAATGTTTAGAGCGATTTGGAGCTTTTTATCTTCTATATAAAGACAGATTGTCTTTTGTCAATGCGGATGGCAGTGAGCTATCCTTTCATCCAGATACAGCAGTTCTTAGGATTAAGGCACCACACGATGCTCTAGTCAATCTTTTGGGTCCGTCTTCCAAGTCTATTCTCGACACGACCATGGGTCTGGCTTCCGATAGTTTAGTTATGGCGGCAGCGGGAAATAAGGTGACTGCCCTTGAGAGTCAAGAAGTAATTTTTCAGGTGGTTTCTCGTGGTCTGGCCACTTATCAGACAGATGACAAGCAGCTTGAAAAAGCGATGCGGTCTATTAAAGCCATTAAGAGAGACAGTTTATCCTTTTTGAAATCCCAGGCTGATCACTCTTTTGATATCATTTATGCCGATCCTATGTTTTCAGAGACTATCAAGGAATCGGAAAATCTACAAGCTATCAAACCTCTAGCTAATGGCAGTCGTCTGACTGAAGAATGGCTAAATGAGGCTAAGCGTGTTGTACGAGAAAAAATTATCATCAAGGCACATTTTCGAGATACCGTTTTTGAGGAACTAGGGTTCGAACGCCAGGTTCGTCCCAATCAAAAGCTGCACTATGGTCTTATGGATTTAAGCGAAGGCCATTGACACTGAAAGTTAAAAGTATTACAATTGTTTTATTTATATGATACAAAAGAAAAGAGAGACTTATGCGAAAGAAAATCAGTCCAAAGTTATTTAAAAATAAAAAAAGAGTTTGGATCATTGGAGGAATTGGCTTCCTTGTCCTTTTGGTCCTAGGATTTAACCTTTTTGCAGGTGGTGGCAAAGATGATAAGGCTTCCGAGTCCCCTACAGCAAGTAAGGTAACCAAGGGGCAGTTGGCCTCGTCCACCCTTCTGACTGGCATGGTGAAGGCTCAGTCGGAACAGTACGTTTATTTTGATAATACCATTGGACGCAATGCCACAGTGACAGTTTCTGTTGGTGAGGAAGTTAGCGTTGGTCAGCAATTGGTCCAATATGATAGCACCTCAGCCCAAGCGGCTTATGATACGGCTAGCCGTGCCTATAATAAGGCAGTTCGTGACCGTAATTATTTCCAACAGTATGGAACAGCTCCTGCAGCTTCGGCACAAACAAGTAGTGATTCGGATGAGGATGATTCGACGACTACCGTTAGCCCTCAACAGCGTCAGCAAACCGAGGCAAGTAATTACCAAACCTTGCAAGATTATAATGATGCTGTTGCTAACGCAGCATCAGAGCTAGAAAAGGCACAAGACGTCCTAAACCAAACAGTCATTGTTTCAGATGCTAATGGGACAGTCGTAGAAGTTGCGGACTCTGTGGACCCTGCTTCAAAAGAGAGCCAGACTCTAGTTCATGTGACCAGTGAAGGCCAATTTGAGATTCAAGGGACCTTAACAGAATATGACATTCCAAATATTTCAGTAGGTCAAAAGGTTAAGATTACTTCCAAAGTATACCCAGATCAAACTTGGACAGGGAAAGTTAGCTACGTTTCCAATTATCCTAAGCAAAATGCCAGTCAGTCAGCGGGGACATCTAGCAATTCAGGACAGACAGGCTCCCAGTATGAATATAAGGTTCAACTGACTAGTCCAATCGGTAAGCTCAAGCAAGGTTTCAATGTATCTCTTGAAGTGACCAAAGATGATGATGCCCTGTTAGTTCCAGTAACTGCTGTGACCAAGAAAGGCTCTGACAACTACGTCTGGGTTTACGATGACGAGAGTCAAAAAATCAAGCAAGTCAAGGTCAAACTTGGTAATGCAGATGCTAAGCAGCAAGAAATTGCCTCAGGACTAAAAGAAGGCCAAAAGGTTATCACCAAGGCCGAAAAATCCTTCAAGGATGGCGAGACCCTGAAGGATGTGACAGATGCCGATAGCAAAAAATCAAAAGAGACTAGTGGAGAAGAGGTGAAGTCTAGTGACTAAGCCAGAACTTATGGTCTTAAAAGGCATCACCAAGTCTTTCAAAAATGGTCAGGAGTCCTTGCAGGTCCTTAAGGGGATTGACTTATCAGTTGATGAAGGTGACTTCGTGGCAATCATGGGCCCTTCTGGTTCAGGTAAATCAACCCTCATGAATATTATTGGACTTCTTGATCAACCAACTACAGGTTCCTATCAACTCGAGGGGGAGGATGTGGCTGATCTCTCTGAAAATCGTTTGGCCAAGGTAAGAAATGACCAGATTGGCTTTATCTTTCAGCAGTTTTTTCTCTTGCCAAAGTTAAGTGCCCAAAAGAACGTAGAGCTTCCCTTGATTTATGCGGGGAAATCGCCACGTGAACGTAAGCAAAGGGCACAACAATTCTTGGAAAAAGTCGGCTTGTCAGAACGTAGCCATCATTTGCCGTCAGAGCTGTCTGGTGGACAGAAGCAGAGGGTGGCTATTGCGCGTGCATTGTCTAACGATCCGGCAATCATTTTGGCGGATGAACCTACGGGTGCGCTTGATACCAAGACAGGAACCCAGATTATGGATCTCTTAACCCAGCTAAACCGTGAAGGAAAGACCATTGTCATGGTTACCCATGAACCTGAGATTGCGGATTATGCCCGACGTAAGATTGTTATCCGTGATGGGGAAATCACCCAAGACACAACGGACAGCGTTCGGATTGACTAGGAGGTAAGAATGGAAAATTGGAAATTTGCTCTTAGTTCTATTCGTTCACACAAGATGCGGTCCTTCCTGACTATGTTGGGGATTATCATTGGTGTTGCTGCTGTCGTACTCATTATGGGTCTAGGAAATGGGATGCGTCAGAGTGTTACCGATAGTGTGACAGGTGACAAGGATACGGTCCAAGTCTACTATGAAGCCAAGGGTGAGGAGCTAGATCCTGCCTATGCGGACTTGTCACAACCGACCAAACCGGTTAAAGAAGTTTGGTTGGAGCAAGTGGCTAAGCAGACACCTGGTATTGATAGTTATTTTGTGACTAACAGCCTAACTTCCTCTATCTCCCTCCAGAAAAAGACTGTGAAGAATGTTAATATCACAGGTGCCAGCCAGGGCTACTTTAAAGCTAAAAAGTTAGAGATGTTGACAGGACGTTCCTTGCAAGACAATGATTATAAAAACTTTTCACGAGTCATTGTCATTGATCAGATGGTGGCTAAAAAACTCTTTGAGACGAATGAGGATGCCCTTAACCAAGTGGTTACTATTGGGAACAATGATTATCGTGTGATTGGTGTTTATAAGAATAAAGACACAGCAATCGGTGCCTATGGTGAAATTGGAACAGCTCTTGTGGCCAATACCCAGTTAGCAGCTGAAAATAATACCGATGCTATTGGACAGATTTTTTTCCATGTGACCGATGTGAAAAATAGTAGTAGTGTCGCTAAGGATGCTGCCAAACGCTTGACCCAGTTGTCCCAAGATGATAACGGGGAGTACAAGGCAGCAGATATGAGCTCGACCTTAGATCAGGTGAACACAATCTTTGGAACCATTACCACCGTTGTCGGAGCTATTGCTGGGATTTCACTCTTAGTTGGTGGAATCGGTGTTATGAACATCATGTTGGTTTCGGTAACTGAGCGGACACGAGAGATTGGTCTTCGTAAGGCTTTAGGCGCTACACGTCGTAAAATCTTGACACAGTTTCTGATTGAGTCCATGGTTTTGACCATTCTGGGAGGTTTGATTGGGCTGGGCTTTGCGGCCCTAGTCGTTGGACCAATCGGGAATGCCATGGAGCTTAAAGCGACAGTCTCTCTTGGCGTAGCCATGGGAAGCATCGCCTTCTCAGCAGCTGTGGGAATTATCTTTGGTCTCCTACCGGCTAATAAAGCTTCAAAACTCGATCCTATCGAAGCACTCAGATATGATTAGACATGACCTCTTGAAATCTTTAGATTTTGAGAGGTTTTATGCTTTTCAAAAAAGATAGAGAAAAAAATAAAAAAATTTGCATTTTTTTCTTGACGTCTGATTTAGGTCATGGTATTATATATGAGGTTTGAAAAAACTGACCTAAGACAGTTGGGGAGTTAAACTCATAAACATCCAACCGAGGCACAAAACGTAACTATTTTTTTTGTAACGTATTGTACTTTCGTGTCTAGGTTTAGGTACGATTTTTTTGTGCCTAGCCCAAAAATAAAAACGGAGGTAAAACTACTAATGAGTGAAGCTATTATTGCTAAGAAAGCTGAACAGGTTGCGATTGTCGCTGAGAAAATGAAAGCTGCAGCATCTATCGTTGTTGTTGACTCTCGTGGACTTACAGTTGACCAAGATACAGTTCTTCGTCGTAATCTTCGTGAATCAGGCGTTGAATTTAAAGTTATCAAAAACTCAATCTTGACTCGTGCAGCTGAAGAAGCAGGTCTTGAAGACCTTAAAGGACTCTTCGTTGGTCCATCTGCAGTAGCATTCTCAAACGAAGATGTTATCGCACCAGCGAAAGTTATTAGCGAATTTGCTAAAGACGCAGAAGCTCTTGAAATCAAAGGTGGTGTTGTTGACGGCGCGTTCACTTCAGTCGAAGAAATCAACGCTCTTGCATCACTTCCAAACAAAGAAGGTATGCTTTCTATGCTCCTTTCTGTACTTCAAGCGCCAGTGCGCAACGTTGCATACGCTGTCAAAGCGGTTGCAGAAAGCAAAGAAGACGGTGCTGCGTAAGCCCATCTTCACAACTCGTAGCCTAAGCTACGTTTAAAAAATTATATTAAAAAACACATTTGGAGGAAATCACAATGGCATTGAACATTGAAAACATTATTGCTGAAATTAAAGAAGCTTCAATCCTTGAATTGAACGACCTTGTAAAAGCTATCGAAGAAGAGTTTGGCGTAACTGCTGCTGCTCCTGTAGCTGCTGCTGCAGCTGGTGCTGCTGACGCTGGTGCTGCTAAAGATTCATTCGACGTTGAATTGACATCTGCAGGCGACAAGAAAGTTGCTGTTATCAAAGTTGTTCGTGAAATCACAGGCGAAGGTCTTAAAGAAGCTAAAGCTATCGTTGACGGTGCACCATCAGTTCTTAAAGAAGGTGTTGCTGCAGCTGAAGCTGAAGAAATCAAAGCTAAACTTGAAGAAGCTGGAGCTTCAGTTACTCTTAAATAATAAGGTAACGACTCAAGTCGCTTAATAAAGAAACCAGGGCAAAAGCTCTGGTTTTTTCTATTGCTTTTAATATTTTCATTTGTTAGAATGTAGGTAATGTGCGTGCTTGTCACGCCCTTTTTCTGTGTCTTTTACGGCTTTAGTAGTTGTCAATAACTATAAAAATCTTAAAGGCATGGTAAATGCTAAAAAGAAAAGGAGAAATTTATGGCTTATATTTGGTCTTATCTTAGGCGTTATCCTAAGTGGCTAGCAATGAATTTTACGGCGGCTATTTTATTTGTTATTGCTAACTTAGGTCTGCCGACGGTTCTTGCCAAAATGATTGATGAGGGGATTAACCGTGGAGATGCTGACAAGCTTTATACCTATGCTTGGGTCATGTTCGGTGTGGTCTTGACTGGGATTGTTGGTCGTGTGCTCTTGTCCTATGCGGTTAGTAAATTGACGACCACAATGGTGCAGGTCATGCGTAATGACATTTACGCTAAGCTTCAGGAGTATTCCCACCATGAGTACGAGCAGATTGGCGTATCCTCTTTGGTAACTCGTATTACATCTGATGCTTTTGTTCTCATGCAATTTGCAGAACAGATTCTTAAGATGGGTGTCATTACTCCTCTGATGATGGTTTCCAGTGTCTTCTTAATTTTGACGACAAGTCCATCTTTGGCTTGGATTGTGGCAATTTCCTTGCCTTTCCTAGCCGTAGTAGTCTGGTATGTAGCGGTAAAAACACGTCCGCTTTCTGAGAAGCAACAGGCAACTCTCGACAAGATTAACCAGTATGCTCGTGAAAATCTGACTGGACTTCGTGTCATCCGAGCTTTCGCTAGAGAAGATTTTCAAGAGAAGAAGTTTGCTTCTGAAAATGCTGTCTATGCGGATAATTCAAACAAGCTCTTTAAATTAACTGGTTTGACTGAGCCACTTTTTGTGCAAATCATCATCGCCATGATTGTGGCAATTGTTTGGTTTGCCCTTGAGCCACTAGGTTCTGGGACGTTGGCAATCGGGGATTTGGTTGCCTTTATTGAGTACAGTTTCCATGCACTATTGTCTTTCCTTTTCCTAGCCAACCTCTTTACCATGTATCCTCGTACGGCGGTATCTAGTGAACGTCTGCAGGAAATTATGGATATGCCTATTTCTATCAATCCAAATGAAGATGGAGTGACAGAGACTGAGACTAAGGGATATTTGGAGTTTGACAATGTGACCTTTGCTTATCCTGGTGAAACTGAGAGTCCTGTCCTACACAATATTTCTTTCAAGGCTAAACCCGGTGAAACCATTGCCTTTATTGGATCTACGGGTTCAGGAAAATCATCACTTGTGCAGTTGATTCCACGCTTTTATGATGTGACACTTGGACGCATTCTTGTTGATGGTGTGGATGTTCGTGACTATAATCTTAAGGCTCTTCGTCGTAAGATAGGCTTTATTCCACAAAAAGCCCTGCTCTTTACAGGAACCATCGGTGAAAATATCCGTTATGGTAAGGAAAATGCCAGTCATGAAGAATTGAATCAAGCTACTGATGTGGCTCAAGCCAAGGAATTTATCGAAAGTAAGGAAGAACGTTATGACTCTCACTTGGCTGAGGGTGGTAGCAACCTTTCTGGGGGACAGAAGCAGCGTTTGTCAATTGCACGTGCTGTGGTTAAACGTCCTGACCTTTACATCTTTGATGATTCCTTCTCCGCCTTGGACTACAAGACTGATGCAACTTTGCGTCGTCGTCTGAAAGAAGTGACCCAGGATGCGACAGTCTTGATTGTGGCTCAACGTGTGGGAACTATCATGGATGCAGACCAGATTATCGTTCTTGATAAGGGTGAAATCGTTGGTCGTGGCCGTCACGAAGAGCTTATGGAAAGCAATGAGATTTACCGTGAAATTGCTAATTCACAATTGAATCAAAAGAGTCTTACAGAAGACTAGAAGGAGGTCGAAATGAAGAATAATAAAAAGAAAACAAATCATTCCTCAAGTTTTGGCCGCCTTTGGTCCTACTTGCAGGCTTATCGTTTCCCACTTTACCTAGCCATTTTCCTGAAAATTGTTAGTGTCATCATGAGTGTCCTTGAGCCAGTGGTCATTGGTTTAGCTATTACCGAGTTAACTAAAAATACGCTGGCCATCATCAAAGGTGTTGAAGGCGCTCATATCAACGTCTCCTATGTTGGTTTGGTTTTGGTTGTTTATCTCTTGCGTGGTCTTATTTATGAGTTGGCCGCCTATTATTCCAACTATTTCATGACCAATGCTGTGCAAGCAACGGTTCAAGATATGCGAAATGAGATGACCGAGAAAATCAATCGTACCTCAGTGTCATACTTTGATAAGCACCAGTTTGGGGACCTCTTAGGCCGCTTTACCAGTGACGTCGAGACAGTATCTAATGCCTTGCAGCAGTCATTCTTGCAGGTTGTTAATGCCGTCTTTACTCTAGCCTTGGTTATTGGAACAGTGCTTTACCTTAATCTTCAATTGGGAGCTATAGTTGTCATCACTATTCCGATTACATTCTTTGGTGCCCGCTATATCATGATTAAGTCTCAGCCCTACTTTAAACAGCAGGCTGATGCCCTAGGTACTCTTAATGGTTTTGTTCAGGAAAATCTGACTGGCTTCAATGTACTTAAGCTTTTTGGGCGTGAGGATAAATCCTTGGATGATTTTAAAGAAATCACGGAAGACCTTCAGAAGGTGGGCTTTAAGGCCAATTTCATTTCAGGACTTATGATGCCGGTTCTTAACGGTTTATCTGACTTGACCTATCTCATTGTTGCTGTTCTAGGTGGTTTGCAAGTTTTGGCTGGTCGCCTGACGATTGGTAATATGCAGGCCTTTGTTCAGTATGTTTGGCAGATTAACCAACCTATTCAGAACTTGACTCAGTTGGCTGGACAATTGCAAAGTGCTAAATCTTCCTTGGACCGTATTTTCCAACTGATGGATGAACCAGACGAGGCTAATGATGCTACTGAAGTACTAGAAGGAGATTTGACTGGCCAAGTTAGCTTTAAGCATGTGGACTTCCAGTATGTGGCTGATAAACCTTTGATTCGTGACTTTAATCTTGAGGTTAATCCTGGTGAAATGGTGGCCATTGTCGGTCCTACCGGTGCCGGAAAATCAACGATTATCAACCTTCTCATGCGTTTCTATGATGTGACTGCCGGGTCTATCTCGGTTGACGGTCATGATATCCGTAACCTGTCTCGTCAGGATTATCGTAAACAGTTTGGTATGGTGCTTCAGGATGCTTGGCTCTTTGAAGGAACTATCAAGGAAAATCTTCGCTTTGGTAATCTTGAGGCAACTGACGAGGAAATTGTTGAAGCTGCTAAGGCAGCCAATGTGGATCACTTTATCCGTACACTACCTGGTGGTTACAATATGGAAATGAACCAGGAATCAAGTAATATCTCACTAGGACAAAAGCAACTTTTGACCATTGCGCGTGCGCTTTTGGCTGATCCTAAAATCTTGATTTTGGACGAGGCAACCTCATCGGTTGATACCCGTCTGGAACTCTTGATTCAAAAAGCCATGAAGACTCTTATGCAAGGTCGAACAAGCTTTGTCATTGCCCACCGTTTGTCAACTATCCAAGAAGCAGACAAGATTTTGGTCCTTAAAGATGGTCAAATCATCGAACAAGGGAACCATGAATCCCTCCTTGCAGATAAAGGTTTCTATTACGACTTGTATAATAGCCAGTTTGCGGAGAAATAAACAAAAAATCCATCAGTTCATAATTGGTGGATTTTTTCTGAATGTGGAGATCAATAAAAGAGACTTCTCCTATAGGGAAAAGTCTCAAAATCAATATTATTTCTCAGCACGTCGTGTGACGAACATGGCATCTCCGAAACTGAAGAAGCGGTAGCGTTCTTGGACGGCGTGTTTATAGGCATCAAGGACGAATTCACGGCCAGCAAAAGCTGAAACCAACATTACCAAGGTTGATTTTGGAAGGTGGAAGTTGGTTGAAAAGGCATCTACGACTGTGAATTGGTAGCCTGGTTTGATAAAGATATTGGTCCATCCTGAGTCGGCTTGGAGTTGCCCATCGTATTTATTGCCGATAGTTTCCAGTGTTCGGATAGAGGTTGTTCCAACTGCAATGACTCGCCCTCCAGCAGCTTTGACGCTATTGAGGGTATCGGCAGCGTCTTGGCTGAGGGTGTAAAATTCTGAGTGCATTTCATGTTCGTCGACATTATCGACAGAAACAGGTCGGAAGGTTCCCAGTCCAACGTGGAGGGTGAGGTAGACCAATTTTACGCCTTTAGCTTCAATCTTTTGAAGTAACTCAGGAGTGAAATGGAGACCAGCTGTTGGAGCAGCGGCAGAGCCATTTTCCTTGGCATAGACCGTTTGGTAACGGTCGCGGTCTTCCAATTTTTCATGGATATAAGGTGGCAATGGCATCTCGCCCAAGCTTTCCAAAACCTCAAGGAAGATACCGTCGTAGCTAAATTCTACGATACGGCCGCCATGATCCAGTTCCTCAGTGACAGTGGCAGTCAAGCGTCCATCCCCAAAACTGACTTTAGCACCTACTTTAAGGCGTTTGGCTGGCTTAGCCAAAACTTCCCATTGATCGCCTTGGGTATTTTTCAAAAGGAGAAATTCCACATGGCCGTGGGTATCAGGCTTTTCACCATAGAGGCGGGCAGGAAGCACGCGCGTATTGTTCATGACCAAGGCATCGCCAGGGTTAAGTTGGTCAATGATGTGGTCGAAGTGGGTATCAGTCATTTCCTTGGTTACAGGATCAATGACCAAGAGTTTAGAGGCGTCACGTTGTTCCAATGGGGTTTGGGCAATCAGTTCCTCTGGTAATTCAAAATCAAAATCGTTTGTATTCATTTCTTTCCTCGTTTAAAAATTTTCAGCCTTTTTATTATAGCACGATATAGGATGACAGTCATTAAAGGAGTTGAGTGAAAGCGCTTGACAAAAAGGTTAAAAAAAGAGATAATAAAGAAAATGGTATATACCAATATCGAGGTGAATAGAATGAAAAAGATTTTAGTTAAGAATCAAGTTGAGGGAGGCCAAGTTGCCTTTGATCTTCTTAAAGAGAGCCTTGCGGCGGGTGCTCAGACATTGGGCTTGGCGACAGGTAGTTCACCTATCGCTCTTTACCAAGAGATGGTTGAAAGCGACGTGGATTTTTCAGAGCTTTACAGCGTCAATTTGGACGAATATGTTGGACTAGCACCAGACCATGAGCAGAGCTATCATGCCTTTATGAAGGCTCAACTCTTTGATGCTAAGCCATTTAAGGAGAGCTTCTTACCTGACGGCATGGCTGAGGACTTGGAGCAGGCGGCTAAGGATTACGATGATGTCTTGGCACACCATGCTATTGACCTGCAAATCCTAGGAATTGGAAGTAATGGGCATATTGGTTTTAATGAGCCAGGTACGCCTTTTGATAGTCAAACTCATGTGGTCGACTTGACTGATAGCACCATTGAAGCCAATAGCCGTTTCTTTGCCAGTCGTGATCAAGTCCCTACGAAGGCTATTTCAATGGGAATTGCTTCTATTATGGCTGCTAAGAAGATTATCTTGTTTGCCTATGGTGACAAGAAGGCAGATGCCATTTTCAAGATGGTCAAGGGTCCTGTGACGGAGGAAGTCCCAGCTAGTGTCTTGCAAAATCATCCAGATGTGACTCTTATCCTAGATGAGGCAGCTGCTGCGAAATTGTAGGATAATATATGAGTCAAGAAGTTACGAGTATAGAAAAAAACAGGTTGAGCCATTTGGCGCTCAGCCTTTTTCTTTTGTGAAAAGTCACTTCCAAGCAAATCAATTGCCTAGCCCTCTTTGATAGCGCTATAATAGTTAAGTTGACTTTGACTATCAAACAACAGATATAGATATCTCATAAAGAAAGAGGACATACAATGGCAAAACCTATTCGAGTATTGCTTTATTATAAATACCTTCCCATTGAAAACGCTGAGCAATTTGCAGCTGACCACTTGGCTTTCTGTAAGTCAATCGGTCTGAAAGGACGCATCTTGGTCGCCGACGAGGGAATTAATGGAACGGTTTCTGGTGACTATGAAACCACTCAAAAATACATGGACTATGTTCACAGCCTTCCAGGGATGGAGGACCTTTGGTTCAAGATTGATGAGGAAGAGGAGCAAGCTTTCAAGAAGATGTTTGTTCGCTACAAGAAGGAAATCGTTCACCTTGGCTTAGAGGATGATAATTTTGACAGTGACATCAATCCACTTGAAACAACGGGTGCCTACTTGTCACCAAAAGAGTTTAAAGACGCCCTTTTAGATGAGGACACTGTTGTCCTCGATACACGTAACGACTATGAGTATGACCTTGGTCACTTCCGTGGAGCCATTCGTCCAGACATTCGCAACTTCCGTGAATTGCCACAATGGGTCCGCGACCATAAAGAAGAGTTCATGGATAAGCGTGTGGTTGTGTACTGTACTGGTGGTGTCCGCTGTGAGAAATTCTCAGGTTGGATGGTCCGTGAAGGCTACAAAGATGTTGGTCAATTGCACGGTGGTATCGCGACTTACGGTAAAGATCCAGAGGTTCAAGGAGAGCTTTGGGATGGTAAGATGTATGTCTTTGACGAGCGTATTGCCGTTGACATCAACCATGTAGATCCTGTCGTTGTCGGTAAGGACTGGTTCGATGGGACGCCTTGCGAACGCTATGTTAACTGCGGTAACCCATTCTGTAACCGTCGTATCCTTGCTTCAGAGGAAAATGAAGATAAATACCTCCGTGGCTGCTCACATGAATGCCGTGTTCACCCACGCAACCGTTATGTCTCTGAAAATGGTTTGAGCCAAGAAGAAGTTGTCGAACGTCTTGCGGCAATTGGTGAAAGCTTGGATGTAACACCTGCTTAAGTTTAAATAGTGAAGAAGCTGAGAGGGATCTCGGCTTTTTATTTTGCAATTTATTTCTAAAATAATGACATATATATATTGCAATTAGAAATATATAGTGTATAATTAAGATGAAAACAGATGGTGAACCTAATCAATGTCGACGATAATATCAGATAAGATGAAAAGGAGGGGGCATGTGGCAAAGAATTTACGCTTAAAAGCAGCTCGAGCAGAGCATGATATGACCCAGGGTGACTTGGCAGAAGCGGTAGGTGCAACAAGACAAACCATAGGTTTGATTGAAGCCGGAAAGTACAATCCCAGCCTAGCCTTATGCATTGCCATTTGCAAGACACTGGACAGGACCTTGGATCAACTGTTTTGGGAGAATTAGGAAGGAAGTAAAGATGATGAAATTCAAACTGATTAATAATGAGGTTACAGATGAACGCGAAGAAGCTCTAACTAATAAAGTTGCTGCCGAATGCTATTACATAATGATTGCCGGGACAATGGCGTGCTTGTTCTATGGCTCCCTCTTTAACAAGGGTGTCATCTCTGCTAATTACTTACTTTATCCATTGTTGATAGCATGGATTTGGTCTATTTATAGAGCTGAACGTCTTGCTGTAAGTGCTTTTGGAGGTTCGAGTATGACAGTCCTAGGTTGTTTACTGGTGACTGGGCTTATCATCCTTAAAATAATGATAGTTAACTATCAGTCATACCACAATGTCTATCATAATAATCCATTGGATCCTAGATATCTCATGGCTTGGGCAGTTACTTATATGTTGTATGCTCCCTTTGTCTTTTTTATGAATTGGGCTATTGCTGCATTGGGAAGATATGAGAGAAGACGTCTTGAAAAACAGCTAGACGATTTGGAAAATGAAGAATAGATAGTGAGAGAATCAGACCGTTCTTTTTGGTCTGTTTTTTTGTGTTATAATGGGTCCTAAAACTAAGGAGGTCACGTATGCTACTAACTGAATTTGATGATAATAGACAAGCGATTATCAATCCACAAGACTTACACGAACCAATTGAAGGATTTCCCAAAGTTGTCATCTCTTGCTTTTCAAGAGTAACTTTTGCTCGCCTCCTTGAGAATTATGACCATGAGGTCATTGCAAGAACCTCTATGGCTAATTTTGAAGTCGTGGTCTATGGAATCACTATTGGAGACCAACAGATTGGTGCCTTTAATGCACCAGTTGGGGCTGCTTCATGTGTGGGGATTATTGAGGACCTAATTCAATTTGGGATGGAAAAACTCGTTCTTTTTGGGACCTGTGGAGTTTTAAATCGAGATATCGAAGCGACCTCCATCATCATTCCAACAGCAGCTCTTCGAGACGAAGGGACCAGTTACCACTATCTTCCAGCTAGTGATGAAGTGGAAGTAAACAAGAAAACCCTTCCGCTCTTCCAAGCCTTTCTGGAAAGCCACAAGGTTTCCTATCAGTCAGGAAAAGTGTGGACGACAGATGCACCGTACCGGGAAACCATCGACAAGATGAAGCGACGAAAGGAAGCAGGAGCCATCTGTGTGGATATGGAATGTTCAGCAGTGGCAGCTTTAGCAGCTTTTCGGGGCTTTGAGCTCTGCCATTTCTTCTACGCGGCAGACCACCTCTCGGAAGAAAAATGGGATATCCGAACCTTATCTAGTCATGAGGATTTAGATGAAAAGGACAAGGTAGCTTTATTAGCTTTGGAATTTGCATGTGACTGGAGTAAACCTTAAAAATTCTACTTTTCAAACTTCTTATTTGTAATCATTCTAAATAACTGCTATAATACTTTTTAGAATCATTCTAAATAAGGAGTAAGAGAATTGGAAGATAAGAATTTTGCAGAACGTTTGAATATTTTGAGAGCTGGTGTTTTGGGGGCCAATGATGGTATCATTTCCATTGCAGGAGTGGTTATCGGTGTGGCCAGTGCGACATCTAACATCTGGTTCATCTTGATTTCTGCTTTATCAGCGATTTTTGCTGGTGCCTTTTCGATGGCAGGTGGTGAATATGTCAGTGTGTCAACGCAAAAAGATACCGAAGAAGCTGCTATCGCTAAGGAACAAGCCCTCTTGGACCGCTCTCCTGAGGCAGCTAGAGAGAGTTTGTATCAAACCTTCCTCAGTCAGGGGGATTGCGAAACAGCAGCTGAAGTTAAGGTTAATCAAGCCTTCAATAAGAATCCGATTAAGGTCTTAGTTGAGGAAAAATATGGGGTGGATTTGGATGAAATTACGAATCCATGGCATGCTGCCGTCTCTAGTTTCCTGGCCTTTTCAGTTGGTTCCTTGCCACCAGCCCTAGCTATCATGCTGTTCCCAGAGCCTTACCGTATTCCTGTAACAGTGGTTGTGGTTGCCCTTACCTTGCTCTTGACTGGTTATATCAGTGCCAAGCTTGGAAAAGCACCTGTTAAACAAGCGATGTTGCGTAACTTGACAGTAGGACTCTTGACCATGCTTGTGACTTTCTTGGTCGGGCATATCTTCCATGTAAATGTGTAAGTGTTTATAATGCGAAAAGTCTATCTTTTTAGGTAGACTTTTTTATCTTCTAGAGCATGCTCATACGTGGTACAATAGGGCTATGCGTTTAGATAAATTATTAGGACAGGCAGGCTATGGTTCCCGCAATCAGGTCAAAAAGCTCATTCGTAGTCGTCAAGTTTATGTGGATGGTATCTTGGCGGATCGAGATAATCTTAATGTGGATGCTAGTCTTCAAACCATCACGGTTTCTGGTAAGGAACTGGAGCATACGCCAGAAGTTTACTATCTCATGAATAAGCCAGCAGGTGTAGTGTCAGCTCGAAAGGACAAGGAACACCAGACAGTCATTGATTTGATTAAGCCTGAAGATCAGCGAGAGGGGCTTTATCCTGTTGGGCGATTGGATAGAGACACGGAGGGCTTGGTGCTGATTACTAACAATGGCCCTCTGGGCTTTGCCATGCTTCACCCCCGCTATCATGTGGCTAAGACTTATTATGTTGAGGTTAATGATGTTCTTGGGCCTGATGCACCTGCATTTTTTGAGTCAGGTGTAGTCTTTGAGGATGGTACTGTTTGTAAATCAGCTCAGCTAGAAATTCTAAGTTCTGCAAGTGACAAGAGCTGTGCTAGAATTACGATTTCAGAAGGTAAGTTTCATCAAGTGAAAAAGATGTTCTTGGCTTATGGGGTCAAGGTGACCTATCTTAAGCGGATTTCTTTTGGAGCGTTTAAGCTTGATGAAGGGATAGCAGTAGGTTCCTATCGAGCGTTAACGGAAGCGGAAAAAGTGATTTTGCGTACTTATTTGGGCTAGTCATTTCTTCTTATTAAGGTATGATAGGAACTTTCAATCTCCTGATAGGTCCATCCTATCACTAGGTTTTATACTGTAAGGCCCATAAGGACGGACTTTTCTAGGGGTATAAGTAAAACTTATGACATTATATAAGTTTTTTTAATTTCTCAAGCCTTGTTTCTGGTGGTATGATGGTATCAATTCGATTGAGAACTTAAGCAAGTTAGGAGCAATGAGCAGGTCTAATCAGAGAGGGAGGTTCATTATGACAGAAGCATTTTATGATCATTTAGCAAAGACACGTCATCAGATTCACCAACATCCAGAGGTTTCTGAAGAGGAGCATGAGACGACAGTTTTTTTGAAAGGTTATTTGAAAAATCTAGGTATTGAGCCTTTAAATTATCCCTTGAAGACGGGACTCATCGCTGAGATTGGGTCAGGTTATCCGATTATTGCTTTGCGTGCTGATATTGATGCCCTACCGATTAAGGAAAAGACAGGACTTCCTTATGCCAGCGACAATGGGGCTATGCATGCTTGTGGTCATGACTTTCACCAAACCTCCCTACTTGGAGCCGCTCAGCTTTTAAAAGAAAGAGAAGCAGAGCTTAAGGGGACCGTTCGATTGATTTTCCAACCAGCCGAGGAAAATTTCCAAGGGGCCTATCAGGTCATTGAAGCGGGTGGTCTTGACGGTGTGTCAGCTATCATCGGTTATCACAATAATCCTCACTTGAAACCGGGTCAGATTGGTCTTCGTTCAGGTGCTATCATGGCTGGTGTGGAGCAGTTTAGGGTTGATGTTAAGGGTGTTTCTTCCCATGCAGCCCGTCCTGATTTGGGTGTAGATACGGTCTTGGTTACTACGACTATCATCAACAACTTACAGCAGATTGTGGCTCGTACGGTATCGCCCTTTGAATCAGCAGTATTGTCGGTTACTCATATCGAAGTTGGAAATACTTGGAATGTTCTTCCAGCAGCAGGCTTTTTCGAAGGAACGATTCGTACCTTTGAGCCTAAGGTTCGTGAAGATGTCATTGCTCGTTTTGAAAAGGTCGTTCAGGCGACAGCAGACCAGTTCGGTGCTCAAGTTGACATTACTTGGGGCAATTCACCTTACGTGACCTACAATGACCAGACGCTTACACCTCTCATCTTTGAAAATTCAAAAGCCTTCGCAGAAGTGATTGAAACCTTGCCATCAACAGGGGGCGAAGATTTTGCAGCTTATCAAAAGGAGATACCAGGAGTTTTTGCCTTTGTTGGCTCTAATGGTGAGGAGAATGCACCAGACTGGCACCATGATGATTTCCTTGTGAAAGACGAGGCCTTGCCAGTAGCTGTTAATTACTATGTGGAAAACGCCCTCTTTCTACTTGACTATTTTAAGGAGCAAGAAAAATAACCATTCCCTTAATCGGTATTACCAGTAATGAAAAACCTGTCGAAGAAGGAAGTCCCATTTATAGGTGTTCAGTGGCACCCCGAGTTCCTCTTGGGCCATAAGCAATTAGCAGATCAAGGACTCTTTGATTATTTTGTTAAGAGTTTAAAATAAGGTTTTAGGACTTTACATTGGTGCCACTTTTGAAATTGAAAAGGAGGACGTGCCTAAGGAGAAATATTCTTTTGATCATTTAGTTTACACTTAAGAACCCAGCCGATTGGTTGGGTTCTTTTGTCGTATTTTAGAAGCAAGATTTCAGGACTTAAAAAGGAGTAAGAATTTTTCACTTGCTATTTTTGAGCTTTTTAGATAAAATGAAAGCGTTATCATCTCAAAAGATAGATAGGAAGTGGTCAAGTCATCTTTATGATGTTTTACCTTATAACTTCCTAATAAGGAGAAACGTATGCTAATTGGTATTCCAAAAGAAATCAAAAATAACGAGAACCGTGTGGCTCTAACGCCTGCTGGTGTGCAAAGTCTTGTAGCTAAAGGTCATGAAGTTCTCATTGAAACCAATGCAGGTCTGGGCTCTGGCTTTACGGATGCTGACTACGAAAAACAAGGTGCAAAAATTGTTGCTACTGCTGCTGAAGCATGGGCAGCCAAGCTCGTAGTTAAAGTTAAGGAACCACTTGCTGCTGAATATGGTTTCCTTCGTGAAGACCTTTTACTCTTTACTTACTTGCACATGGCAGCAGCTCCAGAATTGGCAGATGCTATGGTCAATGCTAAGACAACTGGCGTTGCCTACGAAACAGTGCGTAGCCAAGAAGGCCACCTACCACTTTTGGTTCCAATGAGTGAAGTTGCAGGACGTATGGCTGTTCAAATTGGTGCGCATTTCTTGACTAAACAAGAGGGTGGCTCTGGTGTTCTCCTAGGTGGTGTACCTGGTGTTCCTAAAGGTAAAGTAACGATTATCGGGGGTGGTGTCGTAGGGACACACGCAGCCCGTATCGCTCTTGGACTTGGAGCTCAGGTGACTATCCTTGATATCAGTGCTAAACGTTTGTCTGTCCTTGAAGAAGTCTTTGGTAGTCAAATTCAAACACTGATGTCAAATCCGCTCAATATTGAAGCGAGTGTTCGTGATGCTGACGTGGTTATCGGTGCAGTTCTTATCCCAGGGGCAAAAGCACCAAAACTCGTTACTGACCATATGGTTAGACAAATGCGTCCAGGTTCAGTTATTGTGGACGTTGCCGTTGACCAAGGTGGGGTTGTTGAAACTGCGGATCGCGTGACTACTCACGATGAGCCTGTTTATGAAACACATGGTGTCCTTCACTATGCCGTTGCTAATATCCCAGGAGCTGTGGCACGTACATCAACCATCGCTCTTACCAATGTCACTTTGCCTTATATCGAAGCCCTTGCAGGAAAAGGATTCAGAAAGGCAATTAACGACGACGAAGGTCTTCGTCAAGGGGTTACAACCTACCAAGGTCATATCACTAGCAAACCAGTTGCAAAGGGCCTAAACAGAGAATATACATCAATTGACGAATTGGCCTAAACAGAGTAACTTATCAAACACAAAAAGGAGTCGCACCATGATAGAGGGTGACTCCTTTTTTGAGGTCTGAGCAAGAAGTGAACCATTTTTTGCGAGTTGATGGGCGAGTTCTCGCATAGGATGGATTTTTTCTAATGTTACTCTTATTTTATGATATAATGAGTAGACATATTAAGGGCAGTAATGAGCACCTATAATGCTTTTTATTCTTGCTTATCTTTAGGAGGTTTTATCGTGTCCAACCATATTCGTGTAATCACAGCAATTGTCTTTTCTCAGCTTGTCGTTCTTTATTTTGGTTTTCGTATGGATGTGTCTTTGACCGGACTGCTAACTACAGTAGCTGTAGCATCTCTGGTTGAGATTATTTATCATGTGAAGCTTGTTCGTAAGATAGGATCCGATATTTCTTTTGAAACTTTTTGGAAAAACTGTGACCAACTTTTTAGAAAAAATGCTGTGCTGTTGGCTATTTTACTTTGTGACCTGCTTATTTTTAAAGGTGGGGATTTCATGGCCTTCATTCTTTGGCAACTTACCTTTGTTGTCTTGGTAAGTATTATCATCATGGCATCAAATAATGCACCGGACGCATGATAATACTTAAATCTTGCAATGAAAGAGTGTAGATAATGTATAGTATTCACAGAAATCATTTGTCAGACCAGGGCGTTGACTATGTCACTTTTGGTCGAGGAGATAAGGTTCTCGTTATCATTACGGGATTAAGTTTGCAAGGCTTAAGTGATATGTCTGACCTTGCCATTTACTCGTTATTTTATCGATACGCTAAGGAGTATAAGGTCTATATTTTTGATAGAAAGGACCATATCGAAGAAGGTATTTCTATTGAGAATATAGCTGATGACCTCTACCATTCTTTACAAGAATTGCATATTGCTAATGCCTCTATCATAGGCATGTCACAAGGTGGTATGATTGCTCAGCTGTTTGCTATTAAGTATCCTCAAAAGTTGACTAGTCTGGTGTTAGCTCTGACATTCTCTCGAAATAATGATATAAGTAGAGACACCATCGAAGGCTGGATTGAGATGGCTAAAAATGGTGAGGTGGCTAAGCTCAATAAGGATTCAATGTGTAAAACATTTTCGTCTCCTATGTTAAAGAAATTATATGTGATTAATAAACTATTCTTGAAGACTGTGAGTGTTGAAAAACAAGAACGATTTGTCCGTTTAGCCAAGTCTATTCTTGAGTTTGATTGCCATAAGTTCCTTGATAAAATCACCTGCCCGACTCTTGTCTTGGGAGCTAAAAACGATTTGGTTCTGGGAGTGGATGGTGCAAGGGAACTTGCAAATAGCATTCCGAATGCTTCCTATTATGAATTTAGCAAACAGGGTCACGCAGCCTTTATTGAAAGTAAGCAATTTAATAAAATTATATTAGAATTTCTGCGAGAAAACACTTAGGCAGTGGACTTATGGAAATCTATTAAAAACAGATGAGAAAAGGGTTACAGTGGAACTTGTAGCCTCTTTTTATTTCCGGTTCAATTGTGTGCAGTCTGAAAAATTAAATGATAGAATGGCGGTAGATAGGAGGATACAGAAATGTTAAACTATGATTTGATTGTTATCGGTTTCGGTAAAGCCGGTAAAACTCTGGCTGCTAAGATGAATGCAGCTGGTAAGAAAGTTGCTGTCATCGAGCGCAGTAAAGCGATGTATGGTGGTACTTGCATTAATATTGCTTGTATCCCAACTAAGACTATGATTGTTGCGGCTGAGAAGGGCTGGTCATTTGACGATACCATGAAGGAACGTGGTGCAGTGACTGGTCGTCTTAATGCTAAGAATTATAAAATGTTGGCAGACAATGGCGTTGATGTCATTGATGCAGAGGCACATTTTGTGTCAAATAAGGTTATTGAAGTAGTGGCTGGTGATGATCGCCAAGAGCTAACAGCTGAGACTATTGTCATCAACACAGGTGCCGTGTCTAATGTCTTGCCTATTCCTGGCTTGACAACAACTAAGCATGTTTACGATTCAACTGGTATTCAAACCCTTGAAGCCTTGCCAAAACGTTTAGGTGTCTTAGGTGGTGGTAATATCGGCCTTGAATTTGCTGGCCTTTATAACCGTTTGGGAAGCCAAGTGACTGTCTTGGATGCAGCGACTAGCTTCTTGCCACGTGTGGAGCCATCTATTGCTAAGTTGGCCAAGGAATACATGGAAGAGGACGGCATTGTCTTTGAGCAAGGTGTTAAAACTTCCGAAGTGAAAAATGACGGTGATGAAGTTGTCGTTGTTACTGACAAAGGTGAGTTCCGTTTTGATGCACTCCTCTATGCGACAGGACGCAAGCCTAATATCGAACCTCTTCACTTGGAAAATACTGATATTGCCTTGACTGAACGTGGTGGTATCCAGGTCAATAAACATTTGGAAACAAGTGTTCCTGGTGTCTTTGCAGTTGGTGATGTTAATGGTGGTCTTCAATTTACCTATATCTCACTAGACGATTTCCGTATTGTCTTTAATTACCTAACTGGTGATGGTAGCTATAACCTTGAAACACGTGGAGCTGTTCCAACTGCTATGTTTCTCAACCCACCTTTGGCACAGGTTGGTCTTACTGAAGATCAAGCCAGAGCAGCAGGTGGACCGGTTGCAGTCAAGGAACTTCCAGTTGCTGGCATGCCGCGTGGCCATGTTAACGGTGATTTGCGTGGTGCCTTCAAAGCTGTGGTAAATCCTGAAACTAAGGAAATCTTGGGTGTGACCCTCTTTGGTCAAGAATCTCATGAAATTATCAATCTAATTACCCTAGCTATGAATCATCACATTCCATACACAGATTTAGCTAAACAAATTTTCACTCACCCAACTATGGCTGAGAACCTAAACGATTTGTTTGCGATTTAAAATGAAAAGAGCCGAGAGGCTCTTTTTTTGAAAACATATCTCTAATACAAAGCGACACTCTAGGTTAGATGTCGCTTTTTTTGCGCTTTGATGATAAGATAGAAGTGCTATAAGAAAATTCTTTAGATTGGTGCTCTTTGTCTCCTTTGAATGCTTGATTGACCTTGAGTCACCACTAGAATCTGTATGAAAAATCTAGAAAGACACTCGCCTGCAAATTCGTCTGTGAGTGTGTGTAATTTATGACTAAGAAAGTAGGAGTGGGCAAGGCTCACAGTAAGATTATTTTGATGGGGGAGCACTCGGTCGTTTATGGTCATCCTGCCCTTGCCCTCCCTCTTAAGGATATTGAGGTTGTCTGTCAGATTCAGGCGGCTGCGACTCCTTTGACGCTCAAGGCTCAAGATCCCTTGACGACAGCGATTTTTTCAGCGCTTAATTATCTGGAAATCAAGAATCAGCCTATTAGCTATGCTATTAAGTCTAGTGTCCCTGAAAAGCGTGGCATGGGGTCGTCTGCGGCTGTAGCCATTGCGGCAATTCGAGCGGTCTTTGATTATTTTGATCAGGAGCTTAGCCAGGAGACCTTGGAAATGCTAGTCCATCAGGCGGAGACCATTGCCCATAGTAAACCTAGTGGTTTAGATGCAAAGACCTGCTTGAGTGACAAAGCTATTAGCTTTACGCGTAATATCGGTTTCAAGGAAATCGAGGTCAATTTAGGTGCCTATCTGGTCATTGCTGATACGGGTATCCATGGAAATACCCGTGAGGCTGTGGAAAAGGTTGAGGCCATTGGTTTAGATGCCTTGTCAGATCTCAACCAACTGGGCGAATTAAGTCAGAAGGCAGAACGCGCCCTCAAAGCCAAGGATCAAAAGCTTCTTGGTCAGCTCATGTCTCAAGCCCATAATCACCTTAAATCTTTAGGGGTGTCTTGTGATTTGTCGGATCTTCTAGTAGCAACTGCTCTGGAGCATGGTGCACTGGGAGCCAAGATGTCAGGCGGAGGACTTGGTGGCTGTATTATTGCCCTGACAAGTACTAAAGACCAAGCCCGAACGATTGCTAAAAAACTTCAAGAAAAAGGAGCCGTAAACACGTGGATAGAAAGCCTGTAAGCGTCAAATCGTACGCAAATATTGCTATTGTCAAATACTGGGGTAAGGCGGATGCGGAGCGTATGATTCCTTCAACCAGTAGTATCTCACTGACTTTGGAAAATATGTATACGGAAACCAAGTTATCTTTTCTGCCTGAGGATACGACTGGTGATGTCATGTATATCGATGATGAGCTCCAAGGGGAAAAAGAAACAACCAAGGCCAGCAAGGTTTTAGATCTCTTCCGTACTAATCCCAACCAACATGTCAAGATTGAAACTTGGAACAACATGCCAACAGCAGCGGGTCTATCCTCAAGTTCCTCAGGACTTTCTGCCCTAGTTAAAGTAGCTAACGAGCTCTTCCAAGTCGGAAAAACGCAGTCTGAATTAGCTCAAATTGCCAAGTTTGCTTCAGGTTCGTCATCACGGTCCTTCTTTGGACCATTGGCAGCCTGGGACAAGGATAGTGGTGAGGTTTACCCGGTTGAAACAGACCTCAAATTGGCCATGATTATGCTGGTTTTAACAGATCAAAAGAAACCTGTATCAAGCCGTGATGGCATGAAGTTGTGTACCGAAACATCGACATCCTTCCCAGAGTGGATTAAACAGTCTGAGCAGGATTACAAGGATATGTTAGACTACCTCAAGGCTAATGATTTCCAAGCGGTGGGTGAGCTCACTGAAGCCAATGCCCTTCGTATGCACCAAACCACAAGCACGGCTAACCCACCATTTTCATATCTAACGGAAGCCTCATATCAGGCTATGGACAAGGTTAGGGCCCTCCGTGCCTCTGGTGAGCAGTGTTACTTTACTATGGATGCAGGACCAAATGTTAAGGTGCTCTGTCTGGAAGAAGACCTAGACCGCCTAGCAGACCACTTCAGTAAGGACTATCAGGTCATCGTTTCACGCACTAAGGAGTTGCCAGATGCCTAAGCAGTCGGTCAGTCAGGTCACAGTAAAAACAGGTGGGAAACTCTACATTGCTGGAGAATATTCAGTCTTAACACCTAGGCAGACAGCCCTAATCCAATTTATTCCTATTTTCATGTCAGCAGAGGTCAAGGAAGCACAAACTACCCAGTTGTCCTCAGACATGTTTGACTATAGTGTTAGTCGTGAGCCAGACGCAAATTACGCCCTCATTCAAGAGGCCTTGAATACTTTTGAGGCCTTTTGTGGTGAGAAGTTACCCGCTCTGGACCTTTCAATCACTGGAAAGTTGGAACGAGATGGGGTTAAATTTGGTATCGGTTCTTCGGGTTCTGTTGTGGTATTGACCCTCAAGGCCTTGGCAGCAGCCCTTCAAAAAGACTTATCCAAAGACATTCTCTTTAAATTAGCTAGCTACACCCTTCTCAAGCAGGGAGATAATGGTTCTATGGGAGATTTAGCTTGTATCGTATACGAGGATCTAATTTCCTATCGTTCCTTTGACCGTGCAAAAATAGCAGAGCTTATAGACCAAAAAACTCTAACAGAGCTTTTGGAAAAAGACTGGGGCTATCGTATCAGACCTGTAGTGCCAGCTCTCAAAGCTCATTTTTTGGTGGGGTGGACCAAGCAAGCTGCTATCTCAAAAGACATGGTTAAGATGGTCAAATCTCGTATATCAAGCAAGTATCTAGGTGAAACCGAAGTGGCTGTTCAAGCTGCCATCAAGGCTCTGGAAACAGGAGATAAAAACTTGCTTAAGAGCAGTCTTCAAACTGTCAGTGATCAATTAGAATCACTGAGTCCAGATATTTATGTGGACAAGCTGAAAAAACTCAAAGAAGCAGAGCAAGGACTCGATGCCATTGCTAAGTCCTCTGGAGCTGGAGGTGGCGACTGTGGTATCGCCTTTGCCTTCGATCAAGCTAGCCGAGATGCTCTAGTTGAGCGTTGGCAACAGGTAGGAATAGAGCTCTTGTATGAGGTTTAAAGGTCAGCCTAGTAGATATTATCACGCAAGAAAGTAAAGAAATAACCTATGACAAATCGTAAAGACGATCACATCCGTTATGCCCTCAAGTACCAGTCGCCCTACAATAGTTTTGACGATATGGAACTTATCCACAAGTCTCTACCAACTTATGATTTAGATCAGATTGACTTGTCCACACATTTTGCGGGACGAGATTGGGATTTTCCCTTTTATATCAATGCCATGACAGGTGGTTCTGCCAAAGGTGGTGCAGTCAACCGTAAATTGGCTGAGGTGGCCAGTCGAACAGGTATTCTCATGGTGACGGGTTCCTACAGTGCTGCTTTAAAGGGAGAAGCACCAGAATCCTTTGACTATCGTCAAGAGTTTCCAGACTTAGACCTAGCGACTAATATCGGTGTGGATAAGTCTGTGGACCTGGGGCTTAAGACAGTAGAAGCAATGAATCCAGTCTTTTTACAGCTCCATGTCAACCTTATGCAGGAGCTTCTCATGCCTGAGGGAGAGCGTATTTTCCACACTTGGAAGGAAAATGTGGCGGCTTATGCACAGAACATAGAGGTTCCTCTTGTGCTTAAGGAGGTCGGCTTTGGTATGGATGTGGAAACCATTCGTTATGCCATGTCTCAAGGCATCAAGACTGTGGATATCTCAGGTCGTGGTGGGACTAGCTTTGCCTATATTGAAAATAGCCGAGGCGGTAACCGTGATTACCTCAATGACTGGGGACAAAGCACCGTTCAAATCCTCTTACAAGCCCAAGACCTTCGTGATAATGTGGAAATCCTAGCCTCTGGTGGCGTGCGAAACCCACTCGATATGGTCAAATGTCTGGTCCTAGGAGCAAAAGGCGTTGGCCTCTCACGCACTGTCCTTGAATTGGTGGAACGTTACCCTGTGGATAAGGTTGTGGCTATTGTCAATGGCTGGAAGGATGACCTTCGTCTTATCATGTGTGCCCTCGATTGTCGGACTATTGATGAGCTCAAATCTGTAGATTACATCTTACATGGTAAGCTGCAAGGGACATATATCAAGCAAGGAAAGTAGGAAAGAGCCAAGAGCTCTTTTTTTAATTTCCAAAGATGGTAAAACAATTTCTCTAAGTGATGATGGTGATGCTAACAAAAGTGGTATTGGTTCAAATGTCGCTGCGGTAATGTTAAAAGATGTCTCTATCAATGGTGATAAAATCACTGCAAGAGTATATTATTACGATGATGATGAGGGCGACATTACCTTAACACCAGTAAAGGATAAATAATGACTTTCTTGATTTGACTTGCTTCTAGCGAGCAAAGCGAGCACTTAACGAGACTTTCCGCTGTGAGAAAAGTTCTAGAAATACTTGTATTTCTAGAACTCGGAATTTTTGAGACCTTAGGCTCAAAAATTAGTCATGGAGCTTCGAAGAAGTTCGCTGACGTCCGCACTCACTTAAGGAAAGTCTCAAAAAATATTATTTTACAAAAAAGAGCGTAACCTCTTTTTTATTATCCAATCAAGCAAAAAGTCAACTTTCCCCTTGACAAGTCACTGTCTTAGGAGTAAGATTTTTAGTGACATACGGTAGGTGAGGCTACCACAAGGATACGGATGACTACCGCAAAGCAGTGGAGACACTACTCGTTGGTCAACAGTCCTGATCGCCAAGGTCAAGACTAAGCTCATTTCATCGCCTTGCGGAGCTAAAGCTTGAACGGTCCATTTTTTGACAGAATCTATTAAAAAATCCACCTCGAGTTTATAGAGTCTTACCTGTATATGGGTAGGACTCTTTTCATTTATCTGAGGTCCACCCACCATTAATAAATTGAAAGGAGAAACCTATGAGACTAATCGACGATCACCCCGAACCGCACCTAACCAGTCAATCGCTGATTAGTGTCTTAGGGACTCCATAAGTGATTGGCTCCTGATTAAATAAGGAGATTCCAATGTCAACAAATAAAGAAAGACTTATTGCTGCTCTTCAAGAGCCACTTGAAACAACCCTTACTCGCTACAATACTCATTTGGATGGCTTGAAGGAAGACCAAGTAGAAGAAAACCGCGACCTTTATGGGGAAAATGTCATAACCAAAGGACAAGAGGATTCTATCATCAAAAAGATTTATGAATCTATCATCAATCCCTTTACTGTTATTCTCTTAGTTATCGCTCTGGTTTCCTTTATCACCAATGTCTGGCTTGCTAAACCAGGTGAAGAAGACCCAACGACTTCTATCATCATTGTCACTCTAGTTTTGATATCTGGTGGTATCCGTTTCATTCAAGAACTTCGTAGTGACAAGGCTGCCAGCAATTTGTCTCGCATGATTGTCAATACTGCAACAGTGCTTCGAGATGGCGGTGAGCAAGAAATCCCAATCGATGAAATTGTGGTTGGGGATGTGGTCAAACTGAGTGCGGGAGATATGATTCCGGCGGATGTGGTCTTGCTAGACTCTCGTGATTTCTTTGTTCAACAGTCTGGCTTGACAGGTGAAAGCGATGCTGTGGAAAAGGCTTGTCTGTCTAAGGCGGATGGTCAAAATCTAGAGAGTCTGCTTGAGAGTGAGAGCCTTGCTTTCATGGGAACTAATGTTATCTCTGGTCGTGCAACAGCATTGGTTTTAGTTGTTGGTGATGACACCATGATGGGAGCTATCGAGCAGACCATCAATACTTATGACGAACCAACTTCATTTGAACGTGAGATGAACTCCATTTCTTGGCTCTTGATTCGACTCATGTTGGTCATGGTTCCTGTTGTTTTTGTGATTAACGGTTTAACAGATGGGGACTGGCTTGAAGCCGGCGTCTTTGCCCTTAGTGTGGGAGTCGGTTTGACCCCAGAAATGTTGCCGATGATTATCACAGCCAGTCTTGCCAAGGGTTCTATCATTATGGCCAAGGAAAAGGTGGTCATCAAAAAACTTAATGCTATTCAAGACCTAGGGGCTATCGACATCCTTTGTACGGATAAGACAGGAACCCTGACTCAAGATGAAATCGTTCTTGAGTACCCTCTTGATATTCATGGTGACCTTGACCTATCAGTGCTTCGGAGAGCCTATCTTAACTCTTATTTCCAAACTGGCTTGAAAAATCTTATGGACCGTGCCATTATTAGCCGAACTGAGAGAGAAGCTAAGAAACACGAGATCGTTCGTGACCTTGACCAAACCTTCCACAAGATTGATGAACTCCCTTTTGATTTTGAACGCCGTCGCATGAGTGTCATTGTTAAAGACAATGATGGTTTTGTCAGCATGGTGACAAAAGGTGCCCTTGAAGAAATGCTCTCTGTTTCTAACTATGTGGAATACAAGGGTGACATTATCCCATTGACCGACGATGTTCGTGAGGAAGTTCTCGCGGAAGTCGCACAGTTGAATGAACAAGGTCTGCGCGTTCTCGGTGTCAGCTACAAATCAGAGCTTAATGAAAATGATGTCTTTAGTGTTGAAGATGAAAGTGACATGATTTTGACGGGATATCTTGCCTTTCTTGACCCACCAAAACCATCAGCAGCACCTGCTATCAAGGCTTTGGCAGAGTATGGTGTGACCACAAAGATTTTGACTGGAGACAATGATAAGGTGACACAGGCTGTCTGTGAAAAAGTTGGTCTAGATGTGACGCACATCCTACTTGGAAGTGATATTGATACCATGTCAGATCAAGATTTGGCTAAGGCTGTGGAAACGACAACAGTTTTTGCTAAGTTATCCCCAGACCAAAAGGCACGAATTATCCTAAGCCTTAAGGAAAATGGCCACAAGGTAGGTTATATGGGTGATGGTATCAACGATGCCCCATCAATGAAGGTGTCAGATGTGGGTATCTCTGTGGATACAGCTGTTGATATTGCCAAAGAAACTGCAGATGTTATCTTGCTTGATAAGGATCTAATGGTCTTGGAAAAAGGTCTTGTTGAAGGACGTAAAGTCTATGCCAATATGACCAAGTATATCAAGATGACCGTTTCTTCAAATTTCGGTAATATCTTTTCTCTCCTCTTTGCCAGCATCTTCTTACCATTCCTACCAATGGCACCTGTGCATTTGATTGTCCTTAATCTTGTCTATGATATTTCTTGTATCGCTCTTCCATTTGACAATGTGGACAAGGAATTTCTTAAAGAGCCACATATCTGGGAAGCCAAATCTATCATGCGTTTCATGGCTTGGTTTGGACCTATTTCTTCTGTATTTGATATTTTGACTTACATCTTGCTCTACTTCATCATTGTGCCAATGATTTTGGGGCATGGCTATGTTCATGGTTCACCAGAAGCAGCAGCCTTTATCATCATTTTCCAAACAGGTTGGTTTATCGAATCTATGTGGTCTCAAACCATGGTTATCCACATGTTACGTTCACCAAAACTACCATTTATTCAAAGCCACCCAGCACTATCTGTTGTTGTGACAACCCTATTTGCTGCTGTCTTTGTAACCTCTCTTCCCTACAGTCCATTGGCTAGTCTCTTAAAACTTAGCCATCTAAATGGTCTCTATTTCATTCTCTTGTTTGTTATTATCGTTTTGTATATGCTTAGTGTTACCTTTGTGAAGCATATCTATATTAAGAAATATAAAGAATGGTTATAGGATAACTATCCTTAGAAAAAAAGAGCGTCAGCTCTTTTTTCATTACCTTTCATTCTGCCAAAACCTTTTCATTTATGGTATAATAGGGCGATTATAGATAATCAGAGGCCCTAAAAAACGTCAGTTATGAGGACATGTTTTCTAAGAAATGAGAGACTATGTTTTCAAGGCCCCTTTCTTTCATAGGCTATCCCAGTGGGAGGTGGAGGCTCTGAGATTTGGGGCTCAAGGCTAGGACCGCCACGAAGGAAACCATCACAAAAAAATCTTAAGAAGGAAAAAGAAAATGAGTAATTACGCTATTATCCTTGCTGCGGGTAAAGGAACTCGCATGAAATCAGATCTTCCAAAAGTTTTGCACAAGGTTTCAGGCATCACTATGCTTGAGCATGTCTTCCGTGCAGTTTCAGCCATTGATCCAGCTAAAAACGTTACTGTTATTGGTCACAAGGCTGAACTTGTTCGTGAGGTTTTGGATGGTCAATCTGCCTTCACTATGCAAACTGAGCAGTTGGGGACTGGTCACGCAGTAATGATGGCTGAAGATGAGTTGGCTGGACTTGAAGGTCAAACGCTTGTTATTGCTGGTGACACGCCTTTGATTACTGGTGAAAGTCTTAAAAACCTTATTGATTTCCACGTTAATCACAAAAATGTTGCCACTATCTTGACTGCAACTGCGGACAATCCATTTGGTTATGGTCGTATCATCCGTAACGAAAATGGTGAAGTGACTAAGATTGTTGAGCAAAAAGATGCCAACGAATTCGAACAACAAGTCAAAGAAATCAATACAGGGACTTACGTTTTTGACAATAAACGCCTCTTTGAAGCACTAAAAAACATCAACACTAACAACGCTCAAGGGGAATACTATTTGACTGATGTTATTTCTATTTTCCGTGAGAATGGTGAAAAAGTAGGTGCCTTTACTCTTCGTGACTTTGAAGAAAGTCTTGGAGTTAATGACCGTGTTGCCCTAGCTACAGCAGAAGATGTTATGCGTCGTCGTATCAACAAAGCTCACATGGTCAATGGTGTTACTTTCCAAAATCCAAACGCTACTTATATCGACGTGGATGTGGAAATTGAGCCAGATGTTGTCATTGAAGCTAATGTGACACTTAAAGGACAAACTAAGATTGGTGCAGAGTCAGTGCTTACTAATGGTACTTATATTGTTGATTCAACTATCGGTGCCAAAACTGTTATCACTAACTCTATGATTGAGCACTCAGTGGTTGAAGAAGGTGTTACCGTTGGTCCATTTGCCCATGTTCGTCCAGATTCAACCCTCAAAAAAGAGGTTCATATCGGTAATTTCGTTGAGGTTAAGGGGTCTACTATCGGTGAAAATACCAAGGCTGGTCACTTGACCTACATTGGTAATGCGGAAGTTGGTTCTGACGTTAACTTTGGTGCCGGAACAATTACTGTAAACTATGATGGACAACACAAGTTCAAGACACAAATTGCCAACAATGTCTTTATCGGAAGCAATTCAACCTTGATTGCACCGCTTGAAATTGGGGCTAACGCCCTCACAGCGGCTGGTTCAACCATCACAGATGATGTGCCAGCTGACAGCGTAGCCATTGGACGTGGCCGTCAGGTCAATAAAGAAGGCTATGCCATTAAGAAACCTCACCACCCAAGCCAACAAAAGTAAGCTTAAGGCTATCTGAGCTAGATTCTCTTGTAGAGTAGGGGTAGCTTAGAATGAGGTCAGAAGTAAAAGGAGTCAATTCATGGATTTTGAAGAAAAAACACTCAAACGTGAGTCAAAATTTAAGGGACATATTTTTGAAGTTGCAGTAGACGAAGTCCTCTTACCAGACGGTAAGACAGCTGGTCGTGAGCTCATCTTCCACAAGGGAGCAGTAGCCGTTTTAGCGATTACCCCAGAGGGAAAAATCATTATCGTCAAACAATACCGTAAGGCTATTGAGGCGGTTTCTTACGAGATTCCTGCGGGTAAGTTGGAAGTCGGTGAAGCTGGCGATGAAATGGCTGCAGCAGCGCGTGAACTTGAAGAGGAGACTCAATATAAGGGTGATCTCGAATTGATTTATGAATTTTACACAGCCATTGGCTTTTGTAATGAGAGAATCAAGCTCTATGTAGCGACTAACCTTAAACCTGTGGAAAATCCACGTCCACTTGATGATGATGAGTTCCTTGAACTCTATGAATTGACCTATGAGGAGTGTATGGAACTTGTAGCTTCAGGGGCTATCCAGGATGCCAAAACCATCATTGCACTCCAATACTATGCACTTCATTTCGGAGGAAAATAAGCTATGGGAAAACCACTTTTGACCGACGATATCATTGAGCAGGCCAAGCGTGGGGAAATCGATTTAGAGGAACATCCTTATTATGAGGACTATGATCAAGAGTTCTACGATGAGGATTATGAGGCTGATTACCAGCCTTCTGCCTACAAGAGCCGTCGAATTGAGAATGCCAAACGCAATCAATTTCAACACAAGCTTAATCGCATCCTCTTTTGGGTAGTGGTCCTCTTGATTCTTCTCTTCATTGCTGTCTTTTATTTCTAAAAAGTCTATGAGTCAGACAGCTCTACCTACTGATTCAGGAAAGATTACAAGCTGAAAAGGAACTATATGAAAATCGGAATTATCGCTGCCATGGAGCAGGAGTTAGTGCTTCTAGTGGAGCAATTGGAAAATAAGGTTGAAGAAACTGTTCTTGGCAATACCTACTACACAGGACGCTTAGGCAAACACGACGTCGTTTTGGTGCAATCAGGTGTTGGTAAGGTTATGTCAGCCATGTCTGTGGCTGTCTTGGCAGACCATTTTGGTGTTGATGCCCTCATTAACACTGGTTCTGCAGGAGCAGTAGCACCTGGACTTAAAATTGGAGATGTGGTTGTAGCTTCAAAATTGGCCTATCACGATGTTGATTTGACAGCCTTTGGCTATGATTATGGGCAAATGTCTATGCAACCACTATACTTTGAAAGTGACTCTACCTTCGTAGAGACTTTCGAAAAGGTCTTGGCTCAGGCTTCCATTGATTCTAAGATTGGGCTTATCGCTACTGGTGATAGCTTCATTGCAGGTCAAGACAAGATTGATGCAATTAAAGGGCATTTTCCAGAAGTCTTGGCCGTAGAGATGGAGGGAGCAGCTATTGCTCAAGCCGCACACAGTGTCAAAAAGCCTTTCATCGTTGTACGTGCCATGAGTGATACAGCGGCTCATGATGCTAACATTACCTTTGATGAATTCATTATTCAGGCTGGGAAACAATCAGCTGCTATTCTAGTAGAGTTTCTCAAAGAGCTTGACTAAAATACTTTAAATGAGCGTTTATGCTCATTTTCTTAATTAATTTAAAGACGACTGCTATTCATTTAAGAATGGCAGTTTTTTTCTGCTTTTAGATAAGATAATCTTCTCATTTTTCTAAGAGAAAATCTGAATTTTAGCATTTTTCAGACGGAAATTGAATTAAAATTATGGCGATAAAATGAGAAATAAAAACAATATTAAAAGAGAGGTCCCGAAAGAAAGCTTATAATATAAGGGTTTACAAAATTCACTATCTATTGATATCTTAGAAAGTTTTACAAAACATCCAAATAGGTAAATAATTTTCTTGTAAAATTCTGAAAATAGTGTATAATCCAAAATGAAAAGGGTTACAAAAATGTTAAGATTTGTAATAATGGGAGGATAGAATCATGAATAACCGATTCGGTGATTCGAGGCAACGTTTCTCCATTCGTAAGTTTACGGTGGGCGTTGCATCGGTCTTACTTTCGTTTGCAGTTTTTGGTGTGAGTACCGCCAAAGCAGAGCAAGCTGAGGAGCCTAAAGGGCAACCAGCGACGAGTGTACTTGAGGAAGCTAGCGAGTCTGATGGTGGGGGCCAAAGGACAAGCACTAGTGTCTCAAGTCATGAAGCGACAGTTGAACCTACCGTTCATGCAGAAAGTATCAGTGCTATTTCAGTGACTGCTGTTACTAGTGAAGCTGCGGTTCAAGAGCAAATGGTTGCAAGCTCTGAACAAACGAGTACATCACAAGATAAGACTAGTGAGGGGCTCAGTGAGACACCTGTAGCCGTTAATGAGACACGTGAAGCTAGTGCTCTTGCAGAAGCAAAGAATAGTAGCACAACGTCTTTTGATAATTTTGGACTTAAGATTACCAACTCGAGCAATCCCGTCTCAGCGGATGTCAAGGTGACAAAGATAGGAACTGAAATCCATATTCAAAATCCTGATGTGGAAATGGAATTTCCAAATGGTAATAATAAGTACGCGACTAACAAGGTTGTTTATCACAATATTCCTTTTCCTGATGATATAGCTATTAATTCAGGTGATAAGGTCATTCTTACTATACCAAGTGCATTACAGTTTAGGACGGGTTATAGTGTTAATGTTTACAATCCTAATAACGAAGTTGTAGGGATTGCTCAGGTTGATCCCAAGACAAACAAAATTGAAACCACATTTAATCGTTATTTTGAAGATTATCCTATCGGGAAATTTATGAATTTAGAGTTAGATACTCTCTTTTCAGAGGCTCTTGAAGGTGGGGAACATTTACACCTTGATTTTGATGGCCATGTTATAGATGTTACAGTTGGGAAAGTTAATCCTATCCCAGAAGATGAAATTATTTCTAAGTGGGGTAGTCAAGATAAGAATGATCCTACTTTGATTAATTGGGGGATGCGTGTTAATTATGCTAGGCGTGTTTTAAATAACCTTCAATTGATTGATACCTGGTCTGATAACCAAAAATTTGTGGATGGATCTCTACAGCTTCGCTATATTGATTCAGCAGATCCTTGGATTGACAAGGGATCTGCTATGGAGTTAATCAAGAGTTTTTCTCACGACGATACTAAATTCGAACTTAATCTTAATCAGCTAGACCGTATGGTTTATATTTGGTATCAAACACGATTAGGAAAGCTAACATCTAATCAGAATAATACTACGAATAAAGTTAATCTATACACGAATGCTGAGACAAAAAATTATGATTATGAAGTACGTTTAGTTGGAGGTCGTGGAAATGCAGGTGGTGAACAACAAACGTATTTCAATCTTGAGCTTGAGAAGGACTTGGTGGGTAGAGACCTCAAGGACAAAGAATTTACATTTAAATTAGTTGATGTGACTGATAGTGCCAATCCTGTTGACTTAGGGGAAACCACTAATGATGCCAAGGGTAAAATCGTCTTTTCAGATCTCTCACTCAGTAAGCCAGGTATCTATCATTATCGTGTGACAGAGGTTCCAGGTAATGACGAAGATGTGGTCTATGACAAACTAGAAGCCAATATCACCATTCAGGTTGTTCGTGAAACTGTGGACAATCAAGTCAAATTGGTTGCCAAGGTTGCCTATCCAGAAGACATTATCTTTAACAATAAATTGGTAACACCAGCCAAGGCCAAAATTGCATTTGTTAAGGAATTGACCAAGGCAGGCGTTAAACAAGATCTAAAAGCAGATCAATTCCAATTTGTTCTCAAAGACCGTTTTGGAAAAGTCCTTGAAACTGTTGGTAATACGGCTGATGGTCGTGTTGCGTTTAGTGAACTTCACTTTGATAAGGCAGGAACCTACACTTACACTGTTGAAGAAGTTAAGGGAACTAACGAAGATATCATCTATGATGGTATGAAAGCAACTGTCTGGATTACAGTGACACGAGATGGTGATGCTTTGGTATCAACAGTCGCTAATCCAAAAGACACTGTTTTCAATAACTATGTTAAAGACGTGCAACCAGCCAAGGCTAAATTCGAATTGACCAAGGTTCTTACAGGTCGCAACCTCAAAGATGGTGAGTTCAGTTTCGTCCTCAAGGACGACAAGGGTAATGTTATCCAAACAGTGACTAATAATGCACAAGGAAACATTAGCTTTGGAAATATTGTCTACGACAAACCAGGTGTTTACTACTACACTGTTGAAGAAGTCAAGGGCAATGAAGCTGACGTGGTTTATGATAACATGGTGGCTAAGTTCCAGGTGACCGTTACTAAGACTGTAGGTGAAAAGGAAAATCTGCTTGTAGCAGCCGTTCTCCTTCCTTTGGATACAGAATTTAACAATAGTTACATTCCTCCAAAACCTCCTACACCACCAACACCACCGACACCACCAAGTGTCCCACCTAAACCACCAGTGGTTCCGCCAACACCACCAACTCCGCCTACTCCACCGGTGACTCCAAAACCAGCTAAGCCAGTTCAATCCTCTGAGAAATCAGGACCTCAACTTCCAGAGACTGGTCAAGCTAACGATACTGCCTTGCTTGCCCTCGGTGTGGCAGCAGAAGTGGCAGCAGTCATGGGTGTAGCATATAGCCATCGTCGCCGTAAAGATGTTTAAGATGATGGCCTAAAAGATCGAGTATTCTCGATCTTTTTTAGTATTTGGCCGCCTATCTCATTAAATGAGAAATCAAGATAAAGCCAACTGCAAGATGAAATTTCTACTAAATTAAGCTATAATGAAGAGTATGAAAGTTCTACTTTATCTTGAAGGAAAATCGGTTCTTGAAAAATCAGGAATCGGACGGGCTCTCCACCATCAGATGCATGCCTTGGACTTGGCGGGGATTCCCTATACAACGGACATCTTGGGTGATTATGATGTCGTTCATATTAATACTTATGGGCCACGCAGCTTGATGTTGTTGCATGCTGCAAAACGCCGTGGCAAGAAGGTCATCATGCATGGTCATTCGACACGTGAGGACTTTGAAAATTCATTCATCGGTTCTAACCTCTTGGCCCCACTTTTTGGGAAATATTTGGCCCACATGTACCAAAAGGCCGATTACGTGATTACGCCATCTGAGTATTCCAAAAAATTGATTCAGTCTTACGGAGTTACCACACCAATCATTGCTGTTTCAAATGGGATTGATCTGAAAAAATACGGTAAGGATCCACGTAAGGAAGAAGTTTTCCGAGACTATTTTGGTATCGGGGAAGGACAGCCAGTGGTTATTTGTGCGGGGCTTTATTTCCAACGCAAGGGAATTGAAGATTTCGTCAAGGTTGCCGAAAAGATGCCTCATGTTCGTTTCATTTGGTTAGGTAGTATCAGTAAATGGTTGATCCCTAAGAAGATTCGAGACATTGTCAATGGTAAGCATCCTGATAATGTCAGCTTCCCAGGTTATTTCAAGGGAGCCGTCTTCCAAGGGGCTATGAGTGGTGCTAACGCCTTCTTTTTCCCATCATACGAGGAAACTGAAGGGATTGTGGTGCTAGAGGCCTTTGCCAGTCACCAGCATGTGGTCTTGCGTGATATTCCTGTTTATGAAGGCTGGGTTGATGACAAATCGGCCTCATTTGGGCACAACGTGGACGAATTTGTAGTAGCCTTGCAAGATATTATCGATGGTAAAGTGGACAAACGTGAAGAAGGCTATAAGGTTGCAGAAAGTCGCTCGATTGATGATGTCGCCCAAAAGCTTGTTGAAGCCTACAAAGAAGTATTGGAGATTTAAATGCGTATCGGATTGTTTACAGATACCTATTTTCCACAGGTATCAGGTGTTGCGACTAGTATTCGCACGCTGAAGACGCAGTTGGAAAAAATGGGACATACAGTCTTTATCTTTACCACCACTGATAGAGATGTTGACCGCTATGAAGACTGGCAGATTGTCCGTATTCCGAGTGTGCCTTTCTTTGCTTTTAAGGATCGCCGTGTAGCTTATCGTGGCTTTTCCAAGGCACTAGAGATTGCCAAACAATATAAGCTTGATATTATTCATACGCAGACAGAGTTTTCATTAGGTCTGCTAGGGATTGCCATTGCACGCGAACTTAGGATTCCTGTTGTGCATACCTACCATACTCAATATGAAGACTATGTCCGCTATATTGCCAAAGGTATGGTTATCCGTCCAAGTATGGTTAAGTACATTGTTCGTGGCTTTATGAGCGATTTGGATGGAGTCATCTGTCCGAGTGAGATTGTTTATGACCTTTTGCTCAAGTACAAGGTTGCAGCCGAAAAACGTGTCATTCCAACTGGGATTGAACTTGAAAAATTCCAACGTCCAGAGATTACTGAAGATGATGTAGCGGACTTGAGAACTAAGCTTGGTATCGCCTCTGATGAGACCATGTTGTTGAGCCTCTCTCGTGTGTCCTATGAGAAAAACATCCAGGCTGTGCTGGCTGCTCTCCCTTCTGTTTTGGAGGAAGACGACAAGGTGCGTTTGGTTGTGGCTGGTGACGGTCCTTACCTACCAGATCTTAAGTCTCAGGCCAAAAAACTTGGTATTCAGGACAAGGTGGTTTTTGCAGGTATGATTGCGCCTAGTGAGACAGCACTTTATTATAAGGCTGCTGATTTCTTTATTTCGGCATCAACCAGTGAAACTCAAGGATTGACCTATCTGGAAGCCTTGGCTAGCGGTACTCCGATTATTGCTCATGGAAATCCTTATTTGGATAATGTGATTACAGACCAGATGTTTGGAACGCTTTATTATCATGATAATGATTTAGCCGGGGCCATTTTGGAAGCAGCCATTGCAACGCCAGAAAAAGACGAGACTAAGTGGGCCGATAAGCTTTATGAAATTTCTGCGGAAAACTTCGGAAAACGTGTCTATGAGTATTACCTGGACCTTACGATTTCTAAGGATTTCCACAATGATTTGAATGGTGAAGATAGTACCATGAAACGCTTGACGCGTATGGTAACTTATTTGCCAACTAAGGCTATTACCTTGCCTGTTAATGGCTCTGTTCGTATCCTCAAAGGATCAGCCAAACAGGTCAAGAAAATCAGAAATATCACGAAACTTTTGGATTAGGAAAGCTACTAGATTTTCCTAGTCAGATAAAATCTTAGAATGGATTAATAAAAGAGATAATTAGCTTGAAAAATTACAGTTTCATGCTATAATAACGCATAGAGACATATCAGTCATGGGAAATCTTTCAGAGAGCGTGTGGTGCTGGAAATCACGCAGAGGACATGATTGGGACTACTCGATTAACTTTTTATGCAAACATAAAACGGTGGCTACGTTAGAGCCAATCAGAGGTGTAGGACAGACTCGTTTTTTGTCGTACATGAACTAAGGTGGAACCACGTTGCGACGTCCTTTTGAGGATGTCGCTTTTTTATATTTAAGATAGTAAAACGTTTCTGTTCCTGATTTCAAGAGCACCTCGATAATATTCATGCTAACAATAATAAAGGAGAATACGATGATTAACATTACTTTCCCAGATGGCGCTGTTCGTGAATTCGAATCTGGCGTTACAACTTTTGAAATTGCACAATCTATCAGCAACTCTTTGGCTAAGAAAGCTCTTGCTGGTAAATTTAACGGTAAATTGATTGACACAACTCGTGCAATCACTGAAGATGGAAGCATCGAAATCGTGACACCTGATCACGAAGACGCTCTTCCAATCTTGCGTCACTCAGCGGCTCACTTGTTTGCCCAAGCAGCTCGTCGCCTTTTCCCAGATATTCATTTGGGTGTTGGTCCAGCTATCGAAGATGGTTTCTACTACGATACTGACAATGAAGCTGGTCAAATTTCTAACGAAGACCTTTCTCGTATCGAAGAAGAAATGAAGAAAATCGTTAAGGAAAACTTCCCATCAATCCGTGAAGAAGTGACTAAAGACGAAGCGCGTGAAATCTTCAAAAATGACCCATATAAATTGGAATTGATTGAAGAGCACTCAGAAGACGAAGGTGGTTTGACTATCTACCGTCAAGGTGAGTACGTTGACCTTTGCCGTGGCCCACACGTACCATCAACTGGTCGTATCCAAGTCTTCCACCTTTTGAATGTTGCAGGTGCTTACTGGCGTGGAAATAGCGATAATGCTATGATGCAACGTATCTACGGTACAGCTTGGTTCGATAAAAAAGATCTCAAGGCTTACCTTAAACGCCTTGAAGAAGCTAAAGAACGTGACCACCGTAAACTTGGTAAAGAACTTGATTTGTTCATGATTTCTCAAGAGGTTGGTCAAGGTCTTCCATTCTGGTTGCCAAACGGTGCGACAATCCGTCGTGTCTTGGAACGCTACATTGTTGATAAGGAAGTAGCAGCAGGCTACCAACACGTATACACTCCACCAATTGCTTCTGTAGAACTTTATAAAACTTCAGGTCACTGGGATCACTACCGTGAAGACATGTTCCCACCAATGGATATGGGGGATGGAGAAGAGTTTGTCCTTCGTCCAATGAACTGTCCTCACCACATCGAAGTTTACAAACACCATGTGCATTCTTACCGCGAATTGCCTATCCGTATCGCTGAAATTGGTATGATGCACCGTTATGAAAAATCTGGTGCCCTTACAGGACTTCAACGTGTGCGTGAAATGTCACTTAATGACGGTCATACTTTCGTAACACCTGAACAAATCAAAGATGAGTTCCAACGTACGCTTCAATTGATTATCGACGTTTACGAAGATTTCAACTTGACTGACTATCGTTTCCGTTTGTCATACCGCGACCCTAAAGATACTCACAAATACTTTGACAATGATGAAATGTGGGAAAATGCTCAAAGCATGTTGAAATCAGCCATGGATGACATGGAACTCGACTACTTTGAAGCAGAAGGTGAAGCTGCCTTCTACGGTCCAAAACTTGATATCCAAGTGAAGACTGCCCTTGGTAATGAAGAAACACTTTCTACTATCCAATTGGACTTCTTGCTTCCAGAACGCTTTGACCTTAAATACATCGGAGCTGATGGGGAAGAACACCGTCCAGTTATGATTCACCGTGGTGTTATCTCAACAATGGAACGCTTTACAGCTATCCTTATTGAAAACTATAAAGGAGCCTTCCCAACTTGGTTGGCACCTCAACAAGTGACTGTTATCCCAGTTTCAAATGAAGCCCACACAGATTACGCTTGGGAAGTTGCTAAACAACTTCGTGACCGTGGTATCCGTGTTGAAGTGGATGAACGTAACGAGAAAATGCAATACAAGATTCGTGCGTCTCAAACACAAAAAATCCCTTACCAATTGATTGTTGGTGATAAGGAAATGGAAGACGGAACTGTTAACGTTCGTCGCTATGGACAAAAACAAACACACACTGAAGCTGTGTCAGAATTTGTAGAAAATATCCTTGCTGATATTGCTCGCAAATCACGCCCAGATGCCGAATAAATCAGAAAGTCGGTTAGCTAAGCTAGCTGACTTTTTAGTAGGATAAACCATGCACGTTTTTATGAAAAGACTCTTATTTCTGCTGGGAGCAGTCCTGCTCTTGTTACTGGCGAGCTTTACCTATCATAGATTGGCCTTGCAAAGAGAGAAGGCTTCTCTCAATCCTGTGGGGCAAATGGTGTCTGTGAATGGTCATGACATGAGTGTCTTTGTAAAGGGGGAGGGGCCACAAACTCTAGTTTTTCTTTCTGGTGCTGGAACAGCCTCTCCCATTCTAGATTTTAAAGACTTGTATGATGGGTTTTCGAAGCAGTATAAGATAGTCGTTGTTGAAAGGGCTGGCTATGGTTACAGTGAGGACACATCCAAGTCCCGAGATGTTTCTGAGGTTCTTTCAGAGACACGTCAAGCCCTAGCCAGGGCTCATGTCTCAGGTCCTTATATTATCCTTTCTCATTCGATGGCCTCCTTAGAGACACTTCTGTGGCAGGAAAAATATCCTAGTGAAGTGAAAGCTATCATTGGTTTAGATTGGGCCCTACCAGAAAGTTACTCTCATTTAACAATACATCCCCAGATTTTACGTATGGCTCGTTGGGGAAGTCAATTAGGCTTATTAAGGTATTTACCGAGTCGCTTATATGTGCCTAATGCCAATCTCAGTAGTAGTGACCACCGCCTCTATCAACGGATAGCCTATCGTCAAATTTTGTCAAAGGCTATGTTAAATGAGAGCCTGTCTGTTAAGGAAAATGCGAAAAAGGTTACTTCTAGCATTGATTCACAAATTCCAATCTTACTGATGGTCTCGAATGGTGGGGGTACTGGTTTTAGCCAGAAGGACTGGCGGCATTATGCGACTAGCTTTGCAAAGGACCAGAAAAATATCGAAGTGACTTTTTATGATTCTCCGCATTATCTTTATCACTATCAGACCAAAGAGGTAGTAGCAAAGATAGAGGGGTTCATCAAAGAGACGATTGATTAAATTTACGTATGTTATTGAGGAGAGATGTGATGCTCATTGGTTCAAAAGCCTTTCGAAACTTATGGGAGGACTGGCAAAGGGACTACCAGCCATTGCAGGTGCTAAAGCTATTGTTAGCTTATATAGGGATGCCAGAGGATTTATCGGGAGAGCTTGAAGAAACCCAACACCTTTTATCTTATTTTGATCCTGACTTGGCACCGCATGATTCCTTTTGGAAGGATGTCGTTAAATTGGTAGACCTGGCTTTTCCTGGTGATAGTTTGTCTAAGAATGCCTCTATTGAGAGACAAATCCATCAGCTACGTTACCTGATTTCTAGTCAACAGGCCCAGTATGTGAGGACGCATTATAAAAAGCCAGGGATGACAGATAAAGAAGCTTTGGCTGTCTATCTGAGATGGAAGCCTTTCACCATGTTTGATCAGGGACGTTTGCACCAAAAGATTTCTATCTGTGATGGCAAGGCGGTTTATCCTGATGGGATTCCAAGTGTTAATTTGAAAATTCTTCTCTATAATCGGATTGAGTTTATTCTGGATAGTCAGGGGAATTTTCTCAATGAGGTCGATGTGGAGCAGGTGACTGAGAGTGGGGTTGTTAATGGTGCCAGTTTTAACTATGGTAATTTCAAGCGCCACTGGCAATTGGATGTGGAGCCGGTCCAACCACATGACCCTGATTTTCGTAATCGAATGACTAGGGGCTTTCGTTCACCCAACAAATTGAAAAAACGTTGGGGACAGCAAGCGTCTGAACAGTTTGATAAATCTTTCTACAATCCAAAAGGCATCTATGCCCAGTCCCATAGGTCTTTGGCAAATGATGTTAAACACCAAGCCAGACTTTTTCTCGCTCTGGTTTATGGCTTTAAACCGGTTCAGAAAAAGCAAACAAAGGAGGTTCATATGTCTAAACAACCACAAAACAATAAAGGAACAGCGGTTCTAGGCTCACTAGTCTTTATGGCTTTATACGCCCTAGGTATTTGGCACAATGCTGTCCGAGGAAATATTCCCTTTCTCATTCTTTGGAGTGTTTTACTCCTTGTTAATGTCAGCTATTTGATTTTCCGCTTGAGAAAATAAAAAAAGAAAGTGATACAGACCTAAATGGTAAGAAATTTAGGTCTGTATCACTTTTTTGTATATTCAATGATAACTTACCACTTGCTTTCTTCTGGGATAATAATCCAGCAAATGATGTAGAAAAGAAAGCCTGTTCCGAATAAGAAAATCGCTGCAGCCCAAATGAGGCGAATAATGACAGGGTCGATATCAAGATATTTAGCAATACCAGAACAAACACCAGCAATGATTTTGTTGTTTGGATCTCGTCTGAGTTCTTTTTTCATATGATTTACCTCCGTATGCCTTATTATACCATAACAACTTGCGGTCTGGTATTAGCTTAAGGAAGCATGAAGTAGACGATACCCAGATATTGAAGCGCTGAAGCCAGCATGATGAAGAGGTGCCAAATCATGTGGAAGTATGGTTTTTTCTTAGCATAGAAAGCTGCTCCAACCGTGTATGACAATCCTCCAGCAAGCATGAGTCCCCAAAAGGCTGGGCCTGTCTTAGTGACGATAGCTGGAATGATAAAGATAACCAACCATCCCATCATTAGATAGAGGAAGAGGGAGAATTTTTCATTGATTTTTTTAGCAAAGATTTTATAGAGAATACCAAAAATTGTTGTTCCCCATTGAAGGATGATGATGCTATAGCCTAGCCAACCGCCAACCAATGAGAGGGCAACAGGGGTGTAGCTTCCAGCAATGGCGATATAAATCATGCTGTGGTCAATAATTCTTAGAACCATCTTGTGGGGTGAGTTGTAATCCATAGCATGGTAGATGGCTGAGCTCAAAAACATGAGGAATAGGCTGATAACGAAAACAGACATTCCGACAGCAGCAGTCATGCCGTAGCCGTTGTTGGCATGAACAGCAGTAATTGGCAGTAAGACCAACATGGCCACAGCTCCGACGGCGTGAGTCACACTGTTTGCCACTTCCTCACCAAAGCTAAGTTTTTTACTGAGTTTGAGGTTGGGAGAAGTATTAAAAGTAGCAGTATTAGACATTATTTCCTCCTTCAAGGTCGTTCAAAAGTTGATGAGTAGCTCGGTAGCATTGTAGCGTCTGACAGGCTGAGAGTATGACTTGTGGAGCTTCTTGGGGAAACTGACCATTCATACAGGCTACAAAGTCATTGTAGTAGCTCTTTTGACTTTCAGCATCTGTTCGTAGGATTTCCAAGGTTTTAGCAATCTCAGAAATCTCAAAGACGGTCTTTAGACTAGTGATGACAATAAGTCTAGCTACCTGAGCGGCATTATATTTTTTCTTGATGGGTTTTGCGACATGGCCATGTTTGACATAATTATTGACCATAGAGGCGGTTAGCCCCTTGTCGTTTGGTCCCAAAGTGCTTTGGGTGACCTGATTGACATAGAGCAAAACCTGATCCAAATAGAGTTCGATCTCTGGTAATTCTTCCCAGAGAGGGTATTGTTGTGTTGTCAAATTATAAAAACCTCTTTATCTAGTTTTCATAACTAGATTATAACATTATAGAAATTCAAGTCAAGTCAGAACTTGGAAGATATGAAAAAGATGTTGAGATAAAATTTCCAACATCTTTATTTTTTATGTGATAAGGCAGAGTGATTTTTTATGCTTTTGAATCACTTCTTATGGGGTTCTGAGTTTCTCCAAAATTGCTTGTGCAGTTTCTTGGTTCATATGTTTGGCCTTGAGAAGTTCAGCCAAAACTTGAGGCATTTCTTCAGGACTAGCTCCGGCTAACAAGGCCAGAGATTTGGCTTGGAGTCTCATATGTCCTGCTTGAATTCCTGTTGAAGTCAGAGCTTTGAGAGCAGCCAGATTTTGTGCCAAACCAAGAGAGACGATGATACTGGCTAGAGTTTTGGCATCTGGATGATTAAGCAAGTCATGGGCGATAGAAGCACTGGGGTTAAGTCCGATAGAACCGCCACGGGTTGCGATTGGCATGGGGAGGGTTAATTCTCCAACAAGTTCCTTAGCTTCCTGATCATAAGTCCATGTGGACAGACCACGGTAGCTACCATCCTTGCTAGCAAAGGCATGACTACCGGCCTCAACTGCTCGCCAATCATTTCCGGTTGCGATAACTAGGGCATCGATACCATTGAAAATTCCCTTGTTATGGGTAGCTGCTCGGTAGGGGTCTACCTGAGCCAGTTGGCTGGCCATCTCCATTTTCTTGGCTAGGTCATGTGCCTCTTCCTTATTTCGACTGAGGAAGCGTGTGCTAAGACGACAAGTCGCTGTCACAAGACTCTCAGTGGCTAGATTTGAGAGAATAGCCATAAGGCTTTGACCTTCTGACAGGTTTTCTAATTCTGGCACCAGGGCTTCCATCATGGTGTTGACCATATTGGCTCCCATGGCTTCTTGGGTATCAACGGCTAGATAGACAATGAGGAAGTTTCCTTTAGTCTCAGTCCAGAGCTTGCGAGGGCCACCCCCACGCTTAACAATAGAAGGGTGAGCCTCTTTGGCAATCTCAATAAGTTCCTGACTGGCTGCTTGAATTTTGCTTGAAGCAGAAACCTTATCAGGGACATCAAAGAGGGCGACTTGGCCAATCATCTGACGGTCATGAATCGTAGTTGTGAAACCGCCAGAGCGCTTAATGAGCTTGCTAGCATAGGAAGCAGCAGCCACAACTGAGGGTTCCTCGGTAACCATGGGAACCTGATAGGTCACACCATCTACCAATACATCTGGGCAAATGGCAAAGGGTAGTGTGAATCGACCAATAACATTTTCAGCCATTTGATTGGCTGTTTCAAGGGCAAGTTGTTGGTCCTTATCCAGAAGATCTTGATTTTCCTGAGACAAAAGAGCATTCTTTTTCAAATGCTCCTTACGTTCTTGCGGTGTCTTCTTGGAAAAACCAGTCCAAGAGAGTTTAGTCATATTAATTTCCTTTGTAGATATGTTGGTGTTCAGAGATTTCGGCTAAACGGAAAGCTCCGGTTTGGTAATCAGCGAATTGAGTAGAACCAGTGTCATCCAACTGAGCCTCTTCATAGAAAAGTTTTTCATAATCAGAAACGCTCAAGTGTTGACGTTTGGCAAAGATATCTAGACGATCCGAACGAAGCAGGTCTTTGTAACCTTCAACCAGACGTCCTGAGAAAATTTCAGAGACAGCTCCAGAACCGTAAGAGAAGAAGCCAATCTTATCTCCGGCTTTAAGGTCTTGCGACTGTTCAAGCAAAGAAAGAAGTCCAAGATAGAGTGACCCTGTATAGATGTTTCCAATTTGACGACTATAGGTAATTGAAGCATCAAAGTTATTTGTCAGACGCTCTTTATTCTCTGGATTCAAATCTTTTGGAATAATCTTGTTAAGTCCCTTAAGAGCTAGCTTAGGATAAGGAAGGTGGAGACAAAAAGCGGCAAAATCAGCAAAGTCAGCCTGATGGCGTTCTTGATAAGCTGCCCAAGTTGTCTTCAAACTGTCAAGGTACTGTTTGGTTGAATAGATGCCTTGAACATAAGGCGTTGAACTATAGTTTGGACGCCAGAAGTCCATGACATCACGAGTTTGTGCCACATTATCATCAGCAAGTTCCAAAATACGTGGATTCTGACTGACTAGCATAGCTACAGCACCAGCTCCTTGAGTTGACTCCCCAGAAGATCCGACACCATAGCGGGCAATATCACTAGCGATAATCAGAACTTTGCTATCTGGGTGGGCTGCCACGTGCAATTTAGCGTAGTTAAGTCCAGCTGTTGCAGCGTAACAAGCTTCCTTCATTTCAAAAGAACGGGCAAAAGGCTGAATACCTAAAAGACTGTGAACATAGACAGCAGCAGCCTTGGACTGGTCAATGGAAGACTCAGTAGCCACGATGACCATATCGATAGCTTTTTTGTCGTCGTCATTTAAAATATCAGCCGCCGCATCAGAGGCAAGCGTCACGATATCTTCTGTAATCGGCGTAATACTGGTTGCATCAAGCATCAGCCCCTTGCTGAATTTTTCAGGCTCCGCCCCACGGGCAAGAGCGAGATCAGCCATTTTTAGAACATATTGACTGGTCGCAAAACCAATCTTATCAATTCCAATAGACATATGATGTTTCCTTTTTTCTTCATTGTAGAGTATCCAGATGATACTAATCTATAGTGATTTTACCATAAAAGAGCGCTTTCGCCTTGAAAAAACTTTGATAGTTAGTTATATCTTATTTTTTGATAGGAACTGGGGGATTTTACACGACTTACTTTTGCTATTCCATAGCTTATATTTCTCATTTACACCAGAATAAGGTAAAATTGAAGTGGCACTCTAGTAGTTTTCTAGCTATGTTAGAGAAGTAAAGTTGTTTCTATATATGTTGCGAGCGTTAAATGTGACATTGAATAAAGAGGAAAATCATGACAAAAGCAGACACTATTTTTAAAGAAAATATCACTAAAATCATGGAAGAAGGCGTTTGGTCAGAGCAAGCACGTCCTAAATATAAGGATGGTACGACAGCCAATTCCAAATACATCACTGGAGCTTTTGCAGAATATGACTTGAGCAAGGGAGAGTTTCCAATTACCACTCTTCGTCCTATCGCTATCAAATCTGCTATCAAAGAAGTGTTTTGGATTTATCAAGACCAGACAAACAGCCTAGATGTCCTTGAAGACAAGTATAATGTGCATTATTGGAATGATTGGGAAGTTGAAGGCGTGCCTGCCAATAATGGGGACAAGCGTTCAATTGGTCAGCGTTATGGGGCGGTCGTTAAGAAGCACGATATCATTAACCGTTTGCTGGCTCAGTTGGAGGCTAATCCATGGAATCGTCGCAATGTCATCTCCCTTTGGGATTACGAGGCCTTCGAGGAGACAGCAGGACTTCAGCCTTGTGCTTTCCAAACCATGTTTGATGTTCGTCGTGTGGGTGAGGACATTTATTTGGACGCCACTTTGACGCAACGCTCTAACGATATGTTGGTGGCTCATCATATTAATGCCATGCAGTATGTGGCTCTTCAGATGATGATTGCCAAGCACTTTGGTTGGAAAGTTGGTAAATTCTTTTATTTCATCAACAACCTCCATATCTATGACAATCAATTTGAGCAAGCTGAAGAACTTCTCAAACGTCAGCCATCTGATTGCCAACCACGTTTAGTCCTCAATATTCCTGATGGAACTAATTTCTTTGATATCAAACCGGAAGATTTTGAATTGGTTGACTATGATCCTGTTAAGCCTCAACTCAAATTTGACTTAGCAATTTAATAAACGTTGATAATTTAAGTCCATAAAGAGCTGGCAAAGTTTTTTCCAAGCTCTTTTTCTCTTTTTTTGTTAGAATGGATTGTAAACTTAAAAAGAAAAGGAAATACTTTGTCTAAACAACTCATTGCTATTTGGGCGGAAGCTCGTAACCATGTTATTGGGAAGAATCACACCATGCCTTGGCATTTGCCTGCTGAACTGGCACATTTCAAGAAAACGACCATGGGCTCAGCAATTCTCATGGGGCGTGTGACCTTTGATGGCATGAACCGTCGTTGCCTGCCAGGACGTGAAACCTTGATTTTGACACGAGACGAGGACTTCGACTGTGAGGGTGTAACGACCGTTACGAGTGTTGAGGAAGCCCTAGCCTGGTTTGAACAGCAAGATAAGGATCTCTATATTGCTGGTGGTGCTGGTGTCTACAAGGCTTTTGATGGACATTATGATGCACTCATCAAGACAACTATTGAGGCTGATTTAGAGGGAGACACGTATTTTCCACAACTAGATATGACGGCATTTAAAGAGGTATCACACGAACGTGTGGCCAAGGATGATAAAAATGCCTACGACTTTATCATAAGTCGCTATGAAAAAGAAGGAGACTAGGTTCATGCAACGTAGTGTTTTTGGGTTATTTACTGCATTATTGGGGGTACTTTGTGTGCTCTCTGCCATTCCTGCCTTTCGCAAGAAACGTTATGGGTTAGCAGTTTTTCTCTTTTTAAATGCTTTTACCAACCTTGTCAATACTATTCACGCCTTCTATGGCACCCTATTTTAGAAAAGAGTGAGGAATAAATGGCTGGAAATCGTAATGAAGAAATGGTTTATTGTTCATTTTGTGGCAAAAACCAAGAAGAAGTAAAGAAAATTATTGCCGGCAATGGCGTCTTTATCTGTAACGAATGTGTGGCCTTGTCACAAGAAATCATTCGTGAGGAAATGGCAGAAGAAGTTTTGGCTGACTTGGCTGAAACACCAAAGCCAAAAGAACTTTTGGATATTTTGAACAATTATGTCGTGGGGCAAGACCGTGCTAAACGTGCCTTGGCGGTAGCTGTTTACAACCACTATAAACGTATCAACTTCACAGAAAGTCGTGAAGACAATGATGTTGATTTGCAAAAATCAAATATTCTCATGATTGGACCAACTGGTTCAGGGAAGACTTTCTTGGCTCAGACCTTGGCTCGTAGCTTGAATGTTCCTTTCGCGATTGCGGATGCGACATCATTGACTGAGGCAGGTTATGTGGGTGAGGACGTGGAAAATATCCTCCTCAAACTGATCCAAGCGGCAGACTTCAATATTGAACGTGCGGAACGTGGCATCATCTATGTCGACGAGATTGATAAGATTGCTAAAAAAGGTGAAAACGTATCAATCACTCGTGACGTTTCTGGTGAAGGGGTTCAACAAGCCCTCTTGAAGATTATCGAAGGAACAGTAGCTAGCGTTCCACCTCAAGGTGGCCGTAAACACCCTAACCAAGAGATGATTCAAATTGATACAAAGAATATTCTTTTTATCGTAGGTGGTGCTTTTGATGGTATCGAAGATATCGTTAAGCAACGTCTTGGTGAGAAAATCATTGGTTTTGGTCAAAATAATAAGGCTATTGATGATGACTCATCATACATGCAAGAAATTGTGGCTGAAGATATCCAAAAATTCGGTCTTATCCCCGAGTTTATCGGACGTTTGCCAGTCCTTGCGGCCCTTGAACAGTTAACGGTGGATGACTTGGTTCGTATCTTGACAGAGCCTAGAAATGCCTTGGTTAAACAGTATCAAACCCTCTTGTCTTATGATGGGGTTGAACTTGAGTTTGACCAGGATGCTCTTGAAGCTATTGCAAGTAAGGCGATTGAACGTAAGACTGGTGCGCGTGGGCTTCGCTCTATCATTGAAGAAGTCATGATGGATGTCATGTTTGAAATTCCTAGCCAGGAAGATGTGACTAAGGTTCGTATTACTAAAGAAGCCGTTGACGGTACAGCTGCTCCAGTTTTGGAAACAGCGTAAGGAGGACCTATGGCTGAAGAACAAGTCCTAAATACGCACAATGCTGAGATTTTGCTCAGTGCAGCAAATAAGAGTCACTATCCCCAGGATGACCTCCCTGAGGTTGCCCTAGCAGGACGCTCGAATGTTGGTAAATCAAGCTTTATCAATACACTTCTTGGTCGTAAAAACCTAGCACGTACTTCTGGGAAACCAGGAAAAACCCAGTTGCTCAATTTCTACAATATTGACGACAAGCTACGCTTTGTGGATGTGCCAGGTTACGGTTATGCCCGTGTTTCTAAAAAAGAACGTGCCAAATGGGGGAAAATGATTGAGGAGTACCTCGTGACTCGAGACAATCTTCGTGTGGTTGTTAGCTTGGTTGACCTCCGACATGAACCAACTCAAGACGATATCCAAATGTATGAATTTCTTAAGTATTATGAAATTCCAGTTATTGTTGTGGCGACTAAGGCTGACAAGATTCCTCGCGGAAAATGGAATAAGCACGAATCTATCATTAAGAAAAAACTCAATTTTGATAAAAATGACCATTTTATCGTCTTTTCATCAGTCACACGTGACGGTTATGATGAGGCATGGGATACGATTTTGGCAGAATTGTAAGAAAAGCTCGGAGCAATCCGAGTTTTTTTCTTGTGATAGTCTTTAACTATCTCTTTGATAGTTTTCACTTATTATCCAAGGAAATGATATTGTGATAAGCTTGTTTTATCACATATATTGGAGGAATCTATGGAAAACCATAATTATGAAAATGAGGGTCAGTTCCAACGGAAGATGACTTCTCGACACCTCTTTATGCTATCGCTGGGTGGTGTCATTGGTACTGGTCTTTTCTTGAGTTCAGGCTATACGATTGCACAAGCTGGACCCCTTGGAGCTATCCTATCTTATCTTGTGGGAGCTATTGTTGTTTACTTGGTCATGCTTTCATTAGGTGAGCTAGCTGTTGCCATGCCAGTAACAGGATCCTTTCACACCTATGCTACTAAATTTATCAGTCCGGGAACCGGCTTTACGGTAGCTTGGCTTTATTGGATTTGTTGGACGGTAGCCCTGGGAACAGAATTTCTCGGTGCTGCCATGTTGATGCAACGTTGGTTTCCATCAGTTCCGGCTTGGATTTTTGCGGCATTCTTTGCCTTGGTGATTTTTGGGATTAATGCTCTGAGTGTGAGGTCTTTTGCGGAAGCAGAGTCCTTCTTCTCGTCAATAAAAGTCATTGCTATTTTAGTTTTCATCATACTAGGTCTTGGGGCTATGTTTGAATTGGTGAGTTTTGATGGTCACCATGAGGCCATTATGTTCAAGCACTTGACGGCTAATGGTCTCTTTCCAAATGGCGGTATTGCCATTGTGTCAGTTATGTTGGCTGTTAACTATGCCTTTTCAGGAACAGAGTTAATCGGTATAGCGGCTGGTGAAACGGACAACCCTAAAGAGGCAGTTCCTCGGGCGATTAAAACAACAATTGGTCGTTTGGTGATCTTCTTTGTTTTGACTATTGTGGTCTTGGCTTCGCTACTTCCAATGAAAGAAGCAGGAGTTTCTTCAGCACCTTTCGTTGATGTCTTTGACAAGATGGGAATTCCATTTGTGGCGGACATCATGAACTTTGTTATCTTGACAGCTATCCTTTCTGCTGGAAATTCAGGACTTTATGCGTCAAGCCGTATGCTGTGGTCTTTGGCCAATGAGGGGATGCTCAATAAAAAGCTAGTGAAAATTAATAAGCATGGTGTTCCAATGACAGCTCTTTTGATTTCTATGGCAGGAGCAGTTTTATCGCTCTTTTCAAGTATCTATGCAGCAGATACAGTTTACCTAGCTTTGGTATCAATCGCTGGATTTGCAGTTGTTGTTGTCTGGCTCTCTATTCCTATGGCACAAATCAACTTCCGTAAACAGTGGAATTTAGAACATTCTGATGATGAGTTGGACTACAAGACGCCGTTTAACCCAATCCTACCTTATATTACAATCGTTCTCTTGGCCATTTCTGTTCTCGGGATTGCTTGGGATAGTTCGCAGCGTGCGGGACTCTACTTTGGTATTCCTTTCATGATTTTCTGCTACCTCTATCACTACCTTCGCTTTAAAAAATGGTAAGGAGGCCTTGTATGGCAATATTTAAAGACTATTTAGAGAATAAATCTCCCCTCATTCTTCATGGGGCTCTGGGAACAGAGATGGAGAGCTTGGGTTATGATATTTCTGGCAAACTCTGGTCAGCCAAGTACCTGCTTGAAAAGCCAGAAGTTATTCAAAAAATCCACGAAACCTATGTAGCTGCTGGGGCTGATTTGATTACCACATCGTCTTATCAGGCAACCTTGCCAGGCTTGATAGACGTTGGACTTAATGAGAAAGAAGCGGAGCAGATTATTGCCTTGACAGTTCAGTTGGCAAAGAATGCACGCGATAAGGTCTGGGCAACTTTGGATGACAGTGAGAAAGCTAATCGTCCTTATCCATTGATCTCTGGTGATGTCGGTCCTTACGCAGCCTATTTGGCCAATGGTTCTGAGTACACTGGTGATTATGGTCAGATTACCATAGAGGCTCTCAAGGAGTTTCATCGTCCTCGAATTCAAATTCTCCTAGACCAGGGTGTCGATTTGTTGGCTTTGGAAACCATTCCGAATCGTCTGGAAGCACAAGCTTTGATTGAACTTCTGGCTGAAGAATTTCCAGAAGCTGAAGCTTATATCAGTTTTACAGTCCAAGAACCAGGAACTATCAGTGATGGGACTTCTCTAGATGAGATTGCCCAGCTTGTTGCCCAGTCAGACCAAATCTTGGCTCTAGGAATTAACTGTAGTTCGCCTCTGCTGTATAATCAGGCTCTTACTGTTCTTAAAAATGCTGGAAAAGCTCTCATTACTTACCCCAACTCAGGTGAGGTTTATGATGGTAGTACGCAGACTTGGAAACCTAAGGATAAGGATGCTCTGACCTTAGTTGAACACAGCAAGGATTGGCATGCTCAGTTTGGGGTTAAGATTTTAGGTGGTTGCTGCCGCACACGTCCAAATGACATTAAAGCCTTATATGCAGAGTTTAGAACCTAGTCAAATTTCTAATTATTTGTTATAATAGGAGACTGTAAGGCTATGAGCTCTACACACTATTAGTAGAAAATGAAGCCAGCGTTAAGCTGGTTTTTAAAATGAAGAGGAAAATATGACCTACGAACAAGAATTTCTAAAAGACTTCGAAGCCTGGGTTGTTACCCAAGTTAAAGTAAACGAAACGGCCTTGGCCGCTAGCAAGAAAATCTGGGAAGAAGATGGCGATGAGCGTGCACGTGATGCAAGTTACCGTTATGAAGCCAAATTGGATGCTTACAATTTCCTAATTGGTAAGTTTGCCAACTATCGTGCTGGCAAAGGTTTCCATGATATGCCAGATGGCTTGTTCGGGGAACGTCACTATTAATAGAGGATGAAAAAGAAAATGGCGACAGTACTTTATGGAAAGGTGTCGTCGATTAAAATAGGAGAATACTAAACATGGCTAAAGTAAAAAATAAAAAGAAAGCTTTTAAACACCGTTTGAAAAAACAAGGACTTTTCAATAATGTTAAAGCCCCTGTTCCACCAGTTGCGCCTGTTCCACCAGTGCCACCAGTAGCACCACAACCTGTTGCTGAAACTAAGACAGTTGCTAAGGAAGAAGTAGCAGCAAAAGACCTTAGTCTTGAAGCTTTTGCAGAACTTCCAGAAGTTGAAGGCCTTCGTTCAAACCTTGTAGAGACTCTTTACAATGAAGGTTTGACTTCAGCAGAGGCTTTTGCTACTGTGACTGAAGAAGAAGTTCTTGCCCTCAAGGGTGTCGGACCTGCGACAGTTAAAAAATTGAAAGAAAATGGTGTCAGCTTTAAAGCTTAAGCCTAAAAAAGATCCGAGGTGTAGACTTCGGATCTTTATTCTTTGACTTGGTAAGCATTGTTTGATTAGGAGAACAAGAAAACCACTAGCTTTTTGCTAGTGGTTGATAGATCTGTATTATTTATTTGGATTTTGTTTGGTTAAATTAAGTCCAAAAGGTACCAAGTTTTCTTGATGCCTACGGATTCGCCCCATATTTTCAGTGTGGCGAAAGATAATAATCAAAGCCATGATGGTGAGGACCCCAGTGAAAATAAGGTCATAGCCATCTAGCAAGAAGTGGATGGCTGGAAAGACAGCCAAGGTAATCAGTCCAACAATTGCAGCAGTGACACTTGAAAATGAAATCATGCTGGTTAGATAGAGTGTTAGAGCAAAGACCAAGAGTAGGAATACACAGTAGAGTGGGGCAAAACCAAGAAGCACCCCAGCACTTGTCGCAACGGCCTTCCCACCTTTAAATCCAGCAAAGATTGGAAAAACATGTCCGATAATAGCAAAGAAACCAATGATTAGAGGTGAAACCTCTGTAACACCAAGCCAGATAGGTAGAAGAACAGCCAAGGTCCCCTTGAACATATCAACCAAGAAGGTGATGGTACCAGCAGTCTTACCTAGAACACGAAAGGTATTGGTTGTTCCAGTATTTCCAGAGCCATGCTCACGAAGATTGGTATGGAAGAAAAGTTTCCCAATCCAGAGGCCGGTCTGAATGGAACCTAGCAAGTAGGCGATTAGGATTAACAATAAGATTTTCATGAGATAATTATAGCATACAGCCTAGTAATTGACAAAGTCAGTCAGCCTTAAGATATCTTTTGGACTTTCTTGATTTCTTTTGCAAATTCTTCTGAAAACTTATAAAATAATAAGGATGAAAATTTTGGAGGTCACTCTTGGCTAAAAAAGAAATTAATGTAAATAATTATAATGATGATGCCATTCAGGTACTAGAAGGGTTGGATGCGGTTCGCAAGCGCCCTGGAATGTACATTGGCTCAACAGATGGAACAGGACTTCACCACCTAGTTTGGGAGATTGTCGACAATGCGGTCGATGAAGCTCTTTCTGGTTTTGGTGATGTTATCGCTGTTACCCTAAATAAGGATGGTTCCGTTTCTGTTTCTGACTCTGGACGTGGGATGCCGACAGGTATGCATGCTATGGGTAAACCAACAGTTGAAGTTATTTTCACTGTTCTCCACGCGGGTGGTAAATTTGGACAGGGTGGTTATAAGACTTCTGGAGGTCTTCACGGTGTGGGTTCCTCAGTTGTTAATGCGCTGTCTAGTTGGCTTGAGGTAGAAATTACCCGTGACGGTAGTGTTTATCGCCAACGTTTTGAAAATGGTGGTCACCCTGTAACAGGGCTTGAAAAGATTGGTAAAGCGCCTAAGTCTAAGACAGGTACAAAAGTTACCTTTATGCCTGATGCAAGCATCTTTTCAACGACTGACTTTAAATTTAACACCATCTCAGAGCGTCTCAAAGAATCAGCCTTTCTTCTTAAGAATGTCACTATGACATTGACAGACTTGCGTGGCGAAGAAGAAGTTCGTGAAGAATTCCATTATGAAAATGGAGTTCAAGACTTTGTGTCATACCTGAATGAGGACAAGGAAACGCTGACACCAGTTATCTATATTGATGGAGATCAGCAAGAATTTCACTTGGAGTTAGCCCTTCAGTATAATGACGGTTACTCTGACAATATCCTTTCCTTTGTCAATAATGTCCGTACTAAGGACGGAGGAACTCACGAAACGGGCTTCAAGTCTGCCATTACCAAGGCTCTTAACGATTATGCACGTAAAACAGGTCTTCTCAAAGAAAAAGATAAGAACCTTGAAGGGTCAGATTACCGTGAGGGCTTATCAGCAGTTATCTCGCTTTTGGTTCCTGAAGAACACCTTCAGTTTGAAGGACAAACCAAGGACAAACTTGGATCTCCTTTAGCTCGTCCGATTGTTGATAGTATTGTTTCAGAGCATCTGACTTACTTCCTTATGGAAAATGGGGACTTAGCTTCTAACTTGGTGCGTAAGGCTATCAAGGCTCGTGATGCCCGTGAAGCTGCCCGAAAAGCGCGTGATGCTAGTCGAAATGGCAAGAAAAATAAAAAAGACAAGGGGCTCTTGTCAGGAAAATTAACTCCGGCCCAGTCTAAAAATGCTAAGAAAAATGAGCTTTATCTGGTCGAAGGGGATTCTGCCGGTGGATCAGCCAAACAGGGTCGTGATCGTAAATTCCAGGCCATTCTGCCTCTTCGGGGGAAGGTCCTAAACACTGAGAAGGCCAAAATGGCTGACATTCTCAAAAATGAAGAAATCAATACCATGATTTACACTATTGGTGCAGGTGTTGGAGCTGATTTTAACCTTGACGATATCAACTACGACAAGATTATCATCATGACCGATGCCGATACCGATGGGGCTCACATCCAGACCCTCTTGCTCACTTTCTTCTATCGTTATATGCGTCCACTGGTTGAAGCAGGACACGTTTATATCGCTTTGCCTCCTCTTTACAAGATGTCTAAAGGGAAAGGAAAGAAGGAAGTTGTCGAATACGCTTGGACAGATGGGGAACTTGAGGAACTTCGTCAAAAATTTGGTCGTGGAGCTATTCTCCAACGTTACAAGGGGCTTGGTGAGATGAATGCTGACCAGCTTTGGGAAACAACCATGGATCCAGAGACAAGAACCCTTATCCGAGTGACGATTGACGATCTAGCGCGTGCCGAACGTCGTGTCTCAGTCCTTATGGGAGATAAGGCAGCACCACGCCGTCAATGGATTGAAGATAACGTTAAATTTACGCTTGAGGAGCAGACGGTGTTTTAATGGTTTAGTAAGATTAAGAGTGATAGCCGTAAATGAGGAGAAATTTATGCTTGAATTTTTTAGGAATATTGACTATAGCACAAAAGGTGAAGTGTTATCGGGATTTACTGATGAGGTAGTAAAAAATATTCTTATTGATTACTATCAAAACAATTTAAAACTTAATGAAATTATTAAAAAATATTCTATTCATACTATAGCATCTAATTTAAGAAAAGAATTTCCAAAAGTTTCTACATCGTTTATTTGTGAAATATGTGATGAAGAAAAATACATCCAACTACCGACAAAAACGGATTATAACAAGCTAGTTAATAATGACCAGTTAGATAACTATTTCGTTCAAGACAATAGATGCTTCAGTTGTGGGCATAAAAATAATGATGATGACTGCTCTTGTGATTATTGTTCAAAAGAAAAGCGTCAAAAAATACTGGACACTTATTTTCTTGAAGAAATTCGATATATATCCGGGTTTGGGCTACGAGAGCAGCTATATTTATCAACTATTTTACAGGGATTTAATATTAGTGAAGATGAATTTGATATTCCTTCTTTCTCGGAAATTAAAAATCAAAAATTACCACAAATGTTTTTTGATGGTAATTATCCCATTGATGAAATATACTTTCTGAAAGAAAAGAATATTTTAGAAATATCGCCAAGAAGCTCTATAACTGCATTCTGTAGTAATAAAGAAATTAAACAAGACCCCAAATTTGCAAATGAAAAATTTCCAAATGTGTTTTATAAGACAAGAGTACGTTTCTCTTTTCAAAATTTAAAAAATGTTTATTCAGAGAAAGATGAACACTGGTTTTCAAATTTTAAGTTTTTAACAAATCTTAAATTTACTGAGACTGAAATAAATCAACTGTGGTTAGAGTTGGCTGAAAAAGAATTGTTTAAACTATTTGACTATCAATTTAGGGAGGAATTTCATTTTGAATATTCTTTAGGGTATAGCGAGAAAGATGAAAATAAGGCTAAGCAACTTATAAAAACAGAAATTAAAAATCTTTTATTTAAATATTCGCCGTCAAAAGTCTACTGTATATTATATCAGGGAGTAAAAAAAGCTGTAACACATAAACAGAAGTATGGTATGACACATTACAGAGACAACCAAGTTCAATTTGTTATTTCTTATGGGATTAAATCATGGCTAAAATATAATGAGGAGCGTATTAGTGATTATGATTATCCTTGGACTTTGGAGATGTCGTTAGTTTCTACTCTATTTTTTAAAAATATTTTACAGAATGATGAGTGGTTTTATAACTTAATCCCTATTGATAAAGTTGAAATTATTGAGCAAGATTTCGTGGAATATTTCCGTGGTCTATCACAAGAAAAACAACTTTCATTATTAGAAAAACTATCATCAATTAGCGAGTATTCTTTACTTAGGGAAGAAACTGACTAACAAATATCCTTGCGTACCTCACTTCCCCCAAAATATCTTCCTAAAAAATTGACTGGCAGAAAAAAAGTCAGTTTGCCTGTCTCATGGGAGAGACTGGCACAAAAATATTCAAAAAGAGAAATGAAAAAAGTATATGAAGTAAAAAGTTTGTCCCTGAGTGACTTAGACAATCAGGAGTTTATCGGCTTGGTAGGTCTGCACCATTCGGATTTACGGATTTTTGCTGGAAAAGAAGCTGTAGAAATCGGCTGTCGTTTGCGAAAAGAGTTTTGGAATCGTGGTTATGCGACGGAGGCTGCCCAAGCCTGTCTAGACTTCGCTTTCCAGCAAGCTGGCTTGTCAGAAGTTTACTCTTTTACATCCTTGCACAATCTCCCTTCGCAAAAAGTCATGCAAAAGCTAGGTATGGAATTTGTCAAAGAATTTGATAATGAAAAAGTTCCAGCAGTCAGTCCGCTTTATAGACATATCCTTTACAGAATCAAGAGTTTTCACTAAAAAGGCAGGTATTCCCATGAGAACTGAAACCGAGATGTTTGATGTGATTTTGCAAACCGCAAAAGTGCTACAGGTTGACGCTGTCGCCATGTCTGGTTCACGGACTGACACAAAAGCCTCAAAAGATGAATTTCAAGATTACGACGTAGTCTATGTCGTAGATGATATAGATAATCTAACGAGTGACCTTTCTTGGTTGGACCAGTTTAGCACACGTAACATTGAGCAACATAATGTTCTAGGCAACCGTCGACTTTATCTGATGCTCTTTGAAGATGGCAATCGGATAGATTTGACCCTTTGCCCAAAGGAGCACATCAAAGAGTGGGTGGATAGCGAAGCGGATTATACAGTTTTGAAAGATGAGAAAGGCTTGTTTGAGTCCTATACTACAAGTCCTCAACGTTACTGGACAAGTCCAGCTGGTCAGACAGATTTTGAAAAAGCCTGCAATGAATTTTGGTGGGTTTCTGCCTATGTGGTTAAAGGGATTTGTCGGAATCAGCTCATCTATGCGACCGACCATCTCTACGGTATTTGTCAACAAGAAGTCCTGAAGATCTTGGCTTGGCGGGTCGCAAGTGATAGGGGAAAGGTCGATATTGGCAAGAACTACAAGTATCTTTTCCAGTATTTACCTACAGAGAAAGAGAAGGAATTCTCAAATCTGCTTGATTTTTCAAGTGTAGAAAAACTTACTCAGTCATTGTTTGCTACGATGCAATTTTTCCACCAAGAGGCTCAATATCTTGCTCAAAAAACGGGATTTGACTACGATAAAGAAGTGGCTGAGAAGATGATTGAGTATGCTGAGGAGAGACTCGAAACAAATGAAACCATTACAAAATAATAAGATAACAAAATTTTTACTGATTAGTTTTCTCATTTCTTGGGGATTTGGTTGGGGATTACTTGCTTTCCTGACGCAAATGGGCCTCTTAAGTCTAACAAGTCCTCTGGGAGTCTTTCTCCATCTGCTAGGAGGTTTCGGTCCAACCATTGCAGCCATTTCTTGTTTGCCTCAAAAATCAATTAAAAGCATAGTTTCTTTTATCTTAGGGGACTCAAAGAAATATATTTTCTTATTTCTTTTGCTAATTTTCGTGCAGGCGGGTGTTATTGCTTTCTCGTCTAAGGAGATTAATCCAGCTTTTCCACTAGGAAATTTATTTGTTATTTTTTGAGTGCAGTCTGTGTTTATGGTGGAGAAGAAGATTTGGGATGGCGAGGCCCCTTGCAACCAACTTTGGAAACTAGATTCTCCTTTTGGATTTCCAGTTTGATAACAGATTATATTTGGGCAGTATGGCATGTACCTTTATGGTTTGTGATTGGAAGTTCCCAAAGTAGGATGCCTTTTATATTATTCAGTCTATTTGCAATTTATCTCAGTATTCTCCTAGCTGCTGTTTTCAAAAAAACTAACTCGGTCCTCTTTTGCACCATTTTTCACGGTCTAATTAATACCTTGCTTAGCTTATTTGTTATTAAAATTAATCTTTTATTCATTCTAGGATTAGTAGGATTACTCTTCTTTTCTCACTACCTACAAAGAAACAGTTAAATTTATAAAATATAGATTTACTTTGCAACAAAACAATAAAAAGAGAATTATTATGTCTAACATTCAAAACATGTCCCTTGAGGACATCATGGGAGAGCGTTTTGGACGCTACTCCAAATATATCATTCAGGAGCGTGCGCTTCCTGACATTCGTGACGGTCTGAAACCCGTTCAACGTCGTATACTTTATTCCATGAATAAGGATGGCAATACCTATGACAAGGGCTATCGTAAATCTGCCAAGTCTGTTGGTAACATCATGGGGAATTTCCACCCACATGGTGATAGTTCTATTTATGATGCCATGGTACGTATGTCCCAGGACTGGAAGAATCGTGAAATCCTAGTTGAGATGCACGGTAACAACGGTTCTATGGATGGTGATCCACCAGCGGCTATGCGTTATACAGAGGCGCGTTTGTCAGAGATTGCTGGCTACCTTCTTCAAGATATTGATAAAAACACCGTTCCTTGGGCTTGGAACTTTGATGATACAGAGAAGGAACCAACCGTTTTACCTGCAGCCTTTCCAAACCTCTTGGTTAATGGGGCTACAGGGATTTCTGCTGGTTATGCTACAGATATTCCACCGCATAATCTGTCAGAAGTCATTGATGCCGTTGTCTATATGATTGACCATCCATCTGCTAAACTGGATAAATTGATGGAATTCTTGCCTGGTCCAGATTTCCCAACAGGGGCTATCATTCAGGGCAAGGATGAGATTCGTAAGGCTTACGAAACTGGTAAGGGCCGCGTCGTTGTGCGCTCACGTACTGAAATTGAACAACTCAAAGGTGGCAAGGAACAAATCATCGTTACTGAAATTCCTTACGATGTCAATAAGGCAGTTCTTGTTAAAAAAATCGATGATGTTCGAGTCAATAACAAGGTTCCAGGTATTGCAGAAGTTCGTGATGAGTCTGACCGTACAGGGTTACGTATTGCTATTGAACTTAAGAAGGATGCTGACAGCCAAACTATTCTTAACTACCTTTTGAAATATACGGATCTTCAGGTCAACTACAATTTCAACATGGTGGCTATTGATAATTTCACCCCACGTCAAGTAGGCTTGCAAAAGATTTTATCTAGCTACATTGCCCACCGTCGTGATATTATCGTTGCCCGTTCAAAATTTGACAAGGAAAAAGCTGAAAAACGTCTTCATATTGTCGAAGGATTGATCCGAGTTATCTCTATTTTGGATGAGGTTATCGCTCTTATCCGAGCTTCTGAGAATAAGGCTGATGCTAAGGAAAATCTTAAGGTCAGCTATGATTTTTCAGAAGAACAAGCAGAAGCTATCGTGACCTTGCAACTTTATCGTTTGACCAATACGGATATCGTCACCCTCCAAAATGAGGAAGCCGATTTACGCGAACAAATCGCGACCTTGGCTGCTATCATTGGTGATGAGCGTACCATGTTTAATGTCATGAAACGTGAACTCCGTGACATTAAGAAGAAATTTGGTAATGACCGTCGTTCAGAGTTGCAAGCAGAAACCAAGACCATTGAAATTGATACTGCAAGTTTGATTGTTGAAGAAGAAACCTATGTCAGCATCACTCGCGGTGGCTACGTCAAACGTACAAGTCCACGTTCTTTCAATGCTTCAACGATTGACGAAGTCGGAAAACGTGATGATGATGATTTGATTTTGGTCCAGCAAGCTAAGACGACACAACACCTCTTGATTTTCACTAATCAGGCCAATGTGATTTATCGTCCAATCCATGAGTTACCAGACATTCGTTGGAAGGATTTGGGAGAGCATTTATCACAAACTATCACCAATTTATCTAAGGATGAAGAAGTGCTTTACGCAGAAATCCTGGATGATTTTGAAACGGGTACTTACCTAGCCGCTACCAAGCTGGGTCAGATTAAACGTTTCGAACGCAAGGAATTTACGCCATGGCGTACCTACAAGTCTAAGTCGGTTAAATACGCTAAACTCAAGGATGATAGTGATTTTATTGTTACGGTTACGCCAATTCAATTGGATGATATCATGATTATCACTCAAAAGGGTTATGCCCTTCGCTTTAACGCGGACGAAGTGCCAGTAGTTGGTGCCAAGGCAGCAGGTGTTAAGGCAATCAATCTTAAGGATGATGATACCGTTCAGGCTGTTTTTGTAGCAAATACTCAAAGTTTCTACCTTCTGACACAAAGGGCTAGTCTCAAACGTGTGGCTACAGCCGATATTCCGCAGGCTAAGCGAGCTGGTCGAGGTCTCCAAGTTCTTCGTGAGCTTAAGACTAAACCACATCGTGTCTTTACTGCGGGTCCAGTCTTTACGGAGAATGCTGGTGGCGAAATAGATCTTCTAGCAACACCAGTGGAAGAGACTCCTCAGACCTTGCTTGTAACAGCAACAACAGGCGAAACGGCAGAGGTTGACTTGTCCCTTCTAAATCTTTCAGACCGTACTAGCAACGGTAGTTTCATTGAAGGATTAGCAGACAAAGAAGTCTTTTCTGCCAAGATTATTGAAAGATAAAGATAAGAAAGCTTTGTTCTCTTATTAGAGGGCAGAGTTTTTTTTCTTTGATGGGCAAAATAAGTGTTTTAAAAAGAATTGTCAGAATTTTGCAACATAACCTTGAAATTTTCAATGAAAAGGACTATACTAGAAAGCACATAGTAACAGAAAAGAGGATATACACATGACAGTTGATTTAGACTGGGAAAATCTAGGATTTAATTACAGTAAACTTCCATTCCGTTATATCTCATATTACAAAGACGGTAAATGGGATGAGGGGCAATTGACTGAGGATGCGACTTTGCATATTTCAGAAGCATCTCCAGCCCTTCACTATGGTCAAGAAGCTTTTGAAGGACTCAAGGCTTACCGTACTAAAGATGGCTCTATTCAATTGTTCCGTCCAGATGAAAATGCTAAACGTTTGCAACGTACTGCGGATCGTCTTTTGATGCCACAAGTTCCTGTTGACAAATTTGTAGATGCATGTAAACAAGTTGTACGTGCAAATGAAGAATATGTTCCACCATATGGTACAGGTGCAACACTTTATCTCCGTCCACTTTTGATTGGGGTTGGTGATATCATTGGTGTGCATCCAGCAGATGAGTATATCTTTACCATTTTTGCTATGCCAGTAGGTAACTACTTCAAAGGTGGTTTGGCTCCAACAAACTTCCTTATCCAAGATGATTATGACCGTGCTGCTCCACATGGTACAGGTGCTGCTAAGGTGGGTGGTAACTACGCAGCAAGTATGTTGCCAGGTAAGATTGCACATGATAGTAATTTCTCTGATGTGATCTACCTTGATCCAGCAACTCACACTAAGATTGAAGAAGTGGGTTCTGCAAACTTCTTTGGTATCACAGCCGATAACGAATTCATCACACCACTCAGCCCATCTATCTTGCCATCTATCACTAAGTTCTCATTGCTTTACTTGGCTGAAAATCGCTTTGGCATGAAAGCTATCCAAGGTGATGTTAAGATTTCTGAATTGGATAAATTTGTCGAAGCAGGTGCCTGTGGTACAGCTGCGGTTATCTCACCAATTGGTGGGGTACAACATGGTGATGACTTCCATGTCTTCTACTCAGAAACAGAAGTAGGTCCTGTAACACGTAAACTTTATGATGAGTTGACAGGTATCCAATTTGGTGATGTTGAAGCACCAGAAGGATGGATTGTCAAAGTTGACTAATTCTTAATAGATAAATGATTATTTAAAGGCTTGCTCTTGCAAGCTTTTTTCTTTTTCGGTAGAATTAAGAAGATACATTAAGAAAGGATGGCTCGAGCCAAGGATCGGGTATAAATCTATGAGTAAAAAAGATAAAAAAATTGAAATCCAAATTAATGATGCTAAAGTAGTCGTCAATAAAGCAACTATTGAAGGTTTTGAACTTCTTGTTGGTAAGAAAGTCATCGGACAAATTGTGGAAATTGATGGTAAGTTTGCTGTTGTTGACAAGGAAAATGTTGTAGGTTTCCACAAGAAAATGGATGATGCAGTAGCTGCCATTATTGAATCATATAATCTTAATCATTAAAATCCAAAGTAAAGGCTTGCTTTGGTCAAGAAACTGTGATATACTATTTCTTGTTCTTAAGGAGAGATAGCGAAGAGGCTAAACGCGGCGGACTGTAAATCCGCTCCTTCGGGTTCGGGGGTTCGAATCCCTCTCTCTCCATGTCTAAGAAACTGAATCGGGATAGTCGATATCAAGTACTTAGATGTTTTTTTATAGCATTTTGCTATTGGGGTATAGCCAAGCGGTAAGGCAAGGGACTTTGACTCCCTCATGCGTTGGTTCGAATCCAGCTACCCCAGTAAAAGGTATCGGGTGCATTGGCACCGTCTATGTTAACCATTGTCTTTGCGGGTACCTTTAAAAATATATTGTTATCAAGGGTCAGAATTGGCTGGCTCTTGTTGGAGGATCTTTTTAGAATGAACGAATTTGAAGAATTGCTAAACAGTGTTAGCGAAGTTAACACAGGTGACGTTGTAACAGCTGAAGTTATCTCAGTAGATAATGATCAAGCAAATGTTGTTATCGAAGGAACTGGTATCGAAGGTGTTTTGACACGTCGTGAATTGACAAACGACCGTGACGCAAACGTTGCAGACCTTGTTAAAGTTGGTGAAACACTTGAAGTGCTTGTTCTTCGTCAAGTTGTTGGTAAAGATACTGATACTGTAACTTACCTTGTATCTAAAAAACGCTTGGAAGCTCGCAAAGCTTGGGATAAACTTGTTGGTCGTGAAGAAGAAGTTGTTACTGTTAAAGGAACACGCGCTGTTAAAGGCGGACTTTCTGTTGAATTTGAAGGTCTTCGTGGATTTATTCCAGCTTCAATGATCGATACTCGTTTTGTTCGTAACACTGAACAATTTGTAGGTCAAGAATTTGACGCTAAAATTAAAGAAGTTGATCCAGCTGAAAACCGTTTCATCCTTTCACGTCGTGAAGTTGTTGAAGCAGAAGCTGCAGAAGCTCGTAAAGAAGTCTTCTCTAAACTTGAAGTTGGTTCAATCGTAACTGGTAAGGTTGCTCGTTTGACAAGCTTCGGTGCTTTCATCGACCTTGGTGGTGTTGACGGACTTGTTCACGTGACTGAATTGTCTCACGAACGTAACGTTTCACCTAAATCAGTTGTATCTGTAGGTGATGAAGTTGAAGTTAAAGTTCTTGCTATCGACGAAGAAGCAGGACGTGTATCACTTTCACTTAAAGCAACAACACCTGGACCATGGGATGGCGTTGAACAAAAACTTGCTGCTGGTGATGTTATCGAAGGTAAAGTTAAACGCTTGACTGACTTCGGTGCTTTCGTTGAAGTATTGCCAGGTATCGATGGACTTGTTCACATCTCACAAATTTCACACAAACGTGTTGAAAATCCAAAAGATGTTCTTTCAGTAGGTCAAGACGTTACTGTTAAAGTTCTTGAAGTAAACGCTGATGCAGAACGTGTATCACTTTCAATCAAAGCTCTTGAAGAACGTCCAGCTAACGCTGAAGGCGAAAACAACGAAAAACGTCAATCACGTCCACGTCGTCCAAAACGTCAAGAAAAACGTGATTACGAACTTCCAGAAACTCAATCTGGATTCTCAATGGCGGATCTTTTCGGAGATATCGAATTGTAAGATAAAAAAAGAGGCATGGAAACATGTCTTTTTTTCTATTTTAGAGTATGCTATAATAGTATACTGTTAGCACCCTTAGTGTAATGGATATCACGTAAGATTCCGGTTCTTGAGATAGGGGTTCGATTCCCTTAGGGTGCAAAAAGAAAAGCGTTGAAAGATTTGTTCTCTCAACGTTTTTTAGTCGGTAAGTTTTAGTGAAAGTATTTCATAAAATCTTTTATCATTGAAAGGAAAAAGACAAGCATACAGAAAAAAGTTATTAGCTTGTCCTAAAATCAAAGAAAACTAACGTATTAGTCTCTCCATAGTTGATTTATTGGGGAGGCAGTTTGGCTAATCTTTTGCAATTGATTAAAAAATTTGCTATAATACTCAGTATCTCATATTGGGGTCGTTACGGATTCGACAGGCATTATGAGGCATATTCTGCGACTCGTGTGGCGACGTAAACGCTCAGTTAAATATAACTGCAAAAAATACTAATTCTTACGCTGTAGCAGCCTAAACACCTGCTCGCGTGACTTCTAGCAGATTGCTTATGTTTGTTTAGAGGTTTTATTGATTTATAAGCTACGTTTGACCATTGCCTAGCTGGTTGAAAAGAGATTTATAGGCTCGCAGATAGAAGGCTTGAGTTATGTGTCGTCTATCTGTTAAATGAAAGACATAACCTATGGTTGTAGACGAATATGTTGGCAGGTGTTTGGACGTGGGTTCGACTCCCACCGGCTCCATAAAAACCAGAGGCGTCAGCCTTTTATTTGTATATATAGGAATTTATTATGAAAAAACTTTTGTCTTTGACCGTTTTAGGTCTCTCACTTTTTACTCTAGCTGCTTGTGGAAAATCTTCGTCTAAGACAGAGACGAAGGGATCTTTGGATAATGAAGCCTCAAAGATTTTAACCGTTAAGCATGGGAATGTTCGCCAGAACTTTGATAAGATTACCATGGCAAATGCTTCTCAGGAATTTTCAGGAGGCTCAAATCTTGATAGCTTGAAGGGCTGGTTTGGTGAACCCTCATCAACGAGTCAGGAGCAGGCAGGAGATGCTAAGCTTGATGTTTATAATTGGCAGTATGACAATGTTGTTGTTACAGCGAAACTCTTTAACAATAGCACTGTTGTTAAGTCAATTTCAAACTTTTCTTACGTCCGTGATCCTAAAATCACACTGAAGATGTACGAAAATCTCAAAAATGGAACTAGCTATGACGATGCTGTCAAAACTCTTGGTACACCGGATGTTTATTCGATTGCTGTTTCTTCAGATGCAACAATGACACAAGCACTTTGGTCTTCGAACCTTGTCGCTAAGAAGGGTGAAACAGGTAGCCTTACCCTTAACTTTAAAAATGGTGCCTTGGAAAACAAGTCGCAAGCAAATTTGATTAACAAGTAATCACAGTAAAAGATGCCTTTCTAAATCAATGAAGGCATTTTTTTGTTATAATAAAAGGAGCGATTAAAATTATGGAGATGTAATGACTAAAAAAAGACTATTTTTTATAGGGATAGCAGGTTTAATACTGGTATTCTTATGGCCTCTTTTAAATAACTTCATCCCCTTAATCAAGGAATGGATCAACGCTAAGCATGATCAAGCCTTTTTAAGAGAAGTTTTTAAGCAGGCTAATTTCCAAAATGCACTGATCCTTCTTAGTCTCATGATTCTGTCATCGGCTATTCCTGGAGTTTCAAGTTCTATTTTTTGTATTTTTGTTGGGCTACTCTATGGCCCTTTGCTTGCGATTCCGATGAATATTATTGGTAATACTTTTGGGAATTTAACTAGTTTTGAAATTCTGAGAAGACTTGAAAAGCCAGAGAAGTCCAAACGCATGGAGAAACTTCTAAACTATATTGAGAACTTTAAGCATCGCTTTATTGGGATTTCACTGGCCTTCTCTATTCCATTTATACCATCAGCTCTGGTCAATTATGCTTGTGTTCAAATGAATTTACCCACAAGGACGAGGATTTTGGCGACACTTATTGGAGTGACGCCAGTATCGATTGTTTATGCAGTTAGTGGAGATTTGTTGCTTAATATCCGTCCAATCCGAATGCCATTAGTGGCAGTACTTGCCATCTTGCTTTTTATCTCACTCGTCATTTACTTTATCCATTTTAGGAAGGAAAAAAATGAGCTTCATTCAAGTAACTAAAGAAGAATTTAACACCTATGAGTTTGTCCTTAGTGTTAGTCCGTTTCAAAGAGAGATTAGAAATTAAGGAGGTAAGTTGATGAAACTTGCATTATTGGGTACAGGAATGATTGTGACAGAGGTTCTTCCTGTGTTAACGACTATTGAGGGCATTGAGCTTGAAGCTATCTTGTCGACACCACGCTCACTTGATAAGGCAGAAGCCCTAGCTAAGCAATATGGTTTGTCTCAGGCGACTAGTGATTATGAGTTAATTTTGTCCAATCCAGAAGTCGATACGATTTATGTGGGAACGCCCAACCATACCCACTATGATTATGCTAAGAAAGCACTTTTGGCCGGCAAGCATGTTATCTGTGAGAAACCCTTCACCTTACATTTGAAAGAGTTTGAAGAGCTAGCTAAGCTTGCTCAAGAAAAAGAGCTTCTCTTGATGGAGGCTATTACCAATCAATATTTGGCTAATTTTACAGCGATTAAGGAAGCCTTGTCTGATATTGGAGATGTTAAGATTGTGAATATCAATTATTCTCAATATTCGTCACGTTATGACGCCTTTAAGCGAGGAGAGATTGCTCCTGCCTTCAACCCTGAAATGGGTGGGGGAGCACTTAGAGATCTTAATATCTATAATATCCATCTCCTGGTTGGCCTTTTTGGAAAGCCTCATCGTGTGGAATATCTACCTAATGTGGAGCGAGGAGTGGATACGTCAGGAATTCTAGTTTTGGACTATGGTCACTTTAAGGCTGTTGCCATTGGAGCTAAAGATTGTAGTGCGGAGATTCGTTCAACTATACAAGGTGATAAGGGCGCTATTACAATTTTTGGTGCAACCAATACTCTTCCTGAGATTGGAGTCACTCTCAATGGTCAGAAAGAGAGAGTCGTCAATCTCAATAGTCCACAACATCGTATGCATGATGAATTTGTGGCTTTTGAAAAGATGGTGGCTACTAAGGATTTTGACAGTGTTGCCAAGCAGTTGGAACATAGTCGTCAGGTTATGGAAGTTCTGGATCAAGCTTCGAAAGCTTTGTAACAAACTAAAAAACAAGCAGTGGTATTGGCCATTGCTTGTTTTGTCTTATACAGTTGTTGGGAATGAAATCTCAATCAATTTGTCAGTGTGTACTGTTCTGAGTTTGTCCATCAAAACAATATCCTTGTCGATTTTTCGTTTGAGGAAGAATTCACGGATAACTTCTAATTCATTGTCTTTAACAGCACGGTGTTTATTTGAAATCAAGAGTTCATAATGCTTAGGTGCTTGTGTAAAGACAACATCAGTATTCCCAGCAGAGTAGGTCTCTACGAGAAAGGCATCCGTGTTGTCTAGTTGGTTTTGAACGAGTTCTTGGTGTGTACGGGTCGTATTAATGAGTTTCATAGTTTCCTCCTAGGATTTGTCAGTTGTTGTGTTAGTTTCTTTCCATTGTTCGATTCCCCATTTATGACTGCCACGTTTAAGTTTAGCAATGGCTTCATCAATTGGAAACCAAGCCAGATTATTGAAATCTTCAAGAGGTTTGCCAATTTTTGAAAAATCTACAACTTCATAAATATAGGCTGGATTGTAATAGTAAGTGTCACGGTGGCTTGAATAGAAGTATTCATCGGCCTGGCCATAGTACTGGCCCAAAGTGGCTGTAAACCCAAGTTCTTCAATTAACTCACGTTCTAATGCGCTATAGTGATCCTCGCCTGCTTCGATCTCTCCACCTGGGAGAAACCAAGCCCCGTTAGGAGCCTGGACTAAAATAATCTTTGTATTTTCTTGGTTAGGAATCACAGCATAAACACCGTAACGTGTTTGATAATGAGCTCCCTCAACCTTGTCACCAAATGTTGGATTCATGAGTTGCTCCTTACGTTTATTTGCCTATATTATACTAAAATTTTGCTCATTTTCCTATTGATTTAGGCAGAATTAGGGATAAATTTGAAAATAGGAAATGAAAAGATAAAGAAACCAAGTCATTGCGACTTGGTTTCTTTGTTTAATCAGTTTCTTTTGATGTCTCAGCTTTCTGAGTAGTTTTTTCGGCTTTTTTAGCAGACTTAATGGTGATGTGCCCTTTTGAAGTCATGACTGCCTTGAGATCTTTTTCATTTGGATTTTCAAGGTAGAAGTCTGTAATAGCATCTTCAATATGGTCTTGGATGGTACGACGTAGTGGTCGAGCCCCCATCTTAGGATCGTAACCAAGGTCAACCAATTTTTCCTTAACTTTCTCAGTTACACTGAGGTGGATACCGTTATTAGCCAAGCGTTGGTTGACATTATCAAGCATGAGGTCAACGATAGTAAGGAGATTTTCTTTGCTAAGGGCAGAGAATTCGATAATACCGTCAAAGCGGTTCATGAATTCAGGGCTGAAGAAATCTCCAAGCTGGTTAAGCACAGAATTGGTACGATTTTCACGGGCAGCTCCAAAGCCAACGCTAGCTTCAACTTTACCTGTACCAGCATTTGAAGTCATGATGATGATGGAATCCTTGAAACTTACAGTTCGCCCTTGACCATCAGTCAAGCGACCGTCGTCAAGAACTTGGAGGAACATGTGAAGAACGTCTGGGTGAGCTTTTTCAACCTCATCCAGAAGAATGAGTGAATATGGATTACGGCGGACTTTTTCAGTTAACTGACCAGCTTCGTCGTAACCGACGTATCCTGGAGGGGCACCGACCAATTTAGCGACAGCATGTTTTTCCATGTATTCTGACATGTCGAAACGAATCATACTGTCAGCTGAACCAAAGAGTTCAATAGCCAATTGTTTAGAGAGTTCAGTTTTACCGACTCCTGTAGGACCTACGAAGAGGAAGCTACCAATTGGGCGATTTGGTGCACCCAATCCAACACGATTACGACGGATGGCTTTGGCAATCTTATCAACTGCTGCATCTTGTCCAATAACATGTGATTTAAGATCATCAGCAAGACTAAGAAGTTGTGATTGTTCTTTTTCTTTCAAATCACCGACAGGAATATTGGTTTTTTGTTCCACAATGGCTTCGATATGTTTTTCTGTGATGACAGGCATATCTTGGTCTTTGATGGTTTGTTTTTGCATTTCCTTGTATTTAGCAATTTGATCACGGAAATAGGCAGCTTTTTCAAAGTCTTCGTCACGAGTAGCTTGAGCCTTGAGGTTTTCAGCCTCAATCAAACGTTTGTCGATATCTTTAGGATCAACAAAATTGAGGGTCAAGTTCATCTTAGAACCAGCTTCATCGAGAAGGTCAATGGCCTTGTCTGGCAAGAAACGGTCTTGAATGTAGCGGTTGGACAATTCTGCAGCTGCAGTAATCGCTTCGTCCGTATATTTGACATGGTGGTAGTCTTGATATTTAGGTTGGATACCACGCAAAATAGTGATGGTTTCCTCAACCGTTGGTTCGTCAACCTTAACTGGTTGCATACGACGCTCTAGGGCAGCATCTTTTTCGATGATGCGGTATTCGTTGAGTGTAGTTGCTCCGACCAGTTGAAGTTCCCCACGAGCAAGGGCAGGTTTTAGGATGTTTCCAGCATCCATATTGCCATCCCCGGCATTACCAGCTCCTACGATTTCATGGATTTCATCAATAAATAGGATAACATCCTGACGTTGACGAATTTCTTCCATGAGTTTTTGCATGCGTTCTTCAAATTGGCCACGGATACCAGTCCCTTGAACCAGGCTGACCACATCGAGACGAATGACTTGTTTGCCTTGGAGTTTTTGTGGCACGCTACCGTCAACGATTTTTTGAGCTAGACCTTCAACGACAGCAGTCTTACCGACACCGGGTTCACCGATGAGGACGGGGTTGTTCTTGGTACGGCGGTTAAGAATTTCGATGACACGAATGATTTCCTCGTCACGACCAATAACAGGATCAATGTCTCCACGACGAGCGATGTCAGTGATGTTAATGCCGAACTCTTCAAGAAGACCTTGTGGCTGTTGAGGAGCTTGTTGGCGTGGTCCTCCTGGACGTCCTGGTCCTTGTGTATTGCCACCGTTTCCTCGGTTACCACCTTCTTGTGTTGGAGGTGTATTGGGAAGATCGCCGTTAGAAGAACGGAAGTTATTTAGGTCGCTGAAGAAATCGTCGAAGAAGTTGGAACCTCCTGTTTGATTGAATTGATTGAGGGGGTTATCTGGATCAGATTTCATGATTTTATAACAATTTTGACAGAGGTCAACTTGTTGCTGATTACCATTTACATTGGTATACAAATGAATACTAGCTTCATTAAGGTTACAGTTTTGACAGAGCATATCAGTACCTCTTTTCTATCTGAATTGGGAAAGACCTTTATTGAAAATAATCTTGGTCAAAAAAGGTCAAATCTATGTCTCCATTATAGCATGCGGAAGGTAGATTGCAAGTAAAAAGCATCTAGATTTGGCACTCTCTTAACAAGAGTGCTAATATTGAATTTAAATTCAAAAATACTTGCCTAAAATGCATAAATATTATATAATGTTTTTATATTATTCAGAACGAAAGAGAGATACCTATGACACAAGCTAAATCATTTTTGAAAGAAATCGACTTTACCAAGCAGGAACTTGAGGAGTTAATCGATTTATCTATAAAATTTAAACAGCTAAAGAAGGAAAGAATTCCGCATAAATATTTAGATGGCTTAAATATTGCCCTGATTTTTGAAAAAACATCTACAAGAACCCGCTCAGCTTTTACAGTGGCTGGTCAGGACCTAGGTATGAATGTGACCTACCTTGGTGCTGGAGACATTCAGTTAGGTAAAAAGGAATCTGTAGTTGATACAGCCAAGGTGCTTGGTTCTATGTTTGATGGAATCGAATACCGTGGTTTTAAGCAAGAAGATGTCGAAGATTTGGCGAAGTACTCAGGTGTTCCGGTCTGGAATGGTTTGACGGATACCTGGCATCCAACGCAAATGATTGCGGATTTCATGACTTTGAAGGAGCGTTTTGGTAGTTTGAAAGGCTTGACCATCGCCTATATTGGAGATGGTAGAAATAATATGGCCAACTCACTTTTGGTCACTTCGGCTATTTTAGGCGTTAATGTCAAGATTATTGCCCCAGAGGTGCTGCAACCCGAAGATGAGATTGTAGCCCTAGCTCAGAAACATAATAATGGTGCCGATTTAACCATTACAGATGATATTTCAGAGGTCAAGGGAGTGGATATGCTTTATACGGATGTCTGGGTATCTATGGGTGAAGAAGTAGACTTTAAATCTCGTATTGATTTACTCTTGCCTTATCAAATTAATGCAGACCTACTTGCCAAGACGGAAAATCCAGATGTCATCGTTATGCACTGTCTCCCAGCCTTTCATGATCTCAATACCCAAATTGGGAAAGAAATCTATGACAAATACGGTTTGGCAGAGTTAGAAATCACCGATCAAGTCTTCCAAAAATACAGTGATATCATCTTCCAAGAAGCTGAGAATCGTATGCATTCTATCAAGGCCATTATGTACAATTCCTTGAAAAATATTTAAAATTCCCCCATTTTTCCCATAAGTGTGATAAAATAAGTAAGAAATACACAATTAATAGGAGAAATAACATGGAATCACATTTGGTGAGAATCATTAACCGTCTTGAAATGATGGCGGCTGATGGTGGTAATTTGAAACGTAATTTTGAACGTGAAGGAGTGGTTGTTGCCGAAGTATCATTTAGCAACGATCCTGAAAATGGTCCAGTTTTCACATTGCGTGACGTTGAAGCACGTGAATCTTATTCATTTGATAGCATCGACTTGATTGCAATGGAAATCTACGATTTGCTTTACTAATAAATTATTTTGGAACTTTACAAGATTCCAAAAATCAGAATGCCTGAAACTATCGAGTTTCAGGCATTTTTATCAGGATGAAAACATGGGGTGATGCTTGTATGGCTTGTCAAAACAGGCAGTGTTTCAACTCATTGGCAAAGTTTTTGGCGTGGTGTCATCTCGAAAATACATGAGGTGTATTGCTTAAGAGTTTTGCTAGCTAGGTCTATAACTTAGTTTTTATACCTTGAATTGTCAAATTAAGTGCATACTTTCCCCATAGAATACTTCATAAGGTGTTTTCCAGTTAAGACATTTTCGTGGCCTATTATTAAGTTTGTTCTCCCATAGCTGAATAGTCTGATCATCAACCAATGTTAGATCACTACCCTTTGGAAAATATTCTCTAAGTAATCCATTCGTGTTCTCATTGGTTCCTCGTTGCCATGGAGCATGAGGGTCAGGAAAATAGACTTCAATGTTCAATTGATCACTCAATTTCTGATGATACGTGAATTCTTTCCCTCTATCAGGAGTTACTGTATACTTCGTCAAGGGTTCTAACAGTTTTACCATAGCTTCTATTACCAACTTGCTTTTCTTAACAGCTACCTTTTTGATTTTTAGAAAACGAGAATAACGGTCTGTTAGAGTAACTAAACAAGCTTTTCCAGTTTTACCTGCAACAGTATCGGCTTCCCAATCTCCTATTCTAGTTCGATTATTAGCCTCTTCTGGTCTTTCGTGAATTGTATGAGAAATGGATATTTTCCCTCTATTTTCAACATGACCTTTAGTATGACGTGTTTTCCCACGATGACGAAGTTTACGAATGACACCACGAGCACCATGAGATAATGAGTTATCCTCAAAATGTCCTCGATAAATGGCTCTATAGATTGTTTGATAACTAATAACAGTTTTTCCGTACTCTATTCGCAACCGACCTTCTATTTCTTCAGGAGACCATTGGTAATCGAGAAATAGATGTTTGACGGTATTGCTTAAATTGTGATCTATTTCAAGCATACGCTTCCGCCCACAGTGTGATTTAGCCCTATGGTAAGACTCCTGTGCATGACTTGGAGAATAGCTTCCTTCTTTTAGATGCCGCTTCCACTCACGACTAATACTAGACGGATGACGATGAAGTAACTTAGCAATTTGAGAAAAATTTAGGCCTTGCGTACGGTAAATGAGAATACTTTCACGCTCGTCTATGGTAAAATGATGGTAGCTCATAAGATTTCCTTTCGTAACTAGTTCGTTCAATTCTATTTTACTAGAAAATCTTATGAGTTTTTATTGTGCACTTATATTGTATATTCAAGACTGAAATATCGCATTTATAAGAAAATACTTTATTATTATACAGTCTTCTGATATAATATTGAAGAATATTAGTAAGGAGTATCTAGATGAATTTTTCATTTCTACCACAGTTTTGGTCTTACTTTAACTATGGTGTCTTAGTAACAATTATGATTTCGGTCTGCGTGGTCTTCTTCGGAACCATCCTTGGGGTTTTGGTATCCTTGGCCAAACGTTCTGGAATCAAACCTTTGGAGTGGTTGGTAAGCCTTTATGTTTGGGTTTTCCGTGGGACTCCTATGGTTGTGCAGATTATGATTGCTTTTAACCTTATCCACATGAATCTTCCAACTGTTCAGTTTGGCATTTTGAACCTTGATTTGTCACGTATCGTTCCAGGTATTATCGTCCTTTCTTTGAATAGTGGTGCTTATATTTCTGAGAGTGTACGTGCAGGTATCGAGTCTATTCCTAAAGGTCAGGTTGAAGCTGCCTACTCACTTGGTATCCGTCCATGGAATACCATGCGTTATGTGGTCTTGCCTCAAGCTATTAAAAATATCTTGCCTGCCTTGGGTAACGAGTTTGTTACTATTATTAAGGATAGTTCGCTCTTGCAAACCATCGGGGTTATGGAATTGTGGAATGGTGCACAAACTGTTGCAACAACAACCTACTTGACCTTGACGCCGCTCTTGTTCGCAGCCTTCTATTACTTGATTGTGACAACAGCTATGACGGCACTCTTGAAACAAATGGAAAAACGACTTGGGGAGGGACGTAAATAATGGCAGAAACAATTATTGAGATTAAAAATCTTCACAAGTATTTTGGTAAGAACGAAGTTCTCAAAGGGATTGATCTAGATATTAAAAAGGGTGAAGTAGTGGTTATCATCGGTCCTTCAGGATCAGGAAAGTCAACCTTCCTACGCTCAATGAACTTGCTTGAGAAACCTACAAAAGGTGTTATCTCCTTTGAAGGTGTGGATATTACAGATAAAAATAACGACATTTTCAAAATGCGTGAGAAGATGGGAATGGTTTTCCAACAGTTCAACCTCTTCCCTAATATGACAGTTAAAGAAAATATCACCTTGTCACCAATTAAGACTAAAGGTGTTTCTAAAGCTGATGCAGAAGCAAAGGCTATGGAACTTTTAGAAAAGGTTGGCTTGAAAGATAAGGCAGATGCCTACCCAACAAGTCTATCAGGTGGTCAGCAACAACGTATTGCAATTGCACGTGGTTTGGCTATGGATCCAGACGTTCTCTTGTTTGACGAACCAACATCAGCCCTTGACCCAGAGATGGTTGGTGAAGTTCTATCCGTTATGCAGGACCTTGCTAAATCAGGGATGACAATGGCAATCGTTACCCACGAAATGGGCTTTGCTTATGAAGTGGCAGATCGTGTTATCTTTATGGATGGCGGTGTCATTGTCGAAGAAGGCACACCACAAGAGATCTTCGACAATACTAAGGAAGATCGTACCAAGGATTTCTTGAGTAAGGTTTTGTAAGATATTCATTAAGTATATATACATTGTTTGTGAAGGCTGGAACTTTTCCAGCCTTTTCTTTTTGTGTTCTACTTTTCTAGAATCATTCTTGTTTAGGATAATATTGCGGAAAAGATGGATAAATATGCTATAATGATGCTGTATCAAAAATAATAAAGTAGGTCAAGAAATATGCTCATATATAATGCGGCCTTAAAAACGCCTTACCGGATTCTTGGCATTAACCTCCCTAAGGATAGTCTTTTGCACTTATCTAATCTAGGGTTGGCTGCCGGTGAAACGATTGAGGTGGTAACTAAGACCAAGAATAGTGCTATTATTATCGTTAAAGGGAGTCGCTTAGCCTTTGATGCGTCGATTCTGGATAAGATTGATTTGGCACCTGCCGAGGAAGATCAGGAAAAGATACCTCTTTCTGAATTACCAGTTGGACGTTCGGCTATCGTTACTGATATTTTTTCAGCAAATGAAACCAAACGACGTCTTATGGATATGGGAATTACAAAGCGTACTCGGGTCTTATTACGTAAGGTAGCCCCTTTGGGAGATCCTCTAGAAATTAGTTTGAGAGGGTATGAATTAACCCTACGCAAGTCAGAAGCGCAAATGATTAGTGTGGTCATGCTGGATGAGGGAGAGGAAAAATGACAGAAATTGCATTAATAGGTAATCCTAATAGTGGTAAAACCAGTTTATTCAACCTGATAACAGGGAACAATCAGCGTGTTGGTAACTGGCCGGGTGTTACCGTAGAACGAAAAAGTGGTCTGGTCAAAAAGAATAAGGATTTAGAAATCCAGGATTTACCAGGGATTTACTCAATGTCACCCTATAGTCCTGAAGAAAAGGTAGCGCGTGACTATTTGTTGAGCCAAAGGGCTGACAGCATTTTAAATGTAGTTGATGCGACAAATTTGGAGCGTAACCTTTATCTGACAACGCAGTTGATTGAGACAGGTATTCCAGTCACTTTAGCGCTTAACATGAGTGATGTTCTAGAGGCTCAGGGAAAGCAGATTAATGTTGATAAATTATCTTACCATCTAGGCGTCCCAGTAGTAGCTACTAGTGCTCTCAAGCAAACTGGTGTGGATCAGGTAGTGAAGAAGGCAGCTCATACGACAACCTCTACAGTTGCCGACATTGCTTTTCCAATTTATGACGATAAATTAGAAGCTGCTATCTCACAAATTTTGGAAGTCTTGGGAAATTCGGTGCCGCAAAGGTCTGCTCGTTTTTATGCCATTAAACTCTTTGAACACGATGCTTTAGTTGAGGCTGAGCTAGACTTGTCCCCATTCCAACGAAAAGAAATCAAAGACATCATTCGAATCACTGAGGAAGTTTTCACCGAAGATGCGGAGTCAATTGTCATTAATGAGCGTTATGCCTTTATCGAACGAGTTTGTCAGATGGCTCAAAGTCATACAGAAGATTTTGCTCTGACCTTGTCAGATAAGATTGATAGGATTGTCACCAACCGTATTTTGGCCTTGCCAATTTTCGCAGTGGTTATGTATTTGGTTTATTTCTTATCTATTCAGACTGTTGGAACCATGTGGACAAACTGGGCTAACGATGTGCTTTTTGGTAAGTATGTTCCAGATTTGGTAACGTCTGGTCTTGACTATCTTCAAGTTCAGGACTGGCTTAAGTCTTTGATTGTCGATGGGATTGTCGCTGGGATTGGGACAGTGCTAGGCTTCCTTCCTCAAATTTTTGTGCTCTTTATCTGTTTGGGTGTGCTTGAGGACATTGGATATATGAGTCGTATTGCCTTTGTTATGGACCGTATTTTCCGTCGTTTTGGACTTTCTGGAAAATCCTTTATTCCTATGTTAATTTCTACAGGTTGTGGGGTACCAGCGGTTATGTCTAGTCGAACCATTGAAAATGAAAGGGACCGTCGCATTACCATTATGACGACAACCTTCATGCCTTGTTCGGCCAAGTTAGAAATTATTGCCTTGATTGCTGGAGCTTTCTTCCCTAGTAATTCTTTAGTAGCACCAAGTACCTATTTTATTGGGATGGCTGCTATTATCCTATCAGGTATTGCCCTCAAAAAGACGAGTTTTTTGGGTGGTTTAACCAGTCCGTTTATTATGGAATTGCCTGCCTACCACTGGCCTAAAGCCATGTCGGTCTTGCGTTATGCCTTTGGTAAGGCTATGAGTTTTGTCAAACGTGCGGGAACCATCATTTTCAGTTTGACGGTTCTTATCTGGTTTATGTCTAACTACAACTTTACCCTACATACTGTAGATACGGAAGTTAGCATTTTGGCGACTATAGGGAAGGGCTTGTCTTGGATTTTTGACCCACTCGGATTTGGAAATTGGAAGGCAACAGTTGCGGCTCTCACAGGTTTAGCTGCCAAGGAGACCGTTGTTGCCACCTTTGGTATTCTCTATCATAATAGCAGTGAGGCGGGTCTGGCTGCGGCTCTACGAGGAGATTATTCTTCCTTAGCTGCCTATTCCTTCTTGATTTTTAACTTGCTTTGTGCGCCATGTTTTGCGGCTATTGGAGCTATTAAGCGTGAAATGGCCAATCTGAAATGGACAGTTGGGGCTATCGGTTTCCAAACAGGTCTAGCTTATTGTGTGAGTTTAATCCTTTACCAGTTTGGTCAAGTTATCCTGTACGGCAAGTCAATGACGATTTGGACTTTTGTTGCTTTCTTACTTTTAGTAACGATGATTTACTTTGTTGTTCGTAAACCACGTCAGATTAAGGATCAAATCATTAGCTTGGATAATCTTCAAGAAGCTCATATTTAGGTTTAGGAGGAATTGTTATGTCTACCTTTATCATTGCTTTCATTATTTTTGCTTTAGCTGGTCTTGGCATCCGTCACTATATCAAAGGAAAAGGATCTTGTGGCGATTGCGAGTGTTCTTGTCCGGTTAAGGAAGAAATGCACAAGGCTAATCGCTGATAATATATAGAAAAATGGCTCTTTGTCAACTGTAGTGGGTGACGAAAAGCTAACATCTAGAGAGGACCTGATAGGTCTTCTCTTTTTTTATGTTTAGAGTGATGAAGACACGTTTCTTAAAGTTGATGAAGTTTCTAAAACCGAAGCCCAACCGTTTGATGTCTTTAATCAACTTGTTAGTCGCTTCGAGTTTCGCGTTTGAATAGTCAGTTTCTAGCGCATTCTTGATGTATTGCTTGTGTCTAAGAAAAGTCCTAAAGACCGTTTGAAAGTAGTGATTGACCTTGCTCATGTTCTCCTCTATTAACTCAAAAAACTCATCTACCCTCTTCTCCTGAAAGTGAAAAAGCAAAAGCTGATAAAGTTTGTAGGCATTAGCGATCTCTTCTGAAAAGACCAATGTCTTCTCAATGATTTCATGTGGTACTAAAGTTTGTCGGAAGGTCTTTGAATAGAAAGAGTTGAGCGATAGCTTACGGCTGTCCTTTTGAAAGAGTCGCCAGTGATTTTTCAAGGCTCGATAGGGTAGTGATTTCTTATCGAACTGGTTCATAATAGCAATTCTTGTCTTTAAAAAGGCTCGACCAAGGTGCTGGATAATGTGGAAACGATCAAGAACGATTTTGGCGTTTGGAAAAAGTTTTTTGGCTAGTGGCATATAGGTCCCAGACATATCCATCGTGATAAACTGTACCTGTTGTCGGACTTTCAATGGATACTTCAAAAAGTAGTTTCGTATAGTGGTTTGGCGACGATTATCAAGGATGGTTATGAGCTTGTTTGTCTCATAGTTCTGCGCAACAAAGGCCAATTTCCCTTTCTTGAATCCAAACTCATCCCAGGACATAATAGCTGGGAGTTTGTCATAGTGTTCCTTGAAAGTAAACTGGTCGAGTTTACGATAGACAGTGGACGTCGACACACGAAGTTTTCTGGCAATATCAGTTAGTGACATCTTCTCTGTTAGGAGTTGTGTAACCTTTTGTCGGACAAGGTTGGAGATTTGACAGTTTTTCTCAACGATTGATGTCTCAGCTACCGTGACTCGTCTACAACTTTTACACTGGAAACGACGTTTTTTCAGACGTAGTAGTGTTGGAGTTCCCGCTTGCTCAAGAAGAGGGATTTTAGAAGGCTTTTGAAAGTCGTACTTGATCATCTTTCCATGGCAATGAGGACATGATGGTGCAGGGGAATCGAGTTTTGCTTGAATCTAGATATGAGTATCAGTTTCAAAAACAAGTGAAATATTGATATTTTGGTCTTTAATTCCGATTAATTCTGTGGTATTCTTAATAAGTCTCATAAGTTCTTCCTAATGATGGTTTGGTTGCTTTTCATTATAGTTCTTGTGGGACTTTTTGTCTGCATTCAAAAAGCTCTATAATCTCTACAGTAGTTTTACTCACTACAGAAATTATAGAGCCAGAAAAATGGTCTCTTATTCATTTAAGAGACCATTTTCTTACGATTGTAAGAAATGTATAAAGGTATCTAGGTTGGAAGTGTGATACTATAGGGTAGGTAAATAATCTAATTTTTTAACAAAAAAGGGAGATGTATAAGGAATGGTTTTGAACAAAGAGATTGTCCTAATTCATGGGACCTGGTGTGATGGCAATGTTTGGGGAGAATTTGCGACAGGTCTACGTCAAATGGGATATAAGGTTCATACACCTAGCTTTCGTTACCATGACCTACCTTATCAAGAGTGTCTAGCTAAGGTTGGGACTGTTACCCTGCAGGACTATCGAGATGATTTAGTGGCCTTGATTGAAAGTCTTGACCAACCACCACTTATCTTGGGACACTCTTTAGGGTGTTTAGTGGCTCAGATGGTTGCCGAAAAAACAGAAGTAGCTGGTATGATTCTCATGGGACCAGCACCAACAGCAGATATTTTTGCCTTTTATCCAACCATGTTAGCTTGTTTTGGCAAACACTTTTTACGTTGGGGATTTTGGAAAAAAGCCATGCCTCCGTATAAAAAGGAGTTTTTCAAGTATTGCATGAATGAACAAGAGGAATCTTTGAAAGAGGAAGTTTTTGCTGATCTGGTTCCTGAATCAGGAAAAGTTTATACTCAGATGGCTCTTCATTGGTTTGATAAGACAAAAGCAGCTTACGTTGACTTTAGTCAGATTTCATGTCCTGTTCTCGTCATTTCTGGGACTAAGGATAAGATGACTCATCCTAATATTGCCAGAAGAACGGCTAAGAACTACCGTGATTCCGTTCTTGTCTCCTTAACGGGTGCAGATCACATGTATGAAAGTGGCAAATTCCAGCAGAAGACCTTGAAGGTTATTAAGGGCTGGAGTCAGCAAAATGGTTTTGTGGACTAGTCACTAAGCATAATCAGAAAAAAGTTGGAAGGTGATTCCAGCTTTTTTAGTTTCGTATTTAAGATGTCTTTTTGAAAATTTAGAAAATTTAGTCACAAAGAGCTCTCACTATGGTATAATTGAAAAAAAGTATGTATTGGAGAACACCCATGGCGATAATAATGGATGGTAAGGCCCTAGCTGCTAAAATGCAGGATCATTTGCATGAAAAGGTAGAACGCCTTAAAGAAAAGGAATGGATTGTGCCAGGATTAGTGGTAATTATGGTTGGTGACAACCCAGCTAGTCAGGTTTATGTGCGCAACAAGGAACGTGCTGCTAAAAAGGCTGGCTTCCATAGCAAGACGGTCAACCTTTCTGAGAGTATCAGCGAGGAAGAATTGATTGAGGTTATTGAACAATATAATCAGGATCCGCTATTCCATGGTATTTTGGTTCAGTTGCCATTGCCAAATCATATTAATGAAATGCGTATTCTTTTGGCTATTGATCCTAAAAAAGATGTCGATGGTTTCCATCCTATGAATACTGGTAATCTTTGGAATGGTCGTCGTCAAATGGTACCTTGTACACCTGCTGGGATTATGGAAATCCTTCGTGAGTACAATGTTGAATTAGAAGGTAAGACAGCGGTTATTATCGGACGCAGTAACATTGTTGGTAAACCTATGGCTCAGCTTCTTTTGGAAAAAAATGCTACAGTTACCTTGACCCACTCACGAACACCGCATTTGGCTAAGGTTTGCAGGCAGGCAGATGTCTTGATTGTAGCTATTGGACGTGCAAAATTTGTAACAGAAGACTATGTCAAAGAGGGTGCCGTTGTCATTGATGTGGGAATCAACCGTGATGAAGAAGACAAACTTTGTGGTGACGTTGATTTTGATCAAGTGAAAGATAAGGTTGGCATGATCACGCCTGTTCCAGGTGGTGTAGGCCCTATGACCATTACCATGCTTATGGAACAGACCTATCAAGCTGCTCTTCGTAGTGCGAAAGGATAGTTTATGAAAGTTGATGACGATTTAGCTAGGCAAGTGATAAAACCTCGCTTGAGAGAGTCCCATAAGGGTTCTTACGGTCGAGTGCTTTTAGTTGGTGGGCTTTACCCTTATGGTGGTGCCATCATTATGGCTGCCATAGCTTGTGTCAATAGTGGGGCGGGCCTGGTCACAGTGGCTACAGATCGTGAAAATATCACATCCCTTCATGCCCATCTCCCTGAAGCCATGGCTTTTGACCTTAGGGAGACTGAAAGATTTCTTGATAATCTTAGGGCAGCTGATGTGGTATTAATCGGTTCTGGCCTAGGTGAGGATGGTGCAGCTAGTCAAGCTATGGACTTGGTGCTAGCAAATATTAGGGCAGATCAGAACTTGGTTGTTGATGGCTCAGCTCTTAATCTTTTGGTTAAGAAGACTAAGAAGGGCTTACCAGATTGTCAGCTTACTCTCACCCCGCATCAAAAAGAATGGGAACGCTTGTCTGGTTTAAGGATTCCAGAGCAGACAGTTTCAAACACTCAGAAAGCCTTGGGAGAGTTCCAAGCTGGGACAATCCTAGTTGCCAAGAGTCACAAGACCGCTGTCTATCAAGGTGAAACAGTAGCTCATTTAGAAGTTGGTGGGCCCTATCAAGCCACAGGAGGTATGGGAGATACCTTGGCTGGTATGATTACAGGTTTTCTCGCCCAATTCGCTTCAATTGGCTCTTATAAAGCAGTTACAGTTGCTGTCTGGCTTCACTCAGCTATCGCAGATGATCTAGCTAAAAATGCCTATGTGGTTTTACCGACTCATATCAGTAAGGCCATTCCTATCTGGATGAAAAAGTTGTCATTATAATCTAAAAAACATGTCTCAGATTGAGGCAAGTTTTTTTAGATTTCGACATTTTTTTAAGTTTGCTAAAGCTTATTTGTGATAAAATAAAAGAGAATTTTTATGAGAACATAGAGGAAAAAAAGTGACATCATTTTCGAAAAAACTCAGTCAAAAATGGGAAAAACGGCGCCAAAAACGAAAAGAAAAACGAGCGAATAAACCTAGAAAGCCAGTAAACATCTCCCGTCGTGTTTACTTGCTTTTTGGTGTAGTCTTTGTTCTTTTTTTGTTGCTTTTTGCACGTTTGACCTATATGCAGGTTTATAACAAATCGTTTTATACTAAGAAATTAGAGGATAACTCTAAGTATACAGTTAGGATTGCAAGTGAACGTGGGCAAATCTTTGATGCTAAAGGGGTTGCCCTCACGACCAACCAGAGTAAGGATGTTATCACCTTCACACGTAGCAATTTGGTGTCATCAGATACGATGAAGAAGGTCGCTGAAAAGTTGGCGACCATGGTGACTCTGACGGAAACGAAGGTAACAGCACGTCAAAAACGGGATTTCTATCTAGCGGATTCTGCCACTTATAAGCGTGTTGTTAATGATCTTCCAAACGACAAGAAAACAGATAAATTTGGTAATAAATTAGCTGAAGCTACTATTTACAACAATGCTGTTGATGCAGTTCCTGATGAAGCAGTGGATTACTCTGAGGATGAACTTAAGATTGTCTACATTTACTCACAGATGAATGCTGTTTCTAATTTCTCAACAGTCACATTGAAAACAGGAGACTTGACACCTGAACAAATTGCGATTGTAGCCGCTAAACAGAAGGAACTCAATGGTATTACGGTTGCTAAGGATTGGGAACGTCATACGGTTGATTCAGCCTTGTCACCTCTCATCGGGAAAGTCTCAAGTTCAGAAGCAGGTTTACCACAAGAAGATGCCAAGGAATACCTCAAGAAAGGGTATGCCCTTAATGACCGTGTAGGAACTTCTTATCTAGAAAAAGAATATGAGGAGAAACTGCAAGGAAAACATACTGTTCGTGAGATTACAGTAGACAAGGAAGGCGAAGTTGCTAGTGATAAAATCACTCAAAAGGGTAGCAAGGGAAACAATCTGCAGTTGACCATCGACCTTGATTTCCAAAAGGGAGTTGAAGATATCCTAGGTCAACAGCTTTCTTCAGAGATTTCAGCGAATAAAGCTACCTATTCTGAAGGAATGTATGCAGTGGTTATGAATGCTGACACTGGTGCTGTGCTTGCTATGGCGGGACAAAAACATGAACAAGGAGCACAGGATTTTAAGGCCAATGCCTTAGGAACAATCACTGATGTCTTCATCCCAGGATCTGTTGTTAAGGGAGCAACCTTAACTGCTGGTTGGCGTTCAGGTGCCATTTATGGAAATCAGGTCTTGACTGACCAACCCATCAACATTGCCGGTTCAGCCCCTATCACATCTTGGTTTACAGACCAAGGTAGCCGTGCTATTACCGCGACACAGGCTCTAGAATACTCATCAAATACCTATATGGTGCAGATTGCAATTAAACTACTTGGCCAACAGTATGTTCCAGGTATGGCCTTGTCGACTGACAATATGGATAAGGCCATGACGACGCTTCGTGACACCTATGCTGATTTTGGTATGGGGGTGTCTACAGGACTTGATTTACCTGGAGAATCAGAAGGTTACATTTCTAAGAATTACAATGTAGCCAACGTCTTGACAGAGGCCTTTGGTCAGTACGACTCTTATACAACCATTCAGCTGGCTCAGTATGTTGCTTCAATTGCCAATGGTGGTAAACGTGTAGCACCCCATATTGTTGGAGGTATCTACGATGCAGGAGCTAATGGTAGTCTAGGAACTCTAGCTTCAACGGTAGATACACGTGTATTAAATACCTTACCTCTCGATTCTGAGCAATTAGGCCTTATCCAACAAGGTTTCAATGATGTGGTCAATTCTGGCTCTAGCCTTGCGACTGGTAAAGCTATGGCAAGTTCTATCATTCCGATTAGTGGTAAAACAGGGACAGCCGAAACATATGCGACGGATGGTTCCGGTAATTCTGTAACAACGGTTAACCTTAATGCGGTTGCCTATGCGACTGCCAAAGATGGCACTAAGCTGGCTGTAGGTATTATGTATCCACACGCTCTAGATTCTAAGAGCAAGGCCCAACAAAATGCGGTAAAATCTATCATGGAGCTTTATCAAAATACTCACTAAATATCTAAAATCTCTTGTGCCTTGCACGAGGGATTTTTCTGTGATATAGTGTTTGAGTATTTGTTCTTGGGTAAAGACTTATCCATGAAAGTGACAAAAGATAAGTGATGAATAAAAAAATATAAAGAACAGGAGGCCTTCATGCTTTATCCTACTCCAATTGCGAAGCTGATTGATAGCTTTTCAAAACTCCCTGGAATTGGGGCTAAAACAGCGACACGCCTAGCTTTTTATACCATTAGCATGTCTGATGAAGATGTCAATGATTTCGCAAAAAACCTCTTGGCAGCAAAACGTGAATTGACTTATTGTTCGGTCTGTGGTCGTTTGACAGATGATGATCCATGTAACATTTGTACCGATGAAACTAGAGACCGTACTAAGATTTTGGTTGTTGAAGACTCCAAAGATGTTTCAGCTATGGAAAAGATTCAGGAATACCGTGGTCTCTACCATGTGCTTCAAGGGCTTATTTCCCCTATGAATGGTGTTGGGCCAGACGATATTAACCTGAAAAGTTTGATTACCCGTCTTATGGACAGCGAGGTTGACGAGGTTATCATCGCCACTAATGCAACAGCAGATGGTGAGGCAACCTCTATGTATATTTCTCGTGTCCTTAAACCTGCAGGAATCAAGGTGACTCGTTTAGCGCGTGGTTTGGCCGTCGGTTCTGACATTGAGTATGCTGATGAAGTGACCTTGCTAAGAGCTATTGAAAATCGAACAGAACTATAAGTAAAAAGTGTTGGTCAGTCCAGCGCTTTTTGTTTGTAGTAAATAGGTTTCTCATTAAAAATTTGGTAAAATAAAGTAAGCGCTTTTATAACGAGGGATCATGATGCAGATAGAAAAGATTTTAAACAATAATGTTGTCCAAGCTTTGGATAATAATGTGGAATACATTGTCATGGGTAAGGGACTAGGCTTTCAAAAGAAGGTCGGAGACCTTGTTGATAAGGAAAAGATTGAAAAGACTTTTATTTTGGAAAATACAGAGGCAGTAGAGGAATGGTCTCGTGTTTATGTCAATTTGCCTGATGCTGAAATGCAGGTCTTTTTGAATATCCTTACTTTTGCTGAGGCTGTCTTGCAAACCAAGTTTGAACCCTCTTTTTTCATCGCTCTTGCAGACCACCTACATTACACTATTGAAAGAAGTAGAGAGGGTGTTTCTTTGCAGAATCCCTTGGCCTGGGAGGTTCGAAAATTTTATCCTCGGGAGTATGAAATTGGGAAACAAGCTCTTCGTTTGATTGCCAAGGATTTAGAAGTTCAGTTGGCAGATGATGAGGCTGCCTCTGTCGCCTTACATTTTGTTAATGCACAAAAAGATGCGGGTCTCCATGAAAAAGACCGACAGATGACTCAAATTGTGGTTGGGATTAGTGACATTGTCCGTCTTCATTTTGGTTATGATTTGGAGGAGGATAGTTTCTCGTATAACCGTTTTATGACCCATCTCCAATACCTAGCACAACGTATTGTGAGCGGAGTTAGTGGTGGCAAGAATGATGCTTTCCTTTACGAACAAGTTAAGATAAATTATCCGGAGTCCTTTATCTGTACCCAAAAGATTGTTGCTTATATCAAGATAAGTTATGCCTTTGAGCTGAGTTTAGACGAACAAGTCTTTTTAACCATTCATATTCAACGTCTTAGGGATAATTTAGATAAGTAACGCTTCCCAGAGACGTCCTACAAAAAGCAGACAATTAGCCTTAAGTCTGCTTTTTCTGTGTCCTTATGGTATAATGAGGTGATTAATATTAGACTAAAAATACTCTGGGCTAGTATTCTATGTATTTGAGTATTTGTATAAAAAAGCTAATGAGTTAGTGAAAGGAAGCGAGCGGTTCTATGCCTGAAGTGAGCATTGCCGTTCCTAAAGTATCTTATGTATATTGAAATGATTGATGAGACTGGACAAGTCTCTGAGAAATTAAAAGAACAAACCTTGGAGTTGCTAGATTTTGCAGCACAAAGACTTGGCAAGGAAGACAAGGAAATGGCGGTTACATTTGTAACCAACGAACGTAGCCATGAGCTAAATCTGGAGTATCGTGATACGGACCGTCCAACTGATGTTATTAGTTTGGAGTATAAGCCTGAATTAGACATTAGCTTTGATGAGGAAGAGTTGGCTGAAAATCCTGAATTAGCTGAAATGATGGGAGAGTTTGATAGTTATATCGGTGAACTCTTTATTTCTGTTGATAAAGCTCACGAGCAAGCTGAGGATTATGGCCATAGTTTCGAGCGTGAGATGGGCTTCTTGGCTGTTCACGGTTTTCTTCACATCAATGGCTACGACCATTACACCCCAGAAGAAGAAGCGGAAATGTTTGGATTACAGGAAGAAATTTTGACTGCTTATGGACTTACGCGACAATAACCCACAAAAAAAGTGGAAAAATAGAGAATTTACAGCTAGTTTTGAGTTTGCTCTAACAGGGATTATCACAGCTTTTAAAGAAGAACGCAACATGCGCAAGCACTTGGTTTCAGCTATCTTGGTGGTATTGGCTGGCTTGATTTTTCGGGTGTCTGCGACAGAATGGCTCTTTCTTTTGATGGCAGTTTTTCTCGTAATTGCCCTAGAGATTGTTAATTCTGCCATTGAAAATGTTGTCGATTTAGCCAGTAATTATCACTTTTCGATGCTAGCCAAAAATGCCAAGGATATGGCTGCTGGAGCTGTTTTAGTGGTTTCTTGTTATGCACTCATTACGGGTATGATTGTTTTCATACCTAAAATTTGGCACTTAATTTTCAATTAAAGGAAATAGGAAAGAAGTTATATGACATTTAAATCAGGATTTGTGGCTATTCTTGGCCGTCCTAATGTAGGAAAATCAACGTTTTTGAACCATGTTATGGGGCAAAAAATTGCTATTATGAGTGATAAGGCTCAAACAACCCGTAATAAAATTATGGGGATTTACACAACTGATAAGGAACAGATTGTCTTTATTGATACACCAGGGATTCACAAACCTAAAACGGCTCTTGGGGATTTCATGGTGGAATCTGCTTATTCAACCCTTCGTGAAGTAGATACCGTCCTCTTTATGGTACCAGCGGATGAACCCCGTGGTAAGGGTGATAATATGATTATCGAACGTCTTAAACAAGCTAAGGTTCCAGTTATCTTGGTAATCAATAAGATTGACAAGGTTCATCCAGATCAGCTCCTAGAGCAGATTGACGATTTCCGTACACAAATGGATTTCAAGGAGATTATTCCGATATCTGCCCTCCAAGGAAACAACGTTTCTCATCTTGTGGATGTCTTGAGTGATAACCTTGAGGAAGGGTTCCAATATTTCCCAGCGGACCAAATCACCGACCACCCAGAGCGTTTCTTGGTATCGGAGATGATTCGTGAAAAAGTCCTTCAGTTGACACGTGAAGAAATTCCACACTCTGTTGCGGTTGTCATTGATGAGATGAAGCGTGATGAAGACACGGATAAGATTCATATTCGTGCGACAATCATGGTTGAGCGTGACAGCCAAAAAGGTATTGTCATTGGTAAGCAAGGTTCCATGCTCAAGAAAATTGGTACCCTTGCTCGTAAAGATATTGAAGTCATGCTTGGGGACAAGGTCTTCCTTGAAACCTGGGTTAAGGTTAAGAAAAATTGGCGTGATAAAAAACTTGATTTGGCCGATTTTGGTTACAATGAAAAAGAATATTAAAAAGCTGGGCATTTGCTCGGCTTTCTTGCTAGAAGGAGGAGCAGATGCCTGAGTTACCTGAGGTAGAAACTGTTAGACGAGGGTTAGAAAGATTGGTAGTAGGTCGGACCATTTTGTCTGTTGAAGTTAAGGTCCCGAAAATGATTAAGACCTCCTACGATAGTTTTTTGAATGACTTACCTGGCCAAACTATTCAAGCCATGCGACGTAGAGGCAAGTACTTAATTTTTGACTTTGGACAGTTGATTATGATTTCCCACTTGCGCATGGAAGGAAAATACCTCTTGTTTACAGACCAGGTTCCTGCTAATAAGCATTTCCATCTTTTCTTTACCTTAGATGATGGCTCGACTCTTGTTTATCAGGATGTCCGCAAGTTTGGGACCTTTGATTTATTGGCTAAAAATCAAGAGGAGGCTTATTTTACAAAGAAAAAGCTTGGTCCTGAGCCTACTAAAAAGACCTTTAAATATGCTCCGTTTGAGAGAGCCTTGATGACTTCTGCAAAGCCCATTAAAAGTCTCCTTTTGGAGCAGAAATTAGTGGCTGGTCTAGGCAATATCTATGTTGATGAGGTGCTTTGGGCAGCTAAGGTTCATCCTGAGACGCCAGCAAAGAAACTCAGCAAGGCGGCCATGAAGCGGATCCATGATCAAACGATTGCTATTTTACAGCTAGGCATTGAAAAAGGTGGCTCAACTATAAGGACTTATCGTAATGCCCTTGGTGAGGATGGGACCATGCAGAACTATTTACAGGTTTACGGAAAGACGGGACAGCCCTGTCCACGCTGCGCCAGCACAATTGAGAAAATCAAGTTAGGAGGGAGAGGAACACATTTGTGTCCTCGTTGTCAGAAACGATGATTATTGGGTTAACAGGTGGTATTGCTTCAGGAAAATCTACTGTTGTTGAAATGATTAAAGAGGCAGGTTACAAGGTCATTGATGCTGATCAGCTTGTACACGATATGCAGGCCCAAGGGGGGCGTTTGTACCGTGCCTTGCTTGATTGGTTGGGAGAGGGGATTCTCCTTTCTAATGGAGAATTGGATCGTCCTAAACTAGGGCAACTGATTTTTTCCAATGAGAAGATGAGACAGCGGTCTGCTGAGATTCAAGGGACAATTATTCGAGAGGAACTAGCAACTCAGAGGGATCGTTTGGTCAAGGAAGAAGCTGTTTTTTTCATGGATATTCCCTTACTTATTGAGAATGGGTATCAGGACTGGTTTGATCAGATTTGGTTGGTGGCAGTGTCACCAGAGGTCCAGTGCCAACGCTTGATGAAACGTAATCACTTAAGTGTTGAGGAAGCTAGTATGCGTATCGCTAGCCAAATGTCTTTAGCTGAGAAAATACCTTATGCCAGCTTGGTTCTTGATAATAACGGCAGTCTCGATGATTTGAAGGAGAAAGTGAAGAGCGCAATAAATGATTTAGCGAGCTCCTCATAGCCAGCCATTGTGATATAATGGATAGTGAATTTTAGAAAGAAGATGATTATTTGCGCCAAAAAGAGCTTAAAAGTACTGATTGGCAACGTAACCTTAAAATTGCATGGATAGGAACCTTTTTTACTGGAGCTAGTTTCTCCATTGTTATGCCTTTCATGGCCCTCTACATTGAGGAACTGGGTGTTAAAGGAGATATGGTCGAATGGTATGCTGGCTTGTCTGTTGCCATCTCTGCCTTAGCCTCTGCCTTGGTTTCTCCTGTTTGGGGACGCCTGGCTGACCGTTATGGTCGAAAGCCCATGATGATTAGGGCCAGCATGGTGATGACTTTTACAATGGGAGGTCTTGCTTTGGTCCCCAATGTTTTCTGGCTACTTTTCTTGAGAACGCTGAATGGTTTGTTTGCGGGCTATGTCCCAAATGCCACAGCTTTAATTGCTAGTCAGGTTCCTCAGAACCGTTCTGGCTATGCCTTGGGGACCTTGTCTACGGGTCTAACTGCAGGTGTTCTGATTGGCCCTTTGTTAGGTGGTACCTTGTCTGAGGCGTTTGGCATGAGGGGTACCTTTTTATTGGTTGGACTCATTCTATTTATCTGTTGCCTCTTAACTATCTTTGGTTTGAGAGAGAATTTCCAGCCTGTCGAAAAGGGAGAGATGATGACTCTTTCTCAGGTTTTTGCAAAAATTCCCAGCAAATCTATGTTGATTGGCCTTTTTGTGACCAGTATGATTATCCAGATTTCTGCCCAATCGATTGCGCCTATGTTGGCCCTTTACATTCGTTATTTAGGTCAGAGGGAAAATATCCTTTTTTACTCAGGGTTAATTGTTTCTGCTATGGGCTTCTCTAGTCTCTTAAGTACCCCTTATCTGGGAAAATTGGGAGACCGTATTGGGAATCATCGCTTGCTTTTAATGGGGCTATTTTATAGCTTTCTCTTGTATTTCCTCTGTGGTTTTGCCGGTTCAGCCTTGCAACTGGGTATCTTACGTTTTGCCTATGGCTTCGGTGTAGGTGCTCTTATGCCTAGTGTCAATTCTTTATTGACCAAGATGACACCCAAGGAAGGAATCTCAAGAATATTTAGCTTTAATCAAAGCTTTTCATATATTGGACAAGTTTTAGGTCCTTTTGTTGGGTCAGCAGTTGCGACAGGACTAGGTTATCGCTGGGTCTTCTTTGTGACTGCAATGATCGTCTTTGGAAATTTTGTCTGGTCCTTAATCATCTTTAGAAAATCGCTAGGAGTCAAGAATATAGGTGAGAGTTAAAATCAATTTAAAGTGTAGTGAATGTGGGAGCATCAACTATCTCACAAGTAAAAATAAACAAAATCATCCTGAGAAAATTCAGGTACCCAAATTCTGCCCTAAGGATAGAAAAGTAACCTTACATGTTGAATCTTAAAGGGTTCTATGGTAGAATAAAAAGGACTTTTTCGGAGGAATAACTATGTACGACTTATTATTAACGCTGCTCTTGGTGATGTCAGCTATTATTGTGATTGCGGTATTTATGCAGCCACAAAAAAATCCAAGTAGCAATGTCTTTGATGGTGGTGGGTCAGAAGCACTATTTGAACGTAGTAAACCGCGTGGTTTTGAAGCCTTTATGCAACGCTTTACAGGAATCATGGTTTTTCTATGGATTGTAGATGCAATCGTCCTTTCCATTCTCTCAAGTAAGTAATGAGCTGACTGAGGTTGGCTCATTTTTTGCGTTATAGTCAATAAATAAAAGAAAAGGAAATCATGAAAGAAACTATTATAAATTATTTGAAGGAGCATGGGAAATCCAGTGTAAACGACATTGCCCAGGCTCTTAATCATGCTGGGGGAGAAAAGTTCCCTCAGCTCATCAAGGCCATATCAGCCATGGAAAGTAAGGGACAGTTGCGTTTTAACCGAGATGGCTCTGTATCCTTGCGTCCTAAGAAAGAAAATCCTAATCAAGTGACTGTCGAAGGTGTCTTCCGTGCCAATAAGAACGGTTTTGGTTTCTTGCATGTCGATGACAGTGAAGATGATATGTTCATTGGTCGTAATGATGTTGGCCATGCCATTGACGGTGATACTGTTGCCGTTGTCATCAAGAAACCAGCAGATCGTTTGCGTGGGACAGCAGCAGAAGCACGTGTTGTTGAAATTGTAGAACGTTCACTTAAGACTGTTGTAGGGAAATTTATCCTTAGCGACGAGAAAGAACCCTATGCGGGTTACATTAAGTCTAAAAACCAAAAAATTCAGCAGCCAATTTATATCAAGAAAGAACCAGTTGCCCTAGATGGTACTGAAATTATCAAGGTTGATATTGAAAAATACCCTAACCGTCACTATGATTATTTCGTAGGAAGTGTTCGTGACATTATTGGTCATCAGGGAGATGCTGGTATTGATGTCTTGGAAGTCTTGGAATCAATGGATATTGTTTCAGAATTCCCAGAGGATGTCATGGCGGAAGCAGAAGCTGTCCCAGATGCACCGAGTCAGGAAGACCTCGTTGGTCGTGTTGACCTCCGTCAAGAGGTAACTTTTACCATTGACGGAGCTGATGCTAAGGACTTGGACGATGCGGTTCATATCAAACGTTTGCCAAATGGTAACTTTGAGCTTGGTGTTCATATTGCCGATGTGTCCTACTATGTCACTGAAGGTTCTGCACTTAACCGTGAGGCCGTAGCACGTGGGACCTCTGTTTATGTGACAGACCGCGTGGTACCAATGTTGCCTGAGCGTCTTTCAAATGGTATTTGTTCACTTAATCCCAATGTTGATCGTTTGACGCAGTCAGCCATTATGGAGATTACTCCTAAAGGTAAGGTGGTTAATCATAAGATTTGTCAATCTGTGATTAATACAACCTTCCGTATGACCTACAGTGATGTCAATGAGATGTTGGCTGGAAATCCAGAAAAGATTGAGCAGTTTAAGCCAATCATGGATTCTGTATCAGCTATGGCAGAATTGCATAAGATTTTAGAAGACATGCGTGAGCGTCGTGGTGCCCTTAACTTTGATACATCTGAAGCTCGTATCTTGGTTAATGAGAAGGGAATGCCAGTGGATATCGTGGTGCGTGAACGTGGAACAGCCGAGCGAATGATTGAATCCTTCATGTTGGCTGCCAATGAATGTGTGGCAGAGCACTTTGCCAAGGCTAAGTTGCCATTTATTTACCGTATCCACGAAGAGCCAAAGGCCGAGAAATTGCAACGCTTCATGGATTATGCCTCTATCTTTGGTGTTCAAATCAAAGGGACTGCCAATAAGATGGATCAGCTAGACTTGCAAGAGTTTATGGCCAAAGTTCAGGGAAAACCTGGAGCAGAAGTCATGAACATGATGCTGCTTCGTTCAATGCAACAAGCCCGCTATTCAGAACACAATCATGGACACTACGGACTTGCGGCTCAGTACTATACCCACTTTACTAGTCCAATCCGTCGTTACCCAGATCTCTTGGTTCACCGAATGATTCGTGAGTACACTAACAATATGTCTCAAGAGACGCGTGAACATTTTGAAGAGGTTATTCCTGAGTTAGCGACATCATCTTCAACTCTTGAACGTCGTGCCATTGATGCCGAACGTGTCGTTGAAGCTATGAAAAAAGCGGAATACATGGAAGAGTTTGTTGGCCAAGAATTCGATGGTATTGTCGGAAGTGTGGTTAAATTTGGTATGTTTGTGGAATTGCCAAATACTATCGAAGGTTTGGTTCACATCACGACCCTTCCAGAATTTTACAATTACAATGAACGTACCATGACACTTCAGGGTGAGAAAACTGGTAAGACTTTCCGAGTTGGTCAGCCTATCCGTGTCAAATTAACACGTGCGGATAAGGAAACCGGAGACATTGACTTCCAATACCTTCCAAGCGAGTATGATGTCACTGAAAAAGTAGATCACAAGGCTCGTCAGGAACGTGAAGAAAAGGCAAAAGCCTTCCGCAATAGAGGTCCACGTCGTGACCGTCAAAATGGAGACTTCGAACGTCGTGGTAAACGTGGGGATAACCGTAACCGTCAAGATGGTAATGGTCGTAAAGGCTCTTATGACGAAAAACGTAAGTCATCTAAGAAACCCGACAAGCGTAAGAATCAAAACCGTCCTCATAATGATAACAAGGGACGTGAGAGTGGCCGTCGTAAGAAGAAAGGGAACAAACCTTTCTACAAGGACGTTGCTAAAAAACGAAAATAGGATGAGAATGGAGGGACTGCTATGCCAAAGGGTGAAGGCAATGTTGTTGCTCAGAATAAAAAGGCTAGACATGACTATAGTATCGTTGATACTATTGAAGCAGGTATCGTGCTAACAGGGACGGAGATTAAATCCGTTCGTGCGGCACGCATCCAACTAAAAGATGGCTATGCCCAAATCAAGAACGGTGAGGCTTGGTTAATCAATGTTCATATTGCTCCTTTTGAGCAAGGAAATATTTGGAATCAGGATCCAGACCGTACGAGAAAATTATTGCTCAAGAAAAAGCAAATTACCAAACTTCAAAATGACCTTAAGGGAACAGGAATGACCTTGGTTCCTTTGAAGGTATACCTAAAAAACGGTTTTGCCAAGGTATTGCTTGGTATTGTCAAAGGGAAACATGATTATGATAAACGTGAATCTATCAAACGTCGTGAACAAGAACGTGATATCAAACGTATTATCAAGAGTGTTAACCGTTAAAACGCCTATCATCTAAGACTGCTATAGTCCTAGATGATTTTTTGTTTTTGGCTTTAAGACATGATATAATGGGAGTACCATACGGTCTTTAGTTAGGATAGCAGGTATACCTAACTCTGGATGTGATACTGTAAAGGAGATTAGCGATGCCAGTAGATGCTAAAACAAAATACAAGGCCAAAAAGACAAAGATTGTTTTCTTCGACATTGACGACACCCTTCGTGTCAAAAAGACAGGCTACATTCCTGAGTCTATTAAGGCTGTTTTCAAAGGGCTTAAAGAAAAAGGAATTTTGACGGGGATTGCCACAGGACGTGGCTACTATGGTGTCGTTGAGGACATTCGAGACCTAGAGCCCGATTATTTTGTAACCATCAATGGAACTTATGTGATTAATCGAAAAGGGGAAGAAATTTATAACCAGCCCCTAGCTCGTGAAGTTACAGAAGCCTTTGTTGCTTGGTGCAAGGAGATTGGGATTGCTTGGGGCTTTGCCGGTAAGGATAAGCCAGTTGTCTCAGAGCGTTCAGATTTGATTGATGATGCTATGAAACCAGTCTATGGTCTTTGTGATGTGGAGCCAGACTTCCATTTGTCGAACGATGTTTACCATATGTGGACTTTTGCGGAAAATGATGGTGAGCTTGAGTTACCAGAAGAACTTGCGACACATGTTCGTATGGTACCTTGGCACGAACACTCATCTGACGTCGTAGCAAATGGTATCTCAAAAGCATCTGGTGTCGAGCATGTCTTGGAGCATGAAAACCTTAAACCGGTCAATGCTATGATGTTTGGGGATGGTCCAAACGATATGGAGATTTTTGACTATGTTGGACTTAAGGTTGCCATGGGTAATGCCACACCAGAACTGAAAGAAAAAGCAGATTACGTTACAGGAACAGTAGAAGAAGATGGCATTTTCAATGCCTTGGAGGAACTCGGATTGGTAGAAAAAGAACTTCATTTCCCACAACTTGACTTGGATGCAGTAGAAGGTCCAGTCGCAACAATTAAAACAAACCATGGTGATTTGGTCATCAAGCTTTTCCCTGACCATGCACCGTTAACAGTTACTAACTTTGTCAATTTGGCCAAGAGTGGCTACTATGACGGTGTGATTTTCCACCGTATTATCAAGGACTTTATGATTCAAGGTGGTGACCCAACTGGTACTGGAATGGGTGGTGAGTCAAGCTTTGGTGGTAGCTTCCAGGATGAATTTTCTGAAGAGCTCTATAACCTCCGTGGTGCGCTTTCTATGGCCAATGCTGGACCAGATACTAATGGTAGTCAGTTCTTCATCGTTCAAACGCCTGAAATTCCTTATGCTAAAAAGGAACTCGAACGTGGTGGTTGGCCAGCACCAATCGCGGAAGCTTATGCTGAAAATGGTGGAACACCTCACCTAGACCGTCGCCACACAGTCTTTGGTCAATTGGTGGATGAAGACTCTTACAAGGTGCTTGATGAGATTGCCAATGTTGAGGTTGGGGCTCAAGATAAGCCACTTGAGGATGTTGTGATTGAAACAGTTGAGGTAGCAGACTAAGATGAAAATTGGAGACAAGCTTAGGGGTGTTATCACAGGCATCAAGCCTTACGGTGCCTTTGTTTCATTGGAAAATGGTACCACAGGCTTGATTCACATCTCGGAGATTAAGACAGGTTATATCGACAACATCTACAATACCCTCAAGGTAGACCAGGAGGTCTTGGTTCAAGTTGTTGATTTTGATGAATTTACACAAAAGGCTAGTCTTTCTTTGAGAACCCTTGAGGAAGAAAAAAATAAAATCCCTCATCGTCATCGTTTCTCTGATAGTCGTTTGAACTATGGCTTTAAACCCTTGGCAGAAGCAATGCCAGGATGGATTGAAGAAGGACTTGACTATCTTAGACAAGAGCATGAGGAAAAATAGTAAAAGCTGACTCTCGATGAGTCAGCTTTTTTGGTGTTTTCGATTTGGCTACAAACAAAAAGATCTTCAATTTAATTGAAGACCCATGTTTATTAATTAGACATCAAAATAGAGCAATTCTTTTGGTGTGTGTGTGAAGACTTCAAAGCCATCTTTTGTCACATAACCACAGTCCTCGATACGAACACCAACTTTTTCAGGAATGTAAATACCTGGTTCAACAGAGAAGCACATTCCTTCTTCGATTACCAAGTCATTTCCTTCCATGATTGAAGGGAATTCATGCACATCCATTCCGATACCGTGTCCGAGGCGGTGGTTGAAGTATTCACCATAACCAGCTTTTTCAATAACATTACGTGCTGCAGCATCGACTTCGCTGGCAGTTACACCTGGTTTAATCATATCTAGGGCAGCCTGTTGAGCTTCTAAAGTCAAGTGGTAGATTTCTTTTTTGAAATCATCGGGTTTTCCAACAGCGACTGTTCGCGTCATATCTGAAGCATAGCCATTCACCATACAGCCCAAGTCGAAGAGAAGAAGAGCATCTTTTTCAATTTTGTTGCTTCCAGGAATGCCGTGTGGGTTGGCTGCATTGTTACCAGTCAAGACCATAGTTTCAAAGCTCATTTCATAGCCCAAGCGTTTGATGCCAAATTCGATTTGAGCAATGATGTCTGTTTCAGTAACGTCAAGAGAGATATTGTCGAAACCGATATTAACAGCTTTATCAGCATAATCACCGGCAACAATCATTTTTTGAATTTCATCAGCTGACTTGATAACGCGCATTTTTTGAATGAATGGTGTCAAGTTTTCAAAGCGACCTTCAAAGACCGTTTGCAATCCTTGGAACTTAGTCACATTGAGATTGTCAAACTCTGCATAAATAATAGGGCTGTCTGTACTTGCTAGACCAGCTTTGATTTTTTGCCATGGATTTTCAGAGTCCACATAACCAAAGACTGGGAAGTCGAGTACAGCAGAGGCACGTGCAACCTCAAGAGCAGGAACAAAGAGGGCAGGTTCACGATTTTCGTAGACGAAGAGGAACATTTGGCGTTCATGTGGGTCACAATCAAAACCAGTAAGATAATTGACAGTTACAGGATCTGAAACAATAGCTAGCCCTGCTTTATTTTCATTCAAAAAATGACGAATGCGATCAAGTTTAGACATAGAAAAAACTCCTTTGTATTTCTTACACTCATTCTGTCACTTTTATAGGGAAAATGCAAGTTGTTTTTTGGCTTTTCATTAAATCATTTACTTTCATTGAGACTTTTTTAGGCTAGTTTTGTAAGCGATGGATAGTCTTGGAAACACGAAATGAGAGGCCTTTTTCTGAAATGGCTTTCTTCCTCGTAACCATAAAGAAGGAATCCCTTTCATTTTTTTGTAAAAAATCAGTCAAAATAATTGAAAGTGTTTTCAGAATCTGATACAATTAGAATGAATAAGTGAGCGTAAAATGAGAAAGGAAGTGTTTTTATGAATACTGATGAAACAATTACTATATACGACGTTGCGCGTGAAGCAGGTGTTTCGATGGCGACTGTGTCTCGTGTGGTAAATGGAAATAAAAATGTAAAAGAAAACACCCGAAAAAAAGTGCTTGAGGTCATTGATCGTTTGGATTACCGTCCAAATGCGGTTGCGCGTGGCTTGGCGAGTAAGAAAACCACTACTGTAGGAGTTGTTATTCCAAATATTGCTAATAGTTATTTTGCTACTTTAGCAAGGGGGATTGATGATATTGCTACGATGTACAAGTACAATATTGTTCTTGCATCTAGTGATGAAAATGACGATCACGAAGTTACCGTGATTAACTCTCTATTTGCCAAACAAGTAGACGGTATCATCTTCATGGGTTACCACTTGACGGAAAAAATTCGTGCAGAATTTTCTCGTACCCGTACGCCGATTGTTCTAGCAGGAACAGTAGACCTCGAACACCAATTACCGAGTGTTAACATCGACTATAAAGCTGCCGTTGAGGATTCTGTAACGCAGCTTGCCAAGAATAATGAAAAGGTTGCCTTTGTATCAGGACCACTAATTGATGATATTAATGGCAAGCTCCGTCTAGCTGGTTATAAGGCTGGACTTGAAAAGAATAATTTGCGCTACAATGAAGGACTTGTCTTTGAAGCTAAATATAGCTATAAAGACGGCTTTGATTTAGCACAACGTGTCTTGAATTCTGGTGCCACTGCTGCCTATGTTGGAGAAGATGAATTGGCTGCAGGTCTCTTGAATGGCCTCTTTGCTGCAGGTAAATCAGTTCCAGAAGACTTCGAAATCATCACAAGCAATGACTCACCAATTACAAGTTACACACGTCCAAACCTTTCTAGTATTAATCATCCTCTCTATGATTTAGGGGCAGTTAGCATGCGTATGTTGACTAAAATCATGAATAAGGAAGAGCTTGAAGAAAAAGATGTTATTCTTAATCACGGTATTACCTTACGTCAGTCAACAAAATAAAAAAGGAGTTGGGACATAAGTTTGTCTCAACTTCTCTTTTTTAGAAAAAGGGAGAACCAATGACTTTTGAGGATGCTTATTTTAAAAAGAAAGTCCTAAAACCTGATAGCCTAGAGCCTTTTGGTTTTACAGCTACCGAGCAAGGCTATGAGTTCAGAAAAACACTGATAGCTGAAGAACTTGAAGCTCGATTGTTTATTGATTTAGAAGGTAAGTTGACGGGACAGGTTGTCGATAGTGATCTTGATGAGCCTTATGATATCTTCAGGAGTCCTCAGGCTACTGGAACTTACGTTGGTCAAGTCAGAGAGGCTTATGGAGAACTTCTGTCAAAGGTAGCTGATTCTTGTTATGAAGATCAATTATTCTCATCTCCACAAGCTAATCGCCTGGCTAAGTTTTTAGTTCAAGAATTTTCAGACCAAGCAGACCATCCTTTCGAGAAGGAACCAAGCTATCTATCTTTCAGAGTTGATGGTAAATGGTATGCCTTGTTTTTTCCTCTTAAGGGAGAAAAACTAGGGCTTGGTGGAGAAAAGGCAGAATCAACATATGACGTGGTTAACCTCAAGGTTAATCCGAAGCAAATGGATAAGCTCTTGAAAATGGATGGCGTTTTTCCTAGCTACCATATGTCCAAGAAGACCTGGGTCAGTCTTGTTTTAGATGAGACCTTGCCGGACCAGACCGTTTTTGAGCTTCTTAGTGAAAGTCGTTCCCTAGTGGCTCCCAAACATCTTAGAAAGGCTTCGGAGCCTCATTATTGGATTATCCCCGTAAATTTGAAATACTACGATATTGGGGAGGAGTTTTCTGCAAATGATGAGATTCTTTGGACACAGAAAGCTAGTATGCAAAAGGGAGATTTTGTGGCTATCTATATTACGGCACCTACCAAGGCCATCCGTTACGTCTGTCAGGTTTTAGAGGCAAATATCCCTAATCAAGGTTATCGTGAAGGGGAGAGTATTAAGGAGTTGATGCGGATTAAACCCTTATACACTTTTAATGACACTGACTTTGACAGTGATAGACTAAAGAGTTTAGGTATCAAAACTGTTCGAGGTCCTCGACATATGACAGAAGAGTTAGTTCAGGCTTTATCCCCTTACCTAAAAGAAAAATAGAAGGAGGACATCATGCGAATTTTGATTGCACCTGATTCGTTTAAGGAAAGTTTGTCTGCAAAAGAGGTCGCCTTAGCTCTTAAATCAGGCCTTGAAAATGCCTTACCCGACGCTGATTTTGACCTCATGCCAATAGGTGATGGTGGCGAAGGCACCTTAGATGCTCTTGCTGAAAATCTAAATCTTGAGAAGAAAAGTATCAAGATTCCTCATGCCTATACAAGTGACGGAAGTGTTTCTTTTGCCAGCAATGGCCAGACTGCCATTTTTGAAATGGCTGCGATTTGTGGCTTGGAGCATATTCCTAAGGAGAAACGAAATCCTCTAGCTCTAACGACACAAGGCGTAGGTGAACTAATTGTTCATTTGGTTCAGTCTGGCATCCGAGAGTTTATTATAGGCGTTGGTGGATCTGCTACCAATGATGGTGGTATTGGTATGGCATATGGATTGGGTTATCGTTTTTATGATTCTGAGGGACAGGAGCTTGAGCCAATAGGTGCTAATCTTGGTCTCATTAAGAAGGTATCCTCTAAAAATAAGGTTGATTTGTCTGGTGTCACCATTCGTCTGATTACTGACGTAGATAACCCCTTGTGTGGTCAAGATGGAGCGACCTATATTTTTGGTGGACAAAAAGGCTTGTCTCCTTCACAATTTAAAAAAGTTGACCAAGATATGTCACAATTCTACACTGACTTTGCTCCTGAAGTTTTAAAACTGGCTGGTTCAGGAGCAGGGGGAGGCATGGCTGCAGGCCTGGTGGCCTTTGCAGGTGCAGAAATTAAATCAGGGATTGACTTTGTACTTGATTGTGTTGATTTTGACCAACGTGTGAAGTCTGCTGATTTGGTTATAGTAGGAGAAGGACGTATGGATAGCCAGTCCTTGTCTGGTAAGGCACCGGTCGGGGTGGCTAGGCGGACACCATCAGCTATTCCCGTCATTGCTATCTGCGGTAGTCTAAAGGATGACTTGCCTGATTTTCCAGTAGCGGGCATTTCAGCTGCCTTTCCCATTATTGGTCAAGTAGCAGACTTAGACCAAGTTTTAGCTACTGCTAAGGAGAATCTCTATCGAACAGGACTCAATATTGGGAATCTCATCAAGCTCAGTAAAACATTGTGATATAAGAAAAAGCTGACCTTGCGTCAGCTTTTATTTTCCAAATAGTTTAGCAAAAAATCCCTTTTTTTCAGTAACAGGTTCAGTTTCTTTAGGAGCGAGGATATCAGGATAGAGCTCTGAAAATAACACTTTATCAAGATTCTCTGCTTGATTACTATGTACAATAAGACCGTATGGTGAATGGGCCTTGGCCTCGTCCACGATAGTAGCTGAAATGTTGAGTGCTTGAGCCGTTTTGATATAGGTAAATTGTATCTGGTCAGCTAATTTTGGCGATAGCTTGAGACTAAGATTCGGGTAAACGGCTTGTAAGTCTTTTAAAATCTGCGGAAAATGGTCAATTACAGTTTTCTTTTCAGCATTTTCCAATAGAACAGCTAGGACTACACGTTCCGCATAGGTTCCAAAATACTGACGAAGTTCATCGGGATTAAGGCGTTTTTCGCCACTAGCGCATTGGAGCACTTTGTTTTCAAGTGAAGTCATAGGAATCTCCTGTAAGTTTTCTACTAGTATTATACAATATTTTGAATTCCTTTTCATTTGAGTAGTTTTCTGAGATTTTCAAAAACAATTGAAAATATTAAAAAATAGAAAATCGCTAGAAAATTCTGGTTTTAATTTGCTTAAGCCTTGATATTATGGTAATATATAGGTGTAAAAAATTTTAACTCATAAGGAGAGTATTGTAATGTCAATTATTACTGATGTTTACGCACGCGAAGTCCTTGACTCACGCGGTAACCCAACACTTGAAGTAGAAGTTTACACTGAATCTGGTGCATTCGGTCGCGGTATGGTTCCTTCAGGAGCTTCAACTGGTGAACACGAAGCAGTAGAACTTCGTGATGGTGACAAAGCTCGTTACGGTGGTCTTGGTACTCAAAAAGCAGTTGATAACGTAAACAACGTTATTGCTGAACACATCATCGGATTCGACGTACGTGATCAACAAGGTATTGACCGCGCAATGATCGCTCTTGACGGTACTCCAAACAAAGGTAAACTTGGTGCCAACGCTATTCTTGGTGTGTCTATCGCTGTAGCACGCGCAGCTGCTGACTACCTTGAAGTTCCACTTTACAGCTACCTTGGCGGATTCAACACTAAAGTTCTTCCAACTCCAATGATGAACATCATCAACGGTGGTTCTCACTCAGACGCTCCAATCGCTTTCCAAGAATTCATGATCGTACCTGCTGGTGCACCAACATTCAAAGAAGCTCTTCGTTGGGGTGCTGAAATCTTCCACGCACTTAAGAAAATCCTTAAAGAACGTGGACTTGAAACAGCCGTAGGTGACGAAGGTGGTTTCGCACCTCGTTTCGACGGAACTGAAGATGGTGTTGAAACTATCATCAAAGCTATCGAAGCTGCTGGATATGTACCAGGTAAAGACGTATTTATCGGATTTGACTGTGCATCATCTGAATTCTACGATGCAGAACGTAAAGTTTACGACTACACTAAATTTGAAGGTGAAGGCGCTGCTGTTCGTACTGCTGCAGAACAAATCGACTACCTTGAAGAATTGGTTAACAAATACCCAATCATCACTATCGAAGATGGTATGGACGAAAACGACTGGGACGGTTGGAAAGCTCTTACTGAACGTCTTGGTGGTAAAGTTCAATTGGTTGGTGACGACTTCTTCGTAACTAACACAGCTTACCTTGAAAAAGGTATTGCAGAACACGCTGCTAACTCAATCCTTATCAAAGTTAACCAAATCGGTACTTTGACTGAAACTTTCGACGCTATCGAAATGGCGAAAGAAGCTGGATACACAGCAGTAGTATCACACCGTTCAGGTGAAACTGAAGATTCAACAATCGCTGATATCGCAGTTGCAACTAACGCTGGTCAAATCAAGACAGGTTCATTGTCACGTACTGACCGTATCGCTAAATACAACCAATTGCTTCGTATCGAAGACCAACTTGGTGAAGTTGCAGAATACCGTGGTTTGAAATCATTCTACAACTTGAAAAAATAATTCTATAGTCATATAGAATGAAAAGAGGTTCCTTAGGGAATCTCTTTTTTTGCTTGTTCTATAGAATTTTAGCCTATGATAGGCACTGTACCTAAATAGGACTTCCAAATATAAAAATCCCCTCAATCAATAGGATTGAGGGGATTTCGTCTTAGAATAGGCCTTTAATCTTGTCTAAAGCTCCACTGACCATTTCGTTGCCTGACACAAGAGATTTAGCTTGGTCGAAGTACTCTCCCAAATCATCTTTGTTTTCATCGACAAACTTTTTAGCAGCTTCGAAATCTTTCTTTTCGATCATTTCTTTTACTTGGTTAAATAATTCCATTGGATTCATATCGGTTCTCCTTTATAAGTTTTCTTACAAATCCTATTTAATCACGCTTATAGCAAACTAGCAAGAAATATGTTTGAGAGTAACTAGTGAGATGAGAGTTACAATTTTTCAGCCAAGTGGTATTGAAACTTGTTTAATCTAAAAAAGCAGTCCATATTGGACTGCCTTTAGGGGTTATTGTTGTTCCGTTGAAGAGCTGCTTGGCTCTGATTCACCCGAACTTGAGCTAGAGCTTGATTCGGATTCTGAAGGATGTAGCTCCTTGTAAGATGGGGTTTTGAATAGATCAGCTGTTGATTTATTGCCTTTTTGCTTGTAGAGACTAGTTGATTTATCTTTCAGCTTTTTGTTGATCTGTTTCAGTTGATCCATTTGTTTAGTGTAGGAAATTTTGCTAGAATCAACAGGTTTCAAACCATTTGGTGTATAGAAACGAAGGAGATCACCTGTTTGAACAGCGTCACTCATTGAAAGCTGAGTTGCTACTGCCTTACGAATGGCTTCGTTATCCTTTTTAGTCGTTTCATCAGGGTTGGTAATTTCTTCCCCTGTTTGAGTATTATAGAGTCGACCAGAATAGCTAGTGTATTGAGGAGTAACATATTGACCTGAGGTTCTAAATGCGACAATTTGCTTGTTATCAGGAGATAGGAGGTCTTGTCCCATCTGGATATAAGAGCTAGTGTCAACACCAAGAATGTGAAGGAGAGTTGGAAGGGCATCGACCTCACCGCCAAAGGTGTTAGAGATGCCACCACCAGTATATCCTGGAATATGAATCATGTAAGGAACACGTTGAAGCATGGCCTTATCATAGTTTGACCAAGTTTCAGGGTTCTTACCGAGAAGTTCAGCAAGATTGCTGCTTCGTGTATCTGAAATACCATAGTGGTCACCGTACATGACAATAATCGAGTTGTCGTAAAGACCGGTTTCCTTAAGGTAATCAAAGAAGTCTTTGATTGCTGAGTCAAGATAGTTAGCTGTTGCAAAATATCCGTTGACTGTCTCATCTTTTGTTTCAGCGAGTGGGAAACCTTGTTCCTTTTCATCGCCTGAGAGTGAAGTGTATGGGTAGTGGTTAGATACTGTAAGGTATTTAACGTAGAAAGGTTGTTGCATTTGTTCCAGATATTTGATGGAATCTGGGAACATGTACTTGTCATTTAGACCATACTGGAATGAGTTTTCATCAGTTTTTTCAGTGAAGGCTGATGAGTCAAAGAAGTAATTATACCCCCATTGTTTATAGGTGTTATTACGATTCCAGAAGGATCCAGTGTTTCCGTGGAAAACAGCTGATGTATAGCCACCTGTTTGAGCTAGGATAGATGGTGCAGCATAGGCTGTATTGGTACCACCATAGTTTACCATGTATGAGCCTGTGCTTAGTCCAAAGAGAGACGTTTCCATCAAGGTTTCAGCATCAGAAGTTTTCCCTGATTTAACTTGGTGGAAGAAGTTTGAAAAGGCTAGGGTTTCGTTTGAGTGGTAAATGGAATTGATGAATGGTGTAACCTCATAGTCTTGACCGTCTACTTTGAGCTTGTAATCAATGAGGAACTGTTGGAAGCTTTCCAGGTGAATAACGATGACGTTTCTTCCTTTAGCAATTCCATAATACTTAGGATCAGGTGCTGCATAGTGCTCTTTAACGTAAGCTTCAACCTTTTTCATATCCTCAGCTGTTGCAGATGAACGAGCCTGTGAGGCCTGATAAGTTAAGTTACCAGAATAGGCTGTGAAGAAGGGAATCCCCATAGCACGAACAATATAGTTATTTGAGAAACCACGTGTCAACAACTCGCCACGGTTAACTTCCGCTAAGAAGAGGTTAACTGAGAGAAGGAGTGTCGACAGTGCAGTGACGGCAAAACTAGCTCGTTTGTTAAATGGCTTGCTGTCCATCTTAAGCTTCTTCCTGAAACCAGCATAGATGAAGAAAGGTACATCAATCAGGTAGAAGAGATAGCTTGGCTCAAGAAGGTTCTTGGCGGAGTCTCCTAGTCCTGCTGCCGAACTAGAACTTGCTAGGATGGTATTTACAGTGATAAAGTCTGTAAACTCTCCAAAGTAAATCACATTAGCGATAAGTAAGAGGTTAAGGATGACATAGATAGCAATGGTAATGCTATAAAAGAAACGTCGTTTCTTAAAGTATAGTCCTAAACCTAGAAGCATTAATCCTAGTGGAATAGGGTTAATCAGCGAAAGCATAACCTGATATCTGCTTTCCAACTCAAGATTAATGTTGACGTAATAAGCGAATATGGTTTTTAGCCAGTAAAAGAAGAGTAACAAGAGGATAAATCCAAGTCTTGATGAAACTCCTTTCCAAAAGGCTTCATTAATTTTTTTCAAAGTAATACTTCCTTTGATTCTATATTATCTTAATCATTATACCAAATAAGATAATGACTCTCAAAAATTTACTGCCATTGAGTGTGATATTCCTTGACATATAATTGATAAAATCTAGTTACGAAACAGAAATAATAGCATTTTTTTGGTATAATAGTAACATGAGTATATTGACGGTAAGTCCCTTTGCGGAGAAAAAAATCAAACAAGGAAAACAGCTTCTTTTAGCGGAAGATTTTCCAAATATCACTGAAAATAATCAGTTGGTTTACCTTTATAGCCAGTCCAAAGATTTTTTAGGAACGGGCTATTTGTCAAGTCAAAATAAGGGGATAGGATGGTTTCTGTCCCCTAATAAAGAAAAATTGACAGTGACTTATTTTCAAGGACTTTTTGAAAGGGCTAAGGCCAAACGTCAATCCTATTATGATAATGAGTTGACGACAGCTTTTCGTCTTTTCAACCAGGATGGTGACGATTTTGGTGGTCTCACTATTGATCTATATGGCGATTACGCCCTCTTTTCATGGTACAATGCCTTTGTTTATTCCTTGAAGGATGTTATTGTAGAGGCTTTCCAAGCGGTCTTTCCTGAGGTTTTGGGAGGCTATGAGAAAATTCGCTTCAAGGGTCTTGATTTCGAATCAGACCATCTTTTTGGGCAAGAGGCGGCCGATACCTTCACCATTTTAGAAAATGGGGTAACTTATGAAGTTTTCCTCAATGATGGGCTAATGACGGGGATTTTCCTTGATCAGCATGAAGTGCGTGATGGTTTAGTTAATGGCCTAGCTTTGGGTAAATCAGTTCTGAATATGTTCTCCTATACGGCAGCTTTTTCAGTTGCTGCGGCTATGGGGGGAGCGGTTGAAACGACATCGGTTGATTTGGCTAAGCGTTCACGTGAATTATCGACGGCTCATTTTGAAGCTAATGGTTTCAGTATGGGCAATCATCGCTTGGTCGTGATGGATGTCTTTGATTATTTCAAATATGCAAAGAAAAAAGGCTTATCTTATGACCTTATCGTCATTGATCCGCCAAGCTTTGCTCGAAATAAGAAACGCACCTTCTCAGCAAATAAGGATTACCACAAGTTAATTGCACAGAGTCTTGATATTTTATCAGAGCATGGGACAATCATTGCAAGTACCAATGCTGCTAATATGACCGTGCAACAGTTTAAAAAACAACTGCGTAAGGGCTTGGGAGATGTTTCAGCGGACTTCGTTAACCTGCAACAATTACCAGCGGATTTTACCGTCAATCCTAATGATCCAACATCAAATTATTTGAAAGTATACACAATAAAGGTAAATAAATGAAAATTGTAGTTCCGATTATGCCAACTAGTTTAGAGGAGGCACAAGAGCTTGAACTGTCTCGTTTTGAGGGGGCAGACATTATAGAATGGCGTGCAGATTTTTTAGATAAGGATAGTATCTTAACGGTTGCTCCAGCTATTTTCGAGAAATTCGCAGGCTTTGAGATTGTCTTTACCATCCGTACGACGCGTGAGGGTGGCAAGCTTGAGTTAACGGATGCGGAATACGTCGCACTAATTAAGGATGTAGCTGCTATCTATTCGCCAGATTATATTGATTTTGAGTATTTCACACGTAAGGCTGTCTTTGACCAAATGCTCGAATTTTCAAACTTGGTTTTGTCTTATCATAACTTTGAGGAGACACCTGAAAACCTTATGGCACTTTTATCTGAGATGGCAAACTTGACACCAAGAGTGGTAAAGGTGGCGGTTATGCCTAAGCATGAGCAGGATGTTATTGACTTGATGAACTTCACACGTGGTTTCAAGGCCTATAATCCTGAACAAGAGTTTGCAACTATGTCAATGGGTAAACTTGGTCGTATGTCACGTCTTGCTGGCGACTTGATGGGTTCATCATGGACCTTTGCTAGTCTTGATAATGCCAGTGCTCCAGGACAAATTAGTCTAGCAGATATGCGTAGAATTAGGGAGATTTTAGATGCAGATTGATGGACACACACGCCTAGCAGCTGTTGTCGCCAATCCCATCAAGCACTCTATTTCGCCATTTATTCATAATTCGGCCTTCGAAAAGACACAAGTTAATGGTGTTTATGTGGCCTGGGAGATTCCAGAATCAGACCTAGCCGAGACAGTTGAAAATATTAGACGTTACAACATGTTCGGTATCAACTTGTCGATGCCATATAAGGAAGCAGTCATTCCTTTTTTGGATGAGATTAGTCCTGCAGCTCAACTGATTGGTGCTGTCAATACAGTTGTTAATCGTGATGGTCATTTGATTGGTCATAATACGGACGGTTTTGGTTTCTTTGCTAGTCTAAAGAACTTTAGCCCTAGAGACGCTCATCTGATGATTTTGGGTGCTGGTGGTGCCGCTAAAGCTATTGTGACGCAGGCAGTTCTTGATGATGCAAAAAAAGTCAGTGTCTACGTTCGCCCTCAGTCATTGGATAAGGCAAAAGAAAGTTTTAAGTCCTTACTTGAACAGGCAACTTGCCAATTGGAGTTTCATGCTTTAAATGATTTTGAGTATTTTCAAGAGGAACTAGGCCAGGCTGATTTATTGGTGAATGCGACGAGTGTTGGGATGGATGGCGAATCCTTGCCCATTCCTACAGACACAAAATTTCCTAAGGGACTCTTGGTTGCTGATATCATTTATCAGCCTTTTGAAACACCTTTCTTGGCCTTGGCTAGAAAACAGGGAATCGAGGCTGTAAATGGACTTGGCATGTTGCTTCATCAAGCAGCAGGTGCCTTTAAATTGTGGACCGGCAAGGACATGCCAACAGACGCCATTTGGCAGGAATTAGAAAATATTTACAATAGCTAGGAGGGGACGACTATGAAACTAGAGGTAAATTTAACACATAACCCTTATGACATTATTATTGAAAAAGGAGCCCTTAAGACCGTCGGTCAATGGGTGAAGTCACTTTGGGAACCACAAAAGATTGCACTTATCACGGACAATCATGTGGGGGCTCTATATGCAGAAAAAGTTAAGCTTAGCTTGGAGCACGAAGGTTTTGAGGTAGTCGTTTTTGATTTCCTAGAAGGTGAAGCAAGTAAAAATCTTAAAACTGTTAATAAGGCTTATGAGTTTTTGATTAAGAATGGCATGACTCGTAGTGATGGCATTCTTGCTCTTGGTGGTGGCGTTGTTGGTGATTTGGCAGGCTTTGTCGCTTCGACCTATATGCGTGGCATTCACTTCGTTCAGGTTCCAACTAGTCTAACTGCCCAAGTGGATTCATCTATTGGTGGTAAGACAGGTGTGAACACACCATTTGCTAAAAATATCGTGGGAACTTTCGCTCAGCCTGATGGTGTCTTGATTGACCCTAATGTCCTTGAGACACTTGGTAAACGTGAATTGATTGAGGGTATGGGTGAGGTTGTCAAATACGGTTTGATTGATGATCCTGAGCTTTGGCACTTGCTTGAAAGCATTGATGGTTCAGTTCACAGTATCCTAGAAAATTCAGAAACTATCATTTATCGTTCATGTAACGTTAAGCGTAAAATTGTGGTTGAAGACGAGTTTGAAGGTGGCGTCCGTATGTATCTAAACTTTGGTCATACGATTGGGCATGCCGTTGAACAAACAGCTGGTTACGGTAAAGTCATGCACGGTGAAGCGGTGGCTATCGGAATGGTTCAGATTTCACGAGTTGCTGAGGAAAAAGGCCTCATGCCTAAGGGGATCACACGTCAAATTGCTGAGATGTGTGTCAAATTTGGCTTGCCAGTAGACTATGAGCCATGGCGTGTTGAGGAGCTTTATACAGCTCTCACACATGACAAAAAAGCCCGTGGTAATAGCATTAAGACGGTTATCGTTCCAGAGATTGGTAAGGCAGCTATCAATCAAATTCCTTTAGTTGAAATGAAAGAGTACTTGGAGAAATAAATGAGATATTTAACAGCAGGTGAGTCTCACGGCCCACGTTTAACAGCAATTATCGAAGGTGTTCCAGCAGGTCTTCCCTTGACGGCTGAAGATATCAATGGCGATTTGAAACGTCGTCAAGGTGGCTATGGTCGTGGTGGCCGTATGAAAATTGAGTCTGATAAGGTTGAAATCACTTCTGGTGTTCGTCATGGGAAAACAACAGGGGCTCCAATCACCCTTCATGTTATCAATAAGGACCATCAAAAATGGTTGGATATCATGGCTGTGGAAGATATTGAGGACCGTTTGAAAACCAAACGTAAAATCACTCACCCACGTCCAGGACATGCTGACTTGGTTGGTGGAATGAAGTACCGTTTCGATGACTTGCGTAATTCATTGGAACGTTCTAGTGCGCGTGAGACAACTATGCGTGTGGCAGTAGGTGCTGTCGCTAAACGTATCTTGGCTGAGCTTGATATTGAAATTGCTAACCATGTTGTTGTCTTTGGTGGTAAGGAAATTGATGTGCCTGAGAATTTGACAGTCGCTCAAATCAAGGAATTGGCTCAACAATCAGAGATTTCAGTTGTTAACCAAGAACGTGAACAAGAAATTAAAGATTACATTGACCAAATCAAAAAAGAGGGAGACACAATCGGTGGTGTCGTTGAAACTGTTGTTGGCGGCGTCCCTGTTGGTCTTGGTTCTTATGTCCAATGGGATACCAAACTTGATGCTAAGATTGCTCAAGCTGTTGTATCCATCAATGCCTTCAAGGGTGTAGAATTTGGACTTGGTTTCAAGGATGGCTACCTCAAGGGCTCTCAAGTAATGGACGAGATTCTCTGGAATGAAGAGGACGGCTATACACGTCGCACTAACAACCTTGGTGGTTTTGAAGGTGGTATGACCAACGGGCAACCGATTGTGGTCCGTGGGGTTATGAAACCTATTCCAACCCTATACAAGCCATTGATGTCAGTAGATATCGAAACACATGAACCATACAAGGCAACAGTCGAGCGTTCAGATCCAACGGCCTTGCCTGCAGCGGGTGTCGTTATGGAATCCGTAGTCGCTACAGTCGTAGCCAATGAAATCTTGGACAAATTCTCTTCTGACAACATGGAAGAATTGAAAGAAGCGGTAGCACGTCACCGTGACTATGTGAAAAACTTTTAAGCAGCATCAGACAATAGATGGGAGTAGTAATGAGTAAGAAAACTATTTATATCGCAGGATTGGGCTTGATTGGTGGCTCCTTGGCCTTAGGGATTCAAAGGGACCACCCTGATTATGAGATTCTTGGATATAATCGCTCTGACTATTCTCGAAATATTGCACTTGAGCGTGGCATCGTTGACCGTGCAACAAGTGATTTCAAAGAATTTGCTCCCCTCGCGGATGTTATTGTCCTTGCAGTGCCAATTAAGCAAACGGTGGCCTACTTGAAGGAGTTGGCTGACCTGGATCTCAAAGATGATGTCATCATCACAGACGCAGGGTCTACTAAGTTGGATATCGTTGAGGCAGCTGAACGTTACCTAACTGGTAAAAATGTTCAGTTTGTGGGTTCTCACCCTATGGCTGGTTCCCATAAATCAGGGGCTATTGCAGCTGACGTGACACTTTTCGAAAATGCCTATTATATTTTCACACCGACGAGTCTAACAAGAGAGACAACTATCCCTGAACTTAAGGACATCTTGTCAGGGCTTAAGTCACGATTTGTGGAGATTGATGCGGCTGAACATGACCGTGTAACCAGTCAAATCAGTCATTTTCCACATCTTTTGGCTTCTGGTCTTATGGAGCAAGCTGCTGACTACGCGCAGGCTCACGAGATGACCAATCACTTTGCGGCTGGGGGCTTCCGAGATATGACCCGTATTGCAGAAAGTGAACCTGGCATGTGGGCTTCCATTCTCATGACCAATGGGCCAGCTGTTTTGGATCGTATTGAAGATTTCAAAAAACGTTTGGACCATGTGGCCGACTTGATAAAGGCTGAAGATGAGAATGCCATTTGGGAGTTCTTTGACAACGGTCGTAAGAAACGTAAAGAGATGGAAATTCACAAAAAGGGTGGCGTGGAAAGTGCCTTCGATATTTTCGTGGATGTGCCTGACCGGGAAGACGTTATCCTTAGCATTATGGAATTGTTACGAGGAACGTCTTTGGTTAACCTTCGTATTAATGAGGAAAATCGTGAGGATATTCACGGTATCCTACAAATTACTTTTAAAAATGAAAAAGATCGCACACATGCTAAGACTGTTATTGAAGCCAATACGGATTATCATGTGGTGATTGCCTAGGAGAATAAAATGACAAATATTTATGATTTAGCAAATGAGTTGGAACGTGGCATTCGTGCCCTTCCTGAGTACAAAACTTTGGTAGAGAAAAAAGAAGCGATTGCAGCTGATGCTGAGGCTAGCGCTCTTTTCAAAGAGTTTACTGATTTCCAAGAGGATTTCTATGCTAAAATGCAAGCTGGTACAATGCCAACTGCAGAAGAACAAGCAGCTGTTCAAGAATTGGGTCAAAAGGTAGAAGCTAATGCCCTTTTGAAAGAATACTTGGCTGCACAACAAGGTTTGTCTGTTTATTTGAATGATATTGAACGTATCATCTTCAAACCTTTGCAAGAATTGAATAGTTAATCAAAGAGGGTGTGTCAATTGACAGGCCCTTTTCTGCTTTCAAAAGAGATTGTCTAAGGAAGAAGCTAGAAATATTAAGGAGGAAAATGATGAGTCGTAAGATTGGAATTATTGGTATGGGAAATGTTGGAGCTGCAGTAGCTCATGGGGCAATTGCTCAAGGCTTGGCCGATAGTTATGTCTTTATAGATATCAATGAGAAGAAGGCCGAGGCAGATGCCCAAGATTTTAAGGATGCTATGGCAAATCTACCTAGCTATGCAAACATTGTTGTCAATGATTATGCGGCACTTGAAGATGCTGATGTGATTATTTCATCTCTTGGCAATATTCAGTTACAGCATAATGCTGGTGAGGATCGCTTTGCTGAATTTCCATTTACTCGAGAAGCTGTTTATCAGGTTTCTCAGGAACTTAAAAAATTGGATTTTAAAGGCATACTTTTGGTTATCTCGAATCCTGTAGATGCGGTATCAGCCCTCTATCAGGAATTCACAGGCTGGCCAAGAGAACGTGTGATTGGAACAGGGACTCTACTCGATACGGCTAGAATGAAGGCAGCGGTAGGAGATGATTTATCAGTCAATCCCAAATCAGTATCCGGCTACAATCTTGGCGAACATGGGAATTCTCAATTTACAGCCTGGAGTCAGGTCAAGGTTAAAGGTCAAGACATTACAGCATTGACCAGCGAAAAAGAGCGACAAAATCTCTTTATGGCTTCCATGAAGGGTGGCCACAAGGTCTTTTATGGTAAAGGCTATACTTCTTACGGCATTGCCAGTGCGGCTCTTCGTTTGGTGTCTATTATCCTTTCGGATGCTCAAGAAGAAGTGGCAGTATCAAGCTATCAAGAAGCCTATCAAACCTATCTTGGCTATCCAGTCATCCTAGGGCGTCATGGGGTGGCTGCTCCAGTTCGCTTGTCTTTGTCGGCTGAGGAAAAAAATCTTTTGCAGGAGTCTGCTAACTTGATTCGGAACCGTGTTCAAGAGGCGGTTGCCTTCTTGAAAGAAAAGTATGGCAATACAAGCGAGTGAATATTTTGACAATTCAGTCTATGGTTAGGCTTTCAAATATGGTATAATGGGAATAACTATAAAATTTTTAGGAGTAACCTATGAAACTAGAAACCAAGGCTCAAGGTCTTCATGGCAGCTTGCGCATCCCTGGTGACAAGTCAATCAGTCACCGTTCTATCATGTTCGGAAGTCTTGCCAAAGGTGTGACAACTGTTCGTGATATTTTACGAGGTGAGGATGTCCTCTCAACTATGCAGGTCTTCCGTGACTTGGGTGTGACTATCGAGGATGATGGTGATGTGGTACGCATTCACGGTGTTGGTTTTGATGGTCTCAAGGCTCCTCAAAACAAGTTGGACATGGGTAACTCTGGGACATCTATTCGCTTGATTTCAGGTGTGCTTGCAGGTCAAGATTTCGATGTAGAGATGTTTGGAGATGATTCCCTTTCAAAACGTCCTATGGACCGTGTGACCATTCCCTTGCGTCAGATGGGTGTAGAGGTTTCAGGTCAAACAGACCGTGATTTGCCACCATTGAAAATGCACGGTAGCAAGTCCCTTAAGCCTATTCATTACCAATTGCCAGTTGCCTCTGCTCAGGTAAAATCTGCCCTTATTTTTGCAGCTCTTCAAGCTGATGGTGAATCTGTCATCATTGAAAAGGAAAAAACACGTAATCATACAGAGGATATGATTCAGCAGTTTGGTGGTCAGCTTCAGGTAGATGGCAAGGAAATTCGAATTTCTGGTGGCCAAACCTTTACGGCTCAAGAAGTCGTAGTTCCAGGAGATATTTCTTCAGCTGCCTTTTGGTTGGTAGCGGGACTCGTGGTACCTAACTCTAAGATTGTCTTGAAAAATGTTGGTATCAACGAGACGCGTACTGGTATCATTGATGTCATCAAAGACATGGGTGGTAAAATTACCCTTTCAGATATTGACCAGGTTGCCAAATCTGCGACCATTACGGTTGAAACTTCAGAACTTAAAGGAACTGAAATCGGTGGAGATATCATTCCACGTTTGATTGATGAACTTCCGATTATCACACTCTTGGCAACACAAGCCCAAGGTAAGACAGTGATTCGTGATGCTGAGGAACTCAAGGTCAAAGAAACTGACCGTATTCAGGTGGTGGCAGATGCCTTGAATGCTATGGGGGCTGATATTGTACCAACTGAGGATGGTATGATTATCACAGGTAAGACGCCTCTTCATGGGGCAGAGGTCAATACCTTGGGTGACCACCGTATTGGTATGATGACAGCTATTGCTGCCCTCTTGGTTCAAGATGGTGAGGTTGACTTGCAACGTGCGGAAGCTATCAATACAAGTTACCCAAGTTTCTTTAGTGATTTGGAAGGATTGCTCCATGGCTAAGGTTTTATTGGGCTTTATGGGAGTCGGTAAGAGTTCCGTCGCTCCATACCTGGATGGTCGTTTCGTAGATATGGATCAGGTCATCGAGGAGAAAATCGGCATGTCCATTGCTGATTTTTTTGCAAAAGAAGGTGAGGCAGCCTTTCGTCAGATTGAGTCTGAGACTCTGGAAGAACTTCTCCAAGAGGGAGATGATGTCATCATCTCTACTGGAGGTGGTGTCGTTGTAACGGAGCATAATCGTCAGCTCTTGGCCAAGAATCGTAAGCATAATGTTTGGCTCCACGCTTCTTTCGATGTGGTCTATGATCGCATTCAAAAGGATAGCAAAAATCAACGCCCACTCTTTCTCAATCATTCAAAAGAGGATTTTAAGGTTATTTATGACGGTCGAATGGCACTCTATCAAGATTTAGCAGATTTGGTTGTCACGGTTGATAATCGAACGCCAGAAGAAGTAGCAAGGTTTATCAAATGTATGTAGGTTATTTGGGCCCAAGTGGGTCGTTTACACATAATGCAGCCTTAAAGGCTTTTCCTGAGGCAGAATTGGTTTCATTAGGTACCATTACTGAGGTTATCAAGTCTTATGAAGAGGGGCGTGTGGATTACGCGGTCATTCCAGTGGAAAATTCCATTGAGGGCTCTGTTCATGAGAGTTTAGACTATCTCTTCCATCAGGCCGATATTCGTGCTGTGGCAGAGATTGTTCAGCCCATCAAGCAGCAGTTGATGGCTACTAAACATCATGAGAAAATTGAGAAAATCTTCTCACACCCACAGGCCATTGCCCAAGGGAAAAAGTACATTAAACAGCATTTTCCACATGCCAAGATTGAGACAACAGCTAGTACTGCCTTTGCGGCTCGTTTTGTCGCTGATAATCCAGATCAGCCTTATGCGGCAATTGCTCCGCATGCAGCTGCTAAGGAATACGGTCTACAAATATTGGCTAAGGATATCCAGGAGATTGAAAAGAATTATACCCGCTTTTGGGTGTTGGGGAACACCGTTCCTGAGATTCCGCTCAATCAGATTGATTGTAAATTAACGCTGGCCTTGACCCTGCCTGACAATATGCCAGGGGCACTTTACAAGGCCCTATCGACCTTTGCCTGGCGAGGCATTGACTTGACCAAGATTGAAAGCCGTCCGTTGAAGACGGTACTTGGCGAGTATTTCTTCATTATTGATTGTGATTATACAAAGGAAAAGTTGGCTCAGTTCGCTCTTGAAGAGCTAACTGCAGTTGGAATTGGATATAAAATCTTGGGTGCTTACCAAGTCTACGAAATTTAAAGGGAAATCTTATGACCAAATCTAACAATGAGCCGTTTACGCATCATGAACGGTTACGTTACAGCTATCTTTTAAAAAATCTTGCTCACCTGAATGGACAGCAGGCTTCAGAATTCAATTATCTACAAGGAAAGTTAGATGCCTATGAAGCTGAGCGGAGGTATCAAGCGCAAAGAGAGGACTATCAAGCAGCGTGGCGCCAGCCTTATGATAATCGTTATGACTACTATCAAGAGCGTGATTATGAGGCTGCCAATCAGCTAACTGAGGAAGGGCTACCCATCTATCGAGAGGAAGTTGCTCAAAGTAAACCTAAACCTAAACGTAAAAAGGTTCAAAGACAAGCAGCACCTTCATCAACGTCGGCTCCAAAGTCCAAGTCGCAAGTAGCCCAGAAGAAGCGGCCAAAGAAAAAGAGAAGGCTCAAGAAGGTTGTCAAGCTAGTACTTAGTTGCTTGAGTCTAGGAGTTGTGTTCCTAGTGATAGCCATGGCTTATCAATTTTACAAGGGAACAGACCTTTCTGCTACGGGTAATAATGGTAAATCCTACCAGCCTGCCATAGTTGAGACCTTTAATGGTAAAGATACCAAGGATGGGGTTAATATCCTTATTCTAGGTTCTGACCAACGTGTTAGCCAAAAATCTACCGATGCCAGAACGGACTCTATTATGGTGGTCAATGTGGGCAATAAAGAAGGTAAGGTTAAGATGGTTAGCTTTATGCGAGACACCCTGGTCAATATCAAGGGGGCCTCAGAATCTGACTATTCTCAGGATTTGAAACTCAATACGGCCTTCAATATTGGTGAGCAAAATAATCATCAAGGGGCAGAGCTCATGCGTGAGACGCTCAAACGAAACTTTGATATTGATATCAAGTACTATGCCATGGTTGACTTTGAAACCTTTGCGACAGGGGTTGATACCCTCTTCCCAAATGGTGTAGAAATCAATGCGAAGTTTGCGACCATCGATGGTAAAAAAGTATCTTCGGTTCAAGTTCCAGATGATTTGAAGATGGACAAGAACGGTCACGTGCCAAATCAAACCATTAAAGTTGGTAAGCAAGATATGGATGGCCGCACCCTTCTGAATTATGCCCGTTTCCGTAAGGATGATGAGGGAGATTATGGCCGTACCAAGCGCCAGCAACAAGTGATGCAGGCTGTCATGAAGCAGCTTAAGAATCCACTTAGCCTCTTCAAAGGGCCTGAGGCTTTGGGGAAGGTTTACTCTCTAACCTCAACCAATATGAGTATGACAGACATGTTGGACTTGGGGCTTTCAAATGCCGGTAGTTTCAAAAAAGGGATCAATTCGCAAACCATTCCTTCAGATGGTGATTGGATTGACAGCTATGATTTATATGGCGGTCAAGGGATTGAAATTGATTTTGACACTTATCAGGCAAAATTAAAAGAACTAGGATTTAGATAAGAAAAGAAGCAGGTTCACACTGAACCTGCTTCTTTTTTGGTATGAAGAGCTTGTATAAGCGCCTTGTATAAGAGTTTTAGAAAATGATAGAGCAAATAGGTCATGATAACAAGAACGATGACGAACTCTACCTTATAAAACAATTGGGTAGCTGGATTGGCTAGCTCAAGACTGGTTGTGGCTGCCTTAAAAGCATTGACACTATTGACCAAGGGAAAGCTAAAAGCTGCAAAAAGTGGAATAAAGCCTTTCCTAACCAGTTTTACAAAGAGATTAAGAGCATAGAAAAAGAATGCTTGTGAGAATAAAAGTAGGGCAAGTAAAATAATAGTTGCAGGTCTTTGATTACTCTTGATTGAACTGGTAATGAGAAGGGCCAGAGGTGCTGCTAAAATGGCAAGTATAGGCTGATATAGGTGAGGGATGGCTATCTGTTTCATTCTCCATAAAACAAGTGGAAAAAGGGCCAGGGTGGCTAATCCCGTTACACCCAGAATAAGTCCCTTGATGCTAGTAGGAACACTAGCCGGTACTGTCACAAGACTGATAGCAGGGCCAACGTAGACCACGAACCAGCTTGGAAAGACTTGGTTCAAAGATAGAGGGCGCATAAAACGCAGACTGAAAAATATAATATAGGCAATATAAAGTCCAAGGAGTCCAATCCAAGTCACACTTAAGCCTGTTTGAGCTAGTGGGAGGCGGCTGCAAAAGAGAAAGGCAGCCATAAAGAAGCTAGCAAAGGCCGAAGCAATGACTGGATTTCGCAAATCTTCCCTTACTTGTTCAAATCCAAGAATCAAGCGTCCCAGTATAAGTATAAAACCTATACTGGCTAAACACCAAATACCCTGAGCAATCAGGGTATAGTGGCTTATTTGATTGGATAAACTAAAGAGGGCAAGAACCAGACTAGATAGGGCCAAGGGAATTTTCTGGAAAAATACCTTCATTGGTCCACCGGCCTTTCTAGCTAGCTGCAAGAATGTGACGAAGCTGCACCGCACTCGGAGATACAATTGGAAGGAAGACGCCTTCATTCCAACGACGGATAAAGCTTGACTCTGATTCTTTCAAATAGCCACGACCACCACTAGCCTGAAGTTCGAGGAGCAGGCTGTTGGCTACGACGTCGACAATATCGATACGCAATTGGAAAAGTTCACGTGGTTTGTCAATGAAATAATTAGCATCATTAAGACCCGTAAAGAGTTGGTCTTGAATAGCAAGAAGATTTCCACGTGTAGCTTCAAATTCCTCACGAAGAACGCTACGGTTACTGTTTAGACTAGCTTCAACTTCATCAAGAGAACGTTTCGCCAAACCAAAGGCAAGACCAAATTGGAAACCAAGGAAGTTTGGACGTGTTTTGGCAATATAGTCCGTACCTTCTTTTGAAAGGACCCAATTAGGATCTAACTTAACGTGATCGAAAGTAAGAGAGGCAGTGTTAGCACCTTGAAGGGAAACAAATTCCAAATCTTCAGAACGGCTGAGGCCCTCAGCTTCAGATGGAATAGTGATAATCCAAGGTTGGCTACCGTCTTTAAAGTCAGCAGCAAAGAGAGCAGCGAATTTATCAGAACGTAGGTTAGTTACCCAAGGCAAACGACCATCGAGATAGTAGTCATCGCCTTCTTGACTGATGGTAACATTCAATTCTTCAATATCAGACAAGAATTTGACCGCATTTGACAGGCCAGTTCCACCAGCACGCTCACCAGTATACAATTCTTTCAACCATGTTTCACGAGGGTAAGCATTGTCACTCGCAAGGATATACTCGATGAAAGTACGGTGCCCCCAAGAAATAAAGGAAGCTGTCAAAGAGTGTTGTGCCAATTCATCAAGCACATCAACGACTTGAGTAGGACCACCACCTAGGCCATCAAACTTAGCAGGTACGCCGATTTTAAAGACGTCGTTTTCAGCAATTTTTTCAAGAAGTTGGTCCGCAATGGGTCCAGACTCTTGGTCAATATGGTCAGCGTTAGTATCCAACCAAGTAAGGAATTCTTTTGAAAAATGTGACATAGGCTTAGGTCCTCCTCTAGTTTATCGTTTGGTTTTGAATTAAGCGAATTCTTGAAGTTCAGGGTTAATCGGTGTTTGTGCGAGATTGTTAGCGTAGTTACACAAGCTAGCAAGGCTGACACCCAAGATAACGTCAAGGGCATTTTGAGCAGTGTAGCCAGCTTCCAAGAAGTCATTGTAGGCTTCGTCACCAACAGCACCTTTGGTATTGATCACAGCAATAGTGAATTTAGCAAGAGTATCAAGTTTTGGATCATCTTCGATTCGTGTACGGTTACGAAGCGCTTCCAAAAGTTGAGGTGTCATTTGGATTTGCTTGATTGAAAAGGCTGTATGACCTGCCACACAGAAGGCACAGCCATTAGTAACAGCAGCTGTAATTTGAACAACCTCTCGTTCAGTTGGTGTCAATGAATTGCGACGGTTGATTTCACCGACAGTACGGTAAGTTTCAAGCGCAGTTGGCGCATTAGCAAGGAGACCAATCAAGTTTGGAATGTATCCCCCATTGGCATCTTTGACTGTTTGAAGGACGTCTTTGACTTCTTCTGGTGCAGTTTCGATTGTATGAATGGTAATATCTGGCATGATTATTCTCCTTTAGATAGAAACGACATCTAGCCAAGTTGCTGAGCCGTTAAATTTTTTGTCATGGACCTATGATAGCACTGTATGACTTTTCTGAAAAATCTATATTATTTATGGCCAGCCATAAATTTGATTTATATGTGCTATAATGGAGGGTAGTAAAAGGCTTTGGAAGATATGCTTAAGCCCTATAAGAGTAAAGAAAGTTGAATTATGTTAAATAAAAACGCTATTGTAGAAGTTGAAATTGTCGATTTGACACATGAAGGAGCAGGCGTTGCCAAGGTGGACGGCTTTGTCTTTTTCGTGGATAATACCCTCCCAGGCGAAGTCATCAAGATGCGAGTGCTTAAGCTCAAGAAAAATATCGGCTTTGGTAAGGTTGAGGAGTATGTGACCCTTTCACCAAACCGTAATCAGGACATTGATGCAACCTATCTCCGTTCAGGAATTGCTGATTTTGGCCATATGACCTACGAGGAGCAGCTCAAGTTCAAGCGTAAACAAGTTGTGGACAACCTCTATAAGACAGCAGGTATCTCAGACGTAGAAGTCGCTGAAACATTGGGAATGGATACACCGTACGCTTACCGTAATAAGGCGCAGGTGCCAGTTCGCCGTGTTAAAGGTCAGCTTGAAACAGGTTTCTACCGCAAGAATTCGCACGACTTGATTCCAATTGAAGATTTCCTTATCCAAGACAAGGAAATTGATAAACTCATTGTCTTTGTCCGTGACCTTCTCCGCCGCTATGACCTCAAACCTTATGATGAGAAGGAGCAGACAGGTTTGGTTCGTCATTTGGTGGTTCGTCGTGGTCATTATTCAGGTCAGATGATGTTGGTCTTTGTAACGACCAGACCAAAAGTTTTCCGCATTGACCAAGTCATTGCTAAGATTACGGAAGCCTTCCCGAGTGTCGTTTCAATCATCCAAAATATCAACGATAAGAACACTAACGCCATCTTTGGTAAGGAGTTCCGCACCCTTTATGGCCAAGACACCATCACAGACAGTATGTTGGGCAATGACTATGAGATCTCTGCCCAATCTTTCTATCAGGTTAATACCGAGATGGCTGAAAAACTCTATCAAACAGCTATTGACTTCTCAGATTTAAACAGCAACAGCATTGTTATTGATGCCTATTCAGGAATCGGGACAATCGGTTTGTCATTTGCCAAACAGGTCAAGGAAGTCTACGGCGTTGAAGTCATTGAAACAGCCGTCGAAGATGCCAAGAAAAATGCAGAACGCAACGGCATTACAAATGCCCACTATGTGGCTGACTCAGCTGAAAATGCCATGGCCAAGTGGAGCAAGGATGGCATCAAACCAGATGTTATCATTGTGGACCCACCACGCAAGGGCTTGACAGAAAGCTTCATCAAAGCCAGTGTTGCCATGCAACCTGAGAAGATTACTTACGTCTCATGTAACCCAGCAACCATGGCGCGTGATATCAAACGCTATCAAGAATTGGGTTATGGATTGAAGAAAGTCCAGCCGGTGGATCTTTTTCCTCAGACGCATCATGTTGAGGCGGTATCACTACTTGTACGAGCTGAGACTTCAGCGAAGTAGAAGTAGAATAGTAGTTTATATTCTTGCAGAAAATCTAGCAATGTTATAGTAAGTATTAGGAAATATTGCCTTCAATTTTTAGATGGACTGAAGTAGAGCTGTAAGAGACTGTGACTGAGAGGTTGCAGTCTTTTTGTGGTTTTAGTGGTATAATAACCTATATAAGTAAGCTGTTTTGGACGGACGGATGGATTGAGTTTCTTAGGGATAAACTAAACAATGAGGATTTTATTATTGCCTTACAAAATTCGCCGTGTTCCTCGGGTCCTCTAGTAAAATCAATGGTTGATTGCTACTTTAATCGCAACTTTTATGCGGCATACACTATGGGGAGTTTGGCAATTGATGGTGCGCTAAATAGAATTTCAGAAGTAACTTCGTTTGAGAAAAAAATACCAGTAGGTCATCGATCGATTAAAGAAATTGATAATATATTTATTGATATGTCGTTTAGCGATGTAGGACTAATGCACTGGCTGTATAATTTCTTTAAAGATACAAAAAGGTTTGCACTAGATGAACCTAATACACATATGGTGGGATGCGGCCGTTGGGAAAAAGAAATCGGCGAAACGGATTTTTTGTAGCTATTTAATAAATTGTTGTACATCTGTGATGAGTATAATTATTGGGAAGAAATTATAGAGAATCTAGAGGCTGAAAGATTAAAATAAATTTATGAGAGAGTTGAAGGTATGAGGTTTAATAAAATACATAAAATTATCTTGTCGCTTATAGCGATAGTATTATTAATATTTTTTAGGCAGTTTATAGTGAATTTTGTTGTTTCTACTAATTTAGAAGTCTCGAAAGGGAATCTATTTGTATTAACTATTATATTTTTGTTAGAAATACTCTATATATTAGTGATATATGATTTAGTAATTATTAAGTTATATAATGGAGTAAGTGATTGTTTGAGAGAACTAGGGCAATGGGCGATAAGAACGAAAAAGGTGAGTATTGCACTTTACACAATTAGAGTAAATTATTATTTGTTAAGACTAAGTCGATTATTACGTGTAGGTTGGGTAACTTATGGTAGCGGTGAAAAAAATTCAGTCTGGATAGGGATATCTAAACTCACCTTGACTCAGCTATCACTTAATATATTTAGACTTATAATAAGTACACCGATGTTCTTTGCATTTTTATCTGCTTGTTTCTCTTTGAGAATATTGAAAGGAGATATTACCTTTTATTTGCATAAGCTTCAAGAAATTCTAAGAGGTATTTTACAAATAAAAGTAAATATTGGTGATATCTTTTCAAGATTACCAGCCCTTGTAGCTTTGATGACGATATTACCAATCGTCTTTTTCTTCTATTTCTATAGTCAAAAACGTGATGTTCGAAAAATAATTGATAAGAAAAATAGTCAATATTTTGAAGAAGTTGTTTTATTGTATGAAAAATTATTGATTTGGATTGATAATCATATTTATGAATTATCTGATAATTTTAATTATGTAATTAAATGCCAAGATACAATTGTTGAGATATTTTTAAAAAAGGAGGTTCCTAACTATATATCATTAGCAGGGAAGCAGTATTATATACCCGGAGAGATTGAGACATTTAGATTTGTTGAGATAACTGATTTGACTGAGTTTCGAGAAATTATGAGTAAATTGTCTAGTGATAGATTAAGGAAATGTACACAAGTATTTTCAGTTAAACAATTTGATATCTGGTATCTTTATTGTTTTGATTTTCCTTTATTGAATGAAGAAGAGAAAATTGAAAGATCTTTCTATACTAAAAAAGGGATGAGTTCTAAATTGGGTAATCGTCCTACTTTTCCGTATGACTTTACTCAAGAGGAAATTGACAAGAGGAGGAAAGAGGAACATTATCGTTTATCTTGGTCTATTTATGACGAATTGGAGTTGCTATACAGGTTTAAGAGAGTAAGAGATTCGTTAAGAAAATATCTTTATTCTTCAAGAACAGAGCGACTGCTACTAAAAGCATTTAATAAAGATAAATAATTCTATTTCATAGTATTATTCTAAAATTGCCCATCACATTTCATTTGTATAGTATAGGTAGACACTATCAGCACATATTGAGGTAGTTAATTTTTTAGAAAAACTTAGTTAAACGTTTAAAGATTGGTAGGCTTAAAGTTGTATATATTAGAGTTATATCAAAACAATTCCTCAAAGGATTTAGTCACGTTTGATTCTTTAGAAGAGGGAAGAGCCTTTGTAGCGCAAATCCCGGGATATACTTTAGAAACAGAAGATGGGTTTGAAGTGGAGTATGTAAATCCTAAATACTTGCCGGATTATATGGAAATTGTCTTTAACGGAAATATTGTCCCTTTATCTAGATTTTCGTTTAATTCTGAGGAAAGTGTGGACATTATTTGGAAAGAAATTTCGAATCTATCCGTTAAAAACGATAAAGTGATCGAAGGATATTCAAAAATCGACGCGTATGTCGTTAACAACGATGAAGTGAAAGCCTATGTCGAAGCAAGAGAAGCGAACTATCGCAAGGCAAAAGACTTCATAGAACGCTGTGGCTATGAAGCCGACAGAAGCTTTTTCGGAAGTGAAGACGGCGAAGCGATTCTCTACAGAAAACGTGGCGCTGAAGATTGGCACTTCTTGTGTCACTTAGACCCGCTGTTTGTAGAGATTGAAGATGTAGAAGGATATGTCAAAGAAGAGATTCAATCGTTAAACTAAAGAACGTTGCGAAGGCGTGGCGTGAGTTATATTTAAAAAGACTTCTATTTTGCTAGATGGTGGAATTAAGGAGAAATTTATGACCTTAAAACAAATTAAATTTAATCCTTTTAAACACTGGGAAATCATCAGCAACTTGTATAAACAGTCCTTCACAAAGGAGGAGCGACTTCCCTTCTTTGGACTTGGCTCTTATCATTGAGAAAAATGGATTTACACTGTGTCCCTATCTCATTCGTGAATTAGGCGTTGACTTTGCTCTTATGAGCCAGACAGGGTAACTAATTCCATTCGACTATCAGGATATCTTTGACAATTTCTCTTTTGGACTTGGAGATGTATCGATTCGTCCGATAAATTAATAAAACGTACCTTACCAAAATTGTACTGAACTAAAAATATTATCTAATTGAGAAAAGAACAAAAGTTTTGGTCTATAATATAGATATTTTCTAGCATCACATGTGGAGGCAGTATCGCTGCTTGTACGAGCTGAGTCATCAGCGTAGTAGAAGTAGATGTTCTGCCCATGCGACAAGGTAAGACCGAAGGTTGAGAAGGTACTCTGGGGTATAGCTGTCGTAGAGTAAGGATTTTACGACGAAACGATACGGTAAGTCCGAACCGCTGAGTGTGTGTGCTTATTGGTAAAATGCAGTTAAACATCTCGAATCTTTCATTCTAGGCGAAACGCTTCAAAGCTCCACTGGAGCTTTAAACTCCCACAGATGCATTATGTTGAGGCGGTATCACTGCTTGTCAAAGCGTAGAAAAATATGTAGAAGGAAAAGCCTTGGTTTCAAGGCTTTTTGTCGTATATGTTGAAATATCGGACTGATAGTAACAGTTGAGTGCTAGGTCTGAAGGATAGGATTGCTAGGTTTCTATTTCCATTTACACTTATGGTATAGATTTATTTCCAATGAGTATAGCTTTATGGGAATGAATCTATACCCATCTCTATATCTCATTAATGCTCAATTGGAGTAAGAGAATAGAAATTGATGCAAAGTTTTTGTTCTTTAGATATTAGAAAATAAGATAACTTTTATTGCAAATCAACTGATGCAATGGTATAATTAGTCCATTAGTATAGACGTTAGTAGTTGATTATCGACTATTAAGGTGTGTATTAGTATATAACATTTTAGGGTTTAACTTGGATATTGGACTTCTATGTGATTTAATTCAAACTATTTTGGCCATTGCTAGTATAGAAAGAGGTACATCAATGAAGTTGTCTATTTCAAATTTGGTGGTAAACGGCGTGATTGGAGCGACCTTTTGAATTGTTCCCTAAGTTATAGAAAGTACTCAAATTGCGCCTAGAGGGTTCGAATCCCTCACGCTCCATATTTAGCCATTCTTATGAGTGGCTTTTTTTATTTTTTCATAATGTGATTCATTGGCTCTTTGTCAACTGTAGTGGGTGACGAAAAGCTAACATCTAGAGAGGACCAGATAGGTTTTCTCTTTTTGTATGTTCAGAGTGATGAAAACACGCTTCCTAAAGTTAATAAAGTTTCTAAAACCGAAGCCCAGACGTTTGATGTCTTTGATAAGCTTATTGGTCCCCTTCAATTTTGCATTTGAGTAATGTGTTTCTAGTGCGTTTTTGATGTATGGTTTGTGTCTAAGGAAGGTCCTAAAGATAGTTTTGAAGTAATGATTGACCTTGCTTATATTCTCCTCTATGAGCTCAAAAAACTCATCTGCTCTCTTCTCCTGAAAGTGAAAAAGTAAAAGCTGAAAAAGAGTATAGTAGTCGGTTAGCTCTTCTGAAAAGTCTAGTGTCTTCTCAACGACTTCATGTGGACTAAAGGTTTGACGGAAAGTCTTTGAATAAAAAGAGTTGAGAGATAGTTTACGGCTGTCCTTTTGGAAGAGTCGCCAATGATTTTTCAAGGCTCGATAGGGTAGTGACTTCTTATCAAACTGGTTCATAATCGCAATTCTAGTCTTTAAAAATGCTCTACCAAGGTGCTGGATAATGTGGAAACGATCAAGAACGATTTTAGCGTTTGGAAAAAGTCTTTTGGCAAGTGGAATATAAGCTCCGGACATATCCATCGTGATAAACCGCACCTTTTATCGATCTTTCAAAGGATACTTTAAAAAGTAGTTTCGTATAGTGGTTTGGCGACGATTATCAAGGATGGTTATGAGTTCGTTTGTCTCATAATTCTGCGCCACAAAAGCCAGTTCCCCTTTCTTGAACCCAAACTCATCCCAGGACATAACAGCAGGGAGCTTGTCATAATATTCCTTGAAAGTGAACTGGTCAAGCTTACGATAGACAGTGGACGTCGACACACGAAGTCTTCTAGCAATATCAGTTAATGACACCTTCTCAGTTAGGAGTTGTGCAACCTTTTGTCGGACTAGATTGGAGATTTGGCAGTTTTTCTCAACGATTGATGTCTCAGCTACTGTGACTCTCCTACAATTTTTACACTGGAAGCGACGTTTCTTCAGACGTAGTAGAGTTGAAGTTCCCGCTTGTTCGAGAAGAGGGATTTTAGAAGGCTTTTGAAAGTCGTACTTGATCATCTTTCCATGGCAATGAGGACATGATGGTGCAGGGTAATCGAGTTTTGCTTGAATCTCGATATGAGTGTTAGTTTCAAAAACAAGTGAAATCTTGATATTTTGGTCTTTAATTCCGATTAATTCTGTGGTATTCTTAATAAGTCTCATAAGTTCTTCCTAATGATGGTTTGGTCGCTTTTCATTATAGTTCTTATGGGACTTTTTGTGTACACTTAAAAAGCTCTATAATCTCTACAGTGGTTTTACCCACTACAGAAATTATAGAGCCATAATGAAAAGCCTTGATTGTAAGGCTTTTTTTGTGTTTTTGTGATAGAGTATAGGTAGTTATAATCGACAGCAACTAAGAAGCAGCAACAAATATTACATACAGAATAATCAAGATAAGGGCAATAAAATGACAGAAATTGACAAAAAGAATTTTAAAAATTATCTTTATTGTACATTTGGAATTACTTATATAGCTTGGGGGCTTCTTGCCATCTTTACTCAATCTCATATTTTGGGATTAGAAACATTTATAGGGAGAATGTTACATATAGTAGGTGCACTTGGTCCAGCTATTGCAAGTATCATTTATTTTAAAAGGAATAATATAAAATTTAAACATTTTCTATTTAGTAAGAAAGAAAATAGTAGTATTTATTTAATTATTCATTTGTTAGCAATTTTGATACTATTTTCTGTATCTTCCTTAGAATTTAATGGAGTATCCATTTATCTGATGCCATTATTCTTTATACAACTAATTTTTTTTGGTGGTGGACATGAAGAATTAGGATGGAGAGGAATATTACAACCATTACTTGATAAAAAATATACTTATTGGCAATCTAATTTGATTGTAGGTTCAATCTGGGGAATTTGGCATCTGCCTTTATGGTTTATAGTTGGAGAAAGTCATCAAGGATTTCCTTTTATTTTATTTTTTATCTATACATTATTTTTAAGTTTTGTTTTAGGGCTTCTTTATCGTCAAACCAAATCTGTGGGCTACTGCATCTTATTTCATGCGTTCGCAAATTTGTTAAATCTCTATTTTGTGTTAAAAATTAATAGTATTTTTATTATCATTTTTATTGCTTATTTAATTTATACGATATTGGCGAGTAATAGAATTAGTAAGGAAAAGTATTTTAAATTTTAGGTCAACATATCCATTATTGAAAGTAACGATTGGCTAATTAGATAATCAATGTTAGAGAATTTTCTATTCTAATTTCAAATAGAAGGATGGATGTCGTTTCTTTTGGAAGATGTGAAAATCTTTTCTGTTCCACAGCATCATTTGAAAATCATTGTCAGTACCTTTCGTCTATTGGTATAAAGAAAAATATCACTACACGTTGAAGCAGATGTTCGACCCGTGCGACAAAGATCGAGAAGGTGCCCTGGGTTATAGGACTCGTGGAATGAGGAAGGACACCGACGAGATGATACGGAAAGTCCGAACCGCTGAGTGTGTGGGATTGCTTATAAAAGAGTAAAAAACTTGTAACGAAGCAACAATGAAAAGCCTTGATTGCAAGGCTTTTCATTTTGTGCTAGGGAAGTATCAGAGTTAGTATTTTTTGGAGTGAGTAGAAGTGATATCTAGAAATTATCTAATTCTATTTATCTTGTGGAGATATGTTTGTTTCCATTGACAAGGTGTTTGTGGGTAAAGAAACGTACTCCACCTCCAATATCGCTTAATTGATCTTTGGAAGTATCAGTATTAAAATTGATACAATTTTTATTATCCTTTTAGTTTTTCTTAGCTTTATTTTTGTGTTTGTTATCGAGAAATCATTTCATTCATAAAAATTTTAGTGATATAATAAATTCAGATAATTGTTGAAAAATAGAGAGTATATATGGGTAAAAATAAAAAAACACTGGTCTTAGACTTAGATATTACCGATTCTGGATATCAATTTGCATCAAATATAAATGATGCATTATCTGAAGCTGAGCTTGAATTAAATACTATCAATGAAAGACTTAGTGAAGACTATTATGCAATAGAGCATGTAACACCTAATTGTGATAAATCAGATTATATTCTAGCCTCTAGCTGTGGCGCTCTTTGTAGCATAATAGATATATTTTTTGTAGGGAGGCCTGGAGAGTCTCCATTGGGTAACATAACAGATGAGTGGTTTAAAAATCGTACTAAAGATTTTGCCAAACTTTGTGGTTGGGAAGATAATGGATCGAATAATATCTCTTCTGCGGTGAGGTACTTAGAAAGAAGATTTAAAGTTCCTTACGATCAACGTGGAGCTGGTGATGCGGCAAGCTTTATTTTCGATTTGAATCCAAAGAATCATCACTTTAAATCTCTTGCACATAATCCTACTTTGCTCGGACTATTTTTTTCAATTTTAGATCAGTTCAATAATACATCGCACTTTGTATCTGGTGGTGAACTTATTTCACTTCAAAACGCTAATCCAGGCTTTGAGTTACAAGGAAATAACTTTTCAAGCAAATTTTACTGTGCTTTTATTAATTGGATTGGACATTTGTTTTCAGATGTTTCTGGTTCGTCTGGTAGTAAGAGTCGAGGGATGGGGATCCCATCACCACTATGGAGCTGGATTAATGACATTATAGCTCTCAAAAGGAAGTTGAACATACCTGTTACTGAATTTGATAACAGCTTTAATGAATTAGCTCTCAATATATACAAAGAGGGATATGATGTTAGATTCCAGACTGCTCAAGCACTTTCAGTTTTTATTAATGAACTTTTAGTACGCACAGTATACTCAGTTAGGAGATTAATAAGATATTTCAGCGATTTTGATAAAAGTAAAAGGGTATTCTCTCTATTATGGAAAACGTGTGAACCTTTTTCTAATGCATCTGTAAAGAGGATGCTGACAATATCTCATGGGACATTCTGCCTGATTGATTTATCTGATGCTATAATCAGAGGTGTTATCTCTGGTAAAGGAAATTTCGACGTTTCAGAATTTGTAATGAGGCTTAATATTGTTGGTTTAGGTAGACTGGGAATATCATTGTATGGCGAAGGGAATAACGCTTTTATTCGGCATAAGCTAAGTAACAAGATATATGATAACAGACGAGAAATGAAGATTCTAAACTACTATGTTGAGGGCTTAAGAGAATTATCAAATATATACGATGATGTTGATTTGTTAACCTTCGTTACTGACTTGGAGAATAGTGAAATGTATAGGTCTGCGTTCGACAAGTCAGTCTTACTTGCTGAAAAGAGGAATGTTGATTCCAATAAAATTTTAAGAAATAAGTCCGATATTGACTCTTACTTTCGTGGAGAATGATGATGAGAATAAGAAAGAAAAATAAAACTAAGTTACAGATTGCTAAGGATAATACTCAGAATGCAATTCATGAGGTTAATACTCAGATAAATACATTAGGTGGTTATACTAAAGGATTACACGAAGCTTTGACAGAGATTCAATACACCTTTGATAAAATACGCAATGTTCCTAGTGAACAAAAAATTCAGTATGAAGAATTAAAAAAGATAAGATTAAATTGGAAGCAACAAGTAGTTAAGATTGAAAAGGACTATAAAAACGCAACAGTAAAAAATGCAGGTGTAGGAACAGCAGGAGCTGGACTGGGGGTTGCAGTAGTAACAATGGGACCGACAGTAGCAATGGGTGTTGCTACAACTTTTGGAGTTGCATCAACTGGTACTGCCATCTCTACTTTAAGCGGAGCTGTGGCCACTAATGCTGCATTAGCATGGCTTGGTGGTGGAGCACTTGCTGCAGGTGGTGGTGGAATGGCAGCAGGAGAAGCTTTTCTTGGTTTGGCAGGTCCAGTTGGATGGGCTATGGCCTGTGTTTCTTTATTAGCTAGTGGATTAATCTTTTGGAAAAGTAAGATTGATAAGAACCATTTAGAAAATTTATTTATTGCTATAAGTGAAAGAGATATACAATCATATAAGCTTGCTATTGTTGAATTACAAGAGCGGATAACGAGAATTAAAAATGAGCAATCACTGTTGAATAGAGCAATAAATAAAATTCAGACATTTGGTCTTGACTATGATAAAATGTCCGACCAACAGCAGTATGAACTAGGTACATATGTCAATTTGATGAATTCTTCTACTCAATTACTGGTTAACCCCATTTTAGGTTTAGTTCCCAAATATACAGTTCAAGATTTTGATGAATATAAAGCGTCAATTATTGATGAAAAGGAGACTAAGTTTTTAAATGTATTAAAACCTTTAATTATTTCACTAGCAAATCTACTTTACAGCATTGAACTTGATATAAAAGCTAAAAAGCTATTATGGAAGTCTCTAAGAAACAATAAAGATTTTCTTAAAAGTTTGAACTTTAAAAAGAGAAAACTAAAATCTAAAGTCATTGATTTAGCGGTGGATGCCTTAGAGTTCAAGTATAAAGACTAGTTAGACACCTAATAATTCTTCTATAGACCAGAGTTAAACGATAACTCTGGTCTATTTTTGTCTCTCGAAAACCACTAGCTATGCTAGTGGTTCCGAAAAGCTTTTAGCGATGTATCAAAAAGGTCCCCCCTAAAGTGTTATATTAGATAAGGTTTCCCGACCACTAACTAATATACAAAAGGAGGACCCTTGATGATACAGGATAACAATAGTTTAGCACATATTACATGGAATTGTAAGTATCATAATGAAGTATATGCCATTTGTTGGGGAAATTACTGGACGGCCGTCTGTACTTGAAGGTTCCATTGATAATATGATTGCTCAAGCAAAAGAATGCTTGGCGAAAGGGGTATATGGATTCGATTTATTAGGTTATCAATATACTGGTAATCCAGTGGAATTAAACAATGCTTTTGTAGAAGCAATCCAAGCGCCTGTTTGTCTAGCTGGTAGTATTGATTCTTATCAACGTTTGGATGAGGTACTTGAAACAAACCCTTGGGCCTTCACTATCGGAAGTGCATTTTTTGAAGAAAAATTTGGTTCTACTTTTAGTGAACAAATTAATAACGTTTGTGACTATATAGATAAATGAAAAGCCTTGGTATCAGGGCTTTTTATTGTAAGTCATTTCTATTTTTAGTTGAATACTTTTTCTTTTATATGTTAGAATGTATATACAAAATGTATTTACAAAAGGAGTTTTTAGTATGGCAAAGACACAAGCGGTAAATTTTCGAGCAGATTCGGTATTTTACCAAAAAACGAAAGACATCTTAGCAGACGAAAAAATTACGGTATCAGATGTCCTGAATGCAGCACTTAGAAAAATTGCCAATAGGACAGTTGATGCAAGAGAATTTGTTTCTAGTGATTTGCAGGATACGCAGTATCAAGTGGCTTTTGAGGATTTAAAGAAGGAAATTTTAATTGGGCATCAGGAAATTGCTCAAGGTAAAGTCACTTCTGTAGCGGATGTGAGAAAGGAATTTGGTCTTGACTAAGTTGAAACGCTATCAGGTTTTTCTTGCGGATCGAGCTAAGCAGGACATACGAGAAATACACGACTATATCGTTATGAATTTTTATAGCCAACAATCTGCGGATGGGAAAGTCGATTTGATATTAACTGCTCTTGAAACCTTAGAAATATTTCCAGAAGCATGTCCACTTGTGTCTAGTAGAGGTTACGGTGAAATGACTGAAGATGGGAAAACCTATCGTTATATGCCAATAGAGAACTATCTCGCATTTTATTATATTGAGAATCATACAGTATTTGTTGCTCGTATTCTAAGTGCAAAACAAGATTGGGTGAAGATTTTCTATAAGTAAATTTAAGAGTCGTATGGACATAGACTTTCAAGACAAGTATGGTACTGGCAATATGAGACATTTTGGAGGTTATCAAAATGAAATTTCATAAATTTGGTGATAAAAATTTGCCTCCCATTTTATTGATACATGGTGGGGGTGGTTCCTGGTGGAGTTATCTTAGACAAGCTCGTCTCCTGTCTCATAATTACCATGTCATTTTACCTACACTTAATGGACACGGAGAAGAGTATCAAGAGGATTATATATCAACGGAAGATTCGGCACAGGAAATTCTAGATTATGTTCGACAAAACTGTGGTGGGAAATTATTTGCTTTAGGTGGAGTTTCTCTTGGTGGTCAAATTGCCATGGAACTTTTGTCCTTAGACAGCGATATAGCTGAGAAAGCTATCATAGACGGAAGTATCTGTATTCCTCAACCAAGGTTGGCGAGATTTAGTATCTTGTTGGTATCTTTATTTGGAAAACTGATGTTTAGTAAATCCTCTTGTAAATTTCAGTTAAGTATTATGAATAAATGCTATCCTAGATTAGCTTACCCAGACGAGATAAAAAATTATTATATGGAGGATATGCCAAGGACACCTATCAAAGCATTAGTGACCATCTATAAAACTTATATGGAGCATTATAAGTTGAAGAGTAGGATTTCTAAAAGTAAGGCGCAGGTTCTCTATATTTATGGTGAAAAAGAATTGAACTGTGTTAAGGAATCAGCTAGATTATTTCAGCAGTTGCATCCCAACACTATTTTGTATGAAGCAAAGGGTTATAATCACGGCTATTTATCAGCCTACCTACCTCAAGAGTGGATTGACTTGGTTGTTCCATTTTTGGAGAATAATGATTGATTACACACAAAAATCACCCCACAAGCTACAACTTGTGGGGCATTTTCTTGTATTAGTTCTTCACTTACAAAATAATATCTGTTTTTTCAACTTTATAGAGGGCTATTCCCATGATTAGGGTCAAGACGAGAAGAATTAAAACAGCAGGGGTCCAAGAGTTAAAGAGTTGTTGGCTTGAGCCGAATAGGACTGGTCCAAGGGCCGCAAAGATATAGCCTCCGGTTTGGGCTAAGCCTGATAGTTGGGCTGTTTTTTCAGGGGTGCTAGCCTTCATTGAAAAGGCAACCATCATGTAAGGGAATAGGACACTAGCAGAACTTCCGATTAAGAGGTTAAGGACTAACCAATACACAAAGCTGTCTGTATTGACTAGGAGCATGGCAACTCCGACGAATCCTGCTAGGACGGTAATCACTAGCATCAAATGGCGGTTACGATCAGAAAGTTTAGTGATTAGGCTAGGAACGATCATAGAGAATGGAATACTTGTCAGTGTGAAAACGGAAGCTAGAATTCCGGCATTGGCTTCGCCGACACCGGCTTGAGTAGCCATTGTTGGAAGCCAAGTGATAGTGGTGTAGAAGAAGAGTGACTGTAATCCACCGAAAAACATGATGGCCCAGACTTTGCCGCTCTTATACCAACTGCCTGAGTTTTCGCTAGTAGAAGTATCTTGTTCTAAATAATGATTGTGACGGACATTGGGGAGCCAAACCACAAGAGCCAAGGCACAGACTGCTGTCAATACCCAGACCAAGCCTTGCCATGAGGTTGCCTTAGTGATTGGAACGGCTACCGATGAAGCCACAGCTGTGGACAAGCCCATGGCTGTAATGTAGAGTGTGGTTAAGAATCCTAACTGATTTGGCTCATTAGCCTGAATTAGGCTTGGGAGAAGAACGTTGATAAAGGCAATTCCAGCTCCGACTAAAAGCGTTCCCACATAAAGAAGAGGGAGATTGACAGTACGCAGAGCAGAACCAAGGGTCATCACAATTAAAACACCGAGGAAGAGTCTTTCGATACCAAAGCGTTTGGCCCAGCTAGCTGCAAAAGGCGAGAATATCGCAAAGGTCAAGAGAGGCAGACTTGTCAAGAGACCGAGAGAACTGACCTCAACTCCTAGACCAGAAGCAATGTCTGATAAGACAGTTGACAAGGTTGTGAACGGAGCCCGCAAAACGATCCCTAGAAGAAGGATTCCAGGGATTAGAAAATGTGAATGTTTCTGTTTCATAAAGCATCTCCATGTTTAATAAAGGTATTAAATTTATAAGAACATGACACTAACGTGTCACTTCCATCATACCATAAAAGATGGAGGTGATGAAAGCGATTACGCTAGATTGTCGTAAAGAAAAAGAGAGAATCTTTAGTTATAAAATTTTATTCTACTGATTATCTAATAACATCATTTTAATTAAAAAAAGGCTGAACATCTAGTCCAACCTCTTTTCGATATTTTCTTAAATTTCATACCCCATAAGGAGTCCACCTTCTTCGGCATAAAAACTACAAAGTCCAGAAGTAGGAAGGACTTCGATGCTTGCTTGGGCAAATTTTTCACGAATCAATTCAGAGAATTGCTCAATAAATTTGTCATTGTTACGGTGGGCAATCGTAATATGTCCACCTGTATAACCTGCCTTGATTAATTCATCAAAGGCAGCTTTGATAGCTTTCTTTTGGCCACGAGCTTTTTGAAGCAACTCAAGGGTACCCGTTTTACTAGCTTCACCGACCATACGGATATTGAGGAGTCCAACAACGGTACCAACCAGTTTACTTAGACGACCATTCTTCACCAAATTATCAACTTTGGCTAAAACAAAGAGCAACTTAGTCTTGGCTTGGTAAGCTGTGATAGCATCAAGGACTTGGTCAAAATCAAGGCCTTCAGCAACTAAGTGATTGAGTTTACGAACGAGCAGGTCGACCTCGCCACCAGCTGACAGGCTATCAATCACGTGAATCTTGGTATCAGGATGCTCTTCCAGATAAATTTTCTTAGCAATTTCAGCACTATTATAGCTACCAGAAAGGGTTCCAGTAATCGTCACGACGACGATATTGTCCGCTCCTTCAAAAGACTTCGTGTAGTCATCAGGACTTGGACAAGCAGATTTGGAAGCAGTTGTAGTTGCATACATCTCCTCCATCATTTGATCAATATTGAGTTGGGCATCATCCCTGTAAATGGTTTCGCCCACTTGGATAGTCAAAGGAACACTGACAAACTCCGTATCTGGTGCCAGATTGTCCAAAGAACGGTAGTCACAGCCTGAATCCGCAATAATTTTCCATTTCATAGGTTACACCTCATATCTGCATAATGTACATTGACAAGTGTTTTGTCTTCTTTTACAATTTTATCATGAAGTGCATTGCTATCAAAGCAGATTTCATCAGGTGTGACAGATAGAAAGTGAATGTTATGGCAGAAAGAAAAATCTCAGAGAAATCCTTGGAAAATCTCAAACGATTTAACCAAGAAAACAAAGCAATTACACGAGAATCCATTGAAATTTCTCTCCTGCAATTGTTGGAGAAAAAAGACTTTAAAAAGATTACCATATCGGAACTGGTTGAGCGTGCGGGTGTATCTCGTGCTGCCTTTTATCGCAATTATGGTTCTAAGGAAGAGATTTTGAAGTCTATTTTTGAGTCTAGCATTGCAAAGATTACCAAGTCCTTGGACGGCTATAATCTCAAGACGGATCTTTACCAAGTCTGGGTTTATCTCCTTAAGGAAGTCAAAAAAGAAGCTAAAATCATCAGTCTTGCCATTGATTATAATTTTGAGCAGGTTTTGACCAAGGCAGTTTATGATTTTTTGGAAAAACGAAATGGTAGCTCATCAAATGGTGCCGGTAGTTACCTCAATTCCTTTTGGAGCTCAGCTATTGTCTCAGTGATTTCCAAATGGGTCAAGGATGGCATGAAGACCCCAGCAGAAAAGATTGCTAAGCTCGGCCTTCCCCTTTTTCCACATAAGAAGAAGTAGTAATCGCTGAGAGATGGTTTTTAAGTAAACTGCACTTCCATAACTAGTTCAAATGAATAGATAGAACTGTGCACAGATTATACAGAGGACAAGAAAGATGATCGAAGAACGACTTCTTGCTGCTAAGCAATATGTTAAAACCTTATTTGCTGATCGAGCCGATGGTCATGATGTGGAGCATACCCTCCGCGTCTATACCAATGCTATGAGAATCGCACAAGCAGAAGGTTCATGTGATCTGGAGATAGTGGGCTTGTCAGCTCTTCTTCACGATGCAGATGATTATAAATTGTTTCAAACAGAGAATAATGCTAATGCTCGCATGTTTCTAGAAGAGATTGGTACTCCTAAAAACCAAATCGAGCAGATTTGTCGGGTTATCAATGCTGTTTCTTTCAGCAAAAATCGTGGTAAACATCCAGAAACGTTAGAAGGCAAGATTGTTCAGGATGCAGACCGTCTGGATGCGATAGGAGCTGTAGGAATTGCGCGAACTTTTTCCTATGGTGGCCACAAAGGGAGGTCCCTCACTGATACCGTCCAACATTTCCATGACAAGTTGCTTCTCTTAAAAGATGAAATGAACACGGAGACTGCCAAACAAATGGCAGAAAGCCGCCATCAATTTTTAATCACCTTTCTAAAAGAACTAGAGAAGGAATTGGACTGAGTAAAATATTGAAATGAACTTTCATAAAAGACTCATTTGAAAGGAAGATATGCTAAATCGACTAATAAGAAAACCCATTTTAAGTTGTTCGCTGATTTTTATCGTCTGCTCTCTAGCTAGGCTCTTTGAATATTTCTATATGAGGACAGATGAAACTTTCTTATCTGAGAACTTTTTACACAAGCTTTTTGGAATACTTTTATTGTGGGGAATTCTTTCAATTTGCAAATTAAGATGGAAAGATATTGGTTTCAGTCCCGACGGCATCGTAAGTGGTATAGGAAAGGGGCTACTCTTTGGCTTAGTGTGTTCCATCTTTGCATATGCCATTGAAAGTTTTACCCTCTTTTTTCTTCATGGCAATGTTCACTTATCGTTTTACGCCAGTGGTTTTTCCTTAACAAACGAAAAAGGATCACAAGCAGGCATCTTGTTTATCATGTTAAATGTGTTATTTAACCTGATAAACGTTTGGATGGAAGAAGGAGTTTTTCGCGGCCTTTTCACAAAAATTCTTGAAGGGATTTCTTACCGCAAGAGTCTATTCTTTATAGCCTTCCTATTTGGAATATGGCACTTGGCAATGCCCTTAAGAGATTATCTTCAAGGAGAATCGTCACTCTTAAATCTTATTGCCATGGGGATTGGCTATGTTATCCTAGCAGGAATGATGAGTATCAAATGGTCTTTACTTTACAAAATGACTGGTTCCTTGTGGCTAGGACTAGGAGATCATCTTTTCAACAATCTTGCTTCAAATCTTGTCCATGTGGTTTCTAATTCTGATGTGGATAGTTTGCAGATTGTGAGAATACTGCTGTGGCAGTTGTTGGCGTTTTCTTTAGTGTTGTGGGGTTATCAAAGAACTAACAAGAAAAACTGATAGTCAATCCCTTACTACTACAACTAATAGGAGGTTCAGTATGCCAATTTATGAATTTTGTGCAGAGAATGTCACTCTCTTAGAAAAAGCCTTTAAAGCTGGTGCTCAACGCGTAGAGTTGTGTGATAATCTGGCTGTCGGAGGCACGACGCCTTCTTATGGTGTCATAAAGGCAGCCGTTGAGTTGGCCAAGGATTATAAGGCTAAGGTGATAGTAATGATCCGTCCACGAGGGGGAGACTTTGTCTATAGCCAGCAGGAATTGGCTATCATGCTGGAAGATATCAAATGTGCGCGTGACTTGGGTGTTGACGGCTTTGCACTAGGGGCTTTGACTTCGGAAAACCAACTCAATACAGAAGCTCTAAAGACCTTGCTGGATGCCAGTCGAGGCTTAGAAGTTACCATGCATATGGCCTTTGATCAGATTCCTAAGGCAGACCAGTCTAGTGCTATCCAGTGGCTTAAGGAACACGGTGTGACGCGTCTTCTCACCCGTGCTGGGACTCCCGAGACTGATTTAGAATCACGCTTGAAACGTTATGCAGAATTGGTTGGGCTAGCAGAAGGTCAGTTGGAGATTTTAGCCGGTGGTGGTATCTCCGTGTCTAACCGTGATCAATTTCTTGCCATACCTGGTCTTGAGCAAGTTCATGGAACACGTGTCGTTTTTTAGATTTCAATGGAACCAGCTTCTTGGCTTGGTTCTAGTTTACTATTAAAATGAACTTACCCATATATATCTAGTATTTCCGAACATTTTAATTGTACTGTTCAGAAAGAGTATTAGTAATATTTTTCTTTGACTTCGGAAAAAGTGTAAAATGCAATAATGAATGATAGTAAGTGTTTTGTTTGTCATAAAACTTGCGAGCAAGGAATTTTCAGTGCTAGGTTATGTGATAGTTTACGCCTCATAGCAGTTGAAGAAATTTTGAATGAATACTTAGTATTGATAAACCAAGTGTAACTAGTAATGATAGAGTAAATAGTGATTAGAAAATATGTATAGTGAGAAGTTAATGAAATCTTATGAATAATACCTATTTTTAGATAGCATTAATGTTTATGGATATGAAATTAATCATGACATTATTTAAAAAGGATTATACAGATAAAAACCAATTGTAGTTATGATGGAGATTTATAAATGAAAAAACTCGTTAGCATTATTGTGCCAGTCTTTAATGTAGAAAAATACTTAAGGCAATGTCTGGATAGTATTTTAGGACAGACTTTTAATCAGTTCGAAGTCATTATTGTGAATGATGGTTCGACGGATAATTCTGGTGCCATTTGTCAGGAATATGAAGCACGAGATAACCGAATTGTTTATCTAGAAAAGGAAAATGGAGGCGTGTCCGAAGCGCGTAATTTAGGATTAGACTTTGCTACTTCTGAATATATTATTTTTATAGACTCTGATGATTGGATTGAACCGACTTATGTTGAAGTTTTATATGAAAAAATTGAAGAATATCAAGCAGATATTGTTTTTGAAAATTATACCAGCTTCAATGATGAAGATTCTAACTTTTACTTCCATATGTCAAATGACTATTATGAAGAAATTTATGACAATTATTCAGTAATGAACTTATTAAATGATTCTAGAGAGTCGAAAAATGCCGCTTTAATTGTTCCTTGGGCAAAAATTTATCGAAAAGAAATTCTTAATGATCTTCACTTTCCATTGGCAAGGACGGGGGAAGATGCCTTATTTAATTTGAAAGTTTTCTTGAAATCAGAAAAAATAGTCTATATCCATAAAGGATCTTATATTTATCGACATCGAGGAGAGAGTTTATCGCGTAATTGGACGGTTGACTGGTTTAATGAGAGTCTTTTAATTCAAGAGGAACGATTATCAATGTTAGCGACTCTGGGATATCCACTGAGAGCCTATAAAAAAGGTTATATGGATTCGTTAAATTTCTTTATTTCAGAAATTGAAAATAGGAAGTTACCAAAGTCTCATATCTTTTACCAAATGAAAGAAAAGAGAGATTTATTAAACTATCTTACACCGATGCATAAAGACAATAAAAAAGCCATTATTTTGGTATCCCACTTTCGCAATCTGTACGAAATTCAAACGACTATTAAGTCCATTTGTTTTCATAATCGCTCACTCCGCTTTTATCTTGTAAATCATGATTTTCCCTGTGAGTGGTTTCAACTAATGGATAGACGTTTGGAGGAATTTGACTCGGAGATTGTAGACTGTCGTATACCTGATAATGGTAATTTGAATCATGAGTGTATTATTTATGATATTAAAAGTTTGTACTCCGTGATAGGAGATTTTGTAGAGGAAGATAAAGCACTATACCTCGGACAAAATGTAATTATTACAAAAAAATTAGATGATCTTTTTGATATGGATATGGGAGAGTATCCGGTAGCTACTGTGAGAGAGCATGATAGTAATATGTCATTGGAACAAGGAAATTTTAGTTTTGATACAGGTGTTATATTGGTAAATATCAGTTCTTTAAAGAAAGAAAAAGCATTTCGGGCAATGACTGATAAACAAGATGAAAGTTCAGCGAAGGTCGAAGGAGTTTGTCAAAATAATCTTGATTGTCTCTGTAAATCTAATTGGTTGGAGTTGGATTCTGACGGTAACTTTTTGAATCATTGTATGTACTTCACTAATGATTCTATGGTTTCAGACCAGGATTTTCCGGGAATTATTAGCTATTCACCTTATAGTGAGTCTCGGGGTGTTCAAAGTAATCAAGAATATCGCAATATTTGGTGGTTTTATCATAATATTGAATGGACAGAATTGGGAGGAAATTATCACCTACATACTTTACGTAAGCATCATCTAGATTCTTCTCTACGATGAGGCAATAATTTGATAAGTAATAGTACCTTTCTTGTAATTGTAGAGAATTTAAGCTTAATTAATAATTATTCTAAAGACAAACATCGTTTTTGATGTTTGTCTTTTTTATATTCTTACCTAATTCTCCTATAATCCAATAATATTGAGATATTGGGGTAAAATTATAGGTCTTTCCTGTCATCATTTTTACCAATTTTTTGATATTTAGACACGCTAAAGTAAGCCCAACCTTATCTTCCATTTTGGACTTTCCTTTTTCTCTGGTATAACGTAAGTTATGATATTCTTTAGCTGTTCCGAATAACCGTTCTATCGTTTCTTTACGGTGTTGATACCGTTCTTTCATACCACTTTGATGGCGAATATCTTCACAGACTTCTAGGGCATCTTTCCAAATATGACGCACAACAACTTTTTGGTTCTGGCGACTTTCTGTACAAATCGCTAACAAGGGACAGGTCTTACAAATTTTAGGATTACTTTTATACTCTCGATAACCTTCACGTGTAGTTGTACGATAAGTTAACACCTGGTTCTCAGGACAAAGATAACAGTCAAAATGTTCGTCATAGACAAAGTCTTTTGGACGTAAAAAATCTTTCTTACCTCTTGGTCTAGTGTAAGGGAAAACTGGCGTAATCCCTTTTTCTAGAAGAAACTTGGCAATACTAGGTGTTTTGTAGCCTGAATCCGCAATAACAAATTTAGGTGAGAAGGGTTCTAGTTTGACAAAAAGAGCAGAGAAAGCCTGACTATCATGGGTATTTCCTGATTCAACCGTATAAGCTAAGGCCCAACCGTGTTTATCACAAGCTACTTGAGCATTGTAAGCGAAGACTTCCTTATGTTCCCCCTTATGAAACCAACCACTGTCTGGGTCTGTCGTTGATTGTTTCTTAGGTTTAGCCTCGCCTTTTTTGGCGGGCTTTAAGAACTTTTTTGCGTGTTTTCTCCTATCTAAATTAATCTCAATCTCCAGTTGTTCACTCATGAATTTAGCTTTTTGATCAATAACAACAGTTTTGTACTTATGATTATTAGCAGCTGCCTTGATATGGGTCCCATCAATGAAGATTTCTGAGGGATCAATGAGCCCCGCTTCCAAAACATGATGAAGCACATGACTAAAAATGTGTGCTAACACTTCCTTGTTTTCAAAGCGTCGGCTATAGTTCTTACCGTAAGTTGTAAAATGTGGTACCTTATCGTCCAGAGATAAGCCAAGAAACCAACGGTAAGCCGTATTCACCTCAATATCTTTAATGGTTTGGCGCATAGAACGAATGCCATAAAAACATTGAATCAACGGAATTTTAACTAATAAAACAGGGTCTAGACTAGGGCGACCATTATCCGAGGAATAACTATCTTCGACAAGATCATAAATAAAAGAGAAATCAATCGTTTCCTCGACTTTTCTTAGAAAATGGTCTTTAGGAACAAGTTCATAAAAAGCAAGAAAAATTCCCAGAAGTATAACTTCTGAGGACCTTGTCTTCATTTTGAGCCAGCCTAAAGTTCAGACTGGCTTTTCCTATTATAAAATAATTTAGTTATTCAACTTTTCGCTTTTCTGTCATCAGAGCTGACGGAGTACATATCAATACAATGATTGCTCCTACAATAAATACATTATCAAATGCCCTGCTTAACTGATCATTTTTTTCATAGACAATGACTTTTAGGGCAGATGATAATTCATCTTTTTGAGCTAATAATTTAATCGCTGTACCAACTTTAGCTTGGCCTCCAGATATAGTTTTTAAACTGCTTGATAACTGAGAGACACTTGAACTAACAGTTTCAACTCCATTGATCAATAACTGATTCGCCTCATAAATCTTTCTATAATTGCTCCCCTTTTTAGGTTCTGGAAGATTATCTGTTTTTTGAGCAGCTGTTTTGATTGTATCGACCATATTACTTTGTTTGGTTGAAATACTATTACTATTCTTAGTCGTATCGAAGGTTTTTGCAATTTCCTTCTTAGCAACTTTTTTTACGTCTGTTGATAAAACCCGTTTTTCAATTTGCTTATACGCTGTTTCCTTAATTTGTGTTTTAGCAATATTGACATTACTATTTAAAATGGTAACGAGGAGAGCCATACCAATGGCCTGTCCAACATATCTAGAAGCGTTAACGATACCTGACCCAATTCCAGCCTTATTAATTGGTAAATATTTTACTGATGATGTTAAGGACATTGCCATAAATCCTAGTCCTAAACCAATAATTACATTACAACAAACAATGATGCTTTGTGAGGTATTATACTGAATAAGACTAAGCATAAATAATCCAGCTGCTGTAATAACTAAACCGATACTAATGAGCAATCTTGCACTAATTTTTTGGTACATCTTAGTTGCTAACAGCATACCTATTACGATAGCTAAAGAAGTAGGAATAATAAGATATGCTGAATGCAAAGCAGAATAGTTGCGAACATTTTGCAAGAAATAGTTTAAGATCAATGAAGGTACGATAATCGCAAATCCAAAAATCATATAAATAAGACTTGAAGATGTAAATGTACTTTCCTTGAATAATTTTAAGTCAATGATAGGTGATTTTACTCTTCTTTCGGTTAAAAAAAGGAAAAATAGGCCAACAACACTAATAATAAAACTAGCTATGATGGTTTGTGAACCCCAACCATACTCGTGACCTTCTAATAAACCAAATATAAGTCCACCTAAAGTACAAGTAAGAAAAATCATACCTAACCAGTCAATATTCTTTGAAATCGTTAAATCGTATGATTCTTTTGTTCCCACTAGGATCATCAAAAATGCAATAATGGCGATTGGAACATTAATACCAAAAATCCAATGATATGTTGTCCAATGGACAATTAAACCACCAATTACTGGTCCTCCCGCTGCAGCTAAGGCACTGAAGGCACCCATAATAGCAGTAATACGGCTGGTATTCTCTTTCCCCAATAGTTCAATTCCCATGGGGAGAACAATTGGAGTTAATATGGCACCTCCAATTCCTTGGAAGAACCTAAAAAAAATTAAGAGTAATAATGAATCAGCCATCATGCAGGCGAATGAGAAAATACCAAATATTACCACACCAATTAGCATAACCAATTTTCTACCGTAGATATCAGCGAGTTTTGAAACAGTAATAATAAATACAGACATTGCTAAAACATAGATTGTTGCTACCCAACTTGTGTCAGTCAATCCAGTATGTAAGTCTTCCATAATATTTGGTAGGGCGATATTAACAATCGTTGCATCTAAAGCTCCCATAAACATTGCTAAAACTAGCCCTATAAATCCTAGAATTTTTCTTGATTTTGTCATTAAATTCTATTCCCTTCATTAATTATTTTGTTAAATGATTAATGATGCATCAATTATCTTAGTGAACATAAAACAGTCTTTTTTTACTTTTACAATTCACATAAAAAGAATATAATAATACCCATATATTGACCATGACAACATCAAACAATATGTTTAATTAAGGAAAAAATGACAAATAAAAGAAAGACTAATAGCGTTACTAACCTCAAGGCTGCCTTGATAGACCTCCTACTTGAAATGGAGTACTCAAAAATAACCATTGGAAATATAACTCAGAGAGCAAATGTTAGTAGGGGAACATTTTACCAACATTTTCTTGATAAGGATGATTTAGCATACTCTATCGGAACAGAGACGATGCAAAGATTTTGGGAGATTTTAGCTCAAGGAAATTTAGATAAAGAGGACATGCTTTTAAAGGCTCTACTATTAATTAAAAATGACTATAAACATTTTAAAGCAATATCAAAAGCACCTCACGTTCAATTTAAAGATAAAGTTCAACAACTAATTTGCGACTTAATAAATAACAACAAAACTATTAGAGAAAAGATCAAGAAAAATACGAAGATTTCAGATGAAATTGTGATAAAAGCCTTCTCTGCATCTTTTGAAACCATTATTTCTTTTTGGATTGATAATGATTTATCGGAAAGTCCCGAAAAAGTTGTAGATAATATAATAAAAATTGAACAACTATTTTGGAAATAATAAAAAATAGAGAAAAAAAGATAACATTCCATAGTCTTCAAATGGTGTGAGTCTAAACTGAGACTTTACGCCGTGATAAAAACGCCTGAAGCATTGGTATTTCAGGCGTTCGGAATTTTTGAGACTTTAGGCTCAAAAATTAGCCATGGAACTTCGAAGGAGTTCGCTGGCGTCCGCTATCACCTAAGGAAAGTCTCAAGTAAAAGTCTTTATCCACAAGAAAAAGCATCTTGAGAATGAGCAGTCAGCAAAATCTGGTATAATGAAGCCAAGGAGGCGCCTATGAAACATCTGAAAAAACAGACGCTAATTCTTTTATCTATCGCTAGCCTATTACTCGTCGGTCTAGCAGTTTTTGCACATATCCACAAAAAGGAGGAAAAACCAAGCTACTCCAACCTTAATAGCAAGGCCAGTCTTAATGAAGTGCGCTCCATTCTCTCGAAACATTTGGAAAAGGGGAGTGTGGATAACTTTATCAATCTGGTTAGGGATTACAATGATACCGTGGGTTCTGTTGGACTTTCTGGGGATTTTGCACCATTTAGCAAAACAGACTATGATGTGGAAAAAATCAGTAGCCTGTGGACAGCTAAGCATGGTGACTTTATCGGTACCAACTGTCGTATCAACACCTATACGCTACTGAAAGGCAAAATTAAGATTCCACAGGTCAAGAGTGATAGTGAGCTCCTTTTCCAAGATAAGGACGCTATTGACAAGGGCAAGCTCTTTGATGCCAAGGATCAGGCAGACTTTGAAATTCTCTTTTCAAGGGTCAAGACTGAAGCCACCCAAGATGTCAAGATTCACGCCAAGCATATGGAGGATTACTACAAGCAATTCACCTTTGATGACAAGGCACGCATGCTGTCAGTCGTTGTCCACGATAATCTGGATGGAGATTCCCTTTTTGTCGGTCACGTTGGCGTCCTGGTACCTACGACAGATGGATACTTATTTGTCGAAAAATTGACCTTCGAAGAGCCCTACCAAGCCATAAAATTTGCTAGTAAGAAAGATTGCTACAAGTATCTCACAACCAAGTACAAGGATTATACCGGACCGGGTCTAGCCAAACCCTTTATCATGGACAATGGCAAATGGGTGGATATGGACTAGCTTAAGGTGAGAAGAAGGTTTTAAATAGGCAAGAAAAAGGAAGCAAGATATGAAAAGAAAACAAGCCTTGTTGCTTTATCTAGTGGGGACCCTTGGACAAATCTTACTGGTCAGTCTCCTAGTTTGGTTGCTAAGAGCAGGAGGAGTTAGGGTTGATTATGGAACTCCAATTGGCCTCTTTACCCTTATCTTAGGTGGCTTGTCATCAGCCATTTGGGGAGGCTATGTTAGCATCCGCTATCATCACTCTAGTTTTAAACAACTTGTCAGAGATTTTTTCCAAGTCAAACAGCCTCTTAGTAACTATCTCTTAGTCCTCATTTTTCTAGGATTGGATTTTTTACCACTAGTCTTGAGTGGAGGTATGATTTTCAAGGCTTGGTATCTCCCCATTATGTTATTTTGCAAAGCCCTTGTCTTTGGTGGAATCGAAGAAATCGGTTGGCGCTATTTTTTCCAGCCTACTTTGCAAGAAAAGTTGACCTATCTAGTGTCCACGCTTTGTACCTTTGTAGCCTGGTCACTATGGCATATCCTCTATTTTTACGTTGATGGCTCTCTGATCACGATTCATTTATTGCCTTTCTTGCTAGGCTTATTAAGCAATTGTTTCATCTTATCCGCCATTTATACAAAGACCAGAAGTCTTTGGCTTTGTGTCATGACCCATGCACTAATCAATGCTTTATCGCAACTGTCATCAGCGGAGAGCCTTTGGTTATCCCTTGTGATTAAGGTGTTGATAATTCTTCTTGCCATGAAAATTGCTGGTAGCAGTATGGAGAAAGTGAAATCCTAAGCTGGCTTGATTTTCATTGCTTCAGTTAGTTATGATTCCCAAGAGTAGTTCAATGACTACTCTTTTTTCTATGTAATACTCAAATGACCTTGCCCATCTTTTTGAGGCATGTTATACTAGAAGAGTATTGTCAAAATTTTCTGACATTACAGGTGGAAAGGAGGTGCTAATGCCTTTTAAAAAAACAAAACACCTTGTTTTTTCCCGCTACCTAAGCCTGCTCTGTTTGCTTCTAGTTTTACTAGTAGCGTCAGTTTTTATAGCAGTGTCTTTAGGGGCGGTCACTATAGATATAGGTGATACCTATGGTGTCATCTTCAGTAAATTGGGGCTTCCGGTTGCCAGTCATAGTATAGCCAAGCCACTTGAAGCTATTATCTGGAATATGCGAGTTCCTAGGGTTCTCCTAGGGTTAATAGTTGGTGCAGGTCTTTCCATGTCTGGGAGTGTCATGCAGTCAACGGTTAATAATCCGATTGCCGAACCCTATATCCTGGGAATCTCGGCAGGAGCAACGTTTGGAGCAACCTTGGCCATCATTTTAGGCCTTAAAGCTGTGGTAGGCTTGGGTGCCTTTATGGGGGCTATCCTAGCGACGGTTCTTGTCCTAATCATTGCCTCTATGCAGGGGAGAGTGACCACATCTGGCTTGATTTTATCTGGAACAGTTGTCAACGCCCTCTTCATTGCCTTTGCCAATTTTATAATCTCTATTGGAGCGACAGCAGACAGTGTTATGACCATTAAGTTTTGGACCATGGGTTCATTGACAGGAACATCTTGGTCAGATTTGATGCTTCCAGCAGTAGTGGTTGGTTTGGCCTTTCTCTTTTTCTCAACTCAGTATCGTGTCTTCAATGCCATGATGATGGGAGATGAGGCAGCTTTGACTTTAGGGATTCCACTTAGACTCTACTGGTATCTTTACATTGCCATTGTTGCGGTCATAACGGCCGTCTTGGTTGCTAGCTGTGGGATTATCGGCTTTGTAGGCTTGATTACCCCTCATATTGCTAGAAGTTTAGTCGGAACTAACTATCGTAAGCTTTTTCCAGTGGCAACTCTCTTAGGTTCCTTGTTTGTGGTTTGGGCAGATGTCTTGGCGAGAATCCTCGTCAAAAATGCAGAGCTACCTATCGGTATCTTTACAGCCTTAGTTGGCGCACCTTTCTTTATTTATATTGTGACTAGAAATCGTAGAAAGGTGGTTTAGACTTATGGATGTAAAGTGTAAGGATATTCATTATTCGATTGGAGAGAAAAAAATCCTAAACGGTGTCTCTCTAGAGGTTGAAGGTGGGCAATTCCAGACCATACTGGGACCAAATGGGAGTGGTAAATCAACCTTGCTTAAAACCATTTACCGCCAGTTGAAACCAGATAGCGGTCAGATTTTTCTTGATGGAAAATCCCTAGATCAGGTAAGCCTCAAGGAAACTGCAAAAGAAATGGCCGTTGTGACACAGTTTAACACCCTTCAGTTTGATTGTACGGTGGAAGAAATTGTCATGCTTGGCCGAACGCCCCATCTTTCCTTTCTGCAAAAAGAATCGGAGCGGGACCACTTGCTCGTTCAGGATGCCCTAGACAAGGTTGGCATGTCTGAAAAGAAGGCACGCTATTATTCGTCCCTATCAGGTGGAGAAAAACAAAGAGTCATCCTGGCGCGTGCCTTGGCTCAGGAACCCAAACTCCTTTTATTGGATGAGCCTACCAATCATTTGGACATAAAGTATCAGTTGGAGATGTTGGCCTTGGTCAAGGAACTCGGCATTAATGTTCTCGCAGTTCTCCACGATATTCAATTGGCCTGTCGTTTTTCAGATTATATCTACTTAATGAAAGGGGGTGAGATTGTTGCCCAAGGTGTCCCAAGGGATGCCGTAACCCCACAATCCTTGCAGGCGGTTTATGATGTTCAGAGTCGTATTACCTGGACGGATGATCAGCAGGCAATGATTCAGTATTTATAAGCCTAGGAAAGGAAGGCCTTATGAACAAGAAAACATTTCGTATCGCATTAATCGCTGCAGCAGTCCTCACATTGACAGCATGCAGTTCTACATATAAAAACAGCACATCATCGTCATCAGCAGCCAAAGAAACGGTGAAAAAGACCAAGTCAGAAACCCAGTATCCTTTGACTGTCAAAACTTATGACGATAAAGGAACTGAGCTAGATCAAGTCTTCAAAAAGGCACCAGAAAAGGTTATTACCAATAACCTTTCATCAACTGAAATCTTGATTGAGCTTGGTTTGAAAGACAAAATTGTCGGTATGCTTAACCCTGACAATGAAGTAACTGATAAATATAAGGATGACATTGCTTCAATCCCACATATCGGTGATAAGAAGACTATCTCTCAAGAAGCCATCTTGGCTTACGGACCAGATGCTCTTATTGGTCGTAACATGATGTTCTCAGACAAGTCAATGGGAACCATCAGCACGTGGAACAGCAACGACATTCCTGTTTATACCCAAAAAGCTTCTGTCTCAACAACTAAACAAGATTTGAATAATATCATCGAAGATGTTAAAAATATTGGTGACATTTTCAACGTTCAAGACAAGGCAGACAAGTATGCGGGACAACTCCAAAAGCGTATCGACGCTGTTAAAAAGAAAAACAAGTCTTCTGACAAAGACTTGAAGAAGGCTCTTATCATGTGTGCCTACAACGATGAGACCTTTGGAACTTACAAATCTGCCCTCCAAGAAAGTATGCTCAATCAGCTTGGTTATACCAATGTTGCGACAGGAACATCAGATTTGACTCTGGAAAATCTTGTGTCAATGGAACCAGAATTGATTATTTATGTAACCAGTGACCGTAATAAGGCTATGGACAAGGAAGCAACAGACAAGATGGAAAAGAACGCTGTTCTTGAAAATGTTCCAGCCATTAAAAACAAGAAAATCATGACTATTTCTTATGATGAGCTTATGGATTACGGTCCATCTGTGATTGATTCTCTTGAAAAGGTTAATGACTTTGTTAATAAATAAAGACTTTGTCTGCCAGGGTATTCAGGTGACGATTGCCCTTCCTGAGTCCTATGATTCCAAGAAGGCTTATCCAGTTGTTTTTCTGAACGATGGGCAGCTTGAGTACCTGGGAAAAATCGCAGATTCTGTTATCCTGGTTGGACTTGAACCTCAGAATCGCTTGGATGATTTTACGCCTTGGCAGGCTCAGGCTTTGAGACCTGGGAGCCCTGATTTTGGTGGCAAGTTGGCCAGCTATCATGACCATCTATTTGGCAATATTTTCAAAAGTATCATACAGGAGTTTCGACTGGATGAAACTCGCATGGCTTACGGAGGCTACTCGCTGGGTGGTTTGGCTGCTATTTCCAGTCTTTATAGCAGTGATGAGATGCCTTTTATCTTTTCCATTTGTGGCTCCTTCTGGTATCCAAATTTTGTAGCTTACTGCAAAGCCCACCAGCTTATTAATAAGTCTTGCTCGGTCTATTTACGTAACGGTTTGACCGAGGGGGCTAAGCATAAGAATAGACTGGCCAAAGCTCCTAGTTATGCCAAAGAAGTGCATGAACTAATCAAAAAACAGTGCGTGTCTACTTATGCAGCATTTGACCCCTACGGTCATCATGACCATCTCCAAGAAAGATATGATGCTTTTTCGGATTGGTTGATTGAGCAGTGGAAGCTCTGAAATGTTGATATTGGCGAGTAGGAAAGAGATAAGAAAAGTAGTGAAGAAAGTTCCGACGATGGAATCACTTCACTACTTTTTGTTATGCTTAATTTCCTAATCACTCTTAGTGACAACATACACAACCCATTTGTAATTTTGCTTTTCTTCAATCTTTGAAAAGCCAATGCTTGTTAACAACTGTTTCAATTCATGGCTTGTTCCATAATCTGTCATATGATATTTTATTTTTTCTTTCTCGGAAGCAATAATCAAAGTGGAAGGATTGGACATGACTCTATAGATTTCCTGAAAACTTTGTTTTAAATCCTCCCAGAAAATATGTGTCTGGATGGCAAATACCAAATCAAAATCATTATTTTGGTAGGAAAGGTTTGCTACATTGCCAATCCTCAGCTTAACACTTCCGTTTTCTATAGCATATGAATGAATTCGTCTAGCAGTATGATAAGACTCTTCGGAAATATCAATACCATGAATGTCAAGATTTTTATCTAACTCAAGAAGGTTCTTAATAGTGCTGCCACCGCCATAGCCGATTTCTAAAATCCGACTATTGTTGGGGATAGTGGTTTGTTTGATTGCCCAAAGGCTGGGTTCCTTGAAATAGGACGACCAGATGTTGGTAATCAATCGCCCGACAAGACCACTTGGTTTTCTAGATTGCTTTATAAGATATTGAATGAGCATGTTCCCTCCTTTTTTGTAAACAAAGTTTGAAATATTAATAACTAAAATTCAAACTTTATTATAGAGAAAGCTAGTAAGAATAGCAAGGGAAAATGAAATATATATTCATATATTTCAAACTTATGCTACAATTGTTTATAACAGAGGTGTCCACATGAATCAATATCAAAAGACGACTGAGAAAAAGAAGCAAGCGATTGTTCAAGCAGCTTTGCGTTTGTTTAAAGACAAAGGTTTTAAGGAAACGAGTATAAAATCTATTGCAGAGGTAGCAGAAGTATCACCAGTTTCTATCTACAATTATTTCGGGGGCAAAGATAATTTGGTAGCTCTCTGTGTTAATGACTTGTTTGAAGAAATAGCCCAACAAGCTGAGGATATTTTAAACAGCGATCTAGATTTTAAAACAAAATTAGACCATGCTTTTGCCCTATGTCAGGAGAAAATGAGTCAGCAAATTTCGGACTATTTTCAAGATAAAATGGTGGAAGATTCTGTTTTCTCAACTCTTCTAACGAAAGCAATCACTGCAAAAAAACGTGACATCTATCGTGCTTATATTAAGCTCGGAAAAGAAGAGGGGGCTATTGCTGAAGACTTATCGACAGACCTTATTTTAAATGTTATGGATGCTCTTAATGGTATGGGAAATCAATTAGCCCATAGTGACATTTTAGAGAAAGAGGTTGAGCAAATCCATCAGATTTTTTTGTATGGTATTTTTGGAAAAAATTGAGCCTATCTTTTATAGTATTTTATAACTTGTCCCCCAATCCCAATCAGTTGTATATTCTCATACAAGGGTGTAAAATCTTCTATATAAAGATAAAGAGGAGCAAGGTATGGAATTAAAAGATTTTACTGAAAAAGAACAAGAACAAATCGAAAAAGGGTTGAGTACAGCTGAGATTTCCGACAAGGAAGCGGCTAAGAAGTTGCTCGCTCTCGTACGGCAAGAATGGATTAAACGAATTCCTTTCTTTGTCAGAGGGCATGCGACGACCAAGACGGTAGAGCGTGTAGCCAAGCAATACCCTGAACTCTACGCAGTAGCTAAACGCCAAGGGGACCTTCCTGAAAAAGAAGGCCAAGAGCTACGTAAAATCATGACAGCTATCTTTGAAGAAAAAATGAACAAACACAAGATTAAGTAAGATTTATAAAGATTGTGAACAATGCCATCTTTGGGTTGATGCAGATTAGGGTGCGATCTATCTGATTTATCATACCGTTACGGAGGAAAAATGAGCAAATTTATTTCAAAACAATCAGTCGCTATCTGGTATGCACTGTCTGCCCTTCTTGCTACATTTATAGTAGGGCAAGTTATCCTTTGCTTTTTCCCAGATGGAAAGAGCACAGGTGACTCACTACTGTTTATCCTGATGAACTTAATTCCCCTGATTATGGCGGCTATCTTTTCTCTTGTGTTGAGTGAAATCAAATCCTTGGGTGAATTTTTCAAAAAGGTTTTTCTTCAAAAAGAAAGTCACCTATCCTGGATCCTAGCTTTCATCATCCCCGTCATCTATTATGGGATCTCAATCTTGCTCATGAATGTTCGCTTTACTGGGAACTCCCTCTTAGCCTTCGTCCTATATCTGCCCTGGACCTTTTTATATGGAGGCCTGGAAGAAGTCGGTTGGCGTTGGTTTTTACAAGATCATCTTTACTTTAGTAAGCACTTTATATCTAAAATGATGGTTCTTTCCATTGTCTGGTTCCTCTGGCATATCCCTATCTATCAACTCCCTTGGATTACAGCAGGCTCATCCAACTATCTCATCTTTTACCTGATGATTTTAGGGAATACTTTTCTTTTGGGGGCTCTTAAAGAGTACTCGAAAGGAGCTGTTCCTTGTATCCTTGCCCATATGCTAATTGATAGTCTGGCTGTCCTTATGCTGGTTCAGAGTTCACTCACTCAGATTATCCTTCTGGTTATTTTTGAAATCATGCTAGCCTCTTGGCTAGTGGCTATGAGAAAATCATAGAAATAGGCTTCAACCTCTCACCCGATTTAGGTGGGAGCTTTTCTTTCCTATTTGTTGAGATAATGACATAGTGTCATTTTTAGGAGGTGATTCGTTTGGCTTCCTCATCTAAAGGCTGAAAAAGAAGGCCAAGAGCTACGTAAAATCATGACAGGCATCTTTGAAGAAAAAATGAACAAACACAAGATTAAGTAAAGATCTGAAAGAGGTATAAGTCTACAAACTTATACCTCTTTCAGATCTTTACTTCTTATTTGATTTGGATAGACTAATGGCAACCATTGTCGCACACAGGAAAAAGGCTGCTAGTAAACCTTTTGTAGTGGTAGTCATAAAGGGTTTATCAAAGACATAATAGTTATAGACAGAAAATCCCAGTCCAATAAGAGTTACAATAATCGACACAACAAATAGCGTCACCCATAATCTTCTTTGAGTCATCGTCAACCTCCTCTTTGTATCCGTTTTCTTTCTGCCTATAGTATAACATAAAAAACCTTAGCTAAATTCCAGAGAGCGGTTCGGCTAAGTTTTTTCATTTTATTTCGTCAAGACAACCGTATCATTTGGATCATGGTCATCATCTTCAATAGTCAGTTGGTTACCGTCGAGTTTATAGTATTTGGTGTCGTCACCAATTGTTAGACTTTGATTGTCAGAGTTAACTGTTACAGGCTTGCTTTCCTTCTCGCCATCTGCCTCGTCCTCTTCCCAAGTTCCAGTATTTCCAGAGATGGTAAGAGTAATGCGATCATTTTCGTCAGTCCCTTTATAGGTGCCATCTAGCCCTTCAGTTTGTTTAGAGGCTTCAGAACTTTGTGAAGATGAAACCTTACTTGAACTTTGTTGGGTGCTAGCAGAGCTTTCAGGTGTTTGAGCTTTTTGGTTTGAGCAGGCTGCTAAAAGACCAAGAACTGCCATAGAGGCAAGAGAAAGTGTGAGTTTTTTGGACAATGTCATAGGCTTGTCTCCTTTCTTTGATATCTTAAGTATAGCAAACGCTTACAAACAAACCAAGCAAAAAAACTTTTCTGAAAATGCTTGAAAATCACTCTTTCGGATTCTTAAAAGCATAATCTATTATCCCCATTTAAACTATGCTATACTGATAAAAAGCAAGAAGGAAGGTTCCTAATGACAACTACTAATCCACGTCGCCAGTGCGAGCGACTTTGGGCAGCCAATAAATACCTGGTGCTCAGCCATTCGAACAAGATTTACTTGGAAATCCGTAACTATCTCAAGAATGAAGAGGTGAGTTTGGATCAGGTTCAAGCCTACATTGATCAAGCACTTGCCCTTCCTGAAAATCCTGGTCAGGTCGTCAATGCCTTCCAACATATCTGGGGATATTTTAAGAAAAAGGCGACTGCTAGCGAAAAGGAAAAGTTTATGGCCCAACTGGATAGCTATGCAGCAGGTCAAATTCCTCAGCATAGTTTGGTGGAATCCGTCAAAGAGCTCCTCAGCAAGTATCCTAATCGTTATCTGGAGGAGTCAACCTTAATTAATGGGGGTTCAAAATGAGACTGTGGCATCAAGACTTGATTGCAAAACTACCCCGTCAGCAATTATTAGGACAACACCGAGAATGTTGTGCCCTTCGTGGCAAGGGATGGCAACGCAAGCACGCTACGGTTAACTATGTTTTTGAATATTCACCGTACCGCCTGTTTAAATACCATGAGCTTATTATGCAAGAAATGACGAAACGAGGTTATCGTGTCAGCCCTGAGTGGCTAGACAAGGAGTATCGGGGCAAGCAGATGCCAGCCTACGATAGGCTTGAAGCGGAGGAATTACCAGCCATCATCTACCCAGAGCATGATGCCGCCTATTTACAGGAATGTCTGGACAATCTCAAGCAAAAAGGAATCATCATCTAAAGGAGGAAAACGATGCATTTATTTAAGTGGCTAGCACCTAAAAAGAAAGTAGCAGAAGGCCTTGTCATGCGTATTTCGACAGCTGATCAGGTAGACTATGCGACGATCACAGACCCAAGTGACAGTGATATCTGGGATGCCTTGGTGCAACTCCCAGTATCCTACGATAGTCTCTATCTCTCCTATGGCGATAAAAGGTCAACGAGCTTTATCTTTGTTGAGTACGAGGATGACAAGTATCGCTTGGAACACGACACACCTGAGCTAGGACTAGACTTGACCAATGTCGCGCGTGTATCCCAACAAGTTGCCAGAGACATCCTTATTCGCTTTTCAAAAGAGCACACAGTGATTTTGGATGACCATTGGAAGCAAGAGAAAGTCAGGTAGTCCTATGGCCTACCTCACCCCAGAAACCAGACGAAAAAGGCGAAAAGTCTTTTGCTTAATCATTGAAATCATTTGTCTGGTTCATTTTGCAATCATTGTCCCTCGTGACCGAGTCTTTACGCCTGAAAAATGGGCCCAAACACCAGCTCCCATGCGACACAAACTCATTTGGAGTTTTCACCGTCAGTATCAGCTTGAGGGCATGACGAGAGAAAAAGTGGAGAAGCTCTTGGGCAAGGGTGACGACCTTCAAGGAAGTGTTGAGTACCAGCTGGCTGACGATTGGATTGGTGGCTGACGATTGGATTGGTGGCTGGCGTGTTTACCATATTGACTATAAGCAGGACCGTGTGATTCGTGCCATAGAAACCTGGCAAGATTGGTGAGAATGAGCTTTCACTTCCTCTAAAAGTAGTATAATGAAAATGTAGAGGTATACGCTTTCAAAAGATAAAAACTGTCTTTTGACTAGAAGAGGAGGACAAACTCATGACCCTATTTATGTCTAAACTGATGAGCGGTATTGTGGAACTGCTTATAGTCTCTGTCATTCCTTTTATCACTTGGTTAATTTGGAGCAGGAAAAAGGTCGGTTTCTTTGACTGGATTGGGTTGAAGAAAGTTGAAAGTCAGCAGAAGAGGCGATTACTACTGACCATTTTGGGTATTAGTCTACTTTTTCTTCTTTTTTCAATTGTCGTCTTCGCTTGGTTCGACTCTAGCCAAACGGCCACAGCAGCTTTTTCTGGAAAGGGGAGCCTTTCCTGCTATCTTGGCCTATGCTATCTTAGGGACTGCCTTGCCAGAAGAAATCTTCTTTAGAGGTTTTCTTTTGAAAAGGCTACAAGGAAAACTAGGATTCCTAGGGGCCAATCTGATTCAGTCTCTCTTATTTGGCCTCATCCATGCATTTATGTTTATCCAATTAACGGGCTACCTAAAAGCTATGGCTATCATGGCCTTTATCAGTCTCATCGCTTACGTTTTTGGTGCTATCAATGAGAAAAAAGCAAGTGGGTCTATCCTTCCAAGTGTCTTTATCCATGCCTTGGCCAATACGGTTGTAGGGCTGCTCTTTGCCTTCTCCCTCATTTAGATAAAACTATATAGAAGAAACTTATCATGGATGAATTAAAAGAAATCAAACTTAAAAATTATCAGTACTTAAATGAGGTTGCTATCAAGGGGGAGACGCTCTTCACAGGCTCATCTCTCATGGAGCTTTTTCCAATTTGTGAAATCGCTAGGAGTAGAGGTGTCGACGACATCATCTACAATCGAGGCATCAGCGGCCTGAACACGGATGAATTTATCCAGCATATCCATCCCCTGCTTTTGGATCTGCAACCGAGCAAGGTGTTTATCAATATCGGTACCAATGACATGACCGAGGAGCCTTATGGAGACCAATGGTTCCAGCATCTGACAGCAAATATCAGGCGGATTATGGAGCAAACACAAGCTGTCTTGCCCCATACCAAGATTTACCTCATGGCTTTCTACCCAGCCAATCTTCATTTACCTTGGCAGACCAAGGCTTCAATCCAGTGGATGAAACTGCGGACACCTGAAAATCTTGACCGTTGTAACCAGGCTCTTGAGGAAATCGCCCAAACCTATGGCTGCCACTTTATTAATTGTAATGCTAGGCTGGTCAATGATAGGAAAGAGCAGAAGGCTGAGCACACCTATGACGGTGTCCACCTTTATGCCAATGCTTACTTAAAAGTCTTTGAAGCTCTCGAAGCCTACCTCGTGGATTAAGAAAATATGAGAGAATTTCCAGTTCTTACTCGCTTTTTTCCCTTGATTACAGTACAATAGACGTCAAAAGTGAAAAATTGAAATGAGGTATCCCTATGTGGAAATGGTTTAAACGACTCATTGTCCTCGTCATTGTGGTCTTTTTTGCAGTGGCAGCTTTGCTCATTCCGGACAAGATTGACAGTCAGGACCAATTAAAAAATGTATCAACACAAACATCCCTTGCCGATCTAGCCCAGGCTGGTATTGGTGGGGCGTCCCTTTCGTCAGGTGGGGTTTCAACTGAGATTAATCTTGATAGCAACCAGTTTCGTCAAATCCTAAAAGCAAGCATGGCTGATTCTAATGACGAGACCTTGTTAAACAGTACTGTAGAGTTGAATGATTCTTATCTGACAGCTAAGCTACCAGTGTCTCTTGGACCAATCGAATCAACATTCAGCCTGGATTTCACAGTCAGCACTAACAAGGAAGTCATTCTACTAGACTTGGCAGGTGCTCACCTGGGTCGCCTCCCTGTTCCTAAATCACTGGTTCTACCTTACCTCAAGAAGAGTATTGCCCAGTCAAGCAGTGGTGTTCGCATGGTTAACAATCAGATTCAGCTCAAGCTTCCTGAAATCGGCTACGAAATTGAGCAAGCCACTGTGACCAATAGCAAGATGAAGGTCAAGCTTAACATTCCGATTTCCTTACCAACCAGTTGGTAATTCAAGAGAAATCTATCAAGCCATGATAAGTTAAAACAAGTCCATAGTCTGGACTTGTTTTTTGATGCCTTCATTTCTAAGCTAAGAAAGTTAAAAAATTCTTGAAATAATACGTTTACATCTACCAATCCCCTAGAAAATGGGGGTTTCCTGTGCTATCATTAGACTGTAAAAATGATAAGCGTCTGACACTCATTGAAAAAAGAGTTAAGTCAAAGAGTTTTAGGATATTAGTTAGGAGGAAAAAATGGACGCTTTAAAATATATCACACCCAAATTTTTCACCACCATCAAGGATTATTCCAAGGGACAGTTCATCAAGGACCTGATTGCAGGAGTTATCGTGGCTATCATTGCCCTGCCCTTGTCGATTGCCCTAGCGATTGCCTCTGGTGTTAATCCCGAACAAGGTCTTTACACAGCAGTGGTTGCAGGCTTTTTTATTTCCTTTTTAGGAGGTAGTCGGGTTCAGATTGGTGGACCTACCGCAGCCTTCGTTGTCATCATCTATGGCATCATCGCCCAGTATGGCATGGCGGGTCTGACTGTTGCCACGCTCATGGCGGGACTCATGCTTATTATCATGGGGCTCCTGCGTTTTGGTGACCTGATTAAATTCATTCCCAAAACCATCACACTTGGCTTTACCTTAGGGATTGCCATTGGGATTGTGGCCGGACAGATTAAGGATTTTCTAGGCCTTGAGATGAAGTCGGTGCCAGCTGAGTTTCTGGAAAAGATGATTGCCTATGGAGAGCATCTTTCAAGTATTAGTTGGGCGACCCTAGCTATCGGTATTTTGGCCCTGCTCATTCAAATCTTTTGGCCACGCCTTTCTCAGAAAATTCCGGGTTCTCTGGTTGCTATCTTTGTGACCACAGCCATCGTGGCCTTTGGTCATCTCCCAGTCAAAACCATTGGTGACCTTTACACCATCAAGGCGGGGCTCCCAAGTTTCACGGTTCCTGACCTATCATTTTCTTTGATTCGTCAAATGATTTCGCCAGCCTTCACCATTGCCATACTGGCTGCCATTGAATCGCTACTTTCTTGCGTGGTTTCAGATGGCATGATTGGTGGTAATCACCGTTCTAATGCAGAATTGGTCGGCCAAGGTGTTGGGAATATCATGTCAGCCCTCTTTGGCGGGATTCCGGCAACGGGTGCGATTGCCCGTACCGCAGCCAACGTCAAAAATGGCGGACGAACACCAGTAGCGGGTATGGTTCATGCCTTCACCTTGCTTCTGATTTTACTCTTCCTCATGCCTTACGCTTCATTGATTCCTATGACCTGTCTGGCCTCAATCCTTATGATTGTCGGTTATAACATGAGCGGTTGGCGTACGGTTGGTCGTATGATCAAACGTGCCCCTAAGAGTGATGTGGCAGTCCTGCTAGTGACCTTTGTCTTAACCGTTTTCTTTGACCTAGTAGTTGCCATTGAATTTGGTATGGTCCTAGCAGCCTTCCTCTTTCTCAAACGCATGTCCGACGTGGCTCAAATCCGTCAGTGGGTGGACAAGGAAAATCTGGACGATCCAGTTTTGTCCGAGGATAGCGACTTAAAACAAGTCCCTAAAAACGCTGTCGTCTATGAAGTTTTTGGTGCCCTCTTCTTTGGTGCAGCCAATAACTTCTTGAATGTGATTAATGATGAAACTAAGAATGTTCTCATTCTACGCATGCGAAACGTTCCAGCCATGGATATCTCAGGCCTAGATGCCCTTGAAGAAACCCTGGCCATCTGTCAAAAACGTGGCATGACCCTGCTTCTTTCTCACGTCAATCCACAACCCTACCGAGTACTTGAAAAATCAGGCTTTATTCAAACTATTGGACCAGACCATATCTGCGAGTCGACCGATCAAGCCCTTGAAAAAGCAGCAGCACTAGCACAAGAAACCTAGACAAATGTTTTTAATACAAGAAGAAAAAGCCAGTTCAACTGAACTTGGCTTTTTAAAATACGCGATATACATAAGGGTTGTCAGGCTGACCGACCTCTTTGACCTCAGTCAAATTAAGGATAGGAAGGCTCTGTTTAAGATTTTGATAGTAATCCACAGTTATGGTACCAGTGACTTTTACCCAGGTATTGTCCTTGAAGGTTTGGTCACTTCCTGTTGTCGCCAGTCCGTAAACACCTGAATCGGCGATACAGTGGATAATACCGAAACGGAAGATGAACTGATACCCCTTGGTTTGTGGGTCATTGTAAACAAAGCCAGTATAGGTGACCTTCTTGCCCACGAAATCGTTAGGATAGAGGTAGATGAGCTCCATGACTTCCATGTAATTTTCCGTGGTAATCTGGATGGTCTCACGCCCCTTGTACTTGGCGAGCTCTCTGGTCATTTCCTTCTCATAAGCTGAGGAGGTGAAGTAGGAGCTGGTGTCTGGCTTCAAGTACTGGATAGTCGTTCCCTCTTGGTCGGCCTGATTAGGATCGCTCCCTGCCGCCAGTGGAAAATGGTAACCCTTAGCTGACACGGTATTGGCATCCAAGGTTACTGTTGGCACCAAGAGCCCAGTGAGGACTGGAAAGGCCAAGAGAACGATGCTGGCTACCTTGGCTACTCGACCTGACAAATGCGAGTGAACCTTAATCTGCTTCATCCAAACGATGAGTTGAACCACAGCAAGGATAAAGGAAAGCACCATGGAAATGTAGGCTAAGTAGGAGTAGTGGATGTTAATGTACTGGTTGAGCTTGCCAGAAACTTGCAAGTACATGACGAGCTCAAAATACCCAGATAAGATGAGAAAACGTAACATTAAATCACCCCCAATAGCAGACAGTAAATGATTGTCACCAGACTTGCTGTTCCTACGAAGAGACCAACAAAGCGTGTTTTAAACTGGTGCTTCATCATAATCAAGTTCTTGATATCAACCATAGGACCAATGATGAGAAAGGCAACCGTTGGTGCCACTCCGAAACTAGAGAGCAGCGAAGCCCCGATAAAGGCATCGGCCTCTGAACAAAGGGAGAGGATGAAGGCCAAGAGCATCATGATCAGGATGGCTGTCACTGAATTATGACCGATGGTCGTTAGGATTCGGGTCGGTAGGTAGGTCTGCATACTTGCAGCCACCAAGCTCCCGAAAATCAAGTAACGCCCAGTGTCAAAGAACTCGTCAACCGCATGAACCAGAGCTTGAAAGGTTTTCTTACCAGCTGACAAACCACTATAGTCGTGCACATGACTAACCTTACGGTTGTCCTTGAGAATCTGGTCATCCACCATAAAGCCCAGCAAGATTCCCAAAATCATGGCAATCAAGAAAGCCCCGACGAAACGTAAAAGCACGTAGTACCAAGAGTTCCCAAAGGCCGTATAGGTCGCAAAGAGAACGACTGGATTAATGATAGGAGCAGTTGCCATGAAAGGAATAGCCGTGTAGCTAGGCACTTTTTTCTCTAAAAAGCGCGTGATAATTGGAACAATCCCACATTCACAAGAGGGAAAAATAAAACCAACAAGGGTTCCAAAGAGAATAGCCAGGACCTTGTTTTTAGGAAGGAAGTTTTGGACCTTTTCAGGAGTCACAAAGACCTCGATAAAGCCAGATAGGATACTTCCCAGTAAAACAAAGGGCAGGGCTTCGATAATAATCGATAGAAAAACTGCCAGAAGCTGCAAAACGCTATCTGGTAGTTGATGAAAAATAGCCATAAAAATTATTTCTTCTTATCTTCTTGAAGACGTTTGTCTTTCTTAGGATCAGTTCCCGCCTTTTCAAAATCAGGGATAGCCGCAAAAGATGCCATCATGCTTTCAAGTTCATTTGTTTTTTTCTGAATAACTGCCATAAAAAGCCTCCGAGTTAATTAAGATACTAAGGGCGTTATTTCTGACAGAAAAGAGGGCATCAGACGAAGAAGCTCTGCTTCTAGGAAGATCCATCTATTTTCCGAAAGAAATAGCCCGAGTTCAGTTACAAAAGATACTAAGGGCGTCCTTTCTGAAAGAAATAGCCCCTAACAATAGGTTTACTTTTCTATTATACTACCTCTTGCTTAAAAATTCTCGCTTCAGCTACAAGGTTTTCTGCCCAAGCAAATCTCCTCTCGTGGTATAATAGAACTTATGGAAAATCGTAATTTAGAGACATTGGCTCAGGAATTGGGCCTAAAAAAACAACAAGTTGAAACTGTTTTAGAATTGACCGCAGAAGGCAATACCATCCCCTTCATCGCCCGTTACCGTAAGGAAAAAACAGGCAATCTGGATGAAACGCAAATCAAGGCCATCATTGATATGGACAAATCCTTGACTGCTCTTCAAGACCGTAAGGAAACGGTTCTTTCCAAGATTGAGGCTCAGGGCAAATTGACCGACCAACTCAAGGCAGCCATTGAAGCCGCTGAAAAACTGGCAGATGTGGAAGAACTCTACCTTCCCTATAAGGAAAAACGCCGCACCAAGGCGACGGTTGCCCGTGAAGCAGGTCTCTTCCCCTTGGCTCGTCTTATCTTGCAAAATAGTCCAAACCTCAAGGCTGAAGCTGAAAAGCTGACATCTGAGGCCTTTCCAACAGCTGACAAGGCTCTTGCAGGTGCTGTGGATATTTTGGTTGAAGCCTTTTCTGAGGACAATAGCTTGCGCTCTTGGACCTACAACGAAATCTGGAACAACAGTGATATCACTTCAACCCTCAAGGATCAATCTCTGGATGAAAAAGAAACCTTCAAAATCTACTATGATTTTGAAGACAAGGTGTCTAAACTTCAAGGTTACCGTACGTTAGCCCTTAACCGTGGGGAGAAACTAGGTGTTATTAAGGTGGCCTTTAAGCACAATCTTGAGAAAATGCACCGTTTTTACAGTGCTCGTTTCAAACAAAAAAATGACTATATCGAGGAAGTTATCAACCAATCTCTCAAGAAGAAAATCATTCCAGCCATGGAGCGTCGTATCCGTAGCGAGTTGACTGAAGCAGCAGAAGATGGTGCTATTCAACTTTTCTCTCAAAATCTTCGCAGTCTTCTTCTAGTATCGCCACTTAAAGGTAAGATGGTACTCGGTTTTGACCCAGCCTTTCGTACAGGGGCTAAGTTGGCTGTCGTCGACCAAACTGGTAAGCTCATCACAACGCAAGTTATCTATCCAGTGGCTCCAGCCAGTCAGGCTAAGATTGCCCAAGCTAAGAAAGACTTGGCTGACCTCATTAAGAAACATGCCATTGAGATTATCGCTATTGGTAATGGAACAGCCAGTCGTGAAAGTGAAGCTTTTGTGGCAGAAGTTCTCAAGGATTTCCCAGAGACTTCATATGTCATTGTCAATGAAAGTGGTGCCTCTGTTTACTCTGCTTCAGAGTTGGCCCGTCATGAGTTCCCAGACTTAACGGTCGAAAAACGCTCTGCTATTTCCATTGCCCGTCGTCTCCAAGACCCATTGGCTGAGTTGGTTAAAATTGACCCTAAATCAATCGGAGTAGGCCAATACCAGCATGATGTTAGCCAGAAGAAACTCTCTGAAAATCTTGATTTCGTCGTCGATACCGTGGTTAACCAGGTTGGTGTTAATGTCAATACGGCAAGTAGTACCCTCTTGTCACACGTGTCAGGACTCAACAAGACCATCTCTGAAAATATCGTCGCCTACCGTGAGGAAAATGGTGAGATTGCATCACGTGCGGAAATCAAAAAAGTCCCACGTCTTGGTGCCAAGGCCTTCGAACAAGCCGCCGGTTTCCTTCGTATTCCAAATGCCAAGAATATCTTGGATAATACAGGGGTCCACCCAGAGTCTTACCCAGCGGTAAAAGCCCTCTTCAAGCAGTTAGCTATCACAGACTTGGACGATTCTGCCAAGACAAAATTGAAGGCTATTAATCTTAAAGAAACGGCAGAAGAGCTGGGGCTTGGACAGGAAACCCTCAAAGATATCATTGCTGACCTTTTGAAACCAGGCCGTGACCTCCGTGACGATTTTGAAGCACCAGTGCTTCGTCAAGATGTTCTTGAACTCAAAGACTTGTCAGTAGGACAAAAACTTGAAGGAACGGTCCGTAACGTTGTGGACTTTGGTGCCTTTGTGGATATCGGTGTCCATGAGGATGGCCTTATCCACATATCAGAGATGAGTAAGAGCTTCGTTAACCACCCAAGTCAGGTCGTTTCTGTTGGGGATTTGGTTACCGTGTGGGTATCAAAAGTTGACTTAGAGCATGAAAAACTCAATCTCTCCTTGGTGAATCCACGTGAATCTAACTGATTATGTTAAGACTGTTTCCATAGAAGATTTTGGCTGGGAATTTAAGCACCAAGCCCTGTGGAATAAGCGTCTTCGGACTACGGGAGGGCGGTTCTTTCCCAAGGATGGTCATTTAGATTTTAACCCAAAACTCTATGAGGAACATGGTCTTGAAACCTTTCGAAAAATCGTCCGCCACGAACTCTGTCATTATCACCTTTATTTTCAGGGCAAGGGGTACAAGCATGCGGATAGAGATTTCAAGGATTTACTAGCCAAGGTTGACGGCCTTAGATACGCCCCAAAGATACAAGGTCAGGAGGAGAACTACTACCTTTATCAATGCCAATCTTGTGGTCATACCTACCGTCGCAAACGCCGTGTCAATACACGGAAATTTGGCTGCGGTTTGTGTCGAGGCAAGCTCATTTTTCTAAATCAGTCCTAGGGCTGATTTTTTTAGTTTAAAAAAATCATATAATTAAATCAAAGAAATGATGGGAGAAGAAGACCATGTCAAATCGTTTTTATAAGACACGAAAAAATAGACTCGTCGCCGGTGTTGTTGCAGGTTTGGCAGATAAGTTTGGCTGGGACCTAGCTCTAGCTCGTATTTTGGCTATCATTCTCATGGTTTCAACGCAGTTTGGAATCTTTCTATACTTGGTTTTAGCCTTTCTCCTTCCTTACAAAGAAGATATTTATCCCGAAATCAAACTCAAGGATGGACGCAAACGTAAAAACGCTGAACCTGTTGAAGATGAGTGGAATTGGTAAGTAATTGTTAATAGACATTAACCTATGATTGGCCTTAGTGCTAGTCATAGGTCTTTTTTGCTTTGAGAGCCGCATTGAAAACCTTTTTATGATACAATGAAACTAGTAAATAATCGGAGGAAATAACATGACAGTAACCGTTAAAATGTTGGTTGACAGGCTTAAACTCAAGGTTGTCTATGGGAATAAGGAGCTTTTGGCAAAACCGATAACAACTGCTGATATCTCTCGTCCTGGTTTAGAAATGACAGGTTATTTTGACTATTATTCACCGGAGCGTATTCAATTGGTTGGGATGAAGGAGTGGTCTTACCTTAAAACCTTGACTGATCACAACCGTTACTCTGTTTTCAAAAACATGTTCAAAGAAGAAACCCCAGCTGTTATCGTAGCGCGTGGGCTTGATATCCCTGAGGAGCTGTATCGAGCAGCTAAAGAAAATGGCGTTGTGGTTCTTCAAGGCCGTAACGGCACATCATCTCTTTCAGGTGATATGTCTTGGTACCTCAATGCACAGTTGGCAGAACGTACCAGTGTTCATGGTGTTTTGGTTGATATCTACGGCATGGGTGTTCTCATTCAGGGCGATTCTGGTATCGGTAAGAGTGAAACAGGGCTTGAGTTGGTGAAACGTGGTCACCGCCTTGTCGCTGACGACCGTGTGGATGTCTATGCTAAGGATGAGGAAACTCTCTGGGGTGAGCCTGCGGAAATCCTCCGCCATCTTCTTGAGATTCGTGGGGTTGGTATCATTGATGTCATGAGTCTCTACGGAGCTAGTGCTGTCCGTAATTCTTCTCAAGTTCAGTTGGCCATCTATCTTGAAAATTTTGAAGACGGTAAGGTCTTTGATCGTCTTGGAAATGGGAATGAAGAAATCGAATTGCAAGGCGTTAAGATTCCACGTGTCCGCATTCCTGTTAAGACAGGCCGTAACGTATCAGTCGTTATCGAAGCTGCAGCCATGAACTACCGTGCTAAGCAAATGGGATTTGATGCAACCAAAACCTTTGAAGAACGTTTGACCAACCTCATTAGTAAGAATGGTGAAGACTAATGTTTGCTACTATTGATCCTATTGCTCTAAGGCTTGGCCCCATTAGTATTCATTGGTATGCCATCTGTATCGTATCTGGTCTCTTACTTGCCGTTTATCTGGCTCAGCGTTGGGCTCCTGAAAAGGGAATTGACCCTGAAAACATCTTAGATTTTATTCTTCTTGCCTTTCCGATGGCCATTGTTGGTGCTAGGCTCTACTATGTGATCTTCCAGTGGTCCTACTACAGTCAAAATCCTTCTGAAATTTTTGCAATTTGGAATGGTGGAATTGCCATCTATGGTGGCTTGATTGCTGGAGCAGCTGTCCTCTATTGGTTTGCTAAACGTCATGCCATTGCTGTCTTGGATTTTCTAGATATCGCGGCACCTGGCGTTATGATTGCTCAGAGTATCGGTCGCTGGGGAAACTTTATTAACCAGGAGGCCTACGGAAAAGCAGTTAGTCATCTGAATTATGTCCCAGAATTTATTCGCCAGCAGATGTACATTGATGGTAGTTATCGTGTACCGACCTTTCTTTACGAAAGTCTCTGGAACTTGGTCGGATTTATCATTATCCTAGGACTAAGACGCTTTAATAAGAAACTGCGTCAAGGAGATGTGACCTCATTTTACCTTATCTGGTATGGTCTTGGACGTTTTGTCATTGAAGGCATGCGTACGGATAGCCTCATGTTTGTTGGCTTGCGTGTTTCTCAATGGGTTAGCATCGCTATTATCATCTTGGGTGCAACCTTGCTCTATTTGCGAAAGCAACGCCCAGAGGCAGATTATAAAATGAAAAACTAGTCATATAGCTCAGACTTTGTTATAATATAATGAAAATTATCATAACAAAGGTCACTGGAAACTGGAGATTCTACTTCAGTTTTCTTGTAGCGACCTTTTAAAAAGGTCAAAGGAGTCCTAAACTATGGCAGAAATTGCATTTCTTATTATCGCAATCGCACTTGCTGCGTTTCTCATTGCATTAATCCCTACTCTACTTCGTACCCGTCATGTGGTTAAAGAAGTTGAAGAAACAGTTGCTGTGCTTCGTACAGATATCAATGTAACCCTTCATCAAACAAATGAAATCTTGGCTAAGGCAAACGTCTTGGTTGAAGATGTTAATGAAAAAGTTCAAACAATCGATCCTCTCTTCGTAGCAGTAGCTGAGCTTTCAGAAAGTGTCTCTGACTTGAATACTGAAGCTCGTTATCTCGGTGCGAAAGCAAGTGCAGCAGGAGCAAGTGTCGGTAAAGCAGGTTCAGCCTTTGCTATCGGTAAGGTTGCTTCAAAACTATTTGGTAAAAAAGACAAGAAAAAATAAGGAGGTCTTTTCATGAGTAAATTTTTAAACACCCTAATCATTGGTGTAGCTTCTGGAGCTGCAGCAGCTTACTTCTTTACAACTGAAAAAGGTAAAGCTGTTAAAGCACGTATTGATGAAGAAATCGCTTCATTCAAAGAAGATCCAAAAGCTTATCAAAATCAAGTGGTGGAAAAAGCTAGCGACTACAAAGATTTGGCAGTCGATACTTTCCAAGACTATAAAACAAAATTTGAAAATGGTGACATCACTGCAGATGATTTGACAAAAGCAGTTCAAGAAAAAACAGCTCAAGTTGCTGACTTTGCCAAAGAGAGCTTTGAACTTATCAAAGAGAAAACAGCACAAGTAACTCCTGAGCAAGCAGATGTTGAAGCAGAAACCAAAGCTATCGTTGATGATATCGTCATTGATATCAAAGATATCTCTGAAGAAGCAGCAGAAGCAAAATAAAAAAAGAAAGCCCATGAGGCTTTTTTTAGTACGCAAAAACGTTGACCAAACAGTCAACGTTTTTGTGCTTTATAATATTCGATTAGGACATAAATGCCTATCTGACCAATGACGCTGATGGTAATTGCCCAGAAGAAGGCCCAGAAGGTAGCCACCTGAGCTACCAAGAAAAGGAAGGCAACTAGGACTGTTGAAACACAGAAGCTTGAGATACGTCCAAAGAAAATCATATCTTGTAGCTTAATACTATTACTATTTAAACCTTGATAATCTTGATAATTCGTCGTTTGAGGACGCTCAGTCTCGAAATCTTCGATGTGATCAAATTGACGGTGTAAGTTGTCAGCCATGTCTGCCTCCTTTCTATATAAAATATCTAAATCACTTTTTCGTGTAGGTTAAAATACTTAGTCAGTATTTCACTATTTAGAATCTCATTAATAATACCACAAAAATTTTATATTGCAAAGTTTTTTTTGATTTTTGTAAAAATCATAGTATTCAAAAACTAATTAAAAATATTTAGATACAGAGTTTTGAGCCTAAAAATTCTAAAAAAATCAAATCATTTGTGCTATAATGTGAGTTATGGAAAAAATAGTGATTACAGCGACTGCTGAGAGCTACGAGCAGGCACGTGAGCTCCTAGAACTTGGCGTAGATCGTATTTACATCGGCGAAAAAGCTTTTGGCCTTCGTTTGCCTAAGCCTTTTTCATTCGCAGAGATGCGAAAGATTGCAGAGCTGGTACATGAGTCTGGCAAGGAATTGACTGTTGCCGTTAACGCCCTCATGCACCAAGGTATGATGGATGCTCTTCCAGACTACCTTGATTTTCTTGAAGAAATCAAGGCAGATTATATCACGGTTGGTGATGCAGGAGTTTTCTACATTTGTAACCGTGACAAACGCCCCTTCAAAATGATTTATGATGCTTCAACCATGGTAACCTCTAGCCGTCAGATTAATTTCTGGGGCAAACAAGCTGGAGCTTCTGAAGCTGTTTTGGCTCGTGAAATTCCATCTGCGGAACTTTTCGTCATGGCTGAAAATCTTCAAATTCCAGCTGAGGTTTTGGTTTATGGTGCAAGTATCATTCACCACTCAAAACGTCCGCTTCTTCAAAACTACTACAACTTTATCAAAACGGATGAAGCTGTTACCAAAGAACGTGACCTCTTCCTTTCTGAGCCAGGAGATCCAGATTCTCACTACTCAGTTTATGAAGACTTGCATGGAACACATATCTTTGCCAACAATGACTTGGATATGATGACTAAACTTTCAGAACTCGTTGAACATGGTTTTGATCACTGGAAGTTAGACGGTGTTTATTGCCCAGGTGAAAACTTTGTAAAAATCACTGAGTATTTTGTGAAGGCTCGTGACCTCATCGAGGCTGGTGAATTTTCACAAGACAAAGCCTTCCTCTTTGATGAGGCTATTCATAAATTACACCCAGCCAACCGTGGTTTGGACACAGGTTTCTATGACTATGAACCTGACCGTGTAAAATAAAAATACTTCCTCCTTCGTTTGTGAGTTTTCCATTTTCAGGGAACGAAGGAGCCTTCTAAAAACTAAAATCGACAATCTTGCAAATTGGAGAAATTATGACTACAACTAAAAAACGCCCAGAGGTTCTGGTACCTGCTGGGACTTTGGAAAAATTGAAAGTCGCTGTAAATTACGGCGCAGATGCTGTTTTCGTTGGTGGACAAGCCTATGGTTTGCGTAGCCGTGCCGGAAACTTTACCATGGATGAGCTTCGTGAAGGTATCGAATACGCTCACGCTCGTGGCGTTGATGTGCACGTTGCTTCAAACATGGTTACCCATGAAGGAAATGAAAAAGGTGCTGGTGAATGGTTCCGTGAATTGCGTGATATGGGACTCGATGCCGTTATCGTATCTGACCCAGCCTTGATTGAAATCTGTTCAACCTACGCTCCAGGACTTAACATCCACTTGTCAACGCAAGCATCTGCGACAAATGTTGAAACCTTCCATTTTTGGAAACAGTATGGCTTGACCCGTGTTGTTTTGGCACGTGAGGTAACTATGGAAGAATTGGCTGAAATCCGTAAACGTACGGATCTTGAAATTGAGGCCTTTGTCCATGGTGCTATGTGTATCTCATACTCAGGTCGCTGTACCCTTTCTAACCACATGTCAGACCGTGATGCCAACCGTGGTGGTTGTTCACAGTCTTGTCGCTGGAAATATGACCTTTACGACATGCCATTCGGTCAAGAGCGAAAGAGTATCCACGGTGAAGTTCCTGAAGAATACTCAATGTCAGCCGTTGACATGTGTATGATTGAAAATATCCCAGACCTTATCGATAATGGTGTTGACAGCCTTAAAATCGAAGGTCGTATGAAATCTGTCCACTATGTATCAACAGTTGCTAACTGCTACAAGGCTGCTTGTGACGCTTACATGGAAAGTGCAGAAGCCTTCTACGCCATCAAAGATGATTTGATTAACGAACTCTGGAAAGTTGCCCAACGTGAATTGGCAACAGGTTTCTACTACAAGACACCAACAGAAAACGAGCAACTCTTTGGTGCCCGTCGTAAGATTCCACAATACAAATTTGTTGGTGAAGTAGTAGACTTTGATCCAGCCACTATGACAGCTACAATCCGTCAACGTAACGTTATTCTCGAAGGTGACCACGTTGAATTCTACGGACCAGGCTTCCGTCATTTTGAATGTGATATCAAAGACCTTCACGATGCTAATGGAAACAAAATTGACCGTGCACCAAACCCAATGGAACTTCTTACAATTACCGTGCCACAAGAAGTTAAACCTGGTGACATGATTCGTTCAACTAAAGAAGGTTTGATTAACCTCTACCAAAAAGACGGTTCAAGTAAAACTGTTCGTGCCTAATGACAAGACAAATCAATGGCCTCCTGGTAGATGACCAGAGTAGGTGCCAGCACTACCATTCCACACTAGATATTGTTGCCTTAAAATGCTTTGAGTGTCTGAAGTATTATGCCTGTTATCAGTGTCATGATAGCTTGGAGGAACATAGCTTTCGAGCTTATCCCTGTCAGTTGAAACAGGATAAGGTCCTTATTTGTGGCGTTTGTCGGCATGAGATGACTATTGAGGAATATCAAGAGGCAGTAGCCTGTCCCAATTGTCATAGTGCCTTCAACCCAGCTTGTTCAAAGCACTATGATATTTATTTTGAAAAATAAAAAGATTGAAGATTCTGTTCACACGAACAAAGTCTTCAATCTTTTTTAGTTAAAGTAGCTATGATTTTTTAGTGCTTTTAAAACTGGCTTAGTCACCAAAGCGACAATCAGACCTTTTAAAAGGTCTGGGATGATAAAGGGTGTCAAACCGACTGCTACAGCTGCAGACCATCCCATCTTTCCAAGAAAGTGCAGGCTAAGGATACCACCGACAAAGACAAGTGCATCTCCCAAAACAAAAGCCAAAAAGATCTTCCAGATAGGAGTCTTAGCATGAGCCAGTGCAGATGTGACAAGTGCAAAAAATGGGTAGGCAAGCAGATAGCCAGCTGAAGGACCAAAGAAGGCTTGGAGCCCCCCGCCTCCACCTGCAAAAACCGGTAGGCCAATGGCACCTAGAATCAGGTAGAGGGTAGCGGCAAGAGTTGCCTCTCTTGGCTTAAGGATGGCAGCAACAAGTCCGACAGCGAAGGTCTGGAGAGTAATGGGGACTGCACCGATAGGAATAACAATTTGAGCCAGTGCGGCAATGATAGCAGCACCGAAGGCGGGAAGTATGAGTGACAGTGTACGATTTTGCGTCATTTTTAGTTAACCTTTCGTAAATTAATAGTTAACTTATTATAACAAGTACTTCTGAAATAGTCAACCTCATAATAAAACGAGGTTAACTGATAAACTTAACCTCGTTGTGATATGATTTTTAGACGTTTGATTTCTTTTAGTTCAATCATGCTGATGATCTTATCTTGCTCGATAAAGATGGCTTGTCGCTCTCTGTCATAATGGTTGATGTAGCCCTTATAGGTCTTCTGATTGGATGTCAGCATGACCATTTGGTTATGATCAATAGCATGATAGATATCGTTAATAAGCTGATTATGCATTAGGTGGACAGGTTTGCTATGACCTGTTTCCACAAACTGATGAAGCTGATGCTTTACTGCTTCTAAAAAGTTTATCATGGTCATTTCCCTCGTTTCTTGATAAAATAATTATAGCATGAAAGGTGAAATTTTGTGGATAACTTCTTTCTAACACACACAATTTTCACAGAAAAAAACGAATAAAGCTAGTGGAGGTAAGCAAATGGCAGAATTTTCATTTGAAATTGAAGAAAAACTCTTGGTCTTGTCTGAGAATGACAAGGGCTGGACTAAGGAACTCAATCGTGTGAGCTTTAATGGCGCACCGGCTAAGTATGACATCCGTACATGGAGTCCAGACCATACCAAGATGGGTAAGGGGATTACCCTTAGCAATGAAGAATTCCAAGTTCTCGTTGACGCCTTCAAAAACTAAAACAAGGTCAGCATGGCGCTGGCCTTATTTTGTTTAAAACGTATCAATGATAAGTTTGAGATTGAGAATGGTTAGGACAATAGCGATGGCATAACCAAGGAAAGTATTCCACTTGGCATTGACGTGTTTTCCCATGAGTGATTTCTTAGAAGTGTAGTAAATCAAAGGGAAGATAGAGAATGGCAAGGCAAGTGAAAGGAAAACCTGTGAATAAACCAGCAGCTGATCCAGAGTCTTTTCTTGATCACCGTAGAGAATAGCTACAACGATAACAGGTAGCAAGGCGAAGAGACGTGTGAATAAACGAATTACCCACTGCGGTAACCTCATGTGGAGAAAGCCTTCCATGACAATTTGGCCAGTCAGAGTACCAGTAATGGTAGAGTTTTGACCACTAGCCAAGAGCGCCAAGGCAAAGAGTGTTGAAAGTGTCGAACTAGCTACCGCACCAGCAATCTTAGAGTCCTGAAGAGCATTGTACATCTGTGAGAAAGCTGAAATATCAGAAGCGTGACCAAAGAAGAGAGCTGCCCCCAAAATCAAGAGGAGGGAGTTAACCACAAAGGCCAAAGTCAACTGGATGTTAGAATCCCAGGTCATGAAACGGACAGCCTTAGTCACGTCTTTGCCATCAGAATAGTCAACCTTACGAGTCTGTGACAAGGATGAGTGCAAGTAGAGGTTATGTGGCATAACGGTCGCACCCACAATTCCAAGCGCCAAGGTCAACTGGTTGGTATGTCCAGCAGCATGTGGCTCGAAGAGCGTTGGCGTAGGGAGATAACCCTCTAGGATTCCCGTAATACTAGGCTCAGACAAAGCTACCAGATAGACAAAGATAACCAAGATGGTCAAAATCAAGGTTGAAACAATAGCCTCGATTTTTTTGAATCCTAGCTTCATGATGAGCAGTAGTAGGAAGACGTCTAGGACTGTCACCAGAATGGCAACCATAATTGGAATACCAAAGAGCAGGTTAAGAGCAATGGCAGAACCAAGCACCTCAGCCAAATCCGTCGCCATTAAGGCCAGCTCCAGAATCACCCAAAGCGTGTATCGCAACCATTTGGGCGAGTGATAGGCAGTCGCTTGAGCTAGGTCCATTTGGGTCACAATCCCTAATTTCCCAGCCATTTGTTGCAACTGCATAGCGATTAAAGATGAAATTAAGATGACAAAAAGCAGACTATACTTGTAGGTCGCCCCACCGACGACACTGGTAATCCAGTTCCCTGGATCCATGTAACCCACGGCCACAAGAGCCCCAGGTCCCAAGAAAGCCTTAAGATTTTGCCAAAAACGATTATTATTTGGTGTATCTATGGATTGGTTTACCTCAGAAAGGGAAACCTTCTTTGAATATGTCATAAACACCTCTTTCTAAGTCATATCTGCCTAAAAGTGTATTATTTCTAGACAGACCGACATTTTTATTATAGCACTAGGAGGAAGATGTGCAAGTTTTTGACTTATCTTACATTGGTGTCATAGAGGACTTTTCAGAATTGCCTTTTTATACTAAACTATAAGAGTAGATGATTTCATAGATGAGGGAGAAAAAATAATTGAAAACATTTCAGCTAACAGCTAAGAAAAAGATTACCCTGGCACTCGTAGTTGTCATCGTGGTTGCTTTGCTTATCTTTATCATTAACGTGCAGATGAATCAGCCTGATAACCTACCTGCCAATTACATGGAGCGCCTTAAAAATCCTGGAATGACCGGAGATTACATCAGCCTCTGGAAGTCTCGCTGGCATGAAGAAAACAAAGTATGGATTTATCCTGCGAAACAATACGCTATCTATGCAGTAGCAGCTCTAGCTTGTCTATCAGCTTGGGTAGCAGCTTCAAAAGCAAAATTTTGGAAATAAGAAAATGCTTCTCTCGATTGAGGGAAGCGTTTTTAAATTATAAATTAAAGTTTGCTTGTCGTGATAGCTTTTTGATAGAATACTATCTGGAGGAATGTTACATGTCAAAAAAAATCATAAATGTTGTGGCTGCAGCCATCGAAAAGGATGGAAAAATCTTCTGTGCCCAACGACCAGAAGGAAAAAGTTTAGGAGGATATTGGGAATTTCCTGGTGGTAAGTTGGAAGAAGGAGAATCACCTGAAGAAGCTTTGATACGAGAGATTCATGAAGAATTAAATTCTCAGATTGAGATTATTTCCTTCGTTAATGAAGCTTCCTATGATTATGATTTTGGAACAGTTGTTATGAAAACCTTTCATGCCAGACTCGTTTCTGGAAATCTAGATTTGTTGGAACATCAGGATTCAGCTTGGCTAGAGCCTAATCGCTTGAAAACTTTGAATTGGGCGCCTGTAGACCGACCAGCTGTAGAATTGTTATCAAAATAAGAGCATCACATGCGTGGTGCTCTTATTTATTAGTTATGTAACGATAAAGGGTGTCAGGAATAGGATTATCTAGTTTGAAGTTCATAGTAACAATACTTTCATTTCCGCTTTCAAGTGGACGTACTAATTCTTCAACGGTAGATGGCACGATAGCCAAGTCGCCTAAATAGTAGAAATCGCCACCCTCAGCATCATCTTTAATAATAAATAATTTTAGGTCTAATCCATTTTCAGGTGAATTGATAATTGTTTTTACATCTGGAGACTCAAGTGTACGCTTGTTTTTAGAAAACCACTTAAGAGTAGTCTCGTTCAATAACTCATCTTCGTATTGATAGTATCACTGATTTCATCATCCTTATGGTAGGTGATGAAGATTGGACAAGTGTTAGTATTCTTGTCTATTTTATAGCCACCGATGTTAAGTGGGGGTTCATCTTTAAACCAGTTAAGAAGTTTACAGACATCACGACGAGAATATTTTTGACCGATTGTAAATATTTCAGGATAATCTCTCGTTTTATAGAGCCCTGCATCAATAACATCATTGAAAAGCAAGCTGAAGTCAGAGTTCTTGTAACTCTCAAGAACCTCAGGATTGAGTTTATAAACATTATTTTCTAGAGTGACCAGAGGTTCTGTGCCGAATTTTTTTACCTCTTGAGATTTAAGAAATTGAAGACTTAGTACATTTTCAACGGAGGAGATAATTGAGTCTTTAGTAGATAATTGTTCTGTTTCCAAAATCTTAATAAACTTATCTTTTGAGACTTCACCCTTTTTGATAAGTTCCTGAAGTAGAAGAAGCTCATGTTTTCGTTTACCAGGAAGAAGTTCAAATGTGATAAAACTCAACCAGTTACTCTCGGTATCAGTGAGTTCTATTGCCTTGTTTGAAAATTTGTTAATAACATCTGCATAGTTTTTGAAGCTATTATTGTTGAAAAATACTATTGGATCAATATTATCAAAGGTTAAATGATCGATTAGCATAGGCGTTTTACCAAGTTTATTTTCAAGATCAGTATAGGCATCTTTGAGAATTTTCATGTTAGATAGAACCGTGTTTGTAATCGATTTGAAGATTTGTTCTTTAGCAACTTCCTCAAAGTTCACGGTTGTTAAACCACTCAAGATATTTGGTTCTCGTAGTTCACGACGGTAATTATCTTTATTCATAGATTTATCACCGAATAATGCAATTGGAATCAGATAGTTATTTTTGTAATTACCAATAAAATCAATGATAGTAACGTAATCCTTACTTTTATGTTTACGAAGTCCACGACCAAGCTGCTGAACAAAAATGATACTTGATTGCGTGTTACGCAACATAACTACCTGGTTTATGGATGGTATGTCTATCCCTTCATTAAAAATATCAACGGTCAAGATATATTCAAGCTTCCCATCTTCTAATTGCTTAACAACCTTTTCACGATAGTTGATATCGTCATCACTAGTCAATGCGATGGTACGTTTTCCATGTTGATTAAGTTTTTTTGATAATTCTCTGGCTTCTGCTTTTGATGAGCAAAAAACAAGTCCACGAACTTGATTATTACAAACACCATAGAAATCAATTTTATTTAGAATATGTTTGACACGCTCATCTGATGTAAGGTTTGAGATATTTGATTTTTCGTCAATAAGCTGACCATCAATTTCGATGTCTTTAACACCAAAATAAACGAAAGGACAGAGCATGTCATTTTCTAATGCATCTTGTAAGCGAATCTCATAGGCAATATTATAGTCAAAAATCTCGTAAATATTTTGGCCATCAGTACGTTCAGGAGTTGCTGTCATACCTAGATAAAAATTCGGTGTAAAATGGGCCATAACTTTTTTGTATGAATCAGCTCCAGCCTTATGCACTTCGTCAATGAGAATATAGTCGAAGAAGTCTTTTGAAAAAGCTTTTAAGTTATCCTCGCGTGATAATGTTTGGATAGTCGCGAAGATATATTTTTTTCCAGTTAAATCATCACCTGAGTGATAAATATGTCCTTCAGATGGATTAAAACCCAGAACTTTTTGAAAATCTATTAAAGATTTTTTGAGAATCTGTTCACGATGGACGATGAATAACATGCGTTCAGGATTATATTGTTTAACGTCAAAGGCAGATAAAAATGTCTTACCAGTACCTGTGGCACTGATAACGAGTGCCCTGTCCTTTCCCTGTTCCCGAATATTTCTGAGTCCTTCTAGTGCGGCTTCTTGCATTTTATTAGGAACAATTTTTTCAGCTGAATAGGGAAGCTTTTCTTCATCATTAATCTTTGTGAGACTAATGACTTTCTTTCTCTTTTTAGCATAGGTCTCTATTATTTCGTGTGTTAGTAGCTCTGATTGTTCCCAAATACGGTCAAATTCTGATTTGGTATTTTGAATAAACTCCCCGTTATGAGTAGAGGTCAGTTTGATATTCCACTCATAATTAATTTTTAGAGCTGTATGTGTGAGGTTTGAACTACCTGAAATCAGTACCTGTTTACCAGTATGTTCGAAAAGATAGAATTTGGCGTGCATCTGCATTTTTTCAGGTGTTAAACGGACTTCAACGTTTTTGAGTTTTAGTAGCTCACGCATTGCATCAGGGTCGTTGAAATCTAGATAAGGGGAAATCAAGATTTTTCCTGGCACTTGCTTGTCCATTAGGTCTGATAATTGAGACTTAATCATGGCAATTCCGTTTTTAGTGACAAAAGCGACTGAAAAATAGAAAGCAGTACACTTACTCAATTCTTCTTGTAGATCAGTCAGGACATAACGCCTTTCATCACTATTATTCACAAGAATTTGAGGAGAATACCCACCCTCTTGATATTTAATGTTATCAACAAAACCAAACTTAAGTGATTTTATCAAAGTGTCCTGAAATAAATTAATTCCCTCTGGCATTGTATAAGCCCTTTCTAAGTTGCAGGATAAACCTATTATAGCAAATACTAGTTACGAAAATGGTTTAGGTTGAAATTTTTAACTTTTTTTCCAATTCTAACTTGCATTCGAATAAACATATCTCTTTTTTGTTCTTCTAGGCTCGGCTGCTCATGGATGACCTCACAAAGATAGTCTCCAATAATTTGATAACCTTGTTCACGAATATCTAAGAGGAATTGAGGCAAGAGTTTAATTTCTTCTTCGAATGATTTACAGTAACGTATAGCGTAGTTACCTTCTGGGAGTATGCTTTTGGTTAGATGAGAGTGATAGATGGGTTCATCATCAAATAGTGTAAACTCTTTGGAATCAAAGTTTTGACTGATGAAATTCTCTTTTGGCATAATTGAACCTACTCGACTAAAATGATTGAAAAAAGGATTGTATTGTATGATTTCTTGCTTAAAACACCGTAAATGAAGTTCGTATTCCTCAGTTGACATCTGATAGATATTTGAATCAATCTGAAAGCGATAAAGAGAACGTTCAGGAAATGTTTGGATTTCTAAGTGTTGAGAGTGGGATTTCGTCTGGTAAAGCAAGGCTCCAGATTGATAGATTTCAATTTCTCGAAGTTGTTTTTTGATACGTTTTTGTTCTTCAATGAGTTGCTGATACTTGTCGATAATCAGTTTGTGAAGGTGTGAATTTTCGATATCAGACAGGATTTCTTTAATCTCTTCCAAAGAAAAGTCAAGTTGACGCAAATACTGTATGGCATCCACTAGGGATGATTGCTCAATATGATAACTTCTATAGTTGGTTTCAGGGTCGACTTGATATGGTTTCAAGAGACCAATCTGATCATAGAATCTTAGCGTACGAATAGGAATATTATTTAATTTGGAGAACTCTCCAATTCGTAAAATGTCTTTCATTTTCCACCAAACTTTCTATTGACTCTCTAGTTACTAGAGACATTATAATATAATTGTGAAATAAATAACAACCTTTATAGAAAGAAGGCGAAATCTATGAAAAATACTAAAATTCGTGCAGTACAATTTGGTTGTGGGAAAATGTCTCAAGTTCTTTTTAAATACATGTTAGATCATGGTATTGAAATCGTTGGAGCGATTGATAATAATCCAAATATTGTTGGTCAAGATGTAGGTGATTTTGCAGGACTCGGTTATAAAACTGGTGTCCTAATTTCAGACAATGCGGAGGAAGTCTTTAGCAATTGTGATGCTGATATCGCCATCGTGACAATTCTTTCCTATATGCCAGAAATGTATGATTTCTTCGAAACAGCTATTTAGCATGGGGTCAATGTTATAACAACTTGTGAAGAAGCCATTTATCCTTGGACAACCTCACCATCTGAGACAAATCGCTTAGATAAATTAGCGAAAAAATATGGCGTTACAATTATGGGATCTGGGATGCAAGATATTTACTGGATTAATATGCCTTGTCTTGCCATGGCAGGGCTAAATAGAATCGATAAGATCAAAGGTAAGGTTAGCTATAATGTAGAAGACTATGGACTTGCTCTTGCAGAAGCTCATGGTGCTGGTTATGATTTAGAACGATTTGATGCTGAAATCGCAAGTGCTGAAAGTTTCCCATCTTATATGTGGAATTCTGCTGAAGCTATTTGTTCAAAAATGAATTGGACCATTAAGGATATTTCTCAAAAGAGTGTTCCTTATGTTCTAGATGAGGATGTCTATTCTGCAACTCTTGGTCGAACTATTAAAGCAGGTGACGTGACAGGTATGTCAGCAGTAACAACGATTCATACTCACCAAGGAGTTGAGTTTGAAGTGGAATGTATAGGTAAGGTATATCGTGAAGATGATGGAGATATGTGTGACTGGGAGATTACTGGTGAGCCTAATCTTGTCTTCTCAGTGTCAAAACCAGATACAGTTGCACATACCTGTGCAACTATTATCAACCGAATTCCTACAGTATTAGATGCACCAGCTGGCTTTGTGACATCTGAAAAAGCTCGTGAAGTTGAATTCCCTACTTATCCATTGCATACTTACGTTAAATAGCAGAAAGTTCTCCCTCTGAAGTTATCAAGAGGGAGAACTTTTTGATAGTTTTGAGTTAAACAACTTCCTTATGTTAGGAGAGTAACATGAAGGTGATGGTTTGGGGATACTTGCAATTATAGTAGTAACTTTGGTAAGTTTTATTATCACAAACCAGGTGAATCAACTAGCTTATTTTTTTACTAACCACTATGCTAGCGGTGATGGGAGGTTCGGTTACTTGAGTAAGGGCTCCAAGAGCAAAATATAAAAGAAGGTTTCACGGTAATTACGAGAGAATTTTTTTCTATTTATACTAATTGTTCTTTGTAACTGGTAAACATCTCGTCAATGTCATCTTCAACCAAGTGATAGATTTTCCAGTCAAATTCAGTTTTAGCAACATCATCAACCAAGACTGTATAACAAAAATCCATATAATCTTCATAAAAATCAGAGATGAAGGGGAGGAGTGTGTCACTAATATCAGATGAATAGAGTTTTTCATCAAGATGTTTAAAGAGATAGTCTGTACCCGTAATCGTTTCATTCTTGAGTTTTTGTGCATCTTCAAGGTTAAAGCTATCACTTTGGGGATTCAGAAAATCGTGCTTTGCTAGCCAGGCTACGAAGACACTGAGATGTAAGGCAGCTCTTTTGCTAATCTCTAGCATATCTGATTTGCTTAGTTTTTCTGAAGTAATATCATTTTCTTCACAATAGAATACAAGTGCATGATCGAAAAAATAATTTGTGCGGTCTATGGGAAAGTCTAATTGACTTTCTTCTCTCTTTGTCTCAGGCTGTTCAACTACAGTTGATTTTTTCTTAAAAAGGGACTTCAATTTTTTAAACATGTTTATACCTCATATAAAAATATCCCATTATTCAAATAATGGGATATGATTATTATTTCATCGTTGGGAACAACAAGACATCACGGATGGTTGTTGTGTCAGTGAGGAGCATGCAGAGACGGTCGATACCGATTCCGAGTCCACCTGTTGGTGGCATACCGTATTCAAGGGCTTCAACGTAGTCGTAGTCAATACCTGTTGCTTCGTCATCACCGAGTTCCTTAGCAGCAGCTTGTGCTTCGAAACGTGACAATTGATCGATTGGATCGTTCAATTCGGTGAAGGCATTTCCGTACTCTTTAGTCATGATGAAGAGTTCGAAACGGTCGGTGAAGCGTGGGTCTTCTGGGTTTTTCTTAGCCAATGGAGATACAGCAACTGGGTGACCGTAAACGAATGTTGGTTGAATCAATGTTTCTTCAACGAATTCTTCGAAGAAGGCGTTGATGATGTGACCAACTTCAGTGTAGTGTTTTTCAACAGGAACATTCTTTTCAGCAGCGATAGCTTTGGCTTCATCCAAAGTCATGTCTTGCCAGAAGTCAACGCCAGTGATTTCCTTGATAGCGTCAACCATGTGGATGCGTTTGAATGGTTCGTTAATCTTGATTTCAGTTCCTTGGTAGTTGATAGGTCCGTCACCTTTAACAGCTTTAGCAGCGTGTTGGATGATACCTTCAGTCAAGTTCATGATATCGTGGAAGTCAGCGTAAGCTTGGTAAACTTCGATAGATGTGAACTCAGGGTTGTGAGTGGCATCCATACCTTCGTTACGGAAGATACGTCCGATTTCGTAAACGCGTTCCATACCACCAACGATGAGGCGTTTGAGGTGGAGTTCAGTCGCGATACGAAGCACCATGTCGATGTTTTGAGCATTGTGGTGAGTGATGAAAGGTTTAGCAGCAGCACCACCAGCTTCGTTGTGAAGGACAGGTGTTTCTACTTCAAGGAAACCTTGAGCATCGAGGTAGCGACGGATTTCAGAAATGATTTTTGAACGTGTAACAAAGCGGTCAAAGCTTTCACGGTTAGAAATCAAATCGAGGTAACGTTTACGGTAGATTGTTTCAACGTCTGAAAGTCCGTGGAATTTCTCAGGCAATGGACGAAGGGCTTTAGACAAGTGTGTGATATGAGTAGCTTTGATAGAAAGTTCTCCCATATCTGTTCGCATAACTTCACCTTCGACACCGAGGAAGTCACCAAGGTCAGCTTTCTTGAAGATTTCGTAGTTTTCTTCACCGACAGCATCTTTACGCACGTAGATTTGGATTTGACCATCGCGGTCTTGGATGTGGGCGAAGCCAACTTTACCTTTACCACGTTTAGTCATCAAACGACCTGCGATAGTAGCAGTTTCGTTGATTTCGTGCAATTCTTCTTTTGTTTTGTCAGCGTATTTTTCTTTTAATTGACCAGATGTAGCTGTGCGTTCGAATCGCTTACCAAAAGGATCGATTCCTTGTTCAGCCAAGGCCGCCATTTTTTCACGACGGACAATCTGTTGATCGTTCAATTCTTCCATGTGTTGATTTGACATGTTAGTCCTCCATAAAATAGTCGTAATTATTGTATCATAAATCACCCTCTAAAGATAGGACAAATGATTAAATGTCAGATGAATAAAGCTAGGATTTGTCTATTTTTAGGACAAATCATTAACTAGTATTAACGCTAGATTAGAAAGTTATAGAATTTATTGACAAATATAATAATAAGGGTGTACAATAGCAAAGTAAGTTTCGTATGATATAAGGAGGAAATACGATGAAAAAGAAAAATTATATTAGTAAAGCTGTGATGCTTGGCGCTTTACTAGCACCTATTGGGATGCCTACGGTATCTGTGTTAGCAGATAGCTTTTATCAAAATCAAACGAGTGCTCACGCTGCTGATATTACAAACTGGATTGCCAGCACACCTGAACAAATTACAAATAATTTGACAACTCAGAACATCAATCCACAGCAGTTAGATGGCCAACAATACGTGATTCAATGGGGAGATACCTTGTGGGGAATCTCTCAAGCGACTGGAATTTCTATTGAAAAATTAGCCTACGATAATAATATTCAGAATATTGACCTTATCTTCGCAGGTGACGTCCTCATCTTGAAACGTGATGGTGATGTCCCAGCAGGTTACCATGTGACTGGTAATGGTTACCGTTGTGCACATTCTAAGATTGTTATCAACAACTACTACGGTGATAACAACCGAGTGATTATCAATAACAGCACTTTTGTCTCTGATGACCATTCTAAGAATACAGTGATCTACGCTCCAGATAATTCTGACAATAGCGTTTCATTCTCAAATAGCACGACTAACAATAATAACGATAAAGACAAAGATTCTAAAGATAGCAAGGACTCATCTTCGTCATCATCAGAATCTAAAGATGCTTCATCAAGTTCAACAAGTGGATCATCATCTTCTGCATCAAGCTCAACAGCAAGCAGTAGTGAAAGCAAAGCAAGTACAGAAAGTTCTAAGGAAAAAGAATTGACTGATGATGCTTTCCAAGACAAGGTTCAAAGTGAATTCGAACAAGTATATCAACAAAAACGTTCAGGTCGTCCTGCATGGAGTTTCTTCTCACATGAAGGTGATAAGACTGGTGAAAATGCTACTGCTAAGAAGGACACTGAAAGCACGTCCCTCTACCGTCAAGGTGAAACGTCTAAGGCTCAAGACATTGTAGGTGGACCTAAAGATGGTGCTAAAACGGAAGACAATGCCAAAGCTCTCGCTCAAAAGATTTACGATGTTCTTAACAGTGATAGTAAGTTGTCAGATCTTATCAAGGCAAAATATGCTCAAATTCAGGTAAGTTATAAGGGTGATAAGTGGGCTTTCAACGTTGATGTTTACAAGGAAAAAGAAAGTTCATCATCAAGCACTGAAAAATCATCTGAATCTAAGGCTTCATCAAGTGTTGAACGCTCATCATCAAGTTCTTCAAGCCACACTGAAACAGACTCAGAGGCAACTTTCTCTGACCTAACTGGTGACGAATAGAGAGGGGCAAGACATGTCAAAGAGAAATATCATTATTAGTGTCGTTCTCGCCTGTCTCTTGGTTACGGGAGCTGGATTTGGTGCTTTCTATTACTGGGGAACACACCATTTGGATAGTGTTGTACCTGGTAAGGTTTACCAATACTCAAGTTCTCTAAATGGTGAGGTCAATAATCGTGTCATGTATGTAGCTTTCCAAGAAGGCGGTAACAAGGCACTTGTGAGTCAGGATCGTACGACAGTGGTTAATGCTGCTAAGAGTCAGACTGATTTTGACAAGGCTTATAATGACCAAACAGCTAAGTGGGAATACAGTGTGACAAAGACAACATTGACTCTTGGTAAAAAAGAGGACGATCAATTGTCACAATGGCAATACAACAAGGTCTTTGCTTATGGTGACCACTTTACATCAAAAGATTTCTATTACCAGATTGCCAAAGGTGGTCAGGGTGAAGTCAAACAAAAAATGACCTTTAAAGAAATTAAATAAGTGTCTGAATATGACAAGATGCATTAGGTTTGGGACAAATTGTTCCAAACCTTTTTCTATCTTCAAAACACGAATAATCTTTTCTTAAATGGGGTCGAAAATTGAAATAAGAGGGGAAAAACGGTATAATAAGACTGTTTGGGCAATTGCACTCTGATAAAAAACAGATTAGTAAGATTGCCCCTAGACAGTTGACTTAAAGCTTACTTTTGCAAGACCTAGGATTAAATTAGGAGCTGACTGATATTGCAGTCTAGTTGTTAGATCTCTTAACTTACCTAAGTCTCTGACAAGAGAATGATATAAGAAAGAACGGACAGATGATTACCTCTATTGTTTTTGACGTTGACGATACTATTTATGACCAACAGGCACCTTATCGTATTGCCATGGAAAAATGTTTCCCTGACTTTGATATGAGTCACATGAATCAAGCCTACATTCGTTTCCGCCACTATTCTGATGTTGGTTTTCCACGTGTAATGGCCGGTGAGTGGACAACCGAATATTTCCGTTTTTGGCGCTGTAAAGAGACGCTTTTGGAGTTTGGCTACCGTGAAATTGATGAAGAAACGGGTAACCATTTCCAAGAGGTTTACGAGCATGAGTTGGAAAATATCACCATGCTTGATGAGATGCGCATGACCCTTGATTTCCTTAAGGAAAAAAATGTGCCTATGGGTATTATTACCAATGGTCCGACAGAGCACCAACTTAAGAAGGTTAAGAAGTTGGGACTTTATGATTACGTGGACCCTAAACGTGTCATCGTCAGTCAGGCGACAGGTTTCCAAAAGCCTGAGAAGGAAATCTTCAATCTCGCAGCTGAGCAATTTGACATGAATCCATCAACGACACTCTATGTTGGAGATTCTTATGACAATGATGTCATGGGTGCCTTCAATGGTGGCTGGCATTCTATGTGGTTTAACCACCGTGGCCGTAGCCTCAAACCAGGTACTAAGCCAGTATTCGACTTGGAAATCGATAGTTTTGAGCAACTCTTTGGAGCGGTGAAAGTCCTTTTCGACCTTCCAAATAACAAATATATCTTTGATATCAATGATAATGAAAATCCAGTCCTTCAACTAGGTATCAATAATGGTCTTATGATGGCGGCTGAACGTCTTCTTGAGAGCAATATGAGTATTGATAAAGTGGTTATCCTTCTTCGTTTGAATGCTAATCAGGAAAAAATCCTTCGTATGAAATATGGAAGATAAATAGAGCGGCCTCGTGTGGCCGTTTTATTTATCAAGAGGGAGGAAATAATAGAAGTGAAGCTCTTGAAGTAGTAGGCTTTAAGGGTTTTTTGAGTGCTAAAAAGCGACCCTTGATCAGGATCGCTTGTCTTATGAAGTCAGTCGATGATTTAGCTAATCTTGTTTTGTTCATCCATATAGGACGTATCATTCCAACATTTAAGAGTGAAGTGCTCGAAATCGTTGGTTTCGAGAATAGTGACAGAAGCATTGTCAAGACCTCCTGCTTTACGAAGAAGACCAGGTTCAAAACCAAGGAGGGTACGGATAGAAGCTGTTAAGTTAGCTCCGTGACCGACAATGAGGACATTTTTAGCATCACTGTCTTTAAGTGTTTTGACAAATTCGGCCACACGTTTTGTTGTTTTGTAGACAGATTCCGCTTGGAAGTCCTTAGCACGGAAATTGGCTAGATTGTTACGGAAGGCATCCATTTCTTTTGGATAGATGGCTTGGATAAGGGAAATCTTTTGCCCCTCTAGTTTACCTAGTTGCCATTCACGCAAAGTTTTAGTGTAGGTAACTTTAGCTTTAGGTTTTTGAGACTCCATGATGAGCTCTGTAGTTTTTTTAGCACGAGGTAGGTCACTTGAGAAGACCAAGTCAAAATGAGTGTCACTGAGGTAGTGACCTAGCTCACGTACTTGTTCGATAGATTCTTTAAGTAAAGGCGAGTCTCCCTTGGCACCTTGAAGTCGGCCTTCCAAGTTCCACTCAGTTTTACCGTGACGTACAAAATACAGTTTCATGATTACTCCTTAATATCAGCAAATTCAGCATTAACAAAATCAGCAAGTTCTTGACTATTGATACGAATAGAACGCCCAATTTCCCCCGCTGAGACAATGAGGAAGCCAGCATCTTGGGCAGAATGATCGATGTAAATAGGAAAATTATGTTTTTGGCGAATTCCCACAGGATTGTTAGCCCCGTGAACATAGCCAGTTGTTTTTTGGAGATCCTTTTGTGGAATCATTTGAACCTTCTTGTTCCCTGAAATTTTAGCTAATTTCTTTTCAGACAGGTGTTCGGTGATAGGGACAATGCCGATGACAGGCCCTGTCTTATCTCCCTTAAGGGCGAGGGTTTTATAAATGCTTTCACGCGCCACATCTTCTGGAAGCTCCCCCTCTAAACCATTGAAGGATAAGCTATCATGGTCAATCTTAGCTTTATCAAGAATTTGGTCAACCAGGGTCTTCTTGACTTTGCTTTTCTTAGCCATTGTCATATCTCCTTTTAAAGTTATACATTTCTACCATCCATTATAACACATTCGTCCGAACACGCCTAAACCAATTTGACAAGAAAAAAACCAGTGTTCTAGGCACCGGTTTCTATTAACTACTAGATGAACTTGTCGAAGTAGTCTTCTTATTTTTAGTTGGTTTTTGCTTGATCTTACCAAAGAGTTTTTCAAAGGTTTTACGTTTGTTTTTCTCGGGATTGATTTGGCTAAGATCTAGAATATTATCGAATCCAGGAAGACTTCCTTGTGAGGTATACTGATGTAGATCATAGTCAATATCAGTGTTTGGCAAAGTCTCATAGTAACCAGAGTCAGTACCGTAGGCGGGAATCCAAACAGCATCGAAGTTTCTGGTTGAAACCTCTTGCTCAAGCATGAAATAAGCACCAATATAGAGACCAACTTTATCAGCTCCTAGACGTTTGAGCTCAGCTAGAAAAGCTTGGACACCTTCCTCCATATTAGGCATGGTTTCCTCTTCCACGTCAATCCAGTAATAGGTAGGTTTGTATGGAGAAGCATTTTTGTAGAAAATACGAGCCTCCTCCTTCATCTCCTTGACAGAAGCACCTTGAGCGTAGGAATAGACGGCAACTGGAACATCACGTTTTTGGAGTTCTTTGATATGTTTTTTAAAAGATTTGTCAACCCCATTCGAACTAGCGGCATTGCTATCCTTACTAATCTGTGATCCGCCAAAGACACGGATAATAGCACCAGAAATATGATTTGACAAGACATCGTAATCGATATCCTGAGGTAGTTGCCACCCCGAAAGGTCGATAATGGGATTGAGTTTCAGCTCCTCGTCGGAACTACTAGATGTACTACTGGTTGTTGTTTTCGGTGTAGTAGCAGAAGGAATAGCAGATTTCACGTTTTGGAGATGCGCCTGCTGTTTGGACGTATTGTGAATATTTGCAATAACTAATGCTAATCCTAAAAGAGCTAGAACCACGTAAACAACGATCGGTTTTATTCTTTTTCTCATTACTCCCATTTTACCTTAAATAGCGCAAAAATGCAAAATAGAGTGTTTATAAATTCTGTGAGAGATATTAAAGTGACTGATTTCCAAAAAGCCTTTGTAGTGCTGACTTAGGCACATTTTATGAATAAGGGTGTTTTGAGCTAGTCTTGAATTAAGTGAATTTTTCATTTATTAAAGCAAGAAATTTAGCTTAAAAGTCAGTTTCTTCCTTGAAACTAGCGCCACTAGTGGCATCAGACCAGGCGACAAGGGCTTGAGCAGAGTTATCCAGATAGGTCTTGAGAGGTTGCTTCAAATCATAAACGGTCTCCCAAAATCCAAGGACCTTTCCTTCTTGGTCTATGGCAGCTTGGTAGGTCTGGATCAGGACTTGATCAAAACTATCTGTTGGAATCTGATAACTTCTTTCTTTTGTAGGAGATGCTAGAACTTCAGACATGATCCAGTCAGGCAGATTTTCATCCTCACGGGGAAAGAAACTACCATCAGCGCCACCATTGTCATAGAGAAAGTTTCCTTGGGCATCATAGGCGGCTAATTTATAAGGCAGGTGATTCAGTAAAGTTTTTAAATCGTTCATACTTTCATGATAGCTTCTTTCATGGGAAATGGCAATGTATTGGATTGGAGACAAGACTATCATAGGATAGTATCAGTTTGTCCGAGGATAGTAGTATCTCTTACAACCGTATCAGGGTATAATAAAATAAAAGAAGACTCGAGGTGAAAACATGTCAAAACTTATTTTTTTAGATGTTGATGGGACATTGGTGGATTATCATAACCGCATTCCAGAGTCAGCAGTAAAGGCAATTCGTCAGGCGCGTGAAAAGGGGCATCTGGTATATGTTTGTACTGGCCGTAGCAAGGCAGAAATGCAACCTGAATTATGGGAAATTGGCTTGGATGGGATGATTGGTGGCAATGGCTCTTATGTAGAGCATCATGGCCAAGTCCTCATGCATCAGCTGATTTCCAAGGAAGATGCAGCAAAGATTGTGGATTGGCTGACAGAGTGCCATCTGGCCTTTTATCTGGAGAGCAATAACGGTCTCTTTGCTAGTCCTGATTTTCGGGAGCGGGCGCGTGAGACACTAAAGACTTACGCTATTCAAAAGGGGCAATCTGCAGAGTCTGTTGAGGGTAAGGAACCAGAAGATTTCATTCATGGCCTCCAGTATGGTGGGGAACTCTACCGTGACGACCTAAACAAGGTCAGTTTCGTTTTGGAGTCCTATCAGGATCACTTGGATTCCAAAGAAGCTTTTCCACAGCTTGAAGCCCATACTTGGGGTGGTCGAGGTGAAACAGCCTTGTTTGGTGATTTGGGTGTTAAGGATATTAACAAGGCCCATGCCATTGATGTTCTTTTGGAATATTTGGGTGCTATGCGTTCGGACACCATTGCTTTCGGAGATGCCAAGATTGATATCCCTATGTTGGAATACTGTGAGATTGGCGTTGCCATGGGAAATGGTGGGCCAGAAATCTTGGCTATGGCAGATCTAGTCACAGACGATGTTGAAGCTGATGGCTTGTACAAAGCTTTTGATAAATTGGGCTTGTTGCAATAGAAAAACTGAGTTACCTAGGGTAGCTCAGTTCGTGTTTTATGCCGGTTTACGACCGATAAATTTTTTCAAGAGATATAAGAGATAGCCAACAGCGATATACCCAGCACTGATGACTAGGACATTTACCAAGACCTTGTTCCAACCAAATTTATTGACATTGATAAAGAAGTAGGCGAAGGGGCTATCTTTGGCACCTGGAATTGGGAGTTTTAGTACCAAGCCATTTAGAAGGGCAAAGGCAAAGTAAGACAGAGGGACCACGGACCAGTAAATTGGCTCACGTAGACGGTAGGCCTTCTTAGCATCGAAAATGAGGGTATCAAGCACCAATCCCCAAGGCACAATATAGTGGACCAAGAAGTTACGGAGGGTCCAGAATTTCTCAGGCTCTGTAATAGGTGCCAAGAGGATATGATAGATGACTCCAGTGATGAGGATAGCCATGGTTACGCCACCCTTGTAACGCAAGAGTTTGGTATTAGTCGTCGCATCCTCTTTTTTGAAGTCATAGATGATAAAGAAAATCAAACTAGAAAAGACAAGGATATTGGACAAAACAGTGTAATAGAGCAACATGCCCCAACCATCATCAAGGATTTGGATAGAGACTCCTACCAGTCCACAGAGAGCTAGTAAGATACGGTAAAATCGTGAAACAGTCATAAGCTTCCTTTTCCTAATAAATAATCTCTCTTATCATATCACATTTTTCACTAACAATTTATTGAAAATTCTAGTAAAATCAAAGTAAGAAAGACTTTAAGGAGTAATGATGTCCAATTTAATCGATTATCTTGAAAAGGTTAAGGATTTGCCTTTCGACAAAGAGCCTCTTAATATTTTGGATAAGGTTTGCATCAATGAGATTGGTTACCTGACTTATGAAAAATGGCTCACGGCAAGTGATTTGAAGGAAACCATCAATCTACATGACTATGCTGAAGGGAAGGACCTAAATCCCGATTATACCTTCATGGTGACTAAGGAACGTGTCGATTTGGCTGAAGCCATGGTCAGGTCTAGGCGTTTCACTGGACTTAATCTAAGTGACTACTGTAGTGTCTTGGACAAGGAAGTCGAAAAACAGTTTGCGGCTATGATTTTCAGCCTGCCTGAGTTGGACTACCAGCAGATTGTCTTTCGTGGGACAGATGATAGCGTCATTGGGTGGAAGGAGGATTTTCAGTTGACCTACAGTCGGGAAATTCCTGCGCATCGCTCAGCCATGGCCTTTCTGGAGAAGCACTTGTCAAACCTCAGTGGTCATATCGTTGTTTCTGGACACTCCAAGGGTGGCAATCTTGCCCTCTATTCGGCTGTTCAGAGTTCGACTGTCTTGCGTGAGCAAATAGCAGAGCTCTTGCTTCTTGATTCTCCGGGCTTGATGAAGTTCCTCTTAGAGAAGCCTTCTTACCAAGAGTTGAAACCCAAGATGACGGTTATCAGACCTCAAGAATCAGTTGTGGGAGTTATGCTCTACTGGGACAAAACCGCAAAGCTCGTAGCAGCAGATGGCATAGGCATCGCTCAACACAATGTCTTGCTTTGGCAGGTTGACTTGGAAACAAATGATTTTGTTTATGAGGACCAGCCGACGGACTTGAGTCAACGCTTAAAAGAGACCTTCCAAGAATGGATTGAGACCTTGCCAAATCAAGAACTCAAGCAGGTTTGTGACTTGTTCTTTGATACCATTCTTGATTCTGGAATTGAAAGTCTGGATGATATTGGGATAAAAACTCTCCCTAAGCTAGGCCAGATGTTGCAAGAATTTGGCAATCTCTCGGACCAACAAAAGAAAGTGCTGCAGGATGGTTTCAACCAGTTACTCTGGATATTTTGGAAGTCGGGAAATAGGAAATCTAACCTGCCCAAACTTGAACTTCCTGATTTTATCAAGAAGTTGAGTGAATTAACCAACAACGATTAGAGACAGCGGAACCATAGAAGTGGAGGATTTTATGTCTAAAAACGTACTTATTACAGGAGCAACATCAGGAATTGGCGAAGCAACAGCGCGTGCCTTTGCCAAAGAGGGAGAAAATCTCATCCTAACCGGTCGCCGTGTGGAGCGTTTAGAAGCTCTAAAAGAAGAGCTCCAAGCAACCTATCCAAATCAAAAAGTTTGGACCTTTGCCCTGGATGTCACAGATATGGCCATGGTCAAGGATGTTTGCCAAGCCATTCTCAAAAGCGTGGGGCAAGTCCATGTCTTGGTCAATAATGCAGGTCTGGCACTAGGTCTAACAGCTTATCAAGACTATGAGGAGTGGGACATGCTGACCATGCTCGACACCAATGTCAAGGGCTTGATGATGGTGACACGTCAGATCTTGCCAAGCATGGTTGCTGCCAATGAGGGCCATATCATCAATATGGGCTCTACGGCGGGCATCTATGCCTATGCAGGTGCTGCCGTGTATTCAGCAACCAAGGCTGCAGTAAAAACTTTCAGTGATGGCTTGCGTATCGATACCATTGCCACAGATATCAAGGTGACAACCATTCAGCCTGGTATCGTTGAGACCGACTTTTCTCAAGTTAGCTTTCACGGTGACAAGGACAAGGCGGCGAAAGTTTATCAAGGGTTAGAAGCCCTCCAAGCTCAAGATATTGCGGACGCAGTTCTCTATGTCACCAAGCAACCACGACGCGTCCAAATTTCAGACATGACCATCATGGCAAACCAACAAGCCACAGGGTTTACCATTCATAGGGAGGAATAAAAAGTCTCCGATAAACCTTTTCCAGATGGAAAGGGCTACAAAATTTGGTCGCTTACTCGTATTTTTGCCATGTCTAGATCATAAATAATATACATTCTGAGCCACTATAGGTGGCTTTTTATCATTTTTCCTAACCTTTTACGAATATAAATTTAAATAGTGATATTTTAAAATAATAACTTATAAGTATTTACATGTAAGTACTTATAAGTTATAATAAAGGAAGAGAGATTTGTATGTATCCTATTCATTTTTATAAAGATAGAAATGGACATGAACCTGTTAGAGAGTATATTGAAACATTATCTATGAATTCAAGTAAAGATTCTAGAATTAAATTGCATAAAATTCAAGACTACCTGACTATGTTAAAAAATAGAGGAACCATGATTGGTGAACCATTCATTAAACATTTGGAAGGAGAGATTTGGGAACTAAGACCCTTAAGAGATAGAATTTTATTTGCAGCATGGCTAGATGATGGTTTTATTTTGCTTCATTATTTTGTGAAAAAGACACAAAAGACTCCAAGACGTGAGCTGATGAAGGCTCAAAAAGCTTTAGATGATATTAGAAAGCGAGGATTGTAAGATGACCCTAGAAAAGAATCCAGCAATTGGAAGTAGTTGGGATGATTTACAGAAAACTATTTTCACTAAAGAGGAAATTGCGGCGAGTGAACTCCGTGTCGCACTGATGCTTGAGATTATTGATGCTCGTAAAAAACAAGGCATTTCCCAAAAGAAACTAGAAGAGCTAAGTGGTGTCAAACAACCTGTTATCGCACGTATGGAGAAAGGAAAAACGGCACCTCAGTTAGATACGGTTCTTAAAATACTGGCTAGTCTAGGAAAGACATTGGCAGTAGTCCCACTTGATTCACATGTGAAGTAAGTTTAGGGAAGATAATGTATCTTCATAACAATTATGATTTACTATTCTAAAACGATTAACACGGACTTACCGTGTTTTTTTGTTGGAATTTTCCCAAAACTATGAAAGAAACCGTGAAAATGCTATAATGTAAGGGATTACGACAATATTGAAAGGATTAGTCATGCCACCTGTTACTCCAGAACTTGAGATAGAACGTCAATTAATCGAGCAATTAACCTCTGGTGAGAGCCAGTGGACCTATCGCCCAGATTTAAAAAACGAAGGTCAATTATGGGACAACTTTTTTGAGAAGTTAGCGCAAAATAATGTTGCCCTACTTGCTGACCATCCCTTGACTGAGCAGGAGAAGCGCCAAATCAAGAACCAGCTTGACTTCATTAACTATTATGAAGCTGCTAAGTGGTTGGCGGGTGAAAATGGTATTGCTAAAGTCGAGGTACAGCGTGAAGATGCTAGCCTTGGGACTATCCGACTTTCTGTCATCTGGCGTGATAATATTGCTGCTGGAAAATCCAGTTACGAAGTAGTCAATCAAGTAGAACGTGACAAGGCTTATCCACAAGATCAGGACCGTCGATTAGATACAACTCTGATGATTAATGGCCTTCCTCTTATCCACATCGAGCTCAAGAGTCCTCGTGTGGCCTTTTTGGATGCCTTTCATCAAATCAAAAAGTATGACCGTGAAGGAAAGTTACGTGGCATCTATTCTGCCCTTCAGATGTTTGTTGTGACTAATAAGGTGGATACACGTTATATCGCAGCTGCACGAGAGGATAAACTCAATAAACAATTCTTGACATCTTGGGTGGATAAAGATAATAAACCCATGACCAGTCTCATGGACTTTGCCCATGAGGTCCTGTCTATTCCACGTGCCCATCAGATGGTGATGCAGTACTCCGTTATTGATGATAGTAAAAAAGCCCTCATCCTCTTACGTCCCTATCAAATTCATGCCATCGAGTCTGTTCAAGATGCCTCTCGCCGACAGGAATCAGGATATATCTGGCATACCACAGGTTCTGGTAAGACCCTAACCTCCTACAAGGTGGCTCGCAACCTCTTGCAGATTCCAGCCATTCAGAAGACGATTTTCGTCGTGGACCGTAGGGATCTTGACCAGCAGACGACATCATCTTTTCTTTCTTACGCTGCTAATGATGTCATCGATATCGATGAAACGGACAATACCCATGACTTGGTCAAGCGTTTGGCAGGAAATGATAAGCGTGTGATTGTGACGACTATCCAGAAAATCACAACTATGATGCGCAAGTTCCAAGAAGGTAAATATCAAAAGGATTCGGAAAAAATCAAGGACCTTCGTGTGGCTTTTGTTGTGGATGAATGTCACCGTGCGGTCACGCCTCAGACCCAAAAAGACATCAAAGGCTTTTTCCACAATTCGCTCTGGTATGGCTTTACAGGAACACCGATTTTCAAGGAAAATAAACGCAAGCAATTAGGTGATTTGGCACAAACCACCCACCAACAATATGGCGAACGCCTCCATGAGTATACGGTCAAAGAAGCCATCCATGACGGGGCAGTTCTGGGATTTAAGGTGGACTATCGTAATACCATTATTTCGCCGATTCCTGAAGAAGACCTTCCTGACTCTGTCTATGAAGATAAAGAGCACATGCTAGAAGTCTTGGATGCTATCCTAAACAAAAGTTATCAACAGTTGGGCTTCCCAAATGGTGAGGGCAAGACCTACGAGGCCATCTTAACCGTTAAGTCCATTCCACAGGCTCAGGCCTATTACAATCTGCTCAAGAGTATCAAGGCAGGACAGGAACGTGTCAAGGTGTCAGAGCGGGTTAAGCGCGTGCTACTTGACTTTCCAAAGGTGACAGTCACTTACTCAGTGTCGGAAAATGAAGAAGAATCTATCGGCTACCAAGAGCACATGAAGCAGGTCATGGACGATTACAATCAAGAGTATGGGACGCATTTTAATATGGCTGATTTGCGTGGCTTTAATACGGATATCAATAATCGTTTGGCTAGAAAGTTAGACAAATACATTCCTCGTAAAGAGCAGTTGGATTTGGTCATCGTTGTTGACCGTCTTTTGACAGGTTTTGATGCCCCATGTTTATCCACTCTCTTTATCGATCGTAAGCCTATGCGTCCACAGGATTTGATTCAAGCCTTTAGTCGCACTAACCGTATCTTTGACAGTAAAAAGCGTTATGGCCATATCATCACCTTCCAAAGGCCAGAGGCCTTTAAAGAGGCTGTGGATAACGCCCTTAGACTCTACTCAAACGGTGGTGAAAATGATGTTACTGCCCCAGACTGGGCAGAAGAAAAAGCTAACTTTATCCAAGCCTGGATAGACTTTCAAGTAAAAGTGGAAGATGTGGAAAACTATATCATCACGATAGATCAGGCCACTAGCCCACAACTCCGTCGCATTGCCAAAGCTTATCAAACCTTTGACAAGTATTTGGCATCTATCCGTGTCTATAGCGAATACGATGAAGCGGCTATCTATGCAGAGACAGGACTTTCGGATGAAAAGCTCGAAACCTATCTAGGAATCTATCAAAATATCCTAGCAGAACTCAAAAGCCGAGCTGAAGACGATGGTGATGATAATCTCTTTGACATCCACTATGAACTTGAATCGGTCCAAGTAGATGAGATTAACTATGCTTACATCCTGACTTTGATTCAAAGTATGATTCAGCAGGAAGAAGATAGTCCACAGGCCCTCAGTGACAAAGATATCGAAACAGTTGATAACTATATCCAGAGTCTGGAACGCACCAATCCAAAATTAGCCGAAATCATCCGAAATCTGTGGAAAGAAGTCCAAGCCAATCCTAAAGATTACCAAGGACAATCTATCACTGGTGTCTTGGACACTATGATTGAAGCCATTATCGACGACCATCTCAAACGCTTTGCCAGAGAATGGTATGTCGGACTCGATGAACTTCGTTACTACGTCCAACACTATCGTAAAGGTGCTAAGAAGCAATCTGGAGAAAGCCAGCTCACCAAGAGCCAACGCTACAAAGACTATAAAGCAGAAACAGCTGATGCCCTCAACCCGCTCAGCTACAAAAAACACATCAAAGAAGCCTACACCAAACTCATTGAAGAGGTTATTGAACCATTGAGAGTGGGGAGGTAGAGTATGGACAAATTAAATTTTAAATCGTATACATTAGATAAAGTATTTGAAATAAAAGGCTTTTTTTCAGATCAAAAAGAAGATTTTCTTTCTGATAACATGTTAAGTGGTATATTGACATACAAACATGATAATATCGTTCTAGAATTATTTGGTAATTTGAATTCTCTAGAAGATGAAATTATTGGTACTGTGAAAGCTCCTGATGTCATTTATGGATATACAAGCGATGGTAAATTATTGATTATTAATTGCTACGGTTTTGTATATGGAATTGATCATAGTCCTGGTTTTACCTTATCAAAATATCATGTGAAAAATTTTAAAATTTACGATATTTATTACCAAAAACTGGATAAAAAATTTCCGGAAATTATTGATTACTTATCTGAAGAACAAATATTCTACTATGATTTTTCATTTGATAATATTGAACAATGGGTAGGTAAGTCGGTTTTTTCTAAGAAAAAAATAAATGGTGAGTTGACTGTTGAAACTAATGTTTCAGATTATCAGACAACCAAAATATTTATTCCGAGTAGAAATCTTTATATAGAGGATAGGGCAATTGCTAGTATAGACTATAATTATTTAAATTTATCAAGTAGGTACTATTTACGTATTTCAAATGATAATGATGCAATTACTTTTACTCATTGCCATGAAACTGCCTGTCAAGTTAAAAACTATATTGAGCTAATAACAGGAACTCCTCTTTCATTTACAGAGATTGCTTTCCTAAGTCAATTTAAGTTAGTAAATGAAGGTAAGAGGTTGCCCTTAATTAAAGGTAAATATTTTTTTCAGCATAATAGAGATGGTAAAATTTGGGAGAAGTACAAATATGAAGATATTACTTTGAATGCTTTACACGATAATTTTGCGGAGATTATGGATCAATGGTTCACAAAGAGTGAAAAGCTAGATTTTATTATCAAGCAATATACAAAAAATTTACATTCTATACCTTACATTGAGGATAATTTACTGTCCACAATAAGAAATTTAGAAGTTTATGCAAGAAATTTTCATGAGGAAAAAATAAGAAATTATGAGCGCGAAAATAAAATTTTCAAGAAGAGGAATAAAGAATCTTTTTTGAAGAGCAAGTTAATATTTTTATTTAAAAATTCAGATTCAGAATTTGAAAAGTTGATTTTAGAAAGTTTTAATAATTTTTCTCAATTTATTGAAAGTATAGTACAAACACGACATTATTATACACATGGTGATAAAAAATCTAAATATCCTAGACTGATGACCGACTATAATGAGTTTTATAAGACGAATGTAATTTTACAAAAGTTACTACATTATTATTTATTTCAGGAGTTAGGAATGAAATATAGCTTTAAAAAATATTAGAAAAAATGATAGTAATTACTAATAGGACAAGTATATTTATGGAACAAATACCGAAAATTAGGTTTTCTCAATTTGATAACAAATGGAATTCGATTCTAATTGGGAATTTAGCAAAGATAAAAAGAGGGGCCTCTCCGAGGCCTATTCAAAACCCTAAATGGTTTGATGAGAATTCAGATATTGGGTGGTTACGAATTTCTGATGTTACTGAACAAAATGGAAGAATCAAATATCTGGAACAAAAAATCTCAAAACTGGGTCAAGAAAAGACAAGAGTCTTAAATACTCCTCATTTATTATTAAGTATTGCTGCCACTGTTGGAAAACCTGTTGTAAATTATGTAAAGACTGGTGTGCATGATGGTTTCTTAATTTTTGAAAATCCTAAATTTGATAGAGAATTTATGTTTCAGTGGTTTGATATGTTTAGGCCAAAATGGAATAAATATGGACAACCGGGGAGTCAGGTAAATTTAAATAGCGATATCATTAGAAATCATAAAATGATGATCCCCTCTCTACCTGAACAATTCGCCATTGGCTCTCTTTTTCGCACCCTCGATGACCTTTTGGCTAGCTACAAGGACAATCTCGCCAACTACCAATCTCTCAAGGCGACCATGCTTTCAAAGATGTTTCCTAAAGCTGGACAGACCGTTCCTGAGATTCGTTTGGATGGATTTGAAGGTGAGTGGAAATTATATGAACTTAAATCAAGGACTGAAATTATAACTAAGGGAACCACACCGAAAGATAAAAGCTGGCAAGGGGAAGTAAACTATATTAAAACCGAAAGTATAAATAGAGATACTGGTAGTTTGGTCCGGACAGCCTCTACAAGTTTAGAAGAACATTTAGGATACCTAAAACGTTCTATACTTAAAGAGGGTGATGTATTATTTTCAATTGTCGGTACTCTTGGGGTAGTTGGGATAGTTGATAAAAAAGATTTACCTGCAAATACAAATCAGCAAATTGCAATTATTAGATTGAAGAGAGACGATGCGATTTTTATGTTGAATTTTTTGAAAAGTCCAAGAATAAAGTCTTTTATCAAAAGTGATTCAACAATTGGGGCCCAACCCTCGCTTTCTTTATGGCAGATAGAGAAAATAAAGGTATCATTTCCTTCTTCACTCGAAGAACAACAAGCCATTGGTTCCTATTTCTCAAGCCTTGACCAGCTTATCACTTCTTACCAAGAGAAAATAACTCAGCTTGAGACTCTGAAAAAGAAACTCTTGCAAGATATGTTCATCTAAAAAGTAGAATAAATGACATTTATTTACTCGACTGATTAGTAACGAAGTTTTTAGTTTTACAGTGATAGTAGACGAAAGCGACAGAATTTAAGCAATAGTAGGAGACCAACATGGTATCAGTAACACAACGTATCAAACAGATTAAACAGCCTCGTGGTGGTTATCTTCCGGTCAAGACTTTTACTGTGACGACGCTTGATGATGGTCAGGGTCTTAATCCTGAGGAGTCTATTGTGGCTAGTTTGGTTGGGACTGCTGTGGACTATCTTAGTCGTTTCATGGATGGGACAGCTGTTGAGGAGGCCTTTGAGATTTCCTTGCTTGGTGCTCGTGCCATGAGGCTGGAGGCTAAGGCTTTTGGTCTTCTGGATGATGTTAAGAGGCTAGACGATTTGTCGATTACTAAGGCTTGTCAGTTGGCAGGTTTTGATAGTGCCTTTCGTGCTGGTCCTCTGGCTTATCGTCCAGTGGAGGGGATTGTGCCAAATCAGGCTACTATTGCTAATATTCGTATCATGGTTGAGCGTAGTTTGAGCTTTTTCAAGGCCTTTGGTCCTGTGACTGCGGATGGTTTTACCATGGAGGGGTCTTATACGGCTACCATTACGACTGGTGATGGGGATTTCCTGACCAAAGATACCCTTTGGGACTTTAAAGTCACCACCAGCAAGCCTAATAAGGATCATACCTTGCAGCTATTGATTTACTATCTCATGGGTAGGCGTTCGATTCATCCAGAGTTTCAAACTATTGAAAATCTAGGCATTTTCAACCCACGTCAAAACACCATTTACCAACTTCCTATTTCTAAGATTTCTGATGAGGTCATCAAGGAAGTGGAAACAAGCGTGATTGGCTATTAGAACTAATAGGATAACATTCAAAAAAACATAGAAAGAAACATTATGTCAGGAACAACACAAACCTCTCAGTCGCTTTATCAAGCCCTGTGGAACTCAGCGGATGTGCTCCGCTCTAAGATGGATGCTAACGACTACAAGTCTTATCTCTTGGGTATGGTCTTTTACAAGTATTTGTCGGACAAGATGCTCTTTTTCGTGGCAGAGACCATGGTGGAGGAGACAGAAAGCTTGGAAGAGGCACTGGCAGTCTATCGTAAATACTACGAGGACGAGGAAACTCACGAGGACCTTTTGGCGGTCATCACTGATGAGATGAGCTATGCCATTCATCCTGACTTGACCTTTACGGCCTTGGTTGAGCGAGTGAATGATGGAAGCTTCCAGCTAGAGGACTTGGCTCAGGGCTTCCGTGATATTGAGCAGAGTGACGAGCTTTATGAAAATCTTTTTGAAGATATCGACCTCTACTCTAAGAAACTTGGGGCGACTCCTCAAAAGCAAAATCAGACGGTTGCGGCTGTGATGAAAGAGTTGGCTGTCCTAGATGTGGCAGGTCATGCTGGTGATATGCTTGGTGATGCTTACGAGTACTTGATTGGTCAGTTTGCGACGGATTCAGGTAAAAAAGCTGGTGAGTTCTATACACCGCAACCTGTTGCCAAGCTCATGACTCAGATTGCCTTTTTAGGACGTGAGGATAAGCAAGGCTTTACCCTTTATGATGCCACTATGGGGTCAGGCTCGCTCTTGCTTAATGCCAAACGTTATTCACGTCAGCCACAGACGGTGGTTTACTTTGGTCAAGAGTTGAATACCTCAACTTATAACCTGGCACGTATGAACATGATTCTGCATGGTGTGCCGATTGAAAATCAGTTTTTGCACAACGCTGATACCTTGGATGAGGATTGGCCAACTCAAGAGCCAACTAACTTTGACGGTGTTCTCATGAACCCACCTTATTCAGCTAAGTGGTCTGCCAGCTCAGGTTTCTTGGATGACCCCCGATTCTCACCATTTGGGAAACTAGCACCTAAGTCTAAGGCTGATTTTGCCTTCCTCTTGCATGGTTACTATCACTTGAAACAAGACAATGGTGTTATGGCTATCGTCCTACCTCATGGGGTGCTCTTCCGTGGTAATGCTGAAGGGACTATTCGTAAGGCTTTGTTAGAAGAAGGTGCTATTGATACGGTTATTGGTCTGCCTGCTAATATCTTCTTTAACACAAGTATTCCGACGACGGTTATCGTTCTGAAAAAGAACCGCACCAATCGTGATGTTTACTTTATCGATGCCTCTAAGGAGTTTGATAAGGGGAAGAACCAGAATATCATGACAGATGCCCATATTGAGAAGATTCTCAATGCCTATAAGAGCCGTGAGGATATGGACAAGTTCGCTCATCTGGCTAGCTTTGAAGAGATTGTGGAAAATGACTACAACCTTAATATTCCTCGTTATGTGGATACCTTTGAGGAAGAGGAAGTGGAGCCACTGACAGAGATCGTGGCTAAGATTAATCAGACTAATGCGACGATTGAAAGTCAGACAGCCTCCCTTCTCGACATGCTTGGCCAGCTTCATGGAACGACACCAGAAGCAGACGAAGAACTCAAGGCTTTTGTGGAAGCATTTAAGGGGTAGTTGCAAGCTTTCATTTACTTTTTCCGAATAATAGAAGTAGAGGTACCAACCCCCTATTTTTTCTTAAGGAGAAGTAGATGGAAAAAAGACATAAGCATGTCTCACCGACCTTGGATATTATGGCTAAGAAGATTTTCAGCCTGCCTGAAGTGACGGTGGCATTTATTCGAGATATTTTGGATTTGGATGTTGTGGATGCTCAGATTTTGGAGGGGACACAGCTTCATAAAAAAGACTTTGATGAGGATGAGCTCTTTTCAACCTCGGTGGATGTTCGAGCCAAGTTGAATGATGGAACCGAGGTTATCATTGAGATTCAGGTACGTAAGCAGCATTATTTTCTCAATCGTTTTCATTATTATTTGGCTAACCAGCTGGTAGAAAATGTGCAACAATTACGCCAACAAGGGCAGACGCATAAGATGTATGAGCAGATGGAGCCGGTCTATGGTATTGCTATCTTGGAGAAGACCTTGTTGCCAGATGAGGAGTCCCCGATTAATACTTATTGGATGGCCAATAGTCGGACGGGCAAGCCTCTGCATTCTTTCTATAAGGATGGGAAACAGCAGAACCTTCTTCAGATTGCCTTTTTAGAGTTGGATAAGTATAATAAAGATAAGCATATCAGGGATGAAGGGCGGCAGTGGCTAGAGTTCTTTGGAAATCTCCCATTTTCTAAGGCACCTAGCCGAGCGGTCACGCATGCCGATTCATTACTGGATTCATCCAGCTGGACACAGGAGGAAAAGGCGATGATTGATGAACGCATACGTATTCAAGAAAATTATGACATGACCATGGAAACAGCAATTGATGAAGCGCGTGAAGAAGGCATAGAGAAAGGGTTAGAGCAGGGACTAGAGCGTGGACTTAAACAAGGGTTGGAACGAGGTCGTCATGAGGAGCGTTTAGAGTTGATTCATAAGATGCTCTCAAAAGGCTTATCTCTAGAAGTGGTATCAGATGTGACTGGTCTGTCGCTTGAAGAATTAGAGGGATTGTTATCGTAAAATCTAGTTAGGTTAGTTATTTTTTTGAAAAATCAGAGACAGATTATTGTCTCTTTTTTTATTTTTGGGTGTTTAACATTTGTAATACTAAAACATTCGGAAAATAATACTTTGAAGCGTAAAATTAAAAAAGACTGTCAAACGTTTGACAGAAATCTGAGAAAACAGATTTAAAACATTTTGATTGTTTTGGCTGATAACTCTTGCTAAATAAGCCTTTATGGAAATTCATAGTTTTTTCTTTCTTACACGTGAAAGAAATCACCTTTTTGTGCGACATTTTTAGACTATAATTTAGAGATGAATGACTGAACTTTCTAATATGACAATTTTGTTAAGGCCTTGTTAAAATGGATAGCCTAGCCTTTTTTTTTACTTTTTCATCCCTTATAATTTACTTTGGTTTGTTTTTAATAAGAAAAACAACAGCATTATTAACAATCTTTAATATGAGGGAAACTTTATTTTCTTTCAAAGGACGGCTTGGTCCTAAAATAGAGAGATTGTGAAAAAAGTATCAGGAGAATAGACTTGTTTAAAGAAAGAAAAACGAAACCAAAGTACAGCATCCGTAAATATTCTATTGGGGCAGCGTCAGCCTTGATTGGCTTTATGGCTCTTGCCAATGGGCAAGCAGCTCAGGCTGATGAGGCACAATCGATTAGTGATTTGACTGATGCCTCAAATCAGGCACAGACACCTCAAACAGCCTCAACGGCACAATTGGCGACTTCCGAACCAGCATCAGTTGAGCCAGTACAAGCGTCACAGCCTGCCAATATTATGCCAGCTCAGCCACAGGTTACCACTGTTCAAGCAGCTGAACAGACTCCGACCATTGATCGATTGGTTGAGACAAGCAACCCTCAAACTCAAGAAATTTCAGCAAATGTCTTAACCAATGCGACTGAGGACCAAGGTCAAGTCAAGGAGTACAGCACAGATGGTTACGGTGCAAAAATGCCTTATACGACTCATGAGGCAGAAAATGCAAGTGTTGAAAATGGTGCTACAATCCAGCAGTCAACGGACATGGAATCTACGGCTGTGGAAGCGACTAACCAAACTTATGTTGAACTTCCTAAAAAGGATGCGGCAGTTACTTTCAATGTCACTGAGCCAGCCAATGCTTTGAATGTGCGTTATACAATACCTGATGGTGCATCAGGTCAGTTGGATGTGCAGGTCAATGGTTCAAGCGTTGGTAATCTTGATTTGTCATCTCACTCAGCATGGCAGTACCTTAAAGGGGACCATGAGTATGATCAAGCCATTGATGGTTCAAGTGCACGTTTTCGTTTTGATGAGACACGTCTTCTCCTCAAGGATATCCAATTGAAATCTGGAGATAGGATTTCTCTAGTTAAGAAGAAAGATGACAATGTCCCTTACGGTATTGACTTTATTGAGCTTGAACAGGCTCCAGCGCCTGTTGCCCAAGGTGAAAATAGTATCAGTATCGTGGATAAGGGTGCATCTGCCAATGATGATAGTGATGACACTGCTGCCCTACTTGCGGCTGTGGAAGAAGCTAAAGCCAGCGGAAAATCTGTCTATATTCCAGAAGGACGTTTCAATTTTGATAAACAAGTTAATATCGAAGCTGATAATCTAAAAATCTCAGGTGCCGGTGTTTGGCATACGCAACTACACTTTACAAGTGACAAACGCTATGGTGGTGGTATTGTCTTCGGTCATAATAGTAATGGCATTGAGTTGAGCAATCTTTACATGGATTCCAACTTAACGTCTCGTTATAACGAGGATGCACAGTACAAGGCTATTTCGGGAACACTTGGTAAGGATTCGAAAATTCACGACATCTGGGTTCAGCATTTTGAAGTCGGTATGTGGATTGGAGACTACGACCAGACGGGTAATATGAAGTATACGGATGGTCTTGTCGTTGAAAATGCTCGTATCCGTAATAACTTGGCTGATGGTATTAACTTTGCTCAAGGGACCAAGAATTCGACAGTTAAAAATTCTAATATCCGTGGGAATGGTGATGATGGTTTAGCTATCTGGTCAAGTATTTCAGATGGGACAAATGCCGCGGCTGAGGAAAATAATAAATTCCTCAACAACACCATTGAATCAGGTTGGCGTGCGGCTGGTATCGGTATTTTTGGTGGTAAGGGGCATGAAATTTCAGGAAACCTTATCAAGGACGTCTTTGCTGGAGCAGGTATCCGTGTAAACACTGTCTTTGCAGGTCACAATTTTGACCTCAATGATTCTGGAATTAAGATTCATGACAATACCATTCTACGTTCAGGGACAACTAATGACCTCTATAAGCTCCATCGTGGTGCCATTGATTTCCAACAAGTTCGTGGAACAATCAAGAATGTCGATGTCTACGATAATAAACTATTGAATACCTTGGCTGATCCAGTGATTACCAAAAACTTTGAGATGGGTGACAATGGTAATGGCGAAATCCGTTTATCCAATAATACGATTGACAATAAGGCGACGATTGTTGGAGCTGTCTCAACGGTTTCTCCAACAAAACCTGAACCAAAACCTGTCAATAATCCAGTCTCAGAGACTTCAGTTTCCGAGTCACCAAAGAGTGAGGCAGGTTCAAGCACTCCAGTTTCTGAGACATCAACTAGTGAAGTAGTTTCTGAAACTTCAGCATCAGAAACACCAAATAGTGAGGCAAGTTCAAGCACTCCGGTTTCCGAAGCATCAACTAGTGAAGTAATTTCCGAGACATCAGCATCAGAAACACCAAAGAGTGAGGCAAGTTCAAGCACTCCAGTTTCCGAAGTATCTAACAGTGAGGTAATTTCCGAGACATCAGTTTCAGAAACACCAAAGAGTGAGGAAAGCTCAAGCGCCCCAGTTTCCGAGACTTCTAACAGTGAAGTGATCTCAGAGTCTTCAGTTTCAGAAACACCAAAGAGTGAGGCAGGTTCAAGCACTCCAGTTTCCGAAGCATCAACTAGTGAAGTAGTTTCTGAGACTTCAACATCAGAAACACCAAAGAGTGAGGAAAGTTCAAGCACTCCAGTTTCTGAATCCTCAACAAGTGAAGTGGCTTCCGAAACTTCAGCATCAGAAACACCAAAGAGTGAAGCAAGCTCAACCGCTCCAGCCTCTGAGTCACCAAAGAATGAGGAAACTTCAGTAGCTTCATCTACTAGTCAGGTTGACGTAGCAATTACTTCTGACAGCCCAGAGAAATCTCCAACTTCAGAAAGTACACAAAAGGATCCGATTAAAGAGGTTTCTTCAGAAGTTATTGAAAAGGGTTCAACAAGTCAGGTCGATGTCAAAGTTTCTGAATCTCCAACAATAGCACGTACATCTGAAGTTGTCAGCATCTCGCCAAATAGTCAGGTCGCTTATAACAATGACCTAAAAACCCCTGTAACAAGCAGTCAGCTCGCCTCAGAAGCTATTCGCTTTAATTCTCTTTTGAATGAGAAGTCTGTGGATGTGATTGCAAGTAAAGTTATGGCGGTTATGGCCTCTGAAACATTAGCTTCAGAAGCGGCATCACTTACAAGCTCTGAAGGTGTTGCCAAAGAGATTAGCAGTGATTTGTCAGAATTGGCGGAAAGCAAGAAGGATGACACACCTAAGAATGTCGCCCGAATTGATAAAGCAACTGAAGCAAAACAGGTGGCCAAGAGTTCAGAAAGCCAAGCTAGCACTTCGAAAGAAAAAGGAAAATCTCAGACCTCTACGGTTCTCTTTCTTGTCGGAGTTGCTGCTGCACTAAGTATTTCTACAATTTATCTTACTAAACAAGGTAAGAAAGCAGGTAAATAAAAGATAAGAAACATCCAGTCAAATGGGTGTTTTTTTGTTTTAAGAAAGCTCTAAGATACCTAATATCATTATTCTTTATTTTTATTCATCTACTTTGATTTGATCCTGTATAATTAAAGTGATAAGAAAAATTAAGGAGTTAAGATGATGAAAGAAAAAAGAAATAGTAGGATTTGTTTATTTGCTCTTCTTATTTCAGTATTTACTTTAGGATTTGGATTTTCAGTTGATACTAGCAAACAATCTTTGGCTGTGAGTTCTCAAGTGGTTCAAGCGGATGAGAACAATGGTATCTTGGCTTTTAATAGTCAAAAGCAGTTTGTCATGGAGGAGAAGGACCAGCTAGGACGTGCCCACAGTGCTCATATACAGTTACAAGATAAGGACGAGCCGAAGAATAAGCGTCCCGGTAAAATAAAATATGATCCTGTAGGATGGCATAACTATAAGTTTTATTATGGTGATGGTAAATCAAAATCTTGGCTAATGAATCGAGGGCATTTGATTGGTTATCAGTTTTCTGGTGTCAATGACGAGGGCAAGAATTTAGTACCTATGACTGCCTGGTTGAATTCTGGAAATTATAAAGGAACCGACGAAGGAAATCAGTCAGGGATGCTTTATTATGAGAATCGCTTGGATAACTGGCTAGCACTCCATCCTAACTATTGGTTAGACTATAAGGTAACAGCTATCTACAGTGGAGATGAGTTGTTGCCTCGTCAAGTAGAACTTCAGTATGTCGGTATTGATAGTTCTGGAAGTCTCTTAGAAATTAAACTTGGTGGAGATAAGGAGACTCTTGACAGTCAGGGAGTTACGCATGTTATCTTGGATAACCAATCACCAAATGCAGAAATCAATTATGCAGATGGGACAGCGACAAATACGGTTACTGAATTTACTGAAGCACCATCTGAGCCTAGTTCTGAGAGTTCACAGGTGACTGAACAACCAAGTTCTGAGCTAGAGCCTGTGCAACCTGCACAAGAAGAAAGTCGAACAGTTTATGTGGCGCGTCATGGAACAGCAGATGTTTATTGGTATGACATTAACAGTATGCCTAGCAATACCAACAAAGCAAATGTCGTCACTATGACAGAAGCAGATGCCATAGCCCAAGGTAAACGACACACGACTAAAGAGTAATAAAAAAGCTGGACATCTTGTCCAATTTTTTTGCAAAACGACTCACATTTTACCACTTTTATCTGAAAATTTGATATACTGAGACTATCAAAGATACTTGAAAGGGAAGTCGTAATGACTCTTTTTAGGTATAAGAAAGGATTAAAATATGATTTGGATTATTATTGCCATTATTGTTGTTCTTGTGATTTTTGTTATTGCAAGTTATAACGGCTTGGTTAAAAGCCGTATGCAAACCAAGGAGGCATGGAGTCAAATTGATGTTCAATTGAAACGTCGTAATGATCTCCTTCCTAACTTGATTGAAACGGTTAAAGGTTACGCTAAATATGAAGGTTCAACGCTTGAAAAAGTAGCAGAACTTCGTAATCAAGTAGCAGCTGCGACTTCTCCTGCAGCAGCTATGCGTGCCAGTGATGAATTGACTCGTCAGGTTTCTGGCATCTTTGCGGTAGCTGAAAGTTACCCTGATCTTAAGGCTAGTGCCAACTTTAGCCAGCTTCAAGAAGAGTTGACGAACACTGAAAATAAAATTGCCTATTCACGTCAACTTTATAACAGTGTGACAAGTAACTACAATGTGAAATTGGAAACATTCCCAAGCAATGTTATTGCTAAGATGTTTGGCTTTAAGGCTGCTGAATTCCTTGAAACACCAGAAGAAGAAAAAGCTGTTCCTAAGGTTGATTTCAGTGGACTAGGTAACTAATATGTTATTTGATCAGATTGCTCGAAATAAGAGAAAGACTTGGCTTTTGCTCCTGGTCTTTTTCCTCTTGTTGGGCCTTGTTGGTTATGGTGTCGGCTATCTTTGGTTAGGTTCAGGCTTCGGTGGTTTGATTCTTGCTCTAGTTATCGGTTTTATCTATGCCGTTACCATGATTTTCCAATCAACCAATGTCGTTATGGCTATGAATGGTGCACGAGAGGTTGATGAACAAACCGCTCCAAACCTTTATCATGTGGTTGAGGATATGGCTATGGTAGCACAAATCCCAATGCCACGTGTCTTTATTGTCAATGATCCTTCTATGAATGCTTTTGCGACTGGATCAAGCCCTAAGAATGCTGCAGTAGCTGCTACAACCGGTCTTCTTGCAGTTATGAATCGTGAGGAGCTTGAAGGGGTTATCGGACATGAAGTGAGTCATATTCGCAACTACGATATCCGAATCTCTACCATAGCAGTTGCCTTAGCATCTGCCATTACCATGCTAGCTGGGATGGCTCGTAATATGATGTTCTGGGGTGGAGGCCGTCGTAGAAATGATGATGACCGTAATGGAAGTAGCGGTTTGGAAATTATTCTTCTCATTATTTCTTTGATTGCCATTATCCTGGCGCCTTTGGCGGCTACCTTGGTTCAGTTGGCTATTTCACGCCAACGTGAATTTCTAGCTGATGCTTCTAGCGTCGAATTGACACGTAACCCACAAGGTATGATTAATGCTCTGCTCAAACTTGATAATAGTGCGCCAATGCAACATCACGTGGATGATGCTAGTGCAGCCCTCTATATCAATGATCCTAAAAAGGAATCTGGTTTGCAGAAGCTCTTTTATACTCATCCACCAATTTCAGAACGGGTGGAACGCTTGAAACAAATGTAAAAAAAAGTGAGACTGATGACACATCTAAGTGTGTTCATCAGCCTCGCTTTTTTAGTTTGATTCAATATAAAGATTGCTAGCAATAGCTTCTGGTATTTGGACGTCCTTTCCATCAATATGTAGTCGGTAGAGTTGTGTGAAAGGGTCAAAGCCTTCCAAGGTAAAAGGTGTTCCAATTTTAAGACCGACAGTCTCCAAATAATGGAGTAGATCATGTTGATCTTGAACTCGACGAAGGACATAATTTCCAGGAGCAAGACCTTGTGTAAAAGTCTGGTTATAAAATTCTTCTATGAGTTGACCTGATTTGGGAATTTGCCCGCCGTGTGGACAGGTTTGAGGATAGTTGAGTAGGCGGTCAAGAGCATCGATGAAGTGATCAGAGACAGTATGCTCTAAGATTTCAGCCTCTTGATGAATTTGATCGCAAGAATATTGCAAGTGGTCCACCAAAAAGACTTCGATGAGGCGATGTTTACGATAGAGTTCAGCAACGTTGATTGTACCTGTTTCCGTTAGGAGGTAGCCCTTGTGTTTATCTTTGACGATAAGGTCTTCTGAAATCAATTTCTTAATCATTTCCGTCACAGCAGGTGGAGACACCTCCATGCGGTTTGCGATTTCCTTATTAGTGATTTTACCTTCTTCAGTACCAATCTCATAGATACATTTGAGGTAGTCTTCTTTATTAGGTGTCATGTTTTTTCCTTTAAAAATAGTCTCACCTTAGTATAACAGATTTTTCAGAAGAATACAGAACGTATCTCAGACAAGATTTTTACTGATTCAAACCCTGGGCGATTTTATCCAGATTATATTTCATCATGTTGTAGTAGCTATCGCCGTTTTGCCCTTTTTTGGCAATAGAATCTGTAAAGATTTTTGCATAAATAGGAATATTGGTATCCTTAGCGACTGTTTTCATAGGGCGGTCATCGACACTAGATTCGACAAAGAGTGCTGGTACCTTGGTTTGACGGAGTTTTTCCACAAGCGTTTTGATTTGGTCCGGTGTACCTTCTTCTTCAGTATTGATTTCCCAGATGTAGGCAGATGGTACTCCATAGGCTTTAGAGAAGTATTTGAAACATCCTTCACTAGTGACAATTAGTTTTTTTTCATCGGGAATGTTGTTAAAGGTCTCTTTAGCTTCTTGGTCCAGTTTACTAAGCTTGTTAGTATAGGTTTTTAGATTCTTTTCGTAATAGGTCTTGTTTTTTGGGTCCTTAGCGATGAGTTGCTTAGCAATATTTTGTGCATAAATAATCCCATTTTCCAGATTAAGCCAAGCGTGGGGATCCTCCTTACCTTTTTCTGACTGACCTTCAAGGTAAATCACCTCAACACCATCACTAACTGCAAAATAATCTTTGTTTTCTGTCTTATGGGCATTCTTGACCAACTTAGTAAACCAGGCATTCCCACCAGTTTCTAAATTGATACCGTTATAAAAAATCAAGTCAGCTTGTGACGTCTTCTTTACATCATCAGGAAGAGGTTCATATTCGTGAGGGTCCTTACCAACCGGGACAATACTGTGGAGAGTGATTTTATCTCCAGCAATATTTTTGGTGATATCGGCAATAATGGAATTAGTCGTAACAACTCGTAATTTATCTTTGCTACTGTCTTGTTTATTATTACACGCTGCTAAAGCAACTACCGCTAAAAGTAATAGTGCCATTGTTGATAGTATTTTTTTCATAGATAGTATTTTTTTCATATTATTTTCATCCTTTTATTTTATTGTTGATAAGTCTTATTCATGCCACTCTGTTTAGGGACGATGAAAAAGCTGATGAGAAAGAGAAGGGCAGATGTTAACACAATGCTTGAACCGGCCGCAATGTTAAAACTATAGCCTATAAAAAGACCTAGAACAGAGGCTAGGGCCCCAAAAACTGATGAGAGGAGAATCATGGTTTTAAGACTATTAGCATATAAGTAGGCGGTAGCAGCCGGTGTGATTAAAAGAGCCACAATAAGAATAGTGCCAACACTTTGCATAGCAGTCACAGCAACCAAGGTGAGAATAACCATAAGTAAGTAATGGTAGAAGGTGACTCTAACTCCAATAGACTTAGCTAAGATTGGATCAAAGGATGTCAGGAGTAGAGGACGAAAGAAAATTTTTATTGTTGTTAGTACGAGAAGGGCAACGGCAATCGTTATCCACATATCCAAGTCTTGTACAGCTAGAATATTTCCAAAGAGAATATGAAAGAGATCTGTGGAACTATTTGCGACACCTATGAGAATAATGCCAAGAGCTAGAAAGCTTGAAAAGGTAATACCGATTGCTGTGTCACTCTTAATAATGGAATTGCTTTTGATATAGGTAATTATTGTAGAAGCTAAAAGACCGAAGACGATGGCTCCTATGAAAAAATTGATACCTAAGATAAAGGAAATGGCTACGCCAGGTAAAACCGCATGTGAAATCGCATCACCCATTAGTGACATACCTCTTAGAATAATAAAACAACCAACAGCCCCCCCGACAATTCCAATAACTAAAGCCGTTATAAGGGCGTTCTGCAAGAAGTGGAAATTTAGCAAACCATCAATAAATTCAGAAAACATTTGCATCTCCTTTATAAAATAAACTGTTACCGTAGGTTTTACGGAGATTATCCTCATTAAAAATAAGATTAGTAGGCCCGCTAGCAATCAATTTACGATTGAGGAGGATGACTTGGTCAAAATAATGAGGGACCTTACTCAAATCATGGTGAACAATGAGAATAAGCTTTCCTTGTTTCTTAAGTTCCCTCAAGGTGTTCATGATAATATCTTCACTAACAGAATCGATCCCAACGAAGGGCTCATCTAATAGGAGGACATCTGCCTCTTGTACAAGACAACGAGCAATCAGAACCCGTTGAAATTGGCCCCCTGATAATTGGCTTATCTGGCGATGGGCCAGATCATTTAAACCGAGTAGAGCTAAAGCTTTTGTGACCTTAGACCAATCTCTTTTAGTTAGACGTTTAAAGAACTTGGTTTTGGAATAGAGGCCTAGAGAGACGCACTCTTTGACAGTAATTGGAAAGTTAAAATCAATTTCCGCCTTTTGTGCAACATAGGAAAGACGATTTAATTGCTGACGAATAGGCTGTTTATTGAATAGGAATTGCCCGGAGTGAGGGATAATACCAATAAGTGCTTTAATTAGGGTTGATTTGCCAGCACCATTAGGACCAATAATTCCGGTGATACTTGGTCCGTCTAGGTTTAAGGTGATATTATCTAGAGCCAATGTCTGTTGGTAAGACACATTAATATTTTCGATTTGGATCATTAGTTGCCTCCTTAAGTTTAATATACTTTAAAATAATAATTAAGTCAAGTTAACTTTTATAATTAACATAACTTAATTATTTAGTGTTATCAAGATGACAGAGGATAGTGAATGAGAGTACACTTTTTATATCAAATATTCAGCCTGCTCAAACTGTTTGATATTTGGGAGAGGCAACAAGGAACATTATTTTCTACAATTTGTATGATCTCACTCTGTATTTCAAGAAATCTTTAGTTTTTATTTTTAAAAACTAGTCATATTTCTTTATTTCTGGCATAATAGATATATGAAACTAACGATTCAACGAATGGCTCGGATAGCTATTCTGTCAGCTCTGGCAGTAGGATTACGGTCAGCATTTATAGGATTGCCAAATATTCAGCCTATTACAGCTATGTTTTTTGTGGCTGTTCTTTATTTGGGTTTGGTAGATGGTCTATTGATTATGGCTTTAACCATGGCCATCTCAGGATTCATCTTTGGTTTTGGTCCCTGGGTCTTTAATCAGATTCTGGCCTTCGGCGTCTTAATGGCTCTTTGGAGTTTGATTGCACCTAGGTTATCACTTGTCTGGCAGATTGCTTTGGTAACTTTTTTGTCCTTTTTCTATGGGGTTCTCCTTGATTATGGGTATGGTCTTCTATTTAAAAGTGGGATTACCTTTGTTATTTCTGGTCTACTTTACGACACCTATCATGCAGTATCGACGCTTCTATTTTATCCATTCATCCAGTCTATTTTTAGGAGGTTTTTGAAATGAAAAAATTATTAACTTATCTCTTTCTTGCCTTATCACTTGTTACCCTAGCAGCCTGTGGAAAAAATGAGGCAGCTAAACTTACTAGTAGCACAAACAATCATCAGTCTAAGGTTCAAGGTCAGGTGACTTTGATTTTGAAAACGGAAAAGGAAAGTAAGAAAAAATCAGTAGAAATCCAAAAAGGGGATACAGTGCTTGATGTCTTGGAAGAGGTATATCCTGTTCAAGAAAATGATGGCTTCATCACTGAGATTGATGGTATTTCTCAAGATAAAGATAAGGGCATCTATTGGATGTTTGATGTTAATGGGAAACTTGGTGAAAAAGCAGCCAACCAACTTAAGGTTGAAGATGGCGATGAAATCAAATTCTATCAAGAAAAGTATAATTAAGATTCTGAACTCTGTTTCAGAGTCTTTTTTTAATAAAGTTCGGAAATAGACTTAAAAAATTGTTTGAAAAAGTCGGAAAATTGCAAAATAACTGACGATTTAAAGGAAAATAGTTTACTTTTGTTTTAAAAGTGATATGATAAAAGGGTACTACATAAAGTAAGGAGAATACGGTTTGGCTTTTAACAAATTGGAAAGCAGTAACAACCAGGAAATCATCTCTGAAGAAGTTGGTATCTTGAAAGAATTGTTGGATGATGCAACACGAGGCATGGCTGGAGAGCAAGGTCTCACAACAATCCAACATTTGGTTGAACTTTATGATGAAGGTGACTATGTGGCTCTAACACAAGTCATTTCAGAAATGACAAATGACGATATGGTCGTTGCATCACGTTATTTCTCTTTGTTACCTCTCTTGATTAATATCTCTGAGGACGTGGATTTGGCTTATGAAGTCAACCACAAGAACAATATTGATGAATCTTATCTAGGTAAGTTGTCTGAAACCTTTGATGTTGTCGCTGAAAGTGATAATGCACGTGACATTCTTGAACATGTCAATGTCGTGCCAGTTTTGACAGCACACCCAACTCAGGTTCAACGTAAAACTATGCTTGAATTGACTAACCACATTCACGAACTTCTCCGTAAGCATCGTGACGTTAAGGCTGGTCTTATTAACAAGGATAAATGGTATGCGGATTTGCGTCGTTATGTAGAAATTATGATGCAAACAGATATCATTCGTGAGAAAAAACTTAAGGTTAAAAACGAAATCACTAACGTTATGGAGTATTACAACTCCTCATTGATTAAGGCGATTACGAACCTATCACATGAATTCAAACGTTTAGCGGTTGAAAAAGGTATTGAACTTGACAATCCAACACCTATTACTATGGGTATGTGGATTGGTGGTGACCGTGACGGGAACCCATTTGTAACAGCAGAAACTCTTAAACTTTCTGCAACATTGCAAAGTGAAGTTATCCTCAACTACTATATCGAAAAAGTTGATAATCTTTACCGTTCATTCTCCCTCTCATCACGCTTGACTGAGGTTTCAGATACAGTAGCAGAGATGGCGAAACATTCTCCAGATACATCTGTTTATCGTGAAAATGAACCTTACCGTCGTGCTTTCAGTTACATCCAGTCTAAGTTGATTCAAACCCTTCTTTTCTTTAAAGAAGGAAACTTCAGTAAGGAAAGAGTTGCTCAACGTCTTTCTGAAAATGTTCGTCTGGGTTCAGCTTCAACAGGTGAAGTAGTAGCTGATTACGTGCAACAACGTCTCAGCCAAAGTCTTCAAGTTGTCTCACAACAAACAACAGAATTCTACGAAACAGCAGATGCCTTCCATGATGATCTTTTGGCAATCAAAAATTCACTTCTTGAAAACGACGATGCTGTCTTGATTTCAGGTGATTTCGAAGAGCTTCTTCAAGCTGTAGAAGTCTTTGGTTTCTATCTTGCTACAATCGATATGCGTCAAGATTCAAGTGTTCATGAAGCATGTGTAGCAGAGTTGCTTAAATCTGCAAATATTGTTGATAACTATAGTGAATTAACAGAGGTTGAAAAGGTTGCTGTTCTTCTTAAAGAATTGCAAGAAGATCCTCGTACCTTGTCATCAACTAATGTGCCTAAGTCTGAAACACTTGAAAAAGAATTGGCAATATTCCGCACTGCTCGTCTCTTGAAAGACTATATCGGTGAAGATGTCATCAAACAACATATCATTTCTCACACTGAGAGCGTTTCTGATATGTTTGAGTTGGCTATCCTTCTTAAAGAAGTTGGTTTGGTTGATACTGAACGTGCGCGTGTCCAAATTGTTCCACTTTTTGAAACTATCGAAGACTTGGAAAACTCTAATGATATCATGAAACAATATCTTGGTTATGATATCGTTAAACGTTGGATCAAGAATAGTAACAACTACCAAGAAATCATGTTGGGTTACTCAGACTCTAACAAAGATGGTGGTTACTTGTCTTCAGGTTGGACGCTTTACAAAGCTCAAAATGAGTTGACTAAGATTGGTGAAGAGCGTGGCATTAAGATTACCTTCTTCCATGGCCGTGGTGGTACTGTCGGTCGTGGTGGTGGCCCATCATACGATGCTATTACGTCTCAACCATTTGGTACCATTAAGGACCGTATCCGTTTGACTGAGCAAGGTGAAGTTATCGGTAATAAATATGGTAATAAGGATGCTGCCTACTACAATCTTGAAATGCTTGTTTCAGCTGCCCTTGACCGTATGGTAACACGTCAAATTGCCGACCCAGATGAATTGGTTGATTTCCGTGAAATTATGGACGGTATTGTTCATGATTCTAATGTTATCTATCGTGATCTTGTCTTTGGAAACGAACATTTCTATGATTACTTCTTTGAAGCAAGCCCTATTAAAGAAGTCTCAAGTTTGAATATCGGTTCTCGTCCAGCGGCTCGTAAGACAATTACTGAGATTTCTGGTCTTCGTGCGATTCCTTGGGTATTCTCATGGTCACAAAATCGTATCATGTTCCCAGGTTGGTATGGTGTGGGTTCTGCCTTTAATCGCTTTATCCAAGCTGAAGAAGGCAACCTCGAGAAACTTCAACATATGTTTGAAACATGGCCATTCTTCCGTTCACTTTTGTCAAACGTGGACATGGTGCTTTCAAAATCAGACATGAATATCGCCTTCCACTATGCACAATTGGCAGAGAGTGAAGAAGTACGCAGTGTCTTCAATATTATTTTGGATGAGTGGCAGATGACTAAGGATGTTATTCTTGCCATTGAAAAACATGATGGCTTCCTTGATGAGAGTCCATCGCTTAAAGCAAGTTTGGACTTCCGTTTGCCATACTTCAATGTCTTGAATTACATCCAAATTGAATTGATTAAACGTCTTCGTAACAATGATTTGACCGATGACGAAATTAGCCTTATTCACATTACCATCAATGGTATTGCAACAGGTCTTCGTAACTCTGGTTAATAAAGTAAAGTAAAGTTCATCACTTTGGTGGTGGGCTTTTTGTTATGGTGAAAATTCTGTTATAATAAAACCATGATTGCTATGGAAACGATTGAAAAGCTGTCCAAAGAAAAGCTCCCCATGATAACGGTCTTAGCGGGCGAGGATTTAGGGCAGTATAGTCAAGCTAAAGAAAAATTTTTAAAACAAATTGGTTTTGATCCGAGTGACTTAACCTATTCTTATTTTGATATGTCTGAGACTGATTATCAAGATGCTGAGCTCGATATAGAAAGCATGCCTTTTTTTGCAGATGAGAAGGTGGTTATTTTTGATCATTTCGCAGATATGACTACTGCTAAAAAATCATATCTGGATGAGAAAGAGTTGAAGCGCCTTGAAAATTATCTTGAGTCTCCTGTTGAAACAACACGTCTTGTCTTGATGTCTGCAGGAAAGCTAGATGGAAAGCGTCGTTTAGTCAAACTTCTCAAGCGTGATGCCATGGTGCTTGAAGCCAGTCCCTTAAAAGATGCAGAACTTAGAACCTATTTTCAAAAGCAGGCGCATCAAGAGGGGCTTACATTTGATACAGGAGTCTTTGAGGAACTTTTGATTAAGTCAAATTTTGACTTTTCAGATGTTCAAAAAAACTTAGCTTTTCTAAAGGGATATAAAACGGAAGGAAATATCTCATCGCAAGATATTGCTGAAGCCATTCCGAAAAGTTTGCAAGATAATATTTTTGATATGACGCAACTACTTTTGCGAGGTCAGATTCAGAGTGTTCGTGAATTGGTTCATGATTTACGGCTTCAGGGTGAAGATGAGATTAAGTTGATTGCTGTGATGTTGGGACAATTTCGTACCTATTTACAGGTTAAACTCTTATCTGCTCAAGGAAAAAGTGAGCAGCAAATTGTTTCAAGTCTGTCAGATTATTTAGGGCGTAAAGTTAACCAATTTCAGGTTCGTTTTGCACTGAGAGATAGCCGTCCTTTGTCAGTAGCATTCTTAAAAATGACGATTAAGATTTTAGTAGAGACAGATTACCAGATAAAAACAGGAACTTTAGATAAAGATTACTTGTTTGATTTAGCACTTCTAAAAATCGTATCAAACCGCTAGAGATTTAGAGTCTTCTTTGATTTTGTAAGCAAAATTTTTGAAAGCTCTACCACTTTACGGTAAAATGAAGAAAAAATGAAAAGAGGACCTTTACTATGGCAATTATCCTTCCAGACCTTCCTTACGCTTACGATGCATTGGAACCATACATTGATGCTGAAACAATGACTCTTCACCACGACAAACACCACGCAACTTATGTAGCAAATGCTAATGCTGCTCTTGAAAAACACCCAGAAATTGGTGAAGATCTCGAAGCACTTTTGGCTGACGTGGAACAAATTCCAGCAGATATCCGTCAAGCACTTATTAACAATGGTGGTGGACACCTTAACCACGCACTTTTCTGGGAACTCTTGTCTCCTGAAAAACAAGAACCAACTGCAGAAGTAGCAGCTGCTATTAACGAAGCTTTCGGCTCATTTGAAGCCTTCCAAGAAGCTTTCACAGCGGCAGCAACAACTCGTTTTGGTTCAGGTTGGGCATGGCTTGTTGTTAACGCTGAAGGTAAGCTTGAAGTTGTTTCAACTGCTAACCAAGACACTCCTATCTCAGACGGTAAGAAACCAATCTTGGCACTTGATGTTTGGGAACATGCTTACTACCTAAACTACCGTAACGTACGTCCAAACTACATCAAAGCTTTCTTTGAAATCATTAACTGGAATAAAGTTGCGGAGCTATATGCAGCAGCTAAATAAATTTGAAATTATCCTCAATAAAAGAGGATATTTTTTTGTAATATGATTGTAAAATTTCCTTGATTTTTAGTGAATTATAGCTTAAACTATAATTGTTATGAAAAAAAAGGAAAAACATTCAAGCAAAAAGTATAGTGGCAATCGCCGAAAAACTAAAGACAAGAAAAAAGATTCGTTAAAACAAGACCTTCAAAAAGACACTAATAAAGATGTCAAGAAAGGCAACAAAAAAGAAGTAAAAGAAGATACTAAAAAGACTTCTAAAAAATCAGTAGACCAGAAAGCAACTGAGGAAACAGTAGTACCAGTAGAGCACAAGGAAAAAGAAGCAAAAACTGAAACCTTGGCACTTAGAAGTAAGCGCTCTAAGAAATCTAGATCAAAATCATCTCGTGATGATAAAAAAGCTTATCTTATCTTAGCTTTCCTAGGTGTTTTGGTAATTCTTTTATTTATTGCTATGCTTGCTTTAGCAGGACGTGGTAAACAAGCTAGTAACACCGGTAGCCTTGGAAATATCTTCGGTTCTAATTCTAAAGTCACTAAAAAAGAAGACAAAGAAAAAGAGGAAAAGGTAACTCCAACTAATAAATCAGCCGAAGCTAAACAAGCAGTCATGGAAGCAGATGCAGATACCATGTATGGTAATGGATTGTATTATGATTATGCTAACATGACATTGAGCCAGGTAGTTGAAGCATTTATGGCTGACCAAGGTATTGAGTCTAGCCAAATTGCTTTTTCATATAAAAATACCAAGACAAATGAGCAATACTCTATGAATGATACTCAGCCAATGACTGCAGGATCAACTTATAAATTGCCACTAAACATGCTGGTCATGGATGAGGTTAATAAAGGCAAACTTTCTTTAACTGAACGTTTTGATATTACTAATACTGAGTATGAGTATCAGGGTGAACATGATAATTATGTTGCTGCTTTTGGTGGTTCAATGACTATTCCAGAGATGCAGGAATATTCTCTAGTTTACTCAGAGAATACACCAGCCTACGCTTTGGCAGAACGCCTTGGTGGTATGGAAAAATTCTATGGTATGCTCGATAAATACGGTAAATCAAAAGGTGAAGTGAAGACTATCCAAATGCATGGTAATAAGACAACAACGGATTATTATATCCAAGTTTTGGATTATCTTTGGAAACACCAAGAGGATTATAAAGATATTCTCAAATATTTGGGAGAGTCTTTCCCAGAATATTATTATAAAACATATAATCAAGGATTGACTATTTATCAGAAACCAGGTTATGTCCGTGAAGCCTTAAATGTTGATGCTATCGTGATGGAAGATACACCGTATCTTATAGCCATTTATACACGTTATTTAGGTGGTTCGGACGAAGAGACTTCAGAAATTAATAATGTAGGACTGCAACAATTAGAGATGCTTTGTTATGTCATTAATGAGTGGCACCGTGTTAATATGAACTAATAAAGAAAAGCCGAGGTTTATCGGCTTTTTTCTATCACAATTGAACAAAAAGTAAGGAGTACTATCCCGAGAAAAAGAAATGGAACAAATGCGATGTATTCCTTGAGATTTCTTCGTAGAAGGAAGTAAGCTAGTCCTAATAGGCAGGCAATTTCAATAATTAGTAGTGTTTTTGAAAGTGGGAAAATAAGTGAGGCACTAGCTAAGTAGAGAAAATCGCCTTCTCCAATGTTTAAACGTTTAATATAGGATATAATTGCTAATATGAGTCCTAAGGTAAAAGTGAGATAGTGGTTTCCCATGAATAGGAGCGGGAGTGTTCCAACTATCCAAATCAGAAGCGGATAGGATTTATGCTTCAAATCAAAAATTGATAAACAAAGGCTGAAGTAAAGAAAGTAGGTTACTTCAAGACTCAAAAAGTCATAGAAATATAGCAGGCATATTACTCCACAAAATAGTTCCATAAAGAGGTAACGAAGAGGTATAGAAGTCTGACATGATCGACATCGAGATCTTAAGAAAAGTTGTGAGAGGATAGGGATCATCTCGAAAAAACGCAACTGATGCTTGCAATGACTACAGTGACTACTAGGGAAAATAATCGACTTCTCAGGGAAACGATCACAAATCAGTCCGATAAATGAACCTAAAGAGGCTCCCAGAAAAAAATAAATAATACTTAACATACCTAATTATTCGAAAAAGAGTGAGAAAAAACATTTTGCTTGCATCTTATTTAGAAATATTCTAAAATAAAAATATAAATAATAGTAATTCTAAATAAGGAGAATTAATATGGTATATTCAATTAAAGAAACAATCAATGAAACAGTTAACCAACAAGCTGAAACACCCTCAAATACAAAAACTAAAGCAGTTTTGAATCAAGCAGTTGCTGATTTGTCTGTAGCAGCTTCGATCGTTCACCAAGTTCATTGGTATATGCGTGGTCCTGGTTTCCTCTATCTTCATCCAAAAATGGATGAATTGATGGATAGTTTGAATGCTCATCTTGATGTTATTAGTGAGCGTTTGATTACTATTGGTGGGGAACCATACTCAACTTTGGTAGAATTTTCATCCAATTCAGGCTTGACTGAAACTACTGGTACATTTGATAAACCAATGTCTGATCAAATTCAATTATTGGTTGATACATACAAATATTTGTCAGTATTGTTCCAAGTTGGTTTGGATATCACAGATGAAGAAGGAGATGCTCCTTCAAATGATATCTTCACTGCAGCTAAATCTGAAATTGATAAGACAATCTGGATGTTGACTGCTGAGCTTGGACAAGCGCCAGGCTTGAGATAAGCATTTTTGAGTTAAGATGATTGTCAAGAGTTCCTCTAAAAGTGTATAATAGACGTAAAATACTTTTAGAAGAAGGGGGGGTGGCGATATGTCTGTACATCGACGTAGTCTAGGCGTTTATGAAGATGTCCTAAATCAGTTAAAAGCTAAAGGAATTCGGTTGACGGAATCTCGTAAAGCTGTTATTCGCTATTTGATGATGTCTGATCAACATCCTAGTGCAGATGTGATATATTATGACCTACTCCCTGACAATCCTGGGATGAGTTTAGCGACGGTCTATAACAACCTGAAGGTGTTGGTTGAAGAAGGGATTGTCTCTGAAATTAAGGTTAATAATGATAATACAACCTATTATGATTTTATGGGGCATGACCACTTAAACATTGTTTGTGAAAAATGTGGTCACATTACTGACTTAGACTTACCGATTCCGTCTTTCAAGGAAGAGGTAGAATCACAAACAGGATTTCGCATTACTCGTGAACAGATGATTTTACATGGGATTTGCCCGAATTGTCAAAAACCTGAGTCTAAATGACTCAGGTTTTTTTGAAGTATACAATAATCTGTAAAGGTTTTCAAAACTATCTTGTCATGGCAGAAGCTTTTTGCTAAAATATTGCTATGAAAACTTTATATGACGTTCAACAGTTGTTGAAACAGTTTGGCATAGTAGTTCACCTAGGGAAAAGGCTTTATGATATCGAAATGATGAAGATTGAGTTAGAAGCCCTCTACCAGAATGGTTTGGTGGATAAGGACAACTATCTTACTGCTGAAATGATTTTACGACGTGAACATCGCATTGAAATGGAGAAAGAAAATGAGTAAAAAACTCTTGGGAATTGACCTTGGTGGAACAACTGTTAAATTTGGTATTTTGACTTCAGAAGGTGAAGTCCAAGAAAAATGGGCGATTGAAACAAATACGCTTGAAAATGGTCGTCACATCGTCCCTAACATCGTGGAGTCTTTGAAACACCGTTTGGAAATGTACGGACTTACTGCAGAAGATTTCATTGGAATTGGTATGGGTTCTCCAGGAGCTGTTAATCGTGAAAATAAAACGGTCACTGGTGCTTTCAACTTGAACTGGGCAGAAACTCAAGAAGTTGGATCTGTCATCGAAAAAGAACTCGGTATTCCATTTGCAATTGATAATGATGCTAACGTTGCTGCCCTCGGTGAACGTTGGGTTGGTGCTGGTGCTAACAATCCTGATGTTGTCTTTGTGACATTAGGAACAGGAGTTGGTGGCGGCGTTATCGCTGATGGTAACTTGATCCATGGTGTTGGCGGTGCTGGTGGTGAAATTGGCCACATTATCGTTGAGCCTGAAACAGGATTTGAATGTACTTGCGGAAACAAAGGATGCTTGGAAACTGTAGCTTCTGCAACAGGTGTCGTACGTTTGGCACGTCATTTAGCAGAAGGATATGAAGGTGACTCTTCTATTAAAGCTGCTGTAGATAATGGTGAGCAAGTAACAAGTAAAGATATTTTCGTTGCCGCTGCCGAAGGCGACAAGTTTGCTGATAGCATCGTTGACAAAGTCTCTGAATACCTAGGACTTGCAACAGCAAATATCTCAAATATTCTCAACCCAGATTCAGTTGTCATCGGTGGTGGTGTTTCGGCAGCTGGTGAATTCTTGCGTAGCCGTGTTGAAGGATACTTTACACGTTATGCATTCCCACAAGTTCGCCGTACAACAAAAGTGAAATTAGCAGAGCTTGGAAATGATGCTGGTATCATTGGAGCTGCTAGCCTTGCACTTATAATTGATAACTAATGAATGACAGAAGGTGTGTCTGACCAATTATAGGTGGACAGCACCTTTTTCTTGTTGAAAAACGTTTACAATCAGCTGAGCTCTGCCATTTTGTTGAAAATGTGGTATACTTTAAAAGTTGAAATAAAAATTAAAGAGGAAAAAATGACTAAACTTAGAGAAGATATCCGTAACGTAGCCATCATTGCCCACGTTGACCACGGTAAAACAACACTTGTTGATGAATTGTTGAAACAATCACACACTCTTGACGAGCGTAAAGAGCTTGATGAGCGTGCAATGGACTCAAACGATCTTGAAAAAGAACGTGGAATTACCATCCTTGCCAAAAATACAGCCGTTGCTTATAATGGTACGCGTATCAACATCATGGATACACCAGGTCACGCGGACTTCGGTGGAGAAGTTGAACGTATCATGAAAATGGTTGATGGGGTTGTCCTTGTTGTCGATGCCTACGAAGGTACAATGCCTCAAACACGTTTTGTGTTGAAAAAAGCACTCGAGCAAAACTTGACACCTATCGTTGTTGTTAACAAGATTGATAAACCATCAGCTCGTCCTGAAGAAGTTGTTGATGAAGTTCTTGAACTTTTCATCGAGCTTGGTGCTGATGATGATCAGTTGGAATTCCCAGTTGTGTATGCTTCAGCGATTAACGGAACATCATCGTTGTCAGATAACCCTGCTGATCAAGAGCACACTATGGCTCCAATCTTTGACACTATTATTGACCACATCCCAGCTCCTGTAGATAACTCAGATGAGCCTCTTCAATTCCAAGTGTCACTTCTTGACTACAATGATTTCGTTGGACGTATCGGTATTGGACGTATCTTCCGTGGAACTGTAAAAGTCGGTGACCAAGTTACCCTTTCAAAACTTGATGGAACAACAAAGAACTTCCGTGTTACTAAACTTTTCGGTTTCTTTGGTTTGGAACGTCGTGAAATTGAAGAAGCAAAAGCTGGTGATTTGATTGCCATCTCAGGTATGGAAGACATCTTCGTTGGTGAAACAATTACACCAACTGATGCTGTTGAACCATTGCCAGTTCTTCGTATTGACGAACCAACACTTCAAATGACTTTCTTGGCTAATAACTCACCATTTGCAGGTCGTGAAGGTAAACACGTGACATCACGTAAGGTTGAAGAACGACTTTTGGCAGAGTTGCAAACAGACGTTTCTCTTCGTGTTGATCCAACTGATTCTCCTGATAAATGGACTGTCTCAGGTCGTGGTGAATTGCACTTGTCAATCCTTATCGAAACAATGCGTCGTGAAGGTTACGAACTTCAAGTATCTCGTCCAGAAGTTATCATCAAAGAAATTGATGGCGTGAAATGTGAGCCATTTGAACGTGTTCAAATTGATACTCCAGAAGAGTACCAAGGTTCTATCATCCAAGCCCTTTCAGAACGTAAAGGTGACATGCTTGATATGCAAATGGTTGGTAACGGTCAAACACGTCTTATCTTCCTTGTACCAGCTCGTGGTCTTATCGGATTCTCAACTGAATTCTTGTCTATGACACGTGGTTACGGTATCATGAACCATACTTTCGACCAATACTTGCCAGTTGTTGCTGGTGAAATTGGTGGACGTCACCGTGGTGCCCTTGTTTCTATCGATACAGGTAAAGCGACAACTTACTCAATCATGCGTATCGAAGAACGTGGTACAATCTTTGTTAACCCAGGTACTGAAGTTTATGAAGGTATGATTGTTGGTGAAAATGCTCGTGAAAATGACCTTGGTGTCAATATCACTACAGCAAAACAAATGACAAACGTGCGTTCAGCAACTAAGGACCAAACGGCTGTTATCAAGACTCCACGTATCTTGACTCTTGAAGAATCACTTGAATTCTTGGATGACGATGAGTACATGGAAGTAACGCCTGAATCTATCCGCTTGCGTAAACAAATTTTGAATAAAGCAGAGCGTGATAAAGCCAATAAACGTAAGAAAAAAGCAGCAGAAGCTGAATAATATATAGAGAGGAGAAGAGATGTTTTATCTGATTGTTGCTATATTGATTGCATCATTCTATTTCTTTATTGCACCAAAGTCGGTAAAAAACACCATGAATCTTCTCTTTGTCATGGCTACCTTAGCATTGCTCCTACTTTTAGCAGTGCTATCAATCATTAAATTCTTCAGTTTACCTGGTGAGTTCTTTGTTACGGTGGGAATGCTTGTATTGAGCTATTTCACCTTGAAAGATTTTTTCGCCATGTCAGAGCTTAATCATGAAAAAGCTGAACATGAAGATAAATAAGTAGCATGAGATTAAAAGTCAATCGAATAGATTGGCTTTTTCTTTTGCCAAGAAGAGGTAACTCCTTGAAATAGCTTGGGATAAAGGGTAAAATGATTATGATACAATTTGAGAGAATGGACGAATTATGAAATCAGTAACACAATTTGAAAATAAAAAAGTTTTGGTCCTTGGTTTGGCTAAATCTGGTGAAGCAGCTGCCCGCCTATTGGCTAAGTTGGGTGCTATTGTCACAGTAAATGATGGGAAACCATTTGAGGAAAATCCATCAGCACAGACGCTTCTTGAAGAAGGGATTAAGGTTGTCTGTGGCGGACATCCTCTTGAACTATTGGATGAAAATTTTGAATTAATGGTGAAAAATCCTGGAATTCGTTATGACAATCTAATGGTAGCTCGTGCACTTGAAAAAGGCATTCCTGTTTGGACTGAAGTGGAATTAGCTTACCTAGTATCTGAAGCACCTATTATCGGTATTACAGGCTCAAATGGTAAGACAACAACGACAACTATGATTGCTGATGTCCTAAACCATGGTGGCAAATCGGGTGTCTTGTCTGGAAATATCGGTTTCCCTGCGTCAGAAGTTGCACAGTCAGTTACTGCTCAAGATATCTTAGTTATGGAATTGTCTTCTTTCCAATTGATGGGGATTGATAGCTTCCATCCACATATTGCTGTGATTACTAACTTGATGCCGACACATATTGACTATCATGGTAGTTTTGAAGAATATGTGGCTGCCAAATGGAATATTCAAAATCAGATGACTGCGGATGATTTTGTTGTTTTGAACTTCAATCAAGATTTGGCTAAGGAATTAGCTACACAAACTAAAGCACAAGTAGTACCATTCTCAACAGTGGAAAAAGTAGATGGTGCCTATCTTGAAAATGGTGGCCTCTACTTCAAAGGTGAATTGGTGATGCAAGCTGATGAGATTGGCGTTCCTGGTAGTCATAATGTTGAAAATGCCTTGGCAACTATAGCTGTAGCAAAATTGTCAGGTATTTCAAACCAAGCTATCAAGGAAACCCTCGCAAGCTTTGGTGGGGTTAAGCACCGTCTCCAATTCGTTGACACTATCAATGAAGTAAGATTCTACAATGACAGTAAGTCAACAAACATTTTAGCGACACAAAAAGCACTTTCTGGGTTTGATAATAGTAAAGTCATTTTGATTGCCGGTGGTTTGGACCGTGGTAATGAATTTGATGAACTCATTCCTGACATTACTGGTCTTAAGAAAATGGTGATTTTAGGGGAATCAGCTCCTCGTGTCAAACGTGCTGCTGATAAAGCGGGCGTGACTTATCTTGATGCCAAAGATGTGGCAGATGCGACACGTATTGCCTTTGATCAAGCCAGTGCAGGAGATGTTGTCTTGTTGAGTCCTGCAAACGCAAGCTGGGATATGTACAAGAATTTCGAAGTGCGTGGTGACGAATTTATTACAACTGTTGAGCAATTGAAGGGATAGTCTATGGCAAAAGCGAAAAAGATTGTTTTTACCGGTGGTGGAACCGTTGGACATGTGACTTTAAATCTTATCTTAATTCCAAAATTTCTCAAAGATGGATGGGAAGTGCACTATATCGGTGATAAGCACGGGATTGAACATGAGCAGATTGATAAATCTGGCTTAGATGTGACTTTCCATAGTATTGCTACAGGTAAACTACGTCGTTATTTTTCATGGCAAAATATGTTGGATGTCTTTAAAGTTGGTTGGGGGATTCTACAGTCTATTGCAATTGTTGCCAAGATTCGTCCCCAAGCACTCTTTTCAAAGGGTGGATTTGTCTCAGTGCCACCGGTAATTGCTTCTAAATTATTAGGGGTTCCTGTCTATGTGCATGAGTCTGACCTCTCTATGGGCTTGGCCAATAAAATTGCCTACAAATTTGCGACTACTATGTTTACGACTTTTGAACAATCAAAAGGATTGGCGAAGACAAAACATGTAGGTGCGATTACAAAGGTAGGAATGGCGACATCTAATCAGTCTGATGCCTTTGATAAGATTAAAGAACAGTTTGATGACAACTTAAAAACTGTCCTTTTTATTGGTGGATCAGCTGGTGCAAAGGTATTTAATGATTTTATTAGTAATACTCCACAACTGACGGAAAAATATAATGTCATTAATATTTCTGGGGACTCTTCATTGAATACCTTAGAACGTCATCTTTATAGAGTTGATTATGTGACAGATTTGTACCAACCTCTTATGGATACGGCAGATTTAGTTGTAACTCGTGGTGGCTCAAATACGATTTTCGAATTGTTGGCTATGAAAAAACTTCATTTAATTATTCCTTTAGGGAAAGAAGCTAGCCGAGGAGACCAACTTGAAAATGCTGCTTATTTTGAACGAAAAGGTTACGCACGTCAATTACAGGAAACAGAATTAAGTTGGGAAACCTTAAATCATGAGCTTGAACAACTTGTTGAACATGCAGAGACTTACAAAGAAGCTATGGCTAAATCTGAGGAAATCACTTCTCCTGATGATTTTTATAACCTATTAGTGACTAGTATTTCAAAAAAATAAAGGAATTTCATGGCAAAAAAGGATCAAGAATCACAAGAAAAACAAGTTCTCACAGAGTGGCAGAAGAGAAACCTCGAATTTTTGAGAAAAAAAGAAACCGAAGATTCTGAAGAATTTGCGAATGGAAAGGTCGTGCATTCAGAAGAAGCGACTTCAAATGAGAACCAGCCACCAGTGAAAAAGAAGGTTAGAAAGAAAAAAAAGACCAAAAGGAAGAAACGAAAAAAAGGGAACACGGCTAGTAATATTCCAATTGCACAACAAAATCTTGCAGGACTAGTTATTTTTATCGCTGCACTCCTAATCGTATTTTCACTTTTCTTTATTTCACCTTGGTCAAAACAAAAGGTTCTCACTGTATCAGGAACAAAAAATGCTTTACCAGAAGATGTGAAAGTTGCAAGTGGTATTCTTGATACAGACTATATCACTCATGTCTTTTTCAACCAAGGAAAGATTGCATCAACTGTTGAAAAAACCAATGTTTGGGTTAAAAAGGCTACAGTAACATATAGTTTTCCAAATCAATTTAATATTGCAGTAAAAGAATACCCAATCGTGGCTTATCGTCAAACTACAAATGGTTATGTTTCTATTCTTCAAAGTGGTAAGACAGGAGGAACAGTTTCAACTAGTAATCTACCTGATAAATTCATCACCTTAAAGATGGATGACGAGAAGAAAATTGAAGAGTTAGTAAAAGAATTAAATAAACTTGATACAAAAATCAAGAATAATATTCAAATTATTAATCTTACGCCTACTAAAGCAACTTCAGATTTACTAACGATTGAGCTGTATGATGGCAATTCCATTCGTGTTCCACTTTCTCAATTAACAGTTAAGCTTCCTTACTACGAGAAAATTAAGAGTCAACTTTCAGATGGAAGTATTGTAGATATGGAAGTTGGACTTTATACAACGACTCCTGAAGTTGAATCATCAAAAACTGATGGGGATAAAAAGAAAGATAAAGATAAGACTGATAAAAAAGAAGAAAATGCAACTTCTGAAGAAGGTCAAGATACTACAACATCAATGGAACAGCATTCTGAGGAAGAGTCTAATTCTGAAAATCCGGGTATTCAAGGACAAGAAAATCCAACTGTTGGTCAAGAAACAACTCATCGGACTTCCCCTGCTCAAGGCTAATATTGAATAGTCAAAACCACCCGTGAGAACGGGTGGCTTGCTCTTCGGCTGAAAGCCTCTGCTACCGGCCGAGGCCTAAAGGCCTACCGAATGGTTTCCCTTCAGCACCACCTTTGCTAGCTGACCCGTCTAGCGGGTCTCTTTAAGATTACTTTCTTTTATTCTTCTCACCTGTAAACGGATCATACTCCTCAAACAGACTAAGCTGATCTGCTATCACGTCTTCTTGTAATTGATTACGAATATATTCTTCAATTCGCTTCTGATTTCGCCCAACCGTATCAACATAAAACCCTCGACACCAAAATTTGCGATTCCCATATTTATACTTTAAATTTGCGTGTCGGTCGAATATCATTAAGCTACTTTTACCCTTTAAATATCCCATAAATGAAGAAATACTTAGTTTCGGTGGTATACTCACTAACATGTGAATATGATCTGGGCAAGCTTCTGCTTCATGAATTTCAACGCCTTTTCTTTCACATAATAACCGTAAGATTTGACCAATACTTGCTTTGTATTTCCCATAGATTATCTGACGTCTATATTTTGGGGCGAAAACAATATGATACTTACAATTCCATGTAGTATGTGCTAAACTATTATTATCCTGTCTCATCAGGGGTCCTCCTTTAGTATATTAGTTAGTGGTCGGGAAACCTTATCTAATATAACACTTTAGGGGGACTTTTTTTGATACATCGCTAAAAGCTTTTCGGAACCACTAGCACAGCTAGTGGTTTTCGTAAGATAATAAAAAACGTAAAATGCTGACATTTTACGTTTTTTTATGGTACAATAGTATCCGAATAATTCTGTTTTTATACAGTTTACAAAGATATTGAATGGAAAGATTGAGAGGTCGAGTGAATGGCTAGAGATGGCTTTTTTACAGGATTAGATATAGGAACTAGCTCGATTAAGGTTCTTGTTGCTGAGTTTATTGATGGATCAATGAATGTCATCGGAGTAAGTAATGTTAAGAGTTCTGGTGTGAAAGATGGCATCATTGTTGACATTGACGCTGCAGCGAAATCAATCAAAACAGCTATTGAACAAGCAGAAGAAAAAGCTGGGATTGTTATTGAGCAAGTGAACGTTGGGCTTCCAGCTAATCTTCTTCAAATTGAGCCTACACAAGGTATGATTCCTGTAACAAGTGAATCAAAAGAAATCAAAGATGAAGATGTTGAAAGTGTTGTTCGCTCAGCCTTGACAAAGAGCATTACACCTGAGCGTGAGGTTATCTCACTAGTTCCTGAAGAGTTTATTGTTGATGGCTTCCAAGGAATTCGTGATCCTCGTGGAATGATGGGGATTCGTCTTGAAATGAGAGGTCTCATTTACACAGGTCCAACAACGATTCTTCACAACCTTCGTAAGACAGTTGAACGTGCGGGTATTCAAGTAGAGAATATTATCATCTCTCCTCTTGCAATGACACGTGCTGTTCTAAATGAAGGTGAACGTGAGTTTGGTGCTACTGTTATTGATATGGGTGGCGGTCAAACAACTGTTGCAAGCATGCGTGCTCAAGAACTTCAATTTACCAATATTTATTCTGAAGGTGGCGAGTACATCACTAAGGATATTTCAAAAGTTTTGAAGACTTCAATGCAGATTGCTGAAGCACTTAAGTTCAATTTTGGTAATGCAGATATTGAAGAAGCAAGCGAAACAGAAACTGTCCAAGTAGAAGTTGTAGGTGAGAATTCACCAGTTGAGATTACAGAAAAATACCTTGCTGAGATTATCTCAGCTCGTGTGAAGCATATCCTTGATAGAGTTAAACAAGACTTGACTCGAGGACGTCTACTTGATTTGCCTGGTGGCATTGTCCTTGTAGGTGGAACAGCTATCATGCCAGGTGTGGTTGAAGTTGCTCAAGAAATTTTTGAGACAAATGTTAAACTTTACGTGCCAAATCAAGTTGGTATCCGTAATCCAATGTTTGCAAATGTGATTAGTCTTGTTGAGTATGTTGGTCTTCTTACAGAAGTTGATATCATTGCACAACAGGCTGTGTCTGGTGAAGAGTATCTTCGTCGTAAACCAATCGACAATGAGGCTCCTGCCTTGAGTTTTGATAGAACTCCTGCTCCAGCACCTCGAGTGGCTCCTCAGCCAAGTCCTGTTCCAGTTGAGAACACCATTGAGGTACCTCTGCCAGTTGAAGAAGAAAATCATGAACAAAAACAAAAACTTGGTGATCGTGTTCGTGGTATTTTCGGCAGTATGTTTGATTAATTGAATCTAGTAAAAGCGAGGAAATAAAATGAGTTTTTCATTTGATAGCGCATCAGTTCAAGGTGCGGTAATTAAAGTTATCGGTGTCGGTGGAGGTGGCGGAAACGCCATCAACCGAATGATTGAAGAAGGTCTTGCTGGTGTTGAATTTATTGCAGCTAATACTGATATTCAAGCACTCAGCTCTTCTAAAGCAGAAACAGTTATCCAATTGGGTCCTAAATTGACTCGTGGCCTTGGTGCCGGAGGTCAACCTGAAGTTGGTCGTAAGGCAGCTGAAGAAAGTGAAGAAACACTTACAGAAGCACTTACAGGAGCTGATATGGTCTTTATCACTGCTGGTATGGGTGGTGGCTCTGGTACAGGGGCAGCACCAGTTATTGCACGTATTGCGAAAAGCTTGGGTGCATTGACAGTTGCAGTTGTGACACGTCCATTTGGATTCGAAGGTAACAAACGTGGTGCCTTCGCTGTCGAAGGTATTCAAGAATTGCGTGAGCAAGTTGATACCCTTCTTATTATCTCTAACAATAACCTTCTTGAAATCGTTGATAAGAAAACACCACTTCTTGAAGCTCTTAGTGAAGCAGATAATGTTCTTCGTCAAGGGGTCCAAGGTATTACGGACCTTATCACTAACCCAGGTTTGATCAACCTCGACTTTGCCGATGTGAAAACAGTTATGGCAAATAAAGGTAATGCACTTATGGGTATTGGTATTGGTTCAGGTGAAGAACGTATTGTTGAAGCTGCGCGCAAAGCAATCTATTCACCACTTCTTGAAACTACTATTGATGGTGCAGAAGATGTTATCGTTAACGTAACTGGTGGTCTTGATATGACGCTTACAGAAGCAGAAGAAGCATCTGAAATTGTTGGTCAAGCAGCTGGTAGCGGTGTTAACATTTGGCTTGGTACATCAATCGATGATACATTGAAAGATGAAATCCGTGTAACTGTTGTTGCAACTGGAGTTCGTCAAGATCGTGCTGAAAAAGTATCTGGTATGAAAGCTCAGCCACGTAAAGTGACTACAGCTCCTTCACAACCATCAGCTCCTGCTCAACAAGTTGTTCAAGAAGAGCAACGTCCAGTTTCTCAACCTTCATTTGAACGTCAACCAAATTTTGACTATAATGAAACACCTTCAATGCCTCAAGCAGGAGTTCGTCCTGCAGCGGCAGCTCCTCAACAAGAGCAGTCAGCTTTTGGTAATTGGGATTTGAGACGTGATAATATTTCTCGTCCTGAAACTGGTCAACTAGATAGTCAATTGACTATGTCTACATTCTCAAGTGATGTTGAAGATGATGATGAATTGGAGACACCACCATTCTTTAAAAATCGTTAATAATGACTATAGAAGAGAATAAAAATAATGTTTATCAAGCGGTAAAAAGAGCTTGTGAAAATGCTAATCGCTCTAGCGATGACGTCAATATTGTTGCCGTAACCAAATATGTTTCAAGTGATGTCGCTGAAGAATTGGTTAAAACGGGAATCAAGCACATTGCTGAAAATCGCGTTGATAAATTCTTAGATAAGTATCAAGCTTTAAAAAATTATGATTTGACTTGGCACCTTATTGGTACCCTGCAACGTCGTAAAGTAAAGGATGTTATTAATTTAGTTGATTATTTTCATGCTTTGGATTCTGTTAAATTGGCAGAGGAAATTCAAAAGCGTGCCGACCACACCATTAATTGCTTCCTACAAGTTAACGTTTCAGGTGAAGAGTCAAAACATGGTTTTTCACCTGAAGAACTTGATACTGTTCTAAAACAAATTGAAAATCTTGATAAGATTTGTATAGTTGGACTCATGACTATGGCTCCAATTGATGCAGATGCTCAAGAACTTGATAAGATTTTTGCTGAGACAAATGAACTTAGACAATCAATTCAAGAGAAAAAACTAAAGAATGTTCCTTGTGATCAGTTAAGCATGGGGATGAGTCGAGACTATGACATGGCTATTCAGAATGGATCAACCTTTGTCAGAATAGGCAGTGCATTCTTTAAAGAGAACGGAGAATAACCTTATGGCATTAAAAGACGCAATTGATAAAATTGTTTCATATTTTGATACCGACGAAGTAACAGATTATGAAGATGCTGCTAAAGAAGAGGCTAAAGAACGTCCAGTGAAAGCACAGAAACCTGTGCAGACACAACCTCCTCGTCAGCAACGTCAACCTGAGCGTTCTCAGGCAACAGTCCCTCCTCGTCGCCAACATGTTCATTCAGACTTACAGGAAACTCAAGTCCTTCGTAGTTTACCTCTGAGTCGTTCACAAGCAAATCAGGGACCACAACAAATGAATACAACTAAAACAACAATTGCAATTAAATATCCTAAAAAGTATGAAGATGCTCAGGAAATTGTAGAACTATTGATTGAAAACGAATGTGTTTTAATCGATTTTCAATATATGTTGGAAGCGCAAGCTCGTCGTTGTCTTGACTTTATTGATGGTGCTAGCAAGGTACTTACAGGCAACTTACAAAAAGTTGGCTCTTCAATGTATTTGCTTACGCCAATTAATGTCGTTGTTGACATCGAAGAGATTGGGTTGGCACATGGCAACCAAGAAGCTAATTTTGACTTCGACATGAAGAGACGTTAAGCGATGTCAGTATTACTTTATGTTATTTGGGCACGTGTTGTTAACGTGATAGAGATTCTTCTTGTAGTCTATGCTTTGTTGTCCTGGTTTCCAGGAGCTTATGATACTAGCCTTGGAAGAATCATTAGACAAATTGTTCAACCGATTCTCGCACCATTTCGTCGCCTGAATTTATCTTTTGCTGGTATTGATTTTTCAATATTGGTAATTGTACTTCTACTAAACTTTTCACTTAGAATTCTTAGATTTATTCTACTCTGATGTCAGATATTAAAAATATTGAACAACATTACTCGTTAGATGAACGTCCTTTTCTAGAGAAGGTTAGGGGATTTTGTCAATTAGTTGATGATAGGTACAGTCCTTACTTAACTGATTTCTTGAATCCTCGTGAAATTCAGATTGTTGAAGAGTTAGCTCATTACTACAATTTAAAATTTTTTGTGAGTTCTACTCTTGAATCTGAAGAGTATGGAAGAGTTATTCTTGCTCCCGAATATTACGAGCTTGATGACGATGACTTTGAAATTAAACGACTAGAAATCTCATATGCGAGACAGTTCAATAAATTGACACACCCAAAAGTTTTGGGAGCACTGATTAATCAGCTTGGTCTTGATCGTCAAGTATTTGGAGATATTATTCTTGATGAAGAAGGACGCGTTCAATTTTACATTGCTTCTCATTTAGCAAGTTATGCGATAATAACTATTACTAAGATTGGTAATGTTTCGGTTACTCTAAAAGAAGTAAGTAAAGACGATTGGATTTCAAATCAAGAAAAGTATTCAAAAACTTTTGTCTTACTTTCCAGTATGCGTCTTGATAATGTGTTGGCAACGGTATTAAACTTATCTCGTTCTAACGCCTTAAAACTTATTGCTTCAGGAAAAGTAAAATTAAATTATAGACAAGTTGAGAAGGCTGATCAGGCGGTTATTATTGGTGGTATGATTTCGGTTAGAGGTTATGGTCGATTTCGACTAGCTCAACAAGACGGATTTTCAAAGTCCGGAAAAGCTAAAATCGTTATTGAAAGTCTGTTAAGACGGAGAAAAAAGTAGTTATTTAATTTAAACCATTAAATATGGTAATGAAAAATAAAGGAGGCCTGTAATGGCTATTACAGCACTTGATATTAAAGATAAACAGTTTACAACTAAATTTCGTGGATATAATGAGCAAGAAGTTGATGAATTTCTTGATATTATTGTAGACGATTATGAAGATTTAGTTCGTGACAATCGTGAACTTGCTGCTCGTGTAAAAGAGCTTGAAGAAAAATTGGCTTATTTTGATGAAATGAAAGAATCATTGAGTCAATCAGTTATTTTGGCTCAAGAAACAGCAGAAAAAGTTAAAGCTTCAGCGGCTGACGAATCAGCTAACTTGATTAATAAGGCTAACTTCAATGCTACTCATTTGGTTGAAGAAGCTAAATCTAAGGCATCTGAAATTCTTCGTGATGCAACAGATGAAGCCAAACGTGTTGCCATCGAAACAGAAGAACTTAAACGTCAAAGTCGTGTCTTCCACCAACGCCTATTGGCTGCAGTTGAAGGGCAGCTTAGCTTAGCAAGTGCTCCAGAATGGGGTGAATTGTTGCAACCAACAGCTATTTATCTTCAAAATTCAGATGCTGCCTTTAAAGAAGTTGTTGAAAAAGTTTTGGATGAGCATGTACCTGATTCAAATGATGCAGCTTCATTTGATGCAACTCGTCAATTCACTCCTGATGAAATGGCTGAACTTCAACGTCGCGTTGCTGAAAGTAATAAGCAAGTTGAAGATTTCTCTAGTCCAGAAGTTGATGAAACAAACGAAGTTGTTTCAACTCCAGTTGAGTTTGGTATTCCAGACACTTTTGAGAGTGAAGTGCCAGATTTCCCAACTTCAGCACCAGTAGATGAAGATTTTGATTTGCAACCTGAGACAACAGGTGAAATTAATCTAAACGAAACACAAACGTTTAAATTGAATATTAGCGAATAAGAAAAATACAACTTACCAAGTATATTAACAGCGAGTGGGAGATGGTGTGAGTCCTACATTCCCTATTTGGATAGTTATCATTTTCAAGCATTCTAACTGAAATAAGTAAGTTAGAAGGATGGTCCTCCTTACGGACATATGAGGGAGCAAATTCTTTTGCTCTGAATTAAGGTGGTACCACGAGCTTTCGTCCTTTTTGATGAAGGCTCTTTTTATTTAGTAAATTAAATTAAAGAGGAGATATAATGAAACTCAAAGAAACCTTAAATCTAGGTAAGACAGCCTTTCCAATGCGAGCTGGACTTCCTAACAAAGAACCAATCTGGCAAAAAGAGTGGGAAGATGCTAACATGTATCAACGTCGTCAAGAGTTGAACCAAGGTAAACCTCACTTCACTCTTCATGATGGTCCTCCTTATGCCAATGGTAATATTCACGTTGGTCATGCGATGAATAAAATTTCTAAGGATATCATTGTGCGTTCAAAATCAATGTCTGGTTTCTATGCTCCTTACGTTCCTGGTTGGGATACGCATGGTCTTCCAATTGAACAAGTGTTGGCAAAACAAGGTGTGAAACGTAAAGAACTTGATCGTGCTGAATATCTTAAGATGTGTCGCGATTATGCACTTTCACAAGTTGACAAACAACGTGAAGATTTCAAACGTCTTGGTGTTTCGGCTGATTGGGATAACCCATATGTTACTTTGACACCAGATTATGAAGCAGCTCAGATTCGTGTCTTTGGTGAGATGGCTAAAAAAGGTTACATCTATCAAGGTGCAAAACCAGTTTATTGGTCATGGTCATCAGAATCAGCGCTTGCTGAAGCCGAAATCGAGTACCATGATTTGGTTTCAACTTCACTTTACTATGCCAATAAGGTTAAGGATGGTAAAGGAGTACTAGACACAGATACATATATCGTAGTTTGGACAACAACACCATTTACAGTAACAGCTTCACGTGGTTTGACTGTTGGTGCTGATATCGAATACGTTCTCGTAAAACCTGCCGGAGAAGACCGCAAATTTGTTGTTGCTTCTGAATTACTTAATAGTCTTTCTGAGAAATTTGGTTGGACTGATGTGGAAGTACTTCAGTCATACCGTGGAGAGGAATTGAATCAAATCGTCACTGAACACCCGTGGGATACAGAAGTTGATGAGCTTGTTATCCTTGGTAATCACGTAACTACAGATTCAGGTACAGGTATCGTCCATACGGCTCCTGGTTTTGGTGAGGATGACTATAACGTAGGTATCGCTAATGGCCTTGAAGTTGCCGTAACCGTTAATGAGCGTGGTATCATGATGGAAAATGCTGGTCCTGATTTTGAAGGTCAGTTCTACGATAAAGTGGCTCCAATTGTTATGGAAAAACTCGGTGATTTGCTCCTTGCTAAAGAAGAAATCTCACACTCATACCCATTTGACTGGCGTACGAAGAAACCAATCATCTGGCGTGCCGTACCACAATGGTTTGCTTCTGTTTCTAAATTCCGTCAAGAGATTTTGGATGAGATTGAAAAAGTTAAATTCCATTCTGAGTGGGGTAAAGTTCGTCTTTACAACATGATTCGTGACCGTGGTGACTGGGTAATCTCTCGTCAGCGTGCCTGGGGTGTGCCACTCCCAATCTTCTATGCTGAAGATAAAACACCAATCATGACTGAAGAAACAATCGAACATGTGGCTAAACTTTTCGAAGAGCACGGTTCAGTTATCTGGTGGGAACGTGATGCCAAAGATCTTCTTCCAGAAGGCTTTACACATCCAGGTTCACCAAACGGAGAGTTTACTAAAGAAACTGACATTATGGACGTATGGTTTGACTCAGGTTCATCATGGAATGGTGTCGTTGTTAACCGTCCTGAGTTGACTTATCCAGCTGACCTTTATCTTGAAGGTTCAGACCAATATCGTGGATGGTTTAACTCATCACTTATCACATCTGTTGCTAATAATGGTGTTGCACCATACAAACAACTCTTGTCTCAAGGTTTTGCGCTTGATGGTAAGGGTGAAAAGATGTCTAAATCCCTCGGTAATACTATTGCTCCTAGTGATGTTGAGAAACAATTTGGTGCTGAAATTCTTCGTCTTTGGGTAACAAGTGTTGATACAACTAATGACGTTCGTATCTCAATGGATATCCTTAGCCAAGTATCAGAATCTTATCGTAAGATTCGTAACACACTTCGTTTCTTGATTGCTAATACATCTGACTTCAATCCAACAACTGATGCAGTAGCCTTTGAAGACTTGCGTTCTGTAGATCAGTACATGACTATTCGATTTAACCAATTAGTTAAGACTATTCGTGATGCCTATGCAAACTTTGAATTCTTAACTATCTACAAAGCCTTGGTTAACTTTATTAACGTTGAGTTGTCTGCTTTCTATCTTGATTTTGCCAAAGATGTGGTTTATATTGAGAGTGCAGAATCACTTGAACGTCGTCAAATGCAAACAGTCTTCTACGATGTTCTTGTTAAGATTACAAAACTATTGACTCCAATTCTTCCTCACACTGCAGAAGAAATTTGGTCATATCTTGAATTTGAAACAGAAGACTATGTTCAATTGTCAGAGTTGCCAGAAGCAGAAGATTTCGCTGGTCAAGATGCACTTCTTGAAAAATGGAATGCCTTCATGGATTTCCGTGGCCAAGCTCAAAAAGCTTTGGAAGAAGCGCGTAACGAAAAAGTTATCGGTAAATCACTTGAAGCTCATTTGACAATCTATCCTAATGCTGAAGTCAAAGAACTTCTTGAAGGTTTGAACACTAACCTTGCTCAACTTTTGATTGTTTCAGCATTGACTATTGCTGAAGGAGATGCTCCTGAATCTGCTGTAAGCTTTGAAGGTGTAGCATTCACAGTAGAACGTGCTGAAGGTGATGTCTGTGATCGTTGCCGTCGTATCGATCCAACTACCAAAGAACGTAGCTACAATGCGACTATCTGTGATCACTGTGCTAGCATTGTTGAAGAAAACTTTGCTGAAGGTGTCGCAGAAGGTTTTGAAGTAAAAGCAAAATAAAATAAAAAGAGTTCAACTTGAACTCTTTTTCTGTTTGTTTTTCGAATATAGTATTGAACACAATAAAAAAACTAGCTCAGCTAGTTTTTTCTTATAGTCCGTAGTTATAATCATCGTCTTGCATGGCTTCAACAGTCCCTAGAAGGTAACCATTACCAACTTGAGAGAAGAAGTCGTGGTTAGATGTTCCTGTAGAAATACCATTCATAACGATTGGGTTAACATCGTTTGCAGAATCTGGGAAAAGAGGGTCTTGTCCTAAATTCATCAATGCCTTGTTGGCATTATAGCGAAGGAAAGTCATTACTTCTTCAGTCCATCCAACACCATCATAAAGAGATTTAGTGTAGAGTTCTTCATTTTCATACAATTGATAGAGGAGATCATACATCCATTCACGGAAACTCTCTTGCTCTTCTTCAGGTAATTCGTTGAATCCTAGTTGGAACTTATAGCCAATATAGGTTCCGTGAACAGATTCGTCACGGATAATCAGTTTGATAATTTCAGCGACGTTAGCTAGCTTATTGTTACCAAGATAATAGAGAGGAGTGAAGAAGCCTGAATAGAAAAGGAAGGTTTCAAGATAGGTGGAAGCAACTTTTTTCTGAAGTGGCGTTCCGTTTTCATAAATATCGTTAATGATTTTTGCTTTAGTTTGCAAGTACTCGTTGCTGTTTGTCCACTCAAAAATGTCCTCAATTTCTGATTTAGTATTCAAAGTTGAGAAAATAGAAGAGTAAGATTTTGCGTGGACAGATTCCATAAACTGAATGTTGTTCAAGACAGCTTCTTCATGAGGTGTACGAACGTCTGCACGAATGGCTTCAACACCCGTTTGAGATTGCATGGTATCTAGCAAGGTCAAACCGCCGAAAACTTTTCCAACTAAATCTTTTTCTTCAGCTGAAAGTTTACGCCAGTCATCAAGGTCATTTGAAAGGGGGATACGAGTATCTAACCAAAATTGTTCAGTTAATTTTTCCCAAGTAGATTTATCAATCGCATCTTCGATTTCATTCCAGTTAATGGCTTTATAGTAAGTTTCCATTAGAAACCTCTTTCTTTATTGATATCAATTCTATTTTATCATAATTAAAAATCATGATGTAGTTTTTTGAGTTTATCTATTAAAAAAGTCGGCGAACCGACCTTTTTATGCATTTTATAAATAAGAGTAGTGAAGTTGTTAGCCTCAAATCACTATCTTAGATGACACAGCTTTCACACTGGTTAGAGCCAACTTCTTCACCGTCATCTGTGTAAGTACGGATGTAGTAGATTGACTTGATTCCTTTGTTAAAGGCGTAGTTACGAAGGATAGAAAGGTCACGAGTTGTTTGTTTATTTTCTGTTTTCCATTCGTAAATTTCTTTAGGCAACTCACTACGCAAGAATAGGGTTAATGACAAACCTTGATCAACGTGTTCAGTCGCAGCGGCATAAACGTCGATAACTTTACGCATGTCCATGTCGTAGGCTGAAGTGTAGAAAGGAATAGTGTCTGTTGAAAGACCGTTGGCTGGATAGTAAATTTTTCCGATTTTCTTCTCTTGACGTTCTTCAATACGTTGTGTGATTGGATGAATAGAAGCAGAACAGTCGTTAATGTAAGAGATTGAGCCATTTGGTGCAACAGCCAAACGGTTTTGATGGTAGAGTCCATCTTTCTTAACGAGTTCACGTAGTTCTTCCCAATCCTTGGCTTGTGGGATGAAGTGGCCTTCGAAAAGTTCTTTAATACGGTCAGATTTAGGAACGTATTGCCCTGTAACGTATTTATCAAAGTAAGAACCATCAGCATATTTTGAATTCTCAAAGCCGACAAAGGTTTCTTGACGTTCACGGGCGATATTGTTAGATTCAACTAAAGTCCAGTAGTTCATAAGCATGAAGTAGATATTAGTAAATTCAACAGATTCGGGGCTACCATACTCGATATGGTGTTTAGCAAGGTAAGAGTGAAGCCCCATAGCTCCCAAACCAAAGGTATGAGCTTGTTGGTTCCCTTTTTTGATTGATGGAACAGCATCGATACTTGAGCTGTCTGTAACAAAGGTAAGCGCACGTGTCATAGCCTTAATGGAACGACCGAAGTCAGGTGAAGTCATCATGTTCAGGATATTAGTAGATCCAAGGTTACATGAGATATCTGTACCAAGTTTAACAAATTCTTGAGCATCGTTAAGTTCACTTGGTGTTTGAACTTGTAGAATCTCAGAACAGAGGTTGGACATAACAATTTTACCATCAATTGGGTTATGTCTGTTAGCTGTATCAACATTGACGATATATGGGTAACCAGATTCTTGTTGGAGTTTAGAAATTTCAGTTTCTAACTCACGTGCATTAATCTTAGTTTTTGTGATATTAGGATTGGCAACCAATTCATCATACATAGCTGTTATGTCGATGTAGTTAAATGGTTTACCATATTCTTTTTCGACAGAATATGGGCTGAAGAGGTACATATCTTCATTATTACGTGCCAATTCGTAAAACTTATCAGGTACGGTAACACCTAGTGACAATGTCTTAACACGTACCTTTTCATCAGCGTTCTCTTTCTTAGTAGAAAGGAAGGCAAGGATATCTGGGTGGAAAACATCCAGATAAACAACTCCGGCACCCTGTCGTTGACCAAGTTGATTTGAGTAAGAGAAGCTATCTTCAAAAAGCTTCATAACTGGGACAACTCCAGAAGCAGCACCAGCATATCCTTTGATAGGAGCACCAGCTTCACGTAGGTTAGATAGGCTAATACCTACCCCTCCACCGATACGTGATAATTGGAGAGCTGAGTTAATAGAACGACCGATAGAATTCATGTCATCCGTTACTTGAATAAGGAAACATGAAACGAGTTCTCCACGACGACTGCGTCCAGCATTTAAAAATGAAGGAGTAGCAGGTTGGTAACGTTGGTGAATCATTTCGTTGGCAAGGTCACTAGCTAGGTTTTCATCACCATCAGCAAAGTAAAGCGCATTGAAAAGAACACGATCTTCAATACTTTCAAGGTATGACTCGCCATCGTTTGTTTTGAGAGCATATTGTTGGTAGAACTTGTAGGCTGCCATGAAAGATTGGAAGCGGAATTTTTGAGCATGAATTTCAGCAGACAATTTTTCGATGAAAGCAGGTTCGTATTTACCGATGAATTCAGACTCAATATAGTCGTTTTCAATCAAATAATTAATTTTATCTGTGATGCTGTTGAATGCCATTGAATTTGGCTTAACATTTTCAAGGAAAAAGGCACGAAGCGCTTCTTTATCCTTATGCAAAGGAATTTGACCGTTTACAGGACGGTTAATTTCGTTGTTGAGGCGGAAGTAAGAAACATCGCCAAGATTTTTTAAAGACATAATACAGATACCAGGCCTAGTTTAAAGGTAGATTAAGGTTAACATATTAAACTAAGCAAACAAGTTCCTTTCTATAAAAACTTGAAAATTAAAGGATTTCTTTAAGTTTAGCCGGTTGAAAGCCTGAAAAGACGATATCGCCTGCTTCAATGACTGGAGCAGCAGTGAAACCAAGACTTTTTACGTAATCGATTTTTTCCGGCTGTTCATCAATGTTGATTTCTTCGAAATCAGCACCTTCCTTTTCCAAGAATTTTTTAGTCATTTTACACTGCATGCAGTTGTTTTTAGAAAACAATGTAATCTTTGCCATTGCAATTACTCCTTTTTTTAAAAGATTTTAAGTGACTAGGAGTCACTTTTTAGAACTCTAATAGGATACCCAAAATATTGGGAAAAATCAAGCTAAATATCTTAAGGAAATACAAGATTTTGTGTTTAGTATTAAAACACAACCCTATATCTTGTGTTTTAAAGGCTTTTTTAAGTTTCCTAAATTAAATAGGATTTGTTTATGAAAATGGCTAAAACAGAAATATCTAACCAAACATGTTATGTAATATGACATCAAAATGCCGATTCTATTTGTTTTTTCAAAAAAAACAGTGTAGAATGAAGAAAATTTTTAACTAATGGAGGTTCAAGTATGCAAGAATACTGTTCAAATCTAACTGTAAATGGTAAGACATTCTCTTTTTATGATCTCGAAAAAGCAGCAAAATCTCATGATGTTAAGGTCGGAGAACTACCTTATACCATTCGAATACTACTTGAAAGTCTCCTCCGAAAAAAAGATGGCGTCGATGTTAAGGAATCTCACATTTCTGACCTGATGAAATTTCCGAATTTTCCGACAGTTTCCGAAGTGCCTTTTAAACCAAGTCGTGTTATCTTACAAGATTTTACAGGAGTTCCTGTTGTTGTTGATTTAGCTTCAATGCGTGATGCTATAGTGGCTAATGGTGGTAAAGCCGAATTTATTAACCCTGAGATTCCAGTGGATTTGGTTATTGACCACTCTGTCCAAGTGGATTCATACGGATGTGATACTGCTCTTGAAGATAACATTAATCTAGAGTTTAAACGTAATAACGAGCGCTATGAATTTCTAAAGTGGGCCGAACAGTCTTTTGAAAATTACCGTGCTGTTCCACCAGCTACAGGGATTATTCATCAGGTTAATATTGAATTTTTGAGTGATGTTATTATTGAAAATGATGGGCTCCTATATCCTGACTCTATGTTTGGTACTGATAGTCATACAACTATGATTAATGGTATTGGCGTTCTTGGTTGGGGTGTTGGCGGTATTGAAGCTGAAGCAGCTATGCTCGGTGAAGCATCTTATTTCCCAATTCCAGAGGTCATTGGTGTACATCTGACGGGAGAGTTGCCTAAAATTGCTACAGCAACAGATTTGGCTCTCAAGATTACTCAGGTACTTCGTTCTGAAAATGTGGTTGGTAAATTTGTTGAGTACTTTGGACCTGGCTTGAAGAGTTTGTCTCTAGCTGACCGTGCTACAGTCGCTAATATGGCACCAGAATATGGAGCGACCTGTGGTTATTTTCCTATTGATGACGAGACTCTTAACTACATGCGTTTAACTAACCGTGATGAGGAACACATCCAAGTCACTGAAGCCTATACAAAAGCCAATCATCTTTTCTATGATCCAAGTAAAGAAGCCAAGTATACTAAGATTGTTGAAATTGATTTGTCATCCATTAAACCTTCTATCTCAGGTCCTAAACGTCCACAGGATTTGATTCTCTTATCAGATGCTAAGCAAGAATTTCAAGATGCAGTGGTACGAGAAGCTGGTGTCCGTGGTTTTGGTTTGGATAAGGAAGAGCTAGCAAAAACTGCAAACGTTGACTTTGAGGATCATTCAGAAACAATTCAAACAGGTCATGTGGCCATTGCAGCTATCACATCATGTACCAATACTTCAAATCCTTACGTTCTTATGGCAGCCGGTCTTTTAGCTAAAAAAGCGGTTGAGAAAGGATTAAAAGTATCTCCAACAGTGAAGACATCTTTGGCACCAGGTTCTAAGGTTGTTACTGGTTATCTCAAAGCTTCAGGCTTGCAAACCTATCTAGATAAGCTTGGCTTTAACTTGGTAGGTTACGGTTGCACAACCTGTATTGGGAACTCAGGAGACTTACGTCCTGAGGTGGCTAAGGCTATTGTAGACACTGATTTATTAGCGAGTGCTGTTTTGTCAGGAAATCGTAATTTTGAAGGGCGCATTAATCCACTTGTTAAAGCGAATTTCTTGGCTAGCCCACCATTGGTTGTTGCTTATGCCTTAGCTGGTAACACGAATATTGATTTGACAACTGAACCTTTAGGTTTTGACGACAATGGTCAAGCTGTTTATTTAGAGGATGTTATGCCATCTCGTGAAGAAATTGAGACTTATGTTGATAAATACGTCACTCGTCAACTTTTCCAAGATGAATATGCTAATGTCTTTTCTGATAGCGAGAAGTGGAATGCCATTCCTACTGAACAAAGTCAAAATTATAAATGGAATCAAAACTCTACCTATATTCAAAACCCACCTTATTTTGATGCTTTAGGAGATGATTTGAGCATTGAACCATTGAAAGATTTGAAGGTTTTGGCTAAATTCGGAGATACGGTAACAACAGACCATATTTCTCCAGCAGGCAATATTGCCAGAAATAGTCCAGCAGCTCGTTATTTGACTGAGAATGGTGTTGATTATCAAGAATTCAATTCTTATGGTAGCCGTCGTGGAAATCACGAAGTCATGATGCGAGGAACCTTTGCTAATATTCGTATCAAGAATGAGTTAGCAGATGGAAAAATTGGTGGATATACTAAATATGATGGTGACATTCTACCTATATACGATGCTGCTATGAAATATAAAGAAGCTAATCAAGATACGCTTGTAATTGCCGGTAAGGATTATGGTATGGGCTCAAGTCGTGACTGGGCGGCTAAAGGTGCTAATCTTCTTGGTGTAAAAGTAGTGCTTGCTGAGAGTTTTGAGCGTATTCACCGTTCAAATCTCGTTATGATGGGGATTTTACCAGTCCAATTTATGGAAGGAGAAAATGCTGAAAGTCTTGGATTGACAGGACATGAGACCTTTAGCTTTGACCTTTCAGAAAATCCAGGTGTCCATGATGTTATCACCGTTACAGCTTCAACACCTGAACAAACCAAAACTTTTAAAGCTTTGGTACGCTTTGATGCAGATGCTGATATTCGCTACTATAAAAATGGTGGTATCTTGCCAATGGTTGTAAGAAAAAAATTGAAGGGAGCCTAATATGACAACAGTTGAAATTAATGGACTTAAGGACATGATTGCCTGTAATACTAGGATTTCATCTATTATTGATGATCATTTATCGTATTCGGGATATGATATTTCCGAGTTTATGGATAATAAAGCGTCTTTTGAGGAAGTGATTTATCTCTTGTGGAATGGTCATCTTCCTACGCAAATGGAACTCAAGTATTTTGAAGCTGAGTTGCGTAAGAACTATGATATTTCTGATGCTGTTGAGCAATGCATTCTTATCCAATCTCGTCCCCATTTGCACCCAATGAGTGTTTTACGTTCAACAGTCTCCCTTCTTGGGGTTTACAATGTGGACGCCGAGGAAAGATCCATGGAGGCAATTTATCAGCAAAGTATTGAATTGATGGCTAAATTGCCTACAATTATTACGACTTTTGCACGCTTACGTACTGGTAAAATGCCCCTCAAACCAAGAGAAGATTTAGGTTTTGCGGCTAATTTTCTCTACATGCTGAATGGTGTTGAACCTTCTGAAATTGAAATTGAAGCTATGAATAAGGCTTTAATTCTTCATGCTGATCATGAGTTGAATGCCTCAACTTTTGCAGCGCGTGTTTGTGCCTCGACTCTGACAGATATCTATTCTTGTGTCACAACAGCTATTGGTGCTCTAAAAGGTCCCTTGCATGGTGGAGCTAATGAACGCGTCTTTGATATGCTTAAAGAAATCCGTGAATCTGGTGATGTTAATGCTTACTTGCAGGAAAAACTTGACTCTAAAGAGAAAATCATGGGATTTGGACACCGTGTATACAAGAAACAGGACCCTCGTGAAATTTTCTTAAGAGATATGGCTAAAAAGTTGACAGAGGGTACTGAGAATGAAGAATTCTTTAACATGTCTCAAGAAATTGAAGAATTCATGAAAGAAAAGAAGGGATTGATTCCCAATGTGGACTTCTATTCAGCCACTGTATATCATACTCTAGGAATTGACAGCGATATCTTCACACTTATCTTTGCTATGAGTCGTGTTGCCGGCTGGATTGCTCATATTCAAGAGCAACAAAAAAATAACAAATTGATTCGTCCACGCTCACAATACATCGGACAAGAAAATATGACGTATATTCCTTTAGAAAAACGCTAGGGAGGAAAGCTATATGGCAGAAAAAATCGTAATGAAAAATGGACAGCTTCAAGTTTCTGATCGTCCAATTATCCCTTTTATTGAAGGCGATGGTGTTGGACATGATATCTGGAAGAATGCCCAAGCAATCTTTGATAAAGCAGTAGAAGTAGCCTATGAAGGAAAGCGTCATATTGAATGGCAAGAGCTTCTAGCCGGTAAGAAGGCTTATGACAAAACAGGTGAATGGTTGCCGAAAGAAACTTTGGAAGCTATTCGAGAAAGTTTAGTAGCTATTAAGGGACCGCTTGAGACGCCAGTAGGTGGTGGTATCCGTTCATTAAATGTAGCATTACGTCAAGAACTTGATCTCTACGCTTGTGTTAGACCTGTTCGTTACTTTGACGGAGTAGCAAGTCCACTTAAGGAACCAGAAAAAACAAATATTACTATCTTCCGTGAAAATACCGAAGATATTTATGCTGGGATTGAATGGGAAGCAGGAACGGCAGATGTCAAGCGCGTGATTGAGTTTCTCCAGACAGAAATGAATGTTAATAAAATTCGCTTCCCAGAGTCAAGTAGTATCGGAATTAAGCCAATTTCAATAGAAGGAAGTAAACGTCTCATTCGCTCTGCTATCGACTATGCTCTCAAGAACAATCTAAAGAAAGTGACATTGGTTCATAAAGGGAATATTCAAAAATTCACAGAAGGTGGCTTCCGTAAATGGGGTTATGAAGTAGCTCAGGAAGACTATAAAGAAGAATTGCTGGCTGGTCGTTTAGAGATTAATGATATAATCGCTGATAACTTTCTCCAACAGATTCTTTTAAATCCAGAAAAATTTGATGTTGTTGCCTTAACCAACTTGAATGGTGATTATGCCAGTGATGCCTTGGCTGCACAAGTTGGTGGTATCGGCATCTCCCCTGGAGCCAACATTAACTATCAAACAGGCCATGCTATTTTTGAAGCAACACATGGAACAGCTCCGGATATTGCAGATCAAGATAAGGCTAATCCTTGCTCAGTTTTATTATCTGGCTGCATGCTTCTAGATTATATTGGTTGGACTGAGGCAGCTCAACTGATTACAAGTGCTATTGAGAAGACATTTAAAGCTGATATCTTTACAGCTGACTTAGCATTTGGGAAACAAGCTTATTCAACGAGTGCCTTTAGCAATCAAATTCTTTCAATTATGTGATTGTTTTTGCTCGAAAATGAAAATTAACGATTGAAAACACCATGAAAGAAATTTTCTGAAAATGTTGTAAATAACTAGAGACTAGTATTTGCTTATGTTTTGAAAAATGAAAATGACCAGTAAAATGAGAGACAAGCTTTCGAAAAACTTGTAGAAAGTACGTTTTAACCTTGATAATCTCAATTAGCTATGTTATAATTCTAAATTGTAAGGGTTATCATTGATAACTCAAATATTCCAAATGAAGAAGGAGAATCCATTATGGCTTCTAAAGATTTCCACATTGTTGCAGAAACAGGTATCCACGCACGTCCAGCTACTTTGCTTGTTCAAACAGCTAGCAAATTTGCTTCAGATATCACTCTTGACTACAAAGGTAAAGCAGTTAACCTTAAATCTATCATGGGTGTTATGAGCCTTGGTGTTGGTCAAGGTGCTGACGTAACTATCTCTGCAGAAGGTGCTGATGCTGATGACGCAATCGTAGCAATCGCAGAAACAATGACAAAAGAAGGATTGGCATAAGAATATGACAGAAATGCTTAAAGGAATCGCAGCATCTGATGGTGTTGCAGTTGCTAAGGCATATCTGCTTGTTCAACCGGACTTGTCATTTGAAACTGTAACAGTTGAAGATACAAGTGCAGAAGAGGCTCGTCTAGATGCTGCTCTAGTGGCGTCACAAGACGAGCTTTCTGTTATCCGTGAAAAAGCAGTTGAAAGCCTTGGTGAAGAAGCGGCAGCCGTTTTTGATGCTCACTTGATGGTTCTTGCTGACCCAGAAATGACTGGTCAAATTAAAGAAACTATCCGTGCTAAACAAGTTAATGCTGAAGCTGCTTTGACAGAAGTAACAGACATGTTTATCGCTATTTTTGAAGGTATGGAAGACAACCCATACATGCAAGAACGTGCAGCGGATATTCGTGACGTTACAAAACGTGTGCTTGCTAACTTGCTTGGTAAAAAATTGCCTAACCCAGCAACAATCAACGAAGAATCAATCGTTGTTGCTCATGACTTGACACCATCTGATACAGCTCAGTTGAACAAAAAGTACGTAAAAGCTTTTGTTACTAATATCGGTGGACGTACAAGTCACTCTGCAATCATGGCTCGTACACTTGAAATCGCAGCCGTTCTTGGTACAAATAACATCACAGAACTTGTCAAAGATGGCGACATTTTGGCGGTTTCAGGTATTACTGGTGAAGTTGTTATCAACCCAACTGAAGAGCAAATTGCTGAGTTTAAAGCAGCTGGTGAAGCTTACGCTAAACAAAAAGCTGAATGGGCTCTCCTTAAAGATGCTCAAACAGTTACTGCTGATGGAAAACATTTCGAATTGGCTGCTAACATCGGTACACCTAAAGACGTTGAAGGTGTAAATGATAACGGTGCAGAAGCAGTTGGTCTTTATCGTACGGAATTCTTGTATATGGATTCTCAAGACTTCCCAACTGAAGATGACCAATATGAAGCATACAAAGCAGTTCTTGAAGGTATGAACGGTAAACCTGTTGTCGTTCGTACAATGGATATCGGTGGGGATAAAGAACTCCCTTACTTCGATCTTCCTAAAGAAATGAACCCATTCTTGGGTTACCGTGCTTTGCGTATTTCTATCTCTGAAACTGGTAACCAAATGTTCCGTACACAATTGCGTGCCTTGCTTCGTGCATCTGTTCACGGTAAATTGCGTATCATGTTCCCAATGGTTGCTTTGTTGACTGAGTTCCGTACTGCTAAAGGTATTCTTGAAGAAGAAAAAGCTAAATTGGTTGCTGAAGGTGTTGCCGTTGCAGACGATATCGAAGTAGGTATCATGATTGAAATCCCTGCTGCAGCTATGCTTGCTGACCAATTTGCTAAAGAAGTTGATTTCTTCTCAATTGGTACAAACGACCTTATCCAATACACTATGGCTGCTGACCGTATGAACGAACAAGTTTCATACCTTTACCAACCATATAACCCATCAATCCTTCGTTTGATTAACAATGTTATCAAAGCGGCTCACGCTGAAGGTAAATGGGCTGGTATGTGTGGTGAAATGGCCGGTGACCAAACTGCTGTTCCACTTCTTGTCGGAATGGGCTTGGATGAGTTCTCAATGTCAGCGACATCTGTTCTTCGTACACGTAGCTTGATGAAGAAACTTGACACAGCTAAAATGGAAGAATATGCTAACCGTGCGCTTACTGAATGTTCAACAATGGAAGAAGTTCTTGAACTTTCAAAAGAATACGTTAACGTAGACTAATCATAAAAAGTGGAGGCCTAGGCTTTCACTTTTTTTATAACTAAACAGAGACAAAATAATTGACTCATTCATTGGTTAGGAGTAGAATACGGCTAACCTAGGTTAATAATTAAAACTATTTTTTGTCAAAATTTTCTGAATAATTCTCGTTTAAATCTTGGATTATTTCTAAAAAAATGATAAAATAGGTCTTATAATAGATAAAAGGAGTTACTATCTTGGCTAAACAATACAAAAACTATGTCAATGGTGAGTGGAAAACATCTGAAAACGAAATTACTATCTACGCACCTGCAAACGGTGAGGAACTTGGATCAGTTCCAGCGATGAGCCAAGCTGAAGTAGACGAAGTCTACGCAGCAGCTAAAGCAGCACTTCCAGCATGGCGTGCACTTTCATATGCTGAACGTGCAGCTTACCTTCATAAAGCAGCAGATATCTTGGAACGTGATGCAGAAAAAATCGGTCAAGTTCTTTCTAAAGAAATCTCTAAAGGTTTGAAATCTGCAATCGGTGAAGTTGTTCGTACTGCTGAAATCATCCACTATGCAGCTGAAGAAGGTTTGCGTTTGGAAGGTGAAGTACTTGAAGGTGGTTCATTTGACGCAGGTAGCAAGAAAAAAATCGCTGTTGTTCGTCGCGAACCAGTAGGTCTTGTCCTTGCTATCTCTCCATTTAACTACCCAGTAAACTTGGCTGGTTCTAAAATTGCTCCTGCCTTGATTGCTGGTGACGTTGTTGCCTTCAAACCACCAACACAAGGTTCTATCTCAGGTCTTCTTTTGGTTGAAGCATTTGTTGAAGCTGGTATCCCTGCAGGTGTCTTGAACTCTATCACTGGTCGTGGTTCTGTTATCGGTGACTATATCGTTGAACACAAAGCAGTTGATTTCATCAACTTCACAGGTTCAACACCAGTTGGTGAAAATATCGGTCGTTTGGCAGCTATGCGTCCAATCATGCTTGAACTTGGTGGTAAAGATGCCGCTATCGTTCTTGAAGATGCTGATCTTGACTTGACTGCTAAAAACATTGTTGCTGGTGCCTTTGACTATTCAGGTCAACGTTGTACAGCTATCAAACGTGTTCTTGTAATGGATAGTGTTGCAGATGAATTGGTAGAAAAAGTAACTGCTTTGGTAGGTAATATCACTGTTGGTATGCCTGAAGAAAGTGCAAGCGTTACACCACTTATCGATACAAAAGCAGCTGACTTCGTTCAAGGTTTGATTGATGATGCCGTTGAACAAGGTGCTACTGCTAAAACTGAATTGAAACGTGAAGGTAACCTTATCTACCCAGCTGTCTTTGATCATGTAACAACTGACATGCGTCTTGCTTGGGAAGAACCATTTGGTCCAGTATTGCCATTCATCCGTGTATCTTCAGTTGAAGAAGCAATCAAGATTTCTAACGAATCTGAATTTGGTCTTCAAGGTGCAGTCTTCACTCAAGACTACCCACGTGCATTTGCAATTGCTGAACAACTTGAAGTTGGTACAGTTCACATCAACAACAAAACACAACGTGGTACAGATAACTTCCCATTCCTTGGTGTTAAAGGATCTGGTGCCGGAACTCAAGGTGTGAAATACTCTATCGAAGCTATGACTCGTGTGAAATCAACAGTATTTGATATCGCAAACTACTAAGAGTTTAGCTATTCAATCATTAAAAAGTGTAAAGAGTCCCCATTATAGGGACTCTTTTTCTTTTAAAATATGGTATAATAGAACTAAATTTCGAATATAGAGAGTTTTCTGACAATGAATAAATCTTATTTTTACTTGGTTATGAAGACCCATGAATTAGAGGTGCCATACACTGGTAAACTTCGTCGTGTGCGTGTTCTTCTACCTAAGAACTATGAAACGGATACAGATCGTTCTTACCCTGTCGTGTATTTCCATGATGGTCAGAATGTTCTTTATAGTAAGGAGTCATTTTCGGGCTATTCTTGGAAGATTATCCCAACAATCAAGCGTAATCCTGATATTTCGCGCATGATTGTTGTAGCCATCGATAATGATGGTCCTGGCCGTATGAATGAGTATTCTGCGTGGAAGTACCAAGAATCTAATATCCCTGGTGTTCAGTTCGGAGGCAAGGGAGTAGAGTATGCGGAGTTTGTCATGGATGTGGTTAAACCCTTTATTGACAAGGAGTACCGTACCCTCTCAGACCGTCAGCATACAGCTATGATTGGTTCATCCCTTGGTGGTAATATCACTCAGTTTATGGGGCTTGATTATAAGGAGCAGATAGGTTGTCTTGGGGTATTTTCTTCAGCTAACTGGTTGCATCAAGATGCCTTTGATCGTTACATGTCGCGTCAAAAGCTCGATGCAGATCAACGTGTCTACATTTATGTAGGGACTGAGGAAGCTGATGATACTGACAAGACCTTGATGGCTGGTAACATTAAGCAGGCTTATATTGACTCTTCATTGAGCTATTACCATGATTTGATTGCTCGTGGGGTTGATTTGGAAAATATCAAGATTCACATTCAGTCTGGTGCTGAACACAATGAAGAAGCTTGGGCTGAGAATTTACCAGACTGTCTTCGCTTTTTCGCTGAAAAGTGGGACTAGTCTATATTAACGCAAATTATTTTAATTTAGGAAAAGGTATATAAATATGAATATCGAACATCTTAGCCACTGGAGTGGTCAACTTAATCGTGAAATGTATGTTAACCGTTATGGGCACGCTGGTATCCCTGTTGTGGTTTTTGCTTCATCAGGTGGTAGCCATAACGAATACTATGACTTCGGTATGATTGATGCTTGTGCACGTTTTATCGAAGAAGGGCGCGTACAATTCTTTACGCTGTCAAGTGTGGACAGTGAAAGCTGGCTTTGTGATTGGAAAAATCCACACGATCGTGCTGAAATGCATCGTGCTTATGAACGTTATGTTATTGAAGAAGCTATTCCATTTATCAAACACAAAACTGGTTGGTTTGATCCAATGATGACAACAGGATGTTCAATGGGTGCTTACCATGCGCTTAATTTCTTCTTGCAACATCCTGATGTTTTCAATAAAGTAGTAGCTCTTAGTGGTGTCTACGATGCTCGTTTCTTTGTGGGTGAGTTTGGAGGGGATGAAGCTATTTACCAAAATTCCCCATCAGATTATATCTGGAACCAAAATGATGGTTGGTTTATCGACCGCTACCGTCAAGCTGAAATCATCGTATGTACAGGTCTTGGTGCTTGGGAACAAGATGGTCTTCCTTCTTACTATAAACTTAAGGAAGCCTTTGAACAAAAGAATATTCCAGCCTGGTTCTCTGAGTGGGGCCATGATGTCGCTCACGATTGGGAATGGTGGCGTAAACAAATGCCTTATTTCCTTGACAATATGAACCTATAATTTCTTTGTCTATCCTATCTAAATAACTATAAAAGAGGAATCACTAATGAATTATCTTGTTATTTCACCATACTATCCACAAAACTTCCAACAGTTTACAGTTGAACTTGCTAATAAGGGAATCACTGTTCTTGGTATTGGTCAAGAGCCTTATGAACAGTTAGATCAACCTTTGAAAGATGCTTTGACAGAGTACTTCCGTGTAGATAATCTGGAAAACTTGGATGAAGTTAAGCGTGCCGTAGCCTTTCTTTTCTACAAACATGGTCCAATCGATCGTATCGAATCTCATAATGAATACTGGTTGGAATTGGATGCTGCTCTTCGTGAACAGTTCAGTGTTTTTGGTGCTAAGCCAGAAGACCTTAAGAAGACTAAATTCAAGTCTGAAATGAAGAAACTCTTCCAAAAAGCTGGTGTTCCAGTTGTGCCAGGTGCTGTCATTAAAACTGACGAAGATGTGGATAAAGCTGTGAAAGAAATCGGTCTTCCAATGATTGCTAAGCCAGATAATGGGGTTGGTGCAGCTGCAACCTTCAAACTTGAAACAGAAGATGATATCAATCATTTCAAGGCTGAGTGGGACCATGAAACAGTTTATTTCTTTGAAAAATTTGTAACTTCAAGTGAAATCTGTACTTTCGATGGTTTGATTGACCATGATGGTAATATTGTTTTCTCAACAACTTTCGATTATGCCCACACTCCACTTGACTTGATGATTTACAAGATGGATAATTCTTACTACGTTCTTAAGGATATGGATCCTAAGTTACGTAAGTATGGTGAGGCAATTGTCAAAGAATTTGGTATGAAGGAACGTTTCTTCCATATTGAGTTCTTCCGTGATGGTGACGATTATATTGCTATTGAATATAATAACCGTCCAGCAGGTGGTTTCACAATCGACGTCTATAACTATGCTCATTCGTTTGATTTGTACAAGGGCTATGCGGATATCGTTGCTGGCGAACCATTCCCAGCTTCTCAGTTTGAGCCACTTTACTGTTTGGCTACTTCACGTCGTGTAAGCTCACACTATGCTTACTCAGAAGAAGAACTTTTTGATAAGTATCGTGAACAACTTAAAGTTAAGAAAATCATGCCTGCAGCCTTTGCAGAGTTGCAAGGTGACTTCCTTTATATGTTGACAACTCCAAGTCGTGAGGAAATGGAACAAATGATTGAGGACTTTGGTAAAAAAGCCTAATCTGTATATGTTAAAAGCACTTCAGTTTACTCTGAAGTGCTTTTGTAATGGCTTATTTTTCGTGAAGCTCTTGGTTTTTAAGAACCAGTTCTGATACTTTAGCGAATTTTTTAAGTTTTTTGAGGTCTTCTGGATGAGTTACCAAGCTAATGACGCTACCTTCATTTCCCATACGGCCGGTACGACCTGCACGGTGAGTGTAGGCTTCACGGTCTCGAGGAATATCGAAGTTGATGACCACTTCCAGATTTTCAATATCGATGCCTCGTGCCAAGAGGTCAGTACCTAGTAAGAGTGAAATCTCATGGTTCTTGAATTTTTCCAAGATAACCTTACGGAATTTGACGTTGATGTCACTAGCCAATGATACTGCTGAAGCTCCGTTAAATTGGAGGCGCTCTTCAGTAGCCCCAAGGTCAGAAAGACTGTTGAAAAAGACAAGGCCACGGAAATCAGGAATATTGGAGAACTTACGAAGAAGTTCGACACGGTTACGTTTATCAACACTGATATAATAATGTTTAATAGTATCTAATTCCTGATCAGATAAGTCATAAACGATAGTATTTTCGACAAGAACTTGATCGTCAATTTTGTTGGTTGCCGAAATATAGATCATTTGATGATCACGAGGAACATGGTGGCTGATTTTTGTCACAAAGTGGTATTGGCTATCACTGAGAAGCTCATCAAATTCATCGAGGACGATGGTGTTGACATTCATCATCTTGATTTTTTTGAGTTTAATCAGCTCAAAAACACGGCCAGGGGTTCCGATGAGAATTTCTGGTCCTTTCTTCAGGCGTTCAATTTGTCGTTTTTGACTAGAGCCAGAAAGGAAGAGTTGGGCAGTGAGTCCTAGTGGCTCAGCCCATTGTTTGGTTACATCAAAAATCTGTCCAGCAAGTTCAGAATTAGGTGCTAGGATAAGCAGTTGTTGAGCTTTTTTTGGCTTGAGTGAAAGAAGAAGTGGAAGAAGGTAGGCAAGGGTTTTACCTGTTCCTGTAGGACTGATACCTAGGACATTGTCTCCTTCAGTGATTGGTGCAAAGAGTTCTTTTTGAATGGCAGTCTCTGTAGTGATTCCTTTTTCTTTAAGGAGGTCTTGCCATTGTTCAGGAAAGTTTTTAAACATAAAAGTCTCATTTTCTATATGGATTTGCTTTTATTATATCATGATTTAGTGTAGAATAGATAAGAAAGACTATATTAGATAGGAATTTACCATGCCTAAAAAACCGATTATTATTGGGGTTACGGGTGGCTCTGGTGGCGGTAAGACCAGTGTTTCTCGTGCCATTCTATCAAATTTTCCAGATGAGAAAATTGCCATGATTGAGCATGATTCTTATTATAAGGATCAGTCACATTTGACTTTTGAAGAGCGTGTGTCAACGAACTACGACCATCCTTTTGCCTTTGATACAGATCTTATGATTGAACATATCAATGAGCTGATTGCTGGGCGTCCTGTAGATATTCCGATTTATGACTACACCCAACACACTCGCAGTGAAAAGACTTATCGTCAGGAACCACAGGATGTCTTCATTGTTGAAGGGATTTTGGTACTTGAGGATAAACGTTTGCGTGATTTGATGGATATCAAGCTTTTTGTAGATACTGATGATGACATTCGTATTATCCGTCGTATCAAGCGTGATATGGAAGAGCGTGGCCGTAGCTTGGATAGTATCATTGAGCAATATATCAGTGTGGTTAAACCTATGTACCACCAGTTTATCGAACCTACGAAACGCTACGCAGATGTGGTGATTCCTGAAGGTGTCACAAATACTGTTGCTATCGACTTGATTAATACTAAGGTAGCAAGCATTTTGAAAGAAAGTCAGAAAGCCTAAGCAGGAGCTTGGCTTTTTTGGTATAATTGAAACGTTATGATTATTTTACAAGGAAACAAGATTGAGCGCTCTTTCTCAGGAGATGTGCTCTTTGATAATATTAATATTCAGGTAGATGAACGTGATCGTATTGCCCTGGTTGGCCGTAACGGTGCTGGGAAATCAACCTTATTGAAAATCTTGGTTGGAGAGGAAGCGCCGACGAGTGGTGAAATCAATACAAAACGTGATTTGAATTTGTCTTACTTGGCTCAGGATAGTCGCTTTGAGTCTAGCAATACCATCTATGCAGAAATGTTAAATGTCTTTGCAGACTTACGTGCAGATGAAAAACGTCTTCGTGACATGGAAATGAAGATGGCCGAGTTGACTGGGGCAGAATTGGACAAGTTAATGACTGACTACGATCGCCTTTCCGAGGATTTCAGACAGCGTGGTGGTTTTACCTATGAATCTGATATCAGAGCTATTCTCAATGGTTTTAAGTTTGATGAAAGCATGTGGGAGATGCCCATTTCCGATCTTTCTGGAGGGCAAAACACGCGCCTGGCTTTGGCGAAAATGCTGCTTGAGAAGCCTGAGCTCTTGGTACTGGACGAACCGACCAACCACTTGGATATCGAGACCATTGCTTGGTTGGAAAATTACTTGGTCAATTATCAGGGAGCTCTAATCATTGTCAGTCACGACCGTTATTTTTTGGACAAGGTGGCGACAGTAACCCTGGATTTGACCAAACATAGTTTAGATCGTTATGTCGGAAACTATTCAAAATTCATGGATCTCAAGGCTGAAAAATTGGCTACTGAAGCAAAGAACTTCGAAAAGCAACAAAAGGAAATTGCTAAGCTGGAGGACTTTGTTAATCGTAATATTGTCCGTGCCTCTACAACTAAGCGTGCTCAAGCCCGTCGTAAACAGCTAGAGAAAATGGAACGTCTGGATAAGCCAACAGAAGGTCAAAAGTCAGCTAATATGACTTTCCATGCGGATAAGGTCTCTGGGAATGTGGTCTTGACTGTGAGGGATGCTGCCATTGGTTATGACGATGAGATTCTCTCAGAGCCGATTTCCCTGGATGTTAAGAAGATGGATGCCATTGCTATTGTGGGACCTAATGGTATAGGGAAAACAACCTTTATCAAGTCGGTAGTAGGTAAGCTGCCATTTATCAAGGGAACATCAACTTATGGTGCCAATGTTGAAGTGGGTTACTATGACCAAACCCAATCTGCCTTGACACCGTCCAACACTGTTCTTGATGAGTTGTGGAATGATTTTGCGACAACTCCTGAAGTTGAGATTCGTAACCGTCTGGGAGCCTTTCTCTTCTCAGGAGATGATGTCAAAAAGTCGGTTTCTATGCTTTCGGGTGGTGAGAAGGCTCGCCTGCTCCTAGCTAAATTATCAATGGAAAACAACAATTTCCTCATCCTAGATGAGCCGACCAACCACTTGGACATTGATAGTAAGGAAGTCTTGGAAAATGCCCTCATTGACTTTGATGGAACGCTTCTTTTTGTCAGCCACGACCGTTACTTTATCAACCGAGTGGCAACCAAAGTGATGGAAATTTCTGAGGATGGAGCAACCATTTATCTTGGAGACTACGATTACTACCTTGAGAAGAAGGCGGAGCTTGAAGAGTTAGCACGTCTTGAGGCAGAGGAAAATCAAGTATCAGAGGAAGTCCAAGTGGCTTCAGCGGGTGCTAGTGATTATCAAGCTCAAAAAGCCAATCAAAAAGAGATGCGTAAACTAAGTCGACGCATTGAGCAAATTGAAAATGAGCTAGAGACAATTGAGGAACGCTTGGAGGAAATTTCTGCTGCCATGCTTGAAACAAATGAAGTGGTGGAATTGTCTGACTTGCAGAAAGAGCTGGATGACTTATCAGTTTCTCAAGAAGCTCTGATGGAAGAGTGGAGTGATTTATCAGAACAATTGGAAGGTTAAGGGATGATGAGAACCTTTTCATGTTTTGAGTTGTGAAAGGCTTACATGTTGGTATAATAGTCTTAGTATATAAAAGGAGACTAACTTTATGAACAAAGTAAAGAAAAAGTGTATCGTAACACAACATCTTTCAACATGATGGCATGGGGATCATTTGCCTTCTTCGTAATCTTGATGTTGGTAGGCCTCTATACCCTTAAAGAGCTTTTGATGGTTAAGGGTTACTACCTCATGGGATGTGTAGGATTGATTTCATCATCATTTACAGTATCTAAGGTTGTCCGTGATAACCAAGAAGATGAAGAAAACTATAACAAACTCATCGCTCAACAAACTTTCGAACAATAAGAAGAGAAGCCTGAAAAGGCTTTTTCTTTTTGCAGAAAATGCACAAATATTCTGACTCTTTCCTAGTGGAAGTGTTATAATGGAGTGAAGAGGGTTAGATGATTTTGGAATGAGTAAGTCCAATTCATCAGCCTCAATGCCTTATAAGACTAATTATCGTATAAGAATGCGTTAGTGAAAAGGTAGGTAATATTATGGAATTCAAAGTGAAAGATGGTCAAATCATCTATTATCGTGATCTCGGTAAAGGCTTTCCAATTGTTTTTTTGCATGGCAATAATTTGTCAGGAAATTACTTTGGTAAGCAAGGAATTCTGTATCGAGACTATCGTTTAATTTTCATTGATAGTCGTAATCACGGCAGGTCCAGTCGTCAAAGTGTTAAGATGACCTTTGAACAGATGGCTGCCGATTTGGAGGAAATTTTGCAATATTTGAATATCAAGAAGGCCTTATTTGTCGGTCATAGTGACGGTGCCAATTTGGCTATGGTTTATGCTAGTCGTTATCCTGACCGGATTGCAGGGCTCTTGCTTAATGCGGGAAATATGACCTTTAATGGGTTGACGAGACGCTCAAGATTCGCGGTCTATATACAATATCTTTGCTTAAAAGCCTTGTCACCATTTTCATCTAAAATGGATATCATGGCTCAGGTAACGGGGCTTATGCTTCATGACTTGCCACTAGATAGGGAACGTCTACATCAGGCTGCCTATCCTGTTTGGGTAGTTATGGGGCAAAGGGATGTTATCAGTATCAGGCATTCTAGGGAGATTTCGGAACTCTTTCCAATTCATAAGCTTTATGTCCAACGTCGAGAAGGGCATCGTCTAGCTCAACGTAAATATAAGATTTTCAATCAAATGATTCGTGAGCTTGTGAGAATTAGTCGAAAAGAGGTGGTGGCATGAAGCGTCTTTTAGAGAGACTTCAACCTTTAAAAGCGGCCGTTAAATCTATCTTCTTTATCTCGATTACGGTTCTTGTCGTCATAGAATTGGTTCGCCTCAAACGGACCATCACTTTAGAGTCACTTGAGTCAGCTCTGGGCGGTTTGTCTATTTGGCATCTTGTTTTGATGGCTATCATCGGACTAGTCGCTGTCTCCCCTATGCTCTTTTATGACATTATACTGAATAAGGAGCTAGAAACGGATTATTCCAAATCCTATATCTTAGAAACTAGTTGGGCTGTTAACACCATTAATAATTTAGCTGGTTTTGCTGGTTTGGTCGATGTGGGTCTGAGATATTCCTTTTATTCTGAGGATGGGCAGGAAAAGACGGGTGTTAAGGCACTTTCTCGTTTATTGCCTTACTTTATGTCGGGCCTATCCCTTTTAAGTGGTTTGGTATTCGCTGTCTTTTGGTTCTTCCCTCTAAGTCCAGATTTAAGAAAGTATTGGTTACTGTTATTGGGGATTTTCCTTTATCTGCCTTTTATTTTCTTTGTTTCTAGTCGTGAAAAATTAGCCTATTTTGGTCAAGTACCATTGAAAACGAGGCTAAGTCTTCTTTTAGCTTCGACAGCTGAATGGGGAACGGCCCTTGGAAGCTTTGTAAGTGTAGCTTATTTAATGGGCTTGCATGTTCCTCTTTATAATTTGATTCCTCTTTATTTCCTAGCAGTTATTATTGGTATCTTCTCTATGATTCCGGGTGGGATTGGTAGTTTCGATTTGATTGTGATTACCGGTCTGACCTCTATGGGGGTTAGCAATGCTCTAGCGGTTAGTCTGCTCTTGCTCTTTCGTTTAACCTACTACATTATTCCTTTCTTGTTAGGTGTTGTCTTCTTTTTCAAACACATGGGAGGGCGTATCAACGAGAAATACTTCAAACTTTCTTCACGAGTATTTGGTGGAAGTCTCCACCGCTTTCTTGTGTATTTGCTACGTTTTTCAGGGATTTTCTTGATTTTGTCAGCCTTAATCCCAGAACGCTTGGCAAATGTCTACTTTATTAGCCGTTTTAATCCTATTCAGGAACAGTTGATTTGGCAATTCCCAAGTATCCTATTTGGAACTCTATTCATTTTCATGGCTCGGCTCATCAGGCGTCGGGTTAAGGGAGCTTTCATTACTTCCTTAATAACCTTTGTCTTGACCTTGATTTATGTCAATCTCAATGGTATTTCTTGGGCCATGTCTTTCCTAATTGTACTCTCTTTGGTGCTTATGTTGATCATCAGAAAGAGGTTGTATCATCGTTACTTTGTTTATAGTTGGGAAGACAAAACAAAGGATTTCCTTTTCCTAGCCTTTACTATTCTGGTTCTTCTTGTTCTGGGTGGCAGCGGTTTTTGGTCTCATTTATTGCCACCTAAGAACCGGGATGTTCTTGGACATTTTGTTCATATTTGGTTTGATATTTTACTGGCATCAGTTATCATTGCAACTATTGTTTGGGGAGTCTTGAGAATTTTGGCACCCCGCAGGACTTTTGGTCAAAGTATGGATGATGAGCGCTTCACAGCTCTCCTTGAGAAATATGGGGGTGCATCAGAAAGTGCCTTGGCTTATTTACATGATAAACGCCTCTTTTGGTATCGTGTTGATGGACAAGACCAGGTAGTTTTCCAATTTGCACAAACCAGCAATAAGTGTGTGGTTATGGGAAATCCAATTGGTAATGAAAACTATTACCGTCCAGCTTGGGAATCTTTCTTGAAGACTTTATCGGATTGGAATTTACAAGCCTTGTTTTATGAGGCAGACGAGAGTATTACCCTGATGCTTCATGATTATGGCTTTGATTTTATGAAATTTGGGGAAAACGCCATGGTTGATTTGACGACATTCTCTGTCGATGGTAAGCATGGTAAGAAGTTCCGTAAACCAACCAATCGTGTCGAAAAAGCAGGTTTCCAGTTTAAGTTACTTCAACCTCCATTTTCAGAGACTCAGATGCAAGAAATGAAGGCTGTCTCAGATATTTGGCTTAACGGCCGTAAGGAGAAGGGGTTCTCTCTTGGTTTCTTTGATGAAGCCTATCTGCAGCAAGCACCGATTGCTATTGTGGAGAGTGAGGAAGGAGAAATTGTAGCCTTTGCTAATATCATGCCAACCAAAAACAAACGGGTGGCGACGATTGACCTTATGCGTTATGATTTTGAAAAGGCACCTGAAGGTATCATGGATTACCTCTTTGTCAAACTCTTCCAGTATTTCCAAGCAGAAGGAAAGCAGTACTTCGATATGGGAATGGCTCCACTCGCGAATGTGGGTACTGAAGAAGATAGTTTCTTAGAAGAGAAGGTTGCCAATTTGGTCTATGTCTTTGCCCAGCGTTTTTACTCTTTTAGTGGACTCCAACGTTATAAGGAGAAGTTCTCTCCAATATGGTCTCCAAAATACATTGTTTATCCTAAACGAACTTGGCTCTTGTTTGATATGATTGCCATTTTAAGGATTGATAATCGTAAAATTGAAGATAGATTGAAGAAAAGACGTCTTTGGAAATAGATACGAAAAAATAGCGAAACCCAAAGGTTTCGCTATTTTGCTATGTCATAGAATTATTTCTCAAATTCTGCTTTTGATTTAGTATCTGCGTATTCTTCAGCAATCTCACTTGAGAGAATGTCATCGTAACTTGGCAATTCAATGTTTTGGCCATATTTGTTACGAAGAGCAGTAGTGACCAAACGGTAGGCAAGGTTGGCGTTACGAGAAAGAATTGGTCCATGGAAGTAGCTACCATAAACATTTTTATAGTGGACCCCTTCAGTACCATCTTCCTTGTTATTACCATTACCGTAGACCACTTTGCCAAGTGGTTTTTCATCATCAGAAAGGAAGGTACGCCCTTGGTGATTTTCAAAACCATAGTAAGTTTCATCAAACTCTTCGTTATGGATTTTGATATCACCAATGTAACGGTTATTTTCTTGATTAAGGGTGTAGTGGCCCATGACGCCGATACCATCAATACGAACACCGTTAGCCTGGATGTAATATTGTCCAAGAAGTTGGAAACCACCACAGATGGCTAGGATTACTTTATTATCTTGGATGAATTGACCAATGGCATCACGTTTAGATGGGAGATCTTTGGCAACGATAGATTGTTCGTAGTCTTGACCACCTCCAAAGAAGACCATGTCGTAGTGGTCCTTGTCGAAGTCATCTCCAACTGAAACAATGTCGAAGGTCATCTTAGCACCAAGTTTTTCACCCACGTATTTGATCATAAGGACATTACCGTTGTCACCGTAGGTATTGAGCAGATTCCCATAAAGATGGGCGACATTAAGGTCATAGGTGTAGTCACGATTTTCTGGAGATTTGAGTGAAGTATAGGTCATTAGTTCATCTCCTTTCCAACAGCATGACGTTGAGCAAGAATGTCACGGAATTCAAGCATGGCAGTATAGGTCGCCAAGATATAGGCATGGTCGCAATCTTGTTTTTCAATCAAAGCCATAATATCTTCAAGTTTTTCTGCTTGCGTAATCTTATCCTCTGGATAGCCAGTCACACGAAGGCGGCGAGCAATTTCAGAATGGCGAACACCACCAGCATTAATCTCAGGGATATCCATCTCGAGAATGCTTTCAAAGTTGGCATCCCAAATCCAGCTGGTGTCAATACCATCAGCATAGTTAGCATTAAGAAGGACTGACAAGCTAAATGGATAATCTGCAAGTTTAATCATGTCAAGAGCTTGGCTGGCTCCTACGGGATTCTTAATTAGTACGAGGGTACATGATTTGTCACCAATCTTAAAAGTTTCTTGGCGTCCAAAGACAGCACGGCTCTTATCAAAACCAGCTTTGATTTGCTCTGGAGCTACTCCGAAGAATTCAGCGACAGAAACAGCAGCAAGGGCATTGTAGATGTTATAAAGACCACCGACATTAATCTTGTAATCTTGTCCATCAATAACAAATTCAGAAGTAGTGTTGGTGATTTTAGTCAACTCTGTCAGCTTATAATCTAATTCTGGACGGTGGAAGTCACAGTTAAGGCACACATAGTCTCCCAAGTTAGCGTAAGTATTAAGGCGATACTGAAGAATACTCTCACATTTAGGGCAGACAATACCTTCAGTATTATAATGAGCCAGCTCTGGATCATGTTTTTCAGTGTCAAAACCGTAGAAACGCACGGGATTGACTACCTCTTTAGAATTGAAAAGAGGACTGTCTCCATTAGCCAAAATAGTAGCCTCAGGCGCCTTAGCAGCACCATCTAAAATCATCTGATAAGTGGTATAGATTTCACCATAGCGGTCCATTTGGTCACGGAAAATATTTGTGAAAACAAAAAGACTTGGAGTGATGTATTCAGTGATTTTTGGAAGGCTGGCCTCGTCAATTTCCAAGACAGCAATTTTCTTACCAGACTTGGCTTTTTTAGCTGTTAGGAAAGTAGAAGTGATCCCTGTGATCATGTTGGCCCCACTAGGATTGGTCACAATCTCACCAAAAGCTTCTTTAAGAATACCTACTGTCAAAGCTGTTGTCAGAGTCTTACCGTTGGTTCCAGTGACAACGACAATCTCGTAGTTCTTGGCTAAAGTGTCTAAAATATCTTTGTCAAATTTAAGGGCAATTTTTCCAGGCAGGGTTGAACCACGTCCCAATTTTGAAAGGACGAAATGGCTAGCTTTACCCGCCAGAATTCCCATGGTAGTTTTCATAGTCATGAATTTATTTTATCACAAAAAGTAGTGATTGTAGTCTCAAAATAGTTAGAATTCGTGGTATAATAGAAACTGTTTAAAAATTAAAAGAAAGTGTGATATGTATGGGAATACTTTCGTCCATTGATATTGATTTTTGGCGGTCACTCTTCGATAGTCCGCTGAAAGTTATCGTCAATAGTTTGGACATATTGATTGTTGCTTTTTTAATTTATCGCTTTATTAGGGCCCTACGAGGGACAAAAATTATGACCCTTGTTCAAGGGGTTGTCTTATTTATTTTTGTCAAACTGATTTCTGATTTTATAGGCTTCACGACGATTTCTTATTTGATGAATCAGGTCATCAACTATGGAGCCATTGCGGCGGTTGTGATCTTTGCGCCAGAGCTTCGTTCTGCACTTGAAACCTTTGGGCGTACGCCTCAGCATTTTTTGCAAAGTAAAGAGGTTAGTTCAGACGAGAAGTTGGTTCAAGCCTTTGTTAAAGCTGTTAAGTACATGAGTCCTCGTAAGATTGGGGCCTTGGTTTCTATTGAACAGACTCAGACCTTACAAGAGCAGATTGCGACGGGGATTCCGCTTGATGCGGTGGTGACTGGGGAACTATTAATTAATATTTTCATCCCAAATACACCGCTTCATGATGGAGCAGTTATCATCAGAGATAACAAGGTTGCGACGGCTTGTTCTTATCTGCCATTGACGGAATCTAATAAGATTTCCAAAGAGTTTGGAACTAGGCACAGAGCTGCTATTGGTCTTTCAGAACAAACAGATGCGCTTACCTTTGTTGTTTCCGAGGAGACTGGTGCGATTTCCATTGCTTACAAGGGAAATTTCATACACGATCTCTCCGTTCAAGAATTTGAACAAGAGTTGAGTCTTATCTTGTTGAAAGAACAAGAACCACGTCAGTCATTCTTCCAACGTTGGATTGGAGGTAGCAAAAAATGAAGTGTTTTGTAAATTTCTTTAAAAACGATCGTTTATGGCAGATACTAGTTGCACTCTTCTTTGCTGTAGTACTCTTTTTCACAGCCTGGTCGGGGAACGCGCAAAATAAACAGAATAGTTCAAGTGCATCTAATACCTTTACACAAACCATTGAGTCGGTTCCTGTGGATATAAAATATGATAGTGATAAGTACTTTATCAGTGGTTATTCCTATGATGCCGAAGTCTATTTGACGGCGACAACACAGCTGGCTTTAACGACTGAGACAAGTAGTGATACACGTCACTTTAAATTAGTTGCTGATTTGTCAAATTTAGGCCAAGGAACCAGTCGAGTACCTATTCAGGTTAAGGATCTTCCAGCCGGAATGTCTGCGCAGGTATCTCCATCAACCTTGACGGCAACTATTGGCAAAAAAGCCAGCAAGACCTTTGATGTAGTAGCTAATATTACATCAGATAAGTTGGCAAATGGTTATGAAGTGAAAAAAGTTAGCCTGGATGAAACCAAGGTAGAAGTGACGTCGAGTGAAGATATCATTAACCAGATTGACCATGTTCAAGCAGTATTGGAAGGTGATTCCAACCTGTCTGAAGATTATGATGGTAACCTGGTTCTTCAAGCCGTTTCGGCAAATGGAACAGTCCTAGCAAGTTCTATCTCACCAGCTAAGGTACACGCCAAGATTAATTTGAGAAAATTAAGCAAATCTGTTCCTGTCAAGGTTGAACTGACTGGAGATAAGGCTAGCAATGTGTCTAATATCAGCTATAGCTTTGATCGTGGGCATGTGACTATCGTTGGTAGCCAAGAAGCTATGGATAAGATTGATAGCATCACAGTCCCTGTGGACATTAGCCAAGTGACTAAGGATACTTCAAAAACAATAGACCTTAAGGCAGAAGGTGTTACGGTTCAGCCTGGCACTGTTAAGGTTAACTTAAAAGTCACGCAAAAATAGGGGAGTTACATTTTCCCCAAATTCATGTATAATGGATGGGACTGAGAGGGCCTAATCTCATAAAAATGTAACCAATTAAAAATGTTTAAAATCAAGGGTTGAAAATATTGGCGAAATCTTATAAAGTTAGATTATCTAGATAGATTTCACTAGATTGACTCTTGCTAAACAGCATCACAGTTTAAGGAGGATTTAGTGCTCAAGCACTAATAATAAAATTATGGGTAAATATTTTGGAACAGACGGTGTTCGTGGAGAAGCAAACGTTGAACTTACGCCTGAATTGGCCTTTAAATTAGGTCGTTTTGGTGGTTATGTGCTTAGCCAACATGAGACTGGCCGTCCTAAAGTTTTTGTGGCACGTGATACACGTATTTCTGGTGAGATGTTGGAATCTGCCTTAGTAGCAGGTTTGCTCTCAGTGGGTATTGAAGTCTACAAACTTGGAGTACTTGCAACACCTGGTGTCTCATATTTGGTTCGTACAGAAAATGCAAGTGCCGGTGTTATGATTTCAGCCAGCCATAATCCAGCTCTTGATAATGGCATCAAGTTCTTTGGTGGTGATGGCTTTAAATTGGATGATGCGCGTGAAGCGGAAATTGAAGCCCTTCTCGATGCTGCAGAAGATACGCTTCCACGCCCTTCAGCTGAAGGACTTGGAACCCTTGTGGATTATCCAGAGGGTCTTCGTAAATACGAAAAATTCTTGGTGGCTACAGGTGTTGACCTTGGTGGCATGAAAGTTGCCTTGGATGCGGCCAACGGTGCGGCTGCGGTATCTGCACGTAACATTTTCCTTGACTTGAACGCAGAAATCGCTGTCATTGGTGACCAACCTGATGGCCTTAACATCAATGCTGGTGTTGGTTCGACACACCCAGAGCAGTTGCAAAACTTGGTTAAAGAAACTGGCTCAGCTATCGGTCTTGCCTTTGATGGTGACAGTGACCGTCTCATCGCTGTTGACGAAAATGGTGATATTGTTGATGGTGACAAGGTGATGTACATCATCGGTAAACATTTGTCACAAAAAGGCCAGTTGGCTAAAAATACCATCGTGACAACAGTTATGTCAAACCTTGGTTTCCACAAGGCACTTGACCGTGAAGGTATTAACAAGGCAGTGACTGCTGTTGGTGACCGTTACGTTGTCGAAGAAATGCGTAAAAACGGCTACAACCTTGGTGGTGAACAATCTGGACACGTTATTATCATGGATTACAACACAACTGGTGATGGCCAATTGACAGCAATCCAATTGACTAAAGTCATGGTTGAAACAGGTAAGAGCTTGTCTGAATTGGCTTCAGAAGTGACTATCTATCCACAAAAATTGGTTAATATCCGTGTGGAAAATAGCATGAAAGATAAGGCTATGGAAGTTCCTGCAATTGCGGCTATCATTGAAAAAATGGAAGCTGAGATGGCTGGAAATGGCCGTATCTTGGTTCGTCCAAGTGGTACAGAACCTCTCCTTCGTGTTATGGCAGAAGCACCAACAGATGATGAAGTGAATTACTACGTTGATACGATTGCTGATGTTGTTCGTGCAGAAATTGGATTGGACTAAGTATGATAGCTAAACTGAGAGCCTTCATGGCTACCGAAGTTTTCAAGTACCTTTTCTTTGGTGTCTTGGCAACTTTGGTCTATATGGTTAGTCGTACTTTGATTTTCCAGTTTACTCAACAAGGAACACTTTCAGCAGTCTTAGCAAATGCGATTGCCATTATCTTTGCCTTTTTTACAAATGACATGTTTGTCTTTAATCAGGAAAAGACAGGTATGGTCACGCGCTTTGTTAAGTTCGTGGGAGCCCGCCTCTTGACCTTGGTCTTGGATTTGGCTCTGGCCTATTTCTTGGTTGATACCTATCCAGAAATTATTGGTCAATTTGTTGGTCATAGTCATGCTTGGGTAAATGGTATCGAGAGTTTGTTCTCTCAGGTCCTTATCATTGTATTGAACTACATTATTTCTAAATTTTTCGTCTTTACAGGCGAGAAAGTATAAACAAAAAGGAAGTTGTTAGGAAATGTGTTAAAAGCATTTCTTACCAACCTCCTTTTTTGATATAATTGAAGAGACTTAAAAAAATAGAAAGATGAAACATGTACGTACAATTATCTCAACGCCTCAAGGACGTAGCAACCTATGTTCCGAAAGGCGCAAAACTCTTGGATGTAGGCAGTGATCATGCCTATCTTCCGATTTATTTACTTGAAAAAGGTTTGATTACTTCAGCTATTGCTGGTGAAGTGGTAAAAGGCCCTTATGAATCTGCTCTTGCTAATGTCTCAGCTTCTGGTTTCCAAGATAAAATCGACGTGCGCTTGGCTAATGGCTTGGCTGCCTTCGAACCTGCTGATGAGGTAACAACTATCACGATTTGTGGCATGGGAGGACGTCTTATTGCGGATATCCTAGATGCTGGAAAGGACAAACTAACAGGCGTAGACCGTCTGATTTTACAACCAAATAATCGTGAAGATGATCTCCGTATTTGGTTGATGGAAAATGGTTTTGAGATTATTGCCGAATCCATCATGACTGAAAATGGCAAATACTACGAAATCATGGTGGCAGAAGCTGGACATATGAGCCTTTCAGACAAGGAAGTGCGTTTTGGTCCTCATCTCATGAAAGAACAATCTCAGGTTTTCCAGCTCAAATGGCAGCGAGAAATCAATAAACTTGAGATTGCCTTAGGATCCATTCCTCTTGCCAATCAGACTGACCGTGCAGCTATTGAAGATAAAATTCAAACCATTAAGGAGGTTTTGAACCATGTTAGCTAGTGAACTTATCAAGACTTATGAGGAATTTTGTCCACAGGAGCTTTCCATGGAAGGTGATGTGGTTGGCTTGCAAATTGGCAGTCTGGATAAGGAGATTCAGAAGGTCATGGTTACCTTGGATGTTCGTGAAAATACAGTAGCTGAAGCTATTGAAAAAGGTGTGGACCTTATCATTGCTAAACACGCTCCAATTTTCCGTCCAGTTAAGGATTTGGTCTCTTCGCCTGACCGAGATATTTTGCTTGACCTGGTTAAGCATGATATTGCAGTCTATGTGAGTCATACTAATATTGATGTTGTCAATGATGGGCTTAATGATTGGTTTTGTGACATACTTGACATTAAAGACACCACTTATTTAACACAGACTTCTGAAAATCATGGAATCGGTCGAGTGGGTGATATCGTGCCACAGACCATTGAAGAACTTGCTCTTAAAGTAAAAGCAGTTTTTGGCTTGGACAGTGTTCGCTTGGTTCGTTATGACCATAATAATCCTCTTGTTAGCCGTGTGGCTATTTGTGGGGGTAGTGGTCAAGGATTTTACAAGGATGCTTTGAAAAAGGGCGCACAAGTCTTTATCACTGGTGATGTTTACTACCATACAGGGCAAGAAATGATTACTAATGGTCTCTTGGCTATTGACCCTGGGCACCATGTTGAAGCCCTCTTTATCTCAAAGATTGCTGAAAAACTTGAGGCTTGGAAACGTGAGCATGATTGGAATGTGACCATACTTGAGAGTCAGTCCTCAACTAATCCTTTTGATCATTTGTAGGAGGATGTGTCTTTGACTTGGCTTTTACATCAAAATGTGGTCTTTTTGGCCTTACTTGCAGGTCTTTTTACTTGGGGCTGTACCATTGTCGGTTCGGCCATTGTTTTCTTCTTCAAGAATATTAGTCGTAAATTGTTAGATATCATGATGGGCTTTGCGGCTGGTGTCATGATTGCGGCCTCTTTTTGGTCACTTTTGGATCCCTCTTTAACCTATGCGACTCAAAATGGCTATGGGAAATGGTCCTGGTTCCCTGCGGCAGCTGGCTTCTTGCTTGGTGGTGTTGCCCTCCGTTTAATTGATGCCGTCGTTCCTCATTTGCATTTAGGAAATGACATCTCAAAAGCAGAAGGGATTCAACCTCGTAAGAAAAAGTTGTCTAAAACAGCCTTGCTCTTTTTGGCTATCACGATTCATAATTTTCCAGAGGGATTGGCGGTTGGTGTTACCTTTGGTGCCCTAGCTGGTGGGAATATGACACTTGCTGGTCTCATGGGAGCCATTGGTCTAGCTATCGGTATTGGTTTGCAGAATGTCCCTGAAGGTGCAGCCCTCTCTATTCCTATTCGAGCAGATGGAAAATCTCGTATCAAGGCCTTTTATTGGGGATCTATGTCAGCCATCGTGGAGCCTATAGGGGCTGTTATGGGAGCTGCTCTTGTTATGTGGATGATGGCGATTATTCCTTATGCTTTGGCTTTTGCGGCTGGTGCCATGATCTTTGTGGTAACGGAGGAATTGATTCCTGAATCACAAACCAATGGTAATACTGACGTCACCACCTTAGGACTCATGGTTGGCTTTGTCGTCATGATGGTCATGGACGTGGCCTTAGGTTAAAAATACTAGAGAGCTGTGCCTATTGATATAGGACTCAGCTCTTTTCAAATAGATGGAGTAAAAAATGAAAATAGCAATTGTTGGTGCAGGTATCGTCGGTTCAACGGCTGCCTACTACTTATCAAAAGAAAAAGACGCAGAGGTTACAGTATTTGATCATGGTCTCGGGCAAGCCACCAAGGCGGCAGCAGGGATTATCAGCCCCTGGTTTTCCAAGCGTCGTAATAAAGCCTGGTATCGAATGGCCCGTTTGGGAGCCGATTTTTACCAAGATTTAGTTTCAGATCTTGAAAATGATGGTTATGACACGAGCTTCTATGATCAGTCTGGTGTAGCCCTTCTCAAGAAAGATGATAGTAAGTTGGACGGTTTGTATCAGCATGCAGAAACTAGGCTAGAAGAATCACCCATTATTGGTGAACTCTCTATAAAAAATGCTGCCGACCTCCCTGAATTTACTGGATTTGACCGTTATCTCTATGCTTCTGGAGGTGCCAGAGTGGAGGGGGCAGAATTAACATCTACTTTGATTGAGGCCTCTGGTTTTGAAAAGGTAGAGGGTCTAGTCATACTATCTCCTCTTGATAATGGCACTTACGAGATTAATGGGCAAACTTTTGATAAGGTCATTCTCGCTTGTGGTGCCTGGCTAGGTCAAACACTCGAGCCCCTTGGTTTTGACGTAGATGTTCGCCCCCAAAAGGGGCAATTGCGCGACTATTTCTTTGAGGGCATGGATACTGGTAGATTACCTGTTCTGATGCCAGAGGGCGAATTGGATGTCATTCCTTTTGCTGGTGGAAAGATTTCGGTAGGGGCCAGCCATGAAAATGACCAAGGCTTTGATTTGACAGTTGATGAGACTGTACTTGCAAGTCTGGAGGAAGAGGCTAAGACCTATTTCCCTGACTTAAGTACGGCCAAGTCCTTCTCAGAACGTGTGGGAACTAGAGCCTACACGAGTGATTTCTCACCTTTCTTTGGAGAAGTTCCAGAGCTTGAGGGTGTCTTTGTCGCCTCTGGTTTAGGATCTTCAGGACTTACGACAGGGCCACTTATTGGAAAAAATTTGGTTGATTTGGTTATGAACCGATCTGGTAGTTTGGACAGTGCAGATTATCCAGTGGCTCAGTACGTTAAGAAAAAAGACTAATAGTATTAAAGCCCTCCAATATATTGAAATTTATGAATCAGTTAGCTATTTCTCCTTATTGAGGGATGCTAGCTGATTCTTTTTATTAGAATTTCTTTGCATCTATTTCTTATTTGATTAGAAAATGATAAAATAGTAACTGTTCATCGATTGTAGGTGAATACTAATAAAAAAGGGGAGGGACTATGTTCCAAAAAGTTAAAGTATATGTGACAGTCCTTGTTACTTTGCTAGCCATAAGTTTAGGCCTATCTGTCAAAGCAGGGGCAGCAGAAGACTTGGCTGTGACAAAGACAAGTATTGTTCTAGAAAGTTATGAGTTTGGACCGGCTGTAACCAAAGTCATTTTTGAATTTAATCAGAAGGTCACGCCAGAGGTTGTCCACAGCTCAACTCAGGTTACAACAGCAGGGGTCAGTCGTCAGGTAACGAACTCTTATGTTTCTGATGATAAGGGGCATGTGGTCTATTATGACAATAGCAAGTACGTGACGCTTGAATTGAGCCTACCGTCTTATAACCGCTACAACATGGGTGGGAATGCTGAACCTATGTATTTCAACCTTTCTACTTGGACTAACCAATGGCTGGAAAGTTATATGGTATCAATGAAAGACTTGTCAGTAGTGGCAGAAGGTAGTAGTCAGTCACAGATGGTTTCATCTGAGCAAGATGCCATCAACAATCGTTTGATGCCAACGACGGAGGTTTTCGACGAGCGAGGAGAGGTAGGTAACATGCAGTATGCGGCTTATAGTGCCCAGACTGGTACAGGGAATAGCACCAAACCATTGATAGTCTGGTTACACGGTATTGGTGAAAGAGGGACAGATATGAATATTCCGCTTCTTTCAAATGACGTCTATGCGCTTACCCAGCCTGAGATTCAAGGCCATTTCTTAACAACTGGTGATCAGGCGCGTGGGGTTAATGTTCTGGCTGTTCAAACGCAGACACCTTGGGGATCAGATAATGCAGCCCAACTCAAAGAGACCATTGATACCTACCTAGCTAATCACCCTGAGGTAGATAAGGGACGAATCTATCTTGCGGGAGTTTCAAATGGTGGTGGTATGGTCTTGACCATGGGAGCAACCTATCCAGATTATTTTGCAGCTCTCATTCCAATAGCAGCGCCACTAACTGTTGACCAATCTGGAATTGATAAACTGAAGAACCAGCCTATGTGGTTGATTCACACAAAGGCAGACGCAACAGTCCAACCAGAAAATAGTGTCTTGCCTTTATATAAGAGCTTGATTACCTCTGGAGCTACTAACAAGTGGTTCTCATACTTTGAAACAGCTACTGGGACTGATCTTCCTGGGACAGAGTATGATGGGCATTGGGCTTGGATTTATTTCTTCCATGACCAGGTGATTGGCGTTCAGCATCCTGAAAATACGAAAAATTGGGACGGTTACAGCGGTATGGTAGCCACCGATCCAACTAATGGAGGTGGCTCTCGTGCCAGTGTCAATGGACAAACTTATAACAGTATCTTTGACTGGATGAGTGCACAAAGACACTAAGAGGATGATAATCACACTCCCCAAAGGGAATATTACAAGATATTATCCTCAATCTAAAGGGGTTTCAATCGAAATCCTTTTTTAGATTGGATTAAGAAAATGGGCACTTGTGATTTTCTTAATGAAAGCTTAAGAACATAGGGTTTACCGTGACAAGAGGGCTGAAAAATGCTAAAATATAGATAATATATTAGAGAAAAAAGGAGCCTTCTTATGAAAGGTATTATTCTTGCAGGTGGTTCAGGGACACGTTTGTATCCATTGACACGTGCTGCATCAAAACAACTGATGCCGATTTACGATAAACCAATGATTTACTATCCACTCTCAACGCTTATGTTGGCTGGTATTAAGGAAATTCTCATCATCTCAACGCCACAGGACCTTCCACGTTTTGAAGAGCTTCTTGGTGATGGTTCTGAGTTCGGTATTTCACTTTCTTACGCAGTACAACCAAGCCCAGATGGATTGGCTCAAGCCTTTATCATTGGTGAAGACTTCATTGGTGACGATAGTGTTGCACTTGTCCTCGGGGATAACATTTTCCATGGCAATGGTCTTTCTGCCATGCTTCAACGTGCTGAAGCTAAGGAAAAAGGTGCCACAGTCTTTGGTTATCAAGTTAAGGACCCAGAACGTTTTGGAGTTGTTGAGTTTGACGACAATATGAATGCCATCTCTATCGAGGAAAAACCTGAGCATCCAAAATCAAACTTTGCTGTAACTGGTCTTTATTTCTATGACAATGATGTTGTGGAAATTGCCAAAAATATCAAGCCAAGCCCTCGTGGCGAACTTGAAATCACGGATGTTAACAAGGCTTACTTAGAACGTGGAGATCTCTCTGTTGAGCTAATGGGACGTGGCTTTGCTTGGTTGGATACAGGCACTCATGAAAGCCTCTTGCAAGCTGCTCAATACATTGAAACAGTTCAACGTTTGCAAAATGTCCAAGTAGCTAACCTTGAAGAGATTGCCTATCGCATGGGTTATATCACTAAAGAACAGGTTCTTGAATTGGCACAACCACTTAAGAAAAACGAATACGGACAATATTTGCTCCGTTTGATTGGAGAAGCATAATGACTGAACAATTTTTTGGTAAAGAACTAGCTGCCCGCAAGATTGATGCTATCCCAGGTCTGCTTGAATTTGATATTCCTGTTCATGGAGATAACCGTGGATGGTTCAAGGAAAACTTCCAAAAGGAAAAGATGTTGCCACTTGGTTTTCCAGAGTCATTCTTTGCAGAAGGAAAATTGCAAAATAACGTTTCTTTCTCACGTAAAAATGTTTTGCGTGGCTTGCACGCTGAGCCTTGGGATAAATACATCTCAGTAGCAGATGAAGGAAAGGTTCTTGGAACTTGGGTTGACCTCCGTGAAGGCGAAACGTTTGGGAATACTTACCAAACTGTTATTGATGCCTCAAAAGGAATCTTTGTTCCTCGTGGTGTTGCCAATGGTTTCCAAGTTTTGTCTGACAAAGTGTCATATAGCTACCTCGTAAACGATTACTGGGCACTTGAACTTAAACCTAAATATGCCTTTGTCAACTACGCTGACCCAAGCCTTGATATTAAGTGGGAAAACTTGGAAGAAGCAGAAGTCTCAGAAGCAGATAAAAATCACCCATTGCTCAAAGACGTTAAACCACTAAGAGCAGAAGATTTGTAAGAATAAACCTTGCACAGTATTTTTGCGACTGCAAGGAGCCTGGTAGTATCGTTCCTGCCCTAGTGATAACAAGATTGCCGTAGGGAATCTTGTAGGGAAATCCGGAGACTTCGGCTTCGGATTTAGCCATGAAACCGAAGGGTTGCTGGCGTCCCTCACTAGCGAAAGGAACGATAAAAAAACTAAAATTTTTGGAGAAAAAATGACTGAATATAAAAATATCATCGTAACTGGTGGCGCAGGTTTCATCGGTTCAAACTTCGTACACTATGTCTACAACAATCATCCAGACGTTCATGTGACTGTCCTTGACAAACTCACTTACGCTGGTAACCGTGCCAACATTGAAGAAATCCTTGGTGACCGTGTTGAATTGGTTGTTGGTGATATTGCTGATGCTGAATTGGTTGATAAATTGGCTGCTAAGGCTGATGCTATCGTTCACTATGCGGCTGAAAGCCACAATGATAATTCATTGAACGACCCATCACCATTTATCCACACAAACTTCATTGGTACTTACACACTCTTGGAAGCTGCTCGTAAATACGATATTCGTTTCCACCACGTATCAACAGACGAAGTGTATGGTGACCTTCCATTGCGCGAAGATCTTCCTGGACACGGTGAAGGTCCTGGTGAAAAATTCACAGCAGAAACAAAATACAACCCATCATCACCTTATTCATCAACTAAGGCTGCTTCAGACCTTATCGTTAAAGCATGGGTGCGTTCATTTGGTGTTAAGGCAACTATTTCAAACTGCTCAAACAACTATGGACCATACCAACACATCGAAAAATTCATTCCACGTCAAATCACCAACATCTTGTCAGGGATTAAACCAAAACTTTATGGTGAAGGTAAAAACGTCCGTGACTGGATTCACACTAACGACCACTCAACTGGTGTTTGGGCTATCCTCACTAAAGGCCGTATCGGTGAAACTTACTTGATTGGTGCCGATGGTGAAAAGAACAACAAGGAAGTGCTCGAGCTTATCCTTGAAAAAATGGGGCAACCCAAAGATGCTTACGATCGTGTAACAGACCGTGCTGGTCATGATTTGCGTTACGCTATTGACTCAACAAAATTGCGTGAAGAACTTGGTTGGGAACCACAATTCACAAACTTTGAATCAGGTTTGGAAGAAACAATCAAGTGGTACACAGATCACCAAGACTGGTGGAAAGCCGAAAAAGAAGCTGTTGAAGCTAACTACGCTAAGACACAAGAAGTGCTTAAATAATTGGGAAATCTATCACTTCCAAGCTAGTGATAGATTTTTCTATTAAGAAATATTAGGAGAGATGATGAATAGAAAAGAATGGATTGAATATTTTGAAGCGATTAATAATCGTAAGCCCACTATTCAGGAGTGTCAGCAGGCCCTTCTAAATGGTGAATTTGTTATGGAAGGAAAACAAGCCACTTTTTCCAACAATGGAAAGTCTGTGACTGAAGAAGTCATGCCTTTACCAAATCAAATGAGTGGTCAAATGGTCAACCCAGCTTATTCACAGCAAATGGTCTTTGTTAAGAAGAAAAAGTTTGGCAAGAAGACTTTTATTGGTCTTGGGATTGCTTTATTTCTTGTTGTAGCAACAAGTCTTGGCCTCTTTTTGTTTTCTTCCAAAGGAACAAACTTGGGTGGCTTGTGGGTAAATGGTAATAATGCTGGTTTGGTTTATGAGTTAAGTGGGAAAAAGTCAAAACTTGTTGCAGGCCATAGGGAAGAAGAAATCAAAGAAATCTCTATTGGCCAGAAAGTAAGACAGAAGTTTGAAACAAGCTTAGAGGACGTCAGTGATTCAAAACTAAAAACGATTGCTGATTTTGACAAGAAATACCAATTACAGACAAAAGAGATCATCCTGGTAAAGACGAAAGTGTTTGGATACTATAATCTGATTCAGAAAGATGGGACAAACTTAGTTCTAGATTTATTCTTATCAGACCTCTACTACGGATCAAGAAGTACCAAAGATTTAAAAAAGAAATGTCTTTTTCATAAGGCAGAGGTTCCAAAAGCCTTTGTTGGTAACTGGAAGAAATTTGATGAGGATGATGACGCCGAAGGAAAAGCTACTATCTCTGAAAATGGTGTTATTTCTACAGATTCCGATGATACAGATATCTTAATTGCTAAACCTTTAAGAGAATATCTGGTGAACAAATCAGGTAAAGTAGATAATGATAAGGTGCAGAAAGAATTTGATAAAATACAGAAGTCTCTTAAGTCACATGGTTATCAGGCTAAGAGTGTTAATGATATCTACCACGATGAGAGAAGTTCCTACTATTTTGCAGTTGTAGATGGTGGCAAGCGCATTGTTATCTTAGAGGATAGCTATGGAGATCTCTATTCAGGTTATATCGAAAGACAAGACAAAGATTAATCACGATACCTCTAGCAGGTAAGAAGTACCTAAATAAGATGCAGAAGCCTATCATTCCTCTAGGAGTGATGGGCTTTTTTTACTTGTAAATACGATATTAACTTATGACAGCGATACAATTAATTACATGATTGTTACAAAAATTACATAAAATACTTGATTTTTGTAACAAAATAGATATAATAGAAATATATATAAGAGGTTTATGAAAATGAAAAGTAAAGTTATCCGTGTTTGTTCCCTTGTTTTGTTGTCTGTAGCTGTTTCTACAGCACTTGTCGGATGTGGCTCTAAGTCAGAAAAAGACACTGCAGCATCATCTACAACGTCAACTTCTAAAGTAATGAAGTCATCTGCTAAAACAAAAACATCTGAGAAGAAGTCTGCTAAAAAGTCAAAGACAGAAGCTTCATCTTCAAAGGATTCTCAAGGTCAAGAAGAAGCGAGTGCTCCTGGAGCTAGCTCTTCAAAAAATCAAGCCTCAGCTGGAAATGATGCTCAAGCAGGGACAAATGGTAGTGTTGCTTCTGAGTCAAACAAGTCTAGTCAAGCAACAGCTGATACCCAAAGTGACGCTCCTGTCCCAGCAGCTTTGGTTGGAACTTGGACTGGTACAAGTCCTCAAGCAACGGACATTAGTTTTACAGTTGATGCTGATGGCAACATCACTTCAAAGGCAAATTTCAATGTCGATTACGAACCCTATCGTCAAAGCTCTACAACTGCAAAAGCTGTTCAAATTTCTGGAAATCTCTACGTTTGGGAGGGTGGCGATTTTTCTACCTTGCTTCCTGGTATTACAGGAATAGGGGGAGCTGGTTTTCAAGCTAAGCCTGGCTTTATTCTTGAAAATGGAACTTACACGCCAGTTCAATTCATCTCTGACTTGGGACCAACCTTTGATTATAGCAACTATAATGCTTTCCCATTCTCATTAACAAAATAAAGAATAGAAGCTATCTGGAGAGATGGCTTCTTTTTTGGCTCAAACTCTTATCATTCGAGGTCTCATTTCTGTTTAAAAAATGGTAGAATAGTTACATGCAAACAAAACCAACGTCAGCCTATGTGCACATTCCATTTTGCACACAAATTTGTTATTATTGTGACTTTTCCAAGGTCTTTATTAAAAATCAGCCCGTTGATGACTACCTACGGGCTTTGATTCGTGAGTGGGAGCTTTTAGATATCAAGGAGCTTCGCACCCTTTATATTGGTGGTGGGACACCGACAGCTATTTCTGCGGAGCAATTGGACTACCTTTTAAGCAATCTTCAGAAAAATTTGGATTTGTCTAAGTTGGAGGAGTTTACCATTGAGGCCAATCCTGGGGATTTGACGGTTGATAAGATTGAGGTGCTCAAAAAATCAGCTGTAAATCGCGTATCTTTAGGGGTTCAGACCTTTGATGACAAGCACTTGCGTCAAATTGGTCGCAGTCACAATCAAGCACAGATTTATGAAAGTATTGATAGCTTAAAGGCTGCTGGTTTTCATAATATTTCCATTGACCTTATTTATGCACTACCTGGTCAAACTATGGATCAGGTCAAGGAAAATGTGAGAAAGGCACTGGAACTGGATATTCCACACCTAAGTCTCTATAGTTTGATATTGGAACATCATACGGTCTTTATGAATAAGATGCGTCGGGGTAAGCTCAATCTTCCGACTGAGGACTTGGAGGCAGAGATGTTTGACTATATTATCCAAGAGTTGGAAGACAATGGTTTTGAGCACTACGAGATTTCAAACTTTACCAAACCTGGGATGGAGAGTCGACATAATCTCATGTATTGGAATAATGATGAGTATTATGGTGTGGGTGCTGGAGCCTCTGGTTATGTTAATGGTGTTCGTTATCGCAATAGAGGGCCTATCCAGCATTATCTAAAGGCTATAGCTGAGGATGGTCATGCTAGACTTCACGAGGAGCATCTGACTAAGGCGGAGATGATGGAAGAGGAGTTCTTCCTTGGCTTGCGTAAAAAGTCGGGAGTGTCCATCAAACGTTTTGAAGAGAAGTTTGGCTTGTCATTCGCGGATACTTATGGAGACATTGTGAAAAAACTACAGGAAGATGGGCTCTTGGTCAAGGATCCAGAGGTGGTTCGTATGACCAAACGAGGACTCTTTTTGGGTGATAGTGTCGCTGAGCAATTTATCTTGGAGGATTAGATGGGATTAAAATTTAGTATTTCTTATCAGATTCCGTTTTATGAGACGGATATCACGCATCAGGTGAAATTACCGCACTTATTGGCGTTTTCATTGCAAGTATCTGGTATGCAGTCAGAATCTCTGGGAAATACGGATAAGGACGTTTTTGATAAGTACGGTCTGGTTTGGATTGTGACAGACTATGCGATTGAGATTGACCGTCTGCCTCGCTACAATGAAAAGGTGACCATTACAACGGAAGCTATTTCCTATAATAAGATTTTCTGTTACCGTAATTTTTACATCACAGATGAAACTGGTCAGCAAATTATGCTCTTTAAGACTACCTTTGCTCTCATGGATTATGAAACGCGTAAGGTAGCAGAAGTACCAGATGAGGTGGTAGCACCTTATGGAGCTGATAAGACTAAAAAGTTGCTTAGAGGACCTCGCTATAATGCTTTGGAAAATCCAATTGAGACTTTATATCGTGTGCGTTATTTTGACCTAGACATGAATGGCCACGTTAATAATAGCAAGTACTTGGAGTGGATGTTTGATGTTTTCGATTTGGATTTTTTGATCAAGTACACACCAGCCCATATTGACCTCAAGTATGTTAAGGAAATTCATCATGGATCAGAGATTTATTCAGGCTATGAGTTTGACCAAGAAAGTTTGAGCAGTCAACATCAGATTTGTGTTGATGGCAATATTCATGCTCAGGCCATTATCCAATGGAAAGAAATAGGAGACGAGTAAGATGACATATAAAGGTTATTTGATTGATTTAGATGGAACCATTTACAAGGGGAAGGACCGTATTCCTGAGGGAGAAGCCTTCGTTAAGGAGTTACAGAAGCGTCAGATTCCCTATCTTTTTGTGACTAATAATAGTATGCGTACACCAGAGATGGTGCAAGAGCTTTTGCGTAATCAGTGTGAATTGGAAACACCTCTTGAGACCATTTACACAGCTACTTTGGCGACAGTTGACTACATGAACGATATGAATCGTGGCAAGACGGTTTATGTTATCGGTGAGACTGGGCTTAAATCTGCTATTGCGGATGCAGGTTATACGGTAGACGAAGAAAATCCTGCCTATGTTGTGGTGGGCTTGGACCGTGAAGTCACTTATGAAATGTTGGTTAAAGCAACGCTTGCCATCCATAAAGGAGCTATGTTTATTGGGACAAACCCAGATTTGAATATCCCAACAGAACGCGGCCTTCTTCCAGGTGCCGGTTCCCTTTTAGCCCTTATTGAGGCAGCAACACGCGTGAAACCAATCATTATCGGTAAACCTGAAGCTATTATCATGAACAAGGCTCTTGAAATCCTTGGGACAGAACGTAGCCAAACTATCGTGGTTGGTGACAATTACTTGACTGATATTACAGCTGGCATTAAAAATGACTTTCCAACACTTCTTGTGACAACTGGATTTACCAAGGCGGAAGAGGTTGCGAATTTACCAGTAAAACCCGACCATGTACTTTCTAGTCTAGTGGAGTGGGATTTTGATGCGAACTAAAATTGAGGCTGTTCTGACTCCGATTTGGCTCTTGGCCCTGTCTATCCTAGTGACGATTTATCTGGCATGGGGCTTTTATTATTTTGATATTGATTGGATGCATCTTTTGGACTATGTCATTCTTGGCAAGACAGAGCTCTGGCATGATTTCAATATCCTCATGCAGTACCTGACCTTTCCTTGGGTTGGTCATCTGTCCATGCCTGATTTTACATCATCGGAGAGTGGGCTTAAGCATTTTCATGATGTGAAGTGGCTCTTTCATTTGGTACAGGGGCTTGTTATTCTACTAGCTTATCCAGCAGTAACTTCTCTTTGGCGAAATGTGAAGAAAGGGACCTTTGGTCTTTACGTTAAACTTTATATGAGTCTAGCACTCTTGCCAGTCCTTATTGGGGTTGTGGGGCTTTTTCTCGGATTTGATGAGTTTTTTACGCTCTTTCATGAAGCCCTCTTTCCTGGGGATAGCAGTTGGCTCTTTAATCCAATCTTGGACCCGATTATCAATGTTTTGCCAGAAGAGTACTTTCTTCAGTGCTTTGTGATTTTCTTTATTATTTATGAGGGAATCATGGTGAGCTTGACTTGGTTGGCCCATAAGCAACTTACAATGTATTTGAAAAATAAGGAGTAGTTATGTCTATTCGTGATAACCATTTGCATACCCATCATTCCTATGATTCGGATGCGAACTTTACTGATTATTTGACGCATTTTGATGGGGAGATTGTAACGACTGAGCATTATGATCTCTCTAATCCTTATACCAAACAGGATGATGTGCCCGAGTATGAGGCCTATAGTCGTGAGATTGAAAGTCTTAACCGTAAGTATGGTAATCGTATTAAACGTGGTATCGAGATTGGTTATTACCAACCTAGGGAAAGGGATATTTTAGACTTTCTGGATGGTAAGGACTATGATCTCAAACTTTTATCTGTTCACCATAATGGGGTCAATGATTATCTTGATGATGAGGTAGCGGATATGGACAAGGCAAGCATTATTCAAGAGTATCTGGACAAGTTGGAGTACGCTATTGGTCGTGTGGACGCAGATGTTCTGGCCCACTTTGACTATGGTTTCCGCCTGTTTGATGTGACTGTTGATGAGCTAAAAGTCTATGAAGAACAACTCAAACGTATTTTCCAGAAAATGATTGCTAATGATTTGGCTTTTGAACTGAATGCAAAGAGTATGTACCTCTATCATCACGAGGGCCTTTACCGTTATGCCCTAGGCCTTGTTAGGGATTTGGGATGTCGTAAGTATTCTATTGGGTCTGATGGTCATAAGTTGGAGCATTTCCGTCTGAACTTTGACAAGATTCAGGAGATCTTGAGAGAATTTGGCATTACAAAAGATATGATTATATAGCGAAGACAGCTTCAACTGAAGCTGTCTTTTTCGGCTCTTTGTCAACTGTAGTGGGTGACGAAAAGCTAACATCTAGAGAGGACCTGATAGGTCTTCTCTTTTTTTATGTTTAGAGTGATGAAGACACGTTTCTTAAAGTTGATGAAGTTTCTAAAACCGAAGCCCAACCGTTTGATGTCTTTGATCAACTTGTTAGTCGCTTCGAGTTTCGCGTTTGAATAGTCAGTTTCTAGCGCATTCTTGATGTATTGCTTGTGTCTAAGAAAAGTCCTAAAGACCGTTTGAAAGTAGTGATTGACCTTGCTCATGTTCTCCTCTATTGACTCAAAAAACTCATCTACCCTCTTCTCCTGAAAGTGAAAAAGCAAAAGCTGATAGAGGTTGTAGTCATTAGCGAGCTCTTCTGAAAAGTCTAGAGTCTTCTCAACGACTTCATGTGGTGCTAAAGTTTGTCGGAAAGTCTTTGAATAAAAAGAGTTGAGCGATAGCTTACGGCTGTCCTTTTGAAAGAGTCGCCAGTGATTTTTCAAGGCTCGATAGGGTAGTGACTTCTTATCAAACTGGTTCATAATAGCAATTCTTGTCTTTAAAAATGCTCGACCAAGGTGCTGGATAATGTGGAAACGATCAAGAACGATTTTGGCGTTTGGAAAAAGTTTTTTGGCTAGTGGCATATAGGTCCCAGACATATCCATCGTGATAAACTGTACCTGTTGTCGGACTTTCAATGGATACTTCAAAAAGTAGTTTCGTATAGTGGTTTGGCGACGATTATCAAGGATGGTTATGAGTTCGTTTGTCTCATAATTCTGGGCTACAAAAGCGAATTCCCCTTTCTTGAACCCAAACTCATCCCAGGACATAACAGTAGGGAGCTTGTCATAATGTTCCTTGAAAGTAAACTGGTCGAGCTTACGATAGACAGTGGACGTCGACACACGAAGCTTTCTGGCAATATCAGAAGGAAAGCTTAAAGAAAAGGCGTGGTTATGGGAATTATAGAAGATTTTAAGCTTCGCTTGTTATGCTAATGTCAAGTAAAAGGAACATATGGTTTCAATCTTATCTTTCAAAATTGGAGGTCTTCTATGAAATTTCTCAAAAGGCATGCCTATGCCTTAGTTTTTACCCTTTTTCTGATGGGGGCAAATGTTTACTCTCTCTTAAAGGTCTTTGTCATTCCCTCAGCGGTCTCAACGGTTTCAGCCAATACAACTAGTTCAACCACAGCGTCGTCGACGGCATCTACCAGTACTGGTAAGGTAACTAAGACGGATACGACTTATAAAGATGACAATATGGATATCAAAATCACGACAGGTAAAACCAGTGATACCACATACTATGTGGCAGATATCAAGCTTTCGAGTGCAGATTACCTTAAAACGGCTTTGGCACAAAATACCTATGGGACTAACATCACCGACACTACTTCAAGTATTGCCCAGCAGAATAATGCAATCTTTGCCATCAATGGTGACTATTATGGAGCTAACCAGTCGGGCTATGTGATTAAAAATGGTCAAGTCTATCGTGATACTGATCGAAACAGTGACTACGAGGACCTTGCAGTATACTCAGATGGTAGCTTCAAGACCTTTAAGGAGAGCGATACAACAGCTCAAAAATTGGTCGATTCAGGTGTGGTGAACACCTTCGCCTTTGGTCCAACCTTGGTTGAAAATGGCAAGATAGCTGTATCGGAAAATGAAGAGGTTGGTCAAGCTATGGCTGACAATCCACGTACAGCCATCGGAGTCATCGAAGAGAGTGATGGCAGTGTGCACTATATTGTCATTGTTTCTGATGGTCGTACCAGTGAATCGTCAGGGTTGACCCTCTATGAAATGGCAGAGTTGATGAAATCCTATGGTGTGACGACAGCCTATAACCTTGACGGTGGTGGCTCATCTACTATGTACTTCAATGGTCAAGTCATTAACAAGCCAACCACAAACGGAAACAAAATTTCAGAAAGGGCGGTGAGCGATATTGTTTACATCGGTTACTAAAAAATCAGCCAGCAAACACTTTTTCACTTACATTGCTTTAACTATTTTCAGCCTTCTATTTACCTTTGTCTATGAACGCTTTTCTTATGGGGAATCGTCCATGTTTATGCGTATGATGTTTTTTGCCCCATTAGCTGGAGCACTTATCTATCTGCTAACAGGAGTGGGTATGTCTTGGGTGAGAACACGTCTTTCAAAACTACTCTTTAATTCGTCTATTGCAGTTGTAGCTAGTGCTTGTCTGGTTAAGGGAATCGTTGAGGTTTCAGGTCGTACGACTAGCGTGGATATGCCTTATTGGTATGTTGCTGCGGGGCTACTTTGTTTGAGTATTATGACAGGATTTATCAGACCTAGAAAATTAGCTTAACCATAAGAGCTTGGAGCTGTGCTTCAGGCTTTTTGTCTTGCTTTGAAAAAATATTTAGGATAAATATACAAATCATAATAGGAAGAAATTTTTTAAAATGGGGAATTACCCTAAAGATATTTTCATAAAAAATAACTGAGCCTGATTTTTTGTGGTAGGAATTTAGATAGAACGAGACTGTCTATAGTGATGGAAGTGCCTGAATCTATCGTATTTCCAGTGCTAGGAATTTTTGAGAAATGAAGTTCAAAACTTAGTCATGGAACTTTTTGGATAGCTAGAATCATCCACCAGATAATTTCACCAACGTCCGCCATCACCTAAGGAAAGTCTCAAAAGGCTTCTTTCTGCTATTAAATATACATGATTTTCAACTTTTTATAAAAATATACAAAAAAGACTTGCTTTGTTCTGAATTTTCAGGTAAAATAAATTAAAATCGAAATCGTTGATAGAAAAAGTCAGATCGTTTCACAGAGAATGCGGGAAGCTGAGAACGCATGAGATCAAAGACGACACATTCTTGAGAGCGTATGCGAACTCTGGATGACAGTAGTGTACGACGGGTGGTTCCGTTAGAGACTGGGAGTTACAAGAGAGACCTTGCGACTTCATGAGGAAGAGGGGGTGACCCCTGTTCGAATTAAGGTGGAACCACGTGCCAACGTCCTTGCAAAAGTTGTTTTTGCGAGGGCGTTTTTTGTTACCCTTGCTTTTAGCATTTGTAGCTAGCCGTACACTTGGTTGGAGTTGAACAGAAAGGATAAACTATGGAAATCAAAGGATTACGAAAGATTGAACCCTATGTGGCAGGTAGTCAGCCTGCTGAGAAAAATATCATTAAGTTGAATACTAATGAAAATGCCTATGGACCAAGTCCAGCAGTCCATCAAGCTTTAGCATCCTTTGATGCCCATCAGTTACGCAAGTATTCGACTTTGGATCAAGCGGCTTTACGTCAGGCTCTGTCTAATCAGTTAGGTGTTCCTGCTGATCAAGTGATTATTGGAAATGGGTCAGACGATATTTTATCAATGGCTTTTCTAGCTTTCTTTAATAGCGAGGAAGAAGTTTTGTTTCCAGATTTGACCTATGGTTTTTACAAGGTATGGGCAGATTTGTATCGCATCCCATTTAGAGAAGTGCCCTTGAACTTTTCATTTGAGATTGATACTCAAGATTATCTGGTTGAAAATGGTGGGATTGTCCTTACTAACCCAAATGCGCCAACAGGTATTTATAAACCTCTCGATCAAATTGAAGAAATCGTAAAGGTCAATCAGTCAGTAGTTGTGATTATTGATGAAGCCTATATTAACTTTGGTGGGGAGACTGCCTTACCTCTCTTAGAAAAGTATGACAATGTGTTTATCACAAGGACCTTTTCTAAGGACGCCTCACTTGCTGGCTTGCGTGTCGGTTATGGCATAGGAAGTCCAAAGCTAATGGCTGTGATCAATGCCGTCAAGAATTCAGTCAATCCCTATAATGTGGATAGCATCGCAGAAGTTTTGGCGACTGCAGCCGTTAAGTCTTGGGATTATTATGAGGATAGCTGCGCTAAGATTATGGACACACGTGACTGGTTTAGTCAAGAATTGAAGGCTATCGGCTTTGATGTGCTTCCTTCAAAAACCAATTTTGTTTTGGTCAAACCACACGGAGTGACAGCAGGCCAATTGTTTGACTATCTCCAAAGTAAGAAAATTTATGTCCGTTATTTTCCAAAAGTGGAGCGTATTTCAGACAGACTACGCATCTCGATTGGAACTCAGGATGAGATGGAGCGCGTACTAATGACAATACAGGAGTTACAAGCATGAAAAAAACGACATTAGCCTTAGGAATGCACGATAAACTTTTCAAACGTGCCCGTACCATGTATCGGATTGAGCATCGTATCTGTGACTTGTTGATGACAAAGGGCTTTCTTCGAATTGAGACACCAACCTTGGAGCATTTCGAAGTCTTTAGCGATGTTGTGGACAATGGTAACTACAATTTCTTTGATAAAAATGGAGATCTTGTTAGCTTACGTCCGGATATTACCAGCCAAATTGGGCGCGTGATTGCTTCGACACAAGTTCATACACCCATAAAATTTTCTTACTCTGGAAAAGTATTTAACTACAATGAGGAGATGCGTGGCCTATCCAATGAGCATACGCAGGCTGGTATTGAGATCATAGGATTCCCCGTTCACCGGGCCATGGAAGAAGCTGTAATATCTGCTAAAGAGGCTCTGGATGCTGCCGGTGTCAAAAATTACAAGTTTGAGTTTTCACATGCTCGTCTCTTGCAACTCATTTTTGAAGAATTAGACCTTCCAGCTGTAAAAGAAGCAGAGTTAGCGGCCTATATCCGTGATAAGTCAATCACAGGGCTCAAGGAATTCACCAAAGAAAATCCAAGTCAATATGACAAGGTCTTGGAACAGTTGCCATTCCTCTTTGGTGAGACAAAGGATGTCTTGACCAAGGCTAGACAGTTGACAGACAGTGAAGCCTTTTTGACGGCTCTAGATAGTTTGGAAGTCTTAACCAATCGCCTAGCAGATAGTCTCCCAGAGACGACGCTTGATTTAGCTCAATTGCCAGCAGTGCCTTACTATACAGGCATGATGTTTAAGGTCTTCGGTGATAAGGTACCAGATGCCTTTGTATCAGGTGGTCGTTACGATAAACTATTTGAACGCTTTGGTGCCACCGAGTTAACAGCGGTTGGTTGGGCCATTGATGTCGATTCGGTTTATCAAGCAGTGCATGATGATGTGGAATTTGGAGGTGACTTGGATGACTAGCAATCAAATCACAATTGCCTTGACCAAGGGACGTATTGAGAAAGATACGGTTAAATTACTAGAAAAAGCTGGCTTTGATATGTCTTTCATGGCTGATAAGGGACGTAATTTGATTTTTGAAAGTCCTGACAAACGTTTCCGTTTTCTCCTAGTCAAAGCACCAGATGTGACCACCTATGTTAGACACGGTGTCGCAGATATTGGGATTGTCGGAAAGGATGTTTTGGTTGAACATCCGACAGGCTATTTGGAAATGTTAGACCTTAATTTTGGCCTTTGTAAATTCTCCGTAGCATCAACAGAAGACTATAATCCTGATGACCATAAGCGTAAACGTATCGCCACCAAGTATCCAACCATTGCGACGGACTATTTTAATCAAAAGGGTGAGGATGTTGAGATTATTTCAATTCAGGGGAGTGTTGAGATTGCCCCGGTCATTGGTCTAGCGGATGCCATTGTCGATATTGTGGAAACAGGGAATACCCTTGTTGCTAATGGCTTAAAAGTTTATGAAGATATTTGCAGGATTTCAGCACGAATGATTGTTAATAAGGCTTCTTTGAAAAATAACAAGGAAGTTCTACCATTCATTTGTAAGATTGAATCACTTGTAGGGAACGAGGAGGTACCGTTCGAATGAAACGATTAACTGGAACAAATAAAGAAATTGCGGAGCTTCTTTATCAGGAGCAATTGGAACTGTCAAAAGAAAATAGAGACGTTGAAAGCACGGTTCAGGCTATCATTGAAGACGTTAAAAAGCGTGGAGACGAGGCCCTTCGTGACTATTCAGCTAAATTTGATAAGGTTGGCTTGACTGATTTTGAAGTTGGACAGGACTTGATTGATCAAGCCTTTAAAGAGATTGATCCAGAGGTTTACCAAGCCCTAGTTAATGCCAAAGAAAACATTGAATCCTATCACAAACATCAGTTGGAGACTGGTTTTGAGGACCAACCAAGTGAGGGTGTTATTCGTGGTCAATTGATTCGTCCTATCAATCGTGTGGGTGTTTATGTGCCTGGAGGAACTGCGGCTTATCCATCGTCAGTTCTTATGAATGTTATTCCTGCTAAAATTGCAGGGGTTAAAGAGATTATTATGATTACGCCGCCTCAAGAGCATTTTGTTCCTGCGATTCTGGTAGTCGCCAAATTGGCCGGTGTGGATAGCATTTACCAAGTTGGTGGGGCTCAAGGGGTTGCGGCCTTGGCCTTTGGTACAGAAACGATTCCAAAGGTGGACAAGATTACAGGTCCTGGTAATATTTTCGTGGCGACTGCCAAGAAACAAGTTTACGGTATTGTCGGTATTGATATGATTGCAGGGCCATCAGAAATTGGTGTTATTGCTGATAGTAGTGCCAATCCAACCTATGTGGCAGCTGACCTCTTGTCTCAAGCAGAGCACGACACACGCGCACGCGCCATTTTGGTAACAGATTCTGAAGCCTTGGCTGATGCGGTTGAAAGTGAGATTGAACGTCAACTCAAGCTTTTGCCACGCGAGGCGATTGCTCGTCCATCTGTCGAAAATAACGGTCGTATTATTATTGCCAATGATACAGATGCCATGTTCGAACTTATGAACTTGGTTGCGCCAGAACATTTGGAAATTGCTATGGACAATGCTTATGATTACTTGGAAAAAGTGGAAAATGCTGGTTCCGTCTTTCTTGGTCACTTTACTAGTGAACCAATTGGCGACTACTATGCAGGTGCCAACCACGTTCTTCCGACGACAGCGACTAGTCGCTTTTCATCAGCTTTAGGCGTGCACGATTTTGTCAAACGTATCCAATATACACAATACGACAAGGCAGCAGTCAATAAGGCTCAGCACGATATCACAACCTTGGCTTATGCGGAAGGTTTGCAGGCCCACGCCAAGGCAATTGAAGTCAGAAACGACAATAATTGAGAGAGTAGAGGAAGAAGTTATGAGACAAGCAGAAATTGAACGTAATACCTTTGAAACCAAAATTAAGTTAAGCCTCAATTTAGATGCTCAAGAACCAGTAGACATTCAAACAGGTATCGGATTTTTTGACCACATGTTGACCTTGTTTGCCCGCCACGGTCGTATGTCTTTGGTGGTTAAGGCTGATGGCGACCTTTGGGTTGATAGTCACCACACTGTTGAAGATGTCGGTATTGTCCTTGGTCAAGCTCTTAAAGAGGCCTTGGGCGATAAAGCAGGAATCAACCGTTATGGAACGGCTTTTGTACCTATGGATGAAACCCTCGGAATGGCAAGTTTAGACTTGTCTGGACGTAGCTTCTTGGTCTTTGATGCTAGTTTTGATAATCCAAAATTGGGTAATTTTGACACAGAACTGGTTGAAGAATTTTTCCAAGCCTTGGCTTTCAATGTTCAAATGAATCTTCACCTCAAGATTCTCCACGGAAAAAACAATCACCACAAGTCAGAAAGTCTTTTCAAGGCAACAGGACGTGCCTTGCGTGAGGCAATCACAGTCAATCCTGACATTCACGGCGTAAACTCGACAAAGGGGATGCTATGATTATCGTCATTGATTACGATGCGGGGAATACCGCAAATGTTCTGCGTGCCCTTGAAAAAATCGGAGTGACTGCAGAACTGTCTGCCGATAAAGAAAAAATCCTAGCTGCAGATGGTTTGATTTTACCTGGTGTAGGTGCTTATCCAACGGCTATGGCAGAGCTGGAGCGAAGAGGCTTGGTAGCTGTTATCAAAGAGGCAGTCGCACAGGGAGTTCCCCTTTTGGGAATTTGTTTAGGCATGCAGATTTTAACAGAAAAAGGGCTAGAACATGAAGAAACAGATGGTCTTGGCTTTATTCCAGGTGTCTGCTGTCCTATTCCAGCCAGCAAGGAGCAACCTGTCCCACATATGGGGTGGAATGATTTGGCTGTTAAGCAAGCCAGCCCTTTGACAGATGGTTTAGATGGCCAAGCCGTCTACTTCGTTCACAGTTATTTCACAGATGTCCCTAGCCAATACATTGATGTTACCGCAGATTATAGCATTGAAGTGCCAGCCATGATCCATAAAGGCAATGTTTATGGGGCCCAATTTCATCCTGAAAAATCAGGGGATATTGGCTTAGGTATTCTTGAAAAATTTGCAGGTTTATGTAAAGCCTAGAAGCTAGTGAGAGCAAAGACTTTTTAGTTAGAAAGGATGGTAGGGGAGATGCAAATTCTACCAGCAATTGATATTAAGGATGGACAGGCTGTTCGTCTCTTTAAAGGAGATTTCAATCAACAAACCGTTGTCAATCCAGATGTTATTGAGCAGGCAAAGACCTTTAAGGATGCGGGCATTCAGTTTATTCATGTCGTCGATTTGGACGGTGCCCTTGATGGTCGTGCCACTAACCGTGACTTGATTGCAGAGGTCAAGAAGGTTTCTGGACTTGGCATCGAAGTTGGTGGCGGTATCCGTACCTTGGAGCAGATTCGTGACTATTTGGAAGTTGGCATCGACCGTATCATTATCGGTTCAATGGCTGTTAAAAATCCTGACTTCGTTCGAGCAGCTTTAGAGGAATTTGGTGCCGATAAAATTGTCGTAGGTATTGATGCCAAGGCAGGGTTTGTCGCTACCGAAGGTTGGTTGGAAACAAGCAATGTAGACTACATCACCTTGGCCAAGGAAATGGAAAAGATGGGCGTAACCCTCTTTGTCTATACTGATGTTGATCGAGATGGCACACTGACAGGACCCAATCTTGATCACTACAAACGTTTGGTATCTGAACTCACAACCGCCAAAGTCATTGCTTCAGGTGGAATTGCAGAAGTAGCTGACTTAGATCACCTAGAAGAGATTGGTGTGGCAGGAACCATTGTTGGCAAAGCCTACTATAACGGTAATATCACATTAGACCAGCTCAAGGCTTTCGGAGGTTAATATGCTTAAAAAACGTATTATTCCTTGCTTGGATGTCAAGGATGGTCGTGTCGTTAAGGGGGTTAATTTTGTGAATCTGACAGATGTTGGAGACCCTGTTGATTCTGCGCGTGCTTATTATGAGGCTGGTTGTGACGAACTTGTTTTCTTGGACATCACAGCGACTTCAGATAATCGTGAAACAACGGTAGACATGGTGCGTCGTGTTGCCGATCAGGTCTTTATCCCTTTCACAGTTGGTGGTGGTATCCGTTCAGTTGAAGATATGAACAAGATGCTCAAAGCTGGTGCTGACAAGGTTGCCGTCAATTCCTCAGCCCTAGCCAATCCACAACTAATCGCTGATTGTGCTCAAAAATTTGGGAATCAGTGTGTAGTGGCTGCGATTGATGCTAAAAAGATGACTGATGGGAGCTGGCATGTCTTTGTGGCAGGTGGCCGTAAGGATACAGGTAGGGACCTCATCCAATGGGCTCAAGAAGTCGTCGCTTTGGGGGCTGGAGAAATTCTCTTAACCAGCATGGACAAGGACGGCACTAAGTCTGGTTTTGATTTGGAAATGCTCAATCGTGTAGCGGAGGTCGTCGATGTTCCAATCATTGCCTCTGGTGGTGCAGGAAATATTGAGGATATTGTAGAAGTCTTTGAAAAGACAACAGCGACGGGTGCTCTGGCAGCCTCTATCTTCCACTTTGGTGAGGTAAATATAGGCGAAACCAAACAAGTCTTGGCAAATGCAGGAATCGAGGTGAGACAATGACAGAGGTTAAACTTGATTTTGACAAACAAGGCGGACTGGTACCAGTCATTGTGACAGATTACAAGACGGGACAGGTGCTCATGTTGGCCTATATGAATGAGCTGTCCTATCAGTTAACCCTTGAGACCAAACAAATGCATTACTGGAGCCGTTCCAGAAATGAGCTTTGGCATAAGGGAGCCACATCTGGCCATTTCCAACATGTCAAAAGCATCAAGACAGATTGTGATCAGGACACCCTGCTTATCGCTGTGGAACAAGAAGGAGCAGCCTGCCATACAGGAGCCTACAGCTGTTTCTTTACGGATATATATGATGACAATCAAGATAGATAGGAGTAGCTATGTTAGAAACACTTTATAAGGAAGCCTTAGATCGTAAAAAAAATCCCAAAGAAGGGTCTTATACCAATTACCTTTTTGACAAGGGTCTAGACAAGATTCTTAAAAAAGTTGGCGAAGAAGCAACAGAAGTTGTGATCGGAGCTAAAAATGCTGATAAAGAAGAAATTGCCAACGAGACAGCAGACGTCCTTTATCACCTAGCAGTCATGCTCGTTGAAACAGGGGTTAGCCCTGAAGACGTTGAAGCTGTTCTTAAAGCCCGTCAAGGCAAACAAAGCAATGTCCATGACCGAAAAGAAGTAACGGATTATTAAGGATTATATCAATCGATTTGAACTAAGATGAAAAGCCTGAAGTGATATTCAGGCTTTTTTGCTGGATACATCCTAATCTTTTATCCTTCTAACTACCATAAGAAAGCGCTTTAAAATGCTATAATAGGAGTGAAGAAAGCTCGTTTTATTTGAAGGATTTGGTGTGCTTATTTATACAAATCATTGAGGAAAGGAAGGATGTCCTATGAAGAAAAATACTCCTAATATTTTAAAGCTTTCTTGCTTAGCTATTCTCCTCCTCTGTTCTATTCTTTTAGTTCGTTGCACAGTGCTACTTCCAATTACTTACTCAAAAGCCATGGAAAAAACGCAAAAAATCTTAGCTCATAATGGTTTTAAAGGAAAGGTCCAAGTTAAGCGTATCGAAAAGGTGATTCTAGATAGTGCAGGTATTTATGTCGATTATACCTATTCAGAGGAAACCTACGATAATCAAAACATATCAGTAGATGGGAGTATTACGTTTAAACTGGACTGGACAGTTAATGGTGAAGAATATGTGACCCCTGGTCATTACTGGGAAAGCTACTTACAACAAAAATCTGTAAAAAAAGAAGAGCAGAAACTCTTTAAGGAGCTTAAAAGGCAATCTTTAGGCCTTGATATTGAAGAATTCTCCTTCAGTGATAATACTACGATTGATCAAGAGGCTGGTAATCGTAAAAAGCATTTAGCTGAGGAAAACCGTAAAAACGGGAAGGATGATTTTTATGGGTATTATCAAATTCCTTATCAAACAATGATTGATGAACATATTGTTACTATGTCAATAAGAGTAAGTGATACAGAAAATACCAGTAAGAAAGATTTAGAAGAGGTAGCGAAGAAACTGGATGCTAGCAAGCTACCAGACGGAGAGTACGAATTTTATTATTTCACAACTGATAAAGAAAATTCCGCTTATTATGACAATTCCGGATATATTGGCTATACCTTTAACATACAAGATGGCAAGGTTGTCCAAGATGAAGATGATTAGATGATACTTTGATTCCTGCGATAATCTCGCACTCCATACTGGCGGCATAGAAGTATAGGCTATAGCTAAGTGAAAATGTTAACCTCAAAACATACAAAAACATCTCCGAAAATCAGTCGGAGATGTCTTTTTGTCTTACAAATTCTTTTTCTTTTTAGCTTTTTTGGTTAGGGCAAGATCACAATTTTCAATGTTTGAAATCAGGTGATTCGTCAATTGGAAGTCGTCCACTTGGGGATTCAAGTCCACTTCGTAGACCAGTTGCATGATTTCACCTCCACCTGTGGTATTAAGGGAAATCAAGTCACATTCACTGGTGAAATTGAGCAAGGCTTTAGTGATTTTTTGATCAATCAAGTCTTGGTAGGGGACGTTAATGGTCAGGAGTCTACGACGTTGGTTGTCAGTACGACTTTGACGATTTTCTAAAAGAAGCCAAACAGCTAGAAGGAAAATGGTAAAGAGGACAGCCAGTAAGAGATAGCCTGTCCCAGATGCCAGACCAATAATCATGGTCATGAAGACAGCGATTAGTTCTCTGGAACCACTAGTCGCTGAACGAAAACGAATGAGACTAAAGGTCCCTGCCACGGCGATAGAGGTCCCCAAACTACCATTAACAAGGAAGATAACTAGGGTCATCAAACATGGAAGCAGGGTCAAACTAATAACAAATTCTCTGGTGTAGAGGGTCCGGTATTTGTAAGTCCAGGTTAGAGCCAATCCTAAAACAAGGCTGACCAGTAAGGCCAGCATGAGTTGAAGAGGACTAGCGGTTGCTGTCGCATCATTAAAGATAGAATTGAAGAGATTAGACATAGGCGGCAGCTCCTTTTTCTTGAACTGGATGTGGTCCGTAGTCTAGACCTTGAGACTTATGATAGGCGCAGCTATATTTTGAGAATTTTTGCTCTTCCAAACCATGTTTGTCTAAGATAGCTTGAAGCCAGTCTGGTTTTTGCCCAGGTGCCTTAATTTCCATGATTATCGTATCTTCATCTAGAAGGGGAGAACCATGATTTCCCTTAAAGAGACTGACGTCTTCATCACGGTAAGTCAGATTTTGGTCAAGGGTAACACGAACTTTATTGTAGGCATAGCCTTCGATAGTCTCTTTTTCTTTCATCGAAAAACGGTCGTAGTAGATATACATACGAGGTTTGAGCCCCTCATCGTAGCGTTGACGTAAGTGGTGGATATCCTGTAATAGCTGGCGGTCAGTGATTTGACCATGGTTCTTACCGTCTGTCAGCAAGTTAGTGATGGCAAGTGGAGTTGAAACAAGACGAAACTTATGACCGATTCCTTCATCATCTTTGGCTTTTACCTCTAAAAAGACCTTACTATCAATTTTGGGATTGGCTAGGTAGGTACGCATGCGGATTTTCTCTTGACGGTGATTACCATCTAAGGCATCTTGGATGACGTCAAAATTATCCGTATCAAAGTAAATATTTGAAATGGTAGATGTCGGATAATCATCCTCTACCAAATACTCCTTAAGATCAGTGAGCAGGTCTTCAAGATTTTCCTTTGAGACCACATATTTTGTTTCAATACGTTTAAAACGTGTTTCCAATTGTTTAATCATGAAAAAACTCCTTTTATAGATAAGATACAAAGCCGTAAAGCAACTCCCAGGAAAATAGGGGGACCAGCCGCAGGAGTTTATCTCCAAGCAGGGCCCATCTTTTTCCCCCGAGTTGTAGGCGTGTTCAATTAGATAAGATACAAAGCCGTAAAGCAACTCCCAGGAAAATAGGGAATTTATTGTAGAAACATCTATTTCCAAACAGTCGACTTATTGTTTTAATTCTTTTTTTATAGTAGAAAAGTTGAGCGAAAATGTACTATTTCTATATAGCACTTACTTGCTCGCCTATTAGTCTATGGGACTTTTCTGAAAGAAGTCCTAAGCCAAACTTTCACCAAACTTAACTTAAGATAAATTTTAGTTAACCTTTAGAAATGTTTTAGGTAAGTCCCGTAAACTGTAATCATCCAAACGAACACGAGAGGAAATAATATGAAATCAAAAAAACTAAAAAAATGGACGACTTTATTAACTTGTGCGACTGCCCTAACAGTCATGACAGCTTGTAGCCAATCAAGCAGTCAGTCAACTGGGACGACGTCAAGCACGACATCAAAAACAAGTGCTGTAACAGCAACGACCAGTAAGAAAACAAATAAGAACAACAACAGCAACAGCAACTATTTTACTTCTAAAGATTCTGATACCTCTTATAACGAAAGCTCAGCTACTAAGATTAAGTTATCAGGCTCATCTGCGGATGTTTCAGGTGATGGTGCAGCCCTATCAGGTTCAACTGTAACCATCTCTAAAGCAGGGACCTACGTCATTTCAGGAAAATCCGACGGTGTGCAAATCAAGGTAGACGCTGGTGATTCAGACGATGTCCATATTGTTTTGGATGGTGCTACCATGACAAATACAAATGCAGCAATCAATGCCACAAAAGCTGGTCATGTCTATCTGACACTTAAAGATGGCACTACAAACACACTTTCTGATTCAAGTTCTAATAGTGATGAAGATGCGGATGCTGTGATTTTCTCTAAAGGAGATTTGACCATTAACGGTACAGGCACCCTAAACATTGATGCCAAGAAAAACAACGGTATTAAAGCCAATGACAGCCTTCATATAACTGGCGGTACCTATAAGATTTCCTCAGTCGGTGATGCCTTCAATGTCAATGATGAACTCAATATCACAGGAACAACTATGACCATTGAAGCGGAAGAAGATGGTGTCAAGGTCGACAATGATGACGACACCTCAGTAGGTACCATGTATCTGTCTGACAATACCATGACCATCAAGGCTGGTGACGACGGTATTCATGCGTCCGGCGACCTGATTATTGATAGTGGTACTTACAAGGTTGAAAAATCAACTGAAGGTATCGAAGGTAAATCTGTGACCATCAATGGTGGAAATATAGATGTCTATGCGACGGATGATGGTGTCAATGCGGCCAATGCTAATGCCAGTCAAAGTGAGATTTTCTTCAAGATGACCGGTGGAACCCTAAATGTTGAGGTTGGTGAGGGTGATACAGATCCAATTGATTCTAACGGCGATATTATTGTATCGGGTGGAACAATCAATCTGACTGGTCAGTCTGGCTTTGACTTCGATGGTTCAGCGACCTATACCGGTGGTGACATTACTATCAATGGTGAAAAACAAACTAAGATTGAGAACTCAATGCCTGGCGGCGGAGGCCCTCAAGGTGGCGGTGGTCCCCAAGGTGGTGGGCAACCAGGTGGCTTTGGAGGAGGTCACTAAAGAGTCATAGGATGAAACAGAAAGGAAGTGCCTATGTATATTATTATTCCAGCTTATGAACCAGACAAACGCCTGATTCAGGTGGTTCAAGATATTACCATAAAACTCCCTAAAGCCCGTATTATTGTTGTTAATGATGGGAGTGGCCCAGGCTATAACGACTATTACGACGAAACGGCTTTTATTGGAGCGACTGTCCTTACCCATCCTGTCAATAAAGGAAAGGGAGCTGCTCTTAAGACTGCTTTCGCTTATATTCAAGAAGAAGTAGTCGGTCAGCACCTTTCGGCTCAACCTATAGTCACAGTTGACAGTGATGGTCAGCACCTGATTAAAGATATTGTCCGTGTGGCCAAGGCAACCGAGGAAAATCCAAGCCATCTTATCTTAGGTGCGCGTGCCTTTGTTGGTAAGGTACCAGCACGTAGTCGCATCGGCAACAAGGTGACTGCAGGGCTCTTCCATCTGGTAACTGGTCAGAAGGTAACAGATACTCAGACAGGACTTCGAGGCATGTCAACCGACCTGATTCCATGGCTTCTTAACCTGGACGGCAATCGTTTCGAGTATGAGTTTAATATGTTGCTTGAAGCCAAAAAATCAGGCCACCAAATCTCTGAAGTCCCTATCGAAACCGTTTATCTGGAGGAAAATAAAAGTTCGCACTTTCGGCCCATTCGTGATTCCATCCGTATTTACAGCCCTTTTTTAAAGTTCTCTGGCACGGCCGTCTTGGCCTCAGTCATTGATGCAACAGCCTTATTTGTGCTCTTTGCCTTGACGAAAAATCTGCTCCTTTCGGTCGTGCTAGCTCGTGTGATTTCGGCTTCCAGCCAGTGTTTGCTGAACGCCAATGTGGTCTTCAATCCGACAAGCTCTCTCTTTAGATCGAGTGTTCGTTACTTTATGTTGGTCTTGGTCCTCCTGGCCTGTAACTATTTCTTACTTAGTAGTCTAGTTGCTATTGGTTTAGGACTGGTTCTGGCAAAATTAGTCACAGAAACCTTGCTCTTTTTAGTTAGCTACAGGGTCCAACATAACGTCGTTTTTGCTTAATAGCTGACTTTTAAATTGCTACTGATTGAATAGAGATAGCTTATTAAATTACCTCTAAAAACTTTCCTAAAAATAGAAAAAGACTACCGTTTTCTACATTCGGTAGTTTTTAATATTTGTCGAAATGTTAATCAATTTACAATATGATTAAAAAATGAAATGATTTGATAAAGACTCTGGTTGACTGAAAAAAATATGCTATAATGAAATTGTTTGAATTATGTAGATTTTATTCAAACTAGGAAAATGAAATGAGGACCTAAAATGGGAAAAAAGGTACATTATAAGCTTCACAAAGTTAAGAAGCAGTGGGTGACGATTGCCGTCACTTCGGCAGCACTTGCCTCTATCGTAGGTGGTGCTACAGTTGCCAATCAAAAAGTTTCAGCTGATGAAACAACTAAACCAGTTGCCTCTACGACAGCTGAAAGCGATGTTGTCGTTGAAACGCATGAAGTAGCCGCTCCTGCAGCAACTGCTACGACAGATGCGACAGCAACAACAACTGACAAGGCTGCTGATGCTGCAACAGTCGAAACTCCTGCGGCAGCAACCACTGCAGCAGATACAACTACTAATACTGCAACACCAGTAACAACAGATCGTGCAGCAGTAGCAAATGGTGCGACAACAGAAACACCAGCTGCAGCAGCGACAGATACAACGCTTACAGTAGCTGAAAAACCAAAATCTGGTGTTACTGAAAAAGAAGAAACAGCCGCACTCTCTTTGGACAACATCAAACAAGTTGATGGTAAATACTATTATGTCAAAGAAGATGGTTCATACAAAACAAATTTTGCTGTTTCAGTTAATGGCCAGTTGCTTTACTTCGGTAAAGACGGTGCTTTGACAAGCACATCAACACACTCATTCACACCAGGTACAACTAATCTAGTTGATGCTTTCTCTTCACATAACCGTGCTTACGATTCTAAGAAAGAAAGCTTCGAGTTGGTAGATGGGTACTTGACACCAAACAGCTGGTACCGTCCAGTTACTATTTTGGAAAATGGTGAAAAATGGCGTGTATCAACTGAGAAAGACTTCCGTCCACTTTTGATGGCATGGTGGCCTGATGTAGATACACAAGTTGCCTACCTCAATACTTTCTCTAAACACTTTAACCTTAACGCAACTTATTCAACTAGCCAAAGTCAATCTGAATTGAATGCAGCTGCTAAGACAATTCAAATTAAGATTGAACAAGAAATTTCAGCTAAAAAATCAACTGAATGGCTTCGTCAAGCAATTGAGTCTTTTGTAAAAGAACAAGACCAGTGGAATACTACAACTGAAAACTATACCCTTGCTGACCACCTTCAAGGGGGAGCTCTTCTTTATGTCAATAATGATAAGACACCTTGGGCAAATTCCGATTACCGTTTGCTTAACCGTACACCAAGTAACCAAGATGGTTCTCTAAATGGTACAGGAAGATACTTGGGTGGTTATGAATTCCTACTTGCCAATGACGTTGATAACTCAAACCCAGTTGTGCAAGCTGAGCAGTTGAACCAAATTCACTATCTTGTGAACTGGGGATCAATTGTTATGGGTGATAAGGATGCTAACTTTGATGGTATCCGTGTTGATGCAGTTGATAATGTTGATGCAGACCTTCTCCAAGTTTATACAAACTACTTCCGCGCAGCCTTTGGTGTGGATAAATCTGAAGCTAATGCACTCGCTCACATTTCTATCCTTGAAGCTTGGGATTTAAATGATAATGATTATAATCAAAAACATGATGGTGCAGCCCTTGCCATGGATAATAACCTTCGTTATGCAATTATGGGTGCACTTTATGGTTCGGGCTCTTCATTGAAAGATTTGATTACTAGCAGTTTGACAGACCGTACAAATAATAGTAAGTATGGAGATACACAAGCTAACTATATCTTTGCGCGTGCTCATGATAACCTTGTTCAAGATATCATTCGTGATATTGTTCAAAAAGAAATCAATCCAAAATCAGATGGTTATACCATGACTGATGCTGAATTGAAACGTGCCTTTGAAATCTATAATGAAGATATGAAGAAGGCAGAAAAACGTTATACTATTAACAATATTCCAGCCGCCTATGCTTTGATTCTTCAAAATATGGAGCAGGTAACTCGTGTTTATTATGGAGATCTTTATACGGATAACGGCCAATATATGGCTACCAAGTCTCCTTACTACGATGCTATCACAACACTCTTGAAGAACCGTATGAAATATGTTTCAGGTGGACAATCGATGAAAGTCGACACGTTCAATGGAAAAGAAATCTTGTCATCTGTTCGTTACGGTAAAGATATTATGACTGCTGACCAAACTACGGGTGTAGCAGAAACAAGTAAACATTCTGGTATGTTGACCCTTATTGCCAATAATCAGGATTTCTCATTGGGTGATGGTACTTTGAAAGTTAACATGGGTAAACTTCATGCTAACCAAGCCTACCGTCCATTACTTCTTGGTACTGATAAGGGAATTGTCACTTACGAGAATGATGCAGCTGCAGCTGGAAAAATTAAATACACTGATGCTGAAGGGAACTTGACTTTTAGTGGAGATGAAATTAAGGGGTATCGAACTGTTGATATGAGAGGTTATCTTGGTGTATGGGTACCAGTAGGTGCACCTGATAACCAAGATATCCGTGTTAAAGGTTCAGATAAGAAACTTGACAAGACATTTTCTGCTACTGAAGCATTGGACTCACAAGTTATCTATGAAGGTTTCTCAAACTTCCAAGATTTTGTTGAAAAAGATAGCCAATATACTAATAAATTGATTGCAGAAAATGCAGAACTCTTCAAGTCATGGGGAATCACATCATTCGAGATGGCTCCTCAATTTGTATCGGCTGATGACCGTACCTTCCTTGATTCTGTTATCCAAAATGGCTATGCCTTTACTGACCGATATGACCTTGCCATGAGTAAGAATAACAAATATGGTTCTAAAGAAGATCTTCGTGATGCACTTAAGGCGCTTCACAAGCAAGGTATTCAAGCAATTGCTGACTGGGTTCCAGATCAACTTTACCAATTGCCAGGACAAGAAGTTGTAACAGCAACACGTGCAAATAGTTATGGTACTCCAAAGGCCAATGCTTATATCAATAACACTTTATATGTTGCAAATTCTAAATCATCAGGTAAGGACTTCCAAGCTCAATATGGTGGTGAGTTCCTTGATGAGCTCCAAAAGAAATATCCACAGTTGTTTGAAGATGTGATGATATCAACTGGTAAGAAGATTGATCCATCTGTTAAAATCAAGCAATGGTCTGCTAAGTACATGAATGGTACTAATATCCTTGGTCGTGGTAATCGTTATGTTCTCAGTAACGATGCTACTGGTCGCTATTATCAAGTTACTGATAATGGCATCTTCTTGCCAAAACCTTTGACAGACCAAGGTGGTAAGACAGGTTTCTACTATGATGGTAAGGGTATGGCCTACTTTGATAATAGTGGTTTCCAAGCTAAGAATGCTTTCATTAAATATGCTGGAAATTACTATTACTTCGATAAAGAAGGTTATATGTTGACTGGTCGTCAAGATATCGATGGTAAGACTTATTTCTTCTTGCCAAATGGTGTACAGCTTCGTGATTCTATTTATCAACAAGATGGTAAATATTATTACTTTGGTAGCTTTGGTGAGCAATACAAAGATGGTTACTTTGTATTCGATGTACCGAAAGAAGGTACTTCAGAAACAGAAGCTAAATTCCGTTATTTCTCACCAACTGGAGAAATGGCTGTTGGCTTGACTTATGCTGGTGGAGGATTGCAATACTTTGATGAAAATGGCTTCCAAGCTAAAGGTACTAAGTATGTGACTCCAGACGGAAAACTCTACTTCTTTGATAAAAATTCAGGTAATGCCTACACAAATCGTTGGGCAGAAATCGATGGTATCTGGTATGAATTCAACGATCAAGGCTATGCACAAGCTAAGAAGGGTGAATTCTACACAACAGATGGCTCAACATGGTTCTACCGTGATGCAGCTGGTAAAAATGTGACAGGTGCCCTTACTTTGGACGGTCACGACTATTACTTCCGTGCAAATGGTGCCCAAGTTAAAGGTGAATTTGTTACTGAAAATGGCAAGATTAGCTACTACACTGTAGATAATGGTTACAAGGTTAAAGACAAGTTCTTCGAAGTGAACGGCAAGTGGTACCATGCTGATAAGGATGGTAACCTCGCTACAGGTCGTCAAACGATTGACCACCTTAACTATTACTTCAATGCTGATGGAAGCCAAGTCAAATCTGATTTCTTCACTCTTGATGGTGGTAAGACATGGTACTACGCCAAAGATAATGGTGAAATCGTGACAGGTGCCTATAGTGTTGGTGGTAAAAACTATTACTTCAAAGAAGATGGTAGTCAAGTCAAAGGCGACTTTGTTAAGAATGCTGACGGATCACTTTCTTACTATGACAAAGATTCAGGTGAGCGTCTCAATAACCGTTTCTTGACAACTGGTAACAATGTTTGGTACTACTTCAAAGATGGTAAGGCTGTAACAGGACGCCAAAATATCGATGGTAAAGAATATTACTTTGATAATTTGGGACGTCAAGTTAAAGGTAGCCCAATCAGCACACCAAAAGGAGTAGAATACTACGAATCAGTTCTTGGAGAACGTGTGACAAACACATGGATTACTTTCCAAGACGGTACGACTGTCTTCTTCGATGAAAATGGTTATGCTGATTTTGATAAATAAATAATCAATCAATCTAATCTTAATCTGAGAGATTAAGTGAAAAACGATATGATTTGACATGAATTTATAGGTGAAATTTCTTGAAAACGAGAATCGTTAAGAAATTTTGCCTTTTTATGCTCCTTAAAGAAAAAATCTGACAAATATCAATTTTGAGTCAGAATCATTGTAAAAGCTATTGTATCAAGGACTTTGGCGGCTTTTATGAAAAATAGTTTTAGTTATCAAATGATATGAAAATGAGAATTGAAAACCTATGAAATAGGTGTGTTACAAAGTTTTTCTAATATTAATGTTATGTAACATATATTTTATAAAAAAATAATTAATTCGAGAAATAGTTAGAAAATAATGATATAATATAATTGTTTGAAATCGGATAGATTTCAGTCTGATTTTGACAAATAAAATCACGGGGAAAATTATAATGGAAAATAAGATACACTATAAGCTTCATAAAGTTAAGAAGCAATGGGTTACAATTGCAGTTGCTTCTGTAGCACTTGCTACTGTCTTGGGAGGATTGTCTGTAACAACATCTTCAGTTTCAGCGGATGAAACTCAAGATAAGACAGTAACTCAATCAAATTCAGGTACAACAGCTTCTTTAGTTACTTCTCCTGAAGCAACCAAAGAAGCCGATAAACGTACAAATACAAAAGAAGCAGATGTTTTAACACCTGCTAAAGAAACAAATGCTGTAGAAACAGCGACTACAACGAACACACAAGCAACAGCTGAAGCAGCTACAACAGCAACAACAGCTGATGTAGCAGTGGCAGCTGTTCCAAATAAAGAAGCAGTTGTGACAACAGATGCACCAGCTGTTACAACTGAAAAAGCAGAAGAACAACCAGCAACAGTGAAGGCTGAAGTTGTTAATACAGAAGTTAAGGCGCCAGAAGCTGCTTTGAAAGATTCAGAAGTAGAAGCTGCGCTTTCCTTGAAAAACATCAAAAACATTGATGGTAAATATTACTATGTTAATGAAGATGGTTCACACAAAGAAAACTTTGCCATTACTGTAAATGGTCAATTGCTTTACTTCGGTAAAGATGGTGCTCTTACAAGTTCATCAACATACTCTTTCACACCAGGAACAACAAATATTGTTGATGGTTTCTCAATAAATAACCGTGCCTACGATTCATCTGAAGCTAGCTTTGAATTGATTGATGGTTATTTGACTGCAGATAGCTGGTACCGTCCAGCTTCTATCATCAAAGATGGTGTAACTTGGCAAGCATCAACTGCAGAAGATTTCCGTCCACTTTTGATGGCTTGGTGGCCAAATGTAGATACACAAGTTAACTACTTGAACTACATGTCTAAAGTATTTAACTTGGATGCTAAATATTCAAGTACAGATAAGCAAGAAACTTTGAAAGTTGCTGCTAAGGACATTCAAATCAAGATTGAGCAAAAGATTCAGGCTGAAAAATCAACACAATGGTTGCGTGAAACTATCTCTGCCTTTGTTAAGACACAACCACAATGGAACAAAGAAACTGAAAACTACTCTAAAGGTGGCGGCGAAGATCACCTTCAAGGTGGTGCCCTTCTTTATGTGAATGATTCACGTACACCATGGGCGAATTCTGACTATCGTCGTTTGAACCGTACAGCAACTAACCAGACTGGTACAATTGATAAATCAATTCTTGATGAGCAATCAGATCCAAACCACATGGGTGGTTTCGACTTCTTGCTAGCTAATGACGTAGATTTGTCAAACCCAGTTGTTCAAGCGGAACAATTGAACCAAATCCACTACCTTATGAACTGGGGTTCAATCGTTATGGGTGACAAGGATGCTAACTTCGATGGTATCCGTGTCGACGCGGTAGATAATGTCGATGCAGACATGCTTCAACTCTACACAAACTACTTCCGTGAGTACTATGGTGTTAACAAATCTGAAGCAAACGCTCTTGCCCACATCTCAGTCCTTGAAGCATGGAGTCTTAATGACAACCACTACAATGACAAGACAGATGGTGCTGCGCTTGCCATGGAAAACAAACAACGTTTGGCTCTCCTCTTCTCATTGGCTAAACCAATCAAAGAACGTACACCAGCTGTAAGTCCTTTGTATAACAATACTTTCAACACGACACAACGTGATGTTAAGACTGACTGGATTAACAAAGATGGAAGTAAGGCCTATAACGAAGACGGAACAGTTAAACAGTCTACAATCGGTAAATACAACGAGAAATACGGAGATGCGTCAGGAAACTACGTCTTTATCCGTGCCCATGATAACAACGTTCAAGATATTATTGCTGAAATCATCAAGAAAGAAATCAATCCAAAATCAGATGGTTTCACGATTACTGATGCTGAAATGAAGCAAGCCTTTGAGATTTACAACAAAGACATGCTCAGCAGCGACAAAAAATATACCTTGAACAACATCCCAGCAGCCTACGCTGTTATGTTGCAAAACATGGAAACTATCACTCGTGTCTACTATGGAGACCTTTATACAGATAATGGTCACTACATGGAAACTAAGTCTCCATATTACGATACAATTGTTAACTTGATGAAGAGTCGTATCAAGTATGTATCTGGTGGACAAGCGCAACGTTCATACTGGTTGCCAACTGATGGTAAGATGGACAATTCAGATGTTGAACTTTACCGCACAAATGAAGTCTACACTTCAGTACGTTATGGTAAAGATATCATGACAGCTGATGATACAGAAGGTTCTAAATATAGCCGTACTTCTGGTCAGGTAACACTTGTAGTGAACAATCCAAAATTGACTTTGGATCAATCAGCTAAACTTAATGTTGAAATGGGTAAAATCCATGCCAACCAAAAATACCGTGCTTTGATTGTTGGTACAGCTGATGGTATCAAGAACTTTACATCTGATGCAGATGCAATCGCAGCAGGTTACGTGAAAGAAACAGACAGCAATGGTGTCTTGACTTTCGGTGCGAATGATATCAAGGGTTATGAAACATTTGATATGTCTGGATTCGTAGCAGTTTGGGTTCCAGTTGGAGCTTCAGATGATCAAGATATCCGAGTAGCGCCTTCAACAGAAGCTAAAAAAGATGGAGAGTTGACTCTTAAAGCGACTGAAGCTTATGATTCACAATTGATCTACGAAGGATTCTCTAACTTCCAAACTATTCCAGATGGTTCAGACCCTTCAGTCTACACTAACCGTAAGATTGCTGAAAATGTTGATTTGTTCAAATCATGGGGCGTAACATCATTTGAAATGGCACCTCAATTTGTATCTGCTGACGATGGTACCTTCCTTGACTCAGTCATCCAAAATGGTTATGCCTTTGCAGACCGTTACGATCTTGCCATGAGTAAGAACAATAAATACGGTTCTAAAGAAGATCTACGTGATGCTCTTAAAGCACTTCACAAGGCTGGTATCCAAGCAATCGCTGACTGGGTTCCAGACCAAATTTACCAATTGCCAGGTAAAGAAGTAGTAACTGCAACTCGTACTGATGGTGCAGGACGTACGATTGCGGACGCTATCATCGACCATTCACTTTATGTGGCTAACTCTAAGTCATCAGGCAAAGACTACCAAGCTAAATACGGTGGTGAATTCTTGGCTGAACTTAAAGCTAAATACCCTGAAATGTTCAAGGTAAACATGATCTCAACTGGTAAACCAATTGATGATTCTGTTAAATTGAAACAATGGAAGGCTGAATACTTCAACGGAACAAACGTTCTTGAACGTGGTGTTGGCTACGTACTTAGCGATGAAGCAACTGGTAAATACTTCACTGTCACTAAAGAAGGTAACTTCATTCCTCTTCAATTGACAGGTAAAGAAAAGGTTATTACTGGATTCTCAAGTGATGGTAAAGGAATCACTTACTTCGGTACAAGTGGTACACAAGCTAAATCTGCCTTTGTAACCTTCAATGGTAACACTTATTACTTTGATGCTCGTGGTCACATGGTTACTAACAGTGAATACTCACCAAATGGTAAAGACGTTTATCGTTTCTTACCAAATGGTATCATGTTGAGTAATGCCTTCTACATTGATGCTAATGGTAATACCTACCTTTATAACTCTAAAGGTCAAATGTACAAGGGTGGTTACACTAAATTTGATGTTTCTGAAACTGATAAAGACGGTAAAGAATCTAAGGTTGTGAAATTCCGTTACTTCACTAATGAAGGTGTCATGGTTAAAGGTGTTACGGTTATTGATGGTTTCACACAATATTTTGGAGAAGACGGTTTCCAAGCTAAAGATAAGTTAGTAACCTTTAAAGGTAAAACTTATTACTTTGACGCACACACTGGTAATGCTATCAAGGATACTTGGAGAAATATCAATGGTAAGTGGTACTACTTTGATGCAAACGGTGTTGCTGCTACAGGTGCACAAGTCATCAATGGTCAAAAACTTTACTTCAATGAAGATGGAAGCCAAGTTAAAGGTGGCGTTGTTAAGAATGCAGATGGTACTTACAGCAAGTACAAAGAAGGTTCTGGAGAGCTAGTGACTAACGAATTCTTCACAACTGATGGCAATGTTTGGTACTATGCAGGCGCTAATGGTAAGACTGTTACAGGTGCACAAGTCATCAATGGCCAACACCTCTACTTTAATGCAGACGGAAGCCAAGTTAAGGGTGGTGTTGTTAAGAATGCAGATGGTACTTATAGTAAGTATAATGCTTCAACAGGTGAACGCTTGACTAATGAGTTTTTCACAACAGGCGACAACAACTGGTACTACATTGGTGCTAATGGTAAGTCAGTGACTGGTGAAGTTAAAATTGGTGACGATACTTATTTCTTCGCTAAGGATGGTAAACAAGTAAAAGGTCAAACAGTAAGTGCTGGCAATGGTCGAATTAGCTATTACTATGGTGATAGTGGTAAGAGAGCTGTTAGCACATGGATAGAAATTCAACCAGGAGTTTACGTTTACTTTGATAAGAATGGTATTGCTTATCCACCTAGAGTGCTAAACTAATTGATTTAAAAAGGAGGACTTTGGTTCTCCTTTTTAAATTTTATGGGAACGAGTCTTTTTATGACAAAATTATAATCTATTGTTAATGTGATAAAAATATCATTAAAATAAGTTTTATTAACTTTTTTTGATAATAAAAAATGATATAATAAGTAAGTCTTTAAGATGTAGATTTTAAGACAAAAAATATATTGGGGAAAAATTGAATATGGAAAATAAAGTACGCTATAAACTGCACAAAGTGAAGAAGCAGTGGGTTACTTTGGCTGTCGCTTCAGTAGCTTTGGCTACCATTGTTGGTGGTAGTGTTGCCACATCTTCACTCGCTTCGGCAGAAGAAACAAATAACTCTAATGGATCACCTTCAACAACTACGGTCGGGGAAAATACAAATCCTGTGGTTGAAAAAGAGGTAGGCACAACAACTGAGGTTGCAAATACTTCAAATGCCACAACAACAGAGCGAGCAGAAGTTACTGCTGAAAAACCAGCTGGAACGACAGTTCAACCAAATTCAGGAACAACTAGTGATAGAGCTGCAGCAGTAGAGGTTGAAGCCAAACCTGAAACGACTGCTAAGCCAGAAGTTGCTACTAAACCAGAAACAGCTACAACATCAGAAGTCGCTGCAAATGCTGGAGTAGCTGCTCCAACGACTGAGAAGTCTAAAGAGCTTTCTGAAGCCGAAATTAAGGCTGCAGTCTCACTCGATAATATTAAAAAAGAAAAAGATGGTAAATATTACTATCTTTTAGAAGATGGATCACACAAGAAAAACTTTGCCATTACTGTAAATGGTCAGGTCCTTTATTTTGATGAAAATGGTGCCCTTTCAAGCACATCAACGTATTCATTTACACAAGAAACAACAAATCTAGTCACTGATTTTACAAAAAATAATGCTGCCTACGATTCAACTAAAGCAAGCTTTGAACTTGTTGATGGTTATTTGACAGCAGACAGTTGGTACCGTCCAAAAGAAATCCTTGAAGCTGGTACAACTTGGAAAGCGTCAACCGAAAAAGATTTTCGTCCACTTTTGATGTCTTGGTGGCCTGATAAGGATACTCAAGTAGCTTACTTGAATTACATGACTAAGGCTCTTAGCAACGGTGAAGAAACAAAAGATGTCTTTACGATTGAAAATTCTCAAACTAGCTTGAATGCCGCAGCTCAAATCCTCCAACGTAAGATTGAAGTTAAGATTGCTGCTAATAAGTCAACAGACTGGTTGCGTCAGTCAATCGAGGCTTTTGTTAAAGACCAAGATAAATGGAACATTAATTCTGAATCGCCAGGTAAGGAACACTTCCAAAAAGGTGCGCTTCTTTTTGTGAACAGTGATTCAACTAAATGGGCTAACTCTGATTATCGTAAGCTTAATCAAACGGCGACAAGTTATATTAAAAATCATAAGATTGTTAATGGTAGCGATGGTGGTTATGAATTCTTGCTCTCAAATGACATTGACAACTCTAATCCAGTCGTTCAAGCAGAAATGCTTAACCAATTGTATTACTTTATGAACTGGGGACAAATCGTCTTTGGTGATAAGGACAAGGATGCTCACTTTGATGGTATCCGTGTTGATGCTGTGGATAATGTTAGCGTTGACATGCTTCAATTGGTGTCTTCATACATGAAGGCTGCTTACAAGGTTAATGAGTCTGAAGCTCGTGCACTTGCTAATATCTCAATTCTTGAAGCCTGGTCACAAAATGACCCATATTATGTGAATGAGCACAACACAGCTGCCCTTTCTATGGACAATGGTCTTCGTTTGTCTATTGTTCATGGATTGACTCGTCCGGTAACTAATAAGGGTACTGGTGCACGTAATGCATCAATGAAGGACCTTATTAATGGTGGTTATTTCGGTCTTTCAAACCGTGCGGAAGTTACATCATATGATCAACTTGGTTTTGCAACCTACCTCTTTGTTCGTGCACACGACTCAGAAGTTCAAACGGTTATCGCAGACATCATCAGTAAGAAAATTGATCCTACAACTGATGGTTTCACTTTCACATTAGATCAATTGAAACAGGCTTTCGATATTTATAATGCGGATATGTTGAAAGTTGATAAGGAATATACACACTCAAATATTCCTGCTGCCTATGCTTTGATGCTTCAAACAATGGGTGCAGCAACACGTGTATACTACGGAGACTTGTATACTGATAACGGTCAATACATGGCTAAGAAATCACCATACTTTGATCAAATCACAACTCTTCTTAAAGCGCGTCCTAAGTATGTAGCTGGTGGTCAAACATCTTATATCCACAACCTTGCTGGTGATGGCGTGTCATCTGCTAAAGACAACAAAGAAGTTCTTGTCTCTGTCCGTTATGGTCAAGATTTGATGTCTAAAACAGATACAGAAGGTGGAAAATACGGCCGAAATTCTGGTATGTTGACTCTTATTGCTAATAACCCAGATTTGAAATTAGCTGACGGTGAAACCATTACCGTAAATATGGGAGCTGCCCACAAGAATCAAGCTTATCGTCCACTCTTGCTTGGTACGGAAAAAGGTATTGTGTCATCATTGAATGATTCAGATACTAAGATTGTTAAATACACAGATGCACAAGGAAATCTTGTCTTCACAGCTGATGAAATCAAAGGCTTTAAGACTGTTGATATGAGTGGTTACCTTTCAGTTTGGGTACCAGTAGGTGCGGCTGAAGATCAAAACGTTCTTGCTAAACCATCAACAAAAGCCTATAAAGAAGGGGATAAGGTTTATAGCTCTTCTGCAGCACTTGAAGCACAAGTGATTTACGAAGGCTTCTCAAACTTCCAAGACTTTGTCAAAGAGGATAGTCAATACACTAACAAATTGATTGCAGCTAACGCAGACCTCTTCAAGTCATGGGGTATTACGTCATTTGAGATTGCACCTCAATATGTCTCATCTAAGGATGGCACTTTCCTTGATTCTATTATTGAAAATGGTTATGCCTTCACAGACCGTTACGACTTTGCCATGAGCAAAAACAATAAATACGGTTCAAAAGAAGACCTTCGTGATGCCCTCAAGGCTCTTCACAAACAAGGTATTCAGGTCATTGCTGACTGGGTTCCAGACCAATTGTACACCCTTCCAGGTAAAGAAGTAGTGACTGCTACGCGTACTGATACACATGGTAAGGTCCTTGATGATACTAGCTTGGTTAATAAACTTTATGTGACAAATACCAAGTCATCAGGTAATGATTTCCAAGCCCAGTACGGTGGTGCCTTCCTCGACAAACTTCAAAAACTTTATCCAGAAATCTTCAAAGAAGTTATGGAAGCGTCTGGTAAGACAATTGATCCATCTGTGAAGATTAAACAGTGGGAAGCTAAATACTTTAACGGTACAAACATCCAAAAACGTGGTTCTGACTATGTTCTCAGCGATGGTAAATTGTACTTCACCGTTAACGATAAAGGTACCTTCCTCCCAGCAGCCTTGACTGGTGATACAAAAGCTAAGACTGGTTTTGCCTATGATGGTACAGGTGTAACTTATTACACAACATCAGGTACTCAAGCTAAGAGTCAGTTTGTAACTTATAACGGTAAGCAATACTACTTTAACGATAAGGGTTACCTTGTAACTGGTGAACAAACTATCGATGGTTCTAACTATTTCTTCTTGCCAAATGGTGTCATGTTTACTGATGGTGTCAGAAAAAATGCCAAAGGTCAATCATTGGTTTATGGTAAGTCAGGTAAATTGACGACTCAAACTGGTTGGAAAGAAGTTACCGTTAAAGATGATAGTGGTAAGGAAGAGAAATTCTACCAATACTTCTTCAAGGGTGGTATCATGGCTACTGGTTTGACTGAAGTAGAAGGTAAGGAAAAATACTTCTATGATAATGGTTACCAAGCTAAAGGTGTCTTCGTTCCTACAAAAGACGGCCATTTAATGTTCTTCTGTGGTGATTCAGGCGAACGTAAGTACTCAGGCTTCTTTGAACAAGATGGTAACTGGTACTACGCCAATAATAAAGGCTATGTTGCTACTGGGTTTACTAAGGTAGGTAAACAAAACCTTTACTTCAATGAAAAAGGTGTTCAAGTTAAGAATCGCTTCTTCCAAGTTGGTGATGCTACATACTATGCAAATAACGAAGGTGACGTTCTTCGTGGTGCTCAAACCATCAATGGAGACGAACTCTACTTTGATGAATCAGGTAAACAAGTTAAAGGTGAGTTCGTGAACAATCCTGATGGTACGACTTCATACTACGATGCAATCACAGGTGTGAAACTTGTTGATACATCACTAGTAGTTGATGGTCAAACCTTTAATGTCGATGCTAAGGGTGTTGTGACTAAGGCACATACACCAGGCTTCTATACTACTGGGGACAACAACTGGTTCTATGCAGACTCATATGGACGTAATGTCACAGGTGCTCAGGTCATCAATGGTCAACACCTCTACTTTGATGCTAATGGTCGCCAAGTTAAGGGTGGCTTCGTAACGAACACTGACGGTAGTCGTTCATTCTACCACTGGAATACCGGTGATAAATTGGTATCAACCTTCTTCACTACCGGTCATGATAGATGGTATTATGCTGATGATAGGGGTAATGTCGTTACAGGAGCTCAAGTTATCAACGGTCAAAAACTCTTCTTTGATACTGATGGTAAGCAGGTTAAAGGTGCTTTCGCAACAAATGCGAATGGTAGTCGCTCATACTACCACTGGAATACTGGTAATAAGTTAGTATCAACCTTCTTCACTAGTGGAGATAACAACTGGTATTATGCAGATGCCAAGGGTGAAGTTGTTGTTGGTGAACAGACGATCAACGGTCAACACCTTTACTTTGACCAAACTGGTAAGCAAGTGAAGGGGGCAACTGCTACGAATCCTGATGGCTCAATCTCTTACTATGATGTTCATACAGGGGAAAAGGCTATTAATCGTTGGGTTAAAATTCCTTCAGGGCAATGGGTATACTTCAACGCTCAAGGAAAAGGCTACGTGTCAAATTAAGAGTAATGAATGAAAGAAGTCAATCACTTTTGTGGTTGCTTTTTTCGTAAAAAATTGTCTAACTTTTATACATTCAGGTCATTTGTCTGGGTAAAAAAGTGGTATAATAACTCTTGCTAAATCTTTATTTTGGAGTACACATGGCTAAGTCAAAAAATACTATTGAAAGTCGGATAGATTACTCGATTCTCCTGCCAGTTCTCATATTGCTACTGGTTGGTTTGGTTTCGATATTTATAGCGACAAATTTTGATTACCCAAAGAATCTTGTGCAAGTCATGTCTCAGCAAGTACTATGGATTTTCTTAGGTTCAGTACTTGCTTTTGTTGTCATGTTATTTAATACAGAGTTTCTTTGGAAGATAACCCCCTGGCTCTATATTTTTGGTCTGGGACTTATGGTTTTACCCCTTGTTTTTTATTCGCCTGCTTTGGTGGCCTCGACAGGGGCAAAAAACTGGGTCAGTATTGGATCGGTCACCCTTTTCCAACCATCAGAATTTATGAAGATATCCTACATCCTTTTCCTTTCCAGAATTGGTGTTTGGGCCAAGCAAGGAAAGGAAGTGACTGACCTAAAAGATGACTGGTTGCTACTTTTCCAATATGTAGCTGTTACGCTTCCTGTCTTAGGGTTACTAGTTCTTCAAGGAGATATGGGGACTGCCTTGGTCTTTCTGGCTATTTTAGCTGGTATCATAGTGGTTTCAGGGATATCCTGGCGTATTATCTTACCAGTTGTTTTAGCCTTCGCTGCAGGTTTAGCCCTGTTTGTCATGGTATTTATCACAGATTGGGGTAAGGAAGCCTTGCTCAAGATGGGAGTGCAAACCTACCAGATTAACCGTATCTCAGCTTGGTTGGATCCCTTCACCTATGCAGATGGTATCGCCTTTCAACAGACACAAGGCATGATTTCAATTGGTACTGGTGGAATTTACGGTAAAGGTTTTAATCACCTGGATTTGAACGTACCTGTTCGTGAGAGTGATATGATTTTCACAGTTATTGCGGAAGATTTTGGTTTGGTAGGTGGTGGATTGGTTCTTCTAACCTATCTCTTCCTCATTTACCGCATGTTGCGAGTGACGTTTAAGTCTAACAATCGTTTCTATACCTTTATTTCGACAGGTTTTATCATGATGATTGTCTTCCATATTTTTGAAAATATTGGGGCAGCAGTGGGAATTCTTCCTTTGACAGGTATTCCTTTGCCCTTTATTTCACAAGGGGGATCATCGCTCATCTCTAACTTGATTGGTGTTGGTTTGGTGCTTTCAATGGCTTATCAAACCAACCTCAACGAAGAAAATAAAATTCTCTTGGCTATGTCTCGCCGTATGCGTACGTCTGGAACTAGTCAAGTGAAACCTATTTCTAAGAGTAAGTCTAAGAAAAACAAGCCTTCGAAGAGTGTTACTATGGCCACTCAAGAATTGGGCAAGGCTAAAGATAAGGTTGATAAGGCCACTGAGAAAATGCGTCAAACCATTTCTCAAAATACGCCAAGCATTCATCAAGGGAAGCGTCGTAAGGGTTCGAAAAAGAAACCGACACGTAAACATTAAGAAGAAGCAAGTTGGTTAATCCAACTTGTTTTTCTTTGAAAAAAATTAAGGTCTGTGACCTTTTCTTTGCTCCTGCCTGTGGTATAATAGAAGCTGACTATTTTGAAAAGGGGTTTGCTATGATAGAGACAGCCAAACAGCAAGAACGTGCTATTTTAGTAGGTGTTGAATTGCAAGAAACAGAGCATTTTGACATGTCAATGGAGGAACTTGCCAGTCTTGCCAAAACTGCAGGAGCAGAGGTTGTAGCTAGCTATACCCAAAAACGTGAACGCTATGATAGTAAGTCTTTCGTGGGTTCAGGAAAATTAGAAGAAATCAAGGCCATGGTGGATGCGGATGAGATTACTACAGTCATTGTCAATAACCGTTTAACGCCTCGTCAAAATACAAATCTTGAAGCAGCATTTGGCGTAAAAGTTATTGATCGTATGCAATTAATTTTGGATATCTTTGCCATGAGGGCTAGAAGCCATGAAGGAAAACTTCAGGTTCACTTAGCTCAACTAAAATACATGTTGCCCCGTTTAGCTGGTCAAGGGATTATGCTCAGCCGTCAGGCAGGGGGCATTGGTAGCCGTGGACCTGGTGAAAGTCAGTTGGAGCTCAATCGTCGTTCGATTCGTAACCAGATTGCTGATATTGAACGCCAGTTAAAGGTTGTTGAGAAGAACCGAGAAACCATTCGCGAAAAGCGTGTTGATTCAACTACCTTTAAAATTGGTTTGATTGGTTATACCAATGCTGGGAAATCAACGATCATGAACCTTATGACGGATGATAAGCAATATGAGGCTAATGAACTTTTTGCGACCTTGGATGCAACGACTAAGAAAATTTACTTAAAGGATCAGTTTCAAGTGACCTTGACAGATACGGTTGGTTTTATCCAGGACTTGCCAACAGAACTGGTTGCTGCCTTTAAGTCAACACTTGAAGAAAGTCGTAATGTGGACCTTCTTTTGCATGTCATTGATGCGAGTGATCCTAATCACGAAGAACATGAGAAGGTGGTCTTAGACATTCTCAAAGACTTAGACATGACTGATATCCCTCGCCTAGCAATCTACAATAAGATGGATGTAGCTGATAACCTAGTAGCAACAGTCTTTCCTAATGTTCGTCTCTCAGCACGTGACAAGGGAAGTCGTGAGGCCCTCAGAAGACTCTTGATTGACGAAATTCAACAGATTTTTGAACCTTTTAGTATTAAGGTTCATCAGGATCAAGCGTATAAACTTTATCAGTTGAGTCAATTAGCCTTGCTAGATAGCTATACTTTTGAGACAGAAGTAGAAGAAATTACAGGTTATATTTCACCGAAAAATAAATGGAAATTGGAAGAATTTTATGACTGATTATATGGATTTAGCTTTAAAATATGGTGGTTTTACAAGTTTAGATAAGGTCTATCTGGAAAATACCTTATCAGACCTTTCGGACAGTCAAAAATTGGCCTTCATTACACCACCACCAAGCGTGATTAATGCTTATTTTGCAGAGATTTACCAGAAACAATCTCCTGAAGCAGCGACGGATTACTACTTGGAACTTTCAAAAGAGTTGAACCTCTTTAACCCTGCACCATCTTTTGATGAGCACAAGCCTTTTATTCGTCTCAATCTTTCAGGAAAATCTTATGGTTTTTGCTATGAAAATGCCGATGAAGTGGCCCTAGTCTTTGCAGAGCATTCAGAGGTTCCAACGGCTAGTATTTTGTTTGAGCTTGCTCAAGTTTTCCCACAGTATAAGGTTTATCTTGAAGGAACTCAAATTAAAATGGCCAAGGTTTACTTTGATGAAGAAGTGTTGGAAGAGTTGACACCAGAGACTCAGTTACTAAGTCGTGTAACTAAGCTGAAGGGAAATGTCATTAAGTTGGCTAGCTTTAATCAAGATGAATTAGTGGAACTTTTAGCTCAATATAAAGGGCAAACTGTTTATTATGGCTTTGCTCAGCGTGAATGCCTGGCTTATATTGTCCAGAAATAAAAAAAACGATAGATAGAAAGTATAGAAAGTCATGGAATTACAATTTTTAGGGACGGGCGCCGGACAGCCATCCAAGGCTCGTAATGTATCGAGTCTGGTTTTGAAGCTACTCGATGAAATCAACGAAGTCTGGATGTTTGACTGTGGAGAAGGTACCCAACGTCAGATTTTAGAAACAACAATCAAACCTCGTAAAGTTAAAAAAATCTTTATCACACATATGCATGGAGACCATATCTTTGGCCTACCTGGTTTCTTGGCTAGTCGTTCTTTCCAATCTAGTGAAGAACAAACTGACCTTGAAGTTTATGGTCCAGTTGGTATTAAACAATATGTCATGACCAGTCTTCGTACCTCTGGGACACGCCTACCTTACCATGTGCATTTTAAGGAAATTGATGAGCATAAGCTAGGCTTGGTTATGGAAAATGATAAGTTTGCGGTTTATGCAGATAAGTTGGATCACACCATTTTTTGTGTTGGTTACCGTGTGGTTCAAAAGGATCTCGAAGGAACCTTGGATGCTGAGGCTCTTAAAGCAGCAGGTGTGCCATTTGGACCACTTTTTGGTCAAATTAAGAATGGTCAAGATGTGGTTCTTGAAGATGGAACGAAAATCATTGCTAAGGACTTCATTTCCGCGCCTAAGAAAGGTAAAGTTATCACTATCTTAGGTGACACCCGTAAGACGAATGCCAGTGTTCGTCTTGGATTGGGGGCAGATATCTTAGTTCACGAGTCTACTTATGGTAAGGGCGATGAAAAAATTGCCAAGAGCCATGGGCATTCAACCAATATGCAAGCAGCACAGGTCGCTAAAGATGCTTCAGCTAAGCGCCTTCTTCTAAATCATGTATCAGCACGATTCTTGGGACGTGATATCGGTAAGATGGCAGCAGATGCCAAAACGATTTTCGAAAACACCCACATCGTTCGTGACTTGGAAGAGGTAGAGATTTAATGGCTAAACAACGTATTATCGCTATTACTGGTGCCTCAGGAGGCCTTGCACAAGAAATTGTCAAGCAGCTCTCACCCAGTGATGGTATTATCCTCTTAGGACGAGACAAGGACAAACTTGAGAAATGTTATCGCCACGTGGAAAATAAAACCTGCCTTGCCATTGACCTAAGAGACGACAGGGCCATTAAAGAGATTGTCGATTATCTCTATCAGCGATTTGGACGTATTGATGTCTTTATCAATAATGCTGGTTACGGTGAATTCAAGTCTTATGATAACTACACTAGCCAAGAAGTCCGTGACATGTTTGACATCAATACCTTTGCAACGTTGACCTTTTCACGTTTGATGGCTGAGAAAATGGTGCAACAGGGCCATGGCCATATCGTTAATATTGCTAGTATGGCGGGAAAAATTGCGACAGCCAATTCAAGTGTTTATGCAGCGACAAAGTTTGCGGTAATTGGCTTTTCAGATGCCCTGCGTTTAGAGTTGGCTGATAAGGGAGTCTATGTGACTACGGTCAATCCAGGTCCAATTGAGACAGGTTTCTTTGATCAAGCTGATCCCTCTGGAGCCTATCTTGAGAGTGTTAAAAAGTTTGTCCTCAGTCCTAAATACGTGGCTAAAAAGATTGTCCGTATTCTGGGCAAAAATAAACGTGAAGTTAATCTACCACGACTCTTATCAGTTGCCCACAAAGGCTACACGCTATTTCCACGAATCTCGGACAAACTAGCTACCAATGTGTTTAACTACAAATAAGGGGATGCCAGATGGCGGCTAATATTCAAGCCTATTTAGAAAATCTCCAGCAACCCTGGGGGCAAATCTATTATGATATCCTTTTTGAGCAATTAAAGGACATCAAGGGAAAGCGAGTGCTTGATTTTGGCAGTGGCTTTGGCCTTGTAGCCAACCACCTAGCGCAAGAAAATAAAGTCCTTGCTGTGGAGCCTAATGAAGAAATGGTGGCCTTGCGGTCCCAGAATCACCCCTATTAGCAACTAGTCGGAAGTTTGGAGAGGAGTTAAGATGTTACATTATAAAAAAGAAATTCCAGCGATGACAGACCTACTCGCACTATACAGTTCAGTCGGCTGGACCAATTATACTAACAATCCAACCATGTTGGAAGAAGCTGTCAAAGCCAGTCTCTGGCAGCTGGCAGTCTATGATGAGAAAGAGCTGGTAGCCTACATTCGCTTAGTAGGAGATGGGCACTCTGTCCTTTTGGTGCAAGACCTCTTGGTGCGACCAGATCACCAGCGCCAAGGCATCGGAAAGAAACTCTTAGAAGAGGCTTTAGCGACTTTCCCCAATGTTTATCAACGACTCCTTGTCACTGAACGTAGCGAGAAAAATTTAGCCTTTTACCAATCCCTGGGATTTGTCGAACTTTCAGAGCAAGCTTGTACAGGGATGATTTATAAATATTGATGTAGAGGATTTCCAAATAGGGAATCTTTTTCTTGTTTTTCCTAATATTACTTAAAAATGATAGTAGACTAGAGTTAGTTAACGTAAAGAGGAGAAGGGAATATCTGAGAAAACACAAGTCAAAAAGGGAGCAATATCCAGACTATTATTTTGTCTAGAAAAGCAGGTCTTGATTGGAAATGTAGCACGAGTCTAAACACCTTCCGATGTTTTCCATTCTCTTTTTAGGAAACTTAGGCTTCTATCCACTATGATAAATTTATTCATGTTATAATAGATAGACTAGATGACAGGGAGAAAATATAAAAACATGATTACATCAACGTATGATTGGAAAATAAACACAAAAGAGCCAGATGCTGGCTTTTTTAAACTTGCCAAAGAACGAGGGCTGGCAGAAACAGCAGCCAAGATTGCCTATGAACGAGGCATTACGACAGAAGATGCTCTTGAAGACTTTCTAAAGGCTGATTTATCACACCTTCATGATCCTTATCTTCTTCATGATATGGATAAGGCAGTGGCTAGAATTCGTCAGGCCATTGAAAATTATGAACAAATCTTAGTCTATGGAGACTATGATGCAGATGGTATGACATCAGCATCGATTGTCAAGGAAGCTCTTGAAATGATGGGCGCTGAAGCTCGAGTCTATCTGCCTAACCGTTTTACAGATGGTTATGGGCCAAACGAAAGTGTCTACAAGTATTTCATTGAGCAGGAAGGTATTTCACTCATTGTTACAGTGGATAATGGGGTAGCGGGTAATGAGGCTATTGCTTATGCGCAAGAGCAAGGTGTGGACGTTATCGTTACAGACCACCATAGTATGCCGGCACAGCTTCCAGATGCCTTTGCCATTGTCCATCCAGAGCATCCGGATGCCGATTATCCTTTTAAGTATTTGGCAGGATGTGGTGTAGCTTTCAAATTGGCAACTGCCCTCCTTGAAACTATTCCTACAGAGATGTTGGACTTGGTAGCCATTGGTACCATTGCCGATATGGTTAGCCTTACGGATGAAAATCGTATTATGGTCAAGGTCGGGCTGGAAATTCTCAAGACTACTGAGCGAATTGGGCTTCAAGAATTGCTCCGCATTTCAGATGTGGACCCAACAACGATTTCCGAAGAAACGGTAGGTTTCAAACTGGCTCCTCAACTCAATGCCTTGGGACGCTTAGATGATCCAAATCCAGCCATTGAATTGCTGACCGGATTTGACGATGAGGAAGCTCAAGCCATTGCTTTGGAAATCAATGCTAAAAATGAAGAACGTAAGGAAGTTGTTCAAAAAATCTTTGATGAAGCTATGACCATGGTAGACTTGGACAAACCAGTTCAGGTTTTGGCCAAGGAAGGTTGGCATCCTGGCGTCCTCGGTATTGTGGCAGGGCGCATCATGGAACAAATCAGCCAGACAGTAGTGGTTTTGAATATTGAAGATGGTCTGGCTAAGGGTTCAGCCCGTAGTTTGGAATCAATCAATATCTTCCATGCCCTTGATGACCACCGAGACATCTTTACTGCTTTTGGAGGACACGCTGGAGCCGCTGGGATGACCCTTCCGGAGGAAAATCTTGGTCAACTCTCAGATATTTTGTGTCATTATGTCTACGATAATGACATTGATACAAGTGCCAAAAATACGCTTAATTTAGACGAGGAGCTCCAACTCAGTGAGCTTAGCTTGGATACCATTAAGAGCCTAGAAAAATTAGCACCTTTTGGTATGGATAATAAAAAGCCAGTCTTTTGGCTACATGATATTACCGTTACTCAAGCTAGGACAATGGGACAAAATGGAGCCCATCTTAAGTTTAAGGTTAAGCAAGACAAGGATAGCTTTGACGTTGTCGCTTTTAATAAAGGTAATCTACTTCAAGAATTCCAACAGGCTCAGGGTTTGGAATTGGCAGTGACCTTGTCTGTTAATGTTTGGAATGGTCAGACAACGCTACAGCTCATGCTAGAAGATGCGCGTGTAGATGGTGTTCAATTATTTGATTTCCGCTCAAAAAATATGGCACTGCCTGAGGGCCTACCAACGGTAGAAGAAGCAGCAGACACAGAGCCTGCGGTTGTCCTCAACACCTTACCTGAATCAGCGACAGAATTAAAAGAGTGGTTTGATGGTAAAGAATTCCAAGCTATCTATTTTAAAAATAGCATTAAGGAAGCCTATTATCTGACAGGTTATGGAACAAGAGAGCAATTTGCAAGGCTCTATAAAACCATTTACCAATTCCCAGAATTCGATGTTCGTTATAAACTGGATGAGCTCAGTCATTATCTTAAAATCGATAAGATTCTTCTGATTAAGATGATTCAAATCTTTGATGAATTGGATTTTGTGACTATTGATAATGGTGTTATGACAGTCAATAAAGAAGCTGAAAAACGTGAGATTGAGGACAGTCAGATTTTCCAAGATCTGAAACGACTAGTTAAGTTCCAAGAACTTATGGCTCTGGGAACACCACAGGAAATTTATGATTGGCTGTATAAGTAGGGGAGTCTTAATCGAAAGGATTCGTCTCGAAATGAGGGTTAGCATTTTCTAAATTTACTATTTCATGCTATAATGATATGTAAATATTTTTTTGGCGAAAAGCCTATAGGAAGAACAAATGAAATTAGAAGATTATATTGCATCTATTGAAAACTACCCGAAAGAAGGGGTTACTTTCCGTGATATTAGTCCTTTGATGGCTGATGGAAATGCTTATAGCTATGCTATCCGTGAAATCGTTCAGTATGCGACTGATAAGAAGATTGACATGATTGTTGGTCCTGAAGCGCGTGGTTTTATCGTTGGTTGTCCAGTTGCTTTTGAACTTGGTATTGGCTTTGCTCCTGTTCGTAAACCTGGTAAATTGCCACGTGAAGTGATTTCAGCCGATTACGAAAAAGAGTATGGTGTTGATACACTTTGTATGCATGCCGATGCAATCAAGCCAGGCCAACGTGTACTTATCGTTGATGACCTTTTGGCAACTGGTGGTACCGTCAAAGCTACAATTGAAATGATTGAGCGCCTAGGTGGTGTCGTTGCTGGTTGTGCCTTCTTGATTGAGCTTGATGGTCTTAATGGACGTGAAGCTATCGAAGGTTACGATACTAAAGTATTGATGAACTTCCCAGGATAAATCTATCTATGAACTAACAAAAGGCCTTAGGGCCTTTTTAACTCTTTTAAAGCAAAGGTGCTCTCTAAATATAGTTTAAAGCTATAGCTAACTAGAGAAAATATATATTTGATAACAATACCTCCCCGGTTTATAATATGAAGATAGAATAAATAAGGATGGAGATATTGTTATGCCTATAAAACTTGATAATAAGTTACCAGCTCTTGATGTATTGCGTTCGGAAAATGTCTTCATCATGGATGAGAACAGAGCTAGTAGTCAGGATATTCGACCAATGGAGGTCTTAATCCTTAATCTTATGCCTACTAAAGAAGTTACGGAAACTCAATTGCTACGTCTTTTGGCCAATACGCCACTTCAAATTAACGTCGAGTTTCTTTATATGGCTAGTCATAAGTCAAAAAATACCCATGCCGAACATATGGAAACTTTTTATAAGACTTTTAATGAAATTAAGCATAAGTATTATGATGGTCTCATCGTAACAGGAGCTCCTGTTGAGCAAATGCCTTTTGAAGAAGTTGATTATTGGCAAGAATTGACACAGGTTTTTGACTGGTCTAAAAAGCATGTCTATTCAACCCTTCATCTGTGTTGGGGAGCTCAAGCAGGTCTCTATTATAAGCATGGAGTCGACAAGGTCCCATTGTCAGAGAAACTATCTGGTATCTATAAACAAACGGTTGACATGCCTGAAAACTTCCTTATGAATGGCTTTGATGATAGCTTTGTGTCACCACACTCTCGCTATACTGAGGTTACGCTCGAGGATATTAAAAACAAGACGGATTTAGATATTGTTGTGTCAGGACCAGAGGTCGGTTTATCCATCTTAGCAAGTAAGAATCTTCGTGAAGTATATAGTTTCGGTCATTTTGAATATGACCGTGATACTCTTGCCAGAGAATACCGAAGAGATTTGGATGCAGGGATTAATCCAGACGTACCGGCAAACTATTTCCCAGGGGACGATCCAAATCAGGAGCCTAAACTTCGTTGGAATCTTGCGGCATCTGCCTTCTTTAGCAATTGGATTAACTATGCGGTATATCAAGAAACACCTTATCGTTTAGAAGAGTTGGAAGACGATTTTTCATTCTACGGTTATTTGTAGTAGACAGTCTCAAAAGATTTATGTGAGCGCATAAAGACTTTTTGGGGTGTCTAGCTACTCTGAAAGGTAAATATGAGTTTTTTTGAACAGTATCGATCAGGCAATCTGGTCCTTCCTAATGCTTTATTTTTCCACTTTAAGGATATTTTTCCATCTGCGGATGACTTTCTGGTTTGGCAATTTCTCTATCTACAAACGACAACTCAGATTGGAGAAGTGGCTTCTAGTCAGATAGCGCAAGCAACTGGAAAGACACCAACTGAGGTTAATAAAAGTATTACGACACTGACTGAGGCTGGACTCCTTGATTTCACGACTATTAAGGTTAATAATGAAATTGAAATGGTTGTAGATGCTTCACCTGCCTTGGCAGTTTTGGATAAGTTAGTGAGCAATGAAAAGACAACGACGGGGCCTGTAGTAGGTCAGCCTACAAATACACAACTCATCAAGCAGTTAACAGATGAGTTAGAACAAGCTTTGGGAATCTTGAATCCTATGGTTATTGAAGATTTAAACAAGGAAATCCAAGAAGAACATACTGATCCCGAACTTATCCGTGAGGCTTTGAAAGAAGCAGTATTTAACCGCAAGACAAATTGGAATTACATCAAAGGGGTTCTGCGTAACTGGAAATTGAGTGGTATTACGACGAAAATTCAAGTTGAAGAGCGTCGTTTGGAGCATCAAGGTAAGAAGCACCATCACCAAGTTTCGGATGACTTCAAAACAGGTATGGATGCAGCCCGTCAATTATGGGGTGGCCAATAATGTTAGGAAGAAAACGTGTTAATGAGGCTCTAGCTCTCATGGGGGAGATGTTTCCCAATGCTCATGGAGAGTTGGAGTGGGAAACTCCTTTCCAACTATTAGTTGCTGTTATTTTATCAGCCCAGACAACTGATAAGGCTGTTAATAAGATTACACCAGGCTTGTGGGCGCGTTATCCAGAAATTGAGGATTTGGCTTCTGCTAATCTTGATGATGTTGAGATGTGTTTGCGAACAATCGGTCTTTATAAGAATAAGGCAAAGAACATTATCAAGACTGCTAGAGCTGTTTTAATGAATTTTGATGGACAGGTTCCGAAAACGCATAAGGAATTGGAAAGTCTACCTGGTGTGGGACGAAAAACAGCTAACGTAGTATTGGCTGAAGTCTATGGTATTCCTTCTATTGCTGTAGATACGCATGTCTCACGTGTATCTAAAAGGCTAAATATCGCCCCAGAGGATGCTAGTGTAGAGGAAATCGAAGCGGAACTGATGAAGAAAATCCCAAAGAGGGATTGGATTATCAGTCATCACCGTATGATTTTCTTTGGACGTTATCATTGCTTGGCTAAGAATCCTAAATGCCAGACATGTCCTCTTCAAAGTTATTGTAAGTATTATAAAGAAACAACCAAGAAATAAGCTGGAGAATGTGGTTTTCTTCGGCTTTTTACAGCTGTAAGAATTTGTTACAAACTAGTAACTTGACAAAAGTCTCAGGCTTTAAGAAAATAGAAGAAACGATTTAGAAGCAGGAGCGATATAGTGAATGGCTGAATTCAGTAATGAAGAGTATCTGAGAGCCTTAGCTGATAATGGTGATAGAGAAGCAGCCAAAGAATATGAGCAAGCTTTGGATAATCGTATTTTTCAGTTGCAGATTTCATTGGCTCAAACGAGTGATCCGCAGGGTCGTAGGGAAGTGCAAAAACTCTTGGAACAAGAGGAAAAGAAAAAAAGGGACTACTTTCAAGAAAAAGAGGAAAAAGCTGTGAGCGAATTTAGACGTCGTAAAAATGAAACTACAAAGGGAAGAAAAGTTACGAGTTTTGATAAACTCAAAGATCCTAATATCATTAGATGGGTAATTGGAGTTGTTGCAGTACTTGCAGTGGTTATTCCTGTGGTTACCTTGATGTGGTATAGTAATAACCAAAAAGAGAGTGTAACAAATCCATGGAAAAATGGTCAGTTAGCTAAAAGTAAGGAACAAGCAGCAGCATCATCTGATAACCAATCCTCTCAAGTTGATACCTCATCCTTGTCTGACCAACAGTTAGAAGACTGGGTAGTTTCTACTTATGCTAAAGAACAAGGGTCAACAGGAGAAAATTATAAAAACTTAGGTTGGAATGTCTATTCATGGACGGATGATGATGATAACCTAGTTTATGCTCAACTTTATGATGCCTATGGTAATGATGTTCTTCTTTTCCGTGTGGACAAGAAGGGACAACTCGAAGCTTATGGTGGTATTGACGGTTCAAGCGATTCTTGGGACGTTGTTTCAAAAAAATATACAACCGATTAATGAAACCATATAAAACACCTGACAATGGTGGTTGAGACTGTCTTTTGACAGTCTTTTTTGGTATAATTTTAAGTAATCGTGTATACAATTAAAAAGCCGACTGAGAAGATTTGGGGATGATAGTTCTGCAGAACTTTTTTAATGTCTTCAGGTTTTCAAGGATAGCTTAAATAAAGGAGAGTTGTCGTGTCAGACTATTTATCGGTCACATCCTTAACCAAATATTTGAAAATGAAATTTGACCGTGATCCTTATCTTGAGAGGGTATATTTGACGGGACAGGTTTCCAATTTCCGTCGACGCCCGAGTCACCAATATTTTTCACTAAAGGATGAAGGGGCTGTTATTCAGGCGACGATTTGGGCTGGGGTTTTCAAAAAGCTTGGTTTTGAACTCGAAGAAGGGATGAAGATCAATGTCGTTGGTCGGGTCCAGATTTATGAACCTAGTGGTTCTTATTCCATTATTATCGAGAAGGCTGAGCCTGATGGTATTGGGGCTTTGGCCATCCAGTTTGAACAGCTTCGTAAAAAATTGACTGCAGAAGGCTACTTTGATGATTGTCATAAGCAAGCTCTGCCTAATTTTGTCAAAAAAATTGGAGTTGTTACTAGTCCTAGTGGTGCGGTTATTCGAGATATTATTACGACTGTTAGTCGTCGTTTTCCTGGGGTAGAAATCTTACTTTTCCCAACCAAGGTTCAAGGTGAAGGAGCTGCACAGGAAATTGCTGAAAATATCCAAAAAGCCAATCAAAGGGATGGCCTAGATTTACTTATCGTTGGTCGAGGTGGAGGTTCTATTGAAGATCTTTGGGCTTTTAACGAGGAAATTGTGGTTCAGTCGATTTTTGAGAGTCGTCTACCTGTGATTTCAAGTGTTGGTCACGAAACAGATACAACTTTGGCTGACTTTGTTGCAGATCGTAGAGCTGCTACGCCTACAGCAGCGGCAGAACTTGCGACTCCGGTATCAAAGGCTGATACCTTGGTTTGGATTCGTGAAAGACAAAATAGAGCCTATCAAGCCTGTTTGAGACGTATACAATATAACCAGGAACGCTTGGCCAAATTGTCACAATCTGTTGTCTTTAGGCAACCTGAACGCCTTTACGATGGTTATCTACAAAAGTTGGATCGACTAACAACAAGGCTTGAAACCTTCATGAGTCAAGATTTCGCACGCAAACAAAAAGAAGCGGAACTTTTGAGACAACGATTACAAGGCTTAAATCTTCTGACTAGTGTTCAGAACTACCAAGACCGTCGAGAGTCTTTGCAACGTTTATTGGTGACTACAACCAAGAATACCATTAATGGTAAGCGTGTGAGATTAGAAAAGGCACAGGATGCCTTATTGTCTCTAGATACTAGTCGTATTGTTGCAAGGGGCTATGCCATTGTCAAGAAAGATGATAAACCTTTAACAAGTACCAAGAATATTACCGAAGGTGATCAATTAACCGTCCAAATGAGAGATGGAGAACTAGAAGTAGAGGTGAAAAATGTCAACTAAAAAAACATTTGAGGAAAATTTACAGGACTTAGAAGCCATCGTCACTAAGCTCGAAACAGGTGATGTTGCTCTTGAGGATGCTATTGCTGAGTTCCAAAAAGGTATGGCCTTGTCTAAAGATTTGCAGAAGACCTTGGAAGATGCTGAAAAGACACTGGTTAAGGTTATGCAAGCAGATGGTACAGAAACGGAAATGGATGCCTAATGAGCAAGCTAAATAAAATTGATGCGGCTATCCGTGATTACTACCAAAAAAAGAATCTTTCTGTATCAAGTGATTTAATCACTGCCATCCTTTATTCAGTTGATAGTGGAGGCAAGCGTATTCGTCCACTGATTTTCTTAGATTTACTTGAAGGATTTGGTTTAGAGCTTACTCCTAGTCATTTCGATGTCGCAGCAAGTCTTGAAATGATTCATACTGGAAGTTTGATTCACGATGATCTGCCGGCCATGGACGATGATGATTACCGTCGAGGACGTTTAACCAACCATAAGAAATTTGATGAAGCAACGGCAATCTTGGCTGGAGATTCTCTCTTTTTGGATCCCTTTGACCTCCTGGCACAAACAGAGCTATCTGCAGAAATTCGAGTTCAATTGATTCAAGCATTGTCTCATTCCTCAGGAACCTTCGGTATGGTAGGTGGTCAGATGCTGGATATGAAGGGTGAAGGTCAGGAACTTGATTTATCGCAACTGGCTAAGATTCATGAGCATAAGACAGGTAAGCTTTTAACCTTTCCTTTTGTGGCGGCTGGTATTGTTGCTCAAAAAGATCAACAGGTCTTGGAAAACCTTCAAGAAGCTGGTCGCTTGATTGGTCTTGCCTTTCAAGTACGTGATGATATTTTGGATGTGACTGCTGATTTCGAAGAACTTGGGAAGACACCTGGAAAAGATGTAGTTGCTGGAAAATCGACTTATCCGGCTCTGCTTGGTCTTGAAAAATCACATGCTATCCTCGAGGAATCACTTAATAAAGCGGAGGCTATTTTCCAAAATCTAGCTGAGACTCAAGGTTTCAAGAAAGACAGTATTATAGAAATCATAGAAAGGTTACGACTCCATGCCTAAGGAAAGAGTAGACGTCTTGGCTTATAAACAAGGCCTTTTTGAAACACGAGAACAAGCTAAACGTGGCGTTATGGCTGGTTTAGTTGTTAATGTTATCAATGGTGAACGTTACGATAAACCCGGTGAAAAAATCGACGACGGTACAGAGTTGAAGCTTAAAGGAGAAAAACTCAAGTATGCGAGCCGTGGAGGACTCAAACTTGAAAAAGCTTTGGAAGTATTCAATCTGTCAGTTGAAGGCATGACGACCATCGATATCGGAGCTTCAACAGGTGGGTTTACTGATGTTATGCTTCAAAATGGGGCTAAACTGGTTTATGCTGTGGATGTCGGTACCAATCAGTTGGTTTGGAAATTGCGTCAAGATGAGCGTGTTCGTTCCATGGAGCAATATAATTTCCGTTATGCTGAACCTGTTGATTTTACTGAAGGATTACCATCTTTTGCATCAATTGATGTCAGCTTCATCTCTCTTAATCTGATTCTACCGGCCTTAGCTAAGATATTGGTTGATGGAGGGCAAGTAGTTGCTCTTGTGAAACCACAATTTGAGGCGGGCCGTGAACAAATTGGGAAAAACGGGATTGTCCGTGAGAGCAGTGTCCATGAAAAAGTGTTAGAAACAGTGACAGCTTTTGCGGTTGACTATGGCTTTTCAGTTAAGGGACTGGACTTTTCACCTATCCAAGGTGGTCATGGTAACATTGAGTTTCTCGCACACTTGGAGAAGACAAGTTCTCCTCAAAATGATGCTCAAACCTCTATTAAGGACGTTGTAGCACAAGCACATAAGGAGTTTAAAAAGAATGAAGAAGAATGATCGTTTGGAGTTAATCCGAAAGATTGTCCAAGAAAATAAAATTACGACTCAGGGAGAATTGGTAAAATTACTCCAAAATGAGGGATTAAAGGCTACTCAAGCGACCGTATCGCGTGATATCAATGAAATTGGTATTACCAAGGTACCAACTGAAGACGGTTCATACATCTATGGGCTCTCAACTGCTCCTAGACGAGTGGGTGGAACTTCTGTTGTGACCCGTCGCTTGTTGCGTGTTGATCGTCAACATGCCTTTATGAATATCGTTGTTCAACCTGGGACAAGCCGCCTCATCAAGAAGATTCTTTTGGATGAGTACAAGCATTTGATTTTTAGTGTCATTGCTGACGATGATACCCTCTTTTTGGTAGCTCAGTCAGAGTTGGCAGCTATCGAACTACAGGGGCAAATCATTAAGTGGGTTGAAGAATAGGAGGGCCTATGCTTCTCGAAATTACGATAAAGAATTTCGCAATTATTGAAGAGATTTCTCTAAACTTTGAGAATGGTATGACCGTCCTTACTGGTGAAACAGGTGCTGGTAAGTCCATTATTATAGATGCTATGAATCTTATGTTGGGCGCACGTGCTTCTAGTGAAGTCGTCCGTCATTCAGCATCTAAGGCTGAAATTCAAGGCTTCTTTTCAATCGAACAAAATCCTTCCTTGGTTAGTATCTTGGAAGATAATGGGATTCCTGTCGAGGATGAATTGATTATCCGTCGTGAAATCTTCCAAAATGGTAGAAGTGTTAGTCGTATCAATGGACAGATGGTCAATTTAACGACGCTTAAAGCTGTTGGGCACTTCTTGGTAGATATCCATGGACAGCATGACCAGGAAGAACTTATGAAACCTGCTCTGCATATTACCATGCTTGATGCCTTTGGTGACAAGGAATTTTTCCAAACTAAGAAAGAATACCAAGTGTATTTTGACCGCTATCGTGAGTTAAGAAAAGCCGTTCTTGAAAAGCAGAAAAATGAGCAGGAGCATAAGGCTCGAATTGAAATGCTAGCTTTTCAGATTGCAGAAATTGAAGCAGTCTCTCTAAAATCAGGAGAAGATTTGGCATTGATGAAGGAGCGAGACAAGCTTCTTAACCATAAGCAGATTGCGGATACCTTAACCAATGCCTATGTCATGCTGGATAATGAAGATTTTTCAAGCCTTTCAAATGTCCGTTCTGCTATGAACGACCTCCAGTCTCTTGAAGAGTATGACTCTGATTACAAAGAACTCTCTGGAAATCTATCAGAAGCCTATTATGTTCTTGAAGATGTCACTAAGCAACTTGGTGACCTTTTGGATAATTTGGATTTTGATGCTGGGCGTTTGCAAGAGATTGAACACCGCTTAGATACGATTAATGCAATTACTCGTAAATATGGTGGAACTGTTGATGACGTCCTAGATTATCTGGAAAATTCAAGTAAAGAGTACAATCTTTTGACTGGCAATTCCAGCTCGTCAGATGCCATGGAACAAGAGCTTAAGCAACTTGAAAAAGACCTGCTTGCATCTGCAGAGACCCTACAAACGGCACGCCATCAAATTGCTACAGCCCTTGAAGCTGAGATTAAGAACGAGTTATGCGACCTTTACATGGATAAGGCTGATTTTAAAGTTACCTTTACTAAAGGGAAATTTAACCGTGATGGCAATGAGCAGGTTGAGTTTTACATCTCAACCAATCCAGGTGAAGGCTTTAAACCGCTTGTTAAGGTTGCTTCAGGAGGAGAATTATCTCGACTCATGTTAGCGATTAAGTCAGCCTTTGCCCGCAAAGAAGATAAAACAAGTATCGTCTTTGATGAGGTTGATACTGGCGTTTCAGGTCGTGTTGCCCAAGCCATCGCTCAGAAAATTCATAAGATTGGGAGTCATGGTCAGGTTTTGGCCATCAGTCACCTTCCACAAGTTATTGCCATTGCTGATTATCAGTTCTTTATTTCTAAGGAAAGCGATAATGAGACGACTGTCTCTCGTGTTCGTCTCTTGACACCTGAGGAAAGGGTGCAAGAAATCGCTAAGATGTTAGCAGGTGATAATGTGACGGAGGCTGCCTTGAGCCAAGCAAGAGCCTTGTTAAAGGTGGATGACTCTCTTTAGAAAAAGACTTGGGAAAAGTTTTCCAGTCATGCTATAATAGAATAAAAATTTGTGTTAAGCGAGAAAAATATGAGTAAAATCAGAATTGTAACCGATTCGTCAATTACGATTGAACCAGAATTGGTTGAAAAATATAATATCACTGTTGTTCCATTGTCGGTTATGGTGGACGGTGTCATCTATTCAGATAGTGATCTTCGAGAAGAAGGTCGTTTCTTGGATATGATGAAGCATAGTAAAGAGTTACCAAAGACAAGCCAACCACCAGTAGGTTTGTTTGCTGAGACATATGAAAAGCTTGTCAAAGAAGGTGCGGAACAGATTGTGGCTATTCACATCATGCACACACTCTCTGGGACATGTGAAGCCTCACGTCAAGGAGCTAGCCTTTCAGGAGCAGATGTAACCGTCATCGATTCAGGCTTTACAGATCAGTGTCTCAAGTTTCAGGTTGTTGAAGCAGCTAAACTAGCTGAAGCAGGAGCAAGTCTTGATGAGATTGTAGCACGTGTGGAAGAAGTAAAAAGTAAATCTGAACTTCATATCGGTGTGTCTACCCTTGAGAATCTTGTCAAAGGTGGTCGTATTGGACGTGTAACAGGTCTACTATCTTCATTGCTCAATATCCGTGTCATTATGGAGTTGAAAGACTATCAGTTAAATACCATTGCGAAGGGTCGTGGTGCTAAGACATTCACGAAATGGTTGGATTCTTATATTGATAGTATCAAGGACCGCAAAGTGGCAGAGATTGGTATTTCTTATGCAGGGACACCTGATTTTGCACATGAAATGGCTGAAAAACTTGGGGTTTTGGGCGCTCCAATTTCAATCCTTGAGACTGGTTCCATCATTCAAACGCACACTGGTGAAGGCGCCTTTGCCGTAATGGTTCGTTATGAATAAGTGGAAAGAATCAGAATTAGTTAGAAGCCTCCTAGGCTTCTTCTTGCTTTTTCTTTTATTTGTCGGTCTCTTCATTTTTGTAGTTCCTAGTACGCATCAGTCATCAAAAATTGCAGAAAAAATCAAATCTATTAAAAATGAAAAGGTCACCTATGTTGCTATCGGTGATTCCCTTACGCAAGGTGTAGGTGATAGTAGTAATCAAGGGGGCTTTGTTCCTGTTTTGTCTCAGGCCTTAGAGTCAGATTTTGACTGGCAAGTGACTTCTCGCAACTATGGTATCGCAGGAAATACGAGCAATCAAATTCTCAAGAGAATGCAAGAAAAGAAGGATATTCAAAGAGATCTCAAAAAGGCTAAAGTGATGACTCTGACAGTTGGTGGTAATGATGTAATCCATGTCATTAAGGACAATATCACTAATCTTAATGTAGACACCTTTACTAAGCCTGCTCAGGCCTATCAAAAGAGATTAGGACAGATTATTGAGCTAGCTCGTAAGGATAATAAAACATTGCCAATTTATATTGTTGGTATTTACAATCCTTTTTATCTTAATTTTCCAGAGATGACAGAAATGCAAACTATTGTAGATAATTGGAACCAATCTACTGAAGAAGTGTGCAAGAAGTACGATAATGTGTATTTTGTTCCTGTAAATGATTTGCTTTATAAGGGAATTGACGGTAAGGGCGGTGTTACAAGCTCTGATGATTCGTCTCAATCTAGTAAATCTTCTCAAGATAGCCTGAATGATGCTCTTTTTGAGGATGATCATTTTCATCCAAATAATACAGGTTATCAAATTATGTCAGATGCCATTTTGAAACGTATTAACCAAACAAAGAAGGAGTGGTCCGGTGAGTAAGATATGGAAGTGGTTATTTTTAGGCCTTTTAGCCTTAAATCTAGCCTTAGTAAGTGTTGTAGCCTTTAGAATAATGACACCAGTAGAGACGACCAGTTCTGTATCCCTACCTAAGGGAGCGACTAAAATTGGAAAGTATAGCATGACTAAGGAGGAGCTTGATGCTGCTCTTACAGGCTTTGCCCAGGACTATTCTACTGATAAGATGCGTTTCAAGGTCAAGGTTACCAATTCTAGAATTGTCTTTGAAAGTAGCTATAAGGTTTTAGGCCATCCTGTTCCTCTTTATGTTTACTTTACGCCAGTTGTTAGTGAATCAGGAGCAATTGTGCTGCAAGTTTCGGAGCTTTCAGCTGGAACCTTGAAACTTCCTGTGTCAGATGCCCTTAAGATGATTAAACGTTCAACCAACCTTCCTGATTACATCGCCATCGATAGTAAGAAGGGAAAAGTTACCCTAAATATTCAGTCTATGAAGAATGAGAAGGGGATAACAGCACGTGCTCAAAGCCTTGATTTGGTTAATGACCGTATCGAATTTGACATCTATAAGACAATAAATTAAAAAGCCTTTACTTTTTGCAAAAAAGCGATTAAATTAGCGTTTATTACTTGACCTCATAGGCCTTTTAGGATAAGATAATACTTGTTCAAGCGCTAAAAAACTATTCGCTTAGAAATAAATTGGAGGATTGTTACAATGGCTAACAAACAAGATTTGATCGCTAAAGTTGCAGAAGCAACTGAGCTTACTAAAAAAGATTCAGCAGCAGCTGTAGATGCAGTTTTCGCTTCTATCGAAGAATTCCTTGCTGCAGGTGAAAAAGTACAATTGATTGGTTTCGGTAACTTTGAAGTACGCGAACGCGCTGCTCGTCAAGGTCGTAACCCACAAACTGGTGAAGCTATCTCAATCGCAGCTTCTAAAGTTCCTGCATTTAAAGCTGGTAAAGCTCTTAAAGACGCAGTTAAATAATCTTAAAACCCCTAAGCATTTAGGGGTTTTGATTTATACGAAAATATATAAGGAAAACTATGAAAACCATAACAGTGGTATTAATTTTTCTTTTGGTTTTTACAGTTATAAAACTATCAGGTATTGTTGCTATTAGTAAACTGATGAAGCCAAGTGAGAAACAAATAGAAGAAGCTCGTCAGAAACGTCTTCAGGCTGAAAAAGAGGGCAAGGATCCTTTTGCAGACTGGGATGAACGTGACGATGATGGTCTTGTTTAACAAGAGAATCATCATCAAACAAAGCAAAAAGAGTTTGGAAGATTTTCCAAACTCTTTTGTATTCTAGTCAATGTAGTGCAGTTTGCCACGGAAGTCTTCAAGGGTTTCATATCCCTTTTCTTCCATGATTTCTTTAAGTTCTTTTGTGATACGGTCAAAGACAGCCACACCTTCTTTTTGAAGGGCAGTACCAATCTGTACCATGCTTGCGCCACAAAGGATGTGTTCAAAAGCATCGCGACCAGATTTAACACCTCCGGTACCAATAATTTGGATTTCAGGTTTCAAACGTTGGTAAAAAGCATGAACATTTGCCAAGGCAGTAGGTTTGATATAATCACCACCAATACCACCAAAACCATTCTTAGGTTTGATGACGACAGATTCATCTTCAATATAAAGTCCATTACCAATTGAGTTGACACAGTTAACAAAGACAAGAGGGAATTGGTTGAATACGGTGGCAGCTTGGTCAAAGTGCACAATATCAAAGTAAGGCGGTAATTTCACCCCAAGAGGCTTTGTAAAGTAAGAAAATACTTCAGTTAGAATCTCAGTAGTGGTTTCAAAATCATAGGCAATTTGAGGTTTACCAGGAACGTTAGGGCATGAGAGGTTGAGTTCAACAAGTCCTTCATAGTCGCTTTCTTGAACTTTTTTGAGAATCGTGTGGGTTTCTTCAGGTGAGAGACCAACTAGTGAAAGGAAATGATTTTTGGTATTGGGTTGCTTTTGCAATTCAATCACATAGTCAAGGTAGTATTCAAAACCGTTATTTGGCAAGCCCATTGAGTTGATTGACCCAAGAGGTACATTAACATAACGTGGTTCAGGATTACCAGGGCGGGCTTCAAGTGTCCCTGTTTTTGTGACAAATGAGCCTGCAGCTGAAGCCTCAACCTCTGCCAATTCTTCCTTAGTCATACAATGAACACCAGCGGCATTCATAAGACAGTTAGAAAATGTAAACTGACCAACTTTTGTAGCAGTAGAAACCATAAGATCCTCCTTAAAGATCACAAAGCAAAATGTTACTATTTCATCTCATTTTAGCATGAAAAGAGGCCTAAAACAAGGAAATGTTGGATATGCAAAAGCATCTAAAGTGAATTTCTAATACCCTCGCTTTTGAGACTGACAGGATGCAGTAGAATTTTACAGAATTTTTTGGATTTTGCTAGCTTTTTCAAGGTTTTTTGGGTAGAATAGATAGAGTAAATGGGTATAACCCAAAATAAAAAGGAGACATAACTAATGGTAAAATTGGTTTTCGCTCGCCACGGTGAGTCTGAATGGAACAAAGCTAACCTTTTCACAGGTTGGGCTGACGTAGATCTTTCTGAAAAAGGTACTCAACAAGCTATCGACGCTGGTAAATTGATCAAAGAAGCTGGTATCGAATTTGACCAAGCATACACTTCAGTATTGAAACGTGCGATCAAAACAACTAACTTGGCTCTTGAAGCATCTGACCAACTTTGGGTTCCAGTTGAAAAATCATGGCGCTTGAACGAACGTCACTACGGTGGTTTGACTGGTAAAAACAAAGCAGAAGCTGCTGAACAATTTGGTGATGAGCAAGTTCACATTTGGCGTCGTTCATACGATGTATTGCCTCCAGCAATGGATCGTGATGATGAGCACTCAGCACACACTGACCGTCGTTACGCTTCACTTGACGATTCAGTAATTCCAGATGCTGAAAACTTGAAAGTTACTTTGGAACGTGCCCTTCCATTCTGGGAAGATAAAATCGCTCCAGCTCTTAAAGATGGTAAAAACGTATTCGTAGGTGCACACGGTAACTCAATCCGTGCCCTTGTTAAACACATCAAACAATTGTCAGATGACGAAATCATGGATGTTGAAATTCCAAACTTCCCACCATTGGTATTCGAATTTGACGATAAATTGAACGTTGTTAACGAATACTACCTCGGAAAATAAGCTGAGATAAGTAGTTATCAATAATAAAGAAAAAGTTGGTTTAAGCCAGCTTTTTTCTTTTCCTGAAAAAAATTGTAAATAGTGGTCAGAAAAGTCAGTCAATTCAGTATTTTTTCCTTGACTTTCAAGTTGGAAAGATGTATCATATTAACCAAGATACATCGAAAGGAAATGAGTCAAATGACATTCGCAACTACAACAGTTTTGCTATTGCGTAATGAGGGCTAGTGCAAAAGCATTAGTCCTGTTTGGCTTACCAAGCGGGAGATAAAAACATCTCGCTTGGGTTTCCGAGTGAGATGTTTTTTTACTACTATCGTTTTTACTTTTAGAAAGAGGATTGTCTATGCGTAAAGTTGAATTTTTTGATACAAGTCTTCGTGATGGGGAACAAACACCTGGTGTTAACTTCTCAATCAAAGAAAAAGTTGCTATTGCTAAGCAACTTGAAAAATGGGGAATTTCTGTAATTGAAGCTGGTTTCCCTGCAGCTAGCCCAGATTCATTTGAAGCAGTAAAACAAATTGCAGAAGCTATGACAACAACTTCTGTTACTGGCTTGGCTCGTTCAGTAAAATCTGATATTGATGCTTGTTATGAAGCTTTGAAAGATGCTAAGTATCCACAAATTCATGTCTTTATCGCGACAAGTCCTATTCACCGTGAGTTTAAATTGAAGAAATCAAAAGAAGAAATTCTTGAAGCTGTAAAAGAACATGTGTCATATGCACGTTCAAAATTTGAAGTTGTTGAGTTTTCTCCTGAAGATGCTACTCGTACTGAGCTTGATTTCTTGACTGAAGTTGTTCAAACAGCAGTTGATGCTGGTGCCTCATATATTAATATTCCTGATACAGTTGGCTTTACGACTCCAGAAGAGTTTGCACGTATTTTTGATCACTTGACTGAAAATATTAAATCAGACCATAAAGTTGTCTTTGGTGTTCACTGTCACGATGACCTCGGTATGGCAACTGCAAATACTTTGACAGCAATTAAACATGGTGCTGGACGTGTTCAGGGAACAGTCAACGGTATTGGTGAGCGTGCGGGTAATGTTGCTCTTGAAGAAGTAGCTGTCGCTTTGAAAATTCGTGAAGACTTTTTCCAAGCAACAAGTGATATTGTTCTTAATGAAACAATGAATACTTCAGAGCTTGTTTCTCGCTTCTCTGGAATTCCTGTTCCTAAAAATAAAGCTGTTGTTGGTGGAAATGCCTTCTCTCATGAATCAGGTATCCACCAAGATGGTGTTCTTAAGAACCCACAAACTTATGAAATCTTCACACCAGAATTGGTAGGTGTGAAGAGTAACAGTCTTCCTCTTGGTAAATTGTCAGGACGTCATGCCTTTGTTGAAAAATTGAAAGAACTTGAGCTTGACTTTGTTGAAGAAGATATCAAACCACTCTTTGCCAAATTTAAAGTCTTGGCTGGGAAAAAACATGATATCACAGATGCAGACATTCGTGCCCTTGTTGCTGGTACTAGTGTAGATAATCCAGAAGGTTTCCACTTCGAAGATCTTCGCTTGACTACTAATGCTGATGAAACAATCACTGCTACAGTAAGCTTGGCTAATGAAGACGGTGAATCTGTAGAATTTTTGGCCAATGGACAAGGGTCAGTTGAAGCTATTTTCAATGCTATTGATAAATTCTTCAACCAAACAGTTCGCTTGACTTCTTATAATATTGACGCTGTAACTGATGGTATTGATGCGCAAGCGCGTGTACTTGTAACTGTTGAAAATGTAGATACAGATACTATTTTCAATGCATCTGGTTTGGACTTTGATGTTTTGAAAGCATCAGCAATTGCCTATATCAATGCTAATACATTGGTTCAAAAAGAAAATGCTGGTGAGATGGCACGTAAGGTTTCTTATCGTGACCTTCCATAAGCCAAAGAGGATTTAAACATGACAAAGAAAATTGTAACACTTTCAGGTGATGGAATTGGACCTGAGATTATGGCAGCGGGTCTTGAAGTTCTTGAAAAAGTAGCTTCAAAAATTGGATTTGATTATGACATTGATGCTAAACCATTTGGTGGTGCTGGTATTGATGCCGAAGGTCATCCACTTCCTAAGTCAACTTTGGATGCTGCTAAATCAGCAGATGCTATCCTCTTGGCTGCAATTGGTGGACCTAAATATGACAATGCGCCAGTACGTCCTGAACAAGGACTTTTGGCCATTCGTAAAGAGTTGAATCTCTTTGCTAATATCCGTCCTGTCCGCATCTTTGATGCTTTGAAACACTTGTCACCTCTTAAACCAGAGCGTATCGAGGGCGTAGATTTTGTCGTTGTTCGTGAGCTTACAGGTGGGATTTACTTTGGTGAGCATATTCTCGAAGAAGATAAGGCTCGTGATATCAATGATTATTCAGCAGATGAGATTCGTCGTATCATGCGTCGTGCTTTCAAGATTGCCCAAGGTCGTGGCAAAAAGGTCACTAGCATTGATAAACAAAATGTCTTGGCAACTTCTAAATTGTGGCGTAAGATTGCTGATGAAGTTTCTTTGGAGTTCCCAGATGTAACTCTTGAACACCAACTCGTTGATAGTGCCGCAATGATTATGATTACCAATCCAGCTCGTTTTGACGTGGTTGTGACAGAGAACCTTTTTGGAGATATCTTGTCTGATGAATCAAGTGTCCTTCCAGGAACTTTAGGTGTTATGCCATCTGCCAGTCATTCTGAAAATGGTCCGAGTCTTTATGAACCAATCCATGGTTCAGCACCAGACATCGCTGGTCAAGGTATTGCCAACCCAATTTCAATGATTTTATCAGTAGCGATGATGTTGCGTGAAAGTTTCAATGAAACTGAAGGGGCAGAATTGATTGAAAATGCTGTTGATAAGACCTTGAACCAAGGCATCTTGACACGTGATTTGGGTGGTCAGGCTTCGACTGCTGAAATGACAGCAGCTATTATTAGCAATCTCTAAACTCATGACACTAAAACTAGTGTTACTAAGTGTTTTGTTGGTATGGAATCTCCTTGTTTTATGTGCTTATGGACTTGATAAAAGTAAGGCCATTCAACATAAAAGACGGATTTCTGAGAGGGCATTATTATTACAGACTCTGATTTTCGGTGGTATTGGTGCCTTTCTAGGTGGAAAACTTTTTAGACATAAAATTAACAAATGGTATTTTAAGCTATGTTGGCTTATAGGCATTGTTATTGATGTCGTTCTTTTATACCTTATTCTAACAAGACTTTCGGATTAGCTAATCCTTAGATTATATTTGGAGTATTTTATGAGCGGAAAATCAATTTTTGATAAACTTTGGGAACGCCATGTCGTTACTGGAAACGAGGGCGAACCACAATTGATGTATGTGGATCAGCATTATATTCACGAGGTTACAAGTCCACAGGCCTTTCAAGGACTTCGTGATGCTGGACGTAAAGTTCGTCGCCCAGATCTAACTTTCGGTACGACAGACCACAACGTTCCTACAGTTGATATTTTTAACATTCGTGACCTTATTTCTAAAAACCAAATTGATACTTTGGCGAAAAACGTCGAAGAATTTGGTATTGATGCGGCTACCCACGGTACTGCTCGTCAGGGGATTGTCCACATGGTTGGTCCTGAAACAGGTCGTAGTCAACCCGGTAAATTTGTCGTCTGTGGGGATAGTCATACGGCTACGCACGGTGCCTTTGGTGCCATTGCCTTTGGTATTGGTACATCTGAGGTAGAACATGTCTTTGCGACACAATGTTTGTGGCAAGTGAAACCTAAGAAAATGAAGGTTGAATTTGTTGGTAAACCTCAGCCAGGTGTCTATTCAAAAGACTTTATTCTTGCACTTATTGCACGTTATGGCGTTGATGCTGGTGTAGGATACGCAGTTGAATATTGTGGTGAAGCTATCGATGCCCTTTCAATGGATGAACGCATGACTATTTGTAACATGTCTATTGAATTTGGTGCTAAGATGGGTCTTATGAATCCAGACCAAAAAACTTATGACTATGTAGAAGGTCGTCCATGCGCACCTAAGGGTGAGAAATTTGAAGAAGCAGTAGCTGATTGGAAAACTTTAGTTTCAGATCCAGATGCTGAATACGATAAAGTAATCACTATTGATGTTTCAGAATTGGCACCTATGGTTACATGGGGAACTAACCCTGAAATGGGTGTTGAGTTTGATCAACCATTCCCAGAAATCAAAGACTTTAATGATGAACGTGCCTACGAGTATATGGACGTTAAGCCTGGCGAGTATGCTAAAGATATCGATCTTGGCTATGTCTTTATCGGTTCTTGTACTAACGCACGTCTTAGCGACCTTGAGTTAGCTGCTAAATTCGTTAAAGGAAAACATATCGCACCGACATTGACAGCTATTGTTGTTCCAGGTTCACGTCCAGTTAAGAAAGAAGCTGAACGTCTTGGTTTGGATAAAATTTTCTTGGATGCAGGATTTGAATGGCGTGATCCAGGTTGCTCAATGTGTCTTGGTATGAACCCAGACCATGTTCCAGAAGGCGTTCACTGTGCATCTACAAGTAACCGTAACTTCGAGGGACGTCAAGGATATGGAGCTCGTACTCACCTTTGTAGTCCAGCAATGGCAGCAGCTGCAGCAATCGCTGGTAAATTTGTAGATGTACGCGATATGCCAGAAGTTCAAGCATAAGGGAGAAGATAATGGAAAAATTTACCGTCTATACAGGGAAATCAGTACCTTTGATGAATGATAACATCGATACGGACCAACTCATTCCCAAACAATTCTTGAAAGCTGTTGATAAAAAAGGCTTTGGTAAGAATTTGATGTTTGAATGGCGTTATCTTAATGATGACTACGAAGAAAATCCTGATTTTGTCTTCAACAAACCTGAGTATCGCGATGCGACTATTTTGGTTACTGGTGATAACTTTGGTTCAGGGTCATCTCGTGAACACGCTGCATGGGCATTGGAAGACTACGGTTTCCGTTGTGTTATCGCTGGATCATTTTCAGATATCCACTATAACAACGAATTGAAGAATGGTATGTTGCCAATCGTTCAACCCTTGGAAGTACGTCAAAAATTGGCTGCTCTTCCTGCAGGTGAGGAAATCACGATTGACCTTCCAAACCAAGTCATTAAATCTTCAGCAGGAGAGTTTCCATTTGATATCGATCATGAGTGGAAACGTAAATTGGTTGAAGGGCTTGACGATATTGGAATCACTCTTCAATATGAAGATTTGATTGCTGCCTATGAAAAACAACGCCCATCATATTGGCAATAAGGGATTAAGTTGTTTCTCTAAGCTTTGATATTCAATCTTGCTATCAGAAGCAACGATATGTTAGTAAAAAAATAATGAGCACTTAAAAGAATGGGATAAGGACAATATCAAAAATGTTGTTCTATCTCATTCTTTTTGTTTGAAACAGTTAATATGGTAGAGGCGTTTTTACTAGTAGCGTATGCTATAATAGAAAGATAGAAAGGAGGCCTTCATGTTTGCACAATTGGATACAAAATCCGTCTATAGTTTCATGGATAGTGTCGTAGATTTGAACAGCTACGTTGCGCGTGCCAAAGAGCTTGGCTATCAAGCCCTTGGTTTGATGGATCGTGATAATCTTTATGCTGCTTATCATTTTGCCCAGCTTGCAAGTGGAAACGGTTTACGTCCTTTGATTGGTATGGAAGCTAATCTATTTTACGAGGGTAGAAAAATTCCTTTTCGCCTGTTAGCTAAAAATAATCAGGGCTATAAAAATTTGATGAAGTTGGCAACAGAACTCTCCTCAGGACAGCGTGAATTTACAGCTTTTTCGGACTATCTAAATGCTATTGCCCTCATCCTTCCGAGTGAAGACTGGGAGCCAGGGATGACTCTTGGTTCAGAGGTTTTCATTGGGGTAAGACCAGAAGATGCTGGCAAAGAGTTTGATTATCCTGTAGTTCCCTTACATACAGTGCGTTATTTTGAGAATGCAGATCGCTCGACGATTCAGATGTTGCATGCCATCTCACAAAACGTTTCCCTGTCAGAGGCCTCTATTTGCCCTATGAATCAGCTTCTTTTTTCGCCTCAAGAAATGGAAAGTGCCTATAGTGATATCCCAGAGGCTTTGAACAATTTGGAGCTACTTGTTTCAGACATTACTTATCAATTTGATACGGATTTGAAGCTTCCACGTTTTAATCGAGATATGCCTGCTGTTGACCAATTACGTCAATTAGCTCAATCTGGATTGGAGTCTAAAAAGTTAACCTCAGCAGTTTATCAGGAACGTTTAGACAAAGAATTGTCTATCATTCATCAGATGGGCTTTGATGATTATTTCTTGATTGTCTGGGACTTATTACGCTTTGGGCGTAGCCGTGGTTATTATATGGGAATGGGACGTGGATCTGCTGCAGGAAGCTTGGTGGCCTATGTCCTTGATATTACTGGAATTGATCCCGTTAAAAATGACTTGCTTTTCGAGCGTTTCCTAAATGAAGAGCGTTATAGCATGCCTGATATTGATATCGACTTGCCTGATATCTATCGAAGCGAGTTTCTTCATTATGTTAGGGACCGTTATGGTAGTAAGCACTCTGCTCAGATTGTTACCTTTTCAACCTTTGGAGCCAAGCAGGCTATTCGAGATGTTTTTAAACGTTTTGGTGCTAAGGAATTTGAACTGTCCCAACTAAGTAAAAAGATTTCTTTTCGTGATAATTTGACCTCTGTCTATGAGAAGAATATGTCATTCAGACAGCTGATTAATCAGAGACAGGAATTTCAGAGGGCTTTTGAGATTGCTAAGGCTATTGAAGGCCAGCCAAGACAGACCTCAATCCATGCTGCTGGTATAGTGATGAGTGATGACGACCTGACCAACCATATTCCGCTAAAAGCTGGTGATGATATGATGGTTACTCAGTACGATGCCTCCGCAGTCGAGGCCAATGGCTTGCTTAAGATGGATTTCTTGGGCCTCCGTAATCTGACCTTCGTTCAAAAAATGAAGGAAAAGCTAGAAGAAGAGCAGGGCATCACTATTGATATCAAATCCATTGACTTGGAAGATTCACAGACCCTAGCACTTTTTGCCAAGGGTAAAACTAAGGGGATTTTTCAGTTTGAGCAGGCAGGTGCTATAAACCTTCTCAAACGGATTAAACCGGCTAAGTTCGAAGAAGTCGTAGCGACAACCTCACTTAACCGTCCTGGAGCTAGCGATTATACAGATAATTTCATTGCTCGTAAGTATGGTAAGGAAAAAGTAGATCTCATTGATCTAGTAGTTGCGCCAATCCTTGAGCCTACTTATGGCATCATGCTCTATCAGGAACAGGTTATGCAGATTGCCCAAGTATTTGCGGGCTTTACACTCGGAAAAGCCGATTTGCTTCGTCGAGCGATGTCTAAAAAAGATGCCAATGAAATGTCCAAGATGTCCAAGGAGTTCATGGAAGGAAGTCGTCAGTTAGGACGTGACCCTCAGATTGCTGAACGACTCTTTAGTATGATGGCTAAGTTTGCAGGTTATGGTTTTAATAGAAGTCATGCCTATGCCTACTCAGCTTTAGCCTTTCAGTTAGCCTATTTCAAAACGCACTACCCACAGATATTCTATGACGTCATGTTAAATTATTCGTCAAGTGATTACATTAAGGATGCAATTGAAAATGGCTTCTCCCTAGCTAGCCTCGATATTAATAGGATTCCCTATCTGGACAAGATTTCAGATGGCAAGATCGTATTAGGCCTTAAGACTATCAAAGGCTTGCCAAGAGATTTTGCCCTTTGGATTATTGAGGATCGTAAGCAAAATGGAAAGTATATTTCTATAGAAGATTTCTTGACGCGTATTCCAAGCAAATATCAGAAAGTCGATATTTTGACACCTCTTATCCAGATTGGTTTGTTTGATATTTTTGAACCAAACCGTCAGAAAATCATTGGCAATTTAAACAACCTCTTTACTTTTGTCAATGAGTTAGGAAGTTTGTTTGCAGAGTCCTCTTATTCTTGGGTTGATTATGAAGACTATAGCCAGACGGATCGTTATAATTTAGAACAGGAGTTACTAGGAGTTGGGCTTAGCCCCCATCCTCTACACCTAGCTCAAAAAATGGCCTCTCGTCCCTATCAAGCAATTTCTGATTTGACTGTTAATACTAAGGCGACGGTGTTGGTTCAGCTAGAGTCCGTTCGAATTATCAGAACTAAAAAAGGTGATCAGATGGCCTTTCTGAACGTCACTGATGGGATCAATAAACTTGATGTTACCCTATTCCCAGAAACTTATTTCTATCATAAGGATAAGTTGAGTGAAGGTGGTCTCTTCTATCTTGATGGGCGGACCCAGGAGCGTGATGGACGCATTCAATTAATTTTGTCCAACATGGAGGAAGCTAGTACGGAGCGTTTCTGGATTCTACTTGAGAATCATGATAAGGACTTAGAAGTTTCTCAAATCTTAGCTAAGTATCCTGGAAACATCCCTGTCATTATTCGTTATCAAGGAAGTAAGGAAACCATCGTTAGTCAAAGATATAGAGTAGCCAAGAACGAGGAACTTAATCAGGAATTAGCACCTTATGTGTTGAAAACGGTTTTACGATAAAAAAAAAACAATAAATCTTTTCAAATTTAAAGCCATTTAGAATTCTTTGTGTTATAATGAAAATGTTAAATATATAAAAGGAGTATCAGGAATAATGAAACGTATTGCTGTTTTGACTAGTGGTGGAGATGCCCCTGGTATGAACGCTGCCGCTCGTGCAGTTGTTCTCAAAGCAATTTCTGAAGGAATCGAAGTATTCGGCATTAACCGTGGATACGCTGGTATGGTTGAAGGAGATATCTTCCAACTTGATGCCAAAGGCGTAGACAACATCCTCAGCCGTGGTGGTACTTTCCTTCAGTCTGCTCGCTATCCTGAGTTTGCCCAACTTGAGGGTCAACTTAAAGGTATTGAGCAACTTAAAAAACATGGAATCGAAGGTGTAGTAGTTATTGGTGGAGATGGTTCTTACCATGGTGCTATGCGTTTGACTGAACATGGTTTCCCAGCTGTTGGTCTTCCAGGAACTATCGATAACGATATCGTTGGTACAGACTATACAATTGGTTTTGATACTGCTGTTGCAACTGCAACAGAAGCTATCGATAAGATTCAAGACACTGCTTTCAGTCACGGACGTACTTTTGTCGTTGAAGTTATGGGACGTAACGCTGGTGATATCGCTCTTTGGGCTGGTATTGCTTCTGGTGCAGACCAAATTATCGTACCTGAAGAAGAGTACGACATCAACGAAGTTGTCCGTAAAGTTAAAGAAGGTTACGAATCAGGTGCTAAAACTCACCACGTAATCGTACTTGCTGAAGGTGTTATGGGTGCTGAAGAATTTGCAGCTAAAATGAAAGAAGCTGGAGATACTTCAGATCTTCGTGCAACAAACATTGGACACGTGGTTCGTGGTGGTTCACCAACTGCGCGTGACCGTGTTCTTGCTTCATGGATGGGTGCACATGCGGTTGACCTCCTTAAACAAGGTATTGGTGGTGTAGCTGTTGGTATCCACAATGAAGAGCTTGTTGAAAGCCCAATCCTTGGTACAGCAGAAGAAGGCGCTTTGTTCAGTCTTACTGAAGACGGTAAAATTATCGTTAATAATCCACACAGAGCTCGTCTTGACTTTGCAGATCTTAACCGTTCATTGTCTAACTTGAGCTAATCTCAGTTACTTAAATTATTGTTAATCCGTCGCTAAGGCGACAAAAAATATAAGGGAGTTTTTATTTATCATGAATAAACGTGTAAAAATCGTTGCAACACTTGGTCCTGCGGTTGAAATCCGTGGCGGCAAAAAATTTGGTGAAGATGGTTACTGGGGTGAAAAACTTGACCGCGAAGCATCTGCTAAAAACATTGCTCAATTGATCAAGGAAGGTGCCAACGTTTTCCGTTTCAACTTCTCACATGGTGACCACGCTGAACAAGGTGAACGTATGGATGTCGTTCGTATGGCAGAAGACCTTGCTGGTCAAAAAGTAGGTTTCCTTCTTGATACAAAAGGACCTGAAATCCGTACTGAATTGTTCGAAGGTGATGCTAAAGAGTATGCATACAAAACGGGTGAACAAATTCGTGTTGCTACTAAACAAGGTATCAAATCAACTCGCGACGTTATCGCTTTGAACGTTGCAGGTGCACTTGACGTTTTTGACGATGTAGAAGTTGGTAAACAAGTTCTTGTCGATGATGGTAAACTTGGTCTTCGTGTTGTGGACAAAGATGCTGAAAAACGTGAATTCATCGTTGAAGTTGAAAATGATGGTATCATCGCTAAACAAAAAGGTGTAAACATCCCTTACACTAAAATTCCTTTCCCAGCACTTGCTGAACGTGATAACGCTGATATCCGTTTTGGTCTTGAACAAGGTCTTAACTTTATCGCTATCTCATTCGTACGTACTGCAAAAGACGTACAAGAAGTTCGTGCTATCTGTGAAGAAACTGGTAACGGTCACGTTCAATTGTTGGCTAAAATCGAAAACCAACAAGGTATCGACAACATCGATGAAATTATCGAAGCTGCTGACGGTATCATGATTGCTCGTGGTGATATGGGTATCGAAGTACCATTCGAAATGGTTCCAGTTTACCAAAAAATGATCATCACAAAAGTTAACGCTGCTGGTAAAGTTGTTGTTACAGCTACAAACATGCTTGAAACAATGACAGAAAAACCACGTGCAACTCGTTCTGAAGTATCTGACGTATTCAACGCAGTTATCGATGGTACAGATGCTACAATGCTTTCTGGTGAGTCTGCAAATGGTAAATACCCAGTTGAATCAGTTCGTACAATGGCTACAATTGATAAAAACGCTCAAACTCTTCTTAAAGAGTATGGTCGTCTTGATTCATCAACATTTGACCGTTCAACTAAGACTGAAGTAGTTGCGTCTGCAGTTAAAGATGCTACTAACTCAATGGATATCAAACTTGTTGTTGCTCTTACTGAATCAGGTAACACTGCTCGTTTGATTTCTAAATACCGTCCAGAAGCTGATATCTTGGCTGTAACATTCGATGAAATTACTCAAAAATCATTGATGCTTAACTGGGGTGTTATTCCAGTAGTTACTGAAAAACCAAGCTCAACTGATGACATGTTTGATGTTGCTGAAAAAGTTGCATTGGAATCAGGTCTTGTAGAATCTGGTGACAACATTGTTATCGTTGCTGGTGTTCCTGTAGGTACAGGTGGTACAAACACTATGCGTATCCGCACAGTAAAATAAGATTTAAAGAAAAAGCCTATCATATCAAGGTTTAAACCTTGGTAGATAGGTCTTTTTTTATTCTAAGGGGCAAGAAAGGGGCAAGTTATCAATGATTTCAACTACCTTATTCTTCATTTTGTTGGTGACGTGAGTATAAATCTTCATCGTTGTATCACTGTCATCATGCCCAACTCTATCCATGATAGCCTTTAACGGGACGCCATTCTCAGCTAGATAACTGACCAGCGTATGCCTGAAGATATGTGATGATATTGGTTTGTTAATTGGCTTATCTAGTCGCTTGTTAGCTGCTTGAATAGAGTTGTTAAATGAGTTTCGTTGAAGTGGTACGCCCTTGTCAGTCACAAAAATATAATCCCTATCCATGGTCACCCAATCGTCTGATAGCGACCTGTTTAGATCCCGAATCTGTATAGCTTCATCCAACAATTCCATCTCACGTTTAGTCAGTTTGTTGCTACGGTAGCCTGCTGGGGTCTTAGGCGGTTCTTTTTTAGCTCTCTTATAGCCCTGAACACTATCTAGAGTGCCAAAAATATCAAGATATCCATCCTCTTTTCTGTAGTTGCACGTTTCAAGGGCTACCGCTTCACCGATTCGAGCACCACTGACAAAGAGAAACTCTGCAAGGATGGCATTTCTATAAGTGCGTTTTTGCTTTCGTAATTCTGAAAGTAGCGGAAGTAGTTCAGTGTCTATCTCTAGAAACTTGTTCCTTATCTTATCGTAATCTTCCATCGTTTGCTGTTTCTTGGGAAGTTTTGCTTGCCTTGCAGGATTGCTAGGAATATAACCAACAGTGCAAGCGTAATCGAAGGTTAGGTTTAAAATAGATTTAACACGCTCAAGGATTGAACGTGGAACATCGGCATCGTTGATAAAGCGTTGGATATAGTGTGTATCAATGTTTGCTATTTTGACATCTACAGCGAAATTCTCTTCGACATACCTGACATTGCTGGTCATGGAACTAATCGAAGTCCTTCGAATGCCTTTCTTGTGAAATTCCCACCACTCGTTCAACACATCGTTAAATGATGCGTCGGTAGTGTTTAAGCCAGCCATCTTCTCAGCTATCTTATCATCAAGCAAGCGTTGAGCTTCTTTCTTTGCTCGATTTGAGCCACTATTAAGCGTTACAGATACCCGTTTCCACTTCTCAGTGTAAGTGTCCTTATATCTTTCGAAATATTTATATTTCCCGTTTGGTAATTCTTCCACCCACATTGTATTTACCTCACTTTTTTGATAAAATGGGTATAGTAAAGAGGGCTTTTTAATGCCTTTTACTATACGGGATATCCTCACACTCAAAGATGGCCGTCGGAGAGTGTGGGGATTTTTTGAGTTGTTTCCAAAATGGAAACAGTTGATTTTTTACTATTGTTCGTTGTAAAATAGTGATGAAAGGTAGGGCGATGATATGTTTTCTTTTTTTACTCACATCAATCAAGAGCGTCAAAAGATGGAGCAATCTAAAAAAGAAATGGAATTGCGCCACAATGAATTTGCTGATAGAGTCCGCATGGATATTAAAACAGGCGAGGAAGAACTCGATTTAAAAAGAGAGTGTTTTAATCAGAGCTACGGACATCTATTTAGTCCTCGAAATAAATAGCAATAGGTCTTACTAGGTGGTCATCCTTGTCTACCTTTACTAAACAGTTTGTTTTTGCTAAAATCAAATTAAGAAAGCAAAGAGGAGGAGTTGGTATGAAAAACATTCAAATCCTTTTGGGATATTTATTGTTATATTCTATTTTTTCTCTCACTCTTTTCTTTTTAGACAGGGGTATTATTTTAATAACTTTTGTAATTTTTATTCTAGTTGTAAAAATCATCCCTCACCCTGATTCTCATCGAAATCCATTTGCGTTTGGGCTACGTTTTCGTAAGAGACATTAGGAGAGTCGACAGTTATTTCAAAGGCTCTTACATTTTTTAGTAATTCTAATTCTTGACGAGTTTTTTCTATTTCTAGTTCACGCTGCATATCTTTCAGGGCAGCATCTTTTTCCATCGTTTCAACTTCTACAGTCAGTTTGCGTTCTTCCAATCTGGCTGTTTTTCTTTGCTGTAAATCCAGTTTATCGTTTAAGATTTGCTGGTTTTTATTAATCCATGAGTCCTTGTTGTCTAGCCCACTCAACTTGACTATCGTGCCAGTTTTGGCGTGCTTGTTGGTCTGCTTGTTCTCTTGCTACCTCAGGAGAATCGGAAGGTACTCCGCCATATCCAGGCGTATAGCCATATTGTTCAGTTGCTTGGTCTACTTGTGATTGCGTAGGTCCTACACCATCAATAGGCTTTTCTTGTTGAGGTTGAGAAGCTTCGGTTTGCGTCTGTTCTTGCGGTTGTTGTGGTTGTTGTGGTTGTTGTGGTTGTTCTGAACTTGAACTACTAGAAGTTTTTGAAGTCGAAGAAGAACTATGTTTACTTGGCTTTGTGGTGTGCTTTATCACTTTAACAGCTTTAGACTGTTTTGTTTCCTTTGATTCCTTCCCAGACCGTGGCACAAACATTAAGCCAAGGCAGAATAAAACAATAATTGTTAAGATATACCATTTGTATTTTTTCAAAAGTTTCATATCAATTCCTCATCATTTTTAGATACTCATTTTTTACAAAGGTCTCATCACAAATTGTGGTGAGATTATATTTTTCCATGAAGTGTATGTAATTGAAATCATCCAGATTTTCATTTTTTAGCAATTCATGGATCATATTTCTATTAGCTTGAGCTTCATATTTCTCACGCAGGCGCTCGTAGTGTTTGGGGTTGTGTTCTAGGTGCCCTAATTCGTGCAGTAAGACCTTCAAACGTCTTTCGGCAGGTAAATCCTTATTGATGTAAACCACACGGTTAACAGGGTCTAAAAAACCATCTCGTGGCCACTGGCTAGAATCGAACTCACAGATAGAGACATTGAATCGCTCAAGCAATTCTTTTTCAGTCATAGCACCTCGCACCAGTTTCTATAGAAAAAAGCAAAAAAGCCAATTCGACAAACGAACCGGCTCTTTTTAGACGTTTTGTTCCCTTACACTTGCGCACGCACAAGCCATAGGGCGCTGAACTTAATCAGTCTTCCACTAAAAATAGTTTACAAAATGTTTTACTTATTGTCAATGATTTTACAAAAAATAGTAAACATTTTAACCAGTTCTGGCGTTTTTGTGTAATCAGATGCATACCTTTGCATTCGGTCAATAAGATTTTGGATCTTTAAACCTTGATGATATTGAACCGCAGTGGAACAGTAGGCATTTGATAAGGCAATGAGTGAAAGAAGGTCATTCACTTTGCGGTATTGACGATATTTGAGAACGCCCTTTTGTCTAGCAAACGTATTAACTACGGCATTAACTCTATTCAATTTTTCGTCATCTCTGAATACATTTACCATCAGGACATTATTGTGAGCGCAAGCGTTTCTGAGATGTCTCGAGTTATCACCCAATGTCACAGCTTTTTGAAGAGAGTTGGGCCTATACTTATCAAAATAAAGTCCTACTAATTTTAACAAGCAGCCATAATCCATGTGCTCCATCAACGCCCAAATCGGGATATCAGACCCGCGTTTTAGAAACATATCCTTTTGATATCGAGATTGTCTGAACCGATTATAGGTGCTGTTATAGTATGTTGGGTAATTGACAGCGAATTCCTGAACAATTGTATAACCATCTTCATCAGGATTGTTAGTAATTAACCTAGATAACTCGACTTTTATAAAATGTTCAACATTAATAGCAATATCCAGAAGCGTGTCTCGCAAATACATATCAATTGTGGCTAGATCTACAAGATGCTGAAAATCAAGATGTTGATACTTCCCGTTTTTCTTTTTAAAATTTTTTCGAAAAGCAGAGACTTTATAGTAGTAGTTGTTCTTTTCTAAAAAAGTAATAGCTTTACCTTTCGACATAAGTTCAAAACTAACCCCATTGTTGTCAAGCAAAGTAACTAAATCTCTATAAGATTGTTTGGATTTGCGAACCATATCAATCCCCCTTGCTACTCATATAGCCGGCAATTATGCCACGAATAGCCCGCTTATCGTCATCCGTAAGCGGTTTGCCATCAAACATCATTGCATTGGCTATGATTTCATCGATGTCATGGGCGTTGGGTTGTTGTGGTTCGTCCGTAACACCCCATTCAGCGAGCGTGTCCGGTGAAATTCCCAACAAATGACAGATTTTAAAGACGTTTTCAGCTTTTGCGTTCATGATACCACGTTCTAAAATAGAGCGAACAGTAGTATAAGAGATGCCGCTTTCTGTTGCAAAAGCTCTTACATTCCCGTATTTAGCTATAATCAGTTCCTTAATTCTTTCCTCAGCCTGCATTTTTTGTAACCCTCATTTCTCTTTCTTTCTATATATTAACACAGAAAATCGTATAGGTAAATAAAAAAAAGTAAAAAAAATCGTACTTTCTTGTTGACAGTGTACGAAAATTAGTATATACTTAAATCAAGCTTAAGGAAGGAGGAAATAAATGAAAAACATCGAAGAAGTTCGTAAGAACAAAGGCGTTACATTAGTGGATATCGCAGATTTGCTCGGAGTAGGCTATCGCACAGTCCGTGACAAAATCGATGGTGTTTCAGATTTCAAATTTGGCGAAACAGTGGCTATCAAAAAGGCGTTCTTCCCAGAATATGAATTAGAATACCTATTTAGCGAACGTGTCGAAGACTAAATTTTTTTAACTTAAATATACGAAAATTCGTATATAACTTAAAAATTAAAAGGAGTAGAAAGGAACAAACATGAAGAAAATAAAAAAAGCCTTTGAAAAAATCAAAGACGTCATTGACGATTGGTTTTGGAGTGATACCGGGTTAATAATCGGTTGTACCTTTTTGGCAATCGTCGGCGCTATATCGGGTTCAATTATTGGGGTAGGGGTTTTCCTTATTATCAAACTGATTATCCACAAGTTATTTGGTTTACCCTTTACAGTTGATTAAGCCTATCACAAGTTTTATCAAATAATTAAGAAACAAGGTAAAAGATGTTCCTAGAATAGAAACTATGAATGGAAGCCATAAAGAAGTTAATAGCGTCCGTTTCATGAATGCTTTGTATTCTGGCAGATAATAAAGACCTTTCTTCGTGAGACCTACGTCGCCAGAAACGTCTTTGACGCATAAGCCTTTGTCGCAAAGCTCCTGAATAAAAATATCGTTATTATCTATTAATTCTTTATTTTCTTTGTAGTAAATTCGGCCCCGTTTGTTAGATTTCCGAATTTTAATAAATGTTTTGATTAAGCAATGCGCTTTGTTTGATAGAACTTCCACAATAAAACTCCAATTATTTTTTAAAACTATTATATCAAAAATAGAAAGAGAAAAATGAACGAAATCAAATTAACCGAAAAAGAAAACACAATCTTTCAATGGTACATGATTCGTAACAATACAGCTATGATTAACGGATTGATCGACTGGATTATAAACGAGCCACCAAAAAGAAGAATGATAACAAGTGATACAACCCACGAACGAGTTTTTCACTTAATGTACCCGTCGCTTGAGAAGCAGGTTGTTATCGGCACCGGAAAAGGCGGGTACAAGAAATGGGGCGTCAAGAAGTTTACACTAGATTTTTATGACAAAGACAATAACATAGCATACGAAATAGACGGAAAGTCCCACGAAACCGAAGTTGGAAGACTGCGAGACAAGTACAGAGACATGTTACTTAACTATTTATGCGGCATCAGAACTGTCAGATATTCAAATAAAGAAGTCGAGAATATGCTGAAAAGAAGAATTAAAGAATTAGGAGTTGAACATTTTGGAATGGACAACAAATGATTTTAATTACTCTTTAGTCGATGCAAAGACGAAAGAATTTTTGGAAGAACGTGCCAATATCATTTACGGCATCCAAAGCAAGAGTGCTTACGAGATAGGAAAACAACTTGCCAAAGCTCAAGAGGAGCTTTCCACTAGGGGTTATGGTTGTTTTGAAGAATGGTATAGAAGTTTAGGGTTTAAAAAAACCAAAGCTTATGAATATATCAATCATTACAATTTCGTTTGTTCGCAAAACGAACAAGCAAATATTGAAAAATTCGAAAGCTTACCAAAAGTGTTGCAAGCCCAAGTATCTAAACCATCCGCTAATCCAGAAGTCAATCAAGCAGTATTCAACGGGGATGTTAAAACCCACAAAGAATATAAAGAGCTTGAGCGTCGCCTAAAACTCAAAGACCAAGCACTCGAAGCGGTCAAGGGTGAGTTGGAACGTGCTAAAGCAGTCAAACCGATTGAAAAGGTAATCGAAAAGGAAATCATCCCAGACGATTACCAAGCGACACAAGATCTTAACAAGCAATTGCTAGGAAAGAACAAAGACCTATCGGACGAGCTTGATTCGGTCAAAAGAAGTTTGCGACTTAAAGAAGCGTCTTACGAAATGCTTGAGCAAGAAACCTCGGAAGCACTAGCCTTGAAAGAGTCTATCGAACACTTACGAGCGGACAAAGAAAAGCTGGAAAACAGTGTTACTAATATCTTTACACTCAGTAACCTAGTGTCAGAATTTGAAGATTTCTTTGATAGCAAGATGGCACCGCTCAGATTTAAAACCCTTATCCAAGGAATTGGCAAGGACGCCCAGATTGAAAAGCTCAGAGACATCTTGACGCTAACTGAAAACTGGTTAGACGAAATGAATAAGATTGTCCCAGAAAGCGGAAGAACAATCATAGAAGGAGAAATTATCAATGAGTAAAAAGAAAGATAAGAAAAAAGAAAATCTGCTCGCCGAAACGGTTGAAATGCAGAAAAAACAAGCCATGAACCTTGTGGCACAAAGCACCGTTAACCAACAGCTTTTGGAAGAAGTTATCGGAATCAAGGAAGAAATGGACAGAAATGTTAAGAAGACAAATCAAAAGCTCACTGACATTGAGTTGCTTGTCGAAGAAGTTAACAAGAAAGTCCATATCGACGATGGTGAAGCAAGCAAGATTAAAAGCGTGGTCTTTAGTAAAGCTGGTGTTTTCGCAGATATGTACTTCAATGAGCAGAAAACACATCCTAGCGATAATCTGTTCGCTTTGAAGAAAGGTCAGTTTATCCGCTTGATGTACTCACGTTTGAAGAAAGCTTTCAACGTGACCAAGTACACCAACATCAAGCATGTTGACGCTAAAAATGCCGTCAAATTCTTGGAAAATCTATCTTACGACGATTTCACAAAATTTGAAATTCGTGAGACACCAAAACAAAAAGAGCTTATCGCTCTTGAAAACGGATTGAAAGAAATCGGGTGACGCTTATGGAAATCACCTACAAACCAGTCGGAGTTAATGAGACGGCTGAGTGGGGAGACTACGACCACCTCATGCAGCGGTGGGAAGGTCTAGGGAAGTCGATGGCAAAAAACCTCATTCGAGAAATGAGGGATAACAAAGATTTTCAAAGATATGTGTTTAACCCCACACATAAACTGGTTTTTATCAACTATGAAGGCTTCAAATCCTTCATCGAATGGAAAACTAGAAACAGATTCAAATAACATCAATATCCCAACCGTAGCAGCGAGCTAACGAAGCAAAAAAATAATTATCCTTTTTTTAAACAATATCAACAAAAGGCCTACCAAGTGGCTAGCGGTAAGTACGTAAACATATCATTAACGATGACTCCTAAATTTAAATGCTTCGTTAGTTCGTTGGTGCGGTTGGGTAATAGAAGAAAGGAAATACAATGCAACATGAGGCCAACAAGATGGCCGTATTCACGGCAAATAACAAAAACCCCTAGCGACTTGCTAGAGGAATGGATTAAAGCTAGAGAAGCATTCTATGTCAGCGTTGAGCAAGAGCGCATATCTGCTTTAAAACGGTTGAATGAAGCTACTTATCGTGTCGAGAAAGTTGATCATTCAATTCAGCAACTCGGCTCTCGAGTTTAGAAATCTTTGCATTAAGCTTATCAACTTCTTGAAGCTTGAATGAAGTTTCAAGATCATCTGCTTGGGCTTTGAGTAATTCATCAACAAGTTTGACGATAGCATCAGAACCGCCCGCAAATTCGGTTAGTGCCTTGTCAGCTGCTTGTTTAAATGCATCGAATTGTTCGCTCATAATTCCACCTCCCTTCATTTGGGATAACTCAATTGTATCACGAAAGGAAACAAACAAATGAAAGCATCAAAACTATTTAACTGGATTTGGTCAAAAAAACAACCGCAACAAGAATACTTCTTCGAGCCAGTATGGACACCACGAGAAATCAACGACCAGAAATATGAAGCACGTCAGAGACGTGAGCGTTATCTAGCCGCTAAGTATCTTAACGATAGATAGATCATCAATCTTTCAGCGTGCAGCCATGGCCCTGCCGTGGAGTGTAATTTATACCTTTCCCCAAAAAAATCTTTACTAAATTACTTTTTTCCTAATATTCCCATTTACAGTCTAACAAAACATTGAAATATTCTGCGGTGGGGCTATGGGTGCACGTTGAAGGCACTAAAAAAAGCACAGGTAAGGGCCTGTGCAAGAAATAACATCTATAAGGAGTATACCATGAAAACACTCAACACTCAAACAGTAGCTAAACCAGGATTCACAAAAAGCAAAGCATTCGGACTTTGCGGCACGCTCGCGCTTGCCACAGCTCTATTGATTGGAGCTGGTCAAGTATCAGCGGACGAAACAACACAACCAGTGGCAGATACTCAACCAGCGGTGTCTAATGTCTATACTGCTGACAATGCGGGCAACGTAACTGTTACACCGTCAGAATCAGCTCCAGTGGTCGCTACAGAAACACCAGTAGCACCAGTGGTGGAATCAGCACCCGTTACAGAACCAGTCGCAGAAACAGCGCCAGTTGCCCAACCAATGGCAGAAACAACTACACCAGTAGAAACACCTAATACCGTTGTCACCAAAGAAGGTACAGACATCCATGTAGAAAATCCTAACGTTGCTATCGACCAATCAAACGGTGACGGTAAGTATTCTGGCTTCACAGTCGAGTACAAGGATGTAAAATTTGCCGATGATATGCCTATTAATGAGGGGGATAAAGTCACATTTGACCTTCCAAAAGAAATCACTTTCCAAACTAACTATAGCTTCGATGTGACAAATCCTGACAATGCTGTAGTTGGTAAGGCTTCTACTGATGTAGCTAGTCAAACCGTGACTGCTGTATTCAATAATTATTTTGCTAGTCATCCATTGAACAAACAAATGTCTCTTAAATTAGATGCTAAGTGGACGGATGCGGTTGAATCTGGCAAGCCTGTGACAGTCAACTTCAACGGGACAGTTGTGACTGCCAATATTGGGAAAGAGCAAGAAATTGGCTCAGACGAATTAATCTCTAAATGGGGTAGCCAAGACAAGGATGACCCAACTGTGATTGACTGGACTATTCGTGTTAACTATGCACGCCGTGTCCTAAATTATGTAACGTTGATTGACACTATGTCAGATAACCAAAAACTAGTCGATGATTACTTTGTGATGAATTATGTTGATAGCGTTGAGCCTTGGACGGATAAAGGGTCAGCAATGGAACTTATCAAGTCAATGGCTAAATCAGACCACGGGTTTGAAATTAAAATGGATCGCCTTGATCGTATGGTTTATATCTGGTACAAAACTAAACTTGTCAATGCGGTTAAAGATTCAACCAACCCAACCAACAAGGTTGAGTTGAAAGCCGAAAATGATGGTGCTACATCTTCTAGCCGTGCCGTCTTGGTCGGTGGTAAAGGTGATGCCAGTGGTGAGAATAAACCAGTTTGGGAAATTCCACACGATGCGCCAAAAGTTGACATCCCAGAATTTGAGGGCGGCATCCCTGGCATTCCGGAAGAACGTGTGAAACCAGAATATACTGAGCCAATCGGAACTGTTCCGAATGATGCACCAGTGCTAGACAAACCAGAATGGAACGGTGGCACAGTACCAAATGAAGCACCAGTTTACGACAAGCCAGAATTCCAAGGTGGTATTCCGGGTATTCCAGAAGTACGTGAGCTCCCACCATTCGAGGGCGGCGTAATTCCAAACGATGCACCAATTTTGGACTTGCCAGAACTTAAAATCCCAGAGGAACCAACTAAACCAACACCAGAAAAACCTAGCACGCCAGAAAAGACCCCTAAAACGAGCGTTGATAAAAAAGCGGCACAATCTGTCGCAGTATCTTACAACCTCGCACCAGTGAGCAAAGAGACACCAAAAACAGCCGTTTATGGTGGTACTCTACCAAGTACCGGCGAGAAAGAGGGCATCGCTAGCACTTTAGGGCTGGTAGTAATTGCAGCAGGCATCACAACTTTGGGATTGAGCTTTAAGAAATACAACGGCAAAGAAGACAAGTAATTAAATAATTAGAAGTGGTGGGAGGGTAGGCATTAAAAAAAGCACCCTTGGAAAACTCCAAAAGGTGCAACGTTCATCAAAACGATTTACTTGATTATAACACAAAAGAAAAGGAGGAACAAGTGGCAAATAGAAGGATGTTCAGTAGAGATGTCGTAATGACTGATGATTTTCTTGACTTACCTCCTACAACAAAGGCTTTATACTTCTTCTTAAACCTAGAGGCTGACGATGATGGTTTTGTCGGAAACCCTAAAACTATCATGCGATTGGTTGGCACAACGAAAGAAGACATGAAACTTCTAATCGAGGGCAACTATGTACTGTTGTTTAACAGTGGAGTGGTAGTTATAACAGATTGGACAGAACACAATTCTATTAGGAAGGATAGAAAGAAACCCACTAGATTCACAGAGGAAATGCAACAAATAGCACTGGTAGAAGGCAATAAATATCAGTGGTTGTCAGATGTGCAACCAACTGACAACCAACTGACAACCAAATGTCAGACAAATGGTTGCATAGGAGAGGATAGGATAGGGGAGGATAGGGGAGGGGAGGATAGGATAGAAGAGGATAGGGGAGGAGAGGTAAGAGAAGAAAAACAACCTACCACTACTCCCCCTCTTAATCAAGACCTTGTAAATCTTTATCAATCTTTCGAAGCTGAGATAGGCAGACCGCTATCACCACTCCAAACGCAAGACTTACAGTATATGCTAGAAGATTTTAACGCTGACGTTATTCTTGAAGCACTAAAAGAAGCAGTAAGCCAAGGTAAGGCAAACTTTGCATATATTAAGGCTATCTTAAACCGATGGAAACAAGACAACTTAATGACGGTTGAACTTGTTAGGAATAGCAAAGTAAATCATAAGGGCAAGAAACAACAAAAGAAAGAGCCACAAACTTATGAAGAATGGGTAGCTACTCGAACGGATGAAAACCCATTTTAGGAAGGGGTGATATCTATATGCTATCGCAAGCTGAAATTATAGCAAACACAAAAAGGCTAGGGGACGTTTGTCCTATTCATGGGGTACCGATGTTACAGCTTAATATCCTCGTTAAAATTGCGGGTGAAGAACAACCACGCAAACCCTCTCCAGTTTGTCCAAAGTGTGCCAAAGAGCAAAGAGACAAAAAGGAAGAAGAGATGGCAAAAGAGAGCATGAAGAGAAACCTCTATCTGAGAACGTATGACGTGCTTATGAGAGATAGCACTATTCCCGAAGAGCTAAAGTCAGCATCTTTTGATAACTTCATCGCTAGAACGCAAGAGGAAAAGAATCTGCTAGATTTCGTGAAGAGACAAACGCAGAAATATCTTGGTGGCGCAGGCGGGAACACCTTGCTAACGGGAACTACTGGAATCGGTAAAACTCACTTGACTATTGCAATGGCTAAAACGCTGAATGAGACTTTCAAGGAAAGAGGAACACCAAAAAGTGTGCTATTCGTGAATTTGACCGAAATATTACGGAAAGTCCGAGAGAGCTTTAAGTTTGAGAGCAAAGAGGGTTACTATTCAAGACTGTTGATGAAGGTTGATTATCTCATCCTGGACGATCTAGGCGTTAAACAAAGTGATTCAGGGCGCTCTAAGTCAGCGTGGGAAGAAGAATTTATCTTTGACGTGCTCAGTCATCGCAAGAATACGATTATCTCAACCAACTTAAGCAATGATGAAATTGCAAACCTTTACAGCGAACGTGTCGCAAGCCGCATTCGGACAGGACTGGAAGGGAATGTATTTAAAGCACTCAACATCAAAGATAAGCGCTATACACTCAATCAGCTAAAACAGCTAGAAGGATGATGCTATGACGGAAGAAGAAGTAAAACTAAAGCTCTTTGAAGACTACGAGCGCATTCATGGCCTTGTATTCTCACAAGAGCACAAACAGAAAATGATGGACGAGCTAGATTTATACTCGTTTATCAGCAAGATCAACGAATATTTGGCGTTTGCTAAAAAACCACTGTTGATTTTTTAGCACGCTAGGGAAAGAAGAAAGAAAATGGCTTATTTACCAGAAGAACGAGAAACAGTTGTACGATATGACGAATTAGAAAAATCTTGGTACTTTGAAACAAGTGTACGCAGACATATTACCAAGATTGAAAAACGTTTAGAGCTCTATGAAATTTTTTCGGAGGAATTAGACGATAGAGGTCGCAGAATTTACATTCACGCAAAATTGAAAGAAGGTACAGTCAGCCCATTCGCTAGACCGCCAAGAAAAAAACAACCGTAAAATCAATTTTAAGGTGCGAGAGGGTATCAAGAAAGCACTTCTGAGAAGAAGAAGCACCTTGCCGGTATAAATATACCTTGGACAAAAAAATGAAAGTTCAAAAACACGCAAGAAAGCACTTTTACAAAAAAATGAAAGAGAGAACAACATGACAAACCAACTAGCACACAAAGATTTTTTCAACACGCCAGCAGTCAAACAAAAATTCCAAGAGGTGTTGAACGGGAATGAACGACAATTCACGGCAAGCTTGCTATCAATCGTGAACAACAACAATCTATTAGCACGGGCAAGCAACACTTCGATTATGACAGCGGCAATGAAAGCAGCGGTATTAAACCTGCCTATCGAACCAAGTTTAGGATTTGCTTACATTGTGCCTTACAAGCAAGATGCACAGTTTCAACTTGGCTATAAAGGGCTTATCCAGTTAGCTATCCGCTCCGGTCAGTTTAAGGCTATTAATTCTGGCAAGGTCTACAAAGCACAATTTAAATCGTATGACCCATTATTTGAAACATTGGACATTGATTTCACCCAACCAGAAGACGAAGTGTATGGCTATTTTGCCACTTTCGAGCTTGTAAATGGCTTTAAAAAGTTGACATTCTGGACGAAGGAACAAGCAGAATCGCACGGGAAACGTTTCTCAAAAACTTATGCAAGAGGCCCTTGGTCTACAGACTTCGATGCAATGGCACAAAAAACCGTGCTTAAAAGTATTTTGAGCAAGTATGCCCCACTTTCAACCGAAATGCAAGAAGGACTTATCTCAGACAATCAAACTGAGGAAGTTAAATCTGATCCTATCGATGTTACACCAAAAAACGAGGACACCCAAACGCTTCTAGGCGACCTTATGAGCGATGAAGCTGAATCTGAAACAGAAAAAAGTGTAGATTCTGAAACTGGTGAAATCATCGAAGAAGTCAGCTTGTTTGAAGGTGATTCAACCAAAATCAAAGAGGTAGGAAATGACTGAACTAACAATCTTGACGGATGATAATTATTATTCTGACAAAACCTATATGTCTGTAAGCCGTTTCAAGGAATACATGAAATGTGAAGCTAGAGCTAAAGCCATTGATGACGGGACATGGGATGATGAACGAGATCAAAAGCCATTGCTATTCGGAAATTACGTTCATAGCTACTTCGAGAGCGAAGAAGCTCATGAGAAATTTAAAGAGGATAACAAAAAGGCTTTGTTCTCTAGTCGCAAACCTTACGGATTGCTATCTGATTTCAAACTAGCTGAAAAAGTCATCGAAACACTCAAAAATGACACGCTTTTCAACAATCTGTATCACGGGAAAAAAGGCGATAAGGTTGAAAAAGAAAAGATCGTGACTGGTTTTATCGGTGGCGTGCCATTCAAGGGGAAGTTGGATAGTATCAACTTTTCAAAAGGCTATGTGGTCGATTTAAAAACTATGAAATCTATCTGGACTAAGGAATGGTCAGAGGAATTGCGAACTAAAGTACCAACGGCAGTCAATAACATTCTAGGGTTTCAATATCATGTCCAACTAGGGACTTATTTAGAATTGCTACGACAAATGGATTATCCAACATTCAAGCCGTTTATCGTGGCCGTATCGAAAGAGAAACAGCCAGATAAGGAAATTATTGAATTGACTGAAGAATGGCTGGAAGAAGGGCTTAAATACATTACAGAGCACGCCCCTAGAGTGTATCAAGTATCGCTTGGAAACGAAGAAGCTAAGAAGTGTGGGCATTGTGATTATTGCAAGTCACAAAAAAAGCTACATGAAATTTTGACGCTAGATGATTTTTTAAGCCGTGAATAGGGAAGAGGTATCAAATTGATTAATAACGTTGTATTAGTTGGTCGTATGACCAGAGACGCAGAACTTAAATACACTGGAAATAACATTGCAGTAGCTACGTTTAGCCTAGCTGTTAACCGCAATTTCAAAGACGCCAACGGTGAACGTGAAACAGACTTTATTAACTGTGTTATCTGGCGTCAGCAAGCCGAGAATTTGGCTAATTGGGCTAAAAAAGGCGCATTGATTGGAATCACTGGACGCATTCAGACCCGTAGCTACGAGAATCAGCAAGGTCAACGAGTGTATGTAACTGAGGTAGTCGCTGAGAACTTCCAAATGTTGGAGAGCCGTGCAGCGCGTGAAGGTAGCAACGCCAGCCAAGGCAATACATCGGGAGCATTTGGCAATGACAACGGCTATGCAGGACCTTACGGGCAACAAGCACCGCAACAGCAAGGACCAAACTTTGCAAGAGATAACAGCCCATACGGGAACAGTAACCCAATGGATATCACGGATGATATGCTACCATTCTGAGGTGAAGCATGAGACTAGAATTTCTATTACCAAGGTCAAAAGCTAAGCCTGCTCAAAATCTAGTTATCAACAGTAACGACAGATTCCACTATCAAGCAGAGGGGCGAATGGTCAAACGGCTACGATTAATAGCAAGAGCAGAAGCTGGACTAAACATTACACCAATGTATAGCCCAGCTAAGCCTTGCACGGTAGCTGTAACAGTCTATGCACCAACTAGACGAAGACTAGACCCACCAAACCTATATCCTACGGTTAAAGCCCTCATAGACGGCTTAACGGACGCTAATTTGTGGCCAGACGACAATCACGAAGTTATTAAAATGATGTCGTTTCGGTATGGCGGGCTAAGTGGTGAGTCTGGGAAATTTAAATTCGTTTTGGAAGTAGAGGAAGTAGAGCAATGACAGAAATTAGGTTGCAAAATCCATACATGGATGAAACTATCAAGGTTAAAGAGGGTTATAAACTCATTCGTGACATGCTGGAATGGCTTGGACGAGGAAATATAGATTATCTTCAATTGCAGCAGATTGAGCCAGAAGAGAGGATGATTACTATTAGTCCTAAGAATTTTGCCAAAATCGATTATTACGAAGTAGAGGAAGCAGAATCATGAAATAAAAAGTAATCGTGTACTACGACAATATGCAAGACAGTGAGCATATTTTTAGCAACAAGAACGACGCTATCAACGAGCTACATCGTTTGAGAGGTGTTAAATATCGTAATTCTAGGATGTATACAGTGGAGTTGGAAGAGGTGGAAGCATGAACAAATTAAGTAAAATGGCAATTATTGCTGTAAGTGGTTTATTATTTTTAACTGGTTGCTCAGAGGCAAATAGAGTATCTGAAAATTTATCTACGGAGTCGGATAACTTTAATGTTGTTCGAAAAGTAACGGTGATTGATGCTATTACAAATGACGTAATGTTCCAAATGAGCGGTAGGATGTCCATCAAGGCTGATACTCATGATAAACAACTTGAAATTGTTGTAGAAAATGGCAAGAACAAATATCAAAAGCATATTATCGGTTTGTCAGATAATGTCTCTTATGTAGTAGAAGATGTTGAAGTACCGAATGTTTCAAAATACAAATATGAGATCAATTACAACCCTAAAATGTGGGTGCCTGCAAAACTAAAAAATGTTGATTAAGGGAGTTAGTCGAATGCGGTGGATAGTAAGAGCAGCACGCACAATGGATGATGTCGAGGAGTGCCATTTCACAGATAAGAACAAGGCACTGAAACACGTTGAAGCGTTGAAAAAGTTAAGCGTGGCAGTAGATGCTACTGTCTGGATGGAGGAAATCGATGATTAGAACGAAGTATTTACGTGAGAATACTAGCACTTTTAACCACCTAGAAATTGATGAATTAATCAATAATTTTCTTGCAGAAAACCCAAATATAGAAATTATTGATATTAAATATCAATCTAATGTGGCGTTAGCAATCTATGAGTATGACTTTCGCAGAACGTATGATACATCAGCACTGATTATTTACAAGGAGAGTACGAAATGACTAGACAAGAAGCAATAGAAAAATTATCGACAATCGGGCATATCTCTGTATCGTACGCAGAAGACCTATACGATTCATTCTTCCCTAAACCAATCGTTCCGCAATGTGTGGCGGATTGGATTGATGTGTGTAAAGAAAATTTGGCAATAGGATTATATACTGCTATGAATCCAGATTTTTTGAAACAGTGGAATAAAAGTGATGAACTTATTTGCTGGATTAAAAAGGCAAGAAACCAAGATATCTTCGCCCTCGCTTGGACTTTAGGCTACGAGGTCGAGAAAGAACCTAAATACGAGGTTAGAATCAAGGGGATTGACTATAAATATTGTGTATTAAAAAATGGCGATTATTGGTATTTTGGTGAAGATTGGGTGGATAAGAAGATTAAAACGCAATCGTTTACACGCAAAGAACTAGAAGATGCTGATTTTGGGTGGGTATTCAACTGCCCAGGCGTTGAAGTGAAAGAGGTAACGGATGAATAATCTTAAACAGTTACGGAAAGATAAAGGCTTAACTCAACAAGAGTTAGCCCAAGAAATGGAAACAACAAAATTAACCATCCTTAATTGGGAACATGGCACCCATGAAATCAAAGGAAGTAACGCTAAAAAGTTAGCTGACTACTTCGATGTATCAATCCCTTACTTACTTGGTTACGGTACTGATAACACATTCTCAGATTTAATTAATAAAATCAACCACTGGGCAGACGAACGCAATTTAAAACAGGCTGACCCAAAGATTCAGTGGATGCGTATCACTGAGGAAGTCGGAGAAATTCGAGATGTACTCTTGAAACCGACGAAATTCACGGAACCACAAGCAGCGTTGAAAGATGCTATCGGTGATACGTTGGTAACGATTATCGTTCTAGCACACCAGTTAGACCTCGATGTAACTGAATGTCTTGGTATTGCGTATGAGGAGATTAAAAACAGGAAAGGGAAGATGATTAATGGCACTTTCGTCAAAGAAGAAGACCTCTAAGATGATTGTCTGGGCATTATTCGATAGTGGAAACGGATCCTACACCAAAGGCGTAAAGAAACTGGACAAAGATATTGAAATCTATCCAATAGGCATTGATATTGAAAATAAAAATCATCATTTTATCAATCTGAATTTAGCTGATTATAGCCGTTTGTTTGGAGATAACACCCTATTTGACACATTGGACAAATTGCCTAAACCTGATCTGATTATCGCTAGCCCACCGTGTGAAAGTTGGTCTAATGCTAGCGCTATGGATAGAGGAAATGCTTGTTGGAAACAAGAGCAAGGCGACTCTTTATTTCAACCACAAGAACCCTTGTCGATATTTACCGTTCGTGATCATAAGGATTATAACAGATATCAATATTATCCAAATAAACAACTTATGAAACGAATCAATGGTGAATTGTGTGTGTTCAATACAGTCGAAATCATCAAACGATACAAGCCCAAATATTGGATCATAGAGAACCCAGCTCATGGCAGAATTTGGCAATACATCGAGAGAGTGCTGGGTTTCGAAATCCCGTTTGAAAATCATACAAGATACAACAATTATGACGACTATCCGATTTCTAAACCAACTCGATTTTCTGGAAATATTGAACTGAATCTTAAAAATGAAAAGAAGTCAAATGACATCAAATTTCAAGATTGGACGAAATCCTATAATGAGAGGTCAAACATTCCTCTGAGTTTGGTTTGCGAGATTTTAAAAAAGGTATATAAGGGGTTTATGAGTGAAACATAAAGATTTAACAATAGCTACAATCATACTACTAGTATCACTAGCTATCAACATGCTGTCTGTCTACTATGTTCTGACAGTTCCACGCAGGGTAGAGACAGTAACTATCCATAAAGTGGATAACGTGGGCGCAGAGATGCACGGCAAGGTTACTGGAAAAGAGAAAATTAATGATCTCTACACTATTGATTGTGGTGCTTACGGGAAATTCCTTGTCAGCAAGGAACAGTATGACAGCGTTAACGTCGGGGATGATATTCCAAGTTACTTGAAAGGGAGAGGGAGCTAATGAACAAACGACAACGAAAAAAATTGGTAATGAGAAATGTCTCAAAACTTTATGATATGGCTTTCGAGCGAAATCACTTTAGGAGAGACGTAGCTATTGTTTGTGGTAGAGGCCCAAGAAATACAAGAGCGCTTACGACAATGGTGGTTAAGAGAACTGTGTGCGAATTCGCCCCATTTGAAGCTGTTGGAATAACATTAGAGGGATATATCGCAGACCGCAAAGTGATACAGGAGCGGAGCTCATGAGCAAAACATACCAATATTCCGGACTGACCGAGGAATTATATCAACGGTTAGTCAGCGAGCATGCATCACTGAAAAAAGCACACAAAAAAGGCTCTTATAAGCAGTTCTTCCAAGAGGTCAAGCAGTGCAGTGAAGTGCAAGCTCGTATCATTTATCAAGCGTTTAACAGTGCAGTCGTGGAACGTGCGAGGATATCGCCAGCGACAGTCGAGAGACTAGAAGGTATTATTTCCGATGAACTGTTCAACGACCTTCAAGACTATCTGTCTACCAATTACACAAGGGGTAAAACCACGCGCCCAGTGTTGGATAAAACCAACGCAGGACTGCCAGAGGGGCTGTTTAAACGGTTTCGTAAGGAAGTGGAAGAACTACGCAAGGAGCATCCTAACAACCTAAATAACTATATTAGAGAGGTTAAAGGGTGCGACCAGAAAAATGCTAACAGAACCCAAAACGCCTTCAATATGTGCTATGCGGAAAGAGCTGCCCTAACTCCGTTGAAGGCAATCCAAATGGAAGGGCTACTTTCAAGAGGGCTATTCAGCGAGATTATTGATTTTGTTTTCAATAACTATGAATGGGCCGAGAGATTGGATGATGAGGTTGATCGCATCATTCTTAAATATAGAACCAAGGGCAAGATAGGTCGCAATAAAGCAACGGTCAGAAAAGCCTTATATACAGCCTATGCACTAGGCGTGTAGCTAGAACGGTTTACGAGGGTTCGACTCCCTTGCTAGCTATTGTCTGTCAATCTTTATTCTTGTATAAAAAAAGACCCAGACTAATGCCCAGGACTTCTACGAATTTATTAATATCATTATACCATAAAGGAATCGTATTTATGAGAACAGTTGAACGGCTGCAAAAGATTAAGGCATTAGACAGGTACATTGACAGTCAGATAGAACAGATTAAACGTCTGGAATCACAAGCCCTTAAAGTTACGGCTGGTGCTATGCAAACAGATATGGTGCAAGGTGGCAAACGCAAGGGCAAGGATGATATCTATGTGGAACTCACGACGGCTAGGGAGGAAGTCGAGCGCTTCACGGCTGAAGCTATCAAGCAGAAGCTAGAGTTTCGTAGACAGATAGCAAGCGTGGGGGATATAGATGCCAGGTCCCTACTGCAAATGGTTTATATAGACCAGCTGGATATCTGGCAGATATGTGACCGTATGGGCTTTAGTAAAGCTACATACTACGTTAAGTTAAGACAAGCTGAGAAGTATTTGGACTAATCTACATCGGTCTATACCAATCTATAGTACATCATACTATCAACGTGGTAATATAGTATTATCGAATCAAGAGGACACAGTGGTGTTCTCTTTTAGTTTATCTGAGAGGAGGTATATCTATGCCGATGGTCAGACGATGCAGGGCAGAGGGATGCCGTGCTCTAACAGAGAGACCATTACATTACTGTAGTACACATAGCAGTATGGAAGCAGCATACACAGAGGAGAGACAGAGATACTCACGCACTAGATACAACACACGAGTGAGGAATCGAGACGATGAGAGTAAGGAACGCTACGCATTCTATCGCTCAAAGACTTGGTCATCTATTCGTAAGATTGCACTAGAACGTGACAACTATCTATGTCAGTACTGTCTTGCCTTGGGTGTGACCACACCAGACGCACGTATAGGCGACCACATTACACCCGTTGAAATAGCTCCAGAACTTCGGACTGAAATTTCAAACGTGGTAGCAACGTGTAGAAGCTGCGACAACACCAAACGTACCTTGGAACAAGAAATCTATGGTACTGGTCAAAACAGAACGAAACAGAACACCGAGCTACGACTTCCCGTGGCATCGTGGGCCGATTTAATAGCCCGCAAAAAAGAGGACGTCGTTAAACCCCTCTAATAAGCCCATAGCACGATTTTAGAATAAGGGGTGGTGTAATAAACCCTCGACCCAATTTAAAATTGACCCCCGCCCCCTTCTCGTGCCAAGGAGAGCCGCCACAAGGTGTTTTCTTACACCGCACGCCAGTTTTGAGGGTTTTTAAGCGGTGTCATGGGGGACGGATTAGGAGGTGAAAGTTGCTTGGTTAAAAATCCTTATTATCGGCAGAACAAAGGGCGTTTACCCAGCGACCCGCCAAACCACTTGGGGACGGTGGCAAGGGAAGTTTGGCGCAAAATCGTTCCGTTTTTAGAAAGTACAAACAAGGTTCAACGCATTGATACGTTCTTAGTTGAAACCTACTGTACGAATTATGAAATTTACAAAATTGCGTACGAGGATATTAAACAAAATGGGATTCAACAGGAAATGAAGAAGCCAATTCAAGCTCAAGGGTCTGGTGAGATTCTTGGTGAGCAGTCACTTGGTTTTAAAAAGAACCCAGCAGTCGCTACCATGAAGGACGCCGTTGACACCTTAAATAAAATAGGTGTACAGCTTGGCTTGACACCAAAAGGACGTCAAGAGTTGATGGAAATTGCGAGTGAAGATACAAATAAGGCCTCAACAACGGAAATGTTGAAGGAATTCCTAGGAAAATAAAAAGATGTCTATTATAAAGACATCTTTTTTAAATATTCTTTTATAGCTGTTTGAACTATTCTAGCTTGAGGAATCATTGATTTATTTGATATATTTTTTAATTCAACAAGTAGTTCTTCATCTAATGTAAAAGTCATTCTTTTTTTTGCCATATTATCTCCTTTTTTAATATTATACATTACAAGTATTGCATTGTAAAACAAAAAATGTATAATAATATTGTAAAGTTAAGTAAATACAATACATTAAGGATAAAGTATGATTAAAAAAACGAATGAACAATTTTTAAGTGAAATAAAAACAATAAATAACGGAAGATATGAAATCTTAGAAGAGTATAAAGGTGCTAGAGAAAAAATAAAAATAAGATGTAAAAGTTGCAATAATGTTTGGTTCAATAGCCCAACTCATCTCCTATCTGGTCAAGGTTGTCCATATTGCGCTGGAAAACATAAAACATCAGAATCATTTAATAATGAATTAAAACAAAAATACGGTAGTAAATATGAATTGCTTTCTGAATATATAGACTCGAAATCAAAAGTCTTAATTTTAAATAACGAGTGTAGACATAAATATGAAATATCTCCTGACAATTTATTGCGAGGTAAAGGTTGTCCAAAGTGCAGATATAAAAGTTTATCGAATGCTAGGAAAAATAATACAGAAGACATCAACTTAATGATAAAGAAAACTATTGGAGAACAATATGAGTACATTGATGGTTATAAAAATAGTAAATCCAAAATAAGAATCAAGCATAATAAATGTAATAAAGTATTTGAGGTATCATTTAATTCATTATATAAAGGAAGGTGTTACTGTAGCTGTGAAAAAAGAGAAAAAATATTAAAAAAATTAGATGATGAATCACACAGCAGAAGCGATAATAGAATAACTTGTAAAAATGATTTTATTAAATATATAGATGAACACGCCAAAGGGGAGTACATTGTAGTTGGTGATTTTACAAAATCTATTAATAAAATAAAAATGATACATAAAAAATGCGGTAAAGAAACAATGATATCACCTCATAGTTTTAAAAACGGCGTTAGATGTTTAAACTGTAATGAATACAAAGGAGAGAAAAAAGTAAAAGATTTTTTGGACCGTAATGATATTGAATTTATCGAACAGTTTAGATTTGATGATTGTAGATATAAAAAACCCTTGCCTTTTGACTTTTACTTACCGAAATTAAATGTATTAATAGAATTTGATGGAGAACAACATATAAGACCTGTTGAAATATGGGGCGGAGAAAAAGCATTTGTATTGCAGAAAAAGAGGGATTTAATTAAGAACGAATATTGTATCAATAAAAAAATAAAACTAATTAGAATTAAATATTATGAAAATATAGAAAAAAAGCTAGAACAATTATTGTAATTGTTCTTTTTTTATTGAAGGGAGGTGATTAATAGTAAATGAAAACAAATTTAACAAAAACTCATGATATAGATGCAGCATATAAAGAATTTGATTTCACCGACATTGCCAAAAAATATCAAGACGATGGAACAAAATATTGTTTTGATGCTTTGGAAGGTCGAATAGTAACTGGATACATGATTAAATTGGCGTGTTTCAGACATTTACGAGACCTGCAAAGACAAGGCAACGACGACTTTCCGTATACCTATGAAACGACTGAAGCGGACAAATTATTGCGTTTTGCTAGAATATGCCCGAACGTTGATACTGGTGAGCCTACACAACTGATGCCGTGGCAAAAATTTATTTTATGTATGCTTTTCGGGTGGAGAAATGCTAACGGTGGTAAACGTTTCAGCCGTGCCATCGTTTCGGTTGGTCGTGGTCAAGGTAAAACATATTTGATGGCTATTCTTACGGCATATTCGTACTTTATCGAAAGTTTCGGATTATCAAACCAAGATTATCTTGTAACCTCTATCAACTTCAAGCAAACAAACAAGTTGCTTGGTTATATCAAATCTATGATGAAGCAGATAATCCAAAACGAGCCCTTTAAGAGCTTGGCAAACGAAACTGAGTTAGGTTTGCATAGTGACCAAGTTATTATGAAAGCTAACAACAACGTTTTAAGGGCTATTTCTGCTGAGAGTGGGCAATATGATAGTTTTCATTTTACTTGAATGAACAACAGCTATTTTTGATGAGATTGGAGAAATTGAAACAAGGGATGCAGTTTCTAAGATTGTTTCTGGGCAAGTAAAAGTCCCGAATAGACAATTTGTCCAAATCTCCACTGCTTACCCAAATCCGTCTGTTCCTTTTAGGGAAGACCAAAGAATTATGCAGCAAGCTATGGAAGATGATGACAATAGGGATGCTGATACATACCTTTGTTTAGTGTGGTCTCAAGATAGTTTGGACGAGGTCTTCCAACCTGAAACGTGGGGGAAAAGCAACCCACTTTTAGATTTGGAACAAGAGCGTGACAACCTTATGAAAGGGTTGATGGATAAAAGGGATAGCGACCTATTGAGTGGTAACTTAGCTGATTTCCAAGTAAAAAACATGAATTGTTGGTTACTAGCTGACAGCAATAGTTTCCTTGATCTAACCGATATTGAAAATGCAGTCGTTGATGAATTTGACATCAAAGGCAAGCGTGTCTATGTCGGACTGGATGCGTCCATGTTCAGCGATAATACGGCGATTGGGTTCGTTTATCCCTACGTCGCTGAAGACGGTATTCAGAAATGGCATATCGAACAGCACAGTTTTATTCCTTGGCAACAAGCTGGCTCTTTAGAAGCCAAAATGGAACAAGATGGTGTCAACTATCGAGACTTGGAAGCTAAGGAATACTGTACGATTACAAGCCACCCACAAGGGCTTATTAATCCAGAGGAAGTTTACCGTTGGTTTTGTGAATATGTAGAAGATAATCAGCTTGATGTAGTTTTCTTTGGCTATGATGCCATGATGGTGTCTAAGATTATCAAAGCATTGGAATCTAACACTAGCTTTCCACTCATGCCGATTAGACAGCGTACAAGTGAATTAAAAGACCCAACAAAATTCCTTCAAACGCTCTTTATCGAAGGTAATATCACCCGTTTGGATGATGAAATCATGCGTAAAGCCTTGATAAATGCGGTAATTAAAGAGGATAACATCGGTATCCAGGTAAACAAGATGAAATCGACCTATAAAATCGACGTGGTGGACGCTCTTATCGATGCGTTTTATGATGGGATGTATGCGTTTGAAGATTACGCTATTACCAATAATCCAACGTGGAAGGTCGAACACATGAGCCAAGAGGCCGTCCTAAACTGGTTGAAAAACCCAGATAGTGGGCTACTAGAGGAGTATTAATACATGATTTTGAAGTTTTTTAAAGCGATTTGGGCCATTTTTGACATTTTGATGTTTATTTTAGCTGCGATTTCGCTTAATTTAACCACTTATAACCTCGGTTACGTGTGGTTTGGTGTCAGTATGACCGTCACATTCGTATTAGCAGGTTTAATTAGTGAGCTAGCCGCTAATAAAGGCTAGAAAGGAGGTGATAATAATTGCCGATATTTAATTTAGCAACCGAAAGCCCACCGAGCAATCAAGGGGGCTTTTTTGATATCACTGATCCAGAGTTTTTAGCTACTTTAAACGGTAGTGAGTGGGTTTCAGCCGAAACTGCTCTTAAAAACTCGGACCTATTCTCTATTATCAGTCAGCTATCTAACGACCTTGCGACTGCTAAGCTAACAACTAGCCGAAAACAGTTACAAGGCATCGTAGACAACCCGTCAAATAACGCTAACCGCTTTAACTTCTACCAGTCTATTTTTGCTCAAATGCTATTGGGTGGTGAAGCCTTTGCGTACCGTTGGCGCAATGACAATGGGCGTGATATGAAGTGGGAGTATTTAAGACCGTCTCAAGTCACTTTCAACCGATTGGATAATCAGAATGGTCTTTACTATAACATCACATTCGATGACCCACGCATACCGCCAAAACAGCACGTTCCACAAAGCGACATCTTACATTTTAGATTGCTATCCGTAGATGGTGGTTTGACAAGCGTAAGTCCGTTGATGGCTCTTGGTAGAGAACTGGATATTCAAAAGGCTAGTGATAAGCTAACGCTTAATTCCCTTAAGAACGCCCTCAACGCTAATGGTATTTTAAAAATCAAGGGCGGGGGTTTGCTCGATTTCAAAACCAAGGTCTCACGTTCTCGACAAGCAATGAAGCAAATGCAAGGCGGTCCGTTGGTACTGGATGATTTAGAGGACTTCACGCCTCTTGAAATCAAATCCAACGTGGCCCAACTACTTAAGCAAGCGGACTGGACGACCGGACAATTTGCAAAGGTCTACGGTATCCCAGAGAACGTTGTCGGTGGCCAAGGCGACCAACAGTCTTCACTAGAAATGAGCTCAAACGTCTATTCTAAAGCAGTAGCACGATATTTAAGACCATTCCTTAGTGAGTTATCTCAGAAACTTTCATGCGATGTGGACGCAGATATTTTCCCAGCGGTTGATCCGACTGGTGCTAACTATATCAGTCGTATTAATAGCATGGTTAAAAGTGGCACACTCGCACAGAATCAAGGTTTGTATATTTTGCAGCAAGCTGAAATTCTACCCAAAGAGTTGCCAGAGGGTAAGAACCCTAACCGTACCACATTGAAAGGAGGTGAGATAAATGGGCAAGATTGACATTAAAGGCGATATTGTAAGTGATGATGCTGGTGCTTTCTACGAATACTTTGGCATGTCTAGTACCTATCCGAAACTGGTACAAGATGCCATTGCAAACGACGAAGATGAAGAAATCACGCTTAATATAGCGTCTAATGGTGGTGATGTGTTTGCAGCAAGTGAAATCTATACAATGCTTAAAGCTAGTGGCAAACGTATTGTGGTAAATGTGCAAGGGCTTGCGGCTAGTGCTGCGAGTGTCATTTCTATGGCTGGCGATACCGTGCGTATCAGTCCAACGGCACACATCATGATTCACAAGGCATCTACTGGCATCGTTGGTAATAGCGATGACCTAGAGCACCAATCAGCGGTGCTTAATAGCATTGATGAGTCTATCGCTTTGGCATACGAGATGAAAACTGGACTTAAGCAACCAGAGTTACTTGATCTCATGGCTAAAGAGACATGGCTTAATGCTAAAACTGCCGTTGATAAAGGCTTTGCGGATGAGATCATGTTCTTCGATAATGATGAAGAAGAAATCATGGTTACTAATGCCGTACATCAACTACCAAGCAAGTCAGCAATCACTAAATTTAAAAACATGATTGCGACACCTAAGACCAATACTTTGCGTGAGCAGAAATTGGCTATTTTACTTGAAAAATGAAAGGAAGATGAATATTGAAAACATCAAACGAATTGCATGACCTTTGGATCGCTCAAGGCGATAAGGTCGAAAACTTGAACGAAAAACTTAACGTAGCTATGCTTGACGATTCAGTTACCGTTGAAGAATTGCAAGCCATCAAAAACGAACGTGACACTGCGAAAATGAAGCGTGACATGTTCAAAGAACAATATACTGAAGCTCGTGCTAGCGAAGTAGCTAACATGACTGAAGAAGAAAAACAACCTTTGACTAAAAACGAAGAAGAAGTAAAAGACGCTTTTGTTAAAGACTTTAAAAACCTCGTTCGTGGTCGTTACCAAAACTTGCTTGATTCTAAAACAGACGGAACTGGTGCCGATGCTGGATTGACTATCCCACAAGATATCCGTACAGCTATCAATACATTGGTTCGTCAATACGATTCATTGCAAGAGTATGTAAACGTTGAAAACGTAACTACTCTTACTGGTTCTCGTGTTTACGAAAAATGGGCTGAAATCACTGGCCTTTCTAAAATCGATGATGAAGCTGGACAAATTGGTGCTAATGATGACCCTAAATTGTCTCTTATCCGCTACACTATCAAACGCTATGCTGGTATTTCTACAGTAACTAACAGCTTGCTTGCTGATTCTGCTGAAAACATCCTTGCATGGTTGTCTGGTTGGATTGCGAAAAAAGTCGTAGTAACACGAAACAAAGCTATCTTGGATGTGATTGCTACACTTCCAACTAAACCAACATTGGCTAAATGGGATGACATCATTGATCTTGAGGCTAAAGTTGACCCAGCGATTAAGCAAACTTCATTCTTCTTGACTAACACTTCTGGATTCACTGCCCTTAAGAAAGTTAAGAATGCTATGGGTGACTACCTCATGGAGCGTGACGTTAAATCACCTACTGGATACTCAATCGATGGTTTTGCAGTTAAAGAAGTATCTGACCGCTGGCTTGCTAATGCTACTACTGGAGCTATGCCATTGTACTTTGGTGACTTGAAACAAGCGGTAACATTGTTTGACCGCCAACACTTGTCACTACTTTCAACTAACATCGGTGGTGGTGCGTTTGAAACTGATACGACTAAAGTGCGTGTGATTGACCGTTTCGACGTTGTTAAAACCGATGAAGAAGCGTTTGTGCCAGCATCGTTTAAAGCGATTGCTGACCAAAAAGCTAATCTTACTACTGGAGCTTAATTAGGAGGTAAGTAATGAGTGTATCTAAGGAAACTATCATGCAGACCCTCAATCTGGATGAGACAGACGACACTGCACTCATTCCAGCTTACATTGAATCGGCTCAGCAGTACATTATCAATGCAGTCGGTAGTGATCAAAAATTCTACGACCTTGACAGTGTAGAATCTCTATTTGACACGGCTGTAATAGCCCTCGCAAGTTCGTATTTCACCTACAGAGTGGCTTTAACAGACACGGTGACTTATCCTGTCAATCTCACTTTAAATAACATAATCGGGCAATTAAGGGGCTTATACGCAACGTATAGTGAAGAAAGAGGTGACTAATGCCTAAAGTTAGATATTTACCCTCAGACTTTCGTTTCAAGGCTGATTTTGGCACATACCAAAGCACCCCTAACAAGTTTACGGGTGTGAGCGTGCCAAAGTTCGTCAAACAGTTTACGCTGCACTATAAACCCCACACTCGCACGCTCAATCAAGAGTACCTTGCTCAGCAAAATGGCGAAAGCGATACACGAGTGATTGTTATTCGCCACAATGCCAAAGTGATTGAAGGTCAAGTGGCCGTCCTAAATGGCACTCAGTATGATATTGTGCATGTCAGTCCAAACGAAAACTTTGGGCTTAACCGCTACGACTTTCTGACACTTAGAAAACACAAGAAAGTTGGGTGATAGCTTATGGTAGGGCTTGATGAAGCACTAGAGGGCTGGCTTGAAACGGTAGCCAGTATTGGCGATATCACACCAGCGGAACAAGCTAAAATTACTACCGCTGGTGCGAAAGTGTTTCAAAAGGAACTGGAAGAAGTTACTAGGGAGAAACACTACTCAAATAAAAAAGATTTGAAGTATGGACACATGGCTGACGGTTTATCTGTCCAATCAACTAACGCTGACGGCAGAAAGAACGGTGTGGCAACCGTAGGCTGGAAGAATAATTACCACGCACAAAATGCCAGACGATTAAATGACGGCACTAAAAAATACCGTGCTGATCATTTCGTTACCAATGTCCAAAACGATAGCAACGTTCAAAAGAAAGTGCTATTAGCAGAAAAAGAGGAATATGAGAAACTCATTCGAAGAAAAGGAGGGAAGTGATTAAGTGTTAGCAACCGTAAAACTAAAAGAGCTCATTGACAGCAAAGAATTTGGTGAAATAAGCGAAGTATATGCAAACAACTTGCCTAAAGAGCTCGAAGAAAACACCGATAAGACAATCGTTTTGCTCACTGAAAGCAATCCATCACTTGATTTGAGTGGGAATAATACCTTTTTCGGAAAAACGGATAGAGTGGAAGTCCAGATTTTTTACAAGGCTAATATTGATTTTGATATCGAAGCCTTTGAAATGGAATTGCTGAAATTCCTAAAATCTGAACACTACTCAATTACAGATATGAGAGAACATAGCATAGACCCCGATACATTACAGATTACGGCGGTCTTTTTTGTTGCTCTCGATAAATTAATTTAACAAAGGAGAAATTACTATATGGCAATTGTAGGTTTGAAAATGGTTCGACTTGCTTTGGTTGACCCAAAAACCCAAAAACTACTTAAAGGTGCTGACGGCCTTTCAACTGATGGCGTGATTGAAGTTGACTCAGCTATGCTTGGTACTCGTACCGCTAACATCTCAAACTTGGAAGGTCAAGCGACTAAAATTCCCGGGAACAACTCAGTGCAAGATGTTATGATTGCACCGGGTTCACCAACAGTAGCGTTCGACTTCAATAACCTTGACTTTGAAATCAAACAGAAAATGCTTGGTTTTAAACCAGACGGCAAGGGTGGTTACGTTATGGACGGTGAAAAACCACACACGGCGGTTTTGATTGAATCTGAAACACTTGACCGCAAACACTCAGTATTCTTTGGTTTTGCTAACGGTATCATGCAAGAGTCAACTCAAAACGTTGCAACAGACACTGATACTGCCCAAACTCGCCAAGACGATAACATGACATTTAACGCCTTGTCAGCGACTGCGTTCGGCGGCGAGCCTTACAAGAAATACTATTCTGGTGCATCTACGTTTGATAAAACAAATATGTTTAAAGAAGTATTCGGGGGCTATGCCCTTCCTGCTGCATCAAATAGTATTTAATAATTTGCAAGAGGTCAGGCTCATGGCCTGACCTCTATTTTTGTGTTAAAGGAGTAAAGATAAATGGAAATCAGAACTATTCAAATCCCGGAAATCAGTAAGAAAGCCTTCAAAGTCACTACGAGCAATCGCAATGTCTTGCGTATGCATGAGTACCAACTTGCCGTGCTTAAAATCAGCGACACCGTTGAAGAAGGCGATACACAAGAGCAAGCACAAGCTAGCTTTACCATCCTTAAAGAAATGCTTGGTTTCATCCGTGCTGTCCTCGATTTGGATGAAGAAGCCTACGACAAATTGCTCGATTTGGACAATGAACGCACACAAGAAATTGCTGAAAAACTAGTAGGCTATATGTACGGATTGACAGACGAACAACTTGAAAATGCCGCTGGTGAAACTGACCCAAAAGAGTAAAATCTAAAGGCGAACAGATTTTTGATTTAGAAAATCGCATTGAAGATTTAAAAATTATTGCTAAAAAATCAATCCAAGGTTTTGGGTGGACACTAGATCAGTATTACGACACTGACTATTACGAGCTAATGAAAATCTTAAATGCCAAAGAGGAAGAAGATAGAATGGTTGACCCAACATCTTTACTCTAAATATTTAAGGAAAGGAGGAAAAATATTACATGGCAAAAGTACAAGCTACCATGTCCACGGAAATCGCCTTGGATACGCTACAGGCTGCCAATTCGATTAAGCGTTTAACTCAGTTAGTCAATAGCTCAACTAACGCATGGAAGGCACAAGAAAGCCAAATGCGTAGTGCTGGTGACTATTTGGGAGCAGCACAAGCTAAGTATGATGGTTTGGGTAATGCTATCCAAAACCAACAACGTAAGATTGAGAAACTGAAACAAGAACAGTCTCAACTTAAAGGAAGTACCGCCGAAACCGCTGAACAGTACCTTAAGTACCAACAACAGATTGACCAAGCGACTACACGTTTGGCATCGTTGGAAAATCAACAAAGGCAAGCTAAGAATAGCCTAGATTATCAAAAATCTGGTTTGGCAGAACTTCAAAAGGAATACAAAGCCCAAAACGAAGCGTCTGAAACTTATGTCAAGCGTCTGAAAGCAGAAGGCAAAGAGGACGAAGCTAGGCAAGAACAACTTAAGCAATACAAGGGCTCTATTACTAACTTAAACAAGCAGTACGAGACCCAAAAAGAAATGCTTGAGCGTGTCGCTAAACAGTCCGGAAGAACAAGCGATGAATACCGCAAGCAAAAGCAACGCTTGGATGAAACGGCGACAAGTCTAGCACACACTCGCAATGCTGCTGATAAGCTGAACGATGAAATCGAACAAAGTCAACGTTCTAGCTCACTCATCGGACGCTTAAAAGATAGTTTTAAACGTTTAGGTAGTGAAGTTAGTGAGACTGAAACGAAAACCTCACGCTTAAAGGGTATCTTTGGGGCTACGTTTGCAGCTAATTTAATTAGTAACGGTTTCCAAAACGCATTGGGAGCTATTAAGGGCAAGTTTGACGAAATAGCCCAATCAAGTGCCGAATACGTTAAATATCAACAAACCATGAACGCCACTTGGCTAACACTTACCGGTAACGCTGAAGAAGGTAAGAAGATGGTCGACATGACCAACCAAATGGCACAAGCAGCGGCTAACTCAACCGAAATGGTTGACGGTATGAACCAGAAATTCTATGCCGTCACTCACAACACAGAGTTAACCAAACAGCAAACACAAGCCATTTTGACCTTGCAAGATGCGTTTGGTCAAACCGATGCAGCCGTTGAAAACTTTGCTACACAATGGGCGCAAATGATTGCCAATGGTAAGGTCCAAGGGCAAGACATGATGTCAATCATTAATGTCTTCCCAGAAATGAAAAACCAACTTAAAGAAGTAGCTGCACAAGAGCTTGGCATTGCAGACATGACCGCCGATAAATATGCAGAGCTACAAAAAGATGGCAAGATCACCGCAGAAATGGCACAAAAAGCCTTGTTCGAATTGCAAGATAAGTACAAGGACGCGACTGCTAACTTCTCGACTACCATCGGTGGTCTCGAAAGAACAATTCAGTCCCGTATGCCGGCAGTGGTAGCGGCTTTCCGTGACCCAATCGATAAAATGAAAAACCCATTCTTGCAACAGATTGGGAATTGGGTTGCTGACCCTAACACTGAGACTAAGTTTAAAGACTTAGGGGAACACGTTTCCAAAGGTCTAGGCACTATCATGGATGCCTTTTCTAAGGTCTTTAATCTCGGTAGTGGTACCGACAAGCTCAATGGCTTCATGGACGGCCTTAACAAGGCCGTTGATAACGTTAGTAAAACCATCGCTAACAACGCTCCTAAAATTGTAGCTTTCTTTAAAGAGGTTAAAGATAGTTTAGGTTCGGTGTTTAGCATTGGTAAAGACTTTGCTAGCGGTGTTTGGGAAGTTGCCGTCGATATGATTAAAGGTGTCGCTGGTGCTTTTAACCTCATGACTGGCAACGGTAAAAAGGCTAAAGGGCCAGTAACATCACTATCCAAGGCATTGGGTGGTATTGCAAAACATAAGACGGCTATTAAAACGGTCGGTTCTTTGTTTGCCGCTTACTTTGTAGGTTCTAAGGTCGCTCTTGGAATAACGGCAGTAGTCAAAGGGATTCACGCATGGCGAACAGCTACAGTCGGAATGACAGCGGCACAAAAGGCAATGAATCTAGCAATGGCCTCCAACCCGATTGGTTTGATTGTGGTTGCGGTAGCAGCGGCTATCACTGCCTTGGTGTTGCTTTACAAACACAATAAGAAATTCAAAGCTTTTGTTGATGGCATGTTCAGTGCTGCTAAAAAAGCCTTTGACAAGATTTTTAAAGTGACAAAAGAAATCTTTGGTAAGATCATTGATTTCTTTAAAAAGGACTGGAAACAGGTCCTTTTATTTATTGCCAATCCGATTGCTGGAGCTTTTGCTTTAATTTATAAGCATAATAAGAAATTTAAGAAATTCGTTGATGGTATTGTGAAAAGTATCAAAGACGGCTTTTCTAATGCTGGTAAGTGGCTCGGTAAGACATGGGATGGCATGAAGAAAACTTGGACGGGTGCGATGGACTCAATGACCAAGAGCACCAAGAAAGGTTTTGAAAAGACTAAAACATACTTCACTGGTGGCGAAAAAGGTATCAAAGCCTTCACAAACACTGCTAAGAAACTGCTTGTAATCTCTAATCCAGTAGTCGCTGGGTTTGAGTTGATGTACAAGCATAACAAGCCGTTCAAAAAGTTTGTTGATAGCACCGTGGACCATGTCAAAGATATGGCCAAAGGCGTTGCAAAACACATGACTAATCTTAAAAAAGACTGGTCTGATAAGTGGGACAATGTCAAGAAATTCGCATCTAAGACATGGGAGAACATCAAGGGTAATGCCACTGAAGCAATGATTGCTCTTGGTAAGGATATTGACAAAAACCACAAGGGCATCAATAAGAACTGGTTTGACGGTTGGGAAAACTCTAAAAAATTCCTATCTAAAAAATGGGATGAAATCGGAGCGTTAACACAAGAAAAATTCGGTGTTAACATTACCAAACTAATCACGGATGCCTTAACCAACATCGCTAAATTCTTCAAAGATACATGGGATAACGTGAAAAAAGGTTTCGGCGAGATGTGGGACGGTATGAAAAAACTTGCCGGTGACGGTATTAATGCTGTCATTGCCTTGCCAAACGCTGGTATTGACGGTATTAACAAACTGATTTCTGATTTTGGCGGTAGTAAAGAAGCTATCTCTAAAATTCCGAAAGTTAAGTTTGCCGGTGGTACTGGTATGTTTAGCTCATACCGAAACCCAATCACCAAGCCTACGCTTGCCACACTAAACGATGGCTATGACAGTCCAGAAACTAATAACCAAGAAATGGTTATCTTGCCAAATGGTAAGTCATTCTTGCCACAAGGTCGAAACGTTGAATACCTCTTGCCTGCTGGCTCAGAGGTAATCAATGCTAGTGAATTGGCGATGCTTATGGGCGTAGAGCGTGGAGCGTTTGCCAAGGGTACTGGTTTCTGGTCTAAAATCTGGGATACGGCTACTAACGTTGCCGGCTCAGTTTGGGACACAATGAAAAACGGTGTCGATAAATTCATGAAAATGATTGAGTTTGTCACCGATGTCGTTAAAGACCCAGTAGGATCGCTAGCTAAGAAATTCAGCCCTAATGCTGATAAGTTAGCTGGTGTGTTTAACCCCCTCGGTAATGCTTTGTATAAGAAACCAGTCGAAGAAGCTAAGAACTGGTGGAAAGAACTTTGGTCAATGGCTAGTGCCTCAATGGATGAGGGCACGGTGGCTATGGGTGCTAAAGGTGATGACTACCGTTTCAAAGACAAGGCTAAAGACGCTGGTGCTGACCCGTGGGGTTATTTCTACCGTGAGTGTGTATCCTTCGTTGCCAGTCGCTTGGCCAATCTGGGTGTTAAACCTAGCTTGTTTAGTCACCTCGGTAATGGTAATCAATGGATATCTGCCAGCGTACCACATTTAAGCAGACCTAAGCCGGGAACGGTAGCGGTCTACACTGGTGGTCCAGTTTCAAGCAACCACGTTGACTTTGTAACCGCTGTTCATGGGGACACTTATGATGGCGAAGAGTATAACTACGGCGGAAACGGTCAGTATCACCAATACGCTGGCCGTCATATTGCTAACGCTGCTACGTTCCTTGATTTTGGGGTGCGTGACAGTGGTGGCGGAGGTGAAGACAATAGCAAACCGCTTAAAGACCGCAACAGTCCACTTCAAACGTTGATTAAACGTCAAGTCGGTGGCATGTTTGACTGGATTAAGAAAACCCTTGGTCCATTGCTCAGTCCTCCGGGTGGTGGTGAAGATGGCCCTCAAGGGACTGGCGTTTCTCGTTGGCGTGAGTCGGTTGTTCGAGCATTGAAAGCAAACGATATCGAGCCGACTGACTTCCGTGTATCTAAAATTTTGGCAACTATCCAGCGTGAATCTGGTGGTGACCCTAACGTACAAAACAACTGGGATATCAATGCCATCAACGGTACACCATCAATCGGTTTGATGCAAACCATTGGCCCTACATTTAATGCTTATAAACACCCTGGACACAACAACATCCGTAATGGTTATGATAACTTGCTTGCTGCGATCAACTACATCAAGCATCGTTATGGTACATCGGATGCAGCTTTTAACCGTGTCGCAGCCTATGGCTACGCTAACGGCGGTCTAGTTCGCAAGAATGGTGTTTATGAGCTGGCTGAAGGCGATATGCCAGAATACGTTATTCCAACAGATATCGCCAAACGTGGCAGAGCGTGGCAGTTACTTACTGAAGCGGTGGCACGTTTCGCCGGTGATGCCCCACAAGGCAATCACGATAACACTTCAGACCGTGAGCGTGTCTCTATGCTTGAAAACAAATTAGACATCATGATTGACCTACTCGGTCAATTGGTAACTAACGGCTCTAACCCAATCGAAGTTAGAAATATCATCGATGGTAGAAGTGTGTCAAACGGGTTAGCACCGTTCATGACAAAAGCAACAAATGATTACGAACGCAGACAAGCGTTGCTAGGAGGTAGCATTATTTGATAGGAATGTCAGTAATTTATGACGGTAAGAACTTAACCGAATTATTCAATGAAGGACAAGGGCGTACCGTTCCAGTAGATGTCACGAAAAACGTGGCATCGAATTTCAACAACAACTATCAAGACCAAGGGCGAAGGCGTTATGGTCAGCAATTCCTATATAGCACCTTGTCAGTTAAGCAGATTCAAGTGTCGTTTACCTTGGTCGGAAACTACGATTACTTTAATACCATTGCTGAAACGCTAGGCGGATACCTCAATGTAGATAAACCGAAACCATTGATTTTTGGCGATGAACCTAACAAGGTTTGGGAAGCTATTCCGTCCGGACAAGCGTCACTGGCAGTCGATAAGAACACTGCACCAATTACCGCAACAGTAACGGTCACGTTCGACGTACCTAAAAGTTACGGTGAGAATAAGGCACAAGCCCTAGTAAGTAGCGACGGTGAAACCAAGTACGGTAGTATTAAGAAAATTTCTACTGGTCATTACAAGGCTACGTTAAAGAACTTTGGTACGGCTGAAACTTACCCAGATATTAAGCTGAAGTTTAACTCAGATAATGGCTGGGTTGGGATTGTGAAGTCTTCTAGCGAAAGCTATGAGATTGGCAATCCTAATGAAGCTGATACACAAAACGTTAAGCGTTCGGAAATATTGCTAGATTATCGAGACGAAACCGGCATTCGAAAAGGTTTTTCAAGTGGTTCAAAAAACAACGGTATTTTCAATGACAACAGTGCCGATTTAAACGGAACGCTTGGGATTGTTGATGTGTTTAACCGCCCAAATATCGCATTGACTTCAAGAGGAAATGGAAGTAAGTTTCTTCAAGGTGGCTCGATTTCTTGGGATATTCCAGCGGATTCAAACGGTGAAAGAGGTTCACTAAATGACTATATTTGGTGGAGACAAGTTTTTTGGTTAGGTTTGCCTAGCCAATATGGGTATCTTAAAATTTGTGTTTCCGACGATCAAGGAAGGTTCCTTTACGGTGTAGAGTCCAAGAAGAAAGAAAATGGTCTAGGTTGTGATTACAACATCATGACTACCGATGGCAAAGGCAGTTACCAAATCATCGACAGTAGGCATTTTTTGGGGACGCATTTAGATGAACACAACCCGTTCAACGCTCAACGTGGGTGGTCTGATATGGCACGTAGGGATGACGAATTAATTTTCTACTGGTGGGGTTCTTATTTAAAATATAAAGTACCTATTTTAAAAGGACGTAAGTCAGCAAAAGTTAGTATTTTGTTATCCGGTGTTGGTCAGAGCTCGCTTGTAACTCACATGTATGTTGATAAATTCTGTTATCGCAAAGATTTCGTCAGTGCTACTGAGGATATTCCTAACCGCTTTGGCAAAGGCTCGGTGTTGGAAGTGGACATGTCGAAAGGCAAAACCTTTGTTGACAACTTGCCAGCATCTAATGAGCTAGCTTACTTATCCGAGCCGTTCAGTATTGGCACTGGTGAAACTGAAATCGACATCTACACATCAAGTTGGATAAGAACTGACCCAACGATTGAAATTTCTTGGAAGGAGCGTTTTGTTTAATGCAAATTTGGATTCATGACAAGAACATGCGTAAGGTTTGTGCCCTAAACAATAACGTTCCGGGCATGTTGCCCTATTCTAACAGTCAATGGCACACTTATCTTGAATACTCAACCAGTACATTCGATTTCACAATTCCTAAGATTGTGAATGGTAAAATGCACGAGGATGTAGCTTACATCAACGATCAAATGTATGTGTCATTCTTCTACGATAATACTTACCACGTTTTCTATGTATCGCAGTTAGTTGAAAACGATGATAGTTTCCAAGTGACTTGTAATAACACTAACCTTGAGTTAGCGATGGAATCCGCACAGTCTCGCAAGGCTGATAAACCACAGAATATTGCTTGGTATTTGAAGGAACTAGACTTATTAGGGTATGCCGGTCTTGAAATTGGTATCAATGAGATTTCTGATAAAACAAGGACTATCACGTTTGATTCTCAAAACGGTACTAAGTTAGAACAACTTCATAGTTTAATGAATCAATTCGACGCTGAATTTATTTTCAGAACCGATTTAAACCGAGACGGCACTTTGAAAAAGTTTGTTATTGACATCTACCAACAGCCGGACGAGAATCATCACGGCATTGGTAAGGTCAGAGGGGATGTTATTCTCTACTACCAAAACGGGTTAAAAGGTGTCCAAGTTTCTAGTGATAAAACTCAACTATTCAATGCTGGGTATTTCATTGGACAAGAAGGAACTAATCTTGAGAGCGTTGAGTTTGAAGAAAAAAACGAGCGTGGGCAAGTAGAGTTTTATTCTAAGAAAGGCAGTCCAATGGTCTATGCACCGCTGTCTATGGAGAAATACCCGTCCACATTGAAGGATAGCGACACAGATAGATGGACACGTAAGGATTTTGAGACAGAATACAAAGATGTCAATGCTCTTAAAGGCTACGCATTGCGTACTATTAAGCAATACGCTTACCCATTGCTGACCTACACCGTCGATGTCCAGTCCAGTTTTATGGACAATTACAAGGATGTCAATTTAGGTGATACTGCTAAGATTATCAATAATAATTTTAGGGGCGGTTTAGCTCTTGAAGCTCGTGTATCTGAGATGGTTGTTAGTTTCGATATGCCACTCAATAATTCGGTGGTATTTACCAATTTTAGAAGGTTGGTAAACAAACCATCTGACAATTTGCAACAACGCATTGATGAAATCGCAGCAAGAGCCTTACCATATCGTATCGAGATTACAACTACAAACGGAACGGCATTTAAAAACGGTGTTGGACGCTCTACTGTTCGGCCGGTCTTGAAGCAAGGCGATAAAACCGTTAGCGCAACGTGGCGTTTCGTGATCGATAGTGCTATTAAGTATGTGGGCATGACCTATGACATGGTGGCATCACAGATTACCCAACCAACTGCCTTGACGGTTTCAGCATGGGTTGATAATAAAGAAGTAGCTTCGGAAGAGGTTACTTTTTTAAATGTCTCCGATGGTAGAAACGGAGTTAAGGGAGATAAAGGCGACCCAGGACCAGCCGGACCTAAAGGCGATAAAGGCGACAGAGGATTGTCGGGCGAACGTGGTCTAACTGGTCCTCAAGGTTTGCAAGGCCCGAAGGGTGATCAAGGGATTCCCGGCGTTAAGGGTGCTGATGGTAAAACACAGTACACTCACATTGCCTACGCTGACACGGTTTCCGGTAGCGGTTTTAGCCAAACCGACACTGACAAGGCTTTTATCGGTATGTACCAAGATTTTAATACTACGGATAGTCGGAATCCACAAGACTATCGCTGGTCTAAATGGAAAGGTAGCGATGGCCGTGACGGTATTCCGGGCAAAGCCGGAGCAGACGGACGAACACCTTATGTCCATTTTGCTTATGCCGACAGCGCTGATGGTCGAACTGGTTTCAGTCTGACGCAAGACGGCACCAAGCGTTTTCTAGGGATATGTACTAACTTTGATAAAGCAAATAGCACTAATCCAGCTGATTACTCTTGGAATGACACGGCTGGTAGTGTCTCGGTCGGTGGTCGGAATCTCTTAAAAGGTTCGAAGGGGCCTTTTAAGCCGGACAGAAAACCAACGAATTTCGATAATAATGTTTTGTACAAAAACGAAACTTCTGTCTATTTAGAGCAAAACCAAAAGTATCTCATCAGTGCGAAATCGGACGGTAATTTTACTGCCCTGCACAACGCAAATGTTGAGAGCGACAATGTGACGCTTTGGTTGATTGATGATAAATACCAAAATTATCAGATTGTATCTGATTTAAAAACAGGTACTACAGGAACGCTGATTACTTGGGTTAAACCGACAGGAAATTATCATCTACGTGTCAACACATATCACAAAACAGCTAGCAAGTCGGTTTGGGAAGTGAAAATCGAAAAAGGGACAGTCAAAACGGACTGGACCCCTGCGCTTGAAGATGTACAAGATGAAATTGATTCTAAGGCTGACCAAGTTTTGACACAAGCTCAACTCAACAAACTCAACGAAGTTAATTCAGTGGTACAGGCCGAGCTTGAAGCGAAAGCATCTCTTGACACACTTAATCAATGGGTCAAAGCATACCAAGACTTTGTTAATGCAAACAATGCCAACCGGGCACAAGCTGAGAAGAATTTGGCTGATGCCAGTGCTCGTGTCGCAAAGCTAGAGAACAACCTAAATGATATGTCAGAGCGCTGGAACTTCATCGACAGCTACATGACCTCATCAAACGAAGGGCTTGTCATTGGTAAAACCGATAACTCTAGTTCTATGCTGTTCAGCCCAAATGGACGCATTTCAATGTTCTCAGCCGGTAATGAGGTTATGTATATTTCTAAAGGTGTGATTCACATCGAGAATGGTATTTTCTCAAAAACTATCCAGATTGGTCGTTTTAGGGAAGAACAAGATTTCATTAATCTTGATAGGAATGTCATTAGATATGTGGGAGGTAGTTAATCGTGTCAGAGTTTTGGAGTAACAACGATAGAGGGTATAGGTTGAGGCTTTGGGTTGACCAAGTAAGCCAAGACGCTGTTGCAAACACTAGTCGAGTACGTTTCCAGTTAGCTATTTTGAACACAGCGGCCACATTTGCAAGCTATTCCTGCAGTGCGTTCATCGATTTTGACGGTGGGCGTCGGTTGAATTGGTCTGGAAGCCCAAATATGACCAGCCAAAACTCGACCATCATGCTAATAGATGAAACAGTGACCGTAAATCACGGAGATGATGGTAAAAAAATATTTGGTTTTATGGCTCGTTTCACGGGTGGTGGGGGATATAGCCCTAACACACTCGAAATCGGAGGGAATAGTTTTACACTGACAACTATCCCAAGAGGAAGTTCGGTGAGCGTTCCAGAGGGATTCATTGGCAATCAAGTAGATATCACTATCGACAGGAAAATAGCTGGCGCTACGCACACACTGCGCTATTTTTGGGGTAACAAGCAAGGTAAAATTGCTGACAATATTGGGACATCGTTTAAGTGGACAATCCCAGCGGATTTTGCCAACGACATACCGAATGCAACAACTGGCCGAGGTACTATATATGTTGATACCTACATAGACGGCAAATTGATCCAGACGCAGTCAGCAACACTAACGGCATGCGTTGTTACAAACAACATGAAACCTTCGTTCACTGGATTTACTTTGACAGATACAAATCCAACGACTCAAAGGATAATTCCAGAGCCAACGCATTTCGTGTCCATAATGTCGCTTGTGAAGGTCGTTTTCAACGGGGCGCAAGCGAAGGATGGAGCTACAATAGCTGGGTACTACGCTGAAATTGTTGGTGCTAGCAATTCTGTTTCGTTGAACGGCGGGGTATTCCGTGAGGTCGCTGTAAACAAAGACACTCAAATGACCTTGAGGGGGAGAGTTCAAGACTCTCGTGGGATTTGGTCTGATTGGAAAGAAGTCAAAATAACATTCTTGTTCTATTTCAGTCCAACGCTAAAATTTGAAGTTACCAGAAGTGGCTCAAAGTCAGATACACTAACCATTAAGAGGTTCGCTAAAATAGCGCCGTTGAGCGTCAACGGTGTTCAAAAAAACACCATGAAGCTGACATTTACAACAACAAAAGTTGGGACGAGCAATGTTGTAGCGGACAACGGACAGGCAGGCGGTGAATGGTCAAGTATTTCTGAATTCAAGGCATCTAACGCAAATCTAGGCAAGGAATATCCTGCAGATACTTCATTCATAGTCACAGGAAAACTGGAGGACAAATTTTCAGACTCAAAATTTCAAGATACAGTGCCGACCGATAAACTGATCGTGTCCTACGACCAACAGGGCGTGGGGATTGGTAAATACCGTGAAAACGGAGCGCTTGATGTCAACGGATTGATTTATTCAGGCTCAAAGCCAATCCAGCACCACCGACTTACAGAAGTTCGAGGTGCTGCGATTATTGAATATAACAACACAAACCTCGATGATTACAGAACGACGGGATTCTTCTCGGTAATGAGTACGATGAAGAACTATCCTATCAGCAAGCCTAAGCCTACAGAACAAGTAGGACTCTTAGAAGTAATAGAAGGTCTGGGTGGTATTCATCAATCGCTGACAACAGGTTCTGGTAGGTTCTTCAAGCGCACTCTGACGCAGAACACAGTTGGAAATTGGGTTGAGTTTGTGCAAGCCAACCAACCCGTTGTAAAAAAAGAAATCCCGATAGGTTTCGATGTAAAAGCGAATGTAGTACGACTTGGAAACTTAGTAACCTTCAGCTTAATCAGAGGTATCCACTCTGCTGTCGAGGGAGAGCACAGAGAATTGAATGAGAAAATCCCAAATGGGTTCAAACCTTGCGTGCAAACGCACTTGGTCGTTAATAAAAACAATTTTAACGAACACAAAGGATGTGCAGTGTGGCACCTTGAACCCGATGGGAGCATGTATTTTTCAAACCAAAGCTCTGAAAATGCAGTCTACACAGGGACAGTCACTTACATAACCGAAGACGAATATCCAACGGTTGAAGAATAAAAAGAAAGGAAAATAATATCATGTCACTTAAAATCACAAAACAACGTACAATCAATGCAGAATTTAATGTCGTAGAAGAAGGAGCAACAGTTCTGGTTAAACAGACATACATCAGCATTGACGAGAATGCGGTATCTGCAGTACAAGAGAATCTTATTAACGCTGAACTCTATGCTAAACATCGTCAAGAGATGCGTACAGACGAACATGCTCTACGTGACTTGCGTTATAAGGTGGAGGATGAAATCTTGGCGGATACTACACAGGCGTAATGCGTTAAAGAATGGGGGTTAAATAAAAACGTTAAGGAGTGTTAAATGCACAAACCAGACGGCATTTTTGGCGTGTTTGAAGTCGTCAAAGATTTCTATGAGCATGGCATAGACGACCACCTTTGGGTGTTCCTACTCATGCTTGTTATTGTTGCTGATATTGTGTTGGGCGTTTCAAGATCATGGGCTTTTCATGAATTTTCGAGCCGTAGGTTTCGAAAAGGACTGGTTAGCCACACGGCTATGTTGATTATCGTAATGGTATCCTATCCGTTTATGGTTTTCATGAATCTAGGCGGTGCTATGGATGCTTTTATTTTCGCCATGCTATCAGCGTACGGGGCTAGTATTTTGGCTAGCTTATCGGCTCTAGGGGTTGAAATTCCCTTTATTGACAGGTTTGTCAAGAAAAATATTGATAAGGATAAATTTAATCTCATCGAGGAGGAAGAAAAAAATGATTAATTTTAAACTACGTTTGCAAAACAAAGCTACTTTGGTAGCTCTTATCTCAGCAATCTTTTTGATGTTGCAACAATTCGGACTTGAGATTCCACACAATATCCAAGAGGGTGTGAATACATTCGTTGTGATCTTGGTAATCTTGGGTATTGTCACAGACCCTACTACTAAAGGTCTTGGAGATAGCGAACAAGCATTGGGCTACCACGAACCAAAACAAGACTAATTGAAGGAAGGAACTAAAAATGAGTAAAATTGAATCAAGCATCGCACGTATGTATCACTTACAATCAATCCCGGTTCACTATGACATGGGTGACCGCTATGGAAATGACGCTGACGGAGATGGGCGCATCGAATTTGACTGCTCATCAGCGGTAAGCTATGCACTCGAAATCAACTTAAATAACAACACAGAATCACTTCAACAAGCACTACCAGCAATTGGCTATGCAAAAGTGTTTGACGCTGTAGATGGCACATTCGATGGCCAGCGTGGAGATGTGGTAATTTGGGCACCTCGTGATGGTTCAAGCTCGCTCGGTGCGTTTGGCCACGTATTGATTATGACTAGTGATAGCACAGCTATCCATTGCAACTATGGCATGGACGGTGTGACTGAAAACGACTATAATTATATTTGGGATCTAAACGGTCGTCCTCGTGAAATTGTCTTCCGTGAAAGCGGAACACCTCTTCCAGCACCAGCCCAAAGCGAATTTGAGCGTGAATTAGATGTTAATACACGCTTAGAGAAGTCAGACAAACCTTACTATGAAGGCACACTTACCACTGACTACTACGTTGAAGCTGGTCCTCGCATCGATAGCCAAGACAAGGAATTTCTCCCGGCAGGCACACGAGTCCGTGTTTACGAGAAACTAAACGGCTGGTCTCGAATCAACCACCCAGACAGCGCTCAATGGGTTGAAGACCAGTATTTGGATGATTGCACAGATATGTAATTAAACCAGACCACGAAAACTAAAAAAACGAAAAGGAGTATATCACCTCCCCTCACACTGCAATAGGGATACCATGGCAGTAGTGGTCGAGCCTCAGCGCTTGCTGGGGCTTTTTTTATTTGGTATAATTAAGTTATCCATCATAGGCAAAGAGCTACGAGGTTATCTCATAGCTCTTTTTTATTTGTGATTTCCATAGATAAGTGATACTATAGTCATGAAATACTTGGCGTCATTTCGATAAATTTCTCGAACTGCCCCGACTTTATGTCGGGCTTTTTATAAATAAGGGGCAAATAAGGGGCAATAAGTGTAAACTTTAGTAACTTTATGAGTGTTTTACCGTCTATATCTTACACGCATATAACCTTATTTAATAGGTTTTCTTCCTATTATATACGCATTTAAAAACCGATTAACTTTCCCGCACAGTAAAATAATTTAAGTAGAACTTAAATAGAAAGAAGATCCTAGGGGTCTTCTTTTTTTGCTCTCAGCTCTCAGTCAACTGTAGTGGGTGATGAAAAGCTAACATCTAGAGAGGACCGGATAGGGATTCCACTGAAAAAGTCATCAATCGATGTTTTTTGTTATCTTATATCGTATATTCAAGTAATAAAAATACCCCAAAAGTTAGATTTTCTCTGTCTAATTTTTGGGGTGCAGTTTAATTCACGGGTAGTTTGATTAAGGGCTATAAGTCCATAATAGTAACCAGCGTCTTAAGACGAAGTCTTTCACTTTGTTCAAGCCTTTATTTCTTTTATTCGTCATAAGCTTCTCAAAGAGGCAGACGCATTACTTACCGTTATCACTGAAGGGATTTTTATATTCTTTCACACTTAATTGTTCAATGCGGTATCATACTTCACTAGTTCCTAGATATATTTCTTAATTGTGGCTTCATTAAGTCCTATCGTACTTACATAAAAACCTTCTGCCCCAAAATGTTTGTTTCCAAATTTATATTTTAAATTGGCATTTCTATCAAACATCATTAATGCACTTTTACCTTTTTAATATCCCATAAAACTAGCCACACTCATTCGTTGTTGTATACTTACTAGCATATGAACATGATCTGGCATTAAGTGACCTTCTATTATTTGTATGGCCCAGCCTGCTGTTTTTTAAGTCGTCATGATTGACTTTGCTCTCTAGGAAGCGTAATCTAGACCTTAGGTAAAGGATTATAAGGAGGTCCCTCAATGATTGAAGTAACTTATTTAAATACTGCCAAGCAAGAAAAACACACTTCCTTTGAAGATTACAATGAATTTGTCAGAGCCCAGCAAGCTTGTTGGATTGCCTTGCCAGATGCAACACCAGTTACTAAGGTGACAATAAACGGACATGATATTGGCTACAAAGGACAATATGGTGACCTTTACTTTTTTATTATGAAGCTAGACTTGGCACAGTATCAGTAATAATAAGGGAAAAGAATCAGACATCTTGTTCTGATTCTTTTTCTTTGAGCAAGGTGATTTTTATAAATTAAGAATATTGCTAATTGACTGAAAATGACTTACAATAGAAAGGAAGAATTTATAGAAGGAGACACATATGAAAAACAAGCGTTTAATTTGGACTTTGGTTTTCTTAGCTATCTTGACGCTCGGTTCTATTGGTACAGATCTTTTCAAAAAAGAACACCAAGATGCCAATAAGGTCGTCAAAGTAGGGATCCTCCAGTTCGTGACTCACGACGCCCTGGATCAAATCGAGAAGGGAATTGAGGATGGCCTTAAGGAAGCTGGTTATAAGGGGGACAAGGTTAAAATCACCCTCCTAAATGCCGAAGGAGACCAGTCTAAAATTCAAACCATGTCTAAACAATTGGTTAATGACAAGAACGATGTCGTTATCGGTATTGCCACACCAGCAGCACAGGGGCTAGCGGCAGCTACCAAGGATATTCCAGTCATCATGGGGGCTATCTCAGACCCTGTTGGAGCCAAATTGGTTAAGGATCTCAAGCATCCAGAAGGCAATGTTACTGGTACCTCAAACCAAGTGCCGATTAAGCAGACAGTAGAATTGGTCAAATCACTGACACCAAATGCCAAAACGATTGGTATTCTCTACGCTTCAAGCGAGGACAATTCCAAATCACAGGTTGAAAGCTTTAAGAAGTACGCTGAAAAAGATGGTCTAAATGTGGTCGAGTACGCCGTCCCATCAACTAATGAAATCAATACAACCATGTCAGTCATGACTGGTAAGGTAGATGCCATCTGGACGCCTCAAGATAATACGATTGCCTCGGCCTTTTCAACAGTAATCTCATCAGCCAACCAGGCTAAGATTCCAGTTTATACGACAGTTGATACGATGGTGAAAGAGGGCGGTTTGGCTTCAGTTGCTCAAAGCCAATATGAACTTGGAAAGGCTACAGCTCGTAGTGCAGTTAAGGTTCTTAAAGGTAAGAAAGTTAAGGATGTTCCTGTAGATGTTATCGATGATGGCACACCAACGCTTAACCTTAAAGTTGCTCAAGACCTCAACATCACCATCCCTGACGATGTGCTTAAACAGTCAGACATCGCTGTTAAAGCTGATAAATAAGGAGGACTTATGATTATTTCATCTATTTATCAGGGGCTTCTATACGGAATCCTAGGTCTTGGGATTTACATGACTTTCCGTATCTTGGATTTTCCTGATTTGACAACAGAAGGTTCCTTCCCTCTTGGTGGGGCAGTAGCAGTAACCCTTATGAACTTTGGTTGGAACCCTATCTTGGCAACCTTGGTTGCCGTTTTGGCCGGCTGTGGTGCCGGACTTGTGACTGGTCTCCTCTATACTAAGGGAGAGATTCCTACTATTTTGGCAGGGATTTTGGTCATGACCTCTCTTAACTCAGTCATGCTTATGATTATGGGAAGAGCCAACCTAGGACTTCTAGATATCAAGACTATCCAAGATTTGCTTCCTTTCAGCAAGGACTACAACCTCTTGATTGTTGGTCTCATTGCGGTAACCATTGTTATCACGGCCTTGATTGCCTTTCTTAACACGCGCCTTGGTCAAGCTTATATTGCCACAGGTGATAATAGAGACATGGCCAAATCTTTTGGTATCAACACAGACAATATGGAAGTGATGGGGCTTGTTATCTCAAATGGTATTATCGCTCTCTCAGGAGCCTTGATTAGCCAACAGGACGGTTATGCCGACGTTTCTAAAGGGATTGGGGTTATCGTTATTGGTCTTGCTAGCATCATTATTGGTGAGGTCCTCTATGCGACTAACTTGACTCTGTTGGAACGTTTGATTGCCATCTGTATTGGTTCAATCCTCTATCAGTTCCTTTTGACAGCAGTTATCGCTCTTGGCTTTAACACGAACTACCTCAAACTCTTTAGTGCGATTGTTTTGGCTATTTGCTTGATTTCGCCTGTCCTACGCCGAAAATTCTTTAAGGGGGTGACCTTATCACGATGACAGCTATTGTAGAACTCAAAGATGCGACTGTTAAGGTCAATAACGGTTTTGACACCGAAAAAACAATCTTGGACCATGTTAATCTTACCATTAGAGAAGGTGACTTTATTACCATTCTTGGTGGAAATGGTGCCGGAAAATCAACCCTCTTCAATGTCATTGCAGGGACCCTCATGTTGACCAGTGGTCAGATTTTCATCATGGGTGAGGATGTTACGGCTCTCCCTGCTGAGAAGCGTGCTAAGTACCTCTCACGAGTCTTCCAAGATCCTAAAATGGGAACAGCTCCTCGTATGACTGTTGCAGAAAACCTCTTGATTGCCAAATACCGTGGTGAAAAACGAGGGCTTAAATCACGCCAAATTCATCTCTACACAGAGGAGTTTCAAGGTCTGATTGAACGTATCAGTAATGGTTTAGAAAAGCACTTAGATACACCAGCAGGTCTCCTTTCAGGTGGTCAGCGTCAGGCTCTCAGTCTGTTGATGGCGACACTTAAACGTCCTGAGCTCTTGCTCTTAGACGAGCACACTGCAGCCCTGGATCCTAAGACCAGTGTAGCCCTCATGGAGTTGACTGATGAGTTTGTAACAGGTGACCATCTAACAGCTTTGATGATTACCCACCACATGGAAGATGCCCTAAAATATGGCAATCGTCTGATCGTTATGAAGGATGGTCAAATCATTAAAGACCTTACCAAGGAAGAAAAAGGTCAATTGGATATCACAGACTACTACGCTATGTTTGAGTAAGTCTAGTCTGACTCTAAATTGTAAAATAAGCCAAAAAGTTGTATACTTAAAGGGTATGCAACTTTTTGTTGTGGCCTGTAAATCGACAAGGAGACTGTTCGCACGAACGTTCAGCTTCTTGGACCGTCTGTAAAAATAGGCTCTAGAAGAGAGTCAAACTAAAAAGGAGAAAAACAAGCATGAGCGATATTAAAATTATTGCCCTAGGTGGAGTACGTGAAAATGCTAAGAACCTCTATATTGTTGAGATTAACGACTCTATCTTTATCTTGGATGCTGGTCTAAAGTATCCTGAAAATGAACAACTAGGTGTTGACTTTGTCATCCCTAACTTAGATTACTTGATTGAAAATAGAGATCGTATCCAAGGGATTTTCTTAACTCACGGACACGCTGATGCCATTGGTGCCCTACCTTATATCTTGCAAGAAGTCAAAGCACCAGTCTTTGGATCGTCACTCACAATCGAGTTAGCTAAACTTTTTGTCAAGAATGCTGGCGTTAAGAAATTCAATAATTTCCATGTTATTGACGCAGAAACTGAAATCGAATTTGAGGATGCTGAGGTTTCACTCTTCAAAACAACTCACTCAATTCCAGAATCAATGGGGATTGTTCTTGGTACTGACCAAGGAAATATTGTCTATACTGGTGACTTCAAGTTTGACCAAGCTGCCCGTCCTTACTACAAAACTGATTTAGGTCGTTTGGCTGAAATTGGACGTGAAGGTGTTTTGGCCCTCTTGTCAGACTCAGCAAATGCGACAAGTACTGAACAAACAGCTTCTGAAGCAGAAGTTGGCCAAGAAATTGACCAAGTTATTGCTGATGCAGAAGGACGTGTTATTGTTGCTGCAGTTGCCTCAAACTTGGTACGTATTCAACAAGTCTTTGATTCAGCTGCTGATCACGGACGTCGTGTTGTTCTTACTGGTTTTGACGTAGAAAATATTGTCCGCACAGCCATTCGTCTCAAAAAATTGACTGTGGAGCATGAAAAACTTATTGTTAAACCAAAAGACATGAACAAGTTCGAAGACCACGAGTTGATTATCCTCGAAAATGGTCGTATGGGTGAACCAATCGATGGCCTTCAAAAGATGGCTGTTGGTCGTCACCGTTACGTTCAAATCAAGGATGGAGATTTGGTTTATATCGTAACAACTCCAAGCATTGCTAAGGAAGCCGTAGTGGCACGTGTTAACAACGCTATCTATAAAGCTGGGGGAACTGTTAAGATGATTACGCAGAGCCTTCGTGTATCTGGACATGCCAATGCTCGCGAACTTCAATTGATGATTAACCTCCTTCGTCCACAGTATCTCTTCCCTATTCAAGGGGAGTACCGTGACCTTCAAGCACATGCAGAGTTAGCCTTGGAAGTTGGTATTCTTCCAGAAAATATTTATATCGTTAAACGCGGTGACATCATGCACTTGTCTGAAGATCAAGGTTTCCTTCATGAAGGAGCTGTTCCAGCTGGTGATGTTATGATTGACGGTAATGCCATTGGTGATGTAGGTAATATCGTCCTTCGTGACCGTAAGGTCTTGTCTGAAGATGGTATCTTTATCGTAGCTATCACTGTTAACAAGAAGGAACGTAAGATTGTCTCTAAAGCGCGTGTGAATACACGTGGGTTCGTTTATGTGAAGAAGAGCCGTGACATTCTCCGTGAGGCTGCTGACATTGTCAATGCTACCGTTGAAAATTACTTGGCAGGAGACAGCTTCGACTGGGGTGAACTTAAAGGAGCTGTCCGCGACGATGTGGCTAAGTTCCTCTTTGACCAAACCAAACGCCGTCCTGCAATCCTTCCAGTAGTCATGGAAGTCCGCTAATAACTGACTAAAACATAAGAGTGTGAGCGTGATGTTTGCACCATAGACATTGAGGAAAGTCTCAATAAGACTTTGTTCTAAAATCAAAAGCTGGGGTGTCCCAGCTTTTCTAACATTAAGAAAGGAAAATACAAATGGCTTTTTTTCAAATTGAATACTCATCAGATGTTCTAGGACAATACCGCCAAGTGGATGTCATCTATCCAGATCGCGATCAGATTGCTGAAACGGAAAGTGATACGGACATCCCAGTTCTCTATCTCCTTCATGGCATGGGGGGCAATCATAATTCTTGGGCCTTCCGTACCAATATTCAGCGTCTCCTTCGTAAGACTAATCTCATTGTTATTATGCCTAACTCTGAAAATGGCTGGTATACAAATACCAATTACGGGGTTAAGTATTACGATGCCATTGCTAAGGAGCTTCCTCAAGTCATGCAACGTTTCTTCCCTAGTATGACTAAGAAGCGTGAAAAGACCTTTATCGCTGGACTTTCTATGGGTGGCTATGGTTCTTTCAAACTAGCCTTAACGACAAATAACTTTGCTTGTGCAGGTTCCTTCTCTGGTGCTCTTGGATTATCAGCAGAGATGATTACAGACGAAACGAGTGAGTCTAAGGAATACTGGCAAGGTGTCTTTGGTGATTTGGAAGGAAAAGATATTAAGCAGCATAAACTGGTTAACCTAGCCAAACAACATAACAAGAAAACTAAATTCTTTGCCTGGTGTGGCCTTGAAGATTTCCTTTTTGAATCTCAAAACAAAGCAGTAGCTGATTTGAAGGCCCTTGGTTTAGACATTGACTACAGCACAGACCATGGAAGACATGAGTGGTATTATTGGGAAAAACAACTAGAAGCCTACTTAGAATGGTTACCTATTGATTACGTTAAAGAAGAACGTTTGTCTTAATAGGTCAAGTTTGTAACATCTTATCAAAGAGATGATAAAAGCTTAAAGTGGTATTTTTTGCTTGTCAGAACTATTAGAGCTTGATATACTAGGGGAAGTTTCGAAAAGGAGGCTCAATAATGAAAAAATTATTCAGAGTAATCTTCTATATTCCCAAACTTCTTTTACAATTTATTTGGAATCTTATTTGGGCTATATTTAAACTTGCCCTAGTCCTAGCCCTTATTGGTTATGGACTCGTCTACTATGCCAATAATTCTTCAAGTACCTTAGCCACAAACATTAATCAAGCCTTTCATCAAGTAGAGCTAGGTTTTAGTGGTACCAGTACTAGTGACGTTGAGAAAGTTGTCTCTAACCTATCAACAACAGATACCATTCCAGAGTCTAATGGAGCTAGATGGGCGCAAAATACTGCCAGCATCTATATTCAGTCTACCGATGAAACCTTGGTAGCTGCCTATAAGGAGGCTATCACCAACTGGAATAACACGGGTGCTTTCATCTTTACTTTAACTGATGATGCTTCAACAGCTGACATTGTTGCGACTGACTATTCCGATGCGAATTCACAGGCAGCAGGTTTAGCAGACACTCAAACCAATGTTTTGACCAATCGCATCACTCATGTAGATGTGAAGTTGAACCGTTATTTCCTCTTGAATAGTGATTTTGGTTATACTCACAAGCGTATTGTGAATACGGCTGAACACGAATTGGGTCATGCCATTGGCTTAGACCATGATGACTCTAAGACATCCGTTATGCAATCAGCTGGATCTTATTACGGGATTCAACAGGTGGATATTGATACGGTTCATGCTCTCTATGCGAATTAAGGAGGGGCTGTCATGCGCTATTTGAAACGCCTTGCTAGACGTTACCCCATGCAAACCTTCCTTTTTCTTTTCAATGCTGGGGTCTTTACTTGGTTGCAAACAACAGGAACCATGATTGCCAATCGTTTGGGCCTATCAGGTGATGGCATTTGGATTTATATTCCCAATTGGGTAAAAACGCTGACCAGTCATTCCATACAGAGTATTCAAACCCTATACGGGGCCTCTGGTTGGAGTTGGCTAATCACCTCTATGCTTCTTACTTGGCTCTTGACTTTTCTTAGAGGTCTCATGAGAGCAGTGATTCTCATTCTGATAGTTGGTCTTGGCTTATGGCTAGTCTATCGACACTTTGAACTCTTACAAAATCTAAAACTGTCCTGATGGGCAGTTTTAGTTTCCTCTAACAAGTGACTTGGCTATCAAAACATAGACTAATTCCTGTAGATGAAATGAGATAGTTCCTTTAATAATTTCAGAGCGAGCTGTAGACAAGACTTTTCGTTGTGAGAAAAGTGCCTAAAGTTTAAAAGCTTTAGGCACTCGGAAGTTTTGAGACATTAGGCTCAAAACTTAGCTATGGAATTCCGAAGGAAGTCGCTAGCGTCCGTACTCACCTAAGAAAAGTCTAAAAAGAAGAATTAATGTCAATTTAAAACTACCAATCAGGGCAGTTTTTTTGAGTTATTAGGTCATTTATTTTCTGAAGAAATATGATATAATATAGCTAATTTATTATTTTGGAGGACATTATGGCTTTAGCAAAAATCGTTTATGCCAGTATGACCGGTAACACGGAAGAAATCGCAGATATCGTTGCCAAAAAATTGGAAGAATTAGGTCACACTGTAGATGTAGACGAGTGTACAACGGTTGATGCCGCTGATTTTGAAGATGCGGACATCTGTATCGTAGCGACTTACACTTATGGTGATGGTGAGCTGCCAGATGAAATCGTTGACTTTTACGAAGATTTGGCTGACCTCGACTTGTCAGGTAAAATCTTTGGTGTTGTAGGTTCAGGAGATACCTTCTACGATTATTTCTGTCATTCAGTAGATGAGTTTGAAAATCAATTCACATTCACAGGGGCGACTAAGGGTGCTGATAGCGTCAAGGTTGACCTTTCTGCTGAAGATGAAGATATCGAAAACCTCGAAGCTTTCGCTGAAAAAGTTTCAGAAGCATTAGCATAAGAAAAAAGCAGAGTAAAGTCTGCTTTTATTGTAGTCAGAAATGGAGTTTTTATGAATGAAATAGAAAGAGATTTTAGGACGCAATCTCAACATCTCCTTTGGTCCGTTTGGCGAGGGCTTTTAGTGGGGGTGACAGCAGGAGCAGTGGTCAGTCTTTTTCGTTGGTTAATTGCCAAAGGGGCCGCATTTTCTGTAGCTATTTACGAAGACGCCCTTCGTAATCCACTTCTGATTCTGGGAATTGTACTTGTTAATCTCTTGATTGCCCTTTTTATTGGTTACCTTATTAAGCAGGAAAAAGACATAAAGGGCTCAGGGATTCCCCATGTTGAAGGTGAACTGATGGGGCTCTTACATCCGTCTTGGTGGTCAGTTTTATGGCGTAAATTCCTAGGTGGAGTCCTTGGGATTTCAATGGGACTGATGTTGGGACGTGAGGGACCTAGTATTCAATTAGGTGCTATGACTGCTAAGGGATTAGCCAAGGGACTTAAGCTCTCTGCGCGTGAGAAGCGTGTCTTGATTGCTGCAGGAGCAGCAGCAGGGTTATCTGCTGCCTTCAATGCCCCAATTGCTGGTCTTTTGTTTGTCGTCGAAGAAGTCTATCATCATTTCTCTCGTCATGTTTGGGTGACTGCTTTAACAGCATCTTTAGTGGCCAATGCTGTTTCTCTACGCATCTTTGGCCAGGTACCGGTCCTTGCTATGACAGAAAAATTACCCGTATTTCCTTTGAAAGATTATTGGATTCTTATTGTTTTGGGGATTTTTCTAGGTGTGCTTGGATACGGTTATGAGTGGGTTGTCTTACGTATTGGTAAGGCCTACCAAGGGTTAGGGAAAATCTTCCACTTGCCATCTCATTTTCATGGCCTCTTGGCAGTTCTGTTTATCATTCCTATTGGTCTCTATTTTCCACATCTTTTAGGTGGTGGGAATGAATTGATTCTTGCTCTAAATGGTTTACATCCTGCTCTAGCTGTGGCTATCCTCTATTTGGCTATTCGCTTTGTTTGGAGTATGTTGTCCTTTGGTTCAGGTTTTCCTGGTGGGATTTTCTTGCCGATTTTGACCCTAGGTGCTCTTTCTGGTAGTGTATTTGCGGCAGCTTTTGAAAATCTAGGATTCTTACAAGTCAGTCAGTTCCCTATTTTTATCATTCTTGGTATGGCTGGTTATTTCGGTGCGGTATCTAAGGCACCGCTAACTGCTATGATTTTAGTGACTGAGATGGTGGGTGACCTTCACCAATTGATGACAATTGGTGTCGTGACCCTGATTGCCTATCTAGTCATGGATTTCATGGGAGGAGAACCTGTCTATGAAGCCATGCTTCACAATCTAATAGCTCACAAACCAGAGCAAGTTGATAATATACCGACGATGATTGACTTACCGGTTACAGATAGTCTAGCTGGTCGATTGGTTAAGGATTTAACCTTACCTGATGGAGTTTTGATTTCTACTCAGATTTTTCAAGACCAGTCTGAAGTTGTTCATGGAGACACACGTCTAAAAGCAGGAGCAACCCTGTATCTAGTTGTTAATGAAAGTAATATCAGTCAGGTAAGAAAACTCTTTTTATAAGCAATTCAATGGCTTGAGGCTCTTTTGTCCTCAGGTCATTTTTGTTATAATGGAGAGAAAAAAGGAGGTCAGTATGGACTTAAATGAGATTCGCCAACAGATTGACACCGTTGATAATGAGATCGTGGCTTTGTTGGAAGAACGTATGAAATTGGTAACTCGAGTAAGTGCTTATAAACAACGCACTGGAAAGGCGATTTATGATCCCGAACGAGAGCAGGCCCTGCTAGACAAGGTAGGCGCTAGTGTCCTTAATCCTGAATATAAAGAAGCTATCGTCGCTAGTTTTGCGGATATTATGAAGCATTCACGTACTTATCAAGCAAGTAAGCTAGAAGAAAAGCAGGCAACTAGGATGAAAGTAAGACAATTAAGTGATAGTCAAGGTCTTTCTTACTTACATTTAGTAACGTTAAGTCTTTATGCAATCTTGTTGGGGGTGCTTGTTGGACTGATTGATGCTGTTTTTGGGCGCGTGCTGATAGGACTCTCGGAATTTCGTGACCACCATCTCTTTTATCTAGTCCCGGCACTTCCTTTAGCAGGTCTTTTGATAGTTTACCTTTATCAAAAGTTTGCGGGTAAGGCAGCACAGGGAATGGGCTTGATTTTCAAAGTTGGACATAATGAGGAGGATCAAGTCCCCCTAAGGTTAATTCCATTAGTGACTGTAACCACATGGCTGACCCACCTTTTCGGGGGTTCTGCAGGTCGTGAGGGAGTTGCTGTACAACTGGGGGCCACAGTCTCTCATGCTTTTAGTCGCTATTTTAAGCTCCCGAATGCTTCACGTATTTTCTTGACCATGGGTATGGCAGCTGGTTTTGGAGGACTCTTCCAAACACCAATCGCCGCGACCTTCTTTGCGCTTGAGGTCTTGACCCTAGGACAGTTAAGTCTGCCAATCTTGGTACCGACTCTTATTGCATCTTTTGTGGCTAGTACGACAAGCCATCTCTTAGGTCTTGAAAAATTTAGCCACTTTGTATCTGAAAGTTTGACTATTGACCTTGGGACGTTTATGAAATTAGCTCTTTTAGGTCTGGCCTTTGGTCTAGCAGGAAATCTCTTTGCTTATCTCTTGTCACTAGCTAAAAAGAAAGTAGCAAGTCTGCTCCCGAATCCTTATTATCGTGTTCTCTTTGGTAGTGTCGTCTTAACCTGTCTTCTTTTGATTTTGTGGAAGGGACGCTATACCGGTCTTGGAACGAATTTGATTGCTTTAAGTGTTGGTGGTGGGACCATTTATCCATTGGATTGGCTCTTGAAATTGCTCTTGACCGTCTTTACCCTATCTCTTGGTTTCCAAGGAGGAGAAGTAACTCCTTTGTTTGCTATCGGAGCCAGTCTTGGTGCTGTTCTAGCACCAGTTCTAGGACTTCCAATTCCACTTGTAGCAGGTCTTGGCTATCTGTCTGTCTTTGGTAGCAGTACCAATACCCTTTTAGCACCTATTTTCATTGGCGTTGAAGTCTTTGGTCCCGCTAATGCACTCCCTTATGCGATTGTCATGGCTTTTGCTTATCTCATCAATCATAAGACGAGCATTTACGGACAACAAAAAATGCTAGAAATGCAATAAGATACTAGACATCCTGATAATTTTTTGATAAGATACTAAGAGTGTGTAATGGACACACAAAAATAACGGCTAATCCGCTGAGACACAGAGGTTGCTCTTAAGATTAGTAAGATAGGAGTATATAAAAATGAATCCATTGATCCAAAGTTTGACAGAAGGTCAACTTCGTACTGACATCCCATCATTCCGTCCTGGTGACACAGTTCGCGTTCACGCGAAAGTTGTCGAAGGAACTCGCGAACGTATCCAGATCTTTGAAGGTGTAGTTATTTCACGCAAAGGTCAAGGGATCTCAGAAATGTACACAGTTCGTAAAATTTCAAGCGGTATCGGTGTAGAACGTACTTTCCCAATCCACACTCCACGTGTTGAAAAGATTGAAGTTGTACGCTACGGTAAAGTCCGCCGTGCTAAACTTTACTACTTGCGTGCTTTGCAAGGTAAAGCTGCACGTATCAAAGAAATCCGTAAATAATTTACAGATTTCACATAAAAAATCTGTCCTCGTGGCAGATTTTTTCATAAGTCCTCTTAGTTAAATGGATATAACAACTCCCTCCTAAGGAGTCGTTGCTGGTTCGATTCCGGCAGGGGACATTTTTAAGCCTTTAACCATGTGGTTTTAAAGCGTTTTGTCCACATTTGTTTTATCTTTTCGTCATTTCCGGATCTCTGCTCTTGTAATTGGTGGGCGTAGACTTCCAAGGTGATGTTGAGATTTTCATGCTCTAAGGCTTGCGACACAGAAATTAAATCCACATCATGAGCAATTAAGTAACTAGCATAAGTATGACTTAAGGAGTGGATACGTACCTCACGCCCTACGATTTTCCGTAGGGGTTTATTTACTTATTTATGGCGTTATTTGATAAGGAAGTAGTAGCCTGCCATCCTTGGTTGGTGGAAGCCAGTGGACGAACTCTATAAAATCATCGTTTACTGGTATTTTTCTGATACTGCTTTTTGTTTTCGTAGGCATGAAACCAGAATCATTTTTATAGTCCCTTGTTTATTGATGGACACCATGCCTGCATCGTGATCAACATCATCCACCGTCAAACCTAAACATTCGGCGAAACGTATGCCAGTTTTACCTATAAGCTAAACAGTATGTAGCTGACAAAGATTTTAGTCCAGAGGCAAACAAGGAGCTTCGAGACTACAACTTCTCTATGTCTGTTGGTCGTCAAGAGCTTCTTATCCAAGAGTTAGAAGTTGAGCTATTGGCTTTGTCCGAAGGCGAACGTCAATTAACTAACGATTATCTGACGAATGGATACAAGAGCGAGATTGCAAGAGGAAGCCTACTTGACCAGACGGTGCTTAACAAGGAAATGCTTGAAAAGTACATGACGACGGTCGTTGACGCTAATTTTGAAGGTGCTAAATGGTCAGAGCGTATCTGGGGTAGAAATGCTCAGCTATGGCAACTTGTTAGAACTGAGGTAACGAGGGCTTTAATTCGTGGAAATAACGGCTTAACGATTGCGAGACGCATTAGAAAACACATGGATGTGCTCCGTACTAATGCAGAGCGTTTAGGTATCACGGAACATGCTAGAGTTCAAACTTTGGCGCAGAAAGATATTATGAAAGAAAACGGTTTTGAGTATTTCAAACTCATGCCAGATTCAAGAGCTTGCGATTATTGTAAACAGGTTGGCCGTGATACCGAGAAGGAACCTGTTCCAATTGACAAGATTGATAGCGGACTAAATGCCCCGCCTATGCCCCCATATTGTCATTGTGCAGTTGCTGAAGTGTATTTGGACAAAGAGAAATTGCATAAAATTAATGAAAATGGTATTGTACAAGTGGATGAAGTAATCAATGGAACTCCGCACCCTGTCGGGGAGGCGAGAAAGGTGATTCAACACAATGCTTAGAACGGTGATATTCTTGGGTGTTCTTTCTATAACTATGATGGTATGAGGTATAAGGATATTCACTTCACGAATCACAGATAACCAGATAAACATTCATTTTGAAAAAACAGGGAATACGCTCACGATATTGAGTACCACGAACCTAGTAAATCAAAAGCCAAGAAGAGAACAACCAGGAAGTTAACTGATGAAGAGAGGAGTGAGAATGGCGATGTCTTATAGTCAAAACCTAAAGGAATTAAAACAACTTTGCGAATATCTTTGGGATGCAGATTTTGAAGTTGATGGTAAAACTGTTAGCATTCTTCCTGAATCAGAAAATAACATAGTTGTTGTTTACGATGGCAAGGAGATAATCGTAAAGTCGTTTGATGAGCTCATAGAACTGAAACTGGACGGCGTTACACTGCCAAAATTGATGGAAAACGTCGAAGTAAGGTATGCTTAATAAATAATTGAAGTCGTAGCAATACGGCTTTTTCTTATGCGCTGATAGCCGTGCTAGCCAAAGGGCTTTGGGGTTCGATACCTCGTCAGCGCATAGGGCTAATTTAAGCCCTAAATAAACAATACTAGCGTGGCTTGTAACGTAGTATTTCAGATGAGACTAGAAGGGGATAGCTACCTCATTCGTGGCTCTGACGGTGTACAACTAGGGGACTAGGTGGGAGGAAATTATGGAACAAGATAACAATATCGAAATGACAAAGGAGCAATTGGCGAATTCTATTCAGATGGTCATTTGACTTTGGTGCCAAATGGTTCATTGGGTTCTACCGTTTTCGGTACAACTCCAGAAGAGTCAGATTTGCAATCTGGCAATACTCCAGAAGCAGAAGTTGAAGTTGTTGATCAAGGTTTCGCAATTACAACTACTAAAACAATCGACTAGGTTAACAACCAAACCAAGGTATCAATGATTCTTTCCTTTTTTGATGCTCTCTATTTCGTAACGATTAATCAATTTAAGTATGTACCTATGTTTGTAAACGATTATTCCAAATTTATTTGAAAGTTCGTCTAATTTTTTCTTGATTTCTAAATTCATAGACCAGAACATTGTCCCCATAAGTTAATTTCATAAGAAAAACACCTCAAAAGTTAATTTTTTTCTGTCTAACTTTTGGGGTGCAGTTCACAAATGTAATGATATTATATTTTTTCTTTTCTTTTCAATTTGGCTCTGTTCCTAGTCATAGATGAAGAGTTAAAAATAACAGTAAAAAACCAGGTTTCCCTGGTTCTCATTATTAGCGACTTACACGACGGCGAGCTGCTTTTTTACGATTTTCTTCGATGAAAGCCAATTTCTTTTCTTCTGGTTCGATAATTGTCTTTTTAACTGCGAAAACGGCACCTGCAACGGTAGCAGCAGTTCCAAGAACGCCAGTAGCAAGACCTTTAGCAAATGAATGTTTTTTAGCCATGAGACTATCCTCCGTATATGTTATAATATGCTTATATTATCTAAAAAAATATCTAGAATAGCAAGTGAAAACATTATGAAAACCAAACTTATTGTAGTAGCTGGTCCTACTGCTGTAGGAAAAACAGCGCTTGGAATTGAATTGGCCAAGCGTTTTAATGGCGAAATTATTTCAGGAGATAGCCAGCAGGTTTACCGACAATTGAATATAGGAACCGCCAAGGCCACTCCTGAAGAGCAGGCAGCAGCAGTGCATCATCTGATTGATGTTCGCGATGTTGATGAGTCCTATTCAGCCTATGATTTTGTGATAGAGGCAGAGGTTGCCATTTCTGACATTGTTAGTCGTGGCAAGCTGCCTATTATAGTAGGAGGAACAGGTCTCTATTTACAAAGTCTCCTAGAAGGGTATCACCTAGGGGGACAGGTAGATCAGGAGCAGGTTTTAGCCTATCGCTCGGAATTAGAGCAATTATCTGATCAGGAACTTTTTGAAAAAATTGATCGCTTAGGTATTGAGATTAAAGAGATTAACCGTCGTCGTGCCATTAGAGCACTTGAACTTCATCGTTTTTCGGAGAATCTTGAAAATACTGAGACGACTTATGATCCCTTTCTTATCGGATTAGATGATAAACGTTCCTTGATCTATGACCGCATCAATACACGAGTAGACAAGATGGTTGAACATGGTCTCTTGGAAGAGGCCATGTGGCTGTACGAAAATTATCCTAATGCCCAGTCAGCTCGTGGTATAGGCTACAAGGAGTTGTTTCCTTATTTTGCTGGGAACCAGAGCTTGGACGAAGCCTTGGAAAAACTCAAGCAAAATACGCGTCGATTTGCTAAACGTCAATTAACCTGGTTCAGAAATCGAATGACTGTTAAGTTTTATCAGATTTCTAGTCCAGAATATCCTAAAAATGTCGTTCAAGATCTTGAATTATTTTTAAATGAAAGGGAAGGAGAAAAGGTAGGTCAATCTTAGTTTTAAGAACCTATCTTTGCTATAATGGTAGTTATGACTAACGAAGAAAAAAAATCAGCCTATGAATTAATGCTAGCACAGGCTAAGGTGCTTTTTGCCAATGAAGACAATGCTATGGCCAACTTTTCTAATGCCTCAGCTCTCTTGAATACAACCCTACCAAATTCTGTGTTCACAGGCTTCTACCTGATGGATAATGTCAAGAATGAGTTAATCCTTGGCCCTTTCCAAGGTAATGTTTCTTGTGTTCGAATTGCCCTAGGTAAGGGTGTTTGTGGCCAGTCTGCAGCAGAAAATAGAACCCTAATTGTCGAAGATGTCACCAAACACGCCAATTACATTGCTTGTGATTCCGCTGCTCGAAGTGAAATTGTTGTACCAATGGTCAAAGATGGCAAATTAGTTGGTGTTCTCGATTTGGATTCTCACCAAGTAGGAGACTATAACGACGTAGACCAAGATTATCTGGAAGCGTTTATCAAAATTCTACTCGAGAAAACCGAGCTTACATTTGGAATGTTTGAGGTAAACTAATGTATCAAGCCTTATATCGTAAATACCGTAGTCAGACCTTTGGTGAAATGGTTGGTCAAAAAGTGATTTCAACCACGCTCAGACAGGCGGTAGAGTCAGGGAAAATCAGCCATGCCTATCTCTTTTCTGGGCCACGTGGTACCGGTAAAACCAGTGCGGCGAAAATCTTTGCCAAGGCTATGAACTGTCCTAATCAAGTTGATGGTGAGCCTTGTAATCACTGCGATATTTGTCGCGATATTACTAACGGAAGTCTCGAAGATGTTATCGAGATTGATGCGGCTTCCAACAACGGTGTGGATGAGATTCGTGAGATTCGTGATAAGTCGACCTATGCTCCAAGTCGTGCGACTTACAAGGTCTATATTATCGACGAGGTTCACATGCTTTCGACAGGTGCCTTCAATGCTCTTTTGAAGACTTTGGAAGAACCAACTGAAAATGTGGTCTTTATCCTGGCGACCACTGAATTACATAAGATTCCAGCAACCATCCTCTCTCGTGTTCAACGTTTTGAGTTTAAATCGATCAAGCAGGGAGCTATTAAAGAACATTTGGCTTCAATTCTGGAAAAAGAAGGATTAACCTTTGATGATGAGGCTTTGACCATTATTGCTCGTCGTGCGGAAGGTGGTATGCGTGATGCTTTGTCAATCTTAGACCAAGCACTGAGTCTGTCTCCGGACAATCATGTCAGCCAAGCCGTAGCTGAAGAAATCACAGGTTCTATTGGTTTAACAGCCCTAGACAGTTTTGTCGCTAACGTTCGCAATCAAGAGACTACGCAAGCTTTATCAAATCTTGAAACTCTTTTTGATAATGGCAAGTCTATGAGCCGTTTTGCGACGGATCTCTTGGAGTATTTCCGTGATCTTTTGATTGTCAAAGCGGGCGGAGAGAACAGTCACCATAGTCCCCTTTTTGAAGAGAATCTTTCTCTGGAGCAAGACCGACTTTTCCAATTGATTGACTTGGTTACAAGTGCCTTGCCAGAAATTAAAACTGGAACACATCCTAAAATCTATGCGGAAATGCTGACTATAAAATTGTCAGAGACTCATACTCAGGCTTCACAAGAAATTCCGGGGAATTTGCAAGAAGAGTTAGATAGTCTTCGTCGCGAGGTAGAAGGTCTACGTAAAGCTCTTAAAGAGGGCAAAGCCCAAGGAGAAGTAGCACCAACTCGAAAAGCCAAACCTGCTTATCAGTACAAGGTGGATCGTGAAAAGATTCTTACTATTATGCGTGAAACCATGGAAAATCCGCAGAAATCACGCCAGTGTCTGGATGCCCTAAAGGCAACTTGGCCTGAAATCTTGGATTCTATTAGCCCACAAAATAGGGCACTTTTGAATGGCTCCGAGCCTGTACTGGCCAATCAGGAAAATGCTATCCTGGCATTTAATGCCGCTTTTAATGCTGAACAGGTCATGAAACGCAGTGATCTCAATGATATGTTTGGCAATATCATGAGTTCAGCTGCCGGTTTCTCACCTAATATTATGGCTGTTCCAAAAGCAGAATTTGAAAAACTCCGAACAGAATTTGCACGAAGTCTCAAATCCAAAGAAGAATTGGAAAAAGAAGATCGCGAAGAGTATATCCCTCAAGAACTCGACTTTCTCTCTGATGTAGTAGAAATAGAGGACTAAAAAGGTCCAGTGGACCTTTTTAGGTCCGAGCCTAGAAATAAGAAAGCGAGGAAGGTCCAGTGGACCTTTTTAGGTCCGAGCCAAGAAACCCAAAAGCGAGGCTGTTCAGTGGACCTTTTTAGGTCCAATCCCAGTAAGTTAGATGGCGAGATAGTCAAGTGTAATTTGATAGATTTCTGAAGCTAATAATTGGAAGGTCCATCCGTGTAAAAATGAAAAGAGCCTAGACTGCTTGTCCTAGGCTCTATCTATTGATATAATAATCTTATGATTCAACAAATTTTGTTTATAACGCTTGAAACTATTTTTGAAACGGTTTGTTTTAATTACAGTTTACAACACGGCTATTACTTTTTTACAGCCTTTTTTGGGTATTTACTGTTTCGTCGTCTTTGGACAACCTACGTTGTTTCACGCATTGCGCGTGCAGCCGACAAGTCTACCAAGAAGTAAGGCTCACTTCGCCAGCGGTCAACCATTTTTCCCGACCATCATCAGTAAGAACGAGAAGTTGGCCCTTATCGCCAATTTCCTTGGCAACACCAGTATAAGTCTTTCCAGCTTGTTCAAAGGTCACTTGTTTGTCTAAAACGAGGGACTTTTCTTTATAGACCTTGACCAAATCGCTAGTAGGAATGGTTAAAAAGAGTCTCCAAATTTCTGAAATGAGCTGGTTTCGAGTAATGCTTGGTTTTTCAGAAGTAAAAAGACTAGTAGCTTTATTAGCTAACTCTTCAGGAAAATCACTGATTGAGAAGTTAAGCCCAACCCCGATAATGACATCTGTGATGCGACCAGATTCGATAGAACTAATGGCTTCGGTAAGGATACCAGCCATTTTTTTGTTGTTGAGATAGATGTCATTAACCCATTTGATTTCTGTATTGATGCCAGTTAGACGCTGGATAGCTTTGACAATAGCAGCTGCCGCCATCATCGTATAAGGTGGTAACTCCTCAAAATGACAGTTGGGCTTTAAGTGGATACTCATGTAGATACCACCTTGTGGACTGGTAAAGAAGTGACGTTCAAATCGTCCTTTGGCTGCCTTTTGACTTGATGCCAGGTAAAGTGCAGGCGTCGGATTATTCTTTTCCATGCCATGTTTAGCATCTAGTTGGGTAGAGTTAGAATCTGGATTAAAGTAGACTGGAATGTTGAGTTGCTTAGAGATGTCTTGAGGAAGAAGAATATCTCCCTTTTCTAAATAGTAGCCTTTCTTGCGGACACTTGTAATGTCAATTCCTTGTTCTTGAAGTGTTTGAATTGCCTTCCAAATGGCTGTCCGTGAGACACCAAGGCTTTTAGCCAAGCTCTCTCCCGTCACAAAGTCAGGACTCTTCGATAAGATGTCATAAACGTGTTCATAAGTTTTCATATCCTAAGTATAATACAAATGATGGCAAAATGCTCACTATAACTTATTGATAAGGCTTGATAATAAATAACTATATGACTAGACTGAAAAAACATGATATAATGGAAGGTAGTTATTAAGTCCCGATAAGGCAACAGTCATTCTAGAGTTGGCTGTTGGTTCTTTGTAACTTTTTAACGGCGTCTAGCTCCATTAGGAGTATAGCGTTTTACCTATTAGGAGACGGTTAAATCCGTGCTGTCTAATACTATTTTTCATATTAAAAGGGGGACATTTTATATGTCAGAACGTAAACTTTTCACGTCTGAATCAGTATCTGAGGGGCATCCAGATAAAATTGCAGACCAAATTTCAGATGCCATTCTTGATGCGATTTTAGCAGAGGATCCAGATGCACACGTTGCAGCAGAAACAGCTGTCTACACTGGTTCTGTCCATGTTTTCGGTGAAGTTTCTACAACAGCTTATGTAGATATTAACCGTGTGGTTCGTGATACTATCGCTGAAATTGGTTATAACAATGCAGAATACGGCTTTGCGGCAGAATCTGTTGGGGTTCACCCATCATTGATTGAACAATCTCCAGATATTGCTCAAGGTGTCAATGAAGCACTTGAAGTTCGTGGAACTGGTGATCAAGATCCACTTGATCTTATCGGAGCTGGTGACCAAGGTTTGATGTTTGGTTTTGCTATTGACGAAACTCCTGAGTTTATGCCACTTCCAGTTAGCCTCTCACATAAATTGGTTAAAAAATTGGCAGATTTGCGTAAATCTGGTGAGATTTCATACCTTCGTCCAGATGCTAAATCTCAGGTTACCGTTGAGTATGATGAGAATGACCAACCAGCACGCGTTGATACAGTTGTTATTTCAACACAACACGATCCTGAAGCGACTAACGACCAAATTCGTCAAGACGTTATTGAAAAAGTCATTAAGGCAGTTATTCCAGCCGAATACTTGGATGATGAGACTAAATTCTTTATCAACCCAACAGGTCGTTTTGTTATCGGAGGACCTCAAGGAGACTCTGGTTTGACTGGTCGTAAGATCATTGTTGATACTTATGGTGGTTACTCAAGACATGGTGGTGGTGCCTTCTCTGGTAAGGATGCCACTAAGGTTGACCGTTCAGCTTCATATGCAGCTCGCTACATTGCCAAAAATATCGTAGCTGCTGGTCTTGCTAAGAAAGCAGAAGTACAATTGGCTTATGCTATCGGTGTTGCTAACCCTGTGTCTGTCCGTGTTGATACTTTCGGAACGGCGACAGTTGCTGAAAGCAAACTTGAAGCTGCTGTCCGCGATCTCTTTGACTTGCGTCCAGCAGGTATCATTCAAATGCTTGATCTTAAACGTCCTATCTATCGTCAAACAGCGGCCTATGGTCACATGGGACGTACGGACGTCGATCTTCCATGGGAAAAATTGGACAAGGTAGATGCCCTCAAAGCAGCTGTAGAAGCTTAACGAATAAAATTAGTTCCAAAAAACAGAATTTTAATATAAATTCTGTTTTTTTGTCTCTTGAATATACAATATAAGTGCACAATAAAAACTCATAAGATTTTCTAGTAAAATAGAATTGAACGAACTAGTTACGAAAGGAAATCTTATGAGCTACCATCATTTTACCATAGACGAGCGTGAAAGTATTCTCATTTACCGTACGCAAGGCCTAAATTTTTCTCAAATTGCTAAGTTACTTCATCGTCATCCATCTAGTATTAGTCGTGAGTGGAAGCGCCATACAAAATCAGGAGCTTATTCTCCAAATCATGCACAGGAATCGTACCATAATGCCAAATCACACTGTGGGCGGAAACGGATGCTTGAAATAGATCACAATTTAAGCAATACCATCAAACATCTATTTCTCGATTACCAATGGTCTCCTGAAGAAATAGAAGGTCGGTTGCGCTTAGAGTATGGGAAAACTGTTGTTAGTTATCAAACAATCTATAGAGCCATTTATCGAGGACATTTTGAGGATAACTCATTATCTCATGGTGCTCGTGGTGTCATTCGTAAACTTCGTCATCGTGGGAAAACACGTCATACTAAAGGTCATGTTGAAAATAGAGGGAAAATATCCATTTCTCATACAATTCACGAAAGACCAGAAGAGGCTAATAATCGAACTAGAATAGGAGATTGGGAAGCCGATACTGTTGCAGGTAAAACTGGAAAAGCTTGTTTAGTTACTCTAACAGACCGTTATTCTCGTTTTCTAAAAATCAAAAAGGTAGCTGTTAAGAAAAGCAAGTTGGTAATAGAAGCTATGGTAAAACTGTTAGAACCCTTGACGAAGTATACAGTAACTCCTGATAGAGGGAAAGAATTCACGTATCATCAGAAATTGAGTGATCAATTGAACATTGAAGTCTATTTTCCTGACCCTCATGCTCCATGGCAACGAGGAACCAATGAGAACACGAATGGATTATTTAGAGAATATTTTCCAAAGGGTAGTGATCTAACATTGGTTAATGATCAGACTATTCAGCTATGGGAGAACAAACTTAATAATAGGCCACGAAAATGTCTTAACTGGAAAACACCTTATGAAGTATTCTATGGGGAAAGTATGCACTTAATTTGACAATTCAAGCTCTAGAAAACTAATAGCTCTGGTGGTGGGGTTAAAAGGTTTTTAGAGATGTATCAAAAAAGGTTGCTAATGAAATAGTGAGTATCGTGTTCCCTTGCATCTCAATATAAACGTCAAATAATTTATGGTAAGTTCAAAGCAAGTATAGCTCGAATCTTACGTTTATTATATTGGCAATACGGTGTAGAAATATACGAAGTGGGCTCTTGCCCAAACCATACTTATATGTAGGTCAGTATACCAGCAAAACTAGGCATTTCCTCTTTTATGGGATACGTAAAAAGAGTAGCTTAATAATATTCGAGTGATATGCTAATTTCAGGTATAAATATGGGAATCGCAAATTTTGGTGTCAAATTTTTTATGTTGATACGGTGGTTCGGGATTAGGAGCAAATTGAAGAATATATTCGTAATCAATAATAAGAAGACGTGATAGCAGCTCAGTCTTTGTGAGGATTATGATTCGTTTACGGGTGAGAAGAATAAAAGAAAGTAGTCTCGATAAGACCAGCTAGCAAAGGTAGTGCTGAAGGAAAACAATTTGTTAGGCCTTGGTCGTTAGCATAGACATTCAGTCGAAGAACAAACCGCTGGTGATATGACCTGCACCCCAGAAGTTAGACAGAAAAAATCTAACTCTTGGGGTGTTTTTATTATGAAATTATGAGGATAAAGTTCTTATCTATGAACTGAGAAAGCAAGGGGGAAAGCTTTAAGCGACTTTTAAATCAATTTGGGATAAATATTTCTAATCTTAAGTACCTGATTAAATTGATTGATCGCTACGGAATAGAAATCGCCAAAAAAGGAAAGAATTGTTACTATTCTCCTGAATTAAAGCAGAAAATGCGGTTCTAAAAAATGAGAGTACTCCGATTGAGGGAAGAAAAACGGAAATTGTCCGAGGATTGGTAACTGAGTTTTCTTTAGACATGCTTCTAAAGATTATTAAGCTTGCCCGTTCAACCTATTATTACCACTTAAATTAGCTAGATCAAAGCGATAAGGATTATGATGTTAAAGCTGAAATTCAAGCTATTTTTACTGAGCATAAAGGAAATTACGGCCATCGTCGAATGACTTTTAAATTACGAAATCGTGTTTTTGGGGTCAATCATAAGAGGTGCAGCGGTTGATGAGCGTACTTGGTTTAATGGCTAGAATTTGCTGTAAACGCAAGTATTCTTCTCACAAAGGAGATATTGGTAAGAAAGCCGATAACCTTGATTCAACGCCAGTTTGAAGCTTCAAAACCAATGGCAAAGTGCTATACGGACGTGACAGGATTTGCCATCCCAGCAAGCACTCAAAAGCTTTATTTATCACCAGTTTTAGATGGTTTCAACAGTGAAATTATTGCTTATAATCTTTCAACGTCACCGAACTTGAAACAAGCTATTGTAGACCATATTGATTATTACAACAACAAACGTATTAAGATAAAACTGAAACTTTCTAGCCAAGGACATATTACCAAACGTGGGAATCCCTATACCAGAAATATTCTCTTTAAGTGCATTCATAACATAGCTTCAGCTAGCCACACCAATCTTTGTCATATCGCAGACTTCTATGAGAAACGGAAAAGACAATCGCAAGTGACTTCAACCAAACCACACACGATTGCCTCTATACATCGTCTTATTAGAACAATGTATTACCTCATAACGCATAACAAACTTTACGATTATACTTCTACCCAAAATCGGTAAAATTGTTTATGCCATATTATTGTAACGCCTTATCAAAAAAATCATCAGATAAGGTGTTGGTTTAGTGTACACTTTTTACACTGAATTATAGTTAAAAAAGACAATTTCCTTAGTTTGACTATGGAACTCAAACTATTTTTCGGCAAATACTTTGATATACTTGACAATGGTAGAAAAGGACTTAGTCCTGTGCAATACAGGACTAAATCCTTTACTTAAATTATTTGTCTAACTTTTTTCGGGAGCGGGGAGTATAGAGAACGAGTGGTTTTGACTATATACCAAGTAGGTTGAAGGATAAATGTTTGATTAATTGAAAATTTAGTAAGATATATAAATACCTCTTAAATATATATTAAGTAGGAATAGTTAATTAGAGATACCTTTTAAAATAATTACAAAATAATTAAAATAATAAAAAATTGAAAAAGGTTGAAAAAAAAAAATAACATGCTATAATTATACCATCTATATGAATATGAAACATTGGTACTAGTAATTTGGAGCAGCCTTGTTAGTCATCTTTAATCCCTTTGGGGAAGGGGGTTAAATGCAACTTATCTGTGTTTATTGCTACATGATGTTGGATAGGTATGTCATTCCGATGTTTCAGTTTATAAGATAGGGATAGAGCGTAAGTAAAGGGGACGCTCTTTAAAATGGGGAGAAGTTATTATGAAATATATAAGTTAGCAATACTGCTGGATTCAAAAGCACTTTTATTAGCAAAGCGTTTTTTGTCCTGCAGTTTTTTTATTTATCAAATAGTCTATTTTTTAAATTGGGAAGTAAAGATTAAAATGGTTTCTAATATTACTATCTTTTGATGCTTTACATTTAGGATTCTTTTGTCTTAATTTCTTGATTTTATTAGTTATGATTGTCTTTTATTGAGACCTTTTTTCTTTATCTACTTTACATAACTTACTTAAGAAGACCAATGATAAGAGTATACCCTTTAGTGCTTTTTTTAAAAGATAAATAGTTTTATCTATTTTGTTTGGAAAAATAAAGTGTTTATGTAAAGTTTTATATGTCAATATTATATTGATTTTGTATAGGTTATAGGGGGATTTAATGGGAAAATTAAATATTATGGTTGTCTTTGGAACGAGGCCAGAGGCAATAAAAATGGCGCCGTTAATTCTTGAGTTGAAAAAACATCAAGAAACTATTAATACTATTACAGTGGTGACAGCACAACATCGTCAGATGCTTGATCAAGTTTTGGATACTTTTGAAATAGTTCCTGATTATGATTTGGATATCATGGGGAAAAATCAATCGCTTCAGGAAATTACTTCTAAAATTTTGGCTAAATTTGATCCTGTTGTAAAAAAAGAAAAACCTGATTTAGTTTTAGTTCATGGTGATACAACAACAACTTTTGCTGCCGGCTTAGTTGCATTTTACAATAAAGTAAGTATCGGTCATGTTGAGGCTGGACTTAGAACATACGATAAATATTCACCATATCCAGAGGAAATGAACCGTCAGATGACTGATAGCTTTTCTGATTTATATTTTGCACCTACTCAAGAAAGTAAGGCTAATTTATTGTCAGAAAATCATAAAAAAGAGGCTATTTATGTCACTGGTAATACAGCGATAGATGCCCTAAAACTAACAGTTAAAGATAATTATTATCATGAAGTTCTAGATAAAATTGATGATAGAAGAAAGATTATTTTAGTAACGATGCACCGTAGAGAAAATCAAGGTGAGCCAATGCATCGAGTATTCAAAACTCTTCGACTAATGGTTGATAACCATCCTGAGATTGAAGTAGTTTATCCTGTTCATTTGAGTCCCTCTGTACAAGCAGTAGCGAAAGAAGTTTTGGGTGACCATGATAGAATTCATCTAATTGCTCCTTTGGATGTTTTTGATTTCCATAATTTAGCATCTAGAAGTTATTTTATTATGTCGGATTCAGGTGGTGTTCAAGAAGAAGCTCCCTCACTTGGGAAGCCTGTCTTAGTATTACGAGATACAACGGAACGTCCAGAAGGTGTTAAAGCTGGGACACTGAAACTTGTCGGGACAGATACAAAAAAAGTGAAAGAAGCAATGGAGTCGCTTTTAACAGATGAAGCTCTATATAAAGAAATGTCTGAGGCTCCCAATCCTTATGGTGATGGAAAAGCAGCTGAAAGAATAGTTCAAGCTATTAAAGTGTACTTTAATTTAGCAGATTCTGTTTCAGAGTTCCATGAAGGGGGAGATTAGGTGTGAAAAAAGATAAAAAAGTCTGGTATTGGATTTTATTTTTGATTTTCTTTGAAGCTTTATTGTTTTCTTATTGTTATCAATCCAATCCTGAGTACTTTATGTTTGAGTCTATCCTTCTTGTTCTAGGTATTGGCGCAGTATGTTTTTTATCTGAACTTCTGATTACCTGGATGATAATTTTAAGTTTTGCTTTAAGTATTTTTATTTTGGTTAGTGGTGTTGTCTATATATCACTTCAAGATACTTTAGTACTTATTTTTAGTTTTCCTTTGTTGCTTGGAATTTTATCAAAGATTAAGTCTTATTTTTATAAATATATTTCTTCTGTTCAAATTGAGGAAAGAAAAGCTAGAAAATCTTATCAAGCAGTATTAAAAGAAATTAAATTGAATGAGAATAAATTTATTAATGCGCTTTTGATTCATTATTCTCATGAAGAACAGTTTTTTGAATTGGATCCTCGAGAATATAATCATTTGATTACTAGTATTTATCTTAAAATTTCAAAACAGTTGAATCGTTTTGAGCAAATTTTTTATGTTGCTGATGGAAGTTTCTTAATTTTATCAAAAAATGATTCAAGAAACTTAAATGATTTTTATAAAGATAGTCTTGAAAGACAGTTAAAAGGGATAACATTCGATTGGGGAAATAATCATCAAAGTATTCAATTTCAGACAGGATTTCTTGAAATTAATAAGAATAATTTAAAAAAATTTGATGATTATAGTGAGTTAATTAGCAATTTAAACCGTCAACTAGAGACAGATATAATTGTTGAATATTAGGGGGAAAAATTATGACCATTACTAATTTGTTTTTTGTATTTGCTTTATCTATTAGTCTTCTTTTTGTTATTACTTTCATAGTTTTATTTATCCAGTATACAATTATCTATGAACGTGTTTCCCATAATTTCAAGGCGGTGGAACATGGTTAGTCAATTTTTAATGATTTTTACGCTAGTATCGATTTGGATTTCTTTAATTTGGGGAGTAGTTATCCTAGTTTCTGGTGTTCATTTTTGGCTAAAGCATAGTGATTTTAAAGTAGATAAGAAAGCATTGCCTTATTATCCGAAGGTTACTATTGTCGTCCCAGCACATAATGAAGATGTCGTTATTGCACAGACTGCAAAAGCTATATTAAATTTGAATTATCCACATGACAAAGTTGAGTTACTTTTATTTGCGGACAATTGTTCAGATAGTACTTATGAAGAGTGTCTATCTGTTCAGGCATTACCAGAATATGAAGGGCGTAATATCACAATTATTAACCGCAAAGGAACTGGTGGAAAAGCGGGTGTTCTTAATGATGCGCTCAAGATGGCAGAAGGTGATTATATTTGTATTTATGATGCGGATGCCATGCCTGAAAAGAATGCACTTTACTTTTTAGTTAAGGAAGTTTTAAAAGATCCAGAAAGAAGAGTAGCTGCTTTTGGACGGAATAAAACAAGAAATGCAAAACAAAATTTCTTAACACGTTGTATAAATCAAGAAATTGTCGTAACGCAACGTGTACACCATGTTGGAATGTGGCATTTGTTTAAAATAGGTCGTATTCCAGGTACTAATTTTATTATTCAAACTGATTTTGTAAAAAGTATTGGTGGTTGGAGAAATGGTGCTTTAACAGAAGATACAGATATTTCCTTCAAGATTATGCAAAGCGGTAAATTAATTGCATTGGCATATAATTCCGAGGCGTTTCAACAAGAACCTGAGACCCTTAAAAGTTACTATATGCAACGAAAACGTTGGGCCAAAGGTAATTACGAAGTTGTTTTATCAAATTTTAAACACTTGTTCGGTAAAGGAAATTGGCGAGTAAAACTAGAAGTTGCTAATTACTCTTGTATTTTCTTCTGGTTTAATGGAGCGATTGTCTTATCAGATTTAATTTTCTTTGCCAATGTTTTAGCTATTATTTTACATCCTTTCTTTCCTACTATACAAATTCCGTTTGCATTTGATGCAAGTAATATATACATAGCTCAATTGATGTTATTTAATTGGCTATTAATGATTGGTTTGTATTTATTACAAATCAATGTTGCGTTAGCATCGCAATTCGGACAAGCGACAAGTAAGCAAGTTTGGCTAGCGATTCTCTCTTATTTTAGTTACGCACAGTTGTTCATTATTGTTTCTTTAGATTCGTTGTGGTCTATTATCATGGATAAAGTTCTTCACCGTGAAGGAACAACATGGGTTAAAACTAAACGTTTTGCAGAATAGGAGTGTATATGAAAATAAAATACTTTAAATATTTTTGGTTTATAGTAACCCTTGGTCTATTTGTTTTTTTGATGTTTTCAGTAAGAATTAAAACCAAGACAGATATTCGTAATAGGATTTACCAACAGTGGGAGAGACACTTCGTAGTAAAAGATGGTAATGAAGCTTATATCAAAACTACAAATGATAAAGATAAGGACATTGTACTCTCGGAGTCCCAAAGTTACGGGATGCTAATAACTGTTAGAGCGGCTCAGAAAGGTCTAGCGAGTCAACAAGATTTTGAAAGACTCTACAAATATTATTTATCTCATCGTATTGAAGGAAGTCAATTGATGTCTTGGGAACAAATTGTTCAAAAGAGTTCTAAAAATGTTGACGAACACAATGCAACGGACGGAGATCTTTATATTGCTTATGCTTTAATTGAAGCCTCAAAACAGTGGCCAAGTCAGAAAGACGAGTATCAAACGCAGTCTAAGGCTATCTTGCAGGATATTCTCAAATATAATTATAATGAAAATACTGGAATCTTAACTGTTGGGAACTGGGCAAACAGAGATTCAAAGTATTATAATCTAATGAGAACATCTGATGCTTTACCAAAGCAATTCCAATCATTTTATGAAGTTACTAAAGATAAAAAATGGTTGAGTATTAGCGATAAGATGTTAAGCAGTCTGGAAACAATTAGTTCTCAAACAGAAACCGGATTAATTCCAGATTTTATCTGGGTTGACCAATCGGGAGTTCGTAATGTTAAGCCTCATACTATCTCCTCCCAGTTTGACTCTACTTATTCTTATAACGCTTGTCGTCTTCCATACAATCTTACACAAAGTAACGATGAAAAGAGTCAGAGAGTCCTCAGTAAGCTATTGGATTTCTTCATGACACAGAAGAATATTTTTTCTAATTATAATTTAGATGGTAATTTTTTAGATGACCATCAGGCTGCATGTTTTAAAGCACCAATTGCTCTTGCAGCTGATAAAGATTCAGGATATTTGAAATTGGTTCAGCAAAATAAAATAGTTTTTATGCAGAACCTACCAGTAAATAATTATTATGATTCTGCAATTATTACTTTGGTTACCATGGAATTTTTTTAAATTATCATTATAGTATTTAGTTTGAATAGAAGAATACTTTAAGTAAATTTGAAGGTATACTATTGAGCTATTAATATGAGATGGTGATTGTATTCTTTTTCAGTATTTAAGAACGTTAATTGATAAAAGTCTTTTAAATAGCTAGAGTATTAAGAAAAATTACAAAGTAGTTATTAATCACGAATAACTTAGAAACTTCCCTAAAGCTGTTCTCTAGAAACAGATATTAAGGGAAGTTTTTTGATTGTATATGATAAATGTTTAGAACTGTCTCACCCTCTTTTTATGTTTTAGCTTAGCTTTCTATGGTATAATAGTACCATGACTATTATTAATCAATTCGTCACTTTGGCGAGTCACCTTGTATTTATAGGATTGAGCTACCATATGCTGATTAGCCTCTTTGATTGGGCGAAGATTATCAAAAATCCGATTGAAAATACTGGAAAATTGAAACTCTTTTTGCTCTTTATCAGTATTGCCTTAGGCTACCTTATCAGTTCCTTTATTCTGTCGGTTTTAGCTTTTGGACAGAATATGGCCAGCTCGATTTCTTAAATTAGTGATTTTAAAAGACTTTTGATATAATACAAAAAGATGAAAATGACCCTTGAAAGGAATCCTTATGGATAAAATTATTGTGCAGGGTGGCAACACTCGATTAAGTGGTGAGGTTGTCATTGAAGGTGCTAAAAACGCTGTCCTCCCTTTGTTGGCGGCGACTATCTTGGCCTCGGAAGGTCAAACAACCTTAACTAATGTTCCAATCTTGTCAGATGTTTACACGATGAATAATGTTGTTCGTGGTTTAGATATTGCTGTAGACTTTGACGAGGAAAACAATACCGTTGTTGTTGATGCTAGTGGAGAAATTCTCGATCAAGCACCATATGAGTATGTTAGTAAGATGCGTGCATCAATCGTAGTTCTTGGACCTATTCTTGCCCGTAATGGTCACGCTAAGGTCTCAATGCCTGGCGGTTGTACGATTGGTAGTCGTCCAATCGACCTCCACCTCAAAGGTTTGGAAGCAATGGGTGCTAAAATTACCCAAGTTGGTGGTGACATTACTGCGACGGTAGAAAACCTTAAAGGTGCAACGATTTATATGGACTTCCCATCTGTTGGTGCCACTCAAAACCTTATGATGGCAGCAACTTTGGCTGATGGTGTTACAACCATTGAAAATGCTGCGCGTGAACCAGAAATCGTTGACTTGGCCCTTCTTCTTAACGAGATGGGAGCAGACGTCAAAGGTGCTGGAACTGAAACACTCGTGATTAAAGGTGTTAAAGCTCTCCATGGTACTAAACATGCAGTTGTTCAGGACCGTATTGAAGCAGGTACCTTTATGGTAGCAGCGGCTATGACTTCTGGAGATGTCCTCATCAAAGATGCTATCTGGGAACATAACCGTCCTTTGATTTCAAAATTATTGGAAATGGGTGTCGATGTTAAGGAAGAAGAAGGCGGCATTCGTGTTAAATCTGATGTTTCTCAATTGAAACCAGTAACCGTTAAAACTCTACCTCACCCAGGTTTCCCAACTGACATGCAGGCTCAATTTACAGCACTTATGGCAGTGGTAAACGGTGAATCAACCATGATTGAAACTGTTTTTGAGAATCGCTTCCAACACTTGGAAGAAATGCGTCGTATGGGACTTCATTCAGAAATCCTTCGTGATACGGCTATGATTCACGGTGGTTTGCCACTTCAAGGTGCTCAAGTTATGTCTACTGACCTTCGAGCTTCGGCAGCACTTATTCTTACAGGAATGGTGGCTGAAGGAACAACGACTGTTGGTAAATTAACTCACTTGGATCGTGGTTACTATCAATTCCATGAGAAACTAGCTAAACTAGGAGCAAATATTTCACGTGTAAGTGAGGCTTAGTATGGAAACTGGTAAAGGCTATGTTTTTCGTCAATTATTACTTGTTTTAAGTGTGTGTGTGATTGGCCTTGCTTTTCTAGCTATCGGTTTGATGGTTGGCTATGCTGTTTTAGGAGAGGGCAAGGATCCTATAAGCATCTTAAAACCAGAAACTTGGCAGACAATTGTTGCTAAATTTACAGGAAAATAAAAGGGAGTGGGAAGTAATCCCGCTCCTTTAGTCATGACATTCATATAAAAGAAAGAGAACAATGGCAAAAAGAAAGACATCTTTAACAAATAAACAGAAACGTCAGCTAGTTTCGTTACTAATAGCGGTCTTGATTGCAGTTTTAGGTTACATTGGAACGAGTAATAAGCTCTCACCTAACAATCCAATCAAGCAGGTAGCTAGTCTAGTCTCGGGAAAATCCAATAACTCCGTCAAATCAAATGGCTCAACAAGTGGGCAGTCTACGCCACAAGAGCAACTCGCAGAGACGGTGATGACCAGCTCCGTCAAGAGTCAACTAGGAAACGTTATAGAATGGAATGGGGCTGGTGCCTATATTGTTAACGGTAATAAGACCAATCTTAATGCTAAGGTATCTAGCCAACCCTATGCTAATAACCAAGTCAAAACAGTTCAAGGACAAACGGTTCCTACAGTTGCGAATGCCTTGTTAAGTAAAGCGACTAGACAGTACAAAAATCGTCAAGAAACAGGGAATGGCTCAACCTCTTGGACACCAGCTGGATGGCATCAAGTTCACAATCTTTCAGGAGAGTATCGCCATGCCGTAGACCGAGGTCATTTGTTAGGTTATGCACTTGTAGGTGGTCTCAAAGGATTTGATGCCTCAACTTCAAATCCAGAAAATATTGCCGTTCAAACTGCTTGGGCTAACCAAGCTAATAGCGAAAGTTCCACAGGCCAAAACTATTATGAAAGCCTGGTACGAAAAGCTCAGGATAAAAATAAACGTGTCCGTTATCGCGTCACCCTTATTTATGAAGGAGATAACCTGATTCCATCAGGATCACATCTTGAAGCCAAGTCAGTAGATGGCTCGCTTGAGTTCAACGTCTTCGTTCCAAATGTCCAACAGGGAATTACCCTAGATTATTATTCAGGGAAAGTAACGGTGAATTAACAAAACAAACGACTCCAATAGGAGTCGTTTTTAGTATCTAGAAAAACAAAACCCACCCGTAGGTGAGCTTTTTGTTTTATTCACTAGCTTGCTCCCATTGTTTAGAGAGGTAGCGAGAGTAGCTAGAAATAGCAAAGTTAACCACGAAATAAGCTAAAGCCACAATACCGTATAAGGTAAAGATTTGACTAGGTTCGTAGTAACCACCCATCAAAATCTGACTCTTACCAAACAATTCTTGTAAGGCGATAACAGAGTAAAGGAAAGAAGTATCCTTGATAACTGTTACGAATTGAGAAATGATAGATGGTAACATCTTACGAATAGCTTGTGGGAAGATGATGTAAATAAAAATTTGTTTGTTGTTAAATCCTTGAGACAAGCCGGCTTCCGTTTGGCCATGGTCGATAGAGTTCAGTCCCCCACGAATGATTTCTGCTAAGGCAGCAGAGGTAAAGACCGTGAAAGAGGTAATCCCTGCCGCAGTTGACTTGAGTTGGAAGACCAAGAAGATAATGAAAATCCAAAGCAAGTTAGGAACGTTACGGACGAACTCAACGTAGATAGAAGCAATCCAACGAAGGATAGGATTCTTTCCGTTACGCATCACCGCCAGAATTGTTCCGAACAGGGTAGATAGCACGATGATGAAGAAAGACAAGTAAAGGGTCGTCCACATCCCTTGTGCCAAGAATTTAAGGTTAGTAGCTGATAAAACTTCTGACATAGTGGACCTCCTTAGTAAGCTTTCTTATTCTCTTCTTCTTTACGACGTGCCCAAGTAGCTAGAGGGAAACACATGATAAAGTAGAGGAAGGCAGCCCCAGCAAAGGCCGGCACATAGTTAGTGGTATCATAAGCCCAAGCCTTAGCAGTGAACATGATATCCGCCCCAGAAATGATAGCAACTGTTGAAGTGTTCTTAATCAAGTTAACCACTTGGTTGGTCAATGGTGGCAAGATAGTACGGACTGCTTGAGGCAAGATGATGATACGCATGGTATCAGCGTAGGTGAATCCTTGAGACAAAGCCGCTTCGGTTTGACCTTTAGGAACCGCCTCGATACCTGTACGAATAATTTCAGAGATATAGGCTCCTGTGTAGACCCCTACACAAAGGATAGCTGTCAATGAAATTGGAATCATGATATGGCCATCAGTCAAGATTGAAATCCCATAGAAGACAACCACGAATTGCACGAGCAAGGGTGTGTTCTGGAAGATTTCGACATAAACACGTGAAATGCCACGAAGGACCTTGTTATGAGTCGAACTCATAGCCCCAAAGATGAGCCCAAGAAGAAGAGCTACAATCAAGGCACCAATTGAAATGCCAAGGGTGTAAAAGAAACCTTTGGCAAACTGCCCAAAGTTAGCGAAGAAAGCAGCCCAACGTTCAAGAGCGAAAGGACTAGCCGTTTCAGTTAAAAGATACATAAATTCAGGACTCCTTTCTATTTATCTTCAGCCTTAGCTGGTTTCAAGTGATACTTATCGTAAAGTTTTTGAAGGGTACCATCTTTTTGCCATTTAGCAATCAAATCGTTGGTATAATCAATCAATTCTTGGTTAGACTTGCTTGAGGCGATACCGTACTCTTGTGTTTTGAAACCTTCTTTTAAGGTTTTAGTTTTCTTGCTTTCATATCCAGAGAGGATAGATTTATCAACTGAGAAAGCATCTACACGGTGAGCATAAAGAGATACAGCCAATTCTGGGAAAGAACCGAGTTGAACGTAGTTGAACTTAAGGTTATGGGCTGAGGCATATTCCTGCAAGGCAGCCTTTGTTGACGCACCTTGAGAAACACCGATAGTCTTACCATTCAAATCTGAGATTTTGTTAATCCCTGAATCCTTAAGAACCAAGAAACCGATTTGGTCATAGTAGTAAGGAGTTGAGATGGCGTAAGAAGCCTTACGTTCATCATTGATGGTATAGGTAGCGATAAGCAAGTCGATAGTACCGTTATCCATAAGTGGTTCACGAGTTTGCGTCGTTACTGGGATATAATTCACTTTAACTTTTAACTCATCAGCAATCTTCTTAGCAAGATCAACTTCCATACCTTCGTAGGTATTAGTCTTAGCAGAATAGTAACCAAAGTTAGGAACGTCTTGCTTCACGCCGACATTGAGTGTCCCTCGCTTAACAATCTTTTGGACTGCTTTACTATCAAGAAGCTTACTAGTGTCTTCCGCCTTAGTCTTGTGACTCGAGATAAGAAAAATAGTGAGAATTGCCAAGCTTGCAACAGTTAGGTAACGTAAGATTTTTTTGAAAATCATAGGCAACCTCCTTAGGCATCCACTTGGACACGATCAGAGTTGTGGTCAATAATCTTAGAAAGGAATTGAACTGCACGAGGTTCAGTTGGATTGTCGAAGAAACCATCCACATCCGTAGTGTCTACAAGAACTTGACCTTCAGCCATGAAAATGATACGGTCAGCCACACTGCGGGCAAAGCCCATTTCGTGGGTTACGACAACCATGTTCATACCACCTTTGGCAAGGTTTTGCATAACCGCAAGCACGTCACCGATAGTCTCTGGGTCAAGAGCTGACGTTGGTTCGTCAAAGAGCAAGAGCTCAGGGTTCATAGCAAGACCACGGGCAATAGCGATACGTTGTTTTTGCCCACCAGAAAGCATGCCTGGATAAGAATCTTTCTTGTCCCACATGTTAACGTAGCGAAGGAATTTTTCAGCAGTCTTTTCGGCGTCTGCCTTACTGATTCCAAGAACCTTGATAGGTGCCAAGGTTACATTTTCAAGAACGGTTTTGTGAGGGTAAAGGTTAAAGTGTTGGAAAACCATCCCCGCTTCCTTACGAAGCTCAACCAAATCTTTGGCAGAAGCTTCCGTCACATTATGTCCATTAACGATAAGTGTACCGTTATCGATTGATTCCAAGGCATTGATTGTACGGATAAGGGTAGATTTCCCTGATCCAGAAGGGCCCAAGAGAACCACAACTTGTCCTTTTTCAATTTCTAGATTGATATCACGAAGTGCATGATAGTCTCCGTAATATTTATTAACATTTTTAAATTCAATAAGTGCCATAAGAGCCTCCTATAATGGATTTACTTGTTAGCTTTTCTAACATATATTGAATTTTAGCATAAGTAAAGTCGAAAGTCAAAAAATTCCGAATATTCTTTCAAAACGTTCGGTTTTTACTAAATAATTAATCATTTTTTGATATAAATATGAGAAAAACAAAAACCCACCCGTAGGTGAGTTTTTATTTTATTCACTAGCTTGCTCCCATTGTTTAGAGAGGTAGCGAGAGTAGCTAGAGATGGCAAAGTTAACCACGAAATAAGCTAAAGCCACAATACCGTATAAGGTAAAGATTTGACTAGGTTCGTAGTAACCACCCATCAAAATCTGACTCTTACCAAACAATTCTTGTAAGGCGATAACAGAGTAAAGGAAAGAAGTATCCTTGATAACTGTTACGAATTGAGAAATGATAGATGGTAACATCTTACGAATAGCTTGTGGGAAGATGATGTAAATAAAAATTTGTTTGTTGTTAAATCCTTGAGACAAGCCGGCTTCCGTTTGGCCATGGTCGATAGAGTTCAGTCCCCCACGAATGATTTCCGCCAAGGCAGCAGAGGTAAAGACCGTGAAAGAGGTAATCCCTGCAGCAGTTGACTTGAGTTGGAAGACCAAGAAAATGATGAAAATCCAAAGCAAGTTAGGAACGTTACGGACGAACTCAACGTAGATAGAAGCTATCCAACGAAGGATAGGATTCTTTCCGTTACGCATCACTGCCAGAATTGTTCCGAACAGGGTAGATAGCACGATGATGAAGAAAGACAAGTAAAGAGTCGTCCACATCCCTTGTGCCAAGAATTTAAGGTTAGTAGCTGATAAAACATCTGACATAGTGGACCTCCTTAGTAAGCTTTCTTATTCTCTTCTTCTTTACGACGTGCCCAAGTAGCTAGAGGGAAACACATGATAAAGTAGAGGAAGGCAGCCCCAGCAAAGGCCGGCACATAGTTAGTGGTATCATAAGCCCAAGCCTTAGCCGTGAACATGATATCGGCCCCAGAAATGATGGCAACTGTAGAAGTATTCTTAATCAAGTTAACCACTTGGTTGGTCAATGGTGGCAAGATAGTACGCACGGCTTGAGGCAAGATGATGATACGCATGGTATCAGCGTAGGTGAATCCTTGAGACAAAGCCGCTTCGGTTTGACCTTTAGGAACCGCCTCGATACCTGTACGAATAATTTCAGAGATATAGGCTCCTGTGTAGACACCCACACAAAGGATAGCTGTCAATGAAATTGGAATCATGACATGACCATCAGTCAAGATTGAAATCCCATAGAAGACAACCACAAATTGCACGAGCAAGGGTGTGTTCTGGAAGATTTCAACATACACACGTGAGATGCCACGGAGAACCTTGTTATGAGTTGAACTCATAGCTCCAAAGATGAGCCCAAGAAGAAGGGCAACAATCAAGGCACCAATTGAAATACCGAGGGTGTAAAAGAAACCTTTAGCAAATTGCCCAAAGTTAGCGAAGAAAGCAGCCCAACGTTCAAGAGCGAAAGGACTAGCTGTTTCAGTTAAAAGATACATAAATTCAGGACTCCTTTCTATTTATCTTCAGCCTTAGCTGGTTTCAAGTGATACTTATCGTAGAGTTTTTGAAGACTACCATCTTTTTGCCATTTAGCAATCAAATCGTTGGTATAATCAATCAACTCTTGGTTAGACTTGCTTGAGGCAATACCGTATTCTTGTGTTTTGAAACCTTCATCAAGGATCTTGGTTTTATCACTTTCGTAACCTGACAAGATTGATTTATCACCAGCAAAAGCGTCAATACGGTAAGCATAGAGTGATACGGCTAACTCAGGATAAGATCCGAGTTGAACGTAGTCAAACTTAAGGTTATTAGCTGAAGCGTACTCTTCAACAGCAGCTTTGGCAGATGACCCTTGAGACACTCCAATAGTTTTACCGTTTAGGTCAGAAAGTTTCTTATAGCCAGATTTGGTTTGAACGAGGAAACCGATCTGGTCGTAGTAGTAAGGAGTTGACATGGCATATGAAGCCTTACGCTCATCTGTAATGGTATAAGTAGCGATAAGCATGTCAATAGTCCCGTTGTCCATAAGGGCTTCACGAGTTTGTGGGGTAACCGCTGTAAAATTCACCTTAACCTTAAGTTCTTTGGCGATTTTCTTAGCGAGGTCAATTTCTATACCTTGATAGGTATTAGTTTTGGCTGAGTAGTAACCAAAGTTTGGGACATCCTGTTTGACACCAACGTTTAGAGTCCCTTTTTTGACAATTTTTTGAATTGCAGCACTATTGAGTAGTTTACTGCTTTCATCTGCCTGACTACTTTTAGTGTTCCAGAGGAGAACTGCTACAAAAGCTATAACAGAGATAGCTAAAATGCGACTAAGTTTCTTGATTAACATAAGTCCTCCTTAGGCGTCCACTTGGACACGATCAGAGTTGTGGTCGATAATCTTAGAAAGGAATTGAACCGCACGGGGTTCAGTTGGATTGTCGAAGAAACCATCCACATCCGTAGTGTCTACAAGAACTTGACCTTCAGCCATGAAAATGATACGGTCAGCCACACTGCGGGCAAAGCCCATTTCGTGGGTTACGACAACCATGTTCATGCCACCTTTGGCAAGGTTTTGCATAACCGCAAGCACGTCACCGATAGTCTCTGGGTCAAGGGCTGACGTTGGTTCGTCAAAGAGCAAGAGCTCAGGATTCATGGCAAGACCACGGGCAATAGCGATACGTTGTTTTTGCCCACCAGAAAGCATACCAGGGTATGAATCCTTCTTGTCCCACATGTTAACGTAGCGAAGGAATTTTTCAGCAGTCTTTTCGGCGTCTGCCTTACTGATTCCAAGAACCTTGATTGGTGCCAAGGTTACATTTTCAAGAACGGTTTTATGCGGGTAGAGGTTAAAGTGCTGGAATACCATCCCCGCTTCCTTACGCAATTCTACCAAGTCTTTGGCAGAAGCTTCCGTCACATTATGTCCGTTAACGATAAGCGTACCGTTATCGATGGATTCCAAGGCATTGATTGTACGGATAAGGGTAGATTTCCCAGACCCAGAAGGTCCCAAGAGAACCACAACTTGTCCTTTTTCAATTTCTAGATTGATGTCACGAAGTGCATGATAATCTCCGTAATATTTATTGACATTTTTAAATTCAATAAGTGCCATAAGAGCCTCCTAAAATTTTACATTAATATATGTAACAACAAGAGTGTATTTTACTATAGATATAGGAAAATGTCAAAAATGTTTGAAAATTCAATCATAATGTTCGCCTTTTAACCGATTACACATAGCAAAGGTATCTCAAAAAAGAAGGAAAGCTTGTATATCAGCTCAATATCTATAGTAGAAACTTGGTCCTTAACCTATTTTTTGGTATAATATGTTTGATACGTAAAGTTTTCTACTTTACAAATTGAATGACTTAAGGAAACCGATGAGGTGTTTATATGAAAAAAATTCTAGTTGTTGATGATGAAAGACCGATTTCGGATATCATCAAGTTTAATCTAACTAAAGAAGGTTATGAAGTGGTTACAGCCTTTGATGGTCGTGAAGCTTTGGAGCAGTTTGAAGCTGAAAAGCCAGACTTGGTCATCCTGGACTTGATGTTGCCTGAACTAGATGGTTTAGAAGTTGCTAAGGAAATTCGAAAGACAAGTCACACACCGATTATCATGCTTTCCGCTAAGGATAGCGAGTTTGATAAGGTTATCGGGCTAGAAATTGGGGCGGACGACTATGTGACGAAACCATTTTCTAATCGTGAATTGTTGGCACGTATCAAAGCTCACTTGCGTCGTACAGAGACTATTGAAACAGCAGCAGAAGAAAGCTCTAACTCTGGTAAGCAGGAGATTTCAATTGGTGAGTTGATTATTGTTCCAGATGCGTTTGTTGCTAAAAAACGTGGAAATGAAGTCGAGCTCACACACCGTGAATTTGAGTTGCTTTTCCATCTGGCAACTCACATGGGACAAGTGATGACGCGTGAGCATTTACTTGAAACTGTTTGGGGTTATGACTATTTTGGTGATGTTCGTACGGTTGACGTAACCATTCGTCGTCTCCGTGAAAAAATTGAAGATACACCTAGTCGTCCTGAATATATTTTGACGCGTCGTGGTGTTGGTTATTATATGAAGAATTATGACTAGTATTGGCTTAAACATCACAAGCTTTGAACTAGCCTTACTCTTTACGCTCCTCTTTGTGGCTTTCTACTTTATTTTTCTTGCATATCGTGATTATCGACGAGTCAAAAATATTCGAAAGTTGACCAAGAGGGTCAAGTCCTTAATGGCAGGTAACTATAACGAGGAGTTACGCTTAAAGGGTGATCCAGAGCTTTTAGAGCTAGCTGACAGCTTGAATGATTTATCGGATGTCTTTCGTTTGACGCATGAAAATCTAGCCCAGGAAAAAAACCGCTTATCATCAGTCCTTTCTTACATGAGTGATGGGGTTATTGCGACAAATCGTCGTGGTCAGATTACCATGATTAATAGCACAGCTCAGCGTTTGTTGAATCTAGATTATGAAACAGCGACACAGATGTCCATTTTAGATTTATTAGATGGCGAAAATCCCTATACTTATAGTGAATTGCTCTCTAAGACTCCTGAAATTCATTTGTCACGTCGAGATGCCAACGATGAGTTTGTGACCTTACGTGTTAATTTTGCCCTTATTCGTAAAGAATCAGGTTTTATCTCAGGTTTGGTTGCCGTTCTTCATGATGCTACTGAGCAGGAAAAAGAAGAGCGTGAACGCCGACTTTTCGTCTCAAACGTTAGTCATGAGTTGCGTACACCTTTGACTTCTGTAAAATCCTATCTGGAGGCACTTGATGATGGAGCTCTCGATGAAGAGATTGCTCCTAACTTTATCAAAGTTTCTTTGGATGAGACCAATCGTATGATGCGAATGATTTCTGACCTCTTGGCACTGTCTCGTATTGACAATAAGAGTACCCAACTTGACGTTGAAATGACTAATTTCACAGCCTTCATGACCTATATCTTGAATCGTTTTGATCAGATTAAGAGTCAAGAAACCAATACAGGTAAAACTTACGAAATCATTCGCGATTATCCTGTAAACTCAATTTGGGTGGAGATTGATACAGATAAGATGACCCAGGTCGTGGATAATATTCTTAATAATGCCATCAAGTATTCGCCTGATGGTGGTAAGATTACAGTGTCTATGAAGACAACTGATTCGCAGTTGATTGTTTCTATTTCTGACCAAGGTTTGGGTATTCCTAAGAAAGATTTGCCTTTGATTTTCGACCGTTTTTACCGTGTTGATAAGGCAAGAAGTCGTGCCCAGGGTGGAACTGGTCTAGGCTTGTCTATTGCAAAAGAAATTATTAAACAACATAAGGGCTTTATTTGGGCTAAGAGTGAGTATGGTAAGGGTTCAACTTTTACAATTGTGCTTCCATATGACAAGGATGCCATGATGGTTGATGAATGGGAGATGTAGTAAAAATGACCTCAGATTTAGGGTTTAAATATAGTATTTTGGCTTCAGGGTCAACTGGTAATTCCTTTTACTTGGAAACTCCAGAGAAGAAGATTCTTGTAGATGCTGGTTTGTCTGGTAAGAAAATCACAAGTTTGCTAGCTGAGATTGATCGTGATCCGAGTGATTTGGATGCAATCTTAGTAACGCATGAACACAAGGATCACATCCATGGTGTAGGCGTTTTAGCTCGTAAATATGGCATGGATATCTACGCCAACGAGAAAACCTGGCAGATTATGGATAGTAAAAATATGCTTGGCAAGATTGATAATAGCCAGAAACATGTTTTTTCTCGTGATAAGCTTCTGACCTTTGGAGACATTGATATTGAGTCTTTTGGAGTTAGTCACGATGCTATTGATCCACAGTTCTATCGCTTTATGAAAGATGGAAAGAGTTTCGTCATGTTGACGGATACGGGTTATGTTTCTGATCGTATGGCAGGTATTATTGAGAATGCCGATGGCTATCTGATTGAGTCCAATCATGATGTTGAAATCCTTAGAGCAGGTTCATATCCTTGGTCGACCAAGCAACGTATCCTCTCTGATCAAGGTCACTTGTGTAATGAAGATGGAGCGGATGCTATGATTCGTACCATTGGTAATAAAACTAAAAAAATCTACTTGGGTCACCTTTCCAAAGAAAATAATATCAAGGAGTTGGCCCACATGACGATGGAAAATCAGTTGGCACGTGCTGACTTTGGTGTTGGAACTGACTTTAAAGTTTATGATACCTCACCAGATACAGCGACTCCACTGACAGACATTTAAAAATAGCAGAAGAGCTGCACTAATGCGTTTAGTGCAGCTCTTTAAAAGGAATGTATTTATGAAAGTAATTTATCTCTCGTTAGGGTTTGTCTCGCTCGGTTTGGGAATTCTTGGGATTCCCCTCCCTATCTTACCCACAACACCTTTTCTACTTTTAGCCATTGCTTGCTTTGCTAGAAGTTCCAAACGTTTTGAGAAATGGTTATATCATACTAAGCTGTATCAAAGTTATGTAGCCGATTTTCGAGAAACCAAATCAATTGCCAAAGAACGAAAGAAAAAGATTATCATCCAAATCTATGTTTTGATGGGAATCTCAATCTTTTTTGCACCTATCCTTTGGGTGAAAATCGGACTCTTTTGCCTGACGGTCTTCATCACTTATTATCTCTTTAAGGTTATTCCTGATAAAGACTAAGTTATCATCAAAAATGAGACTTCTAAGATGGAAGATACAAAAATTAATTAGCACTATAATTTCTGTAGTGGGTTGAACTATTGCAGAGATTATAGTGCTTTTTGAGTGTACACAAAAAGTCCCATAAGAACTATAATGAAAAGCGACCAAACCATCATTAGGAAGAACTTATGAGACTTATTAAGAAAACTACAGAATTAATCGGAATTTAAAGATCCTAACATCATTATTTCACTTGTTTTTGAAACTGATACTCACATCGAGATTCATGCAAAACTTAATTGCCTTGCACCACTTTATTCTCATTACCAAGGAAAGATGAGAAAATATGACTTTCAAAGTCCTTCCTAAACTCTTCTCGAACAAGTTGGGACTCCAACACTACTACGTCTTAAGGAACGCTGTTCCCAGTGTAAAGGATGTAAGAGAGTAACTGTAGCAGAGACATTTAGTTGAAGAGCAAACCACCCGCAAGATGATCTACCCTTAAAAAAGTTAGACAGAAAATGTTTCTTTGCCAAAATGATTAAATAATTTTGGCAATGTTTTTAATGTTTGTTTCGGAGTTTTTTGCGAAGTTCGTATACAAAATTTGAAACTCTATATAATACTTTATTTACAGGAATATTAAATTCACCGATAAATTCCTCGATATGAGGGGCAAAGTTAGACTTGAATTTTGTTAGACCGTCATCAAGACTACCCTCAACTCCTCCCATATTGGCCCATATAATGTTGTCATTATATGCATCTTCAAAAACTCTAGGATATAGCTTATACTGTGGGTAGAACTTCTTAAAATCTTCATTCATCCCAGCATAGAGCATTTCCATTGTATTACCAAATTTTATTGATAAAATACCTGCAATAACTAGTTCCTTATCATAATCTTTTACATAATCTTCGAGCTCAGTGATATATTTTTTTATAGATGTCTCTTGCTGTTTCAATTTTTTCAAACGTTTCTTTTGATTATCTGAAGTTTCAGAAAGGTTATCTTGAATTTCAATTAACTGAGCTTTGTACTGCTCCAAACGCTTGGGTAGATTAACTTTTGCTAGATGAAGATAAGCATCATTACCATATATTTTCATTAACTTTCTGAAATATTCCTCATTTCGGAGGGAAACCCCTTTACGAGATTCGGTAAGTGCAATAACATTAGAGAATGCTTTGAGATCATCAATTGTTCCTCGATAAGTTTGAACACCACGTTTATCAGAATCTTTTATTAAACGCTTTGTGTGTTTAGGAAAAGTATTAATAATATTCTCCTTTGTATAAACATTAGCCTGATAGCGTGGTTGAATACTCTGGGAAATGTTTTGGGTCCGACCTGTCCATTCGGCACCACATTTTTGTAAGATTTCTATTGTTTTTAGTGTATTAATATTTTCTTCAACATTCTCACCAATGAGGTAAGATTTGAGAATAAGGGATGGGTCAAATTTAATAAAAAGTGCACGTTTTGTTTTTGCAATTTTTTTAAGAGAATCAATAACAAAAGTCACTAATTCTATATTAGAGTAGTTCATTATTGGACCACGCGGAATGTAGAGCATAGTCAGACCTAGAGGAAGCGTACGTATTAGAATAGATGCAGTTGCTACTAGTCTGCCATCTTTATAAAATCCGATTCGCTCATTATTCCAATTGTCCTTAATTTTAGCCCAATTACTGCTCTGTAAAAGATTAACTTGGTCACTGTTTTTTACAAAGTGATCATGTTCTTCAGCAGAAATTCCAATTTTATAACTATACATTACAATACCCACTTTCTAATAGCGTAAGCAACACCAGATTCATCATTTGATTTTGTGATGTGTTTCGCAATTTTCTTCAATTCTGGATTACCATTTTCCATAACAACAGGAGAGCCAACGACTTCAAGCATAGCACGGTCATTTTCTTCATCACCGATAGCCATAGTTTCTTCTTTCGAAAGACCGAGTTTTTCAGCAAGATGGGTTACAGCAATCCCTTTGTTGGCTGTTTTCTTAAGAATTTCTAGATAAAATGGTGTTGATTTTACAATGGTAAAGCGGTCATAAAATTCCTGTGGAAGTTTGGCAATGGCTACATCAAGAATTTCAGGTTCATCGATATACATGGCCTTAACGAATTCCTTGTCAGCTACCTCTTCAGGTGTACGATAGTAAATTGGCATATGAACAAGGGTAGACTCATGAACTGTATAGCGTCCAATGTTGCGATTACTTGTGTAGATACCATCTTTAGTAATGGCGTGAGAATGAACACCAAGCTTGTTAGCCAAAACCTCAATGTCAAGGTAGTCTTCGTATGAGAGTGTCTCACGAATCAATTCATTACCGGTAGAAGTTTCTTGGACAAGACCACCATTAAAAGTGATGACATAGTCTCCGTCTTGGTTGAGGTTGAGTTCTTCAAGAAGTGGAAGTACTCCAGGAATGGGACGACCAGTCGCGATGACAACCTTTACACCAGCAGCTTTAGCATCTTGAATCGCTTGAAAGACTTCAGGTGTAACTTGACGTTGGCTATTTAAAAGCGTTCCATCAATATCAACAGCAATAAGTTTAATAGACATAATAATTACCTGTTTCGTTTAGTTAATTTCTCTTCTATTCTACTAAAATTTAAATGATTTGTCATAGTTCGTCATGAGAAAAAACATATTGCCTACTTTAAAGAAGTAGATTAGGTGAGAATTGCCCAAATGCTTTTTAATTGGTAAAATAAGGTCAGACAAATAAAGGAGAGATAAAGTGATTCGAGTAACCAACCAATTGACGGAGCAAGAACGGAAGGCAGCAAAAGCATTGATTGCTAGCTGCCAAGCCCATGATCAAACCTTTCGAGAACCCTATCTCTCCAATATGCTTAATTTTGACCCCATCATGCCAGCCTTTTTCCTCTATTATCAAGAAGGAAAGTTGCTTGGGTTGTTAACGGTTTATGCGGATAACGAAGACGTTGAAGTGAGCATCCTAGTGGACCCTAGTTATCGTCGTCATGGTATTGCGCGTGCGATGTATAGAAGCTTTGAAAAAGAAATGGCATCTTACCCTATTCGCTCAGTGACCTTTCAGACGGAGCGTGTTTTTCTCGATCATCATCCTGATTTGGCAAGTCATTGGGGTTTGGTTGAGGATGAAGAGACGGAAACCTGGCTAGGGCGAGATAGAACACCATATGCTCTGGATTCCCGTTCAGATGTCAAGGTGCTCTTAGCTGAACCTTCTTACCTAGATGAAATTGCCCAATTCCACCAGCAAGCCTTTTCTGATGCAGAGGAAACACTTGAAGCAAGTCGCAGATACATTACAGAGGCCTTGAAGGATTCCGATGGCCTACTTTACATCCTTCTCAAAGAAGCTCAGGTCATTGGAGTTTGTACGGTCGATTTATCTGGGAATAACAACTACCTTTATGGACTTGCCGTAGCAGAAGCCTATCGTGGCCAAGGCTATGGAAGCTATTTAGCAAAATCAGTCGTCAACCAACTCATTGCGCAAAATGACAAGTTCTTCCAAATTGCAGTGGAAGATAGCAATGTAGTTGCCAAACGCTTGTATCAAAAGATTGGCTTTGTCAAACAAACCCAGGTGGTTTACTTGAAGCAGAAAGAATGATTACATGTTATTAGAAGAATTTGAAAATGTACCTGCTGTGATAGAGCCAACTGATCGAAGCCTTATTAGTGGTGGAGAAATCTGTGATACTATTATTCTGTCTTTTAATGGAGAAATCCTTGAACGAGTAAAGCAGATAGACGGAGTCTATGAAGGTGGTTATCTCACCAACCTAAATAGCAAATATCCATGGTATATCTATGAAGTAGATGGATTTAAACTTGCAGTTGCTATGGCTACTATTGGAGCTCCAATGGTTGTGGGTTTCTTAGAAGAACTCAAAGCGAGAGGCTTTAACAACTTTATCGTTTTGGGCTCTTGCGGAGTTCTAGATCAGTCAATTCAAGCAGATAAAATTATTATACCAAGTTCAGCTCTACGTGATGAAGGTACAAGTTACCATTACGCTCCTGCAAGTGATGAGATAGCTTATGACGAAACTTTGCTCTTAACCATAGAGAACGCTTTGAACAAATCTGGTATTGAGCACATTCGGACCAAAGTTTGGACGACAGATGCCTTCTATCGTGAAACAGCTGCTAAGGTAAAACGAAGACTTGAAGCAGGAGCGAAAGTTGTAGATATGGAATCTTCGGCTATCATGGCCTAGGCCCAATATCGACAAGCCAATGTTTATCAGTTTTTCTACACGGCTGACTATGTTGATCATCACAATCATGAGTGGGATGCTAGACATGAAGAGAGAAAGACAGATGTAATGACTTTCTTCGAGATTGCTGTCAGTATCGCATTAGAGTTGGAAAAATAAGTATAGAAAGAAAAGGAGTAATCAATGGAAATAAAAATAAAAAACAAAATTAAAGTAGGGGATCAAACGGAGATTATCGAAGAAATCCACACTTGTGAGGTTATGGAAAAAGGGGATTATACCTATCTTGTTCATCATAATTCCGAGAAAGAAAAAGTGGTTATTAAGTTGAATCAGGATGAGCTAGTGATGACACGCTTTTCTAATCCTAAATCCATCATGCGTTTTTCTGCTAAAGTACCTGCCTTGGTCCACATTCCGACACCGCTTGGTACCCAGCATTTTCTGACAGACACTAGTCTATTTGCCCATGACCCGAATGGACAGACAGTTGATATTCATTATCAATTGAAACATCCAGAAACAGAAGACGTTTTTGCTGATTATGAATTAGAAGTTTCTTGGTTTTAATTTTTGAAAAAATAGAATCATTTTGCTTGAATAAAGAATAATTTATGATAAAATGTTTAGTACAAATAAGGGAGTAGCAGGTGACTGTAATCATGAGATTTGATTAACAGTTGCGATTATGTCGTCATTACGAAATTTTACATTTCCGGCATATTCTTAAACAGCGAGACTTGTTTTTTATTAAACAAGTCTCTTTTTGTATGATTTTTTATATGAAAAGAGTCTTGTTAGCCATTTTTCCCTATATAGAAGGAGGAGATTATTTTGTCTAAAGAACAAAATAAAGCCTTGTTTTACACACAAGGAGAGGAAGAAGTCCTAAAAAACTTGGACACTTCTGTTGATGGTTTGTCTACTGCACAAGCCAAGGAACGTTTAGATGCCTATGGCTATAACGAGTTGGATGAAGGTGAAAAACGCAGCCTCTTGTCAAAATTCATCGATCAGTTTAAAGATTTGATGATTATCATCTTGCTTGTCGCCGCCGCCCTTTCTGTTATTACAGAAGGTATGCATGGTTTGACGGATGCCTGCATTATTTTAGCCGTTGTTGTTTTGAATGCAGCCTTTGGTGTGTATCAAGAAGGTCAAGCAGAAGCGGCTATTGAAGCCCTCAAAAACATGTCTAGTCCTATGGCTCGTGTGCGTCGTGATGGGCATGTCGTTGAAATTGATTCACGCGAATTGGTTCCTGGAGACATCGTCTTGCTTGAAGCTGGTGATGTTGTTCCTGCGGATATGCGCTTGCTCGAAGCTGCCTCACTTAAGATTGAAGAAGCAGCCCTTACCGGTGAATCTGTACCAGTTGAAAAGGACGTTACTGAGACAGTTGAAGCAGAAGCAGGTATCGGTGACCGTGTAAATATGGGTTATCAAAATTCTAACGTTACTTATGGTCGTGGTACAGGAGTTGTAACCAATACCGGTATGTATACAGAGGTCGGTAAGATTGCCGATATGCTGGCTAATGCGGACGAATCACAAACGCCATTGAAACAAAGCTTGGAGCAACTGTCTAAGACCTTGACCTATCTTATTGTCGCTATTGCCTTGGTGACATTCTTGGTTAGTGTCTTCATTCGTGGCGAACAGCCTCTTGAAGGCTTGATGGTTGCCGTTGCTCTTGCCGTTGCAGCGATTCCTGAAGGTTTACCTGCCATTGTAACCATTCTTTTGTCACTTGGGACAACGAGCCTTGCTAAGCGCAATTCGATTGTTCGTAAATTGCCAGCTGTTGAAACCCTTGGTTCAACAGAAATTATCGCATCTGATAAGACTGGTACCTTAACCATGAACCAAATGACTGTTGAAAAAGTCTATACAAACGGTCAATTGCAAAGCGCTGCTACGGAACTTGGTGCTGACAATACAACCCTTCGTATTATGAACTTTGCCAATGATACTAAGGTAGACCCAGATGGTAAACTAATCGGTGATCCAACCGAAACAGCCCTTGTTCAATTTGGTTTGGACCATAATTTTGATGTGCGTGACGTCTTGAAATCAGAGCCTCGTGTGGCAGAATTGCCATTTGACTCTGACCGTAAGCTTATGTCTACCATCCATAAGGAAGCAGACGGTTCTTACTTTATCGCTGTCAAGGGTGCGCCTGACCAATTGCTCAAACGTGTGACACGTATTGAAGTCAATGGGGAAGTTCGCCCCATCACAGAAGAAGATAAGAAAGCTATTCTTGCTACCAACAAAGACTTGGCTAAACAAGCCCTTCGTGTCTTGATGATGGCTTATAAGATAACGAATGACATTCCTACCTTGGAATCTGCAGTTGTTGAGTCTGATTTGATTTTCTCAGGTTTGGTAGGTATGATTGACCCAGAACGTCCAGAAGCAGCAGAGGCTGTCCGTGTCGCTAAAGAAGCGGGGATTCGTCCAATCATGATCACAGGTGACCACCAAGATACAGCAGAAGCAATCGCTAAGCGTCTTGGTATCATCGACCCAAATGATACAGAAGATCATGTCTTTACTGGAGCTGAGCTTAATGAGCTTTCTGATGAAGAATTCCAAAAAGTCTTCAAACAGTACTCTGTCTATGCGCGTGTGTCTCCTGAACACAAGGTTCGTATCGTCAAGGCTTGGCAAAATGATGGCAAGGTTGTTGCCATGACAGGTGATGGGGTTAATGATGCGCCTTCACTTAAGACAGCTGATATCGGTATCGGTATGGGAATCACAGGTACAGAGGTTTCTAAGGGAGCTTCAGATATGGTTCTTGCCGATGATAACTTCGCGACAATTATCGTTGCCGTAGAAGAAGGACGTAAGGTCTTCTCAAATATTCAAAAATCAATCCAATACCTCTTGTCAGCCAACATGGCAGAAGTCTTCATTATCTTCTTTGCCACACTGTTTGGTTGGGATGTGCTTCAACCAGTACACCTTCTCTGGATTAACCTAGTCACTGATACCCTTCCAGCTATCGCACTTGGGGTTGAGCCAGCTGAACCAGGTATTATGACTCACAAACCTCGTGGTCGCCAATCAAACTTCTTTGATGGTGGTGTCTTCGGAGCGATTATGTATCAAGGTGTTTTCCAAACTATCCTTGTTCTTGCAGTATATGGTTGGGGCCTTGCCTTCCCAGAGCACCATACGCAAGCAGAAATTCATGCGGATGCCCTTACAATGGCCTTTGCCACACTTGGATTAATCCAGTTGCTCCATGCCTTTAACGTTAAATCAGTTTATCAATCAGTCTTTAAAGTTGGTCTCTTTAGAAACAAGACTTTCAACTGGGCAATTCCAGTAGCCTTCGTTCTGTTGATGGCAACTATCGTAGTTCCTGGATTTAATAGCCTTTTCCATGTGTCACACCTTAGTCTGACACAATGGCTTGCGGTTATTGTAGGTTCCTTCTTGATTGTGGTATTGGTTGAATTAGTCAAAGCTATTCAACGTGCCCTTGGTAAGGATAAAGACGCTATTTAAAACATAAAGTCAGAGATAATGGTCTCTGGCTTTTTCTTATCACATCTTGAATTAAGGGGGAGTCTTGTTTATAATTGAAGAGAAATGATCACAAGTTAAGGAGAAGGCCATGAACGAGACTATTAAGACACAACTCAATCACCGTAGCATCCGTCAATTTAAACCTCTAGCTTTGACACAGGAAGAAGTTGACCTTCTGGTTGATGTTGCCAGACATACGGCAACTAGTAATTTTAGACAGTCCTATTCGATTATCAGTATTACTGATCAAAAATTGAAGGAAGAAATTGCTGAAATTGCGAATCAGTCTTATATTCCAAATGCTGGGCATCTTTTTGTATTTGTTGTAGACCAAAGACGTAATACTTTGATTGCAGAGGCAAAGGGTGCTGAAGCCTTGGTGCAAGGTAGTCCCGAACGCTTTATCTCGGCTTTCTCAGATGCAATGATTGCTGCTCAAAATGTGGTAGTAGCTGCTGAGAGTTTAGGTATGGGAACAGTTTATTTGGGTAGTATCTTGAATGATAATGCCAAGCTTTCGGAGCTTCTCAAACTGCCTAAGTATGTCTATCCTGCAGTAGGCCTAGCAGTTGGTTGGCCATATCAGGAACCACAGCTAAAACCTCGTTTGCCACGTCACGTCATCTATATGGAAAATTATTATCAGGATTTGGAAAATCCTTTGGAGGAGCTAAAAGATTACGATGCTGAAGTCCATGAGTATTACGACCTCCGCGATTTAAATAATCGGGTTGATGAATTTACGACTCAGATTGCTAAGACCATGGATAAATCCGTTGCCAATCGTGCTAATACCTTGAAGGATCTTCAAAAACAGGGATTTTTCATCGACTAAAAAAACGACTCCCATAAGAGTCGTTCTACAAATCAAATAGTGTCATGGATGAAAGGAACTCATTTGCTAGTTCCTTTTTTTCATACTCTAAAAACTCTTGTCGTTTCTTGACTAGGTTGTAACGCTTGGATAGGTTCCATGTTCCAGTAGGATTGAGTTCAGGGTGATTGGAAACAAAGTCAATGGTTAAGTCCCATTCTCGTCGGTATCCAAGAGGACGCGAGTGATAGGTTACATCGTCAATAGTTACCGTGCCATAACTGCGGTGGGCATGACCAAAAACAACATCTTTAACACCATGTTTGATGAAAATCTGATGGAATTGTTCAGATCCTAAATAAGCGTTAAAAGGTTTAAAACGTTCGTGCGTCATGGTGAAACGGCTATGAGGAACAAAATGCATGGCAACTATAAGGTTACGAGTGTTTAATTCACTTAAGATATTATCTAGCTTCTTGAGACTAGTTTGACAGATTTCCGGATCAGTACCTAAACGCTTAAGTCGTCGGTCGAACCAGAGTTGCTTCTTACGTTTAAGAATCTTATCCAATTTTTCATCAGAATAGGAATAATCATACCACCCATGAAAAGCCAATAAGGTCTTAGTTCCTAAATCAATCACCTGAAAATCAAGATTATCAATAATCTCATCATCTAAATCAAGCATATCATGATTGCCTAAATTATAGGTAACCTTGACCGCCTTGGACAGTTTTCGTAGGAAAGGTTTTGTGTCAGCATAATAATGGTTAGAAATATCACCAGCGATATGGAGATGGCTAACTTCTTGATCTTTTAGGCACTTTATTAGAGTATCGATTTCATATGTTTCAAAGTGATTCAAATCAATATGTAAATCACTCATTACTGCAAGTCTTGTCATAAAAACATTGTAACAAAAAGGTTAAGGCTTGTCTCTAAATGAAGATGATGGAAAATACTTGCCCTTGGACTACATTTTCATTATGATAAGAATATGGATATCAAGTTAGAAATACAAAAGATGGCCAAGGAAATTGGCATCTCAAAAATTGGTTTTACAACCGCTGATGATTTCGCATATCTGGAGAAATCCCTTCGACTTGGTGTCGAAGAAGGGCGGACAACAGGGTTTGAACATAAAAATATTGAAGAGCGTATTTATCCTAAGTTGACCTTGGAATCAGCTAAAACCATCATTTCCATTGCAGTTGCCTATCCACATAAGTTGCCGCAACAGCCCCAAAAAACAGAATTTAAGCGGGGCAAAATCACTCCAAATTCATGGGGCCTAGATTATCACTATGTTTTGCAGGACAAACTAAAACGCTTGGCAGAAGGCATTGAAAAACTGACGGAAAACTTCGAATATAAAGGTATGGTGGATACTGGAGCCTTGGTCGATACAGCAGTGGCCAAGCGAGCTGGAATAGGTTTTATCGGAAAGAATGGACTAGTGATTTCAAAAGAATACGGCTCCTACATGTATCTCGGTGAGCTTATCACTAATCTAGAGATAAAACCTGATCATGAAGTAGACTATGGATGTGGGGATTGTCGTCGTTGTTTGGATGCCTGTCCGACATCTTGTCTCATTGGCGATGGGACCATGAATGCTCGTCGTTGCCTATCCTTCCAAACCCAAGATAAGGGGATGATGGATATGGAGTTTCGAAAGAAGATCAAGACTGTTATCTATGGTTGTGACATTTGTCAGATTTCCTGTCCATATAACAGAGGTATCGACAATCCACTGGCTTCAGATATTGATCCTGAGCTTGCTATGCCCGAATTGCTTCCATTTTTAGAGCTGACCAATAAGTCCTTTAAGGAGAAATTTGGTATGATTGCCGGTTCATGGCGAGGAAAGAATATTCTTCAACGTAATGCCATTATTGCCTTGGCCAACTTACATGACCGGAATGCTATTGTCAAACTGATGGAGATTATCGATAAGAATAATAATCCCATTCACACGGCGACTGCCATTTGGGCTCTCGGTGAGATTGTTAAGAAGCCCGATGAGGCTATGTTAGACTATATGAGGGAATTGTCACCTAAGGATGAAGAATCCCAAGCCGAGTGGGAGCTTGTGTGTGCAAAATGGCAAATTTAAGTGATTTATGCTAGAATTAAGCATAATACTATAAAATGGAGGAAACCTATCCATGGAAGTGGCAGAAATTCGCCAAAAAATCTCTGAAAATCAAGAGAAGCTCGTGAGCTTCGGGAGGTCTCTTTGACTTAGATCGTTTGGAAGAGGACATTGCGCTCCTTGAAAACCGAATGACTGAGCCAGATTTTTGGAATGATAATATTGCAGCTCAAAAAACTTCACAAGAGTTAAATGAGCTCAAAATGAAATACGAAACTTTCAACAATATGCAAGAACTCTCTGATGAAACAGAGCTTTATTTAGAAATGTTGGAAGAAGATGATAGTGTTCAAGAAGAGCTGGAAGAAACGCTCGAAAAACTTGATAAGATTATGACAAGTTACGAGATGACACTGCTCTTGTCTGAACCATATGACCATAACAATGCCATTCTGGAAATTCACCCAGGCTCTGGTGGTACAGAAGCTCAGGACTGGGCTGATATGTTGCTCCGTATGTACCAACGTTATGGAAATGCCAAAGGTTTCAAGGTTGAGACTTTGGATTATCAGGCTGGTGATGAGGCTGGAATCAAATCTGTAACCCTTGCTTTTGAAGGACCTAATGCTTATGGTTTCCTCAAGTCAGAAATGGGTGTCCACCGTTTGGTTCGTATTTCACCATTTGACTCTGCCAAACGTCGTCATACCTCATTCACATCTGTGGAAGTTATGCCTGAATTAGATGATACCATTGAAGTTGAGATTCGTGATGATGATATCAAGATGGATACATTCCGTTCAGGTGGTGCTGGTGGTCAGAACGTCAACAAGGTTTCAACTGGTGTGCGTTTGACCCATATTCCAACTGGTATTGTTGTTGCTTCAACGGTTGACCGTACACAATATGGGAACCGCGACCGTGCGATGAAAATGCTTCAAGCTAAACTCTATCAAATGGAGCAAGAAAAGAAAGCAGAAGAAGTGAATGCTTTGAAGGGTGATAAGAAAGAAATCACTTGGGGAAGTCAAATTCGCTCATACGTTTTCACGCCATATACCATGGTTAAAGATCACCGTACAGGCTATGAAGTTGCCCAGGTTGATAAGGTAATGGATGGAGATATTGAAGGCTTCATCGATGCCTACCTCAAGTGGCGCATGGAAGAATAGTAATAACATACTTATTTTATACTCTATCTCAATGAAAGGAAGGCGTTCAGCTACTGTAGTAGTTGAATACTGACATTATGGCTCTTATTGAATTAAAAGATGTTACTAAGAAGTATGATAAGTCAACAACAGCCCTTAGACACATTGATTTGTCTGTTAACTCTGGTGAGTTTGTTTACTTAGTCGGCCCTTCTGGTGCTGGTAAATCAAGTTTAATTCGCTTGTTCTACCAAGAAGAAAAATTAACGAGTGGTTCTATGAAGGTTGGAGAGTTTGATTTAACTCGACTTCGTAAGAAAGACGTTCCACTCTTGAGACGTTCCATTGGAGTTGTTTTCCAGGATTATAAACTCCTTCCAAAGAAAACAGCTTTTGAAAATGTTGCTTATGCCATGGAAGTTATTGGTGAGAAACCTCGTCATATCAAGAAACGAGTGGCAGAAGTACTCGAGTTGGTTGGTCTTAAACACAAGATGCGTTCATTTCCAAATCAATTGTCTGGTGGTGAGCAACAGCGTGTCGCTATTGCGCGTGCTATTGTAAATAATCCAAAAGTGTTGATTGCGGATGAACCAACAGGGAACCTGGACCCAGAAATTTCTTGGGAAATTATGCAGGTCCTTGAACGTATTAACTTGCAAGGGACTACCATTATAATGGCGACCCATAACTCAACTATCGTTAATAACCTTCGTCATCGTGTCGTAGCGATTGAAGAAGGACGTATTGTTCGTGATGAAGAGGAAGGAGAGTACGGTTACCATGATTAGACGCTTTTTCCGCCATTTAGGAGAATCGATTAAGAATCTCAAACGTAATTTGTTGTCGACACTTACGGCAGTATTTTCGGTAATGATTGTTCTTTCACTTTTAGGTGTCTTTGGCTCTGTTATCTTAAATACACAGAAATTGGCTTCAGATATTGAAAAGAATATTCAGGTCAATGTCTACCTGGATCCAGATTCATCAGATGCCTCGAAAACAGTTAAGGAACTTTCTGGACAGATTGTAGCTAATAAAGACTACCATAAGATTTATGATGCTTTGACCAAAATCAAAGGTGTAGATAAGGTTACCTTCTCTAGCAAAGAAGAACAAAAGAAACAACTCATTGAAACAATGGGGTCAAGTTTCGAGACAGCGACTGGGGATGCTAACCCACTATCAGATGTTTACATCGTTCAAACGAAATCACCAGATGATGTCAGTCGAGTTGCTAAGGAAGCTAAAGCCATTCAGGGCGTTGATAATGCTAACTTTGGTGGGTCAGATACCGAAATTCTGATGTCTACTATGAAACGTGTTCAGTTCTGGGGCATCATTGCTACAGCTCTCTTAACGATTGTGGCTGTCCTATTGATTTCAAATACCATCCGTATTACCATTATGTCCCGTGCGACTGAAATTCAAATCATGCGTTTGGTAGGTGCCAAGAATTCATATATTCGTCGTCCCTACTTGATGGAAGGCGCTTGGATTGGTGCACTTGGTGCTATCATTCCTTCAGGACTGATTTATCTTTTGTATCACATGGTTTACTCATCTTTGAACCCTGATTTTGTCAAAGGTGGTATTTCGATGTATGATCCAGAGTGGTTTGTCTATGCGGTTATCGGAACCCTCTTTGCAGTCGGTATCATTATCGGTTCGATTGGGTCACGTATGGCAATGCGCCGTTATTTGAAATACTAAAGAGATTAAAGGAGAACCAAATTGGTTCTCTTTTTGTTTGTCAAGAGAATCAGAAAGCAGATTTTCAACTATATCTCAAAATCGTTTGCTCAAAGCCCAAATCCAATCCCATATTTGGTATAATATTTAAAAAACATTGGAAAAGAGATGCATTATGACAAAGTTAGCTACCATTTGTTATATTGACAATGGAAAGGAGCTTTTGCTCCTACATCGTAATAAAAAGCCTAATGATGTTCATGAAGGAAAGTGGATTTCTGTTGGGGGAAAACTAGAAGCGGGAGAAACGCCTGACGAATGTGCTCGTCGTGAAATTCTCGAGGAAACCCATTTTACAGTGACTGAGATGGATTTTAAAGGGATGATTACCTTTCCAGAATTTACCCCCGGTCATGATTGGTATACCTATGTCTTTAAGGTAACTGGTTTTGAAGGAGAACTCATCTCAGATGAGGAGTCTCGTGAAGGAACGCTTGAATGGGTACCTTATGATGAGGTCTTATCTAAACCAACTTGGGAAGGTGACTACGAGATCTTCAAGTGGATTCTTGAAGATAAGCCTTTCTTCTCTGCAAAATTTGTCTATGATCGTAACCAAAATTTAGTAGACAAGACTGTAACCTTTTATGATAAATAGGGAGGAACTATGAAGCGTAAAAAAACAGAACATTTTTCAGAAACATGGTTTTTTAAGTGGATATTGAATAATCAGGCTGTTGTAGCCTTTTTCATCTTACTTTTGATTGGTTTGACGGTTTTGATTTTCACCAAGATAAGTCCTATTTTTTCACCCGTCATTCAGTTTATGACCATTATTATGTTGCCATTGGTTATTTCCATGCTCCTTTATTATTTAATAAAACCTTTGGTACTACTTGTAGAAAGAACCGGACTAAACCGAACCATGTCTATCTTAGTCATCTACGCTATCCTTGGTTTGCTCTTGGTTTGGGGAATTTCGACGGCTATTCCTAGCTTACAAAATCAAATTTTGATCTTAATAAGAAATGCACCATCATATATTGCACGTGCCAATAGTGAGACGGAACGTTGGATTAATCTTCCTATTCTTTCCAACTTCCACGGTGATCTAGAGTCCATGCTTAGTGATTTCTCAGCGAGAATGGTCAACTATGCTGAGAACTTTTCTTCATCTGCTCTGACATGGGTTGGAACTTTTGCGAGCACAGTAGCACGGGTGACAGTAGCTATTATTTTGGCACCTTTCATTCTCTTCTACCTTTTAAGAGATAGCCAAAAGATGAAACATAGCTTTGTCTCAGCCTTACCAACTCGCTTTCGTGAAACAACTGTTCGTATGCTTTCAGATATTAATAGTCAGCTCGAAGGGTATGTTCAAGGCCAGGTTACAGTCGCTATTGTCGTTGCCATTATGTTCTGTATTATGTTTAAGATTGTAGGTCTTCGATATGGTATGACTTTTGGTATTATGGCAGGTTTTCTAAACATGGTTCCTTATCTAGGAAGTTTTCTTGCTATGGTACCAGTTGTAATCATGGGACTGGTACAAGGACCTGCGATGTTGATTAAGGTCCTCATCATTTTTGTCATCGAGCAAACTATTGAAGGACGTTTTGTTTCTCCGCTTGTTTTGGGAAATAAACTAAGCATTCACCCTATCACCATTATGTTTATTCTCTTGACAGCAGGATCTCTTTACGGTGTGTGGGGTGTTCTATTAGGGATTCCAATCTATGCTTCTGTCAAGGTTGTTGTTAGAGAGATTTTTGATTGGTACCGTTCTGTAAGTAATCTTTATCAAGATGATCTAGAAAATGAAGGGCAAAAAGACGATGTTAAATAGTGAAAAAATGGTTGCCTCTATTGGAAACCAAGATTTAGACCACGCAGACAAATATTTTAAAAAAGCTTTACGAGAAGACCCTGCAGAGGTTCTTGTTGAGTTAGGTCAATACTTAGAGTCTATTGGTTTCTTACCTCAGGCACAAGAAATTTACGAAAAAGTTCGTTTTGATTTTCCAGAGGTTAATGTCAATCTAGCACAAATTGCGGCTGAAGATGGCGATATTGAAGAGGCCTTTCTTTATTTGGATGCCATACCTGAAGATTCTGACGACTATTTGTCTGCTTTAATTGTAAAGGCAGACCTCTATCAAATGGAGGGCTTAACTGATGTGGCACGTGATAAGTTGTTGGAGGCAAGTCAACTATCAGATGACTCATTGATTATTTTTGGTTTGGCTGAGATGGAATTTGAACTTGGAAATTTTGAACAAGCTATTCAATACTATGCTAAATTAGATAATCGTGACCTCCTGGCAATGACTGGCGTTTCTACTTATGAGCGCATTGGTAAGGCTTATGCCAGTCTTGGTAAGTTTGAAGCTGCTCGTGAATTTTTGGAAAAAGCCATTGAAATTGAATACGATGATACCATTGCTTTTGAATTAGCCACTTTGCTCTATGATCAAGAAGAGTATCAAAAAGCTAATTTTTACTTTAAGCAGATAGAAATCATGTCTGCTGACTTCGAGGGTTATGAGTATTTTTACGCCTTGTCCTTACATGCAGAACATAAAACTGAAGAAGCATTACGTATGGCACAACAAGGGATTTCAAAAAATGCTTTTGATGTTCAATTACTTTTGTTAGCATCACAGTTATCCTACGAATTGCATGACACTCAATCTGCGGAATCTTATCTGAAGCAAGCCTTACCGCTAGCTGAGGACCAAGATGAGATTGTCTTACGTTTAAGTACTCTTTATTTAGAAGAAGAACGTTACGAGGATCTGGTAGCTTTAGCCGATTACGAAGTTGATTCTGTTTTGGCTCGTTGGAACATTGCCAAGGCCTACCAAGCACTTGATGATGAAGAAGAAGCTTTTCAAATCTATCAAGATTTGGCTACAGATTTATCTGAAAATCCTGAATTCCTCCATGATTATGCATATATCCTGAGGGAATTTGGTTACAGAGATCAGGCGCGTGCAACGGCAGAAAAATACCTTGCCTTAGTTCCAGATGATGTCAATATGCAAACATTTCTTGAGGATTATTAAGCTGCGAAAGGCTTTAATCCTTGGTTTAAAAAGAGGGAGAGATACATTGAGCTTGTTCACTCCCTCTTTTTTTATTTCTCTATTTATGTTATGATTTTATTAGAACCCATAAGGAGTAAGTATGGTTAAGAGAGATTTAATTCGAAATATTATCATAGCAGTTCTTGCCATTGTAGTGATTTTGTTGTTAAGAGCATTTGTCTTTTCAACACACCGTGTGACTGAAGGTCAGGCGAATGACTATATTCATGCTGGTGATTATGTTACTTTCAATAAAAATGTTGAACCTCAGAAAAAAGATTTTATTCTTTATACAGTTAATGGCAAGGATTATATTGGTCGTGTTATTGCTGGTGAGGGCAAGAGCGTGACAGCTATGGATGATTTCCTTTATGTCAATGATAAGTCAGTTGACGAAGCCTATATTAGCAAGGATAAATCAGCTTATTTGGCGACAGTTTCACCTGGGAATTTCTTTACTGATGATTTTTCCATTGCAACATTGACAGATAATAAACAAACTAAGATTGAAAAAGGTCAATACCTTGTACTGAACGATAACCGCCGTAATACAGATGATAGTCGTAAGTTTGGTCTCATTGAAAAAGACCAAATTAAAGGTGTTATCTCTTTCAGATTGTATCCTCTATCACGTTTTGGTTTCGTTGATGTCGATTAATATTTCAATACTACTAAAAAAGCTAGGAACTTTTGATAAGTTTCTAGCTTTTTTTGCGAATAAATTGGTGAAGGTTTATTTTAAGACTTTATGATGCTGATAGTTTAATCGTCTTAAAATGAATCAGCAGAAATTGTAAATAGAAAAGGAAATTAAGATGCAATTAGGATTTCATTTTGGATTTAAGAAAAGCAAAGCTTATGGACTGTGCGGTGTTATGCTAGCAATCTTATTTTTAGGAATGTCTGGTCAATCGGCGAAAGCAGATGAAATGTTGTCACCAACTGATACATCTTCAACTTTGAAAGAAAGTACAGATAATCATGAGGCAAGTTATTCTGAAGTGGGAGTACACGATGATTCAACGAGCCAAATGAATCTACAAAGTGAAAAGGTATTAGAGGAGGAGCAAACAAGTCTGGCAGATTCTTCAAAAATAGCTGTCTTAACCAATAGTTCTGTGACCACAAGCTCTTATCAAGAGGCAGATGATCCTAGCGAAATTGATCAGAATCAAAGTTATTTTCTTAGTGCCATTAAGCAAGGAGCTATGGATGGAGCCAAGGAAGGAGTCCTTCCTTCTATTACGGCAGCACAAGCTATCCTAGAAAGTGGTTGGGGAAGCTCTGAGCTTGCTAAGGCTCCCAACAATAATCTTTTTGGCATTAAGGATTCAGAGGACTGGAATGGAGAAATCGTGACTGTGCCTACCCAGGAATATGTTAATGGTGACTATATCACAGTCAATGCTGCTTTTCGAAAATATGCCTCATGGAATGATAGCGTAGTAGACCATGCAAAATTTTTCACGAGTACCGAGTGGCGAAAAAACAATTACCGAAAAGTTGTAAATGAAACAGATTATCGCATTGCGGCTCAGGAACTTAAGAATGCAGGATATGCGACAGATCCAAGTTACGCTGGAAAACTTATCTCTTTGATTGAAGCCTATAAACTTTATGAATGGGATGCAGTGAGCAATACGACCAACTCCGTCCTAGAAAATGAAGGAGTAGAGAGCCAAGATCCCAAAGCCGACCTCGCTATCACTGGTCTCAACAATGCTACTGGTAGCTATGATCTTGTTATCTCAAACTTGGTTGCGCCACAAGGTTTCAAAGAAGTTCTAGTTCCAACTTGGTCAGAAAAAAACGGTCAAGATGATATCATCTGGTACAAGGCAGCTAAGCAAGCTAATGGAGACTATAAGGTAACCGTTCGTTCAAGCAACCATAAGGGTGATAGCGGTCTTTATAATTCTCATGTCTATTTGGTTGACAATGATGGTAAATACATTGGCCTAGGTGGCAAACAAGTGACACTTGATATCACTAAGACTCAGGGAACTTTGACTATTGTCAATAATGATAAAAATCGTGGAACTTTTGATGTTCTTATCACCAATCTGACGAATCCAAGTGGTATTTCAGGTGTCCTTATCCCAGTCTGGTCTGAGCAAAATGGTCAGGATGATCTTGTTTGGCATAATGCTACAAAACAGGATGATGGTTCTTATAAAGTGACTATTTCAGCAAGCCAGCACAAGTGGAATTCAGGCAAGTACATCGTTCATGGCTATATTGTTGATGCTTCAGGTAAGAATATCGGCTTTGGGGCAACTTCATCTGATGTGGTAGCACCTAAGAAAATCGGTTCGGCATCAAGAGGAAACTACGATGTTTTAAATAAGATTGTCTATCTGGATGCTGGGCATGGTGGCTATGATCCAGGTGCTTCTTACTTTGGTATTTCTGAAAAGAGCTTGACCTTGGCTATCCAAAGTCGTGTGAAAGCTAAATTAGAAGCAGAAGGTTATCAAGTTGTGACCACACGCACAAGTGATACCTATGTTGACTTGGCGGACCGTTCACGTGCGGCTAATGCCTCTGAATCTGATATCTTCGTAAGTATTCACATCAATGCTTCAGGAAGTTCTGCAGCACAAGGAATCGAGACTTATTATTACCAACCTTATGCAGAATACCCATCACGTATTAATGCAACCTACCATGCTAATCCAACTCGATTGAGCATGAGTGACACTTTGGCCAATGCTATCCAGTCTAGCCTGATTAATGCGACTGGCGCTCAGAACCAAGGTGTGAAACGTCAAACCTTTGCAGTCTTGCGTGAGACAACAGCTCCAGCAGTCCTTCTTGAACTTGGTTTCTTGTCAAATCCACAAGAAGCCGCTCGTTTGAATACCTCTGCTTATCAGGAGACTTTAGCTAATGCCATCGTAGCAGGGATTAAGTCTTACTATGAAAAAGAATCTAAAGTTTAAGTTATACGTTAACCCATCATTATGATGGGTTTTTATGCTATAATTGAGGTAAATACTAAATACAACAAAAGGAGTGCTTATGGTCTACGATTTACTCTTAGAGCGTTTTTTACGTTACGTCAAAATCAATACACGTAGTGATGAAAATGCGACAAGAACGCCAACGACACAAAGCCAGGTGGATTTTGCCTTGAAGGTTTTAAAACCAGAATTAGAAGAACTAGGTTTAAGTAATATTCATTATTTGGAAAGTAATGGTTACCTAGTGGCAACCCTTCCGGCTAACGATGACAAGTTAACACGTAAGATTGGTTTCATCTCTCATATGGATACCGCTGATTTTAATGCAGAGGGAGTGTCACCGCAAGTCATTGACTCTTATGATGGAGGTATCATTCCTCTTGGAAATTCAGGTTATAACCTAGACCCTGCTGATTTTCCAAATCTTAAGAATTATGTCGGTCAGAAACTTATTACGACAGATGGTACCACTCTTCTTGGGGCTGATGATAAGTCAGGTATTGCTGAGATTATGACAGCCTTGGCTTATTTGAAGGCTCATCCTGAAATCAAACATTGTGAGATTCGTGTAGGCTTTGGTCCTGATGAAGAAATTGGAATCGGTGCAGATAAATTTGATGTCGAAGATTTTGATGTCGATTTTGCCTACACAGTTGACGGTGGACCTTTGGGTGAATTACAGTATGAAACCTTCTCTGCAGCAGGAGCAGAACTTACCTTCCACGGACGTAATGTTCATCCTGGAACAGCAAAAGACCAAATGGTCAATGCCCTGCAGTTGGCAATTGATTTTCATAATCAGTTGCCAGCAGAAGAACGCCCTGAGTTGACAGATGGCTATCAAGGTTTCAACCATCTTCAAACCATGACAGGTACTGTTGAAGAAGCAAAATCTTCTTATATCATCCGTGATTTTGAAACAGAGTCTTTTGAAAATCGTAAAGCAGTCTTCCAAAAAATTGCCGATGAAATGAATAAAGCTTACGGTCAGACACGAGTTGATTTGGTACTTAAAGATCAATACTATAATATGCGTCAGGTGATTGAAAAAGATATGACACCTGTTGAGTTAGCTAAGGGCGTTATGGAGGAATTGGATATTACGCCAGTTATTGAACCTATTCGTGGCGGAACAGATGGCTCAAAAATCTCATTTATGGGTATTCCAACTCCAAACCTTTTTGCTGGTGGCGAAAATATGCATGGTCGATATGAGTTCGTTTCCTTGCAGACAATGGAAAAAGCCGTAGATGTTATTCTTGGAATTGTCAGTAAACCTTAATTGAGCTTGCTAAATACTGATTTTATGGTAAAATTAGAAGTAATGGAGGTGCTGAGATGATTAAAATTTTCGGCAAGTATCGTTACCATTGGCAACCCGAATTATCTTGGCTGATTATCTACTGGTCTTTAGCCATCACGCCAATATTTATTGCGGCGGCCCTTCTATTCGAGTTGTACTCGGTGCCCTCACATATTTTGATGCTCTTTACTATTTTCGTTGCCTTGTTTGGTTTAGGTTTCCATCGATACTTTATTATTGAAGATCATGGGATTCTGCGTATTGTTTCTTTCAATATTTTTAGACCACGCAAAGTGAAAATTAGTGATATTGAAAAAGTCGAAGTGATTAAAACTGGCCTGTGCCTTATTTTTAAAAATGGTAAAAAACGTCAGTTTTATATGAGAAAGTGGCCTAAGAAATATTTCTTAGATGCATTAGCCCTTCACCCTGATTTCAAAGGTGAGGTAGAGTTATTGGATCACATGACAAACTTTGATTACTTTGCCTTTTATGAGGAATCAAAAAAAGCCCTGAAGCTTAAACTTCGCAAATAAGGGCTTTAGTGGGACAAGACTTGACGGCAGTCAAAGTCTCAGGGCTATTTTCAATAATTTGATTGAGTTGGTCGCTGTCTTTGAACCTAACAATACCTTCGTCATCATAATCAAAGACGGGAGAGTAGGTTTGGCACAAACCACAAGCGATACATTTTTCTGGAATTAATGATACTTTCATAGTATTATTTTAAAATAGATTTATTGTTTTTACAAGGAGAATATCATGAGTAAAAAACCATGGGAAGATAAGGTTTCTGACGAAGAGTTGGAAGAAGTAGTTGACGCTGATTTTCTAGATGATGAAGATGAGTTTGAGGATTATGAAGAAGAGGATGTCACTCCTTCAGATGAAAAACGCGAAAAAGGTGGCGGCTTCATTAATTCATCATTTTTGACTGTCTTGCTTGGATTATTCTTTGTTATTGTTGTATGTATTTTGTTCTTTGTTTTCTATACTTCAAATGTCGGTGGAAACAAAACTGCGGAATCTAAGGAATCATCTGGATTCTACTCATCTTCAACTAGCAAAGTTGTTAAATCTTCATCTAGCAAGAAAGACTCAAACAAAGATGAGGAAAGTGAGAAATCTACTACAGAAAAATCTTCAAAAGAGAAATCATCTTCAACTAAAGCATCAAGCTCTTCTAAACATGTAGAAAAAGAAGATGCAACTGAGTCAGCACCATCAAGTGCTACGGCAGCAGCAGATGGTTCATCAATTGTTGTTCAATCTGGTGAAGGTGCTGGTTCTATCGCTGCACGTGCAGGTATCTCTGTAGATGAGTTGGAACGTCTTAACCCTGATCACATGACAAGTGGTTACTGGTATGCTAACCCAGGTGACGTCGTTAACGTTCAATAATTTTAAAAGCAAAGGAACATCATGAAAGATATTAGAATTGCTATTGATGGTCCTGCGTCAAGTGGAAAAAGTACAGTAGCCAAGATTATTGCAAAAAATCTTGGCTATACTTATCTTGACACAGGTGCTATGTACCGATCTGCAACTTATTTGGCCTTGCAGAATGGTTTGACTGAGGAAAATGTACCAGAAATTTTGGAGCAACTATCTCAACATCCGATTTCATTCGGAAAAGCAGCAGATGGTAGTCAGCAAGTTTATGTAGGTGATGTTGATATTACACACCCCATTCGTGATAACCAAGTCACAAATAATGTTTCTTGGGTAGCAGCCATTCCTGAAGTGCGCCAAGAACTGGTTGCACAACAACAACGTATTGCTCAAGATGGTGCTATTATCATGGATGGACGTGATATTGGTACTGTGGTTTTGCCTGATGCAGAACTCAAAATCTTCTTGATTGCTTCAGTTGATGAACGTGCGGAACGCCGTTATAAGGAAAATATCGAAAAAGGTATTCCCGCTGACCTTGAGACTCTAAAAAAAGAAATTGCTGAACGTGACTATAAAGATAGTCATCGTAAAGTTTCACCTCTTAAACCAGCGGAAGATGCCATCACTTTTGACACTACAGGTGTATCTATTGATGGTGTTGTGGAATTTATTCAAGAAAAAGCAAAAAAAATTATTGACAAAGGATGACTCACTTGTTATACTATTAACAATGAGAAAAGCAGAAGTGAGAACTTCTCGCCTTGCGACTTAGGTTGTCTGGCCCAACATGTCAAATCCCTATAGGGATATTATGTGTGCGGGCTTGTATATCAAGTCCGCTTTGTTTTTCTCTAAAAAAATAAAGAGGTGAAGATCATAGCTAAGAAAGATCTATTCATTAACGATGAAATTCGCGTTCGCGAAGTTCGTCTTGTTGGTCTTGATGGTGAACAATTGGGAATTAAACCATTGTCAGAAGCGCAAGCTATTGCAGATGATGCAAATGTTGACTTGGTTCTCATCCAACCACAAGCTACGCCACCTGTTGCGAAGATTATGGACTATGGTAAGTTCAAATTTGAGTATCAAAAGAAACAAAAAGAACAACGTAAGAGACAAAGCGTTGTTACCGTTAAGGAAGTTCGTTTGAGTCCAGTTATTGATAAAGGTGACTTTGAAACTAAACTTCGTAACGGTCGTAAGTTCCTTGAAAAAGGAAACAAGGTTAAAGTTTCTATCCGATTCAAAGGTCGTATGATTACTCACAAAGAAATCGGAGCTAAGGTCTTGGCGGAATTTGCTGAAAAAACGCAAGATATTGCGATTATTGAGCAAAGAGCGAAGATGGATGGACGTCAAATGTTCATGCAACTTGCACCAATTCCTGACAAAAAATAATTGTCAAACTAACACTATTTTAAGAGGAGAATTTTAAAATGCCAAAACAAAAAACACACCGCGCATCAGCTAAACGTTTCAAACGTACAGGTTCAGGTGGATTGAAACGCTTCCGTGCCTTCACATCTCACCGTTTCCACGGTAAAACTAAAAAACAACGTCGTCACCTTCGTAAAGCGTCAATGGTACATTCAGGTGACTTTAAACGTATCAAATCAATGCTTTCACAAATGCGTTAATCCGCTAAAAGCATTACAAATTAACTAAACTAGAATTAATTCGGAGGAATATATAAATGGCTCGTGTTAAAGGTGGCGTTGTATCACGCAAACGCCGTAAACGTGTATTGAAACTTGCTAAAGGTTACTATGGTGCAAAACACATCTTGTTCCGTACTGCAAAAGAACAAGTAATGAACTCTTACTACTATGCATACCGTGACCGTCGTCAAAAGAAACGTGATTTCCGTAAACTTTGGATTACACGTATCAATGCAGCAGCTCGTTTGAACGGTTTGTCATACTCACAATTGATGCACGGTTTGAAATTGGCTGAAATCGAAGTTAACCGTAAAATGCTTGCTGATTTGGCAGTTAACGATGCAGCAGCTTTCACAGCTCTTGCAGATGCAGCTAAAGCAAAACTTGGTAAATAAGAATTAAGATGGGTTTTACCCATCTTTTTTTATGGAGGTAATTATGATTCGTTTAGCAAGAGCAGAAGATATTCCAAGATTACAGGAGTTATTGGGGCAGATTCTTCTAGTGCATCATTATGCACGTCCTGATGTTTTTAAGTCAGAGGGCAGTAAATTTACAGATGCAGACTTAGAAGCAGTGATTAATGATCCAAATAAACCTATTTTTGTATATGAGGATGAAGAAGGCTGTATCTTAGGCCATCTGTTCTTAATGATTAAAGAAGTAGCAGATAATAATGGTCCACAAAAGGCTGTTAAGACTCTTTTTATTGATGATTTATGCGTTGATAAGGAGGCTCGAGGTCAAAAATTGGGAGAGAAGCTTTATCAATTTGCCTTGGACTATGCTAAGGAGTTAGGTTGTTATAATCTGACACTTCACGTTTGGAATGATAATGAGGGAGCTGTACGTTTTTACGAACGTTTAGGTATGAAACCGAGATATACAGAAATGGAAACTATCCTAAAATAATACGTTTTCATGAGAGAAATTTAACTTACGAGGAATAAAAATTTTTGATATGCTGAAAGAGAACTTTTAGAAATGGAGAATTTTAATGCCTCGTAATTTTAAAGAAGCTTTGCTTTTTACGATTTTAATGTGTGGAATGATGGTCTGTGGGATGAGTCTCTGGAATCTTCTTATCCTTGATTGGACTGGAGTAGTTCCCTTTGCTTGGGGTCACTTTTTCCAAGGTTATCTTCCTGGATTTGTAGTTGCTTTCTTACTGGATATGCTTTTGGTGGGACCACTAGCCAAGACAATTGCATTTGCAATTTTACATAAAGTAAAAGCCCATGATAAACGATGGGCGAAGATTTTAGTGATTTCTGGAACCATGGCGCTATTCATGGTAACCTTTATGTCGCTCTATGGATTAGTGTACAACGGTCAGTCGGTGACGCTCTCATCCTATGGTCGTGCTTGGTTGACAAATGTTATCATGGCCTTACCACTTAATTTTCTAGTAGTTGGTCCCATCTCACGCTTTATCTTGGGAAAACTGCAAAAACCATTGCCTGGTGAAGAAGTTGTGGAGAATTTTGAAGACGATGACGAATTACCAACTATAATCTAAGTATAGAACTGGAGAGAAACTCCAGTTTTTTTATATTAAAAGCAGCCACGGATGTGACTGCTTAATGATGACTAGTTTTTCTTTTTCATTTCACCATGTGGGTAGTAAGTTCCCTCTGGCATATCGTTAATGAAAACATGAATAGCTTCTTTAGGTGCTTTTGCAACACGTGATACAACCTCAGTAACTTCGCGAGCAAGTTCGATTTTTTGTTCTTCAGTGCGACCTTCAAAGAGATCAATTTTTACAAATGGCATAATGCATCTCCTTAGTTTTGATAGTCCTATTATAGCATTAATTAAGAGAATATTCTAAAGTTTTTGGAAATTCTTGAAATGATAATATCGCAATGCTACAACATGACTGATTTCAATAGAAGAGCCTAAAGTAAAAAGAGGCCGGTAGCTAAGGGAAAGCGTTCCTAGTTGAAAGCAATAGTATTACTTTTGATTCGATCATTCCTGATTTAGGAAATGTTTCACATGCTATTCAAAATCGTATGGCGTCTTGTAATGATAGGTAAGTGATTGCATTTTTTATTGGCTTTGTTTATAAGGGATGAAAACTCTTACTAAAAATGGTAAAATAATGCTAACTAGAGACAGTAAGGAGTAAATTATGACAATTGATTTTCGTGCCGAAGTTGATAAGCGCAAAGATGCTTTGATGGAGGACCTTTTTGGTCTTTTGCGTATTAACTCAGAACGTGATGACAGTAAGGTTGATGATAAGCACCCATTTGGTCCTGGACCAGTAAAAGCTTTGGAACATTTTCTTGCTTTAGCTGAGCGTGATGGCTATAAAACACGTAATATTGATAATTACGCTGGTGATTTTGAATTTGGTCAAGGTGATGAAGTTTTAGGTATTTTCGCGCACTTGGATGTGGTTCCAGCTGGGAGTGGTTGGGATACAGACCCTTATGAACCCGTAATCAAAGATGGCAAACTTTATGCTCGTGGATCATCAGATGATAAAGGTCCAACAATGGCTTGTTACTATGCCTTGAAGATTATCAAAGAACTAGGTCTCCCTGTATCTAAGCGTGTTCGCTTTATTGTTGGTACAGATGAAGAATCTGGTTGGGGTGATATGGATTATTACTTTGCTCATAATGGGTTGAAGGATCCTGATTTTGGTTTTTCTCCTGATGCAGAATTTCCAATTATCAATGGTGAAAAGGGTAATATTACAGCCTATCTTCATTTTGAGGGTCAAAATGATGGTGAATTTAGTCTTGTGTCCTTTAATGGTGGTTTGCGTGAAAATATGGTTCCTGAGTCTGCAAGTGCAGATTTTACTGGACCTATCACTTTGAAAGAACTTGAGGGCAAATTAGCCGACTTTGTTGCGGAACAAGAAGTAACTGGTCAAGTGACCGAAGAAGCAGGTGTTTTCCATGTGACTATTCATGGGAAATCAGCTCATGGTATGATGCCTCAAAATGGTATTAATGGGGCAACCTACTTGGCACTCTTCCTTAGTCAATTTGATTTCCAAGGCAATGCTAAAACGTATTTGGATATAATTGCTGAAACACTTCATAAAGATTTCTTTGCTGAAAAGACAGGTCTTGCATTTACAGATCCTAAGATGGGTGAATTGACCATGAATGCAGGTGTATTTAACTTCTCTAAGGAATCAGAAGATAATACGATTGCTCTGAATTTCCGCTATCCTCAAGGGGTTGATACGGACGCTATTAAGGCTGATCTTGAAAAACTCGAAGATCCTAAGGCGGTTAGTCTCTCAGAACATGGTCATGTGCCACACTATGTACCAGTTGATGATCCTATGGTGGAGACTCTTCTTTCAGTCTATGAGAAACAAACAGGCCTTAAAGGTCATGAACAAATTATTGGTGGCGGAACATTTGGACGTCTCCTCAAACGTGGTGTTGCCTATGGAGCTATGTTCCCTGGTTATGTCAACACGATGCACCAAGCAAATGAGTTTACTGAGGTCGAAGACTTGTACCGTGCAGCTGCCATTTATGCAGAAGCTATCTATGAGTTAATCAAATAAAAAAGAGAGACAGTTTTGTCTCTTTTTTGAGGAGGAAAATATGGAAACACTTGAAGAATTAACGCAAGCAATCATGTCCGATGAACAAAATAAAGCTTTTACGGAACAAGGTATAAAACCCTTGTTTACCATTCCAAAAACCGCACGAATTAATATTGTAGGACAAGCTCCTGGTATTCGTGCCCAAGAGTCCGGCCTTTACTGGAATGATCCTAGCGGTGATAATCTCAGGGATTGGATGGGTGTTTCACGCGAAGAATTTTATGAATCTGGCATGTTTGCTATTGTGCCAATGGATTTTTACTTCCCAGGCCATGGGAAATCAGGTGATTTACCTCCTCGCAAAGGATTTGCAGACAAGTGGCATGAGAAAGTTCTTGCTTTAGCTCCTGATATTCAATTGACGATATTAGTAGGTAACTATGCACAGCGTTACTATTTGCATCAAAAATCATCGGCAAAATTAACGGATACAGTTAAGCATTATAAAGATTATCTTCCAGAGTTTTTTCCTCTCGTTCATCCCTCTCCTCGAAATAATATATGGCAAGCCAAAAATCCGTGGTTTATGGAAGAAGTAGTCCCAGATTTGAAGAATTTAGTTAAAGATATTTTGATTAAATGATTTTTTTAGTCATTGATTCAGGGAGTGCCAAGTAAGCTTTATTCTGTCATCAAACTGAATATCCTAAACGTGTTCAAAATTGGATAGAAACTTTAAGGCTTTTAGTTAATCAGAATAAGGACAAATATTGTTTTCTAATATTTATCTTATTATACAATTTTCAGTTTATGTTGTTCTGAAGGTGTAAAACGAATACTATACAGTTATGCATTGAAGCTTATACTGCAATGATAAGAAAATCTAAACGAGTTACAGTATAGATGTTTGAGCCAATTGAAAAACTAAAGTAGTTAAGACCATGGTATAAAAAGCTAATTGTTGACTAGGTATAGAATCCTATGCTTGTTCAGTCAGCTAACTCATGATAGAGAAGATTGTCCTTCTTATAATTAAGGTGAACAATATAAATTTTTGGTCCATAGTAGGGAGGACTTTGCTAGCTTGTACAAAAAATGGATGGACAAGAAATTTAGTCAGAAAATATCTTACAATCAACCTCTTGTTCTATTGTTCAATAGTAGTGGGAGGTTTTTTATTATGGGAGAAGTTATGATTGAAAAATATTGTGTTATTGATTTTCACCGATAATCTATTAATCGTTGCATTATAGATGTTCACATATATACGAATAAACCTCGAAAAAGTTTGAAATGATGACCCTAGTTATAAAAAAAGGGGCCTTATCTTGGATTTTAGAAAGTCAAGTTTCGCGAGCTTTTTTGATGGAAAAATTATAACAATTAACTGACAATTCAAAATTAAATTTTAAAAATGTGAAAAAAAGCTTATAAAATAACAAAAAAAGGTAGATAATAAAAGCTCAATACCCTCATTGAATACGGTTTCTTCTTTTTTAAAAAGAATGACAATTGAAATAAAGTTATAGTAATGTTATAATTACTGTGGGAAATATCTAATTTTAATATTTAGGAGCATTTTATATGAGTTCGCGTACGAATCGTAAGCAGAAACGAACGGGTAAAAAAATGTGGGGAATGGTTAACATCGGGTTGACTATTCTGTATACTGTTTTAGTAGCATTTTTGTTATTCATTATGTTCAATTATAATTTCCTATCATTTAGGTTTTTGAACATTATTATCACTATTGGTTTATTGGTAGTTCTTGCCATTAGCATCTTCCTTCAGAAAGCTAAAAAATCAACGCTAGTGACTACTATTATTTTAGTAGTTTTTTCACTTATTTCTTTGGTCGGTGTCTTTGGTTTTAAACAAATGATTGATATCACTAACCGTATGAATCAAACGGCAGCATTTTCAGAAGTTGAAATGAGCATTGTTGTTCCTAAGGATAGTGACATCAAAGATGTGAATCAGCTTACTACCGTACAGGCACCTACTAAGGTTGATAAGAACAATGTCGACACTTTGATGTCAGCTCTAAAAAAAGATAAAAAAGTTGATGTCAAAGTTGATGATGTTGCTTCATATCAAGAAGCATATGACAATCTTAAGTCTGGCAAATCTAAAGCTATGGTCTTGAGTGGTTCTTATGCAAGCCTACTAGAGTCTGTTGATAGTAACTATGCTTCACATCTAAAAACAATCTATACTTATAAAATTAAAACGAAGAATAACAACTCTGCAAAACAAGTAGATTCAAAAGTCTTCAATATTTATATTAGTGGTATTGATACCTACGGTTCAATTTCAACAGTGTCACGTTCAGATGTCAATATCATTATGACAGTTAACATGAACACACATAAGATTCTCTTGACGACTACTCCACGTGATGCATACGTTAAGATTCCTGGTGGTGGGGCAGACCAGTATGATAAATTAACCCACGCAGGTATTTATGGCGTTGAAACGTCTGAACAAACTCTGGAAAATCTTTATGGCATTAAGATTGATTACTATGCACGAATTAACTTCACATCTTTCCTTAAACTGATTGACCAACTTGGTGGTGTGACAGTTCATAATGATCAAGCCTTCACGAGTCTTCATGGGAAGTTTGATTTCCCAGTGGGAGATATCCAAATGAATTCTGAACAAGCCCTTGGCTTTGTTCGTGAGCGTTATAGTTTGAATGGAGGTGATAATGATCGTGGTAAAAACCAAGAGAAAGTGATTTCTGCGATTGTAAACAAGTTGGCTTCACTAAATTCTGTATCAAACTTTACTTCAATCGTTAATAATCTTCAAGATTCTGTTCAAACGAATATGTCTTTAGATACCATTAATGCTTTGGCCAATACACAACTTGATTCAGGTTCTAAATTTACGGTGGCTTCTCAAGCAGTAACAGGTACAGGTTCAACTGGACAATTGACCTCTTATGCTATGCCAAATTCTAGTCTCTACATGATGAAACTGGATGATTCTAGTGTAGAAAGCGCCTCTCAAGCTATCAAAAAATTGATGGAGGAAAAATAAGTGATTGACGTTCACTCACATATTGTTTTTGATGTTGATGATGGTCCTAAAACTTTAGAAGAAAGTCTTGACCTCATTGGCGAAAGCTTTGCGCAAGGAGTGCGTACGATTGTTTCAACATCTCATCGTCGTAAGGGAATGTTTGAAACACCAGAGGATAAAATCTTTGCAAACTTTAAAAAAGTAAAAGAAGAAGCTGAAGCACTTTATCCAGACTTAACTATTTTTTATGGTGGTGAACTTTATTACACCTCCGACATTGTGGAGAAGCTTGAAAAGAAGCTCATTCCACGCATGCACAACACTCAATTTGCTTTAATCGAGTTTAGTGCTCGCACATCTTGGAAAGAAATTCATACTGGGCTTAGCAATGTTTTACGAGCAGGTGTGACACCAATTGTTGCTCATATTGAGCGCTATGATGCCCTCGAAGAAAATGCTGACCGTGTTCGAGAAATCATCAATATGGGCTGCTATACTCAAGTCAATAGTTCACATGTTCTAAAACCAAAGCTCTTTGGAGATAAAGATAAAGTAAGAAAGAAACGTGTTCGCTTTTTCTTGGAGAAAAATTTGGTTCATATGGTTGCTAGCGACATGCATAATCTTGGGCCGAGACCACCATTTATGAAAGATGCTTATGAAATTGTTAAAAAGAACTACGGCCCCAAACGTGCTAAGAATCTTTTTATTGAAAATCCCAAAACATTACTAGAAAATCAATATTTATAGGAGATATTATGAATCAAGATAACACTAAAAGTGTTGAAATCGACGTACTAGCATTGCTACATAAACTTTGGACGAAGAAGCTTTTGATTCTTTTCACAGCTTTTTATTTCGCTGCTTTCAGTTTCTTAGGTACTTATTTCTTTATCCAACCAACATATACATCAACAACGCGTATCTATGTTGTTAATCAGGCAACAGATAATAAGAATCTTTCTGCTCAAGATTTGCAAGCTGGTACCTATTTGGTAAATGACTATAAAGAGATTATTACATCAAATGATGTATTATCAGAAGTTATTAAAGATGAAAAGTTGAATTTGAGTGAGGCAGAACTGTCTAAAATGGTTTCAGTTAATATCCCTACAGATACTCGTCTTATTTCAATCTCAGTAAAAGCCAAAACTGGTCAAGATGCTCAAGTGCTTGCTAATAAAGTACGTGAGGTAGCGTCTAAAAAAATTAAAACTGTAACTAAAGTTGAAGATGTCACAACACTTGAAGAGGCTAAGTTGCCATCTTCACCATCTTCACCAAATATTAAACGGAACGTGTTACTTGGTGCTATTCTGGGTGGTTTTGTAGCAATTGTGGCTGTGTTAGTTCGTGAAGTTTTAGATGATCGTATTCGTCGCCCTGAAGATGTTGAAGACGTGCTTGAAATGACACTTCTTGGAATTGTTCCTGATACAGATAAAATTTAAGGAGAAGAAATGCCTTTATTAAAGTTAGTTAAATCAAAAGCAGACTTTGCTAAAAAGACGGAAGAGTATTATAACGCTATTCGTACAAATATCCAGTTTTCTGGTGCAAATTTTAAAGTGATTGCAGTAAGCTCTGTTCAACCTGGTGAAGGAAAATCAACAACATCTGTTAATTTAGCAATTTCCTTTGCTAGTGTTGGTCTTAGGACACTTCTTATCGATGCGGATACGCGTAATTCTGTATTGTCAGGAACATTTAAGTCAAATGAACCTTATAAGGGGTTGTCTAACTTCTTATCTGGGAATGCTTCATTAGGCGAAGTGATTTGTGAAACTGATGTTCCCGGACTTCATGTTCTTTCGTCAGGTCCAGTGCCACCAAATCCAACAAGTCTGTTACAAAATGATAATTTTGTACAATTATTAGAGATTGTTCGTGCTCAATATGATTACGTTATCATTGACACACCACCAATTGGTTTGGTGATTGATGCTGTTATTATTGCACACCAAGCAGATGCTAGTCTACTGGTTACAGCAGCTGGAAGAATTAAGCGTCGTTTTGTTACTAAGGCTGTAGAACAATTGCAACAAAGTGGCTCAGAGTTTCTTGGTGTTGTTTTGAATAAGGTGGATTTAGCGATTGATAAGTACGGCTCATATGGATCTTATGGCTCATACGGGTCTTATGGAGAGTATGGAGGCGATAAACATACTGAAAACAAGTCGAGAAAACATCGTCGAAAGAGAGGATAGAACTGTAAAAGTTGAAAGGGGGAAGGCAACTTTTTCATAACTTCCAAGTAAATTATTAAAAGGAAGAGAAGGAGTTTAAGGTGAAAGAAAAACAAGATATACGCCGTTTTGAGATTGGTATGGTCCAGTTGATAGTAGTTGCTTTTGTTGCATGGGGAGTCAGTAAAATTCCTTATTCAGAGATTGGCAAAAGTAGTATAGTACTATTAGCTGTAATTCATATGTTGACATATTATTTAAGTAACTACCATAATAATCTCAAGTATAGAGGATATTTACAAGAATTTGTGGCAACATTTAAATATAGTTTGTTATTTGTATTGATTGCTACGTTTATATCCTTTTTTTCAGACGGTGGTTTTTCTATATCTCGCCGAGGTCTCCTCTTTTTTGTTGTTCTAAATGCTTTGTTTCTCTATATAACAAATACGTGTTTAAAAATTTTTAGATCTTCAATTTATACGCGTCGTAAAGCTAATAAAAATATTCTTTTAATTACTGACAGAGCTAGATTGGATACTGTCTTGAGTCGGATGAGAGATAATATGGATGGTAAAATCACAGCAGTTTGTGTCCTAGATGATCCAAATTTTTCAGATCCTATTTTAAAAACTTTATCCAAGGAAAATCTTACTGAATATGCGACTCATTCAGTGGTAGATGAGGTGTTTGTTAATCTCCCAAGTGAGAAGTATAAGATATGGGATTTTATCTCTTCGTTTGAATTAATGGGTATCCCTGTATCTATCAATATTAATGTGATCGAGTTTTTGAGTGAGAGTGAAAAACGATTACAACAACTAGGGCCTTTTAATGTTATTACATTCTCTGCTCAATTCTATAGTTATGTTGACGTACTTGCAAAACGTTTGCTCGACATTGTAGGATCTTTAGTTGGCCTTGTAATTTGTGGGGTTGCAGGATTATTTCTTTACCCTCTTATTCGAAAAGACGGAGGACCAGCTATCTTTGTACAGAATCGTGTTGGACAGAATGGACGTATTTTTAGATTTTATAAATTCCGCTCAATGCGTGTTGATGCTGAGGAAATTAAAAAGCAATTGATGGATAAAAATCAAATGAAGGGGGGGATGTTTAAAATAGACAATGACCCCCGTATTACAAAAATTGGGCATTTTATTCGGAGAACTAGCTTAGATGAACTTCCACAATTTTGGAATGTATTAAAAGGGGATATGAGCTTGGTTGGGACACGTCCTCCAACAGTTGATGAGTATGAAAAATATACACCTGAACAGAAACGTCGTTTAAGTTTTAAACCTGGTATCACAGGTCTTTGGCAAGTAAGTGGACGAAGTGAAATCACTGACTTTGATGAGGTTGTTAAACTGGATGTTGCTTATATGGATGGGTGGACAATCTGGCGAGATATTCAAATCTTACTGAAAACGATTAAAGTTGTAGTAATGAAAGATGGAGCAAAATAAATAGTATGAAAAACAGAATTCAATTACTTGGCATTAATATTGATCCATTAACAATGAATGAAACGATTAGTGTTGTGGAACAATTTGTTTCAGATAAGAGGCCCCTTCACTTAATGGGAGTGAATGCTGATAAAATAAACCAGTGTCACTCTGATGACGAGATAAAGAGGATTGTCAACGAGTCTGAGGTTATCAATGCAGATGGAGCTTCTGTTGTAATCGCTGCTCGCTATTTAGGATACTCAGTACCTGAGCGTGTAGCTGGGATTGATTTGATGCAAGAACTGCTTGTTCTAGCCAATAAAAAAGGTTACTCTGTCTACTTCTTTGGAGCAAAAGAAGAAGTCTTAACCGATATGTTGGCCATTTTTAAAAAGAATTATCCGAATTTACAGGTAGTTGGCCATCGAAATGGTTATTTTTCTGCTGAAGAGGAAGAAATTATTCAAGAAGATATTCGAAAAAAAAATCCAGATTTTGTCTTTGTCGGCATTACTTCTCCTAAAAAGGAGTACTTGATCCAGAAGTTTATGGATAATGGAGTAAACTCTGTGTTTATGGGAGTTGGAGGAAGTTTTGATGTCCTATCAGGTCATATCAAGCGCGCGCCAATGTGGATGCAGAAAGCAAATTTAGAGTGGTTGTTTCGTGTGGCCAATGAACCCAAACGGCTCTTTAAGCGTTATTTTGTGGGAAATGTTAGTTTTATTTATAAAGTTGTAAAAGAGAAAAAGCGGGTGAAATAATGGGACAGTTTGAAGTCTTAAAAAAAATTCAAGAAATTGAGCTGGATGCTTTAAAAGAATTCAACAAGATTTGTAAAGAAAATAATCTAATGTTCTTCTTGAGAGGCGGAAGTGTGATGGGAGCAGTTAAATACCAAGGGTTTATCCCTTGGGATGATGATGTGGATATTGCCGTTCCCAGAGAAGATTATGATCAGCTACCACAAATTTTTGAAAATAAAATAATTGCAGGTAAGTATCAGGTTCTTTGTCATCAGTATTGTGAAGAATTACACTGTTATTTTCCACGTCTTTTTCTACTTGAAGATGAGAGAATAAAATTGGGACTACCCAGGAATACAAATCTTGGCTTGCATCTTATTGATATCATACCTCTTGATGGCGCTCCTAACAATAGTTTAGTCAGAAAGGTGTATTACCTTAAAGTGTATTGGTACCGTTTTTTAGCTAGTTTGGGAACAACTTATAAAGGCGATCATATTGATATGCATTCTAAAAAGCAGAAATTGCTGATTGGATTATTTAAAAAATTAGGTTTTGCAAAACTGTTTCCTCAAAATTCAGTATACAACCGACTGGATAGGTTGTATAAGCGATATGATTGGAAGAAACAACATTATGCTGGTACAGTAAATGCTTCTTTATTCACTAAAGAAGTGATGCCTTCCGATATTTGGGGAAAAGGTGTTTTTTTGAGATTTGAAGACACAGAGTATAGAGTTCCGTCTGATTATGATAGTTATCTGAAGAGGTTGTATGGTGAAAACTATTATTACGAAGAACCTGCTGAAGAAGATAGAAAGTCGCATATAGGAGGGTAAGAATTTGTTTTGTTATATTATTTTACATTACAAGGTTTATGATGAGACGGTTTCTTGTGTGAAATCTATACAGGAAAGTAATTGCAATCAGAAAAAAATAATCATCATTGATAATTTCTCAAATAACGGAACAGGTGAACAGTTACAGGAATTTTATAAAGATGATGAAGAAATTGATGTGTTAATAAATGATAAAAATTTAGGATTTGCTAGAGGAAATAATGTCGCTTATCAATATTCTAAATTCAAATATAAACCGGATTTTATTGTCATTATGAACAATGATGTAGAAATAGAAACTAACAATTTTGAGGAAAAAGTTAGTGAAATATATGAGCGAGAAAAATTTCATTTACTCGGTCCTGATATTTATTCAACGACTTATCATCTTCATCAGAATCCAAAACGATGTTCGCATTATACTTATGATGAAGTCAAGAAACTGAATCAAAAATTTAAAAAAGAAAGTCAGATTAGTCTTTCTTTGAAAATAAAGTGTTGGCTTAAAGCAAGTAAAAAATTACGAACACTTATCTATCAGAAAAGAAGAAACTCAGAAACCAATTATAAGAAAACCGTCGTAAATCCAATTTTACATGGCTCTTTTATCGTATACTCTAAAGATTATATAAAAAATGAGGAGTTTGCTTTTAATCCAAATACGTTTTTCTATTTTGAAACAGAAATTCTGGACTATGAATGTGAAAAAAAAGGATACAAGCGTTTATATACACCAGAGATTAAAGTTCTCCATCATCAAAATGTTGCGACAAATCAGGTATATTCAAATTTGGTAGAAAAAACCATCTTTTCAAACAAGTGTAATTTTGAATCTACTAGTTATTTCTTAGAATTGATGGGGAAGGAAAAATAACATGAAAAAAATACTTTATGTAATGAACGTTGAGTGGAATTGGATAAAACAACGACCTCACTTTATTGCAGAAGGATTGTCTAAGAATCACCATGTGGAAGTTCTTTATCGGTATTGGTATAATAGAAAAGGTCTTACTCTAAATAGGAATGAAAATAGTGTGAAGCTTTCTCGAATTTATAGTATCCCCTTTGTAACTAGATTTGCAAAACTTAAGGCAGTAAATGATTGGATTGTTTCCCGAAAGATAAAAAAAGTAGCTAGAAAGTTTGATCCAGATATTGTTTATTTAACACATCCTAATCAATTTGAGAAATTTGATAATAACTATAAAGGAAAGGTCATTTATGACTGTATGGATTATCATACTGCTTTCATTACTGAAAATAACGAGCAGCAACGAATCAAGAAACTTGAAACTAAATTAATTGCTAGGGCAGATCTAATTTTAGTATCTAGTGAAAGATTACTATCAAATCTGTTGAAAGATTATCAAGAGGTACTAGATGAGTCTAAAATTGAAGTTGTTAGAAACGGCTATAATGGAGATGTATTGGATGTTCCGGCTGAAAAAAGAAAAGCAAAAAAATATGTTTTAGCTTATGTTGGTACAATAAGTCATTGGTTTGATTTCGATATTTTGTTGAAAAGTTTAAAAGATTTTAAGAATATTGAATATCGTTTGATAGGACCAGTAAGTGGAGTTACAATTCCCGAAAATGAAAGAATAAAGTATGTTGGTAGTGTAGATCACAAAGATATCTATTCTAATATCAAAGATGCTGATGCGTTGATTATGCCATTTAAATTAAATGATATTGTGGAAGCAGTTGATCCCGTAAAATTGTATGAGTACATAAACTTTAATAAGGATATCTTGACGATAAGTTATAAGGAGATAGAAAGATTTAGTAAATTTACTTATTCTTACGATGGTTATGACGAATTTAAGAGTCAGCTTGAAATATTAATGCAATCAAAAGAAATTAAATACAATGAAAAGATGAGAGAAGATTTCTTGAATTGTAATAGTTGGGAAAATCGAATTTCAAGAATAGAAGCATTGATTGAAAAATTATAATCTGTATTTAACATATTCTGGGAGGAAAAATTGAGAAGCTTTCGTATAGAATTAATGGAGCTGTTGTATTACATTTCTGTAGCATTTTCGGTGGGATTATTCTTGTTTTTAAATGTAAGTTTATTTATTCATAGGAATTTACTTACACTTATCTCTATTTTTATTATTATCCTTATGCTTCCACTTTTAATAGCTAATAGAAGGTATATATCTAGGTCTGCGTTTTTTTTTGGTGCTGCATATATTTTGTGTGTATTATTTTCATCGATAAAAGCCGCAAGTTCTTATTCTTATTCATTTATCGAATATTTTTATGCTATAAGACAATATATTTGGGTTTTATTATTCTTTACTTTAATTTATTTATTTGGGAATAATGAAAAAAAGATGAAACGAGTAATTGATAATACAATAAACATTTTACTTGTTTCATTGGTTATTCGTTTTATATCATGGCTGTCATTTTCATTACTTAAATTTCAATTGTTTCCAAAAATATTGATGGAGTTTGGAAAGTTATGGTATAGAAATGAAACTTCTATTCGAATTGATGGCACACCTCTAATTTCTATAGCACTTTTTTTATCCTTTTACTTTTTCTTAAAGTATGGTGAAAGAAAGTATTTTTATAAACTACTTTTTATGATGATTTTTGTAGTTTTTGTAAATCAAACTCGTATGTTAATCTTCCCTCAGTTGTTATCAATGTTTTTAATGTATTTATACTATAAAAAACCTTATATGCATTTTTATCTTTTTTGTATTATTGCAGGAATAGTATGCTTTTTATTAACTGGTGGCTTAGACTTGATAAAAGGGTATATTAATCTGTTTAATAATGGATCTACTGATTTGGGCTTAGGATTTAGATATTGGGAACTTAAGTATTATTTGAGTTTGTTGAGAGACAATCATTGGATATACGGATTAGGTATATTAACCTCCTTAAACGCAAATAGTTTTTCTATACTGTTTGGTCCCGGTATGGTTCAGATGTATCTTGACGACTTGGGATTCGTAGAACTTTTCGTTCAATTTGGAATACTTTCTTTCTTTTTATATGGTTATTTGATATATAAATTGGTGACCTTGATAAGAAGAACAAAGAATAAAAAATATATATGTGAATGTTCTCTATTTATAGGTTTGTTGACTAACATATTGGTAACTGCCGCATCATTAAACATATTTGGTAGTCAGAGGATTTACTCTTTAGTGTTGATCTTTGCATTAATATTCTTTTATGATTATCAGTTGACTAAGGAGAGATAAATGTTAAATAAAGTATGTTTTATCATTCTAAATTATAATAATTACACCGATACGATTAATTGTATTCATAGTTTACAGTCAACGATTCGACGTGATATGTACGACATTATTGTAGTTGATAATAACTCTTCTAATGATAGTGTTAGTCAATTGAGAAAATGCTTGAATGATGTTGAAATTATTCCCAATAAGGTGAACCGAGGATATGCTAATGGTAACAACATTGGTATAAAAATTGCTGAAAGCCGAGGATATATATATATATGTATATTAAACAATGATACTGTTATTGATATTGATTTTTTAACACCCTGTGTTGATTTCTTGAAGAATGATAGTTCAATTGCTTTTATAAGTCCAGCACTTGTGGAATATAAAGATGATGATTTAGTTCAATCTACTGGAGGTGATATTTGTATTGAAAAAGGATACGTTAATCTGAAAAATAATAAAGTTTCAAGAAGAAAATTACCTCCCATTGTTGAGAGCGATTATATCGGTGGTGCCTGTATGTTATTCAGAACTGAAGTTCTTAAAAAGTTAGGGTATATACCGGAGAGTTATTTTTTATTTTATGAGGAGACCGAGTGGTGTTACAAGGCCAAAGAACAAGGGTTTAAAAATATATGTCTAACGGACTACTATATTTACCACAAGGGATCGGTATCTATTAATGCTATAAATGGATTACAAGAGTATTTGATGAATAGAAATAAAGTAGTTTTCGTTAAAAGAAATATAAATAGCAAAATTAAATATATTAGATTTCTGATGTATCTACTTTTTAGATTTACTTATCGTCTTCTTTTAGGAAAAGAAAAAAATATTAAGATTATTAGGTATTACGTTGATGGTATAAGAGGAGTAATTGATTCGAAATATCCGTTTATTGTGATTGAAAATGATTAATATATTGGAAGGTGTAAAATGAAAAAAGTAATGTTGGTTTTTGGAACGCGCCCAGAAGCGATTAAAATGTGTCCCTTAGTTAAAGAACTGAAACAGCATACTACTATTGAAACAGTAGTGTGCGTTACTGGTCAACACAAGGAAATGCTAGAACAAGTTTTAGATGTTTTTAAGATTATACCTGATTATGACCTAGGTGTCATGAAAACCAATCAGACACTATTTACAATAACAACATCTATTTTAGATAAAATACAATCAGTTTTAGATGAAGAAAAACCAGATATTGTTCTAGTTCATGGTGATACAACGACGACCTTTGTAACAGCTCTAGCAGCATTTTATAAAGGTATTAAAGTAGGGCATGTTGAGGCAGGCCTTCGAACTTATAATTTACATAGTCCGTTTCCAGAAGAATTTAATCGTCAAGCAACGTCTATAGTTTCTGATTACAACTTTGCTCCTACAGAGGTTTCAAAAGAAAACCTAGTGAGAGAAGGTCGAGAGAACATTTTCGTTACTGGGAATACTGTAATTGATGCCTTGAAGACTACAGTTCAAAATGATTATAGCCATCCTATTTTAGATTGGGCCAAAGGAAGTAAGCTCATTATGTTGACAGCGCATCGTCGTGAAAATCTGGGTGAACCAATGGAGCATATGTTCCGAGCGGTCAATCGTATTTTGGATGAATTCGAAGATGTGAAGGTGGTTTATCCGATTCATAAGAATCCCAAAGTTCGTGAATTAGCCAATAAAGTATTTGGAAATAATGAACGAATAAAAATTATTGAACCTTTGGAAGTGATTGATTTTCATAATTTCATGAACCAAAGTTATATGATTTTAACGGATTCAGGTGGCGTTCAAGAAGAAGCACCTTCGTTAGGCAAACCTGTGTTAGTGATGCGAGATACAACAGAACGTCCTGAAGGTGTCGCTGCCGGAACCTTGAAATTAGTTGGAACAAGTGAGGAAAACATCTATAATAATTTCAAGCGATTGCTGGAAGATCAAACTGAGTACAATAAAATGAGTGAAGCTAGCAATCCTTATGGTGATGGTACGGCTTGTAAACAGATTGTTGAAATTTTATTAGATAATTAGGTGAAATGATGTCTGTAATTGATTATAAAAAAATTAAGACCAACATTGTCGCGTTCGATTTCTTTGATACTATTGTTCATCGTGATTGTAATCCTGAAATTATTTTATTTAAGTGGGCCAAAGAGGTTTCGTGCTATTTAAGATTTTCGATTAGTTCATCTGTAATTTATCAAATAAGAAAGAAAATTGAAACTGAAAAAAAAAGTAATGGCTTAGAAGAAGTTGCTTATCAAGATCTCTTAGCTGAGCTTTATAATAGGTTAAAGAATCTTTCTAAATCAGAATATTTTCCTGATATTGAAGATTTTGTTGAGTTTTCGAAAGAGTTAGAAGTACTTTTAGAAATAGAGCATATTTATATAGATAATGAAATTTTAGATATTATAAAATTTCATTATGAAAATGGGAAAAAATTATACGTTATTTCCGATTTCTATGCCGATAGTAAGCTTATAGGTAAGATTTTGGAACATTTAGGTATAAAACATTATTTCGAAGATATTATAGTTTCTAGCGAATATAATGCACGTAAATCTAGTGGTAGGTTGTTTGAAAAATTCTTATCTATAACAGGACTGGAGCCTCACCAAGTAACTATGATTGGTGATAATTATATCTCTGACTTCGTTAATCCCAGTAATATAGGGTTAAACGCATATTTTAGAGAGTATACTCCAGTTGAAGATAGTTTAATTGACGATAAAGGACTTGAGAAACTTTATAAAGATGTTCTTTTTTCCGATGCCGAGAATGCTCCATTTAATGGATTCTTAGCAGACATTTTATATTTTGTTTCGAAATTACATGTTCAACTTACAAAGGATAGAGTGACCAAAGTTTTATTCTGTTCACGTGAAGGTCAGTTATTAAAGGAATTATTTGATCTTTATCAAAGTACTTTTTTACATAAGAATAAGATTCAAACATATTATTTTTATGTTTCAAGACGTTCAACGTTAATTCCATCTTTAACTAATCCTGATGTTGAAGATTTTGATATCATTTTTAGACAATATAAAAAAATTAGTTTAGAAAATTTTCTTCTGAATTTAAATTTTTCAGATGAAGAGATTAAACAGATAGCTGGTGATTTAAGAGTTGAAATTAAGGAGACTCTTGAAAAAAATTCCAAGCTTTTAGAGTTACTGAAATCCAACCCTGTTTTTCTTAAGAGATATATGTTTGAGAAATCAAAGAGCTCGAATTTTAGAGATTATGTGAATAGTTTAACTAGTGATGATACTATTTATTTGGTTGATATAGGTTGGAAAGGTACAATTCAAGATAATATTCAAAGGGCGTTATCTGATAAAATTATTATAGGGTATTATTTTGGTCTTAAATATCAAGATAATGATAACATTTCGAAAAAGAATAAGTTCGGTATAATGTTTAATGATTTTCCTGAGAAGACGGAGTTTTTTGATATTATTAGTAGAAATTATGAATTTTATGAGGATATTTTTGTAGCTGATCATGGCCCGACAATTGCGTATAAGTCAACTAATGGAAAAGTAATTCCAATCCTTGATAATGACCGGAAACATGTTAAAGTTTATGAAATGGTACATAGCTACCAAGAAAATATGATTACGGGATTTAAAACTTTATTGGAAGGGTATAGTAATTCTTGTAAACTTCCGTATGATTGTTATAATTTATTTATTATTAATTCTTTAAAAAAGGAATGTGTCTTCGCTCCTAAATTATTCCTTTTAAAGGAAAGATTACGTGATAATGTAATAGAAAATTTTGGTGAAGTTGTTATAAAAAAGAAAGTAAGACTTTCAAAGAAATCATTATTTCTTTTAAAGATGGACTTTCTTTGGGTCGATTTTGCATATATGGCTTTTTATAAGATAAGTTTTGGGAAAATTTTCTCAAAAATGTATTGTTATTTCGTCTTCTTTTTAAAACGCTTTATTTTGAAATTGAGAAATGGAATATAATAATGAAAGAGAAATCAATTAAAATTAATGCAATATTGAATGTTTTACTAACTTTGTCAAATATTGTTTTTCCTCTAATTACTTTTCCGTACATTTCTAGAGTTTTAAACCCCACTGGAGTTGGGGTAACTTCTTTTTTTACTTCAATCAGTAGTTACTGTACTTTAGTAGCATCGCTCGGAATTTCTACCTATGGTATTCGTGCTATTGCAAAGGTTCGTAATGATAAAAATAAATTAACTAAAGTATTTCAAGAGTTATTATTAGTTAATTTATTTATGGCAATCATTGTTTCAGTTTTACTATTGTTATTAGCAATGGGGATAGAACAATTAAGATCTGAAATGGCGTTGTTAGTCATTACTTGTGTTACTGTATTGGCTTCACCTTTTTCACTTAATTGGTTTTACAGTGGCATAGAAGAATATTCTTATATAACAAAAAGGTCAATCTTATTAAAGTTTATATCATTGATTCTTACTTTTTTATTGGTTAAAAAGCCCAACGATTATATCGTATATGCTAGTATAACTTTATTTTCTATATTAAGTTCCAATATCTTAAATATTCTTCAAAGTAGGAAATTTATATCTTTTAAATTAAGAAATGATCTTAAATTCAAACATCATCTAAAACCCATGTGGTATTTATTCGCATCTCTTTTGGCGGTAAATGTATATACAAACTTAGACACGGTGATGTTAGGGTTTATTAGTGGTAATTCAGCAGTCGGTCTTTATTCAGTTGCTACTAAAGTTAAATGGATTTTACTATCATTAGTTACTTCTATTAGCACTGTTTTATTACCTCGCTTTTCGTTCTATATTAGTCAGAAAGATATTTCAAAATTTAGAGAAGTTTTACGAGAATCCATTTCAGTGATTTTTTTAATATCAATACCATTAACTGTTTTTTTTCTAATCGAAGCAAGAGATAGTATATTACTTTTAGGAGGTAATAAATATCTAGATGCAACATTAACTATGCAAGTTCTAATGCCTATATTGTTAATTTCAGGCTTTTCAAATATTACTGGAAATCAAATTTTGATTCCGACAGGACGAGAAAAATATTTTATGCTTGCAGTAAGCAGTGGTGCATTTGTTAATTTAATATTAAATTTTTTGCTCATGCCGAAATATGGAATCTTAGGGGGAGGCTTAGCAACCTTGTTTGCAGAGATTACTCAGATGGTTATACAGGTTAAATACTCTATAGATTTCTTACAAAAAAGTATCTCTGTTAGCTCAATCTTTAAATTTATTATTTCAGCTATTATTTCAGCTTTAATATTATTATTAACTAGGTCACTTTTTATTTATAAGGATGCTCTTATTCAGTTAACTGTATCAGGCTTGTTGTTCTTTTTAATTTATGTTTCTTTACTTCTTTTACTTAGGGATAAAACAATAAAGAATGTATTTGGGAATTTAAAGTAGACTATATATAATAAAAAGTAAATTTTTTTCGTAAAGATCAAAAAGAGGTAATATATTGTTCGAATGAGACGATGTATAGAGGCAATCGTATGTGGCTTAGTTGAAGCTATTGTCGATTGTCTTTTTCGGGACTTTTTGTGTACACTTAAAAAGCAGCTCTATAATCTCTACAGTACTTTTACCCACTACAGAAATTATAGAGCCTTATTTAAGAGATTCCAATGGAATCTTTTTTTATATCCAAGAATAGTATCAGTTTTTCCTAGCATGGTACTGGTAAGCGTTTTCTAAAAGGGTTATAATAGGGATAAGTTAGTCAAGGAGGTGCTTTATGACCATTAAGGTGATTGCAACAGATATGGATGGTACATTTTTAGACGATAAAGGGAGCTATGACAAGGAGCGTTTTAGTCAGATTTTAGATGCTATGGATGCGCGTGATATGCACTTTGTCGTTGCATCAGGTAATAGTATGAGTCGCCTTAAACCCATGTTTGCGGAGACTTTTGACCGACTGCATTTTGTAGCTGAAAATGGTGGTCAGGTGGTTAGCTATGGCAAACTTCTGTGTCAGGAGTTCATGGCATTAAATGATGTTGAAAACTTGCTAAGCTATTTTAATTATGATTTGTTGGATAGGCCAACTATATTTAATGGTGCTCAAGGCTCCTATATGTTAAAAGGGTCTAGGGTCAATTTTGCTGAGATGATAACAGAAGAAGAGCAAGCCGCCATGGAAGCATCCATTCAACGTTTGAATGGGCTGGAGGATTTAGATGATGATTTTATCAAGATTACCATGTTGCTGAGTCCTGAAGAGGCTAATCGTGTTTCACAGGCTTTTAATCGTGATTTTGATGGCAATCTAGTTGCTGTTCCCAGTGGTTTTGGTGCTATTGACTTCATTCAAAAAGGCATGCATAAGGCTTGGGGACTCAAGCAGCTTCTTAAACACTGGGGCTTGTCTGAGTCCAATGTCATGGCTTTCGGTGATGGAGACAATGATCTTGAGCTCTTGCAAATGGCTGGCCACTCTTATGCTATGGAAAATGCCAGTCCAGCTATTTTACAAGTGGCTGATCAGATTGCTCCCCACCACAAAGACCAAGGAGTATTGACTGTCTTAGAAGATTATTTAGGATTGGTTTAAAGATAGGGTGGTAGAGTAATGAAGTTATATTTAATGAGACATGGTGAGACACTGTTTAATACGCAAAAGCGTGTTCAGGGCTGGTGTGACTCTCCCTTGACTGAAAATGGGATTTGGCAGGCAGAACAAGCGAAACAGTACTTTGCAAAGAAAGGTATTTCTTTTGATGCTGTCTACTCCTCTACGCAAGAGAGGGCGACTGATACGGCAAAGATTGTGGCGCCTGACTATTCGGTAACCCAGCTCAAGGGAATAAAAGAAATGAACTTTGGATCTTTTGAAGCTCAACCAGAGCACCTCCTCCCCAAACATCGACCAGGTTCACGATCCTTTGAAGATCTCTTGGTCCCATACGGTGGTGAAGATATTCGCGAGGTCGGTCAGAGGGTCTTGAAGACTGTGTTAGAGAAAGCAGAAGCACACACTAAAGATGGTGCTGAGAATCTCCTATTCGTCAGTCATGGGGCGGCTCTATGGGGATTAATCATTTTCATGGATTTGGCCTTTCCTGAAGGAGTGGGCTTTGGAAATTGTAATATTTGTGTTTATGATTATAACCAAGGTCAATTGGAGCTTCTTCAGGTGATTGATCCGATTTCTGGTTTAGAGGTAACATTATGAAAGAATTTTATTTAATGAGGCATGGACAAACACGGTTTAATGTTCAGCATAGACTTCAGGGGGTCTGCGATGCCCCTTTGACGGAAGTCGGGATTGAACAGGCTAAAAAGGCTGGTCAGTATCTAGTCAAGCAGGAGCCGATTTTTGATCATGTCTTTACGTCAACTTCTGAGAGAGCCAGTGATACTCTAGAAATTGTGACTGGACGAACAGACTATGAAAGACTTAAAGGTCTTAAGGGACAGGATTTTGGAGCTTTTGAGGGCCAGCCAGAGTATCTTACTCCTAAAACCTTACCTGATGGCCAAGGCTTTGGTGATTACTTTGTTCAATTTGGTGGTGAGAGTACGACCCAGGTTCGGGATCGTATGGAGTTAACTATTAGGGCCATCATGGAGAGTGTGGCCGATGGTTCTAAGTCCTTGCTAGTTAGTCATGGACCATCTATTTTGCAGTTCTGTAGACGTGTTTTAAATCCCGACCTAGATATTCGTGGTCTTAAAAATTGTTGCATCTTACATTTTACTTATGATAAAGGTCAATTTGAATTGCTTTCAGTATATAATCCTGTAGAAGAAGAGTATATCTATGGAGGCGAAGAATGACACGACTCTATTTAATGAGACATGGACAAACACTTTTTAACACACTTAATCGGATTCAAGGTTGGTGTGATTCTCCCTTGACTGAGAAAGGTCGGGACCAAGCTCGTCAGGTCCGTGCTTATTTTGAAAAACATGATATGACCTTTGATCAGTATTATTGCACGACAACCGAAAGAGCTTCTGATACCATTGAATTGGCGACTGGGCGTTCTGATTATCAACGTGTTAAGGGACTTAAAGAAATGCATTTTGGTATCTTTGAGGGTCAGCCAGAGTATCTTCATCCCAAGACATCTGTTGTGGGGCATTTTGGTGACCACTATGCCCAGTTTGGTGGAGAAAGTCAAGATCAGTTCGTTGCGCGTGTGGTTGCGAGTGCTAAGGAGATAGTAGATAAGCATCCTAACCAATCTATTTTAGCTGTTAGTCACGCTGGAGCCTTGATGACTTTTCTTCATGCCGTGGAGCCAGAGAGGGCCTTTGAGTCGTGTCCAGGCAATTGTGCCATCTTAGTTTTTGATTACGATGGATCTAGCTTCTACTTTGTCAAGCTGATTGATCCAATAGCTGATCAAGAGTTGGTGGAATTTTAGCGGCTTTCTACGATCAAAGATAGTAAGAAACCCTTTCTTAGTGTATAATGGAAGGGTATTTTAAATTTTGGAGTACCTATGAAATTTACAAAAAATCAGTTCATTTGGTTAGCTGTCCTCTTTTTCAGCTGTTTCTTGATTTATACTTACTGGGAAACCGTTGTTTCAATTTGTAACACTATTTACATTGCCAGTCAGCCCTTCCTGGTTGGAGCAGGGATTGCCTTTGTGGTCAATATCCTGATGTCTTTTTATGAGAAGCTACTGGTTAAGTTTATTCCATTTGGTTTTATCGCTAAGATCAAGCGTCCAATTGCTCTGCTCTCTGCATTGGCTACCATTGGTTTGGTCTTTACTTGGGTCGTATTCACTGTTCTTCCCGATTTGATTGACAGTATCAACACCTTGATTAGTCAAGACCGTTCAGCTATTAATAACTTGATTAATTGGCTGCTTAAAAACAAGTCCTTGCAAAAGATTATTCAAGATCTTGGTGGTGTGACACAGGTTAGAGAGCTAATCAATAGCTACAGTGCTCAGTTGCTTCAACAAATCATGAATGGTTTGACAAGCTTCTTGACTTCGTTAACGAGTCTACCATCAACTTTGATTAATCTCTTTATTAGTATCGTCTTTTCTTGCTATGTTTTGGCTGGGAAAGAAAAACTTGGAAATCAGGTCAATCGTTTGGTAGATGTCTATTTAGGACGTTATGGTAAGACTTTCCACTATGTGGTTGCTATTCTCAATAATCGCTTCCGCAATTTCTTTGTTTATCAGTCGATTGAGGCTTGTATCTTGGGAACCTTGTGTTATATTGGGATGCGTATCTTTGATTTTCCATACGCTGCGACTATCTCTATCCTGATTGGTTTTTCAGCTATGATTCCAGTTGTAGGGGCCTATATCGGTGTGACGATTGGTACCATCTTGATTATGACGCACTCTGTGACCTTGGCACTTTTGTTTATTGCCTACGTGGTTATTTTGCAGCAGTTTGAAGGAAATCTCATCTATCCTTATGTGGTTGGTGGCTCTACCGGACTTCCTGGTATTTGGGTTATCTTCGCTATCACCATAGGTTCTGCCTTGGGTGGTATCTTGGGCATGTTGGTTTCTGTGCCAGTAGCCGCTACCCTTTATCAGATTGTTAAAGATAATGTTGTTAGGCGAGAAGAAGCCAAAGCAGCAAATACTATTGAAAATAATGATTAATTAAAACAGACTTGGGTCTGTTTTTTTCGTACTATAGTATCAGATGTCAATAAGATAGTATAAGTGTAATCGTTTTCTAAGTGTTATACTATTAGTATATTAAACAAGACGAGGAGATAAAAGATGACTTATACATTTCCAAAAGAATTTCTCTGGGGTGGTGCAACAGCTGCCAACCAATTTGAAGGTGCTTATAACTTAGATGGCAAAGGATTGTCTGTGCAGGATGTGACGCCAAAGGGCGGTGTTCCACTTGAACCTGGGTCTTTGAATCCTTTGATTACAGACCAACCAACACCAGATAATCTAAAGCTAGAAGGTATAGATTTCTATCACCGTTATAAAGAGGACATAGCACTTTTTGCAGAGATGGGCTTCAAGGTCTTTCGTATGTCAATTGCATGGTCTCGTATTTTCCCAAATGGTGATGATGCTGAGCCAAATGAAGCTGGTCTAGACTTCTATGATAAAGTCTTTGATGAATTGGCTAAGTATGGCATTGAACCGCTTGTAACCTTGTCTCACTATGAAACACCTCTAAACTTAGCACGTGAATACAATGGATGGACAAATCGTAAATTGATTGGTTTTTATGAAAACTATGTCCGTACAGTCTTCACACGCTATAAAGATAAGGTCAAATATTGGTTGACCTTTAATGAAGTGAACTCTGTTCTACATGCACCTTTCATGTCAGGTGGTATTGCGACACCTATGGAAGAGCTCTCTAAACAGGATCTTTACCAAGCAGTCCACCATGAATTAGTCGCATCAGCTTCAGCAACCAAGATCGGACATGACATCAACCCTGATTTTAAGATTGGTTGTATGGTTCTTGCCATGCCTGCCTATGGTATGACAGCTAATCCTTTGGATCAGTTGGCTGTTCACGAGTTTGAAAATCAAAACTATCTCTTCTCAGATATCCATGCGCGTGGGAAATATCCAAACTATATTAAACGCTATTTTAAAGATAATGGTATTGAAATACAATTCTCTCCTGAAGATGAAGAAATCTTGAAAAATACTGTTGATTTCATTTCATTCTCTTATTATATGTCTGTGGCAACCGCATATAATCCAGAAGACTATACGATTGGTAAAGGAAATATTATGGGTGGTGTTGAAAATCCCTACCTTGAGAAATCTGAGTGGGGTTGGGCTATCGATCCAATCGGTCTTCGTTTAGTTTTGAATGACTTCTATGATCGTTATCAATTGCCATTGTTTATCGTCGAAAATGGTTTGGGTGCTAAGGATGTCCTTGTTGATGGTCCTGATGGTCCAACAGTTGAAGATGATTATCGTATTGATTACCTTCAAAAACACTTGATTCAAGTAGGTGAAGCTCTTCAAGATGGTGTGGAGCTTTGGGGCTATACGACTTGGGGACCAATTGATTTGGTCTCAGCTTCAACGGCTGAACTCAGTAAGCGTTATGGCTTCATCTACGTTGATCGTAATGATGATGGTAGTGGTAGCTTGGCTCGTTATAAGAAAAAATCATTAGCTTGGTATAAGTCTGTTATCGAAAGTAATGGTGAAGCTCTTTACAAATAGAAAATCGTTAAGAATCTCAGCAAAAGCTCGAGATTCTTATTTAGTATTTGGGTACAACATTGATAAATAAGTATTTCGGCGAATATATTTGCATATCGAGTATTAAACTACTACAGAATGCAATTTATGTTAATTAACACATTTTCTGAAAAAGTGGTAGAATAAAAGTGTGAAAACGTTCTTATATTTTCTGAAGAAGTAGCTAGTCTATTTCTTTGCTTTTCCTACTTAGATGGAGGTAACGATAATGAATGATTTGAAAAAAGTTCTCTTGGCTGGAATCGGATTGACTGCTATGACAGTAGATAAAGCTGATAGTTTTGTCAAAGAGTTGGTTGAAAAGGGGCGCTTGACTGTTGAAGAAGGTAAGGAACTGGAACAAGAGCTCAAACGTCAAAGTAAGGAAGAAGCTCAAGAATTTTTGAATAAACTTGATGCTAAGAAATCTTCAGTTGAGTATGCGACTAAGGATGACGTGAAACGTCTTGAAGAAAAACTTGACGCTTTGCTCAGTCAAAATAAATAAAATGTAAGGAGACTAAAATGGCAAGTAAACGATTGAGACATGTGTTGAAGGTTTTCTCGTCAGTTGGTCTCCTTTCTTATCGTGAAAAACACCTTCCTCAAGATCAACAGACAACACCTGTCAAGCTACGCCAAGCCTTTGAGCAATTGGGACCTAGTTTTGTTAAAATTGGTCAAATCCTATCCACACGCTCTGACCTTTTGCCAGAGGCCTATATCAGAGAATTATCAAAACTCCAGAGCTCAGTTCCTCCCTTGAATAAAGAGGAAGTCATGACTGCCATTAGGCGAGAATTACCCAGTGGGCTTTCTGACAGTTTCCTTGATTTCTCGGAAGAGCCCTTGGCTTCTGGTTCTGTAGCTCAGACCCATAGGGCTAGATTGTTGTCTGCTCAGGAAGTGATTGTAAAAATTCAGCGACCTGGTATTGATGAGGTCGTTAAGGAAGATATTCAGCTTCTCATTAAGCTTGCACGCCATATTCCAAAGCACTTTATACCTATGGTCGATGTTCAGGAGGTTTTGGAAAATCTGCGAGAAACCCTAATTAAGGAACTTGATTTCAGAAATGAAGCAGAGGCCATGAAGCGTTTTAAGGCAAATAACAGGGCTGTTGCTTGTCTAGGTGTCCCGGAGGTCTATGATTCCTTTACGACGCCACACCTCATAGTCGAAGAGTACATCGATGGGATTCCACTTAATGACTACAGCCAACTGATTGAGGCTGGCTATGACCTGGAAGATGTGGGTAAGAAACTAATGCTGTCATTTATCAAGCAGGTTTTCAAAGATGGCTATTTTCATGGTGACCCTCATCCTGGAAATCTCTTGGTACGTGATGGCAAGATTTGTTTCATTGACTTTGGTATTATGGGTGAGTTAGAAGTGGGGATGCGTGCGTCCTTAAATGACATCCTATATAGTTTTACTGCTCAGGATGTTGACGGCATGACTAAGGCTATCTTGTCAGTCACCCAGTTTGATAATGGCCTAAACCGTGCGGTTCTAAGTCAGGATGTCGAGCAGATGTTGGGTCGTTATTCTGGTGTTGACTTGGGAAGTCTATCGATGACAGATTTGCTAGAGGATTTACTGGCTATTTTCCAGAAGAACCATCTTAAAGCCTCGTCTCAAATTACCATTTTGGAGAAGGCTTCGCTTCAAATCGAAGGTATTTTCCGAGAGTTGGCCCCAAATATGGATTTGATGACTTTGGCCAAGGATTATTTCCTAGAAAATATGGGCCCTGATATGCTTAAGCAGGCCCTGAATAAAGAGAGTATCTTGATTGAACTCTTTTATCTGATTCGCAATGGGAAAAATATTCCGCGTCGCCTGCATCAGCTCTTGGAGCAGATTTTAAACGGACGAATTGTGGTAAACCATGATTTTATTAACTTTTCAGGTCGAATTAAAGTCTTTGAGAAAGTTTTAAATAATCTGGTTTTAGCCTTGCTGACATTGGGATTTCTACTTTCCGGTGCCCTTTTGGCCAATAAATCAGGTTTTGAAAATCTTGCCTGGCTATTTCTTGGACTTGGAACTTTTCTAGCTTTAATCACGGTAGTGCGTATAATATTTAAGAAAAAAGGATGAAGTATGATTGAAACAACTAGGCCCGAGCTTGTGGCCTATCAAGAAGAGCGTTTAGCCAAATTTGTGAATGAAAATCAGAAGTTAGACAAAGGCCAAATTGTTTTTGCAGGGGACTCCATCACGGAGTTTTTTGCGTTGAAAAAATATTTGGGTCGAGATTTTCCCTTGATAAACCGTGGGATTGCAGGAACAGACTCAGTTTGGCTTTTAGAACACCTTAAAGAGCAAGTTTTAGATTTGGAACCCAGTAAATTGGTACTCTTGATTGGTATTAACGACATCGGAAGGGGTTACCCCATTCGAGATATTGTCAATCGTATTTCCGATATTATCATGACAGTTCGTCAGGAATCTCTCCTTACTGAGGTCTATTTGCTGAGTGTTTTTCCAGTTAGTGAAAAATCACAATATGCTTCTAAGGTTAAGATTCGAAATAATGCAACTGTCCGTGAACTGAATCAACAATTAGCTGTTCTACCTGGTGTGACCTATGTTGATCTTTATGATTACCTGACAGATGCCCAAGAACAGTTAAATGACACTTACACAACGGATGGTTTACACTTGAGTCCACAAGGTTATCAAGTCCTAGCAGAACCAATCAAGAAGGAGATTTTAGAATGAAGGTAGGCTTAGTCCTTGAAGGCGGAGGCATGCGTGGCTTATACACTGCTGGTGTTTTAGATGCTTTTTTAGAAGCTGGAATCAAAGTAGACGGCGTTGTATCAGTATCAGCTGGAGCGCTTTTTGGTGTTAATTACCTTTCTAACCAGCCCAAAAGAGCCCTTCGCTACAACAAACGATTCATGGGAGACCGTCGCTACATGAGTTTCTGGTCATGGCTGACGACCGGTAACTTCGTTAATAAGGAGTTCTCCTATTATAAGGTTCCAATGGAGTTAGACGTTTTTGATCAGGAGGCCTTTGCTGATTCGGGCGTTCCCTTCTATGTGGTTACTACAGATATTGAGACCGGCAAACCAGACTATATCAAGATTGACCATGTCTTTGAGCAGATGGAAGCTCTTCGTGCAAGTTCCGCCCTACCTTTGGTTTCTGAAATTGTCGAGTACAAGGGTAAACGCTACATGGATGGTGGACTGTCTGATAGTCTTCCCATTGATTTTATGGAAAATTTGGGCTTTGACAAACTCATTGTCGTTCTGACGCGTCCTAAGGGCTACCGTAAAGAGCCATCTAAAACGAGTAAGCGGATCTACAAGCTCTTTTACTGCAAATATCCTGAATTCGTTGATGTGGCATCAAATCGCCATATCCACTACAATAAGAGTATTGAAAAGATTGAGGCTTTGGAAAAAACTGGCAATCTTTATGCCATTCGTCCAGCGCATGCGCTTGAAGTTGGTCGATTGGAGAAGGATCCTGAAAAATTTGAGGCCATCTATCAAGAGGGATTGGAACAAATGCGAAATGAGATGTCTCATCTCAAAACATTTCTTGGAGACAACTAAAAACGTGCTCGGTTGAGCACGTTCTTTTAGTTATTGATTTGTCGAGCTTGACGGCGTTCTTTGACTTTTTGACGACGTCCTTTTTCATTAAGGTAAATCAAGTAGAGGAGACCAACTGGGATAAGGCATAGCAACCAGAAATAAACTGGGAGTTGGCCATTATTTGTTGCTTTAGTAGCCTTTTTATCTTTTTGGTTACTTCCAAAATCGAACCATCCCTTAACTTTAGTTGCCTTAACAGAAGTAGCCTTGATCTTAGGTGATACTGGCTTCAGACCATTATCAATAACAATTTGGTCATCTTTAACAGAGATTTTAGGGTCTTTGCCTTTTTTGACTGTGGCGTAGACATCTTTTTGGACATTGTATTTTTTACCGTCGATTTCTTGTTCACCCTTGCTAAGAACTTTCTTGTAAGAGAAATCTTTATACATTTTCTCAACGAGAGCATTACCAAAGGTATGGCGGATTTCTTCACCTGTTTGGTCAGACCAATCACCAGAACCCATGATAACAGCAATCATACGTTGATCACCACGCTTGATAGTATCAATATAGTTGAAGGCACCTTCTGGGCTTGATCCTGTCTTCAAACCATCAACCCCATCAATTCCGTATTTAGCTCCTGGAATAGAGTAGTTGTAAGTCTCGAAGGTTTCCTCATAAGGTGTTCCCTTTTTAACTGTGACAACAGGTTTGCTAGTGTATTTGAGAATGTCAGGGTATTTCTTGATGAAGTTATAGGTCATGATAGCCAAATCACGTGCAGTTGTTTGGTTGGTTTGGTTGTTATCATAACGTTGAGGACTGTAGTAACCTTTGAAGGCAACAGCAACGGCACCAGAAGCGTTAAACCATTTGGTATTGGTCATCCCTAGCTCTTTAGATTTTTCATTCATCATGTCAAGCCATTTATCAGGATCATTATTGGTCAAGTAGTTGGCCAGCATCACGGTTGTAACGTTAGAGGAAGGCACCGCCGTCATAGTGATGAGTTCTGAAACCGTATAATCAACCCCAGCAACAATCTTGTTGTTGGAAATTTCGTAAATATCGGCAATAGCTTGGTCGGTTGGAGTAGCTGTGATAACAGTATCTTCAGAAATCTCTCCTTTAGACATAGCTTCAAAGACCAAATAGAGTGTCATGGCCTTAGACATAGAAGCAGGGTCACGCACCTCATCAGCATTTTCTTCCCAGAGGACATCTCCGGTATTGCCATCAATTAAGAGGGTTGATTTGGGGCGATAGGCCTCAGTGGCTTCAGTATAACCAGCAGCGCGTGTGATATCCATCAATTCGTCTGCACTAGACAAACTCGGTGCTAGAGCTAGACAAGCTGCTAAAAGGACGGCAACAATTTTCTTTTTCACAATGTGTCTCCTTTAATATCTATGGGGTTCTGTAGCTGGCAGAACCTATTTCTATCTATTAATAACATTTGCCTGTCAAAACCCTAAATTCAGTAATGACAAACACCTTCATTATAACATATAAAAGTTAGAGTTTTCCTAACATTCGGTATTTTAATGTAATTTTTAGATTCGATTGAATGTTAAATAAAATATAGTTGAAAGCAGAAAAAAAAACGAGCTTACTTGCTCGTTAGTTTTCATCTTTTATCGTTGTTACTTGGTGGTAAATCATGAACCAGGTTTCATTTCGACGCCAGATACTAGTGTGGAAATTTCCTCCCAACTCATAACTAATTAATTTCGTTTTTTGGCTGACAGATGTCATCTTGAAGCTGTCAAAGTTATTGAGAAGTGGTTGTTGATTAGCAATGACTTCTTCACGAGTGTAGTGATGACCATTTTCATCGATTAAGTAGAAGTCAGGTGCCAAGAGATTTTCATAGTCAGGAATTTTTGACAGAATAATCTTTTCATTACGAGAGAGTTTGTGAAGGACATTGCCATAAATTTCGTCTTCGGGAATGGCAGCGGGCTCTACGTGGACATCAGTGTCGTAGACAGAGAAACGCTTGCTGAGGACCTCCTCGATTTGTTCGGTAATGGCATGACTCTCGTAAACAGAGAGGTCAGGATTCATCTCAACCACAATATCAAGATAGACGTTGCTACCATAAGAACGGCCACGTTGCTTCTTAACCTTAGTGACTTTTGGAATCTCAAGAATGGCTTTTTCATAGGCCTTGAGGTTTCTCTCGTCGAAACCGTCTGATAAACTAAAGGTTGCTTCCATGAAGATATCATAGGCTGTCTTTAGGATGAAGAAGGTAATGATAATAGCAGTAATATAGTCAATAATCGTCAGGTTGAAGGATGCTGCAACGATAGCGATTGAGGTACCAATAGAAGTTACAGCATCGGAGAGATTGTCCTTGGCAGCAGCAATCAAAGCACTAGATTTTAGCTTTTTAGCAAGTCTTTTATTGTAAAAGTAAACGCCACACATGACGATAGCAGATAGGATACCAACAGTGGCACCAAGTGGATCAACCACAGTTTCCTCTCTTAGAAAAATCTTTCGGACTGTTTGAATGAGGACCTGGAAACCTACCACGAACATGATAAAGGAAGTGACTAGGCTTGATAAGTCTTCAATCTTCCAATGACCAAACCTATGATCTGCATCAGCTGGTTGACTAGCTAGGTGCAATCCAATGAGTAGGGCAACGTTCCCTAAAATATCTGACAAGTTATTGAAACCATCGGCAATCAAAGAGCTAGAGTTTAAAAAGTGTCCAGCTAGAAGTTTTGCAATGGTAAGAAGAACGTAGGCGGCGATGCTGACAATAGGACCTCGTCTGGCTGCTCTTAAATTTTCATACGTAGTCATAGGGTTACCTTTTCTGTTAAGATACAAGTTTAAATTATAGCATAAAACTATAACGAGTTAAAGGTTGTAAGCCCTTTAAACTTGTGGAGTCACTCATTTTTTAAACTTTATAGAAAATGCCTCGTATTCAGGATGCTTTTTCAGTATTTTCCGAATATTCCCTACAAATTATGGTATAATTTAGGGTGTAAAACAGTCTAAAAAGAGGTTTTTATGGAACATTCGACATGGCACAAGCTTCTGAAAGAGGAACTGCCAGATCATTATTTTTCAAAGATAAATCAGTTTATGGATCAGGTTTATAGTCAGGGAACGGTTTATCCGCCACGTGAAAAGGTTTTTAATGCCTTGTTGGAGACTCCATTTGAAGAAGTGCGGGTGGTAATTCTTGGTCAGGACCCTTATCATGGGCCTCATCAAGCACAGGGACTATCCTTCTCAGTACCTGATAGCCTTCCTGCTCCCCCGTCTTTGAAAAATATTCTTAAGGAGTTAGAGGAAGATTTGGGTCCTAGACCCTTTCATGATTTAACTTCATGGGCTGAGCAGGGGGTGCTTTTGCTTAATGCCTGTCTGACGGTTCCAGCTGGTCAAGCCAATGGGCATGCTGGTCAGGTTTGGGAACCATTTACAGATGCTGTGATTAAGGTTCTCAATCAAAAGGATACTCCTGTTGTCTTTATACTTTGGGGTGGCTATGCTCGTAAGAAGAAGGCTCTGGTTACCAATCCAAAGCATGCCATTATTGAGAGTGCCCATCCGAGTCCTTTGTCGGCCTATCGTGGTTTTTTTGGCAGCAAGCCTTTTTCAAAAGCCAATGCCTACCTTGTATCTCAAGGCCAATCCCCAATTGATTGGTTGAAGTAAAATAGAAAGTTGGAAGATTATGTTACTGATTAAAAATGGTCGTGTTGTAGACCCTAAGTCTGGTTTGGATACGCAAGCTGATGTTCTTGTTGATGGTAAAAAAGTCGTTAAGATTGCGGAAAACATCGAAGCTGGAGATGCTCAAGTCATCGATGCGACTGGTCTTGTGGTTGCTCCTGGTTTGGTGGATATCCATGTTCATTTCCGTGAGCCAGGTCAAACCCACAAAGAAGACATTCATACTGGCGCCTTGGCAGCGGCTGCCGGTGGTTTTACAACAGTTGTCATGATGGCTAACACTAATCCAACGATTTCAGACAAGGAAACCTTGGAGGAGGTCTTGACTTCAGCAGCTAAGGAAAATATCCATGTTAAGTCTGTTGCGACTATTACAAAGAACTTTGATGGTGAAAACATCACTGATTTCAAGGGCTTGCTTGAGGTTGGTGCTGTCGGATTCTCAGATGATGGTATTCCATTGACCAATGCTGGTATTGTCAAAAAAGCCATGGAACTTGCTAAAGAAAATAATACCTTTATCAGCCTTCACGAGGAGGATCCTGATCTAAATGGTATTCTCGGTTTCAATGAAAATATTGCTAAAAAAGAATTCCATATTTGTGGGGCAACTGGTGTAGCTGAGTACAGTATGATTGCGCGTGATGTCATGATTGCTTATGATACACAAGCACATGTTCATATTCAACACTTGTCAAAAGCTGAATCTGTAAAAGTGGTTGAATTTGCCCAAAAACTTGGAGCGCAAGTTACTGCCGAAGTGGCACCGCAGCATTTCTCTAAGACTGAAGACCTCTTGCTCTCAAAAGGTGCTAATGCCAAGATGAACCCACCACTTCGTTTGGAATCTGACCGTCAGGCCGTTATCGAAGGGTTGAAATCTGGAGTTATCTCAGTTATTGCCACAGACCACGCGCCACACCATGCCGATGAAAAGAATGTCGATGATGTGACTAAAGCACCATCAGGAATGACTGGTCTTGAAACATCTCTATCTCTTGGATTGACCTACTTGGTTGAAGCAGGTCACTTAAGTTTGACGGAACTCTTGAAAGTAATGACTAGCAACCCATCTGATCTTTATGGCTTCGATGCCGGTTATTTGGCTGAAAATGGACCAGCTGACCTTGTAATCTTTGCGGACAAGGAAAAACGTCAGGTCACAGCAGACTTTAAGTCTAAGGCGGCTAATTCACCATTTGTAGGCGAAGAGCTTACTGGCAGTGTTAAATACACTATCTGTGACGGTGAGATTGTTTATCAAGCCTAAATAAGGGATCAGAGCAGGGCACATCGAGACACTTGGTGTTGCACCTGCTTTTTTAATCTTTGAAGGAGCAAAATGATGAAAAAGATACTGAAAGGTCTTGTTAAATATGTTACTTTAACTGTTTTGTTAGTCTGTTTTCTGCCATTGTCTTTGCATCACGTCAAAGCTGATGAGGTAGAGTATAGTCTCCCTTCCTATGTTGGTCATCTTTCAATTCATGATGATGGTAATGCGACATTTACTCAGGAAGTGACTTATGATTTTGATAGTGATTATAAAGGTCAGTATGTAACCTTGGGGAAAATTGGTGGTTATTCTATTATGGATGATCCCAAGGTTTCAGCAACTGTAAATGGGAAAGAAAAAACAGATATTACAGTTGAAAAAACAGACTCCTATGAAGGTGTTAAACTCAAAGTTTATAATTCAGGTTCAGATGGTGATAGGGTTGTCCTCAAAGTTACTTGGCAGATCCAACACCTATTGAATCTATATTCAGATATTGCAGTTTTAAATTGGTTTCCTATTTCTGATTGGGATAAAGGATTTGGACAAGTTGACTTCACAGTTGATGGTCTGGATGCAAGTCAAGGAGAGCTTTACGCTCACGCTGGCTATTTTGGAAAAGACCCACAGGTTAAGCGTACTTCTACAGGTTATCAGGTTCATGTAGACAATTTACCAGCATCAGGTAAATTGGAATTACACGCCTACTGGCCGATGACCAGTGCTTTACGAGAAAATAATCAGGCTTACTTATTAAATAAGACGAATAAGGCAGACTTTCTAAAAAAAGAAGCAGATATCAAGAAATCTAAAGAAAACTTTCGACGCATTTTTTATGTCATCTTACCACTTGTGATCTTAAGCTTTGTTCTTATTGGTATTTTCTGTTACCTCATTGTTCTTTATAGCACTAGGATGCCTTCTTTCCCTCGAGATGCCCGTCTTTATGAAGCCCCTCAAAATTTAGCACCTTTGGTCCTAGCCAAGAATGTTTATAATCAGTCGTTCGACAAAACAGGTCTAAAAGAAGAAACGGGTCCTCTGAAGTTTAAATATATGGTACAAGCTACCATCCTTGATTTGATTGATAGAGGTCATCTCACCTATAGACAAGAAGGTGATAGTAATATTCTGACACGTATTGAAAAGGAGGTGCTCTCTTCATTTGAAGTGTCTTTCTTGGATATGTTGTTTGATGGTCGCATGGAAATTAGAGATACGGAAATGTTCTCGCGCTATTATCTTGATAAAGATGGCTTAGAAAAACAATTTAAGAGTGCTAGAACAAGCTATGAGCGTGAAGCAATACGTTCCCAAGGAAAACGTGTCAAATATCAATTCACTAATGACGGCTATCAAGTAGCAAAAGGCGTAGAAAAAGAGGAATTTGCGCTTGGACTTCCTAAAATTTATAGAGATTTTAGTCCGAAAGAAAAGACATTTAACATATTGGGAGTAGCAGCTTTGGTACTTTCAATGGTGCTTTGTATTCTTTCAACCTTGTTCTTATTTGCTGCCTTTGGATCAGGACTAGGTTTTTACTATATTCTTGGTCTTCTACCTATAGCAGGAGTTACCATTTTATTCTGGTACTTAGTGAAAAGACGTCGTCAGAGATGTCTTGATGCAACTCAAATTTCAACCTATTACCAGTGGCATAGCTTTAAAAATATGATTAAGAGTATTCCTAGTTTTAAAGAATCCGAACTAGAATCTGTTATCCTTTGGAATCGTATCTTGGTTTATGCGACACTCTATGGACAGGCGAAAAAAGTTAGTGATGTGTTAAAACGTTACAACATCCACCTCAGCAATCCATCTCTAGATGAGTTTACTTATTCAGCAGCACCGTTTATCATGATGAATAATGTCAATTATCTAGAATCTTACGTTTCTGCCTCAGATAGCGTAAGTAGCTTCTCTATCAATTCGAACAGTGGTAGTGGCGGCTTTGGAGGCGGTGGCTTCTCTGGTGGTGGCGGAGGAGGCGGAGGCGGTGCCTTCTAAGCTACACTAGTCGGAGTTTACTATTTGTAGAGACACTCAGTCTATATGATTTTGGGTGTCTTTTTGTATGTCGAAGAATTATCTTCGTTCAAAAATGCTAGGAAGTTTGAGAGTGAAGAGATAAAAAGCAACAAAAAAAGAGCCACCGGCTCTTTTTCAATATCATCTTAATAACCAGGTTCAAAGATTTCAATTATTTGAGTCAGATAACCTGCATGTAAACCGATACGATAGTCAACATTTGGCAAAGTCTTAACCAACTCATTCAGTTCTTTATCTTTGCTAACCTTATCAGCCAAAACTGGCAATTCAACGACAAGGAGTTGTGAGTGATCTAGTTGAAGGTAACTACTGTTGACCTTGATATCAGGACGAAGTAGTTTAAATATCGCTTTATCCGAAGCTTGGAGCAGTTGATATAAATCTAAGTCAGGTAAAGGAATCTCACCAAACTGAGGACTGATATTAATGGAGATATCGACATGCGACGCTCTCATTTCCAAAATACGATTTGAAAGAAAACTTGCTATTATTGGATTGCTAAGCTTATCCAAGTGTTCTTGAGTCTCTGGATTACCAATGCTAGCATTGTCCGTTTTATAAATTTCAAGTAGGCTAGTAGCTTTGGCGGTATCTTCATTTTCCAAGGCAAGAGAAACGTCCTTGAGATTTTTTTTGAATAGGTCGAAGGATTTTTGCTTTTGCGTGATAATTTGGATAAAGGATTTGCTGTAGTTAGTCATAGTTCCCAACAATTTATGACGTTCTTTGTTCAGCCTATCAATAGATTGTTGGTGGATAGCCTGGTTCCAATTGTAAAAATCCCATAGTAGTAGAGCAATATATAGAACAAAGATAACAGAACTATTGGGACTGACCTTGAAAATTATTTCAAATAAATTTTTAGGGTCATTGGCTGTTGGAAGAATGCTGTTAAGACCATGGATAACAGTAAAGAAGACATAATAGACAGCAAGGAAGGCAGTGCTTCGCAACCAGTTACGTCTAGCCCAAGCCTCGTCAAGACTACTCATCTGACTTAGGTCTACAGCGAAGATTTTAAGCATTAGGTAAATGATTAATGGAGCTAAGATGTAGGTCAAGATATGTAAGTTAGTGTCGAGGGTAATATCACCTTTGATATGTAAGACGTGAGGGAGAATGACAATTGAAAGTAGTCGTGTAGCCATATCAAAAAGGATAGTTGGATAAAAAGCGTAAAGCAATCGATGATAGAAAGAACGCTCTTTGACAAGGGCCAAATCAGCAACAAGGAAGAAAAGAGGATCTATAACGATTTTTACGAGACTAAAATAGGATGCTGCAGCTACATAGGACAAAAATAGAAGTAAGAGGTGTCCTCGCAGTGGCTTAACCTTAGACATAGTCTGGTAGAGGTACCAAATAGAAATGAAACTAACAGCCTGTAAGAGAGGATTGATAATATTAGTAATCATTGTAACCTCCTTTTGTCATGTCAATCTCGATTTGTAAGCGGTAAATACCAGCACGTGTATTTGAAACAATGTTAACGTTTGGATATGTGGATAGGATGCTGTTGACGCGTTTTAGTTCGGGATCAGAGAAATCAGATGTAATGGCAGAATCTTCTTTAGTGCTTGAACTTTCAACGACAAAGTGTTGACTATCCTCATCTTTAAAATAAGCATAGCTAAGGTATTTCTGTTCACTATCTTGTGCTTGGACAATGACATGATCCAAGATCGTTGAAAGGCTATATACCCAATCTAAAGGATAAATAGGATAAACGGTAATGGGTTCTGGGACCTCCATACTAACCCAAACATCCAATTCTTTTGCCTTTAGGAATTTAGCTTCAAAGATGACTCGCAAATCAGGAAGTTTAATATTTTCAAGTTTATCTCGATAAAAATGATCAATCTTCTTATCTAATGGATTCGGAGTCAGCAAGTAGTCAATTAACTCCTGAGCTTCCTCGTTTTGTTTGAAACGGATGATATCGTAGAGATTTTCAGCTTCGTCCTTGATAAAGAGCTCTTGGCTAGTCTTTTTCTGGTACCAAGTATTGATGTTCTGGCTTGATTTTTGAAGAAGCTGAGAATGTTCCTCTTGAGCTTCTTGTGTTTGTGCACTGAGGTCCTTTCTATAGAGATTAACCTGTCCAGATAGAATCAGAGCTGTAATAATAAGAAAGGCAATAGTAAAGTGAATGTTTGTTGAAAGAAGTTCAGAAGCAAAGTAGATAAAGGCTAGGCCACAAAGGGCGACAGAGGTTGATTTGTACCAAGGTCTCGCTTTATCAATTTGCATCATTCGAGAGTAGTCCACTTGAAGAAGGGCACTTTGGGCAAACCATAGTAAAAACGCAAGAAAAAGTATAAATGGACCAGCATAATAATAATCTAGGACAGAAGGGAAAAAGATTGGAATAATCAGGAAAATGACCAGTCTCACCATTAAGGCAAAGGTGAAAGGTATAAAGAAAGTCTCCAAAATGGTATGTCTCAGATTTTTGTAAGATTTGTTAGCTAGAAGAAGTACAAGTCCAATAAAACCGGATTTTGGAAAGGAAATACCAAAATAACTAGAGGCAAAAATTGCTAAACCTGCTAAAATAAGAATCCAGTATCTAAGGGGTCTCTGTGTGGTCACTTTGAAGATAACAATTTGTAAAATAAAAGCTATACATGCCGTAAGCCCGTGAACGATGACGTCACTCAATGTCCAATATTCTCCTATTCGGGTAAAATCTATACAATTATATCATAATGCGCTTAAAAAAAGCATACGGATTGCCTATAAGTGATAAGGTTGTAAGGCTTTTCATCTTTCAAGCATATTTCTTGCTCATTAAGTTTTTTTAACCTATCCTAGATGTATAGAAAAATTTCGATAGAGGAGATCGATATGGTAAAACTTTCTAAAGAGACACATCTTGAGATGTTCACTAAAATGGAACGTATTCGTGAATTTGATTCACGTATTAATAAATTGGTTCGTCGTGGTTTTGTTCAAGGGATGACTCACTTTTCAGTTGGTGAGGAAGCAGCCAACGTTGGTGCTGTTCAACACTTGAGCTATGACGATATCTTCTTTTCAAATCACCGTGGTCACGGACAATCTATCGCCCAAGACATGGATTTGAATAAAATGATGGCAGAACTTGCTGGTAAAGCAACCGGTGTTTCTAAGGGCCGTGGTGGTTCTATGCACTTGGCAGACTTTAAAAAAGGTAACTATGGTACTAATGGTATCGTTGGTGGTGGTTACGCTCTTGCCGTAGGTGCAGCCCTCACTCAGCAATACAAAAAAACAGGAAACATTGTTGTGGCATTCTCTGGAGATGGCGCAACCAACGAAGGTTCATTCCATGAGTCAGTCAATATGGCAGCTACTTGGAAATTACCTGTTATCTTCTTTATCATCAATAACCGTTATGGTATCTCAATGGATATCCATAAGGCTACAAATACACCTCACCTTTATACACGTGCGGAAGCTTATGGCATTCCTGGTTTCTACTGTGAAGATGGTAACGATGTTTTGGCTGTATATGAAACAATGGGCAAGGCTGTTGAGCATGTCCGTGGTGGCAATGGTCCTGCTATCGTTGAGGTAGAATCTTACCGTTGGTTCGGTCACTCAACTGCCGATGCGGGTGTTTACCGTACTAAGGAAGAAGTTGACGAGTGGAAGAACAATAACGACCCTATTATTAAATACCGTGACTATCTCGTTGCTGAAAATATCGCAAGCGCTGAAGAGTTAGATGCTATCCAAAGCCAAGTTAAGGCAGAGGTTGATGCAGCTTATGAGTTCGCCCAAAATAGCCCAGATCCAGAACTTTCAGTTGCCTTTGAAGATGTATGGGTAGACTAAAGAGAAAGGTTGAGGAATACAAGTATGAGTGAAACAAAATTGATGGCCTTGCGTGAGGCAGTAAACCTTGCTATGAGCGAGGAAATGCGTAAAGACGAAAATATCTTCCTTATGGGTGAAGATGTCGGTATCTATGGTGGTGACTTCGGTACATCAGTTGGTATGTTGGCAGAGTTTGGTGAGAAACGTGTTAAAGATACACCAATTTCAGAAGCAGCTATCGCTGGTGCAGCTGTTGGGTCTGCCATTACAGGTCTTCGTCCAATCGTTGACTTGACTTTCATGGACTTCATCACGATTGCCCTTGACGCTATCGTTAATAATGGTGCAAAAAACAACTACATGTTTGGTGGTGGTTTGAAGACTCCTGTAACCTTCCGTGTAGCTTCTGGTTCAGGGATTGGTTCTGCGGCACAGCACTCACAATCTCTTGAGTCATGGTTGACTCACATTCCAGGGATTAAAGTGGTTGCTCCAGGTAATGCTAACGACGCTAAAGGTCTTTTGAAATCTGCTATTCAAGACAATAACATTGTTATCTTCATGGAACCAAAAGCACTTTACGGTAAAAAAGAGGAAGTGACACAAGACCCTGATTTCTACATTCCACTTGGAAAAGGTGAAATCAAGCGTGAAGGAACTGACCTTACTATTGTCACATATGGTCGTATGTTGGAACGTGCTCTTAAGGCTGCTGAAGAAGTGGCTGAACAAGGTATTAATGTTGAGGTTGTTGACCCACGCACGCTTATCCCACTTGATAAGGAATTGATTTTCGAGTCAGTTAAGAAGACTGGTAAACTTATGTTGGTCAATGATGCTTATAAGACAGGTGGATTCATCGGTGAGATTGCTGCTATGGTTACAGAAAGTGAAGCTTTTGATTACCTTGACCACCCAATTGTACGTTTGGCAAGTGAAGATGTGCCTGTACCTTATGCGCGTGTCTTGGAACAAGCGGTTCTTCCAGATGTTGAAAAGATTAAGGCTGCAATTATCAAGATGGCCAATAAAGGAAACTAACTTTCTAGCGATGGTTAAGTGATATTTCTCGCTAGTAAAATGTGTTTCTTGTTTTCACTGTGGGAGTATCGGAAATTATAATTTAAAGTAGAAAGGAGAGGGCGTTAAAGCGTTTGAGTTGATTTGAACTCGAACGAAATGCTTCGGAATTTAGATAGTTTTACTGGTGTGCAAGCACACTAACGTAAAACTCCTAAAATTCTGTCGCATTTTAGCGTTCTTAGTATCATAAAATATGGCTTTTGAGATTATTATGCCTAAGCTTGGTGTTGATATGCAGGAAGGCGAAATCATCGAGTGGAAGAAACAAGAGGGTGATGTGGTTAATGAGGGAGATATCCTTCTTGAAATCATGTCAGATAAGACGAACATGGAACTTGAAGCAGAGGATTCAGGTGTCCTTTTGAAGATTACGCGTCAGGCTGGTGAAACTGTACCAGTTACTGAGGTTATTGGTTATATTGGAGCAGAAGGTGAAGTGGTGGCTGATAACGTAGCTAGCGCACCAGCTGCTGAACCTGCTCCAAAAGTTGAAGAAGTTGCTACTGTAGAAGCACCTGTAGTGGCAACCCAGGCTCCTGTCGTACACGAAGGTGGAAAAGTACGTGCAACGCCTAAGGCCCGTAAGGTGGCGCGTGAGTTGGGTATTGACCTCACTCAAGTTCCAGGAACTGGAGCAAAAGGTCGTGTTCATGCTGATGACGTTGAGAACTTTAAAGGTGCTCAACCTAAGGTGACTCCACTGGCACGTAAGATTGCAGCGGACCTTGGTATTGACTTAGCTAGCGTATCTGGAACAGGCTTTGGTGGTAAGATTACTAAGGAAGACATCCTTGCAATCAGTGCTCCAGCGCAAGTTAAGGAAGCGGCGGCTGCACCTGTGGTTGAAGCTAAACCTGAAAAAGTCTTGCCAGAAGGCGTGGAAGTTATCCCAATGTCTGCTATGCGTAAGGCGATTTCTAAGGGAATGACGCACTCATACTTGACTGCACCAACCTTCACCCTTAACTATGACGTGGACATGACTAACCTAATGGCTCTTCGTAAGCAAGTCCTTGATCCAATCATGAATAAGACTGGCATGAAGGTAACCTTCACTGATTTGATTGGTTTGGCAGTTGTGCGTACCCTTATGAAAGAGGAACACCGTTACCTCAATGCATCCTTGATTGACGATGCGCAAAATATCGAATTACACAAATTTGTTAATCTCGGTATTGCCGTTGGTCTCGATGATGGCTTGATTGTACCTGTCGTTCACGGTGCAGATAAGATGAGTTTGTCTGAGTTTGTTGTGGCCTCTAAGGATGTCATCAAGAAAGCTCAGGCTGGTAAATTGAAGGCTGCTGAAATGTCAGGTTCAACCTTCTCTATTACTAACTTGGGAATGTTTGGAACCAAATCATTTAACCCAATCATCAACCAACCAAACTCAGCTATCCTTGGTGTTTCAGCAACGATTCAAACTCCAGTTGTTGTTGATGGGGAAGTTGTCGTACGTCCAATCATGGGTCTATGCTTGACAATTGACCACCGTATTGTAGATGGTATGAATGGTGCCAAATTCATGGTTGATTTGAAACATTTGATTGAAAATCCTATGGAATTGTTGATTTAAGAAAAAAATATCTAAAAACTGAAGTTTTAATAGAAAGGAGAGGGCGAACCAGAGGGAATAACTGAACCCGAGCGTAAAGCTTGGAAAATAGACCGTCTGTCTACGTCAGCAGGCTGACGTGTCAGACGACTAATTTTCAGTCGCTTTCTGGTCGCTCTTGGTATCTTATAAATGGCTTTTGAGATTATTATGCCTAAGCTTGGTGTGGACATGCAGGAAGGCGAAATCATCGAGTGGAAAAAACAAGAGGGTGATGTGGTTAATGAGGGAGATATTCTCCTTGAAATCATGTCAGATAAGACGAACATGGAACTTGAAGCAGAAGATTCTGGTGTTCTTTTGAAGATTACGCGTCAGGCTGGTGAAACTGTACCAGTTACTGAGGTTATTGGTTATATTGGAGCAGAAGGTGAAGTTGTGGCTGATAACGCTGCTAGCGCACCTGTTGCAGAAGCAACTGTTCAGTTGGAATCAGCTGGTCTTGAAGTTCCTAAAGCTCCTGCCCAAGCTGCTCCAGCAGCTACTGCAGAAAAAGCACCGCTTGTTGACAATGAGTACGATATTATCGTTGTCGGTGGTGGTCCTGCTGGTTACTATTCTGCCATTCGTGGTGCGCAACTTGGTGGTAAGGTTGCTATCGTTGAAAAATCTGAATTTGGTGGAACATGTTTGAATAAAGGATGTATCCCAACTAAGACCTACCTTAAAAATGCAGAAATCCTTGATGGACTTAAGATTGCTGCAGGTCGTGGTATCAACCTAGCGTCAACAAACTACACTATCGATATGGATAAGACAGTTGACTTTAAGAACTCTGTCGTTAAGACACTTACTGGTGGTGTTCAAGGGCTTTTGAAGGCTAACAAGGTCACTATTTTCAATGGTCTTGGTCAAGTTAATCCAGATAAGACAGTTACTATTGGTTCAGAAACAATCAAGGGACGTAATATTATCCTTGCGACTGGATCAAAAGTGTCTCGTATCAATATCCCTGGAATTGAGTCACAACTTGTGATGACATCAGATGATATCCTTGACTTGCGTGAATTGCCTAAATCACTTGCAGTTATGGGTGGTGGTGTCGTTGGTATCGAACTTGGTCTTGTTTATGCCTCATACGGTGTAGAAGTGACTGTTGTTGAGATGGCTGACCGCATTATTCCTGCTATGGATAAGGAAGTATCTCTTGAACTTCAAAAAATCCTTGCTAAGAAGGGTATGAAGATCATGACATCTGTTGGGGTTTCTGAGATTGTAGAAGCTAACAACCAATTGACCCTTAAACTTAATAATGGTGAAGAAATTGTAGCGGATCGTGCCCTTCTTTCAATCGGTCGTGTCCCTCAATTGGATGGTCTTGAAAATCTTAACCTTGAACTTGACCGTGGTCGTATCAAAGTTAATGCTTATCAAGAAACATCAATCCCAGGAATCTACGCACCGGGTGATGTTAACGGAACTAAGATGCTTGCTCACGCTGCTTACCGTATGGGTGAAGTTGCAGCTGAAAATGCTATGCGTGGCAATGTCCGTAAGGCTCACCTTGACTACACGCCAGCAGCTGTCTACACTCACCCAGAAGTCGCTATGTGTGGTCTTACTGAAGAAGATGCACGCGCTAAATACGGTGATGTTCTCATTGGTAAATCAAGCTTTGCTGGTAACGGACGTGCCATCGCTTCAAATGAAGCTCAAGGTTTTGTTAAAGTCGTTGCAGATGCGAAGTACCATGAAATCCTTGGTGTTCACATTATCGGTCCAGCCGCAGCTGAATTGATTAACGAAGCGTCAACAATTATGGAAAATGAATTGACTGTAGATGAACTCTTGCAATCTATCCACGGTCACCCAACCTTCTCTGAAAACATGTATGAAGCCTTTGCTGACGTACTTGGAGAAGCTATCCATAACCCACCAAAACGTAAATAAAGCTGATAAAATTCTCGGATAGAAGTTCGGGAATTTTTCTTTTGTCACATATTTTCATCTTTAGTGATATAGCATAATTCTTTCCCTGCTTTTCAAAGAGTAATTCAAATATATAGTTAAAAGGTTTTCATGTTGTACGAATAGTAAGTTCATAAGTACTTAAGGTTTTATAATATTTTTATTTTATTTAGAAATTTTTAACAATAAGCTTTCCATTAGAGTTTTTCTATGGTAAAATGGTTGACATATTAAAAATGCAAAAGGAAAGTTAAATGCGAACGAAAGATTTTATCTACTATGCCAGTGCGGCTGTTCTTTTGGCTGTCACAACTCAGGTTGCTCAAGCTGATGAAGTGGCGACGACCAATACTCCTTCTGTTACTGAGGGAAATCAGTATCAATCTGTGATAGCGGCTGAAATTTTTGGTGGAGAAGCAGCCTTACCTGTAACTCCTAAATCAACTGTTTCAGCACCCGCAGCTACGAGTGAAGTGGCAAAAGCTAGTGCTCCAGCGGTATCTACGTCTCCTGCTTCACAGAGTTCCGAGGCTGCAACGGCATCAACTTCAGTAACGTCTTCAGTTGTAAGTTCAGAAAGTGCAACAGCTTCTACAAGTGCGACAAATTCTGAAACGTCAAACAGCGCTGTAGCAACACCTGCTAAATTGACGAATTCAACGGATGTTCCTTCGCCAACGCTTAAGGTCCAACCAAAGACTTTTATCGATGTCAGCAGCCATAATGGTGATATCAGTGTAGATGACTATCGTGCTCTTGCACGTCAAGGTGTGGGTGGTGTCGTTGTCAAGTTGACTGAGGACACTTGGTACAACAACCCTAAAGCACCATCACAAGTTCGCAATGCTCAAATTGCTAGTCTTCAAGTATCAACCTATCATTTTTCTCGATACACAACTGAGGAAGAAGCACGTGCAGAGGCTCGTTTCTATATCCAAGCTGCACAAAAACTGAACCTTCCAAAGAGTACTGTTATGGTTAATGACTTCGAAGATTCTAATATGCTTCCAAATATCAACCGTAACACCCAAGCTTGGGTTAACGAAATGCGTAAGCATGGATACAACAACTTGATGTTCTACACAAGTGCCAGCTGGTTGGATGAGAACAATCTAGGCTACCGTGGACCTGTCTCAACCTCTCAATTTGGTATTGAGAATTTCTGGGTTGCCCAGTACCCATCGTCAAGTCTTACAGCAACGAGCGCTAAAAACATGCGCTATAATGCCAAAACTGGTGCATGGCAATTTTCAGCTACAGCTAATCTCTTGCCAGGTAAACATGTCTTTGACCAAAGCGTGGACTACACAGGACGATTTACTGCTAATGCCAGTGTCGAAGCAGATCCAACTCAAGGCGATTTGAGTGGGACTATTTCTATTGTTAATAACAATCCAACTCTTGGTAGCTTTGATGTTGTCATCTCTAATGTCAAAGCACCAAATGGTGTTCAAACAGTCTCTGTTCCAATTTGGTTAGAAATTAATGGCCAAGATGACATTATCTGGTATACGGCTAACCGTCAAAATAATGGAACTTACACAGTAAACGTTAAAGCTTCAGCTCATAAAAACTCAACAGGCCTTTATAATGTTCACCTTTATTATGTTCAAAAAGATGGCCAATTAACTGGTGTTGGTGGAACAACAACTCAAGTTTTTATTGGTAAGAAGCCGGAAATATCAGTATTTGCCAACTTGAGTATATCTAAAAATGAGAACAATGGAACATTTACAATAATTGCCAAAAATCTCAAAGGTTTAGAAGGCTATAAAGAAGTTAAAATTCCATTTTGGTCACATGCGAATGGAATGAGTGATATCAAATGGTATACACCGACCAGACAAGCAGATGGCTCTTACACTGTAACGGTGAAAGCTAGTGATCATGAGAATGCTAATGGTAGATATGAAGCGCAAGTATTTTACATTGATGCTAGAGGTCAAAAACGTTTTGTTCAAAAAGCTTTTTCTGACTATTCTCATGGCCAACCGACGGTTCCAGTATCTGCCAACTTGAGTATATCTAAAAATGAGAACAATGGAACATTTACAATAATTGCCAAAAATCTCAAAGGTTTAGAAGGCTACAAAGAAGTTAAAATTCCATTTTGGTCACATGCGAATGGAATGAGTGATATCAAATGGTATACACCGACCAGACAAGCAGATGGCTCTTACACTGTAACGGTGAAAGCTAGTGATCACGAGAATGCTAATGGTAGATATGAAGCGCAAGTATTTTACATTGATGCTAAAGGTCAAAAACGTTTTGTTCAAAAAGCTTTTTCTGACTATTCTCATGGCCAACCGACGGTTCCAGTATCTGCCAACTTGAGTATATCTAAAAATGAGAACAATGGAACATTTACAATAATTGCCAAAAATCTCAAAGGTTTAGAAGGCTACAAAGAAGTTAAAATTCCATTTTGGTCACATGCGAATGGAATGAGTGATATCAAATGGTATACACCGACCAGACAAGCAGATGGCTCTTACACTGTAACGGTGAAAGCTAGTGATCACGAGAATGCTAATGGTAGATATGAAGCGCAAGTGTTTTACATTGATGCTAGAGGTCAAAAACGCTTTGTTCAAAAAGCTTTTGTAGAACGAAATGATCCATCTAAACCTACAGGTGTTATTTCTATTACAAATAATAAAGATTCAGGAACTTTTGATGTAGTCATCAGTGATGTCTATAGTCCTAAGGGTGTGCGTACGGTTCAAGTGCCTATCTGGTCTGAGGTTGACGGGCAAGATGATATTCGTTGGTATGAAGCAGTACGTCAAACAAATGGTAGTTACAAAGTTACTGTCCAAGTGGCTAACCATAAATACTCTACAGGTATTTATAATGTTCATCTTTACTATATCCAAAACGATGGTTCACAAATCGGTGTGGGAGGCACACAAACAAATGTTACTTTGTCAGAACCTAAAGCCGACCTTGCTATCACTGGTCTCAACAATGCTACTGGTAGTTATGATGTTGTCATTTCAAATTTGATTGCACCACGAGGTTTTAAAGAAGTCTTAGTTCCAACCTGGTCTGAAAAGAACGGTCAAGATGATATCATTTGGTACAAGGCAACTATGCAAGCTAATGGAGACTATAAGGTAACCGTTCGTTCAAGCAACCATAAGGGTGATAGTGGTCTGTATAATTCTCATGTCTATCTGGTTGACAATGATGGTAAATACATTGGCCTAGGTGGTAAACAAGTGACACTTGATATCACTAAGACTCAGGGAACTTTGACTATTGCTAACAATGATAAAAATCGTGGAACCTTTGATGTTCTTATCACCAATCTGACGAATCCAAGTGGTATTTCAGGTGTCCTTATCCCAGTCTGGTCTGAACAAAATGGTCAGGATGATCTTGTTTGGCATAATGCGACAAAACAGGATGATGGTTCTTATAAAGTAACTATTTCAGCAAGCCAACACAAGTGGAATTCAGGCAAGTACATCGTTCATGGCTATATTGTTGATGCTTCAGGGAAGAATATCGGCTTTGGGGCAACTTCAGCTGATGTGGTAGCCCCTAAGAAAATCGGTTCGGCATCAAGAGGAAATTACGATGTTTTAAATAAGGTTGTCTATCTCGATGCTGGGCATGGTGGCTATGATCCAGGTGCTTCTTACTTTGGTATTTCTGAAAAGAGCTTGACCTTGGCTATCCAAAGCCGCGTGAAAGCTAAACTAGAAGCAGAAGGGTATCAAGTTGTGACCACTCGTACAAGTGATACGTATGTTGATTTGACGGATCGTTCACATGCAGCCAATGCTTCTGAATCTGATATCTTCGTAAGTATTCACATCAATGCTTCAGGAAGTTCTGCAGCACAGGGTATTGAGACTTATTATTACCAACCTTATGCAGAATATCCATCACGTATTAATGCAACCTACCATGCTAATCCGACTCGATTGAGCATGAGTGATACCTTGGCCAATGCCATCCAGTCTAGCCTGATTAATGCGACTGGTGCTCAGAATCAGGGCGTGAAGCGTCAAACCTTTGCAGTCTTGCGTGAGACAACAGCTCCGGCAGTCCTTCTTGAACTAGGTTTCTTGTCAAATCCTCAAGAAGCAGCCCGTTTGAATACCTCTGCTTATCAGGAGACTTTAGCTAATGCAATTGTGGCAGGGATTAAGCGTTACTATTCTATTTATAATTAATAGATTGAGAGAATCTTATGGTTCTCTCTTTTTTAATTTTCAAAGAGAGAAAACGCTTGCATAAATGAAAGCTAAATGGTATATTAAAAAACATGAAAACGTTAACAAAAGGAGTTTCTATGAAAAGAAATACTCAAGCTAATGATGAAAAAGTTCTTCGTTATAGCCTTCGCAAGTACAAGTTAGGTTTGGCTTCTGTAACCATTGGAGCTATTTTTTTGAGCTTTGCTGCAGTTCAAGGAGTAAAAGCAGATGAAGCAGTATCAACGCCCGACTCTAGCACACAGGTAGAACCAGCTGATCCTAGTCTTACTACCAGTGGACTAGTAACTGAAACGCCAACAGCTCCTGTAGCAGCTGAGAATGCCACGGTGTCCAAGGAAAATGAGCCAGTTTCTCTTCCAGAAGAAAATACTGGCCGTACTGAGATTCCCAAGCTAACTGAAACTAGCGAAAACACGCCAAAAACAGTAAGTACTAGTAATAGTCAAGCTCTTACGAATGCATCTGAGGATCCTATTGCTGATGGGTCTATTCGCTTGCATTTCCAAGAGTTGCCAAGTCCAGACAAGGCATCGCTTGGACTTTGGACTTGGGATGATGTTGAGACACCATCATCTCAGAAGGGGGCCTGGCCGACAGGGGCAACCTCATTTGCTGAAGCTAAACAGGATGATTATGGTGTCTATTTAGATGTGAAGTTGTCTTCAGCACCTAAAAAACTTAGCTTCTTGATTAATAATGCCGCTGGAACGAACCTTTCAGGGGATAAAGCAGTCGAAATTCTTAGCCCTCAAATGAATGAAGCCTGGATTGACAAGGATTTCCAAGTTTACAGCTATCAACCTATCCCTCAAGACCACGTTCGTATCAATTATTTCCGTACGGATGGTGACTATAGCAATAAGTCTGTCTGGTATTGGGGTGATGTTAAGGACGCTCCAAGCAATTGGCCTGATGGTGTCAATTTCCAACCGAATGGTAAGTATGGTGCCTACTTAGATATTCCACTAACACAAGCGGCAAAATCGATAGGATTTTTACTCTTAGATGAGAGCAAAACAGGAGATGATGTGAAAATTCAATCAAATGATTATAAATTTAGTGACTTGAAAAAATCTCGTCAGCTTTTCGTACGAGATACTGATCCGACAGTCTACACCAACCCTTACTTTGTCAAGGATGTGCGTTTGACTGGGGCTCAGCAGCTTAGTCCAAGCCAAATCGAACTTAGCTTCACCAACTTAGACGAGGTCTCATCTGAAGATATTCTCAAAGACCTTAAGGTGACGGATAAGGATGGTAACAGTGTAACTCTTAAACAGCTTGACTTGGATGCTAAACTCAAAAAAGCTACATTAACAGGTGATTTTGCTGCAGAAAATCTGCCTTATAAGGTCACTTTGGGCAGTGATAGTTTTAAAACATCTGAGAGCTGGCAATTAAAGGATGCCCTCTACAGTTATGATGGTGAATTGGGTGCTCGTTTAGAAGAAAATGGTACTAAGGCACATGTGACACTTTGGTCACCAAGTGCTGATCAAGTAGACATCATTGTCTATGATAAAAATAATCAAGACAAGGTGCTGGCTGAACACGCTCTAAGCAAAGGCCCTCGAGGTACTTGGCAAGCTGACCTACTTGCGACTGATTTTGGCCTTGAAAACTTAACAGGCTATTTCTATCAATACCGCATTAAACGTGGTGATCAGTCAGTAATTGTTCTTGATCCTTATGCTAAGTCTCTGGCAGCTTGGAATAGTGACGATGCTAGCAAGGGTCCTGAACACAAGATTGCCAAGGCTGCCTTTGTAGATCCTGCTAATTATGGACCAAAAGATCTTGACTACGCTAAGATTCCTAACTTTAAGTCTCGTGAAGATGCTATCATTTATGAGGCTCATGTCCGTGATTTCACCTCTGACAAGGCTATCTCAGCTGAATTGAAACACCAGTTTGGTACTTTTGCAGCCTTTGCGGAGCGTTTGGATTATCTTAAAGACCTTGGGGTTACTCATATTCAGCTTTTGCCAGTATTGAGCTACTATTTCGTTAATGAATTGCAAAATGGGAAGCGTTTGGATGCTTATGCATCAAGCGATAGTAACTACAACTGGGGCTATGATCCACAAAACTATTTCTCTTTGACGGGTATGTATTCTGAAAAAACTAGTGATCCAGCTAAACGTATTGAAGAATTCAAGAATTTAGTTGCAGCTATCCATGCCCATGGTATGGGTGTTATCTTGGATGTGGTTTACAATCATACAGCCAAGACAGCTATTTTTGAAGACCTTGAGCCAAATTATTATCACTTTATGGATGCTGATGGCACTCCTCGTTCGAGTTTTGGAGGCGGTCGTCTAGGTACGACTCACTATATGAGCCGTCGTGTCTTGGTGGATTCCATTGCTTATTTGACTAAGGAATATAAAGTAGATGGTTTCCGCTTTGATATGATGGGTGACCATGATGCTGAAAGTATCGAGCAAGCTTACAATACTGCACGTGCCCTTAATCCAAATCTCATTATGCTTGGTGAGGGTTGGGTGACTTATGCTGGCGATGAAAATAGCCCTGTTCAGCCTGCCGATCAGTCTTGGATGAAAGACACAGATACCGTAGCTGTATTTTCAGATGATATTCGAAATACTCTCAAATCAGGTTATCCGAACGAGGGAACACCGGCCTTCATCACAGGTGGAAAACGTGATATTAATAAAGTTTTTGATAATATCAAGGCACAACCAACTAACTTTGAGGCTGATTCACCAGGAGATGTTATCCAGTATATTGCTGCTCATGATAATTTGACCCTTTTTGATATCATCGCCCAATCAATCAAGAAGGATCCAAGCAAGCCTGAGAATAATGCTGAAATTCATCGTCGCTTGCGTCTAGGAAACCTTATGGTCTTGACTGCTCAGGGAACACCATTTATTCACTCTGGTCAGGAATACGGCCGCACCAAACAGTTCCGTGATCCTGCCTACCGCTACCCTGTATCTGAGGATAAGGTGCCGAACAAGTCACACCTCTTAGTTGATGAAAAGGGTAATCCATTTGACTATCCTTACTTCATCCATGATTCTTATGATTCTAGTGATGCGGTTAACCATTTTGACTGGACTAAGGCGACTGATAGCCAGGCCTTCCCAGAAAATACGAAAACTCGTGCCTTTACCAAAGGGTTAATTGCCTTACGTAAGTCGACAGATGCCTTCAATTTCAAATCTAAAGCAGATGTGGATGCCCGTGTGACGCTATTGACAGTTCCTGGTCAGGATAATGTCGCTCAAGAGGATTTGGTATTAGGATACCAAACAATTGCTTCCAATGGAGACCGTTACCTTGTCTATGTCAATGCTGATAGCAAGGCTCGTCAGTTTGATTTGAGTAAGCTTACAAATGGTCTATCCTATATGGTTTTAGCAGATGGCAATCAAGTTAATCTATCTGGAATTAGTGAGCTGTCAGGTGTGACAATCGATAATCATATTTTGACTTTGGATCCATTAACAGCGACTATTATTCGTTTAACCAATGCTCAGACACCAACTGAGGAAGTAGCTAAGCCTTCTGAGAAGACTGAGTCATTTGGTGGAAAAGAGACTGAGGTAACTAAAACAAGTGTCAAGACCTCAAGTCAAGAGGACCTTGTCGGAGATGCTGATCTTGTTAACCATGGCAATGGTCAGGCTAAGACTGAAGCTAGTCGTCAAACTGATAAGCAACTGCCATCTACTGGTGAAAAGACAAATCGTGGACTCTTTGTAACAGGTCTCTTAAGCATTCTAAGCCTAGGATTCCTTCGAAAACGTCGAACAAAATAATTAGTAACAACAGGTTATTTCCTGTTGTTTTTCTTTTATTTAGAATCATTCTTATCTGCTCTTTAGAATAGTTCTTAAATAGCCTAAAACCGTTGACAGTGCTGGTTTCTTCTGTTAGTTTAGAATAAGTTCTCTTACATATGAGAGACCATTATTGACTTATCATCGTTCGTTTTTCATATCGAAATAACAAACGATTCACATATATAACGACAAATGTCGAACACTATCTTGAAAATAGGAGACATTCATGAAAAAACTTAACAAACTTGGTGTTGTTCTTTTGGCATCAGGGCTTTTATTGACGGCTTGTGCCAAATCTGGTAATTCAAGTAATTCTAGCTCAACTAGCTCAAAACTCACAGCCAGTGAGCAAAAACAATTGAAGCAGGCTACAAGTGATTACAAGACTTTCGTTGAAGGCGAAATCGATCAGCTTTTGAAAGATACTGAAGGATTCAGTGAAACCCTCAAGTCAGGAAATCTTGAAGAAGCTAAGAAACAATACCCATTGGTTCGTATGGCTTACGAACGTTCAGAACCAATTGCCGAAAGCTTTGGTGAGTCTGATGTGAAAATCGACTACCGTTTGGTTGATTACATGGACGAAAATAAATCAGAAGATGGCTGGTCAGGTTTCCACCGTATTGAACGTATCATGTGGCAAGACAACACGACAGATGGTACAGCTGCCTATGCAGATCAATTGGTCAACGATATTAAGGAGCTCAAGGCTAAAATTGCAACTGTTAAAGTCACTCCAGATATCATGTTGACTGGAGCTGTAGACCTTCTTAACGAAGTGGCTACTCAAAAGATTACAGGTGAAGAAGAGGTCTTTTCACATACCGATCTTTACGACTTCCGTGCCAATATTGAAGGGGCAGAGAAAATCTTCGAACTCTTTAAGCCGTTGATCCAAAAGAAAGATGCTAAGCTTGTTAAGACTTTGGAAACAGAATTCAAGAATGTCAATGGTCTTTTGGACAAACACATGACTGATGAGAAAAACTATAAGTCTTATACAGATTTGAGTGAGGCAGATACTAAGGAATTGGCCGAAGCTGTAACTAAACTTGGTGAACCATTATCACAAATGGGTGTTATCCTAGATGGGAAATAAGAAAAATGACTGACGAAAAATTTTTAGATAAAAAAATGGACCGTCGTGAATTTCTTAAAAAAGCAGGTATTGGAGGGGCTGGGCTTGCGCTTGGTCTTTCTGGTGCATCTGCTTTTTTCGCTAATCAGGATAGTTCAACAAAAAAAGCCCTAGATGGGGATGAAGATATTAGTTTTTTTGGTAAGCATCAGGCTGGGATTACGACTCCCATGCAGAAGGCTTGCTACTTGGTGGTGCTAGATCTTCATACAACTGATAAAAAAGAAGTGATCCAGCTCTTTAAAGACTGGACAGATTATAGCAGTAAATTGGTCGAAGGAGAGCTGGTCAAAAAAGATGGTTCTAATGACCTCTTACCTCCAACAGATACAGGTGAAACAGTGGGACTCAACCCCTATCGCTTGAGCCTTACTTTTGGTGTTTCGGCTGATTTTCTTAAAAAACTTGGCTTGGAATCCAAGCATCCTAAGCTCTTCCGTGATTTGCCTCCATTTCCAAAGGAGCAGTTGCAGGACAAGTATACAGGTGGGGATATCGTCATTCAAGCCTGTGCGGACGATGAACAAGTAGCCTTCCATGCTGTTCGAAATCTGATCCGCAAAGGTCGTAATAAAATCACCATGAAGTGGAGCAAATCAGGTTTTGCAGCTATCGGAGACCGTAAGGAAACGCCTCGAAATCTCTTTGGCTTCAAGGACGGTACTGCCAATGTTACGACGGAAAAGGAATTCGACAAGGTTGTCTGGACGGATAGTAAAGATTGGATGAAGGATGGTTCTTACATGGCTCTTCGTCTGGTACAGATGCACTTGGAAACTTGGGATCGTACCAATTTGCAGGAACAAGAAAACACCTTTGGCCGTTACAAGGAATCAGGTGCTCCCTTTGGTAAGAAAGATGAATTTGACGAAGTAGATTTATCAAAACTACCAGTCGATTCTCATGTGCGTTTGGCTAAAGAAGTAGACCTTCCTATCTTACGTCGTTCTTATTCTTATTCTGATGGTATTGATGAGAGAACTGGCCAGTTTGATGCAGGTTTGATTTTCATTGCCTACCAGAAGGACCCAGACCGTTTTGTCAAAATACAGACCAATCTTGGTGCTGTAGACAAGATGAATGAGTACATCACCCATATCGGAAGTGGGCTCTTTGCTTGCTTTGCTGGCGTGGAGAAAGGAGGCTACCTTGGTCAAGCACTCTTTGAATAAACTCCTCGTTTTGCTTGGATTTCTAGCTCTATTTTGGACCTATCCAGTTGCTGCTGAATCCTATAGTGATCTCTATATCAAAATCACAGATGCAACAACTGCTGTTCAAAACAAGGATCAAGCAAAAGCTAAGGAATTGGTTGCTGAGATTAAGACTGATTTCGAAACTAAAGAAAATCACGATTCCAAGGCTGGTAAAAAAGTTAGCAAGGCTCTTGATATTAAAGGTGATGTGACAGAAGAAGACCTAACCTCTATCTCGTCAGCCCTTCTTAAATTTGAGAAAGAGCAAAATCCTGTTGACTTGGATGCCGAAAAGGAAAAACTTGAGACCCGTCTCAATCCTTATTTCAAGAACTTACAGAATGCCATTACGGCTAAAGATCTAACTGCGACCCGCAAAACTTACGGCGAATTGAATAATGCTTGGACGCGAAATGAAGCTGTTGTCCGTGACCATAGTACTGCCTACTACGGCAAGATTGAGACGGCTATTTCACTTTTACGCAGCAGCATTGAGACGGAGCCTACTGATTTCACCAGTATCCAGTCATCTTACGATGATCTCAAGGGTGGGATTGATGACTTTATCAAGGGCGTCCCTCTTGATAGTACAAGCTCAAGTTTAACCCTAAAAGATGGTATTAAGCTCTTGGAAAAAGCTCTTGGTCAATTCCAATCAGGTGATGAAAAAACGGCTGTGGCAACTATGAAGAAGTTCATCACTATCTGGCCAACCATTGAAGGTGACGTGAGCACGACTAACCCAAGCCTCTATACGCGCGTGGAGAGTGAAACACCGGTTATCATGGTTAAGGGGAAAGAAAAAGCTTATCAGGACAAACTGCAAGCCTTGATTACAGACCTATCAGCTATCGATACCAGTGCTCCTTATAATGCCTTTGATGCCATGTTGATTCTCTTGCGTGAAGGGGTCGAAGCCCTCCTTATCGTTATGGCCCTTGTGACAACTCTTAAGGCAGCCAAGATGCGTAAGGGACTCAAATGGGTTTATGGCGGAGCCATTGCTGGTGTTCTTGCCAGCGCACTTATAGCAGTTATCTTACAAGTTGTCTTTCCAGCTGTGACCTCAGGGGCTAACCGTGAAATTATTGAAGGTGGCGTTGGTATCTTTGCAGTTGCGATGATGATTCTGATTGGAATCTGGCTCCACAGCAAGTCGTCAGTTAAACAGTGGAATGACTTGATGGACCGTCAGATGAAGACAGTGACGGCTACTGGAAGTTTTGTATCCATGTTTGCCCTTAGTTTCTTGGCTGTCTTCCGTGAAGGTGCCGAGACCATTCTTTTCTATGTTGGTATTATCCCACGTATCACGACAGCTAATTTCTTGATTGGTATTGCTTTAGCCATTGCAGTTCTTGTTATTATTGCTGTGGCTATGACTAAAGCTAGTCACTATATTAAACCGCATCGTATCTTCTTTATTTTGACTTGGTTGATTTATGCCTTGGCCTTCAAGATGCTCGGTGTCAGCATTCATGCCCTTCAGTTGACTAATATGATGTCCAATCATTTGATTAGTGGTTTCCCAACAATTGATTGGGCTGGTATCTATCCTAGCTGGGAAGTCCTAATTCCACAACTTATCTTTATTGTTATTATTGCCTTTGTAACGGTGAAACAGCATGGCAAGAAGTAAGGACGAGATGACCATTGTTGAGCATCTGGTGGAATTTCGGAGACGTTTTATTGCAGTAGTGTTATGCTTTTTCCTAGTTTTCTGTATCACCCTGTTGTTTGCTGGGGAGCTCTATGCTTATCTGACTAGAGGATTTGATAAGCCCTTATTGGTTCTAGGACCTAACGATATTCTCTGGATTTACATTAACTTAGCCAGTCTCATGGCTTTTACGGTCACCTTGCCTTTTACCACCTACCAGATTTGGCAGTTTGTGAAACCTGGTTTGAGGGACAATGAAGCGCGTGCCATTTTTGCCTATATTCCAGCGACTTTTGTCTGTTTTGTATTGGGTTTGGCCTTTGGTTATTATTTTGTTAGTCCAGCTATCTTGGAAGTGCTTTTGAAACTAGGTGAAGGGCTCTTTGATACACAAATTACAGCACAAAACTACCTTAGTTTTTTACTGCATACGACAGTGCCTCTAGCTGTTCTCTTTGAACTTCCCGTAATTGTGTGTTTCTTAACGTCCATTGGCATTTTGACACCAGTATTTCTGGCACGCTATAGACGCTATGCTTACTTTATTCTCTTGGTTTTGGCAGTTGTTTTGACACCAGCCGACTTTATTAGTGACTTGGCTATGACTGCTCCCTTAATCTTGCTCTATGAAGTTAGCGTAACTCTTAGTAAGCTGATTTATAAACGTAAACAAAGAAAATATAAAGATAAATAGAAAGGAGATCTCATGGGAATTCTACGTGATATCGGAGCTCCAGGACTTATCATTATTGTCCTAGGAGCCCTCCTCATCTTTGGTCCTAAACGCTTGCCAGAACTCGGTCAATCTATCGGTAAAATGCTAGCCGAGTTTAAAGCAGCCGTAAATAAAACTGATGATAAAAAAGACGAAGAAGACAAGACTAAAGACTAAGATCTCTATCTAAAGGTTACCTTCAAGTTTCTTGACAATTCTAAGCTTTTATGACATAATACACTTGTATTGAATAGTAAGTCTATATCATAGGCAAGAAAAGACCCCAAGCTAACTTCCACATAAGCTCGGGGTCTTTTTTAGCACTATCTATCCTTGTTTAACCACTTGTCGATCAGACGAAGGATAACACCGACCACAATAGGTCCGATGATAGTTTTGAATAGTAAATCCATCATAGGCAAACTCACCTCCCTTCGTAGGCGGTGTCGAGGTGCCAAAGGATATTATATCATAGATTGAAAGAGATATGTTTAGTGAGTGATAGGAAGTATTAGTTAGAATGTAGGTTAATCATGCCAAACAAAAAATCAGCTCAAGAGGGCTGATTTTTTTATCTTACAAACTGATACGTTTTTCTGTTTCAGCGTCGAAGAAGTGACCTTTAGCAACGTTGAAAGTAAGGTTAACTTTTTCACCTGGATTATGGAAGTCACGCGCATCAACACGGGCAGCAAACTCAGTTTCTCCAAGTTTTAGGTAAAGCATTGTTTCTGCACCAAGAAGCTCTGAAACGACGACTTCAGCATCTACATTGGCATCTGGATAAACTTCTTGAACAATTGGACGGCTTGAAACATCTTCTGGGCGGATACCAAAGATAACTTTCTTGCCTTGATAACCTGTTTCTTTCAAGATTTTAGCTTGTCCTTCAGAAATTACAATATCCAAGCCTTCAGAGTTAGTGATACGGTTGCCATCAACCTTAACATTGAAGAAGTTCATAGCAGGACTTCCGATAAATCCGGCAACAAATTTATTAGCTGGCTCATTATAAAGTTCTTGAGGGGTACCAATTTGTTCGATACGACCGATAGTACCAGAACCATCAGGATTTTTAGTAGAACTCATGATAACGATACGGTCAGCAAGAGTCATAGCTTCTGTTTGGTCGTGGGTAACGTAGATAGTAGTTGCACCAATATTACGAGTAATTTTAGCAATTTCAGCACGCATGGTCACACGAAGCTTAGCATCCAAGTTTGAGAGAGGTTCATCCATAAGGAAGACTTTAGCATCACGAACGATAGCACGTCCCATAGCTACACGTTGACGTTGACCACCAGATAGGTCTGCAGGCTTACGATCTAAGAACTCAGTCAAACCAAGGCTAGCAGCAGCTTCACGCACACGTTTGTCGATATCGTCTTTTTTATATTTACGAAGTTTAAGACCAAAGGCCATATTTTCATAAACAGTCATGTGAGGGTAAAGTGCATAGTTTTGGAATACCATGGCAATGTCACGATCTTTTGGTGATTTGTCATTAACCACTTCACCATCGATATAGAGTTTACCTTCTGTGATTTCTTCGAGACCAGCAACCATACGGAGAGTTGTTGATTTACCACATCCTGAAGGACCTACGAAAACGATGAATTCCTTGTCTTTGATATCGATACTGAAATCTTCGACAGAGTAGTGAGTTGCATTTGGGTATTTTTTGTAAATTTTATCCAGTTTAAGAGTTGTCATATCATTTATCCTTTATTATTTAACTGATCCGCCGGTTACACCTTCAACATAGTATTTCTGCATGAAGATAAAGAGAAGGGTGATTGGGATGGCGATGATAATAGCACCTGCGGTAAATGGAAGGAACCATTCATTGATAGCGTCTTGGTTAAGCATTTGATAGAGTCCAAGGGCAACCGTATATTTATCTTTAACGTCACCGAGGATAACAGATGCAAAGATGAAGTCTACCCAAGGTCCCATGAAGGCCATGAGGGCAGTGTAGACGATGATTGGTTTAGAAAGTGGCAAGGTAATCTTAGTGAAGATTTGAAGACGAGTTGCGCCATCAATCATTGCTGATTCATCCAATGAGTAAGGAATGGTATCAAAGAAACCTTTCGCAATGTAGAAACCAAGAGCTGCCCCAGCAGAATATACCAAGACCAAAGATGTCAAGGTTTGTGTCAAATTGAGGGCCTTCAAAATGTAGTAGACCGCAATCATTGACATGAATCCAGGGAACATGTTAAGTACAAGTGCCAATTTCAAGAAGCCATTTCTGTGTTTGAATTTAATACGGCTAAGTGAGTAGGCCATACCTACGGTAATCAAAGTTGAGAGTATACATGTACATGTGGCAACGATGAAGGTGTTGATGAACCATTTTCCAAATGGGTAAGCATCGCTGGTAAACAGTTTAATGTAGTTATTAAATGTGTAAGTCTTAGGGAAGAAGTAAGGTACCGCATTAGCTCCTTCACCACGGAAACTTGTAAGGAAGATCCAAATAATAGGAATCAACCAGATAACAGCTAGAACTGTCAATAGAATATAAGTACCAGTTAGGTAAAGATTTTTCTTACGTTTCATTATTTAGCAGCCCCTTCCTTGAATGAAGATGATCTTGTGTAGGCCAAGAGACTGAATGTTGCAGAGATGGCGAAAATCAAGATACCGATAACAGATGCCAAGTTGTAGTCTTTAGCGCTAACAGTCAGTTTGTAGAGCCAAGTTACCAAGAGGTCAGTTGAACCTGCTTGATAGTATTCAGAGTTAGTAGGTCCACCACCAGTAAGGAAGTAGATAACGTTGAAGTTATTGATATTACCGATGAATTGTTGAATCAATGATGGTGCCATGATTAAGAGAATTTGTGGGAAAGTGATGCTCTTGAAGATTTGGAATTTACTTGCTCCATCAATTTCAGCAGCTTCAATCTGCTCAGTTGGCAAGTTCATGATGATACCAGTTGCGACCAACATTGTGAACGGAATACCAATCCACATATTAACAAAGATAATAGAGAACTTAGCCCAGAGAGGGTCAGTCAAGAATGGAATTGGTCCATTAGTGAGATGCAAGGTTTGAAGCAAACCATTCAAAGGACCATGGTCATTAAGGAAATTACGCATCAAAAGAAGGGATACGAACTGAGGAACGGCGATAGTGATAACAAAGAGTGTACGCCATACTTTCTTGAATTTAAGCCCCTTAGTGTTGAGCAAGAGAGCAAGGACAATACCGAAGAAGAAAGTTGTTGCTGTTGCAGCAACTGCCCAAATCAAAGTCCATGTCAAAAGAGGGAAGAAAGTACCAGCCATACGACCTTGCAGAACCTCACCAAAACTTGAGAAACCAACCCAGTCAAAGAGTGATTTAGGTGCTGGGTGATTGTGGTCAAAGTTAGTAAAGGCCAAACAGATCATGTAGATCAAAGGCAAGATTGTGAAGAGCAAAACTCCAATCAATGGTACAGACATAAGTCCCATGTGGAAACGACCATCAGCCAAGGTCTTGAAGTCTTCAACAAAGTTAGGAACTTTACGTCCAGACTGTTTGAGAGCCATGAGATGACGAGCACTCTTAAGGTTACACCAGTAAATATAAGCAAAAACTGCACAGAAGATTAATGATGCAAGTCCAAAAATCAACAAGAGCATAGAGTTATCTCCAGCGACCTGAACAGTAAGCTTAACCCCATTAACTTCTTTAATAGCCTCACCTTGTTCTTGAGTCCCCAAGGTAATCATACCTTTAAGTGCAGGGATGATTTGAATAACGAAGGCTACTAAGAAGGCAATCTCAGAAAGGAGGAAGAGCAAGCCCTTGGTGAACTGTTTGTTGACCAAGTTTGCCAATCCCATTACCAGAAAGGATAATTTGACATCCCATGTACCTTCTTTGAAGACCTGGCGCATAGGAGTTGTGTCGTAGATTGTTTGTGACATAGATATCTCCTCAGATAAATGATTAATTAGTGATAGATAAAGAGGCTAGGACTCGACCTGCCTCTTTACCTTCTCATAGTTAGGATTCTTATTTAGCTGCTGCCAAATCTTTATCAAATTGTTGTAATTTAGTAAGGAATTGGTCTTCCTTGATTTTACCGTTATATGCATCACTCATAAGAGCAGCACTTTCAGTCCAGAAGACTGACATTTGACTAAGTTTAGGCATAACAGTTGTGTACTGATCAGATGAACCCATAGTAATTACAGCTTGTGCAAGTGCATCCTTTTGAACAGCTTCAGAAGCTTGAACTTCTTTGTTAGCTGGGATGATGTGACGGTCTTCATTAGTGAATTGGTTGTTTTGACTGTCTTTGCTTGTCAAAGCTTGTGCCAATTGGTAAGAAGCAGCGATACGTTCTGCGTTACCTTTAGATGGTGTTTGGTTAACTGCGTAAAGTTTAACACCCATGAAGGCTTTTTGTTGAACCTCTTGACCACCGATATTAACTGTTGGGTAAACAGCAACACCAAGATTGTCTTTACCAACAGCTTTAACAGCTGCAGCGTAGTCCCATGGTCCTGATTGGAAAGCATCAACAGAACCATCTTCAAATTTAGCCATCATGTTAGCTGAATCGACATTGACAAATCCTTTATTGTCTTTTTGAGCTGCGATGAATTTAAGAACATTCACACCAGCTTCGTTACCCCAGTTAGTACCTTTCACATCTTCACCGTTAGGACCAAAGAGTGTGTCACCAACTGAAAGGAAGAGAGGAGCAGTTACATAAGCGTTAACTTCTTTCAAGTTGCTACCAAATTTAGCTTTAGAAGTGATTGTTTCATATGATTTCACATCTTCTTCATTAAGTTTAGATTTGTTGTAGTATGTAACTTGAGTTTCGATACCGTATGGGAAGGCGTAAGTTTTACCTTTGTATTGAGCACCTACAGCAGCTTGTTCAGTATCTTGCTCAGCAATTTCTTTTGAGTATTGCTCTGGGATTTCTTGGATAGCTCCAGCATCTACCAATTTACCGAGTTGGTCATGTGGAAGTGAGAAGACATCTGCAGCAGTAGAAGCATCCTTAGTCAAGTTTTCTTGAGCATTTGGATCTTCCATTTCAACCATATCAACTTTGTAACCAGATTTCTTTTCAAACTGTGCTACTGTATCTGAGTAAGATTTCTTAGCACCAGTTGGTACCCAAAGTTTCAAAGTCTTGCTATCTGAGCTTGAGCTCTTGCTTGAGTTTGACCCACAAGCTACCAAGAGCGATCCAGCCACAAGTAATCCAGCACTACCAAGTAATACCTTTTGCCATTTTTTCATTTCTATTTCCTCCAGAAATTTAGTTTACGATAAACATTATGCAACCGTTTCCATCTGTCAAGTATTTTATAAAAAATTTTTTAACTTTTTGCAAACGATTGCAAAAAATATCCATCTAGTTTATAATTGTTCTTATAATTTTCGACTATAAATATATTTATAAGAATGAGAGGGACATAATGGCTACAATTAAGGATGTTGCTAAGAAGGCTGGTGTTAGCCCATCAACGGTAAGTAGGACTTTAAAAGATAATCCGGCTATATCAGAAGAAACTAAAGTTAAAGTAAGAGCAGCTATGGAAGAATTAGGTTATGTACCCAATTCAGCAGCACAAATGTTGGCAACAGGCTTAACGCATAGTTTAGGGGTTGTTCTTCCTCCTTTAACAGACCGAGAAAATATCAGCCAGCCCTTCTATATGGAAATTCTAACAGCAATCAATGAAGAAGCTAGTTGTCATTCTCAGGTCGTTAGTTTTGCTACGGGTGCTACGCTAGAGGAATTAGTTAAGCAAGTTGAGCTCATGCATCGTCAAAAACGGGCAGATGGCTTTATAATCCTCTATTCAGAAAAGAAAGATCCTGTTAAAGATTACCTATTAAAAGAAAAAGTACCCTTTGTAGTGGTTGGAGCAGCAGTAGATAATGAAAATAAAGTAACCTATATTGATAATGATAATAAGGAATTAGGACATGAAGCTGTAAATTACCTCCAGGCAAAAGGGCACCGAAAGATTGGTTTTGTCACTGATGATCTTTTTGGACAAGTGGGGCAGGAACGTTATCAAGGGTATAAGGAAGCAAGTGACGAACAAAATTTGGATGTCCTACCTGAACTTGTCTTTTCAGCACGAACAATCGAGGATTTAAAGAAAGAATTGGAAAGATTTTCTCCGACAGCTTTGATTGTTAAGGATGACCTTATCGCCCTTCGTCTTATTCAATGGCTGAACAATCAAGGATTTAGAGTTCCTGAAGATTATGCTATTATTTCTTTCAATAATTCGACTTTTGCAGAAATCATGCATCCTTTCTTGACTACATTTGACATTAATATTCAAGAACTTGGAAAGAAAAGTGTCTTGAGACTCTTGGCTCTTCTCAAAGACGCTAAATCTAAGTCAGAGAAAGTGACTATCCCATTTAAACTCATTGAAAGAGAAAGTGTCACAAATAGATAAAGTCTAATAATGCTATATTGACCTGGTTGGTATTAAGTTACCAACCACTTTTTTATTATTAGATAACTACTTAAAAAACTAGAGTTTCTTTATCACTCAGCTAGAAGTCATTATTACTTGAAAGCGCTTGTTTTACGAATGTTTTTTAAAAAAGATATAAAAAATTTTATTTTTTTGCTAAAAATTCTTGACTTATGCAAACGTTTGCATTATAATCATAAGTGTAAAAAATAATTTGAGGTAAACTTTATGAACAAACGAGCAAGCGGTGTATTGATGCACATCACATCACTTCCAGGTGACTACGGGATCGGATCTTTCGGTCAAGCAGCCTATGACTTTGTTGATTTCTTAAAAGAAACAAAACAAACTTACTGGCAGATCTTGCCACTTACTACAACAAGTTATGGGGATTCACCTTACCAATCATTCTCTGCGGTAGCGGGAAACACACACTTCATCGATTTGGATTTCCTTATTCGTGACAAGTTTCTAACTAAAGCTGATGTTAAAGGCGCTGACTTTGGATCAGATCCAGAGTTTATCGACTATGCTAAAGTTTATGAAGCACGTCGCCCACTTCTTGAAAAAGCAGTCAAAGCAATCTTGGCTGACAAAAAAGAAGCTAAGAAGTTTGAATCTTTCAAATCTGAAAATGCTAACTGGTTAGCAGATTATGCTGATTTCATGGCTATCAAAGAACACTTTGATAACAAAGCACTTCAAGATTGGGATGACAAAAAAGCAGTTAAACGCGATGAGGCAACTCTTGAAAAACTTCGCAAAGAACTTGCTGATGTCATCACTTACCACCAAGTAGTGCAATACCTCTTCTTTAGTCAATGGGCAGAACTTAAAGCCTATGCTAACAAAAATGGTATTCAAATCATTGGTGACATGCCAATCTACATCTCAGCTGATAGTGTTGAAGTTTGGACACAACCACACCTCTTCAAACTAGATGCCGAATGTAAACCACGTTACATTGCCGGAGTTCCACCAGATAACTTCTCAGCTACTGGTCAACTTTGGGGTAACCCAATCTACGCTTGGGATAAACACAAAGCTGAAAATTATGCTTGGTGGGTATTCCGTATTCAAGAATCATTCAAACTTTATGATTACTTGCGTATCGACCACTTCAAAGGTTTCTCTGACTTCTGGGAAATTCCTGGTGGAGATGAAACTGCTGAAAATGGTGAATGGGTTCCTGGACCTGGTTATGACCTCTTCAAAGTGGTCAAAGAAGAATTGGGTGATCTTAAAATTATTGCCGAAGACCTTGGTAACATTGATGATAAGACACGTAAACTTCTTGCAGACTGTGGCTACCCTGGAATGAAGATCGTTCAATTTGGTTTCTACGATACTACTGGAAACAGCATTGACATTCCACACGTATACACACAACATTCAGTTGCTTACACAGGTACACATGATAACGAAGTAATCAATGGTTGGTACGACAACTTGACGCAAGAGCAACGTGATTACACTGATGCTTACATCAACCGTCGTCAAGGTGAACCAATCACACGTGCTCTTCTTCGCACACTCTTTGCTACAGTAAGCAACACAGCTATTGCGACTATGCAGGATATCCTTGATAAACCTGAAAATAGCCGTACAAACTTCCCTAACACAGTTGGTCAAAACTGGAAATGGCGTATGCTTCCAGGTGAAATTACTGTCGACAAGAAAGAATTTTTGACAGACATTACAGAAAGATATAATCGAGGTAATAACTAAAATGGCTACATTTACACAATATGTTGAAGCAAAAAACAAAAATCTTAAGGACCTTTCAAACGAAGAAATCTACTATCTTTTGTTGGAATTCGTAAAAGAAGCAGCTGCTCCAAAACCTAAAAACGATAGCAAACGTAAAGTTTACTATATCTCAGCTGAATTCTTGATCGGTAAACTTTTGTCTAACAACTTGATCAACTTGGGTATCTACAAAGATGTTAAGGCTGAATTGGATGCTGCTGGTAAATCAATCAGCGAAATTGAAGACGTTGAACCAGAACCATCTCTTGGTAACGGTGGTTTGGGACGTTTGGCTTCATGTTTCATCGATTCTATGTCAACACTTGGCATCAACGGTGAAGGTGTTGGTCTTAACTACCACTGTGGTCTCTTCAAACAAGTCTTCAAAGATAACAAACAAGATGCAGAACCAAACTACTGGATTGAAGATCAATCATGGTTGGTACCAACTGATATCTCTTACGATGTTCCATTCAAAAACTTTACTTTGAAATCTCGTTTGGACCGTTTGGATATCTTGGGTTATAAGAAAGAAACTAAGAACTACCTTAACCTCTTTGATATCAATGGTGTGGACTACGGTTTGATTGATAAAGGAATCACTTTTGATCAAGACGAAATCCAAAAGAACTTGACACTTTTCCTTTACCCAGATGACTCAACTCGTAAAGGTGAGCTCTTGCGTATTTACCAACAATACTTCATGGTATCAAACGCTGCTCAACTTTTGATTGACGAAGCTATCGAACGTGGTTCTAACCTTCACGACCTTCCAGATTACGCTTACGTACAAATCAACGATACTCACCCATCAATGGTAATTCCAGAATTGATTCGACTTTTGACAGAAAAACATGGATTTGAATTTGATGAAGCAGTAGCAATCGTAAGCAAAATGGTTGGTTACACAAACCACACTATCTTGGCTGAAGCCCTTGAAAAATGGCCTCTTGACTACCTTGAAGAAGTTGTTCCACACCTTGTTGTTATCATCAAGAAATTGGATGCTATCATTCGTGAAAAATACGAAGATCCACGTGTTCAAATCATTGACGAACACAACCGTGTTCACATGGCACACATGGATATCCACTTCTCTACAAGCGTTAACGGTGTAGCAGCACTTCACACAGAAATCCTTAAATCTTCTGAGTTGAAACCATTCTACGACCTTTACCCAGAACGCTTCAACAACAAAACAAACGGTATTACATTCCGTCGTTGGTTGGAATTCTCAAACCAAGAACTTGCTGACTACATCAAAGAATTGATTGGTGATGGTTACCTTACTGACGCAACTCAATTGGAAAAATTGGCTGCCTTTGCAGATGATCCAGCAGTTCACAAACGTTTGTCTGAAATCAAATATGATAACAAGTTGTCACTTAAACGTTATCTTAAAGCCAACAAAGGTATCGATCTTGATGAAAACTCAATCATTGATACACAAATCAAACGTTTCCACGAATACAAACGTCAACAAATGAACGCTTTGTATGTCATCCACAAATACTTGGAAATCAAAAAAGGAAACCTTCCAAAACGTAAAATCACTATCATCTTTGGTGGTAAAGCAGCTCCTGCCTACGTTATTGCTCAAGACATTATCCACTTGATCTTGTCACTTTCTGAACTCATCAACAATGATCCAGAAGTAAGCAAATACCTCAACGTTCACTTGGTTGAAAACTACAACGTAACTGTTGCTGAACACCTTATCCCAGCAACAGATATCTCAGAACAAATCTCATTGGCTTCTAAAGAAGCTTCAGGTACAGGTAACATGAAATTCATGCTTAACGGTGCCCTTACACTTGGTACAATGGACGGTGCCAACGTTGAGATTGCTGAATTGGTAGGACCAGAAAACATCTTCACATTTGGTAAAGACTCTGATACAATCATTGACCTTTATGAAAAAGAAGGTTATGTATCACGTGATTACTACGAAAAAGATGCTAACATCAAAGCAGCTGTTGACTTTATCGTAAGCGAAGACCTCGTTAAAGTTGGAGATAAAGAACGCTTGAAACGTCTCCGCAATGAACTTATCTCTAAAGACTGGTTCATGACATTGATTGACTTGGCTGAATACATCGACAAGAAAGAAGAAGTATACGCAGCTTACGAAGATCAAGATGCATGGAACAAAAAAGTTGTTTACAACATTGCTGAAGCAGGATTCTTCTCATCTGACCGTACAATCGAACAGTATGACAAAGACATCTGGCACACAAAATAATATTCTAGTTGCATAGAAGGAAAACAAGATCAGAAATGGTCTTGTTTTTTTGCATGAAAAAAACAGCCAATAGATAAATTAGCTGTATTTACATAAATAATGTTATGTTACCTATGAGTGATAATTCAGTATATCATTCATATAGGCTTCTTTATTTGATGAATCATAAGTTTTAGATGTTGAGTATTTTAGATAATGGATTTCATTTTTTGCATTTCTGGATTCTTCTTGTAGGTAAGAATCTGTAAGGAATTTAAGTGAGGAAACGTTACATTGTATCTGCCACCCCAATAATTTCCATACTCTCTAATATCGTAGTCGTCGAAGAATTCCTGAATTCTTTCTTTGTTAGCAAAATCCTTATCTACGGTAACAAAGGGAGCCTGCCAATCCCAGAGTGGGATGTCTCCTTCATTTCCGTAGATAATATAGCTTTGCATTTTTCCTGATTTGGGATTTTTTAACCGAAAGTGGTATTCACTGACACCATCTTCCACAGCCCCAGTTTGATAGAGGGTATCACCTGGAACTATCATAAATAGGAAGTCCCTTAGATATAAGTCGAAGTCGGCATCTATTGTTTTATTATGTAATCCAGGGAAACGCTGAATCATTTGTCTGTAATTCTCTGCATTCGAAAACCATTCTTCATCAAAACCCGGACCAACCTCAAAAATTTTACGATCAAAATAGCGTTCATAACGGTCGAAAAAGTTTTCAGTAGAAGTCACCTGTCCAAATGGTAAAGTGATTTTGGTCTTATCAGTAAAAGTGATATGCAATAGAAGTCTGCGGGGATCAATTCCTTTATCGATATAATGGCCGACCTTATATGTAGACAACTTTTCTTTGAGGTATGATCTTCTTGACGCTGTAATTATAGGCTTTGTAATAGTAATTGTTTTTATCGTAGAGATAAGGCTTATAGGCTCTTTGGTAGGCATTATAGAGAAACATTCCAAGAGCAACAAAAAGAAGCAGAGCAAATGCTATTTTGACCTTTTTATTTATTTTATTGGTTAGTCTCGAGAAAAAGAGACTTAATTTACTAGGATTTTGTATCATTCCAAAACTCCCCATATATTTTTTACTATTATATCATGAAAATCCTTATACCTAAGGCGTCTTCGTGTACTTTGTCACCGTTTTCCTTTATAATATAAGTATCACATTACAAGAGGAGACCTCATGAAATATATTGTAAACACATCAAATGATCCTGCCTATAATATTGCTTTGGAAGCCTATGCCTTTCGTGAATTGGTGAATGAAGATGAACTGTTCATTCTTTGGATTAACCGTCCAGCTATCATTGTCGGTAAGCATCAAAATACCATTCAAGAGATTAACAAAGAATATACAGATGCTCATGGTATTAAGGTCGTTCGTCGTTTGTCTGGTGGTGGCGCTGTTTATCACGATTTGAATAACCTCAACTATACTATTATTTCAAATAAGGCAGATGAAGGCGCTTTTGACTTTAAGACTTTCTCTCAACCTGTAATCGCAACACTTGCTGATTTGGGAGTTAAAGCTGAATTTACTGGCCGAAATGACCTTGAAATCGACGGTAAAAAGTTCTGTGGAAATGCTCAAGCTTACTATAAAGGTCGTATGATGCACCATGGTTGCTTGCTCTTTGACGTTGATATGTCCGTTCTTGGTCAAGCCCTCAAAGTCAGCAAAGACAAAATTGAATCAAAAGGTGTTAAATCTGTTCGTGCTCGTGTGACAAACATTGTAGACGAATTGCCAGAAAAAATCACAGTAAATGAATTCTCAGATAAAATCTTGGAAAAAATGAAGGAATTTTACCCTGACATGACTGAATACGTCCTTTCTGAGGATGAATTGGCTAAGATTCAAGAGTCTTATGAGAAGCAATTCAATACCTGGGACTGGACATACGGTCAATCACCAGAATACACAGTAGAACGTAATGTTCGTTACACGGCTGGTAAAATCTCAACCTATGCCAATGTTGAAAATTCTATCATTAAATCTGTTAAGATTTACGGAGATTTCTTTGGTATCGGAGATGTGTCTGATATTGAAGACTTGCTGGTTGGTGTACCTTACGAGTACGAAGATGTCTTGGCTAAGCTTAAAACCATTGACACAACACATTATTTCTCACGTATGACAACCGAGGAGGTTGCAAAAGCTATCGTAGCTTAATCATTGTTTGAACAATCTGGAAAACTCCAGGTTGTTTTTTCTTGTGAAAATTCTATAAGTAAATAATACGTTATAAAGATTTTTTCAAAAGTTGGTTTATGATTGATTTAGTGTGGTTTTTATATATTCGGACATTAAACCTATAAAGCCTTTAAGTGAAAAACACCTTATAGCATCTTTCCGAAAAACTGTAATTTTCTTGAAAGAAAGATAAGGGTGTGATATACTTCTATTAAGTAACTTTGGAGAAAAAATAAATGAAACGTGAACTCTTACTCGAAAAAATTGAAGAATACAAATCTCTGATGCCCTGGTTTGTCTTGGAGTATTATCAATCTAAACTATCGGTTCCATATTCTTTTACGACCTTATACGAATACCTTAAGGAATATAAACGCTTTTTTGACTGGTTAATTGACTCAGGTATTTCAGATGCTGATGATATTGCCTCAATTGACATCAAAACCTTGGAAAATCTAACTAAAAAAGATATGGAGTCATTTGTGCTTTATCTACGTGAACGTCCATCTTTAAATACCTATTCCAAGAAACAGGGAGTTTCACAAACAACTATTAATCGGACGCTTTCAGCTCTATCTAGTCTCTATAAGTATTTAACGGAGGAGGTCGAGGGACCTGACGGCGAGCCATATTTCTATCGTAACGTTATGAAAAAAGTTTCTACTAAGAAAAAGAAAGAAACCTTGGCTGCACGTGCTGAGAATATCAAACAGAAACTCTTTCTTGGCGATGAAACCATGGAATTTCTTGATTATGTAGAAAATGAATACGAAGTCAAGCTCTCAAATCGCGCCAAATCTTCGTTTTATAAGAATAAAGAGCGTGATTTGGCTATCATTGCCTTGCTGCTGGCTTCAGGTGTTCGACTCTCTGAAGCTGTTAATCTGGACCTTAAAGATATCAATCTAAAAATGATGGTCATCGACGTCACTCGAAAAGGTGGCAAACGTGACTCAGTTAATGTAGCAAGTTTTGCAAAGCCCTATCTTGAAACTTATCTCAGTATACGTGATAAACGCTATAAGGCTGAAAAGCAAGATGTTGCTCTCTTTTTAACGGAATATCGAGGGATCCCAAACCGTATTGATGCTTCAAGTATCGAAAAAATGGTTGCCAAATATTCTCAGGATTTCAAGATTCGCGTCACTCCCCATAAACTACGACATACTTTGGCAACACGTCTTTATGATGCCACCAAGTCTCAAGTTTTAGTGAGTCACCAACTTGGCCATGCTTCCACTCAGGTTACCGATCTTTACACACATATTGTTAATGATGAGCAAAAAAATGCTCTAGACAATTTATAATTAGCTATCCCAACCATTCCTATTTGGAGTGGTTGGTTTTAGTTTACATAAATTTAATTATGCTAAAGTTGTTTTATTATTCTTTTTAATACATAACTATATTTATGTAAACTATCGTACATAAAAAACAAACTCTCCTTCATGGAAAGCTTGTTTTACTTATTAATAATCTTTAAGGGCAGATTCAACGGCTGCTTTTTCTTTTTCAATCAAGTTTACTCGTGCAGCAATTGTCTTAATTCCCATCAAGATATTACGTTCTAAGGCTTTATCACTTGTTTGTGGCTCGAAGAAAGCAATATATTGATCAAGACGTTCTTGCGTTTTAAAGATTGATGCTGGAATATTAACAAAGCTATCAAAGCTCATATCACCACCAAGGGCTGCCTTAATCCAATCCCAGTTATCTTTTGCCCAGTTCCAAACGGTTTCTTGAGCAAATGATTTGTTGAGGAAATTCATATACCAGAGGTACAAGTCTTGAGGTTTAACGACATGTTTGTCTTTAAGCTGACCTAGTACGTAGTCGAGACCTTCTTGGTTTTTAAGGTATGAAATTGCTTGAGTCAATTGACGACGGAAGTTACTGTCATTTGTTGTGACGTAAGCATTGACATAGTCTTCAACAAGGGTAAGACTGTCTTCTTGTTTCATTTGGTTAATGAGGACAAGACCACGGACACTTGCAGGGATGCTTTCAATGTTTTCTTTATGAGCTTGGAAAACACTTGCAGCTGCAAGGACTGCTGGTTGATAGTCTGCTTGAATCAAGTAGCTTAGTGCCGTTTGACGAACCATTTCATCTTCATCTGACTCTCCATCCTTGGCATCGAAACCAAGACGTTCAAAGTCATTTTGGAATTGACGACGTACCAAAGCCTTGTAGTGTACTTCTGCTTCTGTATCCTCATCGATAAAGCGTTTCAAACCAGCGAGGATTTGAGACTTAGCTTGTGCAATTAAGAAACTTTCTTCTTTTTCGACAAGATCAAGAAGAGCCACTAGGCTTGCATAGGAGATACGGCCACTTTCAGCAAGAAGACGACGTTCTTGCAAAATTTGAAGTTTACTTACAGTATCAAGGTTAGCAAATTCCTCTAAGAGTTGGTCCAAGAGTTGTCCTTGGTAGTCTGTGATGTAATGTGCCGTATTTGCTGTATTAAGGCGAAGAGCTCCATTATTTTCAGCAGCAAGCTGGCTATAATTTGGAATCTCAATACGCTCTTCTGAGAGTGTGTCTGGAAGTCCTTTCCAGTTTGTGTTCAATGGAATTTCCCAAAGACGCCCTTTATCTTCATGTTCGCCAATGAAGAATTGTTTTTGACTAAGAATAAGGGTGTCATCAACAACTTCTGCACTAACAACAGGGTAACCTGGTTGCTCCAACCAAGTATCCATGAAACTAGAGACATCTTTACCAGAAGCATCAGAGAGTGCATTCCAGAGGTCACGTCCAATAGTGTTGTTGTACTGGTGTTTTTCGAAGTAAGCTTTAAGTCCTTTGGCAAAGGCTTCGTCACCTAACCAACGGCGAAGCATATGCATGAGACGGCTACCTTTGGCATAAACGATAGCACTATCGAAGAGGGTGTTAATCTCATCTGGGTGATTAACTTCCATGTGGACAGACTGAACACCATCTGTAGCATCACGCTGGAGGGCATGAGGTACACCAGTTGTTTGGAAGTCTTCAAAGATGTTCCAGCTAGGTTCAATGGCATCTACTGAAACATACTCCATCATATTGGCAAAGCTTTCGTTAAGCCATAAATCATCCCACCATTTCATCGTTACAAGGTTACCGAACCATTGGTGAGCCAATTCGTGGGCAACCACAAGAGCTACTTGTTGACGACTTGCAGCTGAGCTATTTTCGTCTACTAGTAGGTAAACTTCACGATAGGTAACAAGTCCCCAGTTTTCCATGGCACCTGCTGAGAAGTCAGGAAGCGCGAGATGGTATGACAATGGGATAGGATACTTAACTTGGAAGTAGTCTTCGTAGAAATCAATGACACGAACCGCAATATCAAGGGCAAAGTCAACGCTGTTTTCAGCTTGTGCAACTGTAGCGAAGACACCAACTTCAGTTCCGTTTTGTGTTTTCGCTGTCTTACCTTGAAGAGCTCCAAAACCAAAGGCAAGGAGGTATGTTGACATACGAGGGGTTGTCTCAAAAGTCCAAACCCCAGTTTCTTCACGCAAATGGCTATTGATTTCAGGCATGTTTGACAAGGCGATATCGCCTTCTTCAGCATCAAATTTCAATGAGAAATCAAAAGTGGCTTTGGCTTCTGGTTCATCAACTGATGGGAAGGCTTCACGCGCAAAATGAGATTCAAACTGCGTTGAAATAATTTCTTTCTTCTCACCATTGTAGGTGTAATATGATGGGTAAATCCCTGTCATATTATCTGTAATACGACCAGAGAATTCAATGACAAGCGTCAAAACACCGGTCTCTGGAAGTTCAATATGGAAGGCTTCGTTAGCATCATCCATTTGGAAGTTCAATGATTCATTATCCAAGAGAACGGAACTAATGGTAAGGTCTTTTTGGTGAAGGGAGATATGGTTATCAAGGGCTTCACCTGTGATGGCAACATTCCCTGTAAAGGTCTTTTCAGAACGATTAATGTCCAAGAAAAGATTGTAGTTTTCAGGGATGAAACTTTCGATAAAACGAGCAACAGATGCTGTCATACGTATATACTCCTAATCTAACTTTTCGTATCGAAACAGACTGACATATGTTTCGATATCAGACTCTTTTGCAAAAGAAAAGGGTCTGAATTATTCAATACAGACCCATTATAACATAGATTGGAAGCTTTGCCTACAGTTCTATGATTTTCCCAGACTTGAGGTAGACAACCCACTCACAGAGATTGCGGGCATAGTCACCAATACGTTCCAAATACATAAGTACTTGGAAATATTCTTTGGCAGCGAAGGCAGCATCAGGATTCTTGCGAACACCTTCTACTGTCATGGCTTGAATATCACGGAAATAGTTATCAATGATTTCATCTGAAGCTGCGATTTCATAAGCGCGTTTTTCGTCACTGTTCAAGTAAACATCTAGAGCATCTTCGACCATGTGGCGAACTGCTTTCCCCATTTTCTTGATTTCAGCTTCAATTTCAGTTAGGCGTTCTTCACCTTTAATGCGGATAGTTGCTTTAGCGATAGCAACGGCATGGTCACCCATACGTTCAACGTCACTAGATGCTTTGAGCGCTGTGATAACTGTTCGCAAATCACTTGATACAGGTTGCTGAAGAGCGATAATTTCAAGCGATTTTTTCTCAAGTTTGGTTTCGTAGTTATTGACGATTTCGTCATTTTCAATGACTTCCTTAGCCAAATCACGGTCGTGGCTGATAAAGGCACGTACAGCTTTCTTAAGCTGAGCAGCAACCTCTGTACCCATAGCGTAAAATTGGTTGTGGAGTTTTTCTAATTCTTCTTCGAAGGGTGTTCGTAACATCATAATTGTTTTAGTAATCTGTCCTTTCTTAACCGAATTTACCGGTAATATAATCTTCTGTTTCTTTATGTTGTGGATTTAGGAACATGTCTTTCGTTGATGAATACTCAATGAGTTCTCCATCGAGGAAAAAGGCTGTTCGTTGTGAGATACGACTTGCCTGTTGCATAGAACGTGTAACAAGCAGCAAGGTATATTGGTCTTTAAGGTTATATAGGGTTTCCTCAATCTTACCAGCGGAGATAGGGTCGAGGGCAGACGTTGGTTCGTCAAGAAGGATAACCTTTGGAGACGTGGCAAGTACCCGTGCAATACAGACACGTTGCTGTTGCCCTCCTGAAAGTCCAAGTGCTGAGTCATGGAGACGGTCTTTAACCTCTTCCCAGATTGAAGCACCTTTTAGTGACTCTTCTACTGCTTTGTCAAGGACAGCCTTATCTTTGATACCATTGATACGAAGTCCGTAAACAACGTTTTCATAGATTGACATTGGAAAAGGGTTAGGTTGTTGGAAGACCATTCCGATTTCTTTACGGAGCTCAACGGTGTCTGTTCGAGGACTGTAGACGTTGTGACCGTTGTAAGAAACAGCACCAGTAAGTGTCCACTCGGGGTTTAAATCTCCCATTCGGTTGATAGAACGGAGCAGGGTTGATTTTCCCGATCCTGAAGGACCGATAAGAGCTGTGATTTCATTTGGATAGAAATCCATTGTCACGTTATTGAGGGCTTTTTTCTTATTGAAATACACCGATAAATCATTGATTGAAATGATTGGTTCAGTCATAAGTGCTCCTTTCTATCCAAAACGTCCTGATACATAGTCATTAGTTGACTGTAGGGCGGCATCTTGGAAGATTTTCTTGGTTTCATCATATTCGATAAGATCACCAAGGTAGAAGAATGCTGTATAATCACTAGCACGCGCTGCCTGCTGCATATTGTGCGTCACGATGATAATAGAGTAATCTTCCTTAAGTTCGAACATGGTCTCTTCTAGCTGCATAGTAGCTACAGGGTCCAGTGAAGCTGCAGGCTCATCCATGAGGAGAATCTGCGGTTTCACGGCAATAGCTCTTGCAATACAAAGACGTTGCTGCTGACCACCTGATAGGGTAAAGGCAGATTTATGAAGATCATCTTTAACCTGATCCCAAAGACCTGCTTGCTTAAGTGATGTCTCAACAATCTCGTCCAAGGTTTGCTTATCTCTTACACCTTTACGTTCGTGAGCAAAGGTAATGTTTCTGTAGATAGACTTGGCAAATGGATTTGGACGTTGGAAAACCATTCCAATATGTTTACGCATTTCATAAACATTGATATTGCTTGCATTGACATCGACGCCTTGATAAAGGATTTGTCCAGTAACCTTAGCAATATCAATCGTATCATTCATACGGTTTAGGCTACGAAGAAAGGTTGATTTCCCGCATCCTGAAGGGCCAATAAGAGCCGTAATTTTATTTTTCTCGAATTGCATGTCGATACCTTTGATGGCTTCTTTTTGACCATAATAGACATGCAAGTCCTTTGTTTCAAGAGCGAGCTCCTTCTCTGGGAAGGTGATAATATGACGCTCGTCCCAATTGTATTTTGTCATGATAACTCCTTTAAGCGGATGTTAATTTCTTATGGAGGTAAGCTCCCAAACGACGTGCACCAAAGTTGAAAATCAAAATGAAAATCAAGAGTACTGCTGCTGAACCAGCAGATACTGCAGTGGCGTCAGGTGTCGTACCTTCTGAGTTGACCTTCCAGATGTGAACAGCAAGTGTTTCTGCTTGGCGGAAAATTGAGATTGGACTAGAGATACTAAGCGGATTCCAGTCGCTCCAGTTAAGTGCTGGTGCAGATTGACCTGCTGTATAGATAAGCGCTGCTGCTTCCCCGAAAATACGGCCAGAAGCAAGAACGATACCAGTAACAATACCAGGCAATGCCTCTGGAACAACAACGTGTAAAATCGTTTCCCATCGAGACAAGCCTAGAGCTAGCCCAGCTTCACGTTGGGTATGGTGGACTGTTCGCAAACTATCTTCAACCGTACGAGTCATTTGTGGTAGGTTAAAGACCGTTAAAGCCAAGGCACCAGATAGGATTGAAAATCCATACTGGAATTGGACAACAAAAATCAAATAACCAAAGAGTCCGACCACTACTGAAGGTAGTGAAGAAAGGATTTCAATACAGGTACGAACAAAGTTGGTAAGGCGTCCTTTTTTAGCATATTCTGATAAGAAGATCCCAGCTCCCATAGAAAGAGGCACAGAAATAATCAGGGTAATAACCAAAAGGAAGAATGAATTGTAGAGTTGAACCCCAATTCCTCCACCAGCTTTGTAAGATGATGATCGACTAGTCAAGAATGACCAGCTGATGTGTGGTATTCCGCGAACCAAGATATAGAGAATCAAGGCTGCCAGGATTGTTACAATAATGCCAGCAATCACATAGAGTGTGCCGATGGCAATTTTATCAATTTTTTTAGCGTTCATAATTTCTCTTTCTCTCACGGGTAATGAATTTCACCAACATATTGAAACCAAGACTCATCAATAAGAGAACCAAGGCGAGAGACCAAAGGACATTGTTTGAAACAGTCCCCATGACTGTATTCCCGATTCCCATAGTCAAGACAGATGTCAATGTTGCTGCTGGTGTCGTTAAAGAAGTTGGAATCACTGCGGAATTTCCGACGACCATTTGGATGGCAAGAGCCTCACCAAAGGCACGGGCCATACCAAAGATAACGGCCGTGAAAATACCTGGTTTAGCCGCGTTAAGTGTCACACGCCAAATCGTTTGCCAGCGTGTAGCTCCCATTGCCAGACTAGCTTCACGGTAGTGACGAGGCACTGCACGAAGCGTATCTGTTGTCATAAAGGTTACGGTTGGTAGAATCATGACGAACAAGACAAAGGTACCTGAAAGAATACCAAACCCTGTGCCACCAAAAATTAAGCGAACAAATGGAACCACGACTTGGAGACCAATGAAACCATAAACAACAGATGGAATCCCAACCAAAAGTTCAATAGCTGGTTGTAAGAATTTAGCCCCTTTCGGAGAAATTTCAGTCATAAAGATGGCTGCTCCAATGGCAAATGGCGTTGCTACCAAGGCTGAGAGCAAGGTAACTACGAATGATCCCAAAATCATTGGAAGAGCTCCGAACTTGCCTTCAGATGGCGACCAATCGCCACTAAAGAGGAACTCGATCAAGCTAACTTTATTAACAAAGAAAGTCGCCAGCCCTTTTTGAGCAACGAAAAGTAAAATCATGGCTACGATAAAAACAATCAAAGCTAAACAAAGGAAAGTGATTGTTTTACCAAACTTCTCGAGGCGTGAATTTTTAGAGGGTGATGTTAATTGTTTCACCAATTCTTCATTTTTCATGCTTACTCCTCACTCTTCTTTGAGACTTTACCATCAGCATCCTTTGTAACTTTCATGCTATGGATGGAAATGTAACCCATTTTTGCGACGACATTTTCTTGGACTTCGTCACTCATCATGTAATCTAAGAATTGTTTGGTATAGCTATTCGGTTTTCCCTTGGTATACATATGCTCGTAAGACCAAATAGGCCAATCGTTTGTTGCAACATTTTCAGCTTTTGGTTCAAATCCATTTAACTTCAATGTTTTAACAGAATCATCAAGGTAGGCAAATGATAGGTAGGAAATAGCTCCTGGTGTCTGAGCAACGATTGACTTAACCATACCATTAGAATCTTGCTCTTGGGTACGTATTGGTGATTTGCCGTCCATAATCACTGCATCGAAAGTCGCGCGTGATCCTGAGCTAGCTGCACGGTTAATAATAGTGATCTCTAGGTCTTTACCCCCAAGCTGTTTCCAGTTTGTGATTTCCCCAGTGAAAATCTTGCGAAGTTGTTCGGTTGTCAAGTTATCTACAGAGACTTCTTTGTTTGTAATCACTGCAATTCCAGCAACGGCAACTTGATAGTCAACAAGCTTACTGGCATCGATTCCAGATTTTTCCTCGGCAAAAAGGTCACTGTTACCAATTTGAACGGCACCGGATTGTACCTGAGAAAGTCCAGTACCAGAACCGCCACCCTGAACGTTAACGATATTCTCAGGGTTCTTTTCAGCGAACCCATCTGCTGCCGCCTCCACTAAGGGTTGAAGGGCCGTAGAACCAACTGCTGTAATGGACTGGCCACGGTCAATCCAAGAGGCACAGCCAGTTAAGACTAGCATGGCCATTGCCAGTGATAGAATCACTGCAAGGACTTTTGTTTTTTTCATTTTTGTCCTCCGACATTTTGTAACTTAAGTAAGATAGTGTCTTATATATATGCTGTAAAAAGACATCTATCTAATTATACCAAGTATAAGATAATTAAGTCATATTAAAGTTTGATTACAGGCCCTTATACATGGAATCTCAATCCCTTAGGATAGTAGTTTTTAACCGTGTTTCCAACGATTTTGGCAAATCCGAATCCATTGCCGTCCACTAAAAGCTGATACCAACCGTTTGGTTGCGTTTGGTCAAGAGTAACAACATTACCAGAAACATATTGGGCAAACTGGTCTTGAGTTAGCTCTATACTTGAAACAGCTTCATCTGAGGTTAATGCAATTCCAAGCGCAAAACTTGGTTCGAAACGTTTTTTCTTGAAGACACCAAGATGCAGTCCATTACGAGCGATTTTAACTTTAGAAAGGTCAGGAAGTCCCTTAGGAAGCAGATAAAGATTGTCCCCAAAAACTTGGAGTAAACCATCTAGATCAGTCTTAAGGTGTTTTTTTGCAAAATCTTCCCAGAGTTGCTTCTGCTCCTTGTTAAGGTTAGATTTTCCCTCTTTGATACGTGCCTGCTCAGCCACGCGCTTATCCTGGAATTTTGCCACAAACTGGCCTTCACCTTTGAAATGGTGCGGATACATTCGAGCTGTTTCTGGAAAATCAATCCCACCTCTCATGCCATTCCATTTAGGGATTTCTACTAATTCAAGATCAGGGTAATTTTCTAAAATCCAAGCGACAACACCTTCGTTTTCCTCAGGAGACCAGGTACAAGTTGAGTAGATCAATTGTCCACCTGGAGCGAGCATCTTCAAACCGTTTGATAAGATGTCCTTCTGTAATTGTGCCAATTCACTAGGGTATTCATTGTGCCAATATTGGATTGCATCAGGGTCCTTACGGAACATTCCTTCGCCAGAACAGGGTCCATCAAAGACAATCGTATCAAAGTAATTTTTGAAAACTTTGGCTAGTTTATCCGCTGACGTGTTAGTCACAACAACATTTCTAGCCCCAAAACGTTCTATATTTTCAACCAGAATTTTACTACGCTTTGGATTGATTTCATTGCTGACGAGCAGTCCAGTATTGTCTAAGTAGCTTAGAAGATGAGTAGACTTTCCGCCTGGAGCAGCTGCCAAGTCTAAGACTCGACTTCCCTTGGCCGGAGCTGCTACTTGAGCAACCATTTGAGCAGCTGGTTCCTGAGAATAAACTAAACCAGTTGCATGGTCGGCAGATTTTCCAGAAATTTTACCGTAATGGCCCCAAGGTGTTTCAGGAATGGCATCAGGAAAGTTTTTCTGTTGCTTTTTCAGAGGGTTGGTACGATAGGCGGACACGGGTTCTTGATCAAATGATGCAAAGAATTCCTCCGCTTCATCTCCAAGGAGCTTATTATATTTTTCTATAAAGTCTGATGGAAATTGCATAGTTTCCTTTCTATCAAAAAACTGGACTAACCAAGAGAACTTACTGTTCTGATTTGTCCAGTATGGTTTTTGTTTTAAATTAATTTTCTGAGCCCATAATATCCTTGATTTCTTCAAGTCTGTCTTTGGGCACAAGCATCACAGCTTGACGACTAGAATAATCCAGTGGTTCTCCAGTAATGGTCTCAAGGTGATAACCCAATTTTTCTCCCATAATACTTGCTGCAGCATAGTCCCATGGGTAAATAACTGAAAAGTAAGCTAAAATTTGACCAGATAGGACTTTTGACATGCTTAAACCGGCACCACCGTAGACACGAACACCTAAGGTCTTATCAATAAGGTCTTTTAAGCCGTGAAAATTTTTAGCATACATGGCTCCATTGCTAGCGACTAGGCAGCGGTCTAATGGGCGACTTTTATAGGCTGGAAGCAATTTGTCATTGCAATACACATCAAACTGGCCACCACCATAGAAAAGTTGATCAGCCATGACGTTATAAATGAGACCAAATTTTCCTTGCCCATCTTCATAGTAGGCAATCATCACACAAAAATTATCTTGTTGGACAATAAAATTGACCGTTCCATCAATTGGATCCAAGACCCAGACGTTTCCATCCTTGATATTATGCACCAAGCCATTTTCTTCAGCGAAAATATTGTCTGAAGGAAAGGCAGATTTAATACGTGCCACGAGTAAATCTTGTGTTTGTTTATCAATATTAGTGACTAAATCATCAAAAGCTGTTTTTTCTTCGACCGTGATTGTTTTACTTAAACTTTCTTTAATAAAAGCACCAGCTTCTTTGATGATTTCTTTGGCGAAAATCAGTTTATTTTCCAAGTGATACAAATCCTTTATCTTTTGCTTTAGCAGCTTTGACAGCTTGATAGGTTGAAAAACCGCTAGCTTCTTCAAAGGCCTTGTCTAGTTGCTTTTCAGGAGCTTTGCCTGGGACAACGGTTTTAAATGCCTTATAGGCTTGCAAGAGTTGGTCACGGTCAACCTTGCTCTCGTATGCTTTTTCTACCTGACTCAAAAAATGAAGCACTGTGGTGATTTCCTCAGTGCTCCATGATGGATCGAGTGGGTAGGAATAATTTCCTTTAGTCATTGTTACCCTCAATTTCAGCTCGAATGGTCGCTTGACGCAATTCTTGCTTTCTATAATCACGAGGCAAAAAGGCACGAATTTCATCTTCGTTGAAACCGATTTGCATGCGTTTGTTGTCCAAAATAATAGGTCGACGAAGAAGATTTGGATATTCAGAAATCAGTTGAATGAGTTCCTTGATGGTCAAATCATCCACATCGATATTCAGCTTCTGAAAGACTTTTGAACGGGTTGAAATGATATCTTCAGTACCATTTTCCGTGTAAGACAAAATCTTCATCAACTCATCGTGAGTTAATGGGCTCGTGATAATATTGTGTTCGTCAAAAGCAACTTCATGATTGGTCAACCAAGCTCGTGCTTTCCTACAGCTGGTGCAGCTAGGTGATAAAAATAAAGTTACCATGCAAACACCCCTTTCACTTTAACATTCCTAATCATTATACATTATTTGATTAGTTTTGGCTACGCTTTCTTAAAATTTTTCCGCGATTTTTTTATCGGCCTCCAGTTGAGCACAAAGTTCCTCTATATTATTGAACTTAATCATATCACGGATATAATCTAGCCAAAAAACTTCGATTGTTTTTCCATAAATATCGCCTTCAAAATCAAAGATATTGGCTTCAAGGCGGAGTTCTGTTCCCCCAAAGGTAACGTTTTTACCTAGGCTAGTCATGGAACGATAGCGTTTACCATCAATCACCACATCAGCAACATAGACGCCATCAGCAGGTAGAAAAGTTCTGTCGATTGGTGCTAAATTAGCAGTTGGAAAACCAATGGTTCGTCCACGGGCATCACCATGTACCACGATGCCACGTGTCGAGAATTCGTGGCCAAGAAGTTTATTGGCTTCTTTAACATTACCTTCTCGTATTAATTGACGTACACGTGTTGACGAAATCTTTTCACCATCGCTTTGTTGCTCTTCAATGACATGGACATTACCAGAAAAATTACGGGCAAGATAGTCCACATCTGTTCGATGATGGCCAAACTTGTAATCAAAGCCCACAACAACCTCTTGAGCTTTTAAACGCTTAATATAGCGGGCAATGAAATCATCTGAACTCGTTCGGGCAAAATCACTATTGAAATCTGTTAAATAAAGCTGATCTGTTCCATAGGCTTCAAAAAGATCACAACGCCTTTGAGGTGCTGTAATATGCAGAAGGAGATCATCCGTATACCGTTGAAAAGTCAGTTGAGGACTTTCATTAAAGGTAAGGACAGCTACTTCAAGCTGTTTGTCATCAGCAATCTGACGAGCCTTATCAAAAAGAACCTTGTGACCACGGTGGAGCGCATCGAAATATCCTAGGACCAGGACTGTTTCCTTTTCCTGATGGATATCTTTATAATCGTTAATATAAGTTATTTTCATTGACTTAATACTTTTCTAGGTTTATAAACTTGACCTCGTTTTTCCATGATGGCTAGAACTTTGTCTTCTAAAAAGGCCGCAACCAAGGGTTCTTGGCTATCAATAGCAATAAAGCGACCAAATGAGATTTCTTTAGCATCATCTTCAGTGACTTGTACTGTTGGCAGATCCTGAACACCAAATTCGATAGGAAGGAGGAAGGACGTATCCCCTGCTTCTACCATTTCTGAAATTTGTGAGAGTGTTAGTGCCTTATCTAAGGTTAGACCAGCTGAGGCTGTTCGACGAAGAGCAGACATATGACTCGCGTAGCCGAGTTTAGCACCCAAATCAACAGATAAGGTACGGACATAAGTTCCCTTGCTACAAGCAACACGGAAGGTGAATCTCGCAGTGTCGTTTTCTAGCTCGATGGGTGAGGTACGGACAAATTCGGTAATGGTCACTTGACGTTGTGGACGTTCTACTTCTTCTCCAGCGCGTGCGTACTCATAAAGTTTCTTTCCGTTGACCTTAACTGCTGAGTACATAGGGGGAATTTGTGTGATTTCTCCCTCAAAACTTGCCATTGCCTTGTCAACGGCTTCTTCATCAAGCTCTGTTACTGGAGTTATTTGGACGATTTCTCCACTAGCATCCTCGGTAGTTGTCGAAAAGCCAATGGTAATTTCTCCTTCGTAGACCTTCCCTGCTTCAGTCATGTATTCAATGACACGAGTCGCTTTTCCAACTGCTATAGGTAGGACACCAGTAACATCTGGATCAAGGGTACCACCATGTCCGATTTTTTTCTCTTGTAATATTTTGCGTAGTTTAAATACAGCATCATGACTGGTCATTCCAGCCTCTTTTTTTAGATTAATAATTCCTGAAATCATACTTTTAATTATATCAAAAGCAATCCTAAAGAGCTAGGTAGAAACATAAAGAGGCAGAGAGCAAAGTCTCTAACCTCTTACGGATTATAGTCATAAGCAGTCGCAGGACTGCTAGCTTTTTAATCAATGTCTCTTTTAAGATCGCTTTCTAGTTCAAAGAAAGGTTTAATATCTTGCACATACTCTAAGACGCCCTGAAAGTCTCCCTGGTCATCCCTGACAGCTGCATAGGTAACATAGACGAATTTTCCTAAACGTTCAGATTTGAACCACATTGGAACTTGGTCACGCTCTCCACTTCTTAGTAATTCAAAGATTTTCTTGACCTTATCAAGCACTTTTGGCGGATGACAAAGTTCAACGTTTCGTCCAATTTGGCTAGGTGTTCGTTTAAAAACCATTTCATTGGCGGGAACATTATCATTATAGTATTGGAAGATATCGTCTTTATTGACGAAAGTGATTTCCAAAGGAAGATGATTGAGGATGAGATTGGCCTGCTCCACGGAAAGATAACCATTGCCAAAAGGTTGAGTTGTTTCTCTATCTACGACAGTTTCGGTTTTTGGCTTTGGGGTGAAGCTGATGGTAAATTGCCCTTCTGGGGTTTCAATAATTCGGGTATTGCCCGTATGTTCGTCAGTGCTCAGACCAGAATGTTCTTGCAATGTCTCCGTATTGGCTTCCTCAAAACGCTCACGCTTAGGTTTCCAGACGGCTGTAGGTTTTATAATTGCATAGCCATAGGCATCACTTTCCTCGGCAATCGAAAGCCAATCATCCTGCGTGAAGGTTTCAAGCAGAATCATAAGTAGGATAGCCTCTTCCTTGAAAATCATGGCTTCAAATTCTTCCGAAAAAGCCTCGAAGGACTTTGAAAATTCTTCGAAATCTCCTTTTGGGAGTTCTTGGAGTTTAGTCTCTGCATCTCGAAAGAGTTTCCGGATGTCATCATCTACTCCCCACATAACTTTTGGAGGAGAATCATGACCATAACGCTCCATTATTGGAAAGAAGAGCTTTTCTTTACGTGTGTAATGGTTATGAAATTGTCCTAATAAAGACATCTGATGCTTAAGCCCATTGAGTAGGTCAGATTTGAAGTCTTCATTTTCAGGCTTACTGATATTTTCTATGATACGTCGGATACGGAGAATAGCTGAACGTAGGGCTAAATTCTCTTGTTTAAAGACATAGACAGGGTGGCCCTCTTGATTAGCGTCCGCCACTTCCACATCTGCAATAGCTCCTTTAAAAAGGTTAGCGTGGACATTACAAAGGCTCATAACATCTTCAAAGGTAACCCCATCTTCAGATGACATCAATTCATGCTCCATCATAGAGATTTCAAGGGCAGATACTCCCTTGAAGTGTTGATTGAAGCGCTCTTGAACACTCTCAGGACTGGCTCCATGGTGTAAATCTAGGAGAATTTCTTTGAGTATTTGAATACGATTATTTTCCATATTAGTCTCCGATGACATCATAACCATTGAATAGTAAGGTTTGCTTGATTTTATCTAGGGGAATATTAGCTAACTTAGAGCCGGCTTTTAGACTGGTTACCTTACCGACAGTATTTAGCATAGCTGGGTTAGACAAGGGCTTAAAACCAAGGTCAATCAGTAAATCCTTAACCTCTGGATGCTCTTTTATGATTGTTGCGACTGGTTGTGATAAATCTATGGTGTTGGTAGTCATAATGACCTCCTAATAACATATTTACTACTACCATTATACACGAGAATAATAAAAAAAGACCAACAAATCCTAGTTTGCTGGCTTTTGGTTAATTTCCAAATAGAGCTTCTGTAACATTATGCTGGATATTTTCCCACTCTTGCTCTGCACGAACCATCTTACGGTGGAAATCGGCACGCCCACGTAGATAGGCCGCAATTTGGTAATCTTGCTTAACAATCGGTATCTCAGGAATTTTGATGTCCAAGAGGTCAGCTGTCGATAAATTGAGGACAGCCTTTCCCTTATCAGCATAATCTAAATAGGCACGACCAATTTCGGTCTCAAGGAAGAACTTTATGTAGAAACCACGGAGTTTTTCCTTAGGTCGTAATACTGTAATATTGGATGAGGCAACAACTTCACGCTTGCCCTGATCTTCGAAAACGGCAACTTTTTGAACAGTTCCCTTAGATGCAATAAGCACATCTCCATCTTCTAAGAGAAAGCGTAAAAGTTTGCGGCGTTCCTCAGAAAATGTTTTTAGGTCATCGTAAGCAATGCCGTTGGGTGTCATATCCGATAGATTAATGACAGCGAATTCGCCAGGTTCTGCCTTAGCAGGGACAGCTTTTCCTTTAAATTGATCGACAACATCGCCTAAACGAACAAGTTTGTCTGTGTTAGCTTCGTAATCGATAATCAGTTGAGGTCTTTCTTTTTCAGACATTGAATCTCCTTTTTATATTTTACTATCCGTATTGAGTATTGCTATACAATAATAGCAAGAAGCTAATACTTTTGCAAGTAAAAACTGTAAGAAAGGCAAAATAAAAAAGAGACCGGGGCCCCTTTTTATAAGCTTTTAACTGCTGCTACTGCCGCTTCATAGTTTGGATCAGTATTGATATTGTCCAAATATTCGACATAAGTAATCTTGTTGTCAGCGTCTGCCACTAATACTGCACGCGCTAACAAGTGCCATTCTTCAATAAGGACACCATAGTCTTTACCGAAACTATTATCATAGTAGTCAGAAAGCATGATGGCATTTTCAAGTCCTTCAGCACCACACCAACGAGCTTGTGCAAATGGTAGGTCCACTGAAATAGTAATAACTACAGTATCATCTAGTTCTGACAATTCCTTGTTAAAGGTACGTGTTTGAGTTGAACAAATACCAGTATCGATTGATGGAACGATAGAGATAACTTTTTTCTTTCCATCGAATTCTGAAAGTGATTTTTTCGTTAAATCTGTTGCTGTCAAATTAAAGTCACGCAAGGTATCTCCAACTTGAAGTTGTTTGTCTTCTGCTACTGTAACTGGTTTTCCAATAAATGTTGGCATGCTAGTCCTCCAATACTTTTTTTACTATTGTACTGTAAATAGAGCAAGAAGACTAAGCATTTGTTTAGAACTTTTCAAACAGTTGTTTAATTTTTTTCGCAATCACTGTATTAATTGCAGGAATGACTTCATCCGCAAAGTCTTTCAGGTAAGGATAATTGCCAACTTGCACACCATATATAGCATTTTTGAAAAGAGAAATATCATTTTGGTCATTTCCAAAAGTTACAAAGTTTCTGCCAAAGTGGTTTAAAACTGTACTAGCCTTAGTCACTCCTTTAGGATTAATGTAGAGACACCTTTCTATATCGTGGTAAATAAGGTCTAAACATTCCAGTTTGTTTAGATTAAAGATAAGGTCTTCTCGGATATCCTCATGCTCTGCAAGTGGAATAACAGCTTTAATGGGCTTATTAAGTTCTTGGACAGGCAAAATCCTTGCTTTATTTAATGAGTCAACATTTGAAAGGAAAGGAATCTGTTCAGGATTTTGAATAGCATAATTAAAGGTATCATCAATAAAATAAGGGAGATTATAGGTATCACAGTAGCTAACAATCGTTCTGAGAGCATAAGAAGGTATTGTGTATTGCGATACTAAACACTCATCTTGAAAGACTTCACCACCGTTTAAGCCAAAACTACTGTCAGCTTTTTCAATTCTCCCTCCAAAATACTAAGACAGTCTCTGTAAGAGCGTGCTGTTGCAAAAATAATCTCATGACCGTATTTAGGTGCTGTTAAAAGAACCTCTTGTAGTTCTTTTGACATAGTCATACCATCAAAACATAGGGTTCCATCCAAATCAAAAACAAATTTCATAGGGGTAGTATAACAAAAAACCAGCTATAGAGCTGGTTAAAATATTTAGTATCAGAATACTTAAATTTTATCAAGGGCTAGTTTTAAATCTTCAATCAAATCATCTGCATTTTCTAAACCAACTGAGATACGAATTTGATTTGGAGTGACACCACAAGCTAGCAAATCTGCTTCTGCCAATTGTTGGTGAGTTGTTGTTGCAGGGTGAACCACCAAAGATTTTGCATCAGCAACGTTAGCCAAATCTGAGAAGATTTCAAGATTATCAATAACGGTACGTGCTTCTTCTTGTCCACCTTTAACATGGAAAGTGAAAATAGAACCTGGTCCTTTAGGGAAGTATTTTTGTGCCAAGTCATAGTAAGGACTTGATGGCAATCCAGGATAGTTAACTTTTTCAACTTTTGGATGATTTTCCAAAAAGTCTACGATTTTTTTAGCATTTTCGACATGGCGTTCGACACGAAGTGAAAGTGTTTCAAGTCCTTGTAAAAGTAAGAAAGCATTGAAAGGTGCCAAGGCAGCCCCTGTGTCACGCAAAAGTTGGGTACGAAGGGCAGTGATAAATGCTGCTGGACCAACATCACGTGTATAGCTGATATTGTGGTAAGATGGGTCTTCGTCAACCAATTGTGGGAACTTGCCTGAAGCTTCCCAGTCAAATTTACCAGAATCGACGATAAGACCACCGATAGTTGTTCCATGTCCACCGATAAACTTAGTCGCAGAATGAACTACGATATCTACACCATGGGAGATAACATTGATGAGATATGGAGTCCCAAAAGTATTGTCAGCAACCAATGGAATCTTATGGCTGTGAGCAATTTCAGCAATCTTTTCAAAATCAGGAATGTTGATAAGCGGATTACCCAAAGACTCAATCAAGACAAGTTTGGTATTATCTTTGATAGCAGCTTCAATTTCTTCAGGATTGTCAACATCTACAAAAGTTGTTGTGACACCATAGCGTGGAAGAGTTTCTTTTAAGAGATTGAATGTTCCACCGTAGAGGGTTGTCGCAGCAACAACATGATCGCCAGCATGTGCCAAACCAAGGACCGCATAGGTGATTGCAGCCATACCTGAAGCCGTAGCCAAGGCACCAACACCACCTTCGAGGGCTGCAATACGTTCTTCAAGTACTGCTACTGTTGGATTGGTAATACGTGTGTAAATATTACCCGGTTTTCTAAGGGCAAAGAGATCTTCACCTTCTTGAGCATCGTCAAAAACATATGAAGTCGTTTGGTAAATTGGAACCGCACGTGATTTTGTTTCCTTGTCAGGTGTTTGTCCAGCGTGTAATTGTAAGGTTTCAAATGAAAATTCTCGTGACATATGGGTGTCCTCCAAAACAAAAGTTGTCTTCATTCTACACCCATAAAAGCTAGCTGTCTAATAGAAATTTTTTATCAATGTGATAGGAAGGGCTTATAAAAAGGACCTTTCGGTCCCTTTCTATTTCTTCTCAATCGGTGCTACGCTTGCCAAAACTTTTTTAAGTCCAACTTCTGGGAATTTTATCTTAAGTTCTTGTGTCTTGCCACTTCCAGTTACTTCTAGAACGGTACCATCTCCCCACTTCTTGTGGTGAGCGATATCTCCGATTTCCCAGTCAGTAGCTGAATTGCCAGAGTCTGAAGTCTTACCAAAAGGTAGTCCGCCAGTAGCTTTTGAAAATGGCTGAGCACCAGTATGTCTTTGAGGTTGTGCATTTGCTTTTCTAGTCTGCAGTGCTTGTTGTAAACTCATGCCTTGACCAAATTGTGTTGGCTCTTCCTTTGTAAAACGAACACCAAATGATGAATTGGCTGGACGTGCTAGACCTTGATATTGTAATAAATCATCTGAAATTTCACGTAAGAAACGGCTAGGGCGATTATAGCTAGTCTTACCAAAAAGCGTACGTGTATTAGCGTTGGTAAGGAAAAGAATCTCTTCAGCACGGGTAATACCTACGTAAGCTAAGCGACGCTCTTCTTCGAGTTCTTCTGGATCTTCTGAAGCACGAGATAAGGGGAAGACTCCCTCTTCCATACCGATAAGAAAGACAACTGGGAATTCAAGTCCTTTAGCAGCATGGAGAGTCATCAAGGTTACTTCTGCTGCTTCCATATCACCATCGTCCGTATCAGCAATCAAGGCTAGATCGTTCAAGAAACGGCCTAAACGGTCAATACCAGTCTCGTCTTCCGAACCATCGGTGTTGGTTTCATCAAAATTCTTAGTAACAGACATGAACTCTTCGATATTTTCAATGCGTGCTTGACTTTCAAGTGTTTGTTGCATAGAAAGAGCATCCAGATAACCAGACTTATCTAAAACAGCCTCTACCGCTTCAGTAATACTTAGCCCATCTAGCTGGTCACGTAGATTCAGTATCATGTTGGCAAAATCGTAAACGCCCTGAGCTGCTTTCACTTTAATTGGTGACAACATAATATTAGCTGATGCATCTAGGAGACTCATGTTTTGCTCATAGGCAAAGTTACGAATCTTTTCAAGCGTACCAGGCCCAACTCCACGTTTAGGTTCATTAACCACACGTTCAAAGCTAATATTATCTGCAGGATTGGCAATCAAGTTCAAGTAAGAAATGACATCACGAATTTCTTTACGGCTATAGAACTTGGTACCTCCAACCATGGTATAAGGAATATTAGACTTGAGCAAGGCTTCTTCAATGGTACGAGACTGAGCATTGGTACGGTAAAGCACAGCGAAATCCTTAAAGTTCTTACCTTCTTCACGAATGATGTTATCAATAGTTGAAGCAACAAAAACAGCTTCATCACGCTCGTCATTAGCACGGTAATAAACGATTTGTTCACCGTCGTCATTTTGAGTCCAAAGTTTCTTAGGACGGCGGTTTCGGTTGTTCTTGATAACTTCATTGGCTGCTTGGAGAATTTTCTTGGTTGAACGGTAGTTTTCTTCCAAGAGAACTACCTTGGCTTCAGGATAGTCCTTTTCAAAGTCAAGGATGTTCTGCATATCAGCCCCACGCCAACCGTAGATTGATTGGTCCGCATCACCTACGACACAGATATTCTTGAAGCGAGATGCCAAGAGTTTTACCAACTGATACTGAGCATGGTTGGTATCTTGGTACTCATCCACGTGAATGTACTGATAACGCTGCTGATAATAGGCGAGAACATCAGGATTTTTGTCAAAGAGACGTAAAGTCATCATAATCAAATCGTCAAAATCCATAGCTTCACTTCGACGGAGCTCTTCCTGATAGGCCTTGTAACATTTAGCAACGATTTGGGTGTACATATCACCGGCCTGGTGCTCATAGGCCACTTCATCCAAGAGGTCATTTTTTGCATTGGAAATCGTCCCTAAGATGGCACGTTCATTCCACTTCTTAGGGTCCAGGTTCAGATTCTTGAGAATACGTTTCATCAAAGTACGTTGTTCCCCAGGATCTACAATCGTAAAGTTTCGGTTGTAGCCAATATGGTCCGCTTCACGACGAAGAATTCGCACGCACATACTATGGAAGGTTGCAATCAAGGTTTCTGAAGTTGCTGGATTTAAAGCCATAGCACGTTCACGCATCTCACGAGCTGCCTTATTGGTAAAGGTAATGGCTAGGATATTCCAGGGGTTAATCATTTTCTCGTCAATGAGGTAGGCAATGCGGTGGGTAAGCACACGTGTCTTCCCAGATCCTGCACCAGCCATAATCAATAAAGGCCCCTCAGTCGTTTGGACGGCTTCGGCCTGTTTGTCATTCATACCAGTTAATAATGGGTTCATCATATTCTCCATTCTCAAAAATAAGCTCTACTATTTTATCATTTTTTGGATGAAAATGCAGATTCTATTCATAATGGATCTGAAATAACTTTAGAAGATAATTGTTTGTTTTTATTGGAAGTACTTTGCTTAAGATTGCCCATATTCCTAGCTTTAGAGGAAGACATTCTAAAGAATAATATTCGGATTTTTATAGTTTTGATGAAAATTAGTGTTGACACTGTTCGTTTTTTTCGATAAGATAGAATCACAATAAAATAAGAACCGAGTGATGTCATCAGGATGACTGGTGATTGACGGACTTCTGGAGAGATCTTGAAGCAGCCTTAGCTGTATACAAGACACCGAAGGGGCAAGGGGTAACAACCGAAACTCTCAGGTAAAAGGACAGAAAGCATCGCAAGTTTTTTAACTTGTAGTAATAGCTTTGTATTCTCAGAGGTCTGGTTAAGCCAAACCTCTTTTTTGACGTCTCGGTTAAAGGAGATTGTAAATTTATGTTAGACTTTTTTACTACCATTGATGATTTTGTCTGGGGTCCACCCCTTCTGGTCCTTCTTGTAGGAACTGGGATTTACCTTACAATTCGTCTTGGTCTTTTGCAAGTTCTTCGTCTTCCTAAAGCTTTTAAACTTATCTTTGCTGAAGATAAAGGGGAAGGAGATATTTCTAGTTTCGCAGCCCTTGCGACTGCTCTCGCAGCAACTGTTGGTACAGGTAACATTGTCGGTGTAGCTACTGCCATCAAGACAGGTGGACCTGGTGCCCTTTTCTGGATGTGGATTGCCGCTTTCTTTGGTATGGCAACCAAATATTCCGAAGGTCTTTTGGCTATTAAATTCCGTACACTTGACGACCAAGGTAATGTATCTGGTGGACCAATGTATTACATCACACATGGTTTTTCTGGGAAATGGCAAACAATCGCTAAACCTTTAGCATACTTCTTTGCCTTTGCAGGTGTACTTGTAGCATGGTTGGGGATTGGTACCTTCTCTCAAGTAAACTCAATCACCGCCTCACTTCAAAATAGCTTTGACTGGTCACCAAAAATCGTAAGTATCCTACTTGCCCTTATCACTGCTGCTATCATTTTTGGTGGTATTCAATCTATCTCAAAAGTTTCTGAAAAAGTCGTACCGTTTATGGCTGGACTTTATATCCTAGCAGCTCTTGTGGTTATCTTTACTAACTTTAATCAACTTCTTCCAGTCCTTGAAACGGTCTTCCAATCTGCCTTTACTGGTAAAGCAGCCGTTGGTGGTTTTGCTGGTGCGACAGTCATGGTTGCAATGCGTCTTGGTATTGCGCGTGGTGTCTTCTCAAATGAGTCAGGTCTTGGATCAGCTCCTATCGCTGCAGCTGCTGCTAAGACCGAAGAACCTGTTGAACAAGGTTTGATTTCAATGACAGGTACTTTCATTGATACGATCATCATCTGTACGCTTACTGGTCTTGCTATCCTTGTAACGGGTCAATGGTCAGGTAGCCTAGAAGGTGCCCCAATGACACAAGCAGCCTTCTCATCTGTTTTTGGTACATTTGGTGAAATTGCCTTGACACTTTCTTTGGTTCTCTTTGCCTTTACAACAATCTTGGGTTGGTCTTACTACGGTGAACGTTGTTTCGAATTCATTTTCAAATCAACGAAATTCCTTCCACTCTACCGCCTCATTTTTGTAGTCATGGTTGCTCTTGGTGGTTACCTCACTCTTGATGTTGTTTGGAAAATTGCGGATATCGTAAACGGTTTGATGGCATTGCCTAACTTGATTGCCCTCCTTGTCCTCTCACCAATCATTTTCAAAGAAACTAAATCATACTTTGAACGTCACAAATAAACAAAAAGAGCCTAGGCTCTTTTTTCTTGACTTTATCGGCACCAATCCTTGCTACTACTGGTCTTTTGCGTTACAATGAAATTAAATCATTTTACAACTAATACAGAAAAAATCCAAAGGAATAACTATGTCAATTACCAAAGAATTTGATACGATTACTGCAATTTCAACGCCTTTAGGTGAAGGTGCTATCGGTATTGTTCGCTTATCTGGAACCGATGCTGTTGCTATTGCTAATAAGGTTTTTAAAGGAAAAAATCTAGAAACGGTCGCTTCACATACTATCAATTACGGTCATATCGTGGAAAATGATGAAACCATTGATGAAGTCATGGTCAGTGTTATGCGTGCACCAAAGACCTTTACGCGTGAGGATGTCGTGGAAATCAACACCCATGGTGGTGTCGCTGTAACCAATGAAATCCTTCAACTCCTTATCCGTTCTGGTGCTCGTATGGCCGAACCTGGAGAATTTACTAAACGTGCCTTCTTGAATGGTCGTGTGGACTTGACCCAGGCTGAAGCTGTCATGGACTTGATTCGTGCTAAGACTGATAAGGCTATGGCCGTTGCCGTTTCTCAACTTGATGGTTCGCTCAAGCATCTCATTAACAACACTCGCCAAGAAATCCTTAACACTTTAGCTCAAGTCGAAGTGAATATTGATTATCCAGAGTATGATGATGTTGAAGAAGTTACTACAAATCTTGTCCGTGAAAAGACTCAAGAATTCCAAGCACTTCTAGAAAATCTTTTGGCTACTGCCAAACGAGGAAAAATCCTACGAGAAGGTCTTTCAACAGCAATCATTGGTCGACCAAATGTCGGAAAATCTAGTCTTCTTAACAATCTCCTACGTGAGGAGAAGGCTATCGTTACAGACATTGAGGGTACAACACGTGATGTCATTGAAGAATACGTTAATATCAAAGGCGTTCCACTTAAGTTAATTGATACCGCAGGTATCCGTGACACAGATGATGTTGTTGAAAAGATTGGTGTGGAACGTTCTAAGAAAGCTCTCGAAGAGGCTGACCTGGTTCTTCTTGTCCTTAATAGCTCGGAACCGTTAACTGAGCAAGACCGTACATTACTCGAAATCAGCCAAAATAGCAATCGTATCATTCTCCTAAATAAGACAGACCTTCCACAAGCAATCCAAATGGAAGAGCTTCCTGAAGATGTTATCCCAATTTCAGTCCTCAAGAATGAAAACATTGACAAAATTGAAGATCGTATCAATCAGCTCTTCTTTGATAATGCTGGTCTAGTGGAGAAAGATGCTACTTATCTCTCAAATGCCCGTCACATTTCACTCATTGAAAAAGCCCTCGAAAGCCTTGAAGCAGTCAATCAAGGTCTTGAATTAGGCATGCCTGTTGACCTCCTACAGGTTGATATGACACGCACTTGGGAAATTCTGGGAGAAATTACTGGTGACGCTGCCCCAGATGAACTCATTACACAACTCTTTAGCCAGTTCTGTCTAGGAAAATAAACATAACTAAATTTATGTAAAAAGATGCTCTGTCATCTTTTTATTTTTGCATCATAAATACAGAAATAAAATTATGTAAAATAAAACCTATCAATACCATCAGACGATTTACTCAAGCTTTTTAAGAAAGAAAATGCTATCATGGTACTATCCTATGATTTTGAAAGGTTTGCCATGAGTCAAGCAACTACTGATACTGATTTAAAACATTTGATAGACTTTGACGATAATCTGCTTCCATTTCGATTGACGGAAACCAAGGTTGAAAATGGGCGCCCTGATATTCTTTTTCATTGGCATCCTGAGCTTGAGATTCAATATGTTTATGAGGGGACTGCTCGTTATCATATTGATTATGACTATTTTGATAGTCAGGCTGGAGATATCTTTTTAATACGTCCGAATGGCCTTCATTCGATTCACCCCGTAGATAATCAGCCTCATCATACGGACACCCTACATTTTCATTTGGATATGTTGGGGCAGTCGCTGGTGGATCCGCTTAGTCTACGCTACCTACAGCCTTTGCAGAATTCTAATTTCAAGTTTAAACAATGCCTGAGATCGTCAGACGAGGGGTATAGAGAAATTAGAGCTCTCCTCTTTGAGATTTTTAAGATGATTCGTCAGAAAGATCGTCACTATGAACTTCTTCTCAAGTCAAAACTAGAAGAATTAATCTACCTCCTCTACTTCTATCGTTTGGTAGAGCGAAAAACTTCTGATGATCATTATCGTAAGAATGAAAAGATTCGGGAAATCATTGATTACATTAACCAACACTATGCCGAAAATCTCACGATTGAAAAGTTATCAGAGCTTATGGGGTATAGTAAGACCCACTTTATGACGATTTTTAAGCAACATACAGGTACCTCTTGTACAGAATTTATCATTCAGGCAAGAGTCAATGCTGCTTGCGAGGAGCTTCGTAATAGCGTTAAACCAGTTTTGGAAATTGCTACTAATGTTGGTTTTAATAACCTATCCAATTTCAACCGCCAATTTAAACACTATTACGACCAAACACCAAGCCAGTATCGAAAAACACATAGCAACAAGAAGAAAACAAAAAAGAGTTAACCATTCGGCTAACTCTTTTTTTATCTGCAAACTTCTTAGTTTTTCTCCTTACCTTTGTGTTTTCCACTAAGTCCAAAGAGAGTTAGCAACATACCAAGTCCAAGGAGGCCTGCGTGTGACCCCTTGTCACCAGTTGTAGGAAGAACTTCAGTTTGAGCAGAAGATTCTGTCACTTTTTCAGTTTCTTTAAGTGCTTCGCTTCTTGTTGAAATGAAGAATACTTTACCATTAGGAGTCGTTACTACTTTAGAAACCACTGGTTTGCTAGTTTCTAAATCTTTAGCAATAGTTGATGGAGTGACTGGTGCCAAAGGATTAAGTGTAGGGTCTGCTGCATTTTCTTTTTTGTTCAAGGCAGCAAAATCAGCACTTGAAATTGAAATGGTACGTGAGTTTGGATTGATAACTGCATACTTAGAAAGGTCTGCACGTGTCAAGTAATCCGCAAAGACGGTATCCATTGAAGGACCTTCTTCACGAGGGCCACCCAACATTGTGAAGCCATCACCACCAGCAGCCAAGAAGTCGTTGGTTACAAGATAGTATGTTTCGTTTGTGTTAAGTGGTTTATAAACACCAGTTTCTGGATCCAAAATGTCAATTGACAAGATACGTTTTTCAGCTGGAAGAGTTGTGTCATAGTAAACACGAGCTCCAGAAACTTGAAGGAAACCGCCAGATGGTTCAAGGAGAGGTTGACCATTTTCATCCAGAACAGTTTTACCACTTTCGTCAACTTGGAGAATAGAACCAAGAGATTTGACAAACATATCATGGATATTTTGACCTGTTACTTGAATTTGAGCAACTGAGTTACCAAATGGAAGAACGGCAATGATATCACCTTTAGTGATTGGTTTGTCTTTGGCAATTGTTTCACGAAGACCACCACCATTTGTTACGGCAAGGTTAGACTTGTGTGTGAAAGCTGATTGTCCGTAATCTAAGAGAGCATCGGCGACCACATTACCAAGGTTAGTTTCGCGAACACGAACGTCCATACGGTCACCGCTAAGTTTAACTGGGCTATTTTCAATAACGACTTTTGAAGAATCCGCCTTGTACTTAGCTTGGATATCATCAATCATAGCTTTAACTGTTGGGTTAACTTGATAATTTTTCTTAGCTTCGTCGTGTGAGATCACACCATGTGACAAGACACGGTCAGAATTATAAACGACGCGGCCAACATTGTTAAGGTAGCTACCAGTTTGGTTGTAAGTAACGTTATCGCCGTATGTCGCTGTGTGAAGAGTGTGTGAGTGACCATCAAGGACAAGAACACGTTTTCCTTTCAAAGGTGCATAATTTGAAAGAGCTTCTGCCAAAGTTGATCCACGCCATTCAACTGGAGTTGTTGTATCAATCCCCAAGTGACTAAGGACAACATAAGTCTTGTATTCCTTACCTTCGGCACGGGCATTTGATTCCACTTGGTCAACAACAGCCTTAACTTCAGTAATAGGATCAGTGAAAGAGACACCAGGGATATTACGTGGGTGTGTCTTAGTAGCTGTCTCAGGTGTAGTGACACCAATAACGACTACTTCATCTCCATCAACACCAGGTGTTTTGTCAACGATTGTAGATGGTTGGAAAAGACGGACGCCATCTACATATACGTTAGATGTGATGATTGGGAAATTGATTTGTTTGCTCAAACGACGCAATTGGTCGAGACCAAAGTCAAATTCATGGTTACCCACTGTCATGGCATCAAAACCAACAGCATTCATGACGCTTGCCATGTCTTCACCCTTAGAACTGTTTGAAATCGGAAGACCTTGGAATGAGTCCCCAGAGTCAAAGACAAGAGTTGTTCCTTTTGAACGAGAATCATTTACGATACCAGACAAAAGAGCATCACCAATAACCCCGTTACGATCATCTTCAACCATACGACCATGAACATCGTTGGTGTGAAGGACAGTTACAGTGTCGTTGCTGGCACTTGTGCTAGCATTTGTCACGACTTCTGTTGTAGGAGTTGCTGCTACAGTTGCAGTTTCACTTGCTGTAGCAGCGGGTGTTTCGCTTGTTTCAGCTGTTGAAGCAGTAACAACTGATGTTGAACTAGCTACTGGTGCTGCAGACTCGCTAGATGCAGTTGTTGCTACAGTAGATGTCGCATTGGTAGTTGCCTCTGTAGCTACTACTTCAGTGCTTGGTGCTGTTATAGTTGCATGAGTTTCTACCTCGTCAGCATGGACAGCATTGGCCAAGATGGCAGTTGAGACAAGTAGGGTTGATACGGTCGTTGCAACGACTGTTTTCTTCTTCATTCCAAAATACCTTTCTGATTTTTAAATCGTTTTTATTATACCACATTTATAAGATTAGAATTAAATAAATTTCAACATTTTATTAGATATTCAAACAATTTTTTCAAAAATCAATAGGTAGCTAAACGTTTTTCAAGATAACCTTGAAGCAGTTCAAGAGTAAAGCTCAAAGTCCAGTAAATAAGGGCGATTAGGATATACATGGACATGTAGTCATACTCACGCCCACCGATAATCTTAGCGTTTTGGAAAATGTCAGGCACTGTAATCATAGCCGCCAACGAGGAACTCTTTACCATGTCGATAATGACATTACCAAGTGGTGCTACTGCTATACGCATGGCCTGAGGTAAGATAATCCGACGGATAATAGACTTCTGCGGAAGACCAAGAGAGCGAGCGGCTTCCCACTGCCCCTTATCTACGGCAGCTATGGATGAACGAAAAATCTCTGCCATATAAGCAGCACTAACACATAAGAAACCAATAAAGGCACAAAGAAGGGCGGGCAGCTGAACACCAACGTAAGGCAGACCAAAGTAAAGAATGAAGAGCACGACCAACATAGGGACGCCACGCATGATGGAAATATAAACACGGGCAGGATACTTCAACCAAGGTTTTTGCGACATCCGCATAAAGGCAAGGATGATGGCAAATACATTCCCCACCATAAAGCTTAAAAGGGAGATCCCCAATGTATAGGGCAAACCTGATAGAACATAGGGAATGCTTTTTAGAATCAGTGAAAAATCAATAATCATAAGTCTATCTTTCTAAACATTTCTTTAGCAAATAAGCGATCCAATTGGATCGCTCATATTATTCAACATCAGAGATATCAATCTCAGTGTAGTCAACTTTGGTTTTCTTTGTAACGTCTTGACCAGCAAAGAACTTCTCTGAAATCTTGGTAAGGGTACCATCTTTCTTCATGTCTTTGATAGCTTTATTAACTTTTTCTTGAAGGGTTTTATTCTTCAATGAGAAAGTAAAGCTTGTTGAGTAAGGGTTACTGTAGATGCCGTCGTTGATCTTAACAGGGTACTTATCTTTGATAGCAGCTACTGCCATCTTTTGCAAGTAGTAATCGTTGACGATAACGTCTGTACGACCATTTACCAAGTCTTGCATATAAACGTCATTGGTAACATTGTCATATACGACGAGTTCAGCACCCATTTTTTTGGCAATCTTCATGTACTTGGTACTTGCAGCACCAGCTGCTTTCTTGCCTTTGAGGTCCTTCCATGAAGAAATTCCTGAATTATCTGATTCACGAACTACCATAGAAGTGAATGAATACTTGTATGGTTCAGAGCGCAAGAATTTTTTAACGTTCTTGTTGTCATCTTCGAGTGAGTAGTTAGCGATATCTACTTGACCACTATTTACAGCGGTAAGCATGCCATCCACGCCCATCTCCGTGAAGTCAATTTTCAACTTAAGGCGTTTTCCAACTTCTTTGAGAATCTCAACGTCATAACCAGTCAGATTATTCTTATCATCGTGGTAGGTTTGTGGGTAAAGTGTTCCAGCAGTCGCAACCTTGATGCTCCCACGTTTCTCAATCTTTTCCCAGTTCTTCTCACCTGTACTCTGTGACGAGCAGGCAACCAAAAAGACCGCAGCCAAAATTAGGCTAAATACGGCGAAAAATCTCTTTTTCATCTATGTGTGTCTCCTTAAAAAATGAAGTTAAGTTAAAAACTTATAATCTTAGCCTACACTATTTGAAAGGGTTTCACAAAATATTGAACCGGAAATGAGAATGTCTAGCTAAAAATCGAACATTCTTCCATCTGTTGGGCTAAGTGTAAGAGGAGGTCTTCTCTTCCCTTGGCAGCTGTCAGTTGAACACCGAGTGAGAGACCCTGCTCCTCCCGATAGACAGGTAAAGAAATCGAAGGTTGTCCCGTCAGGTTAGCTTGTTGCGTGAAAGGTGTCCAGTCTAAGCTGTCCGCAAACATTTCCCAAATAAGTTCCTGCTGCTTTGGCCAGTCAAAATCAGCCATATGTTTGAGTTGATTTTGTAAGTTTTCAGAAAGGGCAAACTGTCCATGCTTAGGTGCCACATCCGCAACTGTTGGTGTTAGAAGAATATCGTAAGTCTCATGAAAATTCGCCATCTGATGGCTATACTGATCCCACTGGGCTAGAATTTTAGAGTAAATTTTAGCAGGAATCTTTTGCCCAGATTGGAAAATAGCCCAAGTCATCAACTCCATATCTTCAAGGGTCATCTTCCGTCCTAAACCAGCCTCTATGGAATCAAACATGGCAGCCGTCTCGACACTATTCATGATGTAGTAAGACTGCATGGCTTCAACCCCATTCAAGGGCTGGTCGCTGATTTCATGCACATAATGTCCTAGACTTTCCAATTTTCTAGCAGCTTTTTTTGTCGCTGCAATAGCAGATTCAGACACCTTACCACCAATAGGAGAGAGAGTCGAAAAAGCAATCTTCAAAGGTTTAACTGGTTCTTCTAAAGACACTTTGCTAAGCTTCGGTATAATAAAGGGACTTTCCATCTGACACGTCTGCATGTGATAGAGTAAACGTTTTGTATCTCGTACAGTCTTAGTCAAAGCAAACTGAACAGAGGCTCCCTGCCAGCCACGGAAAGAACTAGGACCGACAGGAATTCGTCCTCTGGTAGGCTTAAGACCAATTAGGCCGTTAAAGGAGGCTGGAATACGAATAGAGCCTCCACCGTCACTAGCTGGGGCCAAGGGAGAAATGCCAGAACTCACAAGAGCTGCCGCACCACCACTTGATCCACCAGCATTACGTGTCACATCGTCAGGCAAATTAACAGGACCATGACTCTGAGCATCACTGATATTTTTGAAGCCAAACTCAGGAGTGCTAGAACGCCCTAAAATAATGAAGCCCAGTTCCTCAAGTTTCTTAACATAATTATCCGTTTCCGTTGCACGATAACTTGTAAATAGGCGAGAACCCGCGGTTGACGGCTCACCAGCTTGCTCTTGCCCCAAATCCTTTAGGAAAATTGGAACTCCAGCAAAAGGCCTATCTGAAAAGTCTCTAGTTTCTGCTTCTTTCAATGCTTTCTCGTAGCGTTGACTGACGATAGCATTGATTTTAGGATTCGTCCTCTCTGCTTCACGAATGGTAGTCTCCACTAGTTCTCGGGGACTGACCGTCTTATTTTGCACGGCTTCAGCCATTGTAGTTGCATCTGACCACTCATTAATTGTCATCATATACTCTCCCTGCTTATCTTTTCCTAAATTATACTAAAAAAAGCGAAACGCCTAAAACGTTCCGCCTTAAATCTTGATAATTAGTCTTGCCAAGTTTCTTGATTTTCTTTGAATTTCTTCAAAAGTTGAAGTCCGTCTGCTGTGATGTAACCTTGAACTTTAGCGACTTTAATTAACTCAGTGTAGTTTGAAAGAGTAACCAATTTCACACCAGCATCCGCAAAGTTTTTCTCAGCTTTTGGCAATTCGTAAGTAAAGATAGCCACAACACCGATAACATCAGCCCCTTCACGCTCTGCAGCTGCTACAGCATCAAGTACTGAACCACCAGTTGAAATCAAGTCTTCAACAACAACCATTTTTTCGCCTTTAACCACACGACCTTCGATTTGGTTACCAGCACCGTGATCTTTTGGTTTGCTACGGATGTAGGCAAATGGAAGGTTCATCTTGTCAGCGATAATCGCACCATGAGGAATACCAGCAGTTGCAGTACCTGCAATCACTTCTACTTCAGGGAATTCTTCTTTAATCTTTTCCACAAAACCATTTTCAATAAGGGTACGAGTTTCTGGATAAGACAAAGTAATACGGTTGTCTGTGTAGATTGGTGATTTGATTCCTGATGCCCATGTAAATGGTTCTTCAGGTTTAAGGTAAACAGCCTTGATATCGAGCAAGTCAGATGCGATTTGTGATGCTAATGTCATAATTATTATCCTCCGTAAAGCGTTTTCTATTCTTTATTATAACCTAATTCCATCTATTTTCCTATGAAATAAGGTCTTTTTGAAAATTTATTGACCGTTCCATTGGACCTTAATGTCGTGATAAGCTGCTACTGGATCATCAGCTTGTGTAATTGGACGACCTACAACAATGTAATCTGAACCAATTTGACGAGCATCGGCAGGTGTCATGACACGTTTTTGGTCACCAACTGCTGCTCCTGCTGGACGGATACCAGGTGTCAAACAAACGAAATCTTCATTTGTCGCTTCTTTGATTTTTGCTACTTCGTGTGCTGAGCAGACAACACCATCAAGACCTGCTTCAGCAGTCTTCTTAGCATAATGAACCACTGATTCTTGAAGTGTGGTTTGGATATTTTGGAAATCACGCATCTGCTCTTCAGAGGTAGAGGTCAACTGTGTTACAGCAATCAAGATTGGACCATCTCCCAAGCCCTCACGCGCAGCCTTCATCATTTCCACACCACCAGCCGCATGCACATTAGTCATATCAACGCCAAGGTTAGACAAGACACGCATAGCTGATTTCACAGTATTTGGAATATCGTGAAGCTTAAGGTCAAGGAAAACACTATGGCCAAGCTCTTTAACGTAGCGCACAATCTCAGGCCCAGCTGCATAGTAAAGTTCCATACCAATCTTCACATAGAGCTTTTCACCAGCGGGAAACTTAGCAAGGAAAGCCTTCACATCCTCAAAGGTCGGGAAATCAAGGGCAATAACAGGACGATTTTCTCTCATTTCTTATATCCTTTCACACAAAAAACCTCCGCCAGTCAGCGAAGGTTGCACGAAAATAGGGCAGTCCCTACCCTTTAGTGATGCCGTAGCATCTCAGTACACCTTTCTCGCCTCTCTGGACTCGATTAAAGGTTCAGTTCAATTTGTTCTATTATAGCGCTTTTATAAGGGAATGTCAAAGGGAGATGAAAGTAATTATACCTTTGTTGAACTCCTTAAAAATGCTATTTTTATTCTATTTCCCCAACAAGTCTGTTCTAACTTCCTTACGTAAGTCTTCAAGTGTTGTGATGCCGTACTTGTCCATGACTTCAGGGAGGCGGTCGATGATTTTAGGGCAGGCATAGGGATCTGCAAAGTTGGCCGTTCCGACACCGATGGCTGAAGCACCAGCGATAAACATTTCGATAGCCGCTTCGGCACTATCCACGCCACCCATACCGATGATTGGGAGGTCTGATGCTAGAGCAACTTGGCGTATAAGCTTAAGGGCTACTGGGAAGACAGCTGGGCCTGACATACCACCTTGGCCATTGGCAATGATAGGTTTGCGAGTAGCCAAGTCATAGCGTGTACCAACCAAGGTGTTAATCATAGTGAAACCTGTCGCACCGGCATCTTCGACTGCCTTGGCGACACTTGTAATATCAGACACGCTTGGTGTCAGTTTGACATAGACGGGCACATCAGAGTGAGAGACACTAGCTTTTACTGCCGCATAGGCAAGCTCTGGAACTTGTCCAATGAGAAGGCCGTTATTACCATGGTCTACGTTTGGACAGGAGATATTGAGCTCGATAGCCTTGACGTTGCTAGCTTTGGAAATCTTGTGAGAAACTTCCGCATATTCTTCGTTTGAAAATCCAGCCACATTGGCAATGATTGGAAGCTCAGGATAATGCTCCTGCAACCAAGGGAGTTTTTCAGACAAGACAGCATCAACACCTGGATTTTGCAAGCCAATGGCATTAAGCATGCCTGATGGAGTTTCTGCCACGCGGGGTGTTGGATTACCAAAACGAGGGTTGGCAGTCGTTGCCTTAATCATAATTGACCCGAGTTTGTCCAAATCATAATACTTGGCATACTCTTGACCAAAACCAAAGCAACCTGAGGCTGGGATAATAGGATTTTTCAAATCAATCCCTGGAAGGCTAATAGCTAAACGATTTTCTGATTTAATCTCTGACATGGTAACCTCCTAGACGATGACTTTTCCGGTAGGGAAGACTGGCCCTTCCTCGCAAACACGAAGATTTTTGGCGTCAGATTCTCCTTTAACGTGAACCACACAGGCATAACAAGCTCCCATACCACAAGCCATACGAGCTTCCATAGAAACATAGGCATGAGGATGGTTTTCAAACTTGCTATCGACATATTTAAGCATGCCTGGAGCTCCGCAACTATACACGGCATCTGGAGTCCAGTCGAAACCATCAATAACTGTCGAAACGTAACCTTTGATACCGTATGAACCGTCATCAGTTGTCACATAAACATCACCACAAGCTTTGAGCTTATCCTCCAAGATGACAGCATCCTTATTGGCAAAACCAATGACTGATACAACTTCAACACCCTTAGCCTTCAACTGCTTAGCCGTCTCAACCAAAGGCGGTACACCAATACCACCACCAACAAGGAGAGCTTTCTGCCCAGCCTCAATAACGGAAATATCAAAACCATTTCCCTGAGGCCCCATGGTATCAATGGTTTGCCCAGCTACCATCTTAGAAAGGATGGCAGTTCCCTCGCGTTCCACTCGATAGACAATGGTTGCCTCTTTCTTGTCATAGTCAATCTCTGAAATGGAAATAGGACGACGAAGGAGCTTGCTTGGGTCTGGCACCTTGAGGTGGACGAACTGACCAACCTTCATATCTGCAACCATCTCTCCCTTAAGCACCATTTCGAAAATACGAGGTGCAATCTCACGCTGACTCACAATGATTAAATCTTCAACTAAAATCATGACAACCCTTTCTAAACTGCAAAATGTCATCAAAAAAACCTCGCCACATGGCAAGGTCGCACAAAAAATCACAGGAGAACCCTGTTTTTTCACCTGTCCGACCTTTTAAGCCTCTCTGGACTCATTTAAAGGTTATTTTGTGATTATTATAACCGTTTTCAAGACAGATGTCAAAGGAGAAAAGAAAAAACCAAAGCTCATAAAATTAAGCTAAGGTCTCTCCAGCCTATAACTAGGCCCTCTGTTTGATACATTCTCTATCATCACATAGAGTAACATAAATTGTCAATATTCCTAACAAGGAGTGTTAGAGTTCTTGAACAAGAGTCTTAAATAAGATTATTGGAACAATCTGTCGTAAACCATAGTATGGGCCAACTGCTGACCATCGCCACCCAACAAATCAACCAAGGCGTATGCAAAGGCTAGGGCTGTTCCAGCACCACGGCTAGTGACAATATTGCCGTCAACAACTACCAAGTCAGTTTGATGCTCGCCAGAAGTAATTTGCTCTTCAACACCTGGGAAACATGTGAATTTACGCCCTTCGAGCAAGTCAGCACGTTCGAGAACAATTGGTGCCGCACAAATAGCAGCAACATATTTTCCAGCTTTTGCAGCCTCTTGAAGAGAGGCAATCAAAGTTTCGTTATCGCGTAGATTAGTTGAGCCAGGCATACCTCCAGGAAGGACCACCAAGTCATAATCCGCAAAATTGCCATCAAATACACCATCCATAGCGACTTGAATCCCGTGTGAGCCAGTTACTGACGCACTTTCAAGTCCTAGCATGCTACAGTCAAATCCTGCTCGGCGAAAGACATCCACTGGGCTCAAGGCTTCGATTTCTTCAAATCCGTCCGCAAATACTACTGCTACTTTTGTCATGATATACCTCCAATTGACTTATCACTTGATTCTATTACGCCTTAAATTATAGCAGTTTTAGAAGCAGGAAACAAACCATAAAAATGGCCCTTGAGCACGAAAAAAGACAGTACAAGGACTGTCTTTGACATCTTATCTAAACAAACTTGCTAGGATCCACAAGAGATAAATATGGGCTGGGTAGAAAATATAGAAGAAATTCTTGTTACCACTACCACGCTTACCGTTATAGAAATACATAGGAATCGCAGCAAAGACCATCATCCATTGCACACCCGTCGGATCAAAGAGATGGGCAATCACAGAAATAACAGCCAAGACAATGATTTGAGCAATGCGATTGGTACGGAAAATATAGAATAGCAACCCCAAAATAACCATCACAAAGCCACCCTCAACCATGATAATACTTGGCACAAGTGACAAGGTAAAGGCTACAATCTGCACAACGATTGGGTTTGCATGTGGCGTTTCAAATATGCCTGAAAGGATTACAACCGGAATAGATGATAGAATTGGCAAGAGAAAGACACCAATCCCTTGAATCAACTCCTTGTTCGATTTATCGCGAAGCCCCTTAGCCAACAAATCCCAAGAGCAAATAAAAATCCCAGTGATAAAGAAGGTTGAAAAGGCATTGTTGGTTAAACCGATACTACCATTATGAAAAATACTACCAATGATGGCGTTGCCAATGATCATAAACCAACTCATGTAAAGCAGACGCCTGAGAAAAGCCATACGATCATGAGTGTAGTGAAAACTATCAGCAGCAAGAAAGAGGAAAATTGGGAAAGACAGACGTCCCAACATCGTCAACCATATAGGTGCCCCCATACTCCCGAACATCTGATAGATTTGGTCCAAAAACATAAGTGCAACAGCTAGGTATTTCAAATTAGTCGCATTGCATATCTTTTTAATATCGTTCATTTAATGCTCCTTTAATTTTCAGCATATTAAATGATACCACAAGTCAGATATAAATTCAAAGGTATTCATTATAATCTAAGACATAACTTTTAACTGTTTTAGCGTAACAATTTTTGTAATAAAGAATGGTCCATAATAATAACAAACTCAATTCCGACTACCCATCCAAAGCATTTTTACTCTCTTTGTGCTATAATAGTTAGGCAATATTTACGTTCATAACGTATGCAATTTATTTAAAAATAACTAACAAAGTTCATAAACTCTTCAAGTTTTTGAAATAACTTTTTTGCGAGCAGAGCGAGCAATTAACCGAGACTTTCCGCCGTGTTAAAAGCGCCTGAAACTAAAAGGTTTCAGGCGCTCGGAATTTTTGAGACGTTAGGCTCAAAAATTAGTCATGGAACTTTGTAAAAGTTCGCTGACGTCCGCCAACACCTAAGGAAAGTCTCACAGAAAATTTTATTTTTAAAATAAAACAATTATTATCACTAACAAGAAAGGAAGTACACCATGTCTTTTGACGGCTTTTTTCTTCATCATATGACGACTGAGTTGCGTGAGCAGGTGCTCTACGGGCGTATCCAGAAGGTTAATCAGCCTTTTGAGCGTGAGTTAGTCCTGACCATTCGTAACAATCGTCAGAATTACAAGCTTCTGCTTTCGGCTCATCCTGTCTTTGGGCGTATTCAGACGACCAAGGCTGACTTGCCAAATCCGCAGAATCCAAACACTTATACCATGATTATGCGGAAATACCTTCAGGGAGCGGTTATCGAGGATATCCAGCAACTGGAAAACGACCGTGTCCTTGAGATTTCCGTCTCTAATAAAAATGAAATCGGTGATAGCGTTAAGGTTACTCTTGTTATGGAAATCATGGGGAAACACTCCAACATTATCCTGATTGACAAAAACGAGAGCAAAATCATCGAATCTATCAAGCACGTTGGTTTCTCACAAAATAGTTACCGCACTATTCTGCCTGGATCTACCTACATCGCTCCACCGAAGACGGATGCTAAGAATCCTTTCGACATTCCAGACGAAAAACTCTTTGAGATCCTACAAACTGAGGATTTGTCAGCTAGAAATCTTCAAAAACTTTTCCAAGGTTTGGGGCGTGACACGGCCAATGAATTGTCAGCCTTACTTGAAACTGATAAACTCAAGAATTTCCGTGCCTTCTTCAATCGTGAAGTTGAGCCAAACTTAACAGCTAAAGCATTTTCAGCTGTAAGATTCTCAGATAGTCAGGACCAACCTGAATTTGAAACCTTGTCAGCCCTTTTAGACTACTACTACTTGGACAAGGCGGCGCGTGACCGTGTGGCACAACAAGCTAGTGATTTGATCCACCGAGTGCAAAATGAGTTGGAAAAAAACAAGAAAAAGCTTGTTAAACAGGAGAAAGAGCTTGCAGCGACTGAAAATGCCGAGGAATTCCGTCAAAAAGGTGAACTTTTGACCACTTACCTCAGCATGGTTCCAAATGATAAGGATAGTGTCGAGCTAGACAACTACTACACTGGTGAAAAGATTACAATTCCCCTAAATGTGGCCCTAACGCCTAACCAAAATGCTCAGCGTTACTTCAAGAAATACCAGAAACTCAAGGAAGCTGTTAAGCACTTGACTGGTTTGATTGAGGAAACCAAGCAGACTATTGATTATCTGGAGAGTGTGGAATTCAGTCTTTCTCAAGCCAACATGGATGAAATCGAGGATATTCGTGAGGAGCTTGTTCAGGCTGGCTTTATGAAACGTCGTTCAACTGACAAACGTCATAAACGCAAGAAACCTGAACAGTATCTGGCTTCTGATGGTAAGACCATTATCATGGTTGGTCGTAACAACCTGCAAAATGAGGAGTTGACCTTCAAGATGGCTAAAAAGGGTGAGCTCTGGTTCCACGCCAAGGATATTCCAGGGAGTCACGTGGTTATCAAGGACAATCTTAACCCTACTGATGAGGTCAAAACAGATGCGGCTGAATTGGCAGCCTACTACTCTAAGGCTCGTCTGTCAAACTTGGTTCAAGTCGATATGATTGATGTTAAGAAACTCAACAAACCAACAGCCGGTAAACCTGGATTTGTAACTTATACGGGACAAAAGACCTTACGTGTCACACCGACTGAAGAAAAAATTGATAGTATGCGGATGAAATAGTCTGCTTTACAAAATCAAACTCTCTTGTTATAGAAACGAGAGAGTTTTTCTATGTTTTCATTAGAGCAATTTCTTTCGTTGATGAATGAGATTTTCTTCTGATTTTCATTACATTTTTCCGGCGACTGTGCTAAACTATAAGGGTAATTACCTATATTAAAGGAGACTTTCAGCATGAAGGCTCTTATGTCATATACGAGTTCTGTTTTAGAATGGTTAGGGCGCTATGTGGGGCTCTTAGTCTTTGGGCTTTTATTTGTGACTGCTTTCTTCATTCGCACAACCATGATGACGGGATACTTTGAGTGGGCAGAGATTAGTAGCGTTCCTTGGTATGTTTATGTTTCAGGTGGGTTCATTCTGCTTTTGACCCTTCTCTGGCCCAAGATCTTAAAGGAACTGACAACAAAGCAGATTTTCATCTTTTTTTCCGTTTGCTTTGTGAGTTTTGGCCTACTGTTGATTTTTCTGACCAGTTTTGCTGGTCGAGACGATGCAGGTACTGTCTTTAAAGGGGCGGTCCAGTTCAATGCTGGCAACTTCTCCTTAATAAAACCAGGAGCCTACTTCTACCGCTATCCGCATCAGTTGGGGTTGCTTAGTTTTGAACGCTTGGTTCTCTATCTAATTCCTTTACCAGTTATCTCAGTTTTCTATGTATTGAATCTTGGCATGGTCATTGGTATGAACTATGCTACTTGGAAAATCACGGATGAACTGTTTACGAGGCCTTTAGTTAGTCGTTTGGCTGTCATCATGAGCTTTGGTTTCTTACCCTTAGTCTTTAACATCATGTTTGCCTATGGACTTATGTATGGCTTGTTCTTTTCTAGTTTTGCCATTCTCTTCTTTCTACGTTACTTAAGGCGTGGTAGGGCTAGGAATGCGATTCTTTCGGTGGTCATGCTATCATTGGCTTACTGGGTAAGGAGCAATAATATTATTCTCATTATTGCTCTATCTGGTATTCTAATACTCTTGATGCTTAGAGAAAAACGGTATCGCTATTTACTTTTAGTTTTGGCTTTCTTTGCCTTTCCTTTGACCTTGCATAAGGCGACGACCAGTTACTACGAGATTACCACTCATCAAAAAATTCCTGGGACACCTCAGATTGCTTGGCTGGCCATGGGCTTACAGGACAAACCCGATTCTAAACGCATGCCAGGATGGTATACCGGCTATGTCCGTGACATTTACGCCAAGAAAAAGGGCAATATCGAAAAGATTGAAAAAAGTGCCAATCACCTTTTTGATAAGCGTGTTCAATATCTCTTAGCACATCCCGATGAGGCCAGTTGGTTCTTCAGTACCAAGTTTATCAGTTCTTGGACAGAGGGAAGCTTCCAGTCCATCTGGAATGGGCCAAGTAAAGACAAGTTTCAACCTTTGTGGAATAGGTTTGCGACTTCCATCTATCACGACGGGACCTTGCATCTCTTTTTCGTAACCTATATGCAAGGCTATCTCCTAGTCCTATATCTTGGTGGTGTGTTCTACTATGCTTTCACTTATAAACGAATGGGAGACGGAGCAACGTTGGGACTTTATGCCTTTCTCTATCTCTTTGGTGGCATCCTCTTTCACCTCATATCAGAGACTAAGAGCCAGTACACCCTACCTTATATTTACATACAAATTCCAATGATTGCGGCGGGCTACAACCATATGACACAAATACTTACCCGCTATCTAAAAAATAGTCGAAAGTCATCCTAGGATGGCTTTTTGTCATTGTTTCACAATTACAATCTTGCTATAATAAGTCTATGAAAAATTCGTCAGTTGATCTTTTACGAGGCCCCATTTTGCGGTCTCTTTTAATCTTTGCTCTACCAATTCTGATATCCAATATTTTCCAGCAACTCTATAATACTGCGGATGTCATGATTGTGGGACGCTTTTTAGGTCCAGATGCCTTGGCTGCTGTAGGGGCTTCTTCTGCTATTTTTGACTTGGTTATCGGCTTTGCCTTAGGTGTTGGAAATGGTATGGGAGTTGTTATCGCACGTTATTATGGTGCCCAAGACTTTAGGAAACTTCGTCAGTCCGTTGCGGCCACAGTTGTCATCGGTCTGGTCTTAAGTGCCTTGGTTATGATTCTAGGACATTTTGGGCTTTATCCTTTGCTAAAATTTTTAGGAACACCTGCTTCTATCATCGGGCAGTCCTACCAGTATATTTCTATGATTGTCTCCTGTGTTGGGGTTACTTTGGGTTATAATCTTTGTGCAGGTCTCCTCAGAGCGGTTGGTGATAGTCTGACAGCCCTCTATTTTCTGATTTTTTCAGCTATAGTCAATATCGTTTTAGACCTTTTCTTTATTACCCAACTCCATCTTGGTGTTCAATCAGCAGGCTTAGCAACTATTATTTCTCAAGGACTTTCGGCAATTCTCTGTCTTTACTATATTAAGAAAAAAGTGACCTTCCTTCTACCAAGTAAGTCAGACTTTGTCCTTGATTCAAGTCTTTATTTGGATCTTTTTGGACAAGGCATGGCCATGGGACTCATGAATTCCATTGTTTCTATTGGGACTGTAACCTTACAGTATGCCATTAACGGCTTTGGCCCTCTCATCATTAGCGCTCAAGTGGCGGCAAGACGGATTATGTCCTTCGCCGTTCTCCCTTTGACTTCACTTGCTGCTGGGGTGACGACCTTCACCTCTCAGAACTTCGGGGCCAAACAGTTCAAACGCATAGTAGCTGGGTTAAAGCAATCTTGTCTTGTTTCTATAACTTGGTCTGTCATTGCTTGTGTCCTCCTCTATGTAGCTAGCCCCTTCTTAGCTGGTTTTATCTCTGGTTCAAATAATGCTGTGATTATTGATAATGCTAGTCGCTACCTCCGTATCAGTTCTCTCTTTTATCCTATTTTAGGAATGCTCTTCATCTTTAGAAATAGCCTGCAAGGTCTTGGTAAGAAACTGACACCTTTAACCTCAAGTTTTATTGAGCTTTTTGGAAAAATTCTCTTTGTTCTTTTGGTCATTCCTTCTATGCGCTACCTTGGCGTTATCCTATGCGAGCCCTTGATTTGGATTCCCATGACCATTCAGCTCTATTTTGCCTTGAGAAAACATATTAAACGTTTGTTTGTCAGTTAAACTTACTTTGAACATAGAAAAACGACCCTACCGGTCGTTTTTAGTTTAATTTAATCCCCATTCATCAGAAATCTGTTTCATAATAGCTTCTTGGGAGACAATCCCAAAGCCCAGCATGTAGGTTGAGTAGTCAGCATAGATGACCTTGTTATTTTGAACAGCCTTTAAGCTAGTCCAGACAGGGGTATTCTTAAGTTTATTATCTAGGAGTTCTTGAGAATCTGCTTGAACAATCAGGAGATCCGGATTAATGTCTTTTAGTTTATCTGGATCGATAACTTGTAACATATCATCTGGATTGAAGGTTTCCGCTCGATTGAAATGATAAGTATCATAGAGATAACCAAAATGCCCGTAAGCATAATAACGGATGTCATTGTCAGTCACGCGCAGATACATCAGTTTCTGGTTGCCAAACTTGGCTTTGACATTCTCCGCGAAAACGGCCTCCCTAGCATCCAATCTATCGAGATCCTTCTTCATCTCATCACGTTTATCAAAGATTTCTGCCACCTTAAGAGAGGTTTCATGATAGTCCCAATTTTCATCGGTGTTGATTTGGTAGCCAACAGTCGGTGCAATTTCAGACAGCTCATCATAGAGGTCTTCCTGCTCGCCTGTCATAAGGATTAAATCAGGTTTTAACTCAGCAATCTTATCCAAATCTGGATTACCCTGCCAACCAACTGAAACCACTTTGGCATCCTTGTATTGTTTCTTAAAGAGGGTTGAAAATTCTTGACTATCAGCTTGACCAGTTGTCGCCCCTACTGGAGTGATATCTAGAGGATCCAAGATTTCACCATAGAGGTTGTCGAGGATAACGATACGTTTTGGAGCTTTTTTCAACTCTGTCGTACCAAAATCATGGACAATTGTCTTCTCCTTAAAAGTCTGACTTGTTTTATTTGACTCTGCATTATGTCCAGACGTCATGTCTGGCAAGTAATACAGTAAAAGACCAGAAATGATGGCCAGAATAGCTAATAAATAAAGAAGATTTATTTTTTTCATGGCAACTCCTCGATAAGATCGGATTAAATCGTTACTTTAAAGTTATCTTAAAACTTCTTTAATGTCAATCTATGACTAAGATTTTTTGGAAGGAATTGAGTGTTTTTGATTCCTAAAATGTATTAACGGAAAATAACTATAACCTTTGAGCAAAAAAACATCTATTATTTTTTAAGAAGGCATCTTGTAAACCCTCAAAAAAGTCAGATTATATCATCATCTTTGAATGTTTAAAATCTAAGTAGAAAGTCTCTTTTTGAAGTCTTACTTTTTGTAAGTTACAACATATTTTATCGGGTATTTCAAGGGTTAGTGACTGACAAATGATTTTCTCTCGTCTGAAATGGTATTTACTAGATAAACGATACGAATCTAAACCTCCCTAATTAGTACTTTTTCGGTGAGATATGTGTTAAAATACACTGAAAACTCATTTAAAAATAACTTAAAAAAGCCTTAAATAAGATTGACAACCTTTTCAAAAGAAGCTAGTATATCATTTTTATATTCATAAAAAGGGGAATTATTATGGAAAAACAGATTCGTTTTCGTAAGCAATCGCTTATCTTGTCTTCTGTAGCTCTAGCTACTATCTTTGCAGGGACTGCTGTATCAGCCGATGAAACAGCAACAACAACGCCAGCAACTCCTGCCACGACGACTGAGGCAGCACCTCAATCAACAACAGCTCAAACACCTATTGCCAAAGCAACTGAAGAGATTAAAGCTAAGGCCAATACGCCGGTAATCCCAGTAGAAAATGCAAAAGTGGGAGATGTTGTAGGCATCGATGTTAATGCTACAGAGCCAACGGTAACAGCAAAAGAAAGCACTGATGGATCTGAGGCTATCGCAACAGCATCTGCGACAGCAACCGTTAAAACAACAACGCTTGCTGACAAGAACACACCTGTTGGTAAGTCAGAGCCTGTCAAATCAAGCGAGACAGCAACATCAACTGAAGAAACAAATGAATATGTCGCAACAACGACTGAAACGGTCAATAAAACGACTGTTGTTGAGGTTGTTAAAGAGGCTGATGTGGTGAATCGCCAAGAAGTCAAGGGAACTACTGACATCGTCTTTATTGTCGATAAATCTGGTTCAATGGACAGCCATATCACTGACGTAGCTAATAACATTGAAAAATTTGTGCGTGATTTGGAATCTAAAAATGTGCAAGCACGTCTTGGTTTGGTTGACTATGAATCAAGCAAAAACACAACTTACCATGATTTCGGAGGTTCTAAATTCACCACGGATACGAACGCTTTTGTTGGTAAATTAAAAGCCATCCGTACTACTGGCTCAGACGAGGAAGCAACAACAGCATTATCACATATTGCAACTTCACCTGATTATACTTGGGGAACTGGAAAGAACAATCGTCGCTTCGCCTTCTTGGTCACTGACGAAGATATAGACCTTACTCCCAAAACACCAACTAAAGATGCTACACTAAAAGCCCTTCAAGATGCTGGGATTTCTTTGACCGTAGTTGGTAAGAAATATGATGAAAAAGACTTTGACCCATTGGTAAAAGGAACGAATGGTCTCTACCTCGATATCGATAAAGATTTCGCCGATCTTTTGAACAAACAATTCTCAAACTACGTGATTGAAACTGTTCAAGAAGGACGTGTTTATCGTATTCAAACGGATACTTACGAAGTCATTGCAACGACTCACTTGGTTACTAAAGCAACTAACCAGCCTGAAACGGTGCAACCAGCAACACCAACTGTTCCAGGAAATGTATACTACGTTGAGGGTACGGTCTACGAGGCACCAACGCCATTGCAACCAACACATAAAGAACTCCCAGAAACAGGTTCTAGCCAATCCGCTGCTCTAGTTTCACTTGGTCTTATCAGTGCGGCACTCGGCCTAGGCATGGCAGTCAAACCAAAACGTAACTAACACCTCATTTACGTTAATAACTTAATTATTGCACCCCGTGATTTACACCCCAAAAGCTTAATTTTGGGGTGTTTTTGGATTGGTAGGATGATATTTTATACGCCTAGCTATTTTAATCTGATTATTTCCCACCTATCATGATATAATAAACCAACGACATTATATTGGAGAACTCTATGACACTCACATACATTTTTTTCGACCTTGATGGTACTCTCGTTGATAGTTCTGAGGGGATCCACAATGGTTTTGTTCAAACCTTTGAAAGACTAGGCCTTCCTGTTCCTAGTGATCAGAAAATTCGCACCTTTATGGGACCACCTCTCGAGGTAACCTTTAAAGAAGAGATTAGTGAAGAAGGTGCTGCCCAAGCCGTAAAAATTTATCGTGACTATTATGAGACTAAAGGACAATTGGAGGCTCACCTCTATGATGGCATAAAAGAAATCCTTCAACAACTTAGTCAAGATCCTAGCAAGAAAATCTTTATCACAACTTCAAAAAATGAGCCTATAGCCCTAGAAATGTGCAAACACCTTGGAATTACTGAATATTTTGATGGCATTTATGGATCTACTCCTACTGCCTTTCATAAGGCTGATGTCTTGCAGCGTGCCATTACTGAAAATCAGGCACCTAAAGACCAGTCTGTCATTGTTGGTGATACCAAGTTTGACTTGATCGGTGGAAAAACGGTTGGCATCAAAACAATAGCAGTGACCTGGGGATTTGGGAAAAACGAAACTCTTTTGGCAGAAAATCCTGATTTTATAGCTGATACCACCCAAGAACTTCGTGATATTTTGAAATAAAGCTTATAAAACGAATAGAGCAAGATTCTTTAATCATGCTCTTTTTTCTATTGAATTAGGATTACATCTGGACAATGATATCCAGACAAAGCTCCAAAGCCTTATCAAAAGCCTCTGAGCCCCAATCTCGTTGATCGTAATTGTCAATATCCGCAAGGGAATCTGCCGTAAAGAGAAGTAAGCCCCAAATAGCTCCACGAAATTGAGCAACTGATGCAAGTGCAGAACATTCCATCTCTACAACGCTACAGCCCTCTTCAATACGATAGGAAATCTTGTCTGGTGTCTCCCTATAAAAGCCATCTGTCGACCAGGTCATGAGTTCTTTAATGGAAGTTCTATTTACGCATTCTTATCTGACCCGAACCAAGAAATTTTCAACTCCGAATTGGGATTTATATTAAAAAAATTCTAGTAGAAATCATCTACTAGAATTTTGTCGTTAGTCAAACACAATAATAGACTTAATAGACTTACGTTCATCCATATCTTTATAAGCTTGATTAATATCTTCCAAGCTGTAGCTATTAGTAAATACACGACCCGGATTGATATCACCGTCAAGAACTGCTTTTAACAAAACTTGTTTATCATAAGTAGTAACTGAGGCTGCTCCACCTGCCACTGAGATATTTTGGGCAAAGGTTGAACCAAGAGCACGGTTATTGTAATGAGGAACGCCGACAAAACCTAAACGCCCGCCATTATGGAGAACACCGAGAGCTTGGTCGACGGCTGCTTCAGTCCCCACACATTCAAGAGCAGCATCTGCTCCACCACCGAGAATTTCTCGCACCTTGACAATTCCTTCTTCACCACGTTCAGCTACGACTGCTGTCGCGCCTGACTCTAAGGCCATTTGTTGACGGTCTTGGTGACGGCTCATAAGGACAATTTGTGAGGCACCACGCATTTTGGCTGCGATAACCGCACATTGACCTACAGCACCGTCACCAATAACGACTACCTTGTCACCCTTTTGCACATTAGCTACACGCGCTGCATGGTAACCGGTCGGCATAACATCAGCAAGAGTCAAAAGTGACTTAAGCATGCCTTCGCTGTAATCTGAAGGTTGACCTGGAATTTTCACAAGTGCCCAATTGGCAAAATGGAAACGGATATACTCAGCCTGTACGCCACCAGACCAATTGTTGCCGATATGGCGGTCACAAGTCCCATCATAACCGGCACGACAGGCATCACACTCTCCACAACCATGAGTGAAAGGCGCGATGACAAAGTCACATGGTTTTACAGTAGTGACAGCCTCACCAACTTCTTCGACGATTCCGATAGCCTCATGACCACTATTACTATGCCCTTCTTCGATTTCGGGATTACGGTAACTCCAAAGGTCGGAACCACAAACGCAGGTACGGACAATGCGGATAATAGCATCATCTTGAGCCTCAATTTGTGGACGGTCAATTTCTGCCAGACCAACCTGACCAGCTTTTGTATAAATTGCTGATTTCATATGTTTACCTCTTTTTCTTTAGTTACTGTTAGTATACACTTTTAATTAAGCTCTGGCTCAAATCAAGCCCTCCAAATTACTTTCAAACAATAGCAACTAATCATATTTTTTCCCATACTTTTTTTCTAGCATTTTCTTGACCAGATAAGGCATTTTGACATTTTCGCGACCTTTTTTAGCAATCAATTTCTTGACGAAATCGGGCATTTGAATATCCTTTTCCTCATCTAAAATCTGACCTGTGCTAGAAGGAGCTTCCAGCTCATCAAAGGTCTCCAGCTGAGGTTGATAGTAACTATAGTCACCATCTATATGAGACTGAATTGTTGAAAGAAGGGCCTTAATTAAACGATAATCGCTATTTGGCATAGGAGGTCGGTGATAGGCTACACCTAGCTCTTGGCAAAGCTCCTTACATTCCACATCATTATCAAAAAGAACCTCAATATGCTCACTAATAAAGGCAATAGGAACAAAAATATAGTGGTCGGGGTGGTCACTCTCATCTCGCAGATATTCTAAGACATCCGGCTTAATCCAAGGAATACCAATATCACTCTCACTCTGCCAAGTATTGGTGTACTGCTCCTCTTCAAGCCCTAAAATCTCCGCAATCAAGCGACTATTGTCATAAATCTGATCGATATAGGGGTCACCAAAATCTAGTGCCAAAACTGGGACACTGTGGGCTGAAAAAATCACCTTATAACTGTCGTCTCCAATCTGATCTAAAATCTTTTGGATCTCATCAGCCCAATAGTGGAGTAGGTCAGGTTCGCGGTACCAGTCCTTGATAATTTGGAACTTAATTTGATCACTTTCTAAAAATTTTTCATAGCCCATGACTGAATAGTATGAATAATGGGGCTCTAGAATCAAACACAAACACTCTTCAATTCCGTCATTCTCCATCTCTTTAATCGTATCTGTGATGAAAGGGCGGGAAAATTTGTTGGCAAAGTAAACCGACGCTTGATTTCCAAGAGCAGTAGCAACCAAGTCCACTTCTTCCTTTGTTATCCTTTGGAGCGGCGTTCCACCGATTCGGACATAATTGTCATATAAAGTCTGAATTTCATACAGTTCAGGACGTACCCCACGGCGTATATTTGTGAAAAATTCTGCTACTCCTTCATAGGTAATCTCTTCTGGGGACCCAAAAGTCATCATCAATACAGCTCTTTTACTCATAATTACTCCTTGTTCCACGTTTGTTCTATTTTATCATGAAAAGGCTTACTTTAGTTAACTTAGTATCAAAAAAACTCCTAGAGAAGCTTCTAAGAGTTTAAAAAGCAATCCTTAATGATGGTGTTCCTGCTCACTTTCTGCTTCCAGCTCTTCGATATTGCGCTTATGGGCTCGGTGGGTTGCCAGGTCTTCATCCACCTCAATGGTAACATTTTGAAAGCCCCTTTCTTTGAGCAAGGTACGGATAGATTCTTTACAGACCTCCATATGCTTGACATGCTCCAGACAAACATGGACAATGGCATTCTTTTCCAAGCCGTCCATGGTCCAAAGATTGAGCTGGTTAATACTAGCGACATGGTCCAACTCTGCCAAATCCGTCTTGATTTTCTGGATGTTTACCCCTTCTGGTACGGCATCTAGGAAAATCCTGAGCGTGCTCCAAAAATGTGGAATAGCTTTTGATAGAATAAAGAAGGAAATGGCAAGGGACAGGAGCGGATCCAGAATATACCAGTCGGTAAATCTTAGAACAATCGCCATCAGGATGACGGCCACCCAACCCAAGGTGTCTTCCAAAAAGTGCAAGCTGAGAATGGATTCGTTCTTGGTTTGTCCCTTACGAATCACAAGACTTGCTAAGACATTTACACTGATGGCAATGATTCCAAGCCAGAGAAGTCCCTCTTCATTGACAGGTTGGGGGTGAAAGAGTTTGACCGTATTTTCCAAAATCACCATGCCAGACCCTGTCATCAGTATCACAGCGGTCACCATGGCACCTAAGAGGCTGAAACGCTTGTAGCCCAAGGTATAGTGGCTATCTTCTTCACGATTTGAAATGCACTCCAAAAAGGCTGAAATCCCAATAGCAATCGCATCTCCCAAATCATGGACGGAATCAGCCAGGACCGCACTGGATCCAAAAATCCCACCCGCAATAAACTCAACAATGGCAAAGCTTAGATTCAATAAAAAAGCCAACCAGACTGCTTGTTTTGTCTTCATATTACTTAATCCTTTGATATAATGATAATGGGAGTGGGACAGAATAAATTTTTATAAAAAATTATTCGTATTCCCAGCATTGAAAAGCTGATTAGGTACTCTTCGGAGCCAAAGAGCGAAAAAGAGACCAACTAGCTACTGCGTCAAACATTTATTTCTATAGATATTCTGAGAAATGAGACTATTATCTCTTCTCTTCTTTATCTATTATCCAATACTATCAACAGAAAGGATAGAACCAAACCGTTCTCTATGTACGTTATTGAACAGTTTGTTCAAATTGTCCATATGCCAGCTCAAGATCGTCGCATTACTAAGACTCGAAAAGCTATCTATAGTGCTTTTTTACAGTTACTCAACCAAAAAGGATATGAAACCATAACGGTTCAAGAAATCATTGACCTCGCTGATGTCGGGCGATCGACCTTCTATAGTCATTACGAGAGTAAGGAATTATTATTGGATGAACTCTGTCAAAAACTCTTTCACCACTTGTTTGAACGTGCTCAACACCTCTCACCTCAAGACTACTTAGCCCATATCTTTCAGCACTTCAAGAAAAATCAAGACCACGTGACCAGTCTCTTGTTCTCCAAAAATGATTATTTTATCCGGCAGCTGCGAAAAGAGCTGGAACACGATGTCTACCCAATGGTGGCCGACGAACTGATTAAAGCTCACCCCAACATTCCGCACTCTTACCTTAAGCATCTGGTCGTCAGTCACTTCATTGAAACTCTCAGCTGGTGGTTAAAAAATGGAAAGTCCTATAGCGGACAAGAAGTGGTCCAGTTTTATTTGGAGATACTGTACGCAAGTTCTAAATGAACCTCATGTTATCTAGAAAGGACTGGCTTTAATGTCTCCCCTACAATTTTATTTGCTTTTTCCGAGTTTATTCATGCTTCACGAACTGGAAGAAATCATATGGATGCCATCCTTTATCAAGAAACTATCGACACAGTTTCCAAACAATCGAATCCTGTCTTATTACACGCCTTTTGCCTTCAATGCTATTGTCTTGGAGCAATTTCTTATCCTACTTTTATCACTTTTTCTTAGTTACTGGTTTAACAACTATACTATTTACACAACCATTGTAATTGCTTATATCTACCATGTTTTCGGACATCTGATTCAGACAATTGTCCTTCGAAATTATGTTCCTGGATTATTAACGGGCATTCTAACGAGTTGGTTTTCTCTATACTATCTCAACCCTAACATTCCCATCGAACTCTTTGGATACTCTCTTTTTACCTTATTGGTTATCGTTTTAAATCTTGTAGTATCATTTATGATTCTTAATAAAATCAATCATAAAAAATAGCACTCAGGTTATCCTAGAAAGGAAACATCTATGTCACTTTATCTCATCTTAACCATCATCACTGTCTTCTTAGCTCTTGCTTTTGTCCTGCTTCATCTTGCTGCAGCTGTATCAGCTATTCTAAAAGGCAAAAAAAGCTTAGGAACTGGATTTATTATAATAGGTGCCATTGTTGGTATCTTAGCACTTCTCCTTGTTATGGTAAATCGTACCTTAGCATTTTATATATGGCTATTTGCTAGCTCGACAATTTGCGGGGGCGCTCTCCTGAATGGTCAAAATAACAAAAAATTCAATAAATCACACCACCAAATTCGTTTTGTCATTGACTTGATTATTACTTTTTTGCTATATGTTTGGCTATTTCTATTCCAATAACATGTGATTCTCACTTCTATAATACAATACAAAAAGGCCTAGAGTACCAATCTAGGTCTTTTTAAGGATTTAGGTAAACGTACATTACTATCTTTATTCTAAATGTGATAAGCATCGTCACTAGCTTCTACATAAGAGAAATAAACTCAAAAAGAGGACCCTTCTGGATCCTCTTAATAATTGATAAACATAAGTACTAAGCTTTCTTAGCTGCCTTACTCCATTGGTACCAACCAACGAGACTGTTGATAAGGTAAATGAAGTATTTTCCTTGAATTTGAAGGCTTTCTCCCTACCAGAGGTAGATAGAGAAAACATTAGTGGCAGCCCAGAAAATCCATTGCTCACGATAAACAGCTGTCATCAAGAACTGACCGACACCGTTTGTCGCGTCAGTAATAGAATCACGATAAGGGCGATTAGCTCCAATTGATTGGTAAATAAGACCAAAAGCTAGCCACCAAAGCACACTAATTGATAGGTACTTGGTCCATCCAACCGTATCCAACTTACGGGCAACAAATTCTTGTTGTTCTTTTTTGAACTGGGCTTGATAAATCCATACCAAAAGACCAATCGGCTGCATGGCTGTGAAGTAAAGAGTTGTCAAGACCTCACCGTAAAAGCCTTTTTGTAGGGCAAGCACCAAATAAATGACGGAATTAATCAAACCAAAGAGATAGTTACTGGCACGACCTTCAGCTTCTCAAAGAACAGAAAAAAGGTTAGTAAGGCTTGAGAGATGAATCATTTTAAAGACAAACAATTCCAACAAGACGTCATCATTGTCGCTGTTGGTTATTACCTACGTTACAATCTGAGCTATCGTGAAGTTCAGGAATTGCTTTATGACCGTGGAATAAATGTTGTCACACTACGATTTATCGGTGGGTTCAAGAATACAGTAAAATCCTCTATCATCTCTGGAAAAAGAAAAATAAACAGTCCTTCTATTCGTGGAAAATGGATGAAATTCTATATCAAAATTAAGGGGCGTTGGCATTATCTCTATCGAGCGATTGATGCGGACGGTTTAACATTGGATATCTGGTTACGAAAGAAACGAGATACTCAGGCGGCGTATGCTTTCTTAAAGCGACTCCATAAACAATTTGGACAACCTAGAGTCATCGTAACAGATAAAGCACCCTCTATAGGATCTGCATTTAGAAAGTTACAGAGAAACGGATTATACACCAAAACAGAACATCGAACTGTGAAGTATCTGAACAATTTAATAGAACAAGATCATAGGCCAATTAAGCGACGGAATAAATTTTATCGAAGTCTCCGGACTGCCTCATCCACGATTAAGGGGATGGAGACCATTCGAGGAATATATATAAAGAACCGAAGAAATGGTATATGATTATGACCATGAAACAAAGTAAAATCAAACCGAGTCATCTGAGGAAGCACCCGATGATCATGAAACGTTATTAAACACAAAAGTCACCCATGTGAGTTCTTGCCAGAAGCTGAAGTTAATCCTTCAACCTGGAAAACCCGCAGAGGTGACTTTTTCTATACATCTCGATTTTTCTGGCAATAATCATCAACCGATAAATATGTCTGTGAATCACCCATCGACTCCGCTATGTCCATAATCCGCGGTGGTAGTAATCCCACTCGCTGGACAAGTTCGTGATCGCTGAACAATTCCCGTGGACTGCCGGCGAAGCCAAACTTCCCGTGTTCCATAACATACACCGACTCAAACTCGGCGGCGACCCAATCCATGTCATGGGTGATGGTCACAACTTGGTGGCCCGAATCAGCCAACTCATGAAAAATTGCGGTCAACTTGCGCCGGCTTTCCCAATCAAGCGACATCATCGGCTCATCAAATAAATAAATCGCCGGATCCACTGCCAAAACTGTGGCAACGCTCAACAGCTTGCGTTCCGACAATGACAGGTCATATGGACTTTCAGCTGTTTTATCATCCAAGCCAACTCTTTTTAGAGCCGCTAAAGCCCGCCTCGTAATCGTGTCTTGGTCATCCATGACCTGCGCGACACTCCACTCCACCTCTCGTTGAACGGTCGGGTTGAAAAGCTGATCGTCAGGATTTTGAAAAGTAATTCCAACCTTCAGTAACTTTTCGACTGGTTTAAGATCATTAAAATTTTCTCCATCGATCTTAATCACACCGGTTTGTGGTGTCAGCAAGCCCGTCAACAATTTGAAGAGCGTTGATTTGCCGGCACCATTTTGGCCGACAATCGCCACCATCGGATCGGCGAAGTGTTTGTCTTCAACATCCAAGCTAAAGGGCCGTTCCGGATAAGTGAACGTCAGGTTGTTCAGTTCAATTGTGGACATAACGAACCTCCTTCAGATCAGCGTAATTCACCGGATACCGGCCATCAGCCAAGTGCCAATCCATTTTTTGAGCAAGTTGCTGGATTGTCGGGGCTGGAATCTGCCAGTCAGCTGCTAAATGATTAAACACCTCACCCGGCCTGCCCTGGGCTACCATTTGACCCTCGTGCAGCACCCACACAACGTCGGCGACTTCGCACAAATCGTCAATTTCACTGGTGACAATGAAGACAGTCGTCTCTTTGACTTGGGCCAGCCATTGAAAAAATTGTCGGCGGCCAAGGGGATCCATCTGACTGGTCGGATCATCCATAATCAAAACAGCCGGGTTAGCCGCAATCGCCGTGGCAATTGCCAACCGCTGGCTCTGACCACCGGAAAGGCTCTCGGGACGCAAATTCAGCTGTTCAATCAGCCCCATTTGCGTGGCAACTTCTTCAACCCGTTTTTGAATCAGTCCTTCAGCCATTCCCTGATTAATCAAGTCAAAGGCGATTTCATCGGCAACCGTGTCTGCCAACCCGCTTAGTTGGCCAGCTGGATTTTGCAGTACAACTCCATTCATGGCATTATAAACGGGCCAATTGTCGGACACTCGCTGGCCAAACATGTGCCAGTCGCCCTCAATCTCAGCAGACATAATTTTGGGAATGACCCCTGCTAGCACATGGCACAAAGTCGATTTGCCGGAGTGGCTATTCCCGATAATCCCAACCACCTGGCCGGTATGAACCTCCGCGTTAATCTGACGCAGTTGTGGTTGCTCAGTACCCGGATAACGGGTAGTCAAATTTTCAATTACAATCCGTTTATCTTCGTCCATATCTTCCACCCAATCAATAAAATTGCCAATCCAGTCAGACCAATGTGCAGCGTCCGCGACAGGCGATACACGCGCTGGGAGGTTCTGACAGTCCGGTTGAGATTATCAAAACCTCTCAGTTGGAGAGAAATCGACCGCGTCATCGATTGATCCAAGGTCTTAATCACCAATGGAATTAGAACCGGCAGGACTGACTTTAATTTCTGAATCAACGTTTTTTGCGGATTGGTTCCGCGAACTTTTTGTGCCTGCTGGATTTTCCGCATATTTCGCATCATTTCCGGCAAAATATAACACACCGACATCAGAACGTAGACGGTTTTATAAGACAATCCGGACAGTTCCAAATAGGCCGCGTTTTCTGAAATACTCGTGGTCACCATAAAAAAGCCACTGGTCAAAATAATCACCAATACTCGACAACCCAGAGTAGTGGCGTAAATCAGGCCTTCTTTGTAGAACGACACCCCAAGCACAGAAAACAGCACAGTTTGATTCCGACTGTAAAATAACCCTTGGATGATCAGCATGGTGCAAATCAGAAACAGGCTGAATCCCAGCGCCTTAAAGATGGTAGAACTCAATTTGGAAAATAACAATAGCAGTGTTGCGACAAGAATTAATCCGGCCTGAAGCAATATATTCATACTGGCAAAGCTCAACAACGTCATGTCCAAGATGAACAAGAGCTTAGTAATCGGATCGATCACCTGGTACCACTTGAGCTTGACCTGTGGCGCTCCAGAAATCAATGTTTGATCAGTCATCATTTAACACCGCTAAAGAAGTGCACCATCCGCTTCGGCAGCTGACGATAGATGAAGAATGCCAGGTAGGCCACGCAGACTTTATCCAAAATATCCAAGACAAACTCATCGGTAAATGAGGCCAGCCACACTGGTGCATGATTGGCGACCATTACCGCAAACAATGAGTCACCCCAAGCGATACCGGTCTGACCACCCCAAAAGATGACGTTGAGTGGCGTTGAAATGACAGCTGAAACGAAGGCAATAATAATAGCAGAAACAAATACTCGTCGCGCTGACGAGAACCACCCATTGGCGTGCAAAACTCCGACAGCAATCCCAATTCCGATGCTGGTAATCGCATACACGGTTGAAATTGGCGATAAGGTCAGCCCATAGATCACGTTGTTGATGAAACCACTGATGGCACCGGCAACCGGCCCAGCCAACATGCTGGCAAGAAAGGTTCCCAAAGACCCCAGCCAAACGGGCAACTTTAACCCCTCCGCCAAGGCTTTGGCAACATAGTTAATCCCCACGGCAGCGGGAATCAAAGTCATGGTGGCAGCACTTAACTTAAATTTCCACATACTGGTACGATGAATCGGTTCTGTTTTCATAATCTTCTCCTTTTGTTTTTAAAGAGCCGTGTCAGGAATGACTTTCGGACGCAACGCTCTATAGAATAGTTATTAGAACCATCTAGTCACTTCACCATACCAACCGTAGTCGACATGAGTTAATATAGTAAAATTACTATTTTTAAAAGTTCATAGTCTTATCATACGCTTATTTTCAAAATTGTCAAGTCTATTCTGAAAATTCTTCAAAAAATGTTGTGAAATTTAAAATGCCTAGCTGAGCTAGACATCGTTTGTTTTTATATTTACTTTAACGGTTATTGCTAGTACTTTCATTTTTTTACAAGAAGAAATCTAGTTTGTCACATAAATCTCACCACGACTATAAAGGGCAGCCTTTCCTGCAAGGTAAATCCTATCTCCTGCTAAACGACAAAAGAGCAGTCCACTCCTTTCAGAGGCTTGGTAAGCCCTAAATTCAGCTTGTGCCAACTTATTAGCCCACAAAGGAATGACATGACAGTGTCCTGAGCCACAGACTGGATCTTCCTTGACTGATAATTTTGGGGCAAAACTTCGAGTCACAGTATCATACTCGCTTCCTTTTGCAGTGATATTCAGGAGGAGCCCATCTAAAGCTTTTACTTTATCAAAATCTGGACTTGCATAGATGACATCATTTTCATGTGGCAAGATACAAACTAGATCTCTTCCAAGCCATGCTTCAAGTGGACGGACCCCGATTGCTTCTTCCATCTCACTTGTGACTGCAACCTGTTGCATGGAGTATGCTGGAAAATTCAGCTCATAGTACTCATCTTTTTGGGTAACTAAAAGTTCCCCACTCTGTGTTGCAAAAGTTAGACTTTCAGCATCCTTTTCAATAAATCGAAAGAGAACAAAGGCCGTTGCCAAGGTAGCATGGCCACACAAATCGATTTCCCCACCGGGAGTAAACCAACGTAATTCATAGTGGTCACCATTTTTAACCGTAAAAGCTGTCTCAGAAAGATTATTTTCTTTAGCGATATTCTGTAAGGTATCATTTGACAGCCATTTATCCAAAAGGCAAACAGCAGCCGGGTTGCCTTTAAAAACGGTATCTGTAAAAGCATCGACGATAAATTGTTGGATGGTATATTGATTCATTGATAAGTTCAGCTCCTTAAATTGTTAACCTTGTTTTAAAACTACAAGTGAGTGTAGAAAATTTAGTAAAGTATCAAATTAAATTATTTCTTGTCCATCTACACCTTACCCCTGAAACCACTCCATCCCTGGAGAACCTAGTATAATCTTGGTCAATTGTTGGGGGCTTTCTTGAGTCCCATTGATAATCCAGTCGACAATAAGTCCTGTCAAACCAGAAACATACATGGTAATAGCATAGCGCTCCGGCATTTGATAAGCTGCCACAATGACTGGTCGAGAACGTGGCGTAGACTCAATCATCCCCAAGATAAAAGAACGAATGTTGTCTGCAAAACGAAAGCTTGGATTTTTTGCAATTTCAGCAAAAAAAGCACTGTTCTCTTGGAAATAAGACAAGATGGCTTCTAAGGCTTCTTTGGGATAAAAGGTTTCTTTCCTCAAAATCATACGAACCGTCGTTATGGTTTCTTCTTTTAATTGCTCTAAAAAATCCTGTTTATCTAGATAGTGCAGATAAAATGTCGAGCGGTTAACACCCGCTTTTTTAGTTAACTGACTAATCGTTATATCCTCTAAACTTTTTGTAGCCAGAAGCTGAATGAAGGCTTCTTTAATATCTGACTTAGTTGTCGTTTGTCTCTGTTGCATACGAACCCCTTATTTCTACATATTGTTGATTAAAGTATATCTCGAATTTTGAAAATGTCAACTATCATCTGGAATTTTCAGTTATGATTATCATATTTTCTTCGTTATTTCAACACATTGTTGTTTTTTGTTGTAGCAATCGTATTAAAAAAATCATAAAATAACGTTCGTAATCATTCAACAGGTTGTTGTTTTAGCAGCCGATAACTTTTAAAGGAGACAAATACACATGGCGTATATTGAAATGAAACATAGTTACAAACGGTATAAAACAGGTGATGTGGAAATCATCGCAAACAATGATATCACATTCGAGATCGAAAAAGGGGAGTTAGTGGTTATACTCGGTTCTTCAGGCGCAGGAAAATCAACTGTTCTCAATATTCTTGGTGGTATGGATACCAACGATGAAGGAAAAGTCATTATCGATGGGAAAGACATCTCCAATTATAATGCGAAGCAATTAACAGCTTATCGCAGAGACGATGTCGGATTCGTCTTTCAATTCTATAACTTGGTCTCAAACTTAACGGCCAAAGAAAATGTAGAGTTGGCTTCTGAAATTGTCGCGGATGCTAAAGATGCGGAACAAACTTTGATTGATGTTGGTCTTGGGAAACGCATCAACAACTTCCCTGCACAATTGTCTGGTGGTGAACAACAACGAGTAGCTATTGCTCGTGCCGTCGCAAAAAATCCTAAAATTCTCCTCTGTGACGAACCTACAGGAGCCCTGGATTACAATACTGGAAAACAGGTCTTGAAGATTCTCCAAGATAAGGCTCGCAATGAAGGAGCTACTGTTATCATTGTCACTCACAACGGGGCGCTTGCTCCGATTGCTGATCGTGTGATTCGTATGCATGATGCGCGTGTTCAAAGTATTGAACTCAATGCAACTCCACAATATATTGATAGCCTCGAGTACTAGAAAGGATGTCTCATGAATCGTAAAACTTATTGGAAAGATATCAGAAAGTCTTTCTCTAGTTCTAAAGGACGGGTGGGTTCTATTGCTTCACTCATGGCCTTGGGTTCTTTCGCTCTTGTGGGTCTAAAGGTGACGACACCTGATATGCAACACACGGGAACAAGCTATTTCACTAAACACCAAACTGCTGGCCTCACAGTTACTGGTAGCTATGGACTTAACCAGTCGGATCAAGACCTCCTAAATCAAGTCTCTTCAGAGGCAAACATTGAGTACGGTTACTTTAAAGATGTCGTTCTGAAAGACTCCACTGATGCCTTTCGACTATTTTCAAAACCAAAAGATATCTCAACTTATGAGGTTGTAAAAGGAAAACTTCCAAGTAAGCAAGGTGAAATTGCTCTTTCTTCAGTCTATCAAGACAAATATAAGATAGGTGACAAGATCTCGTTTTCTGAAAAAGAGGGTGACAATGGTAAGGATGTCTTAAAAGAACACACCTTTACCATCACTGGCTTTGTTCAGTCTTCTGAAATCTTATCAAGTGTTGACCTCGGTTCATCGACAGCTGGTAGTGGGGAACTCAAAGGTTATGCGGTAGTTCCTGAATCTAGTTTTGATTCCGACGTCTACATGATTGCACGCTTAGCTTACAAAGACGTCCATAGTGCTAACCCCTATACCCAGGATTACACTGACAAGGTTTCCAAACACGAAAATGAGCTCGAAAAATTAGTAAAAAATCAACCTGCTAACCGTTTGAAAGAATTAAAAGCTGATCCACAGGCTAAGATTGACCAACAAACAAGTCAACTTCAAACGGCAGAGACTGAACTTAACAAGAAACTAGAACAAGCGAAAGCCAGCGGTCAAGATAAGAATCCTCTTGTCCAAGAACAATTGACACAAGCACAAGATGAAATCGATAAAAAGAAGGAGCAGATAAAGGAAGCTCAAGAAAAAATCGATAGCATTGCTGAACCAAGCTATGATGTCTACACTCGTAGTGAAGCTCCTTGGTCACAAGGTTACGTTTCCTATGAGACTAATGCTTCTGCTTTTCGGAATCTAAGTAATATCTTTCCTGTTATCCTCTACTTTATTGCTGCCTTGGTAACCTTCGTAACGATGGGGCGCTTCGTTGAAGAGGAACGTATTAAGGCTGGAACATTCAAAGCTCTTGGTTACCAAAATAAGGACATCATCCGTAAATTCCTCATTTATGGATTTTTAACCAGCATGATAGGTACTACAATTGGTGTTGCTACTGGGCACATTCTTCTTCCTTCCATCATATACAGTGGCTTTAAGAAGAGTATCCTAATCGCACCAATTGAGCTACACTTCTATCCTTTTAAAACTGTTCTAGCTATTATTCTTGCTCTCTTGTCCGCTGTTCTTCCTGCCTTTGTGGTTGCTAAACGCGAATTAGGTGAAAAGCCAGCTCAACTTCTTCTTCCAAAACCTCCAACATCAGGTTCTAAGATTCTTCTTGAGCGCATCAGCCCTCTCTGGAAACGAATGAGCTTTACACAAAAAGTAACTGCCCGTAATATTTTCCGCTACAAGCAACGGATGTTCATGACTATTTTCGGTGTTTGCGGTTCAATCGCTCTTCTTTTTGCTGGACTTGGTATTCGTTCTTCTATCGGAGACCTTAACACTCGACAATTCCCTAACATCATTCGTTACGATATGATTGTAGCTAATAAGAATAATCTTAATGAGCAAGAAAAAGAAAAGCCCTATTGTAAAATGAAGTGCAACACAAAAGACATGTTCATCTGATATACTAGAGTTGCGAAAAACAGTATAAAGGAAGATGAACATGTCCACTAATTATTCTACCACAAATCAATCATACAAGCACTTATCTGAAGCTGAGCGAGGGGAAATTGAAGCTTATTTAAGCGTAGGACTCAAACCTGCTGAGATTGCTCGTAGACTAGGGAGAAATCGCTCTACTATTACTCGTGAAATTAATCGTGGTTCCATAACACAAGTGAAAAAAGTAAATGGGCAAAAGGTCTATTACCAACACTATTATGCAGATGCTGCTCATAACCGTTATCGTCATGCTAGAGAAGCCAGCTATTATTTGAAACTGGATTCCGTATCGGATGACTTTCTGAGAGCATTTACAGAAGCAATGAGAGAGAAACCAAGGGTGCATAGCGTGGATACCTTTGTTCATACCTATAGACTCCAACATGTAGATGCAGTTGTTCCTTCAACCAAGACGCTCTATAACTATATCCATCAAGGATTGTTAGAGATTAAGGTCATTGATTTGCCAAGAGCAGTGCGGATCCGTAAGAAATTTACCAAGCGCCCCTCTACCAAGAAACATCTAGGAAAGTCAATTGAAGAAAGGCCAGAAGAAATCAATAATCGTTCCCGTTTTGGAGATTGGGAAATCGATTCTGTTCTGGGTGGAAAGACAATAGGAGAACCTTCTATTCTAACCTTGGTAGAACGACAAACACGCTATGCTGTCACAAAGAAACTCGTGGAAAAGAAAGCAGAGTATGTCAATCAAGCAGTCTTAGAGTGTATGAAACTTTATCCCATTAAGTCCATAACTGCAGATAATGGAAACGAATTTTCATCATTGAGTAAGATAGAGGGATTAGATGTTTATTTTGCACATGCCTATTCATCTTATGAACGAGGTACAAATGAGAATTTCAATGGACTACTAAGAGAGTTCATTCCGAAGGGGTGTTCGTTAAAAGAACTAAATCAGAATCTTTTAGAGGACTATACAAAGGCTATCAATGAAAGACCTAGACGAATTCATGGCTATCAGTCCGCAAAAAAGCTGTTTGAGCTAACTCAAACAGCTTGAAAGATACTCACTTAATCAGAGGAACATCTTTGTTGCACTTGACTTGACAATTAGGGAAGAAAAAGAAAACTTACAACAATTAATAAACAAAAACAATGTCAAGGAGCATCTTTCTATTCATTACGAAACACTATCAAAAGATGTAGGAAGTCATAATGATAGTCAAGATATCACAACACTTGTCATCCAAGACAAAGATAAAAACACTCTTCAAAATTTCATCAAACTCGATGATCGTAAAACTGGTCAAAAACTAGATTTGACAGACAAAGGGATTATTATCTCTGAGAAGTTGGCAGACCTAGCCGGTGTTTCTGTAGGTGATTATTTAACCGTTCAAATTAGTCAGGACAAGGACATTAAACTCAAAGTTGCTGGTATTTCTGAGATGTACATGGGACACTTCATCTTTATGAATGAAACGACTTATAAGAATGCTTTCGGTGAAAAAGCTAATCAGAATGCTAATATTCTTACACTGAAGAATCACTCAGATAAAAATGTTGAGAAAACAGCAAGTCAATTTATGAAGCTTGATAGTGTAACAGGCGTTGTTCAGAATACAAGTCAAAAAGCACAAATCAAGACCATTGTCAACTCACTTAACCGTGTTATGGCAGTATTGATTGGTGTTTCTATACTCCTTGCTTTAGTAGTTCTCTTCAACCTAACTAATATCAATGTGGCAGAGCGTATTCGTGAATTATCAACTATTAAGGTTCTAGGTTTCTTTAATAAAGAAGTGACGCTCTACATCTATCGAGAAACAATTTATCTTTCACTCATTGGTATCTTGGTTGGATTCGGGGTTGGATTTGGACTGCATCAATACATGGTAGATGTTATCCCTCCTGAAAATATCATGTTCAATCCAAGTCTTGGCTGGCTCATCTATGCCGTTCCAACACTTGTAGTCATTGTCATTCTGACAGGTCTGGGGATCTTTGTGAACCAACATCTTAAGAAAGTCAATATGCTCGAAGCACTGAAATCTGTAGAGTAACAAACAATATAACCTAATAAGTAGAACTGAAATGCTAGAATCACTTCGTCGTTTTAGATAAAAAATCCTGCTAAGCAGGATTCGGTGTCACAATTATTTACATCAATCCACTTTGAAGTTACTTCAAACTCACTTCAAACTAAAGGCAACCATTTACAAAATAATACCCCAAACCGCTATCAGGCTTAGGGTATCAGTCACTCATTCATCTAATTGTATATCCTATAATCCTGCAGACAGAGTATACTGTCAGCAACCTCATTTAAGAGCTCTGTGTCGTGTGATACGATAAAGATGATGTTATCCTCTGTTTTCATACTCTTTATCAGTTTTGATATTTTGAGCATATTCTTATAATCCATTCCACTTGTTGGCTCGTCAAAGAATATGAATCTCGAGTTTTTGCAGAGAACAGAAGCTATCGCAACCCTTTGCTTTTGACCGCCCGAAAGGCTCATAGGATGCCTGTCCCTTAGTTTGGCAAGTCCAAGCCCCGACAATACCTGATTAATCCTATCTTCTTCAATCTTCTTTACTCCAAGCCTCATTTCCTCTTCAACCGAATCGGCAAACAGCTGATAATTGACATCCTGCATAACAAGCGAAGACTGTTTAAGTCTTTCTTTCCTGCTTAAAGCTTCTCCATCATATTCTATTTCACATTTTCCCTTTTCCAAAAGCCCTGTCATCACACTCAAAAAGGTTGACTTGCCACAACCATTCTTTCCGATGATTCCATATATTTTCCCAAAATCAAGGGATACATCATCCACTTCAAGCTCTCCCTTGTTGGCAAAATTAAAGGAAAGTTTCTTGATTATCAGGTCTTTGCCACCATCGTTTTTAGGCTTATTTAAGACTGTTTTATACCTTGAGCGAAGTCCAAGACCAGCTATCTCAGCGTCCGTAACCGACAAAAAGCTCAGTGCAGTGTACTCTCTCGCTATTCTTCCGTTTTGAATGATAATTATTCTGTCTGCTACATCCATTAGATAATAAATCCTGTGTTCTGCAAGGATTAGGGTTATCCCTTTATTTTTAAGAATGATAAGCATTTCTTTTAAGATATCAATATAATTCTCATCCAAGTTAGATGAGGGTTCATCAAGAACAATGATTTTACACCCCGATATATAAGCAGCAGCAACACATAAAATCTGTTTTTCTCCTCCTGAAAGCTCAAATATACTACGCCCCAAAAGATGATCTATCTTAAAAACATCTAACATCTCATTCATTCGGCTTTCCATTTCTTTTTTATCAAGCCCTATATTCTCAAGATAAAACAGAAGTTCAAGAGTGGTATCCACATTAAAAAAATGTGTCTTAGGGTTTTGAAAAACACTGGCTATCATAAGAGATATTTCATAGAGTTCAAGGTTTTTAATCTCCTTTTCACCAACCTTAATACTTCCTGATATTTGAGCATTTTCGTATTCAAAGGCTAAGCCGTTGATGGAATTTATAACAGAAGACTTCCCACTTCCGCTCTCTCCTGTGAGCAACACACATTCTCCATCCTTCACTTTCAAGGTAATATCGCTTAAAACCTTGCTATCTGTCCCGTAAGACAGCGATAAATTCTCTATAGTCAGCATATCCAACCTCCACCAACAATCAGTGTTATTAAACTGATATAAATTAAATCAATCAAACCTATACCTACAGATATATATCTGGTTTTCTTTATCGGGTTTGCAATACATTTGGTTTCTGCTGCCTTTGCTATATCATCAGCTATGTTTGATGATATGATGAGGAGGGGAACAAGTACGTATTCCAGGTATTTAACAGGATTCTTGGTATCTATTCCCCTTATCTTCATCGCCATCTTGATATTATTTCTCTCCTCTGCAAATGACGGAAAGAAGCGAAACATAACAGTTATCGGTATGGATACGGTGCTTGGTATTTTAAGAGCATCCATGGACGAAATGATACTTCCCACATCTGAGGTTTTTATCATATATTTCCCTGCGGAATACGGAAGATAAAACATCCTGCATACAAAAACCAGGGAAAGAAGCATCTTCAAAACAAGTGGAAATGTAGCAAGCACACTGAAATTTGGCACGAAAAACAAGACTCCAAATACAAGGATGTTCTTTATCCCGTCCTTTATAAGTCCATTTATAAAGTACATTGTAGAAATGGTAAGTACTGCCGCCCATTCCAAGTAGTGATTCATAGAATGCGCCACTCCCATACCAAGTAGAATTACCGCTATAAATTTGGTTATGGGGTTGGGATTGAGCCTGTTATTCTGATTGTAAAACATCAGGCAATACCTGCTTTCGTAAAATGTTTTTTAAGTAAGATTTTACCAATGTACGCTCCTATAAGGCCTCCAATGAGAGCGCCTGCATAAACAAGCGCCATATGAGGATAGGTGATAAGTTCTATCAGAGCATCCACATATTCCTTGCCCATCATCATAGATAATTCAATATACTTTTCTCTTGCCAAAAGCATCTGCATAAGAGAACCGCAAATCCAAGTATTAAATACCATAAATGCAAGCATATTGAACTTAAGAGACTTATATCCACCAGCTCTTCTAATCATCTCAGCTATAAACATCACCACCAGTGAGTGAAGGACAACAACATAAGTGTGGCCGCCTAAAAGCATAATAATAGGCGAAATCATCCCAAGTATAAACAGTGCCCAAGGCTTTTGTACCTTTGCCATAAAAAGCATAATAATTGTTCCGGTTACAATCCCCAGTATAGTAGGATATATAAGGAAGAGAATAGGTATCACTCCCATCATACCCACAGCAAACATAAATACAAAATATATTACCGCAAATACTCCTATAGTCACCAAATCCTTTATTTTTAACTTATTTTCTTTCATCTCTATCCCCCTTAATAACTAAATTCTTCTGCCAAGTTAGTTTTTTCAATAAGATTTTTATATACCTTTGATTGTTCTAAAAGTTGCTTATGAGTTCCTGCTGTTTCAACCCTGCCATCATCAATAACAACTATTTTATCCACATTTTCTATGGACTTTAACCTATGAGAAATGATGATGACTGTCTTATTCTTTATAAGCTTATTTAGGCTATCCTGAATCTTTTTCTCATTGTCTACATCAAGGCTTGCAGATATTTCATCAAGTATAAGAATAGGTGCATCCTTAAGAAATGCCCTTGCTATCGATAACCTCTGTCTTTCTCCGCCAGAAAGCTCAGTACCATTTTCACCCACCTTGGTGTTAAATCCCTCAGGCAGCTTTTCTATAAAGTCCAAGCAATTAGCAAGAATAGCCACTTCTTTTACCTCTTCATCAGTTGCACTTTCTCTACCAAGCCTTATATTTTCAAGTATGCTGGTATTAAAGAGCGTCACATCCTGGAAGACTATGGATATCTTCTTAAATAAAGAATCCGTCGATATATTTTTAATGTCTTTTCCGTCAATCAGTATGCTGCCTCCATCATAGTCATAAAGCCTTGATACTACTCTTAAGACAGAGGTTTTACCTGAACCTGATACCCCCACAAGGGCTGTGACTTCACCCTGCTTTGCTGTAAAACTCACATCTTTAAGCACCTTAGTAGCTTTGTCATAGGAAAATGATACATGGTTAAATTCTATGTCATAGCTCTTAAGCTCCGTGTCTTCACCCTCCTGAAGAACTGCGCTCTTAATCTCTTTAATTCGTCTTACTGCCGGCTCTATATATGACATTTCCGTCATACCCTCTATAGATATATCAAAGAGCTCTTTTACTTTGATTGTTCCTATGATATAACCTATAAGGTATAGAAGACTAATCTCACCATGAGAAAGAAGCTGTATACCCACTGCTATTACTACAGCCACGCTGATATAGGATAGGGACGATGATAGCCCTACGGCAATCATAGACAAAAGCTCAACCTTAAAATGTGCCCTCTCACTCTCCTCCATTTTCTTATACAAGGTCTTTTTTACCTTGTCCGACTGGTTGAAGCTGCTTATTTCCTGCTGCAGTTCTATGGCTTCCTGAAAAAGCTCTGAATTCTCCCTAAGCACCCCAAAATATTTGCTGTACTCAAATACTTCCTTTTGCTTAGCTAAAGGTGTAATCAAGAAACAAAGAAGAGTAGGTATAATGGCTGCAAGTCCCATTTTCCAGTTCCCAATAAGCATCATTAGCCCCATAAGCGGAAAGAAAATCCACATACCTACTACCTTAGGGATGGAGTGGCTCATAGCATGCTCTATCCTCTCCACATCAGACATTATTGTTTGTGAAAGGTCTGACAAATCGTGCTTTGAAAAATAAGCTAATGGCAGGTCAGCAAGGTTCTCTGCTATACCCTTTCTTAAGTTAGCGGACTCCTTGTATGTCGCATTATAAAGACTTACATATTCTTTCGAGAGCAGGATATACATAAGCACTAAGGTAAGCACTCCCATAACAATGTATTGAATGGTACTATATGCCTTTCCGATGACAAGTTGATTAAACAATGCCATTAAAATAAACATTGGAGCGATATTTATACAATATGTCAAAAAGCAGTATAAAGTCGACTTTGAAAGATTGGCAGCCCCCTGTTCAGATAAGGCATATCTTTTCTTATAATAGTTTTTCATTTGACACCCTCCAATCATTTGCAGTTTCATATAAGTTTAAAAGCCTACAGTATAGTCCCTGTGCAGATAGTAACGAATCATTATCTCCTCTTTCCACAATCCTGCCATTCTCCAAAACGATGATTTCATCTACATTCCTGATGCTTGTCAACCTGTGGGCTATCATTATTACTGTCTTATCCTTCATCAGGTTCTTGAAGGCTTTTTGTAATTCGTACTCATTATCCGCATCTATAGCGGCACTGGCTTCATCCATTATGACAATAGGCGAATTTTTAAGTATTGCTCTGGCTATAGCTATCCTTTGTTTTTCACCCCCTGAAAGATATACCCCCTTTGAGCCGATAATTGTATTCTCGCCATCCTTAAACTTAGCGATAATTTCATCACAGCCAGCAAGGCTTAGAGCCTTTAATACCTCTTCTCTTCCGGCTTTTTCATCAGCAAGTGCAACATTGTCATATATTGACTTCTTAAACAGCTTACTGTCTTGAAATACGAATGAAATGCTTCGTATAATAGCTTCTTTCGAGTATTCTTCAAGTCTGTGTCCGCCTATCTTAATAGCTCCCTTATCCACCTTGTAAAACCCTGATAAAAGCTTTGCTATCGTAGACTTTCCTGAACCTGAGTGTCCCACCAGGGCATAGGTTCTCTTTTCCTTAAGTGAAAATGATAAATCTTCCAGAACTTTATTCTCGCCGTATGAAAAGCTTACATTTTCAAATTCGATATCATAGTTGTCAAAATTAGTCCTATCTCCGTATGAGAGCTTGTCTTCCTGCATCTTTTTGTACAATTCTTCTAAGTGGTCAATGGCAAAGTTAGCGTTATAAATATTCATGCTCGCCCACATTATCTTCATAAACGAAACCATGATTACGCCACTTAGAAAGAATATCATAATAAGTTCTACTGCCATAAACTTCGGATTCTTAGCTTCTAAAATAAAAAAACAAAGCGGAATACTGATGATTGCTATAAGCCCCAAAAATATCAACTGATAGACAACATAGGGCAGTTTGCAGGAAATAGAATAATCCAGTGCATACCTTGAATAGTCCATAATAGCCTCGTATAATGCCTTGAATGACTTAAGTCTGGTTCCAAAGATTTTTACAACCTGAATGCCTCTGATATACTCGACAGTTTCTGAACTGAGTTTATCAAATGATTCCTGATACTTTTTCATAAAATCTTTGTTTCCCATCATCATACATAAAATCAAGCCACAAACAACCGATAATATTACAATAAGCAATCCCACTCTGATACTAATTAAAAATGACAAGACCAGTGTGAATATCGGAACTAGGAAGGCTTGTGAATTGTCAGGCAGCATATGTGCTACAGCCATATGTGTCTTAGCTGCATTATCATCTATGGTTTTTCTGATATAACCAGAGGAATTTAGATCAAAAAATCTAAAGCTTGAGTCTGTAAGCCCGTCAATACCTCTTTTTCTAAGATTTGTCTCAAGGCGAAATGCAAGTTTATGAGAAACAAGCCCTGATGTCAGATATAAAGCAGCACTTATCGTTAAACAAATGACTGTTATTGTTGAATAAAATCCTGCATTCTCATAGTTTCCATTTACAACAACTTCTTTTAGGAATAAATATATGTAGTAATATCCATATACCATCAAAAAAGCTGATATCCCTGATATCAATATTGCCACATATCCCAGCAATTTAACCTCCGGAACATATCGAAATAGTTTTTTATAAACCCCCATTATCTTTCTCCTTTCCTTGTTTAAATAAATAAACAATCATGTCCTCCAAATACCTCCTGTTCTTCTTAAAGTTCTCCCTAGCCTCTAAAATATTAGAAGCAAGTATTAATGCATTCATGTAATCAGTAAAAAAATGAACTTCATTAGAGCTATATAGCCATTCCCAATCATTTTTAAAGACTCTCTTAAAGCTTTCCATAGTCTCAGTCTGTAAATCATGCATCATAGTGTTTAATTCCGGATTTCTTTTTTGAGCGATTAGGAATTCTACATAAAGAGGCATATAAGGGTTATCATCAATAATCTTGTCTACAAGCTGTCTTGCCATAAACTGTATTTCCTCACCCTTTTTACATTCGCTTAAATACTCTTTAATGACGTTATTTCTATACTCAATTCCAAACCTCATGATATCCTTAAAAATCTCATTCACGCTCCCATAATAATGATATACACCCCCTTTGGATAAAGTAGTCCCGGCGATAATCTCCTCCATAGTTGCCTTTTCCAATCCCTTTTTGGAAATTACTTTAGCTGCCGAATTCATAATTTCTCTCTTCCTTTCAGCCGCAATAAGCCTTTTTTTAGCAGTCATATCGTCAACCTCCATTCACACCGACGATATCGTCGGTAAATATATTATACGACTATTAGTTACAACTAACAATATATTTATTTATAATAATTATCAATAACTTTTTGCATTAAAAAGTGTGTGCTTGCACACACTTCGCGCGCGAGCGGTGCCACAAGGCAAACTTCCCTGCCGCGAGCTGCGCATCCCTCGGAGAGATTTTTGTTTAATAGGGAATTTCAAAGAAATTTCCTATTAAACAAAAAAATAATACACAGGATATAAACCTGCTCAGAATGAAGACAAACATCAAAAAACGATGTTTGTCTTTTTTATATTCATACTTAATTCTCCCATAATCCAATAATATTGAGGTATTTGAGTAAAATTATAGGTATTTCCTGCCATCATTTTTACTAATTTTTTGATATTTAGGCACGCTAAAGTAAGACCAACCTTAGCTTCCATTTTGGACTTTCCTTTTTCTCTGGTATAACGTAAGTTATGGTATTCTTTTGCTGTTCCGAATAACCGTTCTATCGTTTCTTTCCGGTGTTGGTACAGTTCCTTCATCCCACTTTGATGACGGATATCTTCACAGACTTCTAGAGCATCTTTCCAAATATGACGCACAATAATTTTTTGGTGCTGCCGACTTTCAGTACAAATCGCTAACAAGGGACAGGTCTTACAAATTTTAGGATTACTTTTATACTCTCGATAACCTTCACGTGTCGTTGTACGATAAGTTAATATCTGGTTCTCTGGACAAAGATAGCAGTCAAAATGTTCGTCATAGACAAAGTCTTTTGGACGTAAAAAATCTTTCTTACCTCTTGGTCTGGTGTAATCCCTTGTTCTAGAAGAAACTTGGCAATACTAGGTGTTTTATAACCTGAATCCGCAATAATGAATTCAGGTGAGAAGGGTTCTAGCTTGGCAAAAAGAGTAGGGAAGACCTGACTATCATGGATGTTACCTGCTTCAACTGTATAAGCCAAGGCCCAACCATGTTTATCACAAGCTACCTGAGCATTATAAGCGAAGACTTCCTTGTGCTCTCCCTTGTGAAACCAACCACTGTCTGGATCTATCGTTGATTGTTTCTTAGGTTTAGCCTCGCCTTTTTTGGCGGGCTTTAAGAACTTTTTTGCGTGTTTTCTCCTATCTAAATTAATCTCAATTTCCAGTTGTTCACTCATGAATTTAGCTTTTTGATCAACAACAACAGTTTTGTACTTATGATTATTAGCAGTTGCCTTGATATGGGTCCCATCAATGAAGATTTCTGAGGAATCAATGAGCCCTGCTTCCAAAACATGATGAAGCACATGACTAAAAATGTGTGCTAATACTTCCTTGTTTTGAAAGCGTCGGCTATAGTTCTTACCGTAAGTTGTAAAATGTGGTACCTTATCGTCCAGAGATAAGCCAAGAAACCAACGGTAAGCTGTATTCACCTCAATATCCTTGATGGTTTGGCGCATAGAACGAATGCCATAAAAACATTGAATCAACGGAATTTTAACTAATAAAACAGGGTCTAGACTAGGGCGACCATTATCGGAGGAATAACTATCCTCGACAAGATCATAAATAAAAGAAAAATCAATCGTTTCCTCAACTTTTCTTAGAAAATGGTCTTTAGGTACAAGTTCATCAAGCGTATAGAAGCCTACTTGACGTCGATTGTACTCAGGGTTTTCTTTGTGAAACATAGAAGCACCTCATCAAATACCTTTTTCTTTTATTATACTCCTTCAAAGCAAGAAAAGTCCCCAGAAGAATAACTTCTGAGGACTTTGTCTTCAATCTGAGACAACTTTTAAAAGTTGTTTTTTCATTCTATATTTAGAAAATTGCTACTTCCACAAACCACCTAAGATTTGCTTTTCTAACAAGTCTAAGTCCTCTTCTGCCATTTCGCCATTATCGCCAACGATATATAGTTGAGCAAAATAAGCTAACAAAGGACCTACACAGATGCGAACCATTTGAGGAATGGTTAATTCAGGATTAACACGTGGATCTGCCAGCAATTCCTTGTGGAGTATCAGAAGTTTATCCTGGATAGAATTCCAGATGAACTTCTGTTCATTTCTTAGTTTATTATTAGAGAATATTTCATGAAAAATGATTTTTATCAGAGCACGATTCTTTTTGAGATAGGTCATTCGATTATGGACAAGATAATGAACTTTTTCTTCTGTCGTTTCAAAAGTTAACAGTTCTTCAAAAAAACTTCCGAATAGTCCAGGAACCACAGGGTGTAAAATAGCCGTTAACAAATCGACTTTCGTTTTAAAATACTTAAATAAGGTAGCCTGACTGAGTCCAGCATGCTTAGCTATGTTAAGGGTAGAGGTGCCATTATAGCCCTTGCTAGAAATGAGATCTACTGCCGACCGCATAATCTTTTTCTTCCCTTGAGGATAATCTGCCTCCTCTAAGTAATCTTCAAATGATTCAAAAATAGTCTTATCCATTAAACAGTCATCCCTTTTAGTATTTTTTTGTGTTTTCCTTTAAACTTTACGGTAACGGCGTAAGCCTACAATATTGAGGATTGTCAAAATGACAAGGAAAATCAGTAGAACGCCGATATTTGGCAAAACGTCTCCAATGCTACGTCCGTAAAGAATAATCTGACTCATTGCATCACCTGAGTAGGTCAATGGCAAAAATTTCCCTACCGTTTGAGCCCAGTCTCCCATTGATGACAATGGAATAATTCCAGAGAAAAAGAGCTGCGGCATAATGACAAGGGGAATAAATTGCATCATTTGAAATTCTGATTTCGCCAAGGTAGACAAGAGAATTCCGAAGGCCAACGCCACAAGAGCCAGTACTACATTAACAATTATAACATTAAATAGATTTCCGACAACTTCTACATTTAATAACCAAATAGCTGCTAGGACTACGACTGCTGTTTGAAGAATCGCAATGAGTCCGTAAGACAACATGTAACCATAAACGATTTCAGAACGTTTGACTGGAGTTGCTAATAAACGCTCTAGTGTACCACTGGTACGCTCTTTCAAAAGTGCCATACCTGAAATCAAAAAAACAAAAAAGAAAACTACAAAGCCAATCAAAACTGGAATCATACTTGTAAAAAAGCTTGTATTTTTATCACCATACTGGTAGGATTCCTTGATTTCTGGAGCTTTTGCCTCCAATTTCAATTGTGGAAGAGCTTGTTTGACACGAGCCATTAGTTGATTACTTCCTTCACTAGCGATACTCGTCCGCAATACTTGTCGAGTCATAGATGTTTTAGAGGCATCTGTATTAGCATAAACTACCTGATATTCACCATTTTTATAAGAAACCACTGCATCTACTTTTTCATCAGCTAAGTCTTTCTTTGCTTGATTGAGATCCTTGTAAGTCTGTACACTAACATGGTCCAGATCATCCATTTTTGTCACCAAACTAGTTGGCAGATCTTGTGTTGCTAGTTTAATATTCACGGCTGTACTAGCCGAAAACATGAGATTCATCAACCACATAATAAAGACTGGTGCTACAAACATCATGGCAAGAGTTCGTTTGTCACGAAACAATTCTTTCATCACTTTTTTCGCAATAGCCAAGGTTCTCATCCTACTCTCCTTCTGCTTTCAAAAAGACTTCTTCAATACTTGAAACACCGTAGACTTCTTTGAGACTTTTTGGTGTATCAAAGGCAATGATTTTTCCACCTAACAAGAGCCCAACCTTATCCGTAAGCTCTGCTTCATCCATAACATGAGTGGTGACTAAGATTCCTACCCCCTTGTCTCTGAGCGCCATCAACTCTTGCCAGATTTTCTTTCGAAGCGAAGGGTCGATACCAACAGTTGGTTCGTCCAAAATCAAGAGTTGCGGACTTCCTAAAAGTGCAATGGCTAACGACAAGCGTCGTTTCATCCCTCCGGAATAACCAGATACTGCCTTATTTAAATGTTCTGTCAAATCGACTACTTGAGCTACATGGGCAATATCATCCTTTAAGACTTTTCTTGATAGGCCTTTTAGCTGACCGAAAAATTCCAAATTTTCTTGTCCTGACAAGGCCTCATAAAGAGCATCTGATTGAGCCATATAGCCAATATCTCCAAGAATGTGACGATTTGGCATGGTGTGGTCTAAGACTAAAGCCATACCGCTATCCGCCTTTTCTATGCCTAACATGGTTTTAATCATAGTTGATTTACCAGCACCCGATGGACCAATTAGACCAATAATTTCTCCAGGCTGTAAATCAAAACCAACGTGATCTAAGACCATTTGACGACCAAAAGATTTTTCTAAATCTTGTAAATGTAGCAATGTTTTCATTTGCATCCTCCTAGGTGAGTGCTTACTCACTTTCCGAATATGAGATTATTATAGTGAGTGTTCACTCACTTGTCAAGTGAGAAGTAAAATTTTCATAACAAAAAATCTTCGAATAGAAATCGAAGATTTTTAAGAATTCATAAGGAAATCTGCTTCTATGTTAGAAGACCTTCTTGAACCAAAAACTCATGTGCCACTTTAGCAGCAGACTTGCCTTCTACCCCTACTTGGTAGTTCATCTGTCTCATTTGCTCCTCTGTGATTTTACCAGCCAGTTTATTGAGGACTGCTTCCAATTCTGGATGTTTTTCGAGTAATTCAGCTTTCATGAGTGGGGTCCCTTGATAAGGAGGGAAGAGATGTTTATCATCCTCTAAAACTACCAAATCATAGCGAGCAAGTTCAGCATCTGTTATCTGAATATCACCAGCCTTGATAGCCTCATAGCGAAGGGCTGGTTCCATCGTTGCCACTTGTAGATGGAGTCCGTAGACCTTCTGCAAGCCCTTGTTGCCATCCTCACGGTCGTTAAACTCCAGAGTGAATCCTGCCTTCAGTTTATCTTGAACTCCCTTAAGATCAGAAATAGTCTTCAAATGATATTCTTCAGCTATACTTTCTGGAACTGCAATCGCATAGGTATTCTGATAAGCCATGGGTTTAAGTAAAACGAGATTGTCTTGTTTCTTTATACCATCACGCGCAGCTTTGAAAACTTCTTCAGAGTCGTTACTCACTTTAGGAGCTGGCTGCAAGAGAGACCCTGTAACCGTACCTGTAAATTCTGGATAGATATCAATATCTCCTTTTTTCAGGGCTTGGTAAAGGAAATCTGTCTTCCCAAAGTTGGGTTTAACCGTCACCGTCATATTAGTATTTTCCTCAATGAGAAGCTTATACATATTCATAAAAATTTCTGGCTCAGGTCCCATTTTCCCTGCAATGACGAGATTGTCTTTCTCCTTATGAGGAATGATGCTTGGAGCATAACTGGCTCCCAAACCAAGGACCATGACAGCAAAGGCCACTAGAATAGTACGCAGCTTTGCCTTTTCCAGCCATTTGAGAATAAGATTGAAGAGAATGGCTAAAATAGCTGATGAAATAGCCCCGATTAAAATGAGACTATAGTTCCGGCGATCAATACCCAAAAGGATAAAGGAGCCCAATCCTCCAGCTCCAACAAGAGCGGCTAAAGTTGCTGTCCCAATAATCATCACAGCTGCTGGCCGAATCCCAGACATGATGACAGGCATGGCCAAAGGAATTTCAAACTTTTTAAGTCGTTCCCACTTGGTCATCCCAAAAGCGACCCCTGCTTCTTCGAGGCTTGGGTCAATTCCTTGCAAACCGGTGATGGTATTTTGGAGGATGGGGAAAATGGCGTAAATGACCAGAGCTGCCAAGGCCGGAAGCGTTCCAATCCCCATGATGGGAATGAAGAGTCCCAAAAGGGCCATGGAAGGTATAGTCTGGAAAATCCCAGCTAACTGTAGGACCCAGTTGCTCGCTCTCTTGCGCGTACTTAAATAAATAGCCAGTGGAACAGCCAGAAAAATAGTAAGGAGCAAGGTCAGTAAGGACAGTTGCAAATGTTGCTCCAGTGCAGTGACCCAGTCTCCAAAGCGTTCTTGAAAGGTTGCAAGTAGTTTAAACATGGTGAGCACCTCCAAATAAAGCCGCAACAAAGTCGTTGGCTGGCCGGGTTAGAATGGTCTCAGCATCCGCCACCTGTACAATCTCTCCTTCTTGTAGAACTGCAATCCGATCGCCTAATTTCAGGGCCTCGTCCGTATCATGAGTAACGAAAATAGTCGTCATACCAAATTCTTTGTGCAAGTCTTTAGTAAGAGCCTGTAGCTGCTTACGAGAAATAGCATCTAAAGCTGAAAAGGGCTCATCCATCAATAGAATCTTTGGTTCTGCAATGATGGCCCGCACAATCCCAATCCGCTGTTGCTCACCACCTGATAACTCGCTTGGTAAGCGATGAGCATAATCTGCAGCAGGCAGACCCACCTTGTCCAATAGTTCTTCTGTTTTAGAGGCAATTTGTTCCTTGCTCCAGCCCTTCATCTCAGGAATGGGAGCAATATTCTCAGCAACAGTTAGATTTGGAAAGAGGGCAATGGCCTGCAAAACATAACCAGTAGAAAGACGCAACTCTCGTTCATCATAGTCTTTAATCCGCTTGCCATCCATATAAATATCACCATTGGTCGGCTCCAAAAGACGATTGACCATCTTGAGCATGGTGGTTTTTCCAGATCCTGAAGGTCCTACCAAGACCATAAATTCTCCCTGCTCAATTCGGAGATTGACGTCTCTAAGAACCTCTTTTTCAGTGTAGCGCAGAACTACATTTTTGTATTCAATCATGTTCTTCCTCAATACGTTTTCTGTCTCTAAGAATATCCAATAGGCTGCTTGCTGGATGCCCTAGGACTTTTTCGACATCTGTTGAAACTCCAGCTTGTTCCCCAACTTTGATAGCTGTATAAGTACTGACCCAAGCATCGTACTCCCAAGTTTGTGCTGGCCACTTTTTTCGTGACTCATAAGCTTCTTCTACTGATTCATCCACATACGTGATGGCGTCACCTGTCTCTTTTGAGAGAAGCGCTACGATTTCTTCCATGGAAAGATCCTCTGGCCCTGTCAAATTCAAGGTTTGATTTTCCCACTCCTTAGGATTTAGAAGAATTTCTGCTGCAACCCTAGATGTGTCCTTACGGGCAACAGCTGACACCTGCCCACTGCCAGCCGGACCACGAATTTCTCCATTTTCAAGTGCAATATCAATCAAGAAGTCCAAATAAAAATTATCTCTCAAAAAAGTATAGGTGAACCCTAACTCTTTGATATAGGCTTCCGTCTGGGCATGATCTCGAGACAAGGTAAAAGTTGCCTTCTCATCTGCCCCATAAAAGGAGGTATAGACGATATGCTTCACCCCCGCAAGCTTTGCAGCATCTAAAAACTCCTTGTGCTCCTTGACACGCTCTGGATTTTCCCGAGCAGAAACCATCAACAAGGTATCGATCCCCTTTAAGGCCTCAACCACTTTTGGAGTATTGGTATACGACATTCTACGGATTTCCGCAGACGCATAAACTTTTGCACGCTCTGGACTTCGTGCTAAGTGTACGGAAACCATTCCTTTCTTATCGACAAGATTAGCCACATAAGAACCTAATTTTCCTGTTACACCTGTTATTCCAATCATAACTGTTACTTCCTTTCCCTAGATGTCATTCTCTTTAGCTTTTAGATTTGAGATTATACGCTCTTGAAAGTCTTCAAATTCTCGGATTTCTTGATCTGAAAAGCCTTGGTAGAAAATCTCTCCCAATTCTTTACTGACACGGTCTCCGATTTCTTTTTGCGCCCAACCAAGTTCGGTCAAAACGACAAACTTCTTGCGCTTGTCCTGGTCACTCTGTTCAATCGTAACCAAGCCCTGGTCAACTAATTTCTTAATCATACTAGTCAGAGTATTGTTTGCTAGTCCTGAAGCAAGGGCAATATCTGTCGCAGTTGCTCGACCATCTTCTTTTTGCCAAAGCACTGTTAAAATTTTTCCTTGTTCACTTCTATATTGAGCTTCTGGTTCTTTGCTCAAGAGTTTTTGAAAAATACGCCCGTTTAACAATCGAATCTGTAGAGCTTGGTAGCCCCCTAACATCTTGTCCATTATGTCTCCTTTTTGTTCGATATCGAAATATTAAAGTTATTGTATCACTGTCTGTTACATCCGTCAACTACTTCTATATAGAAACATTATTTTTTTAATAATGCTTGATAAATCGTATAATCAATATCTTTAAAAACATTGAATATAACTACCATATCAGGGTGTTCTTTCTGGAACTGTAGAACCGTCTCTATCGCAATCTTAGCTGCCTCTTCATTTGGAAAACGAAATTCTCCTGTTGAGATACAACAAAAGGCCAAGCTTCTCAGACCTTTTTCATAAGCTAAGTTCAAACACTCTTCGTACGAAGAGGCCAACTGTTGTCTTTCCAAATCTGTCACTTCGTCATAGATAATAGGCCCAACTGTGTGAAGGACATAGCGGGAAGGTAGGTTATAGGCCTTGGTCATCTTTGCCTGACCCGTAGTTTCATCCTCTCCTTGCTCCTGCATGAGCTCCTGACAGGCTAAACGTAGTTCAACCCCCGCAGCTGTGTGAATGGCATTGTCAATACAAGAATGATTAGGTACAAAACAGCCTAAAAGCTTACTGTTGGCCGCATTGACAATGGCATCAACCGCCAGACGAGTGATATCGCCTTGCCACAGGTAGAGATTGGGCCGAATCGGAGTCAAGTCTTTTAAGTCTACAACTCCTTTTTCTAATAGTTTTTCTTGTAAATAACGGTCTTGTTGGTAGAGAAAGTCGGCTGTCACCGGTGCTGGATAGCGGACATTTTGAAGAGCCCGATATAACACTTCTTGCTCCTCTACCTTTTCAGGAATCTCTAGTTCTGTCAATACTTGCTCGCTTTTTAAAACATCAATCAAATATTCTAGTCTGCTAGCCATTGTCGGAGTACCTCCCTCATATCATCATTTATAGAAATTGTCTTTTCCTTTGTAGCAGCAAAACCTTCAAGCTCATCACGATTGAGGCGAATCAAATGGGCCTTTGGAAATACTGCTGTCATTTTCTCAAAAGGATAGCGAATGATGGTCGGCGTATTGTATCCGACACCCAATTCTAAGAAGACAACCTTTTGATCTTCTATCCCTTCTAAAAATCCTAGATAAGCTTCATAAGAAGCCTCCCAAGTCTCATTTTGGACAAAAGCCTGGTCTACACGTAAATGCATGGTCATTGGCGCTCCACAATGAGGACAATACGGTATCAAGTCGGTTGGAATTTTCAAGTCCTTGATTTCATTTAGCATCTCCATGACAGCTCCTCTATTATCAAAGACTTTCTGACGACAAGGAACGGAGCACTGCCACTCTCCGTAGTTGCCCTGCACTTCAAAGAAACGTTCCGGAGCAAATCCTGTCTTCATAAACTGCCCATCTACATTGGTCGTAATCACAAAATAATCCTTGTCCTTAACCAAGTTGAAAAGATCTCTATAAAGCGAAAGTCCCTCTGGCTGGTAACGATTATGATAGATATGCTTAGCCCAATAACCCCAGCGCTCTTCAGCGGTCTCAAAAGGATAAAAAGCTGCAGAGTACATATCCTGCATGCCATAACGAGCAATATAATCTTTAAAGAAAACCTCAAAACGTGAGCCTGAGTAGGTTAAGCCAGCCGCTGCAGATAAGCCAGCTCCCGCTCCAATCACAATTTTATCTGCTTCTTCAATAATTTTCTTTGCATCTTGAATCTTTGTCATCTTATCATCCCTCAATTTCAAATCTTGCTTGATAGGGAGGCAATTGCGTCAAATCATAAAAATTGCCTACTGCATTTTTAAAACGAAATACTTGTAGGTGACTACGTCCCTCCTCCGTCGGATAAATCTCATACATGTATGGATTGGCTTTTAACAACTCTTCTAAATGCTCTTTTCCAATCCATTTCACCTGACCGGTTAGGGAAATAGATTTACGATCCATAGTTCCGGCACCTTGAGTCATCCCTGTCACTGCTACACGTCCATCTTCCTTAAGACGCTTGTAGAGAGGTTTAAAATCAGCTGTCAAAAAATAGACTGTTTTCCCATCCTCCCACATCATATCCATAACAGTTGTATGTGGATGCCCCGTTTCATCAACCGTTGCCACTACAACTGAATGAATCTCTTCGACTAGCACTTTCAAATAATCCATTATAAAACACCATGTCTTTCTTTGAGTTTTAGTTCCATATCGAACTTTATAGTACGAATTGTAACATCAATAATTACATCTGTCAATTATTTCGATATCGAAATAATTATAAAAACAAAAAAACTTTCCTAATCATCAAGGAAAGTTCTAACTATAATCGATTGATAGCTTTAAAATATTTTATTCAGCCTTGGTAATATCTTCACGCATCTCATCGACATTGAATTTAGCAAAGAGATACTGACGGTCTTGAACTGGGAAACGTTGGTCGAGTTGGTCAACTGGACCAACTTCGATAATACCATTTTCAATAACAAAGTCCATAACGTGACCACCGAATGTCAAGTCGTCTGAAATAAAATGAAGGTGATAACCAGCAACACTCACACCGTGAAACATTTCTGGCGTCCAAATACCAACGATGGTACCTGAAATATCATCTACCTCGTACTCAGGTTGGCGAGTGGCAACATCAGCAAACTTAATATCCGCATTTGATTTAGGAATCATGCGCACGTGCATGTGTTTAAAATGACCCTTAATTTTGATAGAACGGAAGAGATTAACCCCATCATAGTAAGATTCAATACGATCCTCAAGTTCTTTATCAGTCATTTCATAACGTTGACGGAAGATAACTTCAGCTTGGTGAGGTACGACTGCTGCATAGGGAACTTTTTCATCTGGAGAAACTTCTACCACTTCGACTTTACCTTCAGAGCCTTTAGCTTGATAGGCTTTACCATCAAGAACAATCAACTCCCCATCAATAGAATCTAATGTTCCAAGACCCAAGTCTCCATGCTCCAACAATTCACCAACTGTTAAAGTACCTCCATAAAGCCCAGCCATCAAGGCTCCCAAAGTATTATATTGAAATAATTTTATGGCTTCAGACATGTCTACACCCTCTTTTTAGTAAAATTCATCTGGCAAAATAGTTTCGCCGAGTTTAATATTATCTTTATAGTCGATTGGAACATCAATAAGGACTGGTCCATCTACAGCTTGAGCCAAGGCTTCTTGGAGCAAGCTAGAAAACTCCTCTTTACTTGTTGCACGATAACCTTTCGCTCCAAAGCTCTCAGCATATTTTACAAAATCTACAGGACCAAAGTCAACCCCAGATGAACGACCGTACTTCATTTCTTCCTGGAATTCCACCATATTGTAATGGCCATCGTTCCAGATAATATGAACAATTGGCAATTTCAAACGAACTGCTGTCTCCAATTCTTGTGCTGAGAAGAGGAAACCACCGTCACCAGAAACAGAAATGACTTTTGTCTTAGGACGAACCAAAGCTGCAGAGATGGCCCACGGAAGAGCAACCCCCAAAGTTTGCATCCCATTTGAGAAAAGCAAATGACGTGGTTCATACGATTTGAAATAGCGAGCCATCCAGATATAGTGACTACCAACGTCAACGGTAACTGTCATATCATCATCCGTTTGTTCTTGTAAAACTTCAATTAAATCGAGTGGATGTACCGTACCTTCTTCAGGCTGACGGTCAAATTTAACATCTTCGACGACTGTATTTTTTAACCCTTTTAGATATTCAACTGATCCTTCAGGTAATTTGTAGCCTTGAATAGCTGGCAAAAGCAAGTCTAAGGTTGCTTCTACATTGCCAATCAATTCACGTTCTGGTTGGAAGTAAGTATCCACCTCAGCAGGTTCAACATCAATTACGATAATACGTGCTGAAATTTCAGCATTCCAGTTACGTGCTTCATACTCAATTGGGTCATAACCAATGGCAATAATCAAGTCCGACTTCTTAAGCAACATATCCCCCGGTTGGTTACGGAAAAGACCTACACGACCAAAGAAAGTATCCTCTTCAAGGTCACGTGACACGATACCAGCACCTTGGAAAGTTTCAACAACTGGTAATTTAACATGTTTCAAAATCTGGCGAATAGAGTAAGTTACAGCTTCTGATGAAGCACCGTTCCCTAAAAGTAAAACCGGCAATACGGCATTTTTTATCGCCTGTGCGAGATAGTTAATATCAGAAACAGATGCTGAACCAAGTTTTGGATCCGTCATAGGCTTGATAGCCTTAACACTGACCGGAGCATCAGTCACGTCTTGAGGAATTGAAATAAAGCTTGCACCCGGTTTCCCTGACTTAGCATGGCGATAGGCATTAGCAACCGTTTCAGAAAGTGTATTAGCATCATGTACTTCAGCAGCATACTTGGTAATCGGTTCAAGCATAGCAACGTTATTCATTGATTGATGGGCACGTTTCAAAAGATCTGCACGCTTAACCTGACCACCAATAGCAAGAACAGGATCTCCTTCATCTGTCGCTGTTACCAAACCAGTAGCCAAATTTGAGACACCTGGACCAGATGTTACCAATACTACACCGGGTTTCCCTGTGATACGTCCAACACCTTGAGCCATAAAAGCAGCATTTTGCTCATGACGGGCAACAATCAATTCAGGTCCCTTATCTTCCAAAGTATCAAAAACCCTATCGATTTTTGCACCTGGAATCCCAAAGACATAATCAACATCATGGTTGATCAAACTATCAACCACTAAATCCGCACCATACAATTGCTTTTCTTCTGACATGAACACAGTCCTTCTGGCCCTAAAATGATAGAGCCAATTTTCCTTTCAAGTATAAGTCACAAAGTGTCAAAGTCTGCTCGTTTTTTCACAAACTTTTATCACTTCACAATTCTGTTATCATTATAGCACAGTTTTCAGACAATCTTGTGAAAAAAAGATTGTGAAATTTTGAACTTCCATCGCAAAAAGAAACACCCGATTACTATCAGATGTTCATGTATTTTTTACCTTAGCAAACTCTCGATTAAGATAATTTTGCAAGCCTTCAAAAATCTCTAGTAACTGGAGATAATTAGACAAACTTGAGCGACCAGGGATATCTACGACATCCAAAGAAATGCGTTCCAAGTCCTTTTCATAGAGAATGCGGAAGGATACCACTGCCTGAAAAGAAAAATAATTCTCCCCTGCTAAAATAAAGCACTCATAGATGATGCCAACAGGATTAGCAACCTTCAATTCAATACGAACTGCGCCTAATCCCAAGGCCTCCACTTGCTGAAAACGCTCCAGAATAGCCTGTCGCTGACTGGGGATAAAACTCATGATATCCATAGTGGCCCTCCCAAGATTCCTTTTTGTCTATTATAGCCTAAAGCTGAGAAAAATGCTTGTGTAGGGTTTGTAGAAGCCTCATTGGCATTCAAGAATACTTAGTCAACCCCTTTATAATCTCTAAAGTCCGATTTTATAGTGTTATCGTAATCATGTTTATCTACCCACTCCTTAATATCAGCAAAAGAATGAATTTCCTTCCTGATACCAGCACCGTCCTCTACAGAAATTACAATCGCTTGCTCTCCATTTGTTCCCAACCAATGTAAGATATCATTAGTTTGTTCTTCAGGAGAAAAATAGATTTGTGATTGTGTTTCGTACTCTCTATCTCTATAAGACTCATATTGAGCCAATTTCTTTTTATAGGCTTTATATTCCCTATCGTAATCCTTTTGAACTTTTTGACGTGCTTTTTCGTAAGCTCGATAGTCTTTCTGATAGTCTTGTTGAGCCTTTTGGTTAAGAATCTCACTAAAACTTAGAGGTTTAATAGGAAAAATAGAATCAGGAAAAACATTAAATTCTGGAACTTTCTTTGGTTCGCTTGGTTTATCAGGTTCTTTCCTTTTCACTGGCTCAGTTGGAGCGACCGGAAAATCTCCCTCCTTACCTTGACGGGTCAATACTTTAAATTTCTTTAAGGTATTACTGTTTGTTCTTGTCTGATTAACAGCCTCTTCGTAAATATGCTTGACTCCAGGATTGTCATTAAATAGATTAATCTGATTCTCCTCTTTGGAAGTGTCTACATTATCAATTTCTATGATAAGGTTTAGCTGAGCAGATAAATAGCTGTCCTTTGGGGCTGGTGACTTCCTTAAAAGCTCATCTAAGTTTCCTTCTCTCTTTAAATAACCCCACATGGTGCTATCATTCATCTGATTATGAGCAGAACTCCTATCACCGAAATATAGCAGTTCATCTTTACTGTAAGAATAATCTGGTAGGTCTCTGGTCAAAAATTGATTGGTATCTAGATTATAAGCAAATTGCTTATCGCTTTGAGAAGGAGTCAAGAAAACATAATCATAACCATCGATCTCTCTTAAAGACACACCAAACTCCTTAATATCTTTAAAATTTTTGATTTTCTTCAAATATGGGGTCAAATTAATAATTTTCTTTTCAAAATTTTTGTTAATATCATAAACTACGAAATGAGCTTGATGCAGACTACTCATGGTATCGTAATAGCGAACAAAATGATTTCTACCAATCATTTCTGTAGCTACATTATCTTCAGAATTATAGTAAGTGGGTTCTTCATGACTAATGGCAACATATTGTTGACGGCTACCAAAAATCTCATTGGAAGTTACCTTATCTGCTTTTAGGGCCGTCTGTAACTCTTCTACAGCTTTTTCGTGAAATTTATGCTTTGTATAAGCATTTCCTAAAAAGAAAAGTGTGAGTATAGTCGCAGTATAAATCCCTCCACGCTTTGAGAAGGGAAATTTTAGAATCTTCTTTATCATAACTTTTTTACAAAAATAGCCAGAACATCACATTCTGACTATTACTCTTATTTCTCTTCTTCGTCCATTGAAAGCACAGACAAGAAGGCTTCTTGGGGTACTTCCACCGAACCGATGGCTTTCATACGTTTCTTACCGGCTTTTTGTTTTTCGAGGAGTTTACGTTTACGTGAAACGTCACCACCGTAACACTTAGCCAAGACGTTTTTACGAAGGGCTTTAATATCTGTACGGGCAACGATTTTTTGACCGATAGCCGCTTGGATAGGCACTTCGAATTGTTGACGTGGAATGATTTTCTTAAGCTTATCAACGATAAGTTTTCCACGCTCGTAGGCAAATTCCTTGTGAACGATGAAGCTAAGGGCATCGACCTTGTCACCATTAAGGAGAATATCCATTTTCACCAATTGTGAACGGCGGTATTCTGACAATTCATAGTCAAAGCTTGCATAACCACGTGTAGATGATTTCAATTTATCAAAGAAATCAAAGACGATTTCGGCAAGTGGAATCTGATAGATAACATTCACACGATTATCATCAATGTATTCCATGGTTTCAAAATCACCACGTTTACGTTGTGCCAACTCCATAACCGCACCAACATATTCTTGAGGAACCATGATTTGAGCTTTAACATAAGGTTCTTCAATAGCATCAATACGTGTAGGATCTGGGAACTCTGAAGGGTTAGACACTTCAAGCATCTCACCGTCAGTAGTATTAACATGGTAAACTACCGATGGCGCTGTCATGATGAGGTCGATGTTAAACTCACGTTCCAAACGTTCTTGGATAACATCCATGTGAAGAAGACCCAAGAAACCACAACGGAAACCAAAACCAAGGGCTTGAGACGTTTCAGGCTCAAATTGAAGACTGGCATCGTTCAACTGGAGCTTTTCAAGGGCTTCACGCAAGTCGTTATATTTATTTGACTCAATTGGGTAAAGACCTGCAAACACCATTGGGTTCATTTGCTTATAGCCATGGAGTGGCTCAGCAGCTGGATTATCCGCAAGGGTTACGGTATCACCGACACGGGTATCCGCAACGGTCTTAATTGAGGCTGCGATATAACCAACATCTCCTGTCGCAAGGTAATCACGACCAACAGCTTTAGGTGTGAAAATACCAACCTCAGTAACATCAAAGGTCTTGCCATTAGACATCATTTGAATCTTATCGCCTGGTTTAACCATTCCGTTAACCACACGCACTTGGAGGATAACCCCACGGTAAGCATCGTAAACAGAGTCAAAGATAAGGGCTTGGAGAGGGGCTTCAACATCACCTTGAGGTGCAGGCACTTTCTCAACGATTTGTTCGAGAATCTCTTCGATACCAATACCGGCCTTAGCTGATGCAAGCACAGCTTCAGAAGCATCTAGTCCGATGACATCTTCAACCTCTGTACGCACACGTTCAGGATCTGCAGCTGGAAGGTCAATTTTATTGATAACTGGTAAGATTTCCAAGTCATTATCAAGGGCCAAGTAAACATTGGCAAGAGTTTGAGCTTCAATCCCTTGAGCTGCATCCACCACCAAGATGGCACCCTCACAGGCAGCAAGAGAACGTGACACCTCATAAGTAAAGTCCACGTGTCCTGGTGTGTCGATAAGGTGGAAAATGTATGTTTCACCATCTTTAGCTGTATAGTTAAGCTCAATGGCATTTAGTTTAATAGTGATTCCACGTTCACGTTCGAGGTCCATGCTATCAAGGAGTTGCGCCTGCATCTCACGACTTGACACTGTCTCAGTCTTTTCCAAGATACGGTCGGCAAGGGTTGATTTACCGTGGTCAATATGGGCAATAATAGAGAAGTTACGAATCTTCTCCTGTCGTTGTTTTAATTCTTCAATATTTGGCATTTTTATCTTCCTAGTTCTTACTTGTGATTATAAAAAAACTAATCGTTATCTTCTATTATACAAAAAAGACAGGCTTTTGCCTATCTCTAATATCTGCTTTCTGACTGCATTTAGCCCTTCTTATTTCTTAAAAGTATCGTTGTAGTGCTTATTAATAATTGCTGAGCGCTTGTTTTCTGTTGAACTACTTGAAAATGGCCCCAACCCACAGGCTAGTACAACAACTCCTAATAGAATAAGGCAATAAAATGGATGCTCAACAATATAATGTAAAATGTCTGACATGGGAAAGCTCCTCTTAAATCATAATTAATTACGATTATATTATCAGAAATATTATGTTTCATCAAGCAAAAAAAGAGAGCTTTTCGCTCTCCCTTTTATTAAGCCTCTATAATTTCTGTAGTGGGTAAAACCACTGTAAAGATTATAAAGCTTTTTGAATGCAGACAAAAATCCCATAAGAGCTATAATGAAAAGCAACCAAACCATCATTAGGAAAACTTATGAGACTTATTAAGAACGCCACAAAATTAATCGGAACTAAAGACCCAAATATCATTATTTCACTCGTTTTTGAAACTGATACTCACATCAAGATTCATGCAAAACTCGATTATCCTGCACCATTATGCCCTTACCGCCAAGGAAGGATGATTAAATACGGATTTCAAAGAGCTTCTAAAATTCCTCATAGCTACTGGTCTTGTCTTAAAACCTAGACGGACTTGGCAAATGGTAAAAAAGGCTTTTGTCACTAATTCACTAGTCTGCAATTAGTGTTTCAAGACCAACTTTCATCATGTCAGTGAAAGTGTTTTGACGTTCCTCAGCTGTAGTGTCTTCATCTGGATTGACCAAACTATCAGAAATAGTCATGATGGCAAGAGCATCTACTTGGTGTTGAGCTGCAAGGTAATAAAGTGCTGCTGCTTCCATTTCAACAGCCTTCACTCCCCATTTACCAAGCTCAATGTTTTTTTCGAAATAATTTGAATAGAAAACATCAGATGACAAGACATTACCAACATGTGTTGTCATACCAAGGTCTTTGGCAATGTGGTAAGCCTTATCCAAGAGATCGAAACTTGCAATTTGTGGGAAATCGTATTGTGGCCAATCGTTACGGATAATGTTAGAGTTTGTCGCCGCGGCCTGTGCAAGAACTAACTCACGAACGTGAACATCCTCATTCAATGAACCAGCAGTACCCACACGAATCAATTTTTTAACACCATAGTCAACGACAAGCTCACGCGCATAAATAGAGATAGATGGCATCCCCATTCCTGTTCCCATTACTGAGACACGTTCACCTTTGTATGTTCCTGTGTAACCAAACATGTTACGAACCTCATTGAAACATACAGCATCTTCAAGGAAATTCTCAGCAATGAATTTCGCACGCAATGGATCCCCTGGAAGAAGAATTTTATCAGCAATCTCTCCTTGCTTAGCAGCAATATGAATAGACATAATATAAGATACCAAGGGCGTTAAAAAGGCAAAGTAAAAATAGGAAATCCGACAAAGATGCTTCGCATCTAGGAGGATTTATCTTTTTTACACAGCCTCTAGCCCGGGTTCAGTTTCAAACCCGAACTACCCTTCCTTTCTATTTTTTGATGGTAAAGAAGCAGACAGAAAACAAATGAAGATTATCTATTTTCCTAGCTTTCCGCTCGTGTTCAAATCAGAACACATGCTCTACCTTTCTTAATTTTTATTTTTAAATATTTTTCTACTATTATATAGTGGATAAATAACAACTTTAAAAGTGGATTAAGCTTGAGTCAATGAATCAAGGAAATCGTATAACTTTTTGTTCATTTCAGAATAATCGTTGGCACGCAATTGTTCAGGTGTTTGAACAAAAGGTAACTCTTTATTTTGCTTACGTAAATACTCTTCACCATCAGCAGCTATAAGTAAATCAATAGCTTTAGGATCAAACTCTAAGTGTGCCTGAAAGGCATAATGTTTAGGACTGAAGCGAACAATTTGGCGCGGACAACCTTGACTAGTAGCAAGAACAACTGCATTATAAGTCAATCCAGGCATATCACCATGCCAGTGGCCAGTGTTTAGGGTTTTGCCAAAACCTTTGACATGCTCATCCGCTAAACCTGCCTCAGTTAATGTTACAGGGAAAACACCAATCTCACGTTCTGGACTATGCTCGTAATTACCACCATAGGCAACAGATAAAAGTTGAGCACCTAGGCAAACCCCTACAATATAGATATCAGCAGCAATTGCCTTTTGCATAAATGCAATCTCAGCCTCTGGGTCATAATAAGGGAAGGCCTGACGATCCTCATCAGGTGACTGAGGGCCACCCATAACAATTAGAAAATCAATACCTTCAACGGTTTCAGGAAGAAGCTCTTCCTCATATACCTTGGTTGATGTGATATTATGCCCACGGTCTTGTGCCCATTTTAAATAGGCTCCTGGGACTTCAAACGTTTCGTGTAAGATAAAATGAATATTCATTGTTTTTTCTTCCATCTATTTTTTAATATCCTCGATAGTAGACTCGCTAAGATTAGTGGTACTGCTACCAGCCCTCCTTGACCAGTAAAACCTAGAACTAAGGCTATCCCAGTTAGAGGAGCATCTAAAGTTATTCCTAAAAATACGGTTGCACCGAGTAACATTCCTAGAGTAGGATTGAGTGATAAGCCAAAAATCTCAAGACAACTTGTCAATAAGAAACCCAATCCAGCACCTAAAGTAAAGGAAGGGGTTAGGGTTCCTCCATAAGAGCCTGCCCATAAAAGCAAACATACCACAAGTCCTTTGACGACAAGGATAAGAGGTAGGTATGCTGAAACCCCACCTGAAAATAACCATTGTGCTAGCACCTGACCATTTCCCATGATTAAAGGGTATAAAGCTGCAATCCCACCTAGTACTATATAAGATAGTGGCATGGTCCACAGAATGCGTTTATCAGTAATACGACTTTTGCTAGCCTTTTTAGCTAAGAAGCTAAACATCATCGCCAGCGGAGTTATCACTAATACAAGAACAATAACCTGAATCAGACTAGCAGGATCTGAGCTAACTTTACCGACTTGATACATTGCCTCCTTACCAACGATTGGGCGAGCACAATAAGCTGACAAGTAAGTTGTCACAAGAATGATAACAATGTTTTTTGATTTCCAAGCAACACCTAAGGTTTCCAGAACAAACAGTGTACTGGCAAAGGGGACTTGGTAAACCGCAGCTAAGCCAGCGCCTGCCCCGCAAGCAATTAACAATTGTCTATCAACAACATCCAAATGCAAGGCTTTGGAGAGACTACCACCAAATAGAGCGCCTAATTCTCGAGGCGCTCCTTCTTTACCAATTGAGGAACCAGCTCCAACGATTGCAACCTGCATCAAAGCATGTAGACTTTGGCCAAGAAAATTTGGACTCTTCTTACCAACGAGTTGCTTAGCCTTACTAATAGAAAGGAGGGACACTCGTCTCTGAAGGAAATACCAAAATAAACTAGCCAAAACACCTACTACAAGCAATACTGCAAATCGTCGAAAGGGACTTACAGAGTTAAACTGTGACAATAAATTCGATTTATCATTACCAAATACAAGAATTTGTATAAACTCCAAAAGGTAATGACAAAGGATGCCTACCAAACCTGAAGCAATACCGGTTCCAAAAACAGCTAAACTTAACCTAATAAACTTGGGTAATGACGTTATATGTTTTATTCCCCGAGCAATCATATTTTAGAGTTCAGCAAGAATCGCTTTTAGCAATCCTTTGAAATCTCCTTTGACACGCTCAGTCACTTCCACCACTTCTTCGTGGTTCAATTCTTCTTGGAAACCAGCCGCAAAGTTAGTAATACATGAGATACCAAGAACTTTCAAACCAGAGTGAGCTGCAACAATAACCTCAGGAACTGTAGACATCCCAACAGCATCTGCCCCTAGTGTCTTATAAGCACGGATTTCAGCTGGAGTTTCATAAGTTGGACCAGTCACACCGATATAAACACCATCATCCAATTTGATACCAAGTTTATCAGCCACTTTATGAGCGGTTTCACGGTATTCAGGTGTGTAAGCTTTAGACATATCAGGGAAACGTGGACCAAAATCATCCAAGTTTTCACCGATCAATGGGTTTTGACCAGTCATGTTAATGTGGTCAGTGATGGCCATCAAAGTACCAGGGCCAAAGCCGATACCACCTGCTGCATTGGTTACAACAACTCCTTCACATCCAAGAGCTTTCATAACACGTACAGGGAAAGTAACGACTTCGAGCGGATTTCCTTCATAAAAATGGAAACGCCCTTGAAGAGCCAAAACCTTACGTCCAGACAAAGTTCCGTAAACAAGTTTTCCAGCATGACCGACAACCGTTGATTGTCCCCAGTTTGGAATATCCGCATAATCAATAACAACTGCGTCTTCAACTTCTTCAGCCAACTCACCAAGTCCAGAACCCAAGATTAAACCGAACTCAGGTTTTTCAATTCCTTTGCTTTCCAAAAACGCTTGAGTAACTCTAATTTTTTCAAGTAACGACATGTTATTTCTCCCTAAATTTTATTTCATTCTTAAAAAATGACCAATTTTTGAAAAAGTTCTTGCATTTCGAATGGTTATATCAGGATAAAAATGTGTTTTCAATAACTTCTTATGATAAGCTGTTTGGCTATAAGTTGATTTATCATACTTTACCCAGTAGACACCAAGTTGACCAAAATGAAGTATTTCATCTTTCAACTCTAAAGAGTTAATAACCTTCTTCATTTCGTTCTTATCAAGTCTTTCAGTGAATAAGAGGACGTCTTTTCTATAGAAATCATCCTCCCACCACTTAGGTAATGAGGCCACTTCATTTTGATAATCTTCAAGAGTAAAAAGAGAAAATACCTTAATAAATGGATAAGCCTTATTTAGAAATTCCTCTAAAACTAAGAGGAGTTCCTCTTTCATCAAGGTAGAATCAAAGAAAAGATTTCCACTATTTATATAGGAAGAAACATGTGACATACCGAGTTCTTCTAATTCACGACAAAATTCCTCCATGACTACCTTGTGACGACCACCAACGTTTATCCCACGAACCAAAAATGCATAGCGCTTCATTTTAGATAAGTTTATCCAAGAAGCTTTCACCAATCATGGCTTTATCTACACCAAAGTTTTCAGCGACAGTTGCTGAGATGTCAGAGAAATGACCTACTGGAATAAGTCCATTTCCTTTGAATGATGGGCTATAAGCCAAGAAAGGAATATACTCACGAGTATGGTCTGTACCTGCATAAGTTGGATCATTTCCGTGGTCTGCTGTAATCATCAAGAGATCATCTTCACGCATAGCAGCAATGATTTCAGGCAAACGTTGGTCAAATTCGTGCAAGCAATCACGGTATCCATGTGGATCACGACGGTGTCCATAAAGGGCATCGAAGTCTACCAAGTTTGTGAATGAGAAGCCATGTTTGAAGTCTTCAGAAGTCATAGCTTTAATCAAATTATCAATACCGTGATTATTTGATTTGTTGTGTCCCATATCGTGGTTGATACCAGCTCCGTTGAAAATATCATTGATTTTACCAACGGCATAAGTATCGATACCAGCTTCATTCAATTTATCCAAAACAGTTGGTGCAAATGGTGAAACAGCCAAATCACGACGGTTAGATGTACGAGTGAAGTTTCCAGGCTCACCAACGTAAGGACGAGCGATGATACGCCCTAGAAGAGCTGGACGCTCAAGAGTAATTGAACGTGCATATTCACAAATACGATACAATTCATCCAAAGGAATAACGTCTTCGTGTGCAGCAATTTGAAGAACTGGGTCAGCTGAAGTGTAAATAATCAATTCACCAGTTTCCATTTGACGAGGTCCAAAGTCTTCAATAACAGCTGTACCTGAGTATGGTTTATTAGCTTCACGAATGACTTTACGGCCTGAGAATTCTTCAATTTTAGTGAGAATTTCTTCTGGGAATCCGTTCCAGAAAGTATCAAAAGGTTCAGTAATATTGAGACCCATGATTTCCCAGTGGCCAGTCATCGTATCTTTACCAAGAGACACTTCCTGCAATTTTGTTGCATAACCAGTTGGGTTGCTTTCTGCTGGTACTGTTTTCAAAGGTGTTTCACGAGGAATATTTCCTAGACCAAGCTTAGCCATATTTGGCACATTCAATCCTACAGATTTAGAGATGTGACCAAGGGTATCTGAAGCACCGTCTGGCACACCTGCATTGACAAAGTCATTGGCATCTGGAGCAGCACCAATTCCTACTGAATCAAGAACGACTAAATGCATTCGGTTAAATTTGGACATAATAACACCACAAAGAGCTAAAATCTTTTCGAAATTACCTCTTGCCTTTCTATATTATTTAATAGTTTGAAAATAATTAATTAGTTTTCCTCATTAAAAGTGAGGGGAATAAAAATCGGACTAGGCCTTAACTTCAACGACCTTAACACCGTCTTTTCCTGCAACGATGACTTTGTTAACCATGCCATTGAACAATCCATGATCAACAACCCCTGTCATAGCTTTTAGTTCTTCACCAAGAGCTACTGGATTTTCAATCTTACCTAAATCAAGATCGATGATATAGTTCTTCATGTCTGTAACAAAGCGGTCACCTTGCTCCGTAAGTCGGAATGATGGCTTATAACCCTTCGACTCAAAGACACGATACAGACGATCAGCACCATATTGAACCACTTCAACTGGTAATTTGAAAGCACCTAATTGATCAACCATTTTAGACTCATCAACCACCCAGATATATTCTTTTGTAGGTGTAGCGACAATTTTTTCCATCAAAAGGGCACCACCGCCACCTTTAATCCCGTTGAGTTGAGGGTCTACTTCGTCGGCTCCATCAACAGTAACATCAATACTGTCAATGTCATCCACTGCCTTCAAAGGAATGCCTAAGCCCTCAGCTTGTTTAGTGGTTTGACTTGATGTCGTTACACCAACAACACTAAGACCTTCTTCCTTAATACGACGGCCAATTTCCTCTACGAAGAAGTAAGCTGTTGACCCTGTACCGAGTCCAACAACCATTCCATCTTCAACATATTTGGCAGCGGTTACACCAGCGATTTTCTTAAGTTCTTCCATGCTCGTCTCCTTGCATCTTTCTATAATAGTCGTTCAAGACAATTATAACATGTTTCACCAGTAAATAGAAATGAAATGAGGGAGGAAAACCGAGCAAAAATAAAAACTAGATCCTAAATAGAATCTAGTTTTGATGGGGAACTAATTTAATAGCACCACTTAATCTTCTTTACGACGTTTGAAGAATCCTACAAAGGCTGCAAAAATCATTGAAAGAAGTCCAATCAATCCAGCATTGCTAGTGTGCTCACCAGTTTGTGGCAACTCAGCTTGAGGCACTACAGGAACTTCAGTATCTGGAGTTGGTGTAGTTGGTGGTGTCACTGGAGTTGGAGGAGTAACAGGTGTTGGTGGTGTTTGTGGAGTAGTCGGTGGAGTTGGTGGTACCACGTGAGACTCTCTCTCAACGACATAGTTCTTGTGCCATACAACACTTGGTTTTTCAGGAGTTTTAGGTTCTACTGGTTTAGCAGGAACTTCAACTACTTTTGGTGTTGGTGGCGTTGGTGCCGTTGGACCTGTTGGTGGTGTTGGTTCTTGTGGTTTACCAGGAACTTCAACCACTTTTGGTGTTGGTGGCGTTGGTGCCACTGGCTCTTTTGGAGGTGTTGGTTCTTGTGGTTTACCAGGAACTTCAACCACTTTTGGTGTTGGTGGCGTTGGTGCCACTGGCTCTTTTGGAGGTGTTGGTGGTGTTGGTTCTTGTGGATTGATACCAACTGTTTTAACCACTGGTTTAACCGGTGCTGTTGGTGGTGTTGGTGCCTTAGGTTCTTCAGGTTTTTCACCTGGATTCTTAGGCAAACCAAGGTTAGAGTTGATTGCGAACCAATAAACTGTTGGTGCACCATCAGCATTTGCACCTTCAGCAGTAAATACCAAGTGACCATTAGTCATCTTGATACCTGCACCTCCATAGTAGAGGTAAGGTGAATCAGCGTTATCCCAACCTGTCAATTCTGATGTTGTCTCACCATTAAAGACTGCACCGTGGTCAATGTATTGGTTATCATTGACTGATGTTACTTCTTTAGTAGCAGCATCATAAGTAACTGATGATTTTGGAATAGCGATGAATTGGTTATCACCAATATTTACATATTCTTGGTGGCGTGTTGATTGGTATTTTTTCTTAGGTGTGAATGTAATCAAACCAGTTTCAGCAGAAACACTGTATGAACCAATAACATCATCTTTATCACCAAACGTATAATCTTGGTTACCAAGAGCGTGGCCATTACCACTACCTGAAGCATTAAGAGTTGTTACATCAGTTGGAATTTCACGTGAGACAACCCATTCTGAACCATTCCAGTCAGAGATAGGAACCACTACCTTAAGTGGGTTCTCATCTGAAACGTTAACAGTAGCTCCACCAAAATCTGCGTAACCAGATTTTGTAACAACTTCACCGTTTTGGATTGCCAAAGTAGAACCATCTGCGTAAGGATTGTAAGTACCGCGAACAGTATTACCATTAACGTCTTTCGCTTCTACTGTAAGTGGACGTGGGCGCTCAGATGTTTCAACATAAGCTGCACCGTTCCAGTGGTTAAGTGAGTTAAGTGCTACGATAGCATTACGCTCACTAAGGTTGAACATTTTACCATCTTTATCGTAAAACTCAACATCTACAGCTACTTTAACCGGTTTATCTTGATCAGTTGACGCTCCAACTGTCATAGTTACTGTTGGATCCTTACTGATTTTCGCGATACCTTTTCCGTCGTTTGATGGAAGGCTAACGATTTCGTAACGGTATACAACACGTTTGATTGCTGATGCTTCATTCTCAACAAGCATGCTTGATTGGTTCAAACCATCATAAGTAACAACAAATTTGTCACCTTCTTTAACTTGAATCCACTCGTCTTCAGTGTTTGTCCAAGGGCTATTTGAAACAATGTCAGATGCTTGTAACTTGTTAGAGTCATATTGGAAAACATTACTTGTGTTAAGACGCTCTTGTGCTTCTTTTGTCAAGTAGTTGCTTACACCTTCAACTTTGTGTGTCGCATCGTTTTCACGTTGGAAAGTCAATTCTTGAACAACTTCAGCATCTTTAAGGTTACGATATACAGGATCATTCATGTATTTATCGTAAGCTGTTTTAGCATCTTGGTATTGTTTAAGTGCTGTTTGGTAGACAGCTAATTTGTTTTGATACTCAAGGTACTCTAGGTCATATTTAGCTTTTTGCTCATTGTAGACAACCAAGGCTGCTTCGTACTTAGCTTTAGCATCTGCATTGTATTTTTCAATAGCTTGTTTTGTTTCAAGATCTGCTTCATAAGCTGTTTTCTTAGCGTTATAAAGTTCAAGATTCTTGTCATATGCTGCTTTTTCTACATCATATTTAGCTTTTGCTTCATTGTATGCTGCTAGCTCAGTTTGATATTTAGCTTCAGATTCAGCGTTACGTTTTTCCGTAACAACTTTTTCAGCTACTTTATTATCATAGTTAGCTTTTTCAGCATTGTATTTGGCTTTATCGCTATTGTACTGAGCAAGAGCTGCTTCATAATCAGCTTTTGCTTGGTTATATGTTGCCAATTCTGCTTGGTATTTAGCTGCAGAAAGCGCATTTTCTTTATCAGCGGCTTCTTTTTCTGCTACCTTAGCATCATAAGTAACTTTCTTAGTCTTGTACTCTGAAAGAGCTGAGTCATAAGCTTGCTTAGCAATTTGGTATTGCTCTGAAGCTTTATCATAAGCTGTTTTTTCAGTATCATATTTAGCCTGAGCTTCAGCATTTGTTTTATCAGCAAGTGCTTTCTCAGCTAATTTTGCATCATAGTTTGCTTTTGCTTTATCATAGTCAGCTTTATCTGACTTGTATTGTTCTTTAGCCGCTTTATAATCAGAAACGACTGTATTGATTTTCTCTGCTTGTGCTTTATTATCTGCAGCAGCTGCTTCAACAGTTTCTTTGGTTTGAGCAGGTTCTTCCTTAACCTCAACCCCTTCGTTAGTTGCAGCTGTTTTTGCAGCTTCTAAGCTTGTATTTGTTACTTCACTCGTTGTAACAGTTGTGTTACCTTCCTCAGTAACGTTAACAACTTTCTTTTCAGTTGAATCTGCTACGGCAGAAGTGCTTTCTTCAACAGCATCTGTTGCTTCAACTGCTGGTGTTGCTGAATCTGTAGTTGTTGCAACTTCATCAGCGCTTGCATTTGAACCTCCTACTGCAAGAACTGCAGTCCCCAAAAGAACAGAAGCCGCACCAAGGCTAGACTTCCTGAGTGAATAACGTTGTAATTCCTTTTTCCCCATTTAAATTACGTCCTTCTATATTTAGTTATGCTCATATTCTAACAAAAGAAAGAACCATGTCAATTTGAGATATCTCATAAAAATACCCATTCCTTTAAACTCTATTAGATTCTTAAATTCAAATACTTTTTAATATCAAAGTATTTGATAGACAAAATCCTATTGTGAATAGTGTTGACATTACAAATAGAAGGTTTAATTTTATAATAGATAGATTGATTCGCTTTAATATTTTTATTGGAAAGATTATGAAAAAAATCAACTATAATTGTACTGACCTCCAAAAGTTAGACAGAAAAATCTAACTCTTGGAGTGTAGTTCAGAGCTTAGACTATTTATAATTATCACTTAAAACTACTCATCCCTACGGGTAACTATACCAGTAGGTTACTCTTACACTTTTAAGCTCCCCCTAACTGATAAAATGCTTAGTTTTGGAGATATTGATTAACATGCACAAGACCCAACCTCATGTATTCTACACTCTTTTTGTTGCAAAATAAATGAAAGAGTTGACTAATAATTGCTCAGTACTTTTCATAAATAATTTGATATCTATATTTAGATGAAAGACTTTCAATTCCATTGTGACATTTTTTGACACATTACTAGAAGTTTTTTGAAATCACTAGCATGACTAGTGATTTTCAAGAAATAAAAAAATCCTAAAACCAAAGATTTTAGAAAGTCATTAGTTTTTATATCTTAGGCTAAAAACTTAGTAATGGAACTTCTTAAAAAAATGCTAACATTTATCACTAACAAATCATCGTTATTATTAGCGTTTTTTCCTACTTAATGTAGAATATCAAACAATATTGAAGTCTTAACAGTAACCGGTACCTTGATATTTACTATAGTACCTGAATCGTTCAAGTCATATACCGAAGTTTGTATTGTACCACAAACCTACGAAGAGCAAATTAAGTACCACCATAAACAGCCAAAAAGTTAAGTTTAACAACGATATCACCTACGAATTTTCGTAATAATATTGAGTAGAATTGTTAGTGTCAAAAAGACAGTTGCTCACGTTTATATAGACACATCAACTGCAACAGCAAAAGTTATCGCTGTTGCTCATTCTACAACTCCTTTTAGTTAAAGTGTTTTAATTAAATAAACCAGCTTTAAATCCATCCTACTCACCAAACCAAATCTTAATTTCTCGAGCCGCAGATTCATCTGAATCAGAGCCATGAACAATATTTGGAATCATGTCACCATCTGGTGCTGTTGCAAAGTCTCCACGAATCGTTCCAGGTGCAGCATCGCCTGGATTAGTTGCTCCCATCATATCACGCCATGACTTGATAACACCTGAACCAGAAATAATACCAATCACTGATGGACCACTCATCATGAATTCTGCAATGCTAGGGAAAAAAGGTTTATCAACCAATTGAGCATAATGTTCTTTAAGTCGTTCTTCATCAAGTGTCAGCATTTCCATTCGTTCAATAATGAAGCCACGACGTTCAATACGATCAATAACTTGTCACATCAAGTGTCGTTTTACAGCATCTGGTTTAATAATAAAAAATGTTTTTTGCATGTTCCCAACCTTCATTGTTTTCTTTTCATTCTACTATAGGAAGTATCATTTTGCAGACCAAAACCTTATATAGTCTTAAACTATACCCACAGAAAGAAAATAACTATTTTCAATCGAAATAAATAAAAAGTATTATAGTTGTAAAATCTTATTTTGAGGTGAATCTTATGACAAAATCTAAATTTCAATTAGTTGGTTCTCTCCTTCGTCCTGCAGATCTCCGTAAATACAAGGACGAAATCGAGCACCGTGACGATATCCAGTATCCTTTCTACGATGCCCTCCACGGTTATCAAGAAACTGAAACTGCAGATATTAAGCAAATTGTGGCTGACCAACAGGCTAACGGTATTGATATTCTTACTGATGGTGAGTTTGGGCGTTCTATGTGGCACTTGGACTTTGTCTGGGGTCTCAAAGGTATTGAACGCTACATTGCTGAGCACGGTTATACATTCAAAGACCACGATGGCGGACAATATGAGACTCGTAAAGATATTGGTATTCGTATCACTGAACCACTCTCAGGTAAAAACCACCATTATCTAGATATCTATAAATTGGTTAAAGCTGAAGCTGGTGATGAAGATACTAAACAAACTATCTGGGGTCCAGCTCATGCTTATACTGAACTTGCTATCTTTGACCGTTTGGCTGGTCCTGGGCAAGTCTATGAAACTAATGAAGACCTCAAAAAAGGTTTGATTAATGCCTATAAAGAATTCTTGGAAGAATACAAGGCAGTAGGTGGAAAAATCGTTCAATTTGATGACTGTCTCTGGGAACTCTTTGACCCATCAAACCCTGCAAGTTTCTTTGCGGAAGCTAATTCTGATTTGGCAGAATTGGCTGATGAGTTTGTAGCTATCAATAACGAGGTTGTAGACTATGCTCACGAACTTGGTTTAACGGTTTGGACACACAACTGTCGTGGTAACTATGAAAGCCGTTCTGCTGCCGAAGGAACTTACGAAGCCATTGCTAAGAAGTTCTTGGCAGAGCAACACTATGATCGCTTCTTCCTTGAATGGGACAGCGATACTGCTGGCGACATCAAGGCTCTCGAAGCCCTCAAAGACAGCAAGGCTGAAGTTGTACTAGGACTTTTGTCATCTAAAACAACTGAACTTGATGACGAAGAACGTGTTCTTGACTTGCTTGAAAAAGCTAGTCAAATCCTTCCTAAAGAGCGTCTCTTCCTTTCTCACCAATGTGGTTTCGCCTCATGTGACTCAGGTAATGAATTGGCAACACCACAACAATGGGCTAAAATTAAACAAGGTCAAGATATCGCTAAGAAATTCTTTGGTTAATTGAATACTTTTAGATCTGAAAAATCCCTTACCGCATTCGGTAAGGGATTTTAATGTTGACTAAGCTTGAATAAAAGGTTGTAAATCTTTAAGAGCACGCTCAGCAATTTTTTCGTAACGCTCTTTCTTGTCACGAATACGTGGACCTTCCAACTCTTTGATAATACCGAAGTTAACATTCATTGGTTGGAAATGTTTACTTTCAGCGTGAGTCACATAGTATGGAAGACTACCGATAGCTGTTGTGTGAGGGAAGATGACTTCTTCTTCACCCTTAAAGAGACGGGCAGCATTGATTCCAGCAACCAAACCTGAAGCAGCTGATTCAACATAACCTTCAACACCGGTCATTTGCCCTGCAAAGAACAAATTAGGGTTTGATTTTGATTGGAAGGTTTGTTTTAACAAATTTGGCGAATCCATGTAAGAGTTACGGTGCATAACCCCATAACGTACAAATTCAGCATTTTCAAGTCCTGGAATCATTTGGAAGACGCGCTTCTGTTCTCCCCATTTAAGGTGAGTTTGGAAACCAACGATATTATAGAGACTACCAGCCGCATTGTCCTGACGAAGCTGAACAACCGCATAAGGTGTCTTGAAATCACCGTCACGTGGCCCTTTGTAATCCTCAGGATACTCCAAACCAACCGGTTTCATAGGGCCATAGAGCATTGTCTTGATACCACGTTTAGCCATGACCTCGATAGGCATACACCCTTCGAAATACTTTTCTTTTTCAAAGGAATTCAAAGGAGCCTCTTCAGCTGTTGTCAAGGCCTCATGGAAGGCCATGAACTCTTCCTTGGTCATTGGACAGTTTAGATAAGCTGCTTCACCCTTGTCATAGCGTGACTTAAGGTAAACCTTGTTCATGTCGATAGTCGCTTTATCAACAATTGGCGCAGCTGCATCATAGAAATAGAAGCCATCTCCACCGTTAAGCTCATGGATTTTTTCAGCTAAAGCATCAGAAGTCAATGGTCCTGAGGCAATAACTGTAATGGCATCATCAGGAATTTCTGTGATTTCTTCACGAATAACTTCAATTAGTGGGTTATTTACAATTTCTGCTGTCACTGCTTCTGCATAACCTTCACGGTCCACCGCCATGGCACCACCAGCTGGCACACGGTGAGCTTCTCCATTGCGCATAATGATAGAGTCCAAGCGACGCATTTCTTCTTTAAGAAGCCCTACAGCATTGGTCAAGCTATCTCCACGGAAAGAATTAGAGCAAACCAACTCTGCAAAATTTGTTGTCTTATGCTGAGGTGTTGCTTTGACCCCACGCATTTCATAAAGTTTTACTGGAATACCACGTTTGGCAATCTGATAAGCCGCCTCGGATCCGGCCAAACCAGCTCCAATCACGTTAATATAATCTGCTTTTGATTGAGACATGACACTAATACCTCTTCGGGAACAAGATAAAATCCTGCTCCCACAAATCTTTCTTCATTTTTACTCTTAGTAGTATAGCAAAAAACTCCTCATCTGGCGACTAGGAGTCATCTGTATTTAAAGGGTTAAAATGATAGTCACTTTAGCACCACCCGTGCCATTGTCGTTTGAAAGAGAAAGACTACCGTGGTGTAAGCGAATAATATCATTAGCAATAGTCAGACCAAGTCCACTATGATTGCGGCTCTGTCTACTTTTATCCTCTTGATAAAAGAGCTGAGTGGCCTTTTCAAGTGATTCAAGGGAAAATCCAGGACCAAAATCAAGGCAGATAAACTTGAACTCATCTTCTTCTACCCTAGCAGTTAAGAGCAACTGACTACCACTTGGCGTATGCTCTACCGCATTCGAAAGGATATTCATAAAAGCTCGATTTAACAAGGAGCTGTCCCAATTGCCTTTGGTTTCTTCCTCAATTTCTTTCTTGTCAAATACCACTTTGATTTGTTTCATTTGTGCTAATGACAGGGTTTGATCGTAAATGTCTTCAACAAATTCCTTAACTGGAATTTCTTCAAGCGTCAAGGTTTTCTTTAAACTCGTTTTGTTGAGTTCGGACAACTCTCTCACATAAGCATCAACCTGTGCAATCCCTTTTTGAAAATGCTCTAACAAATCCGTCTGTTCTGCATCTAAGGGCGTCATAGCTAAGAGTTCCGCATTCCCACGGGCAACTGTCAGTGGCGTCTTTAAATCATGTGTCAGAGCAGAAATCTGATTTTGTTTATCTTGCTCTGCCTTCCAATTTTCCATCAAAGACTCACGAAGTGCTACTCGCATATGATCCAAACCACTTAACACTTGATTAAATTCCTTAATTGTAGACTGAGAAGTTTGAAAATCCAAATCTTGCTCTGCTATTTTCTCTGTTGCCTTCAATATTGTGCTTAACTCTCGACTCAATTTACTAGCATAGTAAAAAGTTAAAGTAATAAATATGAGTAGTATAGACACCATCATTGAGCCAATCATCAATAGATCAGCATTGGGAAAATGCTGGTTCATCCAGTCATTACGGTACCGAGGTGATAGTTGATAATTGACAATGACGATGCCATCAGACCGTTCAAATGACTGAAAATAGCCATATTTGCCACCATGAACATTCTTGAATTGGTAATCTAGCAAGGATTCTTCTTGCAAATTATCTGGCATGTTAGACTTCTTAAGCTTAAAATCCCTAGTCAAGAAGACATAGCTTGTACCATCAGGCAAGACATCTGGATTAAAGACCTTAGAAGTTTCAATTTCATTCCTGACAGCAGACAAATCACTTTCTACCTGATTTGCTGGAAACACAACGCCAAAACGATAAGACAAGCTGAACAAAGACAAAATAAGCAGGCTACTGATTGCTGATAGAACTGTAAGACTGACGACATAAGATAATAAGATTGTTCTTAGAGAGTGTTCTCGTTTTTTAATTAGTGCCACTTGTAACCAATCCCCCAGACTGTTTCAATAGGATTTTGCCCAACATTTTTGAGCTTTGCACGGATATTTTTGATATGTTCAGCCACTGCTGTCGGACTCCCTTTATCCTCATAGCCGTACAAATGCGTGTAGATTTGCTCTTTTGAAAAGACTTGGCCCTTATTTTCAGCTAAAAACTGGCAAATACCATATTCAGACTTTGTCAAATCTAACAACTGACTCTCAATATAAAGCTCTTGAGCCGACAAGTCAAACTGAAAATCACCAAGTAAAAGCTTATGGTGACGCTCACGATGTTCACGTCTCAAGTGAGCCTCAACACGCGCTTGAAGTTCTTTAACCCCAAATGGTTTGCAAATGTAATCATCCGCACCATAAGTCAAACCTTTTACGATGTCTGCCTCTTGCGTTTTAGCAGTAATAAAGAGGATAGGGCAATCCACCTGATTTCGAATCTCATGGCAAAATTGTAGACCGTCAACATCAGGCATCATGATATCCAGCAATATCAAGTCAAACCGTGGTAGCGAGTTTTTATCCAAGTCCAAAACACTCGTAAGTCCTGTCACATTATGGTTTTGGAGCTCTAAAGCCTTTACAACCAATTGAACAATATCTTCTTGATCATCAATAACAAGTATTTGAGCCATAACCTTCCCTTTCGTTCAAAGTTACTCTTATCATATCATCTATAGAAGATAACTGACAAGGCGTAAAGTAGATAAATATGGGTTGGGTAAAAGACATAGAACAAATATTTTGACCCATTCCCTCTTTGACCGTTATAACAAAGCATTAAAGGAGCTGCAAATATTTCCATCCATTCAAAGTATTTGGACATTAAATCGTGAAAAGAAGGTCTACTTAAAACAAGCGCCATTAGTACCCAAACTAGACTAACACTCACAAAAGCAAGCACCTCTTTCTTAAGATTCTTATGACAAAGATACATAGCGATACCAGTCAAAAGCAACCACGTCCCTCCATCACTGATAGATGTATGAACTGGCAATACTGTGAAAGTGAGTAAATTTAGTAGAAAACCTAACATAGGTTTGTTTGCGCTTAGCAGATAAAAAGGTACCATTAACAATGGAAGCAATAATGGGAAAAGTAAGGTTGGGATTCCTTTTAGATATTTCTTTTCTTGAATCCAAGCGATACCTTGAAGAGCAACGAGTAAAATAGCGAATGATGACAGCATCATATTTCGCGGAAAGAAACCATCTGGTCTCACAAGTGGATGTAAAAAATTATAGAATCCAAACTGAATCAATCCCATCAAAATTGCTAAAGCATAAATCTTTAGGAAGTATTTCTTTCGATTGTGTGTATGGACGAAACCTTCAATCACAGCAAATAGGAACAAAGGGGCTGCTAATCTTCCAATCATAGTAAACCAAATGGGTATTTTCCCTGTATAATCAAAAAAGTAATGAATATGGTCAAATACCATAGTAATGAGGGCTATATATTTGAGTTGGAAACCTGATAGACTTAAACGTTTCATAATAACTCTCCTTTCTTTCATTCTCAGTATAAAAAACAAATTAACTAACATAGTTTACTTTTCCGACAAACTACTAACCAAATTTTAGGATAACCACGAAAGACTAATACACTATCTATGTTATTTCTTATATTATTTTTTGGTTCTATAATCTATTAAACATATAAATAACAAAGTCACCCCAACAATCCATAAAGGAAGGGAATTGAGTTGGCTCCAATCACTAAGGATAAGGCTATTGAAAGGTAAAGCAATAGGAAGCCAATGAGTAGACAAGAAAACTTTATTACTAGCAAAAATAATAAAAATAATTTCAACCATAGAGATTATAATATTACTAACACTGTTCAGACTCACTTGTATAAAGTAGTGAAAATGATTAAGAAAGACTATTAACATCCAACTTGATAGACTTACTACAAATCCATTAACACTATTCATAAGAAGGAGGTTTATGATAAGCCAACTGAATAAAGAAGGTAGGCTAAGGACTATGTCTGATATTAAAAGTTTAGCCAACCATAAACGTCTTTGCTTAGGATAACTCGATATTTCTTGATAATGATTAGCGTGTTTTTCTTGTTCAATCCCTAAAATTGACAAAAATGATGTCAATAGCGGATAGCATAAAAAAGATAATATGGCTAAATTAGTTAGAGAAAAACCATTAGGAACGAAGCTCACATACATTGGAATTGTAATGATCTCTAAGACAGCAAAACTGAGAATAAGATAAAGACCGAAAGTATTCTTAAATTTTAGTAACTCACTCCTTAGCATTTAATTGCCTCCTTTGAAGTGAAAAAGATAAAAACAATGTCACTACTATTGATAGTATCATCGTAAGTAACACTTGAAGAATGCTAGTATGATTCGTATTTACAATAATATCCCCCGATGGTTTAAGATTTAATAAAAATTGAGCTATTTTATAGTGATAAGTATAGGGGAAAACGAACCAAAGTGGACTCTGAGCAATAAAGGGTGCTATTAAAAGACAAACCAATGTATTAAGAGCTAATAGGATGAATTGACTCATGTATTTAGACATTAGGTAAAGTAAAGGAATGTTCCATAAAGTTGTCATCCAAATTAAGATTAAGGAAATAGCTGTTTTAGGAATATTTATTGGAATAAAACCTGTGTAAATAAATGCAACGAGACTGAGGAAAGCAAGTAAGAATAAACTAGAAATCAATGTCCTCATTCCTATAAGCACCATTTTCATCAAGATAATTTTCCAAGTGAAATATCCATTTGTAACATTTTGAAAATGCCCAGCCTGGTCTTCTAAACGTCTATCGACTATAAACAAAAGACCATTTACAAGATATAAAAAGATAGCTTCCCACCAATAAACCGAGAAAGGAACAAAAATCTGTAACCCTCCCATTAAAAAGGCTATAAGAACGGTTAAAAATGGTATGATGATTAAGAATTTAGTAGTTCCTAAATGTCGTAATTTGAGCAATTCCGAATAGAATATCTTTTGCATATCACTAACCCCCATGAACAATTTTAAAGAAGAGTCTCTCAAGACTATCTACATTTTTGTTTTCACCATCATATTGAATCTTACCTTTATCGAGAATAAGAATATGATCAGCAACCTTACTAATTTCTAGAAGTTGATGACTGGAAACTAGAATTGTCATTCCTTCTGCTTTTAAGGAACGAATAAGGTCTAGCAGTTCATTAATTCCATCAGGATCAAGTCCATTAGTAGGCTCATCTAGAATTAAAAATTGGGGATCAGTTAAAATAGCCATACCAATCCCAAGTCGCTGCTTCATACCTAATGAAAATTTACCGGCTTTTTTCTTTCCAGTATTTGAAAGTCCAATTATTTCTAAGGTTTCAAAAATTTTGGAATCAGGAATATCATATAACAACGCTTTTGTTTTTAGATTATCAAAAGCTGAAAGATTGTGATAAATTGCAGGTGCTTCGATTAATGCACCTAATAAATGTTTGTTTTTGGATGATCCATCAAATCGAATTTCTCCACTACTTTTTTGGACTAAACCAAAAAGAATTTTCATCAGAGTTGACTTACCAGCACCATTTACTCCTAATAGACCAGAAACTGTTCCAGATTCAATTGTAAATGTGATGTTGTCTAAAATAGTCTTATCTTTGTAGGATTTTGAAAGTTGTTTAACAGTTATTTGCATTTGTACACCTCTTTTAGAATAGTTCTGTTTTCAATATAAGCTTATATTTATCTAATATCAGAAAACCACTTAATCTCCTTTCTTTCCATCCTTAGTATAAAAAACAAATTTAAGGAAAGTATCAGTTTTTTGATAAAATACAAAAAAACTATCTCAGGACTTAACTTGAGATAGCTTTCTTTTTATTTAACAATAGATTCTTTGTAGTCACACTCTTCGTTACTACAGATAACTTGCTTGCCGCCACCACGGACTTTCTTCTCGACAAGATAATCGCCTGATTTAGGACAGTTACGTCCAACAGGGATATCCCACGATGTAAATTCACAGTCAGGATAGCGATCACAACCATAGAAGACACGATTTCGTTTTGTCTTACGTTCGATGACCTGACCTTTACCACAGGTTGGACAAGTAACGCCAATTTCTTTGGTTATGGCTTTAGTATTGTGACAATCTGGGAAGTTACTACATGCATAAAACTTACCATATCGACCAAGTTTGATGACCATTGGGTGACCACAGAGGTCACAATCAAAACCAGCTGGCTCATCCTTGATTTGGATTTTTTCAATACCTTCTTCAGCTTTTTCCAATTCTTTTTGGAAAGGTTTGAAGAACTCATCAATAACCTTTTGCCACTGCTCTTTACCGATTTCAACTTTATCGAGTTTTCCTTCCATCTCGGCAGTGAATTTAACATCCACGATGTCAGGGAAGAATTCGACGATTAAGCTATTAACGATTTCACCAAGTTCTGTTGGTTCAAAACGTTTAGCTACTAATTTAACATAGTAACGACGTTGAATAACATCAAGTGTCGGTGCATAAGTTGACGGACGACCAACACCATTTTCTTCCAGCGTCTTAATCAGAGTCGCTTCAGAATAGCGGGCAGGTGGTTGCGTGAAGTGTTGTTCAGGCGTTGTCACAACCTTCTTAACCGTATCACCTTCTGCCATATCAGGAAGCATTTTGTTCTTATCAGAATCGTTGTAAACGGCCATATAACCATCGAACTTGATTTGGCTACCATTTGCAGTGAAAATGACTCCGTTTTGAGACAAGGTCACCTTCATCGTATCAAATACTGCAGCTGTCATTTGACTCGCTACAAAACGATTCCAGATAAGAGTATAGAGCTTAAGCTGATCCTTATCCAAATACTTAGCGATGCTTTCTGGTGTTTGGAAAACATTTGACGGACGAATAGCCTCATGGGCGTCTTGTGCTCCCGAACTATTTTTCACCTTGCTGCCATGTTTTGAATACTTAGAACCAAAGCGTTCTGTAATAAATTCAGCAGCCTGGTTTTGTGCCACTGGACTGATACGTGTAGAGTCCGTACGCATATAGGTAATCAAACCTTGAGCTCCTGAACCCAAATTAATTCCTTCATACAACTGTTGAGCAACCATCATGGTCTTACGTGTTCGGAAGTTAATCTTATTAGCAGCATCCTGTTGGAGAGATGAAGTTGTATATGGCAATGGCGCATTACGACGGCGTTCTTTTTTCTCTACTTTATCTACGTTAAAGTCATCACTTGTGATACGAGAGAGAACGGCTTGAACATCCTCATTATTGTTGAGCTTAAGCTTTTTACCATCTAAGCCATAGAAGCTAGCCTGAAACTTCTTAGCACCCTTCTTAAAGGCACCATCAATAGTCCAGTATTCTTCTGGTTTAAAGGCCTTAATTTCATTTTCACGGTCAATAATAAGCTTAAGCGCTACTGATTGTACACGACCTGCAGAAAGACCTTTCTTAACCTTCTTCCATAGAAGCGGTGAAATAGAGTAACCCACAATACGGTCCAAGACACGACGAGCTTGCTGAGCATCTACCAAGTCCATGTCAATGGCGCGTGGCTCTACAAAGGCATTTTTTACTGCATCTTTAGTGATTTCGTTAAAAACGACACGATTCTTATCATCTGGCTCTAATCCAAGAATATGTGACAAATGCCATGAAATGGCTTCCCCTTCACGGTCCGGGTCACTTGCGAGAAAGACTTGCTTGGCTTTTTTAGCTTCTTTCTTCAATTCATTGATAAGAGGTCCCTTACCACGAATATTAATGTACTGAGGTTCGTAGTTGTTTTCAAAATCAATAGACATACTTGATTTTTTCAAATCACGAATATGCCCAACAGAGGCTACAACTTTATAGTTGCGGCCAAGATACTTCTCAATCGTTTTCGCTTTAGCAGGAGACTCCACGATGACCAAATTTTTCTTTGGTGTCGCTCTCTTTTTAGTCGCCTTTTTGGCTGTCGTTTTCTTTGTTGTTTTAGTTTTCGTTTTTGTTGTCGTTGCTGTCGCCATAGACTATTTCCTTATAATGTTATAAACTGGCTGCGCCACTAATCTGTCTAAAATCTGGTCACAAGACATTAAAAAATGAAACATCTTGGACCGAGCAACTAACATGATACCGTCCTTTTCATTAACTGTCAATAAAAAACTTTATCTCTATAGGAGAAGTTTGATTTTCAAGAAAACTCTGAAAGGATGTCAAACCCTGTCGTAATGCACTTTGCACCCTCCTGAATTAGGTGATGGCATCCATCTGACTTTCCATCTAAAATATTTCCTGGAATAGCAAAAACATCTCTACCTTCTTCCATGGCACGCTCACAAGTAATCAGACTTCCTGAGCGAAGCTTAGCTTCTACAACCATAACTCCTTGACACAATCCAGAAATAATCCGATTGCGTTCAGGAAAGTGGTACTTGAGAGGCTGTTCACCTGGTCCATATTCTGTAAGAACTAAATGATTTTTTGCCATATAGTCCTGCAAAGCTTTATTTTCTTTAGGATAATAAACATCAAGTCCTGTCCCGATAACTGCAATCGTGTTCCCCTTATTTTTCAAGGCCTCCATATGCGCACAAGTATCAATCCCACACGCCAATCCACTCACAATAGTAAAGTGATTCCCAAGTTCACTAACAATTTTACGGACAGACTGTTTGCCTGTTTCAGAACACTTTCTTGCCCCAACAACAGCTAGCTTTGGTTTACTCAGTAAATCAAGATTCCCCTGATAATAAAGGAGGACAGGAGGATTATAGGTATACTTCAGCTCAATGGGATATTCTTTATCAAAAATCGATAACGTAGGAAAATGGTCGAATTGTTCTTTGAGTTGCTTAATATCTAAACTCTTATACTTTTCCATAAAAAGAACGGCATTTTTAGACTTGGATACCACTGCCATATCACGTAAACTCAATTTTCTATCTTGAGTCTTTTGATAGTCCAAAATATTTAAGATATTTAAATTCGTCAACCCAGCGGCTTTAAGTTTAAAAAGTTCAAAATTATTCATATAGATACCTCCTTTTCATTATTCGTAACAGAAAAGAAAAAAGCTCCATTATGGAACTTTCCGTGATTACAAATCATTTTCAGAAGCAAAATAAGACGTGGCTCCTAGTAGGTTACTATCGTTATGGAAATGACAGGCTCGAATAGTTATGGGCTCAAAACCTAATTCAGTCTTATCCTTAAATAACTCCTCATAGGCATCACTTATTCCTTCTATTAAAGTACCTTGCCTACTGATACCACCACCGATAACAACTTTCTCCAACCTAAAGAAGCTCTGCAAATTTAGCACAAGAACAGCAATTTCATGACAATAGTCTTTAAATAAAAGATTTAGATCTTCCGACTGATTTCCCTCTATAGCTGAGAATACGGCTGGACCATCGTCTTGATTTAACCCAAGTAATTGACTGGCTTCATGAACAAAGCCTACTGCAGACCCCTTATTATCGACAAGGCTTACTAAGCCATGCATAAACAATTCCCACTGGAAAGGTAGAGAGGTTTGACTCATACTTTGGGGACTTGGAACTCTCAGATATTGGGTGACTGACAGAGATGATAACAAGTCCTCCTGTGAGACAAGTCCTAAACCAACACCAGTACCTAAAACCAAGGCTGCCCCACAATCTAAGTCTTGTAGACTTCCATATCTGGCTTCAGCCAAGGCTGCTGCGTCTGCATCATTGATAACCTTTACAGGTAGTTGAAATGTTTTAGTCAATCGTGACCCAAGAGGAATAGCCGTTAAATAAGGGATAAGACCGCCCTTGAAAATGAAGCCACGTTTACTATTGATTTCGCCAGGGCACGCAATGGCAATCCCAGAAATGATATCCTTGTGAGACGAGACAATATGCTCTAAAGTCAACCAAAAGCCGTCTAACGTTGTTGGCGTTGACACTTTAGATTGATTGCTAATCTTAAAATCATCATCAACTAACCCAAACTTGATAAAGGTTCCTCCAATATCGATAGCTAAAATCACGCCACTTCACCTACTTTTTATTATTGACTTTATGGGTTCAAAGCTTCTTCTATGAATTGGAGTAACACCAAAGTTATCTATGCCAGTCAAATGATCCTTAGTACCATAGCCTGCATTTTTGGCAAATGCGTAACCAGGAAACTCCTGATCATAGTCAGCCATCATCTTATCACGGGTTACCTTTGCTACGATAGAAGCTGCCGCAATTGATAAAGAATTAGCATCCCCTTTTATAATTGATGTTTGTCCTATTGGTAGGTCCAAAGTCATGGCATCAATTAACAAATGTTCTGGTTTGGGACTAAGTTTTTCAATAGCTTCAGTCATAGCAAGCTTGGTTGCTTCATAAATATTGACATCGTCAATCACATGATTGTCCTTTATACCAATCCCGACGGCTACCGCTTCCTTCATGACCTGCTTATAAATAGCTTCATGTTTTGATTTTGGTATTTTTTTACTATCATTAAGACCTTTTATTTTGCAAAGCTTTGGTAAAATCACCGCTGCAGCTACTACTGGCCCAGCCAAAGGGCCACGTCCAACTTCATCAACACCTGCAATGAGTTCAACTCCCTGAGCATAAAGCGATTTTTCATAACTGAGCATCATCTCTAAGCGTTCTTCCTCAGCAATATCAGCTAGGATAGCTTTACGGCGTTGCTTAATGGCAGTCTGTACACCAGATCGACTATCTTCCTCAAAACTTGTCCATCGGTGATCGTCAAGGTCTGTCAAAGTAGCCAATTGCTCCTTGACTTCTTTAATTGTCGCCATCAGTATCGACCCCAACAATATCAAGTGTGTAACGACCTAGTTTTCCATCACGAACTTCTTTGACAAATAGATTATAGAAACGGTCATAATCTTCACGGAAGCCAAGTTTTCGAGTCATTTCCATAATGATTTCTGGTGCCTCTTCTTCAAGGTCAATCCCTTTAAAGCGTTCCTCTAAACGTTCAGGATAGTAAGTTTTAAAATAGTTAAGGCCAAAAATTGTAACTTCATCCATTGGCAAGAGCTGGTCCTTGATGGCACCGGTCAAAGCAAGTTTCAAACCGACCAATTCATCTTCAAACTTAGGCCACAAAATCCCCGGAGTATCCAGAATTTCCAAATCCTTATTTGACTTCAACCACTGTTGACCTTTTGTCACACCAGGTTTATTTCCTACAACGGCAATTTTTTTACCAGCCAAACGATTCATCAAGGTAGATTTCCCAGCATTTGGAATCCCAATAATCATGGTTCGCAAGGTCTCTTTCTGAATACCACGTTCACGAAGTCGTTGAATCTTGTCAGCCATAAGACTCTTAGCAGCATCTGTCACCAATTTAACTGTAGATTGTTCCTTGGAATTGATGGCCAAGGTTTTAATTCCTTGATTCTCAAAATAGCTACGCCACTCTTTTGTACGATTACTATCAGCAAGGTCAGCCTTATTGAGAATTAAAAGCTTTGGTTTATCGCCAACAATTTTAGTTAGCATGGGATTTTGACTTGACAGTGGCAAACGTGCATCCACTAAAATTGTTACAAAATCAACATGCTTAAGATTTTCCTGAACTTGTCGACGGGCTTTGGACATGTGACCAGGGAACCATTGAATAGTAGCCATGTTTATCTCTCCTCTTTATTTTCTTAGTAAAATATGATTTAAACTCTTTAAAAAAAGCCAAAGACTTGGCTTTACTTTACTTATATTATATCAGATTTAGTTTAAGATGCCCAATCGATAAAAGTTGACTAAGCCTCAACAGGCATAAAGTTACCGACAATTTTACCGATGATTCGGGGATCTTCGTCATAGGGTGCGAACTTATCACCATAACGTTTATTGAGAGAAACTAAACGTAGCCCATCTTCCTCTCGATAAACTTTTTTAATATAGGTTTGCCCATCCCAGTCTACAGCATAAACAGCTCCATCATAATCAAAACCTGTTTGTTTGATTAGCACTACTTCACCATTTAGGTAGGTAGGTTCCATAGAGTCTCCAAAAACCCATGACGCAAAATCATGATCCAATTCTTCATCATAGAAAACTTCATCATAATTGCCATCACCAAAGTAAGTGTAACCAGTTCCGGCTGATAAACGCTCGAAAACTTTGTATGAGTAAAGCGGAATAACAGGTGCTTTTTGCTTTTCTGCTTCTTGCTCTTCTAAGAGAGCCTTAGTGAGTCGCAAAGCTTCTTGGCGATTTTCCTCATTTAATTCCAAGTAGACTTCTACAATCTCATGTTCAGACAGAAAATAGGTCTCAGCTACACCAAAAAGTTCGGCCAAAACCGAAAGGTTCTTTTGATTAGGTTTCGTCTTACCATTTTCCCAATTAAAATAAGAGGAGCGTGAAATTCCTAGATGCTTAGCTACTGATGCTTGGCTCATTCCTTGTGCTTCTCGAATTTCCTTAAGTCTTTGTCCTGAAAACATGGCTACCTCCGTAAGTTAATAAACTAACATAAGTTTATCAAAAAAAGCAGTTGTTTTCAAGTGAAACTAACTACTTTTACATTTCTCTTTTATCTCATTCTTTAACTAAAAATCCTAGATGGTTAAGTGCCTCTTCAATATAATCTATATCTTGCTCACTATCTGCTTCGACAAGATGATAATGAACACCGTTTGTCAAATCAGATAAGGGGCGAAAGTCATTTGACGAGGCTTGGTCTAAAAAGTGACTAACATCTCGACGACAAGTCAATTTCAACAAAGTCTGAATTTCTCCATAAACTGGATGATCTATCATGATATTTTGAATACGGCCTCCATTATCAACAATAGCCAAAAGCTCATCCTCCATATCGGACACTTTATGATTCACCTTAAATAGTCGATGTACATAAGAATTGTCATCGCTACTTTTATAGATATATCCCCTATTAGTTGAAATAATCTGGGCACCATCTGCACGCAAGAGTGCAATATCTTGAACAATGATTTGACGTGTCACACCAAAATGCTCCGCCAAACTCTGTCCATTCATTGCCTCTTTAGCTCCCTTTAAGAGTGCCAATAATTCTTGTTTTCGATTTGAAGCCATAGACCAACCATCCCTCTTTCAATTAGCGTATTTTTCGAATACTTTTGAAAATCGTTAATGCTATTACATAGTCTATCATACTATGGACAATAGTGCCAAAACCAACCAAAACAAAGAGAACATAGAACAGTTTTTGGAAATCCTCTCCTGTTACGGAATAAAAAATCACGCAAGCAAGAACTTCACCTATGGCATGGATAAGACCTAAAACAAAGTTGAAAAGTAATGATGATTTATGGTTTTCTATCGTTTGTGGAAATTTTTTCAAATAGAGTGCGCCTAAAAAGCCAAATATAATATGAGAAAAGGCTCTAAAAACAACAACAATCGGATAGCCAGCCATAAAGTATCCCAAACTAGAAGCTAAGATAACAAAAGCAGTTACCCAGGGAGATATAAACATAGCTAGAAATATTGGAACATGACTCCCCAAAGTATACGAAGCCGGTGGGATGATCAGTTTAATTGGCATGATACTTGGGATAAGGATAGCAATTGCAGTTAATAAAGCTGCAAAGGTCATTTCTTGAATTCTCTTTTTAGGTTTCATAATCTACTCCTTTTTATTGTATATACATTAGTATATTACAGTGTATAGTTATATAAGTCAATGTTTTTCAGAAAAAAACACTAGAGCAAAATGCCCTAGCGTTTTATGTTTCTTATTTACGTTTTTTCTTAGCTTTTTTCATCTTATTAGCTTGACGCTTCATCGCATGTTTCATGGCAAATGAACCAACCTTACCTTTAAGGCCACCACCAAGCATTTGGCTAAGATCCATATTTCCAAGATCTGGCATACCAGCGCCACCCATCATTCCTTCAAGAGCAGACATGTCCATATTACCCATATCCGGCATATTTGGCATGTTTTTTGGCAGATTATTTGGGTTAAGACCCATTTGACGCATCATTTGCTCCATATCACCAGACATAACACCTTGCATCATTTGTTTGGCTTGGTTGAAGTCTTTAATAAACTTATTTACTTCGATGAAGGTATTCCCTGAACCATTGGCAATACGGCGACGACGACTTGGTGTCAAAAGATCTGGATTTTCACGTTCTTCAGGTGTCATAGATGATACGATGGCACGTTTGCGCGCAATCTGTTTCTCATCTACTTTAACATTAGCCAAGGCTGGATTGTTAGCCATACCTGGCAACATCTTGAGCAAATCCTCCATTGGACCCATATTTTGTACCTGGTCTAATTGGTCAATGAAGTCATTGAAGTCAAAAGTGTTTTCACGCATCTTTTCAGCCAACTCAAGAGATTTTTTCTCATCGTACTCTTGAGAAGCTTTTTCGATAAGGGTAAGAAGGTCACCCATACCCAAAATACGACTTGACATACGGTCTGGGTGGAAAGTCTCGATATCCGTAATTTTCTCACCAGTACCCGTAAATTTGATTGGCTTGCCGGTAATCTCACGAATAGAAAGTGCCGCACCACCACGTGTGTCCCCATCAATTTTTGTAAGAACAACACCAGTGATATCTAGCTGTTCGTTGAACTCCTTGGCAACGTTAGCAGCTTCCTGACCAATCATGCTATCCACAACCAAGAGAATTTCGTTTGGATGAGCAAACTCCTTAATATCATGCAATTCTTGCATGAGAGTCTCGTCAATCTGCAAACGACCAGCCGTATCAATCAAGACATAGTCATTCTTATTGGCACGCGCTTGTTCCAAACCATTTTTGACAATCTCAACTGCTGGTGTCTCTGTTCCCATATCAAAAACAGGAACATTGATTTGTTGCCCCAAAGTTTTCAATTGATCAATAGCTGCTGGACGATAGATGTCCGCCGCAATCATCATTGGACGGGCTTCTTGTTCCTTGATTAACTTATTAGCCAATTTACCAGCAAAGGTTGTCTTACCAGCCCCTTGGAGACCAACCATCATAATGATTGTTGGAATCTTTGGAGATTTTTCAATTTCAGATGTTTCAGACCCAAGAATCTCTGTCAATTCTTCATTAACAATCTTGATAATTTGTTGTGAAGCATCAAGAGTATCAATGATTTCGTGACCTACAGCACGTTCACGAACACGTTTAATAAATGTCTTAACGACTGGTAGCGCTACGTCTGCTTCAAGAAGTGCCAAACGAATCTCTTTAGTGACTTCTTGAACTTCTTTCTCTGAAAGTTTTCCTTTACGTCTTAAATTTTTGAAAACGCCTTGCAAGCGTTCCGTTAAGCTTTCAAAAGCCATATATCATTTCCTCTCTTACTTTCTGCTTGAATCTAATCTCTATTATCAATGCTGCTGAGCACAGCAATTTGTTCCTGAAGATAGCTATCGTCTGGATATTTTTCCATGATATCATCAAAAATTTGGCTACGAACGATGTAATCTGAATACATATGTAATTTCATCTCGTAAGCCTCTAAAATCTTCTCAGTACGCTTGATGTTATCATATACTGCCTGACGACTCACACCAAATTCCTCGGCAATTTCTGCCAAACTGTAATCATCCGCATAATATAGCTCAATATAGTTCATTTGCTTATCTGTCAAAAGTGCAGCATAGAACTCAAAAAGGGCATTCATGCGATTGGTTTTTTCAATTTCCATAAGCTCCATTTTACCATAAAATCATGGTGTTAGCACGATTCTTGTGCAGAAAAAAACAGTGACTTTTAGTTATTCTCCAAATAAAATTCAAAACGGTCACCAACATAGTAACTTCGTACATATTCGAAAGCCTGACCGTCTTGAAGGAAGGAAATTTGTGTCAGACTCAAGAGAGCATCACCAGTCTTAACCTTGAGGTGCTTGGCTAAACTACTATTGGCCAAACTAGCTGATATGGTCTGCTGACTTTTCCCTATTTCATAGCCATTATCGGTCAGTGTCTTGAAGAAATGTTCCGTAATTTCTGACTCCTTAAAACCTCGGATAATTTTCTCAGGGATACTGGCAATCTCATAGGCAACTGGAAGATCGTCCGCAAAACGAACACGTTCCATACGAATCACATAGGACTGTGGTAAGACACCTAAATTTTTGATTTCAAATTCATTGGGATGTACACGCTTATATGAAATAAGCTCACTAGATGGTTTCTTGCCTTGGGATTTTACAATCTCTGTGAAACTCGTGGTTCCACGCATCTTTTCCTTAACTCGACTGCTAGCCACAAAAGTACCACTGCCTGGTTTACGCTCTAAAATACCCTCGTCTACTAAAAGTGTTATGGCCTGACGCACAGTCATACGGCTCACATCAAAAGTGTTGCAAAGATCCCGCTCGCTAGGGAGACGTTGCCCTATTTTCCAAGTGCCGTCATCAACATCTGCCTTAATCTTATCATGTATGCGAATATATGCTGGTAGCATCTAATACCCCCTTCTTTACCCCTATTTTACAAAAAAACTAATAGAATTGTAAAGGTGACGACAAGACTTACAGTTTATCGTATAAATCTAGGTGCTAAGTCCTTAAAATTGTGATACAATGATTGCATAAGAGTCCATGTGTGACGTAAAAAGAAAGGGTAATAATGACTGACATTTCTACTTTGAATGATGTGCAGAAAATCATTGTTCTAGACTATGGTAGCCAATACAATCAGCTGATTGCACGTCGTATTCGTGAATTTGGCGTTTTCTCTGAATTGAAAAGCCATAAAATTACCGCTGATGAAGTTCGTGCCATCGATCCTATCGGTATCGTACTTTCAGGTGGTCCTAACTCTGTTTATGCCGAAGATGCCTTTGGTATTGACGAAGAAATTTTTGAACTTGGTATTCCAATTCTTGGTATCTGTTACGGAATGCAACTGTTGACCCACAAACTTGGTGGTAAAGTTGTTCCTGCTGGTGAAGCTGGTAACCGTGAGTATGGCCAATCAACACTTCGCCTTCGTGCCCAATCAGAACTCTTTGCAGGGACTCCTGAAGAACAAGTCGTTCTTATGAGCCACGGTGATGCTGTTACAGAAATTCCAGAAGGTTTCCATCTTGTTGGTGACTCAGTAGATTGCCCATTCGCCGCAATGGAAAATACTGAGAAAAACTTCTACGGTATCCAATTCCACCCAGAAGTTCGTCACTCTGTATATGGTAACGATATCTTGAAAAACTTTGCTTTTGGTATCTGTGGTGCCAAAGGTGACTGGTCAATGGCTAACTTCGTAGATATGCAAATTGCACAAATCCGTGAAACAGTTGGTGACCGTAAAGTCCTTCTTGGACTCTCAGGTGGGGTTGATTCATCTGTTGTTGGTGTCCTTTTGCAAAAAGCTATTGGAGATCAATTGACATGTATCTTCGTTGACCACGGTCTTCTCCGTAAAGGTGAAGGTGACCAAGTTATGGAGATGCTTGGAGGTAAATTTGGCCTTAACATTATCCGTGTTGATGCTTCTAAACGCTTCCTAGACCTCTTGGCTGGTGTTGATGATCCTGAGAAAAAACGTAAAATCATCGGTAACGAGTTTGTTTACGTCTTTGATGACGAAGCAAGCAAACTTAAAGGTGTAGACTTCCTAGCTCAAGGAACACTCTACACTGATATTATTGAATCAGGTACTGAGACAGCCCAAACAATCAAATCTCACCACAACGTTGGTGGTCTTCCAGAAGACATGCAGTTTGAATTGATTGAACCACTCAACACCCTCTTTAAAGATGAAGTTCGTGCCCTTGGTACTGAGATGGGAATGCCTGATGAAGTCGTTTGGCGTCAACCTTTCCCAGGGCCAGGACTTGCCATCCGTGTTATGGGTGAAATCACTGAAGAGAAACTTGAAACTGTTCGTGAGTCTGATGCTATCCTTCGCGAAGAAATTGCCAAAGCTGGTCTTGATCGTGATGTATGGCAATACTTCACTGTTAACACAGGCGTTCGCTCTGTCGGTGTTATGGGTGATGGCCGTACTTATGACTACACAATCGCTATCCGTGCTATCACTTCAATTGACGGTATGACAGCTGACTTTGCGAAACTTCCATGGGAAGTTCTTCAAAAGATTTCTGTACGTATCGTTAACGAAGTTGACCACGTTAACCGTATCGTCTACGATATTACAAGTAAACCACCTGCAACTGTAGAGTGGGAATAAAATATAAACCTAATTTAAAGTGACTTGATTGATTTAACAGCATTTTGAATTGTTTTAAAACGCTAAAATATAATTAATTATATTTGGTTCCCCACCAAATACCCCACCAGAATTTCTTTCTGGTGGGGATTTTTTATATCTTAATTACAAAAATAAATCAATAAGCAATGTTATGGGGTCAGAAAAATTTTTGCTTTTCTGATGTTCAATACTAACTCTTACATCATACCTAGATAATGGGGTAAAATCAAAACTCTCTGATAGTTATTTATTTGTCTTGAATTGTCAAATTAAGTGCATACTTTCCCCATAGAATACTTCATAAGGTGTTTTCCAGTTAAGACATTTTCGTGGCCTATTATTAAGTTTGTTCTCCCATAGCTGAATAGTCTGATCATCAACCAATGTTAGATCACTACCCTTTGGAAAATATTCTCTAAGTAATCCATTCGTGTTCTCATTGGTTCCTCGTTGCCATGGAGCATGAGGGTCAGGAAAATAGACTTCAATGTTCAATTGATCACTCAATTTCTGATGATACGTGAATTCTTTCCCTCTATCAGGAGTTACTGTATACTTCGTCAAGGGTTCTAACAGTTTTACCATAGCTTCTATTACCAACTTGCTTTTCTTAACAGCTACCTTTTTGATTTTTAGAAAACGAGAATAACGGTCTGTTAGAGTCACTAAACAAGCTTTTCCAGTTTTACCTGCAACAGTATCGGCTTCCCAATCTCCTATTCTAGTTCGATTATTAGCCTCTTCTGGTCTTTCGTGAATTGTATGAGAAATGGATATTTTCCCTCTATTTTCAACATGACCTTTTGTATGACGTGTTTTCCCACGATGACGAAGTTTACGAATGACACCACGAGCACCATGAGATAATGAGTTATCCTCAAAATGTCCTCGATAAATGGCTCTATAGATTGTTTGATAACTAACAACAGTTTTCCCATACTCTAAGCGCAACCGACCTTCTATTTCTTCAGGAGACCATTGGTAATCGAGAAATAGATGTTTGATGGTATTGCTTAAATTGTGATCTATTTCAAGCATCCGTTTCCGCCCACAGTGTGATTTGGCATTATGGTACGATTCCTGTGCATGATTTGGAGAATAAGCTCCTGATTTTGTATGGCGCTTCCACTCACGACTAATACTAGATGGATGACGATGAAGTAACTTAGCAATTTGAGAAAAATTTAGGCCTTGCGTACGGTAAATGAGAATACTTTCACGCTCGTCTATGGTAAAATGATGGTAGCTCATAAGATTTCCTTTCGTAACTAGTTCGTTCAATTCTATTTTACTAGAAAATCTTATGAGTTTTTATTGTGCACTTATATTGTATATTCAAGGTAAAAAAATTCACTTTAATCATTTGCTATATTTCCTTCATTCACATTTAGCCCATAAATTTCAAAATCATGGTAGGATCCATTATAGAACTCGAATTGGGAAATTTCGCTTTCCTTTTTAAAACCTAAACTGATTGGTATAAACTTACTTTTAACATTCTCAACATCTATATAAATCAAAAGCTTATCAATTTTAAATTTGGATGGAATGATTTTTATTAATTCTTTTAATCCCTGCTTTACAAAACCTTGATTTTCATATTTTTCTGATATCCAATATCCAATTTCAGCTTGATATTTTTGTAAATCAATATTATGTATATCTATCATCCCTACTGGTTTCTGATTGACGCAAATTGTTAACATAAATAACTCATTGCGCTCCATTTTTTCTCGTGCATACTTTATAAAAGCTTTTTCATTTTTAACACTTTTCATTTCATCCACCCAAGGAAGCCACATAGCAAGACGTTCTCGTTCAGTAGAAACAATCTCATATAACCCTTCACTATGGCTATCGGATATATATAAAAGTTGGCATCGTTTCCCACGTGATTTAAACTCTATGAATAGTTCCGAGTCCAAGTTGGTAGAATCCATTTCATACTCCTTGTTATAAATGATAATATTCTTTAACTCTTTATTTACGAAATCATTATATAACTTTTTTACTACTTTTCAAATGACTAAAATTTTGTCTATCTTTTTGAGGACAGTACATATTACAACAACAAACGAATTAAGGTAAAACTAAAAGGACCTAGTCCTATATAGTAGAGAACTAAATCCTTCACTTAAATTATTTGTCTAACTTTCTAGTATCAGTTCAAGTTTACACCACTCGACTCTTCACATAGTCAAAATAGCATAGATAGATGTTTGCTTACTTAGTGAAATCCAATACTTTACGTCCTTGAATTTCACCTCTTTCCATTTGATCAAAGACTTCTACCGCTGTATCAACAGGAACAGTTTCAACAACCGGTACTACCAAGCCTTGTGCACCAAAGTCGAAGGCTTCTTCTAAGTCTTTACGTGTACCTACAAGAGATCCAACAACACGGATACCATCTAGAACTGTTTTGACAATTGAGAGCTCCATATATTCAGATGGGAGACCAACCGCAACGACTGTTCCACCAGCACGTACACTATCGATAGCCTGGTCGAAAGCAACCTTAGAAACCGCTGTTACAACAGCACTATGTGTACCACCAGTTTTTTCTTGGATATAGCCTGCTACATCTTCAACTTCTTTACCGTTCACCACTAAATCAGCACCAGATTCTTTAGCCAAATCAAGTTTATCTTGGTTGATATCAACAGCCACTACTCGTGCATTGAAAACCTTCTTAGCATATTGAATAGCCAAGTTACCTAGTCCTCCAGCACCATAAATAGCTACCCATTGACCAGGTTCAACTTTAGCTTCTTTAATAGCCTTATATGTTGTAACTCCCACACAAGTAATAGATGAAGCTTGAGCTGGATTAAGTCCTTCTGGAACTTTCACAGCGTAGTCAGCAGTAACCAAAGCATAGTCACTCATACCACCATCAACACTATAACCAGCATTTTTTACAGAACGACAGAGTGTTTCACGACCAGTTGTACAATATTCACAATGACCACATCCTTCGAAGAACCAAGCGATTGATACGCGGTCACCTTTTTTTAGTGTCTCAACACCTTCGCCAACTTCTTCAACAATACCAATTCCTTCGTGTCCTAAGATACGACCTGGAACTTGGCCAAAGTCTCCATGAGCTACATGAAGGTCAGTATGGCAAACGCCACAGTACTCAACTTTAACCAAAGCTTGACCATGACCAACTACTGCTGGTTTTTCATGATTAACAACTTCAACACCTGTACTTGCTTGATTAACAACAACTGCTCTCATCTTAATTACCTCCATATGATAACTTTTAACACCTTCGTTATAGCACTTACAGAGATGATATCAACGCTTACATAAAGCTTTTCTTAGCTTGCGAAAACTTTCTTGAAAACTCTCTATACAAGTGGAATTGTTGCTATTTCTGCTGCTGATATTACTTTGTTTCAATCATTTCCAAGATACCTATACTGTCTCACAAGCGTCCTGGAATCAACTAGGCTGACTTCAAAATGGAAATAATGATTGCATCCATCTCTGGCATTCTCTTTATTTAATAAAAAATAATTCTTTTGACTGATAGCCATTTCCCTCATAATATCATCCGTCAAAAAGGTTAAGGGAATATCCATGGCAGAATAGCGATAAAAGTCTTCTTCAAATTTTAAATAGCTATCAGAAAAATAATCAATTTGAAGTTTATCATCATAAATTTTTCTCTTCCTCATCTATGTTTTCAACCCCAAAACTAATTTCTAATATATCCTTTGTTCGAATACATTTATATCGCTTGCAAGATTTTATAGTAACTTGATTAAAATCCAAGTCAACCACATAGCCACTACATCTACAGCGCCTACCTTGATCCTTTATCTGGAAATTTCCCAATAATTGACCTGAATAAAGCTGGTTTAATAAAGTAAACTTCTCTAAATCATCCAAATGACTCCTAAGATTTTCTTTAGTCTTATCTTCATGTAGGGAACTTGTGTGTTCCGACAAGAAAAAGCCCATCCACTTCATCATTCCCCTGTCTTGATGTTCCCTAGCTGATTGAAAGGGAAGGTAACTACGGTCTATCATTTTAAGCCATCTAATCCTCCAGCAGAGTGTCCACCAATAAGCTTACTTCGAACAAGACTTCTAGATGCCTCCTGTAAAGCAGTTGCTTTTTGAATGGTCGTAAAGCCAAATTCCTGTCGAATATTATCTATAGCTGCCTGAAGTCTTTCTTCTTTATCAATGTCATCTGGATTATCAAATAAAGAAAGAATTTGAAGCCTTTCATCTACAAAATTTGCATAAGAAACACTGACACTTCGAACAGCCCCTCCTTGATATTTCTTCCTAAAGAGTTCAATGACATGGCTTATTAGTACTCTTGTATTATTAGCAGGTTCAATCTTCATCTGTGCTTGTAGCGAACGCTTGCCCTCTAACTTTGAAAAACCAATGCTGATGGAAACTTGACAAGCTTTCTTATGGGCTCGTCTTAACCTAATAGCTACCTGTTCTGCCATCTCTCTTAGAATCAATTCAATATCAGCTTGACGCTCATAGTCTCGTGGCAAGATTTGGGAATTTCCTAAGCCATGTGACTTTGGTTTATAAGGTTTATGAACATTACTTTCATCGATACCGTTGGCATGAAAAAAGAGGTCTAAGCCCACAATACCTAACTCCTTTTTAAGAGTATCAGGATTGCTATTAGCAAGTTCTCGAATGGAGAAAATCCCTAACTTGTTTAAACGCTTCTCCATCCGCTTTCCAATCCCCCAGAAATCGGTCATATGAGGAATGTTCCAAACCTTAGTTTCAACATCTTCGTAGGACCAGTTGGCTCTCATAGTAGCCGTATGTTTGGCCTCATTATCAAGAGCTAACTTGGCCAATAAGGGATTGCTGTTAGACATCCCAACTGTCGAGTAAATACCTGTCTCCCTCCAAATATCTCTTTGAATACGCCCTGAAATCATATCTAACTTATCTTTTCTTGTAACAGTCCTATCGGGAATAAAGTAATTCAGTGACGACGTGAGATCAATGAAACCCTCATCAATGGAATAGGGAAGAATATCTTCAACACTGGCATAATTCTGGAAAATGTGTTGAATCTGGATATTCTTTTTTATATAGAGGTCCATTCTAGGAGGAACGATAAAGGTAACCTTAGCCCAAGATTCGATGTAATCTACAAAAGCTCTATCCGTTGGAAGTCCCTGCTTTTTGGCATTATAATAATGAAACTTACGAGAATGAATGTCAAAAGGTAAGTCATAAGAACGACTAACATTTGACTTGCCAAAAACCTTCTTAAATATGGGGGAAGAGGCTAGTATTAAACCATTAGCATTTTCAGCCCTACTCATCACACATAGAGAAGTCTTAAGAGGGTGTAACCCACGTTCAACACACTCTACACTCGCATAGAAAGATTTCATATCTACAAAAGCAATATCACTTTGCGGTTCTCTTGAATAATCAAAATATCCCATACTTGCCCTTTCGTTAGTTTATAAACTAACATTAGTATAAAATATAACTTGTTTTATTTCAAGTATTTTCCACAAAAAAATAACAACATCCCTTCTAGAATGTTGTTATCCTTCTATTTTTTCCCTTTAACTTGGTCGGTGGCAACATCTTCACCAAACCATTTGTCAGAAATCTTTTGGAATTCTCCATTTTTATAAAGGGTTCTAAATCCTTGATTGATTTTTTTGATCAGTGTCTTATCTGCCTTACGAGCACCTACAGCAAAGCTTTCACCCTCGTAACCAGCAGGCATAACGTTATACTGATCCAGAACTCCTGATTTTTCTAAGTAGTAATTAGCATACACACGGTCAATCAATAGGCCGTCAATACGTCCACTATCAAGGTCAATCAAGGCCTGAGTAAAGGTCGAATATTGGACTGCTTTTTGGTTGGCGACGATATCCTTCAAAATCTTCGGTGAAGCATTGAAAGCATCATAACCGGAAGAGCCTGCTTGGGCACCTAAGGTCTTACCTGCCATTCCTGCAACAGAATCAATTCCCGAAGACTTTTTGGTTACCAGTACTTGTTCATTGACCATATAAGGCACTGTAAAGTCTGCAGACTGCTTACGCTCATCCGTGACCGAGTAACCATTCCAAATGAGGTCAATTGTCCCATTCTTCAGTTCTGTTTCTTTCATATCCCAGTCAATAGCCTGCCATTCGACATCAATACCATACAATTTAAAAACTGCAGTGGCAAGATCAATATCAAAACCAACATAGCTACCATCCTTTTCCTCATATCCCATAGGAACAAAGGTCGCATCAAAACCAATTTTGATTTTCTTTTCTTTGGTATAGGTTTGCCACTGGTCTTTCTGAGTTGCAAAATGTGAGCGCGAGCTACAAGCTGATAGCGCAAACAAAGGCAAAATGACAAGACAGCCTAGAAAAATCGTTTTTACTATTTTTTTCATGGAAAATCCTCACTATTTTGGATTGATAGTGACAATCTCGTCGGCGATGTGCTGTGCAAACTGCATATCGTGAGTGATAACGATTTGCGTAATCCCAGTCTCACGATTCTGCAAAATCAATTTCTCAACTTCTTGACGCAACTCAGGGTCAAGAGCTGATGTTGGTTCATCATAACCGACAATTTTCGGATCAATCATCATAGCACGCGCAAATGCAACACGTTGTTTTTGTCCCCCAGAAAGAGAGTAAGGATAAGCATTTCCGTGAGCTCCCAGACCTAAACGGTCAAGTAGGGCTTGAGCTTTTTTCTGGGCATCTTCCTTAGACATTCCCATCGTCTTAATTGGCGAAAGTGTTAGGTTGTCTAAGACTGTCAGGTGCGGAAACAGTTGGAAATCTTGGAAGACAAAACCTAGCAAGTTACGACTTTCCATCTGATCCAAAGGAATCTCTTCATTTTCATAAATAATTTGCCCTGAATCAATGGTTTCAAGTCCTGCTAACATACGTAAGAGAGTCGTTTTACCACCACCAGATGGTCCGACAATAGCTAAGATTTTCCCTTCTTCGACAGTTAGGTTATAGTTATCAAAAATTTTGTGTTGACCAAATTGCTTGGAAATATTTTTTAATTCTAACATAAGGTCTCCTATTTATAATAGTTGAATTTCTTTTCGATGTGTTTCGAAGCCACAGTCACCACACCCACAAGGATAAGATAGATAGCCCCAGCCACAAACATCGGTGCTAGGGTCGCATCACGGTTCGCAGCGGTACGACTTTCCAAAAGAAGGTCTCCAACCCCAAGCACATAAACCAATGATGAATCCTTAACCAAGTTAATAATCTCGTTAAAAATACTTGGCAAGACAATCTTGACCACCTGAGGAAGGATAATGTAGCGGATAGTTTGGAAAGGACTAAGTTTAAGCATTTTCGCTGCTTCGTATTGTCCTTTCGGAATAGCCAAGATTCCTCCACGGAAAATCTCTGCGAAATAAGCTGCATAATTAAGCGTAAAAGCAAGAATAGCAGCTGGCAGACGGTCAAAGACAATCCCAACACTTGGAAGAACATAATAAACGAAGATCAATTGTAAAAGGAGGGGCGTTCCACGCATAATCCAAACATAAAGGGTTAGTAACCAATTTAAAGGTTTGAATTTAATCTGCATTAAGAAAGCAAGTACAATCCCTAATGGAATCGACAGTACGATAACAATGAAGAATACTTGAAGTGTGACTACCGCACCGTTCAAAAGGGCTGGTAATACTTCCAAAACGTATGACATATAAACTCCTATAATTATTTAGTATTACTGAATATTATACCAAATTTTTTAAAAAAATGATATAAGATTTTGAAAATAGTAAAAAGGAGTGCGACTAGACCCACTTTTTAAATGAGTTCATAGTCACACTCCTGAGAGACTTAAATAATCGGTCCTAAGAAACAAACTATACTTAAGTCTAGTGTCCCTAAAGCTTATTTTAGATTTTCTTAACAAATTCAGATTTAAGTTTCATAGCACCAAAACCATCAATCTTACAATCAATGTTGTGGTCACCTTCAACCAAACGAATATTTTTAACACGTGTACCTTGTTTAATATCTTTTGGCGCACCTTTAACTTTCAAATCTTTGATAACTGTAACAGTGTCACCGTCAGCAAGACGTGTGCCATTGCTATCAAGAACCACAAGTCCTTCTTCTTCTGCAACTTCGTTTGGATCCCACTCATAGGCACATTCAGGACATACAAGCAAGATTCCATCTTCATAAACATACTCTGAGTTACATTTTGGACAATTTGGTAATGACATAATTCTCTCCTAAGATTGTGATATAGATACTATTCTACTTTAGATTTCTCAATTAAGCAAGGGTGAAAACGATAAAAACAAACAACATCCCTTACACTGTAAGAGATGTTGGTATTTTTATTCAACAGTAACTGATTTAGCCAAGTTACGTGGTTTATCGACGTCGAGTCCACGATGGAGTGTTGCAAAATAAGCAATCAATTGTGTCGGTACAACCATTGAAATTGGTGACAAGTAAGGGTGAACGTTATTAAGAACGATGTCATCGCCTTCTTTAGCAATATTTTCCTCAGCAATAGTCAACACTTTAGCACCACGTGCTGCTACCTCTTGGATATTACCACGAGTGTGGCTAGCAAGAACAGCGTCAGACAAGAGGGCAATAACAGGTGTACCATCTTCGATCAAAGCAATTGTTCCGTGTTTCAACTCACCTGCTGCAAAACCTTCACATTGGATATATGAGATTTCTTTCAATTTAAGACTAGCTTCCATAGCAACGTAGTAATCTTGACCACGACCAATATAGAAAGCATTACGTGTTTCTGCAAGAAGAGCTGCCACTTTCTCATCAATAACTTCTTTTTCAGAGAGAGTTGATTCGATAGATTGTGCTACAAGTGACAATTCATGTACCAAGTCGAAAGCTTTAGCTTTTTCATTACCATTCGCTTCACCGACTGCTTTAGCCAAGAAGGCAAGAGCAGCAATCTGAGCAGTATAAGCTTTAGTAGAAGCTACGGCAATTTCTGGGCCAGCATGAAGAAGCATTGTATGGTCAGCTTCACGAGAAAGAGTAGATCCCGGAACGTTTGTCACTGTCAAACTTGGAATACCCAACTCGTTAGCTTTAACAAGAACCTGACGGCTATCTGCTGTTTCACCTGATTGGCTAATAAAGACAAAGAGAGGTTTCTTGCTAAGGAGTGGCATACCATAACCCCACTCAGAAGAAATACCAAGCTCAACTGGTGTATCCGTTAACTCTTCAAGCATCTTCTTAGAAGCAAAACCAGCATGATATGATGTTCCTGCCGCAAGAATATAGATACGATCAGCCTCTTGAACAGCCTTGATAATATCAGCATCTACAGTCACTTGCCCCTTGTCATCTGTATAGGCTTGGATAAGCTTACGCATCACTGTTGGTTGTTCATCGATTTCTTTGAGCATGTAGTAAGGGTAAGTGCCTTTACCAATATCAGATAGGTCAAGTTCAGCTGTATAGCTATCACGTTCTTTTACATTGCCATCATAGTCTTGAACTTCAACACTATCAGCTTTCACGATAACTAACTCTTGATCGTGAATTTCCATGTATTGATTAGTTTCGCGAATCATAGCCATGGCATCTGAGCAGACCATGTTATAGCCATCACCAAGACCAATCAAAAGTGGTGATTTGTTTTTTGCCACGTAAATTGTTGAGGCATCTTCAGAATCCATGAGGGCAAAGGCATATGATCCACGGATAATGTGAAGAGCTTTCTTGAATGCTTCAAGAGTTGACAAACCATCTTCTTCAACAAATTTTCCAATCAAGTGAACTGCAATTTCAGTATCGGTTTGACCTTTGAAATGGTGACCAGAAAGGTATTCTTCTTTAATTTCAAGATAGTTTTCAATAACACCATTGTGAACCAAAACGAAACGTTCTGTTTCTGAGCGGTGTGGGTGAGCATTGTCCTCTGTTGGTTTACCATGAGTTGCCCAACGAGTATGTCCAATACCGGCTGTACCTTCTACTCCTTCAGTTTTAGCAGCAAGTTCCGCAATACGGCCAACAGCCTTAACTAATTGACTAGATGCATCGCCAGCTACAAAGATACCAGCTGAATCATAACCACGGTATTCTAGCTTTTCAAGTCCTTGAGTCAAGATATCAGTTGCATTTGTGTTACCTACAACACCAACAATTCCACACATATTTTTAATAATAACCTCAAATCAAAGAGGTCATGTCTCCTTTATTTAAAATTGGTATAGTCAATAAGCTCTTTAAAAAGCTTGACGAGGACAGTATATTCCATATATTTGACATTGTCAAGTATAAAAATTGGTATAGTCCTAAAAAGACCTTTTACTCGCCTCTTATCCTAAGGAATAATCCTTAAAATATGCTATAATAAGGCTATGCGAATTCAACAATTACATTATATTATCAAAATCGTCGAAACCGGCTCAATGAATGAAGCCGCAAAACAACTTTTCATCACACAACCAAGTCTTTCAAATGCTGTTCGTGACTTGGAAAGAGAAATGGGAATTGATATCTTTATCCGTAACCCTAAAGGAATCACCTTAACCAAGGATGGCGTTGAATTTCTCTCTTATGCCCGTCAGGTAGTGGAACAAACGAATCTCTTGGAAGAACGTTACAAGAGTCACACAGAAACACGTGAATTGTTTAGTGTTTCCTCTCAACACTACGCTTTTGTTGTCAATGCTTTCGTCTCACTTCTCAAAAGAGCTGATATGACACGTTACGAACTCTTCTTACGTGAAACACGTACTTACGAAATTATTGAGGACGTTAAGAACTTCCGTTCAGAAATTGGTGTTCTCTTCCTTAACAGCTATAACCGAGATGTCTTGACTAAGATGTTTGACGACAACCGTCTCACATATACCAGTCTCTTCAAAGCTAGACCACATATCTTTGTCAGCAAGTCAAATCCCTTGGCTAAGCATGAAGTTGTTTCTTTAGAAGATTTAGAAGACTTCCCATACCTTAGTTACGACCAAGGGATTCATAATTCCTTCTACTATTCTGAAGAAATCCTCTCTCAGATTCCCCATAAAAAATCCATCGTGGTTTCAGACCGCGCGACACTCTTCAACCTATTAATTGGTTTGGATGGTTACACCATTGCTACAGGTATTTTAAATAGTAATTTGAATGGAGATAACATTGTCTCTATCCCGCTTGATATTGATGATGAAATTGATATTGTTTACTTGAAGCATGAAAAGGCAACCCTCTCTAAAATGGGAGAAAAATTCCTAGATAACCTCGTTAAAGAAGTCACTTTTGACAACTAATAGATGTTAGTCCCCAGCACAGAATGTTAATGTTGGGGACTTTTTATCACCCAAACTGTCCAATTTAGTGCACAAAAAAAGAGCCTTTCGACTCTCATTGTTATTTATAATTTTTATAGCTTGCCCAAGCCTCATCTATAGATAAGGTCTCAGCATCTGTATATGAGCCCCTATAGCTGTTCCAAACAAGGCCACTTGTTGAACCAGTTGCTTGGGTAACTGGAGCTTGATCATAGGCAGTCAAACCATAGTATGCAATAATGCTATTTAATTTAGAAGCGTAAAGACTGTCAGTTGCATAAGTTCCTGTCAATGCTTGAGTGGCATCTGCATAACTACTTGTATTTGATTTCCATGTGCCAGCATAAGTTGATGACGTCATCAAAGCAGCATAATCGGCTAAAGAATCGCTTAGACTTCCATAAGAACGGAAAGGTTCATCAATCTCATAAGTCTTCCCTGTACCATCGTCTTCCCATGTACGCATGGTCACAGAATTCCCATTATAAGTGCCTTTAATCCCGAAGAAGTTGTAATAAGGAGCTTGACTCAGACCTGACTGACCTGAATTTGATTCCAGAATGGCTTGAGCAATTAGAACAGAAGCATAGATATTGTAATCTTGACCAATCTGTCTAGCAGTCTCTCCGATATTATCAATAAAAGCCGTCGTAGTTTGATTGTAAGCAGCTTCAGCTTTAGCATTAACACTGTTATCATTTTTTCTATCTGTTGTAAAAGCTAGAACCAAAAAAAGTGAACACATAAAAGCTCCCACGGTAAAAATCATATACTTCTTTAAATGACGATACATACAACCCTTCCTTCATAAGATTTTTGATTATAATATTTTAATACTATTCTATCAGAAAAACTGACAAGTCGCAACTTTCAGAACTATTTTCCTTGATAAATAAAGCAAACATCACCTTTACATCATATTTATAATAAGCTATAATATAGTCAAATTTTAAGGAGATAGATGAATGAAAATAAAAGAATTCTCACCCGGATTAAGTATTGCAATACTTATATCTCTCCTAGCATGGTTCCTTGGAAACTTATTCCCTATTATTGGTGGGCCTGTCCTTGGTTTATTTATAGGTCTTCTGCTAGGAATTATTCTAAGAGATTCTCAGAAACTTAAAACAGGAATGCAATTCACTTCTAAAAAAGTATTACAATACGCTGTTGTTCTTCTTGGATTTGGACTAAATCTTTCCCAAGTCTTTAAGGTTGGCGTAACATCACTTCCCATTATTCTAGTGACTATTACTACGGCACTGCTTACTGCTTATGTCGTCCATCGCGTGTTCAAGCTAGATAGTGAAATTGCTACTTTAGTAGGTGTTGGTTCCTCTATTTGTGGGGGATCTGCTATCGCTGCAACCGCTCCTGTAATCAAGGCTAAAGATGAATCTATTGCAACAGCAATCTCTGTAATTTTCTTTTTTAACATCTTAGCGGCTTTACTCTTCCCTCACTTGGGATCCTGGTTGGGACTTAGTAATCAAGGCTTTGCCATATTTGCTGGAACAGCTGTCAACGATACTTCTTCTGTAACTGCTACAGCTAGTTCCTGGGATAGCTTACATGGAACATCCATTCTGGAGCAGGCGACAATTGTTAAGTTGACTCGAACACTTGCTATCATCCCTATAACTCTTGGGCTTTCTGTATGGCAGTCGCGAAAGAACAATACAAAGGAAGCATTCTCGCTAACCAAAGCAGTGCCTAACTTTATCCTTTGGTTCCTTTTGGCCTCACTGATTACAACTGTTTCAATGTCACTCGGTGTAACACCTGCCGTCTTTTCACCTTTAAAAGACCTTTCGAAATTTATGATTATTATGGCAATGACAGCTATTGGTTTCCAAACAAATCTCAAAAAACTAATCACTAAAGGAGGCTCAGCACTTCTAGTGGGAGGAGTCTGTTGGTTATTAATCAGTCTTGCTTCTCTTCTCATGCAAAAGGTATTAGGACTTTGGTAAAAGACATCTAAAAAACTCACAATCTTGCTAAGTTTGTGAGTTTTTATTATAGAATCATTTTTTATACTCAAAGACATAGGTTTGAATAACCTTGTCCCCATCGTTTGTTACTTTCAAATCAACTTGATAACTTTTAGTTTCACCGCTAATATCCTGAACCCTATAAACACCGTCTTTTTTTACTGATGTAGGTGCCTGTCCAGAATAATGTTTCACATCAATATGTGAAGAACCATCTAAAGACAAAGGCATAAGCCCGTTTAGAGAATAGAGTCCATAAAAAATAAGGCACAAAACACTAAGTGAACTAAGGCTCACCAAATAATATTTCAAAAAATCCCCTGATTTCAACCCCTGATTACTCACTTCTTCATTATTTTCCTTTAATTTAAGAATCTTTTTATTAGAGCGTTATCAAATTTATTCTACATATATTTGGAGATTTTGTCAAATTATTTGATGTTTATAATCTAAATTGTAAATCCATTACAAACTAAAAACCGTTAAGGACTAACGGCAATTTTTTATTTCTGAAATAACGTATTCAAGACGGCTATAGAGACCAAGTAATAAGTCGTAACTTCGATTTTCATTTTCTTTCAAAACAGTAAAAACTGTTGTACTATAGGTAAATTCAAAGAAGTCATCTAATTCCTTGAGCCAGTCATCAATAACCCCTAAATTTTGATCAATGATTGCAAACAAACTTGGTTGATACCAGATTGTACCTTCGATATAAAGGTTTTTGTCAGATAATTTAGATAGGGATACTTTCAAGTCAGCAAGCTCTCGTTTAGCAAGATTCGGTTCAATCTTTAAATCAAAAAGCAAGCGTGCATCATGATTTAGAATATCGAGTTCTGCTTGAAGCAGTTGAATATAATGTATCGCTACTAAATACTGGTTCATGGGTCTCTCCTGGTCATCTGAAAATCGTACTATTATTGTACCACTAAAGAATGAAAAAATGTAGTAATTATTTAATTTTTTACAGGATTTTTTTAGAAAAAATACCATGCTTTAAATTTCTGTTTAAAAATAATGACACTAGCAATTTTCTAAGAGTTTAAGAAATGAAAGATTTTTTAAAAAAAGAAAAACACTCACGAATGAGTGCAATTCTAGTATTAATGACTAACCATTTCTTGGGCAATTTCCAAACCACTAAGTTTTCCAGGATAGTAAGTTGGCCAATTATCCATCTCTTTTAGAATCTCATCTTGGCTACTATTACCAAAGAAAATATGGAAATGTGCTGAAGTTGTTGGATCTATTTGATGATCTGAAAATTGGACATATTGGTAAGGATTGTCAGCAGCTTGACTGTCAGTTGCTGTGAAGAGATAACGGACACCTTTTTTACCAGAAGCATAAGTCAAAATCTTATAACCATCATAACGATAAGTGTGTGTCACGCTACTTCCATCATTCTTTGTGAAAGTCATGGTCATCTTTTTACCATCAATAGCAATTTTAGAAACATCTGTTTGATAGCCCTTAGTGTAGTATTCTTTGTACTCTTGTGCGGTTTTATCCTTATTCAATAGAGATTTGTATTCAAATACTTGATCTAAAGTACCATCTTGGAGGTAAGGATAGACCGATTGCCACTCACCAGACCAATCAGAAAGTTCTCTATCTTTAACATCTTTATCATCAAAGTAACCATTTTGGACTGTTTTCTTATCATCACTTCCTGTTTCAGGTTGGATAGCTTTCCCTTCAACATCTGTTGTTAAACGAAGATTCTTTAGGTTCTCAGTCATAACACTGACATAATCTTCACCTTTTTTCAACTGTTCCTTAGTTAGTGATTCAATTGGATTTAAAACTGCTGTCTTAACTCCTACTTCATTAGCTAAGGTTTTGGCAACGCTACTTGAAGCATTTTCCTCAAAGTAGATATAGTTAATGTCATATTCTTTGACATACTTAGAAAGGCTAGCGATACGTTTTGCAGATGGATCAGATTCAGCTGAAACACCTGAAATTGGTACTTGTGTCAAACCGTAATCTAAAGCAAGGTAGGCAAAAGCTGAGTGCTGGGTAACAAAACTTTTCTGTTTCGCTTGACTTAAGGCTTCAGTATACTCCTTATCCAAAGTCTTTAATTTTTTAAGGTATTTCTCAGCATTGGTTGTAAAGACTGCTTTTTTATCTGGGTGTTGAGCAATCAAACCGTCCCTAATAGTTTCAACTAATTTTTGAGAACGTTTAGGTGAGAGCCAAACATGAGGATCATATTCGTGGTGATGCTCTTCTCCACCGTGATCATGATCTTCTTCCTCTATTCCAGGTAAGAGAACCATGCCTTGACTTGCCTTAATGATTTTTGTATTTTTAGTGTTGATAGACTTTTCAACTTTTGGAACCCAGGTTTCCATATTTTCATTTAGGTAGACGAAAGTATCTGCTTTTTCAATGTCAGCGACATTCTTAGTAGATGGTTGAAAATCGTGGGCTTCACTACCAGCGGGAATAAGATAAGACACCTCTCCCTCATCGCCAACAACCTGCTTTGTAAATTCATAAACAGGGTAAAAGCTGGTCACAACCTTCAAGTCGCTATTTCCTTTTGAACCGTGGTGACTAGTCGTATAATAAATACCTGCACCAGCAGCTAAAACAACTGCTGCTATTCCTGCTAGGCCAAAAATGCGTTTCTTTTTCATGATATTCCTTTCAAAATACTTAACCAGTTAATAGTTTACTGGTTAAGTATATCACACTTCATTTATTTTGCAAGTACTAAAATAAAAAAATTGAAATATTTCGATGAAAAAGAATTATTTGATATACTGGAAATATCATTTGGAAAGTAGGTTATACATGTTTCGTAAATTAACCCTATATCTTTTTTTATTGCTTGCATCCATTGGCCTGACTTATGATACACAATCATACACCTCAGGTGCCTTGTCTGGTTCAGCATACGGTATTATTGGACTATCAACACTAATTGCCTTATGTTATATCCTACCAGGAATATTTCTGGTTCGATACTTAGGTAAGAGATGGCAGGTGAAACCACTTGTTCTCATATTTGCTCTAATTGGTGGAGTCTTTATTACAGGATGGATAGCTGGTTATGCCAATACCATTTCTCACGACTGGGTGACTGCTCATCTTTCTTCAAAGAGTTTCTTCTACCGCTTTGAGGATGCCCTTATGGCCCCCCTAGTTGAAGAACCCCTCAAACTAGCTGCTTTTCTCTTTGCTATCTATATGGTGCCAACAAAAAGTTACAAGGGGCTCTTGCTTGTCGCTATTACGGCAGGTCTTGGCTTCCAGATTAGTGAAGATTTCTCCTATATTCTTTCAGATTTGCCTGATGGTTTTTCTTATACGGTTTCAGGGATTCTTGGTCGAACTATTGGTGCTGTATCGTCTCACTGGCTTTACACGTCCTTCCTTGCTATAGGGCTAGTCCTTATATGGCGTTCACGTCAAAAACTCATTAATTCCAAGTACAGTCTTATTGGTATTCTTTATGCTTGCGGTGCTTTTGCGGCACACTTTGCTTGGAATTCACCTCTTCGAAATTTAGAAAGCGATTTGCCATGGGCATCAGGCCTTCTCATTTCAGTCAATCTTTTCTTTTTCATTACACTTTATCAGATTCTCTCGAAACTAGATGAAGAAAACAAGTAATGTTTAGAATACTAAAAAACCTTTCCAATTTTATGGAAAGGCTTTTTTGATGACTTTAATCACTCATAGAAAAACGATTGGTCATCAAGTTACTTGCATCATCTAAGACTTTTGCCAATAGTTTATCTGTTTCTGACTGAATCTTATCACTAATTTTTTGATTTTCTGCTTCAAAATCAATACTTTCATCATTAGCCAAAGCGGTATCAACATGATTAATCATGGCATGGCCAAGAGCCATAGTTGTTTCTACATAGGCATCTAAATCAGCTTCATGCTGTTGGAAATGAGGATCACAGATAGCAGCAATCAAGCGATTACTCCAGTAGAAATTACCTGTATCTACTTTATCAGTTGTTTGACGGAAATAAGCAGGTGTTGTTCCGACCTGAGTCCAGAATGGCACCATTGTACCGAATGGCATTGATCCATAGGCTAACCACTGAATACCAGTTGTTTCTGATGGTTTGTTAGGACGCATTTGCAAGAGAGCTGTTTGACTAGTACGGTTAATACCGATTGGACGGAATTGGCGTTGACTTACCGCATCTCCTTGAGGTCCATAAGGGTCATAAGGTGTATCTTGGTAATGAAGACTCAAAACGTATTTAACATCTTCAACTGTAATTTTACGGTATGGTTTTTGGCACCATGGAATAAAGAATGATTTTGGATCATAGTCTTTTTCTGGGTTCAAAAATTTCTGCATAGCCCAGGCACGTGGTGTATTATAATGACGATCCTTATCTCGTTGGCTACCAAAAGCATAACGTGGATTAAAGTGTTCATTAGAATAAGTCAAATCTAGGTGATGTTTATTAATGAAGTTTCGAATGTCTGGTGAGGCAAGATAGTCGTCTGGATTTTCAAACTCATAGTGATCGATACCAAGTTGGTTTGGGTTAGTTACATAGGCATCGTCTGGAACACGTCTTGCAATCCAATGGTGACCACCAATTGTTTCCAACCACCAAATTTCTTCAGTGTCTGAAAAAGCAATACCATTTGACTCATAAGTTCCGTAAGTTTCAAGGAGTTGTCCCAAACGAAGGACACCTTCACGCGCCGTCTTGATATATGGCAAGACCAAAGTCAACATATCCTCTTCTCCAAAACCATCTTTAACAAGAGGATCTGCACCGAGAACACGCGCATTGGTCGTGATTGTTTCTGTTGCACTCATGGCAACATTAGCTGAGTTAATACCAGCTTCACCCCAAATACCGTCTTTCCCAAGCGCATCTGGGACAGAAGTATAACGTAGAGGATTATCTGGCAAATCAATTGAAAAATTGCTAAGCACAGACTGGTAATGACGCGGTTGGTCTTCAGGGGGCACGACGAGAAATTCTTTAGGCGTAAAAACGCCTGATTGAGAATCCTCAGTACGTGCAATCATGGTAGAGCCGTCATATGAGGCTTTCTTACCTACTAAAATCGTTGTACAAGCCATAAAAGCTTCCTTTCTACTTACAAATCGTCCGCAATCTTATTGATTTTTCTGAGACGATGGTTAACACCACTCTTGGTCAGAGGAGGTTCTATACTATCTGCAATCTGCTGGATAGAGTAATCTGGGTTGGCAATACGAAGTTGGGCAATTTGGCGCAGCTCCACCGGTAAAATCTCCAAGCCAACCGTATCCATAATCTTGATAATATTATTAATTGTTTTCATGCTAGCACTAATCGTTCTAGCAATATTAGCTGTTTCCGCATTATTGGCACGATTCAGATCATTTCTGGTTTCTCGCATAATTTTGACCTCTTCGAAGACATCCTTAGAATTCATTGCACCAATAACAAGGAGAAAATCCATAATGTCCTCAGCTTTTTGAAGATAGGTCACAAAACCATTTTTATGACTCAAAACCTTGGCATCGAGCATAAATTTTTTCATGAGAGAAGCTAAATCCTCTGCATGGTCTTGGTAAACGGAAAAAATTTCTAATTGATAACGTCCCTTTTCAGGATCACGTACTGTTCCAGTCGCCAAAAAAGCGCCTCGTAAATAGGATCTTCCAGCTTCGTCATCTTCCATTACTGATGTTTCAATACCTGTTTCAAAGCCAAAGAAAGAATCTGCCAATTGTAAATCGGACAAAATATCATTGACATGGTCAGCGACAAAAACCGTGTAAACACGATTTTTCTTGAGATTAGTCTTGTTGTGATGTCTCAATTCAGGATTACTCTGATAACGACTTTCCATTAATTGGTAGATATGTCGCGCAATCTTTGCATTTTCTGTTGAGATGGAAAGAGTCAAGCCTTGATTAGTCAATCCAACCGAACCAGACATCTTAATCAATGCTGACAACTCAGCCTTGTCTTTGCTTGAAGCAGCAATTATCTCTTCTTTAACCTTAATTGTGAAACTCATGACTTGTTCCTCACTAGATGCATGAGCTCATCCACTACCAAGTCACCATGGTGGAAGGCACCACCATTTTCAAGTCGCAAAAAATTAGAAGACACAACTGTTTTAGCTTCACGACGTAAGCCCTCAAAATCATGCTCAACCTGAACAAGGTATTCATCAAATTTATTACTAGCCATGTATTCCTTAGGCACTTTCTTGATGTTAACTAAGACATTGTCAATCACATCAGAGCCAAGATGACGATTAAGAACAGCCACATGGTCGGCATCTGAGAATTGCTCCGTTTCTCCGTACTGAGTCATAATATTACAAATGTACGTGACATCAGCCTTGGTCTCGATAAGAGCCTGACGAATCTCTGGTATAACTAGGTTGGGCAAAATCGATGTATAAAGAGATCCAGGACCTAAAACAATCATATCACTATTCATAATAGCATCTACAACCTTACGACTGGCCTTAGGCTCTTCATCATTATAGGTATTGGTCACATAAACGCGCTCAATCATGCCATCGTACTGGGCAATACTACTCTCCCCTGCTACTTCATGACCATCTTGAAAAACGGCATGAAGCGTCAAGGCTGTCTCACTAGCAGGATAAATTTTGCCTGTAACGTGGAAAAATTTCGTCAGAAGCTGCATGGCATTATAGGTAGAGCCCTGCATTTCTGAAATTCCAGCGATGATTAGATTTCCGAGTGGATGACCAGCCAAAGCACCATCGGTTTTATCAAAACGATATTGGAAAACTCTTTCATAAAGTTTAGGCATATCACTCATAGCTACCAAAACATTACGCAAATCCCCTGGAGGTGTCAGTTGCATGATATCACGCAAATCTCCCGAAGAACCGCCATCATCAGCTACAGTTACCACAGCAGTGATATCAACATCCTTATAACGCAAACTACGAAGAATGACTGGGATACCAGTTCCCCCACCTATTACTGTAATTCTTGGTTTTCTCATGAACGATTCACTGTCTCCTTACGTCGATCCTTATCACGATGTGTTTCATTGACTGTCCAATCATTTTTTAAATCTTGGGCCAGACGATGTGCAAAAGCTACACTACGGTGCTGACCACCTGTACACCCAACAGCAATAGTGAGAACAGACTTACCTTCTCTTTTGTAGCCAGGCAAGATTGGTTTAATAAGCTGTGTCAAATGATTGTAAAACTCTTCTGATTCCTTATGGTTCATGACATAATCAAAAACCTCTTTATCCAAACCTGTGAGGTTACGAAGTGCAGGATCATAATAAGGATTTGGCAAGAAACGAACATCAAAAACCAAATCTGCATCCAATGGCAATCCATATTTAAAACCAAAACTCACAACTTCAATACGGAAAGAAGATTGGTCTTGTTCAGATGAGAACTGTTCAGAAATAGCCTTACGCAGCTGGCGTGGAGTTAATTCTGTCGTATCAACCACGTTCTGACTCAAACTCTTAAGCGGTGACAAAAGCTCACGCTCTAGCTTGATGCCATCCAAAACACGGCCATCTGCCGCCAGTGGGTGACTACGACGTGTCTCTTTATAACGAGAAACCAATTCACCATCCGTGGCATCCAAGAATAGAATCTTGAAATTAAGTTCCTCATTGCTTTCCAATTTATCCAGAATATCGTTGATCTCATCGAAGAACAAGCGACTGCGCATATCAATGACAAGAGCAATCTTATCTGTCTCTTCACTATGTTTTACCAATTCGATAACCTTAGGTACCAAAGAAGGTGGCATATTATCAATGGTGAAGTATCCAATATCCTCAAAGGATTGAATGGCCACAGTCTTACCTGCACCACTCATCCCTGTTACAACAACTAAATTAATTTTTTTCGTTCCCATGAGACTCCCTTTCTAGTCTTTCTTCTTTCAAGGCACGAATATCGTCTGACATCTTCTCAACTTGTTGGCTAACCCCCATAATCATTTCTGTCTGCAATTTTTGAATTGTCAGAAGATCTGATTGGTCTTGTTGAACCAAGTGGTCAATTTTTTCATGCAGAAGTCGAATTTCTTCCTTAGACTGGGTATTGACGTGATAGTCGTTACGCGCTTGTAAACGGTCATAATCCGATGCTCGATTCTGACTCATCATGATCAATGGTGCCTGAACGGCCGCTAAAGTGGACAAGGCCAGATTCAACAGAATAAATGGATACTTATCAAAGGCAATCCCAAAAGGTTGAACAACATTAAGCCCCATCCAAATAGCCATAAAAGCAACGAATGACAAGATAAAAGTCCAAGATCCACCAAATCGGGCCACTTCATCCGCTACTTTTTGACCAAAAGTGATCCTACTATCCAATTGTTCTTGGATGTCTTGATCCTCGTACAATAAACTCTTGGTCACATCGTGAACGGTTTCCCGAACATGTTCGTTTTTCTCATTAGCATTAGCAATAACTTCATCAAGAAAAACTAACCTATAATCCAAAAGACTGATATTACTAATAAAATCATGTCCTCTTAAATCAGGGTAATCTTTTTTCAAAAGTATTTGCAAACGACTATTTAGACGTTCGAAATAGGAGCCATCGGTTTCATCGAACCACTCTTTAGAGATATAATCCTGAACTCTCTTAACCTGCATATTTTCGCCTTCTTTCTAGGCTCTATTATACCATATTGAAAGCTTAAACGTTCAATAGATAAAGGAAAAGAGTCCAAGACTAACCTCAGACTCCTCCATTATTGGGACAATTAATTTAAACTCTTCTTATTGGTAATTTAAAGTCCAGTAGTAAGTACCGTCACCAGCGACAACACAAGCTACTGCTGCTTGAGTAGCATCTGGACTCATGAGAAGTTCACGAATACCACTACTCAACCATTTATTGGCTACAACTGAACCATCAGATTCACGACGGTAAACAATACCATCACTGTTGTAAGTGTGTGAAATATCTTTGGCATGTGGAAGGGTTGTGCTATTGTAAAGATCATCAGACCATGTAAGTGCTGGCAAACCAGCAGCTGTACGTTGAGCATTGATTTCATTAAAGGCAGCCTTAGCTGAGTCAACTTCAACATAATCAGAGTTTTCAGTTGGTTCTACATGATAAACAAATTTAACATAACCAAATTCAACATCACTATATTTTTTGTCGTCAACACCACTCTTGAGATTAGCTGTAATAACATAGTCACGTGCCCAAGCACTGCCCTTAGAAGCGTTGAAGTTGTCAACATCTTCAATTTCCCAAGTTACATTACAATCCCAGCCAGCATTATCTAAGAATTTTGGAGCAAAATTCTTAATAACATAATCTTTGAATTCATCCACATTTTGGAATGGAAGAGCTTCACCAGCTTTACCAGTACCAACTACATTTTCAGAATACAACTTAACACTTGATGCATTGTCATCGTACATGTATTCGTCGTTTCCTGCTGGTTTATGGAAATCTGGATCAAGCTCAGGGTCATCATTGGCAGTACCATTGTAGAGTTTCCACTTACCATCAACCCATTTGTAGTAACCATCGATACCACGCGCATTATCTTCATCTGTCAATGCCACACGGTAGTAATAGGTACCGTTGTCATCTACAAATCGTGGATCTGAATACATGCGATAATCTGTTGGTGGCAATGTTGGTTTTGGCAACTTATCATAGTCAATGTTTGTTTCAGGCGCATACGGTGGTTTTTCAAGTTCAGGAGCTTCAGAACTTGTTTCTGATGTTGAACCTGTCTCAGAAGTAGCAACTGAGTCTGAGGTGATTACTGAAGTTGAATTACCTGTTGAAGCAGCATCTGAAGTTGTGGCAGAGGTTGAATCTACAGTTGACGCTACTTCTGAACTTGCTGATGAAGTTGAGTCAACAGTTGATACTGCTTCTGAACTTGCAGACGAAGTTGAATCTACAGTTGAGGCTACTTCTGAACTTGCTGATGAAGTTGAATCTACAGTTGAAGCTACTTCTGAGCTTGCTGATGACGTTGAATCTACAGTTGAAGCTACTTCTGAACTTGCAGACGATGTTGAATCTACAGTTGAAGCTACTTCTGAACTTGCAGACGATGTTGAATCTACGGTTGATGGTGCTTCTGAAGTTGCTGATGACGTTGAATCTACGGTTGATGGCGCTTCTGAAGTTGCAGATGACGTTGAATCTACGGTTGATGGTGCTTCTGAAGTTGCTGATGACGTTGAATCTACAGTTGAAGTTGTTGGAGCTTCAGAATCTGTGCTTGAAGCCTTAACAAGTACCCACTTACCATTTGAATAATAGTAATAATCGCCATTATCTTTCAAATAATAGTGAGTACCATTTTCATAACGGTAGTGAGGGTCATTTCTCAAAACCTCATAACCTGTCGTTGGTGTATTGTTAGAACCACTATTGTTGTTATTATAGTCACCACCACGAACCCAACGACCGTTATAGTTAACATAGTAGCTACCATCACTCAAGATGTAGTACAAATAGCCATTGCTATAGCGATAAGTACCTGATTCATTGTAGTTGTTGTAACCAGGATTATAGTTGTTATAGCCATAATTATAGTTATAGTTATAGCCATAGTTATAATTTGGATAGTAATTATTGTAACCGTAGTTATAGCCATAATTGTAATTATAGCCTGGGTAATAGCCATTATATCCGTAGTTATAACCATAGTTTGGATAATAGTTGTTATACCATGGATTATAAGAATAGTTATTATAGTAACCTCGGCCATAATAACTATCGGCCTGTGCATGATTGTTGCCAACTACCGTTGGTGCTAAAATAGCTGCCCCTAGGACAGCACATGAAAATAATCGTAAACTCTTTCTCATTGTCTTTTCCCCTTTTAAAAAAATATACCTTTTATAAGCAATCGCTTACATTTCCATTTACACTTTAATTGTAAGAAATAAAACTTCTATTGTCAAATTATTTTAATAATAGAAGTTTCTCAGACTAAACCAATAGAAGACTAACAAAGACCTAACTTTCTTTGTGAAAAACGGTTAGGCGGACCTCTTTTAGGGCTTAAAGGCAAGTGTTTAAACAAAAAAAGCCCTCTATTTGTATAAGGACTTTAGCATGATATTAACGATTATCAATATTTTCTGGGTAAAGATCGTGATTAAAAAGACGTTGCTCTGCCATCTTTTCATACTTAGTTTCTGGACGGCCATAATTATAATAAGGGTCAATAGAAATACCACCACGAGGTGTAAATTTACCCCAAACTTCTAAGTAACGGGGGTTCAAAAGCTCCACCAAATCTTTACCAATGGTATTAATACAGTTTTCATGGAAATCTCCGTGATTACGGTAACTAAAGAGGTAAAGCTTTAGAGATTTAGACTCAACGCAGAGCTGGTCTGGAATATAAGAAATATAGATACTTGCAAAATCAGGTTGGCCAGTAATAGGACAAAGTGACGTAAATTCTGGACAGTTGAATTTGATAAAGTAATCATTATCAGTGTGACGATTATCAAAAGACTCCAAGACTTGTGGAGAGTATTCAAAAATATAAGGTGTCTCCTTATTACCAAGGAGAGTGAGGTTTTTCATTTCTTCTTGTTGTGACATTTTTCTTCCTTCGTTATTAATTTTTCTAGACCTTTACATAGTCGATTTTTAATCTTAATTTCTAATCTTAATCATCAAAAAAGTCAAAATACTATCAATTCTAATCTTATAGACTGTGAAGATTAGACACCACGCTCATTATCATAGAGTAGGGTATGAAGCTGAGGGAGGACACGCACATTGCCCCACGAATTATCAGCAGCTACAGTCTCCCATAGTTCTTTTAGGCGATTTAATTGATGTTGGACAATATTACCCTCTGCTTTAGGTTCAGGATTACCAGCTGAAAGAAACATGACATCTGGCTGATAACGTTCCTGAATCATTTTAGCAAAGGCTAAATCTGTATCATCGAAAACAGGAACCTTGAAGGTAACTTTATCAGGATCAAGCTGAGAAACAATAAAGTCAAGGGTTTCCATATTGACTTCCATCTTGGATGATGGCGGTTTAGGACTTAAGGTTACTTGGTCAATTTCCTTTAGCCACTCCTGCCAGCGAGAACCCTGTGTTTCAACGGCCAGGGTTACGCCTCTTGCCTTGAGTTTTGAAACGAGTTCAGCCATATTAGCCGCTAGCAGAGCTGGGTTTCCTCCAGATAGAGTAACATAGTCGTAAGTTCCTAGCGCATCCAAAGCTTTAATGACTTCGTCAGCTGTCATACGAGTTGGCTTTTCTGAACCATCCCAAGTGAAGGCAGAATCACACCAATCACAGTGGTAATCACATCCTGCTGTCCTTACAAACATGGTTTTTTGACCAATTGCTCGCCCTTCCCCTTGAAAGGTTGGTCCAAAAATTTCAAGCACTGGTAGTTTGAGTACACGTTCTCTAGTCATCCAACCACTCCCGTCTAAACTCTGCAAAGGCTGTTGGTGTTTCATAAAGGCGTACATATTCCAAACGAAGTCCTCTCTCCTCTGGCAGATGTTGACTCGTCATCTGGAAAATCCAGAAAACCATATTTTCCGCAGTTGTGTTCATATAAGGCAGAGTCTCATTGAGATAACGGTGATCCAGATGAGGTTCCAAATGATCCTTGTAAATGCTCTTAAGGTCACCAAAATCATAGGTCATGCCACGCTCATCCAAGTAACCACTCACTGCTATTTGAAGATGGTAGGTATGACCATGAAGCGATTTGCATTTGCCTTCATAATGAAAAAGATGGTGGGCAGCATCAAAAGTAAACTCTTTAGAAACCATTGTACGGTGAGAATTGTAAACCAAAGACTCACCTGTTTCTTTTTTGATTTCTTTCGGTGCAAAGAACATTAAGCTTCTCCTCTTTCTGCTAGATATTTTTCAAGTCCTTTTTGACGCAAATGGCAGGCAGGACATTCCCCACAACCAGTCCCAATAATACCGTTATAACAAGTCAGCGTTTTTTCACGAACGTAGTCGAAAGCTCCAAGTTGATCAGCCAAAGCCCAAGTCTCAGCCTTATCTAACCACATGAGAGGAGTTTGGATAACGAAATCATAGGCCATGGCAAGATTAAGTGTAACATTAAGCGATTTGACAAAAACATCACGACAGTCTGGATAACCGGAAAAGTCTGTCTCACAAACTCCCGTAACAATGTCAGTGATACCACGTTGCTTAGCCAGAACAGCTGCAAAAGAAAGGAAAAGATGATTACGCCCGTCCACAAAAGTATTAGGAACTTCACCTTCTTCTGCCTCAATCTCAATATCAGATGTTAAAGCATTTTCAGTAATTTGACCAAGCAAAGACATGTCCAAAACATGGTGTTTAAGCCCTTGCTCTTGCGCAATCTCTTTAGCGACTTCAATTTCCAAGCTATGACGTTGGCCATAAGCAAAAGTAACTAATTCAACTGTTTCATAATGTTTTAGAGCCCAAAATAGGCAAGTAGTAGAATCTTGACCGCCACTAAAGACGACCAAAGCTGATTGACGTTTCATAATATTCCTCTTTATTCGTGATGTTTGAGACACATAAAAAGGCCCCTTGAGGGAGCCAAAAAAAAACGCCAGTAATGGTTTTTTTTAGCGATGGTGTCTCCCAAACATCGAAAATGATTTATCTTTAATAGTTTATCATAGTTGAGAAAAAAAGAAAAGAGCCAAAGCTCCCTTCCTTAATCAATCTCAGCAATAACTTCGATTTCAATTTTAACATCTTTTGGCAAGCGTGCCACTTCTACTGCAGAACGTGCTGGAAAATCAGATGTAAAGGCAGTTGCATACACTTCGTTAAATGGAACGAAATCGTTAATGTCACTTAGGAAGCAAGTTGTTTTGACAACGTGGTCAAAGTCTGTACCAGCTTCTGCCAAAATAGCCCCAACATTTTTAAGAACTTGTTCTGTTTGTTCTTGAATTGTTTCGCCAATGATTTCACCTGTTTCTGGTGACAATGGTACTTGACCAGAAGCGAACAAAAGATTGCCAACGATTTTACCTTGAACATAAGGTCCGATTGCTGCTGGTGCTTTATCAGTATGAATAGTTTTTGCCATGATAGTTCTCCTTTGACTAATATGTTGCTATTATAACAAAATATTCTGAAAATTGAAACATATAATTCCAAAAAGAAAAGAATCAGCACTAGGCTAATCCTTCTCCAACTATTTCAGATACTTTTTGACATAGCTATAGTAGTCTGGTTTTTCTTTTTTATTAAGTGCAAAGAGCATTTGACCTAAAGATTTCACACGACTCGATTCTTATTGTAAAGGATGTGCCTACTTTACCACAATTTTTAAAGATAAAAAAACTCTCCCTGCACAGCAGAGAGAGTTCGTTCGGATTTTGTTAAGCAAGATGCTATTATCCAATTTAAACTTATGTAGACTAATAAAAGTCTAGAATATTAATCCATCTTTGTCCCTTTATTTATTATCTTGCCCATTTTCCCCAATCCAATCAGTAAGAGAGGGAAAGAGAATAGCGTTACAAGGCCCAGGATGATAAAGACTACTACAAATCCATAACTATCGATGAACCAACCCGTCAGTGGGAAGATGACAATCATGGATAGACTAAACATCATCGAATTGATGCTCAGCATGGTTGCCCGTACACTGGATGGTAAATAGCCTTGTAAATCATTGTAGTAAATGGGTTGATAAACCGCATAAAGTGCATTGGTCAAGAGATAAACACTTAGATAGGCGAATGGAGTTCTCAACCATACCAACAGCAAGGCCAACCCTGTCAGCGCAACCAGAATTGGAAAGACTTGATTGCTATTCCATTTTTTCCCGATTTGACTAGCTAGATAAACAGCTAGAAGATTTAAGAGACTACCAACAAGCATGATGAGCGATACTTGCCAACTGGCTAGGTCACTGATTTTCTGTTGGTAGTAAAAATAAAACATACACATGATGGTTCCTAGCAGTTGATAGGTGAGCATCCAGTAAAATAAGACCGGTTTCTCCTGCCATTCTTGTTTCACCACCACCAATATCCGTTTTAAGGTTAAGCGATCTCTTTCATCACTCTTAGTTTCTGGCTCCTTCATCAGAAAAATCAAGAGAATGGAAACTAATGAAAGGCCAATCGCAATATGATAGGTCAAGGCCAAGGCTCCGTGAACAAAGAAACCAGCAACAACTGTACCTAGAGTTCGGGTGACTTCTGCCACACCAGACAAAAAGCTAGAAATCTGAAGATAGCGGTCCTTTTGACCTGCTTCAACTGCTGAATCATATAAGAAAGCCGTACTGGTCCCCGAGTCAAAATTGTAAGACCAAGCATTGACCATCATGGCAATCGCATAGATCCAAAAATTTCCCTGACCAAGTAAGATCAAGACAGAGGATCCAATACTGGCCAAGCGAGCCAAATAGAGATTGGTCTTGTAGCTAAACCGATCGGCCAACATACCTGATGGAATCTCACACAAGAGACTTGTCCCATGAAAGATACTTTCTAGTAAACCGATTTGAAGTAAGGAAAGACCATTCTGAATGAAAAATAAAATCCAAAAACTGGTGATTCCAAAATAAGATGTGAATTCCAGTCCTGCTAGAAGTGGAATATTGCCTTTGTAAGTTCTTTTAAACATCGTTTTCTCACTTTCAATATGTAATTTGATTGTTTCTAAAAGACTTACTTAGAGTTGCCTACATTTTCCTCACCCTCCTTAATTTAAAGTAAAAACGCCAGTTGGCGTTTTTATTTCAGATACTTTTTGACATAGCTATAGTAGTCTGGTTTTTCTTTTTTATTAAGTGCAAAGAGCATTTGGCCCTTAATGGGTTCTTTCTCATCATTTGGTTGTAGAAAAAGAGCAACCTCTTTGGATTTAGTTGGGAAAAATACTGTATAAGACGTTTCTTTTCCCTGATCTTTTACTTTTAGCGAATAATAGGTAAAGTCATCTTTAGACTTGGGACCATCCACTGTATAGTTATAATCCTGCTCACCAATCTTGACCTTATCTTTCTTGAAAACAATCGTATAATCCTTCTTTAAGGCATCTTGTGCATGCCATTCACCCTCTAGTGAGGGAGCAGAATTGCTGCAAGCTACCATTGAAACCATACAAAGTAAGGCCAAAAGACCAAGTAACCATCTTTTCATACTTTTGCACTCCTAAAGAATTTTACTTATGGTTTGATACGGTGCAACATACGTGGGAATGGAATAGCTTCACGGATGTGTTTTGTTCCAGCTACGAAAGTAACCATACGTTCAATACCGATACCAAAACCACCGTGTGGTACTGAACCATATTTACGAAGGTCAAGGTAGAATTCGTATTCTGAACGGTCCATTCCGAGTTCATCCATTTTAGCTACAAGAGCATCGTAGTCATCTTCACGCATTGAACCACCGATGATTTCACCATAACCTTCTGGAGCCAAAAGGTCTGCACAAAGAACGCGCTCAGGATTACCAGGAACTGGTTTCATGTAGAAGGCCTTGAAGCTTGCTGGATAATTAACAACGAATGTTGGAACACCAAAATAGTTAGAAATCCAAGTTTCGTGTGGTGAACCAAAGTCATCTCCATGTTCGAGGTGCTCGTAATCAGTATCTTCATCATTTTCATGTGCTTGAAGAAGATCGATAGCTTCATCATATGACACGCGCTTGAATGGCTCAGCAATGTATTTCTTAAGAAGATCTACATCACGTTCAAGGATTTCAAGAGCTTGTGGCGCACGATCAATAACACCTTGAATAAGCGCTTTAACATAAGCTTCTTGCAAGTCAAGTGACTCATCATGTGTCAGGAATGAATACTCAGCATCCATCATCCAGAACTCAGTCAAGTGACGACGTGTTTTTGATTTTTCAGCACGGAAAACAGGACCAAAGTCAAAGACACGACCAAGAGCCATTGCACCAGCTTCAAGGTAAAGCTGACCAGATTGGCTTAGGTAAGCAGGAGTACCAAAGTAATCTGTTTCAAACAATTCTGTTGAATCTTCAGCAGCATTTCCTGACAAAATTGGACTATCAAATTTGATGAAACCATTTTTATCAAAGAATTCGTATGTTGCGTAAATAATCGCATTACGAATTTGTTGGACAGCCATTTGTTTACGTGAACGCAACCAAAGGTGACGATTATCCATCAAGAAGTCAGTTCCGTGTTCTTTTGGTGTGATTGGGTAATCATGTGATTCACCGATGACTTCTACTGCTGTCACATCCAACTCGTAACCAAATTTTGAACGTTCGTCTTCTTTAACCACACCAGTCACATAAACTGATGTTTCTTGGCTAAGGCGTTTAACAGTATCAAATTTTTCAGTACCTTCTTCTTCACCATATTTTTCGATGAAGTTAGGCTTGAAAGCCACAGCTTGGAAGAAGGCAGTCCCGTCACGCAATTGAAGAAAGGCCAATTTTCCTTTACCTGATTTGTTAGCTACCCATGCACCGATAGTGATTTCCTCACCCACATGTTTAGGCACATCAATAATTGAAACTAATTGTTTAGACATGTAATTACTTCTCTTTTCTTTTAATCTATATTAATTCTATTTTTCCATAAAGGCTTTGATTCGGCGGACTGCTTCTTTCAAAGTATCCAAGTCTGTTGCATAGCTAAGACGAATATTTTCAGGTGCGCCGAATCCTGCACCTGTTACCAAAGCCACTTCAGCCTCTTCAAGAATAGCGTTTGTAAAATCATTAACATTTGTGTAGCCTTTGATTTCCATCGCTTTTTTAACATTAGGGAAGAGGTAAAAGGCACCTTGAGGTTTGATGACTTCAAAACCAGGCACTTCAGCTAGGAGTGGATAAATCGTATTCAAACGTTCCTCAAAGGCCTGACGCATTTCTTCGATAGAAGACTGATCACCTGTTAAGGCTTCAATAGCAGCATATTGAGAAACTGCTGTAAGATTTGATGTCGTTTGACTGATAATCTTAGCCATACCTGAAATAATTTCTGGATCTCCGACAGCAAAACCAACACGCCAACCTGTCATAGCATAGGTCTTGGAAACGCCATTAATCACGATTGTTTGCTTACGAATGGCATCTGAAAGACTTGAAATTGGAGTAAAGGTGTTGCCATTATAGACCAAACGGCCATAGATATCATCTGCTAAAATCAAGATATCGTGCTCAACCGCCCAGTCACCGATTGCTTGCAATTCTTCCTTACTATAAATCATTCCTGTTGGATTTGATGGAGAATTAAGCAAGACAACTTTGGTTTTTTCAGTACGGGCCGCTTCAAGTTGTTCAACCGTTGCTTTAAAGTGATTAGCTTCAGTCGTTTGGAAAGTGACCGGAACACCCTCAACCATTTTAACTTGGTCTACATAAGAAACCCAGCAGGGTGTTGGAATAATGACTTCATCACCAGGATTGATGACCGTAGCAAAGAAAGCATATAAGATAAACTTCGCACCAGTGCCGACAACAACCTCATTTGGTTTTACAGCATAGCCATAGAAGTTTTCCATGTAAGTGCTAATCGCATCCTTAAGTTCTGGAAGTCCAGAAGCTACGGTATAGAAACTTGCCTTACCATTTTCAATAGAGGCAATGGCAGCATCTTGAATGTTCTTAGGTGTTACAAAATCTGGTTCACCAAGTGTCAAACTCAAGATATCACGTCCTTGAGCTTTAAGAGCTTTAGCACGCGCACTGGCAGCTAAAGTAACACTTTCTTCCATTTGTAATACACGATTTGATAATTTTGTCATTTCATTATAGTCCTTCCACTTTAATAACCTGACCTGAGATAAAATCAACCAGATAATACTGGGTTCCTGACTTCACTTCCCAAATAGGAGTTTTGCCATATTTTCCTAGGTGGACATAGGATATATCCTTTGCACCATAGGCTTTAGCAGCTTTCTTAGCCACTGACTTACTTATACCATCAGATTGCTTGAAGATATCAACCTCACCTGAATCATGACTCACGATAACAGCCAGTTTCTCACCTTGACCAGACTTTCCAAGAAGTCCGTAATAGGTTGCCTCACCATGGTAGATATCAAATTCAGTAACAGTCTTAATATCTGCTTTGCTCTCTGCTATGGCAATAACCTTCTTTTCAGCGTCTACATAAGGCTTAGTCGCTACAATAAGAATAGCAGTCAAAGAGGCAATTAAGGTCACAACGATTACAATTATTCCAAAAATGAACTGTTGCTTTTTGGTCCAGGGTGAACGTTGTTTACGCATAATGCCTCCTAAAAAAGTTTCTGAATTTATTATATCAGAAAATGATAAATCTTTACATAGCAATATAGCTAGTATTGAGCAATAAGTCTATCTTTTTTATAAGTCAGTAAAATTCATAAAGCCTGAGTAATCTTAGAAAAGGTTTCTTTTAAAAAGTTAACTTTCTTTTTCTAAGAAATCCTGAATATCCTCTTTGACTTCTTCGAACTTAGCGTGCTTAAGCGCAACTTCTTGTGTCACTTCTTTTAGAAATAGTTTTCCATAACTCTTAACGAGCGGGCGATTATCCATAAGAAGAATAGCCGAGCGCTGTTCTGGACGTCTCTGAGCACGCCCAATAGCTTGTTTAAAACGTAAAACCGTCATGGGAAGACTGTAACTATCAAATGTGCTCTTTCCTTGCTTAGAAAACCAAGATTCAATCTTTTGATAGAATGGATCCTTAGGATTGTCAAACGGCAGACGTGCAATAACCTCAATTACCCTATCTTGTTGGGCAAAGTCCACACCTTCCCAGAACGCCCCCATACCCAGAAGGAGATTGGTCTCACCTCTATCAAAACGTTTTTTGACATTAAAAGCAGTCCCATTTTTCTCTTGAGTTAGGTGACGAACTTCCCTATGATCCAATAAATCTGAAACAGCCATCATACTCTTTCGAGACGTGAATAGTACTAAAATTGGATATTCCATTTCAGATAGCTTCTGGAGACGCTTTGCAAGAGCAACTTCATACTCTTCCTCAGAAGCAATACCAATCATAGGCATACTTTGATCAATCCAAATAGCTTGATTGGGTAAAGTGTCCATTGGGAGGCTAACCTTGCGTACCTGTTTTAAGCCCAACAAATCAGCCACATCAACATCAGGTCCTACATCAATAGTTGCTGAAACAATTATCACTTTTTGAGCACTTGGTAGATAAGCTGAAAGCTCTAAGAGCTCTTGACGTGACGCCTTTAAATAGGTCACCCGATGTTCCTGATAATAGTCTGTTTCAAGCCAGAAATGACTGTAAAGAGGTGTCTTAAGTGGAGACAACATCTCCATCAAATCACTTTCACCTTCCAGTTCAGAAATGGTTTGTAGCAAACGTTCTAATTGCTGGCGATTATACTGCTTCTGAGGAAATTGTTGATGTTCTTGGATTAGATGGCTAACTTCAAACTGCAAATTTTCGAGCAAGCGTTGTTGAAGCAGGGTTTGACTACCACTATCAAGAATTCGATGAATATGTTGCAAAAGGACCGTAAGATTGACTTGATGACGTGAAAATTGTTCCAAAGCCAGAACCATCTTTTGTCCCTCATCAATCACAAGAGTCTTTCCTCGAACAAAATCATGATCATCTTCCATACGTCTCAAAAGATAAGCATGATTGGTCACAACTACCCTTGCTTCTTGGGCTTTTTGATAGGACTGTTGCCAGAAATCATATTCAGTAAAAAGACTGTCAGCTTTTAGCTTACCATCGTGCTTAATCTCATCGAAATAAGCCATATAGCGCTGCTTTTGTCTGATTTCGTCAAGATCCCCTGTCTCTGTTTCAGTCAACCAAACCAAGAGTTGCATTTTGTAACGATTAATCAAACGGTTACTATCCTGACGAAGTAAGGTCTGGTAGAATGCATCTAATTTGATATAATTCTGAGGTCCTTTGAGACTATGAAAGTTAATATTAAAGACATCCGATAAGGCTTTAGCTTCCTGATTCATAATCTGATTTTGAAGGAGCTTGGTCGGAACAGCCACCACCACTTTATCTACATCAGACTGTGCCAACAAGGGAAGCAAATAGCCATAGGTTTTCCCGATTCCAGTCTGAGCCTGAATCATGGAAATATCAGTATTATCAAGCTCCCTTCTAACTGCCTCTGCAAACTCTTTTTGTTTAGGCCGTGATTCCAAATCTAAGAGAGCAATATTGGTATCAAAATCTTGAGATAGTTTTCGTTCAGACTTATAAGTCAAAGGTCTACGAAGAACAATTCCAGATTCTTCAAGCATGACATATTCTTTTGAAAGGCCTAAATTTTGACCTCTTATAGCATCACGAATAACCAACTCAGTCTCAAAAAGAAGATTATCTGAAAAGGTCAAAAGCATCTCAATGGTCTGTCTAGGTAAGCTGGTAATCTTATCCATCAAATGAAACAAAAGCTGTCCGGTCGCTCTCGCATCTTCAATAGCGGTATGGGCCTGAGCTAGGTCAAGATTAAGAACCTTGGATAAATGAGATAGCTTATATTGTTCTAACGTCGGATAAAAGACCTGAGCCAATTCGACAGTATCAACACGAGGAGTCCTTAGTTCGAAGCCCTCCATGAAAAGAGCCTCTGCAAGCAAATTGGCATCAAATTTAACATTATGGGCAACAAAAATACAGTCCTCAATCAGTTCAAAAATGGTTCTAGCAATTTCTGAGAAATCTGGGGCTTGAGCCAACTGCTGATCGGTAATCCCTGTTAAATGAATAATGTGATCATCGAGTTCTTGGTGTGGGTTGACATCACTCGCAAATTCGTCAATCACCTGACCATTTTGCATGATGACAATTCCCACCTGTATAATACTAGCCGTTGACGAAGCGGAGGTTGCTTCCAAGTCAACAATGGCATATTTATTCGTGTTTTTTTCACTCATAGTGACCTTATTATAGCATATCCAAAGCACCAAAAAAAGACAAAGCCATCATTCTGATATTGGAAAAAGCCTTAAATTCGTGCTACACTAGAGCTATGAAAATAAGACGAATTTTAAATCCTGTTGCTCAGGAAAATACCTATATTTTAGAAAACGATACAGCCTGCCTAGTCATTGATCCAGGAAGTGATACTTCTAGTATCTTAGCTGAATTAAAAGCAATCGACAAACCAGTTGCTGCTATCCTTTTGACACATACACACTACGACCATATTATGAGTGTTGAGGCAGTCCGTCAGGCATACAATCATCCTCCTGTTTACGTTGCCGAAGCTGAAAAAGACTGGTTGCTGAATCCTATTGATAATTTATCTGGACTTCCACGTCATGACGATATGGAAGACGTTATTGTCAATCCGGCAGAATACTACTTCGATTTCACTCAGGACTATAACATCGAGGATTTCCAGTTTAAAGTTGTTCCAACCCCAGGACACTCTATTGGAGGTGTTTCTTTTATCTTTGATAAAGAGGAAACTGTATTTTCTGGTGATGCCCTCTTTAAAGAAACAATTGGACGCTGGGACCTTCCAACAGGGAACCACGAACAATTACTCACTAGTATTAAAGAACAACTCTTTACACTTCCTAACCACTACAGAGTCTTCCCAGGTCATGGATGGGACACCACTATTGGTCATGAGAAGGTCTTTAACCCACATTTTTCATAAAAAAACAAAAGCTTGTCGACACCTACTTTAGTAAGCACTGACAAGCTTTTTTTCTCGAATAAAAAAGAAGGCCGATAGACCTTCTTATCTGAAACACTGTAGTGTGTTTATTTAGATTTGATGTAGTTAACACCATCTGCTTTAGGTGCAACGGCTTTACCGAAGAAAGCAGCCAAGACAATAATAGTCAAGATATATGGTGCAATTTGCAAATACACATTTGGTACATGTGAAATGAGTGGGAGCTGTTTTCCAATGATTGCTAATGATTGTGACAATCCAAAGAACAAACTTGAAAGCATAGCCCCGATTGGACTCCAACGACCAAAAATCATAGCAGCCAAGGCGATGAAACCAGGACCTGCAATTGTTGTAACAGCAAAGTTGTTTGAGATTGATTGTGCATAAACTGCACCACCAACACCACCAAGGAAACCTGAAATCATAACGCCATAGTAACGCATACGGTAGACGTTAATCCCAAGTGTATCGGCTGCCTGTGGGTGTTCACCAACTGAACGAAGTCGCAAACCAAAGCGTGTCTTGAAGATAAGCCACCATGATGCTACTGAAACCAAGATGGCAACATATGCTACCAAAGAAACATTAGTGAAGAAAACTTTACCCAAGAATGGAATATGATCCAAGATTGGGAATGATACAGTCTTAAAGTTATGACTGATAGCAGGTGTTTGACCAGCACCATAGATAACACGTGTCAAGAATACTGCCAAAGATGGTGCGATAAGGTTCAAAACTGTACCAGAGACAACATGGTCAGCACGGAAGTTAATTGTCGCAACCGCATGGAGCAATGAATAGAGAACTCCAATCAGACCTGCTACAATCGCAGCAATCCAAGGTGTCGCATTTCCAAAACTTTCTGCAAAAGTCAAGTTAAAGAGAACACCTGCGAAAGCACCAATTACCATAATTCCTTCAAGGCCGACATTTACGATACCGCCTCGTTCAGAGAAAGTTCCACCGATACTTGTAAAAATCAATGGTGCTGAGTATTTCAACATAGAGGCAACGATCAAGGCTATAATTGTAATAAAGTCCATATTAGTTTTGTCCTCCTTTAGCTTTCACTGATTTATGACGAGGGCGAACCCAATATCTAATGATGTAGTTAGCACCAACAAAGAAGATAATCAAGGCTGAAACAACATCAATGATTTCAGGTGGCACGCCAATCATACCACTCTTACCAATAGACAAGACACCATAAAGGAGGGCGGCAAATGGAATACCGATAGGTGAGTTAGACGCTAAAAGCGCAACCGCCATACCGTTCCAACCGATAGCCAATGAAGCGTTTTGAACGAAGACATTTTGGAATGTACCAAGTCCTTCTACTGTTCCTCCAAGACCACATAGAGCACCTGAGATAATCATTGACATGATAATAACACGTTTAGATGACATCCCTGCATACTCTGATGCATGAGGATTAAGACCTACAGATGTAATTTCAAAACCAGTTGTTGTTTTCTTAAGCAAGAACCAAACTAAGAAGGCAGCAGCAAGAGCAAGGAAGAAACCAATATTGAAACGCGAACCACCAGTTATTTGAGATAAGAACTCTGTTTGATAACTAGCTGAGGCTACAACCTTGTTAGATGCTTCTGAAGAACGCAACATATCAGCTGTAAACCCAAAGCGAATAATATTGTTTGCCACATACAAAATGATGTAGTTCATCATGATGGTTACAATGACCTCACTTGTTCCCAAGTAAGCACGGAGAATACCTGGAATAGCCCCAGCGATACCACCTGCAACCAAACCAATAATGACTGTACAGATAACTGAAACCACCTTTGGCAAATCAGGGAATGACAAGGCAAACCATACAGCAGAAACCCATCCTGCCAAGGCCTGTCCTGGCAAACCAACGTTAAAGAAACCTGCCTTAGATGCAACAGCGAATCCAAGTGCAATCAGAATCAGCGGACTCATGGCACGAAGAATTTCACCAATATTTTTCAATGAACCAAAGGCCGTTGTGAAGAGATCGTAGTAAGCCCAGAATGGATCGTAACCGAAGATTAACATCAAAACGGCTCCAATCAACATTCCCAAGAGGACAGCAATTAAAGGAACTGCCCAATTTTGTAATTTTTTAGACATTTGCTTCCTCCTTATTCAATTGTCCACCAGCCATAAGAATACCAAGATCTTGCTTATTCGTTTCAGCAGGATCTAGAATTCCCTGAATTGCGCCATCATAGATAACTGCAATTCTGTCTGACATATCAAGAATTTCATCCAATTCAAAGCTGACAACAATAACAGCCTTACCTTTATCACGTTCAGCGATAATACGTTTACGGATGTACTCAATAGCACCAACGTCAAGACCACGAGTTGGTTGACTTACAATAAGAAGTTCTGGGTCACGGTCAATCTCACGAGCGATAACAGCTTTTTGTTGGTTACCACCTGACAAGTCACCACCAGCAATTAACTCTCCTGCACCACGAACATCAAATTCTTTCATCAATTCACGCGCTTTCGCATTGATGACACTATAGTTCAAGATACCATTCTTAGAATTTGGTTCTTTGTAGTAGGTTTGAAGAGCGATATTTTCAGCAACTGTCATTTCAAGGACCATACCATCACGGTGACGATCTTCAGGAATATGACCAACACTCATTTCAGTAATCTGACGCGTTGTCTTATGAATAATCGATTCACCCTTGATGGTAATATCACCTGACTTAACTTTACGAAGTCCTGTAATCGCTTGGACAAGTTCTGTCTGACCATTGCCATCGATACCGGCAATACCGATGATTTCACCAGCACGAACATCCAATGACAGGTTTTTAACAGCAGGAACTCCACGGTTCTCGTTAACCACCAAATCTTTAATAGAAAGAACAACTTCTTTTGGATTTGAAGGAATTTTATCTGTTTTGAAGGAAACCTGATGGCCAACCATCATTTCAGCCAAGTCAGCATTTGTTGACCCTTCAATCGTTACTGTATCAATTGATTTACCACGTCTAATGACAGTGACACGATCAGATACTGCACGGATTTCATCCAACTTATGGGTAATAAGGATAATTGACTTACCTTCCTTAACCAAGGTCTTCATAATGTTTAGAAGTTCAGTAATTTCAGACGGAGTCAATACCGCAGTCGGTTCATCGAAGATCAAGATATCAGCCCCACGATAGAGAGTCTTAAGGATTTCAACACGTTGTTGAGCACCAACAGAGATATCTGCTACTTTGGCAGTTGGATCTACTGCAAGACCATATCTTTCAGAGAGTTCAGTAATTTCCTTGATAGCCTTCTTCATATCAAGTACTCCACCAGCTTTGGTTACCTCACTACCCAAAATGATATTCTCAGCAACTGTAAAAGCTTCAACCAACATAAAGTGTTGGTGAACCATCCCAATCCCCAGTTTCGTTGCTTTAGATGGTGAATCAATGGTCACCTCTTGTCCTTTAACCTTAATGGTTCCGCTCGTAGGTTGCAAAAGACCTGAAAGCATATTCATTAAAGTCGACTTACCTGCACCATTTTCACCGAGGAGGGCGTGGATTTCTCCTTGTCTCACATCAAGATTGATATGATCATTTGCCACGAATTCACCAAATTTTTTGGTAATATCGTGCATCTCAATGACATTTGGCTTCGTCATACAATCTCCTTTCAGAATAATTTTTATTTCAGCAAAGGGGATCATTAACTGTAACTGCTTCCCTTTGCTGAGACAAAAATTGTCTCAGTTTAAGCTCTATAAAGACTTATGCTTAACGATTATTTGCTAAGACCATCAGTTGGTTTCAATTCACCATTCTTGATTTGTTCTTTAGCTTTTTCTACTGCATCCTTGATATCTGAAGGAAGATTAGACGTTACAATGTCAACACCACCGTCTTTGATACCGTAAGTTTTAGTTTTACCACCTTCAAATTTGTCGCCTTTGACTTGTCCGTTAGCGATATCTTTAACAACTGTACCAACTTGTTTGATTGTTGAAGTCAAAACAAAGTTAGATTTTTTCTTGTCTGAAGATGTGTAATCACCTTCTGCTGTTTGGTCACGGTCAACACCGATTACCCATACTTTCTTATCGCTGTCAGCATCAAGTTTTTCGTTAACATCTTTAGCAGCTGTGAAGACACCAGTACCAGTACCACCAGCAGCTTGGTAGATTACGTCAACGCCTGAAGCGTACATTGTTGAAGCGATTGTTGTACCTTTAGCCGCATCAGAGAATGATTCAGCATATTGAACTTGTACATCGATGTCAGGTTTTACTGACTTGGCACCGGCTGTGAAACCAGCTTCAAAACGTGTAATTGTATCTGATGTTTGACCACCGATGAAACCAACTTTATTTGTTTTTGATTGCATTGCTGCTGCGATACCTGCAAGGTAAGCACCTTCATTATCGGCAAACAAGACACTCTCAACGTTCTTTTGGTCTTTAATAACATCGTCAATGATTACATAGTTAACATCTTCGTGTTCTTTGGCTGCATCTGCAACAGCATCATGAAGGGCAAAACCAACACCAAAGATGAGGTTGTAACCTTGACTTTGTGCTGAAGACATGTTTGTTGCAAAGTCAGACTCTGAACCAGATTGGAAGTAAGTGAAGCCAGAATCTTTTTTAAGATTGTTAGCTTTACCCCACGCTTGGAGTCCTTCCCATGCTGATTGGTTAAATGATTTATCATCTACCCCACCAGTATCTGTAACGATAGCAGCTTTAACTTTTGAATCAGCTGATGATCCGCCGCGTCCGCCACGTGCACATGCTGCAAGACCAAGTGCTGCAACAGCAACAAGGCCAAGACCGATAATTTTCTTGTTCAATTTCATCTTGAACACTCCTCCTATAACTTGCAAGAAAACTTGCTTAATAAAGAATAAAACAACTAGACTATTGTAAGTCCGTAAAAGAGTATGGTAACAACTCTCCGACTGTCATCTCGACTGTCGATTTATCTTCAGCGATAAGAATCACTTTAGAATCAGATTTTAAAAATTCGACCATCACTTGGCGACAAGCACCACACGGTGAGATAGGCTCTTTGGTATCACCGTAAACAGCGAGACACTCAAAATCACGGTGTCCTTCAGATACCGCTTTAAAAATAGCCGTTCTTTCTGCACAATTGGTCAATCCAAAAGAGGCATTTTCTATATTGCAGCCTTGAAAGATTTCTCCATTTTTTGTAATCAAAGCCGCACCAACTCTAAACTTAGAGTAGGGAACATAGGCATTTTCAGCTGCCTCTTGTGCTGCATTTATCACTTGCTCTTTTTCAATAACTGTCATGACTTTCTTGCCCTTTCATTATGGCCACTCCTGACGAAGTACCAATACGGGTTGCACCAGCTCTGATAAAGGCTTGAGCCGCCTCAAGTGTACGTGCTCCACCAGATGCCTTGACTCCCATAGTAGGACCCACAGCTTCTCGCATAAGTTCAATATCTTCAATGGTAGCACCACCAGTAGAAAAACCTGTAGATGTCTTCACAAAATCTGCACCTGCCAGTTTTGCTAATTGGCAAGCTTCGACCTTTTCTTCATCAGTCAATAGACAAGTTTCAATGATAACCTTTACAAGTTTACTTCCACTAGCTTCAACAACAGCTTTAATATCGTCTTCAACTAATTTAAGATTTCTAGATTTAAGAGCACCGATATTGATTACCATATCAATTTCATCCGCCCCATTGGAAATAGCATCCTTGGCTTCAAAAGCCTTAACTGCTGAGGTCGATGCTCCCAAAGGAAAACCAATAACCGTACAAACTTTAACAGAACTATCTTTTAGCAATTCAGCTGCCGTTTTGACCCAAGTTGGATTAACACAGACGCTGGCAAACTCATACTTCTTAGCCTCATCAATTAAGGAAAGAATCTGTTCTTTATTAGCATCAGCTTTTAGTAAGGTATGGTCAATATAGCTATTAACAGACATAAACAAACTCCTTGATTAGAATTAAATTAAGGGTTAGCGAATTATCTTTAATATTTCTGTCGTTTCTTTACATTCACTACCCATAATAACATTTTTTTCGAATTCAGTCAGCATTTTTTCAGATAAAATTTCTTGGCTATAGGCCTTGGCAATAAGGTCTCCTTGAGTCACAGAATCGCCAACTTTCTTTTCAAATACAATTCCTGTTTCATAATTAAGACTATCTGACTTCGTAGCTCGACCTGCTCCTAATTGCATAGCGAATTTTCCAAATGCCATAGCAGGTAGCTCTTTAATGTAACCTGTTTCATGAGCATGAATATCTGTCACGACAGGCGCACTGCTATGACGATAAAGATCGGTCAAATCACCACCTTGAGCTTGGATGAGTTCTTCAAACTTAGCAAGGGCTTGTCCTCCCACTAAGTGCTGACGAATCTCTTCCTGACTAGCTTCAACCTGAGCTAAATCTAATAGAATCTCAGCCAACTCACAGATAAAGTCAGTGATATCTTCACGTCCCTTACCTTGCATAATCTCAATAGCCTCAGTGATTTCTAAACGGTTACCAATAGCTTTACCTAGTGGCTGACTCATATCTGTAATAACTGCAATCGTTTCACGATTGACCTCATGCCCTAGTGCAACCATGCTCTCAGACAACTTCTCAGCGTCAGACATATTTTTCATGAAAGCGCCTTGACCAACAGTAACATCCAGTAAAATCTTATCAGCGCCTGCTGCAATCTTTTTGGACATAACAGAGCTTGCGATTAGAGGAATGGAATCTACTGTTGCAGTGACATCACGCAAGGCATAAAGAAGTTTATCAGCCTTAACCAAATGCTCAGACTGACCAATAAGGGAAATCCCAATGTCTTTAACTTGCCGAATGAACTCTTCCTTGCTACGCTCAACCTGATAACCTTTGATAGACTCTAATTTGTCAATTGTTCCACCTGTGTGTCCGAGACCACGACCACTCATCTTAGCCACTGGAACGCCAAAGCTAGCTACAAGCGGCATCAGAATGATGGTTACCTTATCACCAACGCCTCCGGTCGAATGTTTATCTACCTTAATACCTGGAATTTCTGACAAATCATATTGTTCGCCTGAAGCAACCATATCAGTGGTCAAATCATGGATTTCACGAATAGACATACCTTGATAATAAATCGCCATCGCCAAAGCAGCTATCTGATAGTCTGGTATTTCCCCAGACACATAGCCATTAATGAGATATGAAATTTCCTCTGTGCTTAACTCGCCACCATCTCTTTTCTTTTCAATTAAATCAACTGTTCTCATAATTTCTCACTTCTAAGGATATAATATCCTTTAGCCTTTTTAACGACTTCAGCATTACCAAACACATCCTCCATCTTAGCCTTAGCTGACGGAGCACCTTGTTTTTTCTGAATAACAATAGTTAGGTTACCACCTTGATTGAGATAATCATATGCCTCCTCGATAACTTGATGAACCACTTTCTTGCCCGCACGGATAGGTGGATTAGAAATAATATAGTCAAAACTTCCAGTGACATTTTCATAGATATTTGATTGGAAGATAGTAGCTTCAACCTTATTTCGTTGAGCATTTTGTCTAGCTAAATCAATCGCCCTACTATTGATGTCAATCATAGTGACTTTAACTCCTTGGACCTTGGCTAAACTGATACCGAGAGGACCATAGCCACAACCCACATCTAAAAGCGTTTTGCCAGCTTCCAAATCTAATGCACTCAAAAGCACTTGACTCCCAAAATCAATCATTTTTTTAGAGAAAACCCCAGCATCTGTATAAAACTGAAAACTTTCTCCTAATAAGTTTACCTTTAAATCGTGAATATCGTGAGCCGCATCTGGCGTCTCAGCATAATACATTTTTGACATTGTTTTTTCCTTCTAGATAGTACTTTTTCTCTATCGTATCATAAATAGAAAAGTAAGGCTAGTGAAATGACAAGGCTTACATTCGACCTTTTTTTCTGCTATAATGTTATTTATGTTAAATGAATTTATCAATTTCGAAACGATATCACGCAAGGAATGGCAACGCCTTCATAAAGAGGACAATGCCCCATTGACTGCAGAAGAACTGGATTCCATTCGCAGCCTTAATGATAAGATCGATGTGCAAGAAGTTAGTGACATTTATCTTCCCCTTATCAATCTCATTCGTATCTATCAGAAAACTGCCAACGATCTAACCTTTTCTAAGAGTATCTTTTTACAAAAATCACAGACTAACCGTCCATTTATTATTGGGGTATCTGGTTCAGTTGCTGTTGGCAAATCCACTACCAGTCGTTTGCTTCAACTCTTGTTGCAGCGTACCTTTCCCCAATCTAATGTTGAACTTGTGACAACTGATGGCTTTCTCTATCCTAACCAAACCTTGAAAGAAAAAGGCATCCTTAATCGTAAGGGCTTCCCTGAGTCCTACGATATGCCACTTCTTCTCAACTTTTTAGATACTATAAAAAATGGTGGTGATGTCAATATTCCTGTTTACTCTCATGAAATTTATGATATTGTACCAGGACTTACCCAAGAAATCAGACAGCCCAATTTTCTAATTGTCGAAGGGATTAATGTTTTCCAGAACCCTATTAACCAACGACTTTACATGAGTGACTATTTTGATTTTTCTCTCTACATTGACGCTGAAGTTAATAATATCGAATCCTGGTATCTTGAACGTTTTCAAACCCTTCTTGAGCTTGCCAAAAAAGATGAAAACAACTACTACCATAGTTTTACTAAATTTAGTAAGGATGAAGCTTTATCTTTAGCACAAAAAACCTGGCGTGATATCAATTTGGTTAACCTGGAAAATTATATCGAACCTACACGAAGTCGAGCTGAACTGATTCTTCACAAGGGAGACAATCATAAAATCGACTTCATCCACTTAAAAAAATAGAAAAAGCTTGCCAAGGGGCCTAAAATAACGTATAATGACATAGTTAGATAAATTTTGGAGGTGAAAACATTGGCAAATATTAAATCAGCTATCAAACGCGCTGAACTTAACGTTAAACAAAACGAAAAAAACTCAGCTCAAAAATCAGCTTTGCGTACTGCTATTAAAGCATTCAACGCTAACCCAACTGAAGAAGCTTACCGTGCTGCATCAGCTAGCATCGATAAAGCCGCTTCTAAAGGTTTGATTCATAAAAACAAAGCAAGCCGCGATAAATCACGTCTTGCAGCTAAATTGGCTAACTAATTGAAAGCTCCATTTAGGAGTTTTTTTATTACCTAAAAAACCTGCTAGATTATCGTCTAGCAGGTTTTCTTTATTAATTAAACTCCGGTGATCTTAACTTCAAAAATCGTTCCCTTTGGTTGATTATCTTTAACAACAATTGTTCCTTTAAGGGCTAAAACAATTTGTTGCGCTAGGGATAAGCCAAGTCCAAACCCACCTTTTTGTCTGGTTCTAGCCTTATCTACGCGATAAAATCGATCAAAGATTTTTTTCTTATCACTATCTGATATTCCAGGACCATTATCAGCTACAGAAATATAAAGATGGCGGTCATTAGTGCGGACAGTAAAGGTCACATGTCCATCCTCTTCCGTATATTTGATAGCATTATCAAATAAAATAGTCATTAACTGTTTCAACAGTGTTTTATCAGTATTTATTGGACGACCTACTTGGTTTTGAGCCGTGAAACCTTTCTCATTTTCTTCTGCAATCATGGCATAGTTGGTAAATACTGTATCAAAGAAAGCAGGTTCTAAGGTTTCGATTTCTGGTTTAATACCATCGTCACGACGAGCCAAGTTCAAGAGATTAGTCGTCAAAAGACGCATATTACGTACTTCATCAAGACTTGATGCGATATTCTCAGAATTATCTAAAATGGTGCTCTCAGGTTTTCGGAAAAGAACTTCTAAACGGTTTTGGATAACTGCAAGTGGCGTGCGTAACTCATGACTAGCATTTTCAACAAAAGCCTTCTGCTTCTCCAAGCTTTCCTGGATAGGACGTCTTGACCACTTGGCCAAATACATACTAGCCGCAACAGATAAGAGCCAGAAGAAACTCATCATGATGACAATTAGCTTAACATAACGTTCAGTGGCTTCTTCCAATTGAGTTGTATTAATCGCAATAACAAGGTACTTAGCATCAGGATAGAGACTATTGTCTACTTTCTCAGTAATCAGACGGTACTTTTCTGTTTGATCGAAATAATTCTGAGCACTTCCCTTGCTGATAACATCAATGTTATTTTTATCTATTGGTAAATTGGATAAGCTTGAAAATTTATCAACGACATTGAGGACTTTTCCATTCTTATCAAGCACTAAGACACTGGTGTTTGCCGCAACAGATAAATCGTGAGGGGCATCTTCAATTCTTGATTTCTTCTTAGGTTCTTTTTTAGAGCCACTCGAGTCAGGTGTTTCAGCTGTCGACTCTTTATTATCATAGGCTTGGTAAATGGTTGTCGTATTATTTTGATCCACCTCAGAAGTCAGAAAAAGTTCCCGTTTTAGCATTTCCATTTCTAAATAAGAATTGGTCTTAGCGGCTGCCATTTTAAGACTTGAGTCCACATTGGAATAAACGCCGTAACTCAAAATCTGTAAAATCATGACAGTCATGATAAGGAAAATACCAGAAAAAGTGGCAAAGAAATGAATGAACGACTTAAATCCGTCTGACTTGATTCTCCTAAAGAGATAATTGAAAAATTTAGTCAGCATTCTTCAAAATATACCCCACACTTCTCAAGGTTTGGAGGTTGGCAGCAAAGTCTGTTCCTTTAAGTTTCTTACGAATTTTAGAAACATAAACCTCAACAACTGATACCGTGGTATCACTATCAAATCCCCAAAGACGGTCAAAAATTTGTGACTTAGGCAAAATCACGTTTTGATTTTGTAAGAAGTAAACTAATAAATCAAACTCTTTACCAAGAAGTTCTACTTCTTTATCCCCCACAAAGGTTGAATTTGTAGCAAGATTGACACGAACATCACCAAAAGAAAGTGTGTTTTGGTCAAATTTACCAGATCGTTTCAAAAGTGCTTGAATACGCATCTTCAACTCTTCTAAATAGAAAGGTTTGGTTAGATAGTCATCTGCACCCAGTTCAAAGCCATGACCCTTATCATCTAGACTTTCCTTAGCCGTCATGATAAGTACAGGAGTTGTTACACCTTTTTCACGTAATTCTCTAAGAACCGTGAAACCATCTTTTTCAGGTAACATAAGGTCTAAAAGAATCAAATCATAGACGCCACTTTCAGCTTCGTAAAGGCCTTCATCTCCATCAAAGACTTGCATCACATCAGCAAAGTCATCTAAAAAATCAAAAACTGAGTTCGACAAACTCAAATCATCTTCTACTAGTAGTATTTTAATCATAGTTATCCCCCTTGTTAGGTGTCAAAGATACAAATAACACTTTGACTAAGTTTTATCATTATATCTAAAATAGACGTAATCATCTAGTGCTTTGATCTTCTTTTATTTAGATTTAGTCTACTAAACTTTCCTTAAGTTTTTCATAACTCAAACGAAAAAACAGCACCAATAGGTACTGTTTTATATCGATATTTCTTCTTAGAACAAACCAACAGCTGTTCCGTCTTCAGCTACGTCCATCTTGAGGGCTGCTGGTGCTTTTGGAAGACCAGGCATAGTCATGACGTCACCTGTAAGAGCTACGATAAATCCAGCACCTGTTTTAGGAACAAATTCACGGATAGTGATATCAAAACCTTCTGGTGCTCCAAGTAAGAATTGGTTATCTGAGAAGCTATATTGTGTTTTGGCCATACATACTGGCAATTTATCCCAACCGAATTCTGCAAATTGTTTAAGTTGGTTCTTAGCTTTTTTCTCGAAGACAACTGATTTACCACCATAGATTTCAGTAACAATCTTAGTGATTTTTTCTTCCAAGCTATCATCATCAGAATAAAGACGTTTATAGTTGGCATTACCATTTTCAACAGCATCAACTACTGCGTTGGCAAGGTCAATACCACCATCAGCACCATTAGCCCAAACGCTAGCCAATTCAACAGGAACATCGATTTCTGCACAAAGTTCTTTAAGGGCTGCAATTTCAGCTTCTGTATCAGCAACAAACTCGTTAATAGCAACGACTGCTGGAAGACCAAATTTACGAACGTTTTCCACATGACGTTTCAAGTTTGCGAAGCCATCACGAACGGCCTGAACATTTTCTTCAGAGAGGTCAGTTTTAGCTACCCCACCGTGCATTTTAAGGGCACGAAGTGTCGCAACAATAACAACAGCATCAGGAGTTGTTGGGAGGTTTGGAGTCTTGATATCAAGGAATTTTTCAGCACCAAGGTCAGCACCGAAACCTGCTTCAGTAATCGTATAATCAGCCAAACGAAGAGCTGTAGCTGTAGCTAGAACTGAGTTACATCCGTGAGCGATGTTGGCAAATGGACCACCGTGTACCAAGGCTGGTGTCCCATAAATTGTCTGTACCAAGTTAGGTTTGATCGCATCTTTAAGAATAAGGGTAAGCGCACCTTCAATTTCAAGATCACGTACATAAACTGGTGTACGATCATAACGGTAGGCAACTACAATGTTAGCCAAACGTTCTTTAAGGTCATTAATATCAGTAGCCAAGCAAAGAATCGCCATGATTTCAGACGCAACAGTAATATCAAAACCATCTTCACGTGGAATACCATTAAGTGGTCCGCCAAGACCAACATTTACATGACGAAGCGCACGGTCATTAAGGTCAACCACACGTTTCCAAATGATACGACGTTGGTCAATGCCGAGAGCATTTCCTTGGTGAATATGATTGTCAAGAAGGGCTGACAAAGCATTATTTGCTGTAGTAATAGCGTGCATATCCCCTGTGAAGTGGAGGTTGATATCTTCCATCGGAAGCACTTGAGCGTAACCACCACCTGCAGCACCACCTTTGATTCCCATAACCGGACCAAGAGATGGTTCACGAAGGGCAATCATCGTTTTCTTACCAATTTTGTTAAGAGCGTCTGCAAGACCGATTGACATGGTTGATTTACCTTCACCTGCTGGTGTTGGGTTGATGGCTGTTACCAAAATCAATTTTCCTGGCTTATTGTCTTTGACTGCATTGATTTTATCAAATGACAATTTTGCCTTATATTTTCCGTAGAGTTCCAAATCGTCAAAGCCGATTCCAACTTTTTCAACTACTTCTGTGATTAGTTTTAATTCTACACTTTGAGCAATTTCGATATCTGTTTTCATGAGACACTCCTCTATATTTTTCTAGAATCTATTATATCAGAGTTTGATAAAAAACGCATTATTTTTGGTCAATTACTTTTCAATGTTCGGTTTTTGTTTTGTTATAAATCGTTATAACTTTAATTTATAGGGGTACGCCTCAAAAATACTTACTTTTATTTACTAAAGACGCAATTTTTAGTACAATACTACTATGAAAATTTTGATTACATCGGGTGGTACCACTGAAAAGATTGATGCTGTACGTGGAATCACAAACCATTCAACAGGTTATCTAGGAAAGGAAATCGCTGAACTTTTCTTGGCTAAGGGTCACCAAGTAACCTTAGTAACGACCAAGACAGCGGTTAAACCAGAACCGAAAGAAAATCTAAAGATTACAGAAATTACGAACGTAGATAGTCTTCTCAAAAAGATGGAGCCACTCGTCAAAGAGCACGATGTTCTTATCCATAGTATGGCAGTCTCTGATTATACTCCTATTTATATGACGGATTTCGCTGAATTGGAGGACACCGAAGATCTCGCTCAATTCTTGCATAAATCTAACACTGAGAGCAAGATATCTTCAGCTTCAGATTATCAGGTTCTTTTTCTTAAAAAAACACCGAAGGTCATTAGCCTCGTCAAACAATGGAATCCTGCTATTCAATTGATTGGCTTCAAACTTTTGGTTAATGTAAGTAAAGAAGAGCTTTTTGAGGTTGCTCGTGCAAGTCTGAAACGCAACAAAGCTAATATTATTGTTGCCAACGACTTGAGTGATATTACTCCAGATCAACATATTGCCTATCTTGTTGACGAAAAAAACGAGGAGAAAGTTACGACTAAATCTGCGATTGCTCAAGCTTTATTTGAAAGGATATGCCATGACTAAACGTATCATCCTTGCTGTTTCAGGATCAATATCTGCCTATAAAGCAGCTGATTTAACAAGCAGGTTAAAGAAAAAAGGTTATGACGTTCATGTCATTATGACTGAAGCTGCGCAAGCCTTTATCACTCCTCTGACGCTTCAAGTCCTTTCGAAGAATCCTGTTCACACTGATGTCATGGAAGAAAAATCGGCTGAACGTATTAATCATATTGATTTAGGTAAAGAAGCTGACCTCTTTATTGTAGCTCCTGCTTCAGCAAATACCATTGCAAAATTAGCACATGGTCTAGCCGATAATATGCTTACTGCTACTGCCTTAGCTTCACCTAGCACCACACCAAAACTAATTGCCCCTGCAATGAATACGAAAATGTATGAAAATCCACTGACTAAGAAGAATTTAGATACTCTACATAACGTTGGCTACCAAGAAATTCTTCCAAAATCAGGTTTACTGGCTTGTGGAGATACAGGACGTGGTGCCTTAGCTGATATTGATGACATTATTGAATCCATTGACAATGCTTTAACAAAATAGCCTTGCAGAGAATAAAAAGGAGTTTATGATGAATAAGAAAAATAAAGCAAACCAAACGGCTCAGTTATCCCTCTTGATAGCTACAATGGTTGTAATCGAAGTACTCAGTCAAACCATCTTTGCTGCTTTTGTACTTCCAATCAAACCAACCCTAACCCATATCCCAGTTATTATCGCTAGCATCGTCTACGGTCCTAAAATTGGAGCTTATTTGGGTGGCTTCATGGGAATTATGAGTATTATTCGCAACACTGTTATCTATACGGTTAGTAGCTATCTCTTTAGTCCTTTTGTTGAAGGAGGAACTTGGGCATCTGTAGTCATTGCCATCGTCCCTCGTATCCTAATCGGTATTTTCCCTTACTTTGTCTACAAGTTACTTCAAAACCGTCTAGGTCTGACTTTATCTGGGGTTTTAGGTGCTTTCACAAATACATTTTTCGTACTTCTTGGCATCTACTTCCTAATCCCTAACTTCTACACAGCAGGTGGCAAAACACTAATGGCAACCATTTTCACAACAAATTCGATTGCTGAAATGATTATTGCTGGACTTTTGACAGTAAGTATCACTCCTATGCTTTTACGATTGAAAAAGTAAATCATTTAATCTATGGATAGTGCCGAAAATCAGATACTATTCTATAAACCGTTAAGGAGAATTTTTATGAAAAAATCAACCGCTATTGCAAGAATTGCCATCTTTTTTGCAGTAATGCTCACCATTCATTTTGTAACTTCCTTCATTCTCGAATTTGTTCCGTCTGGTATTCAACCGACCTTAGTTCATATTCCTGTTGTTATCGCTTCCGTCATTTATGGACCTAGAATCGGAGCTGTTTTGGGACTCCTCATGGGCCTCTTTAGTGTGACCATGAATACATTGGTTTTGACGCCAGCAAGTTTCCTCTTTAGTCCCTTTGTCTCACATGGAAATCTCTATTCTCTCATTATTGCACTGTTTCCACGTATTTTAATCGGAGTGACTCCTTACTTCGTCTATCGATGGCTACACAATCGTACTGGTTTAGTGACAGCTGCTATTGTCGGGTCTATGACCAATACCATTTTTGTTCTATTGGGAATTTATATCTTCTTCGGTAACATCTATGGTGGTAGTTTTCAACATTTTCTTGCTTTAATTTTGACAACAAACTCTCTTATTGAAGTTATTGCTACAGTTCTTGTCACAACTGCAGCCGTTCCGACACTTGAAAGATTAAAATAATTAGTTAGGTCGAGACTGATATGTCTTGGCTCTTTTATTTTCATTTACATTTTAGATACCATTTTCTTTTTAAAAAGATTTACAATTATCGCTAGAATTTTCTGAAAAAATTTGTTATAATGTAAGCGGTTAAAAATATAAAGGAGATTGCTATGTCTTACACTGAAAATTATCAAAAATGGCTCGACTTCGCTGAATTGCCTGCTTACCTTCATGATGAGTTGGTCGCAATGGATGAAAAAACGAAAGAAGATGCCTTCTATACCAACCTTGAATTCGGTACAGCTGGTATGCGTGGATTGATTGGTGCTGGTACTAACCGCATTAACATTTACGTTGTTCGCCAAGCAACTGAAGGTTTGGCCCAATTGATTGACTCAAAAGGGGAAGAAGCTAAAAAACGTGGTGTTGCTATTGCCTATGACAGCCGTCACTTCTCTCCAGAATTTGCATTTGAATCTGCACAAGTTTTGGCAGCTCACGGTATTAAATCTTACGTATTTGAAAGCCTTCGTCCAACACCTGAATTGTCATTTGCAGTACGTCATCTTCACACATTTGCTGGTATCATGGTAACAGCCAGCCACAACCCTGCACCATTTAATGGTTACAAGGTTTACGGAGAAGACGGTGGACAAATGCCACCAGCAGATGCAGATGCATTGACAGACTACATCCGTGCTATCGAAAATCCTTTCACTGTGCAATTGGCTGACCTTGAAGAAAGCAAAGCTAGCGGCTTGATTGAAGTTATCGGTGAAAACGTCGACGCTGAATACTTGAAAGAAGTTAAAGGCGTTAACATCAACCAAGACTTAATCAATGAATACGGTCGTGACATGAAGATTGTCTACACTCCACTTCATGGTACTGGTGAAATGTTGGCACGTCGTGCTCTTGCGCAAGCTGGATTTGAAGCTGTACAAGTTGTTGAAGCGCAAGCTGTACCAGACCCTGACTTCTCAACCGTTAAATCTCCAAACCCTGAAAACCAAGAAGCATTTGCTCTTGCTGAAGAACTTGGTCGCAAAGTAGACGCTGATGTATTGGTTGCAACTGATCCCGATGCTGACCGTCTTGGTGTTGAAATTCGTCAACCAGATGGTTCTTACCTCAACCTTTCTGGTAACCAAATCGGAGCTATCATTGCTAAATACATTCTTGAAGCTCACAAAACAGCTGGTACACTTCCTGCCAATGCTGCCCTCTGTAAATCAATCGTATCAACTGAGTTGGTTACTAAGATTGCAGAAAGCTACGGCGCAACGATGTTTAACGTCTTGACTGGTTTCAAATTTATTGGTGAAAAAATTCATGAATTTGAAACACAACACAACCACACTTACATGCTTGGTTTCGAAGAAAGCTTCGGTTACCTCATCAAACCATTCGTACGTGACAAAGATGCTATCCAAGCTGTTCTTATCGTTGCTGAAATCGCAGCTTACTACCGCTCACGTGGCATGACTTTGGCAGATGGTATCGAAGAAATCTACAAACAATACGGCTACTTCGCAGAAAAAACCATCTCTGTTACCCTTTCAGGTGTTGACGGAGCTGCTGAAATCAAGAAAATCATGGATAAATTCCGTGGCAATGCTCCTAAACAATTCAACAACACAGACATTGCTAAGACAGAAGACTTCTTGGAACAAACAGCTACTACTGCTGACGGCGTTGAAAAATTGACAACTCCTCCAAGTAACGTGCTTAAATACATCTTGGCTGATGATTCATGGTTTGCCGTTCGTCCTTCAGGTACAGAACCAAAAATCAAATTCTACATCGCTACAGTTGGTGAATCTGAAGCAGATGCTAAAGAAAAAATTGCGAATATCGAAGCAGAAATCAATGCTTTCGTAGGCGAGTAATATTTAAGACTTAGAGCTTAGCTCTGAGTCTTTTTTATACATTACACTACTAGAATTAAGGAAGTCACTTTTTTCATACTATAAACACGAAACCACCTATAGATTAAACTATAGGTGGTAGTTTTATGATTCAATTATAGAGCGCTAACTTGTGAATGATGCTTAAATAAGGAATGAGTCGCTTCGTGAATATGACGAGCAGTTTCTGCATTATTCATGGTGTAGAGGTGAACGCCTGCAACATCTTGAGTAACAAGGTCGACAATCTGGTCAATCGCATAAGCAAGACCTGCCGCTCTAAGTGACTCAGGATCATGCTCATACTTATCCAAAATGGCACGGAACTTACGTGGCAAATGGATATTCTCACAAGTCTTAAGCAAACGTAGAGCTTGGTTACGATTCAAAATTGGCATAATACCCGCATGAATTGGTACATCAATTCCAGCCAAGGTACATTTATCTTGAAAATCATAGAAACGTTCATTGTCAAAGAAGAGTTGGGTTAAAAGACCAGAACAACCTGCATCAACCTTTTTCTTAAGGTTTTGGATATCAGAGATTTGATTTGGCGAATCTGGATGCCCTTCAGGATAGCAGGCACCGATGATATCAAATTGAGGAGCTTCTTCCTTGATAAATTCAATCAAATCAGTGGCATATTTAAAGTCTTTAAGAGGTTCCACACCAGGAATGATATCGCCACGTAGGGCTAAGATACGGTGTACACCAACGGCATCCAAGTCACGTAAGGTATCAGCAACCTTTTCTTTACTCAAATAGATAGCTGGAAGGTGGGCAATCGTTGGGATAGCTAGGTCATTTTGAATATGATCTGCCAAAGGAACCGTCGTCTCTTTGATATTATATTTGTTATTACTAGCTGTCACACTGATAAAGTGTGGAGCCAATCCTTGCATATCCTCAAGAGCACGTAGGATTTTTTCATTACCTACTGCTGGGTTAGGTGGAAAGACTTCAAAAGAGAGTGATGGTGTTTGGCTTGTCATATTTTATACCTTCTTCTTTTTAGATTTTTGTTAAGACGAAAGCTGTTTTAAGTGCCTACTGACTTCATGAGTTCAGTTAAACACTTGTTAATCATAGCCTGCTTGCAAAAATCTTTAGAAAATTATTCGCTATTGAAAACCTTCTACACTTAAGGAAGAAGGTCTTCAACGTATGATAACTTCTGCTTACAAGTTTTCGCGAGCTGCTTTTGCAGCTTCTACAAGCTTGATCAAGCTTTCTTTAGTTTCTTTGATTCCGCGAGTCTTCAAACCACAGTCAGGGTTGATCCAAACTTTACCGCTTGGTACTTTAGCCAAGATTGCTTCGATAGTGTGGTCAATTTCACCGTCTTGTGGGACACGTGGTGAGTGGATATCGTAAACCCCAGGTCCAACTTCTGTTTGGAAGTTTTGAGCTTTAAGTTCATCCAAGATTTCAAGATTTGAACGGCTAGCTTCAAATGAGATAACGTCAGCATCTAAGTTGTCGATAGCTGGGATGATATCTGTAAATTCTGAGTAACACATGTGAGTGTGGATTTGTGTGTCTGGTGCTACTGTTGAGTGAACCAAACGGAAGGCTGGAATAGCCCAGTCGAGGTAATCCTCGTACCAGTCACTACGACGGAGTGGCAATTTTTCGCGAAGAGCAGCTTCGTCAATTTGGATAATTTTAACGCCTGCAGCTTCAAGGTCAAGAACTTCATCTTTGATTGCAAGAGCAATTTGAAGAGTTGAATCCTTGATAGAGATGTCTTCACGTGGGAATGACCAGTTAAGGATAGTAACAGGTCCAGTCAACATACCTTTAACAGGTTTGTCAGTACGGCTTTGTGCGTAGCTAGACCATTTCACAGTGATTGGGTTAAGACGAGTCACATCACCCCAAATGATTGGTGGTTTAACCCCACGCATACCATATGATTGCACCCAACCGTTTTTAGAGAAGAGGTAACCTGACAAGTTTTGACCGAAGTATTCAACCATGTCGTTACGTTCGAATTCACCGTGTACAAGCACATCAAATCCAACTTCTTCTTGCCATTTAATCCATTCATCAGTGATTTCAGCAAGGAATGCATCGTATTCTTCTTGTGACAATTCATTCTTACGGAAAGCCAAACGTTTAGCACGAACTTCCTTAGTTTGAGGGAATGAACCGATAGTTGTTGTTGGAAGCAATGGAAGTTTGAAAGCATCTTTTTGAATCACTTCACGTTCTGCAAATGCTGGCAAACGAGTGTAATCAGCTTCAGTCAAGCCTGCAATACGAGCACGAAGTTCAGCATTTTCACCAACACGCTCAGTCGCAAAGAGTTCTTTGTTGGCTGCAAGGGCTTCTGCACCTTGACCATTGCGGATAGCATCCAAATCACGCAATTCGTCCAATTTTTCAACCGCAAAAGCAAAGTGGTTCAAGATAGCTGGTTCAAATTCTTCGTTAGCAGTTGTAAATGGTACATGAAGAAGTGAGCAAGATGTTGTCAAAACAACATTTTCAGCTGGAACTTGTTCAAGAATTTCAAGACTCTTCTCGTAGTTGTTACGCCAGATGTTTTTACCGTTGACGATACCGGCATAGAGAGTCTTATCAGCTGGGAAACCACCTTTAACCAATTCAAGTGTTTTCTTACCTTCAACAAAGTCAAGACCAATACCATCAACTGGCAAGTTCACAAGATCATTGTAGACATCACGAACATCACCAAAGTAAGTTTGGATCAAGACTTTAAGACCTTTTTTATCAGCCAAGAGTTTGTTGTAGATATTCAAGAAGAGAGCTTTTTCTTCAGCTGTCAAATCTTTAACAAGGGCTGGCTCATCGAGTTGAATACGAGTCGCACCAAGCTCAGCCAATTTTGCGAAGACTTCTTGGTAAGCAGCAGCCAGGCTGTCGACGAAGTCTTCAGCTTTTACACCATCTTCAAAATCAGACAATTGAAGGAAAGTGAATGGTCCAACCACAACTGGGCGTGTGTTAAGTCCCAATTCTTTAGCTTCTTGGTACTCATCAAAAATCTTGTGACCAGCAAGTTTAACTTCTGTTGTTTTTTCAAATTTAGGAACGATGTAATGGTAGTTAGTGTTAAACCATTTTTTCATAGGAAGGGCACGTACATCCCCTTTTTCACCTTGGTAACCACGCGCCAAAGCAAAGTAACGTTCAAGATCTGTCAAATCCAAGTTTTGAACAGATTCAGGTACGACGTTGAAAAGGAAAGCTGCATCAAGGAAGTTATCGTAATGTGAAAAATCATTTGAAGGAATTTCACTGATACCCTTCTCTTTAACAATATTCCAGTGTTTTGCACGTAAGTCTTTGGCTGTTGCTAAGAGTTCATCTGCAGTAATTTCATTTCTAAAGTATTTTTCTGTTGTAAATTTTAATTCGCGGAATTCACCCAAACGTGGGAAACCAATGATAGTAGTTGACATCTTGTGTCCTCCTCTTTGTTGTTGAACTTATCTTACCAAAGAAATGGGTGGCTGTATAATTGCTATTAGTTTTCTCTATATATAGTTTTAGACTATAACCTATAAAGTAATGGGTTTCTAGCTACCGTTATCTCCTTTTGTTTAGATATTGTTATAGCTAATAACTATACATCAACCTGATAAAACCTTTTTTAACAAAAAATCCCTAGACTTTTGTCTAGAGACTCTATTATTTACTAGGATTAGGATACTAAGCTCTATAGGTGCTCAGTACTTTCTCTTGAATCCAAGATGATGTATAAGACATATTCTCACTATTGTAACTTTTCCAAATATAATAACCAAAAACTACCAGTACCAATAAGAAACAAATTCCCAATACGACTAACCAAATGATTTGTTTCTTTAAGCTATCATACTCACTCATATAGCTATTATGAATTTTAATAAGTTCATTTCTTTTTTTGTTACTTGACTCTTTAGCAATGGCAATTTCTAGCTCGTACATTTGATGCTTCCATGAATTACTTTTAGATGTCCCTCTTTTCATTTTTTTATGTAAAAAACTGCTGTTACCCTTCTTTAAATTGTTTTTTTTTGTCATACTTCCCTCTGAAATCTTCTTTTAGTCACCACTATTATAACATATGTAAAACTGTCAAAAAAGTTCATTTTTAGTTAAAATTTTGAGAAAGAGAATTAAAACATGAAAAAGAACCAGAGGGAAACTTCTTATGTTATACTCTAAGTATGCATAAGAAAACTGTTATTGATTTTAAAGAACTTGGTGTCAGACAAATCTTTACAGACGCCATTAAAGAACTAAAAACAAAGGACATTAAGGAAGTTAAGCATCTCTTAACTGAAGTCGAAGCCTATCAAAATAAGGGCTATTATGCAGTAGGTTATGTTTCCTATGAAGCAGCTCCTGCCTTCGAGACAAAATTTCAGGTTATTGCTGGTCCATTAATGTCAGAGTATCTCCTCTACTTCACTATTCATGAAACTGTTCAAATAGAGCCTATTCCACTTGCTTATGAGCCAATTGCCTTACCAAAATCTTGGCAAGAGCTAACTTCTGCAGAGGAATACAAGGCTGCTATTGAGCAAATACACCACCATATTCGACAAGGTGATACTTATCAAGTCAATTATACTGTTCAACTTCAACAGAACCTGACAGCTGATCCCTTTGCCATCTATAACCGATTGGTTGTTGAGCAAAATGCACATTACAATGCCTTTATTCAGCACGATGATGTCTCTATCATTTCCATAAGCCCAGAACTCTTTTTTAAAAAAGATGGTGATAGATTGACCACTCGTCCTATGAAAGGTACTACTAATCGTGGTTTGACAAGTGAATCTGACCTCAAACAAGCCCAGTGGCTAGCTCAGGATCAGAAAAATCGCTCTGAAAATATGATGATTGTCGATCTTCTTAGAAATGACATGAATCGTATTTCAAAAATAGGAAGTGAGGATGTCAAGAGCCTTTGCCAAGTTGAACAATACTCTACGGTTTGGCAAATGACTTCGACTATTGAGACGCAACTCCTACCAAATAGTAGTTTAAGCGATGTCTTCCAAGCCCTTTTTCCATGCGGCTCGATTACAGGTGCCCCAAAAATAGCAACCATGGAGATTATTAAGAAGGTTGAAAAACAGCCTCGAGGTGTCTATTGTGGAGCTATTGGTATCTTGATGCCACAGGGACCTAGTATTTTCAACGTGGCCATTCGAACACTACAAATGGAAGGAACCAAAGCTATCTATGGTGTCGGAGGAGGTATTACCTGGGATAGCAACTGGGAAGCTGAATATGAAGAAACCAAGCAAAAAGCTGCTGTTCTATACCGTCAGAACCCCAAATTCAATCTCATTTCAACTGGTCGTGTCCATCAAGGAAAACTGCTATTTCTTGAGGAGCATATGAAACGCTTGCAAGAGAGCAGTCGCTACTTTGACTATCCTTTCAATGCAGAAAAAGCACACTATCAAGTCGAAGCTCTGTGCCAATCACTAAACCTTGACAAAGACTACCGTCTTAAAATGTCACTTGCAAAAGATGGTGAACTGAAGTTTGAACATACCCAATTAACAAACTTATCTAATGACTTCTGCCAAGCAAGGTTAGTTGAGCAAAGGCATCCGTTGGATAGCCCCTATACCTTCTTCAAAACAAGTTACCGTCCTCACCTTAGTATCGAACCTCACGAACAAATTTATTATAATCATGAGGGGCAACTCCTAGAAACCTCTATCGGTAACATCGTTCTTAAAATCAAAGACCAACTCTACACACCACCCGTTCACCTCGGCCTCTTAAATGGCATCTACAGACAAAGACTTATTGCTGATAATAAGCTTAAAGAAAAAGTCTTGACCTTAAAAGATATGGAACAGGCTCAGGCCATCTATGGATGCAATGCGGTGAGAGGGTTGTATGAATTGAAGGTGAAAAAACAGAATTATCTCTAAATAAAAAATGCGGGTTCTTTGTACACTCCTACACTTGCTAAAGAGAAAAGAAACTTCAATATTCTATTGGTGAAAAATCAACAACTTAATAGTAAAATAAAGTATAATACTTACTGATGGTTATTCAGTTATCGTGACTGTAATGATGAACTTTTTGGCTTATAATTTACTAGCCTTAAAACTCAGTAATAATTTAGAAAGGATACAAAACCTTAAATGAAAAAATTTAAAGGCTTGACTTCTGCTGAAGTTCAAGCAAGTAAAAACGCCCATGGCGATAATAGGCTCTCTAGTAAAGAGGCAAACTCGCTCCTCTCAATCTTTATCGAAGCCTTCCAAGATCAATGGATTCTTATCCTCTTGGCTGCCTTAGGATTAAAAATCATCTTCAACTTTGTTGGAATGATTTTCCCTGCTATTGGTGAAGCTAATTGGTATGAGGCTATCTCACTAATTTTCGCCATTTTGATGTCTACAGGATTTTCAGCAGTCTCACAATACCGAAATGAGCAAAAGTTCAACACTCTTCAGGAAGAGGCTTCAAAAACTAATGCTAAGGTTTATCGTGATGGTAAACTTAAAGAGGTTCTCGTTGATGATATTGTGAAAGGTGATCAGATTCTCCTTCAATCAGGGGACAAGATCCCAGTTGATGGTATCATCTTGGAAGGTGAATTAAAAGTAAACCAAGCTGTCCTTAATGGTGAAAGTGAAGATGCTAAAAAACTTCCTCTTGGTGATCAAGCAGAGCCAGACTCTTCCGACCTCTTTACAGAGCTCAAAGTCTTCCGTGGTACAGTTGTTACTTCAGGCGAAGCCGTTATGGAAGCTACACAAATTGGTGATAATACCGTTCTAGGAAGCATCAATACTTCTCTTCAAGAAGATAGTAAAGATTCACCATCCAAAGAAAAACTCAACAAGCTGGCTGGAAACATCGGTGTCCTCGGTTATAGTGCAGGTGTTGCATATTCAGTAATCAACCTTGTCTTAGGCTTTATTGCCCTCAATAAGGCTAATAACCTCAATGGTGGTTCAATCTTCCTTCTTATCATTGAAACCATTCTCTTTGCGGTTACAATCATCATCATGGCCGTTCCAGAAGGTCTCCCAATGATGTTGGCACTCGTTTCTTCAATGAACTCAGGTCGACTTTTAGCACAAAATATCTTGGTTCGCCATCCTGATACCATTGAAACAGCCGGATACATGAATATCCTCTTCAGTGATAAGACTGGTACTATCACTGAAGGTAAACTATCTGTAGTTGACTTCTTCCTTGCTGATGGAACACTTTATGCAGCTACTGGTGAAACTGACGCTCCTGATTTTGACACAATGTCAGATAGCCTTAAAGCTGAAATGATTAATGGTATCGGTCTTAATAACGACGCCATGGTAGCTGATGGCAGTGCTGTTGGTAGTAACGCCACTGACCGTGCACTTCTTGATTTCCTTATCGGACGTTCTCAACTTGATTTTGATACAAATACTATTACTGAGAAGCAACAATTCAACTCAGCAACAAAATTCGCAAGTGTAACGACTAAGGACGGAAAAACCTACATCAAAGGTGCTCCAGAATTCATCCTAAATGACTGCTACTACTATCTTGATAAAGATGGTAATAAACAAAACTTTACAGATGATATTAAAGCTCGTTTCCAAGAATTATCATTGGAACAAGCTAACCGTTCAATGCGTTTACTTGCTATCCTCAATACAGATGGTAATGATAAAGTTTTAATTGGTATCGTATGTATCCGTGATAACGTTCGTTCTTCAATTAAACAAACTGTTGAAACAATGAACCGTGCAGGGGTTCAAGTAGTTATGGTAACTGGTGACCGTAAAGAAACCGCTGTTGCTATCGCTAAAGAAGCCGGTATCGTTACTGGTCAAAATGACCTTGTCCTTACTCACGATGAACTTTCTGCCCTCTCAGATCAAGAACTCAAACAACAATTGCCTCACTTAAAAGTGGTCAGTCGTGCCCTTCCAATGGATAAAAAACGTCTTATTGAGGCAGCTCAAGACCTCGATATGGTTGCTGGTATGACAGGTGATGGAGTCAATGACTCACCTGCCCTTAAATCGGCTGATGTCGGATTCTCAATGGGTGATGGTACTGAAGTCGCACGTGAAGCCTCAGATATCGTTATCTTGAATAACTCATTGACTTCGATTGAAAAAGCCGTCCTCTATGGACGTACTATGAGTAAGTCAGTAAGTAAATTCATTATCTTCCAATTAACCGTTAACGTGACTACAATTGCTATGTCACTTCTCTCACCACTTTTGGGCCTCAAAGAACCATTTACAATTATCCAAATTCTCTGGATTAACCTTATCATGGACACACTTGCTGCCCTTGCCTTTGGTGAAGAGCCTACCCTAGATCGTTACATGAATGAAAAGCCAGTTGCTAAGAAGGCAAATATTCTTACTGGCTATATGAAATCTGCTATTGGTGTAGCTAGCGTCTTCATTACTCTTGTATGTTTAGCTATTCTTAAAAATGTTGGTGGTATCCAAGACTTTATCACAAATGGAACTGGCAACTTTGAAATGGTAACAACATTCACCTTTACAGTATTTATCTATGCTGTCATTTTCAACTCACTTAATACACGTAGTAATGGATTCAATGTTTTTGAACATATCGGCGAAAACAAGAAATTCTCAATTGTAATGATTTCTATTGCTGTCGTTCAAACCTTGATCATTCAATTCGGTGGAAAAGTATTTAGTACCGTTCCTATGGACGTTCAACACTATATCGTTGCACTTCTTATCGCGGTTTTGATTATCCCTGCAGATTTAATTCGAAAAGCTCTAACTAAAAACAAATAACCATCTGTTTAACATATTATAAAACTTAAAAGGATAAAAAGGATTGGCGTAATTCCCAATCCTTTTTATAATTTATGAAGGTGATACCGTGGAAAGATCATAACATAAAAAGGCTTTAACAAGCCTTTTTGATTTATTAAGTAATGCTACTTAAACTGACTAGGAGCCCCTGTATAACCTGCCCAATCCTTACTATAAAAGCGGTCGTTCAAGTTATAGCTAGGTGCAGGTGTTGGATTACTTACAAATGGATCAACAGCCTTGTCAAAGGCTACCCATCCTTTCCATCCCATATGAATGGTATCTTGCATGAAGTAAGGTTGATCTCCATCTTTTGAAAAATCGGCAATATTGGTAAAGCCTTGACTTTCTAATTGATAACAGATTTTAGAAACCGTAGCATCATACATTTCTTGACTTAATCCCGTATAAGCCATCCACTTGCTATTAACAGGTGGGATGACAAAGATGACGTTAGTATTTGACTTAGCAAATTGATTTAACACCAACTGTAGGTCACCGTATTCTTGTGAAACTTCATACGAAAGATTCTTTTGGAACCCTTTAAGTTTACCAATCTTTTTAGCCAAACGTTTCTTATAGAAACGGTCATCGATACCAAAGTCGTTTGACTTGGTATGGGCTTCTGCATCTCTTACGGCAACCTGGTCAAGTGCCTCGTAAGAGAGCTTGTCTGGCAACTCTTTAAGATAAGGAAGAACCTTCTTGTCGTAATTTGCATTATTTGATGCTGCAAAAGGACTGAACAAGGCATCTTCTCGCTTATTAAGCTCTGCCATAATTTGAATATAAGTCTTATCAAGAGAATTTAAATCTTGCCCATTAGCCACTTTAGAAAGTTGAGATTTCATAGTAATCTCAGGTTTCATCTCTAAGATACGCTGAGCAGCATATTGAGAATTTGCATCCGTCTGATTTTGACTTAAGAAACTACTAAGTTGGTCGTTATTATAGAACTGCTGGAAAGCCGCAGAATTGTAACCTTTTTTAGTAAACCACTGTGGTGACAAGACGTAGACTGCTGTCCCATTTTTCAATTCAGGAAGCATTTGTTGCATTCCCAAATATTGGTTTAGAGAGGCAGCCCCACGTTGTCCAATAAAATATGGGCGATAGTTACGGTCATATTTTTCAGCTAAAACAGCTGGATGAAGGGCATCAAAACGCAACCACTCACTAGACCCAAAGAAAGGGACAAATCGATGATTCTTATCAGAAAGAGCTGTCGTCTTATTAATACGACTCTTAAAGTTCTCAGTTGTCAAGGTTACTGCGTTACGTTTTTCAACCTCATAACTATGTTTTCTGCCTTGAGGGTAGGAAAAAATAACTATTACTACCAAGACTAAGGCACAGATTATAGGGCCAAAAATTTGCCATAAACGCTTAAGCATTGCGAAGCTCCGTTACCCCTTCAACAATCTTATTAGCTGTGTTCCAGTCATCACGACCAAATTCTGAAACTGGCACACGAATATCGAAACGTGATTCCAATTCAACGATAAGCTCAACTGTTCCCATAGAATCAAGAACACCAGCATCGAAAAGGTCTTCATCCATCATGTCTGAAACATCTTCCATGAAGAGTTCATCAATAATTTCAATAACTTCTGATTTTACATCCATTTTTTATAATTCCTTTACTTATTTTTTAGTGAACCAGAGGTCATTCAAGAATCCAGAGAAAATCAAGAATGACAACATAACAGTGTTAAATGTAATAAAGATTGCCAAAGCCTTCGTCCATTTATTATCAGGAAGTGGCTCAAGACCTGCTTTCTTACGCTCTTTATTAATAGTTTTCTTCTTACGTAACCAGGCATCATTGATTCCTAGACCAATACCATGGAAAATACCATAAGCAATGTAGTACCAGGTAACTCCATGCCAGAATCCCATAACCATCATATTAATGACATAGGCCACATTTGATGTCGTGTTACGATTTTTGAAAACCTTGTTTCGCATCAAAACCATAACCAAACGCATAAAGACAAAGTCACGGAACCAGAAAGACAAACTCATATGCCAACGATTCCAAAATTCTTTCAAGTCTCGTGAGATGAAAGGTTTGTCAAAGTTGATTGGGCTCTTAATCCCCATAAGGTATGATGCTGCCAAGGCAAACATCGAGTAACCCGCAAAGTCAAAGAAGAGATCAAAACCGAAAACATACATGACACCAAGTGTTGGTAAATTAAAGATACCACCCTGAGCCAAAGCTTGTGCTTTCAGTGAAGGCAAGAGCATACTTCCGAAAATCTGAGCCAAAACAAACTTATAGAGGAAACCAAGCATGATATATTTGACAGCTTGCTCCAACATATTCATCAGCTCGTCTCGCTCAGGAATCGCTTGGTAATCTTCGTTAAAGCGTTTGAAGCGATCAATAGGACCACTCGTAAAGGTTGGCATAAAGAGCATGAATCGGAGGAATTCTCCAAGTGTAAACTCTTTTAAGACACCATCCCGCATCTCGATAATCATACCAACTGATCGGAAGGTCAAGTAAGAAATGCCAAGAAAGTTTAAGAGTGACTGAGTACCATTTATCGCAGGCTCTACCTTAACAAAAATCAAGGGAAGGACTACAAGAAATGAGTGTAAATAGAAAACCCATTTATTGTCCTTTTTACTACGGTAATGTTTGTAGGAATAAACCCAGATGATTTGCCAAACGATATAGAAAAGTAAGGCTAGTAATTGGCTAGCATGTGTTCCTGTCAGAGCGAGAACAATAAAGGCTAGACTGACCAAACATTCATAAATCGCAAAACGCTTTTTAAAGAAGAGACCCACAAAGATTGGCAATAGAGCTAATCCAAGATAGATAAAATAGAAGGGATTACCGTAGGCTTCTAAATGGGGGAGCTGTTTCAAGAAGTCAATCATCGGTTGTTAACCTCACTGATAAGACCCTTGATATCGATTTTCCCATTTGGTGTTAAAGGCAAGCTCTCACGATAGAGGAACTTAGTAGGCATCATGTAAGACATCATAATATCTTCTAAGTCAGCCTTAATCGCCTTGGTGATATCAATTTCACGTTCAAACTGCTCACGAACACCATCCTTAAGAATCACATAAGCCAAGAGGTTCTGAACCTTATGGTCTTTATTGTAACGTGGCACAGCTACTGCTGAATCAATATACTTAGACTTATTAAGGTTTTGTGAAACATCCTCTAACTCAATACGGAAACCATTAAATTTAATCTGGAAGTCCATGCGTCCACCGTAAAGAAGGAGACCTTCATCAGTCATCGTTCCCACATCACCAGTATGGTAGGCAGGAAGGCCATTAAACTCGAAGAAGGCTTCAGCAGTCTTTTCAGGATTATTCATATAGCCTTTTGAAACTGCTGGTCCTGATACGATGATTTCACCCTGTTGACCATTTGGAAGGATATTGCCATCCTCATCGATAATATAAGTTGGTGAATCTTCCTTGGTATAACCAATCGGCAAACGCTTAAGGTTAGCCAGCATCTCATCAGTTACTGCTACTGCTGATAAGGCTACAGTTGCTTCAGTTGGTCCGTAAGCATTAATAATACGTGCTTCTGGGAAACGTTGGCGAAGCTTTTGAGCAGTCTTGACAGTCAACTCTTCTCCATCAAAATAGAAATGCGTAATTTCTGGCATCTTCTCTGCATTGAAGTCTTCAGACAACATTGCCATATCTGCAAAAGATGGTGTTGATGTCCAAATGGCAATTGGAAGTGAGAAGATCGTTTCAAAGAGCTTCTTGAAGTCCTGTGTAATAGCTGAAGGAAGAGCATAAAGTGTTCCTCCAAGTGCCAATGTAGGTGCCCAGTACATTACCGATAAGTCAAATGAATAAGGCGGTTGAGCCAGCATTTGTGGACGTGTTGGAGTCGCAAATTCCTTGTCCGTAATCATCCAGTTAGTGAAACTGAGGAGATTATTGTGTGAAATTTGTACCCCTTTAGGCTTACCTGTAGTTCCTGATGTAAAGATGATGTAATAAGTATCATCCCCCTTAACAGGATGAGTCACTTCGTAGCTAGTCTTGCTTTCAAAAGCTGCTATCACTTGGTCCAATGTTAGGATTGGAGCTTGGACATCCTCAAGTGGGAAGTCATTGATAGCAATAATCAGACTAGGCTCTGCTACTTCAACAATTGCCGTCACGCGCTCAAGAGCTGAGTGACTGTCTATTGGAATATAGGCGTGACCAGATTTAGTCAAAGCGACAAAAGTTGCCAACATTTCATACTCATGACCGCCATAAACCACAACAGGTGATTTTTCTGGAATATCAAGACTATCAATCTTGGCAGCTAGGCTATCCGAATCAGCTTTTAAGTCACCGTAAGTATGAACTTCCCCTAAAATATTGTAAACAGGAAAGTCAGGTTGTGATTGAGCAAACTGCTCAATCGTTTCGATCATATCTTTAATTTTTGTATTCGTCATTATTCTTCCTAAAATTCGTTATAGATAAAATTACCTTGACCTTGTCCTAGGTAATTGTAGAGATAAATTAGGGCCATAAAAATGGCGAAATAAAGCAAGGTTTGTCCTAAAAATACCAGGACGTTTTTATGTTTTAACATTCTAATTTTCGATACCTTTTTTTATATAATATCCTCTTTAGTTTACCATCTTATCAGTATTTTTTCCAATAAAAAAGAAAAAATAACTAAATTTCATTTCTTTTTCATTAATAAGTTTCCGTGATAAATGATTGGCTAAAATCATAAAAAAACAGAGCTTAAAAGCTCTGTCGGATTTAACTATTTTGTGTCTTTTGGGCCGTCTGCATACGATAGTACATTCCCTTAGCTTGCATCAGTTGTTCATGGGTTCCGTGTTCAACGATATCTCCATTATTCATGACCAAAATAAGGTCCGCATTTTCGATGGTAGACAATCGATGGGCAATGATGAAACTTGTTCGACCTTTCATTAATTTAGCGAAGGCCTCTTGAATGAGGAGCTCTGTACGGGTATCGATACTAGAAGTGGCTTCATCCAAGATTAAGATTTTAGGCACATTGACAAATATGCGAGCAATGGTCAAAAGCTGACGTTGTCCCTGAGAAAGGGATTGCCCAGCGTCATTCAAGTAGGTGTCATAGCCTTGAGGCAACTGCTGAATAAAGAAATCTGCGTTGGCAGCCTTGGCCGCTGCTATAACTTCTTCACGACTGGCTTCTGGATTACCATAGGCAATATTATCATGAATAGTGCCAACCTCAAGCCAAGTTTCCTGCAAGACCATCCCAATCTGTTTCCGAAGACTCTCACGAGTATAATCGGTAATAGGTCTACCGTCCAGTAGAATGTTCCCCTTATCCAAATCATAGAAACGCATAAGTAGGTTTATCAAGGTAGATTTTCCCGCTCCTGTAGGGCCAACAATGGCAACAGTACTTGCTTCAGGGATTTCAATGCTCAAATCCTTGATAAGAGGTTTATTAGGCAAATAGCCAAATTGGACATGATCAAATTGAAAACGTCCCTGCACATCTGCTTCTTCCAAGACCGCCTTACCTGTTTCTGTTATTTCCTCTTCATCCAATATCATATAAAGGCGATCAGCACAGGCCAAAGCACTTTGAAGTTCAGATAGAACAGATGAGATATCATTAAAAGGTTTCGTATACTGAGTCACATAATTTAGGAAGGTAGTCAATTGTCCCACTGTGAAAGCACCACCCGACATGATTCGATAGGCCCCAACACCTGCAATAAGAGCATAGATCAGACTATTAACAAAACGTGTAGCTGGGTTAACCGCTGACGAATAAAAGATAGCACCCTGTGAATAATCAGCATACTTACCATTGACGTCTTTAAAACTCCTAACCATCTGGTCTTGAGCATTTAGACTCTGTATTAAAGCTTCTTGAGTCAAACTTTCCTCAATCAACTGAGTCTGCATGCCTCTCCATTTAGTTTGATTGCGATAGAGTTGGTAGCTCTTCTTTGCGATAAAACGTGCCACAAGCATTGACAAAGGCGTCATCACTAGAACTAATAGCATCATGAACCAGTCTAAGCGAGCCATGGTAATGATTATGACAAAGATAGTCAAAAGCCCAACGAAAAATTGGTTAAAGACCATGAGAAGTCCGTTGTTTAACTGATCGCTATCTGTAGTCACACGGCTAACCATGTCTCCAGTTCCTTGACGATCAAGGTAACTAAGTGGCATAGCATGGATTTTCATCATGACTCGTTCACGTAAACTTTCACTATATGAATAAATTAATCGATTATAAATCAAAGGGTTAAGCCACTGGATTGCACTATTAGCTAAGATAACTACAAGCATCTGCCAAATTAAACGTGACATCAATAGAACGGCGTTCATCTTAAGAACAGCGTCCACTGCATCACCAATTAAGATAGGTAAGTAAACCGTTAAGGCAACTTGAATAATGGTCCCAACAGTTGCTAAGGCAAAGAGGTAACGCTGACTTAAGATATCTCTACTTAAACGTTTAAGCGTTGATTTATTATTTCTAGCCTTCATCAGCGACCTCCTTTTGATGTTGAGAATAATGAATGTCTTGATAGAGTTTATTTGTGGCAAGCAATTCTTCATGATTACCTAAGCCAACTTGATGTCCCTTATCAAGCACCAAAATTTGATCAACAGCTTTTAGACTATTTGTTCTTTGCGAAATAATAATCAAACTCGTTGATTTAAGATTGTCTCTGATAGCCGCTAGTAGACGACTTTCAGTCAAGTAATCTAGGGCTGAAGTGGAGTCGTCCAAAATCAAGAATGGTGCTGGTCTCATCAGCGCACGCGCAATAGTCAAACGTTGACGTTGACCCCCCGAAAAATTACGGCCAAATGACTCAACTGGCTCATCTAAACCAAGATCTTTGTCTTTAACAAAATCAGCAGCCTGAGCCATGTCAAGAGCATGCCACAATTCCTTATCACTTGGTTCGTGATCAAGTCCTAGTGATAAGTTTGAACGAATGGTTCCCCTAAATAACTCAGCTTTTTGTGGGACATAAGCAACCCAAGAACGCCACTCTTTAAGATTTTTTGGTGATTGTTGATTTTTGAAAATAGCTAAAGAACCAATCTGAGGTTGATATAAGTTCATGATTAAGTTTACCAAGGTCGATTTACCCGAGCCAGTACCACCAATAATACCCAGTGACTCACCTCTAGCAATCTTTAAATCAATCTCTTGTAGTGACGGTTGACTAGCTGTCGGATAGGTAAAAGTCATGTGGTCAATAGCAAGTCCTGTTTCCGACTGATCTGGTTTTCTTAGTGTTAAAGGTGCCTCAATATCCTCATCTTGGAGTTCAAAAATAGCTTGTACCCTTTTCGCCGAAATAAAGCTCTGGTTAAGATTGGTCAACATCATAGCCAATTTAAGAAGCTCCGTCAAAATTTGCAAGAGATAATTGACCAGAGCAATCAGCATCCCTTGAGACAGGAGTCCCCCTTGAATTTGCAGATTTCCTTGCCAAAGGACAGCAATCAAAGTCATATTAACAACTAAGAAAGTCAAAGGACCAATGAGACTTGCTATCACGCCTGTTTTGAGTTGCCACTTCTTCAGGTCTTTATTTACAGTCGTGAAATTATCTAATTCACGCTCACTCTGACCAAAGGCACGAATAACCCTCATACCTTCAAGTTGTTGGCGCGTATTAGTAACAATTGACTCATTAATCACTCGAATCTTGGCATATAAAGGATTGACGATGCGACTAGCTAGTACAATAATAAGGGTCAATACCAAGACCATACCAATAAACCAGAGGGTCAAGCGTGGACTGATTCGGAATGCCATAATAATGGCTCCCGTCACGATAATCGGCGCCCTCAAAAAGAGCCTCAAAAATTGATTTATCCCCGTTTGGATTTGAAAGGTATCACCAGTCAGGCGTGTTACCAAACTTGAAGTTCCAATCTCATCCCGCTTTTCCTTTGATAAACGCATGATTTTCGCATAGAGGTCATTGGTCAAGACTCGCGCATAACCAACTGCTGCTCTTGATGAAAAATACTGTGCTGAAATAGCAACGACAACACCAATAACGGCAAGTCCAAACAAGATAAAAATCATCAAAAAGAGATGATTTTTGTCTTTATTTGGAATAGTTGTGTCGACAATTCCAGCAATGACTAGTGGGACCAAAAGTTCGAAACTGGCTTCGATTAATTTAAAAACGGGTCCCAGGATGCTGTCTTTGACATATCCTTTAAAATAAACTAATAATGCTTTCATTTGTCTTTCCTTAAGAATGAAGCGTATCCTCTTAGAGACGAGAGAACATACGCATCAAAAAGAGGTTAAACTGCACTTCTTTGGCGTAATAAATATTTCCGCCATTTGTATAAAGTTTTCCGCCACCATAGTACATGGCAACCGGTTGGTAATAGGTGTAAGTTTCTCCACTGATATTTCCTAGACTTGGAGCAACGACATTTTTTGAATAAGCTTTTGCTAATTCGACGGTGTTAACTCCACCATTATCAGCCACATAATCGATATAGGCCTTACCAAAATTATAAGCTTGTACTGCTGTCCAAGGATCCACCTTATGGTGGGCAGCTTCTTCCAGATTTTCTGACAGCACCGTCACCCCTTGACGAATACTTTCTTTTCGATCTGTGATGGAGTTAGTCACCCCTGTAGAACTTTCACTGGACTGCATCACGTCATCTGTCTTCCCCTTGGTTTCTGTGTAGATCATAGCCAACACCAAATCGACATTGGTTGTATTATCAATGTCGTCCTCAGCCAATACCTCCTTAACCATGGATTCATAGGTTAAGACATGTTGAATATTGGCATGGGTTCGATAACATTGGATACCTATGATGAGGACTACGACAAAAACCGCCAGACGTCTTATCCATTTAAACATATTATTTATTGATGATATCCTCGATATTTTTGATGAGAATAGAGTAGGTGCCATCAGGATTTTGAATAAATTCAACACTATCGGCATCCTGATAAACATTATTAGGCACGATTAACTCAATTCCGTTCGATAACGATAATTTTTGATTCTCCAATTTCTTAATTTGACGTGAATGATCAATATCTGATACTGAGATAGGTTCAGGTATGGCCTCTTTGAGCTCATCAACGAAGGTCAAACGAGCTGTCAAATTATTATCAAAGAGCTGGTCCGCCAATTTTTCAGGTGATAACTCCTGGTCTTCTTCCAGGTTATTAAAAATAGCTGATTTCATTTTTCCTTGGAAATTAAAGTCATCCTGATTAAAATTCTCAGCAATCTTCTGAGCAGTATCTTCAACCATCTTAATTGATTTTTTAACAGACTGCTCAGGTTGGACCTGCAAGAGATTCTCAGAGAAATAATTGGCAAAGCTTCCATTATGCTTGATTCGCTTTTCAATCAAATAATACTGCTTACTACTACGATTGATTACCAAAGCTTCATCAGGTGTCTGAGCCGCAGATGGCAAATTATTTTGTGACAATTGAATAGGATGCTGACTATCTCCCAAAGAATGAATCAAACTGTCCTTGAGAGCAATACGCAAGAAAGCAAAATATTCTTGCCCTTCTTTATCAAACTGAATAAAGACCAAATCATTGGTCTTTTGATCTTCAGAAATGACAAATTCTTCCTTCCAAAGTTGGGAAATTTTAACAGAACTTTGCATCAAATCATCTCCTAGATGACTGATAAAAACATTTTCCGCATCGAAATAGCCCCGTTTAGCCTCATCTGAGAAAACTTTAGAGAGTTTCTTTCGAAAATACTCATCTAAGCGAGGCGTTATTTCAAGAGGTCCTTCAGCTAAAACCAGCTCCGTATCATTTGGCGAAAACTGGTGAATGATAATGCGTTTAATATATAAATCTAACATAGTTTTTAATAGAGTGGGAAGGCATCTGTAAGAGCTTTAACTTCTCCACGAATGTGTTCCAAAACTTCAGGTTTATCGTGATTTTCCAAAGCTTGAACCATTAATTCAGCAATTTTACGGCTCTCAGCTTCACCCATACCACGACTCGTAATAGCTGGACTACCAACACGGATACCAGATGTCTTGAATGGAGACAATTGCTCATATGGAATACCATTCTTATTTAAAGTAATATTAACTTCTTCAAGAACATTTTGCGCAACCTTACCATTTTCAACAACCTTAGTGACATCAACCAAGAAAAGGTGATTGTTAGTTCCACCTGAAATTACTCGGAAATCTGGATGTTGATTGAAAACGTCCGCCATAGCAGCAGCGTTTTTGATAACATTTTCGCCGTATTCCTTAAAGGCAGGGTCGAGTGCTTCTTTAAGAGCAACAGCCTTGGCAGCAATAACATGTTCCAAAGGACCACCTTGCAAACCAGGGAAGACTGCAGAATTCAATTTCTTAGCGATAGCTTCATCATCAGTCAAAATCAAACCACCACGAGGACCGCGAAGCGTCTTGTGGGTTGTTGTAGTTGTCACATGTGCATGAGGAACTGGACTCGGGTGATGACCAGACGCTACAAGACCTGCAATGTGAGCCATATCTACCATGAGGTAAGCACCTACAGCATCGGCAATTTCACGGAATTTAGCAAAATCAATGATACGAGAGTAAGCTGAAGCACCAGCCACGATGAGTTTTGGTTGCACTTCTTTAGCCTGCGCAAGAATGGCATCATAATCTAGGAGTTCAGTTTCCTTATCTACATTGTAAGCGACGAAGTTATAGGTCTTACCAGAGAAGCTAACTGGTGCACCGTGTGTCAAGTGACCACCCGCTGACAAATCCATTCCCATAACCGTATCACCTGGTTGGATTAATGACATGTAAACAGCAGCATTGGCTTGGCTACCTGAGTGAGGTTGCACGTTGGCAAATTTTGCTCCAAAAAGTTCTTTGGCACGCTCAATAGCAAGAGACTCAACCACATCAATCACGTCTGTACCACCATAGTAACGTTTACCTGGATAGCCTTCTGCGTACTTGTTAGTCAAGAGAGTTCCTTGAGCAGCCATAACAGCTTTAGATACTACGTTCTCAGAGGCAATCAACTCAATATTGTTTTGCTGACGTTCTGCCTCAGCATCGATGGCGTTCCATAGTTCAGGGTCAAATGCTTTGTAATCTTCTTTATCAAAAATCATAGAGGTCTCCTTTGAGGTCTAATGGGCTTTCAATCAACTCGCCCGCATATAGTCGGAAGTTATCTCACACTTCCATAGGTCTCTGTTAGTCATTTATTCTATGGTCAACTCTGGTAGAGCCGCCAATAGGTCTTCTTTTGTAATTTTCCCTTGTCTGAGAATCCTAGCAGGTGAAACAGACAAATCCAAAATCGTCGAATCTACACCCAACAAGGCAGCGTCATCTTGATAGCCAGTCACCTGAAAATCAAATTGTACTCTAATATCGTCGAAATACCGACCACTAGCCTTCCCAGACTTATTGGCTGAGGGACCAATTAAAGGACCTTCCGCTTGAATCAGTTCTCTAGTAACAGGATGGTCTGGTAAACGGAAGCCAACCGTCGCCAAACCCGAATTAATCCACTTAGGGACTTTATTATTAGCTTTTAAAATGATAGTCAAAGGTCCAGGCAAAAAAGCATCATACAATTGTTTCAAATATTTGGGCTGCTCTTTCGAATAAGACAGGATATCTTCATAAGAAGCGACATTCAAATTCATGGCTTTATCTCTAGGACGATTTTTCAGCTCATAGACATGGTTCACAGCACTCTCATCCAAAGCCTTAGCAAATAGACCATAGACAGTCTCTGTAGGAAGAACGACTGCGCCACCGTCAGACAAGATTTCTCTTAACACTTTCTTATTTTTCATCATCAATCACGACCATTCTATCTTGTCCAAATTGGTCCTTAAGGACACGCACTCGCTTATCTGGAAAATGTAGAGACAAGAGCTTTTTCAAATCCATTCCCTGCTTATAGCCAATTTCAAAGTAGAGCTTTCCACTAGGAGTCAAATACCTATCTGCCTCCTCAATAATCTGTCTATAAATGGCAAGTCCCTCTTCATCAGCAAACAAGGCCATCTTTGGCTCGCTAGCCAAGACATTGACCTCAACTTCGTTCTTATCATTTTCAGAAATATAGGGAGGATTTGACACAATGATATCAAAACTGCCAGAAATATTTTCGAAAACATCCGATTGAACAAAGCTAATGTCTACCTGATTTAGCTTAGCATTCTCCTTGGCAAGCTCTAGCGCATCAACTGACAAGTCACTAGCTGTTACTTGCCAAAGGAGGCGACTCTTTTTCAGGGATACCGAAATAGCACCACTCCCAGTTCCAATATCAAGAACCTTAAGCTCTGTGCTTGGGTTTTCCGCTAAAATCAAGTCCACTAATTCCTCAGTTTCAGGACGTGGAATCAAGACTCGTTCATCAACCTGAAAACGTAAACCATGAAAGACTTCATAGCCCAAGATATACTGGGCAGGCTTGTGATTCTTTAGTTGGCTAAATACATGAGCTAATAGCTCAGCATCCTCCTCTGAAACTTCCTGACGCAATTGAAGAACAAAATGAGTCAAGTCCCATTGCTTCAAACCACGATAAACAAAGGATAGGGCCTCTGGCTCTTCTCCAACAGCCTCAAGCTGCTTCTCATAGTCAGCTAGAACATCCGCTAGAATCATTTGTTAAGCTCTTCCAATTTTTGAGTTTGGTCGTAAAGAACAAGAGCATCAATGACTTCATCCATTTTCCCAGCCAAAATTGTATCTAGTTTTTGAAGGGTCAAACCAATACGGTGATCCGTTACACGGTTTTGTGGGAAGTTGTAAGTACGGATACGCTCTGAACGGTCCCCTGTACCAACAGTAGATTTACGCTCAGCATCTTGTTCATCTTGAGCGATTTGTGCAAAGTGGTCCGCAACACGTGCACGGATAATCTTCATGGCTTTATCACGGTTCTTCTGTTGTGTACGTTCTTCTTGCATCTCTACTTTGATTCCAGTAGGAATGTGAACCATACGAACCGCAGTCGCAACCTTATTGACGTTCTGACCACCAGCACCAGATGCGTGATAGATATCGACACGAAGGTCCTTAGGATCAATTTCGTACTCTACTTCTTCAACTTCTGGCATAACCAAAACAGTTGCTGTCGAGGTATGAACACGACCTTGGCTCTCAGTCACAGGCACACGTTGTACACGGTGTGCTCCTGATTCATATTTGAGTTTTGAGTAGACTGATTGTCCTGAAACCATGGCAACCACTTCTTTGATACCACCAACACCATTGTAAGATGCTTCCATAACCTCAAAGCGCCAACCTTGTGTTTCTGCGTATTTTTGGTACATAGCTAAAAGGTCACCTGCAAACAAGGCAGCTTCATCACCACCTGCGGCTCCACGGATTTCGAGGATAATATTCTTGTCATCATTAGGGTCTTTTGGCAAGAGAAGAATTTTCAAACGTTCTTCATACTCTTCTTTAGCGGCTTTAGATTCTTTAAGCTCTTCCTTAGCCATTTCTTCCAAATCAGGATCACCGCTTGCTTCCTTAATCATCTCTTCAGCATCTGAGATACTTTGAATGACTTGCTTGTACTCACGGTAAGCTGTCACAGTTTCACGAGTATTTGCCTCTTCACGTGACAACTCCATGAAGCGTTTAGTGTCTGAAACGACTTCAGGGTCACTAAGCAATTCACCCAATTCCTCATAACGGTCTTCAACCGCTTGTAACTGATCATAAATATTCATTTGTTATCTTTACTCCTTATATAACTAATAGTCGTTTTTAGGCCTTATTCAAAGGGATTATGTTTTCTTGAGGGGGATTAAACCAGTGCTTTCGACAAACAGAGATATAACTCTCGTGTCCTCCAATTTGAACTTGTGCTCCCTCATATACTGGCTTACCATGTTCCATACGAAGAACCATGGTTGCCTTTCTCGAGCAATAATGACAAATGGTCTTTATCTCATCAATCTTATCAGACAAAAGCAAAAGATACTTAGATCCTTCAAAGAGATTGTTCTGAAAATCATTTTTGAGACCAAAAGCCATCACTGGGATATCTAACTCATCAACAATTCGTGCCAAATCATAGACATTCGCACGAGTCAAAAACTGAGCCTCATCAACTAAAACACAGTAAGGTCGTGGATCCATATTAGCAATGTAACCAAAAATATCCGTACCATCACCAATAGGATAGGCCTTCCGCTTCATGCCAATACGACTCGAGATATAGCCGACCCCATCTCGATTATCCAAACGACTGGTCAATAGTACCACTGGTTTTCCTTGTTCTTCGTAATTATAGGCAACCTTAAGAATCTCAATGGATTTCCCAGAATTCATGGTGCCGTAGCGAAAATAAAGTTGTGCCAAACCAGTCTCCTCTAAAATATGTATTGTACTTATTTTATCATAATTCCAAGCGTAAAAGGGAGGGAGACTGAACAATTTTTGAAAAAGTTCGCCTCTCTCCCTTATTTTTATGATAGGTTTGACTGATGTTCCAAATGGCTCAATCTTATCACCCTAATATAGTTTTACCAGTCTAATAACTTCTTATGAATAGGCTTTAGCCAATTTTTCAAGAAGTTCTTCTTTCTCCTCATCGCTAGCAAATGAAGCTTCGATTGCTGTCTTATTATGAGCATAGAAGTCTTGAACTGAGCTATCAAAATGCTTGTGATAGAGTTCGTACTCTTTGGTCAGGTTTGTATCAGAAACGGTACGATTGTCCGTATTAATAGTAATATTAGCCCCTGCCGCTTTCATTTTTAGATAAGGAAAATCATCAACTGTAACGGTTGCCTTGGTCTGGAGATTACTTGTTAAACATAACTCTCCTGTGACACCATTTTTGACAAACTCTTCCAAAAGCTCAGACTCTTGAGCCAAGATCGTTGCATGGCCATTACGCTTAATTCCCATGGCAATCGACTCAGCCAAAAAGGCTGGACAACCACACTCACCAGCATGGAAAGTCATCGGACGGTTGTAACTTTGGACTTGCTCAATCAGAGGTTTAATCGCTTTAGGTCCATAATGATGTTCATCTCCAGCAAAATCAAAACCAACAAAGTCACTATCTCCAACCTCATTCGCTTCATCAAGAATACGAGCCGTTAATTCTTGATCCGATTGGCGCATGCCACAAACTAGGGCCTTGGCTACAATACCAAATTCTTCTTGAGCTTGACGTAAGCCCTGACAAACGGCATCAATGGTTTCAGCGACAGTCAATCCCTTATCCATCGATAATTCGGGAGCAAAACGCACTTCAATATAGATGACATTTTCAAGAGCAGCCTGTTTTACGACATCATAAGCCGCAATGGTCAAGGCTTCCTTTGTTTGAAGCAAAGGACGAATATAATCAAAAGCCTCAAGATAATCTAGGAGACTCTCACAGGTAGTAGGTGCTGTCACATGGTGTTTGAGCTCTGCATCGTCCTCAGGTAACTCAATCTGTGCCAAGTCAGCTAGGTGACGAATGGTTTCCAATGATAGAGAACCATCCAAATGGCAGTGTAGTTCTGTTTTAGCCAACTTATGAAAATCAATAGCAGTCATTCTTTTCTTCCTCTCTAAACAATATGTTTTTTATCAGATAAAAATTAATTCTTACTATCTTATCATTCTTATGGAAAAAGTCAAGGTGTCGCGCCTAATAGGACGTAGTAGATTCTTGAAATGCCATTAGCATTTTGTTAGGATGTAACTATCAAGAATACAAGGAGAAACTTTATGTCTGACTATATTTTACCAGAAGTTTGGGAAAACCCAACCTCTATGGGAGGTGCCTGGGGTGGCCTCAATCAACCTACAGCTGGTGCACGTTTTGAACAAACTTTACCTAAAGGTGACCAACCTTTCCAACTTTATACTCTTCCGACACCAAATGGTATCAAGGCAACTATCATGCTGGAAGAATTGAAAGAACTTGGTGTGACTCAAGCAGGTTATGACGCTTATCGTATTAAGATTGGTGACGGTGACCAATTCGGCTCAGACTTTGTTTCAATCAATCCAAACTCAAAGATTCCAGCCATGATGGATTACTCTGAAGACCAAGCAGTTCGTGTCTTTGAATCAGCTAACATCCTCCTTTACTTGGCTGAAAAATTTGGCAAACTCATTCCAACTGATCACGCAAAACGTACGGAAGTTCTCAACTGGCTCTTTTGGCAAACAGGTGCTGCTCCTTTTCTAGGTGGTGGCTTTGGTCACTTCTTCCACTATGCACCTGAAAAAATCGAATATGCCATCAACCGTTTTGCCATGGAAGCCAAACGCCAACTTGACTTGCTTGATAAAGAATTAGCAACTAAACCTTATATTGCTGGTGATGAGTACACTATCGCTGATATCGCCATCTGGTCTTGGTATGGTCGTCTTGCTCAAGATAAGATTTGGGATAAGGCTGGTATTTTCCTTGATGTTAAAGAATACAAGCATCTTCAAGCTTGGACTGAAAAAATTGCCTACCGTCCAGCGGTTAAACGTGGACTTGAAGTTGACTATAAAGAGATCTAATTTTTATAACGGTTTGCCTAAGCCAACCGTTTTTCTATTGTTTCATGATATAATAGAAGCAAAATGACAAGGAGACATTCATGACTGTATTTCAAGCTATTTTAGAAAAAATCAAAGCCTACGACACTATTATTATTCACCGCCACCAAAGACCTGATCCTGATGCCATTGGTAGTCAGGTAGGACTGAAGGAAATTTTAAAAACAAACTTTCCAGATAAAAAGGTTCTTGCGACAGGTGTCAATGAACCTACCTTATCTTGGATTGCTGAGATGGATGAGGTAACTGACCAAGATTATGAAGGGGCACTTGTTATTGTTACCGATACAGCCAACACCCCTCGTATCGATGATGATCGTTATGATAAAGGTGACTTCCTTATCAAAATTGACCATCATCCTAACGATGATGCCTACGGTGACCTTCTACTTGTTGATACGACTGCTTCAAGTGCCAGCGAAATTGTGACTGACTGGGCCCTCAGCCTTGGCCTTTCCTTGTCAGATGCTGCTGCTCGTGTTCTCTACAATGGTATTGTTGGCGATACAGGTCGCTTCCTCTTTCCATCTACTACTCCTAAAACACTTCAAATCGCGGCTAAACTTCGTGAATACGACTTTGATTTTGCAGCAATGGCTCGTCGTATGGACAGTTTTCCTTTCAAAATTGCTAAACTACAAGGTTATGTTTTCGATAATCTAGAAGTCGATGAAAATGGTGCAGCTCGAGTTGTCTTGACACGAAAGATTTTGGATGAATTCAATGTCACTGATGCTGAAAGTTCTGCCATTGTTGGCACTCCAGGCCGTATTGATTGTGTCGAATCTTGGGCTATTTTCGTAGAGCAGCCTGAAGGGCATTACCGTGTCCGTCTACGCAGTAAGAGTATTGTCATTAACGAGATTGCCAAACGCCATGATGGTGGCGGCCACCCACTTGCTAGTGGTGCCAATTCCTACAGCTTAGAAGAAAACGAACAAATCTATCAAGAAATCAAGGATACTGTTGCCCATGCAACTCACTAATCGTCGTGTACGTCTCATGGGAACTGTGATTGACGTCTCTATCTATCATGAAGAACCAGAACCCCTGCTAGACCAAGTTGAAGCACTTCTGCATACCTACAATAAGCGCTTCTCAGCCAATGACGACAGTTCCGAACTCATGAAAATTAACAAGGCAGCAGGCTTACATTCAGTGACAGTTCACCCAGAACTTTTTGAACTTATTTCTCTTGGAAAATGGCATAGCTGCCAACCTGGAAGTCACCTTAATATTGCTATTGGGCCTCTCATTCAGACTTGGCGTATTGGTTTTTCTGATGCTAAGCTGCCTCTTCCTGAAGAAATTCGTCCGCTCCTGGATATCATCAATCCCAATGCCATTCTTCTATCCGAGGAAAATCAAAGCGTTTTTCTTAAAGAAAAAGGGATGAAAATTGATCTTGGTGCTCTGGCAAAAGGATATATTGCAGATCGTATTGCAGATTTTCTTAAAGCTGAAAAAGTAACCAGTGCCCTAATCAATCTCGGAGGTAATGTCCTAACCTTTGGACCAGCTCTCCATAATCCTGACCACAAATGGCGAATTGGTATTCAAAATCCTAAGGAGACTAGAAACACAAATCTTATGGTGCTTGCTATAAGAGATCAGTCTGTTGTCACTTCGGGAATCTATGAACGAACTTTTGAGATAGATGGCAAAACCTACCATCATATTTTTGATAGCCAGACTGGTTATCCAGTCTCCAGTGACCTAGCCAGCCTTACCATTATTTCATCCCTCTCAGTGGATGGTGAAATTTGGACAACCCGCTTATTTGGCTCTAGTCTCGAACACATATTCCAAGAAGTTAGTTCACAAGCTGAGCTTGAAGCAATCATCGTTGATAAAGATAATCACTGCTTTCAGACAGGTGGCATTTACAAAATGCGAATTTCCTAAAAAATAGTAAAAAAGACTTGTCAAGAAGACCACCTTTTGATAAACTAAAATAGTTAAAAAAACTATGGTGCGGAAAGTACCATGGCAGAAAGGAAATATTTTAACATGAAAAAAGATATCCATCCAGATTACCGTCAAGTAGTATTCATGGACACAACTACTGGTTACCAATTCCTTAGCGGTTCAACTAAACACTCAAACGAAACAGTTGAATTCGAAGGTGAAACTTACCCACTTATCCGTGTAGAAATTTCATCAGATTCACACCCATTCTACACTGGCCGTCAAAAATTCACTCAAGCAGACGGACGCGTGGATCGTTTCAACAAAAAATACGGTCTCAAATAAGCAACATCTTGTTGTTAAGCCATTCCGATTGGAATGGTTTTTTTGTATGCTCTTGGATATAAGCTCTCCTACTCTCATCTTTATAAAATAAAAAAACAGCTTCCATATGGAAACCGTTTTATCTTATTAACCTGCTTTACCAATAGCCAAAGCCCAGATAAAGAAGAGGGCAAATCCAAACAAGAAGATCAACCCTGCAATGGCAAGTCCTTTCAACCAAGTTGGAAGGTCTTTCTTCTCTTTAGTAACAAGTACGTAATTCAAAAGCGCAAAGAAAGGTGTTGTAAGGAATGAACCAATCATGGCGAAACGAAGCATGGTTGCTACTTGACCTTGGAAGAAGAAAATAATGATGAGACCAAGAATAGCTGTCAAGGTCATCCAAACATTCAAAGGTGTTTGATTTTTTTCTTTTTGGTTAAACAAAAGACGAAGAGAAATTTCGTTAACACGTGAGTAACCATCAATAACGGTAATTACAGTACCAAAGATACACAAGAAAGCGATAAAGGTAATCAAATAGCGTGACCACTCACCAAGCACTGATGCGTACATACCAACAAACTGTGCAATATACTTGGCTGATGCTGCTTCTACTGGCTTACCAGTTGGATACTGAATAAGAGCCCCGAGTGCTACAAAGAATACCGCAAGAATAGCTGTTCCGATGTAACCAACGTTAAAGTCAAAGAGGGCATCATCAGTGTTGAAATCAACAGTTTTCTTTTTCTCAGCTGACCAAAGTGAGTTAATGGCTGAAATTTCAATTGGTGCTGGCATCCATCCAAGAAGTGAAACGATAAATGGAAGGGCTGCGAGCTGCCATGGTGTTTTTTCAACGAAGTCAGCACTGTACTCAGGGTGTTTGATTGCCGCAATAATAACTGCTGCCACTGTTGCAATAGTCAAAGCTGACATGATCCATTTAGCCATACCATCAAGAAGTTTGTAACCACCAAAGAGTAACATACCCCAGATAATGGCAACCAAAATGATTGACCATGTGGTAATACTCAAACCAAGCATTGGAAAGGCACTAGCAATGATGGCTGAACAAAGAATAGAAACTCCCGCAGTATTAACCAAAGCTGAGAAAACATTCAAAATGAAGAATACCCAAAGATAGAATTTACCTTTCTCAGCATAACCTTCAACGAGGGTTTTACCTGTATCTGCGGTATACTCAGCACCAAAACGGAAGAACGGGTATTTAAAGAGGTTGGCAAGAATAACCAAGCCTAACAAGGCCCATCCATAAGAACCACCCGCTTGGGTTGATGAAACGATGTGGGAACCACCTACGGCCGCTGAAGCCATTAGGATACCGGGTCCCATTGCTTTTATTTTACTACGCCAGGTAGACTGACTAGATACACTTGTTTGTGACATAAGAGAATCTCCTAAAACAAATTTTCAGAATAATCTGAATTGATGTTTACCATTGTACACAATTGTTGGAATAATTTCAATAGCATTTCACATATTTTCTGAAAAATAGAAAAAAGCCATCCAAACGGATAGCTCTTTTACTATTTAGACAGTCCTGTAAAGAAATCTACGATAGCTTGCCAAATTTGTGCAAAGATATTTTTGCTGTTCTCAACCGCTTTGTTGGCATTAAAGTTTAGGTTAATTCCAGAGAAGGTATTACCAGCTTTCGAAACGATAGAATCCTTAAGTGAACTCAAGCTCGACTTGAAACTAGCACTATCAATGATTGAAGACTTAGACAAATTCAAAGCAAAATTCACCAGAAGATTAATTTGCGTATCTGAAAGATCCAAGTTATAGTTATTGACTGTTTGCTGAACAATCGTTTTAGCTTGGTCTTCTGTTAACTTATCCCCTTTATCAGCAACAGCTGACTTAATATCAGTCATAGCTACATTAAGCTTGTCTGCATCATAGTCAGTCTTACCAGAATTTTCCTCATTGATTTGAGAAAGGGTTTTAAGTTCCTCTTGCGCAAGCTCTTTACTTTCATCTGAAACTTTAGCCCCATTTTGCTCAAGGGAATAGTAAATACCAGCCAAGGCACTTTCTCCTGTAACTGCAATTGGTGCTGCTACCGTAATCTTAGCATGTTCAATACCAAGTGTCGTGGCAGCATTACGGTACATATCTGGAGTGATTTTCGTGATATTTTGCGGTGTCACAATCTCTACACTCAAGGTTTCCTTAGCACCCAGCTTAGCAATCTTAACCGAAGAATATAGCTGAAGACTAGAATCGTCAGCCACATTCATGATATTGGCGTAAGCAGATGTCGTCAAGGTCTTGACATTAGTATCCTTACTACTATCATACCCTAATAAATTCAAGGTTTCATTTCGTTGCTCTTCCGACAATGAATACCCCATCACATAGTCTGGTTGAACATAAGATTCATCAATAACCTTTTGGACTTGTGATGATGTTGCTGCTTGAGCAACCGAAGTAAAGGCTGTTACTGAAGCCAATATAGCCATCCCAGTAACAAGAAGTTTTTTCAATTTCATATGTGTTTCCTTTCGAAAATAGAATAGTATTCCATAATCTCCTAAAGGACGACTGACTCTAGGCTCAGCCGTTCACCTATTATACCATGACTTAAAAAATTAAGGTTAAAAAAACTACTCGTGCAACTCCAAGGGAAGACCATCTGGATCAGCAAAGAAAGTCATCTTTTCACCGGTAAAAGTGTCCTTGCGAATAGGTTGGCAGGAGATGCCCTTTTGTTCTAACTCTTGGACGACCTCTTCAATATTAGTCACTCTGAAAGCTAAATGACGTAAGCCACATGCCTCAGGATAAGACGGACGTTTTGGGGGCTCCACATAGTTCGGATCACTGGTCTTATTGCCGAAGATTTCAAGTTCTATACCTCCACAGCGTAGGTCTAACTTATAATCATGGCGTTCCGGACGGTGATTTTCTCGAATAATCTCAAAACCAAGTTTATTTACATAAAAATCTCGAGACAAGTCATAATCAGAAACAATAATAGCAACATGGTGCACTGTATTTAAAAACATATTTTCCTCCATTGAAAAAGGCCCGAAGGCCCTTTCTTAACTTTGAAATTGATTGTATGACTTATTAAAGGCTTCAATAATATCTGAACTTGCCTTGTCAAAATCTACCTGTGATTTCAATTCACCTTTGACGATTGTACGCTGAGTTGCTTCGGCATCCGTACAAGTTACAAGGGTAACTTCAGACTTGCCAGGTGTATCATCAACTACTGCTACTTCAGTTGGTTGGACAACCTTCACCTCACTGATAACATAAGTATAGACTTTATTTTTATCCGTAAGATAAATCTTCATACCTTCCTTAGCCTTATCTAGCGGTGAAAATAGCATGTCAGATGCACCGGCAATACCAAAGACGTGGTGGCTAGCTAGTGAATAGTTGTTTTCACCACCCATGACTTGATCTTCTTTCATCGTTCCTGCACCGTAAGTCAACTCTGTATTGCCAAGTCCTTTGAAAATAGGGAGATTGATACCTACCTCTGGAATAGCAATACCACCAACTACAGGAAGCTCTTGAGCATCCATCTGTGCCTGCAAGACAGACTCTGTACTAATTGATTTAACGGTATCAAAGTCAAAGCTAGTCTTAGCTTCCTTGTTTTTCTCAATAGTCTTTTTAGAAACCTTGCTCACTTGATACTTATTTGTATTCCAAGCAATCACTGTGTTTCGAATAGACTTATTGAAAATCAAGGCTAAACCAACAACCAAGAGAACAATAATCAACACCCAGCGAAGAATATCAAGCCACTTACGGCGTTTTTTTGTTACGTTATTTTTCTTATCTTTGCTCATTAGTTGTCACCACTTTCTTGATCTTCGGAAGCTTGTTCAACTTCTTCTGGCTCAACTAAAGCAAAGGTTACAATACGAGCAGAGTCATCCAAACGCATGACCTTAACCCCTTGAGTGGCACGACCAGTTTGTGAAATATTAGCAACGGCAGTACGGATGATAACACCTGTATCGGTGATGACCATGATATCCTCATCACCAGACACTGTTACAATACCTGCTAGGTTACCATTCTTCTCTGTGATATTGGCAGTCTTGATACCTTTACCACCACGACCCTTCGTTGGGTATTCAGTAGCTGAGGTACGCTTACCGTAACCTTTTTCGGTGATAATCAAGACTTCTTGGTCTTCTGTAATGGCAGCTGCACCAATAACTTGGTCACCATCACGAAGAGTTACCCCTTTAACACCAGCAGCCATACGACTCATGCTTCGAATAGTGTCCTCTTTGAAGCGTACACTGTAACCAAATTTAGTACCAATGACAATTTCTTCATTACCAGTAGTCAAGAAGACATTGATTAGCTCGTCACCTTCTCTAAGTTTCAAGGCAATCAACCCATTTTGACGAATGTTCTTAAATTCCGCTTCTTTTGTACGTTTAACTAGACCTTGGCGAGTTACAAAGACAAGGTGATTATTTTCAGAAGCTTCATCACTCTTGGCATTAATGACTGTTTGAATGGTCTCACCTTCGTCCAACTTCAAGAGATTGACGATAGGTAAACCTTTGGCTGTGCGACCGTATTCTGGGATTTCATACCCCTTAAGACGGTATACACGTCCCTTATTAGTCATGAAGTAAAGGTGATCATGAGTGCTTGTTGAGACAATATCACGAACAAAGTCATCATCGTTAACACCAGTACCTTGGACACCGCGACCACCACGTTTTTGTGAACGGAACTCGTCTTGGGCTAAACGTTTAATATACCCTTTATTTGAGAGAGTGATAACAACATCTTCTTCCTCGATGAGGTCCTCATCTTCAAGAGAAATAACTTCTCCGACCATAAGCTCTGTGCGGCGAGCATCTGCAAATTTACGCTTGCTTTCGTCCAATTCTTCCTTGATGATAGCAATGACACGTTCTGGTTTTGCCAAAATATCAGCTAAATCAGCAATCAGAGCCAAGAGATCATTGTACTCATTTTGAATCTTATCACGTTCCAAACCTGTCAAACGACGCAAACGCATATCAAGAATAGCTTGACTTTGACGTTCCGTAAGTTCGAAGCGAGCCATCAACTCAGCTTGAGCCTCAGCATCAGTTTGACTGTTACGGATAATCGTAATCACTTCATCCAAATGATCAAGGGCAATCAGCAAACCTTCTAAAATATGGGCACGTGCCTCAGCCTTATCCTTGTCAAACTGTGTACGACGAACCACAACTTCTTGTTGGTGAGCAATATAGTCAGCCAAGATTTGACGCAAAGAAAGGATTTTAGGAACACCCTTTTCAATGGCTAACATGTTGAAGCTGAAGTTAGTCTGAAGTTGCGTTAATTTGAACAAATTGTTCAAGATAACATTGGCAGAAGCATCACGACGCACTTCGATGACAAAGCGTACACCTTCACGAGAAGACTCGTCACGGACTGCTGTAATCCCCTCAATACGTTTTTCTTGAGCTAAACGAACGATATGTTCATGGACCTTGGTCTTATTGACCATGTAAGGAAACTCAGTGACAACAATACGCTCACGACCTGATTTGGTTGTTTCAATTTCAGTACGCGAACGAAGAACAATAGAACCCTTACCAGTTTCATAAGCACGGTGAATACCAGATTTCCCCATGACCAAGCCACCAGTTGGAAAGTCTGGACCAGGAAGCACTTCCATCAGTTCACGTGTTGTGACTTCAGGATTATCCATCATCAATTTGACAGCATCAATCGTTTCAGCCAAATTGTGTGGTGGGATGTTAGTCGCCATACCAACGGCAATCCCTGTTGCACCATTGACAAGAAGGTTTGGAATACGTGACGGAAGAACGATTGGCTCACGTTCTGAGCCATCATAGTTATCTTGAAAATCAACGGTATTCTTATTGAGATCACGAAGCATTTCCAAGGCGATTTTAGACATACGCGCCTCAGTATAACGCTGAGCGGCAGCCCCATCACCATCCATAGAACCAAAGTTCCCGTGACCGTCAACCAACATGTAACGGTAGCTCCACCATTGCGCCATACGAACCATGGCTTCATAGATAGATGAGTCTCCGTGTGGGTGATATTTACCCATGACATCCCCGGTAATACGGGCAGATTTTTTATGTGGCTTATCAGGTGTCACCCCAAGCTCATTCATTCCATATAGAATACGACGTTGTACAGGTTTTAAACCGTCACGAACATCTGGGAGAGCACGAGACACGATAACACTCATGGCATAATCGATAAAGCTCGTCTTCATCTCAGACGTCAAATTAACGTCAATTAAATTATTATCTTGCACTCAAAAATGCCTCTTTTCTTTCATTCAAATCATTCCAAACTCTAATAAAAGAGTATAGAAAATTTCTATAATATTATACCATAAAACGCTTTACTTTTCAGTTGTGTAAACGCTTTCATCTATTATTTCCTTATTATTTCGTGACATCCATCACTTAAAGTGGTAGAATAAGCAGTGTACGGGGTAACCCAATTAAAAAATAAGGAGATGTTTAGACCCATGACTGCAACTAAACAACACAAAAAAGTCATCCTCGTTGGTGACGGTGCCGTAGGTTCATCTTACGCTTTCGCACTTGTAAACCAAGGTATCGCTCAAGAACTTGGTATCATCGAAATTCCACAATTGTTCGAAAAAGCTGTTGGTGATGCGCTTGACCTTAGCCACGCGCTTGCTTTCACTTCACCTAAAAAAATCTACGCAGCTAAATACGAAGACTGTGCGGATGCTGACCTTGTAGTTATCACTGCTGGTGCTCCACAAAAACCAGGTGAAACTCGTCTTGATCTTGTTGGTAAAAACCTTGCTATCAACAAATCTATCGTTACTCAAGTTGTTGAATCAGGCTTCAATGGAATCTTCCTTGTAGCAGCTAACCCAGTTGACGTATTGACTTACTCAACATGGAAATTCTCAGGATTCCCTAAAGAACGCGTTATCGGTTCAGGTACTTCACTTGACTCAGCTCGTTTCCGTCAAGCACTTGCTGAAAAACTTGGCGTTGATGCTCGCTCAGTTCACGCCTACATCATGGGTGAACACGGTGACTCAGAATTTGCCGTTTGGTCACACGCTAACATCGCCGGTGTAAACCTTGAAGAATTCCTTAAAGACACTCAAAACGTTCAAGAATCTGAATTGGTTGAATTGTTCGAAGGTGTTCGTGATGCCGCTTACACAATCATCAACAAAAAAGGTGCTACTTACTATGGTATCGCTGTTGCCCTTGCTCGTATCACTAAAGCTATTCTTGACGATGAAAATGCAGTACTTCCATTGTCTGTATTCCAAGAAGGTCAATATGGTGTAAGCAACGTCTTTATCGGTCAACCTGCTATCGTAGGTGCACACGGTATCGTACGTCCAGTTAACATCCCATTGAACGATGCTGAACAACAAAAAATGAAAGCTTCTGCTGACGAATTGCAAGCTATCATTGATGAAGCATGGAAAAACCCTGATTTCCAAGAAGCTTCAAAAAACTAATCTAACATTAGTTAAATAAAAGTCTCCAGTAGGAGGCTTTTTTCGTATTAAAAAAAGAAAAAACAGCTAATTCGACTGAATTAGCTGTTTAAGATTATTTAGCTGAGATAGCTGCTTTAGCAATATAGCTAAGCGGTTGGTTAAAGTGTGGCAAGAAGAACAAATCAAGCAATTGAAGACGGTCAATAGTTACACCTTCTTGGATAGCCAATGAGAACATGTGGATTCCCATAGAGATGTCCATGCGTGATACCATTTGAGCACCAAGAACTTTGCGTGTATCTTTGTCATAGACGATCTTGATTGTAACGTCTGCATTTTCATCTTCCATAAAGGCAGCTTTTTGAAGATCTGTTGAAGATACTACTGCTGGATTGAAACCAAAGCGTTTTGCTTTTTCTTCTGTCAAACCAGTTGATACCATGTTCAAACCATAGATTGAGATACCATTTGATCCTTGAACACCGTTTGATTCAACATCGCCACCACCGGCATTATGACCACCGACAATACCTGAACGAACAGCGTTTGAAGCCAAGGCAATGTAGTTCACATCATCAAGGGCATTGTCATAAACGGTAGCACAGTCACCAACTGCATAAACATCTTTGATTGATGTTTCTTGTTTCTTATTAACAAGGTAAGCGCCATTACGGAATGTTTCCAACTTACCAGCACCGAGAGCTGTGTTAGGACGGAAACCAACAGCAAGAACAACCATATCGACATCGTAAGCATTTTTATCTGTAACGATGCGTTCTACCTTAGTTTCACCTTCTACTGCTTTAACAGTTTCACCAAATGCCAATTTGATACCGTGGCTTTCCATATTTTTAGCCATAAGGTCAGTCAAGTCATGGTCGTAATAACCTGCCAAACATGTATCAACAACGTCGATAAGGATAACTTCTTTTCCATGACGTTGGAAAGCTTCAGCCAATTCAACACCAATGTAACCAGCACCTACAACCGCTACACGTTTGATATCTTGAGATTTGTCGTTCAATTTATCAATAACTTCTTGAGCGTTTTGGAAAAGTTTAACGAATTGAAGGTTTTCAAGTGTAGCTTCGAAAGTACGGCTACCTTCTTTAATTTCGGCACCTTCGATTGGAGGCAAGATTGGTTGAGAACCTGTAGCCAAAATCAATTTGTCATATGATTCAACATGCTCTTTACCATCTACGAGGGCTGTAACAGTTTTACCATCAAAGTCAATAGACTCAACTGGTGAGTTCATATAAACTTTAGCGCCCTTGCTTTCAAGTCCTTCTTTGTTGGCATAGAAAAGACCATCAGAACCTGAGATTTGATTACCGATCCAAAGGGCCATACCACAACCCAAGAATGAAATGTTAGAGTTTTGGTCGAAAACAACTACTTCATTTTGGTCTCCGTAATTATCGAGAATAGTATTAATACTAAAAGTACCAGCGTGGTTAGCACCAACAACTACGATTTTTGACATAAGTTTGTCCAACTTTCTTTTGATAATAGTTTACTGTTTTATTCTACCATAATCGGAAAACGGTTACACCTTTTATGCTCAGACTTTGTTACTTTTTGAACAAATTAAATTTGTATGCTCAAAACCCAAATAGGTCACGACAAAATCTGTAGAAAAACACTTTATGATGCTGACGACCTTCCTCTACACCATCTCCATCTTATCAAATCTTAGTTAGTCTACTCGTCTCTTTAACATAAAAAAAGAGTGAGCAAGTCTCTCTTTAGAGAATGCCAACACTCTTTTATCACTATACTAACTCATTAAAATCCCAAACATCTGTCCAACCTTCATAAAATTCGGGTTCGTGACATACCATGAGGACACTACCTTTAAAGGCCTGAAGGGCACGCTTCAATTCATCCTTAGCGTCAACATCCAAGTGGTTGGTCGGTTCGTCCAGAACAAGGACATTATTTTCACGATTCATAAGGAGACAGAAACGAACCTTAGCCTGTTCTCCACCTGAAAGCACCTGAATTTGACTTTCAATATGCTTAGAGGTTAATCCGCATTTGGCTAGAGCTGCACGAACCTCAGCTTGATTTAGAGCTGGGAAAGCGTCCCAAACCGCTTCAAGAGGTGTCTGACGTGAGCCTTCTGCTTCTTGCTCAAAGTAACCTAGATCAATAAAGTCACCTGTTTCAACTTCTCCTTCGAGTGGTTGAATAATACCAAGCAAGCTCTTAAGCAAAGTAGTCTTACCGATACCATTGGCACCCACGATAGCTACTTTTTGATTACGTTCGAAGGTAAGATTCAAAGGAGCCTTGGTCAAAGGGCGGTCGTAACCAATAACGAGGTCTTTAGTTTGGAAAATAAAGCGTCCAGGCGTACGACTTTCCTTGAAATGGAATTCAGGTTTTGGCTTCTCAGCCTGCAATTCGATAATTTCCATCTTATCCAATTTCTTCTGACGAGACATGGCCATATTTCGAGTAGCAACACGTGCCTTGTTTCGGTTAACGAAATCTTGAAGGTCTGCAATTTCCTTTTGCTGACGTTCATAGGCAGCTTCTAATTGAGCTTTCTTCATAGCATAGACAGACTGGAAATTGTCATAATCACCTGCATAACGAACCAAGTCTTGATTTTCAACATGATAGACAATGTTAATCACATCGTTTAGGAATGGAATATCGTGAGAAATGAGGACAAAGGCATTTTCATACTCTTGAAGATAGCGTTTAAGCCAAGCAATGTGTTCAGCATCCAAATAGTTGGTTGGCTCATCGAGAAGCAAGATATCTGGTTTTTCAAGCAATAACTTAGCCAAGAGAATCTTGGTACGTTGACCACCTGAAAGGTCCGTGACATCTGTATCCATGCCAAAATCCATGACACCTAGTGCACGGGCAACCTCATCAATCTTAGCATCTAGTGTATAGAAATCACGAGTTTCCAAGCGATCCTGAAGCTCACCCACTTCTTCCATCAGAGCATCAATGTCAGCTCCTTCGTCAGCCATAGACATGTAAATCTCGTTGATACGTTCTTCAGTCTTAAAGAGTTCGTCAAAAGCCGTACGAAGGACATCACGTACAGTCATCCCCTTTTCAAGAACAGCATGCTGATCCAAGTAACCCGCTGTAACATATTTAGACCACTCTACCTTACCTTCATCTGGCTGCAATTTTCCAGTAACGATAGACATGAAGGTTGACTTTCCTTCACCGTTAGCACCGACAAGACCGATATGCTCACCTTTGAGCAAACGGAATGAGACATTTTCAAAAATAGCACGGTCACCAAATCCGTGACTAAGATTTTTGACTTCTAAAATAGACATAGCATATCTGGGCTGAACCTGCCTTCAGCCCTTTCCTTTCTTGACATTAACTTTACTATTTTACCATTTTTTAGTGAAAATTTGGACCTCTGCTTCTGGAAAATTAAAAAGAAAAAGCAGGACTAACCTGCTAAATCTTTAGTTTCTCTGTAAAATACGTTTGAAGACAGGATAGAGGAGAGGCACAGCAATGATAGTCACTACTGATGTCCCAAAGGTCCCACCAATTTTAGTAAGTGCCAATACCATGGCTGCATTGAGTGGTAAAGCCGCAACGACACTATTAATAATCGTATACTTAACAAAATTCAAAATAATTTTGGTCACTGCCGCTATGACTCCAATAATTATGATGTTAGTCATTTTGTCATTTGATTTTAGAAGCTTTTCAAAAACAAGATAGAGAACATAACAAACAATCAAAGATTCTAAAATAGTAATCCAGACCTCAGCAGCATAACCATTGAAAATATCAAATAGCCCTAACCCTACTGTTGCGACTAGCGCACCTTTTCTGGCACCGAAAATCAAAACAGCAATCACAACTAGGGCATTTCCCAGATGGACAAATTGAGGTCCAAAAGGAATACGAATAAACTGTACACTCACAATAATTAAAGCTGCATACAAACTCAATTCAACTAATTCACGTGTTTTATCACTTTTCATTTTTCTCCTCCAATAGGGCATTAAAACCACTGAATAAATAACCGATATGGGGCTCATAGCAAAGACCATACTTTAAAGGACGACCATCGGACAGTGTTGACGAAAGAACCCTATCCATAACATCCAAGGCCAAATCACAAACCTTTAGTAAATCAAGATTATAAAAGTAACCTGCTGATAAGATTGCCGTTAGCAAATCGCCACTTCCATAAAAATGATTACCATAACGTTTTTGCATGCGATAAACCGTTTCATTAGTCTTTTTATCAAAATAAGCCAGCCCAATTTTGTCATTCTCAAACGAGATACCTGTCAAAATAACTTTTCGAGGTCCAAGCTTGCTCAACTCTCTCAGAAGCTTTTCAATAGTGGCCTCATCATAGGAACCTGCTTCAAGATAAAGAGAATCAGTCAACAAAGCAGCTTCTGTTAAATTGGGAATGATGACATCTGCCTGTTGACAGAAATCCTTCATGGCTTCTACATATTTTCTATCAAATCCTTGATAGAGACGACCATTATCACCCATAATAGGGTCAACAAATAAAGACATCTGTTTATCACGAGCCAATTGACCTACACGTTTTAGTCCTTCTTCTGACTTAAAATAACCACTCACAAGGCCATCTACTATAAAATCCAAGTGCTCCCACTGCTTACAAAATCCTTTTAGGTCATCCGTAAGATCCCGTACATAGATATTTTCAAACTCCCCTGTGTGCGAAGATAAAAGAACGGTTGGTAGGGGAAGGACTTCAGTTTGACAGGCTGACATGATAGGTAGGCTACTAGTCAAAGCAACCTTACCTAGACCAACCAGGTCATTGGCAACAATTACTTTGGTCATCTATTTTCCTTCCCAGGTCTTTTTAAACTGTTTAACAAAACCTGTGTGGAAATAAATGTAGTAGGCCACTCCTAAACCAAGAATAGCAGCTACAATGTCAAAAGGAATCTTCATAATAGCATAGGAAGGCGTACCATAGATAAAGGCTCTTCCTAAGCCATAACCGACTAAGTCAATAATAGCCCCAATCAAGAGACCTAAAGCTGCCCTAGACTTACTCAATTTTCCTAAGCGGCCTCCAACAATGAGTGCAATAGCGAGAACTTGAAGGCTATGTGTTACTAGAGTTACCCACATAGGAAGGGGGTAGAAAAGAAAATCTCCAATAAAGGAACCTACTCCGGCAATAATAACTGCTTCTGTAGGTGGGAAAATTAAACCAACTAGGAAAATAATAATCCCGTTAAAATAGAAATGACCTCCTGGCACAGGAATGGATAAGAGACTCGAGCTCAAAATAATGACAAGTGCCATGAAAAATGCAGAAATGGTTAAACGTTTTGGTGACATACCTAAAACTCCTTAGTCAATAAATATAGTATAAGTTTATGAAAATTCTGACGATTAAACAAGATAGTATTTTCAATACTGTATGGGTACAGATTTAAGACAATAAAAAAACACCACACATTCATGTGGTGATAAAACTTATTGAGCTTTTTTATCAAAGTATTTGACAGGTGCCTTTTCAAGATTTTGTAGTGAAAGCTTGGCAGTCGCGTTAGCCTCAGTACCGTAATCAGAGAAATCAATGCTAAGATCATGATCAAAATCAGCAACGGCATAGTCAACAACGATTTCTTTAACTTCCTTAGGAGCAATCTTGGTCTTATTTGCAATCTTATCTCGGTCATCATCTTTAGAAAAGACCAATGTAGCAACCTTCACTTCTTCCTTTTCTTGTTTTACATCAAGGACTACCTTCATCAAAAGAGTGTAGGCATTCATGGTTTCTTTACTTGAGTTGGTAAGTTTATAGTGAACGCGTACAGCTTTTTGACCTTCTGGTGATTCGATTTTAGTTGCAGAAAGAACTTGTACACTAGCATCTTGTCCTGTAAATAGCATTTTGTTTTTATCGTAGGTCCAAGTAGGCTCTTTCTCTGGTGTGCAAGCTGACAAACCAATAACAGTTAAGCATGCAAGAGTCAGAAGTCCTAAGATTTTCTTAAAAGTCATTCTTATAATCTCCTTAAACTTGTTTGAAAGGGGAATTTAGTTTTACCTTACAACCTTTTTATTATGTCAAAATCTAATAATCTTGTCAAATATCTCTAGGCCTCTTGCCCTTAGAAGGCAAGTAGGGTAAAATAAGGGAAAATCTGTAAGGGGTCAGTTATGAGTATTTATCACGATATTGTCGAGACCATCATCAAAGATACCCAAAATGGTACTTTGAAAAAAGGGAGTAAGCTCCCCTCTATTCGTCAACTAAGCCAGACTTATGCCTGTAGTAAGGATACAGCCCAAAGAGCACTCTTGGAACTCAAGTATCAAAACTATATTTACGCCGTACCCAAAAGTGGCTATTACGTCCTTGAAGGTCGTAATGAAGTTGATAATAAGGTGCTTCTTAACCTTAACGATTACAATCAATTGGCCTACGAGGATTTTAAGCTTTGTTTGGATGAAAGTTTGGCGGGTCACCAGGACTACCTCTTCAACTATTATCATGAACAAGCCGGACTCAAAGATTTGCTTGAAGCCTTAAAGAGTCGATTAATAGCTGACGATATTTATGTCAATTCGGATCAGATTGTCATAACCTCAGGAAGCCAACAGGCCCTCTACATCCTTTCACAGATGGATTTTGGTAATGGTGGCTACAAAATTCTCTTAGAACAACCTACCTATCATCGCATGAACCAGCTCATCAACCGTCAAAATCTAGCTTACGAAACGATTAACCGTGGTTTTGATGGTTTAGATTTTGACCGCTTGGAAGAGTACTTTAAATCTGGACAGATTAAGTTCTTCTATACCATCAGTCGTTACTCCAACCCTCTTGGATTAAGCTATTCTGCCAGTGAAAAAGAAAAGCTGGCCCAGCTTGCCAATCAGTATAACGTTTATATCGTCGAGGATGACTATATGGGAGACTTTAGCGATAGTAAAAATCTCCCGATTCACTACTATGACACCCAAAATCAGACCATCTACATCAAATCCTTTTCCATGGCTCTTTTTCCAGGTTTACGTCTAGGTAGCCTTGTCTTACCTCCTAATCTTAAGCCTACCTTTTTGAGCCACAAGGGACTTATTGACTATGATACCAATCTCATCATGCAAAAAGCACTTTCCGTTTATCTCGAAAATGGCATGTTCCAAAAAAACATTAAAAAACTTGGTGACCTCTTTCAAAAAAACATGGCTAAAAGCCAAGCAATCATTGAGAAATCTAAGGTTAGCATTCCTTATCAGATTTCCCCTAGGCATGTGACCTGGCAACTTCCTAAGGAATTTTCACTCGAAAAATTCAAAGCCCACAAGCAGATTCGCTTTTTAGAATCCTCCTTTATTAGACCAACTTCTGAAACTTATCTGCAGATAGGTCATGGACAGGAACTCGAATCCTTTATAAAACTTTTAAAAAAGACAAAGTGACAATCAGACACAAAAAAAGCCATCGCTTGATGGCTTTTCTTATTTAGTCTGCTCAAAGCGTAGGTGTACAATGACCTTGTCACCATAACCGTTACGCTCCAAATCTCGTTGCAAACGGTATGAAATATAATGCTCAGCAATATTGATAAAGCCTGCTTCCATGAGACGATTTTCAACCAATGACTGAATCATGTTAATGGTTGGGCGTTCCACCTGAGCATCTTGAAGATCAAGCACTACTTTTTTCGTAACTTGAGCAAGGTTTTGGCGCCAAGTATCATCAAGAACATACACAGTCTGTGCTGCTTTTAAGATGGCTTGGTAAATTTTATCAGGATCAAATTCAGCAACTTGACCATTACGTTTAATAATTTGCATGGCTACCCTCTTTTCATGGCTTTTTCTTTTATTATGCAGAGAATTTACATATTTGTCAAGTGCAAATCCCTGAAAGAGCTATCCAGACTGCTTATTCCCAGAATTTAGAAATGTAAACTGGTTTGCCATGTTTATCAAAGGAAAGGATTGCTGTGTAGGACTCTGACTTATGATGGCGCATATAATTAGCGATTCTCTTGTCACCGTTTATCAGGTGAATGTCATAAGTCTGCCCGTCAGAGCTTACAAAGTGAGCATTAATCCTAGCACTACTCGTTTTTGTCCCAACATGACTAATATCTATTTGTTCAACTTGACCATCAATGGTTTTAGCTATAGGGCCTCTATAGTCTTTGTAAATAGTGACGGTAGTCAAAACATCTTCAACTAAAACATAGGTCATTCCGAAAACGAACAGATAAACTATTGGGATGACAATGAAAGATAATTTACTTTTGCGGAACGTTTCTTTATGCCAAGCCCAAATATCCTGAGGTGACATGGTTAAAAATTTTTTAAAATATTGATGAACGAGTAACCTGTAGACTAATAATACAAATATTACTTGCCCCAAGGGATAAGCAAGACTGGGTAAACCACCAATCAGAACATTGACTTTATCAGATTCAAAAGTGTAGTGTCCCCATACACCGTCAAAGAACTCTAAAAACAAATTAACTCCTTTTTGTAATATAGTCTAGTCACTTAAAAATCCATCTTCTCAGATGGATTTTTTAACTATTAACGAACCTCTGCTTCGACTTTCTCAGTAAGAGCTTTGGTGATTTTTTCCATGTATTTAGCAACTTCTTCGTCTGTGAGGTTGTCATTTGGATTTTGGAAGGTAAGGCTATAAGCCATTGATTTCATTCCAGCACCAAGTTTTTCACCTGCGTAAACGTCGAAGAGTTTAACGGCAACCAAGCGTTTCACTCCTGCAGAGTAGATAGCATCAAGAACTTCTTGATGAGTAATTTCTGCCTTGAGAAGAAGGGCAATATCACGTGATACTGCAGGGAATTTTGTGATTTCAACAAATGGTTGAGCCGGTTGCAAGGCTGCTTCTACAGCACTAAGGTTAATTTCAGCGACATAAGTTTCTGGAATACCGTAGTTTTTAGCAGTTTGTGGGTGAACCTGACCAAGGAATCCAATCGTTTGACCATCAAGGACAATAGCAGCTGTACGACCTGGGTGCATACTTGCTAGATCTTTTGTCGGTACATAGTCAACTGAAACTTCAAGTTTATCAAAGAGAGCTTCAACGATACCTTTGGCGTAGAAGAAATCAACTGGTGTTGCTTTAGTTTGGAAATCTTTTTCAGCTACTAGACCAGAAATAGCGAAGGCAAAGGTATTGATTTCATTTGGCAATTCCTCTTTTGGATTACCGTTTTGTTCAAAGACCTTACCGATTTCGTAAATAGCAACGTTACTATTCTTACGGTTAACATTGTAAGCAACAGTATCAAGCATACCAGAGACCATGTTCTGACGGAGGGCTGAACGGTCAACAGTCATTGGCCACATCAACTCAGTCAAGTTAGTAGGTGTCACAGCAAATTCAACAGCTTTTTCAGGTGTTGTCAAAGCATATGAGATGATTTCCGTCAATCCAGCACCTTCAGCAATGGTACGAACCTTGCGACGAAGCGCTTGTGTCTCAGTCAACTCACCAGCTGTTCCTGCTGCTTCTGGAAGAGTCGTAGGCAATTTTTCATAGCCGTAAATACGTGCAATTTCTTCAACTAAGTCTGCTTGGATACTGATATCCCAACGACGACGTGGTACAGATACTGTGAATTTATCAGCATCACCAGTCAATCCAAAACCAAGTTTTGCAAACACATCTTCAATATCTGCAAAAGTCAATTCTGTACCAAGGCGAACATTTACGTAGTCAAGGCTTGTAGAAACTTGAACTGGCTCTGTATCAACAGATCCCGCTTGAACACGGCCTGCAAGAACCGTTCCATTTGCCAATTCTTGCAACATAGCTGCAGCAAAATCAAGCGCTTCAAGGACAGTGTCGTTATTGATACCTTTTTCAAAACGTGATGATGATTCTGAACGAAGGTTGAGACGGCTACTTGTCTTACGAACTGATTTTCCATCAAAAACAGCAGCTTCGAGAACGACATTTTTAGAATTGTTGTCAATTTCAGTTGAAGCGCCACCCATAACACCTGCGAGGGCAACTGGTTTGTCAGCAACTGTAATAACAATATCTTCAGCAGTCAATTCACGTTCTTCACCATCGAGAGTGACTAATTTTTCCCCATCACGGGCATCACGAGCAACGATACGTGAGTCTTCAAATTTATCCAAATCGAAGGCATGCATTGGTTGTCCAAAATAAAGAAGAACATAGTTTGTCACGTCAACCACGTTGTTGATTGGACGGATACCAGCATTCATAAGAAGGTTTTGCAACCATTGTGGACTTGGTTGAACAGTAACATTCTCAACCACACGACTAGCATAAGTAGCCACTTTATCACTTTCGATGGCTACTGAAATCTTATCAGAAGCTGGTTTGCTGTCTTCAGTAACCGTTTTTTCTGGGAAGTGAACAGATTTTCCATAGATTGCAGCAACTTCATGTGCCACACCACGCATAGAAAGAGCATCCGCACGGTTAGGTGTGATTGACAATTCGATGATTTCATCATCAAGGTCAAGATATGGGAAGATGCTATCTCCAGGTACGGCATCTTCTGGCAAAATTTGGATACCATCCGCAAATTCCTTAGGAATAATGCTATCTGGAAGTCCAAGCTCTGCCAAAGAACAGATCATACCGAGAGATTCCATCCCGCGAATCTTACCTTTTTTGATCTTGTAGTTATCCGCAATGCGGGCACCAGGAATAGCAACAATTACCTTGATACCAGCAGTGACATTTGGAGCACCACAAACAATTTGACGTGGACCTTCAGCATCTCCTGTATCTACTTGACACAAGTGCAAGTGTGTGTCAGGCACATCTTCACATGACAAGACATGACCAACAACCAATTTTGACAAGCCTTCGGCAGGTGTCTCAACACCTTCCACTTCAATACCTGTCGTCGACATTTTTTCAGCGAGTTCAGCAGTGGTAACATCCACATCAACCAACTCTTTTAACCATTTATAACTAACTAGCATAATTATGATACCAAGCCCGTTAATAGCTCTCAGCAAAAATAGGAAAGGCAACGTTGGTGCATCAGCACCTAGGTGACTTTATCTTTTTTGCCCAGAGCTTAGGGCGGGTTCAAATCCTTTCTGTAATTTAGGAATATGTATATCTGATATAAGAGGAAGACGAACTAACACGTTTAATCGCCTTATAAAATCCTCTCAATCAACATAATAATCGGTTTATAGTTTTAATTTAAGCAACCAGTCGCGGTCTACTTTACCATCACCAACTGGAAAATCGTGTTCTGCGAATTTTTCGAAGCCATATTTATCGTAAAATATCTGTGCTTTGAAATTCCTTTCCCAAACACCCAACCAGGCCCAATCACAACCTAAATCACGAGCTTCTTGTAAGGCAAACTCAAAGAGTTGCTTACCCAAGCCCATGCCTTGGAAGGCCTGACTGATATAAATACGTTGAATTTGAAAGGCATTATCCAAGTGCTGCTCTGTTTGAGCAGAACCTACATTAGTCTTTAGAAAACCTGCCTTTTCACCATCAACGAGAATGAAAAAGTAACGCGATTCTTCCTGAGTGATTTCATCTAAGAGGACTTCCTCAGAAAGTGCAGTGTCAAAGTAACCTTGCAACTGGGCTTCGGTATTATCATGAGCAAAAGTCTCTCTAAAGGTATCTTCGGAGATAACTTTTAATTCTGCTACTTCTTCCGGAAGAACCTTACGAATAACGACTGACATGACAACCTCCTAAACCTTATTTAAACTGTTCTGAGAAGCGAACATCCCCTTGGTAGAAACCACGAATGTCGTTGATACCATAACGAAGCATGGCAATACGTTCTTGACCAAGACCGAAGGCGAAACCTGAGTATTCTTCAGAATCAACTCCTGACATCTCAAGCACTTGTGGGTGAACCATACCAGCACCGAGGATCTCGATCCAACCTGTCTTCTTACATACGTTACATCCTTTACCACCACACTTAAAGCATGACACGTCAACTTCAACTGAAGGCTCAGTGAATGGGAAGTAAGAAGGACGCAAACGGATTTGACGTTCTGCACCAAACATTTTTTGGATAATCATTTCAAGCGTTCCCTTAAGATCACCCATTGAAATGTTTTTACCAACGACCAAACCTTCGATTTGGTGGAACTGGTGACTGTGAGTCGCATCATCTGTATCACGACGGAAAACACGTCCTGGTGAGATCATCTTAAGTGGACCTTTAGAAAAATCGTGTTTATCAAGTGTACGAGCTTGAACAGGACTTGTGTGAGTACGAAGCAAAATTTCTTCAGTAATGTAGAAGGTATCTTGCATATCACGGGCTGGGTGGTCTTTAGGCAAGTTCATACGTTCAAAGTTATAGTAATCAGTCTCAACTTCAAAACCATCAACGATTTGGAAGCCCATCCCCAAGAAAATGTCTTCGATTTCCTCAGCTGTTTGGCTAAGAATATGACGGTTACCAAGTTTGACTTGGCGTCCTGGAAGGGTTACGTCAAGACTTTCAGAGTCAAGTTGTGCTTGAATTTTAGCGGCTTCAACAATTTTAGCGGCTTCATCAAAAGCTTCAGTCAAAACGTCACGAACTTCGTTGACCATTTTACCAACTTTAGGGCGTTCTTCATTAGGAAGGTCTTTGAGCCCCTTCAAAAGATCTGTCAAAGAGCCTTTTTTACCCAAAACTGCAACACGCAATTCTTGTAATTCTTTAGAGTGTTCACCACGCATTTCAGCCAATTTAGCCTGCGTTGATGTTTTCAACTCTTGCAATTGTGTTTGTAAATCCATGAGATTCCTTTCTTATGTAACAATTTCGAATCGCAAACAAAAAAACCACATGCCAAAACTCCAACCCGGAGCGTTGACACGCGGTACCATCCGTTTTTTATCTGGTTACCCAGACCTTGATTCGTCAGTCGTCTTCATGAGTGAATTCGCCAAACTTCCCTTGAGGAGGCTTCCAGTCCATGACCCCCAATCCCTGTCAATTTCCATAAGGTTACTAGTCTCTACGACTTCTATTCAATTACTATCAATTTTACCAAAAAAACAAAAAGCTTTCAAGAGCTGACAAAGAAACCTTTAGTTAATGCCAAAATGGAAAATATGTCTAAGATAATTGACACATCTATATAAACTTGCTACAATTATGTCAGATAAAGTTGACATATTTAATTGCTACTTACAGTAACTCGTTAGCTTATCTTTCAGAAGGAGGCCCATTATGAATCATGTCAGGGAATTTAGAAAGAATATGGGGCTTTCGCAATTAGAACTTGCAAAGTCTATTGGCGTTTCCCGACAGACCATTAACATGATCGAAAATAACAAGTATAACCCAACACTAGAGCTCTGTCTTAATCTAGCTAAAGCTCTAGATACGGATCTTAACAGTCTCTTTTGGGATGGAAATTCCGAATAGAGATATAAGATAGAAAGAGGTAAATCATGATTAAAGAAACTTTCACTGACAAACTCATTAAACGTTTTTATGGTATCACAGGTCCTTTAGATGAACAAAAGCGCCAACAGGTTGATCGAATGGGTAACATAGCTTTCGTAGTTCTTTTCTTTACCTTACTTTGTGGTAATTGTATTGCCTTTCTTATAGGCTTTAAGTATCCCGAACTTGTAGCTCGTATTTATCCTATCCTCCTCTTGATTATCATTCTGTTAGTTAGCAGCATCCTTACTTATAAGTTAAAGATAAGTGCTGTTAATGCTTTTGACGAGGAAGAACTGACTGAGAAAGAGAAAAAACAACTTAAGCACGTGGGGCTTAAGTCAGGTTTATGCTTTGGGATTAGCATGTTCTTAGGCATGCCCCTAGTTCACTTCTTAGTTGACAATAAAGACTATTTGACAGAATTATTCTCAATCCGTAATATGCTATCAGGCATCTTTGAAGCTATCTTTTTTGGGGCTATCATGCAGGGCTTAGTTAATGCTGGTATCAAACAAGCCAAATCTCAAGCTGAAAAAGATGACCAATAAACTCAAAAGACAAAGAAAAAATCCAGGTTTCCCAGCCTGGATTTTTTGCTCGAAAGAAGACTTCTTAGACTTGTATACGCGAAGCCTAAATGTGTCCAGAAAATCGTATCTTAACACATACACTATAACTAACTTCAAAAAACACCATATCCCCATATGACATTTCCTTAAATATTGTAACATGTCAGTGCAAAATGACAAGTCACCCTCTCTCTCATAAACCCTAAAATCCTAATCATAGCCTTTGTTAAGCCATTTTACGCAATCGATTGCGTAATTTTGAAAGCGCAAACTTAATGTTTTTCTGAAAGTCCTTACAAATTTTTTGAGACAATGAAAAAAGATAGTGATAAAGCTATCAACTATCTTTCATGAAAATATAATCTATTTTTAGTCTAAATCAAGGTCTTTCAGTTTGACCGAAACGATTTTCGAGACACCTGATTCCTGCATAGTTACCCCATAAATAGAGTCTGCTGCAGACATCGTTCCCTTACGGTGGGTAACTACAATAAATTGACTGGACTTGTCAAAACGATTAAGGTAGTCACCGAAGCGTTTAACATTGGCTTCATCCAAAGCCGCTTCTACTTCGTCAAGGATAACAAATGGAATGGTTTTAACACGAATGATGGCAAAGAGAAGGGCAAGAGCTGACAAGGCCTTCTCACCACCAGACATAAGGTTAAGTGATTGAATTTTCTTACCTGGTGGCTGCACAGAAATTTCTACCCCAGCCTCTAGGAGATTGTCTGAGGTCAAAATCAAGTCTGCTGAACCTCCACCAAACATCTGGGTAAAGGTCTGTTTAAAGCTTTCTCGGATAGCCTCAAAGGTTGCTTTAAAGCGTGATTTCACTTCATCATCCATGTCATTTATGGTATTCAGAAGGAGGCTCTTAGCTTCGAGCAAATCATCCTTTTGTCCGTTCAAGAAATCAAGACGTTGCTTAACCTCTTCAAATTGGGCAATAGCATCTACATTGACCGGACCCAAAGCTTTAATCGAACGTTCAAGACCTTGCAGATTCTGGCGAGTTTGTTCGACATTGTCAAGAGGACTAGCCTGACCTTTGGCAACTTCAAGTGTCATCTGGTAATCTTCAGCCAACTGAGTCGCAAACTTACGAAGCGATTGACTAATCTGACTTTCACGTTCTTCCAAGCGAGTCTGCTGACGAATCAAGTCCTCGTTACGATTGCCAGCTTTAGCCAAACGCTCCTCCAAGTCTTCCAACTGACCTTCGTAATCTTGCACCTGAATCTTGGCACGGACAAGAGCTTGTTCCAAATCGTCCTTACGTTGAACAGCTTCTTTATGCTGTGCTTGCAAATGCGGAAGACGGTCAATTTGGTCATCATTGACCTGGTTATTAAGGAGGGCTTTAAGACTATCCGATTCCTTCATTAACTCAGACAAGTCGGCTTGAAGACGATTGCTCTCTGTCTTAGCAAAACGCAATTCTGCTTGCAAATCACGTTCCTTCAACTGAAGTTCAGATTGCTTGTCTAAGAGAACCTGTTTTTGTTGGCCAAGAGCGTCTTTATCTTCCTTAATAGCCTCAATACGGTCGTTAATGGCTTCACGCTTGGATGCAATTTGTGCTAACTCTGCTTTAAGTTGTTCAGCCTTATCTTGAAGATTTGCTCCATCAGTTCCCTGAGAATCCTGTTTGAAACTATCCACTAGGGTTTGATTTTTCTCCACATCAGACAAGGCTTGTTGGTGTTCTAGGTCTAGTTTTTGCTCCTGAAGACGAGCATTTTCACCATCTAGCTTAAGGTCTTCTAACTCTTTCTGTAGAGCCTTACGTTTGATTTGGAGGGCTTCAACTTTGGCTTCACTATCACTTAATTGAGCCTTAATCTGGTTAATTTCAGCAGTCAATGCATCCAGTTCAGGCTTGATAAAGAGGTTATTGTTTTGTTTGTTGGTACCACCAGCAAAGGCACCACCGGGACGAATCTCAGACCCGTCAAGAGTAACCATACGTACTTGGAAACGAACAGCTCGAGCTGCTTTATTAGCATTGTCAATGGTATCAAAGATTGCCGTTACCCCTAGAAGGTTTTGGAAAATATTAGATAAACGGTCCTCATAGGTAACCAAATCGGAAGCCAAACCAATAAAGCCCGGTGCATTGGCAAGACTTTGAGCAAATTGTCCATTAAGTTGACGTGGTTTGATGGTTGTCAACGGCAAGAAAGTTGCACGCCCCTGACGATTGCGCTTCAAGTAGTCAATCGAACGCTTAGCAGCCGCTTCATCCTCAACAATAATATTTTGCCCACTAGCCCCCATAGCGATTTCAAGAGCCGTCTGATAGCGCGTATCAAAGGTCAAGTGTTCACTAACTGCACCAATAATTCCTTGAATGGATTGGGCGTTTTGAAGGACAGCCTTAACCCCTGCATAGAAATTAGAATGATTTTTTTGAATAGATTCAAGACTTTGACGACGGGCATCTTTACTCTTAAGGTGATCCATGAGGTCAAACATCTGCTTTTGAGCCTCTTGATAGTCCTTATCAAGAGTTTGATAAGCCTGAGCCTTTTCTTTGTAGATATTTAGAAGGTTTTGAAGACTTGCTTGGGCCGCTTGATAAGCTTTTTGGGTTTCGCTAGCCACTTCCTGAGCGGAAAGCAAATCAGCCTGAGCTTGTTTAAATTCTTCAGCTTGTGCCTCAAGCGCTTGTGTCTGACTGTCCATGTCGTGAGTGACCTGAGTCAAACTGTTGGAAACCTTAGCTTCCTCCTGCATCAGACCAACATAGTCTTCACGTAAACGTTCGATAAGCGTATCTGGATCATCAGAAAATTGCTCCAGTTCTTTTTGAATAGCAATCAGCTCTTGGGCAAGGCTATCCAACTCAGTATTCAATTCAACTTGGCCTTGATTAACCTTATCGAGTGCTGCCTGAGCTTCTTCTTTCAAATGCTCTAACTCACTGAGACGAGCTTCAGTTTCTTCTTTTTTCTCTGAACGCTGCTGACTCTCCATGGTATAAAGATCAATTTGACGCTCAAAGTCACTAATAAGTCGTGTGACATCCACCAAGGTTTGTTGGTCAGAAGAAATTTGTTCTGAAATTTGATGTCGTTTTTGTTTGAGTTCTTGGTTCTCAGTCTCTAGACGATGGCGTTCCTCATAATAGCTGGTTAACTTTTCCTTGACCGCTGCCAAATCCTCTTGGGTCTGGCTCAAATCAGATTTACCAACTTCAATATCGTGGACCAAAAGATTAAGCTGAGTCTGTCTACGTTCCTCATCTAATTCCAAGTAACGTTTAGCTGTCGCTGCTTGCTTTTCAAGCGGTTTAACCTGACCGTCCAGCTCGTAGATGATATCTTCCAAACGATCAAGGTTATCTTGGGTTTGATTAAGCTTACTTTCCGTTTCTTTCTTACGTGTCTTATATTTAAGAACCCCTGCGGCTTCTTCGAAAATAGCGCGGCGTTCTTCGGGTTTGGCATTAAAAATAGCCTCAACACGACCTTGGGAAATAATGGAAAAAGAATCACGCCCCAGACCGGTATCCATGAAGAGGTCATGAATATCACGCAGACGAACCTTACGACCATCAATCAAGTAATCATTGTCACCATTTCGATAAATGTGACGCTCCACACGAATGGTTTCACTAGCACCCGCGATAAAGCCATCACTGTTATCAAGAGTAACTGCCACTTCCGCATAGTTGAGAGCCTTACGAACCTCTGTCCCTGCAAAAATAACGTCAGGCATCTTGCCTCCACGCAAACTCTTGGCAGAGGATTCACCCAGTGCCCAGCGTAGACTCTCTGTAATATTTGATTTTCCCGATCCATTTGGACCTACAACGGCTGTTACTCCCTTGTCAAAGACAACTTGCGTCTTGTCCGCAAAGGATTTAAAGCCCTGCATTTCAATTGATTTCAAATACATGCTTAATTCCCTAGTTGTTCAAGGGCAGCCTTAGCCGCTGCCTGTTCAGCTAATTTCTTAGATTTTCCAAGACCTGTGCTGAGTTCCTTACCATCAACAGCTACCTGCATAGTAAATTCTTTGGCATGAGCTGGTCCAGACTCGTCGATAACGGTATAAGTAATATCAACCGTACCATTGACCTGAAGACGCTCTTGCAAGGCTGTCTTATAGTCGGTTACTCGGTCAAAGTTCCCCTTTTCAACCTGAGGAATCATGACTTGATTCAAAAATTTCTCAACAGCAGGTAACCCTTGATCCAGATAAAGGGCACCCAGGAAGGCCTCCCAGAGGTCACCAAGGATAGTGGCACGCTCACGTCCACCAGATTTTTCTTCCCCTTTACCAAGACGGATATACTGCTCGAAACCGCAGGCCTTTGTAAAACCTGCCAAACTTTCTTCACGAACGATAGTACTACGCATCTTAGACATTTCCCCCTCTGGCTTATTAGGGTAGCGTTTGTATAGATAAACAGAAATGACTAATTGCAGAGCCGCGTCTCCTAAAAATTCCAAACGTTCATTATGTGAAATGTTTAGGAGGCGGTGCTCATTGGCATATGAGGTATGGGTAAATGCTGTTTCTAAGAGGTCTTTTTGGCTAAAAACAATACCAAAATCCTGCTCAAGTTTTTGTTCAAGTTGATTCATGAAACTTCCTTTCTTTTTAAGCACACTAACTATAATTATATCAAAAAAAGCCAATTTTCATGATAGAAAACTGCTTTTAGACCCTATATCAGCTTATTTTGTGAGATTTAACCTATTCAACTAAAAAAGCTGAGCAAGCTGCTCAACTTCATTTTCTTAATAATCTGGACGAACGACACCTGTAACTGTCTCACGTGTTGCCTCGACATCTTCTTCGAGGACAACCTTGATGATACGTTTAGCTTCTTCTGAAGTACATGCAACCAATGGCAAACGAAGTGGTCCAACTTCGAAACCAAGATGATTAAGAACAGCCTTAACAGGTGCAGGGCTTGGTACTGAGAAGAGAGCGTTAACTTTAGGAATGAATTTACGTTGGATAGCTGCTGCTGTCTTGAGGTCACTATTTTCAATAGCTTCAAGCATGGCATGCATCTCATCACCGTTTGTATGAGAGGCTACTGAGATGACACCGTTAGCTCCAAGATTCATAGCGTGGAAGGCATCCCCATCTTCACCTGTATAAACCAAGAAATCTTTAGGTTTATGTTCGATAAGGTAGGCCATATTTGCAAGGCTAGTACATTCTTTAACACCGATGATATTTGGATGTTCCGCCAAACGAAGCATGGTATCAGGAGCCATTTCAACAACCACACGACCAGGGATGTTATAGATGATAATTGGCAAATCAGAAGCATCCGCAATGGCTTTGAAGTGTTGGTACATACCTTCTTGTGATGGCTTGTTGTAGTAAGGCACGATAGCAAGACCAGCTGCGAAACCACCAAATTTGGCAACTTCTTTAGCAAACTCGATAGAGTCGCGTGTATCGTTGGTACCGACACCAGCAATCAATGGCACACGTCCATTAACAATTTTCTGAACAGCCGCAAAGAGTTCCAACTCCTCATCGTGAGTAAGTGTTGGACTTTCAGCCGTTGTTCCCGCCAAAAGAAGAGCTTCTGTATGGTGAGCCAAAAGATGCTCAATCAATTCTGGAAGGGCATCATAATTGATAGAGCCATCTTCGTGGAAAGGTGTAATAAGGGCTGTGATCAGTTTGACATCTCTTAATTGATCAATTGACATAATATTCTCCTTCAACCGTTTTCTAATCCTTTCCATTTTACCATAATTTTGACAAGACAGACAGATAAGTTGACAATTTTCTGAAAACGTGAGGACTGACTATTTCCATTTGATAGCTAATAAACAAAAAAACAGAGAGAAGTCTCTCTGCTTTATAGGATTCAGCTTGACTTTAGTATTTAAATACAACATTAAATCCTTACTGATTCCTGAATCATAACGCAGTGATTGATTGGAACTACTCATGTCTACAACATTCGTACTTCCTAATCAACTGTGCGGGGGGTGGTATAAAAGTCCTGTGGACTTTTATAGCCTAAGCCTTAAATTATAAAAGCGAAGGAGAAATCAAACTCTTCGAGTTACTGATTTCTGTTTTGCTCCCTATTTCAATTCAAATTTCAATTCTGAAGTTGGGCGAACCAAACCACGTTCGTGGAGTGTTTCTGCGATTTGGACTGAGTTCCAAGCGGCACCTTTAAGGAGGTTATCTGAAACAACCCACATGTGGATACCTTTTTCAGCATCCAAGTCTTTACGGATACGTCCGACGAATGTATCACGTGAACCTACAGCATTAACGGCTTGTGGGTAGACTTGGTTAGCAACGTCGTCTTCAAGGACTGCACCTGGGAATTCTGCAATAGCAGCTTTCACTTCGTCAATTGGTGCCACTTCTTTTGTTTCAATGTAGACTGACTCTGAGTGAGCTGACAAGACTGGAATACGTACACATGTTGCTGATACGGCAATGCTATCGTCTTCCATGATTTTCTTAGTTTCGTTTGTCATCTTCATTTCTTCGTAAGTGTAGTCATTTTCAGTGAAGACGTCGATTTGAGCCAAGGCGTTGAAGGCGATTGGGAAGTGTTTCTTATCGCCACCACATGGCAAGATTTCAGCTTTGACATCACGTGGGTTAACGCCGTCATTCAAAACTTCTTTCAACTCACGTTGTGTTTCAAGGATTGCTCCCATACCAGCACCTGATACAGCTTGGTAAGTTGACACGATGATACGGTCCAAGCCCCATTTTTGACGAACTGGCTCAAGGGCAACCATCATTTGAATCGTTGAACAGTTAGGGCAAGCGATAATACCGTTGTGAGCATCAAGCGCATGTGCATTGACCTCAGGTACAACCAATGGTACATCTGGGTTTTGACGGAAGTAAGATGTATTATCAACGACTACTGCACCAGCTTTAACAGCGAATGGTGCATATTTAGCAGAGGTAGATCCACCAGCTGAGAAAAGTGCAATATCTACACCTTCAAATGCGTCTTCAGTCGTTTCTTCGATAGTCACATCTTGTCCTTTAAATTGCAAGACTTTCCCTGCAGAACGTGCAGACGCAAGGTAGCGAATTTTATCGATTGGAAGTGTTGATTCTTCCAACATTTTGATCATTTGAGCACCGACGGCACCTGTAGCACCGACAACAGCAACTGTGTATCCCATAGTAAAACCTCTTTCGGAATTTTCTATCAATTTAGTTTAGTGAATCTATTATACTACGTTTAAGCCCAGTTGAAAAGGGTTAAAACGCCAAGAATAAAGAAAAAATCCCCTACCAAATGGTAAGGGATAGGAGGCATCTTTCGATGAGAGTAGCAGGTTCACACAACTACTCAAGGTCCGCTCCTGCGTTACAATCTAATGTAGACCTCCTCAGCGCAAAAGGCTCCAAAGAGCCAATCGACTCATCGCATGTTTCTATTCTAGCATAATGAACGCAAGAGTCAAGCTCTTGATTTCTATAAATACTTACTTCCCTCACGAATGCTAAGAGATGCCATTTGACTAGCATGTTGATCAATAAAAGCTCGAACCCAATCAGGATTTACCTTTGAGTAATTGCGCAAACTCCAACCGATAGCCTTGTTAATGAAAAACTCAGTCTGTCCAAAGTTGTTACAGATAACCTCAGCTAAGAGGTTTGTATCAGTCAATTCTTTACGCATAAGCTGGTGGTCGATGGCAATACGTCTCAACCAAAAATCCTCATCCAGACTCCATTGACGCATGATATTCTTGGTTTCTGGGTAGTGAAAAGTAATCTCCCCGATGATACGGTCCAACTGATCTATACTGTCCCACCATGATTTGGTTTGAACCAATTCCTTTAGCTTTGGAAAATCTTCAGGTCTAAGCTCCTTCTTCTTTTTATCCAGATAATCCATAGCAATATATTGAAACTCACGGTAAGGTTGCTGCCAACACTCTTCCACAAAAGTCCAATCAATTGGATCCTTTATGAAAGGCTTAAAAAACTCTCTTTCAATCTTTTTGAGAATTGGTTTTTGAACGCCAAGAAAGCTGAATTTATTTTTCATATAAGCTTCCATTGCTGAGACTTTCGCTGGATCAGCTTGGTCTTCTAACAATTTCAAAAGAATTTTTGTATCCATATGATTCCTCCTTTTTTACATCAATGGTCCAATCAGGGAAAAGAGATAGCCACCTAGACGATGTGCTATAGGCATTTTTGATAAACTTTCCAGAGTGACTTCCTCTGAGAGAGCCTGAGTTTTCTCAAAATCTTGTTCAATCTTAATCACTTCCAGATTTTTGTAGAGATAAACCCCGTCTTCAAAATTTTGATAGAGACTTCGATAGTCTGTGTTAATGGTACCTACCACAGCTTGTTGGCCATCAGAAACATAAACTTTAGCATGGACAAAGCCTGGGGTATAGCGGAAAATACGGACGCCAGCATCCAAGAGAGCTTTAAAATAGGTAGTTGCAATATCAAAGGCATACTGTTTATCCGGAATTCCTGGCATAATGATACGCACATCCACACCTCGTCTGGCCGCAAAGGTCATGGCTCTGACCAATTCATCATCCAAAATCAGATAAGGCGTCATGATATAGACATAATTAGTTGATGTATTCAGAAGATGTAAATAAACATTTTCGGCAACCTTGTGGTAGGTCAGCGGTGAATTGCCATAAGGGAGTACAAAGCCCGAACTCTTCCTTTGTTGAGGTTTTTCTTGTAGATAGTGCTCCATATCCGTTTTATCTTCTATTCCAGTCACTGTCCACATGGTCAAAAAGAGAGCTTTTAGCGTTTGAACTGCTGAACCATCTAATCGAAGGGCTGTGTCCTTCCAATGACCAAAGCGTTCTCGTTTATTGACATACTCGTCAGCGATATTAACGCCACCAGTATAAGCAACTTGACCATCAATCACTGTAATCTTTCGATGGTCTCGGTAATTGTAATAGGTTGATAGAATAGGCTTGACTGGCGAGAAGGCCTGAGCTTTAATGCCAACCTTGTGCAACCGCTCGATATAATCGTAGGACAAGGTAGTCATCTCATTCATCCCATCAAACATGACACGGACATCAAGACCTGCCTTGGCCTTCTCCTCCAAAATGGCTAAAATCTCACCCCACATGATCCCTTCGTCAATAATGAAATATTCCATGAAGATATAACGCTCCGCCTTTTTCAAATCCTCCAACAAGGCTGGAAGCATGTCATCTCCAAGTGGGAAATAGGTAACCTCAGTGTCTCTGTAGATAGGAAACTGTGCTGGACTATGCTCCAAAAAATAGGCTAACTTTTGTAATTGGCGATCACTTTGGGATAAATAATCAGCAACTTCTGGATCGGTGCTTAAATGGTCGGATGCCTGCACTGTAGCATCCTCAAGCCGTTTCTTCAAGCGTCTCACACCCAAATCAGCCAGTGAAAAGTAAAGCAGAGCCGTCCCAAAAATTGGAAAGAGGGCAATGATAATCACCCAGGACAGTTTGGAACGAGAATCCATGGAACGATTGAGCAAGTAAAAGAAGGTAAAGACACTCAATAGGTGTTCCCATAAGATAATGGATGGGAAATGCTCTTGTAGGCTGAGATATGAAAAGACAAGAAAGGCCAATTCCAGTAAGAAGAACAGGAGAATAGGAACCTTTCGGTTAAGTAGAATTTTAGCCCATTTGGAGGGCTTTTGAGGTAACAGTCTAGCACTGCTTACTTGAGACATATAAGCTCCTTTCATGTAGGGGAGACCATCACAACTTTCCGATCTCTTTCAGTAATTTTATTAGTATCATTTTAGCCTATGCAAAAGGCAGGGATAATTAGCTATTGTGGTTTAGGCTCGGCAAGCTTCTACTGTATTTTCCTAACAGGACCATCGATCGTCTTTTGCATCCAGACGATGTCGTGCCATTGCTCAAACTTGTAGCCAACTTTTGGAAAATGGGCAACTTGAACATAACCGCGTTTTTCATGCATGGCAATACTGGACTCGTTAGGAACTGCAATGCAGGCTAGGAAACGTAAGAATCCTCGTTTTTCAAGTTCCTTCTCTAGGGCATCATAGAGCTGGCTTCCCAAACCTCGACCACGTGCATCTTCATGAAGATAGATAGACAGCTCTGTCGTCCAATCATAGGCTGTACGAGCATAATAGGTTGAGGCATAAGCATAGCCTAGAACTTGGCCATTCTCTTCTGCTACTAAATAAGGGTATTTTTCAATCGTCTTGCTAATGCGTTTTTCAAACTCTTGAACACTGGGAACCTCATATTCAAAGGTAATAGCTGTCTTCTCGACATAGGGTGCATAGATGGCCTGAATAGCCTGTGCATCTGACAAGCTGACTGGACGAATGGTTAACATCATTTTCTCCTTCGACTTCATTATCTTTATTTTAAACTATAAAAAAAGAGGGCTCAACCCTCTTATAACAAGTCTTGTCACTACATCAATGGCGCAACTAATCTGGTCAATAAGCCCAAGCACTTTTGGTGGAATGGTCGATTTTTAATATCAGCCATGCTGACTCGATGACACTTGGCCATTGTCGCTTGGAAATCTTCTTCAATACCAACCACTGATGACGTCCTGTAAAGATAGGTCGCACACTCAAAGTGATGATAAAGACTACGGTAATCCAAATTAATTGTTCCAACAACAGCTCTACTATTGTCACTCACAAAGACCTTGGCATGAACAAATCCAGGTGTGTACTCGTAGATTTTTACGCCGGATGCCAAAAGTGTTGGGTAGTAAGTCTTAGCTAAGTAGTAAGCTGACTTTTTATCAGGAATACCAGGCATGATGATACTGACGTCTACCCCACGCTCAGCCGCAAACTTCAAAGCATGCAGTAACTCACCATCTAAAATAAGATAAGGTGTCATGATATGAACAAAATCACGCGCATGGTTTAGGATATCAATATAAACATTCTCACCAACCTTATCCTTATCAAGTGGGATATCCCCGTAAGGGACAACAAAACCAGGAGTATCGAAGGCCTCATGCTCAACCATATAGGGTGTCACATCCAGTGTTTCATGAGAGTAAGTCCACATCTGAAGGAAGAGGACTAAGAAAGTGTCGACTGCTGGCCCCTCAACCATAAGTGCGGTATCTTTCCAATGGCCAAAACGCTCAATTTTGTTGATATACTCATCAGCTAAATTAACCCCACCTGTAAAAGCAACCTTACCATCAATAAGCAAGATTTTTCTATGGTCACGATAGTTGTAATAGGTCGACAAGAAAGGCGTTACAGAGGCAAAAACACGAGATTGAATCCCAATTCTCTCCAAACGTTTCTTATAGTCGAAACTTAAGGTTGAAAATTCATTCATTCCGTCATATAGGACTCGCACTTCCACCCCTTCTTGAACCTTTTGTTTCAAGATTGCTAGGATTTCACCCCACATTTCACCTTCACCAATGATGAAATATTCCAAGAAAATGTACTTCTCCGCTTTAAGGAGTTGCTTCTTCATTTCCTCAAACTTAGCTTCACCACTTGGAAAATAGGTCGTCTTCGTGTGTCGATAGACAGGAAAATGCCCATTCACATTTTCAAGATATTGGACCAAGTTGTAGTTGCTCGTGTGACGTTCCTTAAGCTCTTCGAGAGCCTGATCATCCTGTTTCAATAGGCCAGAACTGCGGTCAATATTGCTCTGAATCGCACGCTTCATCCCTGTATAGCCCAAATCTAGTTTCGTATAGGCTAGGAGTAAGGTTCCGATAATAGGGAAAGGTAAGACAATCAGCAGCCACGTATTAACAGCCGTTGATTCCATATCACTTTGAAAGAGATAGACGATGGCCAGAATACGGAGGACCACTTCCGTTACTTGCAAGTGCACCCTGTACTGTCTCAACCATAAGTATGACATGGCTACAACAACAAGCTGTAGTAAGATGATTAGGAAGATAATCGTGGCACGACTAAAGATACCTCGAAGAAAGCCACGACGCCCCCTATCATAAAGACGTTCAATTTTAGCTTCGTTTTTAATAGCAGGACTCCTTTCCCTTTTTAATTATTCTTATTATAACAAAAAAATGGCTTAATGAATTTAAGTTTCTTTAATTGTTATCTTCTCCTAACTTATCCAATAGAGCCTGAGCCACTTTTTCTGGAATGCCAAGTGCTTGGATATCCTCAACGGTAGCTTTTTGGATAGCTGTCATAGACTTGAAGTGTTTGAGGAGTTTTTGTTTACGCTTTGGTCCAAGGCCCTCCACACCATCAAGTTTGGAACTGAAACTATTTTTACTACGAACTTGACGGTGGAAGGTGATAGCAAAACGGTGAACTTCATCTTGGATACGGTGAAGGAGGAAAAATTCCTCGGATTGACGTGGCAAATCAATAACCTGCAAGGGGTCCCCAAAGAGCAATTCGTTGGTTTGGTGCTTGTCATTTTTCTGAAGCCCCGCAACTGGGATAGAGAGATTCAATTCATTACGCAGGACATCCTTGGCCACATTGACCTGTCCTTGACCACCATCCATGATAATAAGGTCTGGTGGCGTTAGCCCATCGCGTTTGACACGACTATAACGACGACGAATGACCTCACGCATGCTAGCATAATCGTCAGGCCCTTCAACCGTCTTAATCTTGTATTTGCGGTACTCTTTTTTATTGGGTTTCCCATTCTCAAAGACGACCATGGCGGATACAGGACTCGTTCCCATGATGTTAGAGTTATCGAAGGACTCGATGCGAACCGGTGTCGGAATTCCCATGAGTTTGCCTAGATTTTCAATGGCTCCTTGTGTCTTGGCTAGATCTTTTTCAAGGAGGTCAAATTTTTGGGTCAGACTGACGCGGGCATTTTTCGTCGCCAGATTAACCAACTGCTTCTTCTCGCCACGTTGAGGTTTAAAGACCTTGACCTCATCTCCAACTAGAGCTTCGACAGACTCTTGATCAATGTCCCCTGGAATGAAAATCTCCCTAGGCTTGAGATGACGACTATCCAGATAAAACTGACCCATATAGGTTAGAAAATCTTCCTCAGCATCATTATAATAAGGGAACATATTGACATCACGCTGAATGAGTTTCCCTTGGCGAACAAAGAAAACCTGAACACACATCCAGCCCTTGTCCACGTAGTAACCGAAGATATCACGGTCCTGCATGTCTTGACGGATAACCCTCTGCTTAGTCCTGAGCGTCGATACTGCCTCAATCAAATCACGATACTCCGCAGCACGCTCAAACTCCATCTGGTCAGACATATCCTTCATCTTGGCCTTAAGCTGATTAACGATTTTATCATCATGACCGTTTAGGAAATTCTTGACATCCTCAACCAAACCTTGCCAATAGTCCTCAGTGGTGTGACAGATGGTGTGGGCATTACATTGTCCGATATGGTAATAGAAACAGACCTTGTTGGCGGGATTTTTACATTTCTTAAAGGGGAAAATACGGTCCAAAAGCTTCTTAATTTCATTAGCTGCACCAGAGTCTGGGTAAGGACCAAAATAGAGACCTCCATCCTTCTTAACCTGGCGGGTAATCAAGAGCCTTGGATAGAGTTCTTTAGTAATCTTGATAAATGGGTAAGACTTGTCATCCTTGAGGCGGATGTTAAATTTGGGCATATTCTCTTGGATAAGATTAATTTCCAAAAGCAGGGCCTCAATATTGGACTCGGTTACGATAAATTCAAAGTCTGCAATCTCAGATACCAAAAGCTCCGTCTTAGTATCATGACTTCCACGAAAATAGCTACGCACACGATTTTTTAGATTTTTAGCCTTACCGACATAGATAATATTGCCGAATTTGTCCTTGTGGAGATAGCACCCCGGGTTGTTTGGGAGCAATTCCAGCTTATGTTTAATCAGATTATTCATGCTTTCATTGTAGCAAAAAAAGAGCTGAAAAGCTCTTAATAGTCATGGGTAAATACAATTTGAAAAGAGGTCTATTTGCTCAAAATCGTCAAAATTTCTTGGTAGTTTTTGACTTGATAGGTTGGAACAGCTGGAGTCTCATTAACCAAACCTTTTGGATTAAACCAAATGCTGTCAATTCCTGCATTATTACCACCTTGAATATCAGCAGTTAGACTATCACCAATCATGAGGGCCGAATCGGGATGAAAGTCATTCACCTGATCCGCAATTTTTTCAAAAAAGTCCGTAGACGGTTTGTGGGCACCCACTTCATCTGAAATGAAAATATCGTCGAAGAAAGGCAAGATGCTTGAGGCTTGCAGACGACCACGTTGGATGTAGCTAACACCATTAGTTGCTGCATAAATCTTGTGACCGCGATTTTTAACGTTCGATAAGAAAGCATGGGCCTGAGGCAACTCCTGCCCCTGTTGGCTCAAGAAATGCTGGTAACGGCCAGCTAAGTGTCTGCCATCAACCTCCTGTCCAAAATGCTCAAAAAGACGAGAAAAGCGAGTGCGAAGCAATTCCGGCTTAGTGATTAAACCATGATTGAGATCTTCCCACATGGAACGATTCATGGGGATATAGTGATCCTTGTAAACTTTAAGATCTCGTGAAGCCACCCCAGCCCCTTCAAGAAGGTAGGTCAAAGCCAAATCTTCAGCACGGTCAAAATCTAGGAGGGTGTGGTCAAGGTCGAAAAGTAAATGCGTGTAGGTCATGGTATATCCTTTCTAACTGGAAATCTTTAGGCTCTATTTTACCACAATCCAGCTATATATAAACAAAGAAACACAAAAGGGCGACCCGCAGGCCACCCTCTCAGATTTATGAAAAATAAGTATTGCTTACTTAATAGACTGCTATTATATCCATTGAACCTTAAAGAAAGCTTAAAGTAGCTTATTTTTTTGATTCTATAGATTTTTACTTAAACAGCGAATCTCTTTAATTCGTGGTATACTGAAAATACAAGATTAATCAAACGAGGCGTGTTATGAAAAATTTAAAATTTCAATCCGTTTTTGACATCATCGGACCTGTCATGGTCGGGCCTTCCTCTAGTCATACTGCAGGAGCTGTTCGTATTGGCAAGATTGTTTCTGCCATCTTTGGTGAGACACCGACTGAGGTAGAATTTCAACTTTTTAATTCCTTTGCCAAAACCTATCGAGGTCACGGGACTGATGTGGCTCTAGTAGCTGGTATTTTAGGTATGGAAACGGACGACCCTGACATCCCACGCGCTCTGGATATCGCATACGAAAAAGGCATTAAGGTCTACTGGAAAATTAACAAGGATAGTAATGCGCCACACCCCAATACGACTCGTATCACCTTAAAAAATGCTACAAAAACCATTTCTGCCACAGGCGTTTCTATCGGTGGAGGAAATATCCAAGTAACTGAACTCAATGGTTTTGCGGTCAATCTCAAGATGAATACACCGACTCTCATCATTGTCCACCAAGACGTTCCAGGAATGATTGCCCTTGTCACAGATATTTTGTTGCGTTATGGCATCAATATCGCCCAAATGACTGTTACTCGGGAAAACGCCGGTGAAAAGGCCATTATGATTATCGAAATTGACTCGCACCAGTGTGATGAGGCCGTCACTGAAATCGCTAGAATTCCTCATCTACATAATGTCAACTTTTTCAGCTAAGAGGGGGATTGCATGTTTTACACTATTGAAGAATTAGTTCAACAAGCTGACCGAGATTACCAAGGTAATATCGCCAAACTCATGATTGCTACAGAGACAGAGCTAACTGGACGGGAACGTCCTGAAATCCTAGCTCTGATGGCTCGAAATCTTGAAGTGATGAAGGAGTCTGTTCAGGCTGGTTTGTCTCCTGAGAAATCACCAACTGGCTTAACCGGGGGAGACGCTGCCAAACTGGATGCCTATATCAAAAATGGAAAGACCTTGGCTGATTCTGCCGTCTTAGGTGCTGCTAGAAATGCCATGGCAGTCAATGAATCTAACGCCAAGATGGGCTTGGTTTGTGCCACACCAACTGCTGGATCAGCTGGTTGTCTACCTGCTGTTCTTACAACTGCTATCGAAAAACTGGGCTTAACCGAATCACAACAATTGGATTTTCTCTTTACTGCTGGTGCATTTGGCTTAGTCATCGCAAATAATGCCTCGATATCTGGTGCCGAGGGAGGCTGCCAAGCTGAAGTCGGTTCCGCCTCTGCTATGGCTGCTGCCGCTATTACAATGGCTGCTGGTGGAACACCTTTCCAAGCCAGCCAGGCCATCTGCTTTGTGCTTAAGAATATGTTGGGACTCATTTGCGACCCTGTAGCCGGATTGGTTGAGGTCCCATGTGTCAAACGTAATGCTATGGGGGCAAGCTTTGCCCTAGTAGCTGCTGACATGGCCTTGGCAGGCATCACATCAGCCATTCCAGTCGACCAGGTCGTTGATGCTATGTATCAGGTTGGTTCAGCTATGCCAACTGCCTTCCGTGAAACTGCTGAAGGTGGCTTAGCAGCAACTCCGAAAGGAAAAGCTCTCGCAAAAGAAATTTTTGGATAATTTTTAGTAGAAACAAAAAAACTTAGAAGCACTCATACTTCTAAGTTTTTTTCTTCTTACATAGCCTTTTCAACGTTTTGATTTTAGCTGAATAGCCATTTTGTCAAAAAGTGCCATGTTTCTTTGGCAATACTTGCAAGAAAAGTTGAGAGACTAAATGCGTTGAATTTTTTGAGAAGGTTCTCAACTAGTGGAGTGACAGTCTTAGGTGTTTCCACTGGAGCCTTACTTTCTTCTTGCTTACTAGTATTATCCTGAGATGGATCTGGCACTGTGTTTGTACTGTCGTGACCATTATTTTGTCCTGTCGGTTCAGGCTCTGGAGCAAGCTCAGGCTGATGCTCAGGTTCATCTGTTTTATTTTCTGGATTTGGCTCTGGACTAGGTTCTAGCTGAGGATCAGGTTTAATTGGTTCGTCAGTAGTGTCACTGCTTGTGTTTGTCATTTTTTCAGTAACGAAGAAGTTTTGGAATTCTACTGAGCCATCCCAAAGACCAACACCTACATGGGCTTGATTGAAGTAATTATCCACAGCATCAAATTGATGATGGAGCACTTCCTTGCCATCGACATAGACTGTCATGGTGTCCTTGCCCTTTTCAACCTTGACGTGGTGGTACTGGCCGTCATTGATAGCCTTATCCAAGTGAGCTTCAGCGATGGTTTCACCACCAAAACGGAAGAGACGAACAGTATCGTTATCAGCAAATTGGACAGAGTAGGCACGACCTGGTTCTTCACGTTCCGCAGCTACAAAGAGGTTGACCAAGCCATGTTGGTATTTGACATCGATATCATAGTCAAATTGCTTGAAGCCATTACTTTCATAGGCCATGAAGAAGTCATTGGCACTAACATTGCTATCGTAAAGGGTATCGTCATCAATATACCAATCACCAGTGACAGCTTTCAAGCCTTTAAGGTTGGTCGCAAAATTATTGAGCGTAATGTCAATATTAAAGGTCTTGGTCAATGATGGGTTTTCAACTGAAGTTGCTGTGACAGTGAGATGACCCTTGTGAAGGGCTTTGAGAGAAAGTTTATTGTCATGTTCAGTATAGGACACCAAACTTGGATCACTTACTGTCCATGTCACATCCTGCTCTTCAGAAGCTGGTGCGAGGTAAACTTGCAAATCCTTACTTTGACCAACTTCAAGAGCCAAATGACCTGCAACTGTGGTGTTCATGGCAACAGCCTTAGTGACTTCCTTCTTGTCAGTCCAAGTACTCTTAATTGGGTAGATAGCAATATTTGCTTTGGCTGGACCACCTTCAACCAAGACGCTCGCTCCAACGGCTCTTGGGCTTGGGAAAATCTGATTAGCACCAGCTACCGTATTCCCCTTAGCAAAGACTTCCACACTCGCACGGTCCACATAAAGATGCAAATCAATTGAACCATCTTCATTGCGAGTCACTTGTTGACTATTAACCTTAGCAAAGGCATCTGAAAGGATAGTACCAGATTGGCTACGGTCAATAGACAAAGTTTCCTTAGTTAAATCGTAAATGACCTTAGTAGCTTGACCATCACCGACGCGAAGGTTAAATCCAACTGCTGTCGTGTCCTTGCCTGGTACAAAGTGAGAAACCACTTCATAAGTGTCACCTTTGAAATCTTTAAGCAATTCATTATCAGAAGCTACTATGACATTTTCAAAATACTGAGCGTTGTCTGTGTCACGAAGGCTTTCATAGGCCTTAACAGGGGTTTGGGTTAAAAGGTAACGATCGCCTGATTTAACCAAACCAAGGTCAAGGTTAAGGTTAAAGGTACCATTAAATTTTTGACCTACAGTATCTGCAACCAGATTGCAATAATCTTCCCAAGTGTTCATCCAGTTAATTTCAGTCAATTGTGGGATGTTTGGATGGTCAGCTGTTCCAAAATCATGAACATAATAAGTCATGGCAGCATAGGAATCTTTACCAAAATTCATGATCTCGTCATGATCTTGGTAAACATCATCAGCTACAAAGGCCCACTTGCCATCCACTTGTTTAAAATCACCAACCTTGTAAGAACGACCGCCACGTGAGAGGACCCACTTGAGTGCGCCATCATTGGCTACAATCGGATAAAGGTCAGGACATTCCGTATGCAAATCCTTGTAGGTTGTTTCCACTTGCCAGTTCTTCAAGTCTGGTGAAGAATAAATGCGGAGTGGACCACCGGCAAGGACCATAAACCATTGGTTATCCCAGCGGAAGACCTTAGGGTCACGGAAATCTTGGTTTTGAAGGGGGTCCTGAGACCAGTCGGCAACTACCTTGTCATATTTTTGCCAAGTTCTACCCTCGTCCTCACTATAGGCAATTTCAATCCGTTGCCCATTACCATTTGAAGTGATAATAGCTACCAGGCCACCTTCCGGAGATTTGAAGAGGCCTGAACTATTGGTACTATCAACCACGACAGAGCCTGAGAACATGTGACCTGTCGCATCTGGATAGAAGGCTATCGGCTCTTCATCCCAATGTAGCAAGTCTCGGCTTGTCGCATGGGCCCAGTGCATTGGCCCCCATTTGGTATCATCGTAAAATTGATAGAAGAGATGGTAACGTCCCTTGTAGAAAACCAAACCATTAGGGTCATTAGCCCAGCCATCCTTGACAGAATAATGATACTGATCACGATAAAGCTCGTTGTAATACACATCATCACTCTGTCTGCGGTGGATATTAACACGATAAGTCAAGGTCACAGGACGGCCTAGTGAATCAGTCATACTACTTTCAATAATAAAGTAATTGGCACCTACAGCCACTGGCAATTGTGAAATATCTGTGTAGACATTTCCCTTGGCATCTTCTACCTTGATAACAGCATTTGGATTATGCTTAGTGATGTCAAAGCCTACTGTCTCTGCATTGTGTCCCACATATTGGATATGGAGTGGTTCTTCAGAGAAGAATTGGGCTTGTTTTTCAACAGATCCTGTTTTTGAGGTCACAACAAGATTGTCAATCAAAGGAAGACTGGCATCATCAAGATTAACATAGCGGGTGTTTTTGAAAATGACATTGGCATTCCAATTAAGAAGTCCAAAGTAACCTTCTGGAAGGACTTGAGGTTGACCCTTATCACTTTTTTGAAGAACAGCGTCGCCTGTACTTGCGACAAGCACATCATTGACATAGTAAGAAAGCCACTGATTAGCCGCAACTACTCTAAGATTGTAGGTTTCATCGGCAGTTGGTGTTACATCTTTTTCATCTACAAGTTGAATATCATGATTATTGACCCAACGCCAAAACTTAACCTTATGGTTACCAGAGTCTACGTTGACCCCGTACATATTTTTATCGCTACTATCATTGTTACCACGGAAAATGAGGGCAGCGGCACCACCAGCTTCCTTGAAGGTCACATCTGTTGAATAGATAAAATTCTTACCCTCGGATTGAGAATAAAGGAAAGAGTCTCCCTTGTCTTTGGCTTCTGAATGAATACCGTCAGCCTGCATTTCCCAGTGACCATTTTGGTCTGCGGTCATCCCTTCAAGATTGGTAACTGCTTCATTATTAGGCAAATCCATTTTTTCCTCTGTCACAAGAACAGGACTGGTGCTATTCGTTACAACTGGAGATTGTTCTTGATTGGTCTGATTCAAATCGGCTTCTTGCGTTTGGTTAGTTACTTTCTCAGCCTCACTAGCCTGTGATTGTACTTCTTTTGACTGGTCAGGGCTAGGCTGAGTGGGATTCTCTTGAGCTGTTTTAGCAGATTCGGAAACAAGAGACTGGCTTGGCTCTACCACTTGGGGGACTTCCTTGGTCGTGCTAGGTGCAAGCTCCACTTGAGGGGCAAGTTGATGGTCAGTTTGAGTTACCACTTCTTGAAGTGTTGGGCTCACAGTTGCCTGTTCCACTTGGTCCGCATAGACAGGACTAGCCAGGGCCAAACCTGCAAAACTTACCAAGGCACAACCATAGACCCAAGTTTTCCCACTTTTACGCATAAACCAATTTTTACAAACAGTATCATTCATGACTCTTCTCCTTCTTTAGAGCAACATTAAATGTTAACTCATTTTTCATGAAAATTCAAAGTTAATACATTCGCCTTTATTAATAAGCCTATCAAAGTTTCCGGAAATATCTCTAGGATTTACATTAAAACGGTAAACGCTTACTTTTAATATCATTATAGCACTATCGTCTGAAAATGTCGCATTTTTCTATAATATTTTTCATATAAATGAAAAACTTCCGAATTTGCCATTCGAAAGTCTCATACTTATGCTTAATCTGAGCCTGTTAGCAGGCTATTTCCAATAATACCAATGGTTACAATAGCAATCCCAAAGAATCCCAAAAGGCTAGGCAAAAGCAGCCAGTAAAATCAAAAGGCTAGCACTCCACATCCAGGACCCACCCGAAAGATTCATATTTCGATTAAAAATGATAAATTACAAGAATAAGTGCAACATTTAGTCAAACTCATCCTCTAGAGCTTCACAAGCAGTTCTGTAAGCTAAACATTTTCGCGGTCGGTGATTGATATCATATAAGGCTTTGTTCAAAGCCTCCTCAGAGATAGCGGCTAAATCTGTTTTCTTTGGGAAATATTCTCTTAGTAAGCCATTTGCGTTTTCATTGCTTCCTCTCTACCAGGAAGAATAGGCGTCCGCAAAGAAAAAGGGAATTCCTAAGTTCTCCACCAGAGGATAGCAGGCAAACTCTTTTCCCCTGTCTGAAGTGAAGGTTTTAAGAGTCTCTTTTGGAAATAGCCTACAAAGTTGTTCGATAGCTGAAAACATGGCTTTGGCTGTTCTATCTGGTATCTTGAAAGCTAAGTAAAAACGAGTTTTTCGCTCTAGAAAGTTCGCTAAACAGCCCTTACTTTTGCCTCTGGAAGACACCACAGTATCGAGCTCCCAGTGGCCAAAAGTCTCACGATTCCTGACCTCTTTAAGACGTTTGGCAATCGACGTGCCAATCCTAAATGTCCCACGTGTTTCTTTGGGCTGTCGACTTTTTCCCTTTCGGCGCAGGACGCTTAAATCCGGATCAATCAAACCAGCATAGAGCCAATTATAGATGGTTTTAAAAGCTACCATTGGCTTTTGTTCAAGCTGATAGCGACCACAAATCTGTTCAGGTGACCAAGAGGCTTTTAACCCCTTCTCAATTTTCTTTTTCAACTTTGGTGTCAAACAAGACTTCCGACCCTTTTGCTTAGCCCTGTGGTCGTACTGTTCCTGTGCTAAGACGGCGGAATAACCATTTTGGCATCGTCTTAACTCTCTTGAAATGGTAGACTTATGGACACCAAGTTTACTTGCAATTTGGCAAGATTTCAAACCTAAATCCAAGTAAGTTTCTATCTTTATTCGGTCGGTTATGGTAAGATGGGAGTAGCTCATAGTTTTTCCTCGGGTTCTGTTTGTGTGGTTACTTACAGTTTACACCAATGAAACGCTATGAGTTTTTTTGTTGCACTATATTTTACAATTTATCAAAAAGAAAAACTGCAATTTCTACTTTACAGTTTTCTTCTTTCCTATAATTTTTAGCTTTTCACTATTTTGAAAAGATTAACACTTATTTGTACTTTTCTATCTCCGTTTCTAATAGACTGAGCATGCTAGCATTGTGCTCTTTGACACTGTTATTATCCCATTTTCGATCATATTTCTTGAGCAGGTCACTCATCGCCTTCAACTTGGGACTTTGCTCTATTATATTTGGAAAATGCTCAACCTTCTCAATTGGAAACCGATTCGAAAACTTTGAATTGGCTGAAACAGTGATGAGAGCAAGATTCCCCAACAGATCTCTATTTTCAACAGTCACTGAATTATCAGCGTTAATAGGGTGCTGAGGGAAGAAATGTTCGATAGAATTTCTGAACTGGAATTGGAAATTGCTAAATTCAGATGCTCTATCCCTCGCCAACAGATAATCCAAATAAGTAAAGACAATCCGATCGATACCAAATCCACTTCGATTTCGATAATCTGAAGATTCAATTTTTTTGCAGCAATACTTTTCTAAGGTAGGGATAAGGAGTTTGCCATCTTGCTCTTTATTCACATTCGTCAAGACTCTAGCAATCCAGTGCATGGTCTTAGGGGAAGTATAGGTCACGCGCAGGCAAGATTCTAGGAGTCGTAATTGTTGATTATCCGTTCCTTCTTCTTGATCCATTGAGTCTAAAGTAGATTTATAGGATGGTTTTCTCCCCTTTTTATCCTCATACATGACGAGCTTTTGTAAAGACCATTTCCCTTCGACCTTGTATTCACCGATATATTCTCTTTTAATAATATAACGATCAAATAGATACCGATACTTCAAAAGAGCATAGATAAACTCCAAGGCCTTTTCTTTACTAGCCCATCTGTCCTTTAATAAGTCAAGGAATCGCTTATCATCTAATCCACTATCACGATCCGTCTCAGTCATCTCCATGGCTTCATTGACCTGCAAAAGAAAATTTGGAAAGTTAATGATAGACTCAAACCGTTCATTTTCTTCTTCCCTATCATCAATTTGATTAGACACAGTAGAATCCGGCGCTTGCAAGATAGTTTTTAAGGTAAATTGAGTCTCATCACTGTTATTTTCTGCATTAAAAATGTCACGAAGATCTGAGAAGTCAGCCACCCTCAGCATATCCCAATTTGCACTAAATAGTTTTTCACGTATTTTTACTGGGAGAACCATCTGAAGATAGTTGTCCATTTGTGCACAAGCATCCCAAATCGTAGCTGCAATTAGTTTATCTTTTTTGTCCTCTTCACTGAATCCATTTTCAGACTTGATAGCACCCAAAATCTTTGCTTTCACAATTTCATGGAGCTCCAATTGCTCTCCACGAGTATTCATGATCTCAAAATAGTGATTCAAATCGATATTTTGAGGAACCTGGGTTCGGATGATTGTTACAGTAGAAAACTTATCTCTAAACCGTTTTTTATAATCATCATTAGCATTTTTGCTCTGGAAATATTTCTTAATTATTTCATATCCTTCTACTAACTCTTCTGAATAAAGAGAAGGCTCTTTACTATCCATTACAGTTTCGATCTCACCTAGAGTGATGTTCGATTTTTCTCTAGCTTCAAATTTCAAAGGATTTCTTTCTACAGAAGGATGATCCAGATAACGAAGAAGCAAAAACAAAGTAGTTAAGCGTTGCTGGCCATCGATTACTTCATAAACTCGAGGTTGGACTTGATTGACCACTAAACTGCCAAGGTAATATTTACTTGAATTAGTTTCGTCAAGATCATCAATATCCATTAGCAATTGCTCAATTTCATCTTTTCTCCATGCGTAATTTCGTTGATAGATTGGGATGACATAGTTGACATTTTCAAAAACATTGTCCACATTCAATTCATCTGGTTGAATATACTTTTCACTTCTCATTAGACTAGTCCTCCTCTCCAAATACTTTATCATAGAGTTTTTGATAGCGTTTTTTATTCACGTTGGAATTCTGGAAAGCTTCCTTTGAGATAATATCTAAAACAATGGTATCCAACCCTATCGGATCCTGCATTTCAGAAATCAAAGCAAAGAGATTCAATCCCTTATTGATACGATCTGATTGTCCTTGTGCGTACTTATTTACCGATTCTCTATAGACTGCTTTCATGATCAATCTTAGAGAATAAGCCCATCTATGTAGAAAAGACAATCTTGCAGGTGTCAATTCCTTCATACTGAATTTATCGACAAAGAAGATCAAAATATTTATGAAGAGATTATAAACATAGAGATCACCAGTTCCGTTTTTTATGACCTCTTCTTCATTAAATCTACTATCGACCAAGTTCACAATCTCTCTATAGAGGTTGGCATAATGCAAAGTGTATGAAAAGAATCTTTTTCCAGCAATCAAGGGTTGGGTTAACTGGAATTGATTCAAAGGAATTCCAGTTGTTAGCTCATACACTTTGTCAGCATTAAAACGTTCCACATAAAGATGAGAGGCTTTAGCATAAGTCGCAAAATGATGGGGATTCGAAGGTTTAATTCCCTTAAAAGTTTGAATATCTTTAGTAGAATAATGAAGGCCATTTTTGTTCTTATACCATCTCACTAAGGGGAAGAGATTGTCTGCAAAGAGATCCTCCAGTTCGCTTTGATTTTTATTTTCCCAAGCTTGTATGATCTCAATCTTATCACTTTCAGATTCATCATTCATTTCTCTCAAATGATAAGATTTCAACAAATCATGTGGAGAGAGAGCCTTCCCCCGAGAATTCTGGGAGTCAAAGAATTGAAAAGCTTCCTGCTCATCATTCGTGATAATCTTTACCAAAGAACAGTTATCAAGAAGATAATCAGCATACTTTTTAACTTCTTGTCCGTCAAACTCTCTTAGCTTGCGCTTGATGATTTGGAAATTATGCACGATCGCTTCTCTAGATAGTTCATTATATTCCTCATTCAGCAAGGATGAAAGATTAGCATATGATGCCTCTTGAAGTATCTCATACACCACAAATAAAAGAATAGAAAGAGTTGTTAAGCGCTGCTGGCCGTCGACAATATTAAGTTTAGAAGATGCGTCATTTATGTTTTCTCTGTGGAGTACAACAGACCCCATTCGATATTCTGGAATTCTATTCTTAAACGCCTCATAAGTATCTGTGATCAGTCTAAGTGCTGATTGTGTTCCCCAACGATACGGTCTCTGATAATTAGGAATCGCTAACCTTTCTACCATCATTTCTCTAACACTGACAATGCGCAAATTTTCATTCAAGTTTGACATTGAACAACTCCTCTATCTACTTCAATTTCTTTAAATACGGTTTTATATCACTCATTATAACATTTTAAGAAGTCAACTCAAGATTGATGACGAATTTTTATTTATGACAAAGAAAAACAGCCAACCATTGGGTTAACTGCTAAAAAAAGTTATCAAGTTAATTATTAAAAGAATCAGTATCCAAATTCACTTTAAATCGTACTTCCAGTCTTCTCCATCTTGGTAGTAGAAAAATTCAGACAGGTCTTCTTCAAGAAAGATACGAAGCATATCCTCCATATCTAGAGAGAGGTCTAGATTTGGCAATTCTTTCAGGTCCTCCCACCAGACTTCCCCCTCTTCAGAGGATATTAATTCTCCGTCAAACTTTTCTGTCTTATAAAAGAGAACTACATAACGAATGCCGTCTTCTACCCAATCTTTCATTCCACAAATCCGGGGAGAAGCAATCCTTAAGCCAGTTTCTTCCTTCACTTCACGGATTACTGCTTCCGTAAATGATTCTCCCGCTTCGACATGACCACCAGGAAAGGTTATGCCTGGCCAGTCCTTTTTTTTACGATCAATAACAAGAACTCTATCGCCGTCTCTTACCATACAAAGATTTGTAAACTCAACAGTCTCATTCATACAAATACTTCCTAACTATGTTTGTCTTTTTCTTTAAGGATAGGATAAACAATCTCTACCCTATTCTTCTTTTAGTTGCACTTGTGTACGGGCTAGTAGGTCTCCTAGATGCCTCTTATCTTTCCTAAATATCGTCATTGCCAGTAGCAAAACTGCAAGTAGAGTCGCCGAATTAGAAAGGATAATGGATACCACATCAAAACCACTATATAAGCCATGAATCGTGCCCACATGACCGAGTTGCCAAGGTAAAAATTTGATAACATTTCTAATCAAGCTAGCCTGCACTGTTTTTTTCTGGTAGACCAGTTCAAGTCCAGCTTTTACCTTCCCAAAACTGCCATCATTTTTATAATCCAAGAATGTGAAAAGGAGCGTGATTGGCAAAACAGAGGTGAAAAATACAAGCCACTGCGACTGAATTTCTGTAAACTCTGGGACACCATTAAAAAAGATGATGTAAATAAGCATCGAACTTAAAAACAGAAGAACTAAATAAGCTAGAATGAAAAGATAATCAAAGAGAAATTCAATCATTCTTTTTTTAAACGGAATAGGGTTTATTGCTATAATTTTCATCATCGTCTCCCCCTTTCTCATCTCCTATTATAACATTTTTAATATTCTAAATAATATTTGAGAAGAATATCCGCTGGCTAGCGCCCTCGCAAATCAAGATTGTTTCATAATTGTAAACTCCTTTAGATTCTACTATACACTACTTCTATTATGGCTTTTGGACTTTATTTCAATTTTACGTTATATTATTATTAAAAAACTAAATCATAAGGAATTATGTATGTCAGAAGATATTAAAATCGAGATTGGAAAAAGAATTCGTGAAGAACGTGAACGTCAAGGGTTAACACGTGAGCAAGTTTGTGATACCGAAGAAGAATTAACCGTCAAACAACTGATGAGAATTGAGCTTGGGCGTTCTTTACCAACTATTGTCAAACTTCAATACATCAGTGATAAATTGAGTGTTTCCCTCAACTATTTGTTAGGTGAAACAAAACTAGACATTCCTGAAGACTATTACAAGGCTAAATATAAACTTATGAAGTCTCCTGTCTATGGTGACTCGGAACGTATCAAGAAAAAGCTAAAAGATATTGAGGAACTCTACGACAACTATATTGATGTGCTACCAGAGGACGAGCTTTTAGCTATTGATCTCATTGAAAGAACCCTGAATTTTATGATTAGTGAGGAAGAAAGTCTTATTGAATCTGTATTTGAAGACTATTTGGTTCAAGCTTTGAAAAAAGAAACATATTCCTTAAATGACCTTCTATTAATTTCATACTATGCATTTCGATGTCAGGATTATGACTATGATAAAGAGAGAATTGAAAAATTTAGACGAAAATTAATTAATCAAGAATTACAAGGTGAAGAGCTGTTTAATGTTGAACTGATAGGTGCTTTATCAGCTATAGCTGGGATATATGTAATGCATCATGACTATAAAGAAATGAAGTCTGTTGTTGATAAAATGTATGTTCTTATTGATAAGACACTTCAACAAGCTTATAAACCCGCAGTACTTGTTTTTGAAGCGAAATATTATCTATTCTATGAGAACAATAGAGATAAAGCAACCGAGCTCTATAATACAGCTACCGTACTAGCCGAAGCTTTTGGTGACCAAGTCTTCATCAAAAATCTTAAAATGGAAATGGAAAATGATTTAGATACAAGTAACGAATCAAAGTGACATAGATGTCCTTTTGATTCGTTATTTTTTTGTTTATACTCGTTCATATAATCAAATAGGAGAAATCAAGATATGACAAACCTTATCGTAGCAAAACAGTTAACCAAAGAATTTCAAAAATATAAAGCAATCGAAAATCTAAACTTCACAGTTGAAAAAGGTGAAATTCTAGGTTTCCTTGGACCATCAGGTTCTGGTAAAACGACAACAATCAATATCTTAACAGGTCAACTCAGTCCTAGTCAGGGAGAAACTTATATTTTGGGCAAATCATCCCTTCAGTTAAAAGAAGATGATTTGTCAAAGATTGGTTTAATCACTGAAAATAGTGGTTTTTATGAAAAATTGACACTTTATGACAATCTTCTATTCTTCGCAAAACTCTATAATGTTTCGACAGAGTATGTTGATGATTTGTTAAAACGTGTAGGTCTTTATGACCATCGTAAAACCTTGGCAGAAAAGCTCTCTACAGGGATGAAACAACGGATGCTTTTAGTGAGAGCTATCATAAACAAGCCAAAAGTTCTCTTTCTTGATGAACCTACTTCTGGACTAGATCCATCAACGTCTCAAACCATTCATTCTCTTATTGAAGAACTAAAACAACAAGGAACAACCATTTTTCTGACGACACATGACATGCACGAGGCTACAATTTTGTGCGATAAGATTGTACTTCTAAATAAAGGTAAGATTGTCGAAGAAGGTAAACCTGCTGAACTTATTCAGAAATATAATACAAATAAAATGGTAAAAGTGACCTACTGCTCAGGTCAAGAAAAAGTGATTCCTTTCTCTGAATTAAATCATATTAGTGCTACTCAAGATATTCAAACCATCCACTCATGTGAACCAACTTTAGAGGACATCTTCATCCAACTTACAGGAGGAAAACTTAATGTTTAACCAATTAAAATCTTTACTATGGCTTAGAAAGCGAGTTATCAAATCTAATAAAACCATTATCCTACAAATTCTCCTTCCTTTAGGGTTTACCTTTCTCTACAAACATATCTATGAGATTCAAGGTAGCCTAAACAACTCAATGAAAGTCAATCTATTAGTCAACTGTTTAGCCCTATCTTTGAGTTTATCAGTTGGAAATCCAATCAGTACTATTGTTTCCGAAGAAAAGGAAAAAAATATTTTAAGAACCTTATTTTTAAGTGGTGTTAACAGTAAAAACTATATTCTTTCAGTTTTATTTTATCCAGTGCTTATTAGCTTAGTTATGACAACTGCTATTCCGAGAATACTCGAACTTAATATTGAAAATAATTATGGTCCTTATCTTATCATCTCGCTTGCTACAGCTTTAGTAATGATGCTGATTAATCTTTTCATCGGATTAATCAGTAAAACTCAAGTATCTGCCCAAGTAATTAGCCTTCCAGTAACAATGATTAGTATGTTTATTCCAATGCTTTCAGGGATCAGTAAAGATTTTGATAATGTCACGAAGTACAGTTATATGGGATTGTTCTCAAAATCAATAAGCCAGCTTGAAAGCTTTAAGTGGCAAGACCAAATAGCAAGCTCACTTTCTCTACTAGCCTGGTTGCTCCTCTTTGCTACACTGACCATTCTACAATCTAAGAGATTACGAAAAATATCCTAATTCCAAACCACAACCATCTAAACTGAGTGTTAGATGGTTATTTTGTTTATTCCCCATCTTTTTCTCTAACCATAAAAAGACAAATCCCTGGAGTCTTTTCATTCACATGATTTTAAGGTATATTATTATATAATTAAAACTCAAAGGAAATACAGATGTCTGAAGAGATTAAAATCGAGATTGGAAAAAGAATTCGTGAAGAACGTGAACGACAAGGGTTAACTCGAGAGCAAGTTTGTGATACTGAAGATGAATTAACTGTCAAACAACTGATGAGAATTGAGCTCGGTCGCTCATTACCAACTATTGTCAAACTGCAGTATATCAGTGATAAATTAGGAGTTTCCCTCAACTATTTGCTAGGTGAAACAAAACTAGACATTCCTGAAGACTATTATCAGGCTAAATATAAACTCATGAAGTCTCCTGTCTATGGCGACCCCGAACGTATCAAGAAGAAGCTAAAAGATATTGAGGAACTCTACGACAACTATATTGAGTTTCTACCGGAGGAAGAGCTTCTAGCCATTGATCTCCTTGAAAAATCGTTAGATTTTATGATCAGAGAGGAAGATAGTATTATTGAATATGTATTTGAAGACTATTTAACTCAAGCTTTGAAGAAAGAGACATATTCTTTAAATGATCTTCTATTAATTTCACACTACGCATATAGATGTCAAGATTCTAACTATGATAAAGGAATAATTGACGAATTTAGACGTAAATTAATTAAACAAGAATTACAAGGTGAAGAGCTGTTTAATATTGAATTAATGGGAGCTCTAACATCTATAGCTGGTATTTACGTCATGCATCATGACTATAAAGACATGAAATCTGTTGTAGATAAATTGTATGAGATTATGCATTCATGTATGCAACATTCCTATCAACCAGGTATCATAGTTTTTGAAGCAAAATATTATCTGTTCTATGAGAACAATAGAGATAAAGCGACTGAGCTCTATAATACAGCTACCGTACTAGCTGAAGCTTTTGGTGATCAAGTCTTCATAAAAAATCTTAAAATGGAAATGGAAAAAGATTTAAACATAAAATAGAAAATATATCATCAACATTTTAAACATGATTCATTCCAAATGTAATAACTACCAAAGAAGCATCTGAAGTTAAACTCAGATGCTTCTTATCTTTCCTGAATATCGTTGAGTAAACGAAAGTTTTTCGGCAACGAATTTTTGAGTGAAATCATTGTCTTCTCTCAAATCCCTTAAACGTCGGTACATCAATCTTTCTCCTAAGGAAAAGTATAGAGGAAAAATTTTATGTATTGTCCTAATTGGACAATATGAAATATACTCAATAATATCCACTAGTATTCAAGTATATTGATTGATGCTTTATTGTTTGAAACAGAAAAATAATAAAGTATATTCCATTTATAGAGGGTTGATATGTCTTATTTATATTATTTGTAGGTATTTATTTACTTTATTTGATAATAACTCTTGATCCATGTTTAAAGTACCAGTTATGATAAGAGGTTCCAGAAATGTTAGACCTGTCAAATACTGAATCGTAGTGATAGGCTTTAAAATCTCTTCAATTGTTACATGGAAGCGGCCGTTTCTCGTGTAGTCATCTTGCCCAGCTCCAAAACTAGCTACCAACATGACGTCCTTGCCTTGTAAGGCAGTACCAGTCGAACCATAGGCCCAACCGTATTCAAAAACAACGTCAAACCACTGTTTCATGAGGGCTGGCGTTTGGTACCAATAAATTGGGAACTGGAGTACAATGCGATCACTTACCTCTAGAATCTTTTGCTCCGTTTTGACATCAATGTCAAAATTGGGATACAGTTGGTACATATCTCGCACGTCATAACCAGCTCCAGCAGCAGCTGTTGCCAGTTCTTTATTAATGCGTGAGCCCGTTTTTAATTGAGGGTGAAATGTAAAAATTGTGGTTTTCATATCGTTTCTCTTTCTTATCTTAATTATGCTTGACCTTCCTTAGACACAAACCATACATCAAAAACGCACTAGAAACACATTACTCAAATGCAAAATTGGAGGGGATCAATAAGCTTATCAAAGACATCAAACGTCTGGGCTTCGGTTTTAGAAACTTTATTAACTTTAGGAAGCGTGTTTTCATCACTCTGAACATACAAAAAGAGAAAACCTATCAGGTTCTCTCTAGATGTTAGCTTTTCGTCACCCACTACAGTTGACAAAGAGCCATATTTAACCTGTCTACTTGACAGGGGGCATATCAATCATAGCGGGTGGTTTATTTGTTTCGCACCTTCGGAGCGAAACAGACTAATAGTCACATAATAAAAAGGAATTAAGCAACCAAACGCTACTTAATTCCTTGAAATTATCTCATCACCTCTATTAGCCTTTAAATTTTGATAGACTCTATTTTCTAATTAATATGACCAATATTATCAATACTAACCCTTTCAATCAATTCATTAGTTGTCGAAACTAAGTACATTAATAAATCCAAAAAGAGTATCAATAGTAAAGTAAACTAAATAATTGAGTTATAAATGGCTATTTTCACAAAACTGTTTCATCATCACACTATCTCAGTACACAAACCATTTTTCTATAGCTTTGTCTTAATCTTGATCTTTTTTCTTTAATCCAAGAAACGCACCTAAGGTAAACATTATTCCGGCAACTAATGACATGAAGACTTCGCTAACTGTTCTGGTTTTTGGCAACCTATCATTGTTAGTAGTTGATTTACTATCAATATTGGTATGTTTATTATCTATGTTCTCTGGTTCATTAAGATAAACTTCCTTCTTATTTTCAAAGTTTTTATCATTTTCATCAGGAACTTTAGCTGTGACATCCTTAGTTGAATCAGATTTGTGTGAATGATTTTCTCTTTGTAAATCCTCCTTTTTGTAATTTTCATCTAAGTGACTATGATTTTCTTGCACGTTATCTTTCTTTTTCGATACATCAAAAGTAGGTTTATTTTCCTCCTCCTTTTTCTCCTCTATTTTCTTGAATACAGGTTTTATAAGAGTATCTTTTGATACATTAATAACATAGCCAGCATCTTTTTTCCCTTCGACACCAGAAATTTCCCAGCCATCAAATTGATATCCTTTTTCTAATTCACCCTTATAGACAGGTAAAATGAAATCTTCTTCCGACACTATCGTTGAACTCATTTCTTTTCCATTTTGAATGGTCACAGTTACCGTATGAGGTTTTAGTTCGCTTACCTCTCCCGTATCTTTGTTTAAAATGAATTCTTTTACGGTTGTATTTCTTGCAAAATCTTTTACAACAATCTTAATGTTTAGTGTCTTATCTGTTAGTTGTTTAATATCATCAAATGATTTATATTCTTTTCCATTTACATAAATATGTTTGTCTTGAATCTCACCATCGAATCCATTATTTCTTTTATCATTGATATTAAAGACTACAGATTTTCCGTCAGCATATTCAATACTAGTATTTCCCTTAGGATCAATGTTTACTTCTGGTTTAACATTATCATATAAAAATTGATAGTGTACTCCAACCGCTTTCGCATTCAAATCGCTATAGCCAGTTTGAAGATAAACATTTCCATCCATATCTGTTACCTTATCTGGGAATCCGTTTGCTTTATAGTCTTTCATTCCCCAGTCCATGATGTCACCGTCTTTAACATTAAGCTTAATATTAAAATCTCTAGTGTTATCAATGTGTAAATCTCCGTAGATTAAATAATTATCTACAACCGATTCATTAACTCTCAACTCCCAGTTAAAACCACCCTTATCAGAAATCTTACCTCTTAAATAAAATTCTGGATTTCGTACATAAATTTTATTAGATTTAGATGGATTAAAGTAGTTCTTGTCCATTGAAAGATTTACTGGTTTTGCATCAATAAATAACATAGAGCCATCTTCTTTTATAGCTTCTACGTTGGACTCATCCTCCCCATGATACTCTTTATCATCTTTACCAAATAATACCAGTTTAGAAGAATCTGTTACAAGATTTCCATCTTTATCGATTGCCTCCCCTTTATCATTCATTTTAAAGGTAAACACTTGATATTTTACAATGTTAAAGCCATCCAAAGCCGACATTAATACTGATTGAGTACTTCTTCCATCTTCAACATTTCTACTATCAGCATAAATTATTTTTTCTGATAGGACTCTTAGATTAGGATTGGCCTTTTGTATTTTTGCTATATCTTCCTGGCTATAAACTCCATTTCCTTCTAACATATCCGTTTTTCCAGGATTATAGGTAGTCACTTTTAGTGCATAGCCTTTTCTTAGAATGATGTTATCCTTTAACAGATATTGTTGTTTTTCTGAATCAGAATAGATTTTACCAGATTCCATTTCCGTTAAATTGTTTGGTTTGTTCTTTGAAAGATCACCTTCTCCTAATTCTATTACATTCCCATAACTTGATGTATAGGGATATTCTGTTTTAGTTTCCTTATTTTTTTCAGGCATTCTAATTTTAGTTTCAGCTTTTATCTGATCATCATCTTTAACAAAGAATCTCATATCTCCTGCAAAAGCTAATCCATCCACAATATCATTAATATTAGCGTATAAATCAAATGTCATCGTTTTTGAGTGGAAATCATACTTAGTCGTTTTGATTTCTACAGATCTATAGTTATTGCCGTAATATACCTTGGAATTTTTAGAAACATTACTTATCTTTCCAAGAATTTCAAAGTGTCCATCTTTAGACGGGCTTAGAACACCATAAATTTTTGATTTGATTTCGTCAAGTTTTTCAGTTTCATATTGTAAGGCACTACCATCGTCATAAGCAATGATATTTCCCTTATCATCGTATTTATAATCGTATTCCTCTGTTCTCTTACCAGTTTCACTTGTAAAGTCATCAACTTCTCTAAATTTCTTTTTAATGAGTTTCTTTAAGTCTTTACTTTCAAAATCTCTAATTGTTGAAATAGTTTTATGAATAGTCAAGCTTGATTTTTCTTCGATAGACTCTTCATTTTCTTGATGATTTTCTTCCTCAGTTGTATCTTTTTTAAGACTATCCTCTTTTCTATTTTCTAAATTTTTAAATTTAGATTCGGAAATCTCGCCAAGCTTTTGGTATTTAGATGAATCTTGATCAGGATCTACTAGATAATAGGAAATCATCCCCTTTTCATCAGCATGATCAGCAAATTTAATTCTATGAATCTTTGTGAAATTGCTAGATCCATCTAATGCAATGACTTCAATGATTTTTCCTCTTAAATCTCCTGCACCATTAATTTCATAAATAGTATTTCCGTCTTTGTCTAGTTTCCTATTTCTTCCTTGACCCTCACCTGCATAAGTTACTTCAAGATTTTTCTCAACCTCTCCATCTTCATTAACCAGAGCAGCGCCTGCATACCAAACTTCGTTTGCAATCTCGTCAAATTTTTCAGGATGTTCTTTTTGATCTCTCGCAAATAAGGTTTCATTCTTGTATTGATCTTTTACCTTGTGATAAGTATCCTTTGTAATCAACTTAATTTTTTCAGGATTTGAAAAATCAACCGAAACAATCTTAGGGGCTGTATTATCAATTTTTACAGGAATATAGGAAACCTGCCATGGGTAATCTTTAGTTAATCTATATTTAAATTTATAGAAATATTGACCTTCTGCAATCGGTTCAAATTGTCCTCTTATCTTAGTAGCAGGATCTTTGGTATCCTTGCTTTCTGGTGCATTTTCTTCTCTACCTCTAGGGTTATAGATGAGTCCATCCCATTTCAAGTCGCTCCAAACTTTTAGCTTAGAAGATTTGATTCCCTTTGCATCATTTCTCTTAGAGTTTAAAATTCCTCTAATAAAGTGTTCTCTCGAAATGACTTTTAAGTCTCTTTGATTTTCTCCCTCTTTATTTGTATTTACTATTGAAATCAATCCTTCTTCTGCACTTCTTAATACAAGTGGAGAAGGTGTTAATCCTCTCCCAAGTTGAGCATCTTGAGGATTTCCATTTGAATCTAAAGGATAAATTTTAGCAATATTAGAACCACTTGATGATGGTGCGTTGATCCCTTCGTTATTGAAAGCAAACAATTCTGGATTTTGATCTAGGGATGTTGTATTTTTATCTTTTCTATTTTGTATAACTCCTGCTGGATTAAATTTATCTATACCTTCTCCACCAATCCCCTTATTTAAGGTTCCTGGAATTTTCGGTTTGCCATCATCATCATAACCTTCCATTGTTTTTGATTTTGAACCTTCTTCCCAGGCCCATTTATCAAGGATTGGTTCGTGGTTCCAATTCCCAGCAAATCCCATTAGAGGCATCGATAAAGAAGGTTGGAAGTTTATTTTCTTCCCGTTGGAGTTCAGAGCTTCCATTTCTTCCACTGACTCAAAATGAATAAATGATTCTACAAATTTATTTTTGTTTTTAGCCTCCCCAACATTTATAACCGCATTTAAATCAAAGCTAGAATTTGGACCTATAGTGAAAGTGTCATGCTCAAATGTAATATTTGCTCCTTTGATTTTTTCTGGGTGGATTTCTGGAACAATTTGCTTACCATCTGGAGATTTTTCATCTTTGTATGTTTCATCCAGTTTGAGTCTGTCAGTTAGAGCATCTGTAGTTATAGCAGATGCTGAAACTTTAAAGGTTAAAGGTCTGTTTGATGTATTGTGAAGCTTAATTGTAAAATATTTTTTATCTCCTTTTATTTCTTTAAGAGAAATAGAACCATAAGAGTTTACCAAACCTTTAGAATCCGTGTTTTTAAAAGTAGCTACGACTTCATTTCTCAAAGCATTGGCAACATTAATTAGCCCTGCTCCCTGTTGTCTAGGTGATGCAAAATATTGACTTTTTTCTTTCCAAGAAGTTGCATCCATCATAGGGCGTGCAGTATTTTGTAGGGCTATTTTTGTAAGACTTGTAAGATCTATTTTGTCATCTCCCTTAAGATTTTTCAACACAGGTCTTTCAAGCATTTCCTTTAATTTTGGTCTAATCAAAACAGTAGAAGCTGCCACGATTGGAGTTGCCATACTAGTCCCTGACATATAACCATAAGTTGATTTCCCATTAATGACATTGAGAGTGGATTTAATATTTTTACCGGGTGCTGAAACATCTGGTTTTAAAAGTAAATCTATTCTTGGTCCCCAAGATGTGGACCCTGCTGGAACGATGATCTCTTCTTTATACAGTTCTTTGTCTGTGTCAGGTGCAAACTTAAAGTCAATCTCTTTTTCGTCACCTACATTCGGTTTATTAGAATTATAGCTTGCCATATCAATTGGATAGTATTGCTCCAATTTATCTTTAAAATCTTCTTTATTATTCCTTTTAACCTCAGTTTTTTTATCAGGGTTAATCATGTTCCATAACTTTACACCATCATCTCCTGAAATTGAAAAAACTTGACTAGTAGTTCCTTCATCCTCCTCATATCCCATAGCTGGAAGCTCTGTCCAATTATCTCTATTGTAGTAATTTACAGTATTTACAACCATAATGCCACGTGCACCCTTATCCGTTGCACGTTTAAAAGCATTTTTTAACTCCTTTGTATAAATTCTATCCATTACTGCAATTTTGCCTCTAAGATCCAATCCTATCAAATCTTTGTCTTGCCCCTTGCCTATATATACAAATTTTAATTTACTAGAAGCTTTTGATCCATCTTCATTTGTTATGATTTTATTCTTATCGAAAAAGGCACCTATATTTCTGTATTTAAAACTTTCTCCACCTATGTTAACTTTATCAAACTCAACTGTTTGATTTTTAGCAGATGCGACTGCTATCGCATCTTCATGTGCTGCAGTTCGTGTTACATTTCCAGTGTCGGTCATTTTCAGATTATTATTTGCCACTAAATCCCATGAAGAACTTGAAGCAGAAGTCGCATAGTTACCCGTAGCTACAACCATTGGAATGCCTGCTTTTCTTAATGCTCTAATAGCTTGCCAATATTTCTCACCTACAAGACCTGTTCCTGTAAAGCCAGATGATATCGAAACAACATCGACATTGTGTTTGATCGAATCTTCAATAGCATGAAACATTGTTTCATCTCCTGCGAAGCCAGATCCTGCGTCAGAGTACATTTTATAAGAGAAAATCTGTGCATTAGGAGCAATTCCATCTATTCCGTTAAAGTTTTTAATATCTTTTTCAGTATCATTTCCCGCAAGAATCCCTGCAATATGCATCCCATGTGGATCAAAATAATCGCTTCCATCATCAGCTTTTTCTACAGTAATTTTACCACCATTATAATAATTGAAAGCATGAGGGATTTTATCACTCAACCAGAAATTTTTATCAGTACCTTTTAAGTCTTCTTTTTTAAATCTCATTGAGTCTTTAGCATCATCATCAATCCTCATGGCCTTATGCCTATAATCCGTTCCCGTATCGATATTTGAAATGACCATACCTCTACCATCAAAGTTTTTCCCAAATGGTGCATTGATAGATTTTAGGTAATCGATTGCCTCTTCAACTCCAATTTCTTTTCTAGCATGATTCATCATAGGTTGGACTTTTTGTGACCTTTCAACCGATGAAATACCTTCTATTAGTTTAATTATGTCCAGAGTATCTTTGGTTGTTTCAATAGCGCTACCGTTAAAAATTCTATCATAAGTATATAAAACTTTTGTATTCTTAAGATTTGATAGTTCCTTGATTGCTTTTTCTCCAGATTCTTTATCTTTAAATTCAGCAATATAGACAAGTTTATCCTCTTTTTTGGGACTTTCTGGGTCTTTACTTGCAGACGAGTCCGCTTTATCTCCTTGGGATTGATTGGAATTTTCTTCTTTGATTTTTGCTTCTTCATTGCTAGTGTTATTGTCTATCACAGGATTTTTACTAACAACTTCTTTTTCCTCAATAATTGTTGTTTTCTTTTCTTCAGTATCCTTTGAAGTTTCTATAACATTATGAATATCTTCAAGTTTTTCTTTGTTTTCGTTTTGTTTACCTACTACTGTTTCTTTATCAGATATTTTTAAAGAATCTTCAGAACTAGGTGTATCTGCTAGGATTACCTCATTAGGGACATATGCTGCTAAAATAACTGCAGCTGTGGTTAATGACAATACTGTACTTTTTTTCATTTTAATTCCTTACATATTTATTTAACTTCCAATAGATAGTAAACTTTAACTTTGCCCCTAATTGTCAAGTCAAGTGCAACAAAGATGTTCCTCTGATTAAGTGAGTATCTTTCAAGCTGTTTGAGTTAGCTCAAACAGCTTTTTTGCGGACTGATAGCCATGAATTCGTCTAGGTCTTTCATTGATAGCCTTTGTATAGTCCTCTAAAAGATTCTGATTTAGTTCTTTTAACGAACACCCCTTCGGAATGAACTCTCTTAGTAGTCCATTGAAATTCTCATTTGTACCTCGTTCATAAGATGAATAGGCATGTGCAAAATAAACATCTAATCCCTCTATCTTACTCAATGATGAAAATTCGTTTCCATTATCTGCAGTTATGGACTTAATGGGATAAAGTTTCATACACTCTAAGACTGCTTGATTGACATACTCTGCTTTCTTTTCCACGAGTTTCTTTGTGACAGCATAGCGTGTTTGTCGTTCTACCAAGGTTAGAATAGAAGGTTCTCCTATTGTCTTTCCACCCAGAACAGAATCGATTTCCCAATCTCCAAAACGGGAACGATTATTGATTTCTTCTGGCCTTTCTTCAATTGACTTTCCTAGATGTTTCTTGGTAGAGGGGCGCTTGGTAAATTTCTTACGGATCCGCACTGCTCTTGGCAAATCAATGACCTTAATCTCTAACAATCCTTGATGGATATAGTTATAGAGCGTCTTGGTTGAAGGAACAACTGCATCTACATGTTGGAGTCTATAGGTATGAACAAAGGTATCCACGCTATGCACCCTTGGTTTCTCTCTCATTGCTTCTGTAAATGCTCTCAGAAAGTCATCCGATACGGAATCCAGTTTCAAATAATAGCTGGCTTCTCTAGCATGACGATAACGGTTATGAGCAGCATCTGCATAATAGTGTTGGTAATAGACCTTTTGCCCATTTACTTTTTTCACTTGTGTTATGGAACCACGATTAATTTCACGAGTAATAGTAGAGCGATTTCTCCCTAGTCTACGAGCAATCTCAGCAGGTTTGAGTCCTACGCTTAAATAAGCTTCAATTTCCCCTCGCTCAGCTTCAGATAAGTGCTTGTATGATTGATTTGTGGTAGAATAATTAGTGGACATGTTCATCTTCCTTTATACTGTTTTTCGCAACTCTAGTATATCAGATGAACATGTCTTTTGTGTTGCACTTCATTTTACAATAGGGCACTTTAACTTTGCTAGCATTTGTTATAAAAAGTTTTACTAATACTCTTCGAAGATCGCTTCAAACCGCGTCAACGTCGTCTTAGCGTATGTATGGTTACTGACTTCGTCAGTTCTATCTACAACCTCAAAGCAGTGCTTTGAGCAACCTGCGGATAGTTTTCTAGTTTGCTCTTTGATTTTCATCGAGTATAAGTATTATCTAGGAAATAGAGTAGTACATTTATATATAATTGTTAGCTCTCCAGAAAAATAGTATATCATTTAAAAAATTTAAGTCAAGAAAAATTAACCTACATTAATTTATTTTTTAATAAGCGTTAAAAACATAGAGTCAAAAACTTTCGTAGTTAGCTGGGGTACATTATCAGAACATTCACACCATCAAAAATAGTAGCAATCAACTTAAAGCACTAGCAACATCACAAAGTCAAACATCATTAATGAAATATCAGCGCTATTAAACAATATAAAAAACCGCTAAGAATAAGACTTAACGGTTATCTTCTACATATCTATTTTTTCAAATCCTCAGTCGTTTATCTACCTATAACCTAGACTTTACGAGTGCCTTGCTCTACCAACTGAGCTAAATTGGCTAACACTTTTATAGTATGGCACTCTCAATTTTTTGTCAGGAAGTTTTAAACGATTTTCTTTATCAAAATCTGGCAAGGATTCTGGGGATCCCATAGTTGAGGAAAAATCTCTAATTTTTTAAAACCAACACTTCGATAAAAGACATTTGTTCGATCATAATCTTTATTAGAGCCTTCTGCTACTGTTTTTACCTGTAGGTAGTCTACTTGTTTGCGTGCTTCACTTTCTAAAGTAGCAAGCAATTGACTCCCAATTCCTCTACCTTGATTAGCTTTTTTACGCCGAGACAATCAATCTCTGCACACTCTTCACTAGAATAGGACAAGCTTACAAATCCAGTCAAATCACTCTCCTGATAGGCTGCCCAAACTTGCAAATCTTTGGCTCCTTCGATGTAGGCTTGCGTGCTTTCAGGTATTCCAAACCATTCTGGCAAATCCTTTAAAACCTCATCAACAACTGCCATTTTTTGATCTTCATCCTTGACTTCTTCAATTGTAAACATCATAAGTTCCTTTCTTGATTTTAGTCTTACTTTCCCCCTTACGAGCCAGCACTTTCGTAGGCATTCAAGCCCCTATCCCAGAGTTTGAGGGAAATGAAAAAGAAGACAAGGGAAATCAGAATCAAACCACCGATATCAAAGAGCCCATTCTTACCCTGCAAGAAATAACTGGCAGGATAGTAAGCCGTAAAGGCAAATGGCACGATAAAACTGATCAACCAACGAAGGAGCGAATTGTAAATGGAAATCGGGTACTTGGCAAAATCATTGAACATATAAAAAATATAAATCATGGCGCCTGACTGTTTAGTCCAAAAAGCGATACTGGCTGTCGCTATTTTCAAGGAAGTATAAATCAAGGTAGCAAATGGAATACAGACTAGGAAAATCAGGAATTTGGGAAGCGTCCAAGCAATGCTTGATACTGTTGTTCCCAATAGAATGCAACCGACCAAAAGTTCCCCCAAGGCATCAATCTGAAAGGTCTCAACCAGAATATGAAAGAGAGGGTTGATAGGACGAGTCAAATACTTGTCAAACTCCCCTTTTCGAACTAGTCGTTGACCTAAAGCCCAGAGATTGTCAAAAAAGAGATGATCTAATCCCTTGGGAATTAAGGAAAATCCATAGATAAAGGCAATCTCTTGAAAGGTCCAACCTTCTAGCGAGGGGATGTGTTGAAAGATGACATTGAGAAACAAGAGGTTCAGACCTTGAGTCAGAAAGACTCCCAAGACACCTACTACAAAATCAACCTTGTATTCCATGATTTGCTTGATGTATTGTCTGATAAAAATCAGATGCATGCGTTGATATTTTTTCATACTAACCTCCTTGAATAGTGATAAATGACTGGACTCGTTTCCAAATCAACTGAGACAAGCCCACCATCACTATAAGCCAGAAGAACTGAAGCAAAAGCGCTTGAAGAATCTGACTGGCATCGTATTTCCCAACAATGATCATAACCGGAGTGTAAATCAAGGATGAAAAAGGCAAGAAGGAGAGAATAGCTGAAACCACCTTTGGAAAGAAAGCCAAGGGAATCAAACTTCCAGACATAAAGGCCACTATGGAAGTCTTGAGTAGATTGGAACCCCAAAGATTTTTAAAGACAAAGGCTGAAAATCCAAAGCAGATGTTAAAGAAAAAGTTAATCAGATAAGCCAGAGTTAAGCTAAAGAGATAAAGGACAGTTAATCCCAGCACTTCTACAATACCTTGCCCAGATAAGATTTTCATCAAAACAATGACACTTAAAAATGGCAGTCCAACAGAGATAAAAATCAACCACTTGGAGCCAAGTTCGGTGAAAAGGTAAGAGGCCGAAAAATGCACTGGCCTCAGCAAGCGCATGATAATGGAGCCATCCTTGACCTCCTCCCCAATCATAAAGGAGCTATCAGACCTGGTCAAAAGATTGGTCACAAAACTCATGATGATGTAGAGAGTGATATCTGCCATACTGAAGCCCTGAATCAAAGGCTCCTGGGAGGAGTCAAAGACTGCCTTCCAGAGATAAAAGGCCACAAAAGCCCCCATGACATCACCAATCCGATAGAGAATAAAGTTGACTCGATAGGTAATCAACTCCTGAATCCCTGCATTGATAAAGGGTTTATAACGTCTCCACAATTTGACCATCTTAGAGCTCCTTTCGATAGAAGCGACGGATAATATCTTCAATATCTGTATCTACCATCTTCAAATCACGGACTTCAAAATCAGATAAGGTTTGCTTGATAATATCGGCCGACTGGTAGCGGGAACTATCGAATTCAATATTGAGAGTATTTCCTTGTCTATCAATGGACATATCAGGCAAGCCCTCATAATGAGAGACTAGATGATTTTGACCTGGCGTCAGGTCAAAGGAGAGAGTCTTCATCTTGCCAAAGGTCTCCTTGAGCTGACTCACCGTCCCATCAAAAATCTCCTGCCCCTTGTCAATCATAAAAATCCGATCACAGAGTTGCTCAATGTCGCTCAAGTCGTGAGTGGTCAAGAGAATAGTTGTCTCTTCCTCCTGATTAATCTGAGTAATGGCCCGACGAATGTTATCCTTGACCGACACATCCAAACCAATAGTCGGCTCATCTAAAAAGAGAACTTTGGGATTGTGAAGCAAGGAAGCCGCAATATCCGCCCGCATCCGTTGACCTAGTGAAAGAGTCCGCACAGGATCTTTGATAAATTCCTTCAAATCCAAAACTTCATTCAAAAAGTCCATGCGCTTATGGAAAAGCGAGTCTGGCACATCGTAAATCTCCTTCAAGACCGTGTAGGTCTCTTGCAGTGCCAAATCCCACCATAGCTGGGTGCGTTGTCCGAAAACGACTCCAATATCCTTGACATAATCTTGGCGATTGTCCTGTGGAATCTTGCCGTTAATCCGACAAAAACCCGATGTCGGTTTTAAAATCCCTGTCAGCATTTTGATGGTGGTTGACTTCCCAGCACCATTTGCCCCGATAAATCCTAAAATCTGCCCTTTTGGAACTTCAAAAGTTAAATCCTTGACCGCTTCAAAGGTCTGCTTTTCAGGATGAACAAAGGAGCGCAAAGCTCCCTTCAATCCTGGCTCCTTAACTGTCTTCACAAAATTTTTCTGAAGATGTTGCACTTCTATCATTGCCATATCTATCTCCTACAGTAAAAAATCAACAAACCGTGTCCTCTAAACACAAAAAGCCAATTTCTCATCTCCTAAAATCTGCCTTCTTTATCACAGCAGAAGACCTTAGTATTACTCTATTATAAAGCAGTTAAAAAAGGAAACCAAGTGTTATTCTCTCAAAAGAGAAAATAGTTTTGATACTTGAAAAAATCAAAACCACCCGTCTAATTCACTAAACAAAATGACACAATTCAATAATTCATCAAAGCCTCTACATATTCCTGTAGAGGCTCATTTCAACTTCTCTCATTCTTGCTTGTGAATGTTTAGATAGATTATAAGGCACAAAAAAGCCACCATATGGTGACTTAATGATAGACAATCTAAAAAGAATTTGGAATAATTACTTTTTTGAGTTCTGTGAGTATAAATCATAACTTTACACAATGATAAAAATTCCTTTGAACAATTGCTTCAAGTAGTTGTAAGCTTTAGAACCAAGCTATGGAAAAGATGAAAGTCTTCATCTAAAAAACGAAAAAATATATTAAAGTCCATTTATCACATCTAACAATAACTCTTTGTCCTTCTTCATAATGGCTAACAATGCATCTTCGTCATCCTCCAAAATGGCTAAATATATCTTTCTTCGAGCTTCAATCTTTTCGTTTTCTTTTTCAAGTCGCTTAATTTTTAATTTCATGCAAAAAAGAATTCCATAAGCCATGAATGTTAACACATTAATTGTGGTAAAAAATATGATAAGGTTCATAATAATTTCTCTCCCTTTAAAATAAAATTTCTTATCCCTAAACTATTGAATGAATTTCAACACTTCACACTGAAAAGATGTGTTTTCCTTGTTTATGTTCATTATTAGTGTTAACCATTAACAAACATATGCTCTCGCAAACATATACAAATCATCTAATTCATCATGTTCAGGTCTTGAGGTTGTATGAAATCCTGCACAATAATGACAATAATAAGTACGAATGGTTTGATCCTCACACAACATTACTGCACGAAGTGCTTTGGCATTAGTCTCATAAACTATTTTATTTTTTTTAGCTCCATGACAATAAACACCTTTTGTTGAGTGTCTGTTCTCCATTAGTTTCATTTTGTTTCTATAAATAATCTTTCTAATTTTAGACATTTTGCTTTCCTCCTTTTGGTAATAAATGCTGTACTTTTGTTTTGCATTATTTATTTACAACTATATTTTATCACCAGAAATACACAATACAAGTACCTTAAACATATCATTGTCCATCTGTTTTATACTTTCAAACAATACAACAAAAAAAGTACGTATAAAACGTACTTCTGTTTTTTTGCGAAATGCTATTTAAAATAAGTGTCAATTTTACTTATTTATTTTTTCTAGTTCAAGTATAGTAAACACCCCATTAAATCGATCAATATAACGTTGAAAACTATCTCTGCCATAGGTTTCAATTTCATATATTACCCTAGGAACTGTACTCCTTGTATCTTTCTCAATAACTTTAAGTGCAGGGATATCATCTTCAAGTACTTCCCAAAACTGACCAACATATCTGAATCTAATCCGAAATTTTTCCGTATCTGAAAACATCAAGAAAGTATGATAACGAACATCACTATCTGACAAAATTTGAGTTAATTCCTCAGAACTTAATATTAATTCTGTATTATGCTTCGAACGATGAACAGTTTTAAAACGATCCAGTCGAAAATTACGCAGACTCCTTGTATCTATTTTTAATCTTCCATCTTTTTCTTCAACTTTATATGCCATACAATAAAAATAATGGTCATTAAACATAATCGAGACCGGTAACACATCATAATCGGCATCCTTACCTTGGTATTTCGTATACTTAAAAGAAAGAGGCTTCTGATTCTCAATAGCATCAAAAATAGCGGATAGATGAGGCAAGATTGATTTACTCTTATTGTCCCTGTAAATCGATAATTCCTTATACTCCTCTAGTTCCCGTTCCGTAAAGTTTCTAATACGCTGACGTTCCCTATCATCAACAGCTCTCTCTACAAAGGTATCAATGATTTCTCTAACTTCCTCAACACGTAGTGCTCTACTTTCTAAAAGAATCTTAGACAAGATGACGGCCTGGTTGTACTTTAAGTTACCATAACCATGGTTATATTCTGCCTCATAGGTTCCTGCAAGTCGAGAATACTTTATTTTCATGTCATCTCTAAGTATTTTTAGATTTTCCTTTAATTCCCTTAAATCATCTTTAAAGGTTCGCTCGGCGATATTAAAACGTTTAAGGTAATCAGTTTTATTAACCTTATGCCCCTTTTCCAATTCAGACATAAAATATAAAAGGCGACTGGTTTTCCCTTGCAAATTATTTTCTTCTTTCATTAATCGACCTCATGCTTGATTATAACTTCTAGAATATAATATCATTATCCTCATTCTATTCGTAATTATCTCAAGTCTTTTTTATACTAGCTTACAATAAAAATTGAGATTTAATACACAAAGGCCAGTGTGAACTTCACTAGCCTTTGTGATAATATTAGTGCAATTTATTATTCAAGTATTCTGCTATATCCAAAAATGATAGCGTAGGATCAAAATGTTCTTCCTCTGCTTCTTCACCACCTATTAAATTAAGGCTAAAATGATTTCCTCGAAATCTGACTTCATATACTTCGTTTACATAAAGAATCCTATTGGTACTTTCAATCCCTTTCTCACTTTGATAATAAGATTGTATTCCTAATTCCTTTAGTTTTTCTTCTAGGGCTATCAAATGAATATCATAGTTTCTAGCACTAGAGCTCTTATTGGGAATTAACAACATCTCTTCTGACCGATTAAGCCAGAACGGAGATTTCATTCTATATTGTGAAGAATCCATTTTACTAAACATGGTTTCATAATAAGAAATGAAGGCATAACGCCATTCCTGAGGAGTCAGATGACTAATATTGTCTTGGATAATACGACGATACTCACCATCTAGTGGCTTGGTAATATCTACTTCATCAAGTAATCTTTTGACATACTCATTTCGAGATGAAAATAAACTTTTAAGGCTTGGTGCATACCCAGAAGACTCATTTGAATTATCCCGATACAGCGTTTTATAATTATTAGCTGTAGTCATTGTATAGTCTCCTAGAGCTAGCAAAGCTGCCCGCATTAATAGACCTTCTTTAGGCTCTATTTCAGTAAACATTTTTGATATTTTATTCCAATAGATTGAAATATCATCAATCTTTCTGCTTGGCAAATCATTCTCTTCGAAGTAGAAGCAACTTCGAATCTGACCATCAAAATAGCGATGATTTTCAGCAACTTCAATAATCTCTCTATAGGAATCATCTGCTGTTATCAATTTAGCTTTTTCAATCTCTTCGTCAACTTGGTCAATACTGAAACCATTAATTCTATTTCCCTCGGCTAGATATTCTAGCAGGTCTGAAGTATGTTCGATTTGTTCATTAATCCCCTTGATTGCCCGTTCATATGAATCTTGAGAATCTATAACTGAGTTATTAATCAGGTTCCTAAAGATACGGTACCAGTTTTTATAGCTAGTATCTAATGTATCACCCTGATGTTCAATGAATGTTGAAATAACGTGAAAGTAAACCCTATCCTTCAGAGTTTTGTTAACTATTGAACATTCTAAGATAGATGAAGCATCAGTCATTTTATTCTTGGAGAGGAAATCAAGAACAGATACAATTATTTCTATATGACTTATTTCTATAGTTTCAAAGTCAATTTCAAGAGTCCAATTATCACGTTTAGAATAATCCAGGCTATCTAAATTATTGATAAGCGCAATTTCAAATAAATTTAAAAAGTTGGTGTCAAAGGCATTTTTATCAATATTCCAAATAACATCAGTCCATTTTGTATCAATATTTTGGGAAAATTCCCTCTCTAAATGACTATCTATTTTCTTTATTCTATCAATTAATCTTGCTTTAAAATTTTCAAAGTCAGTTAATGGACGCCCCCTAGAATTCAGTTTGATATAGAGCTCATCTTCTGAACCAAGTTTATCAATATCTAGAAAATTGAAGACAAGTTTTTGGTTATTAGAATCAGATAAAATTGAAACATAATCGAACCCATAATCGAAAGAAGCAGAAATGTCATCTAGTGTCTTCAAGGCACCTTGTACAGTTGGATCTAACTGCCATGAATCTGCAAACCATGGTTCATCTGTTATGATTTCGGAAGGACTTTTTGTTTCTGTAAAGATATTCTTTCTGTTCTCAAATAGACTCTTGAAAAATTGTGTAGAAGACTTTCTAGTTTTATAAGAAAAATTACCTAGAAAGTCACACTCGTCATTATTCCTGTAGGCAAAAAGATAAACCAAGAATAAAGTTGTCAGACGTTGTTGCCCATCTAATGGAATAAACTTCCCATTGGTTGATTTTCCATAAATAAAATTCAAATCAAGTGGTCCAACGTTTGCGTCAAGTAAGGCAGTATTTATATCCTGGAGTAATTTTTTTCGAACTTCGGTAGTTCTTTTATCCTTTCTTCCTTGTGCATAGTCTCGCTGAATCAATGGAATTACGACTCGATAATTTTCTAACAATGATTTTAAGTTATATTTTACATTAATCTCTTGCATGACTACTCCTCATAATCTCCAAAAAATTGGTTGAATTCCTGTTTTATCGCTTGAATATAACTGTCTTTATCCTTATCAGTCCAGTCGTCAAATCCATCTACCTCATTGCTATAGACTTTCAAGAACACATTGCGCGTACAAACAGGTACAAATTTTCCTTCCGCATCAACCTCAAGAATAATTCTACGCTTTTGGTCAAATGGGCTATTTCCATAAGAGCGATTCGTATTAGAGTCTAGCAAGGTTAAATTAGCTAGACTATCATCAGCCTCAGCAGTCTCATCAGCCGTAGCATGAATATGCTCGATATCCCATTTCTCTTTCTTATAAATATCAAAAGGAAATCGATATTGTTTTTCACTCTTATTAATCAAAGTAACGAGATTAAACAGTAAAAGTAGATCCTTAATTTCTTTTTTCTTACTACTGTAGGAAAAATCTTCGATAGAACCTATATCTTTTTTCAAAGTTTTATAAGCAATTTTTTTTAATTCATAAAAAGCTTCTGACTTTTTCTTCCCTCTTGTAGCCTCAAAGACCTTTTCAATATTCTTATCGTCAACCGATAAGAGATAGCCGATTAAATGGTATCTATTTAGATCCTTGTACCAATTGGTCAAATCTTCAAATTTTAAGTAGACTTCATTCCAGTACTCACTTATAAAAATCGATTTATTTTCAGCATTTTGATATTTTGCGTAGATTGAGTAAAAAGTTGCATAAATATCATTTTGAGGTATTTCTAAAGTTTCATGTTCAAGTAGGTTAAACAAAAGATCTATCCTAGTGACATAATTCTCACTATTTGTAAGAAACTTCCAAAATGATTCCTCTTGAAGTCTATGTTCAATAATATCCCATTCTATTCCCCTTTGAATCCTTTCACTATCATTTTCAGATTCATAATTAGTTTGATCTAACAATAGAGCTTTAATGAGCTCAGCATTAGTCAAAGGAATCTTACCTAAGTTAACTTTGGTAAATAGTTTTATAGGGTCTTCTGTCTCATCAATTTCATACCAAATAAAGAAAACAGACTCAGTTAAGACTTGATAAATATCGTGTAGAGCATTATCCGAATTAATGTCTTTTCGTTCTACCCATTTATCTATGGCTGCAAAAGCCTTACTGATATGATGTGCATCAATATCATAATCTTCGATTTGTTGATAAGTGTCAAAGTTTAATTCTTTCAAATACTTAGCACTCTGTTCTCTTGTTTCATAAACCAACTCAAAGTAATCATATTGATTACTTCTTCTACGACCACTACTAAATTCAGCAGACATAAATTTCAAAAAAATAAAGATCGTTGTTAGCCTCTGTTGACCATCAACGACATCATAAGTATTATCTGAAACCTTTTTAACAATCAAGGGCTGCAAACAGTACTTATAATCTCTGTTTTGTTTACTATGTGTATAGAGGTCTTCTAAAAGAGTTGTAACCTCATGTTCAGTCCAGCGATATCCCCTTTGATATGAAGGAACATTAAATTTTAGGCCTTTTAGGTCTTCAATTCGTTTTTCAGAAACTACCATTTGATATCTCCTTTTCATCTAGAGGTTGTTATTAGAATTGACAAAATTATTATCTATAATTATAGCACTATTATAAATCAAAATATTGGAAAAAATGTAAAATACTTTCTATATAGGACAGGATAATAAAAAAGCCACCATATGGTGACTTCATTCTTATCTATTTCTACTCATCCCAGCCAGTCTTTTTCTTTGGCAATGCGGACGGCTTCTGTTCGGTTGCCTGCATCAAGTTTGGTCAGGATGGCTGTCATGTAATTTCGGATAGTTCCATTTGAAAGAAAGAGGCTTTCAGCGATTTCTTGGTTGGTTGAACCTTGGGCCACCATGGCCAAGACTTCTTGTTCACGTTGACTGAGTGGATTATTGTCAAAGGCGACACCTTCGACAAGCTCTGGTGAGTACTCCTTTTGACCTGCTAGGACGGTATGGATGGTCGCCATGAGGTCACTGATGGAACGCTCTTTGAGCACGTAGGCATCCACCTGGGCTGCAAGGGCTCGTTTAAAATAGCCTTTTCGTTTGAAAGTAGTCACAATGACGACCTTTATTTCTCTTTGATTGGCTCGAATCCACTCAAGGACATCAAGGCCTGTCTTAACTGGCATTTCAATGTCTAAAACGGCTACGTCGACTTCTTCTTTTTCCAAGAGAGCAATGGCTTCTTGACCATCACTGGCCGCATGGACCTCTTCGACATCGTCTTCCAACATAAGAAGTTGACAGAGGGCATCCCTCAACATTGACTGGTCTTCAGCGACTAATAATTTCATGCTTTTCCTCCCTCTTTTAAATGTACACGAATAATGGTTGGATGCGATTGAGACAGAATTTCCAAGTCTCCATCGACCAAACTGAGGCGCTCTCTGATACTGTGTAGTTCTTGTCCAGTGACTTCCTCAAAGCCACAACCATCATCCTCAAACTCAAGGACAATACCATGATCACGGCTTAGACGAATCTGACAGCTATCGGCCTGGCTATGTTTGATGACATTATTGGCCAGTTCACGAAGCACCATGGACAAGGTAGACTGGCTAACGGGTGACAGGCTGTCTAAGTCAAGGCTACTATCCACGGTCAAGACGATATCAGATAGGTCAAAGAGTCGCTCGAGTTCCAGTAACTCCTCTGCCACCGTTCGGTACTTGAGCTTATTGACAATCTCACGCACCTCGTACATGGAGTCACGGCTTATCTGATTCAATTCTTCCAGATTCTTCCTAGCAGCATCATACTGCTCCTTGTCCATCTGTTTTAGAGCCAACTCGGTTTTGAGACTCATCATGGCAAAGGTGTGTCCCAAGGTATCGTGCAAGTCACGACCAATACGATTACGTTCATTTTCAGCTGATAGGATATTGATGGTACGGTTGGCTTCTTCCATCTTTCTCTCCTGACGCATACGGTTTTGAAAATAGTACATTCCCAAAGAAAATAGGGGAATAGCCATAGACATGAGGTGGGCGCTCAAATCGTCTGTCAATAGGAAGGATGATGACGTCAAAATCAAGAGTGTCGCTAGAAAGGATAAGAAGCGATAAGATGATATGCTATCCTCAAAGCGCCAAACGAGAAGATTGACGTTGAAAAAAATAAACCACATCATCCCCCCCTGGAAGGTCAGGGTCATAAAGATAATGTAAGCTAGAGTGTAAAACCACAGAAAGGGAATCCACTTACTATAAGCTTTTTTCAAATACACCATCAGGAGATAAGCTATGGTAAACAGTCCAGTCAAAACTATGGTCCAAACTGGAAAATACCCACCAAAGACTCCCAATACTGGAAAGACAAGGAAAATCAGACTAACAAAATAAGCGAAATCATTTTTCTGGTAAGTTCTAAACATGGTCACTTTCTCTGTAAGATTTAATAAAAAGGGCTAAGCCTGTAGCTATTGTAGCATAGACCAGGATAAAAATGAGTGATTTCCATGAAAATTCCCCTTTTTTCGCAAAATTGACTACCAACTGATTAATATGATAGATGGGTGTCCACTCCGAAATGTGCTGAACCCATTTTGGAAACATGGTTACTGGCATCCAAGAACCACCGATAATGGCAAGACCAAGAAAGACGATATTTCCGACGATAGCCATGATTTGTTGAGACTTAATTTGGGCAAGGAGCAAGCCAAAGGATAGGAAGACTAGGCTTGACAAGAGTAAAAGAGCCCCTGAACCAAGCCAATGTGATAATGGCATCTTAACATCACGCACAAAAGCTCCCACACAGAAAGTCACTAGGATAGCAACCATAAAGTTCATAAGAACTCGAAAGATTTTAGAGAGGTAATAGGATTGAATACTGATTTTTGAATGTTCGATGTAAGTTAACCAGTGATCGGTTTGATCCTCTCTAAGCATGTAGGGGAAGGTAAAGAAACCAAAGCTAGACATAGAAAATCCAGTCATGGTCAACATATAGGACAAGATAAAGGCTTTTTGTGATTCAGGGTCAGGACTCATTTCCATACCTGAATACAAGAGGAAGAATCCGACGGGCATTCCTATGGACATGATGAAGACTGGCCAACTGCGCCATGTTTTTATCCATTCGATTTTAAGTAGTGCTTTCATGCCTTGTCCTCCCTTGTGCTATCAAATAGGCTATCTAAAAGTGTCTTGTTTTGAATTTCAATGTCAGAAATGCGACAGCCTTGAGCTTGTAAACTACTCCAAATACTTTCAATATCTTTAGTCATAAAGGTGACAACATCACGTTTTTCAGTCACATCATAAATGGCTGCCAGTTTGTCAAGACTTGGCGCAAAACGACTTGCTAAGGTGACTTGTTTTTCCTTTTCCTCGCTACGCATAGCATGTGGCGTAGTATCCCTAATAAGTTTCCCCTGATGAAGGACCAAGATACGGTCAGCTGTATGCTCGACTTCTTCGATATAGTGGGACGAATAGAGGATGGTTACACCAGACTTTTTCAGGTCATTGATGATTTCCCAAAAGCGTTGGCGTGTCGTCGTATCCATCCCTGCTGTCGGCTCATCTAAAAAGAGAATGTCAGGCTTGCCAATGAGACAGAGGACAAAGGCAAGAAGACGTTTTTGTCCCCCTGAAAGTTTGTCCGCAAACTGCTGATACTGGTCGTCTTTGAATTGTAAGAGTGCTTGAATCTCTTCCTTAGATAATCCATTTTCAGAAATATCTTGGAAAAAAACAATCAGTTCCTTAACTTTTAATTTTGAGGGAATGGTATTTTCTTGGAGGAGAACTGCAATTTGATCTTGTGCTTTCCCCTTTTTGCCCTTGATAAAGACTTGACCGCTACTGGCTTTCTTATCACCAAGTATGCAGGACATTAAGGTCGTCTTACCCGCACCGTTGGGCCCAATCAAGGCAAGGCAGTCACCTTGTCCCACCTCAAAACTAATATGATCTAAAATCGTTTTACCTTTGATCTTTTTGACAAGATTTGTGACTTGAAGGACCGCTTCACTCATGTTTGTGACTTCCTTTCTTTTGGTAGAAGGCTAGAAAAACATAACAGGCTGCAACTGAGACGCCCATAACACTGTAGAGAATATCACTGCTACCATGAAATAGGACATAGGCAAAGAGGATAGTCCAAATTGCCGCTAGGAGCATGATGCTCAGTATTTTTAGTTTTTTCATGCTGGATCTCCTAGTTTTTCAATTCATTAATAACAAGGTCGATAAAACTTTTAGCCATAGTGATGAGAATGTAGGCTGAGATAGACAAGCCAATAATCATGCCAAGATTTGAGAAAATAGCTTCAAAGTTGCCTTTTTCAAAGATATCAGTAAACATGCTAAGTCCAGCAAAGACAGTTCCGATAACAGCATAGATAAGATAAGATGTTTTGATTTTCATGAGATGACCTCTTTCGTTTTTTATTATTTCTAAGTTATGACTAAAGTATATCTTTTTAGTCACTCTCTTTTTAGCACCAGATGTCATGACATGACATGACATTTGTCATGTGACGTAAAGACAAGAAAAAAAGCCGACCCAAGGTCAGCTTTTCATTATCTTATTAATTATTTTTTGAATGGTTCTTCCACCATGATGAAAGGATGGAACCTGAGATATTGTGCCAAATACTAAAGATAGTTGATGGGATCGCAGCTTGTGGCACGAAATACTTCATGGCAAGGGTTGCTCCAAGACTTGAGTCTTGCATCCCCACTTCGAAAGTAATGGCTTTTTGTTGTGGCTCTTCCAAACCAAGGATTTTTGAAAATCCAAAACCAAGGGCATAACCACAAAGATTGTGGAGCATAACGACTGGAATGACAAGGGCTGTCGCTGCTGTGAAAATATTAGCATGGTTGGCAGAAACAACTGCTCCAACGATTAAGAGGATGGCAGCTTGAGAAATCAAAGGCATAATCTTGATGATGGCATCAATTTTCTTACCAAAGATTGAGTGAACAAGCACACCCAAGATAATAGGGACAACCACGATACGCAAGGTACTAAGGAAGAGGCTTTGGGCAGGGACACTCACGTACTGACCAGCCAAGAATGACAAGAGGGTTGGAATCATGAGTGGTGCCAAGAGAGTTGAGAGGGTTTCAATAGAGACATCCAAGGCAACATCCCCACCTGAAAGGAAGGCCATAACACTAGATGAAGTCCCACTTGGACAAGACCCAACAAGGATAACCCCTGCTGCTGTCGCACCTTTCAGATGGAAAATCATACAAAGTAACCAAGCCAAACCAGGCATGATGACATAGTGGGCAACAGTCCCAAGGACAACTGGAATTGGACGCTTAGCAATACGTTTAAAATCTTCAGTAGTTAAGGTAAGTCCCATACCAAAGAGAATCAAACCAAGTAGATAAGCCGTATTGGGAATGACCCAACTACTAGTTGCGGGAAGTGCATAGTTAAAGGCAGCCCAGAGGATAACAGCTACAGTAAACCATTTGCTGAGCCATCTACTAAAAGATACAAGTGACTCCATAATGAAACCTTCTTTCTATTTTCACAGAATAGTATAGCACTTTCATTTTGAATTTCAAGGTAAATTTCGAATTTTCTGAAATTAATTTCAAAAAATAAACCCTCACACTTAAGATGTGAGGATTTTGTGATTTCGATAAACGTTAAGCCTTGTCTTGCGACTTTTCTTCAAACTGTTGAGCCCGTTCTTCGCCCCACCATAGTGGCAATAATTCGCCCAAAGTAATGGTTTGACGTGTGTCGTAGTCAACCATAAACTCCAAGTTACGATTGTCAGGATGGAGTTCCATTAGAAATTCTCGACAAGCCCCACAAGGCATGCCAGATGGTCCACCATGAGGTGGCTGGTCACGAAAGGCGATAATACGCTTGACCTTAGTTTGACCAGTTTCTTGATACATATTGAAAAGGGCAGCTCTTTCGGCACATAGATGGAAAACACCACACGTTCCTTCCATACAAAAGCCCGTGAAAATTTGCCCATCTCCAGCCTCAACGGCAGCCACAACGTGTCTAGCATAGACAAAGTCTGAGACTTCCTGTGGCTGATACAAGGCTTGAGCCTTTTCATACATTTTCTGCCAGATATCCATTATTTCTCCTTTAACCTCGATCACTTTCCCTTTGAGACTTGATAAAGAGTGCAAGCCCTGTTGCTACTGCAGTATAAGCTACAATAAACAGGAGTGATTTCCATGAAAATTTCCCATTGATGGCAAAATTAACGACCAATTCATTGACATGATAGACAGGTGTCCACTCAGAGATGCTCTGAACCCACTTAGGGAACATGGAAATAGGAACCCATGAACCACTCACTATAGGCAAGACAAGGTAAATAATATTTGCCACAAGAGACATGAATTGTTGAGATTTAATCTGAGCGATAAGTAAACCAAAAGCTAGAAAGAGCAGACCGGACAAAAGTAAGAGAGCACCTGACCCTACCCATCTAAAGAATGGCATCTCTACATCTCGGAAAAAGGCACCTACACAAAAGGTCACAATGATGGCAACCATAAAGTTTAGAAGCACACGAAAGATTTTAGAAAGATAATAAGCTGCAATACTAACCTTTGAGTGCTCGATATAGGTCAACCAGTGTTCAATTCGGTCCTCTTGCAACATATAGGGAAAGGTAAACAAACCAAAACTAGACATGGAGAAGCCAGTCATGGTCAGCATATAAGACAGCAAAAACTCTTTTTGAGCTTCTGGAGTAGGTGCTGAGAAGATACTAGAAAAAAGGAGGAAAAATCCGACAGGTATCCCGATTCCCATGATAAAGACTGGCCAACTTCGCCACGTTTTAATCCATTCAATTTTTAGTAATGCTTTCATGCCTTGTTCTCCCTTGTTGAATCAAATAGGCTATCCAAGAGTGTTTTATTTTGAATTTCAATATCAGAGATTCCACAACCCGCTTCTTCAAGACTTTGCCATACCTTTTCGATATCTTTGGTCATGAAGCTGATGACATCCCTCTTCTCAGTAAGCTCATAGATGTCTGATAGTCCGTGAACAATGTTAACAAAGCTACTTGGAAGAGTGACCTGCTTCTCTTTCTCTTCGTGTCGCATAGCGTATGGCGTGGTATCTCTGATGAGTTTCCCTTGATGGAGGACTAAGATGCGGTCAGCCGTGTGTTCCACTTCTTCGATATAGTGAGAGGAATAGAGGATAGTTGTCCCAGCTCTTTTCAAGTCATTGACAATCTCCCAGAAACGCTGACGAGTAGATGTATCCATACCCGCTGTCGGTTCATCCAAAAAGAGGATTTTCGGTTTATCAATCAAACAAAGGACAAAAGCTAGAAGACGTCTTTGTCCACCAGAGAGTTTATCCGCGAACTGCTGATACTGGTCTTCCTTAAATTGTAGGAGTTCCTGAACCTCTTGATTGGTCAAGGGATTATCAGAAATAGATTGGAAGAAGGCAATCAGCTCTTCCACTTTCAAACTATTTGGAATGGTATTTTCCTGAAGGAGAACCGCAATTTTATTTTTGGCCTTACCTGCCTTACCATCAATGAGGACCTGACCACTGCTGGGCTTTTTATCTCCAAGAATACAAGACATCAAGACAGTCTTACCCGCCCCATTAGGTCCAATCAAGGCGACACAATCTCCCTGATTTATCTCAAAACTAATATCCTCTAAAATGGTCTTTCCCTTGATGCGTTTTCCAAGGGATGTGACTTGAATAACCGTTTCACTCATACCTGTGATTTCCTTTCTTTTGTATAGGAACCATGCTAATTGACAATAGAGCTGATATCATTGGACTCCCTTAATACTCCACTTCTAGCTCAGTGCAGAAGAGACTTCCGCTCAGATGAAGTCTCGTTTCAACTTGTTCTAAATCAGATTCAAAACGATCCACCTTTACAGATGATAGGGGATGTGAGATTCCAGTGGTGTCCATAACACAAGCATGAGGAAGTCGAATATGAACTTCACCAAACTTAGCATCAAGATGAACTGCTACCTGACTTGATGCAAAGCTGGCTTGACTCAAATCCAGCCACAGCTCACCGAAAGCCATATTCATATCAACCGTTTCGACTTCTTGAGAATAGATGCGATACCTATCCTCAGCCATATATGTCTTAACAGAAATATGTGGTCCTTCTTGGTCGTTCTTATTGACCTTATAGTCTTTAGTGAGACCCTTCTTTTGCCTATTGCCATAGAGCAACTCTAAGGCCAAACCTATTAGAAAGATACCGCTAAAGAGTTTCCACTGTGCAAAATCGAGATTTAACAAGTCATGAACATAGGTTGATAAGAAGGCCAAACCAAGAAAAATAAGGAGAGGTCGCCTATTCAAGATACCAAAACAAATGACGGCCACGAAGAAGACCAGATTATAATTGACCATGATCCAAAAATCTGGAATAAAGGCACTAGCGATAAAACAAGCTGCTAGTAAAAGCAACAAGAAGGATCGAAGATTAAATCGTTCCATAAGAAAACTCCTTTCTAAAGAAATGATTGCAATTTTCCAATTATTTTCACTATCAGTATAGCACTATTTGTAAACGTATTCAATGTTATATTAAAAGGATTTGCAAGAAAAAAGAGCTTTCGCTCTTTCATCATTTTCAATGTTTGACAGTTACTTGTCCAAAGGATACAGATCCTGTTAGAGAAACTGTAGTGCTTGATAATTCTCGCTCTCCTAGACCATCATAGCCTTTCACTCCTGCTAGGCTTGTATGAAGCCCGTGTGTATCCACTTGCCAATCCTTGGGCACTCGAATGATGACCTGAGAAAAATTGGCCTGAACCACAATCTGAGGTCGGTCCGTCATAAACTGAGCCTGACACAAATCCAAGGTCAAACGCCCAAAATCAGCATTGGCATAGACAGTTTCGAGGTTTTGAGAAGTCACCACCTGCACAGACTCTGAAAAAAGAGTCTTAGCAAAAATTTCTCGCTCATGTTCTTTAGACACCTTGTAAGAGAATTTTTTCTTATAACTTGGCTTACTCAAACGGTCTACCGCAATGCCCAAGATAAGAATCCCTACAAAGAGTGTCCATTCTGAATAGTCCAATCTAAAGAGGTCATGGATATAGGTCGATAGAAAAGCCATCCCCAAGAAAAAGAGAAATTTTCCCTTAGATTGCCAGCTCAAAAGCACAAAAAGCAAGGCCAAAATCAACTTATAATTAAAAGCCAAATACAAATCTGGAATAAAAGCTGTTGCAATAAAATAGGCAGCAATGATAAGTAGGGTGAAAACACCTGCATTAAATCGTTTCATAACAGTTCCTTTCTAAATCCTATCCTTGAGTTTTTCCACAAAAAGGTAGGCTGCTGGACAGAAAAGCGTATTTTTGATAGTCAGATGATTGATCTGATAGATTTTCTTACGATCCGTGTGAGGAAAGGCTGCGCAGGCCTTAGGACGGACATCATAAATATCACAGAGATTATCAGGCCCTAAGAAGGGACAAGGCATAGACTTGAAGACCTTGTCGCCATCCTCATCTACCTGAAGGTACATCTCCTCGAAGGCAGGTAATTTCATTCGAAAATGTTTGGCAATGCGAGTAATGTCCTGCTCTGTGAAGTCGGGACCAAGCGTCTTACAACAATTAGCACACTGGGTACAATCAATTTCTTGAAAGACTTCATTGTGTACCTGCTGAACAATCTTATCTAAATTTTTAGGAGCCTTCTTCTTGAGTTGTGCTAGAAACTTTCGGTGCTCCCCTTGCTTTTGACGTGCCAATTCCTCATAACGTTTGACATCAATAGTCTGTGACATGTGTTTTCTCCGATAATTTATAATTCTGTCATCTATTATAGCATAAAAGAAATAGAGCCTAGCTTGAACTAGACTCTATGTAAGTCACATTGATACGATTCTACGATAAGAACGCGACGTTAGGACGAAAACCATGATATAAGCTAGGAAGAAAACACCACAAACAATGATAGTGACCACTAACATAAGATCTGGATTGAGAACTCCAATGATACGCACAATCAAACTGATCATATGATAGGCAAAGGCCAAGTGAATAAAGGAAAAAATCAAAGGAAGGAAGAAGACTGTAAGAACTTGCTTACGAATGGTTTGCTTGACTTGAAGGTCGTCCAAACCAATCTTTTGAAGAATAACAAAACGCTCACGATCCTCATAACCTTCAGAAATCTGTTTGTAGTAGATCACAAGAACTGTGCCAAGCATGAAGATGATGGATAGGAAGATACCAATAAAGAAGGTTCCACCAACAAAGCCATTTACCATCCCTTCTGCATCATATCGGCTGTTTGCAGAGAAGTAAGACACAGGGACACCAGTAGTTTGACTATCTAACTGTTTTGTTGCTTCACCTGCTATTTGGTCTAGCAAATCTAAATTTTTCTTGGCATCATGTGTAGGGTTCTTGACGTTAACACCAACATAAGTAGCTTGCGTTATTGATGTCCCTTTCATTGATGACTCAAAAATCTTGATATCTGGTACAACTAAGTAGCTATAATCTGACACAATAATCTTATAGATATTTGGTATTTTTTTATTGATAAAGTCACCAAGTTGCCTATGAATCTGGTAGTTCTTACCATCTATGGACAGACTCTTTTGCGTCTTCAATGTTTTATTCTTAGTGTATAAGGCAATTTGATTAGAACTGAGATTGAGTTCTTTCCCTGTCAATTGCTTAAAGGTTTCTTGAGAAAAGACCAGAACAATTGATTTTGGAACAACTTTTCTTTCATTTTTAGTAAAAACGGTTAACTTATTAGTTTCTTGATTTTTTATACCAAATAAAAGATAAGAGACAGCTACTTCTTCATTTGCTTGCTCACCTGTTTTGATTAAGAAATCATCCATAAGCTTTTTAGTGCTTGTAAGGTCAACTTTATTGCCCGCAACTGAATAATCATGTGGAGTAGCACTCGCTAGATAGTCTTTTTTACCAGCATAGATACTTGCAGCGCCTACAAGCGTCACCAAAACCATGCTTGAGAGGATAGCAATAGTCGCCAGACCAACTGCATTTTTTTTCATCCGAAAGACAAGGTTGGAAATGGAAATCATATTATTAGGCTTGTAATAGTAGTTTTTCTTCTTTTTCAAGAGTTGCAGAACTACTGTAGTCCCGGCATTAAAGAGAAGATAAGTTCCTAGAATAACTAGTAAAACAGCCAAGAAAAAACTCATAATAGCTATTACTGGATTCTGAACAGAGAGAGCAAGATAGTAACCATACCCCATAGACCCAAGCCCCAAAAAGGTTTGAATAACTAGGAAACGTCCCTTTTTTTCACCCTTAAGGCCATCTTTAGTTAATTGTAAAGGATTAAGCCGTAGCAATCGGAAACCATTTACCAAAACCAATAGACTAAAAATACAAGCAAAGATGACAAGAACAATAGGAATTGTCATTACTTGAAAGGTCGAAACTAAACCAGTACTTTCACCGATAAGCCTTTGAAGAAAAGCATAAATGAGTTTATCAAATAGTGCTCCCACACCTATACCTAGAAGCAGAGTCACAAAACTCATAATCACCGTTTCTTTTAGAATCATACTAAAGAGGTGACGCTTCTCTAAGCCTAACATACTATAGAGGCCAAGCTCCTTTGAACGATTTTTCATAACAAAGCTATTGGCATAAAGAACAATAATTCCAGAAGAGAGGGCGACAATCACAAGTCCCATCCCCAAAACCATCTTGATAGGATCTGACCCAGTTAAGTCATCCAGATGCGGATTAAGCGTTAAAGATGTAAAAATATAGGTAATGGCAATAGCCAAAATAGTTGCTAAAGCATATGGATAATAAAGCTTACGATTTTTTATGAGATTGGACAAAGCCAGTCTATTGGTCAGAAGAAACATATTAGTTCACCTCACTTGCCATTGCAGTTAGTGTATCGGAAATTTCCTGGAACATTTGATGTTCAGACTTATCTCCTTTGAAGATTTGATTATAAAGAATTCCATCCTTGATAAACAAAACACGCTTCGCACGACTGGCGGCAGCCGTCGAGTGAGTTACCATGAGAATGGTCTGACCGCTGATATTGATGGCATCAAAGACATCTAAGAGTGCCGCTGAAGATTTGGAATCCAGAGCACCTGTTGGCTCATCTGCTAAGAGGATTTCTGGTTGAGTGATGATTGCACGCGCAACCGCAACCCTTTGTTTTTGCCCACCTGAAATTTCATAAGGGTACTTCTCTAGTAAGGAATGAATTCCCAGTTGACGACTAATTGCATCAACTTGTGTCATCATTTGCTTAAGTGGGCGACGAGAAAGAACCAAAGGTAGCAGGATATTATCTTTAACTGATAGGGTATCTAAAAGATTGAAATCCTGGAAAACAAACCCTAATCTTTCACGACGGAAGCTAGAAGCATCCTTGTTTTTGATGGTTGCTGTGTCCATACCATTCAGATAGACACGTCCTGCTGTTGGTTTATCAAGCATGGCAAGGATATTAAGCAAGGTTGATTTTCCTGACCCGGACTCACCCATGATTGCAACATAGTCACCTTTATCAACCGTAAAATGGATATCTTTAAGGGCTTCAACCTGATTTCCTTTGAAACGTGTTTTATAGATTTTTTTAACATGTTGAACATCTAGTAATGTCATAATAAGCTCCTTTATTTAATAGATTTGGAAGAGATTTTAGGAACCTCTTACTTAACTTCTGATACCATTTTATAGAAAAAGCAAGGTCTCAACCATAACCCTTGCTTTCATTTCTAGCCTTATTTCTTACACTTTTGTAAGTTATTAATCAATAGCCAACTTTTGCTTTTGAAAATGAATGGAAACTGTGGTTCCTTGACCTACTTGGGAACTAATACTAATATCATGTCCAAGCTGATCAGCAATTTTCTTAGAAAGATAGAGTCCCAGTCCAGACGATTGCTGAGTCAAGCGGCCATTGTAACCTGAAAAACCACGCTCAAAGACACGTAAAATATCACTATCCTTGATACCAATCCCAGAATCTTTAAGATAAAGCCTATTATCTTTGAAGTAAATGTCAATGCCACCACTCTTTGTGTACTTCAAACTATTTGACAAGACCTGCTCTATGATAACCAAGAGCCATTTTTCATCTGAAACGACCTTAACATCCAAGTCATGTAGATTAATAGTCAATCCTTTTTGAATAAAGAAAAGACTATGTTTTCTAACAACTTCTTTAACCAACCCTTCTAATGTAACCTGCCTCAACTGCAAATCATCATGAAAATTCTCTAAACGCAAATACTGCAAAACCAAATTGGTGTAAGAATCAATCTTGAATACCTCTTGCTCCAAGAGAGCCCTCGTTTTACTATCCGTAACATCCTGAAGCAATAATTGACTGGCTGCTATTGGTGTCTTGATTTGATGCACCCAAAGCGTATAGTAGTCCATCAAATCTGTATAGCGCTTGCGCTCCTCCTCAGTCTGAGACATCTGGCTCTCCCTAGCACTTTCCAAAGCTTGGGCCAGGTAAAATTCTAAAGGACTTGATGGTGTGATTTCCTCATAGAGATAAGCTAAGTTATAAGAGTGATAGGACCTAACCAAGTCCCAAATAACCATGATGATAGTCACAAATGTCATTATGGTCAAGGCGTAATAAAGAATATCTGCCGCCTCTTCAAATAAAAAAGCAAACAAGACCAATATGATTCCATTAAAGGCGAACAAAAGATAGAAAATCAGACGAGACCTAATATGGTATTTGATAAATTGACACTTACCCATCATGACGCAACCCGTAGCCAACACCTTTCTTGGTTTCAATAAAATCCTTCAAACCCACTGCCTCTAACTTCTTACGTAAACGAGCTACATTAACTGACAGGGTATTGTCATCAATAAAGAAGTCACTATTCCAAAGCTCCTTCATGAGGTCTTCCCGACTAACGATATTACCAGCATGATCGAAAAGAACTTGTAAAATCTGAAACTCATTCTTTGTCAAAGAAACGACCTCTCCCTGATAAACCAAATCCATGGCCTTAAGGTTCAGAATCACACCCATATATTCCAAGAGACTCTGATCCTTACCAAACTCATAAGAACGACGCAAAAGCCCTTGAATTTTTGCTAGGAGAACATTTTGGTCAAAAGGTTTAGTCACAAAGTCGTCCCCACCCATGTTGATTGCCATAACAATATCCATGGCCTGATCTCTGGAAGACAAGAACATAATAGGCACCTTGGAGACCTTACGAATTTCCTGACACCAATGATAACCGTTGAATAGAGGTAAACCAATATCCATAAGAACCAAGTGGGGTTCTACTTTTACAAAAATAGATAATACTTCCATGAAATCTTCAACAAGAACAACTTCGTAACCCCACTGTTCTAGTATTTTTTTGACTTGTTGACGGATAACCTCGTCGTCCTCCACTAATAAAATCTTATGCATAACTCTACCTCTTTCATTTCCCACTATTATAACAGAAATGCTATAAGAAACGACCATTATCAGCAAATCTTACAATAATGTTAGATTGAATTTTCCAACTTTTAAAATAGTGCGTTTTCATAGGAAAAATCCTTTGAGTCTTCAAAGAAAATATAGTATTATAATAGAGTTGATGTTGGTTTATCATCAACCAACGACAGCTTCATCGAACAATGAGAACATTACTTATTTATGTCACGAATCGGCGTGACGTTTCTACAAGGTGCCGTAACACCTAACAATGAGTAAGTCAGAAAGTCATAAAAAGATTTTACCGTCTTTTTATGATTTTAAAGGCTTGCTTTGCAAGCCTTTTTCTGTTATTCGATGGTTTTGATCTTTGTCAGAGTCTTAATAGAATCTGGGAAAATCAAAATACACTTTAGTTATATTTTTTATAGGAGGTAATATGAAATTACTGGAAGACCGCATTCTCAAAGATGGGAATGTCCTTGGGGAGAACATCCTCAAAGTTGACTCTTTCCTCACTCACCAAGTGGACTTTGACCTCATGCGTGAGATTGGAAAGGTCTTTGCTGCAAAGTTCAAGGATGCAGGCATCACCAAGGTGGTGACTATCGAGGCATCTGGTATTGCTCCAGCCCTCTACGCTGCTGAGGCCTTGGATGTCCCTATGATTTTTGCTAAGAAGGCTAAAAATATCACCATGAATGAAGGGATCCTCACTGCTGAGGTCTACTCCTTCACTAAGCAGGTGACTAGTACTGTCTCTATCGCAAGCAAGTTCCTCACTCCTGAAGATAAGGTCCTCATCGTTGACGACTTCCTAGCTAACGGCCAAGCTGCCAAAGGCTTGATTCAAATCATCGAAGAAGCTGGTGCACACGTCGAAGCGGTTGGTATCGTTATTGAGAAATCTTTCCAAGATGGTCGTGCCCTTCTGGAAGAAGCTGGCTACCCAGTCGTTTCACTTGCTCGTTTGGATCGTTTTGAAAATGGTCAAGTCGTATTTAAGGAGGCAGACATCTAATGCAAAATAAAGAGAAACACTCGCAAGCAGCGGTCCTAGGACTGCAACACCTACTTGCCATGTACTCGGGATCAATCCTGGTGCCAATCATGATTGCTGGAGCCTTGGGGTATTCAGCTCACGAATTAACCTACTTGATTTCAACTGACATTTTCATGTGTGGTGTAGCAACCTTCCTCCAACTTCAACTTAATAAATACTTCGGTATCGGTCTTCCAGTTGTTCTTGGGGTTGCCTTCCAGTCAGTAGCACCACTTATTATGATTGGTGAGAAACACGGTAGCGGTGCTATGTTTGGTGCCCTTATCGTTTCAGGGATTTATGTTATCCTCGTTTCTGGCGTCTTTTCAAAAGTGGCCAATCTCTTCCCTTCTATCGTTACAGGATCAGTCATTACAACTATTGGTTTGACCCTCATCCCTGTTGCAATCGGAAATATGGGGAATAATGCTGATAAGCCTACTGGTCAAAGCCTCTTCCTTGCCGCTATCACCGTTCTTATCATCCTTGTAGTTAATATTTTCACTAAAGGATTTATCAAATCCATCTCAATCTTGATTGGTTTGATTGTCGGTACTGCTATCGCAGCAAGCATGGGCTTGGTTGACTTCTCACCAGTAGCTGCGGCACCTATTGTTCACGTGCCAACGCCATTCTACTTCGGGGTACCTAAGTTTGAGTTGTCATCAATTATTATGATGTGTATTATCGCTACCGTGTCTATGGTTGAATCAACTGGGGTTTACTTGGCCCTCTCTGATATTACCAAAGAACCACTCGATAGCACTCGCCTTCGTAACGGTTACCGCGCTGAAGGTTTGGCTGTTCTCCTTGGTGGACTCTTCAACACCTTCCCATACACTGGTTTTTCACAAAACGTTGGTCTTGTGAAGTTGTCAGGTATCAAGACTCGCTTGCCAATCTACTATGCCGCTGGTTTCCTTGTTCTTCTTGGACTCCTTCCTAAGTTTGGTGCCTTGGCACAAATCATCCCAAGCCCAGTCCTTGGTGGTGCAATGCTTGTCATGTTCGGTTTTGTTTCTATCCAAGGGATGCAAATCTTGGCGCGTGTTGATTTCGCCAATAACGAACACAACTTCTTGATTGCTGCAGTATCAATCGCTGCAGGGGTTGGTCTTAACGGCAGCAACCTCTTCAACAGCCTACCAAATGCTTTCCAAATGTTCTTCTCAAACGGTATCGTGGTCGCAAGCTTGCTTGCCATTGTCCTCAATGCCATTTTGAACCATAACAAAAAAGAAAAATAACACAAGAACACCTGAGTCGCTTGACTTAGGTGTTTTGTCATGCAATTAAACAGATTGAATCCAAGTCATATCTATAGTACAATGAGAATATAAATGTTTGAAAAATTAATTTAGAAAGGAAAACAGAATGCACGAAACACATTCTCTCCGTGAGCGATTTCTTGTTTTCTTCAAGATTTTTGTGCCCATACTGATTTATCAGTTTGCCAACTTCTCAGCAGCCTTTGTGGACACTACCATGACTGGTCAATACGATGCCCTACACTTGGCGGGGGTAGCCATGGCAACGAGTTTATGGAGTCCTTTTTTCACCTTTTTAACAGGTATCGTCTCTGCCCTAGTTCCTATTATCGGACACCATCTAGGAGCAGGTCGCAAGGACCGAGTAGCACCTGATTTCTATCAATTTCTCTATATGGCTTTGGGCCTATCACTTATCCTTTTTGCCCTCGTTTTTCTAGGGGCACCCTTGGTTTTGAATCATTTAGGTTTGGAGCCTTTGGTCAGAAAGGTTGCCCTTGGTTATCTACGCTTTCTAAGTCTTGGGATTATCCCCCTTCTACTCTTTAGTGTGGTTCGCTCCTTCCTTGATGCCCTTGGCCTCACACGCCTTTCCATGTATCTCATGCTTTTGCTCCTACCTCTCAACGGTTTCTTCAATTTCCTCCTCATATATGGCATTGCTGGTCTACCAGAGTTAGGGGGAGCCGGGGCAGGTCTGGGAACTTCAATGGCTTATTGGGCCCTTCTCCTCATTTCCATTTCGGTTATCAGAAAGCATAAAAAGGTTAAGCCCTACCACATTGAAAAGGTCCAACCCCTTGATAAAACAGCTCTACTTGACGCACTTAAACTGGGTCTTCCTATTGGTGGAACGGTCTTTGCGGAGGTCGCTATCTTCTCAGGTGTTGGTTTGGTTATGTCTAAATATCCGTCCCTAGTGATTGCTAGTCACCAGGCGGCCATGAATTTCTCAAATCTCATGTATGCCTTTCCTCTCAGCATTTCCAGTGCTATGGCTATCATTATTTCCTACGAATTTGGGGCTAGACGCATGAATGCCGTCAAGAGCTACAGCAAGCTAGGTCGTCTAACAGCCCTAGGATTTTCTATCTTTACCTTGATTTTCCTCTACTTCTTGCGTTATGATTTGGCTGAACTTTATGGGCATGAGCCTGACTTTTTGAGAATGACGGCCATTTTCATGACCTATAGCCTCTTCTTCCAAGTGGCAGATGTCTTTGCGGCTCCGCTTCAAGGAATCCTGCGTGGCTATAAAGATACCAAGGTACCTTTTTATCTCGGTGTCCTAACATACTGGGGCATCACCCTCCCAGTTGGCTTCCTGCTTGAAAAAGTCACTGGACTTGGTCCCTATAGTTACTGGATTGGCCTGATTACCAGTCTTATCGTCAGTGGTCTCTGTTACCAGTGGCGCTTAAATAGAATCGTCAAACGATACGAATCACAACAGTAACACACCTGAAGCAGTCTTTTCCGACTGCTTTTTCTATGTCCAAATCTCGATAATACAGAAAAAAACCTCCTGCATATTGAAAACAGATAAACTGTTATCAATACACAGAAAGCTTCTTTTGATGAGTGATTAATTAAATTCAGATTTTCCTGACCTATTACCAAACTGGATTCATTAATGAAAACATAGATGTTTAATATTGAAAAAAGTATCACAGAGACCAGCTGGATCAACTAGGGCAACATAAATCATGACTAAACCACATAGAGCTAGGAAATGATAAAGATAAACTACTTTCTCCCCTGTTTTAGGAAGTAAAAGAAAAGACCAGAACCACAAGACACAAATGGCTATTAATATGATTAGTTTATTCATCCATTCCATAATAATCTCCGTCAAAAAGGTTTAGCACAATAAAATAGTCCTTAGGACTATCTGAATGTTATCACAAAATCTAACAAGCGCTGTCATTACTTCTTAAGGAAATATCTTAGTATTCTCTTGCTAGTCTTGTTTTGGTAAGTTAAGACATATAAAATCATATTGGGAGGTTGGGAAGACTCATTATTACGTAAAGTACAATAATGTTTACAGACGCCAAAACCAGCAAAAGCCAAGGAGAAGGACACATTTACACTTGTCAGATTTCTCACTATTATAGTGTACTATTTTTTCTATATAATATGTAAAACAAATAGGATAAAATTGTAAAAAAATGTAATGAAAGGTCACTTTTTTATCCTGAATGGTTAGGTTACATATCATGTTAGATTTAAAAGGCTTTCATCTCACAGCTTCTTTTGTCATGTAAAAAGAGGTTAGAACCAAGGGCACCAACCTCTCTTTTAGCTTTTACTAAGTAATAACTATCTAAAAATGACTAATCAGTCCACTTGATCAAGCAAGTAAGCATAGCCCTCTTTTGCCATGTCAGCTTTAGGAACAAATCGCGTTGCTACACCATTGATACAGTAGCGTAAACCACCCCTATCACTTGGTCCATCTGGGAAAACATGACCTAGATGAGAATCACCCACACGACTACGGACCTCAATACGATCCATATGGTGCGAATGGTCTTCCTTGTAGTTAGCTACCTCTGGACTAATAGGTCTAGAGAAACTTGGCCAACCACAGGCTGAATCAAACTTGTCTTTGGACGAAAAGAGTGGCTCACCAGTCGCCACATCAACATAAATCCCAGGCTCAAACTGATTCCAAAGCGGACTCGTAAAGGCCCGTTCCGTTCCATTCTCCTGAGTCACAGCGTAGGCTTCTGGACTCAAACTTTCCTTAAGCTCCTCTCGATTCGGCTTGTGATAAGCACTAGCATCAATAACAGGACTAGCTGCCTGATTGACATTGATATGACAGTAGCCATTAGGGTTTTTCTTGAGATAATCTTGATGATAATCCTCAGCAGGAATAAAGTGATGTAGGGGCAACAATTCAACCGCCAAAGGCTGACCGTATTGCTCAGTCATTTCTTGGAAAACTTGCTCGATAGTCGATAAATCATTTGCATCCGTGTAGTAAACACCCGTACGGTACTGGCTACCCACATCATTGCCCTGTTTGTTTTTACTCAGAGGATTGATGATACGGAAGAAATGTAGCAGAATCTCACGCAAGGACACCTTGCTAGCATCATAGGTCACCTGAACCGTTTCAGCGTGACCCGTCTGACCGATAAGCTCATAGCGAGTCGTCTCACTACGGCCATTGGCATAACCCGAAACCGCATCAAGCACACCAGGCACGCGAGAAAAATACTCCTCAACACCCCAGAAACAGCCACCAGCAAGATAAATCATATGATTATTTAGATTTGACATTTTTAACACTCCCTTCAATAGATACTCTCATCTCCACGCCTTAAGTGTAACGCTTTTGAGAAGATTTCGCACTTATAGTGACTTGAGGGAGAAAAAATCCCATCACAAGTGTGATAGGATTCAAATAGATGACTTTATTACCTTGATAAATCTACAAATAAACAGATTGACTGGTAATCAATACCTTAGGTAACAACTGGACAACAATTCCTTCATCAGGATTTTCAGAATCATCAAATAGGAATGCTAGTTCTCCAGTTCTCTCAATGTACAATTCACTTAAACTAAATCTCTGTTTACTTTCAATACCAAATTCAGCTATCAACAGGGCTTGAAGCTTTTCTAACTGTTTATCTTTTTCCTCTAAAAACTGAGAATATACCGACTCTTGCTGTTCTGTAATACCATCATTTTCATAATACGCAGAAAAATCAACTGGCACAATTTGAGACTGTGAAAACAAATTTACTTCAAGCTTGGTGTAATACCCAAAATCAAATTCTAATTCACCAAATTTTGACTCTATCATGATTCATTACCTTTCTTCTCAATTAATTCTTTACATTTCGCAATTCCACCTTTATGTGGAATTGCACCGTGGGCATCTATAGGTACTAGATCTAAGGTTTTCATGTCACTTCTTTCATGATAGGTTAGCCTATGTTCTTTTCTATAAGCTTTTGCCTCTTCGGGACTGACTCCCATTTTGATAGCTAATTGTAAATCACCTTGTTTAAAATTTTTATTCCTTTTTTCTGAAAAGTTTTTTATTTTAAAGCTTTCTTTAGCTATAGGTGTAAAATCTGGTTCAAAATTTTTAAAGGTAATTCCATCAATACCATATGGTTGAAATATTTCCTTAATCGTTTTCTGTTCTGGATTAGTTTGTGTATTCTGCGGGACATAGCTTGGATCAGGAATCCATTTCGAATTTCCAGGCTCACCAGTCCAGTTACCATTTGTGCTAGGAATAAATTGCTTTTCAAAATTATTGTCATTTATTTTAAATAGTGATTTTGTAAAATTTTTAATGTCTTGTCCAGACAATTTATCCTTTGGGAGAATACTTTTAAAATTATCGGCAGTATTTTTTACAGCTTCAAGATTTTTTCCTTCCATTAGTATACGCCCCCTTCTTTTGTTTGAACTTCTACAAAACGTTTAAATAGATTTTCGTAAGAGGAATCTCGAAACTGATGTTCTTCAATTACCAATGCCAAGATGATATTAATCGTTTCTTTAGGGTAAGATTCGATAGGTAGTTGGAAGTTATGTACTACAGTGTCAACCCAGTCATGAATATCGTCCTCATCCTTTGATTTCTCGATTGCCCTATTGGCATCTAGCAATTCATACACAAGTTCTCTCAAACTCTTCAAATTAACGTCCCCGCTAGAATCATTGACTTCCATAAGAAGCCTTTTAATCTTTGAGCTGATATTTGAATTTAATATCAATTCACTTACACTAGAATAATCTACATGCTTACCTTTGGTCATCCAATTTGTTACAAGATAATCTAAAATAACCGATTTGACATTGTTGGCTTTGAAACTTTTAGACGTAACACTTTCTACGAATGTATTCTGAAATGTATTAGAATCATGCTCAACTTTTTCAACCTTACATAAAACTGGTTGAATCCATTCATTTTGATAGACTGCTGCAACGCCCTTTGGTAATTTGGCGAGTTCTATGATTTGGTCATCGTTTAGATTAGCTGACTTACCGACTAATTCACGATCTGAAAAATCAGGTAATCGCATGATAATCTTAGTATTAGTATTTCGGATAACTGACAAATCCATTAAACCTGGTGCTTGATCAGCAATAATAAATCCTTCCCCATAGGTGCGCATTTCAGCAATGGCATTTGCCAACATCTCCACACTCTTACCTAGGAGATTAGCTGATTCAGACATTTGTTCTGTTGATGTGCGTTTTAAGAGATTATGCGCTTCTTCAAGCACCGTGATGTGTTTTAATTCTGCATTCATATCCCCATTAGTCATGCGATACTCTTGCAATTTCAATACCAAAATACCCATTAGCAATGATTTAGTCTCAGTGGAACCAACTCTACTGAGATCAACAATGACATTCGTATCAAATAGATGTTCATTTGTGAGTTCATCATTTGAAAAGATAAGTCCATTAATACCGTTTGTCAGAGATTCTATTCGAGTTAGTAAGGCTCCTTTATAAGCACCTTTATTCTCATCATCATATTCACTGGAATCAATAATCGTCTTAATATTATCTGCTATATCATTGAAATTTGGATAAAGTCTACCATAAGGGTTGCTTGATTCAAGAAGATCCCATCCACAATCTTGATAAGATTGTTCTACAGCTTTTTTTAAAACAGCTGGCATAGCCGCATACATCGGCCAACATACATTGAAAATTTCAACTAGTCTATCTAGATGCTCTAAAATATGAATTTCTTTAGGGAAACTAAACGGATTCAACCTCAGCAATGGTGTTAACTGAGGATTCGTTCCATAAACTGAAACATCGTCGTGATTACCAAAGACATGCTTATATTCTCCTTTTGCAGGTTCAACAACTAGGAATTTCAAGCCATTCTTTCTGCCTTCATTAAGGAGTTGATAAATCGTATTACTTTTACCAGATCCCGTACTACCTGTCACAAAAACATGAGAGGCTAAAGAGTTTTGGTTCAGATTTACTGGTACATCTTCCTTATGATACATATGGAAAATATCACCTAAATGAAGCATCTTATCAGTAACATCTTCTTCATCAAATTTAGCAATATTTCGGCCGAATTCTGCACACTCTAATATCGGTAGTCCAGGAATAGATTTTCTTGGGAAGTTCAATGAAAAGGCTAATTCTTGACCAGTAAGAGGTACTGTTGATGTCACGATAGATGGGTAGACACTAAAGGTTGGATCAGCTAATAGCAAATTAGGGTTCAATCCAAATAAAGGGTGACGTAATTCTCTTAGGTATGCTACAATCTCCTCTGCGTCACCACTGCTCTCACCTAAATCCCCTCTCCATAAATTAACCGAAGACTGACTCATAAAGGACTCTTCTCCTTGGGTCAAAGCTAAGTAAGTGTGAGCAACATTATTCGCAATATTTTGATCCTCACTGAGTACATAGGCAGCGAACTCCCACATGCCCATAGCCGTTCCTTTTTCAAAACGTTTCATCTGTTCTTCAAGGACCTTAAGGGCGTGAGAAATATTATGATTGGTAAAGGACTGAGTGATTCCCTCATTCTTACCGACTGTCGCAGTCACATTTGAGGCACGCGCAAAATTAGCACCGATATTAGAACCTAAGTTAACACCACTTGAAGACCCCAAGGTTTGTCCAACCGTTTGTGATAGGGCACGACTAGCAATTTTAGCAAGGGCACGGCTAACAGTTTTTGCAGTCGATTGACCAACAGAATCTGCAGTACTTGTTCCATGATTTTTAGAGTAATGGTAATCAACAGTTGCTCCCACTCCAAATGGCGTCCTCCCTTCAAGACTGCCACCACTAGTATGTGATGATCCTTTATTTGTACCATCTGTATGGGAAGTATTGGTACCATCAGTCTGACCAGACGAATCCGTTTGAGATTGACCACTAGTTTGGGTATCCCCAGCAGATTGGTTAACTGATTGATTCTTACCATGTTGGATACCAGCACTGGCTCCAACATTGACTCCAAAAGTAGCCATGGAAGTCGTTGCATCTGAAGCTGTGAAAGTATAGTTGGTTTGCCATTTTTCATAAGGCGCTAAGGCTGAAAATAGCTCAGATAAACGTAACTTTCTGTTCTCTATATCTTGAATAGGACTTGCTAAAAGGATTAAGGTATAGTTTTCGGATGGTTGTGACGGAATGACGCCATCAATCAATTTTTCGATGGTTTGACTGATAAATTTTTCAGATTTGGCAGTTGGTAAATTAGACACCGTTGCCACTGAATAAGGCTTAGAGTTTGCTAGACAAGGAATCCTACCGATTCCCTTTTCATTCTGGACTGTAGATCCAGGAAAGTTACCTTTAATGGCTTCTAACAATCTCTTACGATAATTTTCGACATTGACATTATCAGAATCATTCTTGGTATTTACTACAGCCAGATAAACTTCTGTATTGGTTTCAGTTCGATTGAAGACGAGAGCAATATTACAGTCCTCGTTAGAAAGTACTTCATAAACATTAACCAGTTTTTCTAAACTATTTTCTTTTTTGTCAATGACCCATTTTGTGATATTGAAATACCTGATATTATATGATTCCTGAAAGTCTGTACCAAATTCTACCTTATTTTCTATAGGAACATAAAGTTCTTTTATTTGTTCCAAATACGAATTGAAAATTTCTACTCCACATGAAGCTAATAAACGATTCGTTAACTCCTCATCGCTAATATTAGGTTGATCAGCCAGATACTTTTCTCTTTGCTCCTCAACTTGTTTGAGTTGCTCAGGGCTCAAAGCTGAAAGTTTCGCAACCTTGTCTGCAGCCTTAGCTCCTGCCTTATTAATAATATTTTTTATTCCCATACGATTCACCTACAAAAAGCTATTTCCAAGTAATCATTTGTTTAATCTGGTTAGTATAATTTTCAATTTGTTGCTGCTGCTCCTCTAAGCTTGCAACTTCATTTCTTGTTCTCTGAATTTTCGTATTCAAAGCACTTAATTCTGGACTAAATTCAATTATATTTTGAACAATTATACTTGTAAGATTTACTAGCCAAATTTTAAAAGCTTTCTCGTGTTCCGAACAAATACTTCCTGCAAATTCTGTCATCTTTGATTTAAATAAATCATTATAGGTCTTCTTAAGGCCAGATGCGTTAACTTTACTTGATTTCAAAGTAAAGTCTCCCAATCTAAATACATAACTAAGTTCTTCTTTACTAAACTTTTCAAGATTTAATTGAGTAAAATCTATCTCTTCATAAGATAAAATCAATTGAGAAAGCTTTTGACGTTTTTCTGGTTCAAGTCCCAAATCACCTGAAATAATACGCTCAAAATGAGATTTTATCTCAGAAGCATGATTAGACCAAAAACTGCTAGAAATACGTTCAAAGTCTATCCTTGAAAAATAAAGTTCTTCTACAAATTTATTTCTAAAATAGTCAACTGTTTGTGCAGAAGCTAGATTCTCTAAATTGATTTTCTTTGTCTTGTTCTCACGTGTAACACCGAAATAGTTACTAACCTCGTTACTGATATTTCCTATTTTTAGATTACTAATATCTATTTGTTGATGCTCAGTTAAATTTAAAGTTGGATTTAATGAGAGTATCTCAGTCTGTATGTCATTGAAACGGTTTAGAACATCATCTTTATTAATTTGTTTCATGAGATCTTCTTGGAAAATCTTCATTTCTTTTGGATACTGAATCAAAAGATCATTTCCCATTGACAACGAAGTGGATTTCAAACTTTCAACAATGACGAGTTTTTGGTCATCAAGATTAGCCTCCAATTCAGCCTCTCTGCTATGTAAATCTGCATTTTTCTCAGTAATTACAGCATTAGTTTTTAACAAAAGTTTATCTAATAAAGCTTTTGCCTGCTGGCACTTATTATAGTGTGAATAGCGGTCAACAAAAGTTTTTATGGTATCTTCAATAGTCAACAAACCACTGTTTGCATAGATGAGGTCTGAGCTTTTTTCAGCAGTTTCTCGAACTGTACTAGACATTTGTCTTGGAAGGATATCGAACTCATACAATTTCTTATAGTATTTCGTTTCAGGATTTGAATATTTTTCTCTATAAGTATCAAATTGCTCAGAGTAAAATTCACCCTCAAGATGACCTTTTAATTTCGCTCCAAGTCCTAAAATTGAAGACACGTAATAAATGCCTTGGGCATATAATTTACTTGGAATGGCTTGTTTCATGATTCTATCTCTAAAAGAATCACTTTTAAGATTAGTCGAGCTTAGATCCGCTGCCTCGGCCTTATTAACCACAATCATGGTGAACCGTTCATCTAAGCCTTCTACTGAAATAAGCTTTTCTTTTAATTTACTGTTATCTGTGCTATCCAAGGAACTACTGTCAGTTACAAAAACTGGTAATCCATTTGACATACCAGCCATGGCATTAGCAAGTACTTCTGAATGTTGACTATTGGTTGATGAATTAGAACCCGGGGTGTCGAATATTGTAATTTTTGAACCTACATCTCCTAAAATACCTTTCGAAAATGGGACAAGTACTTCGATTAAATCTCCAACACCTTGGTCAGCAGAATCATTGATAACTTCTAATACTGCATGTAGCTTTGAAATGATTGAATCAAAAGAAGTATTCAAGATACCATCGACTTTCTTACCAAATGAATCAGTGACATTCAATCCATCATAAAATACTTGATTATCATGGAAAGTGAGAACGACTCTTTCATCTTTATATACAAAAGAGATTTTGGCACGATCTTCATAAGAACTAGCCGTAACTTTATAGATTTTAGCGGTCACAGGAGTCTCAGCGCTTGGGAGTAATTCCTGCCCAATCAAGGCATTGATAAAAGTTGACTTCCCTGCACTATAGGTTCCTAATACACAGATAGGAACTGTATCTCCGGAGGCATCCGAAAAGCGTTTTAACTGTGTTTCAATCTCCTTGTTGCTCTCCCCAATATTCTTTATAATCAGTGGCTCAAGATTTTTAAAAATACGATTAATTTCTGGCAGAACATCGCGTGCGTTCTCTAAATAGCTTGTAGATGATGATAAAATAATATTTGAAAAGCGCTCATCTTTTAATGCTTCTTCTAACTGTTGCTTTTCATCATTTGGCCCCTCAAAAATTAATTCAAGTTTTTCATCTGGAACAGAATACTCATTTTCAATTTCTTTTAAAATATCATATACCTTAAAAGGAAAAAAGCCACGTTGAAAAACGGCTGAAACCAACTTACTATTTGAGTTATTTTCACTATTTATTGTTATCCAACTTTCACTAGATAAGTCGTAGCGACAAAAAGTTACTGTCTTCTCGTAAGGATTACTTACAACTTTAATTTTATTCATAATTACTCCGATTATTTAATAATACAAGTGTATTATATCACAGCAAACGGTTTTCTGTATGCGCTTTCTATAAAATCTAACTATTTTTATTTATCTAATGTTTAACTCATTTTTCACCCCACACAAAAAATCCCATCACATTGTGATAGGATTTTATTTTTATTCCATTTCAAAGCTTTCGCTCTTAATCTTATCTGGTAAGATGAGAGACAAGAGGATGCACAAGATGGCTGGTATCAACCATGGTAAGGAAGCTCCTGACAATGGTAGGAAGTTAATGAGGGCATTCAGTCCTGCAAGCTTGAACTGGCTGCCAAGCACGCTAAGCAAGGCAATCAGCGTTACTACCGCAACTGTAACCTGCATACCAGGTTTAGACAAGGCCACGAACTTGTTGGCAATCACAATCATGACAATCGTAATCGTGATTGGGTAGAGAATCAAAAGCACTGGCACTGAGAAAGCAATGATATTGTTAAGTCCCAAGTTGGCAATCGCAAACCCAATCAAGGTAAAGAGAATGGCGTAAGCCTTGTAGGATACTTTCGGAAATGCCTTGTGGAAGAATTCTCCTGTCGCAACGATAAGTCCTGCAGTTGTTGTGAAACAAGTCACTGTCACCATGATAGCTAGGAAAATCTGAGCAGCTGGTCCAAAGATAGCTTGTGTGGCTTGTGACAAGACGCTAGCACCAATATTGGCATCTTTTGGTAGGCCTGCCACTTGGAGTGGGAAATGATTGCCCAAAAAGGCTAGTCCCAAATACAAAGCACCAAAGAGAAGCGTCACTACAAAACCAACGACCCAAATGGTAGAGATATACTCTTTCTTAGATTTAAAGCCTAGTTGGTTGAGAGTGACTACTGCCACTACACTGAAGGCCACAGAAGCTAAGGCATCCAAGGTGTTGTAGCCTTCCAAGAATCCCTTACCAAATGCAGAAGCTTGATAAGCTTGGCTAGCTACCTGAGGACTGTGAGCACCGTATTTAAGTGCTCCTGCCACAATAACCATAACAATCATAATAGCAAAGACAGGTGTTAAGATACGTCCAATACTATCTAGAATTTTAGATGGGTTCATGGCAATCCAAAGTGCTAAAGCAAAGTAGATTACGGTAAAGACAAAGAGCCAAAGGCTGGTATGTCCACTGCCAATCAAAGGCGAGAAGCCAATCGAAAAGGCTGCTGCTGCCGTTCTAGGAATGGCAAAGAAAGGACCAATAGACAGATAAAGGACTGCCAAATAGACTAGGGCAAACTTAGGCGAGATTTTTTGTGAAATCTCATGAATGTACCCCTTAGGATTTAGGGTCCCAATCACCAGCGTTAGGATGGCAATACCAATACCTGATAGGACAAACCCTGCAATCGCAGGCCAAAAATGACCTCCAGATTCAAAGCCTAGCTGAGGCGGAAAGGTCAGATTTCCGGCTCCAAAGAACATACCAAACAACAATAAAGCTGTAAGGCCTCCTTTTTTTAACATAAGTTTCTCCGATCTAAGACAAACAAGATATCATCTCAAAAAAGATAACTTGTTTATTACTATTTTAGTCAACTTACTTAGTATGACATGATTAGTTTGGAACTTCAAGCTATTCAGACTTATTAGGAAAGGTTTTTAAAATTGCAAATTTTCTGTATCATTGTACGAAAAAACTAGACAAGATTCTTATCTCGTCTAGTTTGATAGTTTAATTAAGGATGACTAACAATCAGTTCAAGATTTCCCTTGATTTCCCAGGCTTGGACATCGCTTGGTAGAATGAAGTGGCTACCTTTGGCAATGTCATAATTTTGTCCGTCTACATGAAGACTTCCTTGACCGTCAAGTACACTAAACAAACTGTAGTCTGCAGTCTTTTCAAAATCAGCCTTACCTGAGATTTCCCATTTATAAACGGCGAAGAAATCATTAGCCACTAAAAGCGTAGATTTGAGATCATCTACTTTTGTTGTGACTGGGCGACTGTTAGCCGGCTCACCAATATTTAGGACATCGATAGATTTTTCCAGATGGAGCTCACGCAGGTTGCCCTGGTCATCCTTACGGTCAAAGTCATACACACGGTAGGTTGTGTCACTTGACTGTTGGGTTTCAAGAACTAAGATTCCTGCACCAATGGCATGCATGGTACCACTTGGGACATAGAAGAAATCGCCTGCTTTAACTGGAACCTTGGTCAAAAGATTTTCCCAATCCTTACTTTCAATTTGCTGGCGCAATTCTTCTTTTGATTTGGCATTGTGACCATAAATGATTTCAGCACCTGGTTCAGCATCAATGATATACCAGCACTCTGTTTTACCAAGTTCGCCTTCATGCTCAAGTCCGTAAGCATCATCTGGATGGACTTGAACACTAAGCCAATCATTGGCATCCAAAATCTTCGTCAAAAGAGGAAAGACAGGTTCCTGACGATTGCCGAACAACTCACGGTGCTCAGCATATAGAACATCTAAAGTTTGACCGGCATAGCGACCATTTTTAATAGTAGAAACACCATTTGGGTGAGCTGAGATAGCCCAGTACTCTCCAACATGGTCGCTAGGAATATCGTAGCCAAAGACATCACGCAAATGCGTGCCGCCCCAAATCTTCTCCTGCATGACAGATTGTAAAAATAATGGTTCAGACATAATTACTCCTTTTTCTAGGAACGAGAGGCCAAAAAGTCTCTAGGAATATTTAGAATAGTGACCTTAACATAATAGATTCTCAGATAGAGGTACTCTATAGGCGTAACTCTATCATATTTAAGTCAATAATCTTCTTATTTACCAAAAGTTTAGGCAAGTTCTTATGATTGTTTACCTCAATTATAAGCATAATTTGTGAAAAATTCAACAAACTTATAGAGAAAAGAACAGAATTAGCAGGCCAACTTTCCAGATCACTAACCTTAATAGAACACCTAAAAAAATATGTCCAGTTAAACGTTTTCCTAAATTCATCTATTTGAATTACACAAATTTTTAACCTATAATGTTATTGATATTATGAAAGGAAATCTCTCAATGAAATTCTATTCCTATGACTATGTGCTAAGTCAGATTAGCCAACAAAACTGGGTTATGGTTGCCATTACTGCAGGACTTATTTTAGTGACCGGTGTATTTGCTTTTAAAGCCTTCAAAGAACGCCATGATACTAAGTTTCGTGAACTCTCTATTATTTCTATTTTAACCTTAGTTGCCGTGGTTCTAATTGCTATCAGTAATTTCCAAAGCAATCAATCTAACAACGACCAATTTAGAGCATCTCTTCACTTTATCGAGGTTGTGTCTAAAAATCTTGACGTTGATAAGAGCAAGGTTTATGTCAATACTTCTACTACTACAGATGGCGCTATCCTCAAAGTTGGAAACAAGTACTATCGTGCCATCTCAGGTTCAGAACCTGACAGCTACTTGCTAGAACAAATAAAACTTTACAAGTCTGATGTTGAACTCGTGGAGGTTAAAAAATGACATCTTTTTATCTTACTGTTGCAATTAAACTAGCTTTGGGGCTTATTTCACTCGTCTTTGTTATCAATTTAACAGGTAAAGGAAACCTAGCACCTAGCTCAGCTACTGACCAAGTACAGAACTTTGTTCTTGGTGCAATCCTCGGTGGTACAATTTATAGTAGTACCGTTTCAATCCTCCAATATATCGTGATTTTGATTATTTGGACGATTTTGATTTTACTTCTAAAATGGCTAATTACCAATATTCTCTTTATCAAACATTTGATTGACGGTAAACCAACTGTCATCATCAAACATGGTCAACTAGATCCTGAAGCTTGTCGCTCTAAAGGACTTTCAGCCTCTGATGTCGCTTTAAAATTACGTTCCCAAGGAATTTTTCAACTTAAAGAGGTTAAACGTGCAGTTATTGAACAGAACGGCCAATTGATTGTGGTTCGTGCGGGTGATGAAAATCCGAAATACCCAATCGTTACTGATGGGGTCATTCAAACAGAAATTCTTGATACTATTGGTAAAACGGAGGATTGGTTAAATGAAGAGCTTCAAAAAATGGGATATGACAACATTTCAGATATCTTCATCGCTGAATATGATAAAGGAAAGATTAATGTTGTCACTTATTAAACAAAATACTTGCATTACCGTTTAATATTGTCTACAATGGTCTCATCATAAAAAGGAGGTTCTATCATGGGAATCGAAGATAAATTGAATCAAGCTAAAGGTGCTCTTAAAGAGGGTGCTGGTAAACTGACTGGCGACAAAAAGACTGAAATTGAAGGTGCTGTTGAAAAAGTTGTAGCAAAAGCAAAAGACGGTCTCGAAGATGTTAAAGAAGGCATTGAAGGTGCTGTTGAAGGCCTTAAAAATAGCTTTAAAAAATAAGACAAAAAAGAAGTTTTCAAGCCATTTGGCAAGAGAACTTCTTTTTATATGTTTTCTAAACTGAAATTACTTACGAGAATGCTTGCTTCCTTTAAGTGCAAATGATGTTGTCATAAGTACAGCTCCTAATGCACCTAATCCCAAGCTACTCACATCACCAGTATCTGGTAACGTTGATTGGTTTGCTTGGCTACTTTGTGAACTTTTAGCAGACTGATTAGCCTTAGAGCTTGTATGTTGTTTCTGAGCAAAATTAGTTTGTACAACTGAGCTAACATTTTCCTTTTGACTTAAGACTGACTGACCTTTTGATGCTTCAGAAGTTTGATTTTGAGTAGGAATCTTATTCAACTTCTCAGCAGTCTCTTGATTTTGTTGTTGGGTGCTACTTGTCTTATCTGTCCTTGCCTGTGCGGGCTGTACTTCTGCTGACTGATTTGCAACTGTTGTTTGTGATTCAAGAGACGACACTTTAGGGATTGTAGTTTTTGAAGTTGACGTGTTTTGACTTGACAAGGCTGTGTTTGTCGCTGTCAGTGCTGAAGCATTGGTAGCTGGTTGACTAGCACTATTGCCTGTCGTAATGCTAGTATTTGTAGAGCTTGAACTACTTGTTTGACTAGCAAAGTTTGGTGGGGTAGGACGTCCTGTATTAGACGTTTGACTTGTTGAGCTCGTGCTACTTGTGCTTGTCGTATTCTCAAAACTTGTCGAAGTAGATTGGCCCCATGGTGTGTTAATACTACCAGTATTGGTAGAGCTTCCGCCATAGCTAGTCGGTCCCCCATAGCCTCCGAAATTATCAGACATTGAGGTATTGTCAAAGCTTCCACCTGGGAAGCCACCAATTCCACCTGCACCAGGACCGTTGTTTGTGCCTTCTTCAGTAGCTGTTGCAGTGGCACTTGACCCACTTGAGGTCGTGATGGTATAGGTTTCACCCGAAGTTAGACTCTCGGTACTAAAGACCACATTTCCAAATGAAGACGTCGCTGTCGTTGTGGCAATAACATTTCCAGAACTATCAGTGACTGTGATAGTGTCTCCTGCACTACCTGAAATGTTAGCCATGATATAAGATTGGCTTGAACCTGTTGTAAAGGCCTGAGCCATTCCTTGGTTACCAATGGCCCAAACGGTACCGCCCGAGATAATGCCTGTTCCATCGTAGTCGATAGCGGCATTATCAGCACTTGTCTGAGCGACATAGAGAGAACCACTTTTAACAGTCACATTCCCGTTACTGTCGATACCGTCACCGTCTGCTACGATTGTAACCGTTGCACCGTCAATATTGATGGCAACTTCATTTTCCAAATCAGAAGTCGAGTTGGTTAGGCTTGAAGTATCAGCACTGTCCTTGGTCGTCCACTCAGTGGCGTTAATACCGTCATCTCCAGCAGTGATGTCAACGGTTCCACCTGTCAAATTGATATAACGTCCTTCAAGGCCTTCGTCACCTGCCACGACCGTTACTTTAGAATTACCCTCAACAGTTAATTCATCCGTAACTGTGATACCTTTATCAGTCGCATTAATGGTTACCGTTGAGTCAGTAATTGTCAAATCACCACTATTCACATCTGTTTCGTCTTCGACTTGAATACCATCATCAGTTGCTGTGATGTTAACTGTGGCATTTTTAATGGTTACAGCTGTCGTCGCATTGATGCCATCCTTGGCCTCAGAAGTCAAATCAAGCGTTACAGAGTCAACCGTTACACTATCAGCTTTAATGGCGTGTTTTTCAGTACTTGAAAGGGTAAGGGTGCTTCCAGTACCACTCGTGATTGTTAAGGCACCAGCGGCTTCAATCGCATTAGCAGACGTCGAAGAAATAGAACTGTCTGAAAGGACATTAACAGTCAATTCTGCTGAAGAATTGGAAGTAATAGACGAATCCGTTAAGGTCACACCATCCAAGTAGATTGTAACTGGATCTGTCACGCTACCTGACACAATAATGGTATAGCTTGAACCATTTCCGGTCAAAGTGTATGATCCTGCTTGATTGATGGTAATTGTCGTTCCATCAACTGTGACAGTATCGCTATCACTTGTTACCACGGTTGTTCCATTGAAAGTAATCGTTGTCGTTGAGCTTTCTGAATCACTATCTTCAGACTCAGTTGTCGTCGTTTCAGTAGCTGAATCTGAGGCGCTGTTGGTTAACACTGAAGCTGTTTCAGATGCAGTGGCTTCAGTGGTGCTTGAGCTTGTATTAGAGCTAGTGTTTTCGTCTGCATTGTTCGTTTCAGATGCTGAGGTTTCACTAGTTGTGCTTTCAGCAGTTTCAGAAGAACTTGCTTCTGGAGTTGCGGAAGTACTTGAATCATCAGATGTTTCACTGCTTGTTGATGTAGCAGTCGTGTCCTCTGTCGTACTTGTTGTACTTATTGTTGACGAATCAGTGTCTGAAGTTGAAGCCGCAGTTGAAGTACTTGTAGCCGATTCTGTGCTTGTTTCAGTAGTTTCTGATGTATTGTCGGTCTGAACACTTTCTTCAATCAAATCGGCAGTGGTTTCACCCGTCGTAACCGTTGAGAGTGTTGATTCGGTGTTAGTCTCATCGGCTGAAGCCTTATTTTCATTTAAGACGACCGAGCTACCAAAAATTAAGCTCGCTACTAGTACTGAACCCGCTGTTTTCCATTTTGATGATTTTTTAATGGCGTAACGTTCTTGTGTTTGTTTCGTATCTTTGTATGTCATATGTTAGACCTCTTTCTTACTTTTGAGATGCCTCTATTAAACACAAGAAACCTAAGACAAGACTTAAAGAAAGGTTAATCTTTCCTTAAAGTAAAAAGTCCCCAAGATATTGGGAACTTTCAATCTATAGGATAAACTACTCTAAATTCTTCCAACACAACTAGACTGTCCTGACTAAAATGTAGTCCAACCTCATGCAACCATTTGCTAAAGAGGTTTTCATGAAGCTTTTGCCAGTAAGCTAGGGTTCGATCTCCTTCACCTTCCTTGTAGGCATGGTCTTTAGAAACCTCTTTAAATGGGATGACCTCAACTTTAGTCGTTTCAATAATACAGATAGCATTCTCCTTACTATCAAGAATGACTCTCAGTTCATTTTCCTTGGGCAATGGTTCATTCCCCACTGCATACAAGTCAAAAGCTGAACTGGTTGCTGTCTTTTGCCCCATCAATACGAGTTCTGCCAAATAATCTGCTTCCACGCCAAAGGCCCAGGCATCAATCTTATCTCCGATTGTCTGATTTAAAATCTTATAGGCTTGCCACATCTGGTCTGATTTCATCAATCTACTCCTGCTTTTACTTTCCTTCCATTATATCAAAAAATGATAGGCCAGATGGCACTATCATTTTCATCTTAATACTTAGAATGTTTGTAACCGTAAAAGGCATAAATCACTGAACCGATTAGCACAGCCAAACCAAAGGCTAACCATGTCTGCCAACTGTACTGACTCATAAATGAGAGGCAGACGATAATTGAGATAATTGGTAAGACCGGAACAAATGGAACCTTGAACTCGTCCTTCTGTGGCAAGCCCTTGTCCTTACGAAGAATAATGAGGGCAATAGCCAAGAGGACCAAGTAAGCCAAGGTCGCAATGTTAACCAAGGATGCCATGTTGGCCAAGGAGAAGATACCTGCCGAGATAGCTGACAATACGCCTGTCAAAAGTGTCGCATGATGTGGAACCTTATTAGTCTTTGAAACCTCTTGGAAGGTTTGAGGAAGGAAACCATCACGCGCCAGGCTATAAACCATACGGCTAAGGGCGTAGGCCATTGAAATACATACCGTAATCAAGGTCATAATTGCAACGACAGAGACGTAGTTGGCTGCCCAAGAAATCCCAATATAGCGAAGAGCATAAGCCACGGCATCATCAACATTCAACTTGGTATAGTGAACCACTCCTGTCAAGACGAGAGAAACCACTGCATAAAGTGAAGCCACAATAATCAAGGCAAGAACGATACCTCGAGGAACGTTCTTTTGCGGCTCTTTAATCTCGTCTACGGTCATAGAGATAGACTCAAAACCAAGGAATCCAAAGAACATGAGGGAGGCACCTGCCATAATCCCAGTTTTTCCTCCATAAATCTGACCAAAGCCAAATGGTGCAAAATCTGCCCAGTTGCTAGGATTCAAATGGAAGAGGCCCACTAAGATAAAGACCGCCAAGGCTGAAAACTTGAGCACTACCAAGAGGGAGTTCAAACGTAAAGCCTGCTTAGAATTCATGAGAAGAAGAGCCGTCACCAAGACCAAGACCAAGACTGGCAAAAGATCAATGTAAGTACCTTGACTGGGATTGAAAGGTCCACTGATGGCTTGAGGCAACTTAAGACCAAAGCTAGCCAGTAGCCCCTTGAGGTAGGCACCCCAACCAGAGGCTACACTGGATACGGCATTCATAAAGACAATCATGGTCAACCAGCCACCCATCCAGGCAGGATACTCCCCCCAGACAGCATAGAGGTAACCATAGACACCACCGGCTGATGGGTAACGTGAGGCAAACTCAGCAAAGAAAATCGCTGACATCCCAACACACACGGCTGAAATCAAGACCGAAATAATCAGGGCAGGGCCAGCCAGAGTCGATGCCGCGGTACCAGTAATCGTAAAGATTCCTGTACCAACCATGGCACCGATTCCCAGAAGGACCACATCCCTAAGGGTCAAATGTCGTTTCATCTCAGTCTGAGCGAGACCGACATCCTTTTTACGAAAAATACTCATTTTTATACTCCATTTTTTGCGAAATACCGAACCATTATACCATATTTCTTGGTCTAAATGGTCTTTTTTCTGTATTTTTATACTTTTATTGGTGAATGCTATGCCAAAAATAGGGACTCCTAATGCTTACTTTTTAATTTTACATACATCTCGATTAAAAGGAGCTTGCTAAAGTGGTCCTTTAGCATTCTTTTTTGTTTCTCAAATCCTTATCTGGAAAGAATTTTCAATTTTTAGAAAAAAACATGAAAATCTTATGAATGCGTTTGATTCTTCTAATGAAAGATGTTAGAATGGGGTCATTAAAAAGGAAAAGGGGAACTTTTATGGAAAATAAAGTTCATTTTAAACTTCATAAAGTGAAAAAACAATGGGTTACCATTGCCGTGTCTGGTTTGGCACTTGGTGCCTCATTGATTGGAGTTGGTGTCTCTGCCGACGAACAAGCTACAAATCAAGTTACCTCAGCTAGCACACCTGAAAGCGTCAGCCAGGATCCTGATTTTGTCGTCACAGAAACAACTGTAGCTACGACAAAAGCTGATCAAGGCGCAACCAATAAGGCAACTGATACAACTGCTACTGTCACAACTGATAAGCAGCCAGTCCTTAAAGAAGACCAAGCAAGTAGCACTTACAATTTGTCTAGTGGCGAAACGAGAACTGCTACTTCAACTTCAGAAACAGCTAGTACAGTCACTGAAGTAAACAGTCAAGCACCTGAATCTGTTGAAGCTACTGTCGTTTCTGGCGGTCAATTCAAGAGCGATGCTGAGGGCAACTGGTACTACCTTAAAGACGGGAAAAATCTGACAGGTGCCCAAAACGTTGACAATTTCGACCTTTATTTCCACGAGGATGGCAAGCAAGCCAAGGGTGAGATTATCACAGAAAATGGACAATCTTTCTACTATGACAAAGCCAATGGACGTAAGGTAACCAATACCTCTATCAACATCGATGGTCAAGCCTACAATGCTGATGCCCAAGGTCGTTTGACAGCAGTTCTCCCTGAAACGAACAAACGTAACCAGTTTATTGAAGACAACAACCACAACTGGTATTACCTCGGCAAAGATGGGAAACCCGTCACTGGTGCTCAGAACATCGATGGCTTTAACCTCTACTTCCACGAAGATGGTCGACAAGCTAAAAACGAAATCGTCACTATTAATGGTGATAGCTACTATTTCGATAAAGACAATGGACGTCGTGTAACAGGTCGCCAATATCTTGATTATGCAAACCATAAATACTTTGGTTATTACTACTTTGACAAAGATGGCAAGATGGTAAAAGATGACTTCATCACTGAGAATGGCAATCTTTACTACTTTGATGCTACTGGTAATCAACCTGATTCTGTCTTTGTCTCAGATAAGTCGGGCAACTGGTACTACTTCGACAATTACAAGGCAACTAAAGGCTTCTCAGCCCCATTTGGTTTCCGCACCGAATTCCTAGACCGTAGCCAAGCTGACTACAAGACAAGCGTTCAAAACCTGAACGGACAACAGTATTACTTTGATCCTAAGACTGGTATCATGGTAACCAATCGCTATGTTTCTGACGACAAGGGGAATTGGTATTACTTTGGTAAAGACGGTAAAGCGCTTCATGGCTTTCAAACGGTAGATGGTAGCCTTCACTACTTCAATGATAGTGGTCAACAAGTCAAAGGGGACTTCCTTTACTACGATAACGATATCTACTATTTCGACAAAGACAATGGAAATCCAGTAACCAACCAATTCGTTAATAGAGATAACTCTTGGTACTACTTCGGAGCTGATGGTAAAGCCGTATCTGGTTTCCAAACCATTAACGGACAGAACCTTTATTTCCACGAATATGGTGTCCAAGCCAAGGGACAACTGGTTACTATTGACGGCAAAACCTACTACTTCGATCCAAATACAGGTGACAAGTGGGTTAATCGCTCACTTACCTTAAACGGTACGGTCTATAACTTTGATAGCAATGGTGTGGCGACTCTTAAAACTGCTCAAACCTCAAATCGAAACCAATTTGTTCAAGGTAGCGATCAAGAATGGTACTACTATGATGCTAATGGTAAAAAGGTCACTGGTTTACAAACTATTAACAAGGACCTCTACTACTTTAACGATAAGGGCCAACAAGTCCGAGGTGCTTTCTTCACCATAGGTGATAAACACTACTTCGCCAACAAAGACACTGGTGCTGTCCTTCGCAACGCCTTTTATCATGATACATCCACTGACCATTACGGTGACTTCTCTGAAACAATCTACTACGCAGGAAGTGATGGTGCCTTCAAGACAGGTTGGTTTGAAGTTGATGGCGACCGTTACTACGGTAGCGACTATTCTGATAATGATACCTCTAAAGGAAGTCTCTACACAGGAGTTGTCAACTCTCAGCTCTTTAGCCCAGATGGAAAACTCTTGACAAACGGTCTCTATCCTGAGTTCAAGCGTACTGGTGAAAATGATTATGAACTTAAAGACGTCTATATCACAGATACTGATGGTAAAATCAAAGAAGGTCCTTATCAATATGATGGTAAGATTCTTGGATCTAAATATAGCAGTGTCCGACAATCACATTGGTCAACTATTGACCAATGGGACATTCTTAATGGGCACCTCTACCATTTCGACTCAACACCAATGACCTTCACAGCACCAAATGGCCAAAAAGTGACCACAAACGTGGCCATTGCAACAACTAACAAGGCCCTTACTTATCGCGGTGTAACCTTTAATTTTGATGCCAAGGGTATTGATGCGGCAAAAGAAAAAGCCATCCACTTTGACCAATTGCAGACGGATCGTAGCGGCACAAGTTATCTCTATGAAAATGGTCAGAAAGTCACTGGCTTGAAGACCTTTGATGGCGTCACTTACTATTTCTATGAAGATGGCCGTCAAGCCAAAGGCACAGAGGTCACAATCAATGGTAAAACATACCAATTTGACCAATTGACTGGTATCATGACACGTAACGCCTTTTCAAAATCATACAACTACGAAGGTTCTCCACGCTTCCCATACTACCCAACACGCTACTATGGCAACGACGGAGCTGCTCTGACAGGTTGGCAAACCATCGATGGCAAGGACTACTTCTTCCGAGATAGCGGAAACCTTGAAACAGGACGTTTTGTCATCGGAGACAGAGCCTATAATGCTGATGACAATGGTGTAGTTGCTGACCGCAAGGGTGAACCAGCTTATCGCAATCGCATTGTCTACGATAAGGGCGATAACTACTATTACAATGACAAAGGTGAGAAAGTTACCGGCTTCCAAGAAGTTGATGGCAAGGTCCTCTACTTCGACGCTGAAGGCAAACAAGTCCTAGGACGCTTTGTCACAGTCGATAACTACACCTACTATTTGGACCCTAAAACAGGTGAAAAATACACTAACCGCTCTGTCCTCATCGATGGTAAACTCTATACCTTCGACAAAGACGGACATGTCGTGTCATAAGATGAGATGAAACCGAGACGAAAGTCTTGGTTTTTTGTTGAAGTTAAGGACCATATAAACTAACATTACATATAGGAAACATAAAATAGGCTGAGAAATAACCTCAGCCTATTTTATTTATACAAGAATTATATACTCTAATTACAACTTATTAATGATGGATCAAATCATATATTCCAAATCATAACTAGCATCAGAAAGAATACGTGCCAAAAATTGTTGTGTACGTTTTTCTTTTGGTCTGTAAAAAATGTCTTTTGGACTCCCCTCTTCGATGACATGACCACCATCCATGAAAACGACATGATTAGCTACATCTCGTGCAAACCCCATTTCATGAGTCACAACTACCATTGTCGTTCCTTCATGAGCAAGTTGTTTCATGACATCCAGAACATCCCCAACTAGTTCTGGATCAAGGGCTGATGTTGGTTCATCTAACAAGATAACTTCTGGTTTAACTGCTATAGCCCTGGCTAAACCAATACGTTGTTGCTGTCCTCCTGAAAGTTGTGATGGGTAGTAATCTTTAAAATCCAGAAGACCAACTTTTTTAAGTGCTTCTTCAGCAATCTCTTGCGCTTCACTTTTAGGAACTTTCCTAGCAATCACTAAACCTTCCAAGATATTCTCAATGGCAGTCTTGTTTGCAAATAAATTGTAATGTTGAAATACAAAAGCTGTCTTCTTTCGGATATCTAAAATATCTTTCTTTGATAACTTATCCAAAGAGTAGTCCTTACCCGAAATTGTTAATTGACCTCCATCAGCTTTCTCCAAATGATTAAGGCAACGTAAGAAAGTTGTTTTTCCTGAACCTGATGGTCCCAAGATGACAACCACATCTCCCTGTTTCACTTGTAGATTGACATCAACAAGAACCTGACGATCTCCAAATGTTTTTGATATATGTTTAGCTTCTAGCATAGTGACTCCCTCTATGTAAATTGCAATTTTCTTTCTCCAACGTTAAAGAGAACTTGAATGATACCACAAATGATTAAATATAAAATGAAGATGACAAAATAAGATTCAAAATATTGATATCCATATGCTGCTTCGACTCGTGCAATTGCGGTAATATCTTTTATCGTCATAACAAAGACAAGTGACGTTCCTTTTACAATATTGATAACTAAGTTACACAAATTTGGAAGAGCAGCCTTAAGTGCCTGTGGAAAAACGATTCTCAGATAGGCTTGTCTTGTTGTTAAGCCTATAGCTTGTGCAGCTTCTAGTTGACCTTTATCAACAGTTAGTAATGCTGATCGAATGATTTCCGATAAGCTTCCTGTCGTCATCAAGCTATAGATAATAAAGGCATAGTAAAGCGGGTTAACTTTGAAGACATCTATGTGACTCCCAATTCCTTTAAAAAACTGATTTAACAAACTAGGGAACAAACTATAAAAGAATAAAATTAAAAGAATTGGAGGTGTTGCACGAATAAACGCAAGATAAACAATTGAAAAAGTCTTAACACCCCGTACCTTATAAATTTGACCCAAAGCGAGAAATAAAGCAGGTAGAAAACTCAATAGAATAGCCACAATCATGATTCCCAGTGTTACCGGAACACCATAGAAAGCCTTGATAAAGGTATCTATAATAAAAGTAATATTCATTTTTTACCTCTCTTTTACACTCAATTGTTGCTCTGCTATCCTAGAAATCAACGATAGAATTAATGCTATTCCCCAATAAACAAAGGCAACAGCTGTATAAGTCTCCAAAGAATAATTTCCTAAATGGCGACTAATCAAAAGGTTCCCTTTGCCCATAACATCAATAAAACCAATCGTATAAGCCAAAGCTGCATCACGCATAAGGTTAAGTATAGCTGTTGTAATATTTGGTAAAGCAACCTTAAATGCTTGAGGGGCGATAATTCTTACAAAGGTTTGTTCAGAAGTAAGCCCAATACTAAGCCCAGCTTCTAATTGTCCTTTAGGGATTGCTTGATAAGCTGCTTTAAGTACTTCTGATATCATTGCTGAGAATAGGAGAACCATAGTCACAAGAACGAATATCAATTTGGACCAATCATTAATATCTAATCCTAACCACCAATTAAGAAATTCTGGAACTCCGTAAAATACTAAAAATAGCAACACAATCGGTGGGGTACAGCGTAAGATAAAAACATATCCCTTAGCCAAATTCTCTAAAGCTTTATCCTTAGAAAGGCTTGCCCAAGCAACTAATCCTCCTAATAACGACCCAAGTAAAGTCGTTAATAAGATAACCAATAATGTCATCGGTAAGCCCTTTATGATTTCAGGTAATGCTCCAAAAACTTTTGAAATGTCATAATTGACCATAATTTCTCCTAACTAAACTCACTTCAGAAGCTTATCAAAACATCCTACTTTTACGACGTTACAATTACTTATTTGTCTACGTATGAGAAGACATCCTCACCAAAGTATTTTTTAGACAACTTTTCAAGTGTACCGTCTTCTTTTAGTTCCTTAATTGCCTTAGTATATTCTTTTGAAAACTCTTCGTTCTTACTATCTCGATGGAAGAGTGGATAGGTTGGAATTCCTTTATAAGGGAACCAAGTCAATTTATCTGCATATTGATGATACGCACCATCTTTATCAGTTACAGCCTTTTCAAAAGATAATTTAATATCAAAGTAAGCATCATAACGATTTTCCAAAACCCATGCATAGGCATCTGAAACTTGGAAAGATTCCGCAGATGTTAACTCAATTGGTTGATCTTTATGCTTATCGTTGTAGTCTTTGATAACATTCCACTGAGCATTTTGTGGTGAGATTGGCACCAATCGACCATTTTGTTTTGCAAAGTCAGAGATATTTTTATATTTATCTTTATCATCCTTACGAATGGTAAATCCAATAATACTTGCTCCAATTGGATCTTTCGGAATAATAAACTTTTTAGCACGTTCATCTGTGTACCACGCGCCCTTCGTACCGATGTCATATTTACCTGACTCTAAACCAATCAAAAGATCATCATCACTTGTTCCGGTATATTCAAATTTGTACTGTGGAAGCTTTTTATCAATTTCCTTTAATACAGCTACCTCATAGCCATCAGAATTACCATCCTTATCAACAAAATCATAAGGAACATAGTTTTGAGTATGGGCAACTTTTAATGTTGTTACCTTTCCAGAATCTGATTTTGCTTTTTTATCTCCTGTTAAGCTACGTCCAATAACTGTAGCCCCAATAAGTGCTACAACAACAGCTCCACCAATAATCCATGTCTTTTTACTCATATTAATCTCTCCTTTTTCTTACAAAATTGCTGCTTCACGTACCCATTCAATACGCTCATGGTTAATATCACTTGGAATCGTGCAATCAGCACCAATGATTAACCCATGGGTTCCTGTATCAGCAATAATCTCCCTAACCTTTTCTTGAATAGCTTTTTTAGTTCCAGTATATAGAAGACCGTCTTTTCCATTTTCAAATCCTCCAAGAACTGTGCGACCTCTAAAAATGTTAAGACCTTTTGCCAAACTAATTCCTTCAGGACCGACCGCCCAATTAACTACCTGAGCAGGATAATCTTTAAAGAGTTCGATGTTATTACGGGCTCCTTCGTATCCGCAAATATGTAGAATATTATGTCCTTTGGCTCCATTAGCTGCTTCTAAAACCTTTAATTCACTTGGAGCAATGATTTCTTTATAAATTTCAGCGCTAACTCGCTCATCTTGAATACTTTGAACACTTAGGTAAATACCATCAGCACCTGCTTCTTCAATCACCCTCTGACTAAGACTCGCAATGTCTTCGCCAATAACATCTAAAACATGCTTCAAAGCTTTTCGGTTTTCCACAATGTAATCTGCGATAAGATCATCGCCACCTGAAACTTTTCCAACTAACCATTTTAAATAAGTAACCGGAGCGAAGATATTGTAAATTGCAACAATATCTTCAGGAAAATCAGCAATCAGACTTTTTACAAGTTCGACTTGTGCAGAAATCCAAGGATGATTTGCACCTAAAGGTTCAATCGTTTGCAAATCACTGATTGACTTAAAATCTTTAAAAGCAGGTTGTGGGTATGCGAAGAAACCATCACTCATCAATTTAACAAAATCAGGTTTGACTTCTTCAATAAATTTTTTATGACCAGCTTTATTTTTATCAATAATTTCTGGATTTTCAAAACCATATAACCACTCGTCTTCAGTAGTAAAATGATGCCAAAATCCCACCGGGACACGATCAACACTTTCTCCACGAAATGCTTTCAAAACTAACTCTCTTTTTTCTGACATAAGAATCTCCTTTTCTCTTATCCTAATATCAACAGCTAATGAACATACCTAAAATACTTTCAACTCCTATTATCACTAGCTGCTTCAAAACTGAATGACATTATCTTATCAGAGATTATCACATCCGAAAAATAAAGAAATTTTATCCCTAGCCATAAATAAAATTTATGATATAGTAACCCAAATAACGTTAAAACCTATTGTTACCTTCTTTTAAGCACATGACCTTACATAGTATTATTACCGTCAGCTATAAGTAATTCTTAACACCAAGATAAAGAATTACTATCACAAACACCATTTAATCTCTAGTCTTCCTGAAAAATCACTTCTCTGACTAACTTTGCTATAATAGTCTCAAACAAATAAAAGGAGATTTTCTATGACATCCTTATACGATTTTACAGTTTCAGATCAAGCTGACCAACCTGTGTCTCTCCAGGACTATAAGGGAAAGGTAGTTCTAATTGTTAATACAGCAACAGGTTGTGGTTTAACGCCACAGTATCAGGGCTTACAGGAACTCTATGACAAATACAAAGACCAAGGATTCGAGATTCTTGATTTTCCTTGTAATCAATTTATGGGGCAGGCACCTGGTAGTGCTGAAGAAATCAATACCTTCTGCACCCTCAATTACCATACAACCTTCCCTCGATTTGCCAAAATCAAGGTCAATGGTAAGGAAGCAGAACCACTTTTTGATTGGCTAAAACAAGAAAAATCTGGACCGCTTGGGGCTAGAATCGAATGGAATTTTGCTAAGTTTTTGATTAACCGTGAAGGTCAAGTGGTCGAACGCTTTTCTTCCAAAACGTACCCACTAAAAATGGAAGATGCTATCAAGGCTCTTCTTAATAACTAAAAACAAAAAACGAGAGTGAAACTAGAACGACAATCTTTGACTGTCGCTAGTTCTGCTCTCGTTTTCTGCGTTAAGAAAAATAGTATAGAAAGAAATTTTGCTTTATTTTAGAACAAAGCTGTCAATGCTGTAATTAAACCAAAGATAATACCTGGTGCATTGGCCGCAGCAAGGGGAAGGTCACGTTCTTTTTTAAAGAGACCATAGTAAACCCAAAGGCTACAGTTGACTGCAGCTACCAATGGTTGGATAAAGTTTCCTTTATGACCAGACAAATTGTCCATGATTTGTGGCACGTATGATACATACATCATAACTGACATGAAGGTTGCCACCCAACCAAGGGTTTTCATTTGTTTATCTGACATTCGAGACTCCTCTTTCATAAGATTCTTTCTGCCTTGTACATCTAGAAATATTACAAGACATGTTTTAATGCACTAAAATTAAAACAGTGTCTATCTTACGCTTTAACAATAGAGAATGCAAGAATTTCGGGACAATGTTAAGAAGATGTAAACTATCACAAGATTGTGATAGTGCATTTAGTCTCTTATGTAGCGTTTTCATAAGAGAAAAAGACCTCGTGAAGAGGTCTAAAGTCAATCAATCTTCTATTTTTTCTCATTAAAAAGCACTGATATTAAGGATTACTGTCATAAATCATTCAGCTAAGAGTACTTCTTTGATGGTTTGCTTTTGGAGTTTTCTGTTGGATAGATAAAACAGGCTTTCATAAACCACAGCAAAGCCAAGCAAGGTCCGGAAGCAAACAATCCAATCAAAGTGATGCTCAATCTTTTCAGGAACTGTATCTTTGATTACACCAATCAAGATTTCCATGATACCGTATTGATAAACCGTCCCTAAAACAAATCCTAGATAAGCCCAAAAACGATAGGGAGCGAGAATATGACTTTGGCATTCACGATTTGTGTAGCCAAAAGCCTTCATCAAGGCCAAGGTTTCGCGACTTTCTGAGATGACAATCCCTAATGACAAAAAGAGAATCGAGAAAGAAAGAATTAAGCCAATCATAATCATCATGGTTTGGATGATATCATCTGTATAATCTCTTAAGCCAAAGGACAATTGAACCATGGCTGCAAAACACATGGAGCCAAAGACCACAAAAAACAAGATAGATTTTCTCCCCCAAATCAGTGACGAAGACAGCTCTTTTAAGAAAGATTTGTCTTTCTTGGGTGCCCTCTTTCTCCTTTTGACCTTGATCGGACTTGGAGATTTTTTCAATAAGCGAAGTGCCGGGGTTTGGAGTTGTCTTCTAGCATAACCAATCGCGAGAAGCATAAAGAAGGTCGTTGGTAGCATCACCAAAGCAAGCAAGAGCTGCCAGTGAAAGTGAATGGTGATTTCTGGCAGGATCCCCTTTTCATTGCGGAAGTCATAAAAATGTCCCATCATAAGAAAAGAAGCAAAATAGCCAAGAAGCGCTCCAGCTCCAAAACTGAGTCCAAAGGCCCAAAACCGTTTAGCCAACAGGCCATTGCTGTAGCCCAAAGCCTTTAAAATTCCTAATTGTTCCCTGTGGTCATCAACAAATTGTTTGATATAAAAACACATGAGAAGAACCGACGTCAAGGACAAGACAACCCCACTGACCATGGCCACCATCCAGGAAAGCGATACCTGGGCATCATAGTAGGTCTGCATCATGGGATTGGTTTTAGAAATCTCCAACTGCTCGATATCCAGGTAAAAATTCAAGAAGAGATTGGCCACAAAGACCGCACAGGCTCCGATGATACTGACGACAACTAATTTTCGAATATCTTTTACTGAAAACATGGCTTACCATCCAATCTCATAGGCAGTCTGAGGTTGATCATTGGTCACAACTTCGGTAATTTTGCCACTATTGACACGAATTATGGTTCTGGCCATATCCGCAATATTTTGGTTGTGCGTCACCATGATGAGGGTGAAGCCCAGCTTTTCCTTTAACTTCCAGATATAGTCGAGAATCTTGCGCCCTGTTTCTTCATCGAGAGCTCCCGTCGGCTCATCTAAGAAGAGAATCTCTGGCTTTTTGGCCAAGGCCCGGGCAATAGACACTCTCTGCTGTTCCCCACCCGACAATTCACTCGGATACTTGTCCAGCTTATCGCCAAGTCCCAAATCCTCGATGATCTGCAAAAAATCATGATTGTCTGCCAGGTCAGCTCCCATCTTTACATTTTGTCTGACCGTTAGATTCGGCAATAGATAATACTGCTGGAAAATAAAGGCAATCTTCTCACGTCTAAAGGCTGTCAATTGAGCATCCGTGAGTTGTGATAAATCTTGTCCTTGAATGAGGATATGCCCCTCGTCTACCTTTTCTAAGCCTGATAACACATTTAAGAGAGTTGACTTGCCTGATCCAGAAGGGCCGAGGATAACCACATCATCCTGGTCTTGAATCTGCAAGTCAATCCCCTTTAAAACCTTGGTTTGGCCGTAACTTTTGTGAACATTTTCTAGTTGAATCATTTCTTTCCTACCATTTCTTTGATGAGAGATTGACAAACTTCTGTCAGTAATCCAATCACTTCTTCCATGCTGAACTGGTAAATACCAGAAGCAACCATAGAGGCCATCCCATGCGAGTAGATAAATAGATGCTGGTACAAGCGACTAGCCTCCTCTACAGTCAAAGGATAGTCTGCGACGATCGAATCCAGAACCAATTGGTAACTATGATCCTTCATGGGAAGAAAATCTTGAAAGCGACGAATCGGATCTTTGCTAGGATTTTGGAAAAGCAATTGAAAAAGTTGGGGCTCTTTTGAGGCGAAAAGGATATAAGCAACCCCGACAGATCGAAAAGGCTTTTCATCTTCTAAGGCCTTTCGAATATACTCCACCACGACCATCTCCGCAGCACCAATAACCTCTGCTTGTAACTCAGCCATATTAGCAAATTGCCCAAAAATGACTCTTGGTGTAGCTCCCAGTTTCTCCGCTAATGCTCTAGCTGTCAAACTAGACATGCCCTGTTCGCGTACCAATTGTAAAGCTGTCCCAATGATAGTTTCTTTACTAAATTTAACCTTGGGTGGCATAATACTCCTTTCGCGCAACGTTCGTTGCGCAACACACGTTGCCTAAAAGATATCATAAAAAGGAAAGGATTGTCAAGAAAAAACTGAAGACCACAAAACAAAAAACCAGACTACCGATAAGAGTGGAATCTGGTTTGATAACAAGATTCTAAGGCAAATCATTTCCTGCAGCCAGGTAGATTTGGTACCATTCCTTGCGGGTTAGGATAACTTCTGCTGCTTTCCCTGCTTCAAGGACATGCTGAGGCTTGGTCGTTCCGATGACAGCCTGCATCTTACCTGGATAGCGAAGGACCCAAGCAAGGGCGATGGCTGTCGGAGTGACTTGGTATTTTTTTGCCAAGTCATTGAGGACGTGATTGAGGGCCGCAAACTCTTCCTTGCCGACAAAATTTCCCTTGAAATAGCCATGCTGGAGGACAGACCAAGCCTGAATCACCGTATCATTTAAGCGACAATATTCAAAGACACTGCCATCTCTCATGGCTGCCTTCGGTCCTTCCATATTGACATGAAAACCTGCATCAAAGCTCGGCGTAAAGGCTGCACTCAACTGCAACTGGTTGACCTTGAGAGGTTGTTTGACTGTCGTTTTGAGCAATTCCATCATCATAGGATTTTGATTGGATACCCCAAAATGACGGACCTTGCCAGCTTGCTCCAAGTGATTAAAGGCTTCTGCCACTTCTTCAGGTTCCATGAGGGCATCCGGTCGGTGAAGGAGAAGGCTATCTAAACGCTCAATCTGCAGACGCTCGAGGATGCCATCAACGGAATCCAAAATATAATCCTTCGAAAAATCAAAATAGGTAAAGCCATCTTTGCGAATCCCACACTTGGACTGGATCCACATCTGGTCCCGAAGATCCGGACGACGCTTGATAACCTTGCCCAGCAGGACCTCACACTGTCCATTTCCATAAATATCCGCCAGATCAAAGGTGTTGATTCCAATCGACAAGGCTGCCTCCACCAAGGCCTCCACCTCGTCTTCACCCAATTCGCTAATACGCATCATCCCAAGGACAATCGTTGACAAACGCTCATTTTCAGCAAAATCAATATACTTCATCACTGCCTCCTTTTCTGTATCTCTATTGTAGTGAAAAGGGTTTCAAAAATCAATTGAGCTTGAATATACAATATAAGTGCACAATAAAAACTCATAAGATTTTCTAGTAAAATAGAATTGAACGAACTAGTTACGAAAGGAAATCTTATGAGCTACCATCATTTTACCATAGACGAGCGTGAAAGTATTCTCATTTACCGTACGCAAGGCCTAAATTTTTCTCAAATTGCTAAGTTACTTCATCGTCATCCATCTAGTATTAGTCGTGAGTGGAAGCGCCATACAAAATCAGGAGCTTATTCTCCAAATCATGCACAGGAATCGTACCATAATGCCAAATCACACTGTGGGCGGAAACGGATGCTTGAAATAGATCACAATTTAAGCAATACCATCAAACATCTATTTCTCGATTACCAATGGTCTCCTGAAGAAATAGAAGGTCGGTTGCGCTTAGAGTATGGGAAAACTGTTGTTAGTTATCAAACAATCTATAGAGCCATTTATCGAGGACATTTTGAGGATAACTCATTATCTCATGGTGCTCGTGGTGTCATTCGTAAACTTCGTCATCGTGGGAAAACACGTCATACAAAAGGTCATGTTGAAAATAGAGGGAAAATATCCATTTCTCATACAATTCACGAAAGACCAGAAGAGGCTAATAATCGAACTAGAATAGGAGATTGGGAAGCCGATACTGTTGCAGGTAAAACTGGAAAAGCTTGTTTAGTTACTCTAACAGACCGTTATTCTCGTTTTCTAAAAATCAAAAAGGTAGCTGTTAAGAAAAGCAAGTTGGTAATAGAAGCTATGGTAAAACTGTTAGAACCCTTGACGAAGTATACAGTAACTCCTGATAGAGGGAAAGAATTCACGTATCATCAGAAATTGAGTGATCAATTGAACATTGAAGTCTATTTTCCTGACCCTCATGCTCCATGGCAACGAGGAACCAATGAGAACACGAATGGATTACTTAGAGAATATTTTCCAAAGGGTAGTGATCTAACATTGGTTGATGATCAGACTATTCAGCTGTGGGAGAACAAACTTAATAATAGGCCACGAAAATGTCTTAACTGGAAAACACCTTATGAAGTATTCTATGGGGAAAGTATGCACTTAATTTGACAATTCAAGATTTAGAAAATCACTACTTTTGTTTTTTAGCTACTACTGTAACAAAAAAGAGCAAACAAGATATCCAAATTAATATACTGATGAGTTGCACAACTGAATGATTCCACAAAAAATCTTTCCATTTAGTAAAAAATTTAGTAAAAAATCCCATATAACTGTAATCGACTATTTTAGAAATCGTTTTATTCATATTGGAAAGCATGGGCAAAAAAGCAGATACTAGCATCGTTGGAATAGCAAATGTTTGAGCCATAACTTGGGATTTGGCTAACAAACCAAGTAAAAGATAAAGTAATAAAATGACAATAACTGTTAAAACACAAACTAAAGTGTAATTTGTAACATTTTCAATTTGGACACCTAATATAATCGGCAAAATAATGACATAGAATGCTGAGATAATAATTGGAAATACTACAGTAGATAGAAGATACTTAAAAAAACTTATCCCACTCAAAAGCAACATCTTTAGGTTATTTTTTTCTTTTTCTTCTGCCATAACTGTAAGAACTGGTCCACCAATTGCCAAAGCAAATGATAGTGACAAACAAATCATTAAATAGGGAATTGTCAATTGTTCTTTAGACTCAGATTGGTTGTCTATCATAAATTTATAAAGATATGCCAAGCCAATAGGCATCAAAATCTGCAAGAGAATGACTTTGTTGAACAAAATTATTTTACAACGTAGCCACAAAAGAGAGTAAAACTGTTTAAACATTTAATTTACCTCCTGTTAGCTCAATAAAAATATCTTCTAAGGTTGGCTCACACGAATGTATTGTCAGTATATTCTCCACATTTTTAGCTACTTCTTCTAGTTTTTTTAATGAGAAAACAGTCTCTGAGCCATTTTTATATTTCACTTTCACCTTCTTTTCTTGATTATATTTTTGAATTATTTCTTCTGGGCTTCCCTGCTCAATAAGTACGCCAGAATTAAGTAAGGCAATATAATCACATAGGAGCGTTGCTTCTCTCATATCATGAGTTGTTAAAAAAATAGTAGTGCCTCTACTTTTCAATTCTAAAATTAATTCATGAATAGTCTTTGTTGTATTTGGATCTAAACCAGAAGTTGGTTCATCCAAAAAAAGTATTTTAGGTTCATTAATTAATGCACGAACCAATAACATTCTTTGTCTCATACCTGTTGACAGTTGACTTGCAATCTTTTTACGACTATCATAGAGCCCAACTCGTTTAAGAAGATTGTCCACCGTTTTGTTATCAATCCCATAGTATTTGGCAAAAAAAATCACATTATCATAGAGCGTTAACTTTTCATAATAACCACTGCTGTCTGTGACTAAGCCAATTTTTTTCAACTCTTGATCTGTTAGTTGATTTGAATTGCGACCTAAAATTTTTGAGTAACCTTTATCAGCTGTTATTTGACCTGTAAGAATATTTATCGTCGTTGTTTTCCCTGAACCTGATGGACCTAGTAAGCCAAAAATAACGCCTTCTTCAATCGTAAAACTAACTTCATTTAGAGCAAGAGTATCTCTAAATTCTTTTTTTACTTTATCCATTTGTATCATTAAATGCTTCATCGTACTTCCCCTACTAAAATAAAATTCTATAGTTAGTAACTCCCATCCAAAGAATAAAAATAAAATATTTATTCATTGGTAAAATAATGTAATTCGCCGTTAGACAACTGAATCCTACTTTTTGAAGGAACATGACACAAAGTATGGAGTATGACAACATAGTCTTGGCAAGAGGTTGCTAAACCAATACAACCCACGGACCACAACAAGGTATTTATTTTAACAACACTTGCTGGTGTCATACAAAAAACAAATAAAGGCAACACTCCTAACAAAAGTGATGGTAAGATAGCAGAAAAAAGAAAGACATTGCGGCTAATTGGTTCACTACAAACAGCAAATAAAGTACCTCCTTCAATACCAATTATCCCTGATGACTGATTAGGATATGGCAATAAATGGAGAACCTCATGTGCTAAGAGTAGTACAAAACCTAAAATACAACCAACTATGATTAAACGTCTATCAAATGGAAATATACCATCATTTTGTACATACCTTTTGTATAAGAAAAGTAGAAAACCAATAATAAGTGATACTATTGCTGACAAGAAAATCTTTCCATTCCAATGTTTTATAGTATAAGCAACAGATTTTTCAGGTAAAGGCAAATAAGTATAATCTTCAGATTTCATAGAGGTACCAACAAATTTTATTTTCAACATTTAAGAATCCTCCTTGTGATGAATACCAACTTTACGAATGAAATAAAATGATTTTTCAATTATCATTTCTAAGGCAAGCGTCGATAAAATCATAATGCTACTTAAAAATCCCGCTACAACAAACATAGCCACATAATAGAACACCTTATCAAAAGTCTCTATGAATAGTGCTTTTATAGCAGCTCCAAGAAAATAAATATTAAAGAATAGGCATGAAGCAATAAATGCCCGTTTCCGTATGTAGCTATCATGAAAATACAGTGTTTGAAATACCATCATCAATTCAAATAGAAAAACTGTCATAATATTTCGGGTAACAATAAACCATACACTCAATAATAGTGGCAAAAAAATAATTAATGTTTTATCTATCGAACCTTTCAAAAGAAGTTCCCTCCACTTATAATCGTTTGAAATAATAAAGTAAGAACCAGTATTAGCAAGAAAAGTAAATTCAAATGTGAAAATATACCATATATTATGACTAGTAACTTATCGTAGTCATCAGAGTAATATTCTAAATTTTTAGCAAAAGAGAATATATTTTTTACCTTTTTATACATACCAGAAAGATTTAAATAACTTTCTAAAAACCAGTATGAATCCACTTCAAGAAAAAGATTAGCATTTATGACTATCTGACTAAAATTTGAAACAAGACAAAATAATAAAATTGGACTAGCACGATGTTCTAATAACACTAATAGGATTCCTACAAAAAACATATTTGAAAGAATACCTGAAATCGCTATCAACATTTTGCTACCATTTTTTAACTTCCTAGTAGAAGCAATCGTAACATATACAAATGGTATAAACACATATATCATCAATCCAATTTCAACAATTTCAGCTCCTCTACTTTTAGCAACTAATGCGTGAGAAAGTTCGTGGATGGCAAGAAAAATAAACGACACTATATAAAATGCCACTCCTGTCTTAATGCTAATACAATTTACAAGGTTGACATAAAGTTTAGATAAATCTGTTCTTGCAATTCCTAATACAAGCATGGGTATAGAACATATTAGTAACACGCTCAAAATGGGAAAAATAATATTAAAATACTTACTTATCCAATCATTTGGATTTATTAACTTCAACTTATATTGAATTAGTGAATTATGTGCTTTTTGTTCATAATCTTGTAGCAAATTAAGCTTTTTCAGTTTCTCTAGAAAGATAATATATCCCTTTTCTGACAATGCAAACACTTTCTGCTCAATCATGTCATAATAATTTTTATCACCTTTCATTTCATCCAAAATAAATAATTCTTTATTATTTAAGTAACATCCAGTTTTACTATAAGAATTATAAATATACACTCTATCAGAATCCACTTGCTTACAGTATAAATTTGAACTTTTTTGATATTTTTCGAAAATTTCATCCATAGGTAATACTAGCCTCAAAGCTGATTAAGCAATTAAAGGGGAAGGAAACCTTCCCCCTTTAGCTACAACATCAAGCCGCAGCAGCTACAGGTAGTAATACAGAAGCTGCAGGAGCAGCTGCCAAAGCAGCTTTAGCACCTGTTTTAATACCAGATGAAGTTAGAACTAAAGATTCATCAGCCATCATTTCATGCTCAGTAGCAGATACAATTTCTTCATCAGTCAATAACCCCATTTTCTTATAGTCCATAATAGATACCTCCTTTTTATGGTATGAACACAGATGCAACAGGTAATAGATTCAAACCAATTTTCAACGCGGTAGACCACGCTGGAGATGAAGTCAAATCCATCATATTATTCTCAATTTCTAGATTTGAAACTTCACTTAACTCAATATCGGTCAATAACCAACTATCATCTAGTTTCATGAAATTCACCCCCTTTCTTCAAAAATTTCTTTTAAGTTATCTTGCCTTATTGGATTTACAACACGACTTTCTTTTAAAATATCAACAAGTTTATTTATCAATCTATAAGACCTTAGAGCATCATCACTATTTACTATTTTTGAAATTTCAGGATATTGTTTCACTAATATTAGGTCACTATCTTTAAAAATATCATCAATATGGTCACATAAACTAGAAGAAAAGAATTTTCTTAGATAAGTTAGTGATTCTTCGTGAGAATACCCTATACTTCTACAAGCCATATAATGCATAGCTATTAACGCTCTCTTAGTTTCTTCAAAATTTTCTTCTGAAGAGGCTAGATATGTTGCTAATTTTCTCAATTGGATATAGGACTTATTAAATTCTCCCATAAATGCATAACACATAGCTGATAAATATATGCTACCATTATGTTGTGAGCCAAAAGGAATACTCAGATTTTCTGAATCTGGTATGAACGAAGTAATAGTATTTTCCATAAGCCTATCAGAATAATATGCTAAACTACCTATCACATACTTGCAATTTTCTCTATTAATCTTAGATATATTAGAAATTAAACCAGATGCTACTACTCTGGTATTTTCAGCACGTATTTCTTTATCTGTATCGGTTCTTAACTCAGATAAACCCGGAATAATTACGTGGTAAGAGGGAAAACCTAAAGTTGAAACATCTCTAATTAAGATATCATATCCATCATTAAGAATATCTCCAACCCATCTCTGAAGTATTTCGCGCTGAGTTAGACCTTCGATATTCTTTACTGGGGTATATTGAAAACTGGGAACTTCACCGAAAATTTCATGAGGATATTGAGCATGTCCTGTCTTAAAACTATTCATAATATTATCGGGATTGTCAGTTTGAGCATTGAAAAAATCTAATATACTTCTATTCGTATATTCAATAATATCATTACCTTGCGTGGCTTCAGTAAACGTTCTTTCCATTGCGATACCAAAATCTGGATGACTTCCCATTTTTAACCCAAATTCCCCTGTATCTTCATTTATAATTATCAACGCTGCAACAGGATACTTCCCTCCTAAGGAACAATCTTTCAAATAGACTCTATATCCATCTAATTCTTTAGCTTTTTGATACATATCATAAACATATGGATAACATTTTACTACTGACTCAGGAATATCGGGGAGAGAAATCTTTTCTTTAAGCACTCTTTTCTGTACTACACGTTCCATTATTTCTGAGAATGCTTGAACCAGCGCTTCTTCAGGAGTGTTACCCGCAGCCATACCATTACTTCCGTACAGTTTTCTTATTGAACTCATTGGAATGTAAACCACTTTTTGTGATTTAACGTCATAAAACGGAATACAAGTATAACTATCTTCTTCATGAAGTTGAATATATTCTAATTTATTGATTGTTCTAAACTGCTCTGCTTGCTCTTCAGTAGTAAGATGTTCTATATTATGCTGTTTACAATAATACCTACTGAATGGAGTATCTTGTCTCATTATGTCAAGTGCTGAAAGAACTTTTTCATTCGGTTCAAATCTGAATGAGTATTTTTCTGACTTCTGCAGTGATGTCATTGTATTGGAGAGAATGCTATTTTGAAAGCGTTCAAATAACTCTGCATATGCACTCGCTAGTGCATACTCCTTAGTGCAACCTTTACCATTTGTTCCAATCGTTGTTCCTTTAAAATTAACTCTTAAGGAATATGTTCCAATATGACTTTCATCTAACCACTTTTCTTCAACTTCCAATCCAAGTTCATCTAACCTTTTTTTCAGGAACTGAACTGTTTCTGCGGGCTTCTTTTCTTTATAATGATTGTCTTGTAACGAATTCATTTCTTCTCCTTCATTTTTGGAATCAATTAATATATACTAACCTTCCATAAATTATATCTTGAATATACAATATAAGTGCACAATAAAAACTCATAAGATTTTCTAGTAAAATAGAATTGAACGAACTAGTTACGAAAGGAAATCTTATGAGCTACCATCATTTTACCATAGACGAGCGTGAAAGTATTCTCATTTACCGTACGCAAGGCCTAAATTTTTCTCAAATTGCTAAGTTACTTCATCGTCATCCATCTAGTATTAGTCGTGAGTGGAAGCGCCATACAAAATCAGGAGCTTATTCTCCAAATCATGCACAGGAATCGTACCATAATGCCAAATCACACTGTGGGCGGAAACGGATGCTTGAAATAGATCACAATTTAAGCAATACCATCAAACATCTATTTCTCGATTACCAATGGTCTCCTGAAGAAATAGAAGGTCGGTTGCGCTTAGAGTATGGGAAAACTGTTGTTAGTTATCAAACAATCTATAGAGCCATTTATCGAGGACATTTTGAGGATAACTCATTATCTCATGGTGCTCGTGGTGTCATTCGTAAACTTCGTCATCGTGGGAAAACACGTCATACAAAAGGTCATGTTGAAAATAGAGGGAAAATATCCATTTCTCATACAATTCACGAAAGACCAGAAGAGGCTAATAATCGAACTAGAATAGGAGATTGGGAAGCCGATACTGTTGCAGGTAAAACTGGAAAAGCTTGTTTAGTGACTCTAACAGACCGTTATTCTCGTTTTCTAAAAATCAAAAAGGTAGCTGTTAAGAAAAGCAAGTTGGTAATAGAAGCTATGGTAAAACTGTTAGAACCCTTGACGAAGTATACAGTAACTCCTGATAGAGGGAAAGAATTCACGTATCATCAGAAATTGAGTGATCAATTGAACATTGAAGTCTATTTTCCTGACCCTCATGCTCCATGGCAACGAGGAACCAATGAGAACACGAATGGATTACTTAGAGAATATTTTCCAAAGGGTAGTGATCTAACATTGGTTGATGATCAGACTATTCAGCTATGGGAGAACAAACTTAATAATAGGCCACGAAAATGTCTTAACTGGAAAACACCTTATGAAGTATTCTATGGGGAAAGTATGCACTTAATTTGACAATTCAAGATAGATAAAATTATCATTTATTTTTAGAATTATGTTCTATACCTCCTCTTATTAAGTACATACAATATTATCCCTAACCCACAAATAAGCAGTTTCAACTAGTATTCTGTGCTCATAAGTAATTTACAATTATATAATAACCCGTGGTGCTAGTTAAATTTATATTAACTAGTTAAATTTATATTAAATCTCAAAGAAGGTGAAATCAAGAGTAAAAACTTGGCGTCCTGTCAATGACCTTTCCCAAAAAAGCTAATCTCTAAATCTGTAACTGCAACAACTAAACTTAGTTTTCTACCTACTCTTTCCCATAGGAAATTCTCGCTTTATCGGATAGACTTACCTCACAAATTTACACGGTGTCAGCTTTTTATCCCTCTTTTGCTAGCACAACTATTGATTTTGAAAAGCATTTCAATATAATATAATTATAAAAGACTAAGGAGATTCTTATGCCTAAAGGAACTAGAGAAAATATTATCAATGCCTTCTTCTCGCTCGCCTCTAAACACCCTTCTAGCACTCACTTTACCTTAACCCAAATTGCTAAGGAGGCAGGCATATCTAGGCAGTCTATTTATCAAAATCATTTTAACAATTATGATGAATTAATTCAGTATATTCATGAAATGATTGATGCCGATATCCATTCTCATATCGAACAGGATCTAACCACTAAAGATCCAATCACACTCTTTGGCGATAATATTATTCCCTTACTTTACTCTAAAAGAACCTGGCTAAGATGTCTTTACACGACCGAAGCTGATCCAAGTTGGCGAAGCTTCTTGCAAATCACTTATGGAAAATGGATCAAAGAAAATATGAGTCCAACAAAGGTAGACCTTCAAATGCCAAAACCTTTCTTACAAGAATTATTTCTCCTCAATATCCTTAACATCATCCAACTGTGGATTTCTCAAGAATTTCCAACACCACCTGACATCTTCAAAAAACAGTTTATTTTACTCCTTAAGACTCCCTATATTGAGTTCGTGTCCTAGTATAACAATTGCAAACTTGAAAAAGCAAAAACAACTTGAAACAAAAGTTTCAAGCTGTTTTTTAGTTATCACCTTAAATATCTTTACGACGACGGTTATAGGCTATACCCGTGACTACAGCTACTTCTGCTGCCACTCCAAGAGCAAGCAAGGCTTTATCACTGGCTTGACCAGTTTCTGGAAGTTGAGGTTCTGATTTCACAGAAGATTGAACTGGCATAGCTGGTTCGGGTTTCACTGATGAAGTTGTAGAAACCACTGATGGTGTTTGTGGAACATATGGTGGTTTTGGTGGAATGTAACTATTGTTAAATTCTGTATCCAAAGGAAAGACAACTGCTACTACAAGCAAGTTTTCCTTATCACCAACACTCTTAGTAACCGTCACTTTAAGTTTAGCTACCATGCTGTCATAAACCACATTAGATTCGTAACCTTTGACTTCTTCGACTGTGTAGAAATAAACACCTAGTTTATCATAACTAATACTGTCAAAGTTGATGTTACCTTTAGCATCGTTAGTCACAGTTTGGACAACATTACCTTTTTCATCTTTGAGAACGAAGCTAAACTCACCATCTTGAAGTTGACGACCTGCAAGAACTTTAGTCAATACGAATTTAGCTTTAGCTGGTTTCAATTCTTTGACGTAGTTATTGAAGATAGTGTCTTTTGGATTTGTAACGCTTGATACTAGGGCTTCTCCGTCACGTGTCACGGTAATTGATACCGTTGCTTTCATACCATCATAGATGATGTCTTCGTTATTACCTTTGACTTCTTCAACAGTATAAGTGTAGGTACCTGGTTTTTCAAAGCTAAGGTTACTAAAGGCAACACGACCATCTGCTGTATTACTTACAGTTTCGACCACATGATCAGCGCTATCCTTGAGGACAAATTGGAATTCATTAGCAGTCAAAGCTTGATTTACACCTGACTTGCTCAATTCCTTGCTAAATTGAATCTTAGCTTTGGCTGGTGTGACCAATTTATTGTTGAAGATAACGTCATCTGGATAAACCACTTTGGCCACTAATTTTTCTCGGCCATCTGTGGTTTCTCTAGCCACTTGGACAGTCACATCAGCTTGAAGCTTATCATAAACGACGTCACTATCATTACCAGGAACTTCTGTCACACGATAGTGGTAGGTACCAGGTTGGTTAAGAACAAGATTTGAAAAGACAATTTTACCAGTGGCATCATTGGTTGTTTCACCAAGATCAACCATCTTATTATCTGTCATATCAACCAATTTGAAGGTGAATTCCTTATCTTTCAAGGCTCTACCTACCAACTCTTTGGCTAATTCAAGATTGAAATGTACTTCTTGTTCACCGCCGACATTTCCAAGGCCACCAATCAAACGTACTTCAGAAGTATATGTTTTTGACTCAACATCACTTTCTACTGACTACTGTCCTGCAGGCCCTAAGTCGAGATAGAGAATATCTCGCTTAGTGGCATACTCCAAGGCTTGTTCATCAGCTTCAAACAAATGGGCAAAACCTTTCAAACGTTCTTTTGTTCCCTCGAAGGCTTCTACAGGTGTCACTTTTTCAAGTTCTGAATAAGCAATCTCATTCTAGAAAGCATCTGATTCTTCATCCAGCAAGATAACCACACGTGATGTTTGTGAGTTAAAAGCAGTTGGTGTGTTAAGAACCGCTTCTTGGATAGTATCAATCAATTCTTGATTTGAAAGTTCCACATCTTTTCCCAATGCATAGATAGAACGGCGTTTTGTTTGTAAATCTGTAAAGTTTGTCATCGTTATTTCCTCTTTCTTTGTGATATATGTTAATTGTTAAAATTGTTAAGTTTATTTGTAATAACTTTGATTACAATAACTATTATATAGATCCTTAATGTAATGTCAATGGTTACGACTTAAAAATCACTAATTGTTAATATTTTTTTCTTATCCGTGTCAAAATACCGTCATTATCCTCGAATGTTAAGACATTAGAAGATAACCATTTGACCTCAGCTCCACGATTATTAGCACGCTCTGCAATAGCAATCAAATCTTCCTTGTCTTCTACTTCAAGGACGTAATAGGCAAGACCAGACATATCTTCTTCACGTTTGGCCAAGTCCTTTCCACCCCATTCATTGACCGCTAGGTGATGATGGTAATCGCCTGAAGCAATCCAACTAGCACTTGGAATAGTGAATTTATCTGCTAACTCCAAAACTTCCTGATAGAAAGCTGAAGCTAGCTGACTATCCTTGACCGATAAGTGAATATGCCCCATGCGAGTATCCTTAGCTATCACAAAAGGTTCAACCTTGCGTCCCATATCGTAAATTTCTTGGGCTGAGAGTTCTTCTGTTACCCCAACGATGCGACCATCCTCACGAATATCCCATTCAGCAACAGGCTTGTCTCGATAGAGCTCAATGCCATTACCCTCAAGGTCCTCCAAATAAAGGGCTTCGCTATAACCATGGTCAGCGGCACCAACAAAAGGATAGTCCAGCTCAGCAATATGTTTGAAAACATCTGCCAGATCCTCGCGAGACGGCAACAAAATCGCCATATGGTAAAGACCATAACTAGACTTGACCGCTTCCACACGATTGGTTTCAATCAAGTGAACTAGAGGCTTGTTTCCAGCACCCAAAACAATTTCTGTTGCAGTTTGAGATAGGATTTCAAGTCCTATAACCTGTGTATAAAAGACTGTCTGACGTGCCAAATCCTTCACATTGAGTACCGCTTCTGCGAGGTAAATCTTACTATTGTAGTCGTATGTCATATGATTTTCTCCTTTGTTGTAATTATATAAATTACATTATAACTTTTTCTATTGTCACGTCAATCATTACAACTTGGGAATTAAAAAAGAAACCGAAAAACTTTCGATTTCTTATAGTTTAAAATCTAAAAATCAAGCTCCAGTTTCTTTCCAGTTGGCCTTAGCATCCTTTAAAATACCAGCCAAAGTTTTCTTTTCGAGTTCTTTTTCCATTGCCATTTGAACGTCTTCTAGGCTCTGATCCAAAATCCCATGGATATTACGTCCTACTGGACACGCTGGATTAGGATTGTCATGAAAACTAAAGAGTTTGCCACTTGGACCGATGCTATCCACCGCACGAAAAACCTGTAAAAGGTTAATCTCCTCTGGTGCCTTGACTAATGTGGCTCCTCCACTTCCCCTTTGAACAGAAATCAAGTCTGCTTTCTTCAGTTGCGACAAGGTTTTGCGGATAATAACTGGATTAACCCCCACACTGCCTGCCATTAAATCACTGGTTAGCTTAGTTTCATTTCCCTTATTTTGTGCTATAAGGGTCAAAATATGGACAGCTATGGTAAAGCGACTTGGAATTTGCATATCAAGAACCTCTCATTCATCTTTTTCTTTTCAATCAATTATAACAAAACCAACGTTGTAAAACAAGGAGTTACAACAACTTAAAGAGTTAGTCTTACACAAAAAAATAGAGCCATCGTAGACTCTATTCTTTTGTTTTTGATAATAACTAACTAGACCAATAATACATAGTATTCTAGCCTATTGAGGTTCTAGATTGGTCTTTTGCTTCTTACGAACACCTTGTCCTTCGATATGTTGTTTGATTAGTTCCACTACTTCATCATTGGTTGGTAAATCCGAGTGTTGGGCATCTTCACCTGTAACAGTGATTTCAGTATAACTTTTTGCCTGATTCTGATAGATATATTTCCCAGCGGACACACTAGCATCGGGAACCAATTCGTCCGAATCATAGGTGATGGTTCCCGCTACCGAATAGACATGTAGGGTAGACGGAATATTCTCCTTAGCAGCTATAAAGTCTGCTAGCATGACCGATTTATTTTTAATATTGGTTTCAGTGAAATTATAGGGCGTTCCGATAGTCATCAAAGAATTTATTTTGACATCGTAGTCGCTAAGATAATTTTCAATAAAAGCCGTATAAATCAAGCCACCATTTGAATGCCCCAACCCTTTAAAATTATTGAAATTGTATTTATTCTGCAAGGCTTCAAATGCCTGATTCATCATCTTGGTTTGTTTCTTGATATTGTAATAGCCATCTTTGTTATTCTCAAATCCAATAACAATGACTGGCTCGTTATCCTTATCCTTGATTTTACCCTCAAAGGTAATCCGTCCATTGTTCCAGACCTTGACTTTGAGAAGGCTATGCTTGACACCACGACGGTCTTGATTGAGTTTACGTACTAGGCCATCGAATCTATTTTCCGTAGCGGAGCTCCCTGGAATCATGATAATGGGAGACAATTTTGAATTATAGAAAGTCTCTATTTCCTTGATATTTTTCCTAGTCCAACTATAGGATGGGACGGCTAGCCCAATGAGAAAGAAAGCAACAAGGATAAAGACCAACTTAGTTTTTTTATTTAGTTTCAATGCTCTCTCCTTCCTCTATTAGACCGTGTTGTACTTTATTAGACAGACGCACAAATGGAATAAAGATAACAATGTCGACTGCAAAACAGAGCAGACTAACAGCAAGAGCTCGTAAACTACCCCCAGTTCCGATAAAGGCGAAAAGAAGACTTGGTGTACCATCTGGAACTGGATAAACCGCAGCTGGCATAAGATGAATAGCCAAGGCCACCGCAGCAATGGCCATATTGATCATAGGTGCCAATAGGAAAGGAAGCAGATAAACTAAATTAAGCAAGACTGGTATCCCCACCATAAATGGAGCCCCATTGTTAAAGAGACTAGGAAAGACACTTAGAAGACTCACCTTCTTATCCTTATAACTGGTTGATGCTAAAAGCAGAGCCACCAAGAGGGCTAGCCCTGAGCCAATGCCAGCAACCAAGCCATAACTATGATAAAGATTTGTTAGTGTGTAAAGGTGGGGAAGCCCAGTCGTCGTATGATGGGAAACAGCATAGGTCAAATTTTCCAAGGCAAAACTATCCTCGGCAATTGAATTTAGGGCAAAAGCCTGACTATTTCCAATCCAAGCAGAAAAAGTGTTCAAAAGTCCCATCATAAAGGTTGAGAACAGGTGATTATCAGTTACAGTAAAGGTAGAGGTAACCTGCCTAATCGTCAGAAAAACATTATCTTGCTCTCCAATCACAAAGAGAATGTTAAGTCCAATAGCTAAAATGAGTGACAAAAAAATGGGACGGACGGTCTTTGGTTGATAAATATAGTCCTTGTCCACAATCTGATCATCACTAGCTCTTGAAAAGCGAAAAATCTGGCCAACCAGATAGCCAACAAAGATAGCCAACATAATGTTGATTGAAGCCGGTAAATTGATACGAGTCAAAACACCATCGTTTAGTGGTGACAGCAACAGCTCCTGCGATCCTATAATTAAGCTAACCAAAAGGGATGTCACACCAGCTGTACCAGTACTTCTACCATAGTGACCAGCTGTGTATTTTCCTGCAAAGTAGGTTGATAAGGGCCCGGCTAAGCCACCAAGAAAGTTGGAAAGATTAATGAGCACCTGCCCAGTTATCTTAAAGGCCGGTAACCAGTCAGAAACTGAAAACAATTGGTTAATATAACCAAGCTCCGAAAAGACAGATAGTGAAATCACCCGAATAATTCCTGAAAATAGGAAAAAGGGAAAGAGCGAAACCAAGGTTTTCTGCGTAATTTGGACGAAGCCTCGCTCACGAAACCAGAGAAACCTCTGGACCAAATAGTTTGTCATAAAAGACTCCTAGTAAAAGGCAAAATAAACTTTACATTCAACGTTTTTCTTCATTATAGCACAAAGAGAGAGGCCTTACCTTAATCGTGAGTTAAAGCACATACTATCAGAATTTAGTCACCACCATTTTCATGATTTCTTGAAAAATTTAAGAAATATTTGAGAATTTCTTGATGTTTATTTAATGACTTTATACTACAATAAAGATGAAAAGAAAGCGGTATCAAATAAGCGAAAGGAGGCTTATCATGAAAAAGGTACTTGAGGTCAGACATCTGACTAAACGTTACGGCCAACACCTAGCACTCGACAATGTAAACCTGACCTTAGAAAAGGGTGAGGTCTATGGCCTTATCGGAAGAAACGGGGCAGGTAAGACAACACTGATTAAAGTCATCACTAAACTCATCCGCCCTAGCCAAGGCAGTGTTTCCCTCTTCCACTCTACCTCCAAATCAGAGTGGACTCACGCACTGAAACGTGTTGGCTCTGTGATTGAAACACCAGTTGCCCTGAATCATCTCAATGCACGTCAAAACCTACGTTACTACTGCAAGATTCATCACGTTCCAAATCCTGACAAGGTCATTGATGAAATCCTTGATACAGTTGGACTTGGACACACTGGCAAGAAAAAATTTCGTAGTTTCTCACTGGGTATGAAGCAACGTCTAGGTATCGCTATTGCACTGATTGCAAAACCAGACCTACTTATTTTAGATGAACCGATTAATGGTCTCGACCCAGTTGCTATCAAAGAATTCCGCCAAATGATTAAAAAATTGAGCGAAGAGCAAGGTATGACAGTTCTCATCTCTAGCCATATCTTGTCTGAACTCTATCAAGTTTCAACCCGCTTTGGCATTATTGATCACGGTCACATCATCCGTGAAATCACTAAGGACGAATTCGAACATCTCAGCGAAGACTATATCGTTCTTAAAACTAACCAATTAGCCCTGGCTAGTCGCATTCTCCAAGACCAACTCCATCAACACTTCAAAGTGGTTAACAGCGACAATGAAATTCATATTTTTGACAAATCCCATGTTATAAAGGCAATTGTCAAAGAGCTGGTTAAACAAGAAGTTGACATCGATGAAATTTACTACAAACGTCAAGACTTAGAAAACTACTTCACACAACTAGTAGATTCAGAAAGGAGGTAGAGCCATGTTACACACTATTCACGCCGATTTCTATCGACTCTTCCGTTCTAAAGGATTTTGGATTTCTGAAATTATCCTAGCCCTAAACATTATTTCTGGTGTCCTATTGGGAGGCACAGGGCATGTAGGCGTAGAAACTGGGGCAAAACAAGCCGTTAAAAGCGCCTCTTCGTGGACTGGTGTCGGATCACTGATTAATTACTCTAGTAGTATCTCCATGACAGTCCTATTCACTTTAATTGTGGTCTCTATCATTTTGGGTGTTGATTTAGCACAAAAATTGTACAAGAATAATCTCACCTCTGGCATTTCACGGAGCGGGTTCTTCTTCGCCAAGGCAACCGTCATTGTAGCTATCACTTTAGGACAACTCCTCCTGTCTTACGGCCTTGCCTTTGTTCTAGGTACTCTTTGCCACGGTCTTGGAACTGTACCTGATCACTTTGTTAGAAACTTTGCCTTAACTTTCCTTCTCCAATTCTTGTGTAATCTAGCTTGGGTAAGTCTGACCACGGTTACCCTCTACCTCACACATTCTATCGTGACAACCTTTGTGACTTACACCCTTGGTTTAGTAGCTTTAACCGTACCAGCAGCAATCTTCCCTAAAGTAGAAATTTTGAAATACTTGTCACTCAACTTTAATTACGGCATGACTGCAGATAAAACTATCATTCAAAATACTGCAATCGTGGCAGTAGGATTTATCCTAGCATTTACAGCTTTGGGCTTGATTACCTTTGAAAAACAAGATTTATGATAACAAAAATAACATCGTGAACATGCGCGATGTTATTTTTATTCTGTGACTTCAAATCCGTTTCTCTCCGGAGGTGCGAAACAAATCTTATTTTTGATGTAGAAGTGTTTGTTTACTTTGAAGATATCTATTTTATTTACGAGAGTTTGTATAAATTTATGGATTCTTTCAAAATCTAAAATATAAAAAAGTCACCAACAAAAGTTGACGACAACTAAAAAAAGAGGACCAATGTCAGTAAGGGTTCTTTACAGCCTGAAGCTGAAGGTAGCACCGCACCCGTACCAGAAGTTGGTACCTTTGAATGCTCTGTTACCAGTCATCCTACAATATCCTCTCAATATTTTTATTCTATCACTGAAAGCAAATAGAATCAAGAAAAGCAGTATGAATAATGTTACTTTCTATTTTTTAATAGAATTCTAGAATCAAAGATTTTTTGCAAAATCAAATCGGTGGTTGAGTTGTTTTCCGAAATTATTTTAATCTCACAGTTAAATAGAACCATTCATTCTCATAGGCCAGATGCAACTCACCCTCTAAGACTTGAACTAAGTGTTCAGTGATATAAAGCCCAAGTCCAGAGGAATCCTCGGTATCTGACAGGTTTTCAGAATAAAAGCGGGTCGTTAGTTGGTCCAGATGCTGTATCGGCTGTTGGACCATATTACTAACTGACAAATAAATGCCATCGTCCTTTTTCTGCAATGTCAGTTGAGCTTGAGTCTTACCATGTTTTAGAACGTTACTGATAATATTCTGAAATAGACGTTCAAAAATATCAGCATCCATTTCGCATTGGATATCAGGGGTTACTTGAATATCTAGTGTAATCCCTGTCTCCTGAAACATGTCATAGTAAGGCAGGATAGACTTAACCACAAGTTGAGAAAAGTCCACATCTTGAAATTGTGGTTGGATGGCCCCCTCTGTTAATCGTCGATATTCCAACAAGGCTTCCAAACGCTTTGAAACAGTCAGTAGATTTTTAGAAATCTTCTCCATAGCCATGTCATCTTCACTACTACTTCGAAGACTTTGCTGAGCATAGCCGCTCGCTACTGTCAATGGTGTTCGTATATCATGGGCAATATTACTGATAGCCATATCCATGGTTTTCTTTTCTTGGAGAGCGACAAGCTTAGTCTTTTCAATTTGGGTAAAGAGAGACTCAATCCGATTCGTTAGAGTAACCAATGATTTTGGCTGGTTTTTCAGAGTAATTCGTCGATGGCTTTCTTCAACTAGCTTTTCTTCAATCTGCTTTGAGAGAGATTTTACAGCCAAATAGTAACGAATTAGACAGGTAGTCGCTCCCAGAAGAAGTCCTATCAATACAATAAGCAGTCCTTCCATCAGTCTTCTCCTTTAAGTCGCACACCTAAGCCCCAAATCGTTTCGATATACTCCGTACCCGCATCCACTTGGGCTAGTTTCTTACGTAGATTACTCAACTGTGCATTCAATGTATTATCACCTGATAGATAAGGGGCTGCCCAAACCGTCTCATAAAGGTCCTCTTTAGTAAAAATTTTCTTTGGATTTTGAAGGAGTGTGTGAAAAATTTGAAACTCTTTCTTACCTAAACGAATGACTTTTCCCTGACAGGAGACTTCAAAACTGTCTGGGTTTATCGTGATATTTTTGACTTGATAGATGTTATCAGGCTTACTCCTTCCCTTGCTGTGTTCACGTAGTTGAACTGAGACACGCGCATAAACTTCTTCAAGATCAAAGGGCTTAACGATATAATCATTTGCACCATCAAGTAAGTACTGGCTAATCAAGTGCTTGTCACCCAAGGCTGTCAGCATAATGACAGGAACAGAGCTTCTTTGCCTGATAAACTTAAGCACTTCTTCGCCACCCTTACCCGGTAACATGATATCTAGGAGAACTAAATCAATCTCTTGACTTTGAAACAAAAGCTCTCCTTCGGTTCCAGAGTAGGCTTGGATAATATCATGTTCTTCAGAAAACAAGTTAAAAAGAATATTCTGGATATCCTCATTGTCTTCAATCTGTAAAATACGTGCCATGTCTTAATCCTCCAATGATACTACCAATTGTATACGCTCACTTTTTCTTTCATCTTAACAAAAAGCCAAATTAATGACAAGGTGCATTATGAGTTATTGATAGCATAAAAGGAAAAATAAAAACCGTAAGCCTCCACTTCCGAGACTTACGGTCAATTATTTATTAAGCAAAAGTCGTCACATCAGAAGCATCCAGACGAACAGACTCAAAGCCTTCTTCATTGGCTTTCCCAAGAGCAATGAGCAAAACTGGTACATGACGGTCTTCATCAAGTCCAAAGGCTTTGGCAAGCCCATCTTTTTTATAACCACCGATGGCGTTGGTATCATAACCATAAGAACGAGCAACCAACATCAACTGCATAGCAGCAAGGCTAGCATCAATGTGGACAATTTCATTCATCATTTCTCGAGGAGCATTTTCATACATTGGTACAATGCTTGACAGTTGTTTTTCTTTGACTTCTTCAGGCATTTTTCCTTGAGCAACAGCCTTACCGTAGATATCTTCAGCTCTTTCTTGGCTCTTCAAATCGGCAAAAATAAGGACCATGGCTGATGATGTTTCATTTTGCACAACATTGTAGCTGACGAAAGGTGTCAATTTTTCCTTGCCCTCTTCGCTCTCAACAACAACAAAACGCCAAGGTTGCATGTTGACTGATGATGGTGCTGTAACAGTCTTATCTAGGATTTCCAACAGTTCTTCTCGCGGAATCTTAACAGATGGATCAAAGTTACGAATGGAACGACGATTATAAACGATATCTGAAAAATCATTGCATACTACAGGCATCTTATGTCTCCTTTTTTTGATTAAATGAAAATAATATAATCAAAATTATAACATAAGACAATTGTTATCAAAAATAATTGCTACAAAAGTGCTTAAAGATTGGTCTCCTTGAGTCCTAGCCGTTTCACTTCAGATGAATAGTAAACCATGATGATAATAAGACTGAGTGTGATTACCCAGATTGACTTAAGGTGTACAAAATGCATCAGAACGGCTGAGACGATAGCGCCAACGACAAAGCTCCCTACGATAAAGCTATAATTGACAGCCTGACGACGATATTCTCTCTGATCACCACTTCCCTGAATGGCATAATAGAGGGCCGTTAACATCCTTCGATAATTTCCTGAGGTCATAAATATCACGAAGGGATGATTCTCAATCTGACTGCCAGTAAAAGTCTTCATCATGATACCTGCAGAAAAAGCGATAATCGGGAGCTCAATCAAGGCATTTGAAGGTAGAAAAGGCAGGATAGCTGTCATCACACAAAGTGGAAGAAGACCATAAACTCGCCAATAGGCATTCTTACGCTGGTCTTTAAACCACATACCAAAAAGAAAGCCTAAAGAAAAGAATAAGATTGAAAAGCAACGCAACAAGTTATAGTACATACTACTGTTTCGCCAGTCAGCGACCAAGAGAAGGATATTCCCAGTCTGTGTAGCAACCAAACTATGATAGTACATATGACAAAAGACATCCAAAGCCCCTCCCGAGAAACTCAACAAATTAGCCATCAGACGCGTATTTTGAGGAAGAAGGTTCCGCGATTCCATAGCATAACTTCCCTTCTAATAGTAATTGATATGATAGCCTTATTATAGCAAATTCGGGCACACACAGTAGAAAAAAGCAACCCTCACGAGTTGCTTCTATCCTATTAAAAATTAACGGAATCTGGGATATTATAAGTCTTGATACTAATAGATATCACGTCTATGACCGACTTCGAGGGCAAGTATGATTAGTTCATTGTCCTGAATATTGACAATAACACGATAGGCACCAATACGATAGCGCCATTGTCCAGTGCGATTGGCAACCAAGGCCTTACCCTTGGCTCTTGGATTATCTGTGACACGATTGAGATAAGCCTTAATTTGTTTTCTGACGAAAGGATCCAACTTTTTTAAATTTTTGGCAAATATAGGGGTGGGTACTATCTTATAGGTCATCCCAATTTAGCACCTCCCCACCATTTTCAAGATAGTCTTCATATTCTACCAAAGCCAAATCGGCTACTCTAGCGTCATATTCATCCTCAATGGCTTCTAAAGTTTTGGTACGAATTAATTCTGACAAGGATACCCCTTCAAATTTCGCAATGGCCTGCATGAACTTCTTATCTGCTTCTGAAACCTTCAATGTAATTGTTGTCATATCCTTAACCTCGTTCTCTTTTGTAACACCATTGTATTACCACTCCTCCTTTTTGTCAATTTTGATAATAGGTTCATACTTTTATTCGTAAAACAATAGAAAAAGCAACTCTTACGAGTTGCTTGCAGTCCTATTAAAAGTTAACTGAATCAGGATCATCCTGAGTTTTAATGCCTTGAATCTTATCCAATACTGCCATATCTTCCTCTGACAAATCAAAGTCAAAGATATCCAAGTTGGCTTCGATATTTTTTGCTGTCACTGACTTAGGTAGTGGCAAGAAACCTTTTTGAAGGCTCCAACGTAAGGCAACTTGAGCAACAGATTTTCCGTTACGTTCAGCCACTGCTTCTACGTCTTCATTTCCAAAAATGCTACCAGTACCTAGTGGGCTATAGGCTTCAAGAAGAATATCACGCTCTTGGCAATAGGCAACCAAATCTTCTTGGGCACAACCTGGAGCCAAAAGAATTTGATTGACATGTGGCACAATTTCAGCCGTTTCAAGGAGAGCATCAAGGTGATGCTGCATAAAGTTAGACACACCGATAGCACGCAACTTACCATCTTTGTAGGCTTCTTCCATTGCCTTCCAAGCACCTGCATTGCCAACCTTCCAAGCATCATTCTCACGAAGAGCCTTTGGATTAGGCCAGTGGATGAGCAAAAGATCCAAATAATCCACACCTAGTCTTTCAAGAGACTCGTCGATAGAGGCCTTGGCCAAATCGTAATCGTGCTTGTCATTCCAGAGTTTAGTCGTTAGGAAAATATCCTCACGCGCCACATCACTATCTGCAATCGCCTTGCCTACAGAAACCTCGTTACCGTAGATTTGCGCCGTATCAATATGTGTGTAACCCGCCTTAAGTGCGAAACTAACGCTGTTATAAGCTTCTTCCCCTTCTGGAATCTGCCAAGTCCCAAAACCAATTTTAGGAACCGTAACGCCATTTGAAAGTGTATATGTTTCCATCCTGTTCTCCTTTTCAAGTTGTAACAGAATTATCTTAAAGGATATAAGATAAAATTGCAAAGATTTGCTACAGCTTGTTTGATGAATAGTTCCTTACTTCTTTTTCCGCTTCTTTTTAAAGACAACACCATTTTCTTTAAGGATTTCCATGCTCACCTTTCCAACTCCTCTAATCGCTGCTACTTCCTCTTCCGTTTTCTTTTTAAAATCTTTAAATTCTATTAAGCCATGTTGACGAAGTATACGCTCCACACTTATTGAAAGACCTTGGAGGGCTTTGCTTGGTTCTATACTTTTTTCCAATTCTCTAATTAGTTTGTGCAATTCTGGATTTTTCTTTTTCGCAACATGTCTTTGTGGACGTTTTGCACAATATTTTTCGATTAACCAAGTAAAATAATATTCTGACTGGGACAGATCAACGACTTGATTAAAAACCATCAAAAGACTTTGCATACTATTGGCTTCAAATAAGATAGGGTTGACTTTAAGCGTTTCGGCAACTAGACGCTCTTCATCACCTTGTTCAATCATTTTTAAATAATTTTCGAACTCTGGATTTTTTGCATAAAGTAGATCAAAATAGAAATCCGCATCCTCAATATGTCCCGTCATTAGTGAGACGGTCATCATTGGTACTATCATCAAATCTTCTTCATGATATTCCATTTGCTCACATTCGAAAAAGTTCTTAGCCTTATCAAACTCCTCTAGATTACAATAGGTAGCCATCAATTCGTAACGGACTCCCATGTGATCTTGAACATCTATCTCTAGAATCTCTTCAAATTCCTTAATAGCAAACCGCTTCATACTGTTGCTTAAATAAAATTTAGCAAGATTATACTTCAAAGACAAATAAGGACGCTCGTCAAGATTAGCCCAGCCCATTTTTGGACCTTGATCCCACTTGGACCTTTGCTCTTTTTCTAAAGCAATTAGGCCTTTTAGATGTTCAAGTGGACTTTGAAAAGTTAAGAGCATCTGCTTAGCATCAAGATTTTCAGGATCTAGTTTTAAAGCTTCTGTCAAAAATTCCTGACTTCTCGAAGGATCTTCCTCGTGATAATGATAAGCCTCTTCAATAAGTTTCCAAGCTCTCTCCTGCTTTGAATCAGGGGAAGTGATCTCATCAAAAAGCCCTTGGTTGTATTGTCTTGCAAAATCTTCAAGAGCCATGTCCACACTGAGATACTCTGTAATATGTTCTTCTAAGAATGCTTCTGCTTTTTTTGTGAAGTCTTCAAAAGATGATGTCATCAATCTTCTCCAATCTATGTTTATTTCTCTAACTACTATTGTATACGTTTTCATAGAACATTACTATATTCTAAGTGAAATCAACAACCTCTTAAATTTTTATTGACAAAAATAGTCGCCAATCACAATACAGATAAGAATCCATAGAGTCTTATTTTGGGACATCTAAACTCAAAGTTGTATACTTATATTAGATAGAGTGCCATTGGACGATTAACGTCAAGGCATAATCTTCAAGTTTCATTTAAAGCTACAAAAAATCATTAACGCCTTGGGAGTGGTTTAGTCCCTTTTCTATATCAATATCTTTAACTCACTTTTTCATAATTTTACTTGATCACTCCCATTTTTAAGGGAATTGAAAACTGAGTTATATTTTAAAAGGAAACAGAGGTCTGTTTCCTTTTTCTTACTTCAAACCATGACAAAAGGAAACCCTTTCGAGTTTCCTTTATCAAATATATCGTTGGAGGCAAAGTCCAATAATACTTTAGTTGAGTGGTTCAATCATGAAGCTCAATTGATAGCTATCTGCTGAGCTAACCAAGAATTCGTCATGAACTGGAGCACCCCATGAGTCGTCACCACCGACACCCATTTGAGCAGCAAGAACTTTAATCCATGTAGCATCAGATTGTTGCAATTCATATTGATGACGAGCATTTTCAATTTGTTCAGTACTGTTACGCAAAGCACTGAATTCGAATGCCTTATTAAGTGCGGTGAATTTAAGACCATTATGGTTATCATCAGATACTGTAAATTCACGAGTACCATAGTGATTACCAGATTCTTGTGGCATTAGATATGGAGCAAATGTCTTTTCAACAGATGTTTCATATCGACCAAGATAGGCACCAGGAAGTTTATCAAGGTAGCTTTCTTCTGCACCGTATCCATAATAGCTTAGGTTTGTAAATTGTGAACCGATAGCAAATTCTAGACCAAATTCAGGGAAGTTTGGCAAACCTGCTTTACCATCATAGTTTGCAGTAACAAAGATTCGACCCTTGTAATCAACTTGATAAGTTACCTTAACTTCGACATCAGAAAAGCCAGGCAATTCATGAACATAAGTCACTTTAACAGAGTCATCTTCAATTTGAATTTGAGTATCTGTAACCTTACTATAGTTTCCAGCAACTTTCCAGCCTGCCATTTCGAATGGATATCCAGCACCACGATCGTTGTCAGTGTAAGCACGAGTAAAGTTAAGTTTAGGACCTTTCTCAATGAATTCAACACCGTTATACTTAGCAGATACTAGCGTATTTTGTGCACGTGAAAGCAAGATAGAGAAGTTTTGTCCGTGGATTCCGATGTTGAAGTCGCCTTCAACAACATTCAAAGGAGCCTTAACTGGTGTTTCAGTGCTAATCTTTTCAGCAACATATTGACCACGAACAATTTCATGTCCTTTTGGAGCCCATTCAGTTGCTTCATTCTGAACACAAGCAACTTCATAAATTCGTTCAGCATTTGAAGATCCAACAGCGAATTCTACTGGGAATGTTGCTTCTTCACCTGGTTTAACATCAAAGTGATATTCACTTTCGCTAACTTTTCTACCATCTTCGTAAACTCTAGCTAGGAAAGTATAAGCAGAAAGATCTTCAAAGACATTATCATTCTTGATAGTTACTGATTTTTCATCAACAGCAATCTTAATATTAGAGTAAAGATGTTTAACTGTTTGAAGTTTTGGAGTTAGGGTACGATCTGCGAAGACAATACCATTTCCACAAAATTCGTAGTCAGAAGGTCTATCATGCCAGTCACCACCATATGATAGGAATTCGCTACCATTTGGAAGTGGTTTGTAAATAGCTTGGTCAATGAAGTCCCAAATAAATCCACCTTGGTATTCTGGATATTTCTCTAAATCAGTGTAGAGTTTCAATCCACCACCAGAATTACCCATTGTGTGCATGTATTCACATGAAATATAAGGTTTTTGAGGATTGTTAGTGAGGTATTCTTCAATATCAGCTGGTTTCGCATACATACGACTTTCGATGTCTGTAATGTAATCAAATTCACGACACCATGTAACACCTTCATAGTGAACTGGACGAGTATTGTCAACACTACGGAAGTAATCAGCCATGTCAGCAATATCTTTACCAGCATATGATTCATTACCACAAGACCAAATGATAACACTAGCATGGTTCTTATCACGTTGGAACATGTTATTGGCACGATCCAAACAAGCAGGCAACCATTCTGGTTCACTAGCTGGGATATTCCATGAAGGTTCGCTTAGACCAAGTTTTTGCCATGTACCGTGTGTTTCAAGGTTGGCTTCATCGATAACATAAAGTCCATATTCATCACACAATTCATACCAACGTGTTTGGTTAGGATAGTGAGAAGTACGAACAGCATTGATGTTATGTTGTTTCATCACTTTGATATCCCAAAGCATATCTTCTTCAGTGATACAACGTCCTGTTCTAGCGTTAAATTCGTGTCTGTTAACCCCTTTAAAGACAATTCTCTTACCATTCAAAAGCATGAGTGTATCTTTAATTTCAAAGTGTCTAAATCCAACTTTAACTGGAACGACTTCAACAACTTGGTCATCATCCAAAACATGAAGGGTCAAATTGTAAAGTTTAGGACTTTCAGCACTCCAAGGTTTGATTTTCAGATTTTCAAGACTTACAGATAGTTCACCGTCACCATTAACAGATGCATCACCTTCTGTAACGATGCCTTCATGATCTGAAAGAACATATTTAATTTTCTTATCTTCGTAATCTCCAACAGTCTTCAAATCAATATCCAATTGACCTGCTTTTGTTTGGTAATCATAATCTCCCTTAACAAAGAGATCTTGAACGTGAACTTTTGGAATAGCGTACAAGTAAACATCTCTGAAAATACCGTAAAGTCTCCAGAAGTCTTGGTCTTCCAACCAGCTTGCTGTAGAGTAACGATAAACAGCTACCGCCAACTTGTTATCACCTTCAACAAGGTAATCACTGATTTCAAATTCACTAGGTGTAAATGAATCTTCACTGTATCCTACGAAGTTACCATTGACCCATACAAAGATGGAAGTGGCAACCCCTTGGAATGAGATAAATACTTTTTTATCTTTTAATGCATCATTCAAGGTAAAATGTTTAACGTATGATGCAACAGCATTTGATTCTTGAGGAACTTGAGGTGGACGAAGGAATTCTTTACCATCCCAAGGATATTGGGTATTCACATATTGTGGAGAACCAAAACCTTGAAGCTCTAAATGACCTGGTACATTGATGAAATTCAAATCAGTTTCATCAAATTCTGTTTTATAAAAGTCTTTTAAAACTTGATTTGTATTCTGAGCATAGTGAATTTTCCATTTTCCATTAAGAGATTGTCTTAACTTCATCTCCCCTTCAGAAAATTCTGCAAGAGATTCAAAATACTTATGATCTGAGTGAGCGTCAACAGTATTAACGCTAACAATCTTTGGATCGTTTAAGTAAGTTTGAATTTTTTCAGTCGTGTTCATAGATTATTCTCCTTTTTTGAAGGTAATAACTTCAGACAAAGCTTCTACCTTTTCTCCAACTTCTTGTTCAAGATGGAAAGCACTGAATTTTTCTGAATTGGTTACAGTGACAAGTACTGTGTCATCAAGACCGTTTTTCTCAATAATTGGTGACCAGAACTCAAGAAGTTTTTGTCCAACTTCAACACGATCACCTTGTTCTACGTAACTAATGAACCCTTCACCTTTAAGTTTAACTGTTCCGATACCAACGTGGATAAGAACAATGACACCATCTTCACTTTCAATACCAACTGCATGGCGAGTAGGAAGAACTTGACGAATGGTACCACTAATTGGTGCAAAGACAGCTCCATCAGTAGGTTTAATGGCGAAACCTTTACCCATGCTACCTGAAGCAAAGTGTTCATCATTAACACTTGAGAGGTCAACCAAATGGCCAGTTGTAGGGTTTACAAGAGATACGACGTTAGCTTTAACTTCATTTTCAGAAGTTGCTACGCTAAAGCGATGTTCCAATTCTTCAACAATTTCAGCGTGACGTGCTTCAGTCAAAGTGATTTTACGAGCAATAATGAAGGCTCCGATAAGCATTGCTGCTGCTGGGAAACCAAACATGCTAAGCTTAAAGATAGACTGTTGATGTGTTGTAATTGTTGATGCTGAGGCACCTGTTGTCATACCAGCAGCTACGGCAATTGTAGAAACAAGCCAGTTTGACATCGCACCACCAAGTTTATCAACAAGTGGACGAACTGACAAAGTAAGTGATTCATCACGGTGTCCCAATTTCCATTGACCATATTCTACTGAGTCAGAGATAATCATGAGGATAACAAGGAACACAAGAGGTTGTGGAATAAAGAAGAGTTCAGCAGCAGTCAAGATCATTGGAAGTGATGTTCCTGCAATACTAAAGATTCCGATACCACCGAGCATTACTGCAATACATCCATAGAACAAACGTTTACGGTTGAATTTACCAGCTAGGCTAGGGAAGAGTGAAACTGAAACCAAACCAACAACTGTATTCAATCCGTAAAGGATTGAGTATTTCCCTGGATCACCAAGGATAAATGTGAAGTAAAAAAGTTGAAGAGCATTAAGTGTATTAATACCAAGACCATAGAACCAATATCCGAGAGACAACCACATCAATTGGTCGTTTTTACCAAGAACTTTAAAGACTTGTTTAAGGCTAGTTTTTTCTTTGTTATCACGAAGTTTTGACTCAACTTCACGTGTACCAATACCAACAGCAATTGATGTAATCACACCAATGAGAGCAACGATAAATGCAAACCAGAACCATCCAGATTTATCTCCAGAGCCACTACTGTTCGTCATAGAGAAGAACAAAACGATTGGCATGATGGCAACACCTACAATATTGGCACCAATCGTAGAACCAATACGGGCAAAAGTTGCCATTTTTTCACGTTCATGACTGTCAAGAGACAAGGCAGGAATCATTGACCAGAAACCGATATCTTTAATTGAGTAGAAGACATCCATTACAAGGTAGATAATTCCGAAAAGTACAAGGTACAAGAAAGGATTTGTTTTATTCAAACCACCTAAATCGGTGAAGAGAAGCAACAAGGCGATAGAACTGATGATACCACCACCAACTACCCATGGTTTGAATTTACCATACTTAGTATGAGTGTTATCAATCATGTTACCGATCAATGGATCGATAAATACTTCCAAGATACGCAAAATAGCGATGATGTTAGTAATTAATAGTACGTAGTGACTATTTTGCTTTGGATCACCTGTGTTAAACAAGTGAGTTGTCACAAACATGATAAAGTATGTTGACAACGTTGCATAGAAGACGTCGTTACCGAAAGCACCAGCTGAATAGGATAGACGAGACTTCATTTGACCTTTAGATTTTCCCATTACGAAAACCTCCTGTTAGTTGTTTTTTGAATACGCTTACATTATATAAGTATTAGTTTAAACCGTCAATAGTTTTAGTGATTTTTTACTAAATTTTTACTAAAACATGATTATTTTGATGAATTAAAATATTGGAAACCGATTTCATAGCTTACACTATGACCCTCCTCCAAGATGATATCTCCAAAATCTGTATGATTAACGGCATCTGGGAGTGTTTGAGCTTCCATAGCTATAGCTTCTCGTCCTTTTGCAATTGTTCCTTGATCTCTCGCAAAGTAAATATTATCCTCTATAATATCCATAGTATAAATAACTAAACCATTTCTGTTAGAGAAGATTTCAATACCATCTCCGCTTTCTTTGTCATGCAAAATAGCTACTTCTTTCACATGATCACAAGTTTCCCCTCCAACTACAAAGGCATCATCAAAACCATTATTTGCTTCAATTCGAGGTAGCAAGTCAGTTGTCTTTCTGAAATCATAATTTGTTCCATCTACATTAATTTTTTGTCCTGTAGGGATTAACTCAGAATCCAATTCCAAATGGTAGTCTGAATAGATTTTTAACTCATGAGTTGACAAATCTTGCTTGTCACTAAGATTAAAGTAGACATGATTGGTCGGATTAAAGACTGTTGACTCTGTAACATCGAAGGCTTCAAAGAAGATTGATAAGCGATTGCTGTTGTTAAGTCTGTAGGTAATAGAAACTGACATGTCACCAGGGAACCCATCGACACTTGAGTAAAGTCTTCTAACAAACTTTGTCTCAACATATTCCTCTGTCAAGTTTGTGACATAATTCCAATTTTGAACCTGCATTCCTTTTGGACCGCCATGTAAACAGTTTTCTCCCTCATTCTTAGGAAGGCTATAAAGAACCATATTATGAGTATACGAAGCTTTCCCAATTCTTCCAGCAACCCTACCAATGGACTGGCAGGCACATAAATTATTCTTATAGTAATCCTCGTAATCACTGAAACCAAGTACTATATTTTTAAGAGCACCAGTTTCCGTTGGAACCAAAAACTCCTGAAGTGTAGCACCTGTTGTGAGTGTGGAAATGACAACACCATTATCATTCTCCATCGTAATTTTGCTGACATCACCTGAGTCAACTTTTCCAATAATTTCGCAGCTTATTTTCATATTATTTCCTCAAAAAACAAAGAGTACAACAATTATATATACTCTTTGACTCTTTGTTTATTATTATTTTTTTAATTACCCTCGATCATCGTACCCTTTTGGATGGCTAGAATGCCATGCCCAAGCACTTGCGATGATTTTTTCGATGTTATCAAATTGTGGTTTCCATCCAAGAACTGTACGTGCTTTTTCAGATGAAGCAATTAATGTATCAGGGTCACCAGGACGACGATCAGCTTTTTCAGCTGGAATTTCTTTACCAGTTACCTTACGAGCTGCTTCAAGAATTTGAAGGTTTGAGAATCCTGTTGATGAACCTAAGTTAAAGGCTGTAGATTCATTTCCTTTACGAAGATATTCAACAGCAAGGAGGTGAGCATCAGCCAAGTCAAATGGGTGAACATAGTCACGAACATTTGTTCCATCAGGAGTGTTGTAGTCATCACCAAAAATCATGATTTTTTCACGAACACCTTGAGCTACTTGAAGGATAATTGGAAGAAGGTGAGTTTCTGGACCATGGTCTTCACCGATAGATCCATCAGGTTTTGCACCAGCAACGTTGAAGTAACGAAGTGGCACATATTTAATACCATAAGCTTTATCAGACCACTTCATGATAGTTTCCATCATCAACTTACTTTCACCATATGGGTTGATAGGATTTTGTGGTGTTGTTTCAAGAATTGGAATTTCTTCTGGGATACCGTAAGTTGCTGCTGTTGATGAGAAGACAATGTATTTAACACCGCATTCGTTCATAACTTCAAGCAATTTAACCATTCCAGCTGTATTGTTATCAAAATATTTGAGTGGTTTTTCCATTGATTCACCAACCAATGAATAGGCCGCAAAGTGAATAACGGCATCAACATCAGGATTTTCTTTGAAGACCTTTCTCATAAAATCTTGATCAGAGAGATCGCCTTGGTAGAAAATAGCATCTGGATGTACGGCAGCACGGTGACCTGTTACCAAACTATCTACTACTACTACTTTTTCTTGACCTTTTTCAACTAAGCGATCAACCATGTGAGAACCGATATAACCAGCTCCACCTAATACTAAAATTGCCATTTCTAATCTCCTTTCTTCAGAAAAAACAATTAATCAGCTAAATTTACAAAATTTACAAAAGCTTTAAAGTTATTCAAGCCTTCATTATCAGATTTATAAACACCTGCATCTTCTAGTACACGAGCAAAGATATCTGCAACAGATTGTCGAACAACTTCTGTCACTTCCTCAGCCGTAACATTCGGATTTTGAGCTTTGAGTTCATCTGCCCATTCTTGGTGAATTGGAGCAACTTGGTTACCTTGACCTAATAGATAATCTTCAACATCTTTAAGTTCTGTTTTCAAACGAGGAGGAAGAATGGCCAATCCCATAACTTCAATCAAACCAATGTTTTCTTTTTTAATATGTTGAACATCTTTGTGTGGGTGGTAGATACCGTCTGGATGTTCTTCAGAAGTTTGATTGTCACGAAGAACCAAATCCAATTCAAATTTGCCGTCTTTTCTACGAGCAATTGGGGTAATAGTGTGGTGAGGTTGTCCATCAGACTCAGCCAAGACACCAGCTTTTTCGTCTGAATAACCACGCCAGCAATTGAGAATTTTGGTTGCTAGAGCAATTAGTCTTTCCTTGTCTTCACTTCTAAGACGAAGAACAGACATAGGCCAATTAACGATACCAGTCTCAACATCAGAGTATCCATCAAAGCTAACTTTTTCTTTAATGCCTGCTACTTCCATTGGGAAAGTGTGGCGACCACCTTGATAGTGTTCGTGTGTAAGAATTGAACCACCTACAATTGGAAGATCGGCATTTGAACCTGCGAAGTAACCAGGAAATGCTTCAACAATTGATAGGAGACGACCAAACGTCAATGGACTGATGTGCATTGGTTCGTGCTTACCATAAAAGAAGATAGAATGTTCATTAAAGTAAGCATATGGTGAATATTGGAAGCCCCAATCATTTTCTTCCATTTGGAAACGAATAACACGGTGATTACTACGTGCTGGGTGATTGATGCGACCTAGATATCCTTCATTTTCCATACAAAGTTGGCATTTTGGATAATCAGAAGCTACCGCATTTTTAGCTGCAGCGATGGCTTTTGGATCTTTTTCAGGTTTTGAAAGGTTAATCGTAATTTCCAAGTCACCGTATTTAGTTGGTGCTTTATATGCAATATTTTGTGCAATGGCTTTGACTTTCACATAATCATTTCGTTTACTTTGTGCATAAAAGTCAGCAATTGCTTGCTCTGGGTTAGATTTATAAGTATCCCAGAAGTTACGATTGACAAGGCTAGGGCTTGGTGTAATCAAGTCCATGAGTTGAGCACCGATGATATCTTGTTCTTCATTAAGTTCACCTACAGAACCAGCTTTAACACCTGCTTGAAGCAACTGGTCTTTAAGGTCAATCAATTCAGAGCTATCTGTTTCAACATCAGAAACTCCTTCTCCAACCAAAGCAAAAACTTTGTTTGTCAAATAGATACGGTCCAATTCCTCATAATCACTATTTTCAATAACCTGAGTTACAAAAGTGTTTACTAAATTTTCAGCCATAATCTCTACTTCTTTCTCATTAATCAAGTACTCGTGAACCGCCAGCTACTTCAGCAATATAGAAGCTTGGTGCATAACCAACGACTTCTTCATAACGTTGACCAACTGCTTTTTTGAAATCTTCAACTTTATCTTTATTTACAAGTGCGATGGCACATCCGCCGAATCCCGCTCCTGTCATACGAGCTCCAAGAACACCTTCTTGTTCCCATGCTGTGTGTGCCAAAGTATCAAGTTCAAGACCTGTAACTTCGTAATCATGTTCCAATGACACGTGAGAAGCATTCATAAGGCGTCCAAAGCCTTCCAAATCTCCTGCTTCAAGAGCTTTACGAGCTTGAAGTGTACGTTGATTTTCAAGAACTGCATGGCGAGCACGTTTGATACGGTTTTCATCTTTAATCAAGTAACTATAGGCATCAAACGTCCAGAGGTCCAATTCACCAAGTGTTTGGATATCAAGCTTTTCTTGGAGTTCAGATACTGCTGTTTCACATTCAGCACGACGTTCATTGTATTTAGAATCAGCCAATTCACGACGTTTGTTAGTGTTCATGATAACAACAACATTGTCTTTAAGGTCAAGTGGTACCAAATCATAATCTAAAGTATTTGTATCCAAGTAAATCGCACGTTGATCAGCTCCCATACCAATAGCGAATTGGTCCATGATACCAGAGTTAACGCCGATAAAGTCATTTTCAGTCTGCTTACCGATTTTAACCAAGTCAAGGCGTTCCAGTTTAAGGTCATAAAGTTTTTCAGCAATAACACCAATCAACAATTCCAAAGATGATGATGATGACAAACCTGATCCGTTTGGAATGTTACCATAGATGTAAATATCCATGCCTGAATCAATCGTATGACCAGCCTCTTGCAAGAAATGAAGAACACCTTTTGGATAGTTTGTCCAGTTGTGTTCTTTTTCAAAACGAAGATTTTCAAGTGGTACTTCGATGATTCCCTTATCTTCAAAGTTACCTGAGAAGAAACGCAAAACTTTGTCATCACGTTTACGGGCCGCTCCGTAAGTACCTAGAGTAATAGCTGCTGGGAACACATGTCCACCGTTGTAGTCTGTGTGTTCACCAATCAAATTAATACGACCTGGAGAAAAGAAAGTATGGTCTGCTTCTACACCAAAAACTTCTTTAAACTTTTCTCTTAACTGTGATGTCTTCATAGGATGTACCTCGCTTATTCTTTTTTACACTAACAGTGTAACCCCTTTCACAAGGAAAATCAATGTTTTTACTGTTTTTTTAGTAAAATATAGGTAAAATTTTAGAATTTATGGTATACTTTGGAAGAAAGGAGAACAAAATGGCTACATTAAAAGATATCGCAAAATTGGCTGATGTATCAATCGCAACTGTCTCACGTGTTCTCAACCAAGATGAAAACCTCTCCGTTACTGAAGAAACCAGGCACCGTATTTTAACTGCGGCAGATGAAATCGGATATACCAAACATAAGAAAATCGGAAACTTGAAAAAAGAGAAACATCAAGTGGCAATTATCCAATGGGTAAGTGAGGAAGATGAGTTAGACGACATCTACTATTATAATATTCGACTCGGCATTGAAAAAAGGGCTCAGGAACTCGACTACGAGATTCTACGATATTTTAACGATATCCCCTTTAACCTGGCTGAAGAGGTTATCGGAGTAATTTGTATCGGAAAATTCAGTAAATCTCAAATTTCTGATTTTGAAGCACTGGGGAAACCCCTTGTATTTGTGGATAGCGATACCTTAACCCAGGGACACCCTTGTGTCACGACCGATTTTGAAAATGCTGTTCAGACTGCCCTCCAATATTTAAAAAAACAAGGGTGTCAATCAATCGGACTTTTAACAGGCGAGGAGAAGACAACCGACTTGCAAGAAATTATTACTGATTCACGTCGGCGTGCCTATCGCAATTTTTGTATTGAAGAGGGAATTTACGACGCTAATCTCATTTTGACAGGAAACTTTAGTGCTCTATCTGGTTATGAACTTATCAAAGCTAAACTAGAGACACAGGAGAAACTTCCAGATGCCTTTTTTGCCGCAAGTGATAGCTTAGCTATTGGAGCACTCAAAGCTTTTCAAGAAGCTGGCCTCATTGTTCCAGATCAGATTCAAATCATTTCTTTTAACGATACAATCATGGCAAGACAGGTATTTCCTCCCTTATCTTGTGTCACGGTCTACACCGAAGAAATGGGACGAACGGCCATGGATGTCCTCAATAAACAAGTCCTGGCTCCACGAGAAATTCCAACTCTTACCATGTTAGGTACGAAATTAACCTTGAGGGGTAGTACGAAGGAAAGGACAATCCGACTGCCAACTAACCCATGATTACTCAATAGACTAAAAAGTGGTCGTCAACTGTAAGTTGACAACCACTTTTTATTTCACTTTCACACAAATAGCATCCCAGGCTTGGAGTTTTCCTTGGTCTGCAATTGGCTCTAATTCGGTATTTGCAATGACAACTTCTGCTTTGTCAAAATCATAACAGAAGTCTTGTTCTTGGTCTGATAGGTTGACTACAACCAGATAACTGCTATCTTTGGTTTTCCGAATATAAGCAAACACTTTGTCAGTTGTCTCCAAGAGTTCAAAGTCAGCATCTACCAACCAATCTTGAGTCTTACGAAGCTCTACGAGCTTCTGATATGTATAGAAAATTGATTCTGGATTGGCAAGGGCTGATTCAACATTTATGTCCTTATAGTTTGGATTAACAGGTAACCAAGTCTTATCCGATATGCTAAATCCAGCATTTTTAGATGTATCCCATTGCATTGGTGTTCGAGCATTGTCACGACCCACCTGACGGATTTGGTCCATGATAACTTCTATCGATGCCCCTTTTTCGAGAGCCTCTTTGGCATAGTTGAGAGATTCAATGTCATTCAATTCTTCCAAAGTTCTAAAAGGATAATTGGTCATGCCGATTTCTTCACCTTGATAAATGTAAGGTGTTCCTCTCATCAGATGAAGGAGGATAGCCAAGGCCTTGGCTGACTTCTCACGATAGACACCAGTATCTCCCCACATTGAGAGAATACGAGGTAAGTCGTGGTTGTTCCAAAAAAGTGAGTTCCACCCTTGTCCCAACTCTAACTCGGTTTGCCATTTATTAAAAATAGCCTTAAGTGCTGAAACATCCAACTCCTTCTCATACTCCCATTTAGGGCTATCTGGCTTATGCTGAAGTCCAATATGTTCAAACTGGAAAACCATTGAAAGTTCTTGATTATCAGGATTTGAATACTGTTTAGCAATTTCAGGTGTCGCTCCCCAGGTTTCACCAACGGTTAGAAGGTCATGCTTGCCAAAGCTCGCCTGGTTCATTTCCTTGATGTAATCGTGAAGCCTTGGACCGTTTGTATCAATCAGTTGATCTGGAATCTTACCAATCATATCAATCACATCCATGCGGAAACCACCGATTCCCTTATCAATCCAGAAATTCATCATGTCATAAACTTTCTGGCGCAACTGTGGATTTTCCCAATTGAGGTCTGGCTGTTTCTTACTAAAGAAATGCAGATAATATTGCCCTGAGGTCTCATCATATTCCCAAGCAGATCCACTAAAGATAGATACTAACTCATTAGGTTTATCTCGCCAGATGTAGAAATCTCGTTCAGGACTTTCTGGATTTTTACGCGCTTCGATGAACCATGCATGTTCATCAGAGGTATGGTTAACCACCAAGTCCATAACAATTTGAATATCACGCTTCTTGGCTTCCACCAAAAGCTCATCCATGTCACTCATGTCTCCAAAAATATCTGCAATAGCCTCATAGTTAGCGATATCATAGCCATTGTCATCCATTGGACTGTCATAGACAGGCGAAAGCCATAGGGCTGTTATTCCGAGTTTTTGAAGATAATCTAGTTTACTTGTAATCCCCTTGAGATCACCGATACCATCACCATTGGAATCCATGAATGATTTAGGGTAAATTTGATAAATCGTAGCTTTATGCCACCAGTATTTTTGCATGATTCTACTCCTTGTTTTTATTATCATCATGAGTCTGATGGTTCTATTTTACGTTTTTCTAGAAGTTATGCAAGCGTTTTCTCTCGTTGTTTAAAACATTTCAATGACCTATACTCCAGACTCCTTAAATTTTTGGTAATGTTGAAAAACAATAGAGTTGAAATGTAAGGTTAGCCTTTGATTATTTTAACAATACAAAAAAACGATAGTTAATACGGCTCTATAATTTCTGTAGTGGGTAAAACTACTGTAGAGATTATAGAGCTTTTTGAATGCAGACAAAAAGTCCCATAAGAACTATAATGAAAAGCAACCAAACCATCATTAGGAAGAACTTATGAGACTTATTAAGAATACCACAGAATTAATCGGAATTAAAGACCAAAATATCAATATTTCACTTGTTTTTGAAACTGATACTCATATCGAGATTCAAGCAAAACTCGATTATCCTGCACCATCATGTCCTCATTGCCATGGAAAAATGATCAAGTACGACTTTCAAAAGCCTTCTAAAATCCCTCTTCTCGAACAAGCGGGAACTCCAACACTACTACGTCTGAAGAAACGCCGCTTCCAGTGTAAAAATTGTAGGAGAGTCACGGTAGCTGAGACATCAATCGTTGAGAAAAACTGTCAAATCTCCAACCTTGTCCGACAAAAGCTTACACAACTCCTAACTGAGAAGATGTCACTAACTGATATTGCCAGAAAGCTTCGTGTGTCGACGTCCACTGTCTATCGTAAGCTCGACCAGTTTACTTTCAAGGAACATTATGACAAGCTCCCTACTGTTATGTCCTGGGATGAGTTTGGGTTCAAGAAAGGGGAATTCGCTTTTGTAGCCCAGAATTATGAGACAAACGAACTCATAACCATCCTTGATAATCGTCGCCAAACCACTATACGAAACTACTTTTTGAAGTATCCATTGAAAGTCCGACAACAGGTACAGTTTATCACGATGGATATGTCTGGGACCTATATGCCACTAGCCAAAAAACTTTTTCCAAACGCCAAAATCGTTCTTGATCGTTTCCACATTATCCAGCACCTTGGTCGAGCATTTTTAAAGACAAGAATTGCTATTATGAACCAGTTTGATAAGAAGTCACTACCCTATCGAGCCTTGAAAAATCACTGGCGACTCTTTCAAAAGGACAGCCGTAAGCTATCGCTCAACTCTTTTTATTCAAAGACTTTCCGACAAACTTTAGCACCACATGAAGTCGTTGAGAAGACTCTAGACTTTTCAGAAGAGCTCGCTAATGACTACAACCTCTATCAGCTTTTGCTTTTTCACTTTCAGGAGAAGAGGGTAGATGAGTTTTTTGAGTCAATAGAGGAGAACATGAGCAAGGTCAATCACTACTTTCAAACGGTCTTTAGGACTTTTCTTAGACACAAGCAATACATCAAGAATGCGCTAGAAACTGACTATTCAAACGCGAAACTCGAAGCGACTAACAAGTTGATCAAAGACATCAAACGGTTGGGCTTCGGTTTTAGAAACTTCATCAACTTTAAGAAACGTGTCTTCATCACTCTAAACATAAAAAAAGAGAAGACCTATCAGGTCCTCTCTAGATGTTAGCTTTTCGTCACCCACTACAGTTGACAAAGAGCCGTTAATACCTTAACCGTCGCTTTTTTACTTTTTGGGCAAGACCATAACAAAGCGCCTCCCCGTAGAACTTTCCTCAAATCTATAGCTAAGTTCCTCATGTTCTAGAAGGTATTTGACCACAAAAAGTCCTAATCCCCCTTCTTTCTTAGCTTGAGCTTTAGTTGAAGAATTTTCTTTAGATACAATTGTATTTTCAATGACAAAATCGGTTCCTCCATTTTCTAAACCTATTCGAACCACTCCACCCTTATCAGAATGCTTGACGGCATTACTGATAATATTTGAGAGAACCAATTTCAAAATAGCTAAATTCATGAAAATACTAGTTATCGGAAGATAATTTTCAATTGATAGGGAGCGAGTCTCAACCAACACTTGATTTTGAGTGAGTATGCGATTTACCACATCATCTAACTGGATCCACTCCTTGTCTCCAGCCAATTCTTGGACAGAGGACAGGGACAGGATTTCTAGAACGATCTGGTTCATCTCATCGACGATATCGAGGGAGACCGACAGGTAGCGGTCCCGATCCTTGTAGCGGCCAATATTATCTCGCATATTTTCTAGGATAATTTTCAAGCTAGCTAGAGGCGTCTTGAGTTCATGCGAAGCCCCTCTTAGAAATTCGACCTTCATCTGCTCTAACTTCAGATTTTCCTGTTTCTGCTGCTCTAGATTGTCGATTACTTCTAGGAGATGGTGATAGAGGTCGTTGATCTGTTGCTTGAGAACGCCGATCTCATCCTGCGAGTGAATGGGAAGACTAGCTGTCCGATCCAGGCGCTTCATCCGCTTGGTCATCTGCTTGATCTCAAGGATTGGAGCAGAAATCATGCGGGCATAGAGATAGGAGGCAATCAGCGACAGAACAAAGGAAGCCAGAAGACTATAGGGAAGAAAGCCCAGACTGATGTCCCGCGCTTCCTTTTGAGAATCGACGGTCGCTAAGAATTGCAAGGTCAAGTCTTGTCCTTCTTTAGTCTGAATTTTTCGCTCTTCAATGACCAAGGAATTATTCTGGCTGTTAGGGTTTACGAGTAGGTCATCCTTGACCTCTATGGCATTTTGTTTTTCCTTGCCCTTGATAGATATCTTGATATCATTAGTCTTGGAATAAAGGTCGATGACGGACTCAATGGTCCCTTCTTCCTGCCCCTGGAAACTCTTAGCTAGGGCCTCTGATTTCTTCAAAATCGTCTGGCGCTGGGACTCGATATAGGTCGAGGGGAAAATAAAGTAAACCGAAGCGTGTAGAAGGATGACTAAGCCACTAAAAAGGGCAAAGGTGATCAGAAAGATCTTTGCAAAGATACTCCGTTTGGTCATGGTCTCTCCAATTTATAGCCGACATTGCGTACCGTTACGATACAGTCCAGCTCCAGTTTTTTTCGTAGCTCCTTGATATAGACATCGATCACCCGGTCAAAAGGAATCTCCTCCGTCTCCTTCCAGACGGCATCGAGGATCTGAGAGCGGGTCCGGGCCTTGCCCTCATGTTGGAGCAAGTATTCCAAGATTTCCAACTCCTTGGCATTCATGGAAATAGCTTGCCCAGCTAGGCTGGCTGTATAACTCTCAAAATCCACCCGTGCCTCTCCATAGGTGAAGACCCGTGAAGGTTGGAGCTTTTTAAAAATAGCTTCGATACGGACCTTCAAGAGGGACAAGGAGAAGGGTTTTTCTAGGTAGCCATCTGCCAACTCTCCAAAAGCTGTCAACTTATAGTCCTCGTCATGGAAGGCCGTTAGCATGAGGACAGGGACTGAGCTGGTCTTCCGGATGGTCTTGAGGACTTCCAAGCCATTGAGGATAGGAAGCTGGATGTCCAGCAAGACTAAATCCGGAGCTTCTCTGTGAAAGATATCCAGGGCCTCCTGCCCATCGCCTGCTTCAAAGACCTCATAGCCACATTCCATGAGATAGTCGCTCATCCCTTCTCGAATCAGGACTTCATCTTCTACGATTAGTATCTTCATACATTATCCTTTTAATCTATATATGGTCTCTTTCTTCCATTATACCGTTTTTTATAGGTGCAGCAAACTTATCATTCAACATCAACTAAGAGATCCTTGGGTTTCTTGTGAAGAAGCCAGCGAGAAGAAATCAAGGATACCAAGCTTAAAATAAATCCACCGACTAGAATGACTACCAAAAGTTGCTTAGGTTGGACTGTCATGTGAATCTGAGTCAGAGTCTTGCTGAAGCTCTCTGCCTCAGCCCCTCCACCGAGATTTGCAGCTAGAGATTCTTTTGTCATTTGCTTACTGATACCTTCAGTAACATTGGAAAGGACTGTATTACCAACTTTTTCGGCAAAGAAACTAGCTAAACCATATGACAAAAGAAAGGCTGGTAAGGCAATCATCAGCAATTCTATTAAAAATTGACCCGCAACCTGTGTCTTTTTAAGTCCCAAGGACAAAAAGATACCAACTTCTCTACGACGAGCATTTAACCATAAAATTAACAGAAGGGTTAGCAATAAACTTGTAAAAATGAGACTTCCAATAAACATACGGTTTGCCACACGATACATCCCAAGAATAGATTTCTGTAAAGCAGGGTAATTTGACGAGCTCTTAACAAGATCGTAGAGGGACCAGTTAATATTCAACTTTTTAATCTTTGCTATCAAGGAATCAAGATTTTGATCGCCTTTAGCAAAGAAAGTGGCATCCTCATAAGTGGCAGTTTCTACAGTATTACCATAGAGTTTTGCTACTGTATCTAGATCAGTGATGAGGGTGTTTTCATACAACTCCTGAGCATAGGTAACGGCTGCTTTATTTTGACCAGAAAATAAACCTTTGATAGTCACTTCTACTGTTTCATCAGCCCTTTTTTCGTTATCAGCGTCATAGAGATTAGATTTAAGCTTTACTTTATCTCCTACATTAAGACCATTCTTTTTAGCTAAATCTTCGTGCATCAAGATTTGATTATGATCCTTATCGGTTAGATGTTCTCCTTCAACTAGTTTATAAGCACCTGAAACAAATTTGTCTTCTTTTGATGAGTCATTGACTCCTGTCAACATCAAGGTAGACTTAAAATTTTTAGCACGTTCTGGAGACTGATTTTGTAGCGTTTGCTCTGTTTCGATAATCTCATAATCTAGTAAATCACCAATACCATTTATCCGTTTTATAGTCGAAACAATCCCTTTAGTCTCACTAATCTTTTTAATATCTTCTCCCTTAAGATTTCCAGCCCCACGAGGAGTTCCAGGATTCGTGTTACGATTAATCTGCATTGAAAAACTATTGGTAATTGACCCTAGACTCTTGGATGCAGCTTCTTGGGTTGCACTTCGCATAGCAAGTCCTAACAAACTAAGAGTACTCATCAAAAGAATAATAATTAACAGTAATAGTGACTTTGACCATTTTCGTGTAATATATGCAAAAGCGTTTCGAAACATAAGAGTCCTTTCTTTATTTTTTCTTTTCTATGAGTTGTTTCTTCTTCAACTCTAAAACCACATCAGATGCCTGAGCAACTTCCTTACTGTGCGTAACAACTATGACACATTTTTGGCGATCTAAGGCCATTCTTTTAAGGATAGCAATAATATCCTTCGCAGTTTCCTCGTCTAGATTTCCTGTCGGTTCATCTGCTAAGATAATTGGAGCCTCTGAAACCAAAGCTCGCGCAATAGCTACACGTTGTTGTTGCCCACCTGAAAGTTGCAGGACATTTCGATTAATTTGTTTTTCATCTAATCCCAATTCAGAAAGTATCTTCCTATCAGCATTTTTATTAACAAGTCGTACATTTTCTAAAGGTGTAAGATAATCAATGAGATTGTAATTTTGAAAAACAAGCGCAACATGGTGTCTACGATGATAACTAGAGCCTTTTTTCTTGATATTTTCTCCATTAAACAAGACCTGCCCCTTCTTGGGATAATCAAGACCTGCCAAAAGTGAAAGTAAGGTCGATTTTCCCGCTCCAGATTGCCCAATAATACTATAAAATTTACCTTTCTCGAAACGATAATTCACCTTCGAGAGGATAGCTTCACTTTTATTTTGATAACTATACGTAACATCTTTGAGTTCTAACATAGTGTTCCTTTCTCCTTAACTCATATTAGATAAGATTTCTTTTGGAGTTTTACGCCAAATGAGACCTGTTGTCACACCGAGCGATAATATTACCAAGACTAGAAGACTTAGATAAGATTGGCCTAAAGGTAGTCCCTGAGGTATTTGATCTAATAACTGAAGAGCCTGCTGCTGTCCTTGCTGTCCTATAAATTCTTGCAAAAACAGTCGACTTAGTAGCCGTCCAATAGCAAGGGCAGGTAGCAAAGACATAAGGGACACCAACAATATCTCCATAAGAAATTGAGCAAAAATGCGTCCCTTACTCTTCCCAATTGCTAAAAGAATACCTATCTCATGATTTCGCTCACGCGTCCATAGTGCCATTAAAAATGAGAGGACCCCTGCTCCTGTAACAATTAAACTAATCATCATCGTTCTGACGATTCCTTGTAGCGCTTTAGACGATTCCTTCAAGGAGTCAAAAGCCTTACGGTCCTCGTCTAAACGTAGACGATTCCAATCGATTTCCAATTGTTCCACTTGTTTAATGACTTGATTGAGTCTATCTGGATTCTTAATACCAAAGGATAATTTTGTCACTAACTTATCAGTCAAATTAAGCAGTTGGCTATTATCGTCATAATGGAGGAAGATTTGATTTTCACTTAAATCTGAGGACATTCCAGTAAATGTCTCCTCCTTCTTGCCAGAAAAAATACCAACGATATCAAAGGTCATTTCCCTAGCTCCACTTTCAGTCATCTGGAAATTGGACAAGGTCAGCTTATCTCCGACGCTTAGCTTATTTTTCCTAGCAAGCGATTCATGAATCATAATTTGCCTTTTAGCAGATATGTGCTTCCCCTTAATGAGTTGAAAAGCACCACTCCTAAAATCAACACTTTGGCCTGTTTCCTTAGTAAAAGTGGCTCCCAAGGCTTGATTAGCCTCATTATTAAGATCATCACGTTCCACCGTTTGTTTTCCTGTAACTACCTTCTTATCGATAAGTCGCACCGGACTTACATATTGAGGTATCGTTGAAATCACATCAGATAGATGACTAATCTTTGCCCCCTCTTTCCAGGAAAAGGCACTCCCTCTTTCTTTACTTACCAGATCAAAACTTGCCCCACTTGACTTCCTGATTTGTGCCTCCATTCCTCCACCAACTTGCATAAGAGAAAAACAAAAGTACAAGCAAGATAATATCAAAAATAAAATAAGAAAAAGGATAAAATTCCGCGTTTTTTTGCGGAAAATATAAGCAACTGCCTGTTGTAAGAGAACCATCTTCCACCTCCATTTAAGACATTGGCCCTCAGCTACACCAAAGATAAATGAGGACTCTTCATTTTTCTTATCCTAATTATAGACGACAAATGTGAAACCTTTATGAAATTCAATATTCTAAAGTGATTGTTATCTAAAAATCTAACTGCTGAGATGAGAACTCCAATTAAATAATAACTCTAAAGGACTATCATAAAAAATACGTTTCATGATTGACTTCACATCTTTTTCTCCCATAAATCGTCTTTCGCTAATAGCATTTACCCTCGGCATTTGATATAATTTTTCTCAGAGGTATTTTTATTTATGAAGAAACAAGCTTTTAGTTCTGAACAGTATTTGAATCTGCAACGCGACCATATTTTGGATCGCATTAACCAGTTTGACGGCAAGCTCTACTTGGAGTTTGGTGGTAAGATGTTGGAAGATTTCCACGCTGCCCGCGTCCTTCCTGGTTATGAACCTGACAATAAAATCAAGCTCCTTCAAGAGCTCAAAGATCAGGTCGAAGTAGTCATTGCCATCAATGCTAGCAATATCGAGCATTCTAAGGCTCGAGGTGACCTTGGCATTTCCTACGACCAAGAGGTCCTTCGTCTGATTGATAAGTTCAACGAGCTCAATATCTATGTGGGTTCTGTTGTTATTACGCAGTATTCTGGTCAACCTGCAGCTGATGCTTTCCGTAACCAATTGGAAAAAAATGGCATCACGTCTTACATCCACTACCCTATCAAGGGCTATCCAACGGATATGAACCATATCATTTCTCCTGAGGGTATGGGGAAAAACGACTATATCAAGACTAGTCGTAACCTTATCGTCGTTACTGCCCCTGGTCCTGGTTCTGGTAAATTGGCGACATGTATGTCTAACATGTACCACGACCAAATCAATGGCATCAAGTCAGGTTATGCTAAATTTGAAACCTTCCCAGTTTGGAATTTACCACTTCATCACCCAATTAACTTGGCCTATGAAGCTGCCACTGCAGACCTTGATGATGTCAATATGATTGACCCATTCCACTTGGAAACTTACGGCAAAACTACGGTAAACTACAACCGTGACATCGAGATTTTCCCAGTTCTCAAACGTATGCTTGAACGTATCCTTGGTGAGTCTCCTTATGCTTCACCTACAGATATGGGTGTTAACATGGTTGGTTTTGCCATTACAGATGATGAGGCTGCCAAAGAAGCTTCTAAACAAGAAATCATCCGTCGCTACTATCAAACTGTACTTGATTTCAAAAATGAACGCGTTCCTGAAACCGCTGTCAAGAAGATTGAGTTGCTCATGAACGATCTTGGTATTACTCCTGAAGATCGCCAAGTGGTCGTTGCAGCACGCGCTAAGGCTGAAGAAACAGGTGGTTCTGCTCTTGCCCTCGAATTGCCAAATGGCCAAATCGTCACTGGTAAAAATTCAGAACTCTTTGGTCCAACTGCGGCTGCTTTAATCAACGCTATCAAGACTTCTGCAGGTATTGATAAGGATACTAAACTTATCGAGCCTGAGGTGGTTAAACCTATCCAAGGTCTGAAAATTGACCATTTAGGTAGCCGTAACCCTCGCCTCCACTCAAACGAAATCCTCATTGCCTTGGCCATTACTGCTGCCAACAATGCGGATGCGGCGCATGCCATGAAGGAACTTGGTAACCTCAAAGGTTCTGAAGCTCACTCAACAATCATTCTTACCGATGAAGACAAAAATGTTCTTCGTAAGCTCGGTATCAATGTGACCTTTGATCCTTACTATCAATACGACAAATTGTACCGTAAGTAATTCATGATTTAAAACAAGAAAGACCTCAGTTTTACCAACTGGGGTCTTTTCGAAATCACTTTAGCTGGAGAAAGAAAAAAGGGAAACTCTATCGAGTTCCCTTTTTGATAACCCACTCTTTCGTCTCGACCCGTTCCCAATGAAAAGGGAGTGGCCTAGCATTATTATGAAAAAGTGAGTTAAAGGTATCAAACAGAGGGCTAAGCCACTCCCGATTCTAATCAGCCTACGATTTCTAACTTGAGAAAAGGTAAGCTAAAAAGCAAAATTATAGTAGATAGGACAGCAACAAGTGGGAGGTAACGACCTCCAACAAGATAAAGTAACAATGGCGCTATCGCTATAAAGCGATTTAGAAAATTGCTAGTAACACGGACAATTTGCCCATCCTCCACCGTAATAGTGTTAGACTTGTAACCCAATTTTCCGACACTCAAACGAGCTTTTGACGATGGTAGGGAAACGCTCACGTCTTCCACTCCAGAAACTGTCCCCACAAGACTACTGTCTACGCGAATAGGACTCTTTCTAGCTACCTTGCTCGCTTCGATTGTAATACTAGCCACTAGTCATCTCCTTTTCCTATCTTTTCATTTATAGTATACACCTTTTGAAACGCTTACACAAGGGAAATGACTGTTAAATCAAGATTTCTTGAAAATGTTTTATGTTTTCAAAAGTTCTTAAACCGCTTTGAGGGACTTTGGAAATATTGGTTTTTTAATAGTAAAAAGGGCTCAGTCCTATCTAATACAGAACTGAACCCTTTCCTATAACAATTTGTCTATCCTGTTGGGATAAGTGCCTGAGGGGGATAATATTCCTATACGGGAATGGTGGCACTTTCCCTACAAAAGACCAAATTTACTTAGGCTAATCCATGAACATAAGCATCTACAGCAACGATGGCTTGCGCAATATCAGAGGCTTTCACTTCAAATGGCATTTGATGGATAGTTTCTCCTTCAATAGTCGCTTGTTGACCAACCTTGAGAAGATCTTCATAGCTTGCATTTTCAAGATGCATTTCTTTAAGAGTAGTTGGCATGCCAATTTGTTGATAGAAGCGAATGTATTTATCCAAAACTTCTTTTGGACGATTTTCTAAGAACAATTGCACAAGAGTTCCGTAGGCTACTTTTTCACCATGAGTCAAATGGTGAATATCGCCAGTGAGAGCTGTGAAACCATTATGGATGGCATGAGCAGCAGCCAAACCACCACTTTCAAATCCAATACCACTAAGAAGGGTATTAGCTTCAATAATATTTTCTAGGGCAGGCGTTACCACTTTAGCTTCACAAGCGGCCATGGCTTGTAGACCATCTGCAAAAAGAATCTCTTCACAGCGTTCAGCAATGGCAACCCCTGCTAGAGTTTGGTGTTTACCTAGCATAGTTTTTCCGTTGGCTTGCATAACTGCTCGAGCTTCTACCCAAGTTGCTAAGCCATCTGCAATACCAGATGCTAACAAACGTTTTGGTGCTTGAGAGATCACTTTACTATCCACCAAAACCAACTCTGGGTTCTTAGAATAGAAGATATAGCGCTCAAAGGCACCCTCGTCAGTATAGATAACAGACAAAGCTGAAACTGGAGCATCTGTAGATGCGATAGTTGGGGCAATAACAACTGACGATTGTAGAAGGTCTGCAATAGCTTTAGCACTATCGATAGTCTTACCACCACCGAGTCCAATAACTAAATCACAGCCTTCTTCTTTGGCTAGGCTGACCACACGATTAATTTCATTATCCGATGCTTCTCCATTAAAGAAGACTGGTACAACTGTGAGTCCATTTTGAACAAGGTATTCTTCGAAACGTTTACCTACAATATCATAAACTACTGAGTCACATAGTAAAACAGGATGAGTTCCCAATTCTGAAATGGCTTTTGCATTTTCAAATAAGGCATTTTCACCTTGAATGTAACGTGACGGACTTGCAAAATTTCTCATGTCTTTCTCCTTTGACATAAATGTATTTATATAGAATCGGTTAAATGGACCTATTCCTATCTTATGCAGGGCTAAATCCTTTTAAGAGACTGTCTATCTTTTGTAGTCAGGACATTATACTGGTCTTGTTTATCATCTAATCGCTACTCTTCTTCTGGGTAGACCAAGCCCCAGTCTTTGCGGAGTTGAGTCATAAGTTCCATGACATCTCGGCTGTAATTGAGGTAGCTATGATCGTCCTCGCCTGCAACAGCTGCTTCCATGTCTAGGACCTCATACTGGAGGGCTTTGGCGGTTTCTCCGGCCTCGATGACTTCTTGTGAGCCATCTTCTGTATAGGTGATGACTGCCTTTTGCCCACGTGGGTATTCGTAAAGTTCGATATAGCCCTTGTCATAAGCGATAGTGCCACGTTTAGGTTGTTTGGCATGAAGACTCAGTGTCACTGTTGCCATTTCCCCTTCTGCATTGGTAAGGAGAATACCCGCTTGTTCATCAACACCAGTTGGAGCTAATTTAACCTGTGAAACCATCTCTGTCGGTTGCGACGTCATGAACCAACGTACGAAAGATAAGGCATAGACACCGATATCAAGTAAAGCACCACCTGCCAGATTACGATTGAAAAAGCGGTTGGTCATGTCATATTCTTTATAGGAACCAAAGTTCATCTGGATAACCTTAAGAGGTCCCAACTTACCACTTTCCACGATTTCAGAGAGTTTTCGATAGATAGGCATATGGAAAATGGTCATGGCTTCTGCCAGTTTGACATGATTTTCTTCAGCAAGTTTTATAGCTTCTGCCAATTCCTCACTATTTAGGGTGATGGATTTTTCACAGAGGACGTGCTTGCCAGCTGCTAAGGCCTTGCGAAGGTAATTAATATGCGTATTGTGAGGCGTTGAGATGTAGATAATATCCACTTCAGGATCTTCAAAGACTTGGTCAATCTCTTCATAAACCTTTTCAATACCATATTTCTCAGCGAAGGCTACACCCTTGTCATAGGTACGATTGGCAACGGAATAGAGTTTCCCGCCAAGAGCTTCCAAAGCTTGTGCCAATTCGTTGGCAATAACGCCAGTTCCAAGACTAGCCCAGTTGTACTTAATTTGATTTGTCATAGTTTTCCTTTATTCTATTTTTGAATAGTCAATTCATTAATCTGAGATAAGATTTCAACCTCACTCGCTCCTGCCTGAAGCAAGGCTGCAGCCGCATAAGCCCCCTCAATGAGAGGTACCTGTTGAATAAGGATTTCCTTGTCTGAAAATTCCTCAAGCATTTCCAAATTCATACGGGCACTGCCTAAGTCGTAAAAGGCCAGAAGGCGATTGGCTGGCTGACTGTCCACAGCCACTTGAACATGGTCAAAACTAGATCCCAGGCCGCCATCTTCCAGACCACCTGTAGCCGTCAAAGGGATATCTGGAGCGACTTCACGAATCAGGCTCACCAAACCTTTAGCAATATCCGCAGAGTGGGACACAATCACAATTCCAAGTTCTGGCATATCCTAGCCCTCCGCTTCTAGCAAGGCTTTGAAGAGTAGACCAGACGAATAAGAGCCTGGATCAATGTGACCAATAGAACGCTCACCTACATAAGAGGCACGCCCCTTGGTAGCCACAACTTCCTTGGTTGAAAGAACAGCTTGATCAATAAGGTCATTGGTTAATTGACCTTGTTTGACAGCTTCAACAACTGGGTGCCAAACATCCACCATGGTCTTTTCACCAACTTGTGCATGACCACGTTTTTTAATCATCTCGAGACCTGCCTCAAGCACTCCTGCCAAATCTTGACCAGCTTGTTCAGCCTTCATCATGCCCATAAAGGCAGACCCATAAAGCGGACCTGAGGCACCGCCAACCTTACTAATCAAGGCCATAGACACCGCCTTGAACACTTCTGCTGCACTTTGTGGTTCAGTGCTGTTAATAGCCTCGATGGCTGCCGCCATGCCACGCGCCAAGTTAGCACCATGATCACCATCTCCAATAGGACCGTCTAATTCAGACAAGTGGTCTTTTTCTGCTTCAACCTTTTGATCAAAGCATTGCATCCATTTTACTGCAACTGTTTTATCCATAATATACCTAATTTCTAGTTTTCATGTCAGACTACCAAGCAATGGTCTTAACAGGACTCTCCAGAGCCTCAAGCCAAGCGTCATCTTCAATCTTCATGAGCGTCAATGAAAGACCTGCCATATCAATCGATGTCATGTAGTTACCTAATTTTTTATAGGCCACTTCTAGTCCAACTTCTCCAAGAATGCTTGCTACATCGTTAGCAAAGATATACTGCTCCATGAGAGGTGTCGCACCCATACCATTGATGAGAAGGGCATAGCGTTCACCTGCCTTAGCCTCAAAAGCTTCAAGGAGTTTCCCTGTCAATTCTTCAGCTAACTGGCGAGATGGTTGCATAGACTCCTTACGATAGCCTGGCTCACCATGAATACCAATACCGTACTCGATTTCATCCTCAGCTAGGACAAAACCAGGCTTACCAACCTCAGGAACCGTTGCACCGCTAAGGGCCAAACCAATGGTGTGGATGTTAGGAACGATCTTGTCAGCCAAGTCTTTGATTTCAGCCAGAGACTTACCTTCACGAGCCGCATGACCTAGGATTTTGTGAACGAAAATAGTACCTGCAACCCCACGACGACCTTGTGTATAGAGGCTATTTTCCACAGCAATGTCGTCGTCAACAACAACGCTAGCTACTTCAATCCCTTCCATCTCAGCTAATTCTTGAGCCATCTCGAAATTCATGATGTCACCAGAGTAATTTTTAACAACCATGAAGACACCAGCCCCTTGGTCCGCTTCCTTGATAGCTTCCAAAATCTGATCTGGCGTTGGTGACGTGAAGACAGCACCTGCAATGGCTGCAGAAAGCATACCATCACCTACAAAACCTGCGTGAGCTGGCTCGTGACCACTTCCACCACCAGAAATGAGACCAACCTGACCAGCAGCCTGCTCATTTCTTGCGATGATGTCAAACCCCTCAACACGATGTACCAAATCACTGTGAACATAAGCCAAGCCATCTAGCATCTCTGTCACTACATTTTCAGGTTTATTGATAATTTTTTTCATGGAATTGCCTCCTTTTCAAAGGTATCAACTATTTGCACTTACATTGGCTTCCTTCTGTGATTGTTAATTCCCTTTAAATAAAGGACTTCAAGGCTTTTTGAGAAAGACAGCGTAAAAATATGTAAACGCATACATTTAATAATTTAATTGTAGCATTTGCCTCTATCAATAGCAAGGCAAAAGTCAAGACCTCCATTTTCCTGACTTCTATCATTAAGTAGAAGAAAAATCTCATAGAAAGTCCTATTTTAGTCGCCAAAGCTATTGAAAAACCACCATTCAAACCTTATAATGGAATGACGAATTAAGCGATAAGGAGGTTCAAATGACCATCGATTTCCAAAGAGAGACAGAAACAGAAACTAAAAACGAAATGGATGCCGTCCTTCAGGCTGGCCGTGTCCTTATGGAGAGCGGTGCTGAGATTTACCGTATTGAAGACACCATGGGGCATATGGCCAAGTCTCTTGGTATCAGAGACTTTTCCACTTACGTGGTCAATCGAGGGGTAATGATCTCCGGACTCAACCGATCTGGTCTTAAGGAGTCTCGTGTCCTAGCTACCTCAGCTCCTTCTATCCATCTGGGCAAACTCGAGGAAGTTAACCGCCTGTCTCGTGAACTGGCAGAGCAACCAAATCAGCCTGTCTCTAGCATTTTTCAAAAGCTGAAAACTATTGAGCAGAAGACTTTCTATCGTCCTTTAGAGGATATTATAGCCTGTGTCATTGGTGCAGGGAGCTTCTCGCTAGCTCTGGGAAGTAGTTGGATTGATGGAACTGCTGCCGCTATATCTGGACTTTTTGTAGGGATTGGTATGCAGCTCTTTTCACGTTTTATTCATACCAGTTTCTTGCAGATTATCCTCTCTAGTGCCATCGCTGCTTTATCAGCCAATGTTCTCTACTATCTAGGAATCGGCCAACATCGTAGTGTCATTATCCTGGGAACCTTGATGATTTTGATTCCTGGGGCCTACTTTGTTAATGCCATACGAGAATTCACTCAGAACAACTACTATAGTGGTCTGGCCCTGATGCTGTCAGGGGTCTCCACTTGTCTGTCTATCTCTGTCGGTGTTCTTGCCATGATTTCACTTCTTCCCTTTGCGGAACAATTATCAGGCATGTTCTCAACACCATCTACCTCATGGCAGGAGGTCTTGATTCAAACCTTCATGGCAGGGCTGGGGACAGCAGCCTTCTCTGTGCTTTACCGAGTACCCAAGAAATACTTCTTAGACCTCGGAACCCTAGGTGCAGGCTCGTGGCTCCTCTACCTCTTGATTTGGAACAATACCCATCACGAAGTCCTTGCCATCCTCTTCCCAGCCCTTCTAGTCACATTCACCTCACGCTTCTTGGCCCACTACCGTAGATGTCCAGCTACAGTCTTCCTAGCCTCAAGCATGTTCCCACTCATCCCAGGGATGAGCTTCTACCGTGCGGTCTACTTCCTCTTGATTGGAAATTCGGACCTAGGTCTCAGCTTCCTACGTGCTTGTTTCCTGGCCTCATTTACCATCGCCATCGCCGTCAGTTTGACACAACAAATCCCTAGCCGCTATTTTGTATTAGGGAAAAAGAAATAAATTGTTAAAAGCCATTGGTTTTATATACCAGTGGCTTTTTTGGTGGCGTTCTAAAATCAGTGAATAGCATATTATGAATATCAAAAATACCCTACTCAAGGATCTATCCGCTGCTAACTTAAAGCAAATACATCATTAACACTCTTTAATGAAAGTTCATCATTCATATACTATCAGTTTTGTTTAGAGTAGAGTTGGAAAGAGTTTATACAAAAAATAAAAACGCTTACACAATTCTTTGATTTTATTAAAATGTGATGATAAACTGAATGTGTAAATGAGAAAACCGTAACACTAACTTAATTTCACTCATGAGTTAACCATATCCTTGCTACTATTATTTAGTTTTATGAAAGGAGCATTACCATGGAAAAGAAAGTATACTTTAAACTTCACAAAGTAAAAAAACAATGGGTAACCATTGCAGTAACTAGTCTAGCTCTAGGACTTAGTTTTGCAAGCTTGGGCTATGTGTCCGCAGCTGAACAGACTCACCCCACCACAGAACCAACGGTTGAAAACAGCATAGAAGAAAATGCAATCGATGTCATAAGCTCGTCAACTAATGAAGTCACCACTAAACCAGAGGAAGACAAATCTTTTGTAACACCAAACACAAGAGAAATCATTACTGAAACTACTTCTACTGAATCTAAACAAAGTGTCACTGATACAGCTACTTCAGACATAGGTACTTCTGAAATTAACTCTCAACAAGCTCTTCGTTCGGAAGTCTCTACTGTTACTAGCAGTGAAGTCGTAAGCTCTGAAACATCACATTCTGAAACAAATGCAGCCCATGAAGTAGAAGAAAGACCCGTAATATCCGGCGGTCATTACACTAGCGATGATCAGGGCAACTGGTACTATATTAAGGATGGGAAAGCACTTACTGGTATGCAAAATATTGATAATGTGGCTGTCTACTTCGATGCCGATGGTAAGCAAGTCAAAGGAGACACTCGTCACGTTAATGGATCAACATATCACTTTGAGAAAGATAGTGGACAACTCACCCGTAATGCTTTTGCATCTGATAAGAATGGAAATTGGTACTATTTAGGCCACGACGGGAAAGCACTTACTGGCAGCCAAGTTATTGACAATATTACACTCTACTTTTACCCTAATGGTGTTCAAGCTAAAGATGCCTTTGTCATCCTAGATGGAAATTCCTATTATTTTCAAAAAGATACTGGCCAATTGGTTCGTGACCGTTTTTGGTCGGATGACGACGGCAACTGGTACTATAGTGATAAAGAAGGGAAACTTCTAACAGGCGAACAGACTATAGATGGCTTCGACATGTATTTCTACCCAGACGGTGTTCAGGCCAAGGGTGAAATCGTTACAATAGGTATCGAACCCTATTACTTTGATAAGGATAGTGGTCATAAGGTTATAAATACCGACATCACTATTAATGGAAAAACTTACCACGCAGAAGCTAATGGTCTTTTGATTGAAACTGAACAGAAACTTCCTCAACGTCCACTTGTTTCTGGTGGCCATTTCCAAGAAGATTCCTCAGGCAACTGGTACTATTACACCGCAACAGGAGAGAAACTAAAAGGATGGCAAAATGTAGATGGAGTAACTCTTTACTTTGACGAAGAAGGTCGTCAAGCGAAAGATGGGGAAAGAATCATTGACGGCTCCCATTACTATTTTAGTCACTATTCAGGTGCTGTAAAAACCAACTATTGGCATACTTGGTCTATTGAAATCAGAAGACAGGAACCATTTGCTAAAACGTATTACGAATATTATGGTTCTGATGGTCGACGTTACTATGGATGGCATCGAGTTGGCGATCAACTTTATTATTTTGATCATACTGGTCGAGTTGAAAATGGTCTTACTATCTTCAAAGGACAAAACTACCTCTTTGATAATCATGGAAAATTGGTAAAAGATGCCTTTTATATTCAGTCATTACGTGTCTTTGTTGGAACTTTAAATACTAGCTATCGCTCCAATAAATTTGGCCAAGTACTAACCGGAGAACATCACATTAATGGCGATGACTACTATTTTTCAAATTCTGGTTCACCAGTCACTGATATAGTCGAAAAAGGAGGCAAGGACTATTACTATTTTGAAGGCAAACTTCTAAAAAACTATCTCGGACCTTTACTCAAACGTCAGGAACTGGATTATGATGCATACTACTCTGGCATCGTAGGTACAGATAAGGATGGGGTTTTACTTACTGGTGTTAGCACTGCAAATAATGGTAAACTCTATTATTTTGAAAATAAAGGAGATATTTACCATGAAAGATATATCCCCCAAATGGTTACAGTTACAACACCTACATGGAAAACGATTGATGGTAAGCTATACCACTTAGAACCTAGCATAAACAGAACTTACAAATCTGGAAGAAGCCGAACCTATACCGTCAGAGAAGAAGTAGACATTATTAACCACGGAGTACGAACAAAGACCGATAAGATTAAACGTATTATTGATGATGATTTTGGTAATCTATACTATCTTGATGAAAACAATGATTTTTACATCGGACATCTACTTCCAGAAAACACAGATTTAACCAAGATTGAAGAAACTGTAATTCAAAGTGACAATAAATTCTATGCTTTCAATAGAACAAGTTCGCTTTCCGAAACTTCCCCTCTTACAGTTTCCAAGACCTTAGTTTACAATAAAAAAGCCTACCTCATTGATGATAAAGGAGTAGCGACCGAAACTAAACTAACAAATCGTTTCGAACACGATGATGCATGGAATTGGTACTACTTTGATAACGAGGGAAAAGCTGTCACCGGACTCCATTCAATAGATAATGTCACTCTATACTTTGATAAAGAGGGCAAACAAGCTAAGGGACGACTTGTCGAAATTGACGGTCAAACACATTATTTCGATAGAGACAGCGGAGCTATGTGGACTAACCGAACACTTGAACTTAATGGTATTCGTTATGTCATTGACCAAAATGGTTATGTAACGATGAACAAACCTGGACAATTTATTCAAGATAAAGATGGTGATTGGGCTTATATTAAAGAAAATGGACAGTTAGCCACTGGACTTCAAATTATTAATCATCAAAAATACTACTTTGATCCAACTGGAAAACAAGCCAAAGGAAAACGACTTCTGCTTGATGGAAAGTACTATTTCTTCGATAACGATACTGGTGCTATGTTCGTAAATAAATTCCATGAAACAGGCGATTACTTTTCTAAAAAATATACTTATTTTGGCGAGGATGGAAACCAGATATTTGGTTGGGCAACTATTGACGGTAAACGTGTTTATTTTAAAGAAGATGGCTACCAAGTTCGAAATGATACATACAAGATAGGTGGTTTCGATTATTTCTTCAAAAAAGACGGTAGTATGCTTGCTAATGATATTGACGGCAACTACAAATACTATTATGCTGATAAGGACGGTCATCTACAGTTCGGGTGGGTTAATCACAATAATGAAACCTACTATATTAGCCCACCATGGGGAGCTGAAGACCGAACATATCTAAAAACTATCAATGAAAAGACCTATCTTTTGGGCCCTAAAGGACGACTTCTAAGGAATACAGCTACAGACACCTCGACCTCTTGGAATGGTTTCTGTATCTCTGATGAAAATGGAGTTGTAAAAACAGGTGTCATTCGGTTAGAAGATAATAGGCTTTATTATTTCAACCCTGAAATTTATATGACTACTCCTTTTAGTGGCGAATGGGCAGAGTTTGATGGTAAACTTTATCATTTTGAAATGCCGATATCAGTTAGTCCATACTCAAAAGGTTCTCCAATTACCACTAACACTACGCTTGAAAAAGATGGAAAAACCTATATTATTGACGAAAATGGCGTAGCTACAGAGAAAAAGGATTAATATCAAACTAACAACTGTAAGCATTTAAAAATACCTCATTTTTGCCAAAATGTATTCAAAAACACCAGAAATCATTTTTTCTGGTGTTTTCTTTTTGTCTAAAACCTAGTAAGGCTACCGGCAAAATCTCTATCATCAATCTACTTCAAGTCAAAATATTTCTTGACATCTTTAGCATAGCCATACTGTTGATTTAAACGCTCGATTAAGTCTTTGTTATGCCCTGGATAATTGTCATTCCTCACCATCACCCTCATACAAACATGCCACCAAGCGTTCAAAGGGCTCTATATACTCCCAATACTCAAAAGGGAGATTGGAAATCTTACTTAGATCATTATCATCAAAATGATACACGAGATGACGTAGTATTTGATTTTCAATATAATGGATATCTCTCAACTGCTCGAGACTGATTGTATCCAGTTCTATGATGTAGTGACACAAATCATTAAGTGCCTTTGCGTCAAATTTTTTCTCCTCATGTAGAAAGTAGAGAAAGCTCTGATTCTCGGCTTTTTTGTTATCTTCTATCAGATTCTTTTTATGCTTCATTCTTGAATCCTTTCCTTAATAGCAACATTATAACACTAGAAAATGATTCTCCAAAGTGACAACATAAAAAAAGAATCTGGGATGTTTCCATTCCAAATTCTCTTCTTCTTGATTAACAAAATAGCAACACACTTTACCACAAACTAATGCGTTTGCTTGGTGCCAAGTACATAGCATCGCCTTCCTTAATCTGAGGGTAGGCCTCATAAAACTCAGGAAGATTTTTAAGTTGTTGGTTGACACGCAACTCATTTGGTGCGTGGACGTCTTGTACCATGGTATATTTGTTGTACTGTAGGCTAGCCTTTTGTTTCCAGATATCTGCGTAGTTCTCAAAGTAATCCTTGAGGTTAGGTTTTGTCATATCTGTTTTGAGAACTTGTAGTGTGGATGAAAGACCCCCAGCATCTGCGACATTCTCAGTGACTGTGAGTTTTCCATTTACCTTAGTCCCGTAGATTTCCAAACCATTCCACTGGTCTTCAAAGGCTTTGATCCTCTTGTCGAAAGCTTTAGTATCTGCTTTTGTCCACCAGTTATGCATGTCGCCATTCTCATCATAATCGGCTCCATTGGAGTCAAAGGCATGGGTAATTTCATGTCCAATCACGACACCGATACCACCATAGTTCTTTTCAGTACTTTGGTTTTTGTCATAAAACGGAGCTTGCAAAATACCAGCCGGGAAGTTGATACTGTTACTTTCTGGATTGTAATAGGCATTGATATCAAAGGCAGAACCAGACCATTTATTCTTATCAATAGGATCATCAAAATGATCAATGGTATAACGTTTTCCGAACTGGGCAATGTCTTCTGACAATTCAAAGAAGGACTTGTTCGGGTCAAGATGTAGTTCCTTAGTACCAGGGTCGACATCTTCCTGATAACCTACAAAAACCTTCATTTTATCCAACTTTTCGATGGCCTTGTTGCGTGTACCTTCTGTCAACCAATTATTCTGTTGAAGACGGCCACGATAGACATTTTTGATTTTATCAATCATATCTGTCACATCAGTCTTGGCTTCCTCACCAAAGTATTTACGTCCATAATAGACACTCATGACATCACTAAACAGATGGACACTCATCTCGTAAACCGTATCTTCCTTAGAAACTGGCTTCTGTGTACCCATAATAGCCATGCTAATCGATTGAAAATTCAAGCGGTAATCTTCTGTCAGAGAATTTGAGGCTGCCATAGCTTCTTGCACCAAGATCCATGATTTGATTTTAGAAAAATTGTCCTGATTGACGATCTTACTATAATTCTCAAAATACTTGGTATTAGGGACATTGATGGTTTCTAAATCACGTCCCATAATGCCTTTAATGACATCATATAATTTGAAGGAACCAGAGTAGGCATTAATCTCTTCTGCTGTTTTAGGGTGAACCAAATTCTTACTTTCAGACATCTCTTCGTTACTGAGACTGTACTTAGCAATGATTTCGTCGAACTCCAGTGCTTCTTTGACAATGCGTTTACTATTTTTTTCGCTATATCCAAGCATTTCCAAGGCTTTTTGCGTGGCTGTTTCAATTGGAGTCAAATATTGTTTCTTGCTGGCCTCGTCTTTATAAATAGACACATCTGGCAATAAGATACTTGGGGGACTCAATTGGATTTGTTTTTGGCTGGTATTCTCTGCGTTAGTTCCTACGTCATAACCAAATGGAAGAGGAATCCCTTTATCAGTCAAGCTAGCAGATTTACTGGCCAAATCATTTAGATCCTTGATATCCTCAATTTCTTTTAGATAAGGTTTGAGAGGTTCTAGTCCATCTTTCTCACGTTGCTTGTAATCACTAGCAGCCTTGTAGAAAGTAATAAACTCAGACATCCCTGTAATATCTGACGTTTCCTTGCCCTCCCCTAAATTTTTGATATCCTTCTTTAGTTTTCCTTTGATATCTTCATCTAAAGTATAAAAATTATCAATGCTTGGAGAATCAGCAGGAATTTTGGTTTTTAGAAGCCAGTCCTTGTTAACAGCTTGGTAAAAATTTGAGGCTACCGTAGCATTCTTGTCAATCGGTGTCTCTTGTGGGACAAAGGTTTTATAAGCCCAAAAACCACCTCCTGCAAGAGCCAAGGCCAAGGCTCCCGTTATGGAACCAAGAATAATTTTCTTACGCTTTTTCATAGATACTCCTTAGAAAATTAGATTAATATACTTGTATTATATCATTAGAACACAAACTTTAGCAAGATGTTTCCGGAAGACAAAAAGAAGTAATCAGACGATTACTTCTCTTTATTTTCTTAAATAGCGAAAATTAGGTATTATAACACTCAAGATAAATCATTTAAAAGACAAACTACCGAGTGATGTTAATCCTCTTGCTAGATTAAAGTTACGTTCTGATTTTTCTTGGAATTCTGTGAGTGTCTTACTCAAGTCACTCACTCCAGAACTCAGTGATTTGCCTTTAGAAAGATTGCGGACTGCTAGAACTTGAATAGCTCTGCATAATTCTGCAAGAAGTTCATCATTATCCTTCTTTCCAACTTCGATTTCATTTTTAAACGTTACGAGCAACTCTCTCTCATTTTCAGTTGTTTCTGGATTTACAATCAGATTATAGATATTGTTTAAGATATCCGTAATTTGCGTGTTATTGCTTTTTGTCATCTAGATTACCTCCTATAACCTGTAGCAAGATTAGGTCGAGCAAGTGAATTAAATTGGTTAATTGTTTGTGTTGTCATGAGCAACGACCTCTTTTAATAGTTCGCTGTGACATCATTATACACATCTAGCATATCAAATTCAAGAACAAAAATATCCTTCTGCCACAAATGGTCCAAATTTAGCACAAACAGATAAAAAGAAGTAATCAAACGATTACTTCTCAGATTGAAGAAAAAGTCCATTTTAGGCAACTTTCTTCAATCTGTTTCTTTTAGAGTATAAAGTGAAAAACTCTTATAAATTCCATTACATCAATATTCCTAAGAGATTTAACTACGTGGTAACCAACTTCTAAAAGGGCTTGCCTATATTCTGAAGTAAGCACATCGAACGGTTATTTTTCTATTGATTTATTGACATAAAATCATATGTCTAACGCTATTCCTTATATTTTTCTACCATTCTTTATGATACAATAGCATCAATTTATTTTTAGGAGGATAATATATGACTTCTACTATTGGTATTGTGAGCTTATCTAGTGGAATTATCGGTGAAGACTTTGTCAAGCACGAAGTGGACTTGGGGGTCCAACGACTCAAGGAGCTCGGACTCAATCCTATCTTTTTACCTCATTCTCTAAAAGGCTTAGACTTTATCAAAGAACATCCTGAAGCTCGTGCAGAGGATTTGATTCAGGCCTTTTCTGATGATAGTATCGACATGATCCTATGCGCCATCGGTGGAGACGATACCTATCGCTTGCTACCTTATCTTTTTGAAAATGACCAACTACAAAAGGTTATCAAACAAAAGATTTTTCTTGGCTTCTCGGATACGACCATGAACCATCTCATGTTGCATAAACTAGGAATCAAGACTTTTTATGGGCAATCCTTTTTAGCAGACATTTGTGAGTTAGACAAAGAAATGTTGCCATATAGCCGCCACTACTTTAAAGAATTGATTGAGACTGGAAAAATCTCAGAAATTCGACCTAGTAACGTTTGGTACGAGGAACGGACTGATTTTAGTCCCAAAGCTCTGGGAACACCTCGTGTCAGCCATGCAAATACAGGTTTTGACTTGTTACAAGGCAATGCTCAGTTTGAGGGAGAAATCCTCGGTGGTTGTCTTGAGTCTCTCTATGATATTTTTGACAACTCTCTACACGCAGATAGCACAGACCTCTGCCAAAAATACAAACTTTTCCCTGACTTATCCGACTGGGAAGGAAAGATTCTATTGCTAGAAACAAGTGAAGAAAAGCCTGAACCTGATGATTTCAAAGAAATGTTGCAAACTATAAAAGAAACTAGGATATTTGAGGTCATCAGTGGACTCTTGGTCGGGAAACCTATGGATGAAACCTTCTATGACGACTATAAGGAGACTTTAATGGACATCATTGATAGCAGTATCCCGATTGTCTATAATCTGAATGTCGGCCATGCCACACCAAGAGCGATTGTTCCCTTTGGAGTCCACGCGTATGTAGATGCAACAGAGCAAGTCATTCGCTTTGATAATCACAAATAAAGCTGGGAAGAATTTCTCAGCTCAGATTGAAGTAATCAGACGATTACTTCTTTTTATTTTCTTAAACAGCGAAAATTGGGTAACAAGATACTCAAAATAAGAACTATAAAAATGCCCAAAACCATAATTGTAGTATAGGGATTAAAGCAGAGACTTATTAGCAAGGCAAGACTTATTACAATCATTAGGTATCCCAACTTTCTCACTACTGACTTACTGCTCTCACTATGATTTTTTGTAGCTAGTCCAATACTTTTAGGAAGATAATTTCCAATCACTAGAAAAATGAGTGCCAATAACCAAATCACAGTCAAGCGAACTTGAACATGGCCTCCTAAGGCAACAGTCAATATAAGACCTTGGATAAGCACAGCAGAAATTGGGACCAACCATAGCATAAACTCTTTTAAGAATGGAATCGTTATTTGTTTAAAGAACGAAAAACAGAGATTATATATGATTAACGCAAGAAAAGGTAGGGCAACAATTGCTAGATTGCGGTTCATAAAGCCATTGGCTTGTTCTTCCACATTAAAGTGGATTGCAATCTGATTTGGTAGTTGTTTGTAAAAGACTAGTCCGACAATAACCGATGTAAGTATCACTATATTACCAATGACTCTTTGCATATTATTTTTCATCTTCTTTTCCTCCAAGTGATTGAATCCAAGTTAAAATTTCTTCAAAAACGGTCAAGTTCAAACTATAGTAGATAAAATTCTTCTGCTTTTCTTCTTCAATAAGTCCCGCTTTTCTCAAGGTAGACAAATGATGGGAAACTGTTGCGGGAGCCAAGTCAAACTGCTGGCTGATTTCACCAGCGGACTTGGGTCCAGACTTTAGATAGTCTAAAATTTCTCTCCTCACAGGGGCAGAGATGGCTTTTAAGGTTTCAGATAAGCCCATGAGTTTCCTCCTTTCTCCAAATCCGACGTGTCAGAAGTCCAATACCTAACACATAAATAGCTAAAATAAGTTCGATTAGCAAGAGATTGCTGACTATCCCTAGCTGATAAGCACCTGCCAAAAAATCAATGGCAGCATGGAGTATAATCGCCCAGAAATAGAATGAAAGCTTATGCTTAGTGACTGCTAGAAAATCCCAAGCTGTAAGCAAGACTTGTAACACCAAGGCAACTAGTCTTTCAAAGAGAGACATAACTACAGCAAAGCCCGTTAATTGGTTAACCTGACTCACAAGAAGTGAAGGTAACTCACTGGCTTGTCCTGAATGGATGGCCTGTAAAACAATGATGTTAGTGAGTAAGCCCATCACCCCAAGTAAGATAAATTCACTAAGACCATGTCCAAAACCGTAGGCTACAATATCAGACGTCATCAAACTTCTTTTCTTTGCAAGGACCTTAAAAACCACATAGCGTGTTGTTTCTTCGACAATGCCAGCCATAAGTCCTCCGTAAACAATGGTAAACCACTTAGAAGAGTGACCAAAGCTTGAAAGAACTAGGGCATTGATAGGTCCTTCAATCATCATGACAGGTAAGACAAAACCAATCAGACCGACTAAAAATAGCTTGATTGAAAATTGCCATCTTTTCTTCAGAACGATAAAACTAATGATGGCGATAACCAACATGGTAAGAATTGCCATAAAAAGGAATGTTTCCATTTGATTTATCCTTTCATTGAAACGGAGCATCAATACGACTTAGGTCAGAATACCTATTTCTATACTTTTCGAAATAGATTCTACGCTTTTCTGAAAGCACTGTCAAGGCTATTTCGGAAAAAATCGAAATAGGGATACAAAAAAAGACCGTTTTCACGATCTTTCTTCTTGAGAATTTTCCCTCATTCTCGGCTGTGTGTTCTCTGGTCAGTCACATGAGCTACTACTGCTTATCTTCCTGGGACATATTCGCCAGTGTTGGCATCGTAGTAACGGCGTTGGCCGTTAACTGTGACGTAGGCACCCTTAACTTGGCGACCTGATTGGTCAAAGTAAAGGTGTTGGCCATTGATGACTTGTTCGCCTGTTACGGCATAACCATCTGCTCCGAAGTAAGCCCAGACGTTAGGCTCGATTTGAGCAAAGCGGTTGGTTACAGGTTGACCGTCGTTTTCGTCATAGTACTTGTAACGACTGCCGACCTTAATGGCCTTGCCTTTGTATTGGATACCATTTTCGTCAAAGTAGTATTCCTTGCCATTGATAGTCCACTTGCCTTTAAGGGCTTGGCCTTCAGTGTTGAAGTAAGCCCATTGATTTGGTGCAATCTCAGCAAAGCTGCTTGTGACAAGAGCCCCACTATTGGCATCATAGTAATAAGTCTTACCATCTTCGACAACAGTTTTCCCCTTAACTTGGATACCATTTTTATCAAAGTACTTAAGGTATCCATGATCAGCACGAACTTGGCCGATAGCCAGTGAACCGTCTTGTTTGAAGTACATCCACTGGTCATCACCAACTTGGAGGTAGCGTCCGCTAGCAAGAATACCTGATTCTGGCTCATAGTAATACTTAATGCCGTTTTCCTCGATAATTTCACCCTTAGCTTGGCTACCATCTTCCTTGAAGTAATAGAGGTGACCATCAATGTATTGACGTCCTGTGACACGGTTACCTTCTTTATCAAAGTAGTTCCATGCCTTAGTTGCTGGATTATAGACAAAGATGCTGCGTCCGATTTCGCCTGCTGGTGTAATGTAGCGAGCCTTACCATTTTCAAAGATAATAGAATCTGCACGATTGCTGTAGGCCGTACCGACGCTACCATCTTGGTTAAAGTAATAAGTCTTACCATCAATGACACGTGAACCAGTCACAGTGTTACCATCAGCGTCAAAGTAATAACGTTTACCTGTGCTGCTATCAGTCGCAAAGACATTGCGTCCCATGTCACCAGTTTCTGCAACATAGTAATGCAATTTGCCATCATCTGTACGGACAATACGACCCTTGGCCTGAATGCCAGTTTCACGGTCAAAGTAGAAATGGTGGCCACTCCAATGAAGGTTACCCACTACCATGGTTCCTTGAGTCGTAAAGGCACGCACCTGCTTACGCTTGTCGTCAAAATCAACAAAGGCATTCTTAACCATAGCACCGTCTAAACCGTAGTAGTAAGTATAACCGTTGTTAGCACGACGAAGGGCATTACGCAATTGGATACCATTGTCAAAGAAATAGTAATCCTTGTTATTGATGTTTTGGGCACCCTTGGTCATCTTACCGTCAGCACCGAAGTAATACCAGTTGCCGTTACCGTCTTGAACAAATTCATTCTTAACGGCTTGGTTATCACGAAGGAAGTAAACATCTTGTCCACGACGTTGGAAGACTTGAGTGCTTGTGATGGCACCTGTGTCACGAAGTGGTGTTGGCAAGAGTTGGCTGTTGGCTGAAGTATTGAAGTACTGGTTGGTCTTATCATCACGAAGGACAAAGTTGATGCCTCGTCCAAGAATGTTGGTTCCGTTGAAGTACTTAGCAGACCATTTAGTAATCTTTTCATTCGTAGGTAACTGCTTACCATTTGAGATTTGTACACGATTGAAAATAGATGGGTACTTAGCTTTTAACTCATCAAGGAAGGCACCTCCGTACTTGCCTTGATAGTCTGTACCATCTGTGCGGGTATTGGCCACATAGGCTTGGTCAACAATTTGGTAGCCCGCCTGATGATAACCGTAACCATTTACACGTGTAGCGTTAACTACTTCTTTACCAGGAAGGTTATAGATTTGGTCTGGCACCCAGTCAGCAATGGCTTGAATACCGTCTTTGTGAAGAGCTCGAAGGACGTTAAGGAGATCCTCAAGTGATCCGTACTTGTTATTTTGACTCAAGGCCATATCATAACGGTCATCAAAGGCATAACCATTATCAATCGTTGAATCAAGGAAGGTACCATCCTTACTTGAAACGTACTGTGGTGGAAGTCCGACTGACGTGATCCCCCAAGCTTTGAGCAAGTCAGTGTTCTTAGCCAAGACACGGTTCATGTAGAGTTCTGGCTGATCGTCCGCAAAGGCTTGGAAGTTTGAGAAGGCTTCATACATGACTTGCGAATCAAGGGCTGCTGAAGACTTGTAAACTTGACCGTCGCTATTGGCACGATTACTTGGCTGTGTACGTGCATCTTGATTAGCCTTAGCTCCGTATGGTACCCAGACACCGAGGTAACCTGAGACTTGGACATTTTCTACACCGAAAACATCGTTGGCATTGAAGGTCAAGTTCCCATTCCAGTCAGTACGTTTCAGAAGGTTTTTAGGCACATCAGAATCGTTGAGGTAGGTTGCTATACCATCTTTTGTTGTCAAAAGCAATGGGCGATAAAGCTGATTACGGTGAGCTCTACCCATGTTCATCGTTACGGTTTCATTGCTACCTAATCGGAAATCATAGTTGTTGGTCATGATGACACCCATACCTTGCGTACGAGTTTCTGAAGTTCCCAAATCTGTTCTGTTATTGGCACCTTTACCATAACGAACAGATGTCAAGAGTCCGTCATTTCCGACTTTCTTCACTTCCATGTCTTGACCACCAGCTACATACTTGATACGAGCACGCAAGAGGGTGTCGATAGCATCAAAGTACGGTGTCTTCTTAGCCATGTAGTGACCATTTTCACGGTAGAGGTCTCCGTAATAAACACGTGTTACAGAGTCCTTGTTGGTCAACATGAGAGCATAGACAGATGGCAAGTTGTATGACGCATAAGTCTTGTGAGCCTTATCAATATCCTCATTGTAAATCTCGAAGGCTTTCTTGATTTCATCACGGGTGAAATTGTAGCCAAACACATTTGGATTGATACGAGCGTGAATGATACGTTGAATAATGGTTTGCGCTTCAGTATCGTGGGCACGGGTGAAAATATAGTTGGCCATACGTTCACCGTTCTTATCGTTAGCACCTCGTGGATTCAAACTACTATTCATAAAAGCAGTCATGTCCCCAAGCTGCATACGTGTATTTTTATCACGCATCAAAAGGTTGGTAAGAGCATTACGAAGGGCATTATCAATCGGTAGTTGTGCCCCCTTAGTGTCCTTGTTGTAATATGGGTCGTTGTAAGACCACGCTTCCAAGTATGACAAGTGTTTGATCGCATTGGCTTCAGACTTGTCAACACCATAGGCTGCTTTGAAGTAATCTGAAGCGATCTGGAGAAGGTCAGCATCCACATCGTCCACGGCATCGACACGCAAACCGTCAAAGTTGGCTGTTGGGTCATTGGCCATGATACTTCCGATATTCATCATAAAGTGGAGCCAGTTAAGTTGCTCCGCTTGAACAGCTGGGTTTGAGTTGTCAATATCGTTGGCAAGCAAGAACTCAAGACCACCGATAGAATTGTCCTTGAAATACTTACGTGTACCGGTCTGGTTTGTAGGTGTGCGGTTAAGCAAACGATAATCAGAGTTGGCGTGGCTAGTACGGTTGCCAGTATCACCCTTACTGTTGTTAAAGAGCAACTGTCCACGTTGCAAGTGGTCATATGAACTATTTTCAGTACTGCTATTCCAACCTGGTTGAGTCTTGATGAACTGGTCGATACTTGTACGCAACCAGTTGGTATTGCCTTCACGCGCGATACGTTCTTCAATCTTAGTCTGAACCATCTTGGCAGCTTGATCTAGACTTTCCTGACTAGAGTTAGTTGAAAATGATCCTGCACCAAGACCTTGATTTTGCATGTAGTTAAGGTAGTTAACCTGAGTCGATTTGTCAGGCCACCAAACCATCAAGAGTGGACGTTTGTCAGCCTCAGTTGAAGCCGTCCAAGTCTTACCATCCTTGAGAATACTCTTTGGACGGTACCAAGCATCCGCTGTGATGAAGGTGTCCAGTTGGTCCAAAGATTTGTTATCGTTTTTGTAGAGCTGGTTTCCAGATGAAAAATCCACAGTCGCCTTGATAGGTTCTGTTGAAAATTCATCCTGTGACTTGGTCGCAAGAGCCCCAGTTTCAGCATCAAAGTAATAAGACTTGCCGTCTTGCTCAAAGACGAAGTTCTTACGCACACTACCGTCACTATTGACATAGTATTGTTTGCCGTTGATCCATTGGATACCAGTCGCTGTGTTGGTGTTAGCTTCTCGAGTTTCTGCCAAGTCACGGCGACTACGTGTACGAGCTTCTGTACTTGCCGTATCAGTTGTTGCCGCACGGTCTGTAGTGGCTGTTGTAGTATTGTTAGTTGTATCTGTAGTTGTATCTGTAGTTGTAGCACTCGTATCAGCTGAAGCTGGTTGCACATTTGTGCTTGGTGCTGCTTGACCTGAGTTGGTGTCAACTGTTGCTGCGTTTGTGGTAGGTGCTGCTGCTCTATCTGTGACAGCTGTTGTCGTGCTAGTGGCGTCTGCGACAGGTATGTTGACACTAGCAGTATTGGCATCTGTCGCGATAGTTGGTGCTACCGTAGTTGCTGCATCATTAGTTGTGGCAGGTGTTTCTTGAAGCAAATCCTGACTGCTATCACCCGACTGATTCGCAGGATTTTGCTCATCGGCCTGAACCTGTTGATCCGCCAACAAGGTTCCACCAGCAACAGTAACCATTGAGAGTGCTGTTACCCCAATTGTCACCCAATTCTTCTTCACTTTATGCATTTTAAAGCGTACTTTTTGTTCCATATTATATACCTTTTTCCCTTATATTATTTCTATCATAAGCTATTTGACAAGGGAATACAATTACAAAACTGCAATATCAGCTTAATGTAGACGCCTTTCTTTTATCAGAAAGTTGGTCTAAATGAGGTTGCTCCTAAACTAGAGATGGCATAACTAACGATAATCATTAGGCTAGGGACTTTTCAATAACTCCTCCCAAGCCTACAAAATTAATGTAAATTTAAATAAAAAAAGCACCTGAACGACTGGTCCAAGTGCTAAAAACTGTTACACCGCTATAAGGAGTTACTGCTATCATTTCATAAGCCAAGGCAAATCTTCCTCTAAAATCAAAGAGGCTGGGACAAAAGTCCTAGCCTCTCAATTGTCTTTGGATTGTCGAGCAAGACGCAGTGGTTGAGTGGGCTCTACTACGCTGATTTCATCAGCTTTTACAGCCCTATTCAACTGTCCCACTCTCATGTTCTATAATGGATAAACCTTGCGAAATTCTTCTAAAACAACCTTGCTGTTAGGTGTAAAAGTCATTCCTGCCTCTCTCAGCCACTCAGCGAAACAGTCCTCATGAACCTGACGCCAATAGGCTAGGGATTTGTCACCTTCCCCTTCCTTGAAGGCATGGTCAGCTGACACTTGATGAAAAGGCTGAACAGAAACCTTTGTTATTTCGACAATGCAGACAGCCTGATCTTGGCTATCTAAAATGATATCAAAGATTCCTTCCTGTGGCAGGGCTTCATCCGCTAGAGCGTAAAGATCGTAAGCTGAAGCAGTTGCCGTCTTTTCACCTTTTAAAACCAAGTCTGCCAGGAGATCAGCTTCCACTCCAAAAGCCCAGGCATCTATCTCATCTCCGATAGAGGGGTTAATTTTCTTGTAGGCATTCCACATTTCTTGAGGTGTCATGAGTGCTCCTTTCAGCTAAATTTGCCTTTACAATTTAACTTTAACATATTTTCCATGTAATAATTTAGTGTCTCTGAAATCTCTTATCTAGAAATGAAATCCTGTATAATTTCAGTTTGACCTGTACTGATATCTAAAACATCATAGTTGTCATTAACAAAAGCTTGTAACTTCATCTTATCAATAAAGTAATTGAAATCTCTATTAAACTGCCTTAACCAAACCGCTGTCTCTTCACCTTGATAGGCAGCTATCATCGGGGTCTCTTGTCCTCTAAAATAACATTTTAAGTCAAAAAGTAGATAATCAATCCTATCTAAATATTTAGTGTAGCGATAAGTATTAATCGTTGGCGCCTTGTGTTTAGGCCACAAAAAATGAAGGTTTAAATTAGAACGAACAAGCTCATAATCTTTTCTCCACTTTTCATAATCATTGTTATGAAAATCGGTAGTTTGCTTTCTACCACAAATAATGTCGGCCGCAAGTCGAATCTTTCGTCCTTCAATCTCTTCTATCAAATGATTATTTCTAGTAGGTATTTGAAATTTATTACTTAATTCTTGATACAAAGTTCTAATCCTTCAATCATGATGGGAGATTTTAACATAAATAAATTGGAACTTTCATCTTGTTGAAGATAACCATTAAAGTTTTTATAAAATCGTGCTTTTGTTAAGTGTTTGTTAATAACTGTATTATTTATTATCATTAGAATTCCTAACCATCTCCTATTTTTACCCGTTTAACAAACGCTTTGATAATCTAGTCCCATTATACCACAAAAAAAGAAAGCGTCTTTCGCTCTCTTTATCACTCCGGCAATTCTACCTTCAGGCTCATATCTGTATTCTGTAATGTCTTCTGAACCGTAGCGAGAAAGGCTAGACTGTTGTCAGATGGGGAATACTGGAATGTGATATGAATGACTTTTTTATCAAGACTAAATCTTATTATATTATCATTTATATAATTTTTTCTGAAGAAGCATGTTGTAAAAATATTATAGATAAAACGGTCAGACTTAAACCATAGATAAAGTACAATGAAAAATATGTCTGTACTCTTAAAAATTGAAATAAAATCATTATTGCAACACAAATAAGATTTATCCAAATCGATACCTGCAAAACAAATTTCTCATTTTCTGTGACTTGTAATAACATTTTAGAACTTTCATAAATTGGAGATATTCCCATAATAATAAATGTGTACAAAGTTAAAGGAATAATATTTGAGGTTATTTCATCTGAAAGAAAATGAGCTAAGACATTTGATGATAAAACAATAGGACAAGCTAATAACAGACTAACACCATATGAATTTTTAAATATGTTTTTTAAAAATACGTTAACCTCTCCTATTTTCTCTGCTTCAGGTAAATAGATAGAAACGGTTGTCGAATAAACAAAAGAAGGTACACTCACAATTGAAAGCAATTGACTAATAACCGCATAAATAGCCAACAATTCTACTCCTAATCTCGACATCAAGGCATCAAACACCATAATAAACAAAACACTCTCCAGAATTTCTTGACCAACCAAAGGAATACCAAATGTTATTAATTCAAATTTAGTTGTAGATGTAATGGATAAAGCCTTCAAAATCATTGGATAAACCATAAACAAGTAACTAAGCGATATGAAAGCTAAGGATACAATCGTTGATATGGCTGCTCCCTTAATTCCGATTTGTGGTACCAGTACATAATTTAACACAACATCTATTAATGAACTGATAAGTCCAACCCACATAATTGGTTTTGTTTTCTTTTGAACTCTTAATAAATTTGTCAGCGAAAAGTTTAATAATGTCAATCCGATATATGGAGACATGAAGACTAAATAAATGGTGGATAAGGACAATAGATGCCCTTTAAAACCATAGAGCTGCCTCAAGATTACATTTCCAAAAATAATGACAAAAACCGCAAAGGCAACTCCGATAATTAAATCTAAGGTTAGATTTGATTTCAATAAATCATCAAACCTGTTAGTTTGCCGATTAGAGTACGCCTTAGAGCTTTTAATATTAAATGACAAACTGAATGCTCCTAAAAGTCCACCAAAAGCAAATAAGAGATTCTGAATAACGGAAATTCCTGACAGAGCAATTGAGGAATTGTTCACAGCAAAATGCAATGCTATCTGCCCAATAATTACTTGACCAATATTTGTTAAAACTAAGGGAAAGGCAAATTTGTTAATTTCTTTTGAATCTATCATTTTTCCTCTCTAAAAGGCTTCAAATGTAAGTAAAGATCAGATTTAACTAAATTTGCATAAATAATATGCAAAATAGGAGTTTCTTCTAAAAATGAAATAATTGCCTGCTTACAATCATTAGCAGATACCTCATAATCTTGCTGTAATAGTTCTACAATCTTGTCTAAAGAAAAATTTTTAGAAATGCAATAAAGTATTTCTGCTCCTATTTCATCAAATGAATAGTACTCTAAATCAAGTCGATCGTATCCTATATATTCATCTGCTACTTTATTTACAATGAAATCTCTCTTGCCTCTTATCACAAAATGTTCTTTCATACGACTACTCCACCTCCTTTTTGTTCATAAAAGCAGGCTAAATCAGAGCCCAGTAACGTTCCATCTAATTCCAAGGCACTGCATCGACATCCCCCACCACACCATGGTAGGGGACATTCTGAACATTTCCCAGAAATATCATCAAATGTAATTGATCTTAGTTTATTAAATACAGCAGAATGGTGCCAAATTTCGCTAAACTTTTGTTCTTTAACATTTCCAGCAACTAATTCATCTATACCATTCATCAAGTCACACCCGTATACATCTCCTTTATGATTAATTGAACATGCTCTAACTCCAGCTTGACAAGATATCTCCCTTGGCTTATCAAAATTTATATCTACTTTTTGATGCCAAACACTTTCTAATAAATCTAATCTATTATAAAATGCAAGCGGAAAATAATGTGCCCAAAAAACATCACTTTCATTAGGAGGAACAATTTTAAATTTAACTTTGAATTCTCCTTTAGAAATCCGCTCTGTTAAGTCAAGAAAAACAGGATACCATTGTTTTTTATCTGCTAAAATACTACCGTCATTAGCCCTACCAGTAGGACAAATAACCATAACTGACATATACTCAATACTAAGCATATCATTCAATCTTATACTCTAAAGAAAATATCTGCTAAATTTGCAAACAATTGTGCTATCAATAATTTGGCAAATGAATTAGAAATATAACTTTTAAGTTCTTTTCTCTCTGTTAGAAAATGAATAAGATACTAAGCAACAAAGAGCTACTATACCAAATATTAAATAATTGCTCCTAATACTAAAGTTATCAGCAAAAATACCAGCTAGGAAATCAGCTAACATAAAACTAATCGAAATAAACAAATTATATACTGACCATGATACTGCTCTATTTTTTTCTATTGACATATTAAATTTATAATAAAAATGATTATTGTAGTTGGAATTAAGAACACGCATTAATAAAAGGATTATAATTTGGATGATTAGATTAGTTTGAAAAAACATGAGTATAGCTAATACTGGTAACATCAAGCTTACTTCAAACTTAATTTTTAGATAACTCCCCAAAGCCATAGATATATTAAACATAAATAGTATAATTCCCAGCATATCTAGTGAAAGTCCCTGTTCATTTAAGAATATCCCTGCATAAGAATTGCTAATCATAATTAGAGTTGAGAATGCTACTCCTAATATTATTAATAACCATGGAATATTTTGAATATTATCGAGGCTAAAAAATTTTTGTTTATTATTTTGTTCCTTTTTAATCTCGGGTAATCCTATTAAATATAATAGACTGAAAATTACAAATACAATGGATATAATAATAGGATAAATATAATTCCTATGCAATAAAGGTGGAGATATAATCGTAATAATAGCAATAAAAATATATTTTAATGTGTTGAGATTTTTCAAAAATGATTTATATACAACTTCGTCATCAATTATTTCAAAATTATAAGAAATAAGAACTCCTGAAGATAATGATTCTGACAATCCAAAAAATATCGCTGAAATATATATTATATTTGATTTTCCAAACAATAGGCCCCATAATGCTAAAATTAATAATAAATTTGAAATAGCCAAAATTTTCTTGTAACCAATCTTACTTGAAATATAACTTAAAGGAATATCAAAAACTGAACCACATAGCTCAGTAATAACTGATAAAGTAGCTATTTCTGTGAACGAAAAACCTAAGTGCTTTAATAGTAAAATTCCTACAAAGTAGTACGGTAATCCAGATAGAAACATATTCATTCCGTATAAATTAAAAATCTTCTTACTCATAAGTTACAAACTGGGTCTCTAAAATATTTTGGACTCTTCTCCTTAATCAAGTTAACATAGCAGCCACCCTCGCAAATTTTTAACAATCCACAAGATAAACACCTAGAATTCTTCGTTCTAAAAGAACGAATCCCTCCATACAACGGATCATCATACCAAACATCTAACAAATCTTTTTCAAAGGCATTCTGCTTAGTTTGATTAACTCCTAAAAAAGCAATGCAAGGCAAGATATCCCCATTAGACATTATTTCCATCTTAGTATATTTTGCACGACATCCATAATACATTTCGTCAAACTCTGAAAATTCAATTGAATTATTTATCAACTCCGGATAAGCGGTGAAAAGATGACATCCCTCAGTAGCAAAATTTAAATTAGCTTCCCGTTGAGTTATATAATCTGTAACATACTCATTCAACCTTCTCAAATCAGATAAATCGTATTTTTTCTTTATTTTCGTATATCCTGTTACCTCAGAATAATTAGCTACTGAAAATCTATCTATTTTATTCTCTATACAAAAATCAACCAATTCTATAATCTGCTCATAGCTTTGCTTTGTATACACTGCATTAATTCTACATTTTTTTCCAACCTCTTTAAAGTACTTCGCTAATTTAATTTGTCTATCAGGTCTCACCCCCATTAATTCAAAATTTAATTTAGGATCTAAAGTCTGCAAAGATAAAACCGGTGTAATATATTTAGATTTAGCTAGAATTTCCACTGTACTTTTCTTTATTAATTGGGCATTAGTTGTTATAGTAGTCTTTATCTTCAGTTCTTCACAAGCTATCAACAAATTATCAATATCAAAATATCTAGTCGGTTCCCCTCCTAAAATTGAAACACTTAACACTCCATTATCTTTTGCTTGGCGCAAAATTCTTTCCCAATCTTTAGCAGGTTTGGCATTTCTATCTTCACGATTTGCTAAAAAACAAAAACCACATTTTAAATCACAGTACATACTGGGGTATATTACTAGTTCAAGCGGAAAACTCAATATGTTATGTTTTTTTAATTTTGCTACATGCTTTCTCGCATTTTGAAGAGTCTCGTCAGGATTTTTCGATGATCCCTCAATATTATTATCAGAATAGATATTTAATAAGAGTACTCGCTCTAGTTTCCCTGCTTTTATTTCTTTCTTAAAAAAGGACGTAGCAATTTCAAAACCATGATTTTGAACCAAATAAAGAAAATAAGCTTCACTCTCATCTAACTCAATTCGGTCAAAAGTTACTTTATTTATCAAAATTCCACCAAACTTTTCTAGTCTAAATAAAAAATCTTCTGAAATTGTCATCATATTGAATACCTTTCTAAAAAAGCAGAGGAAAATATAGCCTCTGCTTAACTTATGGGATAAATTACTTTATCACTTCCAGCCGTCACCTTTTGCCATCACCTTCCAGCCGTCACCTTTTGCCATTGAACTAGACTCAAGGACTTTTTCAAGCTCTTTAGACATATTTGGTACTCCTTTCGAATATGATACTGTGATTATATTCCTTTTCAACACTTACAATAAAATATTCCCATATTTGCATTTTCTAACTACTAGCTAAAATTTTTTCTAAATGTCCTTCATAAGTCTTTGCTAAGTGATGACTTCCTGCTAATTTCATCGCTCCAACACACTTCTTCATTTCAATAATTGCTTTCACATTTCCATCCTCTTTATATTGATAAAGATTTTGTGCATACTTAAAGACTAAACGTTCATATACTTCTGTCTCAATAAAAAAGCATTGATTTAGCTGCTTTTCAAAATATAAAGCATCCATAAATTTTTCTCTTTCAACACATGTAATATATCCATTTAAAAGCATCGTTGAAATTAATCGTCTGTTGTTTGGAATTTCTTTGTAAAAATCAGAACGCCTATACATTTCTCTTGCTAAGACCATGAAAACATCATGATTTAATACATCTAAAGTATTCGAGAAAATCAATAACTCATAGTACCCCCAGTATTCTACACTAAAGAGATAATCTGTTAAATATGTCAAATCATCCTTTGTATAGTAAGTTTCTCCTGATAAACCCTGTAGACGAATTTTCAATAAAATAATATTGATTTGATGAAATTTTTCTCGCCTATCTTCCAGTTCCATCTGAGAATAAAGTAATTTTTTCATACCTTCTACGTCACGTGTTGACACAAAATGACGTACTTTCGATAACAGTTCGTTTAACTCATCTCTATGAAAATCATGGACCGCATACATAAATTCATCTATTGGCATATTGATTTCATCTAAAATAAACATGAACTTTGAAATCGTTAAATCTGTTTCTCCTTTCTCAAATCGAGAGAGCTGAGACGTTGATATACCAGCCTTTGCGACGTCTTTTAATCGTAATCCTCTCGATTCTCGAAACTTTTTAAAAATTTCTCCAAATTTTTTCATACTACACCTCCATCACGCATATATGGGAATATTTTTCATTTACTTGCATCATATCATACAATAAAGAAAAACAAAAGTGAGGATTATCACATGAAAAAACAAAATTTACTAACACTTCTTCTTGTCGTATTTGAAGGCATTATCGTTATCGTCGTGGGATAAAGAGTCTGGGACAAAAGTCCTTTAGCTCCAAAAAGCAACGGTTTTATGCCGATGCTTTTTGCATGATTGTGATAGACTTGGTGAAATAGAATTGGCCAAAAAACCATTTAGAAAGGCCATCCCATGCACATTCGCTATAACACAAATCAAACAACTTTACCACTAGAACTTGCTTGCGTCTTACCTCAAGACCACATCGTTTTCACCATCGAAAAGGTTGTCGGTGTAATCTAAGAGGCAAGCGGCAGGTTAAAATTGACATGGGATTGGTTCTCATGGCCAATAACCTCCTAAAATACAATAAGAGAACAACTCAAAATTAAAAAGCTAGAGTTCCACAATTGGAAATCTCTAGCTTTTTTGTGACTGAGAACTTTTTGTCTCAGACTCTTGAATGATTTAATAACCTGGAGATTTAATAGGAAAAATTAATAATTGAAATTGGAAAGGGAAAAAAGTTCTCTAGATTCTTAAATCATATTAATATTAACGACCACGTCGCAATTCACCAGTTTTGGCATCGCAGAAAAGGCGTTTACCACCAACATAGACATAACGTCCTTTCACTTGACGACCTGAACCGTCGAAGTAAAGTTGTTTGCCATTGATGACCTGTTTTCCAGTCACTGCTTGACCTGCTGCGTTAAAGTAATACCAGCAACCACGGCCAGCTTCGACAAAGCGGTTCACCACTTGCTCGCCAGTGTGGGCATCAAAGTAGCATTTCTTACCTTGGACAGTGAGCAATTTACCTTTGACTTGAGCACCGTTGCTACCAAAGTAGTAAACTTTATTGTTAATGTTTTGAAGACCTGTTACTTTGTGACCATCTTGGTTAAGGTAAGCCCATTGGTTAGCCGCGATTTGAATGAATTGGTTGATGACTGCTTGGCCAGTAACGGTATCATAATAGCGTCCTTCAGCCCAGCCACCTTTTAGTTGGCTGTGATCTTTATTGAAGTAATAGAGTTTACCATCAATCACTTTTGCACCTTGAACGAGGCAACCAAAAGCATCCGCATAATACCAGTTGTTGTTTTCAAAGATAAAGCGTGAAACAGCCATTTCACCTGTTTGAGCTGAAATGTAGTATTGCTTGTTGCCTTGTTGCATCATCTGACCTTTGATTTGACGGCCTTCTGAGTCAAAGCAGTATTCTTTACCATTGATGATACGTTTTCCTGTCACAGCGTAACCATGTTCATCTAGGTAGTACCAAGCTTGGTTTTCTTTATTTTGAACAAAAGTATTTACAGCCATGTTACCAGTATCAGGGATGAAGTAACGGATACGGCCATCTGAGAAGCGAATAAACTTGTCTTTAGCTTGGATACCTGTTTGTGTATCAAAGTAGAAGGTTGTGCCACCCATTTCAATGAGACCAGTAGCCATGTGACCATAACAGTCGAAATAGCGGACATCCTTACGATAACCTGCAAAATCGTAGAAACCGTTGATAGCTTTCACACCATTTTTATCGTAATAATAAGTGTAGCCATCGCTACCTTTAACAAGTGAGTCACGAGCTTGAAGACCATTTTCAAGGAAGTAATAAGCCTTACCATCGATAACCTTTTCACCTTTGACCTTTTGGCCATATTGGTCGTAATAATACCATTGATTTTCGCCTACACGGACAAATGAAGACTTGGCATTGTTTGAATCAACACTTAGCTTGGTCTCGCCTGTGATGATTTGGTAACCTGAGTTATTTTGTTGATTTCCTTGTGAAATGATAGTGACATTAGCATTTGAACCGCTTGATTGACCTACTGTCACATTTGGAAACAGTTTATTAGAGTTCGAAACGATAGTCACATTCGGCGTTGTTCCTGAAGCCGTGATGGTGATTGTCGTGTTTCGACCACCATTCCAATGAATACCGTTTGAGTCAGACGAACTTGTCGTAATTGTCGCAAAACCGCTAGCTGACGATGATGATGACCATGATGATGAAGACGAGTAAGAATACCAAGCTGAACTTGATGAGCTTGAAGAACTTGACGCACTAGCACTTACTGATGCCGAACTGCTACTTGATTGGTAAGCAGAACCCGTTTGTGATGAATTAGAGGTTTGTGTTCCTACTACTTGAGAAGATTGTGACGAGCTGACTTGACCAGATCCACCACCTACCACAGTCTGTGATGAGCCTCCTGTTGAGACAGATGATGAAGACTCGTAGCCTGAGCTTGTTTGACTGCCATAGTTAGATGACACCGCTGACAAATGGCCAGCATCTTCCGTCAAGGTTGGCGAATAGCTTTCATTAATCAATGAAGCACTTGACTCAATGCCTGCATCTGTTTGTTCAAAACCGTCACCATTAGGAAGTGACACTTCATCTGCTTGTGCCGATTGGTCCGCTAAAAGGGCTCCACCCGCAAGTGCAACCATCGACAGCGTACTAACTCCAATAGTCACCCAGTTTTTCTTGACCTTGTGCAACTTAAATCCAACTTTCTTTTCCATAACATACACCTTTCAATATAACTTTATTTCTCTATACTATGTTAAGGGATTTTGGAAACGAATACAATTACAGATACATAACCCTAGTCTCATAAGACTAACCTTCTGCCCATAATCCATTTGAAGAAACAAGTCTAAGATATATACCTATAGCCTTTATAAGTTAGAAAACGTTACCAAAAGAACGTTCGGATTTTCTTAAATTCACACAGAAATCGCAACTTTTAGCAATTTTAACGCCTCCCTCATTAAAGACTGAGTATAGTTTAAAACGAAAGTAAGTAGTTTATTGACGATTCTATTAATCAAACTCATTGTTTACTTACAATCCACTAGACATTTCGAGGGAAAATGATAAAAGAAAAGTACTTGAAGGAAAATACTTCAAGTACTTAAAAGTTTTGAAATTATGTGGAAAGCTACTGATTTTCAATCTATAAGCATCTAGGATAGTCCCAAAATCACATTTTCTTCTGCCCCTTATCGATTTCTGACCCAAGCTCCAGTATTGGCATCATAGTAACGGCGTTGGCCTTTAATCCAGACGTAACGGCCTTTGACTTGACGGCCAGAAGCGTCGAAGTAGAGGTGTTGCCCATTGATGACTTGTTCACCAGTTACGGCTTGGCCTGAGGCGTTAAAGTAATACCAAACACCACGAGAAATTTGGATAAAGCGATTGGTTACGGCTTCACCACTATTGGCATCAAAGTAGTATTTCTTGCCTTTATAGGTAAGGAGTTTACCCTTGGCTTGGACACCATTGCCTTCAAAGTAGTAAAGTTTACCATTGATATGCTGGAGACCAACTACCTTTTGACCATTTTGGTTGAGGTAAGCCCATTGGTTGGCACCAACTTGGACAAAGCGGTTGGTTACGGCCTGACCTGAGTCACCATCATAGTAACGGCCGTTGGCCCAGGCACCCTTGACTTGGCTATAATCATTGTTGAAATAATAGTGATTACCATTGATGACTTGAGCACCTTTAACCAACTTACCATTGCCATCGACATAGTACCACTTGTTGTTTTCTGTCACAAAGCGTGAACGGGCAATTTCACCGCTATCGCCATCAAGGAAGTAACGTTGGTTATTGATAGTGACAAAGTGTCCTTTAACCTGACGGCCTTCATTGTCAAAGTAATATTGCTTACCGTTAATAGTTTGAAGGCCTGTCACGGCATAACCGTTGCTATCGAGGTAATACCAAGCCTTGTTCTCAGGATTTTGCGCAAAACGGTTAACTGCGAGATTTCCTGTATCTGGAATGAAGTAACGTGTGCGACCGTCCGCAAAGCGGATGAACTTGTCTTTAGCTTGAATACCAGTCTTTTCATCGAAATAGAAGGTTGTGCCATACATGTCGTGGAGACCACGATACATTTGACCGTTACCATCAAAATAGCGAACATCTTGGCGAGGACCTGCAAAGTCGTAGAATCCGTTAAAGGCCTGAACCCCTTTAGGATCGTAGTAATAGACGTGACCATCACTGCCTTGGCGAAGAACATGACGTAGCTGAAGCCCATTGTCTAGGAAGAAGTATTTCTTGCCATCAATGACCTGTTCACCTGTGACCATGTTACCGTTCTTATCAAAGTAATACCACTGGTTGGCACCGATTTGAATGAAGGTATTCTTGGCAAGGTAGCCACTCGTTGAGAGGTATTGGACCTTATCTCCCACCCTACGGAAACCAGTTGCTGTGATTTCTGTCATTTGTTTAGGAAGGAAGGTTTGACCTGCTTTCAGGTTGAAGTATTGGTTTGTTGCGTTATCTTGCAAGACATAGCGAGCCCCTGTACCTTGGATATTGCTTCCATTGAAATACTTGGCTGACCATTGTGTGATTTTCTCATTTGTAGTCAATTTACGGCCGTTTGAAATCTGCACGCGCTCAAAGATAGCTGGGTATTTTGCCTTCAATTCATCAAGGAAGGCACCTCCGTACTTGCCTTGGAAGTCATTTCCAAAGGTACGTGTTTTAGCTGCATAGAGACTATTGTAGATTTCAGCATTTGGACGTGGTGTGCCGTAGCTGTTGGTACGTGAAGCTGTTACCACTTCTTTTCCAGGGAGATTGTAAATTTGATCTGGAACCCAGTCAGCAATGGCTGAGATACCTTCAGCGTGAAGGGCACGAAGAGCATCCATGAGGTCTTTGAGTGAACCGTATTTGTTGTTCTTACTCATGGCAATATCGTAACGGTCCTCAAAGGCGTAACCATTTTCAATGATAGAATCCAAGAAAGTGCCGTCTTGGCTAGACACGTATTGTGGCGCAAATTCAAAGGAAGTGATTCCCCACTCTTTGAAGCGTTTGGCATTTTGAGCAATGACACGGTTGGTGTACTGACTTGGTGTCTTAACAAAATCTTGGAAGTTTGAGAAACCTTCGTAAATGACTTGTGAGTCAAGAGCTGCTGATGATTCAAAGACCTGCTCACCCTTCTTGGTTGTCGAAGCCTTGGTGCGAGCATCTTGGTTTTCAGAAGCACCCACTGGCACCCAAACTGCCAAATAACCCGAAACTTCAACGGTTGAATGACCAGTAATATCGTCTGCCGTGAAGGTCAAGTTCCCTTGATTATCCGTATAGCGAACCAATCCAGCTGGCACATCAGAATCCTTGAGGTAGGTCGCAAGTCCTGTAGATTTGCTGAGAAGCAATGGACGGTAAGCCTGATTTTTGTGGGCAGCTCCCATATTGACTACCAAACGGTCATTTGTTCCCAACTTCATATCTGGACGGTTGGCTGTAAGGACGAGCATTCCTTGGTTACGTGTTTCAGCAGTACCAAGCTGGTTAGCTTCTTCTGCCCCCTTACCATAACGCACAGATGACATGATTTCATAGCCATTAAGCTTAGTGACCTTCATGTCTTGACCACCTGCTACATATTTGATGCGAGCACGGAGCAGGGCATCGATGGCATTATAGTACGGTGATTTTTCAGCCATGTATTGGCCATCATCGGTAAAGAGGTCACCGTAGTAAACACGAGTGATACTGTCCTTGTTGGTCAACATTGTGGCATAGGCAGCTGGAATATTGTACTGGGTGTACTTTTTATCAGCCTTGCGCATGTCCACATTGTAGATTTCGAAGGCCTGTTTGAGCTCATCCATAGTGAAGGTGAAACCATCTGTTTTTGGATTAATCTGCTTGCTGATGATATTAGCCAAAACAGCTTGCACTTCACTATCATGGGCACGCACGAAAATATAATTGGCATCACGTGGCGTGTGTTTCTGCTCACTTGAACGGTTGTTAAGAGAGTTAGTAATCACGCGCTCCAAGCTACCACGGTAATTGCTCTTACGCAAGAAAGTTGTCAAAAGCATTTCACGTAGGGGATTGTCAATGGACAACTGAGCACCCTTGGTATCCTTGTTGTATTGGTGGTCGTTGTATGACCAAGCTTCAAGGATTGACAAATGAGCAATGGCATTTGCTTCATTATCTGCGACACGGTATTTTTCCTTGAAGTAATCAGAAGCAATCTGCAAGAGGTCCGCATCCACATTGTCCACCGCATCGATACGAACACCGTCAAAGTTGGCACTTGGATCATTGCCAAGGATAGACCCAATGTTCATGATGTAGTGGAGCCAGTTTAGTTGTTCAGCCTGAACAGCTGGGTTAGAGTTGTCGATATCGTTTGCCAAGAGCAACTCGTAACCACCATTTGAACGGTCAATATGATATTTGCGTGTCCCCGTTTGGTTAGTCGGTGTGCGGTTCATGAGGCGGAAGTCTGAATTGGCATGACTTGTCGTACTATTATTGAGGAAAGTCAGTGCTCCTCCTTGCAAGTGATCTTTACCAACTAAGAGATTGTCCTCACTCTCAGAGTTCCAGCCAGGCTGTGTTTTGATGAAATCTGACATCAACTGGCGAAGCCAAGTGGTATTGCCCTCGCGACCAATACGTTCCTCGATTCCTCGTTGAACCGTTTCGGCAGCAGCTGCCAAGTCATAGCTCATCATGTCGGTCGTATAGGTCTTATCACTAAAGCCTTGTTGACTCATATAGTTGAGGTAGTTGACTTGTGTCACCTTGTCTGGCCACCAAGTCATCAAAAGGGGACGATAATCTTTCTCAGTTGAAGCTGTCCAATTTTTCCCGTCCTTCAAGATCTGTTTTGGACGATACCAGCTATCAGCCGTCAAGAAATTGTCCAAGTGTTCAAAACTCTTGCTTGACGTGTCGTAGGCCTGGTTATAAACCGCATAGATAGAGTTATTTGGAATGGCATCGGCACGATACAAAGGTTTACTTTGATCCACCATAGCCCCAGTCTCATCGAAATAATAAAGACGACCATCAAGTTCAATCGCTGTGTTCTTTTTCACAACGCCATTTTCAACATAATACTGCTTGCCATCAATAGTCTTCAAGTTGGAAGCTACTGGTTTATAGTCAAGACTTGGCTGACTTGGTTGGACTGGCTTATTAGGTTGAGACGGTTGACTCGGTTGAACAGGTTTGTTTGGTTGATTTGGCTGCGTTACAATGGTCACATTTGGTCTTGTGCCATTTGGACTTGTCACCGTCACGTTTGGCTTAGGAGTGTTTGGCCCTGTGATAATGGTTACATTTGGTGTCGTACCGCTGGCCGTAATCGTGATGTTAGTGTTGCGGTTGGCATTGATACGAATAGTGCTGTCAGCAGCGCGTGTGGCGATTGCTGGTGCAGCATTGGTCAAGACTCTAGGAGTGGACTGAGTACTTGTTTGCCCAGCTACTTGAGTTGATGTCTGACCTTGTGAGGCCTGTTCCGTAGTCTGTGTCTCTTGGGCACTAGCTTGAGTTTGCGAAGAAACTGCCACTTCCCGACTGGCAACTGGACTAGTTTGTACTTGAGCAGTTGTCTCTCGGCTGACCACACTTGTCACCACCTGTGAGTTTGTTCCAACTGTTTCTATTGCTGACACACTTGCTTGCGCACTAGCTTGCTCAGTAACAGTTGTTGTCATCACTAGACTGGCAGTCCCATCCTCACTCAGTTGCTGCAAGCCGTCACCGTTAGGTGCGCTCGTCTCATCGGCCTCTACTTTTCCTTGAGCTAGGAGGCTTCCACCTGCCAAGGCAACCATTGAGAGGGTGGTCACACCGATAGTTACCCAGTTTTTCTTAACCTTATGTAGTTTAAAACGTACCTTATTTTCCATCTATAGCAATCATCCTTTTTCTGTTGTTATCTTTACTCTATGATATATTCAGACAAATTACAAATAGGAAAAAGTCATCTTCTTTTCATAAATCTCTGCCACAAGCTTAGTTATATTAACTTTGATTAGCAAAAATGAGACCTTACACCATATGTAAGGTCTTAAATAGAGAGTATCTGATTCTCAAATACCTTCAAAAGCTTATCCTTAAAGGCTTTTCAACATTAAAGCAAGCTTCAATTAAGCTTAAGAGATAGCAAAACTATGAGAGAAGCAGCCCTAAAAAAGACAATTCTGAAAAGAAAATTTTAGATAGAAAGACTCTAGTTTTTCATCTGGCTAAGACCAGGTCCTGTCTATGAGGAACAAAAATTAAAAATATAAATGATTTACACAGGTGAATTCTTATTTGACTAACGAAACTAAATATAGAATCTTTTATGTCAGTTCTTTAACATTTTTGATAATTCCGTTAGTTTCTGTTGTTTATTCTTAAAAAAGGATTATAATGAAGCTAGGTGAATATGTAAGCGTTTTAATTTTGCTTTAAAGGACACTTGGGGGATTATCTAAAAGATTGACATTAGTTACCTAATGCCTAACTAAGGATTATAGTAGGATAACCATTCCTGAGTCACTTTGAACCATCAAACTAGGGCTCATAAAAAGAATACAGCATCATTTCAAACTAGAGCTCTAGAGGGGACGCCTCATACTAGTAAGCTCTAGTTTTTTGTGTCTTAGAAGCCCAAAATAAACGAGATCTTCCATGCTTAGAAAGGAGGAAAATTCCGAACGGCTCTCGTTTTTCTAGAATCATTTCGTCAGAACTCATGTTTGCCTTGAACAGTCTCGTAATACCGAAATTGAGGAGACTTGGAGAAATAAGGATTGTCATAAAAAGATTAACTTACATCGTTAGGGACTCTACCCAATGCTCACTTTTCATAAACTCTCATGACAGCCCTTATTTTGCAGTATGTAAAAAGTTTAAAATGAAAGGAGAATTACCATGGAAAAGAAAGTACATTTTAAACTTCACAAAGTTAAAAAACATTGGGTAACTATTGCAGTGACAGGACTTGCTTTGGGATTGAGTTTTGCAGGATTCAGCTACGCTTTGGCTGAAGAACAACCTACACCTGTTAATGAAGCAACTGTTGAAGCCATCATCAAAGAAGACGCTATTGACGTTGAGGCTCCAGCAAGTAATGAAGCCACAACTAAACCTGTAGAAAACACAGCTGCTACCGCTTCGAGCGAGGTTGCAACTGTGTCAGAAACACCTGTAGTCACCTCTGAAGTGGCTTCAACAGAAATTGTTTCTGAAAAACCAAGCTCTGAAGTCTCAAGCACAGCTAGTTCAGAAGTAGCTAGTCCGGAAACTACACATTCTGAGGTAGGTGCAACGACTAGCGAGAGTGTTACAGCTGAGAATGTGTCACCAACAACTAGTGATACTGATACCCCTAATTCTCAAGTTCCCTCTGCTGAAAATAATATCACTGGCGGTCACTACTACAGTGATAAACAGGGGAATTGGTACTATGAAGATGCTAATGGGAAAAAACTTACTGGAGATCAAACGATTGATAACGTAAGAGTCTCCTTCTGGGAGGACGGAAAACAAATTAAAGGACCACAAATCGTAAATTACAAACTATACCGTTATTTTGATGATAATACTGGTCAACTACAAACCAAACGGTATCTAGAATATAAGGGAAACTGGTACTATGTTGACAAGGATGGTATTCCTCTCAAGGGGGAACAAACCATTGATAGGCAAGAAGTTTATTTTGATTATGACGGAACTCAAGTCAAAGGAGACTTTAGTGAAAAGTATTCTGGTAATCTTGATAAGATGCACTATTATGACCCTAACACCGGAGCTAGAGTTAGAAAAGAAGGTCTCGTTCAAGATAAAGAAGGAAGAACCTTTTTTATCAATAATGACGGTTCTAAATATACAGGAACTCGTATGATTGATGGTAATCTTTATTATTTCGAAATCAACTCTGGTGTCATGCAAAAAGGAATCAGCATAGAGCTAGAAGATGGAAAGACTCTTCCAACTTCTAATAAATATGGAACGCCCACAAACATTACCCGTCGTTACTATTTTGACTCAGAAACCGGTCAGTTAGTCAAAAAACAAACAATTAAAGAACATGATAAATGGTACTACTACGGTGATGATGGAAATGCTATTCGTCCTAAAGATGGGGAAACCCTTATTAATGGACAAATCGTCTATCTCTACTCAAACGGCCGTCAAGCTAAAGGAGAACTTGTTCTTGATAATGGGGTCCTCCGTTACTATGATCCTGATTCTGGAGCTCGTGTTGTAAATACAAGCCTAACGATCAATGGGATGACTTATAACTTTGATGAAAATGGAATTGGTAAAGATGCTCCAAACCCTAACGGCTACTATAGCGATGAACAGGGTAACTGGTATTATAAGAATGCAAGCGGAGAAAACCTTATCGGTTCCCAAATCATTAAGGGACAAAGAGTATTCTTCCGGGATAATGGACAACAAGTCAAAGGGGCCTATTTAGATATATATAATGACCTTAAAGGTTACTACGATATCAATACAGGAAATCTCGTAACCAATCGTTACGTTGAAGTTAATGGTAATTGGTACTATGTTAATAAATACGGTAGCCCACTAAAAGGGGCCTACATTATTGATGGACAAGATGTTATGTTCGATCCCCATGATGGTAAACAGATTAAAGGAGGATTTGTAAGAGATCCGAAGTTTATCTCCAAATATTATTACATGCCTAAGTACTACTATGATAAAGACAATGGTTGCAAAGTAACCCATGCAGGCTTTGTTAATGAAAATGATTCAACCTACTACCTTGATGATAAAGGACAAATAGTTCTTGGACTTCAGGAAATTAATGGCGATTTCTATTACTTCCGTCCAGAAAATACGTATAAACAATATGACATTGGAGAAATGTTACGAGATCGTTTTATCTATGAAAATAATAAGGTCTATTATGTTGATCATAGTGGTAAAGTCTTGAAAAATCGCTTTTTCGAATGTAATGGAAGATGGTATTATTTTACAAAAGATGGTACAGCTGCAACAGGAGAAGTTGAAATTAATGGTCAAAAACTATACTTTGATAATCCTTGGGGTTTTCAGACCAAAGGAAGGGTTGCTGAAAACGGTAAATTCTATGACAAAGATTCTGGTGAACTAGTGACCAATACTTTTAGAGAAGGATTGACTTCCGTTGGTAGTACCATATATGGCGAAACTATATATGCAAAGGACTGGTATTACCTTGATAGGGAAGGCCGACCACTAAAAGGACCTCAAACACTTGATTATGTCAAAATGTACTTCTTCCCTAATGGAGCACAGGTTAAGGGACGTTTTGCTCCTGATGGACACTACTATGATAAGGATACTGGTGCACTTGTAACAAACCGTTACGTCCATATCTATAACTGGAAATTTCAAGATAAATACGGTAATCCTGTCGATAACTTTTTTATCCAGTACCCACATAATTTTATTCTTGATCCCAATGATAAAAAAATACCAGTAGACATTAGTCACTACCCACTTTCAAGCAAAGACTTCGATTGTGAGGACTATTTCTACTACGTTGATGTCAATGGTGATAAAGTTACCGGTGAGCAAACCATTGACAATGTTCCTGTCTACTTCCACAGTAATGGTAAACAAGCTAAAGGGGAACTAATCACTGTCGATGGTAAAATCCACTACTACGATGCCAACTCAGGTGCCCGTTTGTCAAATATTGACATTACTATTAAAGGGGAAACCTATCATTTTGATGCGGACGGAAACGGAACACTCATTAGTTAATGAAGTTATAGAGACTCCTTCTCAATAACGACAGTTTAAAATGAAAGGAGAATTATCATGGAAAAGAAAGTACATTTTAAACTTCACAAAGTTAAAAAACATTGGATAACTATTGCAGTGACAGGACTAGCTTTGGGATTGAGCTTTACAGGCCTCAGCTACGCTTCAGCTGAAGAACAACCTACCCCTGTTAATGAAGCAACTGTTGAAGCCATCATCAAAGAAGGCGCTATTGACGTCGATGCGCCAGCAAGTAATGAAGCCACAGCTAAACCTGCAGAAAACACAGCTGCTACCGCTTCAAGCGAGGCTGCCACAGTGTCAGAAACACCAGTGGCCAGCTCTGAAGTAGCCTCAACAGAAACAGTTTCTGAAAAACCAAGCTCTGAAGTCACAAGTACAGCTAGTTCGGAAGTAGCTAATTCTGAAACTACACATTCTGAGGTAAGTGCAACGACTAGTGAGAGTGTTACAACTGAGAATTCGTCACCAACAACTAGTGATACTGATACCCCTAATTCTCAAGTTCCCTCTGCTGAAAAGAATATCACGGGTGGTCAATGGTATAGTGATGAACAAGGCAATTGGCATTACAAAAAAGATGGCAAGGATCTGACAGGTCCAAACCTAATTGATGGACAGCATGTCTATTTTGACAAGGATGGTAAACAAGTCAAAGGAAACTTTGCCCAAGATGGACATTATTATGATGGTGAACTTGGACATCTAACAACTGAATCTTTTGTTACTACTGGCGATAACCACTGGTATTATGTAGATAAGACAGGTGAAAAAGTGACTGGCCTTCAAGAAATTGGAGACAAAACTTACCACTTTAATGACAAGGGGCTTCAAACAAAAGGACAAAGAGTAGTTATTGAGGGTAAAGGATATTATTTCCATCCTGAAAATGGCGAACTTTGGAATAATAAGATTGCCCTCTATCATAGTACTCGCTACATTAACGGAACCAGCGACGACATTTATTACTACTATGACAATGACGGTAATATTTACACTGGCCCTAAAACCATCGACGGTAAAGAGTACTACTTCCAACCAGACATGGTCTATTATTCTAAATTCAAGAATCCTGATGGTACTGAAAGTTATTACAATGAACAGGGACAAAAAGTCTATAATGGCTGGGGTAAAATCAGATACATGTACCTGAGAGGATACCTCTGGACACCTTCCGTTTATGCTGATGAAAATGGACATGTTGTTCATGGATTCAAGCGAATTAATGGACAACTCTACTATTTTGATGAATCTGGTTCACTAAGAGATGATGTCCCTGGCAGCCCAAACCCACTGTTCCAAGTTGATGGAAACTGGTACTATGCTCAGTTTTCTAAATACATTAACGGCGTAAGAGGTGCTATCCTCACCAATGCTTTCACTTTTATTGCTGTAGATGATAGATACCCAACATCAATTGCAGATGAAAATGGTAAATTGACTCCAGTTACAGCCAAAAATAGTTATGTTACTGCTGGAGGTAAATGGTACTATGTTGATAAATCTAGTTATCCTTTAAAGGGCGAACAAGTGATAGATTATGTCAATGTCTACTTCCGTGATGACTATTCTCAAGTTAAAGGTGACTTTGCGCCAAACGGCCATTATTATGATAAAGATAGTGGAGCCCTCGTTACCAACCGTTATGTCGAAAAAGATGGCAAACGGTACTATGTCAATGATAAGGGCGATAAATTAATTGGTGCTCAAACTATAGGTGGTGTAGAAGTCTATTTTGATAAAGACGGTGTCCAAGCCAAAGGTATTTTTGCCAATGCTGATCATTTTTATGACAAAGACACAGGTGCTGCTGTCCAAGACCAAATCGTCGAAGTCGATGGCAAACGCTATTATGTTGGTCAAGATGGTAGAAAAGTTTACTCAGGAACACATATTGTTCATGGTGAAGAAGTGAATCTTATCGTTGGAGATGGTCATCAAGGCTTCGGAGAATTCACATACTACGCAGATAGTGGAGACTATATCGGATTTGATGGTAAAAAGGTCACAAAAGCTGGTTTCGTTAAAACCAAAGATAATCACTGGTATTATTTAGACGGTAAGGGAAACAAATTAGTCTCCGTTCAAGTTATCGATGGCGAACTCTACTACTTTGGACTTCCTACTCGTAAATACTACTACGGAATGCAAAGTAGAGGTGAGCTCATCTATGCGTATTACAGTGATACTATCCCTAACAGTAGCCACATCTACTATCTGGATGAAGCAACAGGCGCTGCTCTTAAAAATCAATACCATGAATGGGAAGGTAGTTGGTATTACTTTGGTCCAAACTGGTACGCCTTGACCGGTGAACAAACCATTGACAATGTTCCAGTCTACTTCCACAGTAACGGTAAACAAGCCAAAGGTGAACTAGTCACCGTCGATGGTAAAATCCACTACTACGATGCTAACTCAGGTGCCCGTTTGTCAAATATTGACATTACTATCAAAGGGCAAACCTATCATTTTGATGCGGATGGAAACGGAACACCAATTAGTTAATGAAGTTATAAATACTCCTTCTTAAAAATGACAGATTTAAAATGAAAGGAGAATTATCATGGAAAAGAAAGTACATTTTAAACTTCACAAAGTTAAAAAACATTGGGTAACTATTGCAGTGACAGGACTGGCTTTGGGATTGAGTTTTGCAGGCCTCAACCACGCTTCAGCTGAAGAACAACCTACCCCTGTTAATGAAGCAACTGTTGAAGCCATTATCAAAGAAGGCGCTATTGACGTTGAGGCTCCAGCAAGTAATGAAGCCACAGCTAAACCTGCAGAAAACACAGCTACTACCGCTTCGAGCGAGGCTGCCACAGTATCAGAAGCACCAGTAGCTAGCTCTGAAGTGGCTTCAACAGAAACCGTTTCTGAAAAACCAAGCTCTGAAGTGACAAGCACAGCTAGTTCGGAAGCAGCTAATTCTGAAATTATACATTCTGAGGTAAGTGCAACAAATACACCTACAAACAACGAAAACCTCATCATAAGCACTTCTCCTGATAAAACAACTTTAGATACCTCACAAAAAGATGGTGATTTCACCATCACTGTTGAAGCGGAAGGTATCACAAAAAAGACAGATAAAAGAGAGAGTTTCGTTTCAGATGCAAATGGTGTTACCTATTATGTAGATGCAAAAGGGCAACTGGTTACTGGACCAAAAGAAATCAACGGTTTCCAATATTACTTTAACGATGACGGCACTATGGTAAAAGGTCAGCTTAGGAAAGTTGACGACAAACTTCACTTTTACGATGAAAACGATGGCAAGCTAGTAACAGAACGTTTTATTACATTCAAAGACAACCACTATATTCCAGAAGAAAACTATAGTAAAGTTGTATACTTCAATGAACCAGCTTATATCGAACCAAACTATTATGTAATGCCTGGATTAGAACGTTACTATTTCGATAAAAATGGTAACACACTTAAGAAAGGTCGTCAGACAATTTTAGGTGACGACTATTACATCTATGACGATGGCCAAGTTGCTGTTCATAGACTAATGGAGTTAGATCACAAACGCTACTACTTTGACGACAAAGGGGCCTTAGTCAAAAATAAACAATTTCCTATCATCGAAAAGGGTCTATGGAAGTCTATGCCATATGTATTTTATTCAGACCACGATGGGGTGGCAGATTATCTCAATAAAAAACTAAACATTGTAACTTATCCGTTCCCAATTTACTATACTCTTCCTTCAGAAAATAATAGAGAATATCCAAAAAATCAATTTATGATGGACTACGAAGGTCGTTGGTATTACTTCAACAAAGACGGATTTCCTGTCACTGGACCTAAAACTATTGATGGCTTTGAACTCTACTTCCATGAATCATCTCGTCCAGAAGGACATCAAGCTAAAGGTGAATTTATTAATATTGATAATAAAATCTACTACTTTGACAAAGACAATGGTCGTAAAGTCAAGGACACTTCCTTTGAGTTAAACGGTACCCATTATATCGCAGATAAAGAAGGAAACATAACTATCCAAGGTGACTCTAGATTCCATAACCAATATGTCAGCGATGATAAAGGAAATTGGTATTACTACAACTCCAATGGCAATAAACTCATTGGCGAACAAACCATTGATAACGTCAAAGTTTACTTTAAGGACAGTGGAGTCCAAGTTAAAGGACACTTCGCTCCGAATGGACACTTTTATGACAAGGATAGTGGTGAACTTGTTACTAATGCTTATGTAGAAGACAATGGAAACTGGTACTATGTCGATGAAAATGGTCAAAAACTCATTGGAAACCAAATTGTTGATAGTTATCATGTTTGTTTTGACGGTAATGGTCGTCAACTAAAAGGTGAAGCTAGCTACTCAAATTCAGGTCTACCAAAACATTACTATGATTTGCATAATGGACAAATGGTTATCAACTCTCTTATTCAAATCGATGGAAAGACCTATAAAGCTGATAATGAAGGTAAACTCTCTGAGGTACCATATGCTTTAAACTATCGCAACCAAATTGTTACCGACGAATTTGAAAACAGCTATTATTATGACTACCAAGGAATGATGGTTAAAAATCAATACGTTACTATCTATCACCTAGAGAATGACTATCTTAACCCTAAAATTAGAAAAGTCACCTATTATGCAGGATATGACGGAAAATTCCTTCACGGTCCCCAAACAATAAATGGTGTTGCTGTTTATTTTAATGCCTATGGTGAACAAATCAAAGACCAGTTCGCAGACGATGGTTACTATTATGATAAAGATACCGGTGCTCGTGTTAATTTAGGTGTCAACCGATCAGTTATGATAAATGGTAAATGGTATTATCTTGACCAAAACGGAAAGCAATCTAAAGGAGAGTTTATTAAACAAGGAGGAAACAAATACTACTACGATAAAATTAATGGTGAGCGTGTCATTGGAACACTTTTTGAAGTGAACGATAAACTTTATATTTCAGATCAAGAAGGTGTCATTACTGAAAAGAAAGATGATATCAAAAAAAATGGACTGTTCTATGATGACTACCACAATATCCATTATATGAATGATAATGGTCATCTAGCTAGGAACTTATACGTTCCTTCTAACCACAATGGATTTAGCGATGATACAAAACCATTTTACTATTTTGGTTCCGAAGGAATCGCTTTAAAAGAGGAGCATACTATTAATGGTGAAACAGTATTCTTCGATGAAAATGGAGAGCAAGTAAAAGGAGGTTTCGCAAAAAACGGTAAATATTACGATAAACATACAGGTAACTTAGCAAGAAATACTTTCAGAGAGCGTACTGTAAGAATCGCTCGTGAATGGCGTGCTAATGGTATCTCAACTACATTCCGCTACTACCTAGATAATAGTGGCTACAAGGTGTCAGGTTATCAGACTATTAACGGTGAGGACTACTACTTCTACCCTGATGGACCACAATTAAAAGGGGATTTCGCACCAGATGGTAGATATCACGATAAAGACACCGGAGCTTTAGTCACAAAACGTTATGTTCAAATAAAACCTTGGCATTTTATCACCGACCTAGGTAATGAGCCTATCGACCATAATTATGTTCAAGTATTTCAATTCGATAGATACCCTAGTCTAGCAGACACCTCAACTGGTGCAATTACTAGATATTTTGGTAAAAAATATTCTAATAGTTGGTACTACGTCGATGAAAATAGTCAAAAGGTAACTGGACACAAAACTATCGATAATGTGAAGGTTTACTTTGATAAAGATGGTAAACAAGCTAAAGGTATTGTTGCTGATGATGGTTATTACTATGACAAGAATACTGGTGAACTTGTTGACTTAGGACGTGACAAATTCGTTGACATTGACGGTTATCGTTACTATGTTGGTAGTGATGGTAAATGTTATAAGGGTGAACAAAAGATTGGAGATGATTACTACTATTTTCACGATGATGGTAGACTAGGCTACGATGAATTGCGAACAATTTGGGCGGGAAATGACTACTTCTACCATTATTATTACCCAAAAACTGGAAAACGTGCTAAAAATGTTGACATTACTTTTAATCACTCAATTCGTTACAAGGTGAAAGCTGAGGTTGTTCATTTCGATGAAAACGGTGATGGAAGAGTTATTAAATATATTTACGAATAATATTTATTTCACACATATAATTCCAATTTATCTTTCAATGAAAGGAGAATTATCATGGAAAAGAAAGTACATTTTAAACTTCACAAAGTTAAAAAACATTGGGTAACTATTGCAGTGACAGGACTTGCTTTGGGATTGAGTTTTGCTGGCCTTAACTATGCTTCAGCTGAAGAACAACCTACCCCTGTTAATGAAGCAACTGTTGAAGCCATCATCAAAGAAGGCGCTATTGACGTCGATGCTCCAGCAAGTAATGAAGCCACAGCTAAACCTGCAGAAAACACAGTTGCTACCGCTTCGAGCGAAGCCGCCACAGTATCAGAAACACCAGTAGTCACCTCTGAAGTTACTTCAACAGAAACTATTTCTGAAAAAACAAGCTCTGAAGTCTCAAGCACATTTGTTTCAGCCTCTGAAACACAAAATTCAGAATCTAAATCATCTGTCGCAACAAGTGTGACAGAAAAAACTGCGGAAGAAACTGCATCCCATGAAGACCGTACTATAGATGTTACCGACAGAGGTATTTACCCACCTCCACCATGGTCTTCTCGAGTGGAAAATGTTACAGGTGGTGAGTATTACACTGACGATGATGGTTTTTGGCATTATAGAAATGAAAATGGCGATGACTACATTGATGGTCATACTATCGATGGTGTTAAGGTTTATTTTGACTATAAAGGTAGACAAGTAAAAGGAAGATTTGGCTTAGATCAACACTTTTACGATAAAGATTCTGGTGCTCTAGTTACGTCCAGTTATGTCAATGATGGCTATAACACCTACTATGTAAACAAAGAAGGGTATAGGCTTATCGGTCATCAAAAAATTAATGGAGAGTGGACTTACTTTAACGATTCTGGCGCCCAGTTAAAAGAGTCATTCGACCCTGAAGGTCGTTATTATGACGAAAATGGTCGACGGACTGACCTCGGTACTAATCACTATTTTCAATTACATAATAAGTGGTACTACATCGGAAATGATGGCAAGATTTTAAAAGGACCTCAAACTATCGACGGTGTTAAAGTCTATTTTGGTAATTATGATGGTATCCAAGTAAAGGGTGACTTTGCTAGTGATGAGCATTATTATGACAAGGATTCTGGTGCCTTGGTGACTAATCGCTTTGTTCATTCAATATACGACTTCTATGTAGATGAAAATGGTAATAGAGTTACAGGTCAAAAAAACATTGGAGGTACTTGGTACTACTTTGCACCTGCACAAATCAAAGACGAATTTGGTCCTGATGGCTATTATTATGATAAAGAAGGTAAACGAACTGATTTAGGTATCAATCGCTATTACCAACTTCACACACACTGGTATTATATTGGTAAAGATGGCAAGATTTTAAAAGGACCTCAAACCATTGATGGCGTGAATGTATATTTTGACACTGATGGCAAACAAGTTAAAGGGCACTTTGCAGCTGATAACCGTTTTTACGACAAAAATAATGGTTGGCTCGTCACCAATCGTATTGTGAATATGTATGGTGATAAAACCTATTACATTGATGAAAACGGCTATAAGTATACTGGTGTCAAAGAAATCAATGGGGCATTGTATTATTTTGAACCTGAACAAGTTTTTAATAAATTTGCCGAAAATGGTCGTTATTATGATGATAAAGGTAAACAAGTTGATTTCGGAACAAACCGCTTCTTCCACTTAAATGGATATTGTTACTATGCTGGAGATGACGGCACAATTTTAACAGGCAGACAAACGATTAATGGTATGGATGTTTACTTCGAGAACACTGGTGTCCAAGTCAAAGGCAGATTCATATCTGATTATTCAGGTAAGAATTTCCGCTATTATGATAAGGATTCCGGTGCCTTAGTCAAAAATCAATACGTTATTGCCTATAATGGTACTACTGGTCAAAACGAGAGATATTATCTGGATAATCAAGGACAACCATTAACCGGACCTCAAACCATTGATGGAAAGCAAGTGTACTTCCACGAATTAGGAAATTACTCTAACAATTACGGTGGTTGGCAAATATTCGATAATTTTGCTGAAGGACGGTACTATGATCAAGATGGTAATCTCGTTGACCTTGGTAAAAACCGTTACGTCCAAATCAAAGAAAATTGGTACTATGTTGGTAATGACGGAAAAATCTTAACAGGATACCATACAATTGATGGTGTTGATGTCTATTTTGATAACAATGGTGTACAAGCAAAAGGAACATTTGACTCTAATGGCAGGTTCCACGATAAAGATACTGGAGGATTAATTTATAATCAATTCATTACAGTCAAAGATAAAACGTACTATATCGACGATGAGGGTAGGCCCGTTGAAGGGTTAGCTGTTATCAAAAATACCGAGTACTTCTTTGACAAACAAAAGGGAGCTCAGATAAAAGGTGACTTCGCTGTGAATGGCAAATACTATGATGGTATCACTGGAGCTCTTGTAACCAATAGCTATGTACGAGTCGGATCAGATTGGTACTATGTAAATAGTAAAGGTAAACGCCTCAAAGGAGCTCAAATCATTAATAATGTAGCCGTTTACTTCAACCCTCAAAATGGTAAACAACTTAAAGGTGGATTTGACGAAGACGGTTACTTCTACGACAAAGACTCCGGTGCCAAGACTGATTTAGGAAAGAATCACTATGTGCAAATCAACGATGCTTGGTATTATATTGGTTCTGAAGGTAAAATCCTAAAAGGAGAGCAAACTATTGATGGTGTACAAGTCCATTTCGACACTATTACTGGTGTTCAAGTTAAGGGTAACTTCATTACTAAAGATGGACGATTAATTACTGAAAAGGATCATGCTAGCTATACTCCGGCTGAAAAATTCTTCGATAAAGATTCTGGCGCCCTAGTCAAAGGTCGTTACTTTACCCATAAAGGCAAGTGGTATTATGCTAATGATCAGGGAATCTTACTAAAAGGGTCTCAGACCATCGACGGTGTAAATGTCTACTTCCACCCTTACTACTTCGGTGGTCAAGCTAAGGACCTTGTTTTGGACGGCTATTACTATGATAAAGACACTGGTGCTCGGCAAGAAATCCCTAAAAATACATTTTTCAAGGCCGGAAACAAATTATACTACTTTGATAGTAATGGGGATTTCGGTAGAATGACAATAGATGGAAAAGACTATTGTGTTTATTCTTGGGGTGAAGTTATTCGAGGTGGATTAGGACCCTACAACACTCTTCCATATTATGATGAAGAAACAGGTGCTGCTATCCACAAAACCGGTCTCATAAAATCAGGCAATAATTGGTTTTACCTTGATGAAAACGGTCGAAAAGTCAAAGGGCTACGAGAGATTAATGGTAAAATCTATTATTTCTCTGATGGACCAGAATCAAGATATGGGCATTATTATGATCAGGTCCGTGGCTTATTAGTTAACCCTTATAATGAAAATTACTATAATAGCACTTCAAAAGCTGCACCTACATACTTCTTTGATGCTGAGACAGGTGCTGCTTTAACTAACCAATTCTTTAACTGGGAGGGAGATTGGTACTACTTTGGTCCTGACGGAAAAGCGCTTATTTTCGATCAAGTTATAAACGGACAACATCTCTACTTCAGAAATAATGGTAAACAAGTCAAAGGACAATTTATCTCAGATTATAAAGGAACTCGCTATTATGATGAAAATTCTGGCGAACTTGTTACTAATCAGACACGTACCATTAACGGAGTAACCTATCTCTTTGATGAAAACGGACGTCCTACTCAATTGTGAGATTTATCTTATTATAGTAAGTATGTTTGTCTAAATGTTCTTTAAAAAAAACACAAAAGGAAGTCGACAGTTGGTCAACTTCCTTTTTCATATAATCAATCACTGTCATTCAAACAGAACCCAATTATGACATTTTTTTAACATTTACGATTATCTTGTAAAAAAACTTGTTTGTAATTAAAAAAGTATTATAATAAAGATAGGTGAGCATGTAAGCGTTTTACCAAAACGTTGAAAGTGTACTACAGAGGGATTAGGATTAGGAACTTGGCTTTAGAATTCTAACGTCAAAATAATTTTTTATGCATGAAAACTGGTCCTTAGGCACTTTGGCATGATAATCTAAGGCTCTTTTCATACACACATCTGTCTATAATACAAAACTAGAGCTTTAGAGAGAATGTTTCAAACTAAAAGTTCTAGTTTTTTGTATTTAAAGACATATGCCATAGGCTGGATTCAATAATAAAACGAAAGGAGAGAAATAAAAGTATTAGGATAAATAAGTGAAGACACTTGTTTCTAGATATGAATTACACAGCATAAGCATATTCTCCTTGCCACACGTTTGACGTGCTCCCCTATAAAATCTTCTTATGGTCATGACATGAGAGATTTAGATATGGGACTCAGTCGTTTTAACAGATTTGCCTACTTTTAACACTATTTTAACGGCGAGCTCCTTTATAACCACCCAAACATCGGTGTTCATTTTATGAAAGGAGTCTATCATGAATACTGAAATGAATTATCCATGGCACGTGTACAAGAAGCACCTTGTGGCACTTTCTTGTGTAACCGCACTAGCTGCTTTTTCCCTAGTTGCTCGCCCTGCATTTGCGGAAGAAGTAAAAGCATCTGATACGAATGCTAAGACCGAAGTTGTCGCACCTGCTATAGAAAATGTAGTGGCTACTGTTGAGACTAAGACACTTGATGAAAATCCAACAGCAACTACAACAGATGCACCAACAGGCACAAGCATTATCACCAGCGAAGCTACAAGTGTTACCACTGATACTACAGCTATTCCTGAAACACCTAAACCCGCTTCAGACGCTTCAAGTACAGTTATCTCTGAAACAAATTCAACAAGATCAGAAATACCTACTTCTAAAACAGGAGCTACAGTAAGTGAAACTGCCAGTATGGAAAACGCTAGATATGAGGACATCTCAGAAAATCGACTTAAGACTGATGTTTCTTCCTTCAATAACGATGAAAACACAGAAATTCAAGACGAAGATCCTGAAGAAAATATTACAGGTGGTCAATGGTATAGTGACGTACAAGGTAGTTGGCACTACAAAAAAGACGGTAAAGACCTTATAGGTGCACACGTTGTTGACAATCAGCACGTGTATTTCCATGAAGATGGTAAACAAGCCAAAGGTGAGTCTGTCCAACGTAATAACCATTATTATTTCTACGACCAGAATCTAGGGCATAGGATAACTGAACAGTTTGTCAAGGTAGCTGATTTTCCTCACGATGAATACCGTTACTTTGGTAAATATGGTGTAGCTGTAACAGGCTGGCAAGATATTAATGGAAACCGTTACTATTTCTATCCTGACACTGCGTATAGAGTCTCCATTCCTTGGTACCAAGGAGATTGGGATGACTTCCATAAAGTTTACATTGATAGCAAGCCATACTACTTTGGACATGATGGTGAACTTTGGCGAAACCGCTATGTCAGATCTCTAGGGGGAATTCCTGGTGGCTATAAGAGCATGGATTTCGGAACATTTTACCTCGGCGATGACGGACAATACGTTACAGGCTGGCAAAAGAAAGGCGAAAAAGAATATTATTATTTTGAATACGGACGGCAAGCTCGAGGAATCGGATTCAACAACAATGACAGCCAAACCAATGTTATGGGGCAATTTATTAGGTTCCCAGAAGGTATCCGTTACTTTGAACCTTATACTGGTGAACTTGTCAAAAATCGTATGATTTATAACGACAAGAATATGCTTTTTGAATATTCACATGGTTATATTCCTGGATGGCTCTATTTCGATAAAGACGGTATTGCAGTAACTGGACTTCAACAAGTTTGGGGTGAATACTACTACTTCCGTGATGCAGCTGGTCTCCCAATAAGAGTTCAGGGAGAAATTGTAGACTACAAGGGACATAAGCTTTACTTCGATCCAAACAATGGTCAAATGTGGCGTAATCGTAATGCCAATATTGATGGAAAAAATTATCATATTGATGAAAACGGCTACCTTACAGAGATTTAAGTCATCAATCAATTGTAATTAAGTTATTTTTGCATTATTTCAGTTTTTAAACTGAAAAGATTTTAATATGAAGGGGAATTTATCATGATTACGAAAAGGACTAACCCAAAGAAACACCTTGTGGCACTTTCTTGCGCAACCGCTCTAGCTACTTTTACTTTAGTCGCACGACCTGCATTTGCGGATGAAGCGAAAACACCTGAAACTTCTAGTCAACCAACTGAGATTCTTGCACCTGCACAAGAAACTGCAGTAACTAATGTTGAGGTCAAAGCAACTACTACAAATCCTATCTCAACTAATACTGAGCTACCTACTAGTACAAGTACAGTTCTTAGTGAAGCTCCTAGCAGTGAAGTCGCATCATCTGAATTAGCAAGCGAATCACCAGTAGAAATCACTTCTGAGCAAGAAATTAGCAATCAAGATAATCAGGTAAATAAAGCTACACCTATCAAAACGGCAACTTCAGAAGCATCTACTACAAAAACTTCGGTAGAAAAAGTCAATGAACCTATTCCTGTCGAAGAAACAAAAACACCTACAAAAAACAGTGAACAACCTGCCCCAATCGATGAAAATGAAAAGCCAGTCACACCTTCTGTAACACTTGAAAATGCACCTCATATTTCTGGTGGACATTATTATAGTGATGATAATGGTAACTGGTATTACAAGGATGCAAACGGCAAAAATCTTGTCGGTCTGAACTATGTGGATAATGTTCCTGTTTACTTTAGCCAAGACGGTATTCAAATCAAAGGTGGTTTTGCAGAGGATGGCCGATACTATGACAAAGATTCTGGTGCTCTTGTAACCAAGACCTTTAAAGAACTCTTAACTTATATTGGTCGTGATGATATCAACGGTCAAAACATTTATACTACTGATTGGTACTACCTTGATGCCGACGGACGGCCACTTAAAGGTCCTCAAAATCTTGGTGGTACAAACATGTACTTCTTCCCTAATGGGGCACAAGTTAAGGGACGTTTTGCTCCTGATGGACATTACTATGACAAAGATTCTGGTGCGCTTGTAACTAATAGATTTGTTCATATTTATAACTGGAATTTCCAAAATCAAGACGGAAATCGTGTTCTTAAATTTATGCTTACTATTCCGAACGACTCTGCTATAGGATCTGACGGTAAATCACACTTTATTGATATGAGCCACTATCCACTTTCCAGCAATGACTTGGATCGTGAGGACTATTACTACTACGTTGATGCTAAGGGTAACAAACTGACAGGACCTCAAACCCTAAACGGCATCCATGTCTACTTCGACCAAAATGGTAGACAACTTAGAAGTGAGTTCAAATTTGACGAAGATGGTACCGTTCATTATTACGATGCAAAAAACGGTGCACGCGCTGAAAATACCATTGTCAGAACCAACACTGGTGCCTTCAAATTCGATGCAAATGGTAATGGACATTTGATGGGACCTGGTGAAGAAACAGACACTCCCGTCATTCCTACAATCTCCCTAGACAAGGCACCACGAGTTTTTGGTGGTCACTATTATAGTGATAACGAGGGCAACTGGTACTACAAGGATGCAAACGGTAAAAACCTCATCGGTCTCAACTTCGTTGACAACATTCCAGTCTACTTTGACAAGGATGGCAAACAAGTCAAAGGACGTTTTGCAGAGGATGGTCGCTATTTTGATAAAGACTCTGGTGCACTTGTAACAAAACGCTATCTTGAAACTGAAGATGGCAACTGGGTTTACGTCAATGATAAAGGTGATAAACTCAAGGGAGAACAAACTATCAATGGTGTTAAAGTCTACTTTGACGATTTCACTGGTATACAAGTCAAGGGACATTTTGCACCAAATGGTAAATACTATGATAAAGATTCTGGTGCTCTCGTAACCAATGCTTTTAAAGAAATCTTAACTTATATTGGTCGTGATGACATCAACAATCAAAATGTCTATACTACTGCCTGGTACTATCTCGATGCTGATGGTAAGCCATTAACAGGACCTCAAACCTTTGGAAATAGTCGCTTTTACTTCCTTCCTAATGGCGCACAAGTCAAGGGACGCTTCGCCCCTGATGGACACTATTATGATAAAGACTCTGGTGCTCTCGTCACTGATAGCTTTGTTCATGTCTACAACTGGAATTACCGAAATCTCGATGGTGATCGCATCTTCCACTTCACTATTACCATTCCTGGAAATGATCTCGTAGATCAGGATGGACAGTACCCAAGAGAAAGCAAAGATTTAGATCGTGAAGATTTCTACTACTATGTTGATGCTAAAGGGGATAAACTGACAGGACCTCAAACCTTAAACGGCATCCATGTTTACTTCGACCAAAACGGTAAACAACTTAGAGGTGAATTCAAATTTGACGATGACGGAACTGTCCACTATTACGATGCTAAGAATGGGGCACGCGCTGAAAATACCATTGTTAGAACAAACACTGGTGCCTTCAAATTCGATGCTGACGGTAATGGACATTTGATGGGACCTGATGAAGTATAAGAAAATAATTCAAATAACAACTATTGATATCACATAATTACTTTGATTTAGGAATCGCTAAAAAGGAAGTCGACCAACTGTCAACTTCCTTTTTCATATCACAAGTAAACTTTTTTTCCACTTTAAGAAAACTTTAGGCTTTGCTTTATATACTATAACCATCCTAAAACTTTTCTTTTTCATAATCTCCTAAATCCAGGGCCTAGGTTCTGGATTTTTTTGCGTGAAGGAGAAGTAAATGAATTTATGAAATTTGAATCAAAGCTTTTCTTCTTTTGCCGGATTAATCATATCTAGGAAATAAGCATGTACCCTTTCGTCACCCGTTAATTCTGGATGAAAAGAGGTCACTAACATCTGCTTTTCTCTAGCTGCCACAATTGCCCCATTGACTTGAGCTAAAATCTCCACTTCTGCTCCAACAGCTTCAATAATTGGCCCACGAATAAAGACCATTGGGATTTCCCCTTTTCCTTTAAATTCAGCATCTGTGACAAAACTGCCCAATTGGCGACCATAGGCATTTCTGGCTACATTGATATCCATACTTGCCAAATGTTTTGTTTGGTCCCCTACTATGGTTTTGGCTAACAAAATCAGACCTGCACAGGTTCCAAATACAGGTAAGCCCGAATCAATTTTCGCCTTTATCGGCTCAAACAAGTCTAAATCATGCAAGAGTTTTCCCATGACTGTCGACTCTCCCCCTGGTAGAATGAGCCCATCTAAATCAGCGTGCGCTTCCCAATCCTGTTGATTTCTGATTTGAACTGTTTCAACTCCAAGTCCGTTCAAGACCTGCTCATGTTCTGCAAAAGCACCTTGCAAAGCCAGTATTCCAATTTTTGTCATCTATTTTCCTCGCTCTGCCATTAAGATGTCAATTTCATCCTTGTTGATACCAACCATGGCTTCCCCCAAATCTTCTGACACTTGCGCCAAAATGTCCGGACGATTATAGTTAGTCACTGCTTTGACAATGGCTTCCGCACGTTTTTTCGGATCTCCTGATTTGAAAATACCTGAACCAACAAAGACACCTTCAGCACCCAACTGCATCATAAGCGCCGCATCCGCTGGCGTCGCTACACCACCTGCCGCAAAATTGACAACCGGCAACTTGCCATGTTCGTGGACATAACGGACCAAATCAATTGGCACCTGCAAATCTTTAGCAGTAATATATAGTTCATCTTCTCTAAGATTTTGAATACGGCGAATCTCTTGATTCATGAGTCGCAAGTGGTGAACAGCCTGAACAATATCACCAGTACCAGGTTCACCCTTGGTACGAATCATTGATGCCCCTTCAGAGATACGGCGAAGAGCCTCACCAAGGTCCTTGGCTCCACAGACGAAAGGCACATCAAATTTGGTTTTGTCCACATGAATAAGGTCATCGGCCGGTGTCAAAACCTCACTCTCGTCGATATAATCAATCTCAATCGCCTGCAAAATCTGTGCTTCCACGAAATGACCAATACGCACCTTAGCCATCACTGGAATACTAACAGCGTCCTGAATTTCCTTAATCATCTTAGGATCACTCATACGTGACACACCACCCACTGCACGGATATCGGCCGGAATGCGTTCCAAGGCCATGACTGCAGCCGCTCCTGCCGCCTCAGCGATACGTGCCTGCTCAGGATTTTGAACGTCCATGATGACGCCCCCCTTAAGCATCTGTGCCAAATTTTTATTTAAGTCGTAACGATTTGTCATTGCAATCACCTCTCATGTTTTTATGCCCTCTATTTTACACAGGATGATTTTTGAAAAAAAGAGTCTTTTTCTCAAACTGTATGGGGACAATATATCTTTCAATGATATCTATAGACGAAAAAATAAATAAATTAGGAAAACCCTTTTATAGGCTATAACTATCACGAATATAAGAATCTTTTTATAAAATCATGGCATTTTTGTATCCGTTTTCTATTGAAATTATTAGAAAATAGAATTAAAATATAATCGTAAATTAATTTTTGGTATTCATGATGTTTTTAATGTCACAGCATGAATTTACCAAGCCACCATACAAGGGGGAAGATTATGGAAAACAAAGTTCGTTTCAAACTTCATAAAGTTAAGAAACATTGGATTACAATCGCTGCTTCAAGTTTGGCTATCGGGGCTTCACTGATTGGCCTAGGGCAAGTCGGAGCCGATGAAGTTAAACCAGAAACGACTGCTGTTATCAGTCCTGAAAATGTCGTCTCTGACAGCAATCTTGAGACAAGTGCTAGCCTCATTACAAGAACCGAAGTAGCTCCAACGAGTACAGTTGTCGAGAATACTTCTAGTGCAGCAGTATCTACTGACACTACACCTACTAATGTCGCTACTCAGCCAACAGAAACAACTGCTACACAGCCTAGTAACGAGGCCGATAAAAAGGTTGAAACCGCTCAATCTAGTGAGACAGCTACAACCGATAGGGGTGCTGAACCTGCCACCGACAAACAAAATACAAATGAAAATAAGTCAGAGATTACTGAGGTCAGTGAGCATCCATTATCAGGACAAGAAATCTCTATCACTCGAGGTAAATTCACATCCGACGATCAAGGCAATTGGTACTATACCAAGGACGGAAAAAATCTCACTGGATGGAATAATGTAGAAGATCGCGAATACTATTTCCAAGAAGATGGAAAACAGGTCAAAGGCCAATTTGTTGAGGTAAATGGAAAGAACTATTATTTAGATGACCATACTGGTATGCTCCTAGTCAATTGCTACCTCGATAAAGATGGAAAACATTATCAAATAGATGAGAATGGGGTTGTGACAGAGAGAACTAAACTGCCTACAAACATTACTGGTGGACATTTTGAAGCCAATGATAAGGGGGAATGGTCTTATATCACTGAACAAGGTGAAAAATTGACTGGTTTCCAATATGTGGACGGTGTTGAACTCTATTTTGACAAAGATGGGAAACAACTCAAAGGTCAAGAAATCACAGTTGATGGTAAAACATATTACTTAGATCAAAACACCGGTGCCCTTCTCAAAAATTCTTACCGTAATTGGTCTGAAAAACAGATTATCTCACGGTATAAAACAAACTACATTTACCATACTAGTTACTTCAACCGAGATGGCATACGTGCCACAGGTCTCGTTAAAACAGCATCTGGTTTCATTCACGATTTTGATGAAAATGGTGAATTGCTTAAGAATGTAGCGGTTAATGTAGGAGACACAACCTATGTCTTTGGTGAGAGAGGACGGCTAGCTCGAAACTCCTTTATTTGGGATAAGGTAGATTTCACCTTCCCTGAAAATGTTAATTTTTATTATGGTGATGAAAAGGGCCACGCTGTTAAAGGACTTCAAACCATTGATGGTTACCAACTTTACTTCGATAAAGACGGTCGTCAAGCAAAAGATAAAATTGTTCAGATTGATGGTAAAACCTATTACTTTGATAAAAACAATGGACGTATGGTTAAAAATCAATGGGCCTCAGTCAATGTTGGTGGAATTAGTCCTGCATCAAAGGACTACCGTTCATACTATCTCGGAAATGATGGCGCTGCTGTGACTGGTTGGCAAGATATTGATGGAAAACACTTGTACTTCACCGATACCGGTATCTATGCTTCTAATGGCATCTATTCAATCAATGGTAAAAACTATCTATTTGAAAAAGGACAATTAGTCAAAGATGCTTATGGCGTTGTTGATAAGCCAGGGGCTAAAGTGAGATTAAAATATACCTATCGAACTAATGCAGATGGAGAAGTCCTAACTGGTAAACAAATTATCGATGGAACAGAATATATCTTTGCTTCAGATGGTCAAGTCGTCGATGGTGTTGTACGTTATGACGGGAAACTTTATCTAGTCAAAGATAGTAAAATAGAAAAAAACTATTTTGGAGCCTTCTTTTCTAAAAACGAAATTTTGGGTGGAATTAATTTCACTGGAATCTATGGAACTGATGAAAACGGTGTCCTCCTAGAGGGTGTCCAACGAAGCTTAGATGGTCAACTGCACTACTTCCAACCTGAGGTAAAAAGTGTTGATAAACCTACATGGAAAGAAATCGATGGCAAGCGCTATCGTCTAACAAAATGGTATCTTCCTGAACACCACGCTGGTATGTACACCACTATTATCCTCACTAACGATACTTTGAAAGTCGATGACAAGACCTATACGATTGATAATGAGGGAGTTGCAACTGAGTTTACGGCCAAAAACCAATTTGTTCGTGATGACAATTGGAACTGGTACTACTACGATACTGATGGCAAGCTCCTAACTGGTCGTCAAACCATTGATGGTGTTCAACTCTACTTTGATAAAAATGGTAAGCAAGTCAAAGGTAGCCTAGTAGACATTGATGGTGATACTTACTACTTTGACAAGGATAGTGGGGTTATGTGGACCAATAGTAGTCTAACTCTCAATGGAATGACCTACGAAATTGATGACCAAGGACGTGTGACATCGTCACTTCGAAATACCTTTGTTCAAGATAAAGATGGTGACTGGACCTACCTCAAAGATAAAGGACAAGTAGCTACCGGATGGCAGACTATTGATGGTATTCAACTCTACTTTGATGGCACTGGGAAACAAATCAAAGGTGAGCGTATCCTTATAGATGGAAAATACTACTATTTCGATAAGAACAGTGGCGAACTCCTTCGTAATGCATTCCATTCCTTTAGTTCATATATTCACTACTTTGGCAATGATGGAGCACAAGTTTTCGGCTGGTACACAATAAACGGTCACCGTGTTTACTTTAAAGAAGACGGTCTACAAGCTAAAGATAATGTCCTTTTAATTGACGGAAATTATTATTATTTCAATCAAGATGGCCAACTTCTTGTTAATGGTTCCGCTAAATCATATAATAGTTTATATCTTGCAGATTCAGAAGGAAAATTATTATCCGGGTGGAGAGAAATTGACGGTAAGACCTATTACCTAGATCCAAGCGAAAAGCACTACTACTATAATAGAACAGCATCTATAGACGGTAAGACCTATCTTTTCGGTTCTTACGCGGAATTATTGCGTAATGACACTAATTACGCATATGCTTCAGACGAAAATGGAATCGTTCGAACAGGATTCTACCGCACTGATAAAGGCTACCTATGCTATCTTGAGCCAAGAGTAATTTCTGACTACCAACCAACTTGGAAGGAAATTGACGGTAAGCTCTATCACTTCGAAAAATCAACTTCATTAGGGAAACATCTTTACGGTTCTCCAATCACAACCAATGCAACCCTTGAAAAAGATGGCAAAACCTATGTCATTGATGAAAATGGTGTGGCAACTGAGAAAGTGAATTAATGGGGAAAGAAAAAAATTTCTTCCACTTTAAGAAAACTTTAGGAATCGCTTTGTATACTACAACCATCCTAAAACTTTTCTTTTTCATAATCTCCTAAATCCAGGGCTCAGGTCCTGGATTTTTTTGTGCAAACATCTACTTCTCTCAAACGTCTCTATTGCACTATTAATTTAAACTATGAGTATGTATGAGTTTTCTATTGAAGTTATTAGAAAATAGGATTAAAATATAATCGTAAATTAATTTTTGGTGTTCATGTTGTTTTAAATGTCACAGCATGAATTTACCAAGTCACCATACAAGGGGGAAAATTATGGAAAACAAAGTTCGTTTCAAACTTCATAAAGTTAAGAAACATTGGATCACAATCGCTGCCTCAAGTTTGGCTATCGGGGCTTCACTAATTGGACTAGGACAGGTCGGAGCTGATGAAGTCAAGCCTGAAACGACTGCCGTTACCAGTCCTGAAAATGTCGTCTCTGACAGCAATCTTGAGACAAGTGCTAGCCTCATTACAAGAACCGAAGTAGCTCCAGCAAGCACTACTGTTGAGAAAGCTTCTAGTGAAGCAGTATCTTCTGACACTGCATATACTAATGCGACTAGTCAGCCTACAGAAACGACTACTACACAGCCTGCTAACGAGACTGATAAAAAGGTTGAAGCCGCTCAATCTGGTGAGACAGCTACAACCGATAGAAGTGTTGAAACCTCATCTGAAACAAGCGATAACGTAACTACTTCACAGGAAACACCTTCACAAGGTGGCAGATTCACTTCTGATGAGCAAGGTAACTGGTATTACCTAGACAGCGAGGGCCACAAACTAACTGGCCCACAAACCATCGATAGCTTTAACCTCTACTTCCATAACAATGGCATCCAAGCAAAGGGTGAAAAGGTAACCATTGATGGCAAGGATTACTACTACGATAAAGATAATGGACGTAAAGTAACTGATACAAGTATTGAAGTAGACGGTAAAACCTATTTAGCAGATGCCGATGGTATCCTTACCGAAAAAACACAACTACCTACTCAGGTCGTGACGGGTGGTCATTTCCAATCTGACAACCAAAAAGATTGGTATTACTACACTGCCAACGGTGAAAAATTGACTGGTTGGCAAAATGTTGATGGTGTCATCCTTTATTTTGATAAAGATGGCAAACAAGTCAAAGGACAAGAACGAGAGATTGGTGGAAAATACTATCGATTCGATGAAAATGATGGTTCTCTATTAACGAATCAGTGGCATCACACTTCAATTTTCAATGGCTATAGGACAGAACCTCAATATACAACTTATACTAATTACTTAGGCGAAGATGGTGCTGCATTTATTGGATGGCATACCATTGACAGTAAACGTTATTATTTCAAACCTGATGGACTTTTGGCTAAAAATGATACTGTCACAATTGATGGGAAGATTTATCTTTTTGATTACCAAGGACAATTGGTCAAGAACAAATATGGCATTGTTGAAACTCCTTCAATGTTCCATGCAAACACTTCTACCTACCGTACCAATGCTAACGGCGAAGTCTTAACTGGTAAACAAATTATCGATGGAAAAGAATATATCTTTGCTTCAAAGGGTCAAGTTGTTGATGGTATCATAGGTTATGACAGCAAACTTTATCTAGTCACAGATAGTAAAATAGAAAAAAACTATTTTGGAGCCCTTTTTTCAAAAAAAACATTTTGGGGCGGGCCTAGTTTCTCTGGAATCTATGGAACTGATAAAAACGGTGTCCTCCTCGAGGGCATCCAACGAGGCTCTGATGGTCACCTTCACTACTTCCAACCTGAGGTAAAAAGTGTTGATAAGCCTACATGGAAAGAAATCGATGGCAAGCGCTATCGTCTAACAAAATCATATCGAACAGAAAGATATGCTGGTATGTACACCACTATTATCATTACTAACGACACTTTGAAAGTCGATGATAAGACCTACACAATTGATAATGAAGGAGTAGTGACTGAATTTACGGCTAAAAACCAATTTGTTCGCGATGATTTCTGGAACTGGTACTACTACGACAAAGAGGGCAAACTCCTAACAGGCCGTCAAACCATTGATGGTGTTCAACTCTACTTTGATAAAAATGGTAAGCAAGTCAAAGGTAGCCTAGTAGAGATTGATGGTAAAACTTACTACTTTGACAAAGACAGTGGGGCTATGTGGACGAATACCACTCTCGAAAAAGACGGCAAAACTTATATCATCGATGAAAATGGTGTGGCTACTGAGAAAGTGAATTAAAAAGGAAAGACAAAATATTTCTACCACTTTAAGAAAACTTTAGGATTTAATTTATATACTATAACCATCCTAAAACTTTTCTTTTTCATAATCTCCTAAATCCAGGGCATAGGTTCTGGATTTTTTTGTTTTTTTAAACTCTTGTGACTGCTAAAATTGTGACATTTGCCATTCACTCTCTTTTTTATGCAATCGTTTTCTTATTTTTATCTAAATTTCTTATTTTTTCTTGAAACTCTCTAAAATAGCGCTATAATAGAACTTAGGAAATGGAGGAAAAAGTATGAAAGTACATTCTAATTTTACTGGACAAAAGTCCAAAAAACGTCTGATCGCATTCTCATGTGCAACTGCCCTTGCAGGTTTTGCCCTCATAGCAAGACCTGCCTTCGCTGAGGAAGCTAAAGCTGAAAACTCATCAAACCTTGATGTGACTGCTGCTACCACTGCCAATGTGGAAACTACAGCAGACCTCGTAGAAACAAAGGTTGTTGAAGCTCCTCCTACTACTGAAAATGTAGCTAGCACTGAAAGTACCACAAATGTTTCAGAACAAGCTACAACTTCTGCTACAAGCTCTGAAACTGCAAGTGAAATGGCTTTAACAACTGCAAGCGAAAGCCAAGCACCTGCAAAATCGGCCACAGGCCAAACACGAGAAGCTGTAACTACAGACCGAGCTGCCAGTGAAACTGCTTCAGTACCTAATGAAACAAACGTCACTGGTGGTCAGTACTATAGTGATGACCAAGGCAACTGGTACTATAAAGATGCCAGCGGTAAAAACCTTACTGGAGACCAAACCATTGATGGTGTACGTGTCTCTTTCCGCGAAGATGGTAAACAAATTAAAGGGCCAGATTTCTATTGGTCTGGTGATCTACGTCGTTATTTCGATGATAATTCTGGTCAACTTCAAACCAATCGTTACCTAGAATACAAGGGCAATTGGTATTATTTAGATGCTACTGGACGACCACTAACAGGCGAACAAACTATCAATGGTCAAGAAGTTTATTTTAATAATGATGGTATTCAAATCAAAGGTGACTTTAGTGGAGAATCTTATAGTTATCCAGATCAAACCTTCTATTACGACCCTAACTCTGGTGCAAGGGTCCGAAAAGAAGGTCTAGTTCAGAATAAAAAAGGCCAAACTTTCTACATCAAGAACGATGGTTCTAAATTTACAGGAATACGTGAAATTGATGGTAACATCTACTATTTCAAAGCACGTGAAGCTGCCTCTCCTGTTGATACCGGCGTCCTACAAAAGGGAATCAGTATTTTACTAGAAGAAGGTCAAAATTCACCACGTTCTTACGGTTATGGTACTCCTATTAATATTACACGTCGCTATTATTTTGACTCAGTTACTGGTCAAGCCGTTAAAAACCGCTATGTCCAAGAAAATGATGGCTGGTACTACTATGGTGAAGATGGAAATGCTATTCGTCCTCAGAATGGTGAAGCCAATATAGATGGTCAAATCGTTTACCTCTATGCCAATGGTCGTCAGGCTAAAGGAGAGCTTGTTCTCGACAATGGTATTCTTCGCTACTATGATCCTAATTCTGGAGCACGCGTCACTAACACCACTCTAACAATTAATGGTATGACCTATCGATTTGATGAAAATGGTGTCGGTACGGATGCTCCTAACCCAAATGGTTATTATAGTGATGATAACGGAAACTGGTATTATAAAAACGCAAATGGAGACAACCTTACTGGAGCTCAAATTATCAATGGACAAAAAGTGTTCTTCCGTGACAACGGTCAACAGGTCAAAGGGGCTTATGGTAATTCTTACGGTGATTTATACGCATTCTACGATGTTAATTCAGGAAACCTTGTAACCAATCGTTATGTTGAATACATGGGTAATTGGTTTTATGTAGGTAAAGATGGTAAACCAGTCAAGGGACCTCGAAATATCGATGGACAAGATGTCTTCTTCAACTATCGAGGGGTACAAGCCAAAGGTGATTTTGGTCGAGATGGCGTATATATGCCTGAGTACTACTACGATAAAGATAATGGTCGCAAAGTAACCAAAGCTGGGTTTGTTAAAGATAACAGAGGCTTAACTTACTATCTTGACGAGAAAGGTGAAAAAGTCCTTGGACTTCATGAAATCAATGGTGATTTATATTACTTCCGTCAAGGAGGTGCCTATAAATACACCCAACTAGGTGACATGTGGCAGGATAGTATTAATTACATCAATGGTAAAATCTACTACTTCGATCAATTTGGTAAGGCTGCCAAAAATCGCTTTGTCTTTACGGAAGGAGCTTGGCACTATTTCTACGGTGATGGTACAGCAGCTACCGGTGCCGTTCAAATTAATGGGCAAAAACTTTACTTCGATACAAATCATGGTAGACAAGTTAAAGGCGCTTTTGCACCAGATGGTCACTACTACGATGAAAACTCTGGTGAACTAGTCACCAACCAAACACGTACTATCAAAGGTGTAACTTATCATTTTGATGAAAATGGTAATGCGACTAAAGTTTAAGGTATCCCTTACTTTAAGAAAACTTTAGGATCTCCTCTATATACTATAATCATTCTAAAACTTTTCTTTTTCATAATCTCCTAAAATTCAGGACTCAAGTCCTGGATTTTTTTAAACTCTTATGACTACTAAAATTGTGACATTTACCTTGTTAGTCACTTTATAATGTAATCGTTTTCTTATTTTTGTCTAAATTTCTTATATTTCCTTGAAAGTCTCTAAAATAGCGCTATAATAAGACTTAGGAAAAAGGAGGAAAAAGTATGAAAGTACATTCTAATTTTACTGGACCTAGGTCCAAAAAACGTCTGATTGCATTCTCATGTGCAACTGCTCTTGCAGGTTTTGCCTTCATCGCAAAGCCTGCCTTCGCTGAAGAAGCTAAAGCTGACAACGCATCAAACCTTGATGTGACTGCTGCTACCACTGCCAATGTAGAAACCACAGCAGACCTCGTAGAAACTAAGGTTGTTGAAGCTCCTGCTACTACTGAAAAAGTTGCTAGCACTGAAAGCACTACAAATGACTCAGAACAAGCCACAACTTCTGTTGCAAGCTCTGAAACTACCAGTGAAACAGCTTCAACAACTGTAAGTGAAAGCCAAGCTCCTTCAGAATCAGCCTCTGGCCAAACACGCGAAGCTGTATCTACAGACCGAGCTGCCAGTGAGACAGCTTCAGTTAACGAAACTTCGAACAAGGAAACAAACGTCACTGGTGGTTATTACTACAGCGATAAGTATGGATACTGGCATTATAAGGATGCTAGCGGTAAAGACCTGACTGGACCACAAACTGTTGATGGCGTTAAGGTTTACTTCGATCAAGGTGGTGTTCAGGTTAAAGGGGAATTTACCTGGGACGGTCACTATTATGACAAAGATTCTGGTGCTCTTGTTACTAATAAATTCGTTGATAGTTACAGTAGCACCTATTACCTAGATGAAAATGGCAATAAAGTAATCGGACCCAAGGAAATTAATGGAGCGTGGTATTATTTTGATCAGTATGGTGAACAAGTTAAGGGTAGATTTGCTTCTGATAACCGTTATTACGACGAAAACGGAAAACAAGTGGATTTCGGAACAAATTGCTATTTCGAATTAAACGGGGAATGGTACTATGCTGGAAATGATGGTGCTATTTTAAAGGGACCACAAACCATCGATGGCGTTAAGGTTTACTTCGACCAAGGAGGTGTTCAAGTTAAGGGCTATTTTGTTAAAGATAGTACTGACAATAATGAACGCTATTATGATAAAGATACTGGTGCTCTAGCTACTAACCAATATATCATCGCCTACAACCCCTACAGACATAGAAATGAACGTTATTATGTTAACGACCAAGGAGTTCGGTTAACTGGTCCTCAAACAATTGATGGTAAACAAGTCTACTTTGATAAATACGAGGGATGCCAAGTTTTCGACAATTTTGGCGATGATGGTTACTTTTACGATCAGGACGGTAATCGTGTTGATCTTGGTGCCAATCGTTATGTGCAAATCAGAGACAATTGGTACTATGTCGGTAACGATGGAAAAATTTTAACCGGTGAACACATTATTGATGGAGCTCACGTTTATTTTGAATATGGAGGTAAACAAGTTAAAGGAGATTTTGACTATAAAAATCAATTTCACGATAAAGACTCTGGAAATCTAGTTACTAATCGTTTCGTTACCGTTAATGACAAGACCTACTTCATTGGAGCAGATAGTAAGGCTATTAAAGGAGCGACCGTCATCGACAACATTGAATACTTCTTTGACGAAAAAACTGGCGCTCAGGTTAAGGGAAATTTCGCAAGTAACAAAAAATATTATAACAGTACTACTGGTGCTCTCGTAATCAATAGTTATGTCCAAGTCGACAAAGACTGGTACTACGTAGGCAATGACGGTAAACGGCTTAAAGGTTCTCAAACCATTAACAATGTTCCTGTATACTTTGACCCTTATGATGGTAAACAAGCCAAAGGTGTCTTTGGTAATGACGGCTACTTCTACGACAAAGATTCTGGTGCTAAAATAGACCTTGGTACCAATCGCTACGTTTACATCAACGATAACTGGTACTATCTTAATGGAGAAGGAAAAATCCTTAAAGGCGATCAAACCATCGACGGGGTACAGGTTCACTTTGATCCATATTATGGCAATCAAATTAAAGGAGAATTTACCGATAGTAATGGGCATGCGGTTAAAGCAAACTCCTATACTAGCCCAGTTAAGTACTATGATAAAAATTCTGGAGCTCTTGTAAAAGGTCAATACTTTAACCACAATGGAAACTGGTACTACGCTAATGCGGAGGGGAATATCCTTAAAGGTGAACAAACCATTGATGGGGTGCACGTTTACTTTGACTCTTATGGAGTACAAGCTAAAGACGCAATCGCAGAAGGCTACTACTACGATAAAGACTCTGGTGCTCGTCACGAAGCCCCTCGTAAGCAATTTATAAAGGCTGGTGGTAAATTATACTATCTTGACGATGATAATAAGATAAGTTCTGGTTATAAAAAAATTGACGGTAAGGATTATTTTATTACAGGATATGGGGAAGTTTTAAGAGGAGAATTCGGACCTTACGGTTACGAACCATACTATGATAGTGAGACTGGGGCTGCTGTACGACAAAGAGGTTTTGTTAAATCTGGACGTAACTGGTACTACCTAGATGATGAAGGAAATAAAGTATTAGGACTTGCCAAAATAGATGGTAATCTCTACTATTTCAGTAATCCCGTCGCAACAAAATACCGAATGGGCGAACAAGTTAAAGGAGAGCTGGTGAAACCTTATAGTTTCTTCAACTATAACCGTTCACCCTATGACAATCCTGTCTACTACTTCGACGCTGAGACTGGGGCTGCTGTAACCAATCAATTCTTCAATTGGAAGGGCAATTGGTACTACTTCGGTAACGATGGAAAGGCTCTTATCTTTGACCAAGTCATCAATGGTCAACACCTCTACTTTGATTATCAAGGTAAGCAAATTAAAGGCAATTTCGTTACAGACTACAAGGGTACTCGTTATTACGATGAAAACTCTGGTGAGCTCGTAACCAACCAAACACGTACCATCAATGGTGTGACTTATCACTTTGATGAAAATGGACGTGCGAAACAATTGTAAAATAAGTCCGAAAATTGACTAAAATTATTCTTACTAGTCTTACAGATAAAAAAACAAACAAAAAGCCAAAATCAGCATTCTGATTTTGGCTTTTTGTTAGGTAAAGAATTTATTGGTCCTTTTTCAGTCTTTTTAGGTGTTTATAGAGACCGAAGGCACGATCCAGTTGCATGGATTCGATAGGACGTTTGCCCTTGATATAGAGATTTCCATTGGTCGCATTCATCAACCCTGTCTTAGCAATGGCATAACCAGTAATCATACCACTATAAAGGAATCTTTCTAGTTCCTTGACATCTAAAACTCGACTTGAAGGTTCAAGGGGACCATATTCTGCTTCATAGATATCCACAAGTCTTTTAAACTTATAGGCCGTTTTTATGGGCATATCTCCGATAGTTCCCTTTGAATAATAATGATAAAGATTCTGTGGGCTTAAGTCTGCAGAGGCTACCTCTTGACCGTTGGGCGAGTAGGGTTGGAGCTTAATGAAAGTATTGAGCTTACCAATATCGATGTGGTAGTCGCTAACATTTTCCTTAGGAATAGGGAAGTCATCCCTATCAATAATCTCCCTTCGTCTGATGGTAGCCAACAATTCATAAGGCTCAACTCTAAGTCTTTTTGAAAATTTTTCCAAAGTATCAAGCGAAACCGTTCCTTTTTGATTGATTAGGTTATAGTTGGTTTGAGCCATACCAGATGAGACTACAAATGCTGTCATACGTTCTCTGACTTCTCCCTCATCCATATCTTCCGTGATTTCCAGCTTCTTGCGAATATTGTGCCACAAGTTTTGGGTGACTTGATCAGGATCTCTTGGAAACTCAAAAACTTCATACTGATTGTCTCGAGCTAAGAGCTTTCCAAGTGTAATGTTTTTCCCAGTCACCTTGGCCAGACCATTAGTAATAGTTACAATCTTTGGGATATTTCCCTTAGGCTTGTTCATAAAGAGCATCCGAAGGCTTCCTGACGGAATCCCCGTGGCTTCTGAGAGCTCTCTGTAACTCTTTTTATCTTTCCAAAATTCCCCCATACGAGCTTTTTCTGCATTTTCCCAGAAAAGCTCCTTAAGGGGTTTGGGGGCATTCGGCTCATCCGAAAATAGTCGTTTTGACATCATTGTCTCCCTCTAAAATTGCTGTTTAAAAATTAGTCCAAATCTATTATCTCATATTTTTAATAAAAATCAAATCATTTCCTAATCAACAATCATTACAATCAGCTATTCGTTTAGAGTTTTTCTTGGGTTAATTGAGCACAAAAATTCCCCTCGTACTTAAACGAAGGGAGTTGTTTGACTAATAATTCCAGTTTACCAAGAGATAAATTAAGCTCGAGCCAAACATATCTGCTAAGGCATGAACGAGGAAAAATGGAAGCAAGTTTTTAACCTTGTATTTATAAAGGAAATAATAGAGGAGACCAAAGGCCACACCGATAACCAGAGCCCATAGCATGCCCTGATAGGTATGGAAGGACACACGAACAATGGTTGAAAAGAGTAAGACCAACCACTTATACTTGTCCTTAACCGAGGTCAAGAGTCCTAGGAAGAAAAATTCCTCGTAGAAACCGTTGAGCAACCCATAAGCAATCGCCATAGGTGACAAAGCCATAAACTTATCAATCACAGCCATAGGGCTAATAAATGCTAGAACTTGAGGACTAAAATAATTATATTGTCCTGATAAAGTACTTACCATATCAGCAAATAAGCCCATGATAGCGAAAATAAAGGGTACCCAAAAGAGAACAGACCACTTTAGACGGATTGGCAGTTGTTTAAAGTCAAAATGGCGTATCCAGAGATAAATAATCGCTAAGGCTAGGAGGATAATCTGCAAGGTGAAATTGCTAGAGTAAGCTGCTCCTTCACTGGCTGTATTTGTTGATGTCTCACTGACTGCCGTGGAAAGGTTTGGAGACAAACTCGCCAAATACATCTGTGTCGAACGGACAATAAACTGACCAAACATAATCAGCGTAACAATACCGATATCAAACCATCTCAGTTCCTTGAGCGGCTGCTCAGGATAAATTTTCTTAAGTAAAGACATGGTCCTTCCCTTCTTTCTAGTATCTTCATCGAAGACTGGTTTATTTTTTAAGGTTATTATAAGTCATAAACCTTAAAGTAACACTAAAATTTGCAGTAAGATTAGTATTTCATTTAAGGAAAGAAAAAGCAAGGGAAAGCATGTTTCCTTTGCTTCAAACACCTTATTAATCATTCTTTTTGACAACGCTAACTAAGACAAGGAGTTGGAAAATGGCTAAAGCAAATAAGACCATAAAGCCATTTCGACTACCTTGAGCTGTTGCTTGCGCAAAGCCAATCTTGTGATTAGCTTGACTCATGGCAACAATTAGAGATGCTAACGTTGTTCCCACTGCTCCTGCAAATTGTTGGAGCGTGTTAAAGATGGCATTGGCATCAGCACGTTGATCTAGCGACAGTTGTTTCTGTCCATTGGTCATGACATTACCAAAGGAAACGCCAAGCCCCGTCATAAAAATCATGTAAAAGACGAGGATCAACGTATTGGAAAGAGAGAGACCAAACAAGCTAAATAACAACTGAGCGAGTACGATAAGGGTAGCCCCAATAAGAATCGGTTTACGTGCTCCCATCTTATCTAAAATGATACCTGAGAATGGAGCGAATCCTGCACCGATAATAGCACCTGGAAGCAACATTAAAGCTGCAGAAGTTGTATTCGAGTGGTTAACCAATTGCACATAGTTTGGCAAGAGAAAACTCATCGCAAGGGATCCCAATTGGAAAGAGAAGAAAGCGATGATATGACCTGTCAGTTTACGATTTTTCAAAATGGAGAGATTGATAATAGGCTTGTCCAATGTTGTTGAACGCCAAATCAAAACGACAAGACCTAAGATACCAATCAAAAGCCAACCAAGAACTGAGAAACTAACGAAAGCATGGTCAGCAACCCCATGAAGACCTAAAATCAAACCCAAGAAAAGAAAGATAGTAGCTAGTAGACTGAGGAAATCTAAAGATTCACGTTGCACCTCACTCTTTTGCTCAATTGAGCGAATCCCTGCAATCAGTGAAGCCAAGAGAATAGGAAACTGGACGAGGAAGATAGAACGCCAACCAAAGTGCGCTGTCAAGAGACCACCAACAGTCGGTCCAATGGCTGGAGCAACGGCTGTAATCAGTGTCCCAACTCCCATCATGAAACCAATCTTACGACTTGGTACCTGCTCCAAAATGATGTTAAACATGAGAGGTAGGGCAAAACCAACACCCATCCCTTGAACCAATCGTCCCAAAACAACAAAGCCGAAACTAGGCGCTATAAAGTCGATGAGGACACCTAAAATAGACAAAAGGTTTGCGACCAGAAAGATGGTTTTCATCTTAAACGAGCGCTTGAGATAGGCAGATAAGGGAACCACACAAGCGACCACTAGGAGATAAATGGTTGTAACCCACTGTACGGTTGACGTATTGACTGAGAATGCCTTCATCAATACAGGAAAGGTGATGTTCATAGCTGTTTCACCAGCTACTCCACAAAATGAAAGGATTCCTGTCGCAAAGATGGCACACAGGACCTTGGTGGAGATTTTTTCGTCTGACATAAGTATTTGTTCCTCCTAAATAAACTTAAATATTACGGTAGTGTTGTAAAATCTTGAGAAAGACTTCTCTCTCTTTAGCTGAAAATTGCTGGGCAAACTCTTCTTCCTCTTTTCGAAGATAAGATTGACAGGCAGAAGCGATACTGAGGGCTTTATCCGTTAAAACGACCGCCTTTTGCCTAGCATCTTTTGAAGATGTGTGGCGTTCAATTAAGCCTTTCTTCTCCATTCGCTGTAAGAGCACTGTCGTTGTCGAACGCTGAATCTCAAATTCGTGCTCAATGTCCCGTTGAAAGACTTCTTGATCCGCATGATTGGTTATAAAATCAATGACAGCCATCTGATTTCCAGTCAAATCATATTGCCTAGCAAACTGGTCAAAATGACGCATCATACTGTTATTGGCTTGTTTTAACAAGCGTCCAAAATGGTCCAAAAAAATGACTCCTTAACTATATTGTTAGCTAACTAGCAGTATAGAAGAATTATTAGCTCAAGTCAATAGATTCTTTCAAAAAATAGAAAACTCAAGGACCTAGAATCCTTGAGTTGCTATATTTAGTCTTTCTTTACAGGAATTTCCTTAATCACACGCGCCGGATTTCCACCTAGAACAACATTGTCACCGAAGGACTTAGTCACAACGGCTCCTGCTCCAGCAACTACATTATCCCCTAAGGTCACTCCTGGAAGGATGGTCACGCCTCCACCGGCCCAGAAATTATCACCGATCGTAATTGGAGCACCATATTCAATGCCTGAATTACGCTCGATTGGATCAAGCGGATGCAAGGGCGTCAAAAACTGACAATTAGGGCCAATCATGGCATTGTCACCAATCGTGATAGGACAGATATCCAGCATGGTCAAATTCCAGTTAGAGTAAAAATTTTCACCGATATGGATATTAACACCGTAATCCGTAACGAACTGAGGATTCATGGCAACATTTTCACCAGTCGAACCAAACCAAGATTTGACAATCTCTGCCCTCTTGAGACGGTCAGGCTCAGCATTGAAGGCCCATTGTTTTTCTCTTGAGCTGGCTGCTAGGGCACGTAACTCAGGATCGCTAGGTTTATAAAAGTCACCTGCAATCATCTTTTCATATTCAGTTGGCATGGCATACTCCTTTTATGATTGTTTTCCTATATTGTAGTATAGAAGTGATGTTACCACAAGTGAGACCACAAAAAAATCCCAAGTGCACTAAGCAACTTGAGATTTTCTTTCTGTCTGGGCATGCCTGAGTCATTCAGGACTTTATATTATTTGTCCTTTTGATCTTTGTGATCTTTTTTATTTTTCTTTTTACGTCCGTTGCGGCCAAGTCCTAGACCTGTTACCGATACGGTGAAGCCTGCGATATTGATGGTTTCTTCAATCTTACCTTTGCTTGCTTCTTCCTCATTTGAGAGATTAATTGGCATCTTGTGTTTAGAGCCTTTACCCTCAGCTTGACTTGAAACAGGTGCTTCAAAGTCATCGCCTGGTCCATAAGTGACTGGTCCATCATGAGCTTCGACTTGCTCTTCGACTTGGTCGAGAACTTCTAGGTCTTGGATTTCTTCAACAACGATATCGTCTGCCTTGTCTTCCTTAGGTTTACCGTTAATATCGCCTGTTAATGGGATATAAACAACGGTTTCCTCAAGGTTACGTTGACCTACTGTCTTACCTTCAACCTTATCCTTATCAGCACTGTAGCCTTCTACTTCCGGAGTGATGACTGTTTCAAACTGACCTTTATTTGAAGTCCAGTAGCTTGAGCCAAGCTCTTCACCTGTAACCTTATCAATAGTCAAGCTACGTGTCCATTGAGCAGTTTGGATGTTATTGGCAGGAAGTTCTGCTTGTCCATCGCTAGATGTGTAAAGAACTGTGAAGGTTACATCTTTGATGTAGCTTTCGCGTTCTGGCCATTTGGCACCATCAGGATTTGCTGGGTTGATTGGTGTACCAGCTTCTTGGATGTTATCTGGACCTACTTGAACGGTACCATGACGAAGGGTAACCATGAAGTTTTGGTCAACATGTGAATCGCCATCAAAGATCACACCGTTTGTGAAGCCATCAGCAAGAAGGGTATAACCACGGTCGCTATAGTACTTGATACGTTCGATTGTTGAGTAGTCAATCACTTCACCTGATTTACCAAGCAAGTCGACCACTTCAAGTTTCTTACGAGTTGTACCGTCAACATAAGTGACTGTAGCTTTCTGAGCATCCTTGAGGTAAGTAACCACTTCCATGATTTCAGGTGTTTCCACAGAAACATCTGTCATTTCAGCGACTTCCATACGGTCTGGTGTAAATCCGACAACCTCTGGTGAAGGAACAGCTGAGAAGCCAGCTTGAGTACTTGACCATGCTTCATAATTGATAGCACCTGTCACAAGGTTAACGTTAGCCAAACGTTTGAAATCAAGAACTTCAACGTAGTCGTCGCTAGCCAAACCACCTTCTTCGAAGACATACTGGATGGTACGTGTCACATCGGCACGGTTTTCAAGCATCTCTACGCTATTTGGCCAAACTGGGCTATTCACATCGTTTGGATCTACGACTTCACCTGCAACTGGTGCTGGCATATCTGGGTCGATGAGAACCAAACGTTCACGAAGAACCACTTCGAAGACTTGATCAAAGTCAGAATCACCGTTGTAAGTGTGGTCAAAGGCTTCTGCATAACCATCGTTGACAAGTTCATAACCTTGTTTGAGCAAGTTTGCGATTTGTTCATCAGTAGAGTAGTCAATCTTCTCACCTGAGCTTCCGACAACAACATCACGAGTCAATTCTGACTTATCAAGCTCATTCATGTAAAGGATAATAGCTTTTTGCTCATCCTTAGCATAAACCACATTGGTATCTTGACCTGGGTGTTCTGGAGTAATAAAGGCCTTTTCAGAAATGTAACCAAGAACATCTGGAACGACTGTTTCCATAGCCATGGTTGGATCTTCAGGATCGTTGTTGTAGCTTGGAGTAGGTGCATTTTCGATTGGTGTACCATACTCATCTACTGGAATAATCTTACCAAGTTCTGTGTAAGTAACTGTATCTTCCACTTCTGGAAGGTCTGGTCGAACTTCAAGTCCACCAGCTTGACGTTTATCTGCATAGAAGCCTTCAACTACTGGAACTTCTACAACATCATAAGTGAAGCTGTCTTGATCCCAAGTGCTTGTTTGTTCCACTTGGTTAAACTTACCGTGGAAGCTGAAGCTATCTTGAATGTTGATAACTGGATCTTTGTAGCCTGCACCTTGGAAGGTAACCGTTTGTTTCGTATCTTGCGTGATATCATCCAAGATTGGTTCGTAAACCAAGGTTTGGTCCATGCTGAGGTCAATTGGCAATACCAATTCACTTTCAGCTTGGTAGCCAGCAACTTGTGGTGCTGGTGTTTCAATAACTTGCGTAGCATCTTGAGGATCATTAGCATAATGAACTGGCTCTGCATCCGCTATTGGATTACCAAAGGTATCAACATGGATAATCTTACCGAGTTCTTTATAGACAACACTGTCTGTGGCTTCTGGTTTATCAGGTGTAACAACCTGCATACCAGCCACAGCCTTGTCCGCATAGTAACCTTCGATAACTGGGACATTAACCTTAGCATAGGTATGGCTGTCTTGATCCCAAGTGTAAGTGTCTTCTGCTTGGTTGTATTTACCAGTGAAGGTAAAGTCAGACTGAATATTAACAGACGGTGTTGCTTCTCCAGCACCTTTGAAGAAGACAGTTTGCAAGGTTGGTTGCGTTACATCTTCAAGGATTGGAGCGTACTCAACAAGAATATCGTCTGTCAAGCTCTCAGGCATGACACTTTGTTGCATTGGACGGTAACCCGGAATGTGAGGAACAAGTGTCTCACTAACCTTAGTTGGGTTATTGGCATCGTTGTTGAAGGTTGGCGTTGGAACGTTTGGAATCAGGCGTCCATTCGCATCAATAGGAATAATCTTACCAAGTGGAACGTAGGTAATGGTTTCTTCGATGTTATCTTCAGTAACCTCTCTACCTTTAACTTCTACTCTATCTGCAAAATAGCCTAAAACAACTGGTGCATAGATGTCATAATACTTGGTCTTGTTTGGTGACCATTCTGTCTCATCAACAAGCTCACCTGTAACCTTGTCAAAGGTAAGGGTACGGACCCAATAAGCCTTTTGCACATCGGCATCCGGCAAATCCGCATTGCCATCGGTACTCTTGTAAAAGACTGTGAAGCTTACTTCTTTCTCGTAAGCATACTTAGATGGCCACTTTGGTCCATCTGGATTATTAGGATTGATTGGAGTATCTGGGACTTGTTCATGGTCAGGCCCTATCTTGGCATCATCGTGTTGCAAGAAGACAAACCACTCTTGATCATCAATATCCTTGTCATCAAAAATGGCATCTTTAGGGAATTCGTCCTGAATCAAGTCATATCCCATGTCCTTGAAAGTCTTGATACGTGTTGCTGTTCCGTATTCAATCGCTTCACCCAATTCACCGGTCAACTGGTCACTAACCAAGTAAGCTCCGGTAGTTTCATCAATATAAGTGATGCTGGCTTTCTTGAAAATTTTACGATACACAACCGGAGTATCCCCTCCTGGTTTGTTCGGTACTACACTTTTAATATCTGTCATATAATCTTGAACAGCTGGTGTTGCTGTCTCACCCGCCTTTCGTGGATCTTTTTTGTTATTGTTATACTGCTTAGTCAAAGCACCTGGAATATATTCCCCATCTTCTGTCACAGGGATAATGCGTCCCAATTTCCTATAGGTCACATGTTCCGTTACCGTTGGCACATAGGGTGTGACAACGTTAAAACCCGCTTCCTTTTGGTCAGCGAAATAGCCCTGGACAACTGGTACCGGTATCTTAGGATAGGTATAACTGTCCTTGTCCCATTCGATTAAACCAGTCTTCCTATCTCTAGTTCCCGTAAAGACATGGTTTTCCATGACTTCAGAATCTGGAGTTTGCGAATCCGCTCCTTGAAAAATAATCTCTTGCTTAGATGGAATCCTCACGGTTTCCGATTGGGCATGACTATCAAAGAGAGCTTCGTCAGCTCTAGCAAAATCTAATGGAGAGGGGGCACGGTGGTCAGAGTGACGTTTTGGGCTAGTCAATAATTTAGAAAGATCTATAGTATCAACTAAATCAGTGTTCCCTGATCCGTGTGCGACATGCTCTTCGGCAGTTCTTGCTGCTGCTTCAGTCGCATCTTCCCTATAGGCTCTCAAAAATACTCCCCCTTTCTTCTTTTTATGAGAAATAAAATCCTATACTTGCCAAGTTCTCATGGAAATCTTTTCTATTAAGATTCCATTTTCCCTCAGAGAAGCTAACAAGCTTTTATCAAAAAATTAAATTTTTTGATATCTCTTATATATACTATAATACGAGAATCGAATTTTTACAAGTAAGGTGTAAGAACTTTAATCATTTTAACCCCTAAGTGAAAAAATAGCGTTTTAATGTGTAATATCTATCAAATAATTTACGAAAGTGGCATCAAAATGAGACTACACCGATATGATAAATGACGAGTCTTTAATGGAGTTTTTTCTCCCTAAAGACACTCTCTTAAGAAATACACTATAAACTATCACAACTACTTCTCATCTTTGAAAGGCTAGAACCTTACCTTAGTTTATAAGGAAAGAACCTAAGAGAATGGCACAGAAAAAGTCTGTACCTGGCCCTCAACTATGAAATGCTAAGAGTTAACTAGTATTGCTTTTAGTATAGAATGACTTTGATGCTTCATCAATAGATTGGAACCATTTAATGAGACTCCCTAGTTTCTCAACTTTCACGTATTAAGTTGTAAATAATTAATAACTTTTTTTGCATGATGACTTATTCAAGGGATTGCAGATGTAACGACCACTGTCAGACTATTATGACTAACTCAAAATAGTTTTAAAATCACTAGTTTCAGTCATCACCAAATCCTTAACGAAATCCAAACATGCCATAAAAACCGAGACTACTGTCTCGGTTCATACAGTTTAGAAACGATTAAATTTGACCTCGGCCTTCACCGTCAAAGTAAACCCACCATCCTGGACTCACTTCAACCCAACGGTTGACAGCCATTTCACCTGAATTTGGATCAAAGTAACGAACAACACCGTTCACGCGAACCAAATGACCTTTGATTTGTTTACCATTGTTATCAAAGAGGAGGTTTTGACCATTGATATTAACCATGCCTTTGACAGCATTACCATTACCATCGAAGTAATACCAGCTACCATCAATTTCGTGGAATCGATTACGGTAAAGCTCACCTGAGTTTACATCATAGTAACGAAGGTTGCCATCTACGTTTGCCAAAGCACCTTTGACCTGACGGCCATTTTGATCAAAGTAGAGGTCTTGACCATTGATGTTTTGTGAACCTTTTACAGCCGTACCATCATTATTGAAGTAAGCCCAAACACCTGGTTCGATTTCTGCGAATCGGTTACGAGCCATCTCACCTGAGTTAGCATCATAGTAACGGATAGCACCATTCTCGTTAACAGTACGCCCTTTAACTTGGACACCATTGTTGTCGAAGAAGAGTTCTTGACCATTGATGTTTTGGTGACCTGTCACACGTTTACCATTACCATCATAGTATGCCCAAACGTTATTACCAATTTGTACGAATTGGTTACGGCCTGATGTATTGTTATTGTTATCTGGTTTTGGATCTTGTTTACCATTTGCACTCAAGACACCGTTTTGGTCGTAGTAGAATACTTGACCTCTACGGTTTTGACGATAACCATCACGCAATTGCACACCATTAGCGAGGAAGAAATATTGTTTACCATCGATAGTCTTTTCTCCGACTGCCATACGACCTGAGTTATCAAAGTAGTAAACATTTCCGTCGTTATCTTTGATGAAGGCATTCTTAGCATATTGGCCATTGTTATAACGGTATCTTACAGAGAAGAGACGTTTTTCAAACTTACCACTGCCGTCACCATTTTGATTATCTCCATTTGTTGATTGGTTGCTTCCTACTACTTTTGGAAGGCTAACCTTACCGCCATTTGTACCGTAGTAACCGTTGAGGCCATTCTTAAGTACGTACTCTGAGCCACGGTCAAGAATGTTAGTACCATTCATGTATTTAGCAGACCACTTTGTAATCTTCTCATCAGTTGTCATGCGTTTACCAGTAGAGATTTGAACGCGGTCAAAAATTTGTGGGTAGAGACGTTTCAATTCATCAAGGAAGGCACCACCATATTTACCTTGGTAGTCATTACCAAAGGTACGTGTTTTAGCAGCGTAGAGGCTATGATCGATGATTGCACCATCTTTAGTTTCACCATAGTTATTAACACGAGTTGCAGTAACCACTTCATCACCTGGAAGGTTGTAGATTTGGTCTGGAACCCAGTCAGCAATCGCTGAGATACCTACAGCGTGGAGTGATTTAAGAGCTGCTTTCAAGTCAGCCAATGAACCGTACTTATTGTCCTTACTCATACCAATATCATAACGGTCTGTAAAGGCATAACCATTTTGGATTACTGAGTCAAGGAAGCTACCGTCATCACTTGAAACGTACTGTGGTGCAAATTCGAATGATGTGATACCCCATGATTTGAAGAGGTTTGCATTTTCAGCAATCTTCTTATTAGTGTATTGTGATGGATTTTGAACGAAGTCTTGGAAGTTAGAGAAACCTTCGTAGATAACTTGTGAATCAAGGGCAGCATTTGATTCGTAAACCAAACCACTGCTGTTCTTTTCTTTACTTGGTGCTACACGCACGTCTTGATTTTCAGAAGCACCTACTGGTACCCAAACGGCAAGGTAACCATCAACTTGAGGGTTACGGATACCACGAATTTCATTTGCACTAAATGTCAAATTACCGTTGCCATCAGTGTATTTAACAATACCGTTAGCATCGCTGTCATTCAAGTAAGTAGCCACACCATCGTTTGTTGTCAAAAGCAATGGACGATAAGCTTGGTTACGGTGAGCCGCACCCATGTTAATTGTCAAGTTGCTTGTCAAACGAAGGGCAGGTTGGTTTGAAACGATAACTGCCATACCTTGGTTACGTGTCTCTGCCGTACCAGTATCAGAAGCACTGTTAGCCCCTGTACCATAACGTACAGATGTCAAGACACCTGCAGCATCCCAACCATTAGTATTACCATAACCGATGTAGTTAACCTTCATATCTTGACCACCGGCTGCATAGCGGATACGGCCTTTCAAGAGGGTTTCGATAGCATCATAATATGGTGATTTTTGAGCCATATATTGACCATCATCTGTGTACATGTCTCCATAGTAAACACGTGGCACAGTGTCCTTATGCGTAAGCATCAAGGCATATGCTGATGGGATGTTATATTGTGTGTATTGCTTGTTAGCACTACGCATGTCTTTGTTGTAGATTTCAAAGGCTTTCTTCATTTCATCAAGCGTGAAGGTATTCCCTGTTGATTGAGGGTTGATTTCATTTTTGATGATTTGACCAATGATTGATTGTACCTCTGAATCGTGAGCACGAACAAAGGCGTAGTTAGCCATGCGTTTAGAGTTTTTACCACTTTCAGAACGGTCATTCAAACTATTTGAAATGAGTGGTTCAACCCCTGAGCGGTTACCAATTGGACGCAAGAGTGAATATACCAATGCTAAGTGCATAGGGTCATCCATTGGCAATTGGGCACCTTTAGTGTCTTCATTGTAATAGGCATCGTTGTGAGACCATGCTTCCAAGATAGACAAGTGTTTAATGGCTTGATCTTGACTTTGATCAGCACCATATTTAGCTTTGAAATAATCTGAAGCAATTTGGAGAAGGTCAGCATTGACATTATCCACGGCATCGACACGAACACCATCGAAGTTTTCATCTTCAGAACCACCAGTAATAGTACCGATGTTCATGATGTAGTGGAGCCAGTTCAACTGCTCAGCCTGAACCGCTGGATTTGAGTTGTCAATATCATTTGCCAACAAGAACTCGAAACCACCGTTACTTGTATCCTTAGTATACTTAGGATTGTGTTTACCTGTTTGACTAGTTGGTGTGCGGTTCAAAAGACGATAATCTGAGTTAGCATGGCTTGTACGACTATCGTTGTTATAGAGAAGGGCACCACCTTGCAAGTGGTCATTATTATCAAGGTTTTCAGAAGTTGAATTCCAACCTGGTTGGGTCTTCACGAAATTTTTGATAGTTGTACGCAACCAGTCAGTGTTACCTTCACGCGCAATACGTTCTTCAATACGCTTTTGAACTTCAAGTGCTGCTTGGTCCATTTGGGTTTGTGAGCTGAATGACGTATAGGTCTGATTGGTACCGAGACCTTGCTCCTTCATGTAGTTGAGGTAGCTCGCTTGGATAGCCTTGCTTGGCCACCAAACTGTAAGCAATGGACGTTTGTCATTTTCAGTTGAGGCAGTCCACTCTTTACCATCTTTCAAGATTTCTTTTGGACGGTACCATGTGTTGGCAGTGAAGTAACCATCAACAAGTTCGATATCTTTATCAGTTGTACCGTAAAAGGCATTTTTATCACCATTTACAGTAACGTTTGTGTTTGTGCTGTCAGCTGATGAACCTGTTCCACCGTTCTTATCGAAACGGTATTCTTTTTGGTTAGACAATTCACCAGTTTCAGCGTTAAAGTATTGGCTTCCACCGATACGTTCAAGAACATAGTTCTTACGAATAGTGCCATCATCTTCAACGTAGTATTGTTTTCCATTAATAGTTTTGATGTGGCTTGGACCATCAGTTACGACATTATTAGTTGCTGGAAGGTCGTTATTTACTACTGTGACAGTATTGTTGGCATTATTTGTATTGCCGTTAACTGGGGTAGCACGACGGCCTCCTGTAGGACCACGGCGAGCACCAGTCGCACGACGTTCAGTTGTCGCTGCGCGATCAGTAACTGTTGTTGTGTCAGTTGTAGTATTGTTATTTGTTGTATCAACAGCTGTATCATTGGTTGCTGTTGTATCGTTTGTAGTTGCCGCACGATCAGTACCGACAGTCGCTACCGTATCAACAGCATTCGCTGCAACTGTATTTGTTGTATCAGTTGTCAAATCGAAAGTTGCTGTTGGAGTTGCTTGGTCAGTTGCGACATCGTTTGTCGCTGCAACTGCTGTAGTTGGATCCTGAGCAGCCGTTGTATCGTTAGATACAGTACCCGTATCAACAGTAATATCGGGGATGGCTACAGTAGCATCCGTATGTTCGTCTGCCTGAACGACACCGTCGTTAGTTCCTAAAGAAACCGCTGAGACTGCACCGAGAGACAAACCTGTCACTGCGATGGTTACCCATTGTTTCTTAACTTTGTGCATTTTATAATGTACTTTTTTGTCCATAATAAAAAGACTCCTTTTTCCCATTTATAGCTTCATTCTAAATCATTGAAAGCTTTTTTTCAATAAGATTCGATAAATTTTCATATTTTTTAGAAAAGTCCTTTTGTTGTTTTAATAATATTAGTTTTTGATGAGTATTTAGAAATATAAAATATTCATTTTTTATCGTTGAGGGAAAGAGAATTGGGAAACTATAGCTATTTAGAATTATTCTTGATAAGCTTTTTTGCTTTTAACCTTAATCCAAGAGAATCTAATGGAAAAAGACCAGATTCTTAAGACTTCTCCTCTTGAAACACTTAAAAACACTAACTTAAGCAATATATCAGGCTGTAGAGATGATGTCTTTTTTAGGATAATTTCTCATACTGAAAATAAATTCTAACTATCTAAGCCATTCACTACTTACTGAGCTGTAAGAGGAAGTTATAGATTATCTCATGCGTCAGGAAGAGGTTGAAAATATTACCCTCAAGGCTATTGCCAATGAACTCTTTATTTCTTCTTCTACTGTTATCCGTGCTTGCAAGAAACTAGGTTACCAGACCTATAATGAACTACGGTATGACCTGCGTTTATCAAAAGAACTTAAGAAGAATCAAGCCAAATTAGAACATAACTCCTTTGAACAACTCAAAGAACAACTCCACGTCGAGTTCGAACATACCTTATCCATCCTCTCAGAGCAAGATTTCCAAAGCTTTGCAGATAAGATTCTTGAGGCTAGACGTATTTTCTGTATCGGCGTGGGATCTAGTTACATGCCTATGACCGACTTCAACCGCAAATTGAAACTGATCAACATTTGGACCAACGATTATTTTGAACAATTCAGTATTGAACGTATTAAAGTTATTGTGACACCTCAGGACGTCATTATCGTCTTCTCACTCGGTGGAAAAAGCAAGGATGTCAATAACAGTATCTTACAAGCCAAAAGACATGGGGCAACTGTCTTAACTATTACTACTTTAGGCAATCACCTACTTTCTAAAATCAGTGATCACATGATTTTTGTCTATGATGCCCCAAAAAACGTGAAAATCTGCGTTCGCATTTGATGTTCAATTTGGTTGGAAACTTGTTATTTGAAGTCATTCTAACAGAGCAACAACGTCGCTCATCCAGGTAAAATGTAATACTAAATTAGGAGGTCAGTTAAAGCTGACCTCCTTTTTCTATTTTATTGTTGCTGTTTGTTTTTGAAACTTTCACAACATCTCCAAATCAAAAAACACCTCCTAGCTAGACTGCATATCTAACATGAAGGTGTTTTTTACTGTGCTTATCTGAGCATTGTAAAGACTATTACAATCCTAAAATACTAATAATCTTCGTCCTCTTCTTCATCTTTCTTCCGTTTGGCAAGAAAGACAAGACCAGTTGCCGTCGCTAAGGCACTGAAGAGTGTAGCTAACGACGATTCAGTTTCTCCAGTCTTCGGAAGTTGTTTGGCTTCAGTATGATCCTTAGGAGACATACTTTCAGAGCTTGAAGCACTAGCTACAGACGTAGGTGATGAATCACTAGCACTGATTGACACACTTTGAGATGCAGAGATACTTGCACTCGTTGAGGCACTCTGTGACGCTGAAGTACTTGCGGACTCACTGGCGCTGGTTGATGCACTCATGGAAGCACTGGTACTTGCTGAAGTTGAAGCACTTACTGATAGAGAAATCGAGGCCGATACTGACACACTAATCGAATCAGAAACAATAACACTATTAATATCAACACTGTCAAGGGAGTGAATCGCAGGTTCTCCCATACTTGTGATAACTGAGCTTGATGCCGACGTACTTGCTGACTCGCTGGCGCTGGTTGACGCACTCATGGAGGCAGACGTACTTGCGGACTCTGAGGCGCTGGTTGAGGCGCTTTGCGATGCGGACGTGCTGGCTGACTCACTGGCGCTGGTTGACGCACTCATGGACGCTGACGTACTTGCTGACTCGCTCGCACTTGTTGATGCACTCATGGAAGCACTGGTACTTGCGGATTCACTCGCACTTGTTGAGGCACTCATGGATGCTGACGTACTTGCGGATTCGCTCGCACTTGTTGAAGCGCTCATGGATGCCGACGTACTTGCGGACTCTGATGCGCTCGTTGAAGCACTCATTGAGGCACCGGTACTTGCTGACTCACTGCCGCTGGTTGAGGCACTCATCGATGCTGACGTACTTGCTAACTCACTTGCACTTGTTGAGGCACTCATCGAGGCACTGGTACTTGCGGATTCGCTCGCACTCGTTGAGGCACTCATCGAGGCACTTGTCGATGCGCTCATTGAGGCCGATGTACTTGCGGATTCGCTCGCACTTGTTGAGGCACTTTGTGAGGCGCTAGTACTTGCGGATTCACTGGCACTCGTTGAAGCACTTTGCGATGCTGAAGTGCTGGCTGATTCTGATGCACTGGTTGAAGCGCTCATGGAAGCACTTGTACTTGCAGATTCGCTGGCGCTGGTTGAGGCACTTTGTGACGCCGACGTGCTGGCGGACTCACTTGCACTCGTTAATGCGCTGTGTGAAGCTGAAACACTTTCAGAGGTTTTTTCCGATTCACTTGTGGACACACTTTCCGAAGCACTGGTACTTGCTGATTCCGAGGCACTCGCTAAGGCACTCATTGATGCTGATGTTTTTGCGGATTCACTGGCGCTGGTTGAGGCTGACATACTATCCCTATTAGGGGTAACTGTATAGGGTACCTCCAATTCATAAGTGCTACTTAGGCCTGTCCCGTCAGGTAAGGTTGTAAATCTAACAGAATAATAGTGTTGTCCAGGAGTACTAATATCTGGTAAGTCTGAGCTGACAAAATTTGCAGATAAGATGGCTGATTGTGAAACCGAATCTGTACTATACCATTCACTTGGCGTATAGCTATTATAATAATCCTCATCATCAACATCTTGTTCAAATGTATGAGAAACACCCTTCACCTCAATAACTTTATGTTTAAGAGTAGTTGTACTCACCAACAACTCTGAACTATTTGAAGTTGTCCCATAACGACCAACATCATAGGTTCGGGTAATCGTATAGTTAAATTCACCTGCCGTTGCCGTTGACAATGGCAGAGTTGTCGTTGTTGAAGATGTAGAGTTATTGGTCCATTTGGTTGTGTAAGATTGGTCTGTCACATCAGATGTGAGATACGCATCTGCATTTGAACCATTGTGAAGATTTTGACCTTTAAAATCATAAATAGGTGTTTTAGCCTCAATCTTAGGTAAAACCTTATAATTCACATTAACGGTTTGCACAGAACCGTCTGAATAGGTTACTTTTGCAACAGCTGTTTGATTCCCCGAAGTAGTCGTTGAAATCGGTGTTGACCAAACCAGACTATAACCAGAGGCAGCAGGTGTTGTACTTTCATTTGAAGCAACCGTCACAAATTTACTTACATCAGAAAGATCCGAAGCTGTTTCACCCTGCAACGTGTACACAGTTGTTGCTTTGGCAGAGGCTGTGTAAATTTCGTTTTGTCTGATTTTATGGAAAGCATAGGTAATTCCTTGGTTACCCGTAACAACTTTCACAGTGTTACCAAAAAGATAGCCCTTAGCCGTAGAAACGTTTGTCGCTTTTAGAGTATAACCACTAATAGCAAGGTATTCTCCCAAATCTACATTTGTTCCAGGAGTTTTCTGAATCAACACTTCATCTTTTCCAGGAATCTCTTCCCCAGTGTCTGCATCGATGAATTTCACTGTAATGTAGGCACCCTGAGCTGAATAATCAAACTTCTCCAACTGGAATTGCTGTAAATTATAACCGGAACCCGTCGACCCAAAGAGGGCAAAGGCCATTTCATCAGGATAACCCGCATTTTGCAAGAGGCTTCTGCTCTTATTCTCATATTTTAGGGCACTTGCATTTGGATGACCATCAACAGGCATATCACTATTAACAGCTATGGGATCATTGTTTAGATTCATAGACCAGGTTTGTCCATTATAGGTGACTGTCATCACCTTGGTATCCCCATCATAGACAACCTTATAGTCCTTCAATGAATTATCTGTAGGACCTTCCCCATTTAACTTCGTAATGGTGCGGATAACAGGGTAAACACTTCCACGTGCCGTACTATTTGATCCATTATAGTTATAAGTAAAGCCTCCAAAAGCTCCTTTTAGATAACCCGAATACTTAGGATCAGCAGAGGCCTTATTTTCAGGTTTAGGCGCACCAGTATTGTGCCAAGTATCTAGTTTGAAACCGAAAGAACCTTTGAGGTTATCTCCTCCCATCCCAAGACTGGCACCTGATCCATTACCGTTGGCATTTCCAATTTCTCCGATAGCACCTGTTGAGAATACCGCAGCAATTCCATCACCACCCGCATGACCATTGTTATTACGACCTTCGTAAGCCTCTCCGAGGTTAATTTTCCCTGTGAGAGTGAAACTTTCGTTCATATCAATCTTCGTGTTTAGGGTATAGGCACCTGCCTGACTTGGCGCACTAGGCGTCAAGGTCAAAATCCCATTACTTAAAGAGGCATCTCCAGTTGTTTTAAAGTAGGTGGATTGATTCTTATTGGTTACAATCAAATGCGCCTTAGGATCATAGGTTGCATTTCCCAGTGAAGCGTTTGTATCGTAGGATGCACGTAAGGTATTGGCAGCAGTAATCCGTGCTCCATTCCGGTAATCACGAGCACCAGAACTTGCGCGTAACACTGTATTGACCACAGTATTACGTGTTCTAGTAGCTTCAGAGATAAGGGCGTTGAGGTCAGCGTTTGGATCTGTCAAAGCATTTTGAATCGCTTCAATCGTAGCATTTCCTTTTAGAAGGGCACTTTCCGCTCCTTCACGATTGCCTAGTTTCCCTAGATAGGTTCCAATTTCAGTAGACAGTGAGGTAAGCTTTGCCTCTTGCTCTTGACGCTTCTTATCCGCCTCAATACTCACCGCCACAGCAGTATTAGCTACTGCTGTAGCTTCTGAAGCTACTTCTGCTGCTTGTGCTGAGACTGTCGGTACTGACGCTCTTGGTGTTAAATCTGATAAACGTGATGCCTCATTGGTATCTAAGCCTTCTGAACGCATTGAGCCTGCACCACTCTCAGACCCCGTCTGGCTCGTAGCAGTAACATGACTACTTGATGTCTCACTGGCTCGCCCTGTCGCCTTTGAGCCACTCATTGAAACTGAAGTAGATTCCGAAGCTTTCTGTGAAGCCGAAGCACTGGTGCTGGCTGACTCACTCGCACTTGTCGAAGCTGACGTACTAGCAGAGGTTGAGACTGAGGTCGAAAGGCTTGTTGATACTGACGCAGAAGCCTGATGACTTGCCGATAGCGATAGTGAGACTGAGTCTACTGAGTTTGATACTGAATCTGTGGCTGAGGCTGACTGGCTAACAACATCTCCTCTGACTGCAGATTCTGTAATAGCTCCAGAATGACCCAAAACCGCTGAATCAGAAGCTGCCAAAACATCTGTCGTAGGACTAACCGTATGCTCTACCGCTGATGGACTTGTTGCTTCATCAGCTTGAACCACATAAGTCGCTACTCCTCCACCTAGTAGAGCTCCTGTTGCGGCTACTCCCTTTAAAAGTCTGTCACTTGTGACTAAAGGTACTTCTTCCTCAACTTGATGAACTGATACAGATGACGCATCCACACGACCACTTATTATCTTAAAAAGCCCAAAGTGAGAGGTTGCGGCACGTAACCAATGTTTCCCTGACTTTACCAATTTAAAACGTGTCACACGATCAGTTTCTCGGTACTGACCCTCATTTCTTCTAAAAAACATATATACACCTTTTCATTTTTAGCTAGTTTATTAGCACATTACTGTCTATTTTATCATATCCCTAACCAAAAAATCTAATATAGTATCTTATTTTTTTGAATTTTTTATCGCCCTTTCCTACATTGCTTTTACAAGCCTAAGAAAGGGCGATCTCCCAGAATGATAACAATGAAAAGTTTTCGATAGAATATGATATCTCTCGAAAAAAATGATTAAGGAAAATTCCTCTTGGTAAGATTAATAAAAATTCTGATTTTTCCAATCATATCTGATAAATACTTCTTTCTAAAGTTTTCATCTTAATATCACTAGACAGCAAAAAACACCGCCCTTATTTAACAATGTACTAATAAGGGTGGTGTTTTATTAAAAAATTGACGATGACTACCTAACACTAAAATTATAAACTGTCATCTTCTGGGTCATCCTTCTTGCGTTTAGCAAGAAAGGCAAGACCAGTTGCAGTAGATAGAACTCCTAACACCGCTGCAAGTGGATTACTTCTCTCAATAAACTTAGGAAGCATCCTAGATTCTGGTTGTACCAAAAGTCTATCAGCCTTAGCCTTAAGAATGAAACTGTCAGAATTGCGATCATTAACAGAAAGACTAGTTCTTTCTGATGTGTTAATTATCAGTGAAGTGTTTGTCAATTGCTCTGAACTCATTGAAGATATCTGTGAGTTTGATGAAGCACTTGTTGAAGCGCTCATTGATGCAGACGTACTTGCTGACTCGCTCGCACTCGTTGAAGCGCTCATTGATGCAGACGTACTTGCGGATTCGCTAGCGCTTGTTGATGCACTCTGTGACGCTGAAGTACTTGCTGATTCTGAAGCACTTGTTGAAGCGCTCATTGATGCAGACGTACTTGCGGATTCGCTAGCGCTTGTTGACGCACTTTGCGATGCACTTGTACTTGCTGATTCAGACGCACTTGTTGAAGCACTTTGCGATGCTGAAGTGCTTGCGGACTCTGAAGCACTTGTAGAGGCGCTCATTGAGGCAGATGTACTTGCTGATTCGCTAGCGCTGGTTGAAGCACTTTGCGATGCGCTAGTACTTGCTGACTCACTAGCACTCGTTGAAGCGCTCATCGACGCTGACGTACTTGCTGACTCTGAAGCACTTGTCGATGCGCTCATCGACGCTGACGTACTTGCTGATTCGCTAGCGCTGGTTGACGCACTCATCGACGCTGACGTACTTGCTGACTCACTAGCACTCGTTGAAGCGCTCATGGACGCGGACGTACTTGCTGATTCTGATGCGCTGGTTGATGCACTTTGTGATGCGCTAGTTGACGCACTCATGGATGCTGACGTACTTGCGGATTCACTCGCACTTGTTGAGGCGCTCATGGATGCACTGGTACTTGCGGACTCACTGGCACTGGTTGAGGCACTCATCGATGCACTGGTACTTGCGGATTCACTCGCACTTGTTGATGCACTCATGGAAGCACTCGTGCTTGCTGACTCTGAGGCGCTCGTTGAGGCACTCTGTGACGCGGACGTACTTGCTGACTCACTGGCACTCGTTGAAGCGCTCTGTGACGCTGAAGTACTTGCCGATTCGCTAGCGCTGGTTGATGCACTCATGGACGCGGACGTACTTGCGGATTCACTTGCGCTGGTTGAAGCACTTTGTGAGGCGCTTGTACTTGCTGACTCGCTGGCGCTCGTTGAGGCACTCATGGATGCTGACGTACTTGCAGATTCAGACGCACTGGTTGAAGCGCTCATCGACGCTGAGGTGCTGGCTGATTCAGATGCACTTGTTGAGGCGCTCATTGATGCGCTAGTACTTGCCGATTCTGATGCGCTGGTTGACGCACTCATTGAGGCTGACGTACTTGCGGATTCTGATGCGCTAGTTGAAGCACTCATGGAAGCACTTGTACTTGCAGATTCAGACGCACTCGTTGAGGCACTCATCGATGCTGACGTACTTGCTGACTCTGATGCACTGGTTGAAGCACTTTGCGATGCTGAAGTACTTGCGGATTCACTCGCACTTGTTGAGGCACTTTGTGACGCTGACGTACTTGCAGATTCTGAAGCACTTGTTGAAGCACTTTGCGATGCTGACGTACTTGCCGATTCACTCGCACTTGTCGATGCACTCATGGATGCACTTGTACTTGCTGACTCACTGGCGCTCGTTGAGGCACTCATCGACGCTGACGTACTTGCGGACTCGCTCGCACTTGTCGATGCACTCATTGATGCCGAGGTACTTGCTGACTCTGATGCGCTCGTTGATGCGCTTTGTGAAGCACTTGTGCTTGCTGACTCGCTCGCACTTGTTGAGGCACTCATCGATGCTGACGTACTTGCTGACTCTGATGCGCTCGTTGATGCGCTTTGTGAAGCACTTGTGCTTGCTGACTCGCTCGCACTTGTTGATGCACTCATCGATGCACTTGTACTTGCGGATTCACTCGCACTTGTTGAAGCGCTCATGGAAGCACTTGTACTTGCTGACTCACTGGCACTCGTTGAAGCGCTCATGGAAGCACTTGTACTTGCGGACTCACTGGCACTTGTTGAGGCACTCATCGATGCTGACGTACTTGCTGACTCTGATGCGCTCGTTGATGCGCTTTGTGAAGCACTTGTGCTTGCTGACTCGCTCGCACTTGTTGATGCACTCATCGATGCACTTGTACTTGCTGACTCACTGGCGCTGGTTGAGGCACTTTGTGAAGCGCTTGTACTTGCGGATTCGCTTGCACTTGTTGAGGCACTCTGTGAGGCACTGGTACTTGCGGACTCTGATGCACTTGTTGATGCACTCATTGATGCCGAGGTACTTGCTGACTCTGATGCGCTCGTTGACGCACTCATCGATGCTGAAGTGCTGGCTGATTCAGATGCACTTGTTGAGGCACTCATTGAGGCAGATGTACTTGCGGATTCTGAAGCACTTGTTGAAGCGCTCATTGATGCTGACGTACTTGCTGATTCGCTCGCACTTGTTGAAGCGCTCATGGACGCGGACGTACTTGCCGATTCTGAGGCGCTGGTTGATGCACTCATGGAAGCCGACGTACTTGCCGATTCTGATGCACTGGTTGAGGCGCTCTGTGACGCGGACGTACTTGCTGACTCACTCGCACTTGTACTTGCGGATTCACTCGCACTTGTTGAAGCGCTCATGGAAGCCGACGTACTTGCGGATTCGCTAGCACTTGTTGAAGCGCTCATCGATGCTGAAGTGCTGGCTGATTCAGATGCACTTGTTGAGGCACTCATTGAGGCAGATGTACTTGCGGATTCTGAAGCACTTGTTGAAGCGCTCATCGATGCTGACGTACTTGCTGATTCGCTCGCACTTGTTGAGGCACTCATGGACGCGGACGTACTTGCCGATTCACTGGCACTTGTTGAAGCGCTCATCGATGCGGACGTACTTGCTGACTCGCTGGCACTCGTTGAAGCGCTCTGTGACGCTGAAGTACTTGCTGACTCGCTCGCACTTGTTGAGGCACTCATTGACGCTGAAGTACTTGCCGATTCTGATGCACTGGTTGAAGCGCTCATCGATGCAGACGTACTTGCTGATTCACTGGCGCTAGTTGACGCACTCATTGAGGCAGACGTACTTGCTGATTCGCTAGCGCTTGTTGACGCACTCATCGACGCTGAAGTACTTGCCGATTCTGAAGCACTTGTTGAAGCGCTCATCGACGCCGACGTACTTGCTGACTCTGATGCGCTCGTTGATGCGCTTTGTGAAGCACTTGTGCTTGCTGACTCGCTCGCACTTGTTGAGGCACTCATGGACGCGGACGTACTTGCTGACTCACTTGCACTTGTTGAAGCGCTCTGTGACGCTGAGGTACTTGCTGACTCGCTCGCACTGGTTGAAGCGCTCATGGACGCTGAAGTACTTGCTGACTCGCTAGCACTTGTTGACGCACTCATTGATGCAGACGTACTTGCGGATTCGCTAGCGCTTGTTGAGGCACTTTGCGATGCACTTGTACTTGCGGATTCACTCGCACTTGTTGAAGCGCTCATGGAAGCACTTGTACTTGCTGACTCACTGGCACTCGTTGAAGCGCTCATGGAAGCACTTGTACTTGCTGACTCGCTCGCACTCGTTGAGGCGCTCATCGATGCACTTGTACTTGCTGACTCACTGGCGCTAGTTGACGCACTCATCGACGCGGACGTACTTGCTGATTCAGATGCACTTGTTGAGGCACTCATGGAAGCCGACGTACTTGCTGACTCGCTCGCACTGGTTGAAGCACTTTGCGATGCTGAAGTGCTGGCTGATTCAGATGCACTCGTTGAAGCACTCATTGAGGCCGACGTACTTGCCGATTCTGAAGCACTCGTTGAGGCACTCATGGATGCTGACGTACTGGCTGATTCACTGGCACTCGTTGAAGCGCTCATGGATGCTGACGTACTGGCTGACTCACTGGCACTCGTTGATGCGCTTTGTGAAGCACTTGTGCTTGCTGACTCGCTCGCACTTGTTGATGCACTCATCGATGCACTTGTACTTGCTGACTCACTGGCGCTGGTTGAGGCACTTTGTGAAGCGCTTGTACTTGCGGATTCGCTTGCACTTGTTGAGGCACTCTGTGAGGCACTGGTACTTGCGGACTCTGATGCACTTGTTGAGGCACTCATTGATGCCGAGGTACTTGCTGACTCTGATGCACTGGTTGAAGCACTTTGCGATGCTGAAGTACTTGCGGATTCACTCGCACTTGTTGAGGCACTTTGTGACGCTGACGTACTTGCAGATTCTGAAGCACTTGTTGAAGCACTTTGCGATGCTGACGTACTTGCCGATTCACTCGCACTTGTCGATGCACTCATGGATGCACTTGTACTTGCTGACTCACTGGCGCTCGTTGAGGCACTCATCGACGCTGACGTACTTGCGGACTCGCTCGCACTTGTCGATGCACTCATTGATGCCGAGGTACTTGCTGACTCTGATGCGCTCGTTGATGCGCTTTGTGAAGCACTTGTGCTTGCTGACTCGCTCGCACTTGTTGATGCACTCATCGATGCACTTGTACTTGCGGATTCACTCGCACTTGTTGAAGCGCTCATGGAAGCACTTGTACTTGCTGACTCACTGGCACTCGTTGAAGCGCTCATGGAAGCACTTGTACTTGCGGACTCACTGGCACTTGTTGAGGCACTCATCGATGCTGACGTACTTGCTGACTCTGATGCGCTCGTTGATGCGCTTTGTGAAGCACTTGTGCTTGCTGACTCGCTCGCACTTGTTGATGCACTCATCGATGCACTTGTACTTGCTGACTCACTGGCGCTGGTTGAGGCACTTTGTGAAGCGCTTGTACTTGCGGATTCGCTTGCACTTGTTGAGGCACTCTGTGAGGCACTGGTACTTGCGGACTCTGATGCACTTGTTGATGCACTCATTGATGCCGAGGTACTTGCTGACTCTGATGCGCTCGTTGACGCACTCATCGATGCTGAAGTGCTGGCTGATTCAGATGCACTTGTTGAGGCACTCATTGAGGCAGATGTACTTGCGGATTCTGAAGCACTTGTTGAAGCGCTCATTGATGCTGACGTACTGGCTGATTCACTGGCACTCGTTGAAGCGCTCATGGATGCGGACGTACTTGCCGATTCGCTAGCGCTGGTTGAGGCACTCATTGACGCGGACGTGCTGGCTGATTCTGACGCACTCGTTGAGGCACTCATTGAGGCAGACGTACTGGCTGATTCTGAAGCACTTGTTGAAGCGCTCATCGATGCACTGGTACTTGCGGACTCACTGGCGCTGGTTGAAGCACTCATTGAGGCCGACGTACTTGCGGATTCTGAAACACTTGTCGAAGCACTCTGTGAGGCACTTGTACTTGCTGACTCGCTCGCACTGGTTGAAGCACTTTGCGATGCTGAAGTGCTGGCTGATTCAGATGCACTCGTTGAAGCACTCATTGAGGCCGACGTACTTGCCGATTCTGAAGCACTCGTTGAGGCACTCATGGATGCTGACGTACTGGCTGATTCACTGGCACTCGTTGAAGCGCTCATGGATGCTGACGTACTGGCTGACTCACTGGCACTCGTTGAAGCGCTCATGGACGCTGAAGTACTGGCTGACTCGCTCGCACTTGTTGAAGCACTCATTGAGGCTGACGTACTTGCCGATTCTGAAGCACTCGTTGAGGCGCTCATCGATGCTGAAGTACTGGCTGACTCGCTCGCACTTGTTGAAGCGCTCATGGACGCTGACGTACTTGCCGATTCTGAAGCACTCGTTGAGGCGCTCATGGAGGCCGAGGTACTTGCTGACTCTGATGCACTTGTCGATGCACTTTGCGATGCGCTTGTACTTGCGGATTCAGACGCACTCGTTGAAGCACTCATTGAGGCTGACGTACTTGCCGATTCTGATGCACTCGTTGAGGCGCTCATTGAGGCCGAGGTACTTGCTGACTCTGATGCACTTGTCGATGCACTCTGTGACGCGGATGTACTTGCGGATTCTGATGCACTAGTTAAGGCACTCATTGATGCCGATGTACTTGCCGACTCACTCGCACTCGTAAAAGCACTTTGCGATGCGGACGTACTTGCTGATTCACTTGCGCTTGTACTTACAGATTCGCTTTCTCTTGCGGACGTACTTGCTGATTCACTGGCAGATGTACTTGTACTTGTTGATTCTGACTTGTACACAGTATCTGATACCGTTTCACTTTGTGTATATGTTGTTAGTGGGTATTGAGATTGATTTGTTTGATTCTTATCGAAATCTTTGTAATAGACTGTTGCAACACCATCGTTACTGATTTCAATACTTGCAATACGATCTCGGCCATTAGCAATCACTCTATCATGCGCCTTCATGATTTCTTCACGAACTTTAGCTTTATCTGTCTCTGTTAAGTGACCGATATCCTTTACTTGTGTAACAGTTATCGAAGGCTTGTTAAATAGATCTTTTAATTGACCTTGTCTAACACCAAATTCATCAGATAAAGTCTTATTTCCACTTAGGTCGACTGCTTCTACACGACGTCCCCAACGGTTACCTGCTCCCCAAATCAAGTCACTCTTTGGAACAACGGTAAAGGTAAAGGTTGTCTGGTCATCGCTCATAACGGTATTGATAATATTTGGAATAGCACCCGTTCCCCAGTTTGTATTTCCCTGGAAGAAATCTGAAAGGACAGTCGCATTCCCAGTTACTCGTAAGGTAGCAAGCTTACCGCTATTGTCTTTACCAGTAACGGTCACTTGGATGACATCTCCAGCATAGAAAACATAGTCACCATTTATTCCTATCTGAGGATCTTTGCCGTTTACCTTAACCTTATACTCAACAGTTGGTTTCACTGTTTCTGCCGTAATCGTCGCTGTAGCCTTTTCTGAAGTTTCCCCTTCAAATGTGCTTGTAGCCGTAACAGTACCTACAGGCAATAAGCCATTGTTATCATCATAGGCTTGCTTCAGATCCTGTGCCGTAAAAGTAACACTTTCATCACTAGCTCCTGCCTCCTTGGTAAACTGATGCCCATTCAAAGTCAAAGTGACCGTGGAACTAGGTAGAACGTTCGTGACTTGAATAGATTTACCTGGTAAGCCACCTGTCTCTGTCACTGAGTCCTCAGAGATCACTGGAGTAGGGATAACCGTATATTCGGCAGTTATTGGAATCGTCAGAGGGATATCTGACTTATCATCTGTGATCGTATAAGCAATGTCTAATGTAGCTTTCCCAGCAGTTGTAATGTCTGGTCCTAAGCCATCTCTGAATTCCCCTATAAAATTAGGATTTCCCGTAATAGTCACCCAACTAGCCGGATCTTTACTAGTTCTATAATTTTCATCTTCTACATTTTGATGGAAAACTTTGTGTTTGGTTGTGAGTTCAATAACACGGTGTTCGAGTGTCGTTGAAGTCGTAAGCAATTTAGAAGTATCTGTCGTTGCTCCATAACGCCCCACATCATAAATCCGCTTAATGGCATAGGTAAATGTTCCTGTGTTATCAACTGTTAATGGGATAGTGGTAAAGCTGACTCCAGACGCATCTGTCCATTGTGTTGTATAAGAAACATCTGTAGTGTCTGATTTAATATAATTACTCTCATCTTTTCCATTATGAAGACCTTGGCCTTTAAGATCATAAATAGGACTCTTAGCTTCAATCGTCGGTAAAATGGTGTAAGGAACTGAAACCGTGTAAGTTTGAGAATCCCCTGGAAGTTGAACAGTAACCTCCGCAACTCGATCCCCTACCGTATTGGTATTGATTAGATCTTTTGATGTCTTCCAACGTACTGAACTTCCTGAAGGCAAAGCTAAATCATTGGCTAATTTTACAAAATTACTTGGAATACTTAATTCTGGAGAACCTTCATGATGAAGGGCATAGAGCCTATCCGCCTTCGCTTTAGGTGCAGCATAAGTCGCTAATTTTGAATTTCCAGAAGCTGTGTAAGTCGCTGTGCCACCTGTTTCTGTCGGCCCTGTCTTAGATGTACTTGCTTGGATATTTCCATATGGCAAAGCTGTTGTGACTGTGACAGTTGCATTCCCAGATGCATCAGCTACTGCAGTTCCAATAGCCCTCCCTGCTGAATTGCTCAACGTAACGGTTGCACCTGGTGAAGCTGTTACTGCAATCTGCTGATTCTTCATACCAGCTTTACCGGTCAAATCAGTCGTAATCGTTGCTACTTTTGGATTGACCGTTACGACAACATCAATCTCTTTAGTGGCTCTATGTCCTGCTCCATCCTCACCAGTTTTTACAATAACTGTTTTCGTGAATTTTCCGATTTGATCCATGCTCGGAGCATCATTGTTTTTCCAGGTGAAGGTATCATTGGCCACAGGAGTGATTGCATTCGAACCAGATGCATACTGCACTGCGCTGATTGCATTAATTGTAACATTGTCACCTTGAGTAAAGACCCAAGATCTCGTAGGGTTTGGTGTCGGGTTGGCAACAAGATCATAAACAATGTGTCGGAAAGTAGATGAAACCGTCAGTAACTTGCTAGATTCCGTTTCACCATACCGACCCTTTGGAAAAACTGCTTTTAACGTATAGTCTTTATAACCTACCGTATCGGTATTGATATCATCAATCTTCGTGGTTCCATCATAAAGTCCCCAAGACATTCCTGAAGGATACCAAGCACCCGTACCTAATTTCGTAAGGTAACTGTAATAACCACCACCTGAAGCTGAACCATTTGTCAGTGATTGTCCTTTAAAGTCGTAGATTGGACTTTTGGCGCTAAGAGATGGATAAACAGTGTAGGGGATATCAACTGTTTGAACATAGCCATTCGGCATGGTGACTTTTACAGTAGCCTGTTTATCACCTTGATCAGACGTATCAAAAGGTGTTGCAAATTCGTACTTGGTATCACTTGCTAGGGTCACACCTGTTTGAGTCTTTACAAAATTTTGAGCGACAGTTAAATCAGAAGCATTTTCACCAACATAGGTATAGATACGATCCACCTTTTTCTCTACTGTAGGAGAGTAGGTATAGGTAACTGTTACCTTTCCTTTCTTAAATTCAATCTTGTTTCCGCCTCTATAGAGATTATATGTGTTGGCATTATTTCGTTGAACTTTGTAACCAGGAATATCCAGGTAACTTGTTAAATCTTGGATATTTCCTCCTAGACCAGAAATGGTTTTAGATGGTTTGAGCTCCACTCCTGTAATATCATCTACATACTTGATCGTAATGTAAGATCCACCTGTGGTGTAATCGAAGGATTCAAGTCGAAATTGTTGTAAGTTAACACCTGAACCAGTTGAAGCAAATAATGCAAAAGCTAATTCACTAGGATTTCCTGCATTTGACAACAGTGTCATATTCTTTGTATCGTTCCAAAGAACATTTGTATTTCTAACTTTATCATCAACCAGATAATCACTTTGTTGACCAATTTTCTGATTTGCTAAATTATAAGACCAAGTCTGTCCAGCATAATTTACGGTCATAACTTTAGTCTTACCATCATAATTTACAGTGTAATTTTGGAAAGAATTATTTGTTGGATTCGTTTGAAGTTTAGAAAAAGTCGAAATAACAGGATAAACTCGTCCTTGTGCATTAATATATTTCGTCCCATTATAACTATAAATAAATCCTCCGAATGCTCCGCCACCACCAACACGTGAGGGATCTGCTGAAGCCATATTTTGGGGAAGTGGAGCACTCGTATTATGCCATGTATCAAGTTTAAAACCAAAGGATCCTTTAAGGTTGGTCCCCCCCATCCCAAGACTGGCGCCTGATCCATTACCATTAGCATTTCCTATTTCACCAACGTTACCCGTAGAGAAAATAGCTGCAACACCGTCACCACCGTCATGACCATTATTTCTAAACCTTTCATAAGCATCACCTAGATTGATTTTTCCTTTGAGCACAAAACTCTCGGTCATATCAATCTTATTCTTTAATGTATATGAACCTGCTTGGCCACCACTCGCAGTGGTTAAGGTCACAGTGCCATTATTAAAGGTTGCCGAACCGTTAGTCTGGAAGTAATCCATTTGATCTTCCGGCGTAACATGAAGTGCTGCTTTTGGCGTGTAAGTAGCATTCCCAATATTTGTTGCTGCTCTGAAACCTGTTCCTGTCGGAAGTGCTCTCCCATTACGGCTGTCTCGAAGTCCAGAATTTGCACGTAACACCGTATTGACCACAGTATTACGGGTTCTAGTAGCTTCAGAGATAAGGGCGTTGAGGTCAGCATTCGGATCTCTCAAAGCATTTTGAATCGCTTCAATCGTAGCATTTCCTTTTAGAAGGGCACTTTCCGCTCCTTCACGATTGCCTAGTCTTCCTAGATAAGTTCCAATTTCAGTAGACAGTGAGTTAAGCTTGGCTTCCTGCTCTTGACGCTTCTTATCCGCCTCAATACTCACCGCCACAGCAGTATTAGCTACTGCTGTAACTTCTGAGGTAACCTCTGCTGCTTGTGCTGAGACTGTCGGTACTGACGCTCTTGTTGTTAAATCTGATGAATGTGATGTCTCATTGGTGTCTAAACCTTCTGAACGCATTGAGCCTGTACCACTTTCAGGCCCCGTCTGACTCGTAGCAGTAACTTGACTACTTGATGTCTCACTGGCATGCCCTGTCGCCTTTGAACTACTCATTGAAACTGAAGTAGATTCCGAAGCTTTCTGCGAAGCCGAAGCACTTGTTGAAGCTGACGTACTAGCAGAGGTTGAGACTGAGGTCGAAAGGCTCGCTGATACTGACGCAGAAGCCTGATGACTTGCCGATAGCGATAGTGAGACTGAGTCTACTGAGTTTGATACTGAATCTGTGGCTGAGGCTGACTGGCTAACAACATCCCCTCTGACTACAGATTCTGTAATAGCTCCCGAATGACCCAAAACCGCTGAATCAGAAGCTGCCAAAACATCTGTCGTCGGACTAACCGTATGCTCTACCGCTGATGGACTTGTTACTTCATCAGCTTGAACTACATAAGTCGCTACTCCTCCACCTAGTAGAGCTCCAGTCGCGGCTACTCCCTTTAAAAGTCTGTCACTTGTGATTAAAGGTACTTCTTCCTCAACTTGATGAACTGATACAGATGACGCATCCACTCGACCACTTATTATCTTAAAAAGTCCGAAGTGAGAAGTTGCGGCACGTAACCAGTGTTTCCCTGACTTTACCAATTTAAAACGTGTCACACGATCAGTTTCTCGGTACTGACCCTCATTTCTTCTAAAAAACATATATACACCTTTTCATTTTTAGCTAGTTTATTAGTATATTACTATTTATTTTATCATATCCTTAACCCAAAAATCTAATATAGTATCTTATTTTTTGAATTTTTTTATCGCCCTTTCCTACATTGCTTTTACAAGTCTAAAAAAGGGTGATTTCCCCAGGATGATAACAATGAAAAGGTAGAAATAGAATATGACATCTCTCGAAAAAAATGATTAAGGAAAATTCCTCTTAGTAAGATTAATCAGAATTCCGAATTTTCTAATTATATCTGATGAGTACCTCTTTCTAAAGTTTTCATCTTAATATCACTAGACAGCAAAAAACACCACTCTTATTTAACAATGTACTAATAAGAGTGGTATTTTATTAAAAAATTGACAATGACTACCTAACACTAAAATTATAAACTGTCATCTTCTGGGTCGTCCTTCTTGCGTTTGGCAAGAAAGGCGAGACCAGTTGCCGTCGCTAAGGCACCGAAGAGTGTAGCTAACGACGATTCAGTTTCTCCAGTCTTCGGAAGTTGTTTGGCTTCAGTATGATCCTTAGGAGACATACTTTCAGAGCTTGAAGCACTAGCTACAGACGTAGGTGATGAGTCACTAGCACTGGTTGAGGCGCTCATGGACGCTGACGTACTTGCGGATTCACTAGCGCTGGATGAGGCACTCTGTGACGCACTGATACTTGCTGAAGTTGAAGCACTTACTGATAGAGAAATCGAGGCCGATACTGACATACTAATCGAATCAGAAACAATAACACTATTAATATCAACACTGTCAAGGGAGTGAATCGCAGGTTCTCCCATGCTTGTGATAACTGAGCTTGACGCTGAAGTACTTGCTGATTCTGACACACTCGTTGATGCACTCATGGACGCTGAAGTACTTGCCGATTCGCTCGCACTGGTTGAGGCACTCATTGAAGCACTGGTACTTGCGGATTCGCTAGCACTTGTTGAAGCGCTCATCGACGCTGAGGTACTTGCGGACTCGCTAGCACTTGTTGACGCACTCATTGAAGCTGAGGTACTTGCGGACTCACTGGCACTGGTTGAGGTGCTCATCGATGCACTTGTGCTTGCTGACTCACTGGCGCTGGTTGATGCACTCATCGACGCTGAGGTACTTGCGGACTCGCTAGCACTTGTTGACGCACTCATTGAAGCTGAGGTACTTGCGGACTCACTGGCACTGGTTGAGGTGCTCATCGATGCACTTGTGCTTGCTGACTCACTGGCGCTGGTTGATGCACTCATCGACGCTGAGGTACTTGCGGACTCGCTAGCACTTGTTGACGCACTCATCGATGCTGACGTACTTGCGGACTCACTGGCACTGGTTGAGGTGCTCATCGATGCACTTTGTGATGCTGAAGTGCTGGCTGATTCAGATGCACTTGTTGATGCACTCTGTGAGGCGCTTGTACTTGCGGATTCGCTCGCACTTGTTGATGCACTCATGGACGCTGATGTACTTGCGGATTCGCTCGCACTTGTTGATGCACTTTGTGATGCTGAAGTACTTGCGGATTCGCTCGCACTTGTTGATGCACTCTGTGACGCTGACGTACTTGCCGATTCAGACGCACTCGTTGAAGCACTCATCGATGCTGACGTACTTGCTGATTCGCTCGCACTTGTTGAAGCACTCATGGATGCTGACGTACTTGCTGATTCACTCGCACTTGTTGAAGCGCTCATCGACGCTGACGTACTTGCTGACTCGCTCGCACTGGTCGATGCACTCATGGATGCTGAAGTACTTGCGGACTCTGATGCACTTGTTGAGGCGCTCATTGAGGCCGATGTACTTGCGGATTCGCTCGCACTTGTTGAGGCACTCATGGAAGCCGACGTACTTGCCGATTCTGATGCGCTAGTTGACGCACTCATGGACGCTGAAGTACTTGCAGATTCACTCGCACTTGTTGAGGCGCTCATGGACGCTGACGTACTTGCTGACTCACTAGCACTTGTTGAGGCACTCATGGACGCAGATGTACTTGCGGATTCGCTCGCACTTGTTGAGGCACTCTGTGACGCTGAAGTACTTGCAGACTCTGAAGCACTCGTTAAAGCGCTCATGGAAGCCGACGTACTTGCTGACTCACTTGCACTCGTTGATGCGCTCATCGACGCACTGGTACTTGCGGACTCTGAAGCACTTGTTGAAGCGCTCATCGATGCTGATGTACTTGCTGACTCTGATGCGCTCGTTGAGGCACTTTGCGATGCTGAAGTGCTGGCTGATTCTGATGCACTTGTTGAAGCGCTCTGTGACGCTGACGTACTTGCTGACTCACTCGCACTGGTTGAGGCACTCATTGAGGCAGATGTACTTGCTGATTCGCTGGCACTTGTTGAGGCGCTCATGGATGCTGACGTACTTGCTGACTCTGATGCACTCGTTGAAGCGCTCTGTGAGGCACTGGTACTTGCGGATTCACTTGCGCTGGTTGACGCACTTTGCGACGCTGATGTACTTGCGGACTCACTGGCACTGGTTGACGCACTCATGGATGCCGACGTACTTGCTGATTCTGAAGCACTCGTTGAGGCACTCATTGACGCGGACGTACTTGCAGATTCAGACGCACTCGTTGATGCACTCATTGAAGCGGACGTGCTTGCGGATTCTGATGCGCTCGTTGAGGCACTTTGCGATGCTGAAGTGCTGGCTGATTCTGATGCACTGGTTGAGGCGCTCATGGAAGCCGACGTACTTGCGGACTCTGAAGCACTTGTTGAAGCACTTTGCGATGCTGAAGTGCTGGCTGATTCAGATGCACTTGTTGAGGCACTCTGTGACGCTGAAGTACTTGCAGACTCTGAAGCACTCGTTGAAGCGCTCATGGAAGCCGACGTACTTGCGGACTCACTTGCACTCGTTGAGGCGCTCATCGACGCACTGGTACTTGCGGACTCTGAAGCACTTGTTGAAGCGCTCATCGATGCTGATGTACTTGCTGACTCTGATGCGCTCGTTGATGCACTTTGCGATGCTGAAGTGCTGGCTGATTCAGATGCACTTGTTGAGGCACTCATGGATGCTGACGTACTTGCTGATTCAGACGCACTCGTTGATGCACTCTGTGAGGCAGATGTACTTGCTGATTCGCTGGCACTTGTTGAGGCGCTCATGGATGCTGACGTACTTGCTGATTCAGACGCACTCGTTGATGCACTCATTGAAGCGGACGTGCTTGCGGATTCGCTCGCACTTGTTGAAGCGCTCATGGAAGCCGACGTACTTGCTGACTCGCTGGCGCTGGTTGATGCACTCATTGAGGCACTCGTACTTGCTGATTCTGATGCACTGGTTGAGGCGCTCATTGACGCAGATGTACTTGCAGATTCGCTAGCACTGGTTGAGGCGCTCATGGATGCTGACGTACTTGCTGACTCGCTCGCACTTGTTGAAGCGCTCTGTGACGCTGACGTACTTGCGGACTCACTCGCACTGGTTGAGGCACTCATGGAAGCACTTGTACTTGCGGATTCGCTGGCACTTGTTGAGGCGCTCATGGAAGCCGACGTACTTGCTGACTCGCTGGCGCTGGTTGAGGCACTCATTGAGGCACTCGTACTTGCTGATTCTGATGCACTGGTTGAGGCGCTCATTGACGCAGATGTACTTGCAGATTCGCTAGCACTGGTTGAGGCACTCATCGATGCTGACGTACTTGCTGACTCTGATGCACTCGTTGAAGCGCTCTGTGAGGCACTGGTACTTGCGGATTCACTTGCGCTGGTTGACGCACTTTGCGACGCTGATGTACTTGCGGACTCACTGGCACTGGTTGACGCACTCATGGATGCCGACGTACTTGCTGATTCTGAAGCACTCGTTGAGGCACTCATTGACGCGGACGTACTTGCTGATTCAGACGCACTCGTTGAGGCACTCATCGACGCACTGGTGCTTGCAGATTCACTGGCGCTAGTTGAAGCACTCATTGACGCGGACGTACTTGCTGATTCAGATGCACTTGTTGAGGCGCTCTGTGACGCGGACGTACTTGCTGATTCGCTGGCGCTGGTTGAAGCACTTTGCGATGCGGATGTGCTGGCGGACTCGCTAGCACTTGTTGAGGCACTCATCGAAGCTGACGTACTTGCAGACTCTGATGCACTTGTCGATGCACTCATGGATGCAGACGTACTTGCAGATTCACTTGCGCTGGTTGACGCACTCTGTGACGCTGAGGTGCTAGCTGATTCTGAGGCACTAGTTAAGGCACTCTGTGACGCGGACGTACTTGCCGACTCACTCGCACTCGTTAAAGCACTTTGTGAGGCACTGATTGAGGCACTCATCGAAGCAGACGTCCGTGCTGATGCGCTAGCACTTGTTGAAGCACTTTGTAAGGCCGACGTACTGGCTGACATACTCGCACTTGTCGAAGCAGACTGGCTAGCGGAATCTGACAGAATAGCATCATTTTTATCATCAATATCCAAACCGGCTAGAGGCGACTCATCATAACGTTGTTGATAAGCCGTATTCCCATCCGATGTCAGAATTCCACTCAGTGTTGATTCAACGATTGCTGTTGCAGTTCGAACATAAAGGTTTCGATTTGACCCTTCGGTAACAATTGTCCATTTCATATTATCCGCAACACCACCACCAATGGTTCTCCACTGCTGACGAACTGCCTTCAAATTTGAATAGGGCATTGAACTTGCTTTAGTCAATTTTGAAGTCCAATCTTCTGTTGTAATCAAATTCCCATTATCATGGTAAGTCATGGTTACAGAATTAATGGTATCATCTGATGTTACTAAAATACCAAATTCATTATTCGTATTAAAGGACGGCTTAACCGTTACTACCCAAGTAGTCTTGTTGGTTCCAGTATCATAAGAATAGGTCATCGATTGGATAATCGTATTTTTCCCACCCTCAGAAACATCTGATCCTGTCAAAGTACCTGAATAAATATACTGTCTACGACCATTTGAATCAAGATAAGTTTGAACAGCATTAGCTGTTGCTGCTAAATTGATGGCGATGCTTTGAGAACCATTTGAATTGACCACATTTCCTGTGAAACCAGTCTGTTGCATGGTGCTCATCATTTGCTCAACAGCCAAGCCTAAACGACTGCGTTGCCCTTCAAAATCTCCCTCATTTTGAGAAAGCAAAGTGTTAGCTTTTGTCAACTCAGTGCGAACAGTTTGGATGGCTTCACTAAGATCTGCGCGAGCTTGGGCATCCGTCACACTATTTAAATAACGGTCTGCCAAACTGACAAGTAATTGTGCTTCAGATGCATTTTGTTCCAGAGTAGTCTTACTCATTGAAAGCCTATTTGCTACTTCAGTTGATCCTAAGTCTTCAAGAGACAGACTAGTAGATTCACTGTAAGCAAGCGATAGTATCTCTGATGTATGTAAACTCAAAGACTCCGAAGCACTTCCAATCGCTTGAGATTCAAAATTAGACAAGGTATCTTTTACAATACTTGCTTGGCTAACAAGACTGGTCAAATCTGATGTTGAAGCAGATAAGGCAGACTCCATAGTTTCTAGACTTGGCTTAACCGAAAGAATATAACTTTCCGTATCACCTAACTGAGCTAATCGACCAAGATAGGTTCCAATTTCAGTAGACAGTGAGGTAAGCTTGGCTTCTTGCTCTTGACGCTTCTTATCCGCCTCAATACTCGCTACCACAGCAGTATTAGCTACTGCTGTAGCTTCTGAGGCCACTTCTGCTGCTTGTGCTGAGACTGTCGGTACTGACGCTCTTGTTGTTAAATCTGATAAACGTGATGTCTCATTAGTGTCTAAGCCTTCTGAACGCATTGAGACTGCACCACTCTCAGACCCCGTCTGGCTCGTAGCAGTAACTTGACTACTTGATGTCTCACTGGCATGCCCTGTCGCCTTTGAACTACTCATTGAAACTGAAGTAGACTCCGAAGCTTTCTGTGAAGCCGAAGCACTGGTGCTGGCTGACTCACTCGCACTTGTCGAAGCTGACGTACTAGCAGAGGTTGAGACTGAGGTCGAAAGGCTCGCTGATACTGACGCAGAAGCCTGATGACTTGCTGATAGCGATAGTGAGACTGAATCTACTGAGTTTGATACTGAATCTGTGGCTGAGGCTGACTGACTAACTACATCTCCTCTGACTGCAGATTCTGTAATAGCTCCAGAATGACCCAAAACCGCTGAATCAGAAGCTGCCAAAACATCTGTCGTCGGACTAACCGTATGCTCTACCGCTGATGGACTTGTTACTTCATCAGCTTGAACCACATAAGTCGCTACTCCTCCACCTAGTAGAGCTCCAGTCGCGGCTACTCCCTTTAAAAGTCTGTCACTTGTGACTAAAGGTACTTCTTCCTCAACTTGATGAACTGATACAGATGACGCATCCACTCGACCACTTATTATCCTTGAATTGTCAAATTAAGTGCATACTTTCCCCATAGAATACTTCATAAGGTGTTTTCCAGTTAAGACATTTTCGTGGCCTATTATTAAGTTTGTTCTCCCATAGCTGAATAGTCTGATCATCAACCAATGTTAGATCACTACCCTTTGGAAAATATTCTCTAAGTAATCCATTCGTGTTCTCATTGGTTCCTCGTTGCCATGGAGCATGAGGGTCAGGAAAATAGACTTCAATGTTCAATTGATCACTCAATTTCTGATGATACGTGAATTCTTTCCCTCTATCAGGAGTTACTGTATACTTCGTCAAGGGTTCTAACAGTTTTACCATAGCTTCTATTACCAACTTGCTTTTCTTAACAGCTACCTTTTTGATTTTTAGAAAACGAGAATAACGGTCTGTTAGAGTCACTAAACAAGCTTTTCCAGTTTTACCTGCAACAGTATCGGCTTCCCAATCTCCTATTCTAGTTCGATTATTAGCCTCTTCTGGTCTTTCGTGAATTGTATGAGAAATGGATATTTTCCCTCTATTTTCAACATGACCTTTTGTATGACGTGTTTTCCCACGATGACGAAGTTTACGAATGACACCACGAGCACCATGAGATAATGAGTTATCCTCAAAATGTCCTCGATAAATGGCTCTATAGATTGTTTGATAACTAACAACAGTTTTCCCATACTCTAAGCGCAACCGACCTTCTATTTCTTCAGGAGACCATTGGTAATCGAGAAATAGATGTTTGATGGTATTGCTTAAATTGTGATCTATTTCAAGCATCCGTTTCCGCCCACAGTGTGATTTGGCATTATGGTACGATTCCTGTGCATGATTTGGAGAATAAGCTCCTGATTTTGTATGGCGCTTCCACTCACGACTAATACTAGATGGATGACGATGAAGTAACTTAGCAATTTGAGAAAAATTTAGGCCTTGCGTACGGTAAATGAGAATACTTTCACGCTCGTCTATGGTAAAATGATGGTAGCTCATAAGATTTCCTTTCGTAACTAGTTCGTTCAATTCTATTTTACTAGAAAATCTTATGAGTTTTTATTGTGCACTTATATTGTATATTCAAGTCTTAAAAAGCCCAAAGTGAGAAGTTGCGGCACGTAACCAATGTTTCCCTGACTTTACCAATTTAAAACGTGTCACACGATCAGTTTCTCGGTACTGACCCTCATTTCTTCTAAAAAACATATATAAACCTTTTCATTTATTTTTTATTTCTATATCTTTTTCATAAGCATATTATCCCATTTTATCATAAAAATAGTCAAAAAATTAGTACTATAACTTATTTTTCAAACTTTATTATTTTCAACTTTTTTTGTAAATCAAAGAAACATAAAAAATCCCTCAGAAACTTAATGTTTGAGGGAAGATTACTTTATAAAAATAGTCAGTTTAACCCCATTAATCTATGATAATCAACTATAACTAATGATAAGAGATAACCATCATGACCAATAGAACAACAAATAATGCAGAACTAAGACCTAGGGTCAGGCCCTTTAGAAGAGTTTGGCTTGCCCAGTAACTGGTCCTACCAATATTACTCGTGGCATCACTCGAAAAAATCTGAATTTGCCTAGGCTGCAGTGTTACAGTAATAATAAGTGACACACTTAAAATGATGAGTAAAATCATAAAGAATATTTGCATAGACTACCTCAACATACCTATTAAAGTAAAAATTAAACTAATTATAATAACAAAGCCTAACATAAAAAAGAAAATCTTATTTATTTTCTCGCCCCTAGTTTCTTTTTCCTCCACTATGGGCTTTTGTTTTAGCTCCTCCATACGGCCTTCAACCGCATTATGAAATAAGTCTTTATTTGTCATATTTCTCTCTTTCCTATGGGAAGTAGGTCACGATATTACCATCCTCACTAACAAGCACTTGACTGAGTAAAAGATTGCGAACCATGTCTTTTTTGATCTGCTTCTTCATGGTTTCAAAACCTGCAAATGCTTCCTGATAATATTCAACAATTGGATTCTTCTGACTAGCCGTTTGACTCCCAATAGCTTGTTGGAGTTGTTGTAAATAGTCAACCTGTTCAATCCAATTATCATCAATAGCCTTAAGAAGTGATAGACATTGGAAATATCCAAAAAGATCAATGGTGTCTAATTGTTTCTTTTTATCATCTATTTCCTTATAAGCAAACTGATAGATAAGTTCAGCCACAGCTTCGACATCATCAATATCCAGATCATCTGGAATTTTCTCAATATGAAAACTAATGTTTTTGAGAATAAAGTGATACAACTTCTCCTTCTCGCTAAGATCTTCTTCAACCAGAGCAATATCAATATAGTCATCAAGAACCTGCTCAATGGTATCTGTTAAATCCTGATCTTGATTAATAAGGTGATTTCGTTGGGCATAAATGAGTTCCCGTTGAATGTTCATACTCTCAGCATATTCTAGTGTTTGCTTACGTGAAAAACGTGCCGCACTGTCACTAGCTCTTTGCGCCTTCTCAACCAAACGTCTGTAGCGTCGCCCTACTAATTCTATACTCTCAGTTTTCTCATCAATAGTGTAGTCTTTATAATATTTATGTACCCAGTTAGGGCCATACTTTTTGATAACATCATCTTCAAGTGAAACAAAAAATTTAGACATTCCAGGATCTCCCTGACGTCCTGAACGTCCTCTGATTTGTAAATCAATACGCTGACTTTCCATACGTTCAGTCCCAATGACAACAAGACCACCTAATTCGGCGACTCCAGGTCCCAACTTAATATCGGTCCCTCGTCCCGCCATAGAAGTAGCTACCGTGACAGCACCCATCTGACCTGATTCAGCTATCATCTCAGCTTCTCTAGGAGCATTATTAGCATTTAAAAGATTGTGGGCAATTCCTTCCCTTAGGAGAAGGTTAGAATATAATTCAGACATTTCAACCGAACCAACGAATATTAGGAGAGGATTCCCTTTTCGATGATAATGCTTAACATACTCTAGAGAAGCATAGATTTTTTCTGGTAAAGTTACATAAAGATTGTCTGGATAATCTATCCTTTGTTTCGGACGATTGGTCGGAATTTGAACAACTTGCATTCCGTAAGTATCCAAAAATTCTTTTTCTGCCGTCTTACCAGTCCCAGTCATACCTGAAATCTTTTTGAACTTACGAAAAAGGCTTTGATAGGTGACAGAAGCCATGGCACGTGTTTCGGGAGATAACTTTACAAGCTCCTTGGCTTCAATTGCCTGATGCATGCCTCCTTGGAGTTTGGTCAATTCCATCAAGCGTCCAGTCGCTTTATCTAAAAGAACAACTTCTGGTCCATCTTTTCCTTGACGAACAATATAATCTTTATCCTTTTTGAATAGGGTATGAGCTCGGAGAGCATAAATAAGGTGACGCGCAAATGTAGCATTCTCTTTGGCATAGAGATTACTAATTCCTAGATAATTTTCAGCTAACTTTGCACCTTTAGTTGTCAGCCAAACTTCACCCTTTTCTTCCTTGAAAATATAGTCCTGATCCTCAACCAATGTCGTCATGAGTGTATTAATCATAGCATAATAGTTGGATTGAACACGAGGAGAACCTGAAATAACCAAGGGAGTTTGCGCACTATCCAGTAAGACGGAATCAACCTCATCAATAATAGCAAAGTTAAAAGGACGCATGTATTTACCGTCTTTATTCGAAGCTAGATTGTCAATAAGATAGTCAAAGCCCAAACCACTATTTGTCGTATAGATAATATCAGAAGCGTAAATCTCCCTTTTTTCAAAGGTATCAAGTTCTTCACCATCCTCTGCAAAAGGAACGCCAATGGTTAGACCTAGAAACTCGTAAACCTGTCCCATTTCTTCAGCATCACGTTTTGCTAAGTATTCGTTTGTCGTTACAAGTATTGCTCCTTGTCCTGTCAGTGCATTTAAGTAAACTGGCATGGTTGCTGTTAAGGTCTTACCTTCTCCTGTACTCATCTCAGCAATATTTCCCTGATGCATAACGATTGCTCCCATAACCTGAACATCATAGGGAAACATACCTAATACACGCTTAGCTGCTTCACGTACTACTGCGTAAGCCTCTGGTAATAAATCATCTAAACTTTCGCCTTTGTCTAGCCGTTCTCTAAATTCAGTAGTTTTATCTTTTAATGACTGGTCATCCAGTTGTGCCATCTGCTCAGCCCAACCATTAACTTGCTTGAGTACACTTTTTACTGGTTTTAAAGGATTTAAAGAATTAAACATTTTCTTCTCCTACTTCAGTGATTGTCATTCCCTTAAAATCCAATTCTACCATTCCAGCACTCAAGAGGGAGATGGAATAATTGTAGGCTTCATGAGGATAGACGAAAGTGAAAGATTGTTTTTTTTCAATCATCTGCTTAACTTCCTCACCATAACGATTTAAGAAGCTTAATTTAAGATAAACCGTACCTTCAGGAACTGTTGTAAATTGTGATTCGAGACGATAAATATATCCCTTTTTTAACAAAGGTAAGCTAGGTTGCTTTCGACTCGCCTGATAATTTTGAATAGCTAGCCAGGAATGAATCTCAGTTCCTGATGCTATCAAGGGGTTACTGAAATTGACTGAGCCATCTGGATGATGTTCAATTTGGGAACCAAACATATAGGATCTCACATTCGTTCCCCATTGAATCTGAGAGTTATTCTTATGAATCATGTTCATCCCTTTCTTCCAAAATCATTTTCCCTAATTGTCAAGTCAAGTGCAACAAAGATGTTCCTCTGATTAAGTGAGTATCTTTCAAGCTGTTTGAGTTAGCTCAAACAGCTTTTTTGCGGACTGATAGCCATGAATTCGTCTAGGTCTTTCATTGATAGCCTTTGTATAGTCCTCTAAAAGATTCTGATTTAGTTCTTTTAACGAACACCCCTTCGGAATGAACTCTCTTAGTAGTCCATTGAAATTCTCATTTGTACCTCGTTCATAAGATGAATAGGCATGTGCAAAATAAACATCTAATCCCTCTATCTTACTCAATGATGAAAATTCGTTTCCATTATCTGCAGTTATGGACTTAATGGGATAAAGTTTCATACACTCTAAGACTGCTTGATTGACATACTCTGCTTTCTTTTCCACGAGTTTCTTTGTGACAGCATAGCGTGTTTGTCGTTCTACCAAGGTTAGAATAGAAGGTTCTCCTATTGTCTTTCCACCCAGAACAGAATCGATTTCCCAATCTCCAAAACGGGAACGATTATTGATTTCTTCTGGCCTTTCTTCAATTGACTTTCCTAGATGTTTCTTGGTAGAGGGGCGCTTGGTAAATTTCTTACGGATCCGCACTGCTCTTGGCAAATCAATGACCTTAATCTCTAACAATCCTTGATGGATATAGTTATAGAGCGTCTTGGTTGAAGGAACAACTGCATCTACATGTTGGAGTCTATAGGTATGAACAAAGGTATCCACGCTATGCACCCTTGGTTTCTCTCTCATTGCTTCTGTAAATGCTCTCAGAAAGTCATCCGATACGGAATCCAGTTTCAAATAATAGCTGGCTTCTCTAGCATGACGATAACGGTTATGAGCAGCATCTGCATAATAGTGTTGGTAATAGACCTTTTGCCCATTTACTTTTTTCACTTGTGTTATGGAACCACGATTAATTTCACGAGTAATAGTAGAGCGATTTCTCCCTAGTCTACGAGCAATCTCAGCAGGTTTGAGTCCTACGCTTAAATAAGCTTCAATTTCCCCTCGCTCAGCTTCAGATAAGTGCTTGTATGATTGATTTGTGGTAGAATAATTAGTGGACATGTTCATCTTCCTTTATACTGTTTTTCGCAACTCTAGTATATCAGATGAACATGTCTTTTGTGTTGCACTTCATTTTACAATAGGGCCCAAAATCATTTTCTAAAATCATACGATAAAAATTGAGAAACCAAGCAGTCGCAGTTGAATGGTCATCATTATGTCGTCCAGAAGTTCCCTTGCTAAGAATTCGTGCTCCCGAAGAATATAGGACTTTAGTAATATCCTCGAAGGCTGTTGGGTCCATATCCTCATCTTTCATGTAAGAAACCCCAAAGGTCGTGTTTGAGAAGTCTGCTTTTTCAAACTTATCCCAGAACTTCTGATTAAGGGCCTCGACGCCTTCATTGTCCAAACGTCCCGTCTGCAAATGCAAGACATCAATTCCTGTCGGGAAAACCTCTGGTGCCAAAAGTCTGGCACGATTACCGATGGTACCAACATTGGCTAGAGGTTTAGACATGATAATGGCATGAGGTTCAAAGTCCGCGCCATAGTACATAGATGGGAAAGTTCCCATGGACATCCCAGAGAGAATAAGTTGATCACTGTCAAAGCCTAGGTAATCCAAATAATGTTGGATAGTATCCTTGATACTATTTTCAAGCTCTTCAGTTCCCATGTAGAAAGCTCCCCCCTCTAGGCGAGGATCAGAAAATAGCAGGAAAGGTGTCTCCATAGCCCTCATCATACCAAATCCTTCAAAACCTTCGGCAGGACGAAAACCTGAAAAGTAGACGGACAGCGGTGGCTTGAAATCCCCAGGATAAAAGAAATAATTGATTTCCTGACGTTTACTATCATGGAGAATCCCCCCACCCAATACAAACTTTCCAAATTGAAAACGTGTCCATCGTTGATGGAAATTCCCAACTCTTAGAGCACCATTTCCTTTAGCTTCTAAAGTTGCTGATAAAATATAAGTTCTCCCCTGATCTAAAACAATGGCACCTTTACGCATTTCTTCCTCGCTAACTACAATTGTTCTCACGATTTCTGAAACTGAACCTTCAGGAATAATGCGCAGCACTAATTGGCATTGACAGGTCTGAGCCTTCTCAAATTCTAACCAAAGTTCAACAGGGAAATCCTCAGCTACTCGAATATTAAAACTCCAGTTAAGAATAGGCTTAAAGGAATCGCCGTAATTCCCATCTAAAGAGATACTTTCAAAACCATTATAAATAACTTTCCCTTTGAATCGAGGATGAACCTGGATCTGATAAGGGAACAATTTATCACCATATTGTCCAGCGAAAAGTGCCTTAGACAGGGTATCTAGCAGATCTTGCTTATCTGAAAAATCTGCTGGTATAGCACAAATCTCTTTCAGAAAGCGGCCTACTCGATGGTCCTCTATCAAAAGGTCAGCATCATAGAAGATGGTATAAGGAACTAAGCTCTTACGCAAGTCCATCAGCATGAGTAAGGATTCCTGACTATCAACAAGGACCGCATTAAAATTTCTTAGTTTAGCTTGTTTCAAACATTGGAGAATATCACTAGAAAGCCCTGCACGAAGGTAGAAAAAACGAACATTATCGGGGAGCTCATAAGTATTTGACCAATTATCTCGTCCAACCTGCAAAATGCTAATTTTAGACATACTTATCCTCCTTCAAATAGTGCTCCCATTTTTCAATAAAACGCTCTCCTGTATTTTCTCTGATTTTCTCAATTGCTTCAATTAAAGCTTGATTCCAGTACTTTAACTGATCAAGATAATAAGATGCCGCCTCCTCAAATTGTGTTACTTCTTCTAGGATATAACCATTTTTCAAATGTGTTACATAGTCCGAAGTGACCCTATTTATCTGTGGAATCCCAGCACTAATGCCTGCAATTTGAGTATAACGATGTGGTTCCAAGCTGAGATCAACAATAAGACGGGTATACTCAAATTCTTTAATCAAGGCTGTCTCATCAATCAAATTAACAAAATCATAACGATACTCAACTTCCTCATTTTCAGCGAGGTAGTTTTCTGCACTTTGATTATCTTTTATGTGTTTGAATTTTTTCTTATTCAGTTTTTCAGAGATAAGGTGCTCTACGTCTTCCTTAAATGTATCAAAATCATGCGGATTCGCATTGAAAGTTCCAAATACAATATAAGTATTCTGGTGATTTGCTACAAAATCTAAAACCTGATAGATAGCTTCCCAACTGATATCATCTAAATTTACCTGATAATAGAGTTTAGATGACTTAAGACGTTGGCTCTTTCCAAGTGCTAGACGGGTATCATAAGATGCCATATGCTGAATCTTCTCAGCTTGCTCTGGAAATAGTTTTCTTAATTCTGTAGAAAAGTCCTGAGAATCACTAATAATCAGATCAACAAGTTGCAAATAAGAAGCATAATCCTCTAAGGGATCATTTTGATTGCGTTCTTTGAAGTAAGTCAAAATTTTCTGATTAGCCTCTGGTAGATGACTATAAAGAGTTTGATTCAGATTACTTTTCGACGCAACGACAAAACAATCCGAAGGCGTCAATTCTTGAGCAATATAAGCATCAAAAAACTCCCAAATGACTTCTTCCATACTGATATAATAATTTTTCTTAAAACGATGATCTGTTCTTGGATTACTTACAATCCCTCGTCCATCAAAGAAATGACAAAGTTGCCAAATGCCATCTTCATTCAAATAATCTCGGTGTGTCGCCTGACCATTTTCAAAATGAAGGATACTAGAAACAAATCCTCTGTCATCATAAATTTCTTCTCTTAAAATCAGGCCATCCTGATAATATCGAATAAGACTCAAATATCCTTCTGGTCCCAACTCTATTTCGGCAAAACGCTGATGATGTTTCTCAACAACAATAACGAAAGGGGTAAAAATAAAGTCACAATCATCATCCCAATCCAAGTCAGATACTTGTAGGCAACGCATGGGCTGCTCTTTGATTCCTTGAATAGCATCAAACACTGAAAAATGCGACACTTCTAAGAGATCAAAGCGGTGCAGAAAATAACGTAGATGTGGTTGATAAGCTAAAAGTAATAATCTAGGCGACATAGCTTGGCCTTGAAAAATACGTGCTTGGTGTAAAGTATCATCAAATTCTATTTTCGAGGTTCTAAAATACCACGGTGTTAAGTCAGGTTGCCAAAACTCTGCCCCTTGACCGTACCAAGCCGGAATTAAATAATACATATGTTCTCCCATTTTTTATGAATTCAAAATAATTAACGATATATTAAGGATGATAGGTAGGCAGGTCAAAAAGATCACCAGACTACCTATCACTCTCAAATGAATAATTGAGGTGATAAAATAATTTTAACTTTTAATCTAGTCAAACAAACCTTTATAGGATTCATTTAGGGTCATAGCTGCAATTTCTTCGCGTACATTGTATACCATTCCACTGTAAATCAAAAACATTCCAGGAATCATACTGAGTTGTAAGTACTGCGGATTAATAAGCACAATCATCATAGGGCCACCTGCCATGATAACTGTATAAATTGCCCCAATAACAGCAAATTTCATGACAACTTTATTGATATAACGGCTTGTATCAGGGCCAGGATAAACATTGTAAATGTACTCTCCTGATTTTCGCATGCGTTCTGCAATTTGTTCACCACTAACGTTTACGAAAGCAAAAGCAATCCCCAAAACAAATAAGACCACTTGATAGAGAACAAGCCAAATCGGATGTCCCACTGTCAGAGCTTCAATCCAAGTATTTGTCCAACTGTTTTTAGGAAATAAAATCTGAATCAAGATAAGAAGATATTGAGGAATAGAGACTAGAGAAATTGCGTACATGAAGGGCATCCCACCTGCTGGGGTAAGCATAACATCAAGATAGGAATACTGGCTAAAACGATTATGAATATTAACCTTATTGATGGGAATGCGATACCGTGCTCTTTGGACAATAACTGCAATATATAAGAAGAGCAAACCCATGATAATCAGAGAGAGAATAATCGGTAATCCTATATGTAGTCGTGTAATACTCTCTCCAATTTGCCTAGGTAGATTAGCAACCATACTGGCCATCAAAATGACAATAGAACCTCCTATACCAAAGAAAGAATTCAAATCCGATAGCCAGACTAAAAAGAAGGTTCCCGCAATTAGAAGGATAGTGTTCGTTAGGATAGCCAATCCTTTAGGAATTCCTACTTCAATCGGAAGGCTTAGAGACACCGCTAAAGACTGGATGAGAGCGATGGCAAAGGTCAAATACATTTTGCGTCGATCCTGTATTTCTATTGGTAGCTTACTTAAACCAGACTTTTTTGAAAACGAAAACATCTGCCAAAGAATCATGGCTGACATCCAAGGGGACAAGCCCACAGAAAAAAGTGAAAATGAACTTAAATTACCACCCATCATAGCACTTGTGAAGGCTATCGAATTGGATAACCCTCCTAAGAGTTTTGGGTGTTTCAAATCTATAAATGGTAAGACTAAATGGCTTCCCAAAACATAAATAAAGAGGAAAAGAACTGTCCAAGATAAACGTTTAAAAACAATAGATTGTAATATTTTTTTCATTAGCAGCCACTCTCCTCCTTCTCACTAATACGCTTAGCAACCAATTGATTAATAGCATTCACCATCAATTCAGGATTTTCATGTGAACAAATAGCTTGATAAGATTGATTTGGAGCTTGTGTATTCTCAAAAGTTAGTAAAGGAAGCTGATTTTGAGTTACGTACTCATAGATTTCTGGTAATTTATCATAATGATTAATATCCAGATAGAAATCAACTTTAGATAGCTCATATTCAACAAGCAAAGGATAGGTATTTTGATAAAGGGTTACATTTGGATGGCGAGATAGCACTAAAAGTTCTGTAGCCATATAGGTATAGGCAGCGATGATAAAATGAACTTGAGGGAGATGCTGAACTAAGTATTCAATCTGTTCCAATAAGTAGGAGTTCGTCAAAGTATAACACGTCAACACGGTAGATTCACGGTTAGATTCTAACTCAAAGCCCCGATTTGTCCATGTTTTCAAAATTTGAGACCATTCCATGAGACAGTACCGCCACCAAACCTCACGCAGTCGTACTACTGAAAACTGATTCCACGGTTTATCCGGAGAAATATAATGTAAAATCAAAGGTAGTGGTTCAAGAGGAATTTCAAAAACAAAACGATGACCTCCCTCGGCTGCACCAGCATCAAAACCAATTTGAAAATTATAAGTATCAGGTAAATTCAGGTAGCGGTCTTCAAATACCATATTGAGTATTGATTGATCACCCTCTCCTACATTTGCGTGCTCCCGTTCAGTTATATCCACTAGTTTTTGACGGATATGTTCCTCTTTCCATAAACGATTGTTAATTAGCAATACACCTGCATTAAAACCAACACCGGCACCAAAACATGAACGAACAGCTCCGACATAATTGTCTCCCAATTCCTGTTCAAAAAGACTATCTAGATTACCTGTGACTATCAAATCACTATCAAGATAAAGTACCTTATCTTCATGTACGAAATCAGGTATAAAATAACGCGCAAAGGTCATATGGTTGATATGTCCCAACCTATTAGTCCAATTCATCTGAAATTGAGGACCAATTAACTTAATATCAAGAAGCTCTCCTCCGAGTCTCTCCACATGCTCTCTCGTGGCACGGAACCACTCGACTGGAATATCTTGATTAAAAAGGTATATTTTAAGCTGACGATTGTGATAACAAAGAGATTTTAAAGCGGTCTCTATTTGACGAATATAAGCATAATCTCCTGCCAATACTACTGTATTTTTATTATTCATATATCTTTCTTATTCTACCGGCAAACGAGATAAGTCTGCCACGATTTGTTTGGTGTAGGTTTCATCTTCGATGAATTCAATATCTTGGTCAAAGTTATACTCCGCCGTGTGTTTGTGTTTGAGTTTAACTTTTGTTGTCGCACCCATTTTTAGCCATTCATATTCAGAGTCAATATGTCCAATATCCAAGGCTTGATAACCATCTTTAGCTAGATTTGCAACTAATACTTTAGCCGTTGGGCCCAACATGATGAGTATAAGATGATTATCCGCATACTTACGAATTGTTGACTCAATAGCATCCACATCCTTATAAGCACAATGAGAAGAGCAGACAATACGTTTGATAGATAAGGCCTGATCGAATAAATCATTACCAACCCCAGAACGAGATGTAGCTCCTTCTACTATTAAGAGATTTTTGTTTTCCCATAACCTTTTTAGCTTTTCAAACTGTGACTCGGCGTTTGTTTTATCTAAAAAATCAATATAAGGACGTGAGATAAAGGTTGAACCATACCATGGTGCCGGTGCAATTTGACGATAAAAATCATCATAATGATCCAAATGCTTTTTCCAAAAATCTTCTGCCCACCACGTAAATTTGAAGCGATCTTCGAAAGCATCTGGCAAACAGACTAAGAGTTTTTCTGAACTGTTCATTCCAACCAACTCACGTAGAGTTCGTGCCAGTTCAGGATGATAATCTTGGTAGGCGATAGAATGGCCAGCTATTAGATTGATTTCACCATCTCCAAAACGAATGACAGATGAATGATTTTCCCTAATGAAGTCCAGACTCTCATCAATGGACTTAACCGTTGGTAGAGGGAGAATTTGAGGCAAACTTCCTTCACTATCAAACTGTTCAATAGCAGTGATCAGCTCCTGTGGTCGCTCACTTGAAAAAAGAAACTGCCTATGGTTCCCGTGTTGGGTTTTATAAAAACCAAAACTAGGAATCCCCGCCAATTCTACCTGTGATAGAATATCACCAGCTTCATCGCCACGATTAATATCCAAATAAAGATCTGCACTATGGATCAACTGGGTCAACTGCTCCTGATTGATCGCAGGATACAAACTAACATTGGGATGTTGCTTTAATTCGACTAACTTAGGTCCCATAGCTGTCCAAGCACCGATATGAAACTGCACAAATGGAAGAGCACAGACCAGTTCTTCGATCGACTCGAGATCTTGCGTTTGGGTCATGGTTAAGGAGTGCAATCGTGGAAGCTCGTGAACTTCTCCCCATTCACCTGTCTTTATACGCTCTTTAATGAGTGAATGCATTTGTTCAATCGTGTTGACCTCTAACTGCGCTTGCTCACTATGTCTGGTTTCTGGGAAGGACAAGATCGGTTTCCCTGTTTTCGCATAAGCCGCCAAGGTTGCTTGATCAGCAGTACCATAGTTAATATCTAAATAGGCAGCAGAACGATTGATAAGTTCTTCCAATACTGGAGGGACGACTTCTGGATACAATCTCACATTTTCATATTTTGCAAGACGCATCAATTCCTCTCCCATTTCCGTATAGGCAGCAATATGGAACAAGGCCTTCGGATGTCCCTGAATCAATTCCTCAAGGTTTTTGAAGGATTGAGAATTGGTCAAATTGAACAGATGGAGCTCATAATCTGGATCCATCTCTATCTGGAAGTCCCCCATATGGTGAGACAAGACCTGACTGTAATCCATGTCGTGGAAAGCCCACCATAATTGGCGGAAACGATTGGCACTTAGTGTCGCCCATGGTTTTCGGTGTGAGACAAAATGCACAACATAGGGATCTTCACTATCTTTAAAGTGATTTGGCCAATGACTCATAAAAGCAGTCACGTCATGACCAACTTGGAGGTTCATCCTTTTATCCAAGGCTAACCATCTATCACGAAAGACCTTATTAAAGATTGTCTGGTCCCCATTAAATTTAGGAATATTTCCTTCTAAAGCTTGCTGGAGTGAGCCATTCGTCTCATTCACCAACTGCTCTGTCATATTTTCTCGTTTCCACAAACCATTGTCAATTAATAAGACACCGGAATTAAAACTCTGGTTATCTGTGTCCATCACGGCTGCAATCGGGTGACCCTTCATATCTATTTCAAAGATATCCTCTAAGTTCTTTAGAACCAGCAAATCCGCATCGAGATACAGCACCTTTTCCTCTGAGATATACTTCGGAATAAAGTAGCGAGAATAAGCATCCAGACTAATATGTTCCTGAGTCCACCAGGTATCCCTCACATCATCCGGATTCAATTTGACATCAATGAGCTCGCCCCCTAAGAGCTGAGCCATCCTCCGTGGTTTTCGAAACCAGTCTGGAAGGATGTCTCGATTCAAAACATAAATTTTCACATCTTTATTGTGGTAAAAGATAGATTTTATGGTCGTCGATAACTGAGCGGTAAAGTTCTGATTTCCTGCTAGAACAATCGCCCGACTTTTTGTATCATGCATGAAAACTCTTCTCCTTGATCCGTTTTTTTACCAGTACTTGCTGATAAGCTTCCATGTCTCCATGTTTTAAGGTCTCTTCTTCATGAATGGCCAATCGCCACTTGTAAGCAGCAATTTCTGCATCTATTAAGCCCATTGGAGCTCCGATCAATTGAAGAATCATCATGCGTTCTTCGATACTTTGTAACGGATAAACATCTGCAAGATTGACCGTTTTGGTCACACTTGTCTCACGTTTACGATGCAGATAGATGGCCCGGTTCATATAGACAATTTTATCAGCTTGTAGATAGACCTTGTAGGTCGTATAATCATCCTCTACCGTTTTATCTGTTGGATAAACAATCTCTTTAAACAATTCCGCCTTATAAAGCTTTGCCCAAGGGACCGTGAAACATTGGCTCAGATTATACTGCCCATCATATTGATGTTGGAACCACTCAAAAGGAGAATAGACACGCTCAAAATAATCATTTCCCCCAACATGGATTAAAAAGTTCCCCTCTTCTTCCATAAATTGAGTGAAATTTCCAATTGCAATATCTGCATCTGCTTTTTTCAGCAAATGATATAAACTCTCGATATGATCCAGTTCCAACCAATCATCATTATCCACAAAGAGAATGTAGTCTCCCGTCACCGCTTCTAAAGCACGATTCCGACTAGATCCAACTCCCCCATTAGGCTTATGATAAACCTTCACTCGAGGGTCCTGAATCTTGTAGCGTTGGCAAATAGCGGCAGAACCATCCGTTGAACCATCGTTGACTAAGATAATTTCTAAATTTTGATAGGTCTGTTGGATGATACTATTTAAGCAATTTTCAAGATAGGCCTCTGAATTATATACAGGGACGATGACACTAATTTTTTCCATTTTTTCCTTCACCTATTTCAACCTAATTCATACCTGATTTAACTCAATTGAGCTAAATATTCTTGAATAACAGCAATCATATCATCAATATCCTCTACATGAAAACAGTAACTATCCCCTTCAATCTCACAATGATTGGTAACATCAAAAGAAAAGATAGGTTTTTTCAACACAGTAACCTTTTGAATAATATCATAAATCTCTTCATGATAATTGATATCCAAATAAAAATCCAATTTATCCAACACAGCTTGAGCATTGTACCGTGTAAAACGAGGATAAAGCGAAACATTGGAGTAGGCTTCTAAAGCAATTACACTAGGAGCAAAATTTGTGTGTGCAAGGATATTAAATTGAACATTTGGAAATGCTTCCACCAATGTTTCAATATGTTCCATAGCTGCCGAATTCGTAAATACTGCTGTTTGGAATTTGGGCCTTCCTACCAAATCCTTGAAATGACGTTTGGTAATATCCTTTCGTAACAAGATTTCAGACCATTCCAGACCATAATAAAACCACCAGATATCCCGACAACGATTCAAATTCCACTGATACCAAGGCTTCTCTCCCGCATAGTGAATGATTACTGCGTCCTTCTCCAGCTGGTCTGCCTTATCATACCATTCAGGGACGTTAAAGGTGTGAGCAAACGTATCCATACCAACCATCACATTGTAGACTTCTGGTAGTTTTTTCCAACGTCCTTTAAAATGACGATTAAGGATTCCTTGATCTCCAAACTCCTCTTGATGATAGCGATTCGTCAATTCCAGCAACTGGTGGCTAGCTTTTTCTTCTCTCCAAAGCACAGTGTTCACAAGGAGCACACCTGCATTAAACTTAGAAGCATCTATGCCATCCGTAACTGCGGCCAAAGCATGATTTTCTATATCTTCTTCGAAGAGAGGTGTCAAATCTCCAGTGACAACAATATCAGAATCTAGATAAAGTGCTCGGTCTTCTGTAACAACATCTGCAATAAAATAACGATAAAAGGTAGCATAACTTAAATGATCCATGGGTAGCGAATACCCTTTTATCTGATCAGAAGAAATCTTAATATTCCGAATTTGTGATTGAACAGACTCTAATCTTCTCCCCATCAACCAGAACCACTCCTGAGGGAGATTGTCATTGATCACATAAAAAATAATTTGACTGTTTGTCGCAACAATAGATTTTATAGTTACCTCTAGCTTTTCCATGTAACCATTATCACCAGCAAGAACGATTGCCCTTTTCACTGAAATTTTCCCCCTCTTTTTTCTCAATTATCCTTTTATAAAGTAAATAAGAAATTAATAGCATCTATTAAAAGCTTCTTAGTGATATACCCCTCTTTTAGGAGGAAAGCAAACCCTTGAGCCCTACTACTAATTTCTTGATAGGATTCTGGAGCCATATTTTGAACCAATTGATTGGCTTCTTCCAAACTGTTCACAGCAAATCCTAAACCACGCTCTTCAATCAGATGACTATTTGATAAGGTGTTGGGCACAATCACAGGAATTCCTGCCGCAAGATAGGTGCTGAGCTTATGTGAAATATTCATTTCGTAGTAATCAACATTCTCCCCATCGTTATACTGGGTATTCCAGACAAGACCAAAGCCTCCCTTTGAGAGTTCCATCAAGAGTTCTTCATTGCGCTTCCATCCTTCAATCACCAAATTGGCTTCTGGATTGCTCTTTGGCTCATTCGTAAAAACTCGCAAAGGGGTTTCATAAACCCAATTTTGCAACTCTGGAAAGCGTGTCAAAGATCCTGCAAAGAAAATCTCTTTTTTAAATACTGGTTGGTTCAAACTGAGGTTATGAGGATGATCCCAAAATTCTTGAATCAAGATTTTTTCCACAGTCAGACCTGCTTCACACAGACGGTTAACCATTTGTTGTGAAGGCGCAATAATGACATCTGCTTGATTGAACATCTCCATATAAGTCGGCATTAGGTAGGCATTATCACGGAACATTAGTGGAATAACGTCATGGATAAAAATCACTAGTTTGACTCTCAAATCTTTCAGCTTCGCTACAAATTCCGCGTCAAACTCCCAACCATTCCAAGTTGGCGATTGAAAAATCACAATATCACCAAATGAGATACTTGCCATGATCCCATCTAGACGCTTGCTTCTCTCGCTCGGACTATCTGTAGAGATATTATAAAAATAGATTCCAATCTCTCGATACCCCAAAGCACGCGCAATATCCGTCACAGCATTCTGAGCTAAGATGACAGTGCTATCCCCTGCCATACCATATAGATTTGTAATATGTACTTTAGTCATGGTTTCCCTTCTTTATTTTTCTGACATTCGAAAAATCATCTTCAACTCTTCTTTTGTTGCTAGCATTGGATGCATCTTTTGCTTATCATAGACTGATTGATATCTTTTAGGATCTTCCAGCTGAGATAGTTCATCGAGCAAGTCTGTAATTGCATCTTTTTGAAACAGGTGATCTTTTATATAGAGGTCTGGTCGGTGACAGGTTTCCTCAAAAGCATATAAAATCATTCCTCTTTCAAGAGCCATTCGATTTCCGTCTAAAATTTCATCCGCATATGCGATATCTAGGTAAATACGGCATTTATTTAATAACCGCTCATAATTCTCACCTGAAATTCCTGGATAAAGGTGAACATTCGGATAATCATTGAGACGTACTAATCGTTCCCCCATCTCTGTCAAGGCTGCAATATGAAACTGAAAATGAGGAAGAGCAGTCACAAGAACTTCAATCTGTTCGATTTCTTGAGTGTTTGTCAAAATGAGAACCTGTGGCTGAAATTCCCTCAAATCTCCCAAATAGGTAGGGAAAAATAATAGACGATCATGCGATGCTCTGTCGTTAGCATCACGAACTAACACTTTTACACCCTCGTCCAATAGAGGAGCAAGTTCTGCTTCAGGAAGAGTTGACCGATCATAGAAGATAATCTGCTCCTTCGCAAGTTTGGGTAAAGCCTTCAACAATTCTGGATCAGACAAAAATACTGTTTCAACCTGCAAAAGAACTTCTTGAAGAAGGGCTTTTTTCGCTTCTTCTATCGAGGAAAATCCCTGTTCTAAACCATCGGTCGTTTGATAGAGCGCACGATCATGCTGATGGAATAAATGTAGTTTTCCCATTTTATCATTCATATAAACAGATAGATGACATTCATTTGCACTCCAAACTTCTTCCAGAAAAAGTCTTCCAGAAAGATCATAGTAATCACAAGTAGAACAATTGTCATCTGGATTATACCACTCTACTTTTTTGACCCTTTGAGGGTAATCCTGATAACAGTCTATTCTCCCCCTCCTCACTCCATCAGAAACAATATCCCCATTCGCATACACTTCCCAAAACGGGGGTAACGAAAGACCAGTCATATGCAGAGGTGAATTTACTTTTTGATTAGAAAAAATAAAATCCAGAATATTTTCTATCTGTAGAGGCTGGATGGGTATTCCAATTTGTTCTAGGTCATCTCTCAACCTCTCATCATCTGAAGTCCATTCATTTACCAGATAATACATCGTTATTTTTTCCCCTATTCGTCAAAAACTCTCTCCATTGTCCAATAATTTGATCTGTCATATATCGTTCAGCCAATTTATAAGAACCTTCTCGTAGAAAATTTAAGTTTCCAAAAGCCTTCTGCATACTTCTCTTCAAGTCAGCAACCACTTCTTCATGTGATTGATTTACAAAGGGAACGAGAAAACCATTTCGATCATTTTTAATAAAAGTGGGATTCCCATAGGGAACGTCTGTTCCCACCATAACAAGGCCAGACCCTATCGCCTCTAGTAAAGTTAACCCAAACGTTTCCCACTCGGAAGTAGCCAAATAAAGTTCATATGCCTTAAAACGAGTTTGAAGGTCTTGGTGCCCCTTGAGATGAATATAACTTTGAGCATTTAACTGCTTAATTTTTTCTTCTATTTCTTGCCAAAGCATACCTTGACCATAAATGTCCAATGTAACCTCTGGGATTTTTTCATGCAAGGCCACTACAGCATCAATTGCTAGGTCTAATCTCTTTCTCCTTTCAAACCTTGCTGCAATCATCAGGCTATAGGGCTTGCGATTATCAGAATATTGCAACCTTTCAAGCCCTCCGACTGGCAAGACCGATATAGGCTTAACAGTCGACAGATCGCGTTCTAATTCTTTCTTTTGCGCTTCTGTAGATACAATGATATGGTCGAAATAGTTAGCATACTGAAAAAGAAGGAAATATTCTGAATTGATACAGTCGCCCCAATGGTGTATCGAATGAAGGACACACGATAAGGTTGCTTCACCCTTCATTTTTAAAAGAGTCTGCGTAAAGGTAAGACGCTCTAAACGATCAACAATGATATGGTCTTTTGCAGAAAATTGTAAAGTGCCGATCGCTTGGCTCAAAAGCTCCGACTCACTGTAAAACCAATGAGTCCCCTGCCGATAGACCGATTTCGTCAAATCACCTGGTGTCTTTTTGATTTCCTCCAAAGCTACGGAACCATCTAAATTATAAAAAAGACGCTGAAAGACTCTTGCTTCTAAGCCCGCATCAGTGGGAACAGCTGTAAAATATTCTGTATAAAGCTTTACACTCCCGTAATGTTCCCTACGAAGAAGATGACCAGCTACATAATAATCGACATAATCAACATAATTTAACTTAAGAGTATTTCGATGAAAGACAAGAGAAATCCCATTCTCTTCCGGAAATATTAACTCTTGATCTCGTTCAATTGGAGTGGAATGGAGATTCAAACATTGCTTCATTTTCTCCACACTCATTGTCAAGGTCATATCACGCTGATCTGTTAGTATCATATGTGCTAAAATGATTTCATCTTCAGCATATCCCAAAGACAAATAGTAATCCCATTTATATCTAGGAGGAACTTGCGTAAAGACAAAGCGTGCTGGGCACCCCAGTTTCCTAAAGATTTGTCCCCGGTAAGCCTGGGCAACATCGACACCGTTAGGCTCTAATTCCACCATCAGATTAAAAGTGTAAATCATCTCTCCTCCAAGCAAGTTCCAGTTGTACTCTGATAACGATTTTTGTCTCTCTCCACAAGTCTAATCAGCCAATGTGGCCAGATAAGATTTAATTTCTTCCACCATCATTTCAGGGTTCTGAACCGGATAAACATGACTTTCTCCAGACTGGTGCTTGCTGGTATTGTCAAAGGCGTAGATTGGTTTTCCAAGTTTATGAACTTCCTGTGTAATCGACATAATTTCATTAAAATGATTGATATCAAGATAAAAATCTATTTTCTCCAAAACGGTTTCAAAATTATACTGATTAAAACAAGGATAGATTGTCACATTTAGATAACGTTGCAAATCAACCACCTGTGACGCAAAGACCGTATGAGCTAGAATATGGAAATGCACATTGGGCAGGGCTTGAATCAGGTATTCCAAATGTTCCATTTCACACGCATTTGTGAAAATAGCTGTATGGTAGGGTTCCTGTACGGTTAAAGCTCCTAAATCACGATTTATGATTTCTGTACGCAATAATACATCTGACCAATCCAGAGCATAATAGAACCACCAACGATCACCTAAACGGTTATTAAACACCGCCTGCCAGGGCTTACCAGCCGTATAATGGATAATAGAAACCTTTTTATGCTGTTTTGCTTTGATATACCATTCATCACTTTGAGGAGAAGAAGTAGCCACACTATCCATACCAACCATGAAATTATAGTTCATATCTAATTCTTTCCACTGGCCAATAAAATAACGGTTTAAAAGACCTTGATCACCATATTCATATTCATGGTATTGATCTGCTACTTCAAACAGTTGAGTGGAAATGTCATGTTCTCTCCAATACTTATTATTAATCAACATGACTCCTGAATTAAAATTTGTCTGTTGTAAATCGTCTCGAACAGCAGCTAAAGGACAATCTCCAAGGTCCGTCTCAAACAAATCCGTCAAGTTTCCATCTACAACAATATCTGAATCAAGGTATAAAACCCTTTCCTCCTCTACTACCTCAGGAATAAAAAAACGGAAATAAGCTGCATAAGATAAATGAGGCCTTGGAAGATGATACTTTCGTAAGTGGTTATCTGAAATCTTCGCATTGACAATTTGTGAGTTGATTTTCTCCAAACGTTTGTTCATCACACGAAACCATTCCGAAGGAAGGTCATCATTAAAAACGTAAAATTTAATGTTATCATTATGCACACAAACTGACTTAATCGTTGTTTCTACCTTGTCCATGTAGCCATTGTCGGCACCTAACGCTATAACTTTATTCATCTAGCTTACCTTTCTTTTTCAATCTAACTCCAACTTAATCTCATTTATCTTCAAATCTGCCTCAAACGTGGAACCCCCCCTACTTCGTCCACAATTATCATGATTTGTAATATCAAAAACATAAACCAGATTTTCTTTTTCAGTTTACTGTATCCACAGCAATTCCAAATAATTGTCTCTGAATTTCTTTCACCATCATTTCAGGGTCCTGATGAGAAAATACACTAGCACCCAACTCTGCTCTGTGAACGACATTATCAAAAGCGAAGACCGGTTTTCCCTTTTCAACTGCCCGGTCGACAATAGAATCCACCTGATCCCAATGATTAATATCCAGATAGATTTCTGATTGATCCAATAAATCCTCTATAATATCGTCATGATGGACGTTTGTGTATAACGTTACATTGTCATACTTTTTAAAGGCTTCTAAGCGATCTGAAACATTGGTCTTGGCTGCAATATGAAACGAAACTTCTGGAAGATTTTCTACCAAATAAGTGAGGTTTTCCAGAGTGTCCGAGGCTGTCAGTGTAAACACATGGTGCTGTAATTGTGGCCGCTCTTTTATGATGAGTTCCTCTTTACTTACAACAATGGAGTTACTTGGAATATCCTTATGAATGACTGCTCCTGCACCAATAATGACGTTGTCACCGATCGTGACTCCCTTAAGAATCACAACATTGGCACCAATCCAACAATTTTTTCCGATCGATATCTTTCCATAATTAAAGGCGATTTTTTCTACGTGATAGTTAGAATATTGATGATTATGATCAAAAATACGAACCCCATCTCCGAACATGGTATCCTTACCAATTTCAATATGATGTTCACAACGAATAGAACAGTGATTATTGAAGAAAACACGATTCCCGAGCTTTAGGGTTGCACCATTTCCCACCTCTAGACAAACAAAGGAACGCAAGGTGATATCCTGCCCCAATTCAACGTGAGCCGTAGGGTCAATGGTAATCTGTTGAAAATTACCGTTCAAATGAAAGTCTGCCATCTTAATCTTGCGCCTTTCTCATTTTCCTGATTGCTTCCGCCATTTCTTGCCAATGCTCTCTTGGAAATGTACGTTGGTGGTGTTTCCGAGATTTTAAATCATCAAAAGCAAAAATAGGTTTATCCTCAAATCTGAAACCATCAAGTATTTCTAAAGTCTTCTCTCCTGGATTGATATCAAGTAACAAATCACTTGTTGATACCAATTCCAAATCTAGGCTACGCATATTATTAATACCAGAATAGACTGTTACATTAGGATAAGTAATCAATCTCGCTAAGCTATCTGATACAATGACACGGGCAGCAATATTAAAGTGAACTTGAGGAAGAGCTTGAATCAAATCCTCCAAGTGAGGAATCTCAGCAATGCTAGTATAAACTAGACAGGTAAATGGTCTACCTTTAGGATAAAGCGCCCTACTCTGCAATGGAGCCAAGCTAACATTCTCAGCTACATCAGACCAATCCAACTGTGCATAGAACCACCACACATCGCGATAAGTTTGCGCTGCCAGAGGAAACCATGGTTTTCTATGGGACAGATAATGAATAACTTTGGGATATTCTTGTCCTTCTGGTAATTGATAATCTGTAAAATGACTATGCAAAACAACATGGTTAAAGTCAAATGGAAGTTCATACCAATTATTTTCAAAGACCATATTCAAGATAGACTGATCGGCTTGATCAACCTTATCATGCCACTCATTAGTCATTTCGATAAGGTGCCTACTCATCTGTTCCTGTCTCCAGTATGCATTATCAATAACTAAAAAGCCTGCATTGAAGATTTCTCGGTGGTAAAAGACACGTCCCCCATAATCTCGGACTGCTGCAACAGGATATCCCTTTAGATCCATTGTAAATAGATCATCAAGTGACCCCGTCACTACCATATCACAATCCATATAAATTACACGGTCCTCTTTGACAAAATCAGAAATAAAATAGCGTAAAAAAACAGTGTAGGAAATATCCGTGCGATATTGGGAAATCTGTGCACTACTTACTCGACAATTAACAATCTCACTACCAAATCGTGCAAGGTGACGGTTTAGTCCCTTAAACCATTCTTGTGGAAAATCACTGTTAATTATATAAAAACGAATATTGCGATGGTGATAGAGAATAGATTTGATTGTAGTTACCACCTGCTCAACATAAGGATAGTTTGCAGCAAGTACAATTGATCGTTTTTTCTCATTATAGTGCTGTGGTGCTAAACTTAATACCTGATATTTTTCCTTGATTCGACGATAAGCTTCTGTTCCTTCTAAGCCCTGAGATGCTCCATTTGTCAAGCAAGACTCTAACATCATACGATAAACAGTCATATGCTTCTCAAGTGGATAACCCCTGCTAGCTAACAAGGCAAGACGCTCTTCCATAGCATATACCAATGCTGACATCCAATCTTCAGTCCAAGTTCTAGATAAACTTCCTGGTCTTTCTCGGTAAGCATACAACCCCTTGTTGAGGTAGATTACGCGCTCGCTCATTAAATAGGCCTTAAGATTAAAAAAGCCATCCTCTCCAATCTGTCCTTTTGGAAAAAGTAGATCTTCAAAAAGAGTGCGTTTATAAAGTTTCCCCCAAGCTGAAATCAGAGCAAAGCTTTTATTGAACTTGGTTTCATATAGACCCTCAATCAACTGAGCAGGAGAATACACTTGTTCATAATAATCCTCATCAGTAATATAAAAATAAAAAAGACTATCGGCCTCATTAAAGAGATAATAATTGGTAATAGCAATGTCAGCATCATAAGCCTTAAGCTTATCATGAAGCTCTTCAACATAAGTATGTTCTACCCAATCATCCGAATCTACAAAGGTCACATACTCACCCGTTGCTTGACGAATACCGACATTTCTTGTATCAGAAATCCCAGTATTTTCTTTTGCAAAGTAAGATATTCGTGAATCCTTACCAGCATACTCACGGCATATGGCGTCACTTCCATCTGTTGAGCCATCATTTATAATAATAATTTCGAGATTCTGATAGGTTTGTTGAAGGATACTATCTAGACACTGTCTAAGGTATTTTTCAACATTAAATACGGGTACAATTACACTAACTTTTTCTGTCATATTTATTTCTTCTTTTATTATTTATAGCACATTATAGTTGTCCAAGCTTTTACACATACGAAGAACTCTAACAAGAACTTCTATGAGTGAATCAGCAACCAAATAAATGGATACAATATTGAGCCTAGTCATCTTCGGGTAAATATTCTGCAATAAAGGCAGAAATATCCTTACTCATAATTTTATCAAGCCGTTCTGAAATTACATGCTCTGGCCAATCCCACCAAGAAATCTTTTGCATGTTGAATCGGTCATTAGCATCTGCAATACGGTAGCGAATCAACTTGGCTGGGTTCCCTCCAACAATAGCATAGGGGGATACATCCTTAGTAACCACAGATCCTGCAGCTATAACCGCACCGTCACCTATAGTTACACCAGCCATAATCTGGACATTATTCCCAATCCAGACATCATTACCAACCCTAGTAGGAGATTGAAGGGTGTGATCATCTTCTATATCTAAGGTCTTATCTGAATAAAATCGCTCTAAACTTTTAAATGGATAGGTAGTCACCAATTCCAAATTGTGATTTGCCGTCACAAAATAAACATTCTGACCAATAGAACAGTAATCCCCTATAATTACCTTTCCACCATGATCATAGTCAACTAAAAAGGGGATACCATAGGTATGTGGACCAACTGACAATGCTCCATAATCAATCAAAAACCTACTGGTAAACTTCGTCTTAAAATCAAAAAGATCAGATTTCATATCATAGAGACGAAGTTCCAAAGGAATAGAGTGTTGATGCCAACCTTCCCAGTATGAATGTCCCTCTTCCTCATAGCAACAATCAAAAGTAGCAGTTAACTGCCTTTGATTAGAATATAAGCAGATCTGATTATTTTGAAAATCCCAAAAGCGTTCATTATCATGACCAGGACTGTCAATATCTCTAATGCTACCATCAGGTAATAATTGAAAAAAACGTTGATGCTGTCTATCCTTATGCGAAAAAACACAAAATCGGCCTGAAACATTCATCACTTCTATCTTCTCCTCCATGACCTAGGTGATGATAACCTAAGTACACCCAACCATTCACTAGTCAACACAATTCATTATCGGATATTATTATGATATTTTTGTCTTTTTCCAAAAATTATCCCTAGTCTTACTTTCTTTATTAAAAAAACCTTGTAAAGACGCTATCTCTTTTTAGAAAAAATACCATAAAAATTACATATTACACTTATTTTAATTATAACTTATTTTTAGTCAAAGAGCCATTATCTCATTTTAATTTTTAAAACCTTTTATTTCATCTTTTTGAGAAAATAAAAAGACTGGAACAAATTATCTCCAGTCTAAAAATATTTATTGGCTATAAAACTGTAAAATTCTTCTTTCTACTTACGACATACCTATTGTACTAACAATTCTCGTTTATAGATGTTTACCCAGCGATACGTCCAAAAGTAAAGATATCCGTCAAGGAATTTCCACCAAGGCGATTCCCAGCGTGAAGACCTCCAGCTACTTCTCCTGCTGCATAAAATCCCTTTATAATATCCCCATCTTCATTAATAACATGTGTTTGAGTATCAATCTTAAGACTTCCCATAGTGTGATGGACTGCTGGTTTACGAAGAGTCACATAAAATGTTGCTACTTCAATTTGAACTACACCCAAAGAGTTAGGTTTTTTCTGTCTAACTTTTGGGGTCAGTACAATTCTTAACATCTCAGTACTTTTCTATAATATTATCACATTTCAAGTTCAGCCATAACTCCCAGTGAAAGCGGTCTTTAGCTATTGACTTTCGTTACCTACGATTAATCTTTCTGATTTTATATTGATAAGCTTAACACAATATCACATAAAACCTACATCCAAGTACAATCTAATAGGGTTATTAACTATCATCTTATCCTCACCCTAATAGTAAAATTGGATGAATGTTAGTAATTCAAATGGACTCCTGTTATAGGATATATCTTTTGGTTCTCGTTAATTGACAGCAATATAGTTTTTATATTTTACCCCTTATCCACAATTTTAATGCGGCTACTACCATCATGTGACTTGATGATGGCTAGTTGCTGGGCGATGCCTTCTTTCATGTCGTCCACGTGACTGATGACACCGACCATACGGTTTTCGCCAATTTGTTCTAGGACCGCGATAGCCTTGGTGAGAGCCTCTTTATCTAGTGAACCGAAACCTTCGTCAATGAAGAGGGCTTCAACGACGGCACCCTTGCTGGTATTTTGCACAACTTCTGAGAGGGATAGGGCAATGGCCAGCGCGGCGATAAAGGTTTCACCACCAGACAAGGATTTAACGGAGCGTTCACTACCTGTCAACTGGTCATAGACGTTAATATCCAAACCAAAGTGATCACGCGCCCTGCGTCCTTCCTCGCTCAAGACAAAGGAATAGCGATTATCCGTTAAGAGACCGATGTAGTTGGCATTGGCATAGTCCAAGATTTGTTGGAAATACTGACGGATAACGTAGACCTCAAGATTGAGACGACCAGTCAGAGCAGTATTTTCTCCCTTAACCACCTTCACCAAATCACTGAGTTCTTGGTGGGCCTTAAAGGCCTCTTGATTGCTGTCTTGAAGGGTTTTGGCTGCCTGGTAGGTAGCATTCGCATCCTTAAGCCCCTTCTCCATGACAGAGACCTGAGCCAATTGCGTATCGTAACTTTCCTGACCGGTTTGGACCTCTTGTGTTAAAGCGACCAAATCTGGTTTTTCTTGATTTTGGAGAAGCTCTTGGCTCTTACTAATCTGGGTCTGCAATTCTTGTTTAAGGGTTTGGTAACTTGTCAATTGGGCCTGAAGCTTAGGAATAGCTTGCTTGTTCACCTCAAGCAGCCAAAGCTGGATTTGCTCTAGGTCATTGGTGAGGGCACCTTCGACCTTAAGACTTTGGTCCAACTCAGCTGATAAACGTTTCATTTCTTGGCTGGTCTTTTCTTTAGACTTGGTCAAGCTCTCAAGCTGCCCCTTGATGCCTTGAATGTCGGCATGAAGTTGGTTGTAGGCTTCACCATTTTCCTTGACTTGCCTATTGTAGAGGTCCAACTCCTGCTTCGCAAGGGAAATTCGTTCTTGATAGACCTCTACAGACTCCAGTTCTGGATGAGCTTCCTTCAAGTCTTTTAGGCGCTCCTTAGCTTGATAGAGAGTTGCCTTGGCCTCTTGATAGTCCTTAGCCAAATCTATCGTTTTTTCTCGAGCCTTAGCTAACTCCTCTTGATAATGGACACGGTCTGCCTCTTCCTTATCATAGCGTTTTTGGAGTTCTTGATAATGCTTCTCAACAGCACTCAACAAGGCTTGCCCACGGACAGCTTCATAGTCTTCTGAAAAATCAAAATCAAACTGTCCCTTAACTTGCTCTTCGAGTTCTTGATAGTGTTTTTGAAGAGATAACTTAACTTTAGCCACTTGGTCAAGCAAATCCTGACGTTTAGACTCAACTTCACTCAATCTAGCCTGACGGTTTGACAAGGCAGCGACTTGCTTTTCTTTTTGAGCTTGAAGTTCCTCCACCTGGTCCATGAGATCCTTCAAGGCCACTTCATCAGCCTGTGTCCCATCGACCTTAGGATGATCCAAGGAACCACAGACCATACAGGGCTGTCCATCCTCTAATTCTGCCTGTAACTGGGCAATCATGAGCTGACGTCGTGAGGCTAGAGTCCTACTTAACTTCTCTTCCAATTCTTTGACAATTTCTTGAGCTTGGTCAATATCTAAAGATAAGGTTTGATGACGCTTTTCGGTCTTTGCCAACTCCTGATTCAAGCCCTCTATTTCTTTAAGATCCTGAGCCAGTTGCTTATCCACACTGTAGCCCACAGACTGGAGGAGTTTTTCAGCCTCAAGCAAACTCTCTAAACCAAGACGATTGGCCTCCAAATCTGACAAGGACTTGTTAAGAGTCTCAATCTCTTTCGAAGCCTGTTGATAAGTTTCTTCCAACTGCTTGTAGTTTCCACTCGACCGTTTGATTTTTTCCTGCTCTTGGGCAAGACTCTGGGCATAGATAATAGCCTCTTTCCACGCTCCCAGTCCCTCTTCTTTTTGAAGAAAATCCTCAGATTGGGCTGCAAGTGCCTCTTTTTGAGCCTTGACTTTCTCAAAAGCCTGCTCCTTAGCACTTAGTGCTTCCTGAGCAATCCCAAGGTCCTGTTCTACTTGTAACAGTTGCTTCTGATACTGCTTCAAGCTGCTAATAGTTTCCTGCAAACCTTGGGCAAACTGCAATTCCTCCAGATGCGCTTTAGCCTCTGCCTGTTCCTGAGCACCCTCCTCAATTTCCAGACGGTAACGCTCCTTGGCTTGCTCCAATTCTTGAAAAATATTTGCCAAATCTTGAGCACTTTGCAAACTCTTCTGCAGTCTTGCCAAATCCTCATGGGCATCCTTCAAGATGCTTTTTTGCTCTTCAAGATTTTCTTGACGTTGCGCCAAAAGCTCTTCAAGACGTGCCAATTTTTCAGAGGCTGGTGTTTGGGCTAAGACAGCTATTTCCTCCTCAGACCAAACCTGACTGGTAAAATGGCCATCTAGCTGAGCCTGGCGCTTTTCCATATCCTTGTTGCTCTGACGAAGACGCTCTTCCAAACTCTTTTGAAAACGGTCAAAAATACCTGTTCCAAAGATTTTCTTCAAAATTTGAGTCTTGGTCTTGGAATCTTCTTTCAAGAAACGACTGAAATCATTTTGCGGAAGGAGGATAATCTGTTTGAACTGCTCGGCATTGAGACCCAAAATCTGCTCAATCTGGTCACTCACTTCCTTGATTTTATCCCCAAGCTTTTCAATTTCCTGACCACCAATCTTATCCACAATGACTAGAGAAGCCGTTGCTTTTTGCATGGTCGTACCACCACCTCGCTTGGCCCTTTCCTGCTGGAGAATTCGCTCAATGCGGTAAAGGTGGTTGCCTTGTTGGAAGTAAAAAGTCACCTTGGTCAAATCATCCTCTGGACCAGCAAAGGTCGACCGCATCTCCTCAACATTACGATCACCACTGGTCGTCGCAAATAAAGCCACTGTCATAGCGTCAAAGAGAGTACTCTTACCAGCCCCTGTGTCACCACCAATCAAAAAGAGGGGAGCATGGTCAAACTGGGTGAAATTGATGACTTCCTTACGATAAGGTCCAAAATTGGTCAATTCTAACTGAACTGGTCTCATTGTCGGCTCCTTCCAATCTCCTCAAAAATACTTTCCACAAGGGCAGTCTGTCTTTCTGACAAGACATCGCCCCCAGTCACTGTCTGGTAAAAATCAGAGACAATTTCCTGCGGCGACTGCATTTCCAACTCTTTTAAGTGCTGATCAACAGTCACGTTTTCTTCCCTAACATCACCCAGACGACTGAAGGTGATTTCTACAATATCTGTCCCATAAATTTCTTCCAGACGGGCACGCACATTGATACCCTCTAATTCCTTACGGCTGGACAGTTGAATATCAAAGGCAAACCAAGCCTTTTGACAAGGCTGTTCCTTATAAAATTCAGGTGATACCAAGGTTTCAAAAGGTTCCTGAAGGGTCACGATTGGCCGTCTGACCTCTAGAGGATGGAAGGTCTGAGACAAGTTACCAGTCGCATCCAATTCAAGAATATAGACACCCTTCTCTTCCTTACGTTTGGCTTCTTTGACATTAAAGGCGACCGGACTGCCCGAATATTGCACGCGCTGGGTCGGACTGGCAAAGCGCGTATGGATATGCCCCAAGGCCACATAATCAAAGACCTTGAAAAGGTCACTGGTCACATTGGTAAGGCCACCTACCGTATTGCTGGTTTCAGACAGCATCAGTTCCCGAAGACTTTGACCATCTTGGTCATCTTTCTTAGAAACCGCAAAATGCGTCACCAAAATATGTGATTTGTCGGGATCAAAAGCTTTCTCCATATCCTCAAGAATGTAGGATAAAGCATCACCAATCCCCTGAATTTCCTTATCCTCATCATCCTTATAATAAATCCTAGCATCAATAGGATCGATAAAGGGAAGAAGAAAAATCTGGCAACCCTCCAACTCAATAGGCTCAAAAGCCTCCTCCAAACGTGTGCTTAAATGAAGCCCCTGAGGTTGAAAAAAGTCTCGGCCAAAATGCAAGCGTTCAGCCCCATCGTGATTACCACTGATAGCATAGACAGGAATCTGCTCCTCCAAGACCAAACGTGCCAAGGTCTTATTAAAAAGCTTGATGGCATCCACAGGCGGCACCGCACGGTCATAGAGATCTCCAGCAATGATGACCCCATCCACCTGTTCGTGAATTGCCAAATCCACTATCTGTTGGAAGGCCCACTCCTGCTCCTCCAGCAAAGACCAGCCATTGAGGGTTCGCCCCACATGCCAATCTGACGTATGTAAAAACTTCATGACAATCTCCTCATTCGTTTTGTCTTACTCTATTGTACCTTATCACGCTAAATACTGCTTAAAAGATTCACGAACCTTCGGAGCTTTCCTGAGTTTTATCTGCAAAGATCAAAAAAATCTCTCCCAAGTAATAACACTCGAGAGAGATTTTATTTTTGGAATTTATGAGAGATAAGGTGTGGAAATCTTAGTCTTGGTTTTTACGACGATTCATAGTCGCAAGTCCTGACATAAGTCCCATAACAACAAGACCCATTGCTGCGAGGTTGTTATCTGACTCACCTGTTACTGGCAATTGTTCGTCGCCTTCTTTAGCTTTATCAGAACCATCTGCCTTCTTACCATCTTTGTTTCCAGATTTCTTCTTATCTGAACCTTTACCATCTGAAGCGCCATCGGCTGCTGATCCAGAACCTTTAGATCCTTTAGAACCTTTAGATCCGTTTGAGGCCGCTTTTACAGCTTTAGAAGTTGAATTTCCACCATTTCCAGATTGACCATTATTACCATTTGAAGGTGTTGAGCCATCTTCGACCTTACGATAGATATAGGTCACGACTGTTTGACCTTTTGTCATCTTGTCTGTAGATTTACCTTCTTGACGAATCAATTCGTATTTCACACCATTACGGTAGATATAACGGTCACCGTGAACGTTAACTTCAGAACCAACAGAGTTAGTGATAACGAGTGGCATCTTGATTTGGTTGCCATATTCATCACGGTAGATGACAACGATAGTACCAAGGTCTTTGTTAGTTGTTGGTTTAGCGGGTTCTGCGTTAGTTAACTTATAAACAACCTTTGTATCATCACCAGGGTTGCTTGGTGTCACAGCAGTCTTCTCGGCCTTGTAACCTTTCACTTCAGGAACAAGTGTCATGGTAGCCTTAGTTGGATCGTTAGGGTCATTTGTGTAAGTAACTGCTTCAACACCTGGGATTGGATTACCTTTTTCGTCAACGGCAATAATCTTACCAAATTTAGTGTAAGTAACAGTTTCAACCCTGTTGTCCATAGTGACATCTTGAGAAGCCACACGGCCTTTATCGGCGAAATAACCGTTAACCAATGGTGTGATGACGAGGTCGAACTTAGTCTTATCAGCCTTCCATTCACCTGCAGTAAGAATGTCACCTGTTACAGAATCAAGGGTCAATGAACGTTTCCATTGTGCCTTTTGAACACTGTCTGCTGGCAATTTAGCATTGCTGTTCTTGCTTGCATAGTGAACAGTGTAAGTAACATCTTTAAGGTAAGCATCCTTAGCTGGCCATTTTGGACCGTTTGGTTGGTTAGGATAGATTGGAGTTCCTGGTTCGTGTGCATTGTCTGGATTAAAGTCAAGTGCTACACGTTTGAAGCTTACTGTCCAAGCTTGGTCAACTGTGCTATCCAAGTCAAAGGTTGCACCAGCTGGGTAACCATCTGTCACAAGGGCATAGCCAAGGTCTTGATAGTGTTTGATACGTTCAGCTGTTGAGTAGTTAATCGCTTCGCCAGACTTACCAGCCAAAGCAACTGTTTCAAGGATTGAACCACTTGTTTCATCACGGTAAGTAACACTTGCTTTTTGATCGTTCTTAACGTAAACAACCTTAGTATCGCTAGACAAGTCACCTGGTGTGGCAGGTACAACCTTAACAGTGTAGCCAGGAATGCTTGGAAGCGTCTTGTCGACGGCAATCATCTTAGTCGCATCATTAGGATCGTTTGTGTAGGCAGTTGTTGATACACCTGGAATTGGATTTCCATTTTCATCCACAGCGATAAATTTACCAAAGGCTTTGTATGTCACTGTGTCTGTTGCATTTGGTGCATCTGGAGTAACTGTCTTACCACCTGCTACAGCTTTATCGGCATAGTAACCAGTAACAACTGGAGTCTTAACTGTTCCATAAGTGTGGCTAGTTTCTGTCCAAGTTGTTGTGTTAGTTGTAGGGTCTTCTTTACCGTTGAAGCTAAAGTCATTTTGAGTGTTGGCAGCTGGTGTCTTCGTATCAGCACCATTGTAAGTCACTGTTTGACTAGTGGCTTTAGTGACATCTCTAGTGTCTTTTTCAACGATAATGTGGTAATGGTAACCTGGAGCTAGGTATTGACCACCACCATTGGCATCAATTGAAGCATCCAAACCTTGTGAACCGTTAGCAAATTGAACAAGGTCAACCACACGGCTTTGGTTACGGTCCCAAGCACGTTCTGAACGGATCGTTGCAATACCGTTGTTATAGTCGTATTGACGTTCTGACTTCAAAACATCTACATAAGCATTAGCTTTAGATTTGTCAGCAGAGGCATACTTGATGCGGTATCCTGCTGGTACTGGTGGAAGTTCTGTTACACCAGCATCGTAGATTTTATTGTATGTCTTACCGTTTGCTGTGATTGTTTCAGTTGAGTTGTTGATACGGTAGGTTGAAGATCCAGGGATCTTGTTTCCTGCTTCATCAACATAGTCAATAATACCAAGGTTAGCATAGTTGACTTTAACAAAGAAATTACCGTTTTCAATAAAGTCATAAGGTCTCACCCCCCCACGGTTATCACGACCGACTTTGAGGTGGTTGATGTAATCAATGTTAACAAAGTATTGTTGACGTTCTGGCAAATAGGCAAGTTTGTAGCCGAGGTTTGTCAAGTCAGGGTTTGTTGAGCCTGCTCCAGCATTTGTCAAAACAGCGACCGCATCAGCTGTTCGAAGGCTACGGTTTGATACTGCAAGACCCATAGCGTTGATGAGATTTTCAGAGTTAAGGCTTGCTTCAGCAGCATTCAATTCACTGCTTGTCACAGCCAACTCGCTAGTCGCTACTTTAAGGACGCTATTTACAGCGTTAGTTGTAGACTCTGCACTAGCAGTTTCTGCTACAGTCGCAACTGAAGTAGCCGCACTTGTTTGTGCTGATACTTGACCAGCAGCTGGAGTTTCTGCTACAGCTGCTGAGCTAAGAGCTTGTGCACTAGTAACTACAGATGAAGCAGCCGCTGCTGCAGATTCAGAGCTCGCTTGCGATGCAGCCTGAGAAGCTACTTCTGAACTAGCTACTGTTTGACTAGTTGTTGAAGTTGCTTGGCTGTTTTGAGCTACTGATTGGGGTTGTTCACTAGCCAAGGCCACAGTAGAGACTGAACTTGGTGTGTTTTCTGTTGTTGCTGGCGCTACTGATGCTGTTGTTGGTGTTGATTGCTCCACGACGACATCTGGCTCAGCAGTTGTTTCCATACCTGCGGTAGTTGGTGCTACCGTTTCGTCAGCTTGGGCACCCTGTGCATTTGAGAAGATTGAAACTCCCAAAAGGACAGAGGCCACACCAAAGCTATATTTTCTTAATGAAAAACGTTGGCGTTTATTAAACATATCTCTCATAATAATAAATTTCCTCAATATCCAAATTACTTTATATACGATTTCTATTTTATACTATAATTATTAAATTGTCAAATATATACTAATAATCGTGTAAAAGTTTAACTTTTATTAAAAAATATTAATTTAAAACTTTTATCTAAGTCCTTTGAAACATCAAATCGTTCGTACTTTTGTTTAGCACAATCCCCTATTTTGTCAGTTCTATAATTTTCAAAATACTTTTATATCAGACCATCTTTTATTAAAAACATTCGTCACTCTAACCTTATTTTTTAGTTATAGTGATATTTATTAAAATTCAAAATTCTCTCCCTTCAAAAGGAATTTTTTTAATGACTTAACTCACATCTTTCTCAATCCCTTGCCAACACTGACCTAAAGGCTCCTACCACCCGCATTTTCGACAGTATCAAAAACCCCTTTGGCATTTACCAAAAGGGTTTCTTTCATCTATTATTTGAAAATAGAACTTGTGAAACTATCTGTCTCTTGTAGGAGTTTCTTATAGACAGCTTCTTTGAGTTTTGTCGTATGGCTTGTTGACACAGATTTATTGCCATTATTATCTGTTTTAAGACTTGCAGCGTCTTTGGCGACTGCCGCTTTAAACAAGGCTAACAAATCATCGTAAGAGCTTACTGATGCGCCATCAATCGTAACGGTCGTCAAACCATGTGACGCTTTTTCTTTGACTTCTTTGAAGTAAGCTTTCTTGAAGTCTTCTAGGGAGTTGAACTGACCATCAGAAATCTTGCTAATGATAAAGTCGTCTCCAAGGGTATCCTTACCAGCCGCTTTTGCTTCTTGTTTATACTTGTTGGTCGCATAACCTAGGAAACCTTTTTCATAGCCGTAGTATCCCCAGAGTCTGAAGGTATTGTGCTTGAAGGACATAGCACCTGGAGAGCCCTCACTGGTATTACCACCATAAATAGCAGACATCATAGGCACATTGACATAGGCAGAAGAAAAGTCCTCCGGTTTATAAACACCATTTCCAGGTCCACGATTGGTCATGAGGTTATTATCCACAAGGTCATCAATAGTGGTCAAACTAATAGCCTTTTCGCTATCACTTAGAGCACGCACCTTGTCGTATTGGTTTTTACTATTGCCTCGTAGCTGTTTATCTACCTTCTTGAACCATGCGTTATTGAGCTCTTGCTTGCCTTGACTGAGGACTGCTTCTCCTTCAAGTGAATCTAGAAGCATAAGGGTATCGTTGTAGCCCTTCATGTAACGGTCGATGGCCTCACGAGAGTTCAACTTGTTTGGATCGGTGTTGTACCACTGGTTACCATCGTTGGCTCTTTCAAAGGTCATGTTAAGGCCTAAGGCACCGTATTCACCTTGGTGACCTTGAGTAGCTGGTGATTGCAACATTCCTTGGGCATAGGCTTCAACATTTGTTCCTTCACGACGACCAAAACCTCCAAAGTAGGCAATACGGTCATTGATATGGGTTGTTTCATGAGTGAAGGCTGATGCACCGTACTCACTAATCATGTTAGACATGACGAAGGTAACCTTGGCACGATTATCATATGGATTGTCGTAGATGGCAGCATAGGCACCAGCCATAGCTCCGTTATCACCGTAGTACTCACCGACTGGTCCATAGATTTCACGGATTGGCGCATAGACTTCCGTACTGTTCTTAAATTGGCCGTAGCGCTCTGGCCAACCTGGCCAACCATGACCCCAGACATAGAAACCTTCCCAGATTGGATTGACAATGTCTTTGAACAATTTGTTTTTGACATTATCTGCGGCCAATCTTTGCCAGAAATCAAGGTAGTTGATTTGACGTTGAGCCGCTAGATCAATCTCAGGTTTCAACTTTTCTAGGGTTGTGTTGTACTTGTTAGCTGTACCATAAGACATGGTGTCATAAGTAGAAATCAGGAACATTTCTGTCTTATCAAGGTTCAACAATGGCAAAATCATCTTGCGGTGGAGACCACGACTGAGGTTGTCATAAACACGGTACTTGTGCTCACCAACACCTTCATTTTGAGACGCTTTCTCTACAACGTAGACCTTATCCTTAGCGGCATCAATGAACCAATCATTCATATTGTCGATAGTGGTAAAGAGTTTTCGGTTGTAGTTGAGGAAGTCGGTAAGATCACTAGAAAGGGTACTCTTAGCGAGAACTTCACCGAAAGCATCGTAGGTTCTTGAACCACTGATATTATTTTCCTTAGAGCCAATCTCAATCAAACGGTCAAGGACATCCACATTTTTACCATAGAAATCTGGTTTGAAGAGCATGATTTCTTTGATGTTAAGATCATCAAACTTCACACCGTAATAACGATTCAAGTAGGTCAAGCCTAGCAAGAGGGCTGCTTTATTCTTCTCAACCTTGTCAAGAATCATTTGTTGAGCAGCTGGTGATTGGTTAAGCTGGTGGTCTTCATTTTGAACCAGCTTAGTCACAAGGTTGATCAAATTAGTTTTAACAGCCTCAAAGCTCTCTTCCAAGAAAAGGTTCTTGATAGCATTGACCTTATTTGGACCTGTACGACCAAGTTTTTGGTAAATTGGGTCAGACTGCAACTCAATCGGTTTCAAGATATCAACGATTCCATTGATAAGGCTTGAATGGTCTTTTTGAACGATGTTCGGAGTATACTTGATACCCAAATCAGTGACAGTATATTCCTTAACATTGCTCAACCCTTCTGAACTCTCTGAAAGCTTGAAGTAGTCTTTGGTACCATCAGCGTAGTGAACAATAATCTTGTTAGCAGCGCTTAGGTCAGTAACAAAATTACTGTCTTTCATTGGTGTCACTGAGAGCACCTCTTTGGTATTCAAGTTATGGTCTTTAGCCAGTTTGTTGGCTTGGTTGACAATATAATCCTTGTTATAGAATGGCTGGAATTTCTCAATATTCTTGTAAGCCTGTTTGTATTCTGGATTATAGTCTTGAATATTGGCAAAATCTGCTTGACTAGAAACGTTGTTAAGGGTGTTCAACGCGTAAGGCTCGCTGACAAATGTATCAGCTGTGATCTTGTAACCTTCAACACGCTTGTCGGCTTCTTCCTTAGTCAAATGTTTGAGTTTTTTAGGACTCTTGGTATCTTTACCCGTGCCATCTTCGGCCGAGCTATAACCAACAACACCAAAGAGGTCTTTGATATGAGGACCACCATCTTCATCATTGACATCATTCGAAGCAAAGATTTCTTGACCTTTAATAACCTTGGCATAGGTCACGTTGTCTTGAACAGCACCGTATGGCCATGTCTTAGCAACAATCCCACCGACATTTCGTGTGTTTTTGACATCAAGAACACCCTTGGCTACTGAATTGGTCACCTTGGCCTTAGTTCCTGACTTCCAACTGTTAAGCATGTAAGTAACAAATGGCACTAACATACTTGCATTGGCATTTTGAGCTGTAATAGTCGCATCGACATAGGCTCTGTTAACGAATCCCATGTAGTTTGAACCAGCAATTCCACCAACTGTCGAGTTATTACCGACAGAGTCAATCTTACCGACAAAGGCGACATTCTCAATCTTGCCATCTTCATCAATCTTATTGACGATACCAGCCACGTCATTGTTACCAGTAACTGAACCAGTCACCTTAACATCTTCAATCAGACCTTTATTTTTAAGGTTAAATCCAACCGTCGCGATTTGATTTTGGCCAGGGCGATTGATATCTACATTTTCAAAGTTGATGTTTTTGATAGTTCCGCCATTGATAACATTAAACAATGGATGCTCTAAATCATAGATGGCATAGCGTTTGTCACCATCACTTAGCAACTTACCAGTAAATTCTGAAGTAATGTATGACTTGCCGTTTGGAATGACGTGACGAGCACTCATGCTTTGGCCCAGTCTAAATTCACCAGATGGATTTGCTTGAATGGCATTGACCAAGTCAGCAAAATCATAGTAGACATTGGCTTGGCTAGCCTTAGGTTTCTCAATGTAATAGCTATAGGTTTGTGCAAAATGGTTTTGGGCATCACGTTGTACCAAATTGTCCGCTTCTGCAGTTACCTTATAAACCGCCTTGCCATCAACTGTTGTTTCTTCGATGGCTTTCACTGCCAAGTAAGTCGTCTTTTGATCCGCAGAAGTCAGTTTCAAGTAGTAATTCGTGAGATCTTGAGGCACAGCTGTCAGACGAGTCTCATCCACTTCTGTTTGATTGTCATACTTGATCAAATCTGTACGTGCAAAATCTTTAAGCTCAACCTTCTTGAGATCCAGTTGGAGAGTTTGGTCTGCCAAAACCTGACTCTCCTCACCATTGCCACGATCAAAGGTCATGGTTGTTGTAAGAGTATAAGGCTTGTAATAGTCTAAGTTGGTTAGGTCAGCAGTCAAGGTCGTGCTAGGAATATCAAGCGTTTGAACAACCTGTCCATCTTGCTTAAGGACCGCTTTAATAGTCGTGATAGTTGCTGAACCTGGATTAGTCAAGTTGTAGCTAAGTTTAGCACTTCGACCCAAGTCATCCTTGTCAATCTGTGTCAGCGTAAGCACTGGTTTTTCAGATACCTTAGTTCCTTTGCGAACGATACGATCTTGGACAGGCACTAGCACTGTTTCAGTAACAGTTGGTTCTTCAGCAGTCTTGTTTCCCTTATAGGTCTTATAAACCTTGGTGATTTTATTTTGGCCTTTTTGACCTTCTTGGACAACCTGTAAAGTGCCTTTCTCAAGTGTGTCATCTTCTTGGACAATTTCTTTAAATGGAAGCTCTACAATAGATTCTTCGGTCGTTGTGCCATCTAGAGGCTTGCTTCCACGACGGATTTTTCTAGGTTGTGGCACCTCAATAACCTTACCTGACACAATAGTCGGCTCACCAACCTTGACACCATCAATGGTTTGGTAAATTTTCTGGATTTCTTGGCTACCTTTTTTACCCTCTTGTTCGACAACTTCTTCATCCACATATTTGTTATCATCCGTAATCACTTCAATAGGATAATCGATGGCTTGTGTTTCAGTCTCTGTGATACTACCGACAACTGGGGTATGAACAGGATTCTCAGGTTGAACAAGGGCCTCACCTTCGTGGCCTGATTCTTGTGTGCCTTTGGCACTGGTAGTGTCGCTATTGATTGAACCAGTGTACGCTGGATTGACAGGCTGAACTACAGCTTCACCCTCGTGACCAGCTTCCTGGGTGCCATTGGCACTGATTGGACCTGTATACTCTGGGGCTACGGGTTGAACAAGAGCTTCACCTTCGTGACCTGATTCTTGCGTACCATTGGCACTGATTGGGCCGGTATATTCTGGGGCGACAGGTTGAACAAGGGCCTCACCTTCGTGGCCTGATTCTTGTGTGCCTTTGGCACTGGTAGTGTCGCTATTGATTGAACCAGTGTACGCTGGATTGACAGGCTGAACCACAGCTTCACCTTCGTGACCAACTTCTTGCGTACCATTGGCACTTGTAGTATCGCTACTGATTGAACCAGTATATGCTGGATTGGCTGGTTGAACCACAGCCTCTCCTTCATTGCCAACTTCTTGTGTGCCGTTAGCACTGATTGGGCCGGTATATTCTGGAGCCACTGGTTGAACAAGGGCTTCGCCTTCGTGACCAACTTCTTGTGTGCCTTTAGCACTAATTGGTTCGGTATACTCTGGATTAGCAGGTTGAACTAGAGCTTCGCCCTCATGACCTGACTCCTGAGTTCCCTTTTTCCAACTGATTCCCTCACTATCCTTATCAGCTGTACCCTGATTTACTGTAGTCTCTTCTTTTATTGAAGACTCAAGCCCCTGCAAAGTATTCTCCAAAGGTTGTTCAAGCTCTGGCTTAGCTGAGTAACGCAGATAACCAACATACTCATAACCATCAATTGCAATAACACCTTTAGCTAGGTCCGCCTCGTCTACAACAGCAAGGGTCTGATTATAGGCCTGCAACTCCTTGTTTTGCAAGGCAAGAACCTCTATTGGCACAAGGAGACTTTGCCCTGCGGCCCCAATCAAGACCAAACCAATAATTTTTTTACGATGTTTTTTTGAAAACAGCAACACAGCCATGGTCGCCGTTGCTAGTCCTAAACCTGACGCTACCCAGTCAGAACTTCCTGTCTGAGGAAGACTAGTTTGCGTAGCACCCTTACGTTTGTAGACCAAATAAAAAGTATCTTCATTCTGGTAGTCCTCAGGAATAGCATGGACCACTTGCTGTTGCTCTTCAGCTGTTAATTCATTTTCAGCGACATAGGCCATGTGTACCGTTGCATCCTTAGTAACCTGATCTGCAGAGACTGGTTTAGACACGAAAAAACCACCTGCTAACAAGAATGTCCCGATAGCAACTGGTCCTACACCTACCGACAACTTACGAATGCCGTATTTTGTCACTTTTTCAAAAACATGATTTGCTTGTTTCATTCAAAATCTTCCTATAAGTTAATCCTTGTACCCCAAATGGGCGTCAAAAACAAAGACATTATTGAAAAAATACGCACTCTATACATTTATTAACCTTCTTCCAAAGTCTATCGTATCTTTTTTTTAATCATTAAGCAAGTATTTTCTCTAATTTTTAATCAATATAAAAAACGAGTTGTGATTTGCAGCTAGGACTTCATGACAACCAATAAACCTTTTCACATAAGTATTTTAGTACATATCAATATTTATAATAATCTTTTCCTGAAATTTAAACCACTGATCTGTTTTGCATAAAATAAATCCTAAAATCTCTATTACTTAACCTTATATCTAATATTTTAATAAAACACCAAATCATCTTTAAGATAGATACAAAAGAGACCCACCCCTATCGGGATGAGTCTCTTTTTCGAAAACTGAAATAGTCTAACTAACTATATTGAGGGATTTAACCTATGAACTATCTTAGTCTTCTTTTTTGCGTTTTCCTGCCAAACCTAGTCCAGCTGCCGCAAGGATTCCTCCAAGAGCCATAGCTGCCATAGACGCATCATCACCTGTTTCAGGAAGTGCTGGTCCTTTAGGAGCTTCTGGTGTAGTTGGTGGTGTCACTGGTGGAACCACTGGAGTTGGAGGAGTCGGTGGTGTTGGAGGCGTAGTTGGTGGTGTAGTAGGAGGTGTGTTTGGTGGAGTTGTTGGTGGTGTATATGGTGGGATAACAGTGTTGTTGAACTCAGTATCTTCTGGCAATTGAGAAATCGCTGTCAAGACTTTACCATCTTTAGTTACAGAAACAACAACTGTGGCTACCATCTTATCATAAGTAACAGTTGCATCGTTACCTTTTACTTCTTCTACTGTATAGACGTGATTACCTTCTTCACCACGTTTGTACTCAAGGGCAGAGAACTTGATCTTACCGTTAGCATCGTTGCTTACAGTTTCGATAACATTACCCTTGCTATCCTTAAGTACAAAGCTAAACTCACCAGCTTTAAGTTGACGACCTTCAAGTTTCTTAGTGAATTCAAACTCAACCTTAGTTGGGATATTGACTACACGTTTTTCTGTTGGTTTTTCTGGTTTTTCAACAGATTTCTTAGTTGGGTCGTATTGGTGAACGATTTGTGACGCAGTATTTTCGATATCTACACCATCTTTGGCAGTGCCTTTGATAGTTGCAGGAATATCGAACTTGTAGTAGCGTCCGAATGCCAATTTGGCAGTATCAATCACTTGTGTATTTTCTGCATCACCAAGTGACTTAGTAAGGTCAGACTTAGACGTTGCAGTGATTACACCGTTTTCAACCTTGATATCAAACTTAGCTGTCACATCTTCCCCTGTTACAGAGTCGTATGCTTTAATATCTGCAACATTGATGTTCAAGTTTTCGCTGTCATATTTATCTGTAACACCAACAGATTGGATATTGTGAGCGTCAGTGAAGTTGTTTGTGTCAAGCCATACTTGGTAGACAAACTTATCACCTTTCTTGAGTGTCTTAGTATTGATATTTTCAGCTTCGTTGTTAGCTGTGCTGTCAGCGTAAGGATCCTTGTTAGTATCGCCTACTTTATCTTTCAACTCAGCATCATCGTCAACAAGTTTCATACCAGTGATATCGAATTTCTCTTTAGAAACAACGTATTTCTCTGGTTGGAACTTAGGTTTTTCTGGTGGACGAACAGTATTGTTGAATTCTTTATCAGCTGGGTCAGTAACCTTAGTGATAAGAGCTTTCGCTTTACCATCGTGTGATACTTCAACAGTGACAAGAGCTTTCATACCGTCGTATTGAACTGTGCTGTCAGTACCTTTAACTTCTTCTACTGTGTACTTGTAAGTACCTTCTTGGCCTTTCTTGTACTCAATAGCTTTGAACTTAACGTTACCTTTGGCATCGTTCTTAACAGTTTCGATTTCTTTCCCTGTAGAATCCTTAAGTACGAATGTGAATTCGTTCGCTTTAAGTTCACGGCCTTCCAAACGCTTAGTGAAGTTAAACTCTACTGAAACTGGAACACTGTTAACACGTTTTTCAGTTGGTACGTTTGGTTTTTCAACTTTCTTAGTTGTTGGGTTGTAGTAGTTAACAACTTGAGTAGCTGTATTTTCGATATCTACACCAGCTTTAATATCCTTCTTAACTGTTGCAGGAATATCAAATTTATAGTAACGACCAAACTCGAACTTAGTAGTGTCAATGACTTGAGTGTTTTCTGCATCGCCAAGTGACTTAGTGAATCCATCTTTAAGGTTAGCTGTAATCACACCGTTAGCAAGTGAGATGTCGAATTTATCTGTAACATCTTTACCAGTTACTGAATCGTAAACCTTGATTGCTGATGCATCTACATCCAACTTAGTTTCATCAAAGTCATCTGTGATACCAACAGTTTGGATATGATCCTTGTTGTTAGCGTCAAATTGAGTTGTATCAAGCCATACTTGGTAGTAAAGTGTTTGACCAGGTTTAACTGACTTCGTATTCAAGTTTTCCAATTCGTTGTTTGATGCGTCATCAGCATAAGGGTTTGCATTGGTGTCTGAAACCTTGTTAGCCAATTCTTTATCATCATCAACGAGTTTAGTACCTGTTACATCGAATTTCGCTTCAGAAACAACATATTTTTCTGGTTGGAACTTAGGTTTTTCTGGTGGACGAACCGCATTGTTGAATTCTTTATCCGCAATTTGACCGACAGTTGCTACAAGAGCTTTAGCAGTACCATCATGAGAAACAGTGATTGTTACATTCGCTTTCATTGTATCGTATGTAACAGTTGCGTCTGTTCCTTTAACTTCTTCTACTGTAAACTTGTGAACGCCTTCTTGGCCTTTCTTGTACTCAATAGCTTTGAACTTAACGTTACCTTTGGCATCGTTCTTAACAGTTTCGATGACATTTCCTGCTTCATCCTTCAATTGGAAGCTGAATTCGTTAGCTTTAAGCTCACGACCTTCCAAACGTTTAGTGAAGTTGAATTCTACTTTAACTGGAACGTTAACAACACGTTTTTCTGTTGGTTTATTTGGTTTTTCAACAGACTTAGTTGTTGGGTTGTAGTAATGAACGATTTGAGAAGCTGTGTTTTCAATGTCTACACCACCCTTAACGTCGTCTTTGACTTTACCAACAATATCAAACTTGTAGTAACGTCCAAAGGCAAATTTAGTTGTGTCGATAACTTGAGTGTTTTCTGCATCGCCAAGTGACTTAGTGAAGCCATCTTTGAGGTTGGCTGTAATCACACCATTTTCAACCTTGATATCGAACTTAGCTGTTACATCATCACCTGTGATGCCATCATATGCTTTAATATCAGCTACATTGATATCAACTTTATCTTCTTCATAGTCATCTGATACACCAACAGTTTGGATATTATTCTTTTCAGTGAATTTAGTAGTATCCAACCATACTTGGTAAACAACTTTTTGTCCAGGATATACGGTCTTAGTATTGATGTTAGCTTTTTCATTATTAGAAGCATCATCAACATAAGGATTTGCATTAGTTTCTGCAACCTTATCTTTCAACTCTTTGTCATCATCAAGAAGAGATACTCCCTTCAAATCGAACTTAGTTTCATTAAGAATGTATTTCTCTGGATTGAATTCTGGTGTTTCTGGTGGACGAACTTTGTTGTTGAACTCTTTATCGTTAGCGCTTGAAGCAAATCCGCCTGTTGAAGCGTGGTTAACGACAGTTGTAAGAACTTTGCCTTCCTTAGTAACTTTCACTGTTACAGTCGCTTTCATAGCATCGTAAGTGATTGAAGCGTCTTTACCAGCTACTTCTTCAACTGTGTAAGTGAATGTCTTACCAAGATCATCTTTATTGAACAAGAGTTTTTCAAACTTGATGTGACCATCTTTATCGTTGGTTACTGTTTGAAGAACTTTGTTGTCTTTGTCTTTCAATACGAAGCTGAACTCACCTGCAGTCAACTCACGTCCTTCAAGTCGTTTAGTATAGTTGAACTCGAGTGGAACTGGAACGTTGTTTTCACGTGTTTGAGTTGGCTTTTCAGGAGTTGTAACTTTCTTATTGAATGGGTTGTATTGGTGAATTGTTTGGTTGGCTGTATTTTCAATATCTACACCGTCGTTAGCATCAATGTCTTTAACAACAGCTGGGATATCAAATTTATAGTAACGACCAAACTCAAATTTAGTTGTATCGATGACTGGAGTAGCATCTGTTGCACTAATAGCTTTAGTCAAGCTTGCTTTAGATGTACCGTAGAGAACACCATTTTCAACCTTGATGTCGAACTTATCAGTAACATCAGCACCAGTGATACCATCGTAAACCTTGATATCAGCAGCGTTGATGTCAAGCTTATCTTCTTCGTAGTTATCTGTGATACCAACTGTTTGAAGATTGCTTTCTGCTGTGAAGTCACGAGTATCAAGCCATACTTGATAGTAGATCTTTTGACCACGTTTGAGGGTCTTACCATTCAAGTTTTGGATTTCAACTTTATCAGCTGAATCGTCGTCATCAGCAAGTTTGTTGCCAATGATGTCGAAGCTTGGTTCTGAAACAACGTATTTCTCTGGTTTGAAGTTAGGAGTTACGTTGTTATCGAAAATTCTGTCGTCTGATTCATAAGAATTTCCACCAACTGTAGCATAAGAGATAACTGTTGATAATTGATTACCTGCTGAAGGTTGAATAACTTTAACAGTAACGTTGACTTTCATATTGTCATAAGTAACTGTTGTATCAGTTCCTTTAACTTCTTCTACAGTGTAGTTAAAGGTCTTACCAAGATCGTCTCTTCCATAATTAATAGTAGAGAAAGTTACTTTGCCTTTAGCATCATTCTGAACAGTTTCAAGAACTTTTCCTGCTTCGTCTTTCAAGACAAAGTTAAATTCCTTATCTTTCAATTGACGACCATTAAGTGTCTTACCGAAGATTAACTGAATAGCCATTGGAACATTGTTGACACGCTTTTCAGTTGGTTTCTCTGGTTTTTCGGTCTTCTTAGTAGTTGGGTTGTAGTAGTTAACTACTTGAGCTGCTGTATTTTCAATTTCAGCACCATCGTAAGCACCGTCAGAAACTTTAGCTGGGATGACAAACTTGTAGTAACGTCCAAATTCGAACTTAGTAGTATCGATGATTTGAGTGTTTTCTGCATCGCCAAGTGACTTAGTGAAGCCATCTTTAAGGTTAGCTGTGATTACACCATTAGCAATTGAGATGTTGAATTTATCAGTAACATCTTTACCAGTCTTACCATCGTAAGCCTTGATATCAGATACCTTAACATCCAATTTAGCTTCATCATAGTTGTCAGTAATACCAACAGTTTGGATGTTATCCTTATTGTTTGCATCAAATTTAGTTGTATCAAGCCATACTTGGTAGTTAATAGTTTCGCCACGTTTCACGGCTTTCGTATTGATGTTTTCTGCTTCGTTGTTATCAGCTTTATCAGCGTATGGGTTCGCATTTGTGTCTGCGTACTTATCTGTCAACTCTGCATCATCATCAAGAAGCTTAGTACCAGTGATATCAAACTTACCGTTACCATCGCTAAGAACATATTTCTCTGGTTGGAACTTAGGTTCTTCTGGAGGAGTCACACGGTTGTTAAATTCTTTGTCCGCAATTGCACCTACAGTCGCGATAAGAACTTTAGCTGTTCCATCGTGTTTAACTGTAACTGTTACATTCGCTTTCATTGTGTCGTATGTAACGGTTGCGTCTGTGCCTTTAACTTCTTCTACTGTGTAGTTATGAACGCCTTCTTGGCCTTTCTTGAATTCAAGAGCTTTGAACTTAACGTTACCAGAAGCATCGTTCTTCACAGTTTCAAGAGTTTTACCTTCTGAATCTTTAAGGACGAAGCTGAATTCGTTAGCTTTAAGCTCACGACCTTCCAAACGTTTAGTGAAGTTGAATTCCACTTCAACTGGAACGTTGTTTACACGTTTTTCAGTTGGTTTAGTTGGTTTTTCAACTTTCTTAGTTGTTGGGTTGTAGTAGTTTACTACTTGAGCCGCAGTGTTTTCGATGTCTACACCACCAGGTACATCAGCTTTCACTGTTGTTGGGATGTCGAACTTGTAGTAACGTCCAAAGGCGAATTTAGTTGTGTCGATAACTTGTGTGTTTTCTGCATCGCCAAGTGACTTAGTGAAGCCAGCTTTAAGGGTTGCAGTGATCACACCGTTGTTAACTGTGATATTGAATTTATCTGTGACTTCTGCGCCTGTTACTGAATCGTAGGCTTTGATCTTAGTAGCATCAAGATTCAAGTTAGTTTCATCGTAGTCATCTGAGATTCCTACTGATTGGATGTTGTCCTTGTTAGCTGCATCGAATTTAGTTGTATCCAACCATACTTGGTAAACCAATTTTTGACCACGTTTAACAGTCTTAGTATTCAAGTTTTCTGCTTCGTTGTTTGAGGCATCGTCCGCATATGGGTTCGCATTGGTATCTGCGTACTTGTCTGCCAACTCTTTATCATCATCAACGAGCTTGTCACCTGTGATATCGTATTTCTCTTCAGAAACAACGTATTTCTCTGGTTGGAACTTAGGCTCTTCTGGAGGAGTCACACGGTTGTTAAATTCTTTATCCGCAATGTCGCCTACAGTCGCGATAAGTACTTTAGCTGTACCATCGTGTTTCACTGTGACTGTTACATTCGCTTTCATTGTGTCGTATGTAACGGTTGCGTCGCTTCCTTTAACTTCTTCTACTGTGTAGTTATGAACGCCTTCTTGGCCTTTCTTGAATTCAAGAGCTTTGAACTTAACGTTACCAGAAGCATCGTTCTTCACAGTTTCAAGAGTTTTACCTTCTGAATCTTTAAGGACGAAGCTGAATTCGTTAGCTTTAAGCTCACGACCTTCCAAACGTTTAGTGAAGTTGAATTCCACTTCAACTGGAACGTTGTTTACACGTTTTTCAGTTGGTTTAGATGGTTTTTCAACTTTCTTAGTAGTTGGGTTGTAGTAGTTTACTACTTGAGCCGCAGTGTTTTCGATGTCTACACCACCTGCAACATCAGCTTTCACTGTTGTTGGGATGTCGAACTTGTAGTAACGTCCAAAGGCGAATTTAGTTGTATCGATAACTTGAGTGTTTTCTGCGTCGCCAAGTGACTTAGTGAAGCCAGCTTTAAGGGTTGCAGTGATCACACCGTTGTTAACTGTGATATCAAATTTGTCTGTGACTTCTGCACCTGTTACTGAATCGTAGGCTTTGATCTTAGTAGCATCAAGATTCAATTTAGTTTCATCGTAGTCATCTGAGATTCCTACTGATTGGATGTTGTCCTTGTTAGCTGCATCGAATTTAGTTGTATCCAACCATACTTGGTAAACCAATTTTTGACCACGTTTAACAGTCTTAGTATTCAAGTTTTCTGCTTCGTTGTTTGAGGCATCGTCCGCATATGGGTTCGCATTGGTATCTGCGTACTTGTCTGCCAACTCTTTATCATCATCAACGAGCTTGTCACCTGTGATATCGTATTTCTCTTCAGAAACAACGTATTTCTCTGGTTGGAACTTAGGTTCTTCTGGTGGTGTTACACGGTTGTTAAATTCTTTATCCGCAGGTTCTGTCACGTTTGTGATCAATGCTTTAGCTGTACCATCATGAGAAACAGTAACGGTTACAACAGCAGCCATTTCATCGTAAGTGACAGTCGCGTCTGTACCCTTAACCTCTGTTACAGTGTACTTGTAAGTACCTTCTTGACCCTTCTTGTATTTAAGGGCTGTAACTTTTTCACCAGCTTTATTTGTGTACTCTACTGGAGAGAATTTAATCTTACCAGCTGCATCGTTGGTTGCAGTTGCAATCACAACATTGTCGCTATCTTTCAACTCGAATGTGAATTCGCCAGCTTTAAGGTCACGACCTTCCAATTTCTTAGTGAAGTTAAATTCTACTGAGATTGGAACACTGTTAACACGTTTTTCAGTTGGTTTTTCTGGTTTTTCAACTTTCTTAGTTGTTGGGTTGTAGTAGTTAACAACTTGAGCTGCTTTGTTTTCGATATCTGCACCAGCTACGACATCGTCTTTCACTGTTGCTGGAATATCAAATTTATAGTAGCGTCCAAATTCGAACTTAGTTGTATCAATGATTTGAGTATTTTCAGCGTCGCCAAGTGACTTAGTGAAGCCAGCTTTAAGGTTAGCTGTAAGAACACCGTTGTTATCAGTGATTTCGAACTTGTTAGTAACATCTGCACCAGTTACTGAATCATAAACCTTGATTTCTGAAGCATTAACAATCAATTTATCCTTATCGTAGTTATCTGTGATTCCTACTGTTTGGATATTGTCTTTGTTAGCTGCATCAAATTTAGTTGTATCCAACCAAACTTGGTAGTAAAGTTTAGATCCACGTTCAACTGATTTAGTATTTAAGTTTTCTTCTTCGTTGTTGTTTGTATTATCGACATATGGGTTTGTATTTGTTTCACCATATTTATCTGTCAATTCAGAATCATCATCAACGAGCTTAGTACCAGTGATATCGAATTTCGCTTTAGAAACAACGTATTTCTCTGGTTGGAACTTAGGTTCTTCAGGAGGTGTTACACGGTTGTTAAATTCTTTATCCGCAGCGTCTGTTACGTTGGCAACGATTGCTTTAGCTGTACCGTCATGTGAAACCACAACTTTAACAGTAGCAACCATTGTGTCGTATTTGACAGTTGCATCTGTACCAGGAGTTTCTTCTACTGTGTAGTTGTAAGTCTTACCAAGATCATCGCGACCGAACCCGAGAGTCTTGAAGACAATCTTACCAGCAGCATCATTCTTCACGCGTTCAACTTCAACGCCGTCTTTCTTCAATACGAATTCGAATTCGTTAGCTTGAAGTTCACGACCTTCCAAACGTTTAGTGAAGTTCATTTCAACTGGAACTGGAACGCTGTTAACACGTTTTTGTGTTGGTTTTTCAGGTTTTTCAACTGTCTTGCTCACTGGGTTGTAAACGTGAACTGTTTGGTTGGCTGTATTTTCAATATCAGCACCAGCTTTAACAGATTCTTTAACAGTTGCTGGAATATCAAATTTATAATAACGTCCAAAAGCGAACTTAGTAGTATCGATAACAGGGTTGTTTACTTTATCTTTGATAAATGCTTCTTTAGAAGTTGCAGTGATTGTGCCGTTTTCAACTTTGATGTCGAATTTAGCAGTCACATCTGCACCAGTTACTGAATCGTAGGCTTTGATATCAGATGCGTTAACGTTCAATTTATCTGCGTCGTATGTATCAGATACACCAACGTATTGGATGTTGTTAGCTTCTGTGAATTTAGTAGTATCAAGCCATACTTGGTATACCAATTTAGAACCGCGTTTAACAGTCTTAGTATTCAAGTTTTCTGGTTCGTTGTTTGCAACACCATCAACATATGGATTCGCATTTGTTGCTGTGTACTCGTTACCAGGTACATCATCGTCGTCATCCATCAACTTGTTACCAGTGATGTCGAATTTCTCTTTAGAAACGACAAATTTTTCTGGTTGGAATTCAGGAGTTTCTGGAGGAGTGACTTTGTTGTTGAATTCTTTATCTGCAGTACCGTCAGTAGCGTTACCATTAGCGTCTACACCACCAGTTGATGTAACGTTTGTAACAGTAGTCAATGTGTGACCGTTCTTAGCAACTTCAACTGTCACTGTAGCTTTCATCTTATCGTAAGTCATTCCGAATTCTTTGTTTTCAGGAATCACTTCTTCTACAGTGTAAGTGTGTGTACCAACTTTAGTATTGTCGAATGACAATTCTGAGAAGGTTACGTTACCAGCAGCATCATTTTTAACTGTTTCAACGACATTACCAGCAGCATCTTTCAATACGAAGCTAAATTCACCAGCTTTAAGTTCACGACCAGCCAATTTCTTAGTGAAGTCAAACTTAGTTACAACTGGAGAAACTACATAGTTGTTGAACTCTGTGTCTTCAGGCATTGTAACAGCAGTACTCAAGAGACCTGTAGCAGCATCTTTAGTAACTTTAACTTTCACTTCTGCGTTCATAGTATCGTAATCGATGTTTGTATCGTTACCAGCTTTTTCACGCACAGTGTAAGTGTGTTCACCTTCAGCACTGTATTCAATAGCATCAAATGTGATTGAACCATCTGCTGCATTTTTCTTAGTTTGAATAACGTTGCCGTTTTCAAGCAATTCAAACTCGAAGGCACCTGCTGTAAGCGCTTTACCTTCAAGACGTTTAGTGAACTTGAATTGAGCTTGAGTAGGAGCTGATGTGAAGGTATTGTTGAATTCTGTATCAGTTGGAAGAGTTGCAACAGCAGTAAGCGCATGACCTGACTTAGTAACCGTAACTGTTACGTTAGCTTTCATTGGGTCATAAGTCATACCTGCTTCAGTTCCTCGAACTTCTTCTACAGTGTACTTATGGTTACCAACTTGAGCATTTGTAAATGTCAAGGCATCAAATTTAACTTTACCGTTGGCATCATTTTGTTTTGTTTGAAGGACTTTACCATCTTTGTCTTTCAATACGAAGCTAAATTCGCCAGCTTTCAAGTTACGACCTGCAAGAGCTTTGCTGAAGTCAAATTGAGCAGTTACAGGAGCTACAACGTGGTTGTTGAAGATCTTGTCATCAGTACCAGTTGCTTCACCACCTGTTGAAGTCATTTCAGTCTTAGTAGCCAAAAGACCTGTAGTAGCATCTTTAGTAACCGTTACTTTAACTGCGATAGTCATTTCATCGTAGTCTACATCGGCATTGTTGCCTTTCACTTCTTTAACAGTGTAGTTGTAGACACCTTCATGGTCAAATGACAATTCGCTAAAGTTAATCTTACCGTTAGCTTTGTTGGTTACAGTTTCATTAACATTGTTATCACCAGTCAACGTGAAGCTAAAGTCACCTGCGTTCAAAGTACCATTTGAAAGTGATTTATCAAAGTCAAGGTTAACTTTAACCGCACCTGGTGTGAATGTGTTATTGAATTCTGTATCTGCTGGAAGAATGTTAGTTGCTTTAAGAACGTGGCCTTCCTTAGTAACAGTGATTGTTACTTCAGCTTTCATTGTATCGTAAGTCATACCAGCTTCTTTATTATCTGGGATAACTTCTTCTACAGTATACTTGTGAGTACCAACTTGAGTATTATCAAATGTCAAGTCATCAAAGGCAATAACACCATTAGCGCTGTTTTTCTTGGTCTGAAGAACATTACCAGTTGAATCTTTAAGAGCAAATGTAAATTCGCCTTCTTTAAGAGTACGACCTGCAAGAGCCTTACTAAAGTCGAACTTAGTCTTAACTGGAGCTACAACGTAGTTATTGAAAATTTTATCATCTGCACTTGATTTGAATCCACCTTCAGCACTGTATTTAACTGAAGCTTGCAAATCACCAGCAGCATTTTTCTCAGTTACAGTAACTGTCATTGTAACAGTCATTGCATCATAATCGACGTTTGTATCTGAGCCTTTAACCTCAGTAATTGTGTAAGTGTATACTCCAGCTTTGTTAAATGTTAATTTACTAAATGTAGCTTTACCATTTTGGTTAGTTACTGTTTCTTCATATGAAGGAACTGATTTGTTAGCTTGCTCTTCTTTAATCTTAAAGCTAAATTCACCATTAACAAGTGTGCGTCCTTCAAGTTGTTTTTCAACTTCTGGAGTCACTGTTACAGGTTCTGACTTCACATAGTAGTAGACTGTTGGCTTGTATGGCGTCAAAGAGTTGAGCAAGTCAACGTTAGTACCAATACCTCCTACTCCACGCTCTAATTGTGCGTTTGGAGAAAGGTGACCGATATTATCTCCCAAGAATGGTACAAATACTGTCTTATACGGAGTGTAAGAAGCATCTCTTTGGAAATCAAATGGAACATCCTTACCATTTGGATAGTTCGTTTTTGCCCCTGTTCTTGGATCAGTTACAGTGTGTGCAATCGTTTTAAGTGGTGTTTTCTTAACAACCAACTCTTCTTTGTTATAATCACCTGGTTTAATAGGCTTGGTTTCTGCTAGCAACATATAGCCATCAGTGTTCAATGTACCATCAGAACGTTTGTTTTGTTGTCTTGGATCTAATAAGTAAACACGAATGACAACAGATCCATCTTCTCCAACAATTTCTTTGATACGTTTTATTCCAGCACGATCAGCATCCATAAACTTGGTACCAACTGTATAAGGACGGCTAACATAACCAGTTGTTGAATCTGGAGTAGCTGTTTGATAAAGTTTGTAACCATCAAATTGACGTTCACCAGATGCTGTAAAGTGTTGTCCTTCCATCGCTTTCAGCGTGTAGTTGGCTAATGTTACTTCATTACCATTTGGTACATAATCTTGAACAGTTTTATCTGTTTTATTCGCATTAAATGAAGCATTATTTCTATCGACTACTCTATAGTAAGTTGATTTTTGAACAAATAATGGAATTTTAGCATTCGTATCTGTAATAGTACGACCATTATATGCTGGTTCTACAACGTTGATGATATCCGTTGAATTACGCGCAGCATAAACTGCATCATATAAAGCTTGTTCTGTAGGAGTTAGATTGTGTCCTGGAGCAACTAAAGCCTTGATACTTGCACCAACTTCATATCCAAGTTGGATAAACGGTGAATCTGTCTTCCCTGGTCCAGCACCTAAACCTTTATCGTAATCTACTTGCCAAGTTAACTCCCCATTAGAGGCTGCTTTTGTAGTCGTAAATTTTTGAATACCACTAGAAGCTGATACGGTTCTTGTTTCTAATACATTACCAGTGTTCTTGTCAACCAATTCAACAGTAGTATCTGTTGAAGCATCAAATCTCTTGTAAGCACGTGTATAGTAATTTGTATGGTAACGTTTGTTGAAATTAGTAAGATCTACGATACTATAAGTATAGTAGTCACCTTCTTTAGCTTGGTAGCCCGATGGCACTGTTTGAGAACGAACAGTTGCACCATTAGGATCCGTCATGTCTGGAGTAGCTTTTTCACCATCTTTAAGGTGAGTTTCTACAGAGACCGCCTCATAGTTGTGATCTGTCAAAGCACGTGTATTACGACGACGGCTACGACCTGTTGCCAAAGCACCAGCATTTGTGATATCACTAGCAGCACGGTCAAGTGTTGCACTACGGTCTGCAGCAGATCTTACAGAGTAAGTATTTGCTGTAACACGTGGGCTAACACTTGTAGCTTCTGCTGCGGTTTCAGCTGATTCAGTATTTTCAGTTGCTGGAGCAGTTGTTGATGCTGTAGCTGAAGTGTTTGAAGCTGTTCTTGTTGAAGCTGGTGTTTCAACATTGTTGCTGGCCGTAGCTGTTGATGCTACTGTAGCTGGCTTAGCTGCTTCTGAAGTAGCTTTTTCTGTTGGCTTTGCAGCCTCTGAAGCTGGTTTAGAAGCTTCTGGTTTCGCAGTTTCTGTAGCTTGTTTGTCAGTTGTCTCTGCGGCAACCTTATCTGTTGTTGAAGCTTCTGGCGTCAAGTTAAATGTTGACGCAGTTGCCTCAGTTGAAGATACAGCTGCAGTAGGATCTGCTTGAGCTGTTGATGCTGTATTCGTCTCAACCAGTTCTGAAGAACTTTCGCCCTCAACTGATGAACCAGGGTTTGATGAAGAAGCATCAGATGCTACGACTTCATCAGCCTGTGCAGTGTGAGCAGCAAAGAGTGCCGTTCCCAACAAGACTGAAGCGACACCAAATGAATATTTACGCAATGAAAAGCGCTGGCGCCTGTTGAAAATGTCTTTCATGTTTAAGTCTCCCTCTAAAAAAATAGTTAGTTATAGATACATGATTATAAGTTAATTCCCCTCATATCCATGATTCTTTTTCATTCTAACATTCTGACAATTTAGAGTCAAGTGATTAAACAATGTTTTTTAAAAAAAGTTAGTTGTCTGACAATTGTAAGAGTAACGTTATTTACAAAAAAACATAAAAACGTTAGAAACCTTTTATTTATAATATGTTAAGCGTTTTCTAAAATAAGACGACAACTACTATTTTCTAATATTTCATTATATAAATTACGCTTTTCTAAAATAAATTAACTCGGATTACATTTGTTATTTTCTAATAAAAGCGTCAAAGATTCCAAACCCATCTCATGTTCCATAAATACTTGAATCACCATATATAAACAGAAGTAAGTTCTAAAAATAGTAATTTAAACCTATAATCCGAAAGAAATAATATTATAAAAATAAATTAACATCTTATAATATACACTATATTATTCTCACTTTGATCCATAATAATGGCAATATACGCACACAACCTCTCATTTCTTTCCCTTTTACACTCATATAGATATTTTTATCTTTAATGAAAATGGCATATACATCTAGTCCTAACCTTAGAATAACTTTATCCGTCTAAAATAATACTAACATCTTCTTCGTTTAACAGTATTTCTTCATTAACACTAGTAAAATCTTAAAGAAAGTTTGCAACAATCCAACATCCATAATTGCTCTCACCTGTTTAGCATACTAATATTCAACTTAAAAAAGAGTCTCATAAGTTAGGATTAATAGAGAGTGAGTCCTAGTATTTTCTAACTTCAAAAAATCAAAAGATAACAAAACCTGTGAGAAAAATTATGCCTACTAGTATCTTATTCAAATACAAATGAAAGAATAACCAACGATATTACGAAATAATTTCAATACTCAAATAGTACAAGTAATACATTTCTATCTTATAAGAGATCTTTGAGTACCCAATTACAAAACAACTATCAGAAAGTCTCCTCCCTTTCCAATACTGTTAACTAATCGGACTACTAGATGTTATCTTTAATGTCGCTCCCTATTGCTTCTATGAAACTTCTACCTCCCATCATCTTAATCATAAAATGAGTAATGATAGTCTATTGAAAGTTCATAAGAGAACTTAAACTTTGATTTTTTCTGATTTCTCAATCAAAAAATGATGGTGTAGCCCCTAGATAAGATGCTTCTATTGTGACTGCAAGATTATCAAATTCACCATAACTAAATAGACAATAGCTCAAAGTCTTTTATCAGCTTCTACCATTACCCACATCATTCATAATATATTTTATTTGAAAGTACTAATCTACTGTCATGAAGAAGTTAATATCAATTTGAATCTGCTCATCTCTTGTGAGAGAAACAATCAGATCACCCTCCTCACACATGTCCATGTAATAAGTTAGCTAATTATAAAAAAAGTTCCACAGCCCATAAAGACTTTGGAACTTCTTAATTGACTTCATTATTGGTCACTTACGATATTTTTAAGTGCCGAACAAAAAGAAGCCTGACCTTATTCGGTCAAGCCTCTCTTTTTGAAAACTGAAATAATCTTACTAACTATCTTATTTTTACGCCTATTATTATCTTAGTCTTCTTTTTTTCGTTTTCCTGCCAAACCAAGTCCAGCTGCCGCAAGGAGTCCTCCGAATGCCATTGCTACTACAGACTTGTTCTCACCAGTCTTAGGAAGACCCTGTTCTCTAGATACTTCTGGAGATGTCGGTGGTGTAACTGGTGGTACTACTGGAGTTGGTGGTGTCGGTGGTGTAACCGGTGGCACCACTGGAGTTGGTGGTGTTGGCGGTGTAACCGGTGGTACCACTGGAGTTGGTGGTGTTGGCGGTGTAACTGGTGGCACCACTGGAGTTGGTGGTGTTGGTGGTGTAACTGGTGGCACCACTGGAGTTGGTGGTGTCGGTGGTGTAACTGGTGGCACCACTGGAGTTGGTGGTGTCGGTGGCGTTACAATGTTGTTGAACTCAGTATCTTCTGGCAATTTAGAAGTTACTGTCATAACGTTACCACCCTTAGCTACCAAAACAGTAACTTTAGCTACCATCTTATCGTAAGTTACTGTAGTATCATTACCTTTCACTTCTTCAACCGTGTAGAAGTGGATACCTTCTTCACCATGTTTGTACTCAAGTGCTGAGAACTTAATCTTACCGTCAGCATCATTGCTTACAGTTTCAATCACTTTACCTTTTCTATCCTTAAGTACAAAGCTAAACTCACCAGCCTTAAGGTCACGACCTTCTAGTTTTTTAGTGAATTCAAACGTAACACTAGCTGAAATGTTAACAACACGTTTTTCAGTTGGTTTTTCAGGTGTTTTCACGACCTTCTTAACTGTTGGGTCGTAGTAGTGAACTGTTTGTCCCGCTGTGTTTTCAATATCTGAACCAGAAGGTACGTCAAACTCACCTTTTTCATTCTTACTGTCTTTAACAATTGCCGGAATGTCAAACTTATAGTAACGACCAAAGGCAAACTTAGTTGTATCGATAATTTGGGTATTATCTTTATCACCAAGTGACTTAGTGAAGCCATCTTTAAGGTTGGCTGTAATCACACCGTTTTCAACCTTGATATCGAACATTGCTGTAACATCTTTACCAGTTTTACCATCGTATGCTTTGATATCTGATTGCTTAACATTAAGTTTCTTCTCATCGTAGTTATCAGTGATACCAACGGTTTGAATATAATCCTTGTTGTTTGCGTCAAATTTAGTTGTATCAAGCCATACTTGGTAAACCAATTTATCGCCACGTTTCACAGTCTTAGTATTCAAGTTTTCTTTCTCGTTGTTGTCTGTCTTGTCTACGTATGGGTTCGCATTAGTATCCGCATACTTGTCTGCCAACTCTTTATCATCATCAACGAGTTTATCACCAGTAATGTCAAATTTCTCTTGGTTTACAACATATTTCTCTGGTTGGAACTTAGGTTTTTCTGGTGGAACCACCTTGTTGTTGAACTCTTTGTCGTTAGCATCTGTAGCATTTCCACCTGCTGAAGCATGATTAACGACAGTCTTAAGAATTTTACCATCCTTAGTTACTTGTACTGTCACCGTTGCTTTCATAGCATCGTAAGAAATACCAGGTTTATTGTCATTGACTTCTTCTACAGTATAAGTAAATGTCTTACCAAGATCAGCCTTGCTGAACAAGAGTTGTTCAAACTTGATATGTCCGTCTTTATCATTTGATACAGTTTGAAGGACTTTTCCATCTTGGTCTTTCAATAAGAAGCTGAACTCACCTGCAGTCAACTCACGTCCTTCAAGTTTCTTAGTATAGTTAAACTCAAGTGGAACTGGAACGTTATTTTCACGTGTTTGAGTTGGTTTTTTAGGAGTTGTAACTTGCTTATTGTAAGGGTTGTATTGATGAACAATTTCATTGGCCGTATTACTAAACTCAACACCGTCATTGTCTTTAATATTTTTAACAGTTGCTGGGATATCAAATTTATAGTAACGTCCAAAGGCAAACTTAGTCGTATCAATAACTGGAGTCGCATCAGTTGCACTAATAGGTTTAGTCAAACTTGGTTTAGAAGTTGCGTAGATGACACCGTTTTTGATTGAAATATCAAATTTATCAGTAACATCTGTTTCACCATCGTAAACCTTGATTGCTGACTCATCAATATCAAGTTTAGCTTCATCATAGTCATCTGTGATTCCTACTGATTGGATATTGCTTTCAGCTGTAAATTCACGAGTATCAAGCCATACTTGGTAGTAGAATTTCTGACCACGAGTAAGTGTATGGTGATTCAAGTTTTCAGCTTCAACCTTACCGTTAGGCGCATCATCATCGAGAAGTTTTGTGCCCTTAAGATCAAATTTTTCTTTAGAAACAACATACTTCTCTGGTTTGAAGTTTGGTGTTACGTTATTGTCAAATACTGTATCATCCGCAGTAAAGGCATCTCCACCTTCAGTAGCATAAGAGATAACTGTTGACAACTGATCACCAGAAGAAGGCTGAATAACTTGAACAGTCACGTTAACCTTCATATCATCATAAGTAATACCTGGTTTGTCACCTTTCTCTTCTTCAACAATATAGTTAAATGTATGACCAATATCAGCTTTTGAATAGTTGATTGTCTTGAAGGTAACTTTACCATCTGCATCATTCTTAGCCTTCTCAAGAATCTTATTAGTTTCTTTATCTTTCAAGACAAAGCTAAATTCGTCTGCTTGCAATTTGCGACCATTGAGTGTCTTACCAAAGATTAGCTGAATAGCTGTTGGAATGTTATTAACACGTTTTTGTGTTGGCTTATCTGGAGTCTCAACTTTATGCGTTCTTGGGTTATAATAATGAACCGTTTGTGTCGCAGTATTTTCGATTTCAGAACCATCGTAAGCATCTTGACTAACTGTAGCAGGTATAACTACTTTGTAGTAACGACCAAATTCAAACTTAGTTGTATCAATAACTTGAGTATTATTTGCATCACCTAGTGACTTCGTAAAGCCTGATTTCAAGTTTGCAGTGATAATACCGTTAGTAACAGCAACGTCAAACTTAGATGTCACATCTGCACCAGTCTCACCATCATAAACCTTAATAGTGTTTTTAGTCACAATCAATTTTGATTCATCATAATTGTCTGTGATACCAACAGTTTGGATATTTTCCTTATTGTTAGCACTAAATTGAGTTGTATCAAGCCATACTTGATAGTAGAATTTCTGACCACGTTTAACAGGCTGAGTATTGAGGTTCTCAAAGACTTCTTCCAACTCGCCCTTATCATTACGGACAGTAACTTTTTCATTATTATTAGATTTATCTGCGTAAGGATTAATCTTAGTATCGCCGTATTTATCAGCTAACTCAGAATCATCATCCAAAAGTTTCTTACCAGTTAAATCAAAGTCTTCATCTCTAACAACATATTTCTCTGGGTTAAACTTAGGTTCTTCTGGTGGTGTCACACGGTTATCGAACTCTTTGTCTGGTGCGTCTACAACATTCTTCACGATTGCTTTTGCCGTACCATCATGAGAAATTGAAACCCTTACTGTTGCAACCATGCCATCGTAAGACACTGTTGAATCTGTTCCTTTAACTTCTTCCACTGTATAATTGTAAGTTTTGCCAATATCATCCTTACCAAATTCAAGTTTCGTGAAGTTAATCTTAGCGATACCAGTAGTTGCATCAGGAGCACCATTTTTCGCACGTTCTACTTCAACGCCATCTTTCTTAAGAACAAATGTAAATTCGTTAGCTTTAAGTTGACGACCATCAAGTTTCTTAGTGAAATTCAACTCAAGTGGAACTGGAACGCTATTTACACGTTTTTCAGTTGGTTTTTCTGGTTTTTCAACTGTGTTGGTTCTTGGGTTGTAGTAGTGAACAATTTGACCAGCTGTATTTTCGATATCTTTTCCTGCTGGGGCATCCGTTTTCACGGTTGTCACAATATCAAATTTATAGTAACGACCAAATGCAAACTTAGTTGTATCAATGATTTGAGTGTTGTTGGCATCGCCAAGTGATTTCGTGAAGCCAGCTTTAAGGGTCGCTGTAATCACGCCACCAGTGTTTGCGATATCAAACTTAGAAGTAACGTCTGAACCTGTCACACTATCGTAAACCTTGATTGAGTTCACATCCAACTTGGCTTCATCATAGTTATCTGTGATGCCGACTGTTTGAATATTTTCAGTGTTGGTTGCGCTAAATTGTTTTGTATCCAACCATACTTGGTAAACCAATTTAGAGCCTGGTTTCACTGTCTTCGTATTCAAGTTTTCTGGTTCATTGTTAGCTGTACCATCCACATATGGGTTGGCGTTTGTATCACCATACTTGTCTGTCAATTCAGAATCATCGTCAAGCAACTTGTCGCCTGTGATATCGAATTTTTCTGTAGAAACAACGTATTTTTCTGGATTGAACTTAGGTTCTTCAGGTGGTTTCACCTTATTGTTAAACTCTTTATCTGGTGCGTCTACAACATTCTTCACGATTGCTTTCGCTGTACCATCATGAGAGATTGAAACCCTTACAGTCGCAACCATGGTATCGTATGTCACCGTTGCGTCTGAACCTGTAACTTCGTGTACAGTGTAGTTGTAAGTCTTACCTAGATCATCGTTACCAAACTCAAGTTTCTTGAAGTTGATTTTACCAGCTGCGTCGTTCTTCACACGTTCGACTTCAACGCCGTCTTTTTCAAGAACAAATTCAAATTCGTTAGCTTTGAGTTGACGACCAGCAAGAGCTTTCGTGAATTTCAACTCAAGTGGAACTGGAACGCTGTTTACACGTTTTTGAGTTGGTTTTTCTGGTTTCTCAACCTTGTTTGTTCTTGGGTTGTAGTAGTGTACGATTTGACCAGCTGTATTTTCGATATCCTTACCTGGCTCAACAGTTGTTTTCACAGTTGTTACGATATCAACTTTATAGTAACGGCCAAACTCAAACTTAGTTGTATCAATGATTTGAGTGTTGTTGGCATCTCCTAGTGATTTCGTGAAGCCAGCTTTAAGGGTCGCTGTGATCACGCCACCAGTGTTTGCGATATCAAACTTAGAAGTAACGTCTGCACCAGTTACGCTATCGTAAACCTTGATTGAGTTCACATCCAATTTATCTTCATCATAGTTATCTGTGATGCCGACTGTTTGAATATTCTCAGTGTTCGTTGCGCTAAATTGTGTTGTATCCAACCATACTTGGTAAACCAATTTAGAGCCTGGTTTCACTGTCTTCGTATTCAAGTTTTCTGGTTCATTGTTAGCTGTACCATCCGCATATGGGTTGACTTTTGTATCACCATACTTGTCTGCCAATTCAGAATCATCATCAAGCAATTTGTCGCCTGTGATATCGAATTTTTCTTTAGAAACAACGTATTTTTCTGGGTTGAACTTAGGTTCTTCAGGTGGTTTCACCGTATTGTTAAACTCTTTGTCCGGTGCGTCTTGAAGCATGTTCACAACAGTTGTCTTAGTCGTTCCGTCATGTTTGACTTCTACTTTAATTGTTGCAACCATGTTGTCATAAGACACAGTAGCATCCGTTCCAGCAACTTCTTCCACAGTGTAAGTGAAGGTATTACCAGCGTCCGCTTTTGTAAATTCAAGTGGCTTGAAGGCAATCTTCGCGATTCCAGTTGTTGCGTCTGGCGCACTGTTCTTCACAGTTTGAATTGCGACGCCATCTTTTTTCAATACGAATGTAAATTCGTTTTCCACAAGATTTCGACCATCTAATTTCTTCGTAAAATCAAATTCGAGTGGAACTGGAAGATTTACGACACGTTTTTGTGTTGGTTTTTCTGGCTTAGTGATATCTCTTTTTGTCGGATCGTACTGGTGAACAATTTGATTTGCCGTATTTTCGATATCAACACCATTTGGAGTCGTCATCTTGACTGTAGCAGGAATATCAAATTTGTAGTAACGGCCAAACTCGAACTTAGTTGTGTCGATAACTTTATCTTTGATAAATTCGTTTTTAGAAGTTGCAGTGATTTCTCCGTTGTTTACTGTGATGACAAACTTAGAGGTTACATCTGCACCCGTTACTGAATCGTAAGCTTTGATATCTGCAACATTAATCTTTAGTTTGTCAGCTTCATATTTATCTGTAATACCAACAGCTTGAATATTGTCACTTGCTTTCAAGTTTGTTGTATCCAACCATACTTGGTAAACAATCTCATCGCCCTTCTTAACTGTCTTGGTATTCAAGTTTTCAGGCTCATTGTTGTTTGTCTTGTCTACGTATGGATCCGCATTTGTTTCAGTGTATTCATTTGTCAACTCATTGTCGTCATCCATCAACTTGTTACCAGTGATGTCAAATTTCTTTTTGTTAACGATGAATTTCTCTGGTTGGAACTTAGGCTCTGTTGGTGGGGTTACAACGTTGTTGAACTCTGTGTCTCCTCCTGGATAAGTTACCGTTGCTTTCAAAGTGTGGTCTGCATTCTTAGAAACAGTCACAGAAACCTCAGCAACCATGTTATCGTAAGTGACACCGAATTCTTTGTTAGCTGGAACTTTCTCAGTCACCTTGTACTTGATGACTTTACCAACTTGAGCATTTTTCACTTCTGGGAGTTGATTAAAGGTAACAACACCATGTTCATCATTGGTTCCAGTAGCAACAACAACTCCGTTTTCATCCTTCATTTCAAATGTAAATTCACCTGCTACAAGTGTACGACCTGCTAAAGCTTTTGTGAAATTAACATTTACCGGTACTGGAGGAACGACAAAGTTGTTGAAGACTCTGTCATTGGCATCTGTTGCTTCACCACCTGATGAAGTCATCACCGTGCTTGCTGACAATAGACCCGTATTGGCATCTTTTGTTACGGTAACCTTCACGTTGATTGTCATCGCATCATAATCAACATCTGTGTTTGTTCCAGCTACTTCTTTTACAGTGTAGTTATAGACACCAGCTTTATCGAATGACAACGTACTAAAGTTAATCTTACCATTAGCTTTATTTGTTACCGTTTCATTAACATTACCGTCACCAGTCAATTTAAAGCTGAAATCACCAGCATTAAGCGTACCATTTGAAAGAGACTTATCGAACTCAAGGTTTACTTTTACTGGATTCGGTGTGAAGGTATTGTTAAATTCTTTATCTACACCCGTCGTTGGGTTACCATTAGCATCAATACCATTAACTGATGAGTAAGTTGTAGCAGTTGTCAAAGTATGACCTGTCTTAGTAACAGTAACAGCTACTTTCGCTTCCATTTGGTCATAAGACATACCAGCTTCGGCTGTCGTTGGCACAACCTCTTTTACAGTGTAGTTAAAGGTCTTGCTGTCATTTCGCTTTCCTGCAGAATTTGTTCCAAGATCACTAACTTTGTATTTAATGCCCGTGAATTTAATATTGCCGTTCAAATCATTTTTTGCAGTGCCAACCACTGCACCTGCTTCATTCAAAAGATTAAAAGTAAACTCATTTGCTTTTAGATTACGACCAGATAATTTCTTCGTAAAGTCAAATTCAACGTTTACTGGAGCTACGACAAAGTTGTTGAATTCTGTATCAGTACCGGTTCTAACCGTCGGATTTGTTGCTGAAACATTAGTGTCAGTTGTGTTTCCAGAGTCATCTTGACCATTGATTGAGGTGTAAGTGACTTTTGCATCCAAATCACCAATAGCATTTTTCTCTGTTACGGTAATAGTAACAGTTGATTCCATACCATCATAGTCTACATCTGTATCTGTCCCTGGAACTTCGTTCACTTTGTAGGTATACACTCCTGGTTTTGTGAAAGTAAGCTCACTAAAAGTAACCTTACCATTTTGGTTAGATACTGTTTCATTGTAACCACTTGCTGTATCTTGAATCTTAAAGTCGAACTCACCATCTTGCAAGGTACGACCTGCAAGTGCTTTTGTAAACTGAAGTTTAACTTTTACTGGCTCAGGCTTAGCATAGTAATAAACCGTACGATAAACTGGGTTCAAATCATTTTGTAAACGGAAGACGTTCCCAGAAGATACAGGTGTGCCATTAATAGAATACGCATTATCCTTATCACCTCGGTTTACGTAGAACTCACCTTTTGAAACATAGGTAGGTTTATACCCATTTGCATCAGTTGCTGAGACATCAGTCTCCTTCATATTAACTTTTCCAGTTGGATTACCTGATGCATCTTGTAAGTACTCCTTATCCATCTTATAGAACGTTCCATTTGGTCTCTTGAAAAGAAGAGTTGTCACATTATTTTCTGTCTTTTCGAACTGAAGATCGCCCTTATAGTTTGTGACTTGTTTATCACTAAAAATAGTAAATGGTTTACCTTGTACCAGCTTACTCTTAAGTGAGTCAATGTACTCAAAACCTGGTTTAGGAATTTGTGGAGTGTTATTATCTTGATTCCAACCTGGGTCAGAAACATCAATATCCTTACCTGCATCTTGAGGACGGACATCGTAGTTGTTTTTTCCTGGTGGAATAACAGTTTCGTAAACTTTAAAGTAACCATCTGTATTCAGGTCACTAGAGATTTTATTCAGACTGTCAGACTTGATGGCCCACATTTCAATGCGTACAGTCCCATCTTCACTGACAACCTCTTTGATACGCTTAACTACCCCCTGAGCATTTGCCACATCAAACCAACGTTGCCCAACATGGAAAGGTTGTTTCAAAACATCAATAAGAGATCTTGAATCAGCTGTCTGATACAATTTATAGCCTTCAAATGCACGAAGACCTGAAGCAGTAAGATTTTGCCCCTCCATACCTGTTGATGTGTAAGTACCAAGGTTGATCTCAGCGCCGTCTTCCTTATATTCCTGAGGATTGATATTATTACGGTCCACATTAACATAGGTTGTTTTGTTAACAATTTGACCATTTTCGTTTCTAACATCTACAGTCCCGTCTGCATATCTTGCAACAATATCAGAATTCTTCACGTCATTCGAACGTTTAGCAGTCGTGATAGTAGCAATACCCTCGGTTCTAGAGACATCTTGCCTAGTCCCTCTATCAACAGCTTTATAATAAGTTGTTTTATCTGTTAAGCGAGGAATATAGTACTGTGGGTCTGTGATTGATGTACCTTCGTTTGCTTTATTCGCAACATCGTAGATTTGAATACCAGAACGTTGACCTGCAAAGTTCTGAACTAGTCCCGATACTTTCCATGTCGCACGTAGAGCTGGTCGACTTGATTTATCCGCATCCTGAATATTCTCAAAACGGAATTCAATATAGGCCTGAGAACTACCAGTCAGAGGAGCTAAGATTGATTGACCCAAACTTACAGTACCGGAACCATTAATTGACTTAGTTTCAACCACATTATTATTCTGACCATCAACTAACTCAATTGTAATATCATTTGAAGCATTGTATGGTTTAGACAGACGATAATAGTATTTTTTATTGTATGTTGCATTAAAACTATTTAGATCAGTTACAGCAAAGGTGTATTGTGACGGATTGGGATTTAACTGAAAGTCAATTCCTGTAGTTACATGTTGACCAGAATCCTTAGGTGTTGGAACAACTAAGGGACGGCTTGAAATTGTTGCCCCGTTAGGATCACTCATAGCTGGAGTTGCCGTAGCTGGACCGGTTGTATAGTTAGTTGTTACCGGATTTGCCGCATCACGACGTCTACGACTGCTACGACTACGTACTTCTGGTGCAGTTCCTGCAGCGGACATTGGGTTCGCCGTCAACATTGTTGTCAAAGCTGCTGTATTCGCTACGGACGTTGGACTTGGTGTTGACGTTGTCAAAGTTGTCGTTGCAGGTTGTGCCACTGAAGCCGATGTAGGCTGTGTTGAAGCAACTGGCTGAGTAGCTGTAGGCGTTGATACAGGTTGTGTTGTAGCCGTCGGTTGTGTTGTTGAAGCGACTGGCTGTTCCACTGTAGGTTGTACCGCTGTTGGAGTTACAGCTGATGTGCTAGTTGTACCTGTTGAAGAAGAAGGTGCTGAACCTACAGATGTAGTACCCGCAGCTGTTGGAGTTGAGCTAGCAGTAGCTGCAGCCGTTGCTGTTGTCGCTGGTGCTGCAGCTGTAGACGTTGTTTCTGTTGTTGAAGCACTTGCTACTTCAGAAGCTGGTGATACCAAAGCAACTGTTGACGTAGATGTTGCAGAAGCGGATGGGGAAGTCACGCTAGCTGCTGGATTTGATTGGGGTGCTGTTGTCGTAGTATTGACTAAACTACTTGAACTTTCTCCTGCTACGGATGTGCCCGGATTACCCGCCGATACAGTTGGAGTCGCTACTTCATCTGCCTGTACACTATGAGCAGCAAAAAGTGCTGTTCCTAGCAAGACTGAAGCGACACCAAACGAATATTTACGCAATGAAAAGCGTTGGCGTCTATTAAAAAAGTCTTTCATTAAAAATCTCCCTCTAAAAGATAGTTAGTTATAGGTCACATGATTATAAGTCAGTTTTCTCATAGTCATGATTCACTCCATATTCTAACATTCTGACAATTTACAGTCAAGGTTTTAATCTCACTTTTTTAAAAAAATATTAGTTGTCTGACAATTTTATTGTTTTTACTTCCTGAATTCTATCTAAAATATGTCAAAACTCTTTATTATGGCGTATTTCCCAGTTTCTATGAAAATATAAAATTCACTTTCATTTTTAACCTAATCGACTTGAACATGTTATCATTCTAAACTCATGAGAAAATAAAACTAGTTTAAATGGCTGATATTCTCATTTACGCTTTAATATTTCTTCTCGTTGAAGCAAAAAAATTAGCCTATTATATCCGCATGTTAAAAAGTAAGTAAATTTATTTTTTTGTTTTTCAAACACTACAATCATATCTTGACGCATTTGCTAATTGAAGTCCAAGAAGTCTATCAGACAGCCAAAAGTACATCACAAATATTAGACACTCAAAAGATTGGCCATGTTCCAAATTGTTCGAGTCAGCTAGAATGTTCATTTATTCAATGTTTGGATTTTAAAACTGAGATATTTTTATTTGTAGCAAATAACGTTTGTAAGTAGCCTTAATCATTAAGTATAGAAAGACTTAGACCTTACTGGTTTGAATAATCTTCAATATCTGCTTTTTCAGCTAATTTCAAGAGTAAAATTGACTTCAGCTTCTTTATAACTTTATATAAACTTATTTTCTATAATAAGGTAGAACTGTCCTATTTCTCTCATAGCATAGGTGGAGACTGTTGATAAGGTACATCAGCGGTCTAAGAGGACTAGATTTTCATTTGACAAAATCCGTTAGACAGCGTACAATCAAGGCAAGTAACATTCGGAGGTAAATGGAGACATGAACAACTAAGTCTATTCACAATAAACCTGCTTTATTTGATAGATTGTTTTCATGTCTTTTTTTGCGCTCTTTTTCTGTAGAAAATTTATTGGTGGTATCTGCGCTTTTTTGCGTCCACACCATCACTATCTCCTAGAGAGCTTTTTAGCTAGATTCAAGACAGTTCTATCTTATAAGGTAGGACTGTTTTTTGACCTTTGATATTGTTTGAAGTAAAAGCCTACTTCCCATGAAACAATATCCACAAACACTCTGACCTAGGAGGTCCTATGATACAGATTCAACACCTAACCATAACACATACCAAGGATTTGCGTGAACTCGTTCATGATCTAAATCTAACGATAGCTCTAGGCGAAAAAGTCGCCATCATTGGGGAGGAAGGCAATGGAAAATCTAGTCTCCTTGTCCTTCTGGTCAATCCAAAAGCACATTTTGACCATCTATCTTACGAGGGAACTATTAACAAAACAGATAGCCCACAGGTCTATATTCCCCAACAGATTTCGGATAGCTTGCAATCTCTAACCCTTAACGACTACTTCTTTGAGGACACTTATGACCTAGACTATGCTACCCTCTATCGTCTGGCTGATGAACTTCATTTTGATAGTGATCGTTTTGCTAGCAGTCAGCTTATCTCCTCTCTGTCAGGTGGTGAGAAACTCAAAATTCAACTCATCCGAGAATTAGCTCGTCCCCACGACATCATTTTTCTTGATGAGCCCTCAAACGATATGGACTTGACTACTATAACTTGGTTAAAAAACTTTATCAAGCACTCTGATAAAACGATTGTCTACATCTCACATGACGAGGACCTACTAAGCCAGACAGCAGATACCATTATCCATCTGGAACTCCTTAAACGTCGTCGACAGGCAAGGACCAGTGTGGAGCACCTCGATTATGATAACTATAGCCAACATCGCACTGATTCCTATCAACAACAGATGCAGCAAGCCAAAACCGAGAAAAAAGCCTATGACAAAGCCATGGCCAAGCATCGTCGTATCAAACAAAATGTCCAAACCACCCTACGCAATACACATGACAGCACGCAAGGACGATTGCTTGCTAAAAAGATGAAAGCAGTCCTCTCACAAGAAAAACGCTACGACCGCCTTGCCCAAGACATGACACAGATGCCTGATAAAGAAGACAGTATTGAACTTTTCTTTTCTCATATTGACCCTCTACCTCAGGGGAAATATCTCTTAAATCTGGATGAAAAGCAGATAAACATAGCTCCCCACCTAACCATTGACCATCTCAAACTTTCTTTGAAAGGCCAGGAAAAAATTGGTATTGTTGGTGATAACGGCTGCGGTAAATCCACTCTCTTACACTATCTCTACCAAAAACTTAGTCAGAAGACAGACCTGACTATTGGCTACATGCCTCAACGTTATGACACTATCTTGCCACTGGATTTGTCTCCAATAGCGTTTTTGAGTAAGACTGGCGACAAGTCTGAACGAGAAGTTATAAGCTCCCATCTCGCTTACCTCAACTTTAGTCATGATGAAATGAACCATGCAATCTCTGATTTATCTGGAGGACAGAAAGGAAAACTTCTCCTACTGCACCTGGTCTTAGAAAGCCCTCAGCTCCTTATCTTAGATGAACCAACCAGAAATTTTTCACCCACCTCACAACCCCAAGTTCGACAGCTCTTCGAGAACTATCCAGGGGCAATTCTGACAGTATCACATGATGTCAACTACCTCAGACAAGTCTGCCAAAAGATCTACCGACTAGACGCACATGGTTTAGAAGAAGTTGAGATTTAAGATATCGAATCTATCGTTTTAACAAGAAAAGTCTCAAAAGAATCATTTTCTTCATATGCAAAAAAACTCAGGCAAAACCTGAGTTCTTTTAATGTTAATCAATTTCAAGACCACCAGTATAGAGTCGGTAGTAGGTACCACCTTGTTCCATAAGGCTGTCGTGGTCACCACGTTCAATGATTCGTCCGTGGTCCATAACCATGATAACGTCAGAGTTGACGATGGTTGAAAGACGGTGGGCAATAACGAAAACCGTACGTCCTTCCATAAGACGGTCCATCCCCTCTTGCACCATTTTTTCGGTACGAGAGTCAATAGAGGATGTCGCCTCGTCAAGGATAAGAACCGGTGCATTGGCAAGGGCAGCACGCGCAATGGCGATAAGCTGACGTTGCCCGTTAGACAAGCCTGCACCGTCATCTGTCAGAACAGTGTCATACCCATTATCCAGGTGTTGCACAAAGGAATCCACGTTAGCAATACGGGCAGCTTCAAGAATTTCCTCGCGTGTCGCATCGGAACGGCCATAGGCAATATTTTCAGCGATAGTCCCTGTGAAGAGATGGGTATCTTGAAGCACGATACCAAGCGAGCGACGAAGAGAATCTTTCTCAATCAGCTTGACATCAATACCATCATAAGTAATCACACCAGATTGGATATCGTAGAAACGGTTAATCAAGTTGGTAATCGTCGTCTTACCAGCACCTGTCGCACCGACAAAGGCAACCTTTTGCCCCTTGTCTGCATAGAGATTAACGTCATGAAGGATTTGTTTCTTACCATCGTAAGAGAAATCAACGTCTTGGAAGACCACATTTCCGACCAACTCGACCAATTCGTAGTCGCCATTTGGACGTGGGTGTTTCCAAGCCCAGAGATTGGTTTTCTTGTCTGTCACAACCATTTGACCATCTACCAATTCGTAGTTGACCAAAGTGACCTTACCTTGGTCAACTTCTTCTGGCTCATCCAAGAGGTCAAAGATACGGTCAGCACCTGCAAGTGCCATAAGAACAAAGTTCAGTTGTTGAGAGACCTGAGTAATAGGACCGTTGAAGGAACGGTTCAATTGTAGGAAGGCCATGAGACCACCGATAGTCAAACCACCAACACCATTAAGGGCAAAGAGTCCACCAACCAAGGCGGTCAAAACAAAGGAAACATTTCCTAAGTTCCCAAGAATTGGCATGAGAACATTGGCATAGCGGTTGGCCAAGTAAGAAGATTCAAAGAGTTGCTCGTTAATCTTGTCAAAATCAGCCATGCTTTCTTCTTCGTGAACAAAGGCCTTGACCACTTTTTGACCTGACATCATTTCTTCAATGAAGCCATTTTCAATCCCAAGATTCTTTTGTTGTTCACCAAAGTAACGCCCTGATTTGGCTGATACATTCTTGATGACCATAAACATGATGCCTACCATGACTAGGACCACGATAAAGAGAAGAGGACTAACCGTAAGCATGGTCACAGTCACCCCAATCAAGGTAATGGCCGTTTGTAGCAACTGTGGAATGGATTGCTCAACAGCCTGACGGAGGGCATCGATGTCGTTGGTGTAGATAGACATGATGTCACCGTGTTGGTGAGTGTCAAAGTAGCGAACAGGGAGCTTTTGCATGCGAGCAAAGAGCTGATTACGAAGGGAACGCAGAGAATCTTGCGAAATCGTCGCCATGAGGAGTGATGACACATAGTTGGCAATCACACCGATAAGACAGAAGACAGCCACTGAAGTCAAGAAATGTAAAAGCGGACCAAAGTCATGGCTACCAGATTTGAGCATGGGTTGAACATAAACGTCAACCAAGGACTGAATAGAAGCCGTCAAATTGACCGTTGCCAAGGAAGCAACCACAATAAGGACAAAGGCGATAGAAAGTGAAAGTTTGTAGTCTTGCCACAAAAAGCGTAGAAGACGTGCTAGAGAGCCCCAATTAGCTTTTTTCTTATTCTGCATCTGCTACTCCTTTCCCTTGTGTTTGCATCTTGTAGACGTCACGATAAATGGCATTGTTAGCCACCAATTCATCGTGGGTACCAATAGCATCGATACGGCCATCATCCATAACAACGATACGGTCTGCATCTTGGATGGATGAAATACGTTGACCGATGATAATCTTGGTTGTATCCTTAAGACTTGATGCCAAACCTTGACGAATCAAACTATCTGTCTTGGTATCAACCGCTGATGTTGAATCATCCAGAATCAAGATTTTTGGATTCATGAGGAGGGCACGTGCGATACAAAGACGTTGACGTTGTCCCCCTGAGACATTGGCACCACCACGTTCAATCTTGGTGTCATAGCCATCCTTAAACTCTTGGATAAATTCATCAGCTTGGGCAATCTTACAAGCTTCAATGATTTCCTCATCTGTTGCCTGTTTATTTCCCCAACGCATATTTTCCTTAATGGTTCCTGAGAAAAGGACGTTGGTTTGAAGCACCATGGCAACTTGCTTACGCAAGCTATCCAAATCATAATCCTTAACATCGTGGCCAGCAACCTTAACTTGACCTGCCTCCACATCATAAAGACGAGGAATGAGCTGAACCAAACTTGATTTCCCAGAACCTGTTCCACCAAGGATACCGATAACCTCACCAGACTTAATATCAAGCGAAATATCTTTGAGAACATGGGTCTTGTCACCATTTTCATCAGTATATGAGAAATCTACATGATCAAAGCTGATAGAACCATCTGTGACTTCAGTCAAGCCATTTTCAGGTGAAACAATGGTTGATTCAGTATTAAGCACTTCATTGATACGCTCTACAGAAGCCATAGAGATAGACAACATGACAAAGATCATCATGAACATCATAAGTGAGATTAGGATAGTCATGGTGTAACTGAACATGGAAGTCAATTCACCTGTAGATAGCTTGCCGATAACGATAAGATGAGCACCAAACCAGGAAATCATGAGAAAGGACGCATACATAGACAACATCATGGCTGGGTTAGACATGATAACCACACGAATAGCACGCATGAACATCTTGTAAATGCGGCGTGAAGCTTTCTTGAACTTATCTGTCTCTTCCTGCTCTTTAACGTAGGATTTCACCACACGCATGTTAGTGATATTTTCCTTGATACTGTTATTGAGGTTGTCATAAGCCTCAAACACTTGAGTAAAAAGAGGGTATACGATTTTGGTAATAATAGCCAAAACCAGACCAAGGAAGAGTGTCACACCAACGAAAATCCAAGCCATTTCGCCATTAATCAGGAAACTTGCTGCAATGGCAAAGATCAGATTAAGTGGTGCACGTACACAGATGCGGATAATCATCTGGTAAGAGTTCTGTACGTTGGTAACATCAGTCATCATACGTGTTACCAAACCACCAGCTGAGAACTTATCGATATTTTCAAAAGAGAAGGTTTGAACCTTTTTGAAAATGGCTTGACGTAGATTCTTGGCAAATCCAGCAGAGGCAAAGGCCGCATAGCGTGCCGACTGCATCCCACAGAAAAGCGACAGAAAGGCACAGACCAACATGAGACCACCATAGAGCCAAATGTTAGACATGTTAGATTGCTGGACACCTTTGTCCAAAAGATTGGCCATGACAAAGGGAATGGAAATCTCAAACATGACTTCTAGCGTCATAAAGAGGGACGCTAGGATTGAGGGTTTCTTGTATTCCTTTATCTGGGCGATCAGGGTTTGAAACATAATTACCTCCGTTTTTTATTCTTTTTTCTTTTGATATTTTTCTTTTTTGATGCTTTCTTAAGTGATGGCGGACGTCAGCGACCGACTCAGTCGTTCCATGACTAGTTATCGAGCCAAAGTCTCGATAACTCCGCTTTCTATAACTGCTTTTGCAGTTATAGAAATATCATCACGGTGAAAGCATCGTTCCTGAGCAGAGCGAACCGTCGAATTGTGAGCAACTTCGAACAAGTGCAAATAGGTTCAGAATGGTCTCGACCACGGCGAAAAATATCGTCTACTCTAGGCAGAGCAAAGCATAAAACTAAGAGTCTTATGCTTATCATTTATCTATAAAAGAACGGTCATACCCTTTTGAGAGCATACAAAAGCCCCTGAGGGCAGACCCTAGGGATTTTTTCGTTCTCATATATATGTCATTAGTATAGGTTAAATTGAGTAAAATTGCAAGTACAATGTCATTTCACTAACATTTGTAAGCATTTTATGATGTTTGATAAAAATATCGCTCTAAAACCTGCTTATTTTTCACAAACTTATCATAAATGTTCGTAAATTAAAGCCAAACGTAGCAGAAATTTGTTTTCTGTTCCTATTTATAATAGACTAACACTAACATTAGATGAAAAGGTGACTCTATGACTATAAACCAACTGCTTCAAAAGCTAGAGCCTACTAGCCCTATTCTTCAAGCTAACTTTGGAATTGAACGCGAAAGTCTTCGTGTCGATAGACAGGGAAAATTAGCACATACGCCTCACCCTTCTTGCCTAGGAGCTCGAAGTTTCCACCCTTATATTCAAACAGATTTTTGTGAGTTGCAAATGGAGCTCATCACACCAGTTGCTAAATCTACCACTGAGGCTCGTCGTTTTCTTGGAGCCATTACCGATGTAGCTGGACGTTCCATCAGTAAAGATGAACTTCTCTGGCCCTTGTCCATGCCACCTCGTATCAAGGCCCAAGAAATCCAAGTTGCCCAACTGGAAAATGAATTCGAACGCCATTATCGCAACTACTTGGCCGAAAAATACGGAACTAAACTACAAGCTATCTCAGGTATCCACTATAATATGGAACTAGGAAAAGATTTGGTTGAGGCCCTATTCAAAGAAAGCGACCAGACTGATATGATTGCTTTCAAGAACGCCCTCTATCTTAAGCTGGCTCAGAACTATTTGCGCTACCGTTGGGGGATTACCTATCTCTTTGGTGCTGCACCTGTTGCTGAGCAAGGTTTCTTCGACCAAGAAGTGCCAGAACCCGTTCGTTCCTTCCGTAACAGTGACCATGGTTATGTCAATAAGGAAGAAATCCAAGTATCCTTTGCAAGCCTAGAAGATTATGTCTCTGCCATCGAACGCTATATCGAACAAGGAGATTTGATTGCGGAGAAAGAATTTTACTCAGCTGTTCGTTTCCGTGGACAAAAAGTTAATCGCTCCTTCCTTGACAAGGGAATCACCTATCTGGAATTCCGTAACTTCGACCTCAACCCCTTTGAGCGTATCGGTATTAGCCAAACTACCATGGATACCGTACACCTACTCCTTCTGGCCTTCCTCTGGATGGATGCCCCTGAAAATGTCGATCAGGCTCTGGCCCAAGGTCACGCGCTAAATGAAAAAATCGCCCTCTCTCATCCTTTAGAACCTCTACCTTCTGAAGCTGAAACTCAGAACATTACGACAGCTCTGGACCAACTGGTGCAACATTTTGGACTAGGTGACTATCATCAAGGTTTGGTCAAACAAGTTAAAGATGCCTTTGCAGATCCTAGTCAGACACTAGCAGCCCAACTCTTACCTCATATCAAAGACAAGTCCCTTGCTGACTTTGCCCTTGACAAGGCTCTTGCCTATCATGATTACGACTGGACTGCCCACTATGCTCTTAAGGGTTATGAGGAGATGGAACTTTCTACTCAGATGCTACTCTTTGATGCCATTCAAAAAGGTATCCATTTTGAAATCCTAGATGAGCAGGATCAATTCCTTAAACTCTGGCATAAAGATCATGTTGAGTACGTCAAAAATGGTAACATGACCTCAAAAGACAACTATGTAGTACCTCTTGCCATGGCTAATAAAACCGTGACCAAAAAAATTCTGGCTAATGCCGGCTTCCCTGTTCCTGCTGGTGACGAATTTACCAGTCTGGAACAAGGTCTAGCCTATTATCCTCTTATCAAGGACAAGCAAATTGTGGTTAAACCAAAATCAACCAACTTTGGTCTGGGCATTTCCATTTTCCAAGAGCCTGCCAGCCTTGATAACTATAAGAAAGCCCTCGAGATTGCCTTTGCAGAAGATACAGCTGTTCTTGTTGAAGAATTTATCCCAGGAACCGAATACCGTTTCTTCATTCTGGATGGGCGTTGTGAGGCTGTCCTCCTTCGCGTTGCTGCCAATGTTGTTGGTGATGGCAAACACACCATTCGTGAATTGGTCGCTCAGAAAAATGCCAATCCATTGCGAGGACGTGATCACCGCTCACCACTTGAAATCATTGCGCTAGGAGACATTGAACAACTGATGTTAACGCAACAGGGTTATACCCCTGATGATATTCTCCCAGAAGGGAAAAAGGTCAATCTACGTCGTAACTCAAACATTTCTACGGGTGGTGACTCTATTGATGTCACTGAGACCATGGATTCCTCTTACCAAGAACTAGCTGCAGCTATGGCAACTAGTATGGGAGCCTGGGCTTGTGGGGTTGACCTCATTATTCCAGATAAAACCCAACCTGCTAGCAAAGAAAACCCTCATTGTACCTGCATCGAGCTCAACTTTAACCCTTCTATGTATATGCACACCTACTGTGCTGAAGGACCTGGACAAGCTATCACTCCTAAAATCTTAGACAAGCTTTTTCCAGAAGTTGCCACAAATCAAAACTAAAACTTAAATCTTAGGAGCAAACAAATCACCTTTATCTCGAGATAAAGGTGATTTGTTTTATTAACCAAACTCTCCTGCTTCTTCCTCAGGATGCGTTTCCATGTACTGGATATGTTGTATATAGGCATCTTGAGCCTGATTGAAGGCTTCCTGATTACTGTAAGGATAATCTATGTAAAAGAGGTCCCGCCAGCCATTCAAGTTTTGACTATTGTAGAAACCTTGAATCTTTGTGGGAAGAAACTCTTTGTTGTAGCTAATCCGCAACTTGAGTAGGGTCTTATCCTGAAACTGAGTTATGATACTGTTGGAGGTTTCTTGGCCTTCCAAACTAGTCCAAACCTTATTCAGAACAATGTCCTGACTATAGTGATTAGCTTTTATGCGATTTTTGTCCACTGGGAGCTTCTGGGTCGCCTCTAAAAGGTAGGACACCTCTCCTTGAAAATAAGCCTCAATGGTCAAATCTCCAAGACTTGAGCCAAATAATAGGCCATCCTTAATAGCAATGTTTGATCCAAAAAGTCTTTGGCCAGACACATCAAAGGACATCCCCTCATCCTGCCCGTAGAGCTTGATGGCATAGGCATCCCTTACACGATAGAAATTTTTAGCGACAAGAACACTATCAAGGGTTTCAGTCTTTTTTGTCTCCACCTTGGGGCTTGTAGGTTTCTTGGTAAAAGCTGTCAAACCCATTAAGCACAAGATGAGAGCGAATATAATCAAGGTAAGCATTGTAGACCTGGAGCCGGTCTTCAGCTTTAACTTGTCTCCATGTTTCAAGGTCTTTCAAGCCTCCTTTTTTAACAATATCAGCATAGCGCCCACCATTTAAGACATTCTTGGGATTTTTCCACTTCCTAACCATCTTGCGTCTAATCGCATTGTCAGCAGGATGACGAACGTCGAGATAGGTATGGCTATTATTGAGATAGGCTGGTAGGTCAGCATTCAAGCCCTTAGACAGCCCATAGTTAGCAGAATCCGTATCGGCAATGTCAGCGCCAGCTTCAATCTTATAATGCTTAGGATTAGAGTCGATGCTACCGTCTTTCCTTTTCTTGTAGACATTCCACTCAGAAACAAATCTCCCCGTATCCATATTGACAATAAACTCAATAAAACGGGAATTGCTAACTCCATAAGGGCCAATGACACTGGTCTGAGGTAGCTGAATTTTCATGTTCTGCGGATAGGTAAAGTCTCCCAAGCTTCGATTATGATAGGAAGCACCTGTTGTGTAATCCAGATGAATCTTCTTGTCCTTGCTGTAGGCCAGAAGCTTATCTAAATCCGTCTTGCCCTTGTAGTTGGTCCTAATATAGTCCATGGACTGCTTATCAATCCATGACCTAAAAAGGTGGAGCTTGATACCTAAGTCATCCACACCTAGGCCTAGATCCGTCTGATAGGTCTCCATAATAGCCTCACGGAAGTAACTATAAAAAGGACTGGTTGGCTCTAGCTTCTTAGAAAATTTATAACCTGACTTCCCTAACTGGAGGAACTGGTACTTGTCCACATAAACCTGCATGTGCTCCATAACCAAATTGAGCTTGTCATGATTAGGGAGTTGAGAAGCTTGGAAAAAGGACGTATAGGTATCTGAGCCCACTTCCTTACTTTCTTGGTCAATGTCCTGTAAAACCTTATCTAACTGGGTCAAGGAAGTCTTTTTCATCTTACTTCTGACCTGAGCCACATAGGCCGGCTTAATGCCCTGATCCCAGTGGTCACGAGTCATAATCGCGTCTGCTTTTTGTGAAATCAAGGTCAATCGTTTTTGATAAGACGCGTCCTCCAAGGCCAGCTTTAAAGCCTTCGATGGCGTCGCTTCAACCACAGATAAATCACCGTAGATATCTGCCTTTAGGACAAGATTTACCTGCATATCATAGGAATGATTGATATGGAGAACGAGGTGAATCTTCCCATCTTCCTTCCTAACAGACAAAGCATCGAGTTGATAGGATTGGATAACCCCAGCCTGACTAAGTGCCAGTCTATCTATATTTTCCAAAGAATCTTGATAGATATAGGAAATCTCAGGGTCTTTGACCTTCTTTACCAAAGAGTCATTTCGCTGTCGATTGAAAACCACAAGACCAAGTATGAGGATTACAGCCAGGGCACTTGCCAGATACTGTAAAATTACTTTCTTCATAGTACTTCCATTATAGCATAGGAGGGCAAAATATTCTGAAAACGATTGGCAAACGTTAAAAACAAATGAAAAACAGGCCGACTAAGACCTGTTTGAATGGATAGTTTATAAATCGCTCAAGCGACGATGTTTAATACTAAAATCAAAATAAGCATTTTCCTGAAGTTTGTGGAATATGTCTCTGTAGGCTTTTTCGTCAAAGTGATCGCCGCGATAGAGAATTTCAAAACTCAAGCCCTCATATTCCAAGAAGGCATTGGAAGTCTTAAAACCATTACGCTTATAGAAATCCCAACGCGCCGCACGTTGCTCAGGATTGTCATTAGGTTCATCCAAGCGCTCTACTTCCAAGACCATAGAACGTGATGGTCCATAAAAGTCCACCAGTTTATCAATAATCTCACTTCCGTAGCCATGACTCCTCATTTGAGGTACGATGGCGAAGAAGCTCACATAAAAAACTTTGGCATTGTAGAGAACTGAGGCAAATCCAACAAAATCATCCTCGTCATAAAAGGCAAAGAAATGATAATCATCATGACCATCCAATTGTAAAAACTCACTTAATGGAATACGTTCTTCTTCTGGAAAGGCCTCGTTATTTAAGCGCTCTACCCTATCTAATTCTGGAAACTCTTTGGTAATTAATTGGCTGCGTAAAGCCATAAATTTTCCCCCTTTTTCTGATGCTTATACCTATAGGTCATTATAACATCTTGATAAGTAAGTGCAAGTTTTAAGGGCTTGGATTAAGCTAGGGACAAACTCCTACTGTAACAGACACTCTAAATGCTGCTTATCTGTCTCAGTCATCTCTCTTCTTAAAAAAATAAAAGACAACGACCATTTCTAGTCGCTATCTTTTTTGTGATTCATAAGCTATCGCCTATTTTTTCAATTCCCAAATTTCTTTAGCATACTCTGTAATCGTATCATCCGAAGTGAATTTATGAGATTTAGCAATATTAGCCAAGCTCATACGTGCCCACTTGTCATGATCACGATAAAGTGCATCGATTTTCTCTTGAGCTTCTACATAAGCAGCGAAGTCTTCCAAGAGGAAGTACTCATCGTTGTGGGTGATGAGGGCTTCGTAAATTTCAGTACCTTCAGCTTGAGCATTTGGAATCGTACCGTTAACAAAAGTATCGACGACACGACGAATGACTGTGTTATTTTCATAAACTGCACGAGAGTAGTAATCGTGACGTGCATAGTGTTCATAAACTTCGTCCTTGTCCATACCGAAGATAACAACATTCTCATCGCTTACTTCGTCCTTGATTTCAATGTTGGCACCGTCAAGTGTTGCCAAGGTAATAGCACCAGTCATCATGAATTTCATGTTTGAGGTACCAGATGCTTCTTTAGAAGCCAATGAGATTTGTTCAGAGACATCTGCTGCTGGAATGATAAGTTCCGCAAGGCTGACACGGTAGTTTTCAAGGAAGACCACTTTAAGTTTTCCTTGGAGGCTTTCATCATTGTTAACAAGATTGGCAACTTCGTTGATAAGTTTGATAACAGATTTAGCGAAGTGATAACCAGGGGCAGCTTTGGCACCAAAGATGAATACACGAGGTACCATGTCTTTATCTGGATTATCTTTCAGATCCCAATAAAGTTTGATGATGTGGAGAAGGTTAAGCAATTGACGTTTGTAAGCGTGAAGACGTTTCACTTGAACATCAAAGATAGCATCTGTAGACACTTCTACGCCTGTTGTTTCTTTGATGTAGTCTGCCAAACGTTGTTTAGCAGTCTTCTTAACTTGATAGAACTGGTTCAAGACTTCCTTGTCATCCAAGTAAGTTGTAAGATTTTCAAGCTCATGGATGTCGTTACGCCAACCATCACCAATCACGTCATCAATGGCTGCTGAAAGTTCAGGAGCTGCAATTTGTGTCCAACGACGTTGAACGATACCATTTGTCTTGTTATTGAATTTTTCAGGATAAATAGTATAGAAATCGTGAAGTGTATCTTCTTTAAGAAGTTCGGTATGAAGTTTGGCAACCCCGTTAACTGAGTGACCACCGATGATAGCCAAGTTAGCCATATGAACTTGACCATCCTTAACGATACGAGTACGTTCGATAACATCCGCAGCAATACCACGTCCAGCCATTTCAGCAATGTAACGGTTGTCGATTTCCAAGATGATTTGGTAAACACGTGGAAGGACACGTTTGAAGAGCTGTTGATCCCATTTTTCAAGGGCTTCTTGAAGAATAGTGTGGTTAGTGTAGCTCATAGTCTTAACAGTCGCATTCCAAGCATCTTCCCATGAAAGACCATATTCATCAAGGAGAAGACGCATGAATTCAGCTGGTGCAACCGCAGGGTGGGTATCATTGATGTGAACAGATACTTTTTCGTGGATATCTTTCAATGGCAAGCCCATCTTGAGGTAAGATTTGATGATTGTTTGGAGACCGGCACTTGTCATAAAGTACTCTTGAACCAAACGCAATTTTTTACCTTCAATTGTTGAATCATCTGGATAAAGAATGGCAGTAATATCTTTCACACGACGGCGTGCTTCCAATGTTGGGTAATCCAACTCATATTCTTCAGGAATTTCAACATCCCAAAGGCGAAGATTGTTAATCACACCATTTTTATAACCAATTTGCGGCACATCATAAGGTACGGCACGAAGGACTTGAGCATTCTTATAAGTTGGGACAAAGCGACCATCTTCATTGCTTTCAAGAACTACATCACCAAAGAGTTTCACATAGACAATATCGTGGTCTTTACGTGTTTCCCAAACATTACCTGTAGAACCAAACCAACCATCTGGTAATTCCACCTGGTAACCATCAACAATACGTTGTTTAAATAGTCCATAGCGGTAACGAAGACCGTTACCAAAACCAGGATAACCAGTAGTCGCAAGTGAATCCATGAAGGCAGCAGCCAAACGACCAAGACCACCATTACCAAGTGCCATGTCATGCTCAGCTTCTACAACTTCACGGAAGTCAATATCAAGTTCTGCGAATCCCTCTTTAACAAGGTCAAGAATACCAAGGTTGAGAAGGTTAGTTTCCAACATACGACCTGGAAGAAATTCAATCGAGAAGTAGTAAGCAATTTTTTCTTGATTGTCTGAAAGTGCATGGTTACGTTCAATCCATGTATTTGTGTAATATTTACGGATCAAACCAGCCAAGGCAGTAAAAATCTCCGTTGGTGTGGCCTTAGCAACTTTAATCAACTGCTCTTGATGGAGAGTATCCTTAAAGTCACGGATGAATTGTTCTTTTGTTAAATTTTCGAGTTGCATAGAAATCCTTTCTTACTACTTCCTTATCTTCAATACACTTCTTACAGGTATCTATTCAGATAAGAGGGAATTGGAAATTTTACTCAAACTTCCAAACCTTGCCAGACAAGATTCGAAACAGACATTTCAAAATCTTTATTTACAAAACTGTCAAAACAGTCAATTATATTATAACACGATTAGAGTTATTCTTCTATTCAGACTTTTAGACGCTTTCTCTATAATCTCTGCCAAGCAAAACTTAGGGGCTAAATAATTTTAGAAGCGTTTTCAAACGCTTTACACGAAGATAACTTTTCCCTTGCGAGAAAAGTTATCTTTGGAATTATACTAATTGTTTGTACAAATCAACATATGCCAAACTTGCTGTATCCCATGAGAAGTCACGTGTCATCGCATTGTGCTGGAGTTGTTTCCAAGCATCAGCGTTGTTTTCGTAAACATCGAGAGCTTTTTCAAGGGTTTGAACCATCCAGTAACCTGAGAAGTTACCAAATGAGAAGCCTGTACCTGAGCCTGTCACAGGGTTGTAAGGTTCAACGGTGTCACGAAGACCACCAACCTCACTAACCACTGGCAAGGTACCATAGCGCATAGACATCATTTGAGAGAGGCCACATGGTTCAAAGGCTGAAGGCATAAGGAAAATGTCACAACCAGCATAAATTTGTTGAGCCAACTCTAAGTTGAAAGTAATGTTGGCAGACATTTTTTCTGGGTAAGCATGAGCGAACCAAGAGAAAGAATTCTCATAGTCGCTATAACCAGTACCCAAAAGAACAATCTGAACATCATGTTGCAAGATGTTGTGAAGTTCATTTACCACCAAATCGAAACCTTTTTGGTCAGTCAAACGAGAGACAATACCAATCAATGGAACGTCTTCACGAACTGGAAGTCCAACACGATCTTGAAGAGCTGCCTTGTCTTTGGCTTTACCTGACAAATCATCCACTGAGAAATGATAAGGAATGTGAGTATCTGTTTCTGGATCAAGGAGGTCCGTATCGATACCATTAACAATACCAGATAACTTACCAGATTCCATGCGCATGATTTGATCAAGGCCTTTACCAAATTCAGGTGTTTGGATTTCACCAGCATATGATGGTGAAACTGTTGTGACACGGTCTGCGTAAAGAACAGCTGCTTTCATCCAGTTGAGGCAATCATTCCAACGGAGGGTACCATCAGCATAACGCTCGTAACCAACACCAAAGATTTCCCAAAGCATACCACTGTCAAATTGACCTTGGAACTCAATATTGTGGATAGTGAAGACTGTCTTAATACCTTGGTAAGCTTGAATCCAATGGTATTTTTCCTTAAGAAGGAATGGAATCATGCCTGTGTGGTAGTCATGAGCATGGAGAATATCTGGAATAAAGTCCACTTTTTCCATCAACTCAAGGGCAGCCATTTGGAAGAAGCCGAAACGCTCACCATCGTCCCACTCACCGTATACCGTACCACGGTTGAAATACTGCTCATTATCAATGAAGTAGAAAGTCACACCATCGCGAACGATTTTCTTGATGCCGACATATTGACGACGCCAACCAACATTTGTATAGAAGAAGCCAAGGTCTTCAACCTGATCGCCAAATTTAGCCGAAACCACATCATAATATGGGAGAATTACGGCAACTTCGTGACCATTTTTGACTAGAGATTTAGGAAGAGCACCGATAACGTCACCCAAACCGCCAGTTTTAGCGAAAGGAGCACCCTCTGCTGCTACAAATAAAATTTTCATCGTACAATATCCTCTGTTACAACGCTACCTTTTTTGATGACAACTGGGTTGTTTTCTGTACCTCGAATCGTAACACCTTCAGCAATTTCAACACCTTTATCCACAATAGCGTATTCAACTGTCGCGCCCTTGGCAACTTTAACACGTGGGAAGAGAATTGAATGGCTCACACTAGAACCTTCAGACAAATCAACATTACGTGAAATCACTGAGTTCTCAACTTTTCCTCGTACAATCGAACCAGATGCAAATTGTGAAAGCTTAACTTCTGAAGAGTCTGAATAGTATGTTGGCTCTTCATTTTTAACTTTTGTATAAACTTTTTGGTTTGGTGCAAAAAGTTTATAGAATTTGTGTGATTCCAACATATCCAAGTTAGCATCAAAGTATGCTTTCACTGAGTGGATATTTGAAAGGTAACCAGTGTACTCGTAAGCAAAAGCATTTTCAGCAACTGCCAAATCACGAAGTACATAACGAAGCTTACGTGGTTCTTCTTTAGCTGCTTCTTCTTCCAATTTTGCAATCAAGAATGGTGTATCCACAACAAAGATGTCTGTAGACATATTGTAAGCTTCTTTATCTCCACCCTGGAAGAGCTCATGGCTAAGCACTTTGTCAGATTCATCAATTTCCAAAATGCTGTTTACATCTGAAATGAGTTCTTTAGGAAGTTTTTTGTAGACCACAGTAACTTTTTGTTCTGTTGTATTGTGGAGGTGGAAAACTTGGTTAAGATCAATGTTGACCAAAACATCACTGTTAAGCGCTACCGTTTGGTCTGAACCTGAACGTTTAAGGTAAGTCAAAATTTGACGATAGTATTCTTCATCAACAGTTGAACTTTCAACTGGAGTGTTATAAATACCAAGGTAGTAGTGGCTGAGGAGTGTTGACAAGCCCCACTCACGACCTGAACGAATGTGGTCGAAAACAGAACTGATGTTTTCGTTTTGGAAGATACCAAAGACGCTACGGATACCAGCGTTAGCCAAGTTAGACAATGGGAAGTCGATGAGGCGATATTTTCCACCAAATGGTAGGGTGGCAATAGGACGGTGCTCAGTCAAACCATCCATGTCATGGAATCCTACGGTATTTCCTAGAATTGCAGAATATTTATCAATCTTCATCTTTTGGTACCCCCACTACTTCATTGTATCCTACGACTTGCACTTCTTCTGTACCGTCAATTTCCACACCCTCAGAAATGTGTGCACCTTCACCGATAATAGCACGTTTAATTTTTGCACCTTTACCAATGACTGCACCACTCATGATTACTGAATCCTCAACAACTGCTCCTTCACGGATTTGCGCACTTGTTGAAAGCACAGAATGTTTAACAGTTCCATCAACTATTGAACCGTCGACTACAAGGGAATCCTCAACATGGGCATGTTCACCAAAGAAGTTTGGTGGAGCAATCACGTTACGTGAGTAAATTTTCCATTGACGGTTACGACTATCCAAGGCATTTTCAGGAGAAATGTACTCCATGTTTGCTTCCCAAAGGGATTCGATGGTACCTACGTCTTTCCAATAGCCTTCAAATTCATAAGCAAAGACGCTTTCACCTGTTTCAAGATAAGCTGGGATAACGTTCTTACCAAAGTCTGACATATCAACGGCACTCTTTTCAGCTGAAACCAACATGTTGCGAAGACGTTTCCAGTCAAAGATGTAAATACCCATTGATGCCTTAGTTGATTTAGGATTTTCAGGTTTTTCTTCAAATTCGACGATACGGTTATTAGCGTCAGTGTTCATGATACCGAAACGGCTAGCTTCCTTAAGTGGTACATCAAGAACTGCTACAGTAAGACTCGCGTTGTTGTCTTTGTGTGCTTGGAGCATATCATCATAGTCCATCTTGTAAATATGGTCACCAGACAAGATTAAAACGTATTCAGGATTGATGCTGTCGATATAGTCAATGTTTTGGTAAATAGCGTGGCTGGTACCTTCAAACCAACGATTACCTTCACTAGCTGAGTAAGGTTGAAGAATTGATACACCAGAGTTAACACCATCCAAGCCCCAACTTGAACCATTTCCGATATGGTTGTTCAAAGCAAGTGGTTGATACTGTGTAATGACACCAACATTGTTAATCCCTGAATTGGCACAGTTTGACAAACCAAAGTCAATGATACGGTAGCGTCCACCAAACTGAACAGCTGGTTTGGCAATACTTTGGGTCAATTTTCCAAGACGAGTTCCTTGCCCACCAGCAAGGATCAAAGCCAACATTTCATTTTTCATGAATAGTCCCCCTCATGATTTTTAGTTTCATCCCAAAAAGGATGACGAGATAATCAGTCGAAACTGATTATGACAATTAAAGTAAGTTTTTCACTAATAGTAACAGTTCGAAAATCAAAAGCATCTTAGAATTGTGATTTTCTATCTATCACCCCGAAAAACAAATCGTGTACACGTTTAAGTCTACCCTTTATTTCAAACGACGTTTTACACGCCAGATACTTGCTCCTAGAGCAGGTAGGGTGAAGCTAAGGGTATTTTCATAGTCCTTCCACTTCGCTTTTTGGGTACGGGTTTCAGGATTTCCTTCTTTCCAAACGCCACCGAATTCTTCCATCTCAGTGTTAAGCACTTCTTGGTAGATACCAGCTACTGGCAATCCAATAGTGAAGTTTTGACGTTCCACTGGAGCTAGGTTGAAGACACAGACGAGGAAGTCACCCTTATCGCCTTTATCATCTTTACGAATGAAGGAAAGAACACTTTCAGCACGGTTATCCGCATCGATAATCTCAATACCATCGTAAGAATCATCAATCTGCCAGAGAGATTTATGGTCCTTGTAGAAAACATTCATATGGCTAGTAAAGGCCTGCATCTTCTGGTTCATCTCATCTTCAAGATTACCCCATTCGAGTTGATAATCAAACTTCCACTCCAAGAATTGACCAAACTCAGAACCCATAAAGAGCAATTTCTTACCTGGGTGACAGAGTTGGTAAGCATAGAGGTTACGAAGACCAGCAAATTGATTATAGCGGTCACCCCACATCTTATGCATCATGCTCTTCTTACCATGAACCACTTCATCATGTGAGAAAGGTAGAACATAGTTTTCATTGAAGCAATACATGAAACTGAAGGTCATCAGATTGAAGTCATACTGACGGTAAACTGGATCTTCTGCGTAGAATTTGAGGATATCGTTCATCCAACCCATATTCCATTTGAAGTCGAAACCTAGACCACCTTCTTCAATCGGTTGGGTGATTGGCGTTGCTGCAGTTGATTCTTCCGCAACCATCATAACATCTGGATAGCGTTTTTTAATTTCACGATTGAGTTTTTGAAGGAAGCCGTAGCCTTCCAAGTTACGATTTCCACCGTCCTTGTTAGGCATCCATGGACCTTCATCATAGTCCAAATAGAGCATGTTAGATACTGCATCCACTCGGATACCATCGATATGATAATTTTCAATCCAGTAAAGAGCACTTGAAATAAGGAAAGACTGAACTTGATTTTTTCCTAAGTCAAAGTTAAGTGCGCCCCAACGATAGTTATGAGCTCGATCATGATCCTGATATTCGAAAGTTGGTGTACCATCGAAGTAGGCCAAAGCATCGTCATTCTGTGTATAGTGACCTGGGACCCAGTCTACCAAGACACCGATATTATTCTGGTGACATGCTTCTACGAAATCTTGAAATTCTTCTGGTGTGCCATAGGTATGCTCAAAAGCAAAGTAACCCATAAGCTGGTAACCCCAACTCATCCCAAGAGGATGAGCCATGAGTGGCATGAATTCCACGTGGGTATAGTTCATCTCAACCAAATATGGAATCAACTCTTCTTTCAATTCTTTGAAAGTATAAGGTTGACCATCCTCTTTTAGTTTCCAAGATGATGCATGAGCTTCATAGATATTAACCGGACGTTTTTGGAAACCAAAGCGTTTACGACGACCCATCCAAAGGCCATCCTTCCACTTCTTAGTTTTCTTCTTACGAATCACAGCTCCTGTTCCAGGACGAGGCTCTAAGTAAGTCGCAAAAGGATCCATCTTTTCGACGACTTGACCTCCCTTACGTTTCACCAAGAACTTATAGAGTTGTCCTTCCTCTGGGAGAGCTGAAGTTGCCTCCCAAACACCGATATGGTTTTTGGTCATATCCAGAGGTTCATCAAACCAACCTGTGAAATCTCCAATTACCTGAATCTGCTCAGCATGAGGGGCCCACACACGGAAGATAAAACCTTCTTCTCCCTCTAATTCATGCACACCCAAATAATTCTGAAGGTGGAAGTTCTCACCTGTTCCAAATGTGTACATGGCTTCATCGAGATTCATACCATCACTCCTTTCTTAAACTAGCCTTGATAGTTCTAACTATCAAGAAATTAAAACATTGAAATATATGTAAATACACTAGAAAACCCTTCAGACCGATAGGGCTTACAAGTAAACAAAACCACTTATGTAAGCGTTTACTGTATTATAACATTTTTTGACATTCTTGTCAGTAAATCTCCAAATCTTTTTTCATATTATCGAACACAAAAGTCTTACGTAATTTTCCAGAAATATGTAATTCAACAATACCTGAATCATACTCAGCTTTTGCGACATAGAGATTATCGTAAATATCTGCATATGAACGATATGAAAATTCTTGTACGGTTTGCTTACGCTCAATTAATTTGGCAACTTTAGCAACCAAGTCTTTCTTAAGAGTCACTTGATTCCAATCCACCTGATTAACAGCATCAGGGGCATTGTAGCTATTCATGGCACGCTTAACATCCGCTTCCGTGTAATTTCCATCTTCACCTGTTGCAACCATCTTACTACGCTGGAATTCTTGTCCCAATTGCATGAAACACATCCCCTGCATAGTCAGATTGAGGGCATTAGCCAAGTAGATACGTTTTTCAATATCCTCTGGCGAATCATGTGGATGCAAATGGTGCATCAAATCATTCAAATTGTAGTTGTCATGCGCTTCGATATAGTTGAGGACCTGACCAGGCATGAGGTAGTTTACAAAACCACGGCTACCAAGCAGACTCTTGGCAATCTGATCTTCCAATGGAGCTCCAGACACATAGCCATTACTGATGTGCCCATAGACCTCTGCTCCCTTGACCGCATCACGCGCATTGTCATTGAAAAATCCGATTCTAGGCATCAAGGCTGCATTATCCTTCTTGGCCTTTTGGTCTACAGGAAGTCCAATTCCCATATCCCATCCTTCACCATAAAGAAGAATCCTAGGATCAATATCATCCATAGCCGAACGAACGGCTTTCATCGTTTCGACATCATGTAAGCCCATGAGGTCAAAGCGGAAACCATCCACTCCAAATTCTTCTGCCCAATAGGTCAAAGAATCAATCATATACTTACGGTACATTTCCTTTTCACTGGCTGTTTCATTTCCACAGCCTGATCCATCTTGGAAAGACCCATTGTCATGCATACGGTAGTAATAAGCCGGCACAGATAGTTGGAACGGAGAGCTATAAGAAGAGTAAGTATGGTTATATACCACATCCATGATGACCCCAATTCCTGCCTCATGGTAGGCCTGAATCATTCTCTTAAGCTCTAAAATCGGTGCCACAGGATTCTTCTGATCAGCAGCAAACTGACGGTCCGGAACATTGTAATTCTCAGGATCATAGCCCCAGTTGTAGAGAAGCTTACCATCTTTATCATAGGTTTTATGGTGATCAAAGACTGGTTGCAGTTGGACATAGTTGTAACCCATACGTTTGAGGTAATCAAAACCAGTCACATCTCCATGGGCATTTTTAGTTCCTTTCTGACAGGCACCTAGATAGGTTCCTCTATAGGACTTCTTAACCCCAGACGTCTCTAAAATCGAGAAGTCACGTAGGTGCATTTCACAGATAACGGATGAGCAAGCATTTGCCTTACGCCAGCTCGCTTTTTGCTTGGTAACCTTTTCATACCCTCTTGGGACAAGTCGCTGTGGATTGACCACCAAACTTTTTTTATTATCTAAGCTAAGGGCGATACTATAAGGATCTCTCGTATCCTGATAGAAGCTTTCCTCATGATACACACGAAACTGGTAGGCTACCCCATCCAAATCCTTTTTGACAGTGGTACTCCAAACACCGTGAGTATTCATCTCATGACGGTCCTTATTGACACTGGTTCCTCGGCTCATCTTAATGATCTTAGGTTTTTTACTGCCCTTTTTAAAAAGTAAGAGCTGTACACGACGAGCTAGAGGTGACCAAAGGCGAAACTCTGTAGCCCCTTTTTCATACTTATGACCTAACCAACCTTGAAAGCCCCACTTCTGATCAAATTCCTGTCTACGAAGAGCCACATCAAAGGCATGCTGGTCGCGACCTTCAAAACTATGGCTAGTCAAGGCTGCCTGTTTAGAATAATAAACCGTTGGATCACCTTCAACTATCCAAATAGCATTTGGAGCATCCCCTAGGAAACGTCGAACGCGATAATCATGTGTTTGCCTCGACCAGTCTTCCGTTTTTACCAAAAGATTGACAGATTCAATAAAACGATTGGAGGGAGAAGTAACCTGACCAACAAGACCAAAATCATCTTCACGTGAAAAATGGGCTTCTTCGCCCCAATAACCATCTAGCCACTTCCACATACTGTATCTGGAATAGTCGCCATGCATACTATGAAAATGAACGGTTAATAAATTGTCCATTTTTTACTCCTTAGTTTTTATTACTCACTTTTTCTCTTATTATAGCAAAAAACGTTCGTTTTGTAAGCGTTCTTATGGAATATTTTGCAGTTTTTTGGTCTATTTTGAACATAAAAAAAGAATGAGAAAATAAATGGCAAAACACTCATTTTTCTCATTTCTTTTGTCTATTTTAATTCCTTTAAAAACCAGGCTTAAGACTCTTTCCAGATTATTATTCTTGAGTCATCAAAACCTTACGTGGTTTGGTACCTTCAGCTGGTCCGATAACACCTGCTTCTTCCAACTCTTCCATCAAACGAGTAGCACGGTTGAAACCAACCGACAGACGACGTTGAATCATGGAAGCACTTGCTTTTTGTGTTTCAAGGACCAAAGCCTTGGCCTCTTCAAAGAGTGGGTCACCTTCTGAGCTACCACCATTGGCAGAGGAAGCTCCACCAAAATCATTTTCAGAAACTTCACCAGGATCAAAGCTCTCATCATAGTCAGCTGAAGCCTGATCCTTGATAAAGGTCACAATACGTTCCACGTCATCATCAGAGATGAAGGAACCTTGTAGACGAACAGGGTGGTTTTCATCAATCGGTTTGAAAAGCATATCCCCACGTCCGAGTAGCTTTTCTGCCCCATTTTCATCTAAAATGGTACGACTATCTGTTCCCGAAGACACCGCAAAGGCCACACGAGATGGCACATTGGCCTTAATCAAACCGGAGATAACATCAACCGACGGACGTTGAGTGGCGAGAATCATGTGAATTCCCGCAGCACGCGCTTTTTGTCCCAAACGAATGATGGCATCTTCCACTTCCTTACTGGCTACCATCATCAAGTCAGCCAACTCATCAACAATAACCACAATTAATGGCAAGGGAATCTGTTTTTCTTGCGACTGAGCGTTCCAGTCTTCCACCTTGGCATTGTAGCCAGCAATGTTACGCACACCAAACTTACTAAAGAGTTCGTAACGATTTTCCATCTCATCTACCACTTTTTGAAGAGCCTTAGCGGCCTTACGTGGGTTAGTCACCACAGGGATAAGGAGATGAGGAATATCATTGTAAACCGAAAGTTCAACCATCTTAGGATCTACCATGAGGAACTTCACCTGATCAGGACGAGCCTTCATAAGAATACTAGAGATAATACCGTTAACCGCAACCGATTTACCAGAACCCGTAGATCCAGCGACTAGTAAGTGAGGCATCCGACCCAAATCAAAGCTACGAGCCGAACCGTCAACTGCCTTACCGAGAGGAACTTCCAAGAGCTTATTAGGGTCCGTCTTGGACTGTTCCCAAAGTTCTCGGAAAGAAACCGTCGCAATCTCTGAGTTAGGCACTTCGATACCAACCAAAGATTTTCCAGGAATAGGTGCCTCGATACGGACATCTTTCGCAGCTAGAGCTAGAGCCAAGTCATCCGCTAGATTTGAAATGCGGTTAACACGAACCCCAACAGCAGGCTTGACCTCATACTTGGTCACTGACGGTCCAATTTCAGCCCGCTCAACCTTGACATCAATATTGAAACTCTTGAAGGTATCTTCTAAGATTCGAATATTCTTACGAACGATGTTCTTCTCTTTAGATTGACTCTTAGGCTTATCAGGTGCAAAGAGATCTATATGAGGTAATTTATACTGCAGGAGTTCCTTAGGCGTGAAATCAACCTCGACAGGAGCATCATCTCCCTCAACCACCATAGATGGCGGAAACTCCTCGGTTGGCACATCCTCTGGATAAGGTGCATAATCTTCTTGGAAATCCTCATAATCCTCTGGAGGCAGATTATCATAGTAATCCTCAGAGGCATAATCACTGATTTCAGGTTCAGATGCAAAAATCTCAGCTTCTTGTGGCAAGGCCTCTGCGGCATCATCTAAGATTTCTCCCGTCTCCTCGTCGACAGTTAAATCAGCCAGACGCTCGGCCTCGGCACGTTCTTCTGCTTCACGTTCTTTCTGAGCCTGACGTTCTGCCTTCTTCTCCTGACGTTGAGCCGTCCGTTCCAAACGCTTCTCAGCCCCTTTCTGCCAAGCTTCCTTAGCATACTCCATGATATCCAAGACATCCCAAGGGCTAAGAATGAAAGCACCCAAGAGAATAATCAATACCCCAATCATGAAGCTACCGATATTTGAAAAGAGGAAGGAAATCGGTTGGTACAGAAGAGCCCCCAACATACCACCACCCGCAAAACGAGCGACTTGCACACTCACAAGTTCCCCAAAAAGCAAGTCCTTGGTACCAGGGAAAATATCCAGACCGCTCATACGATCTAGACTAAAGAGATAGGCGTGAAACTCCAACAAGAGCCCCGCAAAGACCATCCAAAATCCTGTGACATAGTTACTGTGTTTACGTAACCATTTAAAGCCAAAGAGATAAACATAGATAGCAAAAATTAAAGGGTAAGCCATACTCCCCACAAATACTCGAAAGATATTATAGAGGGTAACCCCAAAGAACCCCAATCGAAAGACTGGGAAAATTAAGACAAAGGCAAAAAAGAAGGTCCATAGCATTCGCTTAATCGCCTTCTGTCTGTCTAATTCTGCTTTTGTAAGACGCTTCTTACCATTCTTAGAAGCCGCCCCTTTTTTCGTTTTTTTCGTTGTAGCCATAGGTGTATTATACCACGTTTTTAGACATGAAAAAAGAGAGACAAGTCTCTCCTTAGTTTGAAGACAAAGTCTTCTTTTGACATTATTCTTCAATTAATGATGTTGAGTGAACCGGACGATTCTTACCGTCTGGATCAATATATTGGATGGCTTGGTTGATAGCGATAGGGGCTTCACCCATTCCCACAGCAATCAAGTCAATCTTACCTTCATATTCTGCTGCATCACCAATAGCATAAACACCCTCTTGTGAAGTTTCAAACTGAGCATTGACCGTAACGCTAGAGCGTTTGAAGTCAACATTCCAGTTACGAAGGTTTTTATTGTTGGTTGAGAAGCCAAAGCTAACAATAAGGGCATCAAGTGGCAATTCCACAACCTCGTCTGACTTCACTTTTTGAACGGTCAAACTTTGGGCAAGACCATTTTCACCCTTGATTTCAAGGGGTACATAAGGCGTCATCACATTAACTGATGATTGATGAAGAAGCTCTACACTATGCTCATGGGCACGAAAGGCATCACGGCGGTGAATCAAGGTCACGCTCTCAGCAATACCATCCAAGTGATTGGCCCAGTCAACAGCTGAATCGCCACCACCAGCAATCACAACCTTCTTGCCAGCAAATTGGTCCAGGCTATGCACATTATAGAACAAGTTATTATCCGCATAATCTTCTTCATTGTCCACACCTAAAGGACGTGGGGCGAAGGCACCATTTCCACAGGCAATGACGATAGCCTTAGACAAGTGTTGACCCTTGCTAGTAGTAATTGTGAAGATGCCATCGGTCTTTTCAAAGGTTTGAACTTCCTCTTTCAAATGAATGCTGACACGATCTTCAAAACGCTTAAGCTGAGTCAAGAGGTTTTCTGTCAATTCCGCACCTGTTGTTTGAGGAAAGGCTGGGATATCGTAGATTTTCTTCTCAGGGTAGAGAATGGCAGGCTGTCCACCAAGTTCTGACAGACTCTCAATAATATTAACAGTCATGCCACGTAGACCGGCATAAAAGGCAGCCCAAAGTCCTACTGGTCCACCACCAATAATGGTAATATCATAAATCTTTTCTTCTGACATTTTATTTTCCTTCTGCTTTTATCTCTTCTAAAATCTGACGTTCTTCATCCGTAAAATCATAGTTTTCCAAAAGATCTGGTCGACGCTCCCAGGTCTTACGCAAACTCTGTTCCATACGCCAACGTCGAATATTGACATGGTGACCTGACAAGAGCACATCTGGCACCTTCATGCCACGAAACTCAGCTGGGCGAGTGTACTGTGGAAATTCCAAAAGCCCTGATGAGAAACTATCATCCTTATGACTAGCTTCCTTACCTAAAACCTCAGGAATCAAACGGACAGTGGCATCTACAATAGTCATAGCAGCCAGCTCTCCCCCAGTCAGGACAAAGTCTCCCAAGGAAATCTCGTCTGTCACCAAAGTTTTGATGCGCTCATCATAGCCCTCATAATGGCCACAGATAAAGACCAGTTCCTCTTCTTGCGCCAATTCTTCTGCATAGGCCTGATCAAAGGTACGCCCCGCAGGATCTAAGAGAATAACACGAGGCTTAGTGACGTTTAGCTTGTCAAAGGTATCAAAAATTGGCTGGGCACGAAGCAACATGCCTTGTCCGCCACCGTATGGTTCGTCATCTACATGACGAGCCTTTTCCGCATTTTCACGAAAATTGTGATAGTTGATTTCTAGAAGCCCCTTATCCTTTGCCTTACCAACAATGGAATGCTCTAAGGGAGCAAACATATCTGGAAATAGGGTCAAGATATCAATCTTCATCGTCTAATCCTTCCATGAGCTCAACCTCAATACGACCAGCCGCAACATCAACATCAAGAACTACAGGTGGGATATATGGCAAGAGCAAATCTTTCTTGCCTTTACGTTTTACTACCCAAACATCATTAGCACCCGGTTGGAGAATCTCTTTGACCTGACCAATCAAAGTATCACCTTCATAAACATCAAGGCCAATGATCTCATGATAGTAAAATTCCCCGTCATCAAGGTCTGTTAGATTTTCCTCAGCAATCTTAAGACTGCAGCCTTTATACTTCTCTACATCATTGATATGGTAAAGCCCTTTAAACTTAACGATATCAAAGTTCTTATGCTTACGGTGACTCGCAATCTCGACATCCATGATGTAATTATCTTTGTCATCAAAAAGGGCTAGGACACTCTTCTTCTTAAAACGTTCATCCGCAAAATCTGTTACAGACAAAACACGAAGTTCGCCCTGCAAGCCCTGTGTATTTACAATCTTTCCAACGTTATAGTATGTCATTGCATTTCCTTATTATCTGTTTTCTTATTCAAATAAAACCACGACTCGACCAAGGGCTTATCATCATCTGATAACCATCACAAAACAAAGGTTTTTCTTCGGGTCGTGGTCTCGTTATTTATGATTTTAAAGTGGTATAAAATGTCTGACCTAGGCCAGTCAACCCCTCTATTTTATCAAAAAGGACACAAAAAAACCAGCTTTCTCTAGCTGGTACTTATAGTCCGTACGGGATTCGAACCCGTGTTACCGCCGTGAAAAGGCGGTGTCTTAACCCCTTGACCAACGGACCATAATCTGTGTCTCTACCCTCAGGTAGAACTGGGGTAGCTGGATTCGAACCAACGCATGAGGGAGTCAAAGTCCCTTGCCTTACCGCTTGGCTATACCCCAAAAGACTCTTATTATTCTACAGAAAAACTAGTAGGCTGTCAACACTTTTTTAAACTTTTTTCAAAAAAAGCAACCGGAAATACCGATTGCTAGGAGTTAGGAGATTTCATCATCTAAGCGAACTTAGATAGATGATATGAGGTCGCTTCAACCTCATATGAAAAAAGAAAAGTTTTAGGATGGTTTAATTATATGTTTTGCTAGAAATAAAGTCAAAGAATTTGACTCGCAAAATCCGAGTTAAGGTTAAGAGTTATGAGAACCCTCTCTAGCCCCTAGATAACAAGCTTAGTTGATAGCTTTATTCATCATCCTGCGAAACCAAATGATGTCTAAAGGCATAAACGACTGCCTGAGTACGGTCATCAACATTGAGTTTTCCAAGGATATTAGACACGTGAGTTTTAACGGTTTTCAATGAAATAAATAGCTCATTAGCAATAGTTTGATTGTCATACCCCTTAGCCAAAAGGGCCAAGATATCACGTTCACGTGCCGTCAAGTCATCGTGTAGGTCCGGATGGCTATCATGGTATTTAATCTTATTGTCCACCTCAGTTTCGATAGCTTCTTCACCACGGTAAACCTTACGGATACTATTAAGAATCTCTGCCGCACTGCTGGTTTTAAGCATATAGCCTTTAGCACCAGCTTCAATGACTGGATAAATTTTTTCATTGTCCAAATAGCTAGTCAAAACCAAAATCTTGGCTTCAGGCCATTCTTTGAGCAATTCCAAAGTCGCTTGAACACCATCCAATTCAGGCATAACAAGGTCCATAACGACGACATCCGGACGCAGTTCCAAGGCAAGATCGACACCCTCTCGACCATTCCCTGCCTCCCCAACTACTTCTACATCTCCTTGGAGATTCAAGAAACTCTTAAGGCCCAAACGGACCATCTCATGGTCATCGACCAAAATCACATTAATCTTATTCGACATTGTCTTCTCCTCTTAATATCGGCACACGGACATCAATAGACGTCCCCTTACCTTTAGCAGATAGGAACTGCACAGTTCCTGCCATTTCATCGACTCGCTCTTGGATATTTTTCAGGCCATAACTCATCTCGTCAGTCGACGCATTTAAATCATAACCAACACCATTATCCAACATTTTCAATTGAATTTCCTGACTATTTTGATAGAGATAAACCTCTATCTGGCTAGCCTTGGCGTGTTTAAGGGTATTAGAGATAAACTCTTGGGCAATCCTAAAGAGATTATTTTCAATACGCTTGGGCACTTTCTTAACCATATCCTTGTAGACGACATGGATATTGGATTTATCGGTTAATTCCTTAAGGATCATCTGCAAGCCTTCTTGCAAGGTCTTGTTCTCAAGCTCTGTCGGGCGAAGATGCAAAAGCAAGACACGCATATCATTTTGAGCGTCCGTCAGCATAGCCTCAACCGCCTGGATTTGATTATGCAAATCTTCCTTACTTAGCTGATCCGCCATCTGAGATACACCAGATAAGATCATACTAGCCGCAAAAAGTTCCTGACTAACGGTATCGTGAAGGTCCCGAGCAATACGACCTCTCTCCTTCTTGATAATATCACGACTTTGTAGAGCTTGGGCATTCTCAGTTTTCTGCAAATCCTTAGTCAATTTACGCATCTTATGAGACAAGCGCATCATATTCTTGTCTAACTCAATATCTCCCTGACGTTTGACTGGTTGATTATTGATAATGCGGCGCAAATCCTGATTGACTGAACGCATACTGTTATCATTGGCAATGGCCCAAAGAATATAAAGCAAAATGAGCAAACTCAGAACCACAAAAACCATGTTAAAAAGGAAGTGGAAGGCCTGAGACAGATTGCCGAAAACCAGTGAAAAGTTGAGGTTAAAGCTATCCATCACTACAAGAGTAACTCCAACCAAAACAACAACCGAGTAAATCAGGATTAAAAATAGGTACTGTTTCTTCATTTGCGACGTACCTCCACTGGTCCAGCTCCCACATTGAGAATCAATTTAACCGTCCGATGAGCATGCTCATACTCCGCCCCCTGCAAGGTCAAGCTTTCATAACGGAGGTCGTATTCATCTTCATTAAAGAAGGTGACAGAGCTATAGATTGCCGATATGTTGAGTTTAACGGAAACATCAATTGGTACCAAGATAGTCGTCGGTCCATACAGTTTCTGCAAAATCACGACATTATCTCGCCCCGAAACAATAACCTGAGTCAAATCAATCACATCTGTCCCAAAGAAACGGATGATATTGATATCATCAAAGTCATAACGATCACTGACAGGTTCCATACGAGTCCCAATCCACTGATTTCGGACAGCCCGAGGATTCAAATTATCTTCTTTGAATTGAATGAGGGCATAGCGATTCTTTTTCTTAACCTGTGAGAAATGGTTTATCATGACATAGGCCACACCCACTAGGATAGCAAGTACCACATAGATATTCCACATGGAAACCAGAAAAAGTGAGATCAAACTGATGGTCAAGACAAAGTCACTCTTGGACTCCTTGTTAAAAAAGCGAACGGCCAACAAGGTCAAGACCAGAATGAAAATAAAACTGGTAATATCATTATTAAAGATGGTGATCAGACCCAGAGTCAAAAGCAGGGCTTCCACCACTAAGAAAAAATTAAATTTGGTCATAAGGACCTCTCAAATAAAAGTATACAGGCTTCATTCTATCAAATTTTAAGGCAATTGACAAAAGGACCCAGTTTGAGCACCGACTAAGCAAGATAGAAAAGGAGCCGCAGAAAGCAAAAAAAGTGCCTCCATTAAAGGAAACACCGTCTTTCATTCAAAAATCTTAATCGTCAGTTTCGTCCATTTTGCTATTTATGAGTTGCACCGTACTTCTGATTTCCTCCAGTATGACACGCTGCTCTGCCAACTCCTTCTCAATCTCAGCCAATTTTCTTTCAGTCTGACGACCTGACCGCACAAAAATATTATTGAGAGAGCTTGTTAACAACCCCAGAGTGGCAATCCCACTAAACATAAGGACGACCGCAACGGCCTTACCTACCAATGTTCGAGGAACGATATCGCCATAACCTACCGTAGTAACCGTTGCTACAGACCACCAAATAGCATCAATAAAATTATGGTGCTCTACTCGGGCAATAACGGCACTACTGATAAGGATGATAATACTATTAACCGAAAGTAGAAAATAAAAGCCATTTCTGCGATTAATGCGATTGGAAATGTGCTTGAGCTTGCTACTCAAACCAATTAAGCGTGAGAGTTTGGCCAATCTGGCAAAGCGTCCCACCCTTGAAAAACGGAGGAAAGTAAAGACTTCATTGTAGGGAATAATAGCCAACAAGTCTAATACATGCGTTTTAACAAAAATTCGCTTACGAGGTGCCAGGGAGAAACGAATCGCATAATCAATGGCAAAGATGAGCGTTATAGACTGATCTATCACTCTGAAAGGTCGCCTTCCAATTGAAATTAAGCCAACTAAATCAAAGATAACCAAACCTATGGAAATCAGGGCCAGGACCGTCATGACGATATCGTAGGTAATGATATACCTTCTCAGTTTTCTACGGTTTCTCATAGCGTCTCTCCTATATGTGATGTCTTCATTATAAAAGAATCTCTGACCCCTGGCAAGCAGGCCTTTTAAGCTATTGACAAGAACTCTAGATAAGAAAAAAGAGAGATTGAAGAACCTCTCTTTATTATGTCTCAATTATTAAAAACTATTGTTGGTCTGTGTGAGTAGCCTCTGTCGGTGTTTCAGTACTAGAGCTTGTGCTTTCAGTACTTGAGCTCGTCGATGACGAATGTGTCGTACTGCTTGAGCTTGACTGTAGGCTTGAACTTGCTGTTGCAACCGAAACATAGAGAATCACTGTACCATCAACACTTGTACCAGCTTGTGGATCTTGATAAAGGACCTCTGTACTGCTAGGAACCTTATCCTTGTCTAACTTAGCACCAGTATTATAGTCATGATACTCGATGCTACTACTTGAGATACTCTTACGATTCAAGGTTTGAACCGCTGTTGAAACCGTCAAACCAGTCACATCAGGCATGGTAACTGTCTTAGGAGTTGCCACACGGAACTTAATCTTGGCCTTACTATCCTTAGGATTGAAAGACTTGTTTTTACCTGGACTTTGAGATAGGATTTCTCCCTCTTCAGCACTGTCGTCTTCGACATGCTGAATATCAATTTGGTCCTCAGAAACGCCATAATTCGAAGTTAAATCCTCAATGGCATCCTTATAATTTTTACCTTTGTAGTCTTTCAAAGCGAAACCTTTACTACCAGAAGAAACATAGATATCAATGCTTGATCCTTCTTTTCGTGTGGTTCCAGCTGTAGGATCAGTCTTTACGACCTTGCCTGTATCGACAGAGTCATCTTCCACTTCCTTAACTTCACCTACCTTAAATCCAGCACCCTCAATTTTAGTCTGAGCTGTGGACAACTCTTGACCGACCACGTTAGGCACCTGAGTACTATCAGGGTTGGTAAATACCAAATAGGCAAAAATGATAATCCCGATAAAGACCAACCCCAGGAATACCTTGAGTGATGTCGAGAAAAAGCTTTTCTTTTTTTTCTTCTTTTTATTCTTAGCTAGTGTTGAATTTTTCCTTGGTTGCTTACTTACAGCTTGTTTTGACTCTGATGACTTGGCAGTTGCCTTTTTCTCAGAGCTTACTGACGGAACTGGAGTAACCTTAGGCAAAGTCTTAGTATCCGTCATGTCATCAAAGACTACCTTCGCATCACGGCTATGGCTAGGATATAAGCTAGTTACTAAATCTCGGCTCATTTCCAAAGTACTGTTATAACGATTTTCAAGCTTTTTAGCTGTCGCTCGAATAACCACATTTTCCAATGCCTGAGGAACATTATGATTCTCAGCCAAGATTGATGGTAATGGTTTTTGGAAATGCTGAAGAGCGATGGTAACTGCACTATCACCATCATATGGAATACGCCCTGTCAACATTTCAAAGAGCATGATACCCATAGCATAGATATCACTTTGGATAGTTGCTTTAGATCCACGCGCCTGCTCTGGTGAGAGGTAGTGGACAGAACCCAACATAGAATTGGTTTGAGTCAAACTAGTCTCTGCAAAGGCAACCGCAATCCCGAAGTCTGTAACTTTGGCCCTACCGTCCTTAGTTAAAAGAACGTTTTGTGGCTTAAGGTCACGGTGGATAATACCCTTTTGATGGGCAAGAGTCATGGCAGAAAGAATCTCTCCCATAATACGCACAACATCTTGGTTAGAAAGTGGTGCATGGTCTTGAATATATTTCTTCAAGTCCGAACCATCCACGTACTCCATCACCAAGAACTGCTGGCCGTCTTCTTCGCCAATGTCTCGGATTGCAACGATATTGGGATGACTGAGTTCTGCCATGGCACGTGCTTCACGCTGGAAACGTGCCACAGCTACCTGATCGGTTTGATAATTAGTACGAAGCACCTTAATGGCCACTTTCTCATTATCCAAGATCAGGTCATTAGCCAGATAAACATCCGCCATACCACCACGTCCGATAGCTTTAAGGATTCGATAACGTCCAGCAAACAATTTGCCAACTTGGATCATTATCCTTCCTCACTTTCTACTTTAACGAGGGCAACGGTAATATTGTCAAGACCACCTGCCTCATTAGCAGCGGCTACTAGACGACTGGTTTTTTCTTCAAGGAAACCAGGACTGTTAACAATATGAACAATCTGTTCGGTTGAAATCATGTTAGTTAGGCCGTCTGAATTAGCCAGAATATAGTCTCCTGGTTCCAATTGTTGGACACCAAGATCAGCTTCAATTGGAGCGGCCTGCCCTACAGATTGTGTAATAATATTACGTTGTGGATGAACAGCTGCTTCCTCTTTTGTCAATTGACCAGCCTTAATCAGAGCATTGACCAAAGAGTGGTCATTCGTCAATTGCTTATACTCACCATTACGGATAAGGGCAATACGTGAATCCCCAACATGAGCAAAAATCACAGCGTTATCAACAAAGGCAAGAACCTCAATAGTTGTTCCCATTCCCTTATATTCTTCGTTTTGGCCAAGTTCATAGATTTTACGATTTTCTGCATCAATGGCAGCAATCATCCAATCACGAATTTGACTCAACTCACGAAAATCAGTGTTAATCCAGTCACGACCAAGGTCAGTCACTGACATCTCACTGGCAATATTTCCAGCACGGTGTCCACCCATTCCATCTGCAACAACGACAAGGGTAACACCAGCTTGGTTGACAAATTTATTAACAAAATCTTGGTTGTTTGACCGTTTTTGGCCAATGTCCGTTAATAATGATATTTCCATAGTTTTCTTTCTGACTTGCGTCAGCATTTCCTCCTCTGTAACCCTAAGCTTTTTTACGCAACTGTGCGATGAAAAAACCATCAGTTAGATACTGTTCGGGGGTAATTGCCAAACAGCCATTGACCACGATGTCTTTACATGGATGGTCTAAGGCAACTTGCTCAAAATCAGGATGGCTCTCAAGAAAGGCTTGAATCACCTCTTGATTTTCTTCTGCTATGATGGTGCAAGTACTATATGTTATTATACCACCTTTTCGTAGGGTTTGACAAACGCTGGATAGGATATCCAACTGCACAGCCTTAAGGGACTCAAAGTCTTGGAGGTCCTTGTTATATTTGATGTCGGGTTTCCGACGAATGAGTCCAATCCCTGAACAAGGAGCATCCACTAAAATCTTGTCAAAACTATCAGCCGGAAAGACTTGATGTACCTGACTAGCATCCAGTTTCTGTGTCTTAACCTTATCAGCTAGGCCAAGACGTTGGGCATTTTCTTCGATAAGGGCAAGCTTATGATCATAGAGGTCAAGCGCCGTCACATGTCCACTCGTCAAATAAGAGGCCATATGTACCGTCTTACCACCAGGTGCCGCACAGGCATCCAGGATTTCTTCCTCACCTAGAATCCCTAAAGTTGGTGCAACCAGTTGACTGGTCTCATCCTGAATGGTCAATAATCCCTCTTTAAAATAATCTGTCCCAGCAAAGTAACCTGAAGACTTAACAAGCCCGACTGGTGATAGGACTGAACGCTCAGCCCCAGTAGCCTCCTCTATCTCTTTCAAACGTGACGCATCCGTTACACGCACACTAGCCTTGTTTCTCACAAAGAGGCTTTGGAAAATAGCAAGGGCACGGTCTTCCCCGTACTGGTCGATAAGTTTTTTAACCAACCATACAGGTAGAGAATACTGAACAGAATAGCGTTTATTGACACGTTTAATCTGGCTTGGATCTGGCAAAGGGTGGCTAGATAGTTTACGAAGAACCGCATTTACCAGCTTCTCAGCACCCTTTTTATTGCCACGATTTTTAGCAATAGAAACGGCATCATTAACTACCGCATGGGCTGGAATCTTATCTAAATAGACCAACTGATAAAGGCTCAAAAGTAATAAGTCATAAACCCAAGGTTCAAGCTTATCACGGTCCTCAATAACATGGGCTAGAATCCACTCCAAAGTAATCTTACGAGCCACGGTCCCATAGACAATTTCCGTCACCAAGGCCTTGTCCTTATCTGTCAGCTGTGACTTGCTCAGATGTGCATTGAGAGCAATATTTGAGTAAGCCCCTTCCTGAAAGACTTCTTCTAAGACTTCAAGTGCCTGTCCACGAGCTGTTTTTTTCCAATCATTGGCCAAATGCATCACCTACTTCAAGATTGCGTCCGACCCCATTAAGGAAATCAGCAATAGCCATACGAGGTTTTCCTGCAGGTTGAACTGTCTTAAGCGAAATGGCTCCTTGACCAGTCGCAACTACCAAACTCTTCTTGGTTTTTTCAATAATATGACCAGCCTGTCCTTGACCTTCTGCCAAGTCCGCCTCATAAATTTTGAAACGTTTGCCATCAAGCAAGGTATGGGCCACAGGCCATGGGTACATACCACGGATTTGATTGAAGATGTCACGAGCCGGCTTATTCCAATCAAGACGCTCCTCTTCTGGGCTAATATTTGGCGAAAACGTTACTTGACTGGCATCTTGAGGAACAGGTTTGATTTTTCCAGCGATATAGGCAGGCAAGGTTTCAAGCAAGAGGTCACGACCCAAGACTGCCAATTTTTCAAACATAGTACCAACATTATCCTCGTCAAGAATTGGCAAGGCCTTTTGGCTAACCATGTCACCAGCATCCATTTCCTTGACCATTTCCATAATGGTCACACCTGCTTCTGCATCACCATTGATAATGGCATAATGAATAGGTGCTCCACCACGGTATTTGGGCAGGAGTGAAGCGTGGACATTCACTGCAAAATCCATGCTATCAAGCAACTTACTTGGCAAGAATTGTCCATAAGCCGCAGTAACAATACCATCAGCACCAAGTGACATAAGTTGCGCCATTTCTTCAGAACCTGACAATTTTTCAGGTTGATAAATTGGCAAGTCATGCGCCAAGGCTACTTCCTTGACCGGTGTCATGCGGATTTCTTTTTTACGGCCGACAGCACGGTCTGGTTGCGTCACCACAGCGACAATATCATAACGCTCATCGGTCAAAAGTCCTTCCAGCACTGTCGCTGAAAAGGCAGGCGTTCCCATAAATACTAATTTTGTCATATTCTTCCTTTTCTAGATTAGGTAAAATTCTGAGGTTCGTGATCAATAATCAAACGCAGGTCCTTGTTTTCAGGTTCCTGAGTCATGTCAAGGACCCTATTAAGCGTTTCTTCCAAGTTATCCTCAAAACGGTATTTGATAATAATCTGATAATGATAAAGGTTATGTGTTCGGGCAATCGGCTTAGGCGTAGGCCCTAGGAAGGTCACCTTGTCTGACAGGTGCTCTCTTAAATAAGCCATAACCTCATAGCTCTTGCGAACCACAAACTCTTCATCCTTGTGAGAAAGCGTAATTCCTACCGTATAGAAATAGGGCGGATAGGCCAACTGACGGCGAATCCCCATCTCATAGGCATAGAAACCTTCATAATCCTGTTGCTGCGCAAATCGAATGGCATAATGACTAGGATTATAGGTTTGAATAATAACTTCCCCTTCCTTGTCAGCACGACCAGCACGACCAGCCACCTGAGTCAACAGTTGGAAGGTACGTTCAGCTGAACGAAAATCTGGTAAATTTAGCGACGTATCTGCATTCAAGACCCCTACCAAGGTAACATTTGGAAAATCCAAGCCCTTGGCAATCATCTGGGTTCCGAGCAAAATGTCGGCCTTACCACTTCCAAAGGCCTCCAAGAGTTTCTCGTGAGCCCCTTTCTTACGTGTCGTATCAACATCCATACGAATCACTTTGGCTTCTGGCAAAAGTTCCGTCAATTGGTCATAAGCCTTCTGTGTCCCAGTCCCATAATAGCGAATCTGACGGCTCTGACAGTTAGGACAGACATGTGGTATTGCTTTTTGAAAATCACAATAGTGGCAATTCATGGTCTTAGTATCCATGTGCAAGGTCAATGAAATATCACAGTTGGGACAATCATCCACATAGCCACAGTCACGACACATGACAAAAGAGGAATAGCCACGACGGTTCAACATTAGCACGACTTGTTCCTTACGTGCCAAGCGTTCTCGGATTTTCTCTAAGAGAGGTGGCGTAAAATCACTAGCCTCTTGACGGCCCACAAAATCCTTAAAGTCCACCACTTCCACCTGAGGAATTTTGGCATTAGGATTAGCCCTCTGAGTCAACTCAAGAAAATGGTAAACCCCTTTCTGAGCTCTCGCCCGAGTCTCAATAGAAGGTGTTGCTGAACCAAGAACAAGCACGGCTCCATGACTCTTAGCCCTAAGCAAGGCCACATCTCTAGCATGGTAGCGAGGATTGGATTCTTGTTTATAAGTAGCCTCATGTTCCTCATCGATAATGATAGCTCCGATATTGTCCAAGGGAGCGAAGATCGCCGAACGTGCTCCTACCACAACCTTGGCCTGGCCAGATCTAACCTTACGCCACTCGTCAAATTTCTCACCGTCTGACAAGCCTGAATGCATGATGGCCACCAAGTCACCAAACCGTGAAATGAAACGATTGGTCATTTGGGGCGTCAGGGAAATCTCTGGTACCAAGACAATAGCCGTTTTCCCCATAGCCAAGGTCCTCTCGATAAGATGCAGATAGACCTCTGTCTTACCTGATCCCGTTACCCCTTCCAATAAGAAAGGTTTGCCACCTTGTCCGATTTGGCACGTCATTTCTTCAACAGCATGTGCCTGTTGAGCATTAAGCTCAAGAAAATCCGTCTTTTCTACCTTTTCAAAGTAGCTGTCGGCACGATTGACCTCAACTTCAGTGATGACCAAGGCACCAGCTTCAATGAAAAACTTAACCACATCTCGTGAAAAAAGCTTGTGGAGGTCTGCCACCTTCCCTGGCTCGCTCTTCTCGAGCAAGAAGTCTTGCATCTCCAAACGCCTCTTAGCCCGTTGCGAAATAGCCAAAGTCTCAAGAATGCCCTTTTGAACACTATAGTGCTTCTCAGTCTTAATGTTCTGCTTATCCTTAGCAAGGTAATCAACCGTTACACGCCCAGACTGGACCAGACGAGGAATGGCTTGACGCTGCTCCTCTGACAACTGCGAGAAAAGAACATGATCCTGCCCCTGAAGAAAAGTCTGTTTATCCTCTTCATCCAGTTTATCAGTCGCCATGATAACCTTATCGTACTGGGAATTAAGGAGACCAGGTAGCATTGACTTCAAGATGGAAATCTTATAGGAAAAGACCGTATGTCGCATCTGATCAGCCAAATCCAGTTGATCCTGATTAAGGACTGGCTCATAATCTAAAAGCTCAGCGATAGGTTTTAATTCAGGAAAGTCTCTCAAGTTCTCCTGCTCTTCTAAACCAATAACAAAGCCTTGCAATAGACGATTTCCTTTACCGAAAGGTACATGCACTCGCATACCAATGGCAATTTGACCTTGCATAGCTTCAGGGATAAGGTAACTATAAGGTCTGTCCGTCTGCATCAGAGGAACGTCTACAATAATTTGTGCTACTAAAACCATAAATTTCCTCCTGTCACTTCCTTAAGACCAGTATCTTTCAAGCTCAAGAAAAGCTGAGCTCTTGATTATCATCATAAAGAAGGAAGCTGAGACACTATGCCTCAGCTCCCCCTCTCCTCATAAACCAAAGCATGACTTTGATTTTAGATTTTATCGCCTTCTTCTTTTTCTTTAGCGATTTGTTCTTTGATTTTACGTTCTTCTTCCTCAGCAGCAAGACGTGCTTGGATAACTTTCAAACGTGCCAATTCACGTTTAGATTCTGGATCTGGGTGAATAGTCACATTACCAGTTTCAATTTCTTCAAGGGCTTGAAGGGTTGGTTTTACTGACGTAAACTCTTGAGTTGGTTCAGCACCAGCAGCCAATTCATGGGCACGTTTTGCTTGCAAAATAACCAATGAATATTTTGAAGGCACTTTATCCAAAAGTTTGTCAATAGAGGGTTTCAACATCATAATCTATACCTATTTCTAATTTATTTATCTGATAATTTCTTTTCTGAAATCATATTACGATAGCGGCCAATCACACGGTCAACACGGAAGTGTTCTGCTTCAATAACACGTTTGACACGTTCAGCAGCCAAAGGCACTTCGTCATTAACAATGGCATAATCGTATTCGCTCATGAGAGCAATTTCTTCACGCGCACGCTCGATTCGTTGAGCAATAACTTCCTCAGAATCTGTCCCACGACCAACCAAACGCTCTTGAAGCTCGTTTAAGTCTGGTGGTGTCAAAAAGATGAAGACAGCATCTGGGACCTTTTTCTTAACCTGAAGGGCCCCTTGAACCTCGATTTCAAGGAATACATCAATACCTTTATCCAAGGTTTCATTAACATAAGTCAAAGGTGTTCCGTAGTAGTTACCCACATATTCAGCATATTCCAACATTTGACCATTACGAATAAGCTCTTCAAATTCCTCACGCGAACGGAAGAAATAATCCTTCCCATCAACTTCACCAGGACGTTGAGCACGCGTGGTCATTGATACTGAGTATTCAAATTTGTGGTCAGGTGTTGAAAAAATCTCCTGACGAACAGTTCCTTTTCCGACACCAGAAGGCCCTGAAAAAACAATCAAAAGTCCACGTTCAGACATGTCTTCTCCTTAAACTAAGATTAAAAATCTTCTTATGACTCACCTTAAAAAAGAGAAAGCAATCATCTCTTTTTACGGCTTAGGGGTTGTTCAGTGATTAAGTTACAGCTCACTTTTCAGAGCATGCGTTTTTCCTTACTATTTTACCAATAAAAGTGACTTTTTTCAAGGTGAGGACACCATTAAAAAGAGTGAATTCCTTTTCCCAGTACTCACTCTTTTTAAATACTCTTTTAAACCAAACCAGTCAGGAGACCTTGCATGAATTCTTCTGAATGGAACTCACCAATATCATCAATTTTCTCACCAAAACCAATTAATTTAACTGGAATATCCAACTCTTGACGAATGGCCAGAACCACACCACCCTTGGCACTACCATCCAACTTAGTCAAGACAAGACCTGTAAGAGGTGTGATTTTTGAAAATTCCTTGGCCTGGCTAAGCGCATTTTGACCAGTTGAGGCATCCAAGGCCAAGAGGGTTTCATGAGGTGCTTCTGGAACCACACGCTTGATAATACGACCAATCTTTTCAAGCTCTGCCATAAGATTGTCTTTATTTTGCAGACGACCCGCCGTATCAATCATAAGGACGTCAACTCCCTCAGCAAGGGCCTTTTCCATACCATCATAAACCACGGAAGCTGGGTCAGCCTTCTCAGCACCAGTCACTACTGGCACATCAACACGACGTCCCCACTCAACCAACTGAGCAACCGCTCCTGCACGGAAAGTATCGGCAGCTACCAGCATGACTTTTTTGCCTTCTTGTTTGTATTTATGCGCCAACTTACCGATAGACGTTGTCTTACCAACCCCGTTGACACCAACGAAAAGCATGACTGTCAAACCATCTTGGAAATTAATCTGCTCCTTGTAGACATCATCCTTCTCGTAGATGTCCACAAGTTTTTCGATAATCAAGCGTTGCAAATCCTCTGTTTTTTTGACATTTTCAAGACGAGCTTCGTAGCGCAAGTCTTCCGTTAATTGCGTTGCGACATTAACCCCAACATCGGAAAGAATCAGCATTTCTTCCAATTCTTCGAAGAACTCCTCATCAACTCGACGGAAATTCGCAAAGAATTCATTCAAGCGAGCAGCAAAACCTGTACGCGTCTTCTTAAGAGTACGATTATATTTTTCTTGTTCTGTTTCAGTTTTTGAAGCCTGAACTTCTTCAGGTTTTTCCTCAACTTTACGGGTTTGAACAGCCTCAAAAGTAACCGTTTCACCTTTTTCTGCAGCAGCAGCTACCTGAGCCTTTTTAGCATAGTAATCAGCCATGACATCCGCAAAGTGGTTATCCACAGCGACTTGGCTTTCTTCTGACTCTGATACGCCCTCTGCTTCGCTTGACGCCTGATCATCAACAGAAAGGTCTTCATCAGACCCTGCTTCACTTTCTTCTGTCACTGTAGATTCGCTTTCTTCAACAGATTCTGTAGACGAAAACTCTTCTACTTGAGTCTCTGACTCACTGAGCTGTTCTGCTTGACTTTCGCTTATCCCTTCACTTGTTGACAAGTCTTGATTATCAAGGGCCTCAGTTTCTGAAATTTCCTGATTTGCTACAGTCTCCTGTGACTGGTTTTCCTCTTGTCCAAATAATCGATCAAATAGACCCATTTGGTTCTCCTTATTTCTCTAGAATATACTTGTGGATGGCCTCAGCCACTCCAGATTCCTCATTAGTTTTTGTCGTTACCGCCTTGGCAACAGCCTTAACCTTAGGAACAGCATTTGCCATAGCTACACCTAGACCAGCCCACTCCAACATGGTCAAGTCATTTTCCTCGTCTCCCATAGCCATGACCTGACTTCTATCAAGAGCAAGATAATCAGTCAAGAGTCTCAAACCTACAGCTTTATGAACACCCTTAGGCATGACCTCAAGGATAATCTCACGGGACTTAAAAACCTCAAAATCTTGGTATAGCTGTTTAGGTAGTTTTTGAATTTGGGCATCCAAAAATGCTTCCTCACAGACCGTAACTACCTTATTATAGACGATATTTTCAGGAATGTCATCAATACTCTCCACATCAATGAAGGTCAAGGTAGGATTAGCCTGACGATAGAGAGAATGATTGCCTTTACTTGGCACACCATAGACAATGCCATCACTGATAACATCCATAGGAAGCCCTAGAGGTTCAAAGACAGCATAAATCTGCTTTAAATCTTCTCGACTCATCTCTTTCTTTATGAGGATATCCCCATTATTACGCTGAACCAAGCCACCATTGAAGGTCACACTATAGTGCTTATCATCCAACAAGCCCAAATCTTCCAAGATATGAGTAATAGCTGGCAGAGGACGACCAGTCGTAATGACCACATGAACTCCCTTAGCTTCTGCCGCCTTCAGAGCAGCTCTATTTTCAGCTGTTACTTGCTTATCCTTAGTAAAGAGAGTTCCATCTAGGTCCAAGGCTAGTAATTTAATCTCAGACATCTGAGCCCACCAATCCTTCCATGTAGTCAAAGACTGCACCGTCTTTATGGTGACCAATCACCTCATCTGCCACTGCCTTTATCTCATCACGCGCATTTTCCGTAGCAACCGCACGCCCCGCGAAGGTCAACATCTCCATATCATTGAGATTATCACCAAAGGCTACAACATCTGAAGCCTGGCGCCCCAACTCTTGGCAAAGATGGTAGAGACCAAAGCCCTTGTCCACACCTTTTAGGATGATATCCATAGAATCAAAGCCAGTTGTCACAGCTGTCATATCCTCAAAAATCGTGTTGAGGTAGTCACCACGTTCCATGATGGTATCTCCTTGGAACTTAGCAGTTACCTTGAAAATATCATCTGTCACCGCTTCAAGGTCCGTTGCCATAACATTTTCATAGTAACGTTCCATGGCCTTAAGATAGGCTGGATCTGCATCGTTTGGTGCATAGGCACCTCGACGGCCTGACAAGAGAATCCCCTCACAAGTTGGCAAAGCTAGGGTTGTATCTGCAATTTCCAAATAATCCTTAGGGTCTAGCTTGGACTCAAACAAGACTTCACCCTTGTACTGAACCAAGGCCCCATTTTCCGCAATAATCGCAATGCGGTCCACAAACCCATCAAAAAGCTCTTCCAAAGCCAAGAGGGCTCGGCCAGAAGCTACGGTAAAAACGTAATCTTTAGCTTCACAAGCATCCAAAAGGTTATCCAAACGTGCTTTGTCATAGGCACCAAGATGGTCTAGAAAGGTACCATCCATATCTGTTGCTAAAATTTTCAAAATAATCTCCCTTCAGGTCGAATATACTTGCCCCTATTGTACCAAAAATAGAAATATAAGTTTGGGAAAAGCCAAAGAAATTAGAGAAAATATGGCATTTCACTTGCAAATTCATCATTTCAGTTGTATCATTACGATAGTACAAAAATAATACTATTATACTTTTAGAAAGGAGTCTCTTATGGCTTGGACATTTGATGAAAAATCGCCAATCTATCTCCAAATCGCCTATCGCGTCAAACTGAAGATAGCTTCCAAGGAATTGAGTATGGGACAACAACTCCTACCTGTAAGGGAATTTGCTCAGGAAGCCGGGGTTAATCCCAACACCGTACAAAGAGCCTTCCAAGAACTTGAAAAAGAGGGGCTGGTCTATTCTGCCCGTACCTCTGGTCGCTTTGTTACTGAAGATGAAAAACTTATTGATCAAAAACGACATGAGATTGCCCAAAGTCTCATGAAAAACTTTGTCACTGAGATGGCAGCCATTGGTTTTAGCTCACCTGAAATCAAAGCCATCATTACTGACTACATCGAACAAACAGGAAAGGACTTATAGACCGATGACTGATATTGTAACTCTAACAAATCTCACCAAGACCTATAATGGTATTCCAGCCCTTAGAGATGTAACCATGTCCATCCCGTCTGGTAAAATCATTGGTCTCTTAGGACCAAACGGTAGTGGTAAAACAACTCTCATCAAGATTTTGAATGGCCTCCTTCAACCAACTTCTGGTTTAGTAACTATTAATGGATTTCAGCCATCACCTATCACCAAAGCTCAAGTGGCTTATTTGCCTGACACAACTTATTTAGATGAAAGTAAGACTATCCAATACTACTTGGACTTCTTCCAAGATTTCTATGCTGACTTCCGCTATCCTCTTGCCTTACAACTCTTGCAAGATTTAAAGCTCCAGCCTGATTTGCGCCTTAAAGACCTTTCAAAAGGTAACAAAGAAAAAGTTCAGTTGATTTTGGTTATGAGTCGTGAAGCTAAACTCTATCTCCTCGATGAACCTATCGGTGGGGTCGATCCCGCGTCACGTGACTACATCCTTAAAACCATCATCAACCAATACTCTGAAGATGCTTCTGTTATCATTTCAACCCATTTGATTGCAGACATTGAATCCGTTCTAGATGAAGTTGTCTTCCTAAAATACGGTCAGATTGAACTTCAGGGTGATGCTGATAATATCCGTCAAGCCCATGGCAAATCTATCGACAAACTCTTTAGAGAGATGTTCCACAACTAGGAGGTATGAGCATGTTTTGGAAATTAGTTAAGTATGAATTACAATCGATCCGTAAATGGTATCTCGGCATCTATGGTATTGCCATCCTACTCTCAATCCCCTTGGGTTTAATGCTTCAAAAATTTATTTTTGTAACTGAACAGAGCCACCAAGAACCTAGTCTACTCTTTTTTGCTTTCTTCACACTGATGGTTTTTGCTACCATTATTGTATGGGGAGCCATTTACATAGCAACAATAGTCCTCATTGTCAGACGCTTTGCAAAAACTGTCTTTGGGAGAGAAGGCTATCTAACCAATACACTCCCAGTTTCTGCTCACCAATTAATCTTGTCGAAACTCTTGGTAGCCTTTATTTTAGATATCATTTCATCACTCGTTATACTCCTTTCGATTGGAATTATAGCTACTTTCTGCCTTGATATGAAAGATATCCTCCTAGCTACCAGCTACTTTGGCCAGATCCTAAAAGAGATAGGCGCTTTCTACCTCTTCATCCCTTCTACAATCTTGTCAATGATTGCTGGTATCCTTTTCTATTACCTCTGTATTAGTATCGGAAACCTCTTCAATACTAACAAAGTTCTTATGGGGTTTGTCGCCTTTTTCGCCATTCAGGCTATCCTATTCTTTATTGGTTTCTTCTTTGGACTCGGTGCAGCCTTGACTGGAGATGCAACATATACTGCAATTAATAACTCGTCATATATCATTAGTCTAGTTCAGTCTCTCATTCTCATCGCAGCAAGTTACTTTGGTACCTACTATATCATGACCAAACGCTTAAATCTGGACTAAAGAAAAACCGTGTTCCTTTTGGAACACGATTTTTTTGCATTTAAAAGACTTATTTACTTTGTTCTTTACGATAAGTCTCAATTTCGGCTTTGTTACCCCAAACGAAGTGTCCTGGACGTACTTCAACCATTTCTGGTTTATCAACAGAATAGTCGTGTTGGTTTGGATCATAAACCTTCAAGACTTTCTTACGTTCCAAGATCGGATCTGGAATAGGAACAGCAGACAAGAGTGACTTGGTGTAAGGGTGGATAGGATTGTTGTAGAGTTCTTCTGTCTCAGCAACTTCCACGATTGTCCCCTTGTAGATAACAGCGATACGGTCAGAAATGAAACGGACCACTGACAAGTCGTGAGCGATAAAGAGGTAGGTCAATCCCAACTCTTTTTGGAATTTCTTAAGCAGGTTCAAAATTTGGGCACGAACTGACACGTCAAGGGCTGAGATTGGTTCGTCAGCGATGACCAAGTCAGGTTGCATAACCAAGGAACGCGCAATACCGATACGTTGACGTTGTCCCCCAGAAAATTCGTGAGGGTAACGTGTCAAGTGCTCCTCAAGAAGTCCCACTTCTTTGATGATTTCCTTGATTTTAGCTTTACGATCTTCCTCATCCTTATAGAGATGGAAGTTATGCAAGCCCTCAGACAAGATATAATCAACTGTTGCACGTTCATTCAAACTAGCCGCAGGGTCTTGGAAAATCATCTGAATACGACGGATAAGGTCGTTTTTCTCAGAGTGAGATAAGTGCCCATTGATTTTCTTACCGTCAAAAATAATCTCACCATTACTTGTATCATTCAGACCAATAATGGCACGACCGATAGTAGTTTTACCACTACCAGACTCACCAACGAGGGAAAAGGTTTCACCCTTGTTGATGAAAAAATTAGCATTGTGGACAGCAACGAATTTCTTGCTTCCTTCACCGAAGGAAATCTCCACATCTTTTACTTCAACTAACTTCTCAGGCATTGCCTTCCTCCTCATCTCCTAAATGTGCAAATCCCATATTAGTACGGATTTTTTCATGTAGATTTTGGATAACCTCAGGTTTTTCAACTTTTGGTGCATCCTCATGTAAGAGCCAGGTCTTAGCCCAGTGAGTATCTGAAACTTGGAATTGTGGTGCTTTTTCCTCGAAGTCAATTTGCATGGCATAGTCTGAACGCAAGGCAAAGGCATCTCCAACAACTGGTGTATAAAGTGATGGTGGTGTCCCTGGAATAGAGAAAAGCTCACCCTTATCGTCAGCCAACTGTGGCAAGCTTGAAAGCAAGCTCCAAGTGTATGGGTGACAAGGCTCATAGAAAATTTCCTCAACCGTTGCGTACTCGATGATTTCACCAGCATACATAACAGCAACCTTGTCAGCGATACTTGCTACCACACCAAGGTCATGGGTAATGAAAATCACTGAGAAACCATACTCCTCTTTGAGTGATTTCAAAAGGTCAATGATTTGAGCTTGAATGGTCACATCAAGGGCAGTTGTTGGCTCGTCACAGATAAGGACATCAGGACGACAAGCCAAGGCAATGGCAATGACGATACGTTGACGCATCCCACCAGAGTATTGGAAAGGATATTCGTTGAAACGTTTTTCAGCATCAGGAATACCAACCTTGTCCATGTAATCAATGGCCATTTTTTTAGCTTCTTTAGCTGATTTTCCTTGGTGCTTGACAATGACTTCAACAATTTGGCTACCGATAGTCTTAATTGGGTCAAGACTGGTCATAGGATCTTGGAAGATAGTCGCAATCTTAGCTCCACGAATAGGCGCCCAATCTTGGTGACTCTTAAGCTTGGTCAAATCTTGGCCACGATAATCAATAGAACCGCTAGCTACACGACCATTTTCTTCAAGCATCCCTGTGAAAGTCTTAGTCAAAACTGATTTACCTGAACCAGACTCACCAACCAAGGCTAAAACTTCACCTTCAACTAAATCAAGGGAAACTCCTCGAATGGCTGTCAAAACACGGTCACGAACGTCAAATTCCACGACGATATCGCGAGCCGATAATATTACATTTTTATTTTCTGTCATATTGGACTCCTATCTATGCGTACGTGGGTCGCTGGCATCCGCCAAGTTTTGACCGACAATAAAGAGAGCAAGGGAAACGAGAATCAAGGTAGTCAATGGAATCCAGAAGAGATAAGCATTGACTGTAACGTTCTGTGCATAGTCTGAAATCAAACGACCAAGACTAGGCGTCGTAACTGGAAGCCCCAAACCAAAGTATGAAAGAAAGGCTTCGTAAGAGATAAATCCTGGCAAGAGTTGACTAGCCATAGTTACGATAACTGACACAAGTTGTGGCATGATGTTTTTAACCACAATCTTAGCAGTTGGCGTTCCCAGTGTACGAGAAGCCAAGTTGTACTCCAAATCACGGTAACGCATGATTTGAATACGGATAGTATAGGCAATACCAATCCAACCTGTGACAGTCATGGCAAAGATCATATTCCAAAAACCAGCACCCAATGAGTAAGTCAAGACGATAACTACAAGGAGGGCAGGAATATTTGAGATGATGTTGTAGATTTCCATCATAATCATATCGAAGGTCTTAGAAATCCCCCAAACAGCACCTACAAGCAAACCAATAACAACGTTAAGGAAGGTAGCGATAACAGCAATAAGGATAGAATTACGAGCTCCAAACCAAACACTATCAAAGAGGGACTTACCATTACTGTCAGTACCGAACCAGTATTGAGCATTTGGATGTACATAACGCAAACTGAAATCATTTACTTTTGAGACATCATTGAAGTCAAATTTAGAGAACATTGGATAGATGAAACTCATCAAAACGATGGCAATCAAGATCCCCAACATTACTACTGTTGATTTCTTTTTAAAGAATTGACGCATCACTGATTTCCAGTAAGAATAAGCTGGTGCATCAATTGTTTCAGAGGCAAAATCATCGCGCTTTACAAATTGGAACTTACTTTTATCAATTGAAGCCATTATTTACCTCCTTTAGATGTCAATTTGATACGTGGGTCAATTATAGTCATAAGGATATCACCCACAAGCAATGAGAAGATGGTGAGAGCTGTGAAAATAAATACAAGACCCACAACCATAGCGTTATTTGAAGCACGAACAGAGTCGATCAACATTTTACCCATACCAGGGAAGGCGAAGATTGTTTCTGTCAAAGTTGCCCCTGTAATAACACTAACGATAGATGCTGGGATTCCTGAAACCAAGGAAACCATAGCATTTTTGAAAATGTGTTTATTCGAAATTTCTTGTTCTGACAACCCTTTGGCACGTGCAAAACGAACGAAGTCTTGTGATTGCAAGTCAATCATGTAACGACGAATCCAAATCGCAAGACCTGGTGTTGACAAGAGACCGAGAATAACAGATGGCAAGACGTATGAACGCCAGTCACCTGCACCCAAGATAGGGAAGGAATCTGGAAGACCAATCTCAGAACCAATCAAACGAATGATATAAACCAAGGCGATGGTTGGTAGTGAAAGCAAGAAAGTCAAGACACCTGTTGATACACTATCAAAGAGCGTGTTTTTAAAGCGTGCCATGTATGATCCCAATGGAATTGCCAAAGCATAAGACAAGACCAAACCAATCAAACCTGCAATGGCAGAACTTGTCACCATTGATGGGTATTGGTAGCGACTCTTGGTAGCTGTGTATGGGTCATTTCCATAGTAAGAACGATCTCTCGCATCAGCCTGACTTGGTGATTTATAAGTACGAGAGTAGATATCTACTGAAGATATCTTCTTACCAGTAGGGAAGTTGACCTCAGAGCTTTGTGTTTGCCCTTGACCTTGCGTAATAACATCAAGAACACCTTGCTCAGCATAAGTTGGGTAAGATGTACCAAGGTTCATCTTCACGAAGTTTTGGTGAACAAATGGGAACTGACCGTTAAAGTAAAGCAGATATTTATGCTTAGTCCCTGAACCAACCACTGACCAACCAATAGCTGGATCATTTTCAATTCGAATGTATCGTTTCAAGTTTGGATTTGTTTTATCTTTCACCCATCCCGTATTGTCAAATTCAAAGAGGTGCTTATAGAAGCCAAACACACGTTCAAGTACAGGCACATCACGTGTCGCATAGAATTGCTTACTTTCCTTGAATTGATGCAAACGCCAGCCATGTCCTAAACTATCCACATATTTTTGGTAAATAGCTTTATTTTCTTTTGTTGGCTTAGTGGTTACTGACTTATCAAGGGAGCTAGCTTTCTCCTGCAACTCCTTGGTGTCATAGTAATCAATGTAACCCATACGTTCATAGATTGTATTTTCATAGTTAGCCTTAGAATCGGCTGTCTTAGCAATCTTGTTGTAGTTAGGGTCCTGTCTGAAAATCAGACGCCTCGGCACCATGGTATAGATAATCGTGTAGGTCAAGGCCGTCACGACAAATATTGACAATAGAGAACGGAGGGTTCTCAATAAAATGTATTTTTTCATGTCTCTTCCTTTAATTCCAAAAGAACTTTCCCAATCTAATGAGAAAGTTCCATCGTCCTTTTATTTAACGTGTTTCTCAAGGTCTTTTTGAGCTTTTTCGTTGGACTTAGACTTTTCTTTAAGCCAGCTTTCACGGGCTTTATCATAGTTTTTCTTAGTGACAACATCTTTTTGAGGTTCAAGGTACTTGAAGTATCTATCAGAACCCTTAGGTCCTACTTGAGAGTAAGCACCTGAGAATGGTGTCAAACGAGCTACCATTGGAGCAGCACCCTTGTTAACCATAAGTGGCATGAAGAGTGAGCTATCTTCCAACCAAGCTTGTGCCTCTGCATAACGTTCATAACGTACGTTGAGGTCGCTTGTTTCTTTAGCTGCATTATCAACCAAAGCATCAAAGTCTTTAAGACCTACTTGAGCTGCTGCTGCATTGTTAGGATCGTCGAATCCCATGTAAGTTTTTGTGTTCTCACTAGCTGTTGTCTTGAAGATATCAAGGAATGTTGATGGGTCTTCGTAGTCAGGTGCCCAAGCAACTGAAATATTGATATCCCAGTCTTCTGCTGCTGCATTAGCTGCATACAAAGTACTGTTAAGAAGATCATCTTGAGACATTTGATGAACGTCTACAACCACATTTTCTTTACCGAGTGTCTTTTCAACAGATTGTTTCAAAGATTGTGCACGTGCTACAGTTGGTTTTGCAGCTTGGTCAACTGGAAGGTCCAAGTGAATTGGGAATTGAACACCTTGTGCTTGGAGAGCTTCCTTAGCTTTATTAAATTCAGTCTTAGCCTTATCAGCATTGAAGAGACCATCTTGACTGTCTTTAAGGTTAACACCTGACCACTCGTCACCATATGAAGGCATCTTTTCAGTTACCAAATCACCGAATGACTTGTCACCAGCATAAACAAAATCAGGTTTAACAAGAAGGTTACGAACAGCAAGTGCTGCACCTTTTTCACCATTAAGTTGTGCTGAATAAGCTGTACGGTCAATAGCAAAGTTAACTGATTGACGGAAGTCCTTGTTAAGAAGAGCTTTCTTAGTTGAATCTTTCTCAGCATCAGTCTTCTTAGATGTATGGTTGTAAGACTGACGGTCAATATTAACACCAACCCCACCAATATCTGCAGATGGTTGTGTATAGAAGATATTATCTTTATATTGTTTTTCTACAGAATTAAAGTTTGAGCTTGTTGGATATAGACGTGCTTGGCTATAAGCGCCATCAGTGAAATTACGAACAAGCGATTCTTGGTCAGATGCATCGTAGAAAGAAAGTTTGATGCCATCAAAGTGAACATTTTTCTTATCCCAATAGTTTTCATTTTTAGTCAACTCAATAGATGATTTAGCTGTCAATGACTTAAGGATGTACGGACCATTATAAAGGATAGATGATGGATCTGTTGATTTACCAAAGCTATCCCCTTTTGACTTAAGGAACTCTTCGTTAACAGGCCAGAAGAGAGAATAAGTCATCTTAGAATTCCAGTATGGTTCTGGTTGTTTAAGAGTGTACTGAAGAGTGTAGTCATCAAGTGCTTTAACACCAACTTTAGAGAAGTCTTTATCAGTACCGTTGAAATAATCAGCAAGACCTACTACAGAATCTTTTGCCAAATAAATTGACTCTGTCTTCTTGTCAGCAGCATGCTTAAGACCTGTTACGAAGTCTTTAGCTGTTACTTCCGCATACTCTTCACCATCTGAAGTATACCATTTAACTCCCTTACGAAGTTTGTAAGTATAAGTCAAACCATCAGCTGAAACAGTCCAATCCTTGGCAATAGCAGGCACCAAGTTACCATATTTATCATTTTCCAAAAGGCCATCGACACCATTTGTCACAGCATCAGTTGTTGAACCTTTATTGGAAATAAGGTAATCCAATGTCTCAGGGTCAGCAGTATAAATATAGTTGTATGTATTGCTTGAAGTGTTTGATTTTGATGAACAAGCCACTAAAACCCCAACACTTAGGAGGGAAACACCCGCAAGGGCCAACCATTTACTTTTTTTCATAAGCATTCTCCAAAAAATCTTTTTTTATATGCCTATATTATACCATAAAAAATAAGATGAGTACAATTTTCAGAATATTTTGTCTTATACTGACTTTCTCACAATTATACCCCTTACGAGCACTATGGATTAGCCCTTTTTGGACAAAAGAAAAAGGCTTACTGCCTTTTTCTCAAGAATATTATTTAACGTGTTTCTCAAGATCTTTTTGAGCTTTTTCGTTAGATGCTTTCTTTTCTTTAAGCCATTTTTCACGACTTTGTTCATATTCTTTCTTAGTAACTACTTTTTCTTGTGGTTTCACGTATTTGAAGTAGTCTGATGAGTTCTTATCACCCACTTGCATGCTAGCACCCGTAAATGGTGTCAAGCGTGAGATAACTGGTGCTGCACCGTTACCAACAGTCAATGGAATGACAAGCGAGCTATCTTCCAACCATGCTTGAGCTTGGGCATAGCGGTCGTAACGAGCGTTGAGGTCTGTTGTTTCTGAAGCTGCTGAATCAAGCAAGGCATCATAATCTTTAAGACCTACTTGAGCTGCGGCCGCATTGTTTGGATCATCATAACCCATGAAAGTCTTGGTATTTTCGCTTGAAGTTGTCTTAAAGATATCAAGGTAAGTTGATGGATCTTGATAGTCTGGACCCCAAACCACACCGTTTGAAATATCCCAGTCTTCTGCTGCCGCATTAGCCGCATTAAGGGTTGCATTTTGCATATCATCAGATGACAACTGGTTGATATCGATAACGACATTTTCACTACCCAATGATTTTTCAATCGTTTGTTTCAATGATTGAGCTTGAGCAACATTAAGTTTAGAACTTTGATCAACTGGAAGGTCCAAGTGAATTGGGAATTGAACACCTTCACCTTGAAGAGCTTCTTTGGCTTTGGCAAACTCAGTCTTAGCTTTTTCCGCATTGTAGAGACCATCTTGACCATCCGCAAAATTGACACCAGACCATTCATCACCGTAAGTGCTCATCTTGTCCGTCACAAGGTCACCAAAGGTCTTATCACCTGCACTGACAAAATCAGAAGGAACAAAGAGGTTACGTATAGCAAGAGCAGCCCCATCTTTACCGTTTACTTGTGATTGATAGGCTGTACGGTCAATAGCGAAGTTGATTGATTGACGGAAGTCTTTGTTTAGAAGAGCCTTCTTAGTTGATGTCTTTTCAGCATCTGTCTTCTTAGCTGAGAATTTATAGTTTTGACGGTCAATATTCACACCAATAGCTGCTGTAGACGCACCTGGCGCTGTGTAATAAATATTATCTTTATATTTCTTTTCTACTGACGCATAGTTAGAGCTCATAGGGAAGACACGTGCAATGCTGAGACCGCCATCAGAGAAACTACGTTCTTGTGATTCCTGGTCAGATCCGTCATAATATGACAATTTGATAGCGTCGAAATGCACATTTTTCTTATCCCAATAATTCTCATTCTTAGTTAACTCAATAGATGATTTAGCTGTCAAAGATTTGAGAAGGAAAGGACCATTATAGAGGATAGATGTTGGGTCTGTTGACTTACCAAAATCTTTTCCTTTGTTCTTAAGGAAGTCTTCGTTAACTGGGAAGAGCAAGCCATAAGTTGTTTTAGAGTTCCAGTATGGTTCTGGTTTTTTAAGGGTGTATTGCAATGTATAATCGTCGATTGCTTTGACGCCTACATTTGAGAAATCTTTATTGGCACCAGAGAGGTAGTCAGACAAGCCAGCAATAGAATCTTGCACCAAGTAAAGAGCTCCAGCTTTGCCATCAGCCGCATGCTTAAGACCAGTCACAAAGTCCTTAGCAGTCACATCAGCATATTCTTCACCATCAGAAGTATACCATTTAACACCCTTACGGATTTTATAGGTATAAGTAAGACCATCTTGAGAGACAGACCAATCTTCAGCTACTGAAGGAACAAGATTTCCATATTTATCTGCTTCCATAAGACCATCTACACCGTTAGTTACAGCAGTCTTAGTAGGTCCAGTATTTGACGTGATATAGTCTAAAGTTTCAGGATCTGAGTTATAAATATAACCATAAGTCGTTCCACTAGTACTTGACTTAGAAGAACAAGCCGCTAAGGCACCTACACTGAGGAGTGCCACACCCGCAAGGGCTAACCATTTGCTTTTTTTCATAAGATTTCTCCAAAAAATAAAATTTTACCTTTTCATTATAGCATAAATAATCAAGAAAAAAAGTCGTTGTCAGACAATTTTGCACAAGCATTTTACATAATAAAACACGATAAACTCAATAACCCCTTGTATTTCCTAGATTTCTAGCCACTTCATTCAATTTATTTTTAATCACTCGTCATGCATAAAACAAAAAGGTCTAACACCTTGGTCAGACCTCTGTTTTTAAGTAAAAATTAGCCATTAAGAGCTTGAGCAGCTGTGATAATCGCCAAATTGTAAATATCTTCAGCACTAGCCCCACGTGAAAGGTCGTTAACAGGTTTATTAAGACCTTGCAAGATTGGTCCGATGGCTTCGAACATTCCCAAACGTTGGGCAATCTTATATCCAATGTTACCTGCTTGCAAACCTGGGAAGACAAAGACATTAGCATGTCCTGCTACGTTACTATCTGGAGCCTTAATAGCAGCTGTTGCTGGAACAAAGGCTGCATCAAACTGCAACTCACCATCAATAGCTAAGTCAGGACGCATTTCTTTAGCAATATTTGTTGCCTCTACTACCCTTTCAACTTTTGGCGATTTAGCAGAACCTTTTGTTGAGAAGCTAAGCATGGCCACTTTAGGATCAATACCAAAAACTTTAGCTGTTTCAGCAGTATTAATTGCAATTTCTGCCAATTCTTGAGCATTTGGTTCAATGTTGATGGCACAATCAGCAAACACCAAACGATGATCGGTATTTTCACGGTTCATAAGGAAAACACCTGATGTACGTGAAATGCCTGGTTTTGTTTTGATAATTTGAAGGGCAGGACGTACCGTATCCGCTGTTGAGTGAATGGCACCTGAAACCATTCCATCAGCAAGACCGAGTTTAACTAGCATAACACCGAAATAGTTCACATCACGAAGCAATTTCTCTGCATCTTCGACTGTTGCTTTTCCTTTACGGATTTCAAGAAATTTTTCCTTCATTTCCTCAAAACCTTCATAGGCTTCAGGATCAATAATCGTATAGTTAAAGTCTGCAAAGCCAAAATCGCTCAAGATTTTGTGAACCTCAGCTGGGTCTCCCAAAATAATAGGATCCACCAATCCTTCAAATTTCAAACGGGCAGCAGCACGAACCACACGGTCGTCGTTACCCTCAGGAAAAACAATCTTAACACCTTTCCCCGCAATACGTTCACGAAGTTCACCAAATAGACTACGCATAAAAAATCCTCAATCAATCTTTTTTAGTTTGTAAGTTCATGATAACGGTTTCAAAATCATCTGTCAAGGAAGATGCATGGACCATCTCTTTTTTGGTGAAAGGATCGATAAAGGCAAGACGATGACAATGCAAGGCCTGGCGCTTAATACCATAATCTAGGGAACCGCCATAAAGGTCGTCTCCCAAAAGAGGCAAACCTAAGTGGGCAAAGTGCACACGAATCTGATGCGTACGTCCAGTATGAAGATTGATATCAACCAACTTCACTCGACCATAATCAGCTACCAAGCGATAGCTCGTATGGGCATATTTCCCTGATTTATGAACCCGACGTGTAATAATAGAATCCACATCACGCGCAATCGGTGCAATGATTTCACCCTGCTCCTCAAGTTTTGTATCACCTTCAACCAAGGCATAGTAATGTTTCTTAATAGACTTCTGTTGCAACTGTTTATCCATTCGCGCGTGGGCATAACCATGCTTAGCAAACAGCATAAGACCAGACGTGTCCTTATCCAGACGTGTCACGATATGTACACGCTGATTGGGATAATTGTTGCTAACGAAGTGATGTTTGACGAAATTAGCCATAGTATTGTCATGGTTAACACTTGGAATACTGGCATAGCCATAAGGTTTATTAATCACCAAGAAGTTGTCATCCTCATAGACAATATCCAAGTCAAAAGGAATAGGTTTCAAGGTCTCGTGCGGTGCCTCATCAGGGATTTCAATGGCAACCACGTCTCCTTCATGGACAGGATAAGTCGCAAACTGTTCCTCACCATTGACCCAAATATGACCGCCCTCAAACTTAATCTTGGCCAGTAGCCCTTTAGAAATATCATGTTCCTTCAAAAAGGTCTTGACCCGACAAGAACGCCCTACTGTAAACTCATATCTCATTCTTCCATGTCTCCGATAAAGGAATCACGTACCCGTTCCCAGAAACTGGTATGACTGGCACTAGCCACAAAGGAAATCTTACGTTGGTCAATTGAGAATTCTACCTTTTTCACATTACGGTTGGTATAGGTTTTATTATCAACAGATAGAGTGTAGCTTCCCATTCGGGTAGGATAAACCGTAATCTTCTCATGCTTTGGCACAATAAGAGGACTACCTAAGGTACGATACACACGATTATTAAGACTGGCAATCTCAGTCAGTTGCAAGGCTTCAATGGTAGGATGAAGGACCGCACCACCAAGAGATTTATTGTAGGCCGTTGATCCTGTGGGCGTTGACACCGACAACCCATCACCACGAAAACTCTCAAACAAGACATCATTAAGGCAAACATCTGCTGCCATGGTTTTCTCATTACGCTTGATGGCTGCTTCATTGAGGGCAATCGACGTAAAAGAACGCCCATCAGCCAGGGTCAATTTGACATTCAAAAGAGGGTAAGAAATCTTAGCACCACTGTCTTTTCGCAGCGTCTCGATTAATTGATCTACTTCACTGTCCAAATAATCCGTATAAAAACCTAAGTGACCCGTGTGAATCCCTACAAAACGCACACGAGCAAGCTCTTTTTCATACATATGAAAAGCCGATAGCAACATGCCATCACCACCAATTGAGATGACCACATCTGGATTTTTCTTGGTCAAATAAAAATCTGGATCATCTCGAAAGGCATTAAAAAGTTTTGAGGCCACACGCCTACTTTGGGGTTTGCCATTGGCAATAATAGCTACCTTCATCTCATCCGAAGAGGTCTTCATCTGTGTCATCACTATTTCCTACACTATCCTTCAAAGTTCTGTTAATTGGATCAAAGAGCAACTGGGCATCTCTAATATCATCACGTATCTTACGCATTTCTTCATCAAGTTCATAGGCCATGCGGGCCGTATTTTCCAAGCGAAGCTTAATTTCCTCTGGAAAGTTCCCCTGATACTTGTAATTAAGGGAATGTTCAATGGTGGCCCAAAAGTTCATGGCCAAAGTCCTAATCTGAATCTCTGCAAGAATCTCCTTACGACCATCAATGGTATCAACGGGATAAGAGATAATAACATGATAAGAGCGATAACCCGAATGTTTACGGTTTCTGATGTAGTCACGCTCTGAAACAATGGTCATATCACTACGATGACGCAGCAAAGCTAAAACCTCATCCACATCATCGACAAATTGGACCATGACTCGGAGACCAGCTATATCCTGCATATCTTGAGCCAAATTTTCAACCGAAAGGCCACGAAGGGCGATTTTCTCCTCAATGGAAGCCACTGACTTCACACGTCCCGTCACAAATTCAATAGGCGAGTGACGATTTTGCTTACGAAATTGTTTACGAATGCCTCGGAGCTTGATTTTGAGCTCACCTACGGCCTGAATATAGGGGTCTAAAAATTGTTCCCAATCCATGGTCAAGATAGGACTCCTCCTTGTCAAAAGCTTTAGTTTTTTATAAAATAAATACAATCTGTTATATTATACCACATTTGAAAGCACAAGGGAGGACACACATGAACCATTTAGAGATAGAGTTCAAGACTCTACTCACCAAAGACGAGTACAATCGTTTAGCGATGCTTTTCTCCCATGTGACACCTGTTACGCAAACCAACTACTACATCGACACTCCTCAGAGTGACATGAGAAGTAAAAAACTCTCCTTGCGTATCAGGACGCTTCCCACTCATGGTGAGCTGACCTTGAAGATCCCTGAAAAAGTCGGGAACATGGAGTACAACGTTACCATGGATTGTTCGGATGCTAAGGCTTTGACTAAGTCGCTGGACTTTCCTGATTGTCAAATCAAATCCATTCTTCTAGAACGTGGGGTTAAGCTCGAGGACCTAACCATCCTCGGACATTTGACCACTACCCGTCGCGAGTACCAGACCAATATCGGCCTCATGGCCCTCGATGTCAATGTCTATGCTGATAAGAAAGATTACGAGCTTGAGCTAGAAGTTTCAGATGCTGAAAAAGGTAAAGACGACTTTGATGCTTTCCTTAAAGAAAATAATATTGACTTTAAGTATGCCAAGAGTAAGGTCGCACGCTTTGTAGCTACCCTCAAACGAGACAAAGACTAAAAGTTAGACAAGGAGTTAGCTCCTTGTCTTTTTATGTTTAAACACATGCAGCGTTAAATACTACAAGCATTTTATCTCATAAATGACCTCCAGAGGTCTAAAAACGCATACAAAGGAATTTTATCTAGCAAAGGTTCGGTATTTTTCACCAATATCATACTTTGATGGCTGAAATTTCTGCTTCTTTTTGCTAAAATAGAACTATCTGTAGTTTTATTACAATAGCCCTAACTGGGCTTAGCATCTTATTTTTTTAAAGGAGTCACCATCGTCATGGTACATCAAAAAGCAAACCCACAATTGAAATTGTTCTCGCTCAGCTCAAACCCAGAAATTGCTGAAAAAATTGCTGAGGCTACTGGATTGCCACTTGGTAAAGTATCTTCACGTCAATTTTCTGACGGTGAAATCATGATCAACATTGAAGAGTCTGTTCGTGGGGACGATATTTATATCATCCAATCTACAAGCAACCCTGTTAACGACCACCTTTGGGAATTGCTCATCATGATTGATGCCTGCAAACGTGCCAGTGCTAACTCTGTCAACGTGGTTATGCCTTACTTTGGTTATGCACGTCAAGACCGTATCGCTGCGTCACGTGAACCAATCACTGCTAAATTGATTGCCAATATGCTGGTTAAAGCTGGTGTCAATCGTGTCTTGACACTTGACCTTCACGCTGTCCAAGTTCAAGGTTTCTTCGATATCCCAGTAGATAACCTCTTCACAATGCCATTGTTTGCTGAATACTACAACGAAAAAGGATTCACAGGAAGTGATGTTGTCGTTGTTAGCCCTAAAAACTCAGGTGTTAAACGTGCTCGTAGCTTGGCGGAATACCTTGATGCACCAATCGCTATCATTGACTACGCTCAAGATGATTCAGAACGCGAAGAAGGCTACATCATCGGTGAGGTTGAAGGAAAAACAGCAATTTTGGTTGATGATATCCTTAATACTGGTAAAACATTTGCTGAAGCAGCTAAAATCCTTGAACGTGGTGGCGTTAAAGACATCTATGCAGTTGCTAGTCACGGGCTTTTTGCAGGAGGTGCTGCCGAAGTCCTCAACGCTGCTCCAATCAAAGAAATCTTGGTAACAGATTCAGTTGCGACTAAAGAAAAAGTGCCTACAAACGTTAAATACATTTCAGCAAGTGAGCTAATCGCTAACGCTACTACTCGTATCTTCGAACGTCAACCACTTAGTCCACTCTTTGCATATACAGCACACGAGGACTAAGCTATGGTTTATTTGGACAATGCAGCAACAACTCCTTTAAATACTGCTGCTATTTCAGCTATGACACATGTTATGACTGAAACCTTTGGAAATCCATCCAGCCTCCATGCTTATGGTCGTCAAGCTTCCAAGGAACTTCGTGAAGCCCGTGAAGAAATGGCCAAACAATTTAAAGTCCCTGCTCGTAAGCTCATTTTCACTTCTGGTGGGACTGAAGGAAACAATACAGCTATCAAAGGTTATGCCCTAGCCAATCAAGCTAAAGGCAAACACCTGATTACAACTGCTATTGAACACCACTCTGTCCTTCACACCATGGCCTACTTGGAAGAGCGTTTTGGTTTTGAAGTAACCTATATTCAACCAGAAAATCAAGTCATTACTGCCCAACAAATCGCTGATGCCTTACGTGACGATACTATTCTAGTTTCTGTTATGTATGCCAATAATGAGACCGGCCAATTGCTTCCTATCAAGGAACTTGGTGACTTGCTTGCCAATCACCAAGCTGCCTTCCACGTTGATGCCGTGCAGGTAGCAGGAAAACTTCCTATTCACCCAGAGCAACTTGGAGCTGATTTTCTCTCTATTAGTGCCCATAAATTCCACGGACCTAAAGGTGTCGGCTTGCTCTATCATAACGATTTGCATTTTGACAACCTACTCCATGGTGGAGAGCAAGAGGAAAAACGTCGTGCCAGTACTGAAAATCTGGTCGGTATTGCAGGTATGACCGCTGCTTATAAGAATGCTAGCGAGAATTACCAAGCCAATTACCAGCATGTTGAAAAGATTCGTCAGGCCTTTCTAGATACCCTTACCGTTCCTTATGAAATTAATGGTGGAGGATCTAGTCTACCTCACGTCATCAACATCAGTTTTCCTGGTAAGGAAAATGGCCCTCTCTTAACCTTGTTAGACCTAGCTGGCTTTGCCGTCTCAACGGGTTCTGCTTGTACTGCTGGAACTGTTGACCCTAGCCACGTCATCCAGGCCCTCTATGGCAAGGATTCTGACAAACTAAAAACAGCTATCCGCATTAGTTTATCAGAGGAAAATACTGCTGAAGAACTCCAAGCCCTAGCAGAAAAACTTAATCAAATCATAGGAGACCAACATGGCATTTGAAAAAAGCATTCATTTGACTGACTGTAAATACCGTTACACCATCAGTCCTAATGTCAAAAAATTCACCCTACGTGATACGACTTTTGTGCAAAATAAAATCGGAAACTACGAGTTGCACCGCCTTCTCGAAAAAGTGCCTAACTCAGGTGAAGGTTTCCCACTTAAAATCACTATTAACAAAGACTTGACTGGTTTCAAATTGTCAATTACAGACAAATCTGGCCTTCGTAACGTTAATATCTTTAAAAATGAAAATCATCACATCTTGCAAGAGAAATTCTATTTCTTGATGCAGAGTTTGGTTGACCGTAACGTTTTCGAACAAGAAGAAGTCTAAACTTCTTTCTTACTACATAGAAATAGCCTATCCTTGTGATAGGTTTTTTATATCGCCTCTTCTACACTATTTTGTTGCAATCTTCACAAACTTTTCTTAAAATATAAGAGAATCATACTAATTGAAGAAAGGAAAGCGATCAATGACATTTGAGAAAAACATCCCAAACGCCACTGCCAAACGTCTCTCTCTCTACTATCGTATTTTCAAGCGATTCCATCGTGAAAATATCGAGAAAGCAAGCTCTAAACAAATTGCTGAAGCGATTGGGATTGACCCTGCCACTGTTCGTCGAGACTTCTCCTACTTTGGTGAGCTAGGTCGTCGTGGCTTTGGTTATGACGTGAACAAACTAATGACATTTTTCGCTGAACTCCTTAATGACAATGCGACTACCAAGGTACTTCTCGTAGGTGTGGGGAATGTCGGACGTGCCCTTCTCCACTACCGTTTTCAAGAACGTAATCGCATGCAGCTGGTCATGGCTTTTGATACAGACGATAACGAACTGGTTGGAACTCAAACTGAGGACAATATTCCTATCTATGGGATTTCCCAAATTAAGGACAAGATTGCTCAAGAAGATATCAAAACAGCCATCCTGACAGTGCCATCAGTTAAGGCTCAGGAGGTGGCTGATCTTTTGGTTGATGCTGGAATTAAAGGCATCCTCTGCTTCTCTCCAGTCAACCTCAATCTTCCACGCCACGTGGTGGTCCAATACGTAGACCTGACTAGCGAATTACAAACCCTACTCTATTTCATGAAAGAAGAAGAAAAATCAAGGAGGAACAATGACTAAACCAATTATCGGAATCACAGCCAATGTAAGGCCTAATCCAGCCCATGAAGACATCAACTGGTCCTATGCCCCATCTGGCTTTGTAGAAGGAGTTCAAAGAGCCGGTGGCCTAGCAATCCTACTACCCGTATCCGATCCATCGGAAGCCAAGACCTATATCTCCATGATTGACAAGCTCATCCTTATCGGTGGGCAAAACGTTGACCCTAAATTCTACAACGAAAAGAACCATGCCAGTGAAGATGACTTCTTCCTCGAACGTGATATCTTTGAAATGGCACTTATCGAAGAAGCCACTAAGCAAAAGAAACCCATTTTTTCAATCTGTCGTGGAACTCAACTCATGAACGTCGCACTAGGTGGTAGTCTCCACCAAGACATCGAGAATCACTGGCAGGACAAGCCTTCTGATTACCTCTACCATGAGATGATTGTTGAAGAGGACAGTAAGTTGGCAGAAATTTACGGACGTGAAACCTCTATCAACTCCTTCCACCATCAAAGTATTAAACACTTGGCCTCTGACCTCCGTGTCATTGCGCGTGATCCTGAGGACAACACTGTCGAAGCCGTTGAGTCAAATACACCAGACCTTCGCTTCCTTGGTGTACAGTGGCACCCAGAGCTTCTGCTAGATAAACGTGAAGAAGACCTCAAACTCTTTGAATACGTCGTTAACGAACTTTAAAAGCAACTGAGACTGCACTCAGTTGCTTTTCTCTTGTCTTTATCACATAAGCTCAATCTAAAGCTCAAAATCCTCCCTCTCCTCACGAAAAGAATAATAGGTCGATTTGCCAACAATCAGATGATCAAGCAGACAAATCCCTAAATCATCACAAGACCGCTTAATCTTTTGTGTAAAATCAATATCATTTCGACTCGGATAGGCCTCACCCGATGGATGATTGTGAACCACAATCAGGGACGTTGCCATCAGATGACAAGCATAATGCAAAATCTCACGTGGCTCAGCAATCGAACGACGAACACCACCAATAAAGACCGTCTTCTGCTGAATAACACGATTCTGCGTATCCAAGTAGATAGCCACCAGATGCTCCTGAGGCTTGTCCCCAATATCCAACATCATACGACGGGCTACTTGCTGACTGGACATAATCTGCTCGGAACGAGCCAACTCGGCCTTCTCAATCCGCTTAGCCAACTCCACCATAGCCTTCAGCTCAATAGACTTCACACGCCCAATACCAGGAATCTTCTGAAGCTCATTCAAAGACAAACGAGACAAATCCGCCAAACTCGTCATCCCTTTCAAAATACGATTAGCCATAGATAAGACCGACTCAGATTTGGTCCCTGTTCGTAGTACTATCGCCAACAACTCCTGATCCGATAAAACCTCTGCTCCCTTCTGTAAGAGTCGCTCACGAGGCAAAAGCCCCGCCTCCTCAGATACAATACTATACATAAGAAAAAACCTCCTACTTACCTATTCGTAAGTGGGAGGGGGAAGTTAATTCAAATATTCAAAGATTCTATTATTATCATTATCCTGATAAATCTCTGTAAATGACGAACCAAATTCTTTATTTAAGTCTCTAGTTGTCAAAATATATTTTACATTTAAGTCTTTTAACTCATTTATATTTAAGTTAATATTTACATTATCGGGAACTGGTGTAGTCATAGATGTGTTCTCGTTCGTTAATGAATATTTTAAGTGTGCATATCTATTCCATACATCTTCATATTGATTTTGCTTATCAATTTTAGTCATAAGTTGTCTATCGGGATAAAATCTAACACCATCTATACTTTTAGCACCAAACATTTGAACAAAGTGATAGAGATTTGTAGAATCAGACATCCAAATCGCATTAGGATTTTTTCCTACAATGCTTTCAACTTCATGAGATAGTAATTTATTTTCAATAGCACCTATGCCATGTGTAACCGGATTAATAGTCAATCCACCCACAATTATAATGGCTAACATAATAGGATAGAATACTCGTTTTTTTCTATAAAGAATACAAATAAAAGCAATTAACATAATCACAATTAAAATAACGGATGTAAACCTTCCTAAATAATTCTTATAGATATCATCTGTTAGTCCTCTGTATAAGTAGAGTATCGTGACAGTGAATAAAGATGGTAAAATTTTAGTTAAATTTACTCTCTCTAATTTATCCCATATAAAGGATATAAACCATATCGAAGCAAAAACTGCAATTACTGACATCGATTGCCACGACCTCGAAAATGGTACATAGCTAAACAATGTCAATTTAGATAGTACCGTTGGGATACCAACTATACTATAAAGCATCAGCATTAGTGAATAAACTACTAAGACAATCCCAAAGATATTTTTATTTATATCTTTCCTCTTAATAACAAAAGGCAAGATCAGAAGTATATAAAGCAAGAAATTAAATGAACTTGATAGTTCAACTTGGTTACTCACTTGAGGTGCCTTAAATGGCAGAACAATATTATATAAGAAATCACTTAAATTTTTCCAAGTATATTCCCCACCAACGGAAATTCTTTTTCCTGGGTATACTGTATGAAGAGTTGCTGATATTGCATCCCAACTTTGATAAATGGTTAATGCATCTATCATAAGTGAAACAAATAAAGTTAATGCAATAACAATCACGTCAAATAGTTTAACTTTTTTATTTCTTAATGCCTTGAAAAACTGTATTACTGTAAATAATAGAATAATATAAGCAAAGGGGACTTGGAATGCTGGATATATAATTAACGGGAACCCAATAAGAGCAACTATCAAATTTATTGCCATTAATATTTTGAACACTTTCTTTTCAGAGTTAAAATAATGATATATAGACACCATTATCAATAATGAAAAGAATACCACATCGCCAAGATGTTGCATAAACCACCATTGTACTGTTGGTGTGAAAGTTATCCAAAAACTTGATACAGCTGATAATAGCTTACGCTTAGAGGTTAAAATCATAGCAAATTCATAAGCTAATAGTAGCATTGCTATAATTTTAAAACTCCAATACCAAGATAACCCTCTAGAAGCTCCTAAGAAAAGAAATCCCCAGTTAAATGGTTTCCCTATCGTTGAAATATGCCAGGATGAAACGTTATAAGCAAGCATCATATTCTGACCTGAAACTTGATAGGATTTATTTGTAAAATGATTTCCTGTTTTTACCTGAGATAAGTAAAAAGGTGTTTGAACTAACCATTCATCAGATCTGATTGGTCTAGGACTACCTATGATAGTATCATCCGTACGATACAGTGATGGAACCCATAACTTTAATTTTTGAAAGCCTTGATAATCGTCAACTGTCTTTGTTTCAGACTGAACACCTGACACGGTTTCTCTAACACCAAAGTTATTCCAATTAGCAATTGAACTACCATTAAGATTCAGACTTACTGAACAAAAAAAAGCAAATAGAGCGATTACGTAACGCCACTTGATAAAAGATATCCCCAAACTACGAACTTTTTTCATAAAATTATTTTCCATTTCTAGAGTTGATTAAAAAGAATTAACCAGTAAGAAATCGCTGGTAAAATTGCCAATAACGAAATTATAGTCAGATATAATCCAGATGATATTTTTCGTTTAGGAATTATGCTTAATAAAATGAAGTAAATTGGGATAAAATATCGTTCTTGAACTCCATCAATGGTATGACTACCAATTTCTGAGAACTGTAAGTAAAGTATGATAAATACCGAAACAATAAAAGCAAAAGAAATTAAATATTTTGAAATCTCAAACAACTTAAAATAAATATTTCTTGGTGCTTTCAGATAGTTTTGACTATTGTATTTAGCAAATACTGATAACACCAGTGCTGTAGCACTTAAGTATGTAAACAACTTTGGAATTGCATAAACAGCTAAATCATTCGTATACCCAATGGTATATACAAAAAAATTATAGCCCAATAATGTACGAGCAAGTAAGGTTAAAAAACTTGGGATATCTGATAAGATAAAACTCAACTGCTTGAACGTATCTACATTTCTACCAAAATAGGCACCTGTATTAATGTTCTTAACAATCAATACCCACCATACAGTTACCAAAAAACTAAGACCAAAAAGAAATAATAAATAAAAATATGCCTTATGTTCAAAATTTGATCTTTTTCTCAGTAAAAATGCAAGCGGTAATAGCAAAAATAAATATAGGAATATTGGAATTTTCCCCATTGATAATAATACCGTTACAATTGAGACAGCTAGTACATCATTCAAAGTAATGTTTTTTCCTTGCTTTAAAGAATAAACCACTCTCAATATTACAGCAAAGAATAAAGCTGAGATTGCAACCATATAACCATCGGCAGAAATATTCGTCCAACTAACTATTACAGTCGGAATAGTAGAAATAAATGCTAAAGTAAACTTCCCAACTGGTGTAATTTTAATAGCTAATATAAACAAAAGAAAATAGGTTAAGAAACCAATAAGTCTCATTAACAAATATTCTGTAACAGGCTTTATTCCAATAATTTTTGACAAATAAGCTGTAAAAACATATGGTAAGTAAGAAAAAGGTGTATAGGGAACAGTATTTGTATTCACATAAAACCTTTTCTGATTAGTATAAGGAAGTGAAGAAAATTTATGATACCAATCTTTATCCGTCGCTTTATACTTAGTAGAATTACCCGATTGAACTTGCTTAGCTTTTTCTATAAATTCATATTGTGTATTTGAAATTTTTCCTCCAGCAAGTGCAGGATTTCCATCCTGTAAACTAAGTAAATTACCATTTGAAAGTTCAACACTCCTTGCGTAATGCCCCATTTCATCTAATCCCACCATAGGGCTTCTCAAAGTAATCGACACTAATCCCGTAAGTAGAGTAACCATCAGAATGATTGTGAGCACAACATTACTATAACCTTTTCTACTCAAAAAATTATCTTTTATTGTTTCCATAATAGATTTATCAGTCCTTATAAAAGTCATAGATTTTCAACTCATACTGCATTCTATTTTGTCTTACTAGTGTATCTAGAATAAAACCAGCAATAAAAGATAAAGCGGCAAGAATCATCAACCCCGTTGCTAAAATAGCTGATGGCATCTTATCAATTAATCCTGTTTTAGCAAATTCAGTTACTACAGGAATCCCTACACATAGACCTAAAATGAATAATACAAGACTAACTAAGCTAAAGAACAATAGAGGTTTATAATCTTTAAAAAGGTTAAAAATCATTTTCAAAACTTTAAAACCATCTGAAAAAGTATTCAACTTAGATTCACTACCTTCTGGTCTATCTTGATAGGTAATCGGAACCTCGACCAATTTAAAACGTTTATCTAATGAGTGAATAGAAAGCTCTGTCTCAATTTCAAATCCAGGTGAAAGAACTGGAAAGGTCTTAACAAAAAGTCGATTAAAGCCACGGTAACCAGTCATAATATCTTGATAATTACCCTTATATAATTTATTCACTAGAAGTCTGACTAAATTATTACCGAAACCATGAAAACCTCGTTTATTCTCTTCAGCATAAGTACCATTTGACAACCTATCACCAATGGTCATATCAGCCATTCCTGAACGTAACGGCTCTAAAAGTTTTTCTACCTCATCTGCAGGATAAGTATCATCAGCATCAACCATAATATAGTAATCAGCATCAATTTCACGGAACATAGATCGAACTACATTTCCCTTACCCTGTCTAGGCTCAAAACGCACAATAGCACCGGCTTCTCTTGCTAATTCATTAGTTTTATCTTTAGAGTTATTATCATAAACATAAATATCCGCATTTGGAAGTGCTTTCTGAAAATCAGCAATAACCTTTTGGATAGTCACTTCTTCATTATAAGCTGGTAAAAGCACCGCAATTTTTTCTGTCATAATTTCTCCTTCATATTGTTAGATTTAAATTTTCTCTTTATTCTTCTCAAAATATACTTCACAGCGGTTCCTGGACCCACAATAATATATTTGAGAGCACCTTTTATACCACCGATATTATCAAAATTAATATAGGTATTTGGTAAAGTATCAGGTCGGATATTTAACACAACATTATCTACAAAAGGCGTAATATAGATATCGTTTTTTGCAATGGCATAATCATAACGTCTTGCCCAAGCAAGGTAGACTAGAATACGCTCAATTGAATGCAAAATGGTATGTTGAGGAATTGGTTCTTCTGGAATCTCTTCATCTTGTAAGTCAAGGTCAAACAATGGTTTCAAAGCATCGTACTTGAACCAAATGAATGTTCCATAACTCATGATAAAAGTATTCATCTTATCAAAGTCAATTTCTCGACCAAGATTCATACGCTCCCATAAATTATTCATTCCTTCGGCAAAACGATTCTCATTCCAAGGATCCACAATTTTAGTATAACGGAAGAAAGTTGGAATATCAGCAATTACAAGCCCTAACCTATTATCACGTTCTAGATTTGCAATAATATTATCAGCAGGTTGAATTAACATTGAGAAAAGTTCATTTCGCCATGAATCTCCAACCCAATAAGGGTATTCTGGTGATTTTTTCGTATGGAAATGTCCAATATAATCATAAGCAGAAAGTTCATCTTTCAACTTAAGCATTGGTATAACATCACGTCCACGATTCCCAGTAATAAAGATTCGAGCTACTTTTCCATTCTTATCAAGGATAGACAGAATCTCTTCCTTCTTCTCTTCTGAATCCGTTGTTAAGAAGAGATCATAAGTAAAGTGAAAATTCTCAAATTGCTTCAAAAAGTCTTCTAGTAAATCGACATAGTAGGTATGAAGATGTACAGCAATCTTTTTATTGTCTGAATATGGCTTTGAGCTTTCCTTAATAACCTTACGGTCAAGCAAGTAGGGTGGAGTCGGTAAACTCATATCTGACATGTGAGACAAAATGAATTCTACCGGATAGTCTGTTCTATTCTCGATTTCCTTAAGCAAATAAGGGGCGAGGTGCTGGGTTAAATCAAATGTCTTAACCTTAATGAACGGAACCCCTGCATCAAGCAAAACATGAGGATAATGAATTGTAAAATTACTATGGAAAAACTTATCATTTAGTGGAATCGTATTAAGAATCGATTCATACTTAAATCCAGCATCCATAAACTTCTTGGTATAAAGAGTTTCATAATTATCGATTACCTTTTGAACATCTTCGAAACTCTCAACTGATTTCCAGAACTTTTGAAAAACACTAGATTCAACTAAACGTTTTTTAAATGAAATAAAGTAGGATTGCAAATGTTCATGAATATAAATATCACCAGCCTTGATTCCTTGATGATTAGTCATACCCCAAAAATCTACATTTGGGTTTGATTCATATTTATCATAGATTGGTGCCATATCCCATAGAGGACCAAAACAGGTATCATTCATAACAGTGACAGAATCATACTGTTTCAAGTTGTCAAATCCAACAAATTCCATACCATCATGCCAAGCAGCAAAATCGTAACCTTTATTCTCACGTTGGATAAAATCATCAATCAAGTGTTTATCACGAAGCTTTTGTACTTCACTTTCACTAAGACGACTATTTGAAATAAAAACCAATTTATCAAACAAGGGTCTCATATGTTCAAGTTGATAAAATACATGTCGACTAATATGATCATACTTATTGAAATGAACATAAAGCAATAGACGTTTCATTTACTTCTCCTAAAGAAATTAATAATTTTAGTTGGTATTGTCCATCTTCTCGAAGTAACAACACTGTTATATTGGATTTGTAAGTCATCATATAAACTCTGTATACGATTCAACTCACTTTGAAAATCTTGATTTTCTTTCTTCAAGACTTCAATATACTCATTTTGGTCATGAGAAATTCGTGACACCTGATTCAGTCTTAAATCTAAATCTTCTATCTGACGGTCTTTTTTAAAAACTAAGATATCCAAATCACGATCCTTAACAAGAGCCAAGTGTGAAATTCTTTGAATATCCTGATCTGGATACTTGTTGAGATATTTAATTTGAGAATCTAAGATACCTGTGAACCGCCTTTCAGCAGTCTCCAATGTCATAGGTTTTGAATCAGATCCTAAATTCATACGATATACAGTAGTGGAATCACTCAAAAAAGAAATTTTAGTGCGTTTGAATAATTCAAGTTGTAACTCAAATGTATCATCTGTGGCAGTATCACTAATTTGAGCAGATACATCTTGCATAAGAGCGGTATCAACCAACCAGGTTGAAGCCATTGTCATTCCTTTCATGACAAGCATCTCTTCGTAAGAATCAATCAAAGGAAGTGCCTTATTAGCAAAGGCATCTTTTTGGAAAATATTTCCGTCTAGATCTACCATGTCAAATTCGGTATTTGACCATAGTGAATCTGTTGAAGCATCTAGCAAATCAACCTGCTTTTGAAGTTTTAATGGGTCCGTCCAAAAATCATCACTATCACATCTCGCGATGTATTGGCCCTTAGCTTCTTGGCAAACTTTTTTCCAAGTTCTAGCAATGCCAAGATTCACTTCATTACGAAAAGTTCTAACTTTTTCAGGAAACTTATTTTGATACTCTTGAATAATCTCATACGAATGATCTGTTGAAGCATCATCAATGATAATAATCTCGAAATCAAAATTTGTTTTCTGATTGAGAAAGCTATCCATAGCTTCTCGTACCCAATCCCCCTTATTATAATTGGTACAAATAATCGATACTTTCATTCAAACTTCCCTTTTTTCTCTTAAGAAAAACTCCACTTCCCATTTCTTTGAATAATACCAGTTGCAGAATCTTTAGCTGACTCATCATCATCATCAATATCATCCCTATTTAGAACAATAACTGGAATCTCATCAGCCGGAAGAAAGGCTAGAACTTGGTTATTCGCATCCCTTACAGTAATTTCGAGTTTTAACTTAATATCGTTTAGCCCTGCTAGTGAACACTGATAGTTTACTTTAAAATCACCCTTGCCACTTGTTAAATTGTCCATCGTATTATCATTATAAATCCAAATATTACGATCAATATCTGTAAATGAGATAGCAATATAAGTAGGCACATCTTCTAGCAGAGTATACGTCAAATCAAATGAAATTGGTTCATTTGGTGTCGCTCTCTTAGAAGACAATAGTGATAACTTCAGATTTTCCACAAGCGAACCACTTCTTTCAATTCCAGATTGTTCTGAAGTGATCACTTGTTCTGTATTGTCAAAACTATATTGATTGGCAACGTCTCTAGGTTCGCCTTTGGCTTTAATGTACCCGTCCTCAATCAAAATAGCCTTGTTACAGTACTTCTTAACAGCCCCCATATCATGGGTTACAAGAATTGTTGTTTTCCCTGATTTCTTACGTTCCATAAAGTAGTCATTACACTTACGTTGGAAGGCTTCATCACCTACTGCAAGAACCTCGTCAAGGATAAGAACATCACCCTGTGCCTTGATAGCCACAGAGAAAGCCAAACGGACCTGCATACCAGACGAGTAGTTCTTGAGTTTTTGGTTCATGAAATCTTCAAGCTCTGCGAACTCAACAATCTCATCATACATGGCATCAACTTCTGCCGTCGTAAAGCCAAGCATGGCTCCGTTCATATAAACATTCTCACGTCCAGTTAATTCAGGGTTGAAACCGACACCAAGTTCAATAAATGAAACCATTTTGCCATTTACGGTAACCGTCCCTTGTTCAGGAACATAAATTTGAGAAATAATCTTCAATAATGTTGATTTCCCTGAACCATTTCGTCCCACGATTCCGAAGAAATCACCTTCCTCAACTTCGAAGTCAATGTCTTTCAAGACATGTTGTTCTTTATAGCCTTTGATTCCTTTAAACCTATTTACTAGGGCAGTTCTAAGACTTTGAGTAGACTCAACCGGTAATTTGAAAAACTTACTTACATGGTCCACTTTAACTGCAATTTTCTTTTCTGTCATTAGAGAATCTCCGCGAATTTTTTAGCTTGATGATGGAAAATGTAGTAACCAATAGCAAAGATAACAAGTGGTAGGAAATACGGAATGATAGCAATAGCCTTATGTCCAATTAAATCCCAACCACGTAAGCTACCTGAGAAGACAATAAAATGTCGCAAGTCCTGAATAATTTGTGCTAAAGGATTCAACATCATCAGTTTTGCAATCTTAACTTGTCCACGTTGCAAAATAAATGTCAATGAATAGATAATGGGTGTCGCATACATACCAGCTTGCATAACTACTTCCCAAATCGGACCAATGTCACGGTACTTAACAAAGAGCGTTGCTAAGACAAAGGCAATACCAGCTGAGAAAAGAAAGAGTTCAGCAAACAATGGAATAACTGTCAACCAGCCTAATGAAAAATTAACACCATTTACCAAGGCAAAAACAAAGACAACAAGGAGGTTAATCACATAGTTAATTGAAGCTCCAACAACTGACGAAATAACAATAATTTCTTTTGAAAAATTTAGTTTTCGTAACAAGTCACCCCTTGATACAATTGACATCATCCCCATACTCGTCGCTTCCGAAAAGAAACTCCATGTAACCATACCGATTAAGAGGCCAATGGCATAGTGTGGTGTTCCATCATCAAAACGTAAGAAGCGAACAAATACCAGGTACATAATTGTAAAGAGCATAAGTGGTTTCAAAATAGACCACAAATGACCGATTAAACTACCTTGATAGCGCAATTTGAAATCGGTTTTAACCATTTCTCGTAACAAAATACGATTTTTCTGACTAAAAAAGTCTAACATCTTTCTCTCCTCTATATGCAAACTTTGTAAGAATCAATGTCGTAAACACAGTTGTGTGAAAAGCTCTATTTTTTCGATAACCGTATTTTCGGATACGTGCTAAACGTTCTCTAAATGGAGCATCCATAATTGTCACAAAGTTTTCAATGATTTCCTTATTCTGTGAACTTAACGGGAGTTCTAACAAATTTCTAGCCTGATCTTGACTAGCTTTGATAAGACTCCAATATTTGGCAAAAAGGATATGGGGTCTAACCCAATTTTTCATCCGCTTTCGCAAAGTTCGGGCACCAAGGACATTACTGCTATGCTGACGATAAAGCTCGGTTGGCTCATCAATATAGACTAAGTTACCAAAGGCAGAAGCTAGCAAACCCAGATACCAGTCATGCATCAGTAAATCATGCTTTTCCTCACCAGTCCATAGTTCTGCTAAAGCATGGTTTATCATAGCAACGCCACCAGTAACTGTATTTTCAGTCAACTCTTGAATCAGCTCAGTATTCGCATGGTCAGACTGAGTACGAATCATACTCTCATGCAGGACAGATAAATTTTCATCCACTACCTTTAAATCTGTGTAAATGAGTAAAGGTTTATCCTGAGAATACTTTTTGGCTTCTGCCACTTGAAGTGAGATTTTTTCAGGAAGCCAAAAATCATCCTGATCACTGAAACAGTATAGGTCTGCCTCCCCATGCTTAAGTAGGGCATGGAAACTTTTGATTACACCAACGTTTTCAACATGATTCTCATTGATAAAGTGAATACGTGAATCTCGTGCAGCCAGTTGTTTAATAATTTCAACTGTCCCATCAGATGAACCATCGTCACGTATGAGAAGTTTCCACTCTTGATAGGTTTGCTCTTGGATACTCTTCACTTGTTCTGCTAAATACTGCTCACCATTGTAGGTTGACAGTAAGATATTTACTTTCATGATAAAAATAACTCCTCGTACTCACCTACAATTTTTTTCCAAGTAAAGTTCTGTTCCATGTTCTCCTTAGCTAACTTACCTAGTTCAGAGTAATCTAAAACACCATCTACTTGATCAATCAAATAGGACAGATTGCCCTCATCTTTTTTCCAATAACAAGCTGTATCTTGAGCTACTGACCGGTTAAATGAGACGCCTAATACTAAATTCAAATCAGTTTGTGCCATAGCTTCCAGTAAGCCAGGGTTGGTTCCTCCAACTTCATGACCATGAATATAAGCAAAGGCTTCTTTGCGAATATATTTTAATAGGTCTTGATCATAAACTGTTCCAACAAACTTCACACGTGGATCCGTATCAAACTGTGTTTTAGAACGCAATTCCTCAAAATAAGCATTGCCCTCATGATTACAAATAATAATTAAATCACGTTTTGTTGAGGAACTCATAAACTCACGAATAGCCGTTTCATAGTTATTTTCTGGAACAAAACGACCAAGAATCAAATAATAGTTTTTCTCGTAAGTATTCCACATCTTGTAAATATCTCTAACTTTGGCATCCTGATGAGTCAGTGTTGTCAGAGATAAATCAGTTCCATAAGCAATGTAAGTTGTCTTAGACCACGGATAGGCTCCTTGAATATAGGTTTCAATTCCTGGATTATCCGAGATAACTAAGTCAGCATGTCTTGTCATTACTTTCTCAGAGTACTTTAGATAAGCTTGTACTGGCTTGGGCCACTTAGCTCGTTTCCACTCCAAGCCATCTGGATTAATGTAGAATTTACCACCAATTTTATGAATCTTAGTAGCAAAGGGAGCCACAAAAGCACCTATAGTATTTCCTAGAACATAGAAAATCGGTTCTTCTATATTTTCCTCATGTATTATCTTCAAAGCGTAATTAATAGCCATCATATCATAGGCAATAACGCGAGCCGGTCCTAATTTAGGCGCCTTAATCGTGAAACAATCTACACCTTTATATTCGAAATGCTTATATGCCTTTTTATCAGAAAGGCAGGCAACATGGTATTTAATTTGGGATGAAACTTGGTTGGAGACTAATTGATCTACAAATGTCTCAAAACCACCGTATTTTGCTGGAAGTCCACGACTTCCGATAATGAATACGTGTTGCATAAATCCCCTTTCTAACAAGTCTATAATCTAGTCAATTATACCATTTTACAAGGCTTTTGCCTAATGCAAACAGAAAAAGGGACCTCTAGAGGTCCCTTCAGAATGAAGACAAACATCAAAAACGATGTTTGTCTTCATTCTGAGATGGTACGAAACCATCTTCTATATTTTAGTTCTTATTTCACTTCTTGTTTGTAAAACTCTTTCAAAGCATCTTGCCATGTTGGGATGACAAATCCTGTAGCCTTAGCCTTAACCAAACTCATTGTTGAGTTAAGTGGGCGTTTAGCTTTAGCTGGAAATTGGCTTGAATCAACAGGTTTCACTTCAACATCAGTATCTTTGAGGATTTCAACCGCAAAGTCATACCAAGTTGTATCTTCTGCTGCATCATTTGACAAGTGATAGTAACCATATTCCTTACGGTTTTCAGCCAAATAAGTCATAAATTCTGCCAAAGTACGTGTCCAGGTTGGACGACCATGTTGGTCATTAACAACTGTAAGTGTCTTGTGAGTCTTAGCAAGGTTTTGCATAGTGAAGACAAAGTTCTTACCATAGTTACCGAATACCCAAGCAGTACGGATAATGTAGTAGTTAGTCACATGTTTTTCGACTAACTCTTCACCCATGCGTTTTGTACGACCATACTCTGTCTGTGGATCTGGTTTATCATCAACTTCCCACTCTTGACCGACTGGTTTTTCACCATCAAAAACGTAGTCAGTTGAAATATAAACCAGCGTTGCACCATGTTTTTCAGCAGCCTTAGCGACATTTTTAGTACCTGTCACGTTGATAGCATAGTCAAGCTCTTTACCTTCATCTTCAGCAGCATCAACAGCTGTGTAAGCAGCACAGTGATAAACCAAGGTTGGTTTTACTTCCGCAAAAACTTCATCTACTTTGGCAGCATCTGTGATGTCCATTTCTGCCACATCTACTGCTACATATTCTTCGTTACGTTCATCAAGAAGGTGACGAAGTTCAGTTCCGAGTTGGCCATTTGCACCTGTTACTAGAATCATATTTTTCTCCTTGTAATTTTCATTAATAGCACTTTAATTTTAACAAAAAAAGGGTGAAATTTCACCCCTTTTCTTTAATAACATACACTGGTCGTTTCTTGGTTTCTAAAAAAATCTTGGAAATGTAGTGACCGATGATTCCAAGCGCTAAGAGCTGAATTCCCCCTATAAAGAGGATAATAGAGACAAGGCTCGCCCAACCAGCTACGCTTCCACCAATGGTCAACTTTCTGATGATGACGAAAATAATCCCAACCAAAGAAATCAAGAATGAGAAGGTCCCCGCCCATGTGGCAAGCTTCAAGGGTACTTCTGAGAAGTTGATAAAGCCATCAAGTGAGTAACTCAATAGGCTCCAGAAAGACCATGAAGTCTCTCCTGCCACACGTTCACGATTTTCATAAGAGACATAGGCCACGTCAAAGCCGACCCAAGAAAAGAGACCTTTTGAAAAGCGATTGACTTCCTTGAGCTCAAGTATGGCATCAACGACTTGACGAGTCATCAAGCGGAAATCACGTGCCCCATCCACCATTTCAGTATCAGAAACTTTATTAATCAGCCAATAGAATGCCTTTGCAAAAAGCGAACGAATAGGTGGCTCACCCTTGCGGTCTGCACGTCGTGTCCCCACAACGTCGTAACCTTCTTGGATTTTGGCATACATCTCGATGAGCAGTTCAGGTGGATCTTGAAGATCGGCATCCATAACTGTGACGTAGTCACCTTGGGTTGCTTCAAGTCCTGCCAGTAAGCCTGCTTCCTTCCCAAAATTACGCGAGAAAGAGAGATAATGAACATTCTCAAATTGTTTTGAAACCTGTCTCAGAACTTCTAAGGTGCGATCTTTTGAACCGTCATTGACAAAGTAATAGTTGAAAGCCAACTGATTGGCCATTTGTCGCTCAACTGCCTGACAAGCCTCTAAAAAAGGATGAATAGTCTCCTCCTCGTTATAACAAGGAACAACGATAGCCAGTGTTTTCATAAGATTTCTCCTAACGAATACCTAGGGCGATACGGGCATAACGACTCATCTTTTCAACAGTCCAAGCTGGTGTCCAGACCAACTTAACCTCAGTCTTAGTGACTTCTGGCACTTCTTTCATAGCATCATAAATTTGGTCTGTCAAAAGGTCTGCCAAGGGGCATCCCATAGTCGTCAAGGTCATATCGATTTCAGTATAGCCATCTTGCTGGAAACGGATATCGTAAATAAGGCCAAGGTTGACAATATCAATCCCCAACTCAGGGTCAATAACCATTTCTAAAGCTTCCAAGATACGATCCTTGATTTTTTCAATTTCTGCTTCAGTGTATTTTACTTCAGACATAGCTTTCCCTCCAAAATCAGGGCCTAATAATCAGGCCCCTTCCATTTACTATCTTAGTCTTCAATAAAGTCTTTAAGTTGTTTACTACGGCTTGGGTGGCGCAATTTACGAAGGGCTTTAGCTTCAATCTGACGAATACGTTCGCGAGTGACGTTGAAGACTTTACCAACATCTTCCAAAGTACGCATCTTCCCATCGTCAAGACCGAAACGGAGACGAAGAACATTCTCTTCACGGTCTGTAAGGGTATCAAGCACTTCATCCAATTGTTCACGAAGAACCACACGAGTTGTGTAATCTACTGGATTTTCAATAACTTCATCCTCGATAAAGTCACCCAAATGGCTATCATCTTCTTCACCGATAGGTGTTTCAAGAGAAACTGGCTCTTGAGCAATCTTAAGGATTTCACGAACCTTATCTGGAGTCATCTCCATACGTTCAGCGATTTGCTCAGGTGTTGGGTCTTGTCCCAACTCTTGCAAGAGGTTACGTTGCTCACGCACCAATTTATTAATAGTTTCAACCATGTGAACTGGGATACGGATGGTACGTGCTTGGTCTGCGATGGCACGTGTGATTGCTTGACGAATCCACCATGTCGCATAAGTTGAGAATTTGAAACCTTTAGAGTAGTCAAATTTATCAACGGCTTTCATAAGCCCCATGTTCCCCTCTTGAATCAAGTCCAAGAACTGCATGCCACGTCCCACATAACGTTTAGCGATTGAGACGACCAAACGAAGGTTAGCTTCTGCCAAACGTTGTTTAGCTTCCAAGTCACCATTTTCAACAGCGATAGCCAATTCTTTTTCCTCTTCGTTACTCAAGAGAGGCACTACCCCAATCTCTTTGAGGTACATACGAACAGGGTCATTGACCTTAGCTGAGTTTGAACCAAGTAGCTCCTCGTCTGTCAATTCTTCTGGTTTTGGGGCTTCAACAACATATTTAGATGAAGGATTTCCGTCCTTATCTGTGATAGAGATACCACCGTCTGTCAAACGTTCCAAAAGGTCATCAATCCCATCAGCATCAAGAACAAATGGGATAACTAGTTTCTCTGTGACTTCATCATCAATTGCTGTACCAGCCTTTTTGTGGTTACGGATGAAATCAGCGACTTGAACGTTAAATGCTGTATTTTGTTTTTTCTTTGCCATGTGTTACTCCATATCTCGTTTTTGGTCGATGAGCATTTGCAGCGCTTCTACCGCTGCATCCACATCACCGTGGTTACTTGATTCTCTTATTTGTTTACTTTGCTTACGGAAGTCCTGTTCCCTCAGAAAATGATTTCTACGCTCTTCAATATCCTGGACCTCCTCTAAACTGGTTTCAGGTGGCAAAATCTCCTCTAAAACCTGATAATAGGCTGTTTGCACCTCTTGAGAAAGTACAGACAAGGCCACCGTATCGATTTGACCATCTTGCTTCAGAATATGATAGAGCTCCTCTAACTCAGGTGTTTGGAAGAAAAACTCCTCTCTCATGCGATAGTCATTCAAAATCATCGGATGATTTAACATGCGATGGAAGAGTTGGTTTTCCGCTCGACGAAGGCCTGTAATCTTAGGTGTAGAAGGTAGTTTGACCGTCCTTCTGAATCCTGACGATGAAGACTCATAAGCACTATTACTAGCAGCCGATAATTGAGCCGTCTGCTGATTCCTCATAGTCAATCGTTCGTTATTGACCGCTTGCTCGACTTGGAAAAAATCAAAATCTGGCAAAAGGTCAGCCACCTTAGAAATGTAGGAATTTTGTGCCGTTACAGAAGGGGACTTGGCAATAAGCTTAGCAATCTGCTCGACATAGGCAATCTCTGCTTGAAGATTGTCTACATTGGCAGGCTTGAGCTGTCCTATCCAAAATTCCACATCTGAAATGCGGGATTCGACCAAGAGTTTACCCAAAGCCTCTTCAGATGTTTTCTTTAGATATTCATCAGGGTCCATATTATCTGGAATTTTAACAATATCGACTTGAAAATCCGATAAAAGCTCAAGAGACTTGGCAATCGCATTTTGCCCAGCCTTATCACCATCATAGGTAAGAACAATTTTCTTGGTTAACTTACGAAGGCGATTGACATGCTCAGGGGTCAAAGCCGTCCCCATAGAAGCCACAGCATTAACATGCCCAGCCCTATAGGCCGCAATGACATCCATGAACCCCTCCATCAGATAGACCTCATGAGTTTTCTGAATCACTGGCTTAGCCTGATCGAGGTGGTAGAGTTCATAGGACTTATTGAAAATACGAGTAGCCCTTGTATTTTTGTACTTGGCTTGTCCTTTTTCAATATCTTCCTTAGTCCAAACACGCCCTGAAAAACCGATGGTCTTCCCAAACTCATTTTTAAGCGGGAACATGATTCGATTTTTAAAGGTATCGAAAAGACGATTACTTTCAGAAAGATTAAAAAGACCTGATTCTGTCAGTACCTCTTCGTCATATTTTTTTGATACAGACTGATAGAGGTAATCTGGTTCGTCAGGGGCTAGACCAATCTGGAAGGTCTTAAGTAAATCGTCAGTCATGCCACGTTCATAGAGGTAGGCACGCGCTGCTTCTCCTATCTTAGTCGTCATCAAGACTGCGTGATAAAACTTCAGCGCATCCTCATGAAGATCATAGAAAGCTTGATTAGGAGAATTCTGCTGCTGAGCCTGTCTTGGTGCATCTATCGTAACTGCAATACCTAAGCGGTCTGCCAGAACCTTGACACTTTCTTGGAAAGAAATCTGACGATATTCTTCTAAAAATTTGAAGACATCGCCAGACTTGCCACAACCAAAGCAATGGTAAAACTGCCTATCCTCAATAACGTTGAATGAGGGAGTTTTTTCCTTATGGAAGGGGCATAAGCCAAGGTAATTACGACCTGCGCGATTAAGACTGACAACTTCACCAATCACGTCGACGATATTGGTACTACTCTTAATATCTTCTATTAAAGCTTTATCAATTACCATCTAATCGCCCCCTATCTTACCATAATTGCATTACCCCTAATTATAACATGATGAAAAATGAAAGTAAAATAAAATTGATTTTTCATGAGTAAATCTCTTGTCAAGATTTACAAAATCAGATAAAATATTAAAAGTAAATAAAAGAAAGGATTCATTGTCAAAATGATTAAAGAACTTAAAGACTTTTTGTTCAAGGGTAACGTCCTTGACCTCGCTGTAGCCGTTGTTATGGGGGCTGCTTTCAACGCTATTATCACTTCACTTGTTGGTGATATCATCACACCACTTATCCTTAACCCAGTTGTTAAGGCCGCTAACGTTGAGAACCTTTCTAAATTGTCATGGAACGGTATCGCATACGGTAGCTTCTTGAGCGCAGTTATCAACTTCATCATCGTTGGTACTACTCTCTTCTTCGTTGTTAAAGCTGCTAGCAAAGCAACAGCTCTTAGCAAAAAAGAAGCTGAGGATGCTGCTGAAGCAGCAGGTCCATCACAAGAAGAATTGCTTGCTGAAATCCGCGATCTTCTTGCAAACAAATAATTTTTATTTGTTCAACTAAAGACATATGAAACTCAAGACGTCTGAAATCTCAGTCGTCTTATTTTTTTGTTTCTTAGGACTACTAACTGACTTGTTTATTCGATGAAAAGAAAAAAACTTGAGAAGACTCAAGCTTTTTTCTGTTAATTTCATTCTTAATTAGAATTTTTTACGTTTGCGAGCTGCCTCTGATTTACGTTTACGTTTTACAGAAGGTTTTTCGTAATGTTCACGTTTACGAGCCTCTTGAAGAGTACCAGCTTTAGTCACAGAACGTTTGAAACGACGAAGAGCGTCGTCAAGTGATTCGTTTTTACGTACTACTGTTTTTGACATTGAATTCACCTCCTCAAGATAATGTAACATTTTACACGTTCTATTCAAGTATACAAGACTCATCTTTTTCTGTCAAGAAATATATTTTAAGTTTGAGTATTTTTGATATCAAGGCTATTTTCTAAATCTTATTGGAGACTATCTGAGGCTTTGCCATACAAAAAAACTAGAGGAATCATCCTCTAGCTTATCTTTTACTCAACTGCTGTGTATTTAGAAGCATCCTTGATGTACTCGTCGTAAGTACCGTTGGCTTTCATTTTCTTGATAACCTTGTTTACTGCTTCTTTCAATTTGTCATTGCCTTTAGCCATTGCAACTGCTTTAGCATCACCATCGTCAACTTTGAGGGCAACACTTGCCAAAGCCAAATCTGGATTTTGTGCCACGTAACCTTCTGCTACTGGTTTTTCAAGGTCAACAGCATCAACTTGGCCAGATTTAACCTCGTTAATGGCTTCACCCATTGCTGTAAGTGATACGACTGTTGAATCCTTCAATTGTTTCTTAGTAAGTCCTTCTTCGATAGTACCTTTTTGAACAGCTACTTTTTTACCTTTAAAAGCATCAAGGCTTGAGTAGGTAGATTCTTGATCTTTACGAACGATGATAGCATTTTGTGTTTCGTAGTAAGGATCTGAGAAATCAAAGGTTTTCTTACGTTCGGCTGTTACTGAGATACCTGAGATAGCAAGATCAGCCTTACCTGATTGAAGGCTAGAAAGGACATTGTCAAAGCTCATAGTTGTCACTTCGAGTTTAACTCCAAGTTCATCCGCAATAGCTTGTGCCAACTTGATGTCTGACCCGACAACTTGGTCTTTACCGTCTACCAATGTTTTGAACTCAAATGGTGCATAGTCAGGGCTAACAGCTACGACAAGTTTTTTATTTTCTTTAATAGATTCGTAAGCGTCTTTTTTTGACCCACATGCCACCAAAGTAACAGCAGCAAGGAGAGCCATGGCTCCAAGGAATAGTTTTTTCATAAGAAACTCCTGTATAAATATAATTTTTGCTCGTTTATTTTACTTAAAATTAGTGGTATTGTCAACATTTATTAAGAAATTGCGACAGTTTTTCTAAGCCCTTTTGAAGGACTTCCTTATCACAACAATAACCGATGCGGACATGGGAATCCTTGTCAAAACGGTTACCCGGAACCACAAGAACACCATAGTCCTGAAGAAGCTCCAAGGCAAAATCTTCGATAGGACGATTCACATCTAATTTGACGAAAGAGGTGGAAACACTAGCAGGCCTAACCCAAGACGCCTTAGGTTCTTTAGCAATCCAGACATCCATAAGGGCTAGATTTTCCTCTACAATCTGACGGTTGCGTTTCAAGATGGCCTCTTTATTTTCCAAGACAAGGGTAGCCACCATATCATCAAAGACTCCAGCACAAATCATCGTGTAGTCGCGGTAGTCACGTAGAATGTCCGCCACCTCAGTGTTAGAAGCTACCCAACCCACACGAATACCGGGAATGGAATAGGTCTTTGAAAGACTGTTGACGGCAATGCCCTTTTCATACAAATCCACAATAGAAGGTGCAGGTTGGTCAAAACTGCGATAGACCTCATCTGAGAAGATATAGGCGTCTACTTCTTTAGCGATAGTCACAAGCTCCTCAAGGTAAGCAGTATTCATAAGGGCACCAGTAGGATTGTTGGCATTGTTAATGCAGATCATCTTGGTATTTGGGCGAATCAGACGGCGAAGTTGGTCCAAATCAGGCAACCAGTTATTGTCCTCCTCAATCTCCCAGAGGTCCACATCTGATCCTAGTGACTTAGGAATGTCATAGAGCTGCTGATAGGTCGGGTACATGGAGATGACATGGTCCTCAGGCTCAATAAGCGCATAAAGGGCTAGCATAGTCGCTCCTGTAGCCCCATTAGTTTGGAGGATATTATCAACCGGCATGTCCTTGTATAAGCTAGCCACTTGAGTTTTAAACTCTGGTGACCCTTCAATCCAGCCGTAATCCATCTTTTTCTTTAGTAGTTGAGCAAAAAAGGCTTCCTTATCAAGGCCTGATAAGTCAAATAATTCTTCCATTGTGAGGGCCTTAATTGAAACTCCTGCGATATCATATATGGCAGATTTTTCATGGACATTAAGCCATTCTTCAACACCAAAACGTGGTAGCTCCATAGTTTCTCCTTGCTTTTCTTAAGCACTCTATACGATGTCATTTGTCTATTTGAACAGACTTACCTACTTTGATAATAACTGTTTTTAGCAGAGAATTCAATAAAAAATGGGGTATTCCCCCATTTTAGATTTAAGAATTTTTAGAGACTCCCCTTAAGTGAATAAAGCGAGCACCAAACAAGACTTTTCACTGTTGATGAAAGCACCTGAAATTGACTCGTTTCAGGTGCTTGGGAGTTTTAAATTTACTTACTTTGTTTGTAGGTTGATGCTTCTTTCAACCATTGGTCAAATTTTCCAGAGTCCTTAGTCTCTTTGATGACGGCATTGATTTCTTTAAGCAAGTCATCCGAACCTTTACGTGTTGCGACGGCATAAGCATCTGTGCCATCTGACTTGAGATTAAAGTTGGCAAGGGTTAAATCATCATTTTGAGCGATATAACCTTCTACAATGGCCTTCTCAAGTACAACTGCTTGAAGCTGCCCTGATTTGAGTTCGTTAATCATTTCACCATTTGAAGCCAGTGATACGACACTTGCCTTAGGGATTTGTTTCTTAGCAACGGTTTCTTGAACAGACCCTTTTTGCGTACCGACAGTTTGTTTTGCGAGACTATCAGTGCTTGTATAGTCATTCACCTTATCTTTTTTGACAATCACTACATTTTCTGACGTATAGTAACTGTCTGAAAAATCATAAACCTTCTTACGTTCGTCTGTCACCGAAATCCCTGCAATGGCAATATCGGCTTTACCACTTTGCACGTTAGCAAGAACATTATCAAAAGACATCACGGAAAATTCAACCTTTACACCGAGTTTTTCACCGATAGCTTTGGCCAACTCGATATCTGCTCCAACTAGCGTATCTTTGCCGTTAACCAACGATTTGAACTCAAATGGTGCAAATTCAGATTCTGTTGCCACGACAATTTTCTTCTTTTCCTTAATCGTTTTAGGACTTACTCCCTGACTTCCGCTACAAGCAACTAGAAAGCAAGTAGCGACTAAAGCTGTAAGGATAAACCAAAATTTCTTCATATAATAACTCCTTATTTGCTAGAACTCTTAAGTGAAAGAGTGTAGGCATCTTGAACATAGCTGTCAATCTTACCTTCTTTTTTGAGTTTAGCGATAACCTTATTAACCTTGGCTTTAAGCTCATCACTGCCCTTAGGCATAGCTACAGCGTAGGCATCGTTTGAATCTGATTTTAGAGCAATATCTGACATAGCCAAGTCACTGTTTTGGTCCACATAACCTTGTGCGATAGCCTTTTCTAGTACCACTCCTTCGACTTGACCTGATTTCAACTCATTGATAGCTTCACCAGGTTGCGCCAAGGAAACCACATTAGCATCCGACAAATTGGCTTTGGCGATATTTTCTTGAATTGATCCTTTTTGAACAGCTACAGATTTCTTAGCAAAGTCGCTAGTTTGTTTGTAAGTTTCTGTGGCATCTTTTTTGACAACAAGAACCGTTTCAGACTCATAGTAAGTATCCGAGAAGTCAAAAATTTTCTGACGTTCTTTAGTGGCTGAGATACCAGAAATGGCAATATCTGCCTTACCAGATTGGACGCTGGCTAGAACATTATCAAAGGACATTTCAGAGAATTTGACTTTCACACCAAGCTCATCTGCAATAGCCTTGGCAATTTCGATGTCTGCTCCAACAATAGTATCCTTACCATCTTGGATTGTTTTAAACTCAAAAGGAGCAAAGTGCGGATTAAGAGCGACAGTCAAAGTCCCCTTATCTTTAACTTTATCTAAAGTGTTAGTCGATGAAGAACAAGCCGCTAAAGCTGTCAAAGCAAAGACACCTGCAAGTCCCAATAAAAGTTTTTTCCATGGTTTCATAATCAATCTCTTTTCTATATTTATTAACTATGTAAGTATAATAATGCATTATTATGCATTTGTCAACGAAAAAATGGACTTTTATTGATTATAATTTTTATTTTTATTAATATTGGCATTGCTATAAATCTTTTAATTCGTTTATTTTAAAGCCTTCTATCTGATTTTAAGACAAAAAAACTATTCATTCATTTGAATAAATAGTTCATTTTATTACCAAAATTCTCGGACGAAGTCATCTTCAAGGCGCTCCCGATAGAAAAGTTCTGAGAGATTGTCTTCTTCAAAGACACGTAGCAGATTGAGCATGTCATAAGCCAAGTCCATCTTAGGCACATCCTCCCTGGCAACCCAGCGAACTTCGCCCTCCTCTGTTGAATGGATTTCTCCTTCAAAATCTGAGGTCCTATAAAGGAAAACCAAGTACCGTTCGTTATCTGTCGTGTAAAAATGCTTCATACCAACTAATTTAGGGTTTTTGATGGTCAAGCCAGTTTCTTCTTTAACCTCACGGATAACTGATTCTACCAGACCTTCATGTGCTTCGATATGGCCACCGGGTAGGGCTGCTCCCGACCAGTAATAACGCTTTGGATCGCGGATTTGCATGACAATATTTCCACGGCCATCTTCGATGAGACACATATTAGTTAAAATAGTTGCTTGTGAACGTGACATATATTTCCTTTCTTACTTATATTGCCTAAGTGATGTAACTAGCCTTAATCCATACTCTTCAGCTCAAGAACCATATCACGGATTTGAGCCGCCAACTCGAAGTCAAGCAGTTCTGCCGCTTCGTGCATTTGCTTTTGAAGTTTCTTGATGGCTTCTTGGCGTTCTTTCTTGTTCATAGCACTGTAGTCCACCGTATCCTCTGCCACTTCTGCTTCATTGACCTTGGTAATCGAAATAAGGTCCCGAATTTCTTTCTTAATCGTTTGTGGAGTGATACCGTGCTCCTTATTATAGGCCATCTGGATTTCACGACGACGAGCTGTTTCATCCATGGCCTTCTGCATAGACTCTGTAATCTTATCCGCATACATGATAACGTGCCCCTCACTATTTCGGGCAGCACGTCCGATTGTTTGGATAAGTCCACGTTCATTACGAAGGAAGCCTTCCTTATCAGCATCCAAAATAGCAACCAGACTAACTTCAGGAACGTCAATCCCTTCACGGAGAAGATTAATCCCGATAAGAACATCAAAGACACCCAAACGTAGGTCACGGATAATCTCAGTACGTTCCAAAGTCTTAATGTCAGAGTGCATGTATTTGACCTTGACCCCCATTTCCTTGAGATAGTCAGTCAAGTCTTCAGCCATCTTCTTAGTCAAAGTGGTTACGAAGACACGCTCGCCTTTTTCAGTTCGGGCATTGATTTCACCAAGGAGGTCATCCATTTGTCCCATAGTTGGACGCACTTCGACTTCTGGATCAAGAAGCCCTGTCGGACGGATGATTTGCTCAACGACAGTCTCAGTTTGCTCCATCTCATAGTCCCCTGGAGTGGCAGACACATAGACAATCTGATGAACATGACTCTCAAATTCTTCACGTCGAAGTGGACGGTTATCAAGCGCTGATGGCAAACGGAAACCGTAATCAACCAACATCTTCTTACGGGCCTGGTCCCCGTTATACATTCCCTTAATCTGACCCATGGTCATGTGACTTTCATCAATCATGATAAGGAAATCTTCTGGGAAGAAATCAAGCAAGGTGAAGGGTGGCTCACCTTCTTTACGTCCATCCATGTGGCGTGAGTAGTTTTCAACACCATTGGTGTAGCCCATCTCTCGAAGCATTTCAATATCGTATTCTGTCCTTTGGCGGATACGTTGAGCCTCGATGAGCTTACCCTCAGCTTCAAATTGCTTAACCTGAGCTTCCATTTCTTCCATAATATTCTTGATGGCTTCTTCCATATGCTCTTCATTGGTCATAAAGTGAGTCGCCGGGAAAAGAACAAGGTGCTCAACCTCGCCGAGATTGCGTCCTGTCAAACTTTCAATCTCACAGATGCGGTCAATCTCATCACCGAAAAATTCCACACGAAAGGCGTGTTCATCGCGGCTGGCAGGAAAAATTTCGACCACATCGCCACGCACACGGAATTTCCCACGTTGGAAATCAATGTCATTTCGCTCAAACTGGATATCAACTAGGTCATTGAGCAACTTGTCTCGAGAAATCTCTTGGCCTGGACGAAGGCTGACCGCTGAATCTGCATATTCTTTGGGCGAACCCAAACCGTAAATACAAGAAACGGAAGCCACAACGATAACATCATTACGCTCAAGGAGGGCCGATGTCGCTGAGTGACGGAGCTTATCAATTTCATCATTTACAGAGCTATCTTTTTCGATATAGGTATCCGATGACGGTACATAGGCCTCTGGCTGATAGAAATCGTAGTAGGAAACGAAGTATTCTACAGCATTGTCTGGGAAGAACTCCTTGAACTCTCCATAAAGCTGACCTGCCAAAGTTTTATTGTGGGCGATAACCAAGGTTGGTTTATTGACGCGCTGGATGACCTGACTCATGGTATAGGTCTTACCTGTCCCTGTCGCCCCCTTTAGAATTTGAGCCTTCTCACCACCTTCAATATTATCCACCAAGGCTTCGATGGCCTGAGGTTGATCCCCAGAAGGTTCATATTTAGAAACCAAATGGAATTGGTTGTCTTCTTTTCTATCTATCATTCTTTTTCCTTTCATTTATGTAATCATTCATCTCTTGGTCGGAGAAAAATTCTCCTTCTGCGATAGGAATGTGAATCATTTTTGTCTCAGCAACGTATTTTCGCTTTTTTCGTGTCTGAAAACCAAGTTTTTTATCATATTTCAAGGCCGTTTTACTATCATTGAAAAAAATGTATAAAACTCTATATCTCTTTCTTTCCCAAGACCTTATATTTCCGAAATCATCGATACGTTTTAGAATATAGTATATAGTCGACGAGTGTTTGGCATCATCCATTGGCGTTGACCAATCCTTCATAACCAAGTCAATTTCAGACAGCGGAATCTCAAAGGTTACTCGTCCACATAACCTTCCATAATAAATAAAGGTATCATTGTTAATTTCCAAAATTTTTTTATGACCTTTAAGTCTCACAATACCGTAAACTAAATTAGTCAGAGCATGAAGAAATATTAGTAAAATGAAGAAGGCAACACAGTTATCTACAAAGTTCCCAAAACGATAATCATCTAAAAGAAACCAGCAGAATAGACCGGTGGAAGCGACAAGAAATATAAGTCCATAGACAATTTGGACACAAATCATACCTCGCTCAAGTCTAACTCTCATCTCTTCCCCTTTTCCAAACTTTCTTCTATTTTAACACAGAAGTAAAAAGACCGAGTCTTTGAACTCAGCCTTAAAAGTTTTCTTTTTTCAATTGTAGACGAAGGATAATAATCCCTACCAAGAGAACGAGACAGGTAACGATATTCCCTTCTAGACCAAAGGCTCCACCTGATAACCAATCAGGCAAGCCTGACCTGGCCTGAAAGTGCAATAAGCTACCGCCTGCATTCTGCCCACTAACTGCCACGCCAACTATATTCCCTTGCGCAAAGTTCCAAGCACCGTGAAGGGCAGCGACACCCCAGATATTATCTGTCTTGAGCATGTAAAGAGCCAAAAGAACTCCTACTAGAACAATACTGATTAGAGACAAGGCGGTAACACCTTGATTTCCTAGGTGTAATATTGAAAAGAAAGAACTTGAAATAGCAATTCCCCAGGAAAGGTTCAATTTATTAGTCACCGTCTGAAGTAACCAACCACGTGTCACCAGTTCCTCGGTTCCACCTTGGATAAACCAGAAAGGTATTAGGGATAGTATGTATAAGAGGGTTCTCTGAGAAAAGTCTACTTTTACAAATTCTAAACCGCCTAGTAAATAAGTCCCAAGGAAACTAACTAACAAGAGCAAAGTTCCAAGTCCCCAACCCTTAAGCAAGTTCAACCAAATATGACCCTTGAAAAATCCAAGTGTACGAATGGGACGTTTTTCAACAACTTTAACCCAGAAAAAGATAGCTAAGGCAGTAAAGGCAAAGGCTCCCAACTGAAAATACAAAGTTGAAAATATTTTATAGTAAATCGAATGTATATCCTGGAACTGAATGTTGCCATTTAATACTAAGAACGAAAGAACAATAGCCATTGGAATTCCCACAACAATCCCTGATAGAAATCCACTTATAAGGAAATAACCCAAGGCAATAAAACAGGACAGCATAATCATCAGCCAACTTGGGACTTTATCATATAGGCTGGTATATTTCTCAAGCATACGTTTCTTCATTTTTTAGCTCCTGTAACAAATCTTACATGTATTCGATTACAGTGTAACTAATTGACACAAGCTTGTCAACTTCTTCTCAGATAGCTCTCATAGCTAACGAATCTTGTTACATTTCCTAACATCAAACTCCAAGAAGTTTGATAACAAGACCTTTTTTTGATAGAATAGGAAGGTATTTTATAAAGGAGACTTTTTATAATGAAGAAAAAACTTCTGACACTCTTCTTGAGTGCCATGTCAGTTTTCTTTGTTTTCGGAGCTAAGGTATCTGCTGAAACAATTTCAGTCGTTTCAGACACAGCCTATGCCCCATTTGAATTCAAAGATTCTGATCAGACCTACAAAGGTATCGACGTTGATATCATCAACGAAGTTGCCAAACGTAAAAATTGGGATGTTAACCAAACCTTCCCTGGTTTCGATGCAGCCGTTAACGCTGTTCAATCAGGCCAAGCAGACGCCCTAATGGCCGGTACGACTGTTACCGACGCACGTAAGAAGGTCTTCACTTTCTCAGACACTTATTACGACACTTCAATTGTTATCTATACACGTAGCAGCGACAAAGTCAGCGACTACAAACAATTGAAGGGTAAAACAGTCGGTGTTAAAAACGGTACCGCTGCTCAAACTTGGCTTGATAAAAACGCTAGCAAATATGGTTTCACAGTTAAAACTTTTGACACTAGCGACTTGATGAACAACAGCTTGGATTCTGGTTCTGTTGACGCAGCTATGGACGACACACCAGTTGTTAAATACGCTATTGGTCAAGGAAAAGACTACGCTATCAACATTAAGCCTGAATCTATCGGTAGCTTCGCTTTCGCTGTTAAAAAAGGCGGAAAACACGAAAATCTTATCAAAGACTTCAACGAAGCTCTTAAGGAAATGAAGAAAGACGGCACCTACGACAAAATCATGAACAAATGGTTGGGTGACTCAGAAAAATCTTCTTCCTCAAAACCTTCAGCAGATCTTAAATTGACTGGTGATGCTAACGCAAAAGCCACTCCTGCTAAGGAAACCTACACTATCTCAATGGACTCATCTTTTGCTCCATTCGAATACCAAAATGGTTCAGGTAAATATGTAGGTATTGATGTTGATATCATCAATGCTATTGCTAAAAACCAAGGCTTCAATGTCAAATTGACTAACCCTGGTTTCGATGCATCACTTAATGCTGTACAATCTAGCCAAGCTGATGCCGTATTGGCTGGTATGACCATCACTGATGCTCGTAAACAAATCTTTGACTTTTCTGATCCTTACTACACATCAAACATTCGTTTGGCTGTAGCTAAAGGAAGTAAGGTTAAATCTTACAAGGATCTTAAAGGTAAGACTGTAGGAGCTAAAAATGGTACGTCATCTTACTCATGGTTGGAAGACCATGCTGGTGAGTATGGCTTTACTGTTCGTGCTTACGATGAAGCTTCTACTATGTATGACAGCTTGAACTCTGGTTCAATCGATGCTCTTATGGATGATGAAGCCGTTCTTCTATACGCTATCCAACAAGGGCGTAACTTTACAACACCAATTGAAGGTATTGCCACTGGTGAAGTCGGATTTGCTGTTAAAAAAGGCACTAACCCTGAGTTGATTGAGATGTTCAACAATGGTTTGGCTGCTATCGTTAAAGATGGTACTTACGATAAGATTATCAATAAATACCTCGATAGCAACAAATCAAAAGAAGGAAGCTCAAAAAAAGCTACCGATGAAACAACCATCGTAGGATTGATTAAAAACAACTACAAACAACTTCTCCAAGGTCTTGGAATTACCCTTGGATTGACCCTTCTTTCATTTGCTATTGCCATGATTATCGGTGTTATCTTCGGTATGATGGCAGTTGCACCAAACAAGACACTCCGCGTGATTTCGCAAGTCTTTGTTGACGTGGTTCGTGGTATCCCATTGATGATTGTTGCAGCCTTCATCTACTGGGGTATTCCTAACTTGATTGAAAATATCACTGGTCACCAATCACCAATCAATGACTTTGTGGCAGCGACAATTGCCCTCTCACTTAACGGTGGTGCTTACATTGCCGAAATTGTACGTGGTGGTATCGAAGCTGTTCCTATTGGTCAGATGGAAGCTAGCCGAAGCTTGGGTGTCCCTTACAATACAACAATGCGTAAGGTTATCTTGCCACAAGCAGTTCGCTTGATGTTGCCAAACTTCATCAACCAATTTGTTATCTCATTGAAAGATACGACTATCGTATCAGCTATCGGTTTGGTTGAACTCTTCCAAACTGGTAAAATCATCATTGCTCGTAACTACCAATCATTCCGTATGTATGCGATCTTGGCCATCCTTTACTTGGTCATCATCACATGCTTGACGAAATTGGCTAAACGACTAGAAAAGAGACTTAAATAATGGCTGAATTGAAAATCGATGTGCAGGACTTGCACAAATCATACGGCGACAATGAAGTCCTTAAAGGCATTGACGCCAAATTCTACGAAGGTGACGTTGTATGTATCATCGGTCCTTCAGGTTCAGGTAAATCAACCTTCCTTCGTACGCTTAACCTACTTGAGACAGTGACATCTGGTAAAGTAGTCGTTGATGGCTATGAATTATCAGATCCTAAGACAGACCTTGACAAAGCCCGTGAAAATATTGGGATGGTCTTCCAACATTTCAACCTCTTCCCACACATGACAGTCCTTGAAAACGTGACATTTGCACCTGTTGAACTCGGACGTATGAATAAGGAAGAAGCTGATAAATTAGCTATGGATCTTCTTGATCGTGTTGGACTTGCTGACAAGGCAGATGCAATGCCAGATAGCCTGTCAGGTGGACAAAAACAACGTGTGGCAATTGCACGTGGTTTGGCAATGAATCCTGATATCATGCTCTTTGACGAACCGACTTCTGCCCTTGACCCTGAGATGGTCGGAGACGTTCTTAACGTTATGAAAGAATTGGCAGAACAAGGTATGACCATGATTATCGTTACTCACGAAATGGGATTTGCCCGTCAAGTTGCCAACCGAGTAATCTTTACTGCGGACGGTGAGTTCCTCGAAGATGGTACTCCAGATCAAATCTTCGATAACCCACAACACCCACGTTTGAAAGAATTCTTGGACAAGGTTCTAAACGCCTAATTATCAAAACAGTTACTCTTGCTAGAGTAGCTGTTTTTGATTACCATTTTGGATAAGAAAAACAGAGCAAGTGCTAGACTTGCTCTGTTTCTTCATTTAGTTCAGGGTGTTTTGCTGCTTCTTCCCTTGCCAAGCGCTCACGCTCAAGACGGAGTTTTCGGTTAGGATTTAAGCGCGTAAAGAGTTCTTCAAGTTTCTTTGGATTCCAAACATCGGCCGCAGAAACAAAATTTCCATCTTTATCCCTGAAGGATATCGGTTTATCTCCCATTGTAAACCTCTTATTTCAATAATTTATTGTATTCAGCAGATATTTATATCACACTTAGCCACGCCACACAAGTCGGTCGAGTATACCGACTTTACGTAGTTAGTGAGGTTGATAGGCAGTCCGCCATAGCGGCTGCCGTAGACTATCTTGTGCTTCAGCACTTAGAGAGTCTTTCAACGTCAATCAACAAACTCAAACTCGAAGTTACCGATACGAACGATGTCGCCATCCTTAGCACCACGTTCACGAAGCGCTTCATCAACTCCCATACCACGCAATTGACGTGCAAATTTCATGATAGATTCGTCACGTTCCATGTTAGTCATGACAAAGAGTTTTTCAAGTTTCTCACCAGAAAGTACCCATGAGGCATCGTCATCACGGCTAATTTCAAATGGACGTTCATCCTCGTTAAAGCCGTAGTACACTTCTTCTTGTTCCATATCGTCTTCGCTATAAAGCAAGAATTCATCAGTCTCATCAAGTAACTCTGCAGTAGCTTCCAAGAGATTTTCCAAACCTTGGTGAGCCAAACTTGAAATTGGGAAAATTTGTGGCAACTCATCAAATTCATCATAGTTAGCAGCCAATTTTTCTTTAAACTCTTTCAAGTTTTCCTCAGCCCCAGGCATGTCCATCTTATTAGCCACAATAATTTGTGGACGTTCCATCAAGCGAAGGTTGTAAGTTTCCAACTCTTTGTTAATTTGAAGATAATCCTCGTAAGGATCACGCCCTTCACTCGCTGACATATCAATCACATGAAGGATAACACGTGTACGCTCAATATGGCGAAGGAACTGTGTTCCCAAACCAACACCCTGGCTAGCCCCCTCAATCAATCCTGGAAGGTCAGCCATGGCAAAGCTCTCACCTGACTTCGTACGAACCATCCCCAAGTTAGGAACAATTGTCGTAAAGTGATAGGCACCAATCTTTGGTTTTGCTGCGGTTACCACACTGAGGATTGTTGATTTACCAACAGATGGGAAACCAACCAAACCAACATCCGCCAAAATCTTCAATTCCAATTGAAGTTCACGTTCTTCTCCTGGCTCACCATTTTCAGCGATTTCAGGAGCAGGGTTACGAGGTGTCGCAAAACGGATATTTCCACGTCCACCACGTCCACCGTGAGCAATGACAAACTCTTGGCCATCCTCAACCATATCAGTAATAACCTTGCCTGTCTCAGCATCACGAACTGTCGTACCAGGCGGGATGCTAACGATGAGGTCTTCAGCACCTCGACCGTGCATTCCCTTGGTCATCCCTTTTTCGCCATTCTTAGCCTTGAATTTACGATTATAACGGAAATCCATAAGGGTACGTAAGCCTTCGTCAACCTTGAAAATGACTGAGCCACCCTTACCACCGTCACCGCCCCAAGGACCGCCATTAGGTACATATTTCTCACGACGGAAGGCAACCATCCCGTCACCACCACGACCAGCTTTGACACTAATCTTGGCTGTATCTAAAAACATACTCATCTATATTTCTCTCTTTCTGATTTGTATGCCATGTACAAATTCAATCACAAACGAAAGAATTTCCGACATACACAAAAAAACGCTTGATAGCGTCTTAAAGGACAGCTGCGACTGCTTGGAAAATCAATGCCCCAACTGTTACTAATAGCATAATCAAAACGACCAATACTGTTAGACGTTCAAAAAATGATTTCTTACGTGGTCCGTTATCTCCAAATGCCACTTGAATTTACCTCGTTTTTTCTTCTATTATTTCACAATAATAGTAACAAAAATCTGCCTATTTCGCAACTCTTAGACTAGCTTAAGCCAAAGGAATTCCAAAAACCGTTAAAGCTTCCAACTCCTCCTCGGTCAAACGTCGCCAAGCACCGACTTCTAAATCATTGGGCAGGCTTAAAGGCCCCATACTTAGGCGTTGTAACTCTGTCACTTCCTTACCACAAGCAGCTACCATACGCTTAACCTGATGAAATTTCCCTTCAGCAATGGTAATCTGAACTAGGCTAGTCCCAACAGCCCTATCTACTGATACAATCTCTAGTTTAGCTGGTTGGCAAGTATGGTCTTTGAGTTCAATTCCTTTTTCAAAAGCCAGGATATCCTCCTGATCCATGATTCCATCCACCTTAGCCTGATAAATCTTGTCCACGTGTTTCTTAGGCGACAACATGGCGTGAGCTAAATCGCCATTGTTAGTCAAAAGCAGGAGACCGTGAGTATCAATATCCAAACGACCAACAGGAAAGACCTGCTTATGTCGTGCTGTATCATCCAGTAAATCAAGTACTGTCTTGTGACGGGCATCCTCCGTCGCTGAAATAACACCCTGAGGCTTATTTAACAGATAGTAAACAAAGGTCTCGTGTGTTAATGCTTGACCTTGAAAAGCAATCTGGTCTTGATTCTCATCAATCTGAGTCTTAGGTGATGTCTCCACCTGACCATTTACGGTCACTTGCTTCTTTTTGAGAAAGGTCTTGACTTGACTGCGACTACCAACACCACAATCAACCAAAAACTTATCCAGACGCATCTATACTTCCTCCTTTATTGGAATCCAAACTTCCATTTCATAATCTTCAGCCTGACGATTCCCTGGTGGATAAACCTCTACAGTTGGCTGATCAATCATTTCAAAGTGTTTCTTAGCATAATGAAAACTCTCCCAAACAGCTGCTGTAGCAGGCCCTCTAAGTTTAAAAACCGCATAAGTAGCTGGTGCAAGAGCAATCATTTCCATACTATCATCCTCACCAGCCAAGGCCGTTACATAAGTCTTGCGACTGCCATCATTGATTCGAATACCATAGGTAGGAACAGCCAAATCATCTTGTTCTGCCAAAAAGGGTACCCAAAGAAAGTCTGTTGGCTTACCTAGTTCCTCGCCCTCAAAAGCCATCCCTGAAAAACTCAAAAATCCCTTTCGAACAACCTTCACATCATAACGAACAGTTACTAAATCCAGCTTTTGAATCACCTTCTTCAGTTTTTTCAGCTCAACTGGAACCTCGTCCGCTAGGACATAGGAAATTTTTTCCACAAATGCTTCTTTTTCAGCATTGCCAGAACCTATAGGAACCAAAACCCAATCTTCTGCTGTAACACTTTGGTCTTCACAAAGGTAGGTAAAGTGCTTTCCTCCTTCGTTAAAAGACACATCAGCTAAACGAAAAAGGGGCTCAGGCAAATCGACAACCACCATTTCAAGCCCCTTTGCTTGAAACAAGAGCTCTTGATCCCTTAAACGCACTTTCATAGCCAAGCTATCACTATCAATAGAAAAGCTGTTATCCAAGTCCATTACAGACTGAAAGAAGGCCTGGTGTAACCCTGAAAAAGTCCAGACAGCATGCCAACGACACATCATCTCATAATCATCAACGGTCACAAGAAGAGAGAGCTCCTGTTGGTCTGACGCATAAGAATAGGCTTGAACTTTCAATTGGTCTGGTGTCAGGTAGTCATTAACAAAGACCGCAAAGTCATCCATGGTTTGAAAATCTGACATAAACGCTCCTTTTCTATTCCTCGACCGAGCCTGTCACATACATGGTAAATGTAGCCCTTGTAAGGATTTTCTCTTCCTGATTAGTAATGACAACTTCCACCACCTTAGTCGTCTTACCATTATGAACACACAGACCTTCAATCTTGAGTTGGTCAGACAAATGCCCTGCCTTGAGATAATTGATATTAGACTGAAGCGTCACCGCATAGTCACCTGTTGAAATGGCTACGAGCCCTGCGACCTGATCACAAAGCGTAAACAAATAGCCCCCGTGAGCATTACCAAAGTAATTTAGGGACTTCTCAACAACCTTAGTTGTCACGACAACATGCCCAGCTTCAAATACTTCTTCTTGAAAATTTTCAAACACACGGATTTCATGTAGTTTGTCTTGCATAGCAAGCCCTCCTATTGCTGCTCATTCCACTCCCAATGAAATGGCACGTCTTTATCTATTAGTATAACACGAAGTTCATAAAGGATAATAAGCTTATTTTGCTAAGCTGATGTCAACCTGAATATCTTCACGAAAAAGCTTCTTCACTCGACAATAATTATCCACAAAAGTTAAGAGTTCTTGCTCATTTTCCAAAATCAGTTCCTCAGGTAACTGAATCTCAAGTGTGAAATGTCCTTCTTCATAGTTGGAATCAACCTGAATGGCAAGCTCCTCAATCCCCTGATACTTGGCAAAATAGCTCTGTAGACACATGGTCACGCAGGAAGCCAAGGCAATATTGACCAAGCTCATCGGTGTTTCCCCATCTTCCGTATAGCCAAAAAGTTCCACCGGTGCTCCATAGCCCTCTGAAAGCGAATGGAATCGTTTATCACCTTTAACTGTCGTTTGATACATGATGTCACCTCATTCTGTTTTCTATTATTATAACAAAGAGAGGCCTTACAACCTGACTGAACGATTTGAAATATCTATCAAACCTCCTAACAGCGTAAAGGAATCTACCTCTTATTTTCCAATAGATTAGCCTTGTACAACACTGATATTACCAAGGGATTACAGTTGCGTAAAAACAACTGGAAGCGCTTTTAAATCTTTCTTTTTTCATTTAAAATAAATTTACTAAGAAAAAAGGGAGACTATTATGGAAACATTTTCTAAATTAACTTTAGCCTCTGTCTCAGTTCTTGCCTTGTTGACCTTAGCAGCATGTGGCAACTCTAAAGACAAAACTGACTCATCATCTTCAACACCATCATCAAGCAAGGTAACCAAAGAATCTTCTTCAACGGATTCAAGCGCTTCAGTAAAAGTCAACAAAGACGGTTCAACTGAAGTGAGCGACGGAAACGGTAACTCAGCAAAAACAAACGGCAATAATACTGTCGAAGCCAACGATAGCGAAGGTAACAGTGCAACAGTTGGCCAAGATGGTTCAGTCGAAGTTAACAGCCAAGACGGTACCAATGTCAAAGTTGGTTCAGACGGAACTGTCTCAATTGGTAACTAATAAGATAAGATAGGCTAGCTAATCTGCTAGTCTATTTTTTAGGTTCAGATTGATGTAAACGCTTCCTGAAAGTGCTATAATAGGCGTGGAAATCCAAATTCAGGAGGTGAGACAATGAAAAATAAAATCATCTTGGGATGTTTGGCTGCAGCGACTTGTGAGATTCTCTTTGGGCTCAGTTTTATCTTTACCAAATCTATCACGGCACAGGTCAGTGACCTGGCTTTAATCTCTTGGCGCTTTGTTACAGCCTTCCTTTTCATCAACCTCTATTTTCTCATCAGTCGACGTCGGATAAACATTAACGGTAGAAATCTTAAACCCCTGACACGTATTGCCATCCTCAATCCGATAATCTATTTTATCTGTGAAACCATTGGCATTCGAATGACGACGGCTTCTGAAAGTGGAGCCTTTCTGGCCTGCATCCCAGTCGTTGCCCTTATCATGTCTAGCCTTATTTTAAAAGAATGGCCTAGCCGTTGGCAGGTGGTCGGTGTCATCACAACCCTAATCGGTATTATCATAGCTGTCTTTGCTGCTGGCGGTTCTACCCACTTCTCCCTTGTGGGCTATTTGATTCTAGGTCTAGCAGTCGTCTCCTACGCCCTCTATTGCGTTGATGTCGAAAGAGCCAGTCAATTTAGTAGCCTTGAGATTACCTATTTTATGCTTGCCAGTGGTTGCCTGACATTTGGACTCTTTGCACTCAGCCAAGGCTTTCTAGCAGGCGATTTGAAAGAGCTCTTGCTCCTCCCTGTGAGCAATCCAAAATTCACTATCACTATCCTTTATCAAGGCTTGGGATGCAGTGTTCTGGGCTATCTGCTTTCAAATTTTGCCATCGCAAAGATCGGAGTTAACCGAACAGCATCCTTTATTGGAATTTCGACCATTATCTCAATTCTAGCTGCTGTTGTCGTCTTAGGAGAACCCTTCTCGCAGCTACAAATTTTTGCAGGCATTTTAGTCGTCCTGGGCGTCTATGTAGCCAATAAAACCTAAAACTCTCGGGAATTAATCTTCCGAGAGTTTTTTAGTCTTAATCAAGCTCTGTTTGAATCAACACGACGAGTTCTTCCTCATTAGGAATACTGCTAACCGCAGTCGGCTCAGGTAAAGGCTTATCTTCATACCCTTTAATAATATGTGATAAAAACACAGATGCTTTCGTCATGGCAAGAGGCAAAGAATCTGCCCTAATGCTACGACCAAAGTCAGGAAAACTAATTTGATAACCTTCCTCAATCGTGTGAAAAATCGCTGGATATTCGTATAACATGTCTCTTCCCCCATTTCAATACTAGACCCCTCTATGATAGGATGAGTTTAAGGATAAGTCAACCAAAAATCGTTACAAAGAGAGAGTGAAACCATTCGAAACAAGGCAGCAAAGTTAAAATAAGGCTGAGTCCGTATTCAACTTGAGAAAGTGGCACCGAATCGGTGCTTTTTGGGTATACAAATAGTCCTTTGGATGATTCCAAAGGACTATTTATATATCTACTATTTCTTAACCTCATCCAAAATCTCGATTACCTTATACAAGTCTGGTTCTGTGATTTGGTAGGGAGCTTGTTCACGAACAATTGGTTTGGCACAAAAGGCGATGCCGATACCAGCTGTCTTAATCATAGGTAAATCATTGGCACCGTCACCCATTGCAATGGTTTGCGAGAGTTCGAGACCATTTTCTGCTGCCCAATCTTTGAGTTTGGCTACCTTGACATCTTTGGTAACAATCTCACCATAAACCTTACCAGTTAAGACACCATCAACCACCTCTAGGTGATTAGCCTTGACATAATCAATTCCTGCTTCAGCTGCTAGTCTATCCACAGTCTCATGGAAGCCTCCAGAAACCAAGCCTACCTTAAAGCCACGGGCGTGAAGTTTATCCACAAGTTTCTTGGCTCCTTTGTTGAAATGAATACGAGCATAGACCTTATCAAATATACTCTCTGGCAATCCCTTGAGGGTCGCTACACGCTCATTTAAGGCCTGTCTAAAATCCAATTCTCCACGCATGGCACGCTCTGTGATTTCAGCAACTTCTTGACCAACGCCTGCTTCTTCACCCAATAAATCGATAACTTCTTCTTGGACTAGCGTTGAATCTACGTCCATAACTAATAAACCTTTAACTTCTGACATAATTACCTCGATTCTTTGATGCCTATCTAAGCCTTCACTAGATTTAATTTTAATATGAAATGAAAAACGGACCTTACAAAAAATTCTGGACCCTAGTCCAGAATCTTTCTCTTACATACGAATTTGTTCGCGTGTCTTCTCGTAAGATGATACAAAACGATCTGTCACACCTGGTTCAACTGTTTCCAAGGCATAAGAGATTTCTTCCAAAGATGCATCATAATCATGATCAACTTCAAACAATTTAAGTGCATGCTCAAAGCTACTTTGAACAGCAGGTTCGAACGAACGGTAGCGATTTGAGTATTGCAAGAGTTGCTCAGTCAAGGTTGCATTTTGAACCACCAAGTAGGCAGTTTCTTCCAAATGATCAATGGCATTTTTAGATGTTTCTGTCAAACGCATGACCGCATCGATATTGATACGTCCACGGCTGAGTTCATCCATAAGGGCCTCAATTTGAGCACTTGTTGAGAAGAAGACACTCAAGAAGGATTGAGGAATACCTGGCAGGTTACGTTTTTCCATGTAACGCTTGATAACATGCAATTTATTAACATAAATATCAAGCTCTTCACGTGCCTTAGCTTCGTTTTTCTCAATAGCCTGAAGATTTTCAAAGACCTCAACCTGACCATTTTCAACAGCAGACAAGGTATTGAGACTCTTTTCAAAGATCTTTTCAAGTTCTGAGAAAGGCTTCACCTGAGCTTCAAAGTTTTCAAGGGTTGGAAGCACAGCTGTCTCCACACCTGAGATATCAGATGCAAAGCTACGAACATCTGCCGCATAAGTTTCATCGAAGATATAAGTCAACATGAGACGCTCAAGCTCTTCTTGAAGTTTTTTGTTGTTTTCTTTAGCGTGTTTAAGATAGTCTGGCAAGATTTTCTTATGACGCATAACAACCTTGTATGAGGCAATTTCACGTTCGAAAATACTATACAAGTTGTTGATTTTATCTTGAATCTCAACGTTTTCTTCTTCCGCACGGTCCAAATCAAGAGAAACCAATTCACTTGAGTTAGAACGGATAGCTTCACGAATTTCTTGGAAGCGACGTTCGATATTTTTTTCAGGGAAGTGATAATTTTGCTCAATCAACTTGCGATAGCCAGATTCCAAATCATCTAACTGATCTGGGAAATCATCCTCCAACTTAGCTACAATCGCAGGAATCTTCTCTGAAATTTGACCCAATGCAATAGTGTGTTCTTCTGCACGATCCAAAATACTTGATGCCTCAATAGGGTCACCTGATGAGTTAAGCGTCACGAATTCTGCAAACTCAGCTTCAATGTTTTTAAGCTGTTTATTGATTTCGGTCATGGTAGAACCGAAATTATCAGAGTTTTCCTCGATTGAGTTTTGCAACTCTTCGTACAAGTCTAATGCATGCTTAACGCGAGCACTGTTCTTTTCTTCTTGTTCTTTCAAGGTTGAGAGCGCTTCGCGAATAGACTTGATGTCTTCTTCCACAAGATCCAACTGACTCTCAATGTTATTGATTTCACCACTAGCCTTGAAGAAATGGAAAGTATCATTCATATTTTCAGCTTCGAAAATATGATTCTCAATATCTGTAAATGAGTTTGTTGAGATATCTACCCATTTCTGATTCCATTCACGGAAGGTTGTTTGACTTTGTCCAATCAAGTGAAGCTTTTTGACTTCTTCAATTTCTTCATTAACTGGCAAGTCAAACAAGCTTTGCTTGCGCTCTTCAAGCTCTGCAATCCGCGAATCATTTCGTTTTCTAATAAGAATACCGATTAAGTAAGCGATAATTACGAGTATAACTACCACTACAATCAGTAAAACAATTCCGCTAGACATAGTTTCTCCTTAATCGTCTATTATGTTCATAAATGTAGAATAACATTACGATTATATCATAGTTATCCTAGCATTGCATCCTTTTTTAAAAGAATATTAGATATCTAGAGTACTGTAAACGGCATTTTCTTCGATAAATTCGCGGCGAGGTTCAACCTTGTCTCCCATCAGCATATCGAAAATCTTATCTGCCTCCGCAGCATCGTCCACAGAAACACGTGCCATCAAACGATTTTCAGGGTCCATGGTAGTTTCCCAAAGTTGGTGGTCATCCATTTCACCCAAACCTTTATAACGTTGTACCGTAGGTTTTGAACGTCCCACACTATACTTTTCAAGTGCAGCACGCAATTTGTCTTCTTGATCTGCACCAGGTTGGATATATTCTTTAATCTCAGAACCAACCTTAACCCCATAAATTGGTGGTTGTGCAATGTAGACATAACCTGATTCCAAGACTGGACGCATAAAGCGGTAAATCAAAGTCAGAAGCAGGGTACGGATGTGAGCCCCATCGACATCGGCATCGGTCATAATTACCAACTTGTGATAACGTGCCTTGCTGACATCAAATTCAGCTCCAAAACCTGTTCCCATAGCTGTGAAGAGAGAACGAATTTCTTCATTGGCTAGAATCTTATCCATGCTAGCCTTTTCGACGTTCAAAATCTTACCTCGAATTGGCAGAATAGCTTGAAATTCACGGTTACGACCTGATTTAGCAGAACCACCGGCTGAGTCCCCTTCGACAATGAAAAGTTCATTCATTTCAGCATTATTCGATGAACAGTCTGCCAACTTCCCTGGAAGGTTAGAAATTTCAAGACCTGACTTCTTACGTGTCACTTCACGGGCACGCTTAGCAGCGATACGGGCCTTAGAAGCCAAAATCCCTTTTTCAACAATCTTCTTAGCGATAGCAGGATTTTCCAAGAGGAAGCGACTCAAAGCTTCACTGAAGAGACGATTGGTAATCTTAACTACTTCAGAATTTCCAAGCTTGGTCTTGGTTTGACCTTCAAACTGTGGGTTTGGATGTTTAACAGAGATGATAGCAGTCAAACCTTCACGAACATCATCCCCTGTCAAATTATCATCTTTTTCTTTGAGAATCTTATTCTGACGCGCATAGTCATTAATGACACGCGTTAAGGCTGTACGGAAACCTTGTTCGTGGGTACCACCTTCATGGGTATGAATGTTGTTGGCAAAACTCATCACCGTTTCATGATAGCCAGTCGTGTATTGCATAGCAACTTCAACCGAAATACCATCCATCTCACCATCAGTGTAGATAGGTTCATCAAAGATAACATCCTTGTTTTCATTGATGTATTTCACATAAGACGTGATACCACCTTCGTAGTGATAATGTTTCTCTTGTTCGAGACCTTCACGCTTATCTGTGATAGAGATACGAAGCCCCTTGTTCAAAAAGGCTAGCTCTTGGATACGTTTAGCCAATTTTCCAAAATCAAACTCGGTAGTTTCTTGGAAAATCTCTGGGTCTGGCGTAAAGTGAACAGTCGTACCATGTTTCTCTGTTTCACCAATTACTGCTAAATCTGCTACCACGACCCCACGCTTATACTCTTGGAAGTGGATATAGCCATTTTTATAAACCTTAACATCAAGTTGTGTTGAGAGGGCATTAACAACCGAAGAACCAACCCCGTGCAATCCACCAGAGACCTTATAACCGCCTCCGCCAAATTTACCACCAGCGTGAAGTACTGTAAAGACAGTTTCAACTGCAGGACGGCCAGTTTTTTCTTGGATATCGACTGGAATACCACGACCATCATCGACAACCGTGATAGAATTGTCCGGCTCAATAAAGACCTGAATATGAGTGGCGAAACCAGCCAAGGCCTCATCGATTGAGTTATCGACAATCTCCCATACCAAATGATGCAACCCTTCTTTTGAGGTTGATCCAATATACATACCTGGGCGCATACGTACCGCTTCAAGCCCCTCTAAGACCTGAATCTGGCTGGCATCATATTCTTGCGCTTTTTCTTCAAGATTTTTTAATTCATCAGTCATTTATGTCACAATCTCCAATAATGATTTATGGCCATCAACAAGCAAGGTATCCAGACCTGCTGCTTTTCCTGCCTCTATATCTATCTGGCGGTCACCAATGACCAAGCCGTGTTTAATATCGTATTTTTTAATTAAATAAAGGAAACCATCTGGACTCGGCTTTCTAGCAAAGCCATTTTCAGAAGTTACAACCTCTGTAAAATAAGAGGCAATTTCTGCTTTGTCAAGGATTTCTAGCACCAAGTGATTACGGTGGCTAACCAAAAAATTACGCCCACCCTCAGCCACAATCTTAGCTAGGACAGCCTTAGCACCTTCAAAAAGAACAGGTTTCTGTAAATGCTTGGCTTCCTCCTGCTTATATAGGGTTCGAAAATCAGCTATATCAGGCGCAAACATAGCAATGGCAGTACTCGTTGATACCTTAAGGGCATCATAGACTGCTTGAGGTTCTGCTGTACGCTCAAATTGTTCTAAAGTTGCTAGAAAGGCTTGGGTTGATACCTGGTAATTATCCAACAAGGTACCACCCAAATCCCAGATATAATCTCCATAATTCATAACCTTAATTATAACATAAAAGGTCAGATTTTGCTTGTTTTTCACAGCTAAAAAGGCTTGGAAAACCTATCCAAACCTTAATTTTTTATTTCAGAATCAAACTTGCCACAATAGGACTAATAAAGACATATAGAATACCTGTTACAGCGATTGAAAGACCACCCATGGCACCTGCAACCTGACCATATCTGAAGGCAGTTCCTGTACCTACAGCGTGTCCGGTCCCTCCTAGTGAAAGTCCGATAGCAACTGGGTCTTTAATACCAATCATTTTTAAAAAGACTGGACCCAAGACTGAGGTTAAAATTCCCGTAATAACAACGACGACCAAGGTTACTGTCGTAATCCCCTGCATTTTTTCCGAAATCCCTACAGCCATGGCAGTTGTTACAGACTTAGGAAAGAGAGAGATGGCTAAGAAATAATCCATCCCAAAAAGCTTAGCAATCAAGGCCGTATAACTCGTATTTAAAACACAGGCAACCGTTGATCCAATTAAAATACTCTTATAGTGATGGCGCATGAGGTGCAGATTCTTGTAAAAAGGAACTGCTAGAGCGACCGTTGAAGGAATAATCAAACTATTAAGATAAGAGCCACCTACATAGTAATCCTTGTAGGAAATACCTGTATAATGCAAAATGACGATAATCAAGGCAGTCGATACAAGGAGAGGCGTTGTCAAGGGATTAGGAAAACGGCGATAAATCAAAAGCCCTATTGTGTAAGCTAGTACAGAAAGTGTTAGCCCAAACAAGGGTGTATTAAAAAAATTAGCCACGTTTAACCTCCTCGTAATCACCTTCAAAATGTTTTTTGATGAAACCGACAACTACTGCAATCACTACAATATTAAGAACCAAGGCTCCCATAATAATCAAAATAATAGGGACAATATTCGCTGAAATAGCATTCCATCGTTCCATAATACCGACACCTGCTGGCAAAAATAGAATAGTCATATTGGCAATTAAAAACTCTGCTACTGCATGAATATGACGTAGACGAATCCACTTAAGCTGAAGAGCAATAAGAAGCAAGAATAGGCCAATAATGCTTCCAGGAATAGGTAATTTGAAGAATGTTGAAATAGCTTCACCAATAACGGCAAACAAACAAATCAACATGAATTGAACGTAGTATTTCACGACTTGCCTCCTAGGTTTAATCACCTATTAGTCTACTCCTTTTTTCTTGAATTTCAAGAGTTTTCAGTAAATTCTTTTGAAAAATTAAGAGCCCTATACTAACCTTTTTGAATATGAAAAAACAAGCTCAACACTGAAAGTTGGGCTTGTAAAAAATAGTCAAATATTTATCTTAATCACAATTTCATTTTACAGCCAAAAAAATTCTATTTTTTCAAAATAAGAGACTATTCAAAGAAGTTGTCATAAAAAATTCTTATGTCACCACATACATAGGGGCGGATAAGGTTTCACGATTATCAAAATATAAATTTGAATCATTTAAACAATCAGACTGACAACCATACCTATCATATTCATTGGTTTGTTCAAACTATAACTCTATTTTTCAACATCTGAGAAAGAAACTACAATGTTGTACTTCTCAGGTCGGTTAGAACTTACAGAATATTTTAGATAGTAATTGTATTGAGAACAAACTTATTCGCCACACTTATTCTGAATAATCTCCGCTTAGGTATTCTTTGTTTGTCTCTTCCCCACCATGTCCAAGTCCTCTTTAATAATTCGAAAGTCTGCAAGAAACAAATATATTTCCATATCTATGAAAGTTTTTGGTGCAATTAATCTAAGAATTTCTATGATTTTTTCACTTCTAGAGTACTCTAGTTTTACGAAGTATTCAATCTAGTTAAGTAGTTATAAATAAAAATATCAAACTTACTATAGCTTAGTTTAACCATTGTGTATTATGTTTTATTCCGACTTTTCTACTACTCATCTCTTATAGGTATCTTACGAATATAAAATTATCGTTACTGATTTCGTCATATCATAAAAAGAAAGCTGAAGGGGGAAAATTATTTTAGGAATTTGAAAATAATTATTTGTTCTTTGCCACCCATCCAATAGCATCTGATGGGGGATTATCAATATCAATCCAGATAAACTCTATACCAATTTCACCATTTTTGAATTTGCTGAGACGAATACCGTTGATTTCCAATTCATCTAAACGTTGTGCCGTTAGGATTTCCCGCTCAGCAAGTTGGAAAACTCCTCTCAAAATCCAATTACCAAGAATATCCTGTTTATCTATAGACTGGATTGCTTTCCCAGATTCTTGGTTAATATAGGCATCAATAATATCTCCAGATGGTAAAAATTTCAACTTAAACGTTCGATTTTCTTTTGAAAGAGCGAGCTTCTTTGTTCCAGGTTTAAACGTACCAATATTTTTTCCAAAAAAATCTGGTCGCTCGGTATAAAAATGATTTGATTCTGGAATTGGGATGTAAACCTCGCTCACAGGTCGGTAAACCAACTTTTCAATACTCTTTTTTAAATTTCGATTATTCTTTAAGTGAGCAAAATCTACTAACTTCTCACGAATAATCTTCATTTGATTTTTTTCTTCCTTAGTCTTCCAACTTTTTAATAGAATCTCCTCTAATGAATGTATAGCAAAAGCCATCTCCTCTGAGGATAACTCGTTTTTAAAGCGATGCTGAAATTTTATAATACGTGGTAAACGGTCTTTCTTAGCTAACTTGGATCCGCCATTAAATCCATTAAAACCAGAATTTTCTTCTACATTACCATTTTTATCTGTGATTACCCAAGAGACAGTTTCTAAAATATCAGAATCTTTCTTATCTGCTGTCAATAAATGAAGATTCTCAAAAAGATAAAAGGGGTCTTCGACATACTGTACATCCCAAGTATCGACAATAATCTCCTTATTATTAAAAGTCATATGTAGCTGACTATCTGCAGCAGTGTATTTGTAATCATGATGACCATCGGTAAACCTAAAATTCGTTGGATTTTTTAGATTGGTCGACCCTTTAATTTGTAAATTGTCCAAATCAACTGGTAAATAAGATGTCTCGCCCACATGAATTTGAGGGACTCTACCTTTTGGTGTCGGCATTAATACATGATACACAGCCTCCACATGGGTTGAATCTGACTTAAAACCCTTAATCAATGCTTTGGAAGATTCAATTCGTTGATTCCGTAAAGTTGCAATTTTTCGAGCTAATTTTTCATATCGCCCATAATTTTCCCTATCTGCACTTTCTTTATCAGGAGAAATCTCAGCATAAAAAGTAATTTCACTTAGTAATTCATTCCAAGACTGTGAGTCTTTCTTAAACTGAGCAATCTTTTGGTCGCCTGAATTAAGACCAAATGATTTGATACCAACAAGATATTTGTGGTTCTCATCAACGACAACCGAAGCATCATAGGAGGTATTTGCAATATCCTCTGCGCTATTCTTTTCATCTACTTCTGCTTTTTGTGAAAAGGCCTCACTCAGACTAGCAAAATTGGTAATGAGAGTCTTGTATTTTTCTTTTTGTTCTTGTTTTAGGTGTTCCCACATCAATTGATCCTCACTTCTTGCTTAAGTATATCAAAAGAAGACTAGATTTTCACTAGTCCTCTTACTTATATAATTCGTTAAATAATGCTGTAAAACGCTAAATTGCTACGATTTTCGGATAACCTAACATAATTTTAGCTGGAAAAAACAAAACGTATAGATTCATTATCTATTTATGGACAGCATATAGAACTCTTTACTTTTTTTATTACGAATCAACGATTCATACTGTTTATCAGTAATAACTTCAAGATTGCCATCATATTCTTCATAAATTTTTTTGTATGCATCGGCTTCATTATTTACAAAATCTTTAACATACGACTCGCCTTCAAATTGTCCATTCATCTTGATATAGATAATTGCGATATTTCCTGAGCGATCATGTTGAGTTTTACCTATACCCTTGTTTAAAGCCTTAGCAACATTCTCCGCAATGCGTTTAATTACAGGAACAACGACACTGTTTCCTGCTTGTTTATACAGCTGACCGTTAGAAACCCCCTCTGGGAGTCTAAAGGATTTTGGATACCCTTGAACATTAAAGGTTTCTTTCGGAGTCAACTTACGAATCTCACCACTGTCTGTCAAGATCAATGGAACGTTATGTCCGCCTGTTCCCATATTTGCTGTCAGAGTAGGGACTACACCATTCTTATTTTCACGAACGTATTGGCGACGCCATTGGTATACCGTATCCTGACTAGTCACACACTCTTTTAATTCATCATAAAATCTTTGCTTACCTTCTCTGTAATAGAATGCTTCGCCAGGTGTCGCACCAAAATCAATCACATCACTCAAAGAAGTTGTCAAATTGACTTCTTCAGGAAATTCAAAAACATCGTAGGCTTCTTTAGTATCGAAACCAACAATATAGATACGCTCACGGTTTTGTGGGATATTCCCATAGTCTTTCCCATTGAGAACCTTCCACTTGATGAAGTAGTTGTTCTCAGTCAAAGCTTCACGAATGACCTTAAAAGTATTCCCATGGTCATGACCAACCATGTTCTTTACATTTTCGATGAAAATAGCACGAGGTTTTCGTCCCTCAATCATCCGAAGCAATTCGAAGAAAAGATCACCACGATCATCATCAAAACCCTTGCGGTAACCCGCAATACTAAAAGCTTGACAAGGGAAGCCTCCCATAATCACATCCACACGTTCAGCCGGAATGTCTTTCGGTTGCACCGCATGAATATCCCGACTATCCAAATGCGTGTTCGGATAATTCAAACGATAAGTCTGACGCGCATACTTATCAAATTCATTGGCATACACCACTCTGAACTCGTTGGTCTGTTCAAATCCCAACTCAATTCCCCCAACACCAGAGAAGAAAGCTGCAATGTTGTACTTCTCTGGTCGGTTCGAACTTACAGAATTTGTCATGTTTGCTCCTTTACTAATTATCTAATTCTTGCTTTCCACTTACGCGCTCTTGATTTTTGTTTTATTTTTTGATCTAAAAGTTCATCAAAGATACTCCAGTATTCAAGATATTTTTTCATTTCATTTGTTGAAACTTTTTCCTTGCTTTGCTCTACAACTTCTATAGGAATTAGATATACCAAGCCATTTTTCTTATTAACTGCTACATAGATATCACAATCTTCTTTTGTAATACGTCTACCTTTGTTTCTCTCATGAGTATAATCAATTCCTTGTCCACCTCTTGCGCGATCTTTAAAATAAATTGTATTACCACTAATCCCTTTTACTTGGACTCTAAATGTTTTTCCCTTATATCCAACAATTGCATCATATCTAGAAGTTCTAACATCAACATTTGAACTATCAAAACCTGCTAATATAGCCCTAGCAATAAACAAAAATTGAGCAGAATCTCCTGCATTGGATGTCATTATACCGGTATCTACAGAACTAAGATTAGTACTAAAACCATCAGATAGTATTAACGGGAATAGAGATCTAATTGATTTCGAGAGACGTTTTATCAAAATTTTTGTTTCTTTTTCATCTAATGGAAAATCAAGTTCAGTTAATAGCGATTTTGACATGATTTCGGACAATAAGTCATAAGAACTTTCTTTACACTTCTCTTCAATTATATTCAACATTTTAGATTCAAGATAATCTCCAACATGTTTCTTATACAACACTTTGTTTATTGCAATTTCGGAAATTCGAGTTTTTATAAAATTCTCGTTTTTAAAATCTTCCCAGAGTTGTTCTTTTTCAAAATTTGTCAAAGCATCAAATTTCTTTTTAAGATGTCGAATAATTTCATCTTTATTCTTAAAACTAGAAATTTTGCTATTAATAAGCACAATGTCTTTACGGATTTTTTCTTCTAGGCCCATTTTATTATGCTCCATATATTCAACTATTGCATCAGGAAATAATTAATATCATTATCAAATTTATTTAAAAGCAATCAGAATATATTTTTAGAAAACTTTAATCAATTGTTGTTTCACCAATTTCTTCATTTCTTCAATACGTACGACTGTCGCATCGTATTTAGCTTTGTAATCTTCTTGTTTGTCGCGTTCTTTTTGGACAACTTCTGGTTTGGCATTAGCTACGAAGCGTTCATTGCTAAGTTTCTTACCAACCATGTCGAGTTCTTTTTGCCATTTGGCCAATTCTTTTTCAAGACGAGCCAATTCTTCTTCGACATTTAGAAGGTCAGCGAGTGGCAAGTAGATTTCTGCACCTGTGATGATGCTTGACATAACCAAGTCAGGTACTTCGACATCTGCTGCAATTTCCAAGTGTTCTGGGTTTGTGAAGCGTTTGATGTAGTTGACATTGTCATTGAAGAAGGCATCGAGCTTGCTGTCGCTTGTCTTAATCAAGATAGTGATTGGTTTGCTTGGAGCTACGTTCACTTCTGAACGAGAGTTACGTACTGAACGAATCACGTCTTTAAGAGCTTCAACGCCCGCTGCTGCTTCTTCGTTTTCAAACTCTGGACGAACCACTGGGTATTCCGCAGTCACAATCGTTCCTTCAGAGATTTGGCCATAGATTTCTTCAGTTACGAATGGCATGATTGGGTGAAGGAGACGCAAGATTTGATCCAAGGTGTAAAGAAGAACAGAACGTGTGATGACTTTTTCATCCTCGTTATCGCTATAAAGCACTTCCTTAGTCAACTCAACATACCAGTCCGCAAACTCATCCCAGATGAAGTTGTAGAGAATATGACCAGCCACACCAAATTCGAACTTATCAAAGTTTTCAGTGACCTTACCGATAGTTTCGTTGAGGTTATGGAGAATCCAACGGTCTGTAACGTTACCTGCTTGACCAGCAGCCACTTTAGCTACATTTTCACGTGCCGCATCCAAGGTCAACCCTTCATTGTTCATGAGGATGTAGCGCGAGATGTTCCAAATCTTGTTAATGAAGTTCCATGAAGCATCCATTTTCTCGTAAGAGAAGCGCACGTCTTGACCTGGTGCAGAACCGTTTGAAAGGAACCAACGGAGGGCATCGGCACCATATTTCTCGATAACATCCATTGGGTCGATACCGTTACCAAGAGATTTCGACATCTTGCGTCCTTGCTCGTCACGGATAAGGCCGTGGATAAGGACATTCTTAAATGGTTGGCGTCCTGTGAATTCCAATGATTGGAAGATCATACGAGACACCCAGAAGAAGATGATATCATAACCTGTTACCAAGGTTGAAGTTGGGAAGTAACGTTTGAAGTCTTCTGCTTCCACGTCAGGCCAACCCATAGTTGAGAATGGCCAGAGGGCAGAACTGAACCAAGTATCCAAGACATCTTCGTCTTGTTTCCATCCGTCACCTTCTGGTGCTTCTTCGCCAACGTACATTTCACCCTCAGCATTGTACCAAGCAGGGATTTGGTGACCCCACCAGAGCTGACGAGAGATTACCCAGTCATGGACATTTTCCATCCATTGAAGGAAGGTATCGTTGAAACGAGGTGGGTAGAAATCAACCTTGTCGTCTGTGTCTTGGTTTGCGATAGCATTCTTAGCCAATTGATCCATCTTAACAAACCATTGGGTAGACAAACGTGGCTCAACGGGCACACCTGTACGCTCTGAGTGACCAACTGAGTGAGTCATTTTTTCAATTTCGACAAGGGCACCGATTTCTTCCAATTTCTTAACAACAGCCTTACGTGCTTCAAAGCGGTCCATACCGTTGAATTCACCAGCCAATTCATTCATGGTACCATCATCGTTCATAACATTGACTTGTGGCAAGTTATGACGTTGACCAACCAAGAAGTCATTAGGGTCGTGGGCAGGAGTGATTTTAACCACACCAGTACCAAACTCAGGGTCTGCGTGTTCGTCCCCAACGATTGGGATTGGCTTGTTCAAGATTGGCAAGATAACATTTTTACCAATCAAGTCTTTATAACGGTCATCATTTGGGTTAACCGCTACTGCAGTATCCCCAAACATAGTCTCAGGACGTGTTGTTGCTACTTCAAGGGCACGTGAACCGTCTTCCAACATGTAGTTCATGTGGTAGAAGGCACCTTCGACATCCTTGTGAATAACCTCGATATCAGAAAGGGCTGTACGAGCTTTTGGATCCCAGTTGATGATAAATTCGCCACGGTAGATCCAGCCTTTCTTGTATAGCTCTACAAAAACCTTACGAACCGCTTTTGAAAGACCTTCGTCAAGTGTGAAACGCTCACGAGAGTAGTCTACAGAGAGTCCCATCTTACCCCATTGTTGCTTGATAGTTGACGCATACTCGTCTTTCCATTCCCAGACTTTATCAAGGAATTTTTCACGACCAAGGTCATAACGAGAGATGCCATCTTCAGCCAAACGGGCTTCAACCTTGGCTTGAGTAGCAATACCTGCGTGGTCCATACCTGGAAGCCAAAGCGTATCGAAACCTTGCATACGTTTTTGACGGATAATGATATCTTGCAAGGTTGTATCCCAAGCGTGACCAAGGTGAAGTTTACCAGTTACGTTTGGTGGTGGAATAACGATTGAATAAGGCTTAGCCTTTTTATCGCCAGAAGGCTTGAAAACATCTTCGTCAAGCCATTTTTGGTAACGACCAGCCTCAACCTCGGCTGGATTGTATTTTGGTGAAAGTTCTTTAGACATGTGTGTGTCCTTTCTAGTTATTTCTATTGTTTATTTAAATTTTTATTAATAAATAATTAATTATCTTTTTTAAACCTTATCCCATTTCCCTTTAGCTTCTGAACGGTAACAGGACCAATTCCCTTCAAAGCGAGGATTTCTTTTTCTGTCCAATTTTTAAAGTCAGCAGACGTTTGAATTCCATTTTCAACAAAAATGCGGACAATATCCATCCGAATTCCCTTCATTTTCTCTTCTCGCATAAACGAGAACCAGTTAGTTACCGTATATAACTTTTCCGCTAAATCAGGAGGGCTAGTAATTCCTGATATAGAGCAAAATTTCTCTGCCTCATTTGTCAAAAAGTCTGTCAAAATAATATTTTCCTGTAAATAATCAGACATAGGATACAGGCTAGCTTGTAGTGATTCGACTGAATTTGGGTAATAACATTCCAGTTCTTCTATTTCAGGAATCTTAAAGGGCCAATCTTCATCTATAAAATAGTCAACAGCATCATCGTTGATTTCCACAAGTTTTGCAAATAATTTACTTGCCTCTTCAACCTTTCCTCTAGAGAAAGCAGAAATAATAGCATGTATCAACACAGTATCACTACGTATTCCTTGATTCAGTTCTTCCTGATAGAACCGTTCAACTTTAGATTCTTGTCCAGTGATATGATATAGAGAGAGCATACAGAAAACAAAGTTAGGAGGGAATCGCTCTGGTTGTTTACTTAAGTATAAGTTAACCATTTCCAAAGCCTTATAATAAAATCTTTCCGCCATATAATATTCAATCAGAAACATAAGAGCAGTTAGGATCGGGCGTGCTTCAAAGGAGTTCCAATTGTTATACCCATTGATTTTCCATTTTTCTAAAACCAGAGTTTCAAATTCCAATACTCTTTTAAAAGTTGGTAAGTCAATGTCTTGAACAGTCGAAAGAAAAAGATGATACTCGGCAGCAAAATAATCTGGGTTAAGCTTTAAAACTTGTTTTAACAGTTTATTTCTCTTTTGTTTATTTGGAGTATACATAGCTTCTCTGAATAAAGCATGATCTTGATTCCAATCAAAAGTCCCGGTTCCCAATTTGGAATTGATTTCCTGAACATCCGGATAAACCCCATATTCATAAAAATATTGCATCATTGCTATGTTTTGTTCATCAAAATTTTGAATTTTCCGACGTTCTACAAAGACAGGTTGATACCCAAGTGATTCTGTCAATGCAATTTCTTCTTCAGAAACAACTTTTATCATCAATTTTTGCTTACGCTTAAATTCTTTTTGTCGATTTTTCTTTTTAGCCATCTATCATTACTTCCCACTCACTCTTCAACAAGCCATACATCAAACTGTCACAGCGATTTCCTTGGGCATCTTTGCGGTCCCTTATACAAGCTTCGAGGGTAAAACCAAGCTTCTCAGCGACGCGTTGACTTTGGACATTGTAGCCAAAACATGTCAGCTCAATCTTGTGAAGACCCAAATCCTTAAATCCTAGGTCAATCAAAGCACGCGCCGCTTCTGGCACATAGCTTCGGCCCCAATAATCTGGGTGCAAGGTATAGCCAATTTCCAGCACATCATCTTCGTGGCGATGGTTGAAATCAACAGAACCGATCACTTTATCAGTCCCCTTGACCACAATGCCATAACCAGCTGGGAGATTGTCTTTTTGATTGCGCTCGGGGAGGATATGCTCTAGATAGTAAATCTCATCTTCCAAGGTCTTGACGGGTGGAAATCCTGCTGGGTAAGAGACTTCTGGACGACTGGCAAAATCAAAGATATCTTCGGCATCCGCCACTGTTCGGACTCGTAAAAGAAGACGTTCTGTTTCGATTTGTTCTGGTAATTCAGCTCTTGTCATTCTTCTTCCTCGCTTTCTTGATGAAGCTTCCCATGGGGTCGATTCGGTCATCTAGATAGCGATAGACACGCTTATGTCCATCTCCCATAAAGTAAGCCGGTGCAAAACGGTCATTTTTAAAATGTTCCCTATCATCCAACAAATCAGATTCAGCCAGACGGTCTAGAATCTTAGCAAAGATATGACAGATACCATCTTCCTCAATAATTCTGTCTACCTTACAATCCAAAACGACTGGACAAGCATCCAAAATAGGTGCTTGTGTCAGTTCAGAAGGTCGGAAATCCAAGCCAAGTTTATCAATCTTTTCACGATGACTAATAAAACCAGCCTGTTCCATCTCTAGCATGAGGTTTTCATCAGGAATATTCACTGTAAATTTCTGATAATGTTTAATCTGGTCTGCCGCATTTTCCTCGCTACCAACCCCGATGACTAGCCAATCTCCTAGACTATAGGAAGAACTACAAGTCGTCACATTATAGCCATGTGTCTGGTCCTGGTAACCCAAGATAAAAATGGGAAAACCATAATACAATTTACTGGTCTCAAAAGATTGCTTCATGTCACCCTCCTTTGGTAGGAACGTAGACCTCGCTTTCGCTCCGTCTGCATCAATATCTCTAAATTCACCTGCGACCTTCGGTCTTGGTTCTTTAAAAGATATAGAAAATCCCTGCCATAATATGACAGGGACGAATGTGTATCCGCGGTACCACCCAGTTTTGAGTGGCAACCACTCACAGCTTTCTTGATTCAATTTGACCATCAGCAACCAGCTTTGGCATTTGTGCGGATTTCTCAGTACCACCGCTTCCTGTGACAAATGGGCTTCAAAGCACCTCTGATTGGTCTTATTCTATCACATTTTTAATCTCAAGACAAACGAAATTATGGGGAAGATGTTATCACAATAAGTCAGACTACAGATTCCACTTTGAAACATAGATACAATGCATCACTTCTTATTCTCACTTGAATTGTCAAATTAAGTGCATACTTTCCCCATAGAATACTTCATAAGGTGTTTTCCAGTTAAGACATTTTCGTGGCCTATTATTAAGTTTGTTCTCCCATAGCTGAATAGTCTGATCATCAACCAATGTTAGATCACTACCCTTTGGAAAATATTCTCTAAGTAATCCATTCGTGTTCTCATTGGTTCCTCGTTGCCATGGAGCATGAGGGTCAGGAAAATAGACTTCAATGTTCAATTGATCACTCAATTTCTGATGATACGTGAATTCTTTCCCTCTATCAGGAGTTACTGTATACTTCGTCAAGGGTTCTAACAGTTTTACCATAGCTTCTATTACCAACTTGCTTTTCTTAACAGCTACCTTTTTGATTTTTAGAAAACGAGAATAACGGTCTGTTAGAGTCACTAAACAAGCTTTTCCAGTTTTACCTGCAACAGTATCGGCTTCCCAATCTCCTATTCTAGTTCGATTATTAGCCTCTTCTGGTCTTTCGTGAATTGTATGAGAAATGGATATTTTCCCTCTATTTTCAACATGACCTTTAGTATGACGTGTTTTCCCACGATGACGAAGTTTACGAATGACACCACGAGCACCATGAGATAATGAGTTATCCTCAAAATGTCCTCGATAAATGGCTCTATAGATTGTTTGATAACTAACAACAGTTTTCCCATACTCTAAGCGCAACCGACCTTCTATTTCTTCAGGAGACCATTGGTAATCGAGAAATAGATGTTTGATGGTATTGCTTAAATTGTGATCTATTTCAAGCATCCGTTTCCGCCCACAGTGTGATTTGGCATTATGGTACGATTCCTGTGCATGATTTGGAGAATAAGCTCCTGATTTTGTATGGCGCTTCCACTCACGACTAATACTAGATGGATGACGATGAAGTAACTTAGCAATTTGAGAAAAATTTAGGCCTTGCGTACGGTAAATGAGAATACTTTCACGCTCGTCTATGGTAAAATGATGGTAGCTCATAAGATTTCCTTTCGTAACTAGTTCGTTCAATTCTATTTTACTAGAAAATCTTATGAGTTTTTATTGTGCACTTATATTGTACATTCAAGCATAAGAAAAATCCCCGTCTTCCGACAAGGATTCCATCTTATTTTTCTTCCTTAGCTCTTTCTTCTTTTAGCCATTTTTCATAGCTTTCGAGTAGATTGATAGCCATTTGGGTTGCCAAGGCTAGTGAGAAGGCTTCTGTACCTTCAGTTGTTTCATCTTGAACTTCCAATTTACTTTCTTCGTAAATGGCTTTGAGAGCCTTATTGCTAAGCGTGTCTTTAAATGCTTGGAATTCTTTCATGGCCAAAGCCTCCTTGATTCTACGGCAACTTTTACAACTACTGTTACCGTTTTCACTTTAAGTTTACACCATTTCAGAGAAATTGCAAGGTTTTTCCTTAATCTTAATAATAAGGAGAACTCTCACTCTATCTGCAACCTACCTCGCAGGAGTAGCAGCCCCTGCGAGGTACTCTGTCGTATAGGCAACGATAGCTCCTGAATCAGCATTTACTGCGTATTTATAACGCAAATGACTCACTGCATAATCAAAGCTAATATTGTAGACTTTCCCGCTTCCTTCAGTCTTCAAATCTACCGTCAAGTTCGTTACAGAACCTTCAGCCAATCCCGCATGATTGAGTGCTGTTGTTTGAGCAGCTTCTTTAGATACTGGTGGCTCATCCTTGCTTTCGCTAGACTGACTCTCATCTTTAGTCTCTTCACCTTTTTTAGTATCATCCTCATCCTTAGATGTTGGATGGTCACTCTTATGTTTCAAAATAGATCCTGACTGACCATCAATAGTGTATTCAAAATGATTGTCGGGTGTTGTAAAACTAACACTATAGCTTCCATGTAATCCAATACGTAATTTTGAGATTGCTGATTGAGAAATCTCAGAAGTTTGGACACCAGCATTTTTGTAGGCGATGTCTGCCGCATCTTGTTCTGACAAGCGATAACCCGAACCGTTAAAAACAAACAGGGCTACAGCAATAGCAACTGGAATAGCAAGCAGAATCAGATAGCTCGCTAGCTTTTTCATTTTTCGCATAAAATACTCCATTATTTTAATCTAATATCACTATTATATCTTAAAATTCTAAAATTGTCAGATAAGCTTGATTAATTTTTAGAACGGCATTATAAAAAGTTCCCGATAGCTATCAGGAACTTCTATGAAATGTTACTATTTGGCCAGTTACAAAGACTAAGATGGCCATCCAGATAAAGAGGAAGCCTTTCAATTCTCCAAAGCTGACCGTCTCACCAAAAATGAGAATGGCTACAAGAAGTTGAATGGTAGGATTAAGATACTGGATGAAACCGATAAGGTTAAGCGGTGCCCTTTTGACTGCTTCTGAGAAGCAAAGCAAAGGAACAGCCGTCACTACACCTGAGATGACTAGAAGAAACATCTCCAAGCTCGAATAGGAAGAAAATGATTCTGGAGAAAAGAATATGAGATAGATAGCTACAAAAGGTAGTAGCAAGCCACTTTCTACTAGCATGGCTACGTCACTGGAGAGCTTAACCCCTTTTTTGATTAAACCATAGAAACCAAAGGTCAGGGCCAATCCCAAAGAAACCATGGGAAGTTTTCCTGTATTGACAACAAGAACCAGTACTCCTATAAAGGCCAATACCACTGCTGCCAACATGGTCCTACTCAATGATTCACGAAGAAAAATGAGGGCAAATAGGATAGAAACAATAGGCATAATGTAATAGCCCAAGCTAGCCTGCGTCGCTTGACCATGACCCACAGCATAGATATAAATCAACCAGTTAGCTGCTATGAGAAAGCTGGCAAGTAGCATGCGAAGTAAGACTTTCTTATCCTGCCAAAGTTCGACTAGCTCACCTTTGAAACGTGCATTTTGCTTAGCAACTAGGGCATAGACCAACATAGTCACTACAGTAAAAACAATTCGCCATGAGAAGGTGTTATAAGCCGAAACACCTGCTAGGAGCTTCCAAAAAAGGGATAAAAATCCCCATTGAATATAAGTCGCTAGACCAAAGAGTAGCCCTTGATTTTTTCTACTCAACGACAACACCTGCTTTATCCACAGATAGGATGAAGGTTTCACCATCTAAACCAAGACCATCTATTGCCGTTTTAAGAGCCTCAGCCTGATCATTTGGCGTCAAGGTCATAACTGTTGGGCCAGCGCCTGAGAGATAGGTCGCATAAGCACTGTATTGGCCTGACAATTCTTTAATAGTCGCAAATTCTTTAACCAGTTTTTGACGGTAGCGTTCGTGGAACATGTCTCCTTGGATAGCACGTCCCGCCTTAACCAAATCACCTGCAAAGAGGGCAGCAATGGCAACGTTGGCAATAGATGATGCAGCCACAGCTTCTTTGTAAGACAAGTCACTTGGAAGCACCCCACGTGAATCAGACGTCTTGAGTTCATAGCTCGGAATGAAGGCTACAAAGGCACACTCTGGAAAATCTGTAACGATGCTATTAACATGCTCGTCCACATAAGAGGCCACAACAAGATTCCCAAAAATAGCTGGAGCAACATTGTCCGGGTGACCTTCAATCTTGGTCGCAATATCAAGTTTATCATCGTCTGAGAGCTTCAAGTCTGCCAATTGATTGGCCAACTCGATTCCTGCGACAATAACAGAACTTGAAGAACCTAGCCCACGCGCCAAGGGAATATCTGATGTCATCACCAATTTATGAGGCTGCAAATCAGACTTCACTTGCAAGGCTGTTGAAATGAGGAGGTTATTTTCATCTGAGGGAATATCTCCCAAATCATGTTCAATATGCCATGCATCTGCTGGTTCAAGCACCTCGATTGTCAAATATTTAGAAACGGCAACACCTACAGAGTCAAAACCTGGACCAATATTGGCAGATGTTGCTGGAACAGTAATTTTCATAATAATACACCAAAAGGAGGAAAGCCATCAGCGACTTTTCTCCTTGAATACCTTTCTTATACGCACCAGTATGGGCTTATCAATTAGTTAGACAAAACTTTCAATGTGTTGACAACTGTGAAATCTTCTGCTGCTTCAAGTTTTTCAGTAACAGCTTTAAGTTGTGTCTTAGACATAGCATGTGTAATCACAACGATACGAGCTGTTGTGCCATTTGCTTTTTGTTGCAAGACTTGTTCAAATGAAATATCTTCTGAGTTGAAGATTTCAGACAAGTGAAGGATTTTACCTTTTTCGTCTGGCGTATCAAGGGCAAAGTAGTAGTTGCTCTTAACGTCTGCTGGATTAGCCAATGGCAAGTCGCGACGGAACTCGTTAAATGGTTTACCAACATTACCATCTGAAAGACGACGAGCAATACGGATAATGTCTGCCAAAACAGATGTTGCTGTTGGTTTTTGACCAGCACCTGGTCCGTAGTACATTGATTCGCCAATACCGATAGATTCAACAAAGACCGCATTCATAACATCGTTAACGCTAGCAAGTGGGTGATTTTTTGGCAAGAATGTTGGTGATACTTCTGCTGAGATACCTGATTCTACTTCACGCACATCACCAACCAATTTGATGACATAGCCCAATTCTTGAGCGACAGCTACATCATCAGTAGAGATGTTTGTAATCCCCTTGTGAGTCACATCGTCGAAATCAATTGTGGCACCAAAACCAAATTGGCTAAGGATAACAGCTTTATAAGCAGCGTCAATACCTTCAACGTCGTTGGTTGGATCACTTTCAGCATAACCAAGTTCTTGGGCAGTCTTAAGAGCATCCTCATATGACCAACCTTCGTCAACCATCTTAGTCATCATAAAGTTAGATGTTCCGTTAAGCACACCAAGGATACGTGTCACCTTGTCAGATGTCAAAGAATTAGCCAAAGTACGCAAAATTGGAATACCACCAGCAACAGCAGCTTCATAGTAGAAAGCCACACCCTTATCTTGGGCAAGAGAAATCAACTCTTTGCCGTGAGTAGCAATCAAGTCTTTGTTAGCAGAAACAACGTTTTTACCTGCTTCAAGTGCTTTTGTGATAAAAGTACGAGCTGGCTCGATACGACCCATCAATTCAACAACGATTTGAATCTCGTCATCGTTAAGGATTTCGTCAACATTTGTGACAAAATTGTAGTCATTGCCTGCAGCGATAAGACGATTTTTTTCCTCGTCATCTTTAACCAAAACTTTTGCAATTTCAAGTTGGTCACGTGAGGCTGCAAGAACCTTTTCGCCATTTTCCTTCAAAAGGAAAGGAATACCGCTAGCTACTGTACCAAAGCCAAGCAATCCAATTTTAATAGACATTTACGATTTCTCCTTAAAAACATACATTTTTTTAATTGTAACATATTTCTATCGGAATTGACAGAATATTGTTGCCATTTAAGGAGCTAAGTATTCTTTTTTACTGAAAATTCTGTGCATTTCCACTCCATTTTTGTTAGAATAATAGCTAGACCTATTTGAAAGGGGATACAATGACTTCTCAAAAGAAAAAATCAACTTACGCTAACAGAAAGAAACTGAACCTTCTTCTGCTTTTACTAAATCTAGTCCTCCTTGGCTTACTGGCAGTTTTTATGTTAAACCGACCAAAGCAGTCTGCAAATAGCCAAAAAGGAACCCAGACAAGCCAATCTACGAGTACAGCAAAATGGAAAACCTATGACGAGCCTGTCCAAATCCCTATCCTGATGTATCATGCCGTACACGTCATGGATCCATCTGAAGCTTCCAACGCCAACCTTATCGTTGACCCAGACCTCTTCGAGACACAAATCAAGGCCTTGGCTAATGCAGGTTACTATTTCCTAACGCCTGAAGAAGCCTATAAGGCCTTCACCGAAAATGCCTTGCCTGCTAAGAAGGTTGTCTGGTTGACCTTTGATGATGGTAACGAAGATTTCTATACGATTGCCTATCCGATTCTCAAAAAATACAAGGCTAAGGCGACCAACAATGTAATCACTGGCTTTGTTAAGAAGGGAAATGCTGGAAATCTTACCGTCAAGCAGATGAAAGAAATGATGGCGCACGGCATGAGCTTCCAGTCTCATACGGTTAACCACCCTGATTTGTCAGCCACTGACAAGGCAACACAAAAGGTTGAATTAACGGATTCTATTGACTTCCTTGAAAACAAACTCAATACCAAGGTCAATACCATTGCCTACCCATCAGGTCGCTACAATCAAACGACACTGGACCTAGCTAAGAAAACATACAAGTTAGGACTAACAACCAACGAAGGACTCGCTAGTGCCAAGGATGGTCTCCTCTCACTTAATCGTGTCCGTATTCTGCCAACAACAACAGCTAAAGGACTTCTCAGCGAGATTGCTACTGACAATAAGTAAAAGAAATCACTTGATTCTTGAATCAAGTGATTTTTATGTTCTAGTCAAATATTTCTGATAGGATAGCCACACCCTTTTCGATTTCAGTATCACTTAGGGTGATTGGTGGCAAAAGACGAATCACATTTGTCCCTGCAGTTAAGACAATCAACCCTTTATCTCTAGCTGCCTGAACCAATTCTCCCAAATCGCCAGTGGTCTCAATCCCAATCATATAGCCCAAACCACGTACAGTGGTAACTGTCTCTTTATCAGATAAAGCTGCCTGCAATTGTTCTTGTAGCTTGTTTCCATTTTCAAGAGCAGTATCCAGAAATCCTGGAGCCAACATAACTTCAAGCGTAGCCTTGGTCGCCGCCATGGCCAGTTTGTTTCCTCCAAAGGTAGAGCCATGACTTCCGTAAGAAAAAGCTACCCCAAGGGAGGACTTGGCAAGCATGGCTCCAACTGGCACCCCATTGGCCAAGCCTTTGGCCAGAGTAAAGATATCTGGTTCAATATCGTAGTGCTCATAAGCATAAAGCTTACCAGTACGACCAATTCCTGTCTGAACCTCATCTACAATGAGGTAAATACCTGTCTCCTTACAATAATCAGACAAAGCCTTAACAAAGTCCTGATCCGCAGGTTGCACACCTGATTCCCCTTGAACCAACTCCAGCATAATAGCCGCAGTTGCTTCATTGGCTAGGGACTTGACACTGTCTATGTCATTGAAAATAGCATAGCTAAAGTGGGGCACACCTTCACCAAAACCTTGTTTGATTTTATCCTGACCAGTGGCAGACATAGATCCAAACGTTCGACCATGGAAGGAATTTTGGAAGGTAATGATTTCTTGTTTACCCGAAGCCTTACGGGCAATTTTGATGGCTGCCTCATTGGCCTCTGCACCACTGTTACAGAAAAAGGCCAGATAGTCCTTGTCACCAATTAAAAGGTTAGCAACATCTTCTTGCAACTGATTGTGATAAAGATTAGGCTGGTGCAAAATCTTGCCCACCTGATCTGTCAAAGCCTGATTGACATGGGGATGGTAACCCAGATTGGTTACCCCAATACCTGATGAAAAATCCAAGTAGGTCTTGCCATCTGTATCCGTCAAATAATTGCCCTGAGCCGAAGCAAAATCAATCGCTGCCCGCTTATAGTTTGAAAATAATTTTGTCATCTCTTACTCCTTGATTATGGTACCGTCTGTCAGGTTATCACCAATAATGACCTGCTCGACACCAGCCTGAACTGTCTGAACAGCACTTTGAATTTTAGGAATCATGCCTCCAGTAACCACACCTGAATCTATTTTTTTCTGAACGTCCACAAAATTCAGCTGCTCCAAAACCTGACCATTTTCTAAAACGCCCTTGACATCTGTCAGAAGGATAAGTTTTTTAGCACCTAGACTAATCGCCACTGCTCTGGCAAGGTAATCGGCATTAATATTGAGCAAATCCCCCTGCTCACTATAGCCTAGACTCGGAATCAAGGGAAGTTTGCCTTGAGATAGGAGGCTCACTAGGGTTTGATTAGTGATGTTTTTGACCTCACCCACAAAACCATAGGTCTCTTGATCTAAGAAATCAGCATGAACAAGGTCTGACAATTCATCTACAAGCTGATAGGCTGGCAAACCTGCAGTAGTCAACTCACCTGCTAAGTTTTTCCCAACCATGTCAACCAAAGCTTCTTTGATCAAAGCCATATCTGACTGACCCGTCACACGAAGACCATTGACCTTGTGAATTGGAATATGATTCTCCTCCATCAGCTGATTAATAGCAAAACCGCCCCCATGAACGATAACAATTTTTTGACCAGCCTGCTGCCATTCTGACAGTTTAGTCAATATCTCAGGAGTTAGCTGCTTACTGGCTACTCCACCAATCTTGATTACAATATATTCAGTAGTCATCAGTTAACTCCTTTATCATAGATAACTTAAGTATGGTAGAGGGCATTAATCTTAACGTAATCGTAGGAAAGATCACACCCCCATGCAGTTCCTTTTTCATGACCAGCATGAAGATCTACCGTTATAGTAACTTCATCATCATGCATGATGTCTTTCATTTCTTCATCATCAAAGGAAACAGGACTAGAGGCCAACATAACTGGCAGACCGCCAAGCATAATATCAACATTATCCACAGGAACATCCACACCAGCGTAGCCAACAGCGGCTAAAATACGTCCCCAGTTAGGATCTTCACCAAAGATAGCCGTTTTAACTAGGCTTGAACCGACAACTGATTTTGCCATCATACGTGCATCAAGGGCATTAGGGGCATTAACCACATCAACTTGGATGAGTTTATTAGCACCTTCACCGTCCTTGGCAATTTTCTTAGCCAACTCTTGCATCACAAAATTCAGCATCTTCGAAAATTTATCGAATTCTGGTGTATCTGGCAGAATCTCTTCATTGAGCGTGCAACCATTTGACATAACAAGAACCATATCATTGGTTGAAGTATCTCCGTCAACTGTAATCTGATTAAAGGTCTTTTCCACATTTTGGCTCAAGGCCAATTGCAGGGTGTCACTAGAAATATTAGCATCACAAGTAACAAATCCAAGCATGGTCGCCATATTAGGGTGAATCATCCCTGAGCCCTTAGCGACACCAGCCATAGTGACCACATCACGTCCAAAGGTCTCCGTCACAGCAATGGTCTTAGTCGCTGTATCAGTCGTCAAAATCGCCTTGGCAAAATCATCAGCATTCCCATTAACTACTATCTTGGAAAGACCATTTTTCAGCGTATCCATTGGTAGCAACTCACCGATAATCCCCGTAGAAGCTACACCAACCAAGTCTGGTTCAACACCTAGCTTTTCAGCGGTCCACTCCTGCATGGTGTAAGCATCCTCCAAACCTTGAGTCCCTGTACAAGAATTGGCTACACCTGAGTTAACAACGATAGCCTTCATTTTCCCAGCCTTTTTAACTGAGGTCTTGGTCACAATCAGAGGAGCTGCAATCACCTTATTGGTCGTGTAAACTCCTGCCACACTGGCTGGTTTTTCAGAGACAATCCAACCAAAATCCATTTTTCTCTTTTTAAATCCTGCATGTAGCCCATCTGCTGAGAATCCCAGCGGACTAGCAATTGTTCCATCGATGACTTTCATATTTTTTTCTCCTAACTCTATGCTTACATCTACAAGTATGACGGTGTCATAAGCAAACCTTCCGTCTCATCCCACCCCTGCATGAGGTTGAGATTTTGCACTGCCTGTCCAGCTGCTCCTTTAAGCAGATTATCAATGACTGAAATAACTGTCAGAACATTGGTTTTTTCATTATAGGCAAATCCAATATCTGTAAAATTCGATCCGATAACGTTGTGTAGTTCTGGCAAGCTGTCTTGAACACGTACAAAGGGTTTATCGCTATAAGCCTTTGTGAATGCTGAAGCCACATCAGCTACAGTCACGTCCTTCTTCAACTTACAATAAACCGTAGCCATGATTCCGCGATTAACTGGTAAAAGCGACGTTGAAAACTGAATCTCAGGCATTTCCGGATTAAAGGTCTGCAAGGTTTGAACAATTTCAGGAATATGCTGATGATGATTGAGTTTATAAGTCACGTAATTATCGTGAACATTGACAAAATGACTAGACTCGCTCAAAGCCTTACCCGCACCAGTTAAACCAGACTTGGCATCCACAATGACACTATCCGTCTCAATCAGACCAGAAGCAACCAAAGGAATCAGGGCCAGCTCCGTCGCTGTTGCATAGCATCCAGGATTGGCGATAAATTTCTTATCCTTCACATCTGTATATTCTGATAATGCGTATGTAAATTTATTCAAAACACTCTGCTTGGCAGGTGATTTTTTATACCATTCTTGATAAACATCTGCCGGCAAGCGATGATCCCCAGATAAATCAATAACAGGAAAATCAGCTTGAACAAATTCCTCTGCAAGCGAACTAGCAACTCCTGAAGGTGTGGCAAAGAAAACCAAATCCGCCTTTTTCATAATCTTTTCCGCATCATAAGCTTCAATATCTAAGTCACAAACATCTGTCAGATAGGGATACACATCAGACAATCGTCGGCCCACTTCCTTGGTTGCGTGAATAGAAACAAGTTCCACTTTTTTATGATTATTCAAAATTTTAACTAACTCTAAACCACTATAACCAGTGATACCAACGATTGAAACTTTCATTTATGCACTCCTTTTTGAATAAATATGTAACCAGCTTATTGTATTTTTATTCATTTGTCAAGGAAAAACTGAAATTAATATGAAAAAAACAAGCAGTCTTTTTCAACTACTTGTTTTCACGAATGCTATCTAGTTATTAAATAAATGCAAGTTGGCAATACGATCGACCGCTTCGACCAGACGCTCTGGCTCTACCAAAAGCCCAATACGAACATAAGCATCACCCGCAGGACCAAATCCTTTACCTGGTGCCACAGCAACATGGACCTTCTCAAGTAAAAGATCCGCAAAACTCTCACTGGTGTACCCCTCTGGCACAGGCATCCAAGCATAGAAAGAACCTCTGGATGGAAAGGCCTGCCAGCCAATCTTAGCAGCTGCCTGGACAAAAGCATCTCGACGGCTATCATAAGTCGCATTCAGTTGAGCAACAGCCTCCTCAGATTTAGGGTCTAAGAGAGCTGCAATCCCAGCCTCCTGCAAGGCAGGAAAGATTCCCACAAAAAGATGGTCTTGAATCAGATTTAAGGCTTCAATCATCTGGTCATTCCCAGCTGCAAAGGCCAAACGCCAACCAGCCATATTGAAGGTTTTCGAGAAAGTATAGAACTCAATGCCCACATCTTTAGCACCAGGCGTTGATAAAAAGCTAGGATTCTCATAGCCCTGATAACCCAAAGCTCCGTAAGCCAAATCACTCACCACTCCTACTTCGTAGGTCTTCGCCCAAGCAACTAACTTTTCATAAAAAGCCTTAGTCGCCACAGCCCCCGTCGGATTATTCGGATAATTGATATAGATAAACTTAGCACGCCGAGCGGTCTCCTCAGGAATGGCATCCAGATCTGGCAAAAAATCATTTTCAGCCGTCAAAGGAAAGGTCTCATAAGCTACACGTCCTAGACTCACTCCTGACAAGTAATCTGGATAACCTGGGTCAGGCAAGAGCAGAAGGTCGCCAGGATTCATCAAAGCTAGGGGCAATTCCACTAGTCCAATTTTAGCTCCACCCATGACACAAATCTCACGCTCTGCATCCAAATCAACCCCATAATGTTTTTCGTAAAAACTAGCAGCTGCTTCCTTAAAAGGACGATTGCCTCGAAACTGTGAATACTTATGGCTAGCAGGATTTTTCGCTGAAAGGCACAGCGCCTCAACAATATGGTCATAGGTCGGTTGGTCGGGATTGCCCTGACCAAGATTGATCACATCTGCTCCTTCCGCCACCTTGGCATTAACCTTAGCAACCAAACCTGCAAAAAACTGTTCTGGCAATGCCTTCAATAAGTCCGATTCTTCAAATAACATAAACGCTCCTTAATGATACAAGTCCGTGCGACGATCCTCAAAAACAGGAATCTGACCTCGAACCTTGTCTACCTCTTCAAGATTAATATCGGCCATAAAAATGCCCTCCTCATGCTCCTTGGATTGCAAGACCACATTTCCAAGTGGATCGATAACCATAGAATGCCCTGAAAAGACATCGTCTGGTCCTGTTCCGACACGATTAACAGCAACTACAAAAGCTTGATTTTCAACCGCACGCGCCTTTAACAAAATCTCCCATTGTTGCACACGAGGTTCTGGCCACTGCGCTACCACAAAAAGCACCTTGGCCCCTTGTGCCATCTGTGTCCGCACCCATTCAGGAAAACGTATATCATAACAAATGACACTAGCAACTATCACACCATCAAGCTCAAATACAGACTCCGAAGACCCAGCAGACATGTACTGGTCCTCTGCCATTAGGCCAAAGAGATGGACCCTGCTATAGGTATTGATTAGGTCCCCAGACTTATTGTAGACGTAGGTCGTGTTGTAGAATTTTCCGTCCTTCTCAATAGCAACGGACCCTCCGATAATAGCCACAGCATGTTTCCTAGCAAAATGAGACAAGAGTTCTTGAGAATTCAAACCTTCCTTGTCTGCAAGCCCATCCAGTTCATCTAAAGCATAGCCAGTATTCCACATTTCAGGTAGCACAATGACGTCAGGCTTTTCGCTAAGTGCCCTCTCCAACATCTCTTTCACGTGCTTTTTATTTTCCACAGGCTTTCCGTGAGCAACATCCATCTGTACCAATGCAATTTTCATAGTAACCTCGATTCTATATTAACCATTATAGCACTCCAAAAGACGTCACAAAAATTGAAAAATTCAATCTCATGATAAAGAAAGGCTATCAAAAAAGGCTGGACACATTGTCCAACCTGATTCATTACTTCATTAAGCAATATCAACATAACGACGGTTGCCACTCGCTGCCACATATGAAAGCCATGTGTGCCCATCGGCTGTCAAAACTTTGTCATAGTTAACACTCATGCCCTTGTCATAGTAGGCTAACTCTGGACTTGAAACCTTAGCTTCTGCCTTGATTGACGCACGACCTGTGAAGGTATAACGACCTGATTCTGGGAGACTTGGTTTTGCGGCTGGTTGACTTACTTCTGTCTTAGCTACTGCAATATCAACATAACGACGGTTACCACTTGCTGTCACGTATGAAAGCCATTGACGACCATCGGCTGTGAGAACCTTATCGTAGTTTACACTCATACCCTTGTCATAGTAGGCCAACTCTGGACTTGAAACCTTAGCTTCTGCCTTAATTGACGCACGACCTGTGAAAGTATAAGTGCCTGATTCTGGGAGACTTGGGTTATTCGCTGGTTTCGCAACTGGTTTTGTTTCTGGCTTAGCTTCTGCCTTGGCCGCTGCAATATCAACATAACGACGGTTACCACTTGCTGTTACATATGAAAGCCATTGACGACCATCAGCTGTGACAACCTTATCATAGTTTACACTCATACCTTTGTCATAGTAGGCCAACTCTGGGCTTGAAACCTTAGCTTCCGCCTTGATTGACGCACGACCTGTAAAGGTATAAGTTCCTGTCGCTGGAAGGTTGATAGCACCTGTAGTGGCTGATTTACTTTCAGCAGGTTTGCTGCTAGCAGCATAATCGCCACCTTCGATACCGAAGTATTCTTCCAAACTCAAACCTGAATCGTGGATGTCTTTAGCTTCTTTACCCACATAGCGGATGTGCCATGCTTCTGGCATGTAGCCAGTTGAAGCTTCCTTACCTGCTTGGAAACGCACGATAAAGCCATAGTTATGTGCATTGTCTTTAAGCCATTGGCTAGCACGTGAATCTTCAAGCAAATTACCAGATTTATCGGTCAAATCAAAGACCAAACCAGTTTGATGTTCACTATATCCAGGACGAGCTGAGTAACGGTCCGCAGCTGCCTGACCATCACGGCTAACATAGTTATCGTAAAGAGTCTTTTGATAGTCATAAGAACGGAAACCACTGTATGAACGTCCAACATTCAAACCTTGGTTAATCATATCGTCACGAAGACGAACAAAAGCCGCCTTAGCTGTAGGATTCTCACCTGGGTTATAGTCCTTAGAAAGACCATGTTTTTTATTGACAATGATAATATCATCGTATTTACCACGAACACTGTAGTAAGAACCGTTATTGGTCAATTGGTGGCTAAGATCTTGAAGAACTGGAACACTGGTATGAGTGCCACCAACACCTTGAAGTTTACCTTCAATCTTATAGTAGAGGTGAACAGTGTAGTCACCACGATTATTCTTGTGATCGCTGATAGATACATGTGTCTTGTAGCTACCATCTGCTTGTTTACTTGCAGATGGCCATTTGAGGTCGTCTTGACCGTCTTTATCAGACCAGACAGGAACAAGTACTTCCTGGATAGCCTTACCTGCACCTGAAACCTCAGTAATAACCACATCAAAGCCATTTTCAGTCATATTTTCAATGTTAAGCTTACCGGTAAGTTTATTTTCAGTCGGTTTAGACTCAACTGGCTTGTTTGTTGTTACTTTCACAGTCGCAACATCAACATAACGACGTTTACCACTGTAGCTGACATAAGAAATCCATTGATGATTGTCCGCTGTCAAAACCTTATCATAAAAGACAGAATCGCCATTCATAAAAACAAACTCAGTCTTGGCTGACACCTTTGGTTCGTCCTTAACATCTACAGTCTTAGTAAAGTTGTAACGCCCACTTGAAGGAAGTTTATCAGCTCCTGTCACTGCTGGTTTTTCAGCCGGTTTATCGACTGGTTTGGTTTCCATAGGCTTATTATCTACTGGTTTAACATTCTCTGAAGCAACCGGTTGGTTTGGTTTAAGATCTGACTCGCTTGTTGTAGTACCAGCTTTGTCTTGACTAACCTCTACTTTAGCAATATCAACATAGCGACGAGCACCACTAAAACTCTTGTAAGAAATCCATTGGTGACCATCTGCCAACATAACCTTATCATATGACAAGGAATCACCATCTTCGAAAGTAAATTCAGTTTTAGAGGAAACTTTAGGTTCAGATTTCACATTAGCAGTTTTCTTAAAGTGATAAGTCCCTTTGTCTGGGATTTCAAGTACTTCTGTCACTTCTGAATTATCAGTAGTTTTCTCTGGCGTAAGTTCAGGTTTTGGAGCAGGTTTAACCCCATCTTTAGGAGCCACCGGTTTAGACTCAGTCGTTTTCAAAGCCGCAATATCCACATAACGACGTGTACCACTGTAACTAATGTAAGAAATCCATTGGTGGTTATCCGCAGTCAATACCTTGTCATAGTTCACTTTGTAGCCTTTTTCCAAGGTGTAAAGTGTATCTGCAGAAGCCTTAGGTTCGTTTTTAACATTCAAGCTACGTGTCACATTATAAGTACCACTTGCTGGAAGCTTTTCAGCACCAGTAGTTTCTGGTTTTGCTTGATTAGTTTCTGTTGGTTTAACAGTTGGTGTTTCAGCTTTGGCTGGTGTCAAAGTCGCAATATCGGCATAATAGCGAACATAGTCATAACCAAGGTAAGAAATCCATTGGTGATTATCAGCTGTCAAAACTTTATCATAGATGACATGGTCACCCTTGCCGAAAACAAAAGTAGGTTTGAGATCTGCTTTTGGTTCCTTCTTAATATTTGTGTCACGTGTAAAGTAGTAAGTTCCTGTCGCTGGGATATTCAAAGCACCTGTTGTGGCTTGAGCGCCATTAGAAGGTTTGCCATCCCCATTACCACTATTACCGTTACCACTACCAGCTGCCACTGGTTTCACTGGAGCATAACGACGCACACCAGAGTATGATTTGTAGCTAATCCATTGGTAACCATCAGCTGTCACGACTTGATCGTAAAAGACGCTATCCCCTGGATTTACATAAAATTCAGCCTTGGCAGAAACCTTAGGTTGATTCTTAACCTCTGTACGTTCCTTGTAGACATAAGTTCCTTGGCTTGGGAGGTCGCTTGCTGTAGTTGTAGCCGGTTGGCTCACCAAACTAGTATTGACAGCTGCTCTCGTTAAGGCAGATACATCAAAGTTAGTAGCTGTTTCAGACGAAGTATTTGTACCACTTGTGGCTTCTGAGCTGGCAACTGTTGATTCAGAAGTTTTATCTGCTACTTGTGAGGTACTAGCACTCACTTCACTCGTAGCCTCGCTAGTGGCAGTTTCACTGGCGGTTTGACTAGTTGTTGAGACTTGGCTAGCTTTCTCACTTGACGCTGCCCCATCTGTTGCTACACCACTGAAAATATCAGCTGCTGTCACAGCATCACTATCTGAGATAGCACGCAAAGAAGCATCTGAAGGTGTTGAAACCTCATGATGCTCATCAGCCAAAGCTTGCCCCGCAAAGACCAAACTAGCTCCTAAAAGAACTGATGCTGCTCCAAATGAATATTTACGAATGGAAAAACGTTGTTGTTCGTGTAAAAATTTTTCTCGTTTCATATCAATTATTCTCTCTATCGAATTGATGTTACAGGTTGATTGTAACACTCGGCGACAAATATTACAAGTACTTTACAGAATATTACTAAATATTTCTCACTTACCCATTAGTATACCAAATTTATTTGGCTTGTTCCCACTTAAATCATAAACTGTCCGATTTTTGTCATAATCGAAAGCCGAAGCAAGCCATACTTATTTATTCGTAATTTTGTTAGGAAAAGTAGAGGGAAACATAAAAAACATGATAACTTTATACGAGTTATCATGTTTGCTTTTTAAATCATTTATCAATGTCCTACATCTGAATATGAAATATAATAACGTTGGCCATTCTTAACAAAACTATACCAGTTTCCATCAGGTAAAATTTCATATTTATCCCAGTCAACATCTCCGGCAGGAAGTGTAGAAACTGCTCCGCTATCTTTATCTGGAGCAGCATAAACAGGTGTTTCCTCATCAAGTGTCAATGTTCCAGAAGTTGCTGTCCATGCACCTCGACCACCTTCAACTCCTCCAACTTGAGAAGCTGGTGTTGTAGATTCAACCACTTGTCCACCATCTGTAGTTCCTGCTTGGGCTTGTTTTTGAGAAGAAGCTTTAGGTGCTACTGCTGAAGCCTGATTGTCATTTTCTTCATTTGAAACTGCTGAAGATGATGATTTAGCTGTTTTCTTATCCTTCTTAACAGCTTTACTTGAGCTTGAAGATGATTTCTTGACCGTCTTGGCTGGGCTACTACTTGTGTTAACACGCGCCGACTCATGACTATTAAACATAGTCACTAAGAAGACAGCAAGGATAACTACAATTAGAGCTGATAGGATACCAATGAGTTTACTTGTATTTTTCATGAGTGATATTCCTTTTCTGATAATTTACTAGGTTATTATAATATATAGACAGTTAAATTTTTCATTGAAGTCATAAACGGTGTTTTTTCCGTCATAATCAGACCACATCTTCTATTTTTAGTGTCTGTTTAAAACGATAGTCTTTAGATTGTGTTGACAAAGAACAATTAGGATACTTCCCTAAAATCTCTCGAACAGTGGACAAACCTATACCACGTCCTTCTCCTTTACTTGAGCGACCAAGTTTAAAGATGCCGACTGTATTGATAGATTCTTGAGCAATGGTATTCTCTACTATTACTACCTTTGTATCGCTACTGATAAGAGCAATGGTTACTTCTTTAGTAATGCTATCCAAACTAGCCTCAATAGCATTATCCAAAAAAATGGATAGCACTGTTATGAAATCCAACAATTCCATCCTCGATACTTCAAAGACGTCGCTGACCTCAAGGTGAACGGTAATAGACTGGTCTTGTGCTTCCAAGATTTTACTAGCCAAGACACCTTTAACGGCTTCATCTTTAATATTAATCAAGTTGGCAATTTCGTACTGTTTCCCCTCAATCCGAGTCTTTGTTTTTTCAAGGATGTTATCGTAGATATCGGAAATGATAGCTATATCTTTGGAGTCAATGCCATATTTGATACTAGACAAGATATTTAAGTAATCATGCCTAAATCGACGAAGATCAGTATAGAGTTGCTCGATTTGTTGACTATAATGAGCCAAATCACTCATTTGCCTATCTTTTTGGAGTAGGACTTCTTCTTTTAGTCTTTCGCTGAAAGTCGCATTAATGTAAACAAGGGTCGCAAGAAAGAGTAAAGCATAGGTCACCACGAGATAAACATGCCAATCTCTTCCTCCAGGGATCTGTTGCACAAAAAAGGTAATATATTGGAGAAGGAGGGCATAAGATAACATTGATATATCTATAAGCAATAAAAAGTACTTTGAAAATGACTTTCTAAAACCATAGTTCAGCGCTTTGAAATCTACTTTTAAGGTCTTAATGATTAACCAAAACACAGGAAAGACTAGCAACTCAGTGACAAGGTTTAAATGAAAATGATTCAGCACAATCAGATAATGTCGATTGATGACTAAGGCAATCCCATAAATAATAAGATTGTGAACAAGACTTTCTATGACGATTGGAAACAAGCCATAGAAAATATCTAATAACCTATTACCATAACGATTTCTGTAGAGGGAATAAACAACCAAGAAGGCATGCCCTAAAACATAGGATAGGACTGGAGAAAGCACAAACAAAAATCGGATAATCAAGGGGATGATGATATACCATCTTAGCTTTATCTTCTCGGAGGTAATGTATTGATAAATGAGAATAAAGAGGATAATCTCCGCTAAAAAGTCTAGATTATCCAACACAAAATTAATCGCTGTCATAGGCTAATTCTCTCAAGTAATTTCTTTAGTTTCAACTTTGAAACATAGCAAACGCCACCATTTTCAAAATAGACCGTCCCCGTACTTTTATCTAATTTGATGATATTTTCTGGATTAACTAGGAAGGACTTATGACATTTAAACAGTCTAGGGTCACTCTTTTCAATTTGAGAGAGACTGCCATAAAACTCAATCTGCTCCTCTTTAGTATAAAGGATAACCTTGTGGACGATATCCGAGGTCTCAAAGTACAAGATATCATGAAAGGGAACCTGAATAACGGTCTTAACATTCTCAATCCGAAAAGCGTCTTCTGGATTCTGACTCTGTATCTTTTTGCAGGTTAATAAGATAATACTTTCCAGACGCTTTTGAAAGTCCTCACCCTCCAAAGACTTATCAATAAAGTCTAGAGCTGCCAATTGGTATTGAAAAGTTAAGGGAAGATACTCTGAATGAGTCGTGAAGAAAACAATATTGGCATAGGGGTCACTCTTGCGAATCTGCTTTGCAACTTCCAAGCCTTTTTTAGTATCGTCTTTAATCTGAATGTCTAGGAAAAAGAGCTGATGAGACCCTCGCTCGGTAATAAAGTCTAACAGTTGATTGGGTTTGTCAAAAACCTCAAAGTCGCCCACTTTAATGTTATTTTTCTTAAGAATCGTATGAATAACCTCTTCAATACGATTTTGTTGGATAAAATGATCCTCTAAAACATAGATGTTAAGCATGGCATAACTTCCTTTGGCATAATCTTAAGAGAAATTCTAAGTTAGAGCATTTCTTTAATAAATGAACCTCTCTTATTTATTCAAAATGAGATTTATTGTTCTCTTTACTTATTTTACATTTTTGTTACAAAAAAGACAATAGTTTGTAACATTTTTTCACTTCAATCAATTAAAAAACACCCCACAAAGTTAGATTTTATCTGTCTAACTTTTGGGGTGCAGTTCATAAATAGCAATCTTTTTTCGTACTAGTTACGATAATAAGGGAAACCTTCAGCAGTTTGGTCTTGACCAATAACAAGGTAATCAGAGCCGTTACTACCTCCAGAAATCGCTCTCAATGCAGCTGAGCTTGTATCTGAGAATACTCCTGCATAAAAAATATTATCTGAAACTCTTTGAGGCTTCAATTGAGCAGTATAACCTGTTGAGTTTTTAATAATTGTACCATCAGCGTTAATTGTAACTGATTCACCATTCGCATTAGTCCAAGTTCCCACAAGAGAGCTAATATCACCATTATCAAGGGCACCAAAGTCAAGCGATGATTGACTATTATTTGTATTCTTTTCAGATTTAACCTTGTCTGATCCAGCTGCTGCTTCAGCCACTTGTCCGCCATCTGCAGTTCCTGCTTGAGCTTGTTCTTGAGAAGAAGCTTTAGGTGCTACTGCTGAAGCCTGATTGTCATTTTCTTCATTTGAAACTGCTGAAGTTGATGATTGAGCTGATTTCTTATCCTTCTTAACAGCTTTGCTTGAGCTTGAAGATGATTTCTTAACCGTTTTAGCTGGGCTACTACTTGTGCTAACACGCGCTGACTCATGACTATTAAACTTAGTCACCAAGAAGACAGCAAGGATAACTACAATTAGAGCTGACACGATACCAATGAGTTTACTTGTATTTTTCATGAGTGAGATTCCTTTTCTGATAATTTACGAGATTATTATAATATATAGAAAGCTAAATTTTTCATTGAAGTCATAAACAGTCGTTTTTTCGTCATAATCAGAAAATAACATTTAAAATAAAAATACTATATACATCAAACTGCCATGGATTTTGGAACAAGCCTCTTAGCAACAATCTCTTTTTGTTTAGCTTTCGAAACCAAGCATGACTCTCCGTTTTCAAAATAAATAACACCTAATTCTTTGTCCAATCTCACAATGTTTTCGGGATTTACAACAAATGATTTATGGCATTTATATAGTCTGCAATCTTGTTTTACAACTTTTGATAATTGACCATAGAACTCAATTTGCTCTTCTGTTGTATGAAGAATTACCTTATGAACCGTTGGAGATGTTTCAAAATAGAGAATCTTATGAAAAGGAACTTGTATAGTTGCATTCTTTGTATCTATAGTAAAAGCACACTCTATTTGGCTCAGACCATTTTTAGAAAGTGCTAATCCAATATCAGAAATAATCCTATCTTCATATTCAATATCAGGCAAATTCTTGTCAATAAAATCAAGTGCAGCTAAGCGATACTGAAAGGTTGAAGGTAGGAGTTCGGGATGTGCTGTGATGAAAACAATACTTGCATACGGATCTCGCTCACGAATCTGTTGAGCAACCAATATTCCCCCTTCGACATCACTGTCAGATCCAATATCTAGAAAAAACAGTAAATGCGAGCCCCTTTCCGTAATACGCTCTAATAATTGATTGGGTTTATCGTATAAATCAACCTTCCCAATTCTTAAAATATATATTTGTTTAGACTTGTGGATAGCATCCTCAAGACGAGCTTGTTGAAAATAATCTTCTTCTAAAACAAAAATATCTAACATAATTGAACACCTCTAATTACAACATCCTTATTCTATAACTTAAGATGCTAGTTACTCATAGAACGAATCCTATACTTTCACCTTGATTTTATAACTTTCGCTAATTTACAGCAAATGTTTCTAAAGCATATTGAACAATATATTGATTCAACTCTTGAAACTAAAAAAACACCACCCTCAAAAGAGAGTGATGTTACAACTCTTAAGAAATATCCACATAGCGTCTTGCACCACTATAAGTCGTATAAGATAACCATGTGTGTCCATCGGCTGTAAGGACCTTGTCATAGCGAACGGACATGCCTTTATCATAGTAGGCTAACTCTGGACTAGCAACACTTGGTTGAGCCTTGATAGAGCTAGGTTTGGTAAAGGTATAAGTACCAGTTGCAGCTAGGCTTGGACTTGCTGGTTGAGCAACTGCTGTTGCCTTACCATCAATAGCAATGTAACGACGGTTGCCTCCATGGCTAACATAAGAGAGCCATGTGTGACCATCTGCAGTCACCAATCTGTCATAGTTAACGGACATACCAGTATCATAGTAAGCCAACTCTGGACTCGCTACACTTGGTTCTGCTTTAATGCTAGAGCGTTCTTTGAAAGTATAGGTACCAGATGATGGTGTACTTGGTTGAACAGGTTGTTCTACAGGTTTAGTCACACTCGTTGGTGCGATAGCCACATAGAAACGATGTCCTGAATAGCTGAGATAAGAAAGCCATGTATAGCCATCATTATTGACAACCTTGTCATAGTTGACTGACATACCAGCATCGTAGTAGCTAACATCTGGGTTGGCTACCAAAGGTTGAGTCTTGATGCCAGTACGAGCGGTAAAGGTATATGAACCTGAAGCTGGAAGATTGTGGCGAGTTGCATTTTGAACTGGAACAGTTGTACTAGTGCCTCCGATACCTACCATTTTACCATCTTGGACATAGTAGAGATGGACAATGTATTCACCTGCTTCAGCCTTATGGTCACTAACATTGATACGAACCTTGTAGCTACCATCACTTTGTCTGCTAGCTTGGTGCCATACAAGGTCGTCTTGGCCGTCTTTAGCTGTCCAAACTGGAACACTTACGCCTTGAATAGCCTTGTCACCACCAGAAACATTAGTGATATGAACGTCAAAACCGAGGTTAGAGAGGTTTTCAATATTGATAGTACCGCTTGGTTTGCTTTCTTGTTGAGCAAGTTTAGCCACGGCTACATAACGGCGGTTGCCATTGTAGCTGAGGTAAGAAAGCCATTGGTAACCATCACCACTGACAATCTTGTCGTAGTTGACTGACATACCAGCATCATAGTAGGCTAACTCTGGACTTGCCACACGAGGTTCTGCCTTAATGCCAGTGCGTGCTTTGAAGGTGTAAGTTCCTGAGTCAGGAAGGCTATAGCTAGTAGTTGTATGCGTTTCTTCAACCTTGGCAGGAACTGTGTAAGCTGTGCCACCCACACCAACTAATTTACCATTAGTTTCAACATAGTAAAGATGAACATTGTAGAGACCACGTTCATTCTTGTGGTCAGTTAGGCTGACGTTAACCTTGTAGTTGCCATTGTTAAGACGAGTTGCATTGTACCAAATGATATCATCTTGGCCATTCTTTTCAGACCAGATTGGAACAGATACCCCGAGGACACCGTTTTGGTCTGAAACATTACTGATAACTACACTAAAGTCACCATTGTCATGACTTTCAATAGCGATATCGCCTCTTGGTTTAGCTACAGCCTCTGCAACAGCACCTAGGTCGACATAACGACGAGTACCACTGTACGAAGTATAAGAAATCCAACGGTGGTTGTCCGCAAGCAAAGATCTATCGTAGTTGACTGACATGCCTGGATCAAAATTGAACTCAGTCTTGGCAGTCAAGCTAGGTTGGTTCTTCACATCTGCAGGTTTAGTGAAGTAATAAGTACCACGTTCAGGGATAGTTTCATCTCTAGTCGCTTCAGTAGTGCTACTAGTGTTTTCGGCCTTCAAAGCTGCGATATCAGCGTAGTAGCGTTCATAATCGTAACCAATGTAAGAAATCCATTGGTGATTATCTTTCTTCAAGACCTTATCATAGATAACATGGTCGCCTGCACTAAAGACGAAAGTAGGTTTGATATCCATGATTGGAGCTGTACGAATTTCAGTTGTGCGACGGAAATAATAGGTACCGTTCGATGGGATGTCAAGAGAGCCATCAGCAGTCACAGGACCATCTACACCTGGCTGACTAGCATTAGTTAAGACAGTACGAAGACTAGTATCGACAGCTTCACGGTCAGTACCTCTAACTTCTGCTACTTCTGAAGTTGCTGAACGGTTAATCTCACTAACTACTTCAGAGCTAGCTACTGATGACACTTCAGAACGTGGAGTAGCCACTTCTGATCTAGAAACAGAAGCGACAGCAGATGCAGAATGAGCAACCTCTGCTGGTACTTCCAAAGAAGCAACCTCGCTGGACACTACACTACTAGCTTCAGAAGAAGCAACTTCACTGCTAGCAAGCTTAGGTCTTGGTGCTTCTGATCTTGACGCAGGTTCATTGAGGACATCGGTAACAGCTTCTGAAGTTGCCTGGTCAATTTGGGGTGCTTCAGAATTATTTACAGTAACTTCATAGTCTGTGATAGAACCTGTGCTATTGGCTTGTTCCTGAGCCAAAGCATGCCCACCAAGCATCAAGCTCGCACCAATTAAGACTGATGCAGCTCCAAAAGAATATTTACGTATTGAGTAACGTTGACGTTCCTTAAAAACATATGCCTTTCTCATTTTGATCACTCTCACTTTCTAGGCTGTTTGATAAAAATTGGAACCGTTTTCACATTTCTATTATACCTCTTTGAAATATTTTTTACAATTATTTCAATATTATTACTAAACTTTATTTTGTAGAAAATTGATAGCTAATTCTTTCAGATAACTATGATTAAGAAAAGCCCAAAGGGGCTACCTGAGGGCTTTTGCTACATCTAATTCCTTGACACATTAAGCAAATCTGAATAGATTAATTAATTCATTCTGGGTTGATTTGACTATAGGTATCAATCTAGTCTAACTATGATTCATCATAGATGTATTCTTCTAAATGTTCAGTCACTGTAATCTCATCGCAGGAGCTAACATTTTGAAAGTCCTTAATGTAAACAATTTTATACTGATTTGGTAGAAGTAATGGAAAGGCAATTGGCTTACCATTCTTACACACGCGAAACATCTGAAGGCTATCTGTTACGTTACTAATAAAGACAAACGGAAACAAATGAGGACTGGGAGAATCCAAATAGTGATAGGTCCCCTTTAAGGTACCACTAGTACTTCTCACTTCTCCATGTTCTTTTTGAGACATTTTTAAAGCGTACTCCTTCTACTACTTGTAATTTCCTTTTCTTAAGTACCGAGGGACAATACCATTAATCTAATTTATTGTAAACATGCATCCGACCATATATCGCATCAGAACCGAAACGAATCTGTCCATTACTATCAAAGAAAATTGGGTCACTGGTTGGTCCATCATTATGAGCAAAACCTGCTACATAACCGCCATCTTGAGCAAAACCATTAAAGAGCTGACTACTTGTATCACTATAACCACTTTCAGCACCAACACGGGTTACACTACCGGATGGGGATACTGTAATTGTGTCCCCTAAGTCATTTTGATAGGTACCAGCAACACTAGAGAAATCACCATTAGCCATTGCTGTAACATCCACTGCTGTGGTAGCTGGTGTTTGTTCCGCTGAAGCGGCTGGTTGTTCTGTCGTCGTTCCTTGATTTACTCCGGCTGTTTCTTCACTAGGATTTGTTGGGGCAACTTCTTGTTGAGTAGATCCAGCAACATTTCCGGCTGATGGTTGTGAATTCTTTTCTCCAGAGGTTTCTTTTGAGACTTCTTCTGAACTAGAAGATTTTGTCTTTTTCTCAGACTTCTTCGCTTTTTCTTTTGAAGATGGTTTTGTCGATTTCACTTTCTGACTAACCTTACTAGAGCTCGATGTTAATGTGGCTTCCTTCTTGTTATTACCACATGCACCAAGTAATAGAACGGAAGTTAAAGCGAGTGCGGTTAAAGTTGTGAAACGTTTTGTAGCAGGTTTCATAATAATTCTCCTTAATACTCTATTTTAGACTGTGTCATTTTCAAAAATCTCGATGAAATAAGTTATATTCTTTAGTTCTTCTTATGAATATAATATACTGCATATTAGAAAAAAAGAACAGGACACGTATGTCCTGCTCTATTCTTTCATAGCATCTCTCATTTTCTCTGATATGATGTCAGCTAAAGAGGTATCTCCTAGCAATCTAGCCAAGATTATCCCTTCTTGATAGGCTTTTTTAGCCTCAAAAATATCATTCTTTACAACATATAGATACTGTCCCTCTAGCATTCTCAAAATTGGTTTTTTCTGATAATCTTGAGTTTCCTCCATAATGTGATGCAGTTGAATGAATGCTATCTCCGATAAATGAAACTTTTTTCGTTCATATTCAACTATTGGAACCATTAATAAGGCATCCCTAAGTAAAAATAGATACTCCGTGGGAATATTATCATAACTATTTATTAGATTTCTACAAATAGTATAAAAAGTCCCTTCACTAAACCCATCTGACCTCATACTATCACCATCTCCTAACAAGATTTGATATAGTTCTATAAGTAGTAGATCATTGATACCGTACACCCTTTTCTCACATAATGATGGTAAACTCTTCTCCAATATGCTCATGCCAAATTTTTGATGTGTCTTTAAAGTATAAGAGTAAAGTTTTGACTGTAAGATATCAACAACCCTCTGTTCATCAGCTGGCAAATCATCATAATAGCTATCAATAATTTTACCCAGCTTTTCGTCTAGTTTCATTAGGTTATTTGGCTTATCTAGACTAGTCGCATGCATCAATTGGTATTTGAGATTGAGGTATTCTACCGGTAGCTTTAAGACTACAGTCCTCTCTCCAAGCAATTCCGATAAAGATATATTCAGATGTCTTGCCAAGTGCTCTAAGGTTTCTAGTTTAGGTTGAGACTTCCCTGTTTCTATACGTGTCAATTGCCGTACTGATAAAACCTCATCCCCTTCACAAAATTTTTCTTTAGTGAGTCCTTGTGCTAATCTCAACTCTCTTAACCGATGACCAAAGTCTTGTCCAAACATCGCTAGCTCCCTATTACTTGAAACTATTATAATTTTTATGATTTGTAATAGTATACCACCCAATATTCACTATTTCAATTGTGAAATGAAAAATAATTATTACTTTCAATACCACTTACAAGTCAAAACCACCCGTGAGAACAGGTGGCTTGCTCTTCGGCTGAAAGCCTCTGCTACCGGACGAGGACTAAAGGCCTACCGAATGGTTTCCCTTCAGCACCACCTTTGCTAGCTGACCCGTCTAGCGGGTCTCTTTAAGATTACTTTCTTTTATTATTCTCACCTGTAAACGGATCATACTCCTCAAAAAGACTGAGCTAATCTGCTATCACGTCTTCTTGTAATTGATTACGAATATATTCTTCAATTCGCTTCTGATTTCGCCCAACCGTATCAACATAAAACCCTCGACACCAAAATTTGCGATTCCCATATTTATACTTTAAATTTGCGTGTCGGTCGAATATCATTAAGCTACTTTTACCCTTTAAATATCCCATAAATGAAGAAATACTTAGTTTCGGTGGTATACTCACTAACATGTGAATATGATCTGGGCAAGCTTCTGCTTCATGAATTTCAACGCCTTTTCTTTCACATAATAACCGTAAGATTTGACCAATACTTGCTTTGTATTTCCCATAGATTATCTGACGTCTATATTTTGGGGCGAAAACAATATGATACTTACAATTCCATGTAGTATGTGCTAAACTATTATTATCCTGTCTCATCAGGGGGCCTCCTTTTGTATATTAGTTAGTGGTCGGGAAACCTTATCTAATATAACACTTTAGGGGGACTTTTTTGATACATCGCTAAAAGCTTTTCGGAACCACTAGCACAGCTAGTGGTTTTCGTGAGACAATAATAGGGAGTGTGACACCCCCTAAGTCTATTGTGTCCTTCCCCTTAAACTGCTATAAATCCAGATGTGAACAAACCTTCTTTACAACTAGGGCCATTGCCCTAGTTTTTTTGTCTTTTTTCTGGTTAACATTTCTTCACCCTCCACAGTTGACAAACATACTTTCAACAATGAGTGAAATAATGATATTTGTTATTTTAATTCCGGTTAATTCTGTGATATTCTTTATAAGACTCATAGGTTATTCCCATTGATACTTTTGTACTTTTTGTGTACATTCAAAAAGCTCTATAATTCCTGTTAAGAGTAAAACCACTGTAGTGATTATATAGCTTTTATACATCACTAAAATCCTTTCGGAACCACTAACACTGCTACTAGTTTTCGAAAAACAAAATAATAACCTTCGGTACGGATTACATGTATAGGGATATTAGTACGTCTATTCGATATTAAAAAAATAATCTAGATAATCACTAATTTCACTAGCAATATTCGCTAATGAATTTTTGACATCAATGACTCCTAATAGTTCGAGATGCTCATTGAATATTTTTCTATAATCAACATTTGGTATCAATAAAATAATTTGTGCATTTACGTTACTCCTCCTAATCTCTTTAACTTTTTTTTCATAGTTACTTTTCTCTGTAAGTGTGATAAAATTTAGACTGTTAGTGTTTGTAGTAATTCTTATAGAATTGAAATAATTTCTAACTTTAACTTTTAACTTGTATTTTTTTATATACTTTTTAATAGTTATCAAAAGCCAAAAGTGCTTCACAATATTGAACATACTTCACCTCCAATTCCTATTTTTATTATAGCTTGGTTATACCGTTTGATTAGTCATATATCATAAACGGTTCATTTATTGTCATCTACTGAAGAAATATACCGATGTAATAGTTTCTAGACTTGTTACGATATACAAATATTATCTTGGATTGGAGTCACCTATTGTGAGTGTATGTTTTAATACAAAAGATTCAGTTATGGAATCAAATTATGACGACCTATATTGCATAGTTATAGATAAGAAAAAAATCTTTACTTAAAAGTTTCCATACTTATTTGTGTATTGCATGTTAGGGAAAATTATCTGTATTTGCAGAGAAATATGGATTTTTGTTTAGACGTCATAGAAATGAATTAATTAACCTTAAAAAGAGTATCATTCTTATCTAAAACAACAAATCATATAATTTTTAATACTGAAAAATACTTCAATGCTTTTGCTCTAGGAAAAAGGAAACACAGTTACTAAATATTTTATCGAATGGAGAGTACACTAATTGTTAAATATTTTTATTTTAGAAGACGAATTTTTACAACAAACACGAATAGAGACCGTTATTAAGGATGTTATTGCAAAAAAATCTCTAAAATGTAAAGGACCTGAGATTTTTGGAAAACCTAGCCAGCTACTTGATGCGATTACCGAAAGAGGTTCTCATCAACTTTTCTTTTTAGATATTGAAATTAAAGGAGAAGAAAAAAAGGGGCTAGACATTGCGAAAGAAATCCGAAAAAAAGACCCTAATGCAACAATTGTTTTTGTAACAACACATTCAGAATTTATGCCAGTCACTTTTAAATATAGAGTTGCTGCACTAGATTTTATTGATAAAGCTTTGGATGATGAAGATTTTTATGAACGTGTTCATTTAGCAATTGAATATACCATGAATAAAATGGGTGCTACTATCGCTCAAGATTCATTTACTTTTGAAACAGCTACGGCTCAAGTTCAAGTTCCTTTTAACAATATCTTATTTTTTGAAACGTCTCCAACAATACATAAAGTTATTTTGCATACTAAAGAAGAACGCATGGAGTTCTACGCCAGTATTTCAGAAGTTGAACGAGCTGATGACCGCCTATTTCGATGCCATCGTTCATTTATCGTTAATCCTGAAAATATCGTTAGGATCAATAAAGAAGATAAAATGGTCATGTTTGAAAATAATAATGAATGTCCCATTTCGCGTACGAAATATAAGGCCCTCCTAGAAAAAGTTAAATCTTTGAAAAGCTAAGGTGTTTCTATGGATATAGTTATAAATTTATTGCTGTTATATTCTAAGACATTAGCAGTATTTTTACTGTTTCAACAGGTTAGTAACCAACCAATTAAACCTTTGTGGTGTATTATTGGTCCATTTTTGTATGTTCTACTCCTCATCATATGTCCTCCTGTTGGGTACTTTGCTTTCTTTTTTATCTTTATCGCTTATAACATATATCAGAATAAGTATGGTAGTAAAACACTTGATATTTTTTATGGCTTGTACCCCATTATTGTCGATAGCTTACTAGGTAGAATGTTAGGATTCTACGTTTTCCCTTTACTAGGAGTCTACGTTTTCAATGAAGTCAAAATAAGTTGGTTTGATATCTTAATTGAATTACTGGTTTTCCCTCTTCATTTACTCATAGTAAAATCTCTTAGGTTAGATTTTAACGAAATAAAAGAAGGTTTCAAGCGTCACTATTTCAGGTTTTTCTTATTACTGATCAACATCTCTATGTTTGTATATATGCTCTTAGTTTCTATACTTGTTATTTATAGAGACAAATTAGCTGATGCAGATAACTGGAGAGGACATATTAATAACTTTTATATTGTTCTGTTTTTTGTAATGCTACTCTATCTCAATGCAATTTCAAAAGAAAAACTAGAAAAGGAAATAATTGATCAAAAAGATACTCAATTAAATGAACTATCTATTTACAGCCATCATGTTGAATCACTTTATGAGGAAATTAGAAGTTTCCGTCATGACTACATTAATATTTTGACCAGTCTAAAATTAGGAATTGATAATCAAGATATCGAAGCTATTAAAACTGTATACAGTGGTGTCCTAAGAGATAGTGGAAACCAATTCTATGATAGTAAGTTTGATATTGCTAAACTTAGTAATATTAAGAATGATGCTATCAAAAGTATTCTTTCCGCTAAATTACTTGAGGCACAAAATAGAGGTATTTCAATTTCTGTCGAGGTTGAAGAACCTATTAGCAATTTTAGGATAGAATTACTAGATTTTATCACTGTTCTATCTGTCCTTTGTGACAATGCTATCGAAGCCGCCATTGAAACTATTAGTCCGAAAATGACTGTCGTTTTCATAAATAATGATGATTCGTTGGTGCTTATCGTCGAAAATAGTATAAAATCAGAAAAGGTCGAGGTTAGTCGCATTTTTGTTAGAGGTCACTCTAGTAAAGGGGAGGGTAGAGGTATTGGCTTATATAATGTAAATAGTATATTGGAAAAATACCCTAAATCTACGATTACCACTCGTAGTGCAAATCACCTCTTTTCTCAAACTATCAGATTTTGTAAATAATTAACGACTGTAGATTTTGAAAACTATCTTAATAGGTATTAAGTGAGGACCGGTTAAGGTCACAATGAGAAAGTAATCTCTATAGTTTAAATAACATAAAAGAGGAGGAATCTACCCTTATATGAGATGGATTCCTCCTTTTGTAGTTTCTTTGTCAACTGTAGCGGTAAAACCACTGGAGAGATTATAGAGGCTTTTTTGTTTACATATTTTGGATTTATTAAAGTTAAAATTTTCTTCAATTAACTACGAATTTAGTCGTTACTGCTTATAACTCCATATGGTAATAACCTTATGCCTTCATGTCTGTATTTAAATTATACTTTTTTGGTATATAGCTTGTAGCAATGTCTTTTCTTAAAAATATGGTGTTGCCTGAAATCTCTTCTAAATATTGGTTAATTCTCTTATGCAAGAACTTTGAACGTTCACGAAGAACTTCTTAAGGCTTCTTATGGTTGTAATGAGTTTTAAATCCACAATGTGAATGTTAACTATTAATCAAGCTATAGAAGAGAAAAGTACTGCTCTCCCACATCCACAGTGGATAAACCCATTGATATGTCTTTTAACAGGAAAAGTCCCTTGAAGTTGTACTTCAAGGGACTTTATCTTAAGCCTGAGAATAATCTTATATTAGTTCATCAATAATTATTTTGCTTTTACAAATTTTACCTTTGGAACTAAGAAATATAATGGAAGAATATTCAAAATAAATACTGTTACAAATAAAATAAAATCTGTTAGATTGATTTCCTTTCCTGATGAAATTGAATTGATAATATTTGTATAATAATATCCCGGAAAAATCATTTGTAGTTTACTTACAAGTCCCATAAATCCTTCTTTTGCTCCTAGGGTAGCAAAAGGAATAATTGTCATTGATGCTAAAATAATAATCGGAAAGCTCACAGTATCAAGGATTTGTGAATCTAATCTTACACCTAAGACAAAGCCAATGATACTAAAATAAATTCCCATCATAGTTAGCAACAAAAACTGAATAGCTAGATTTCCGGTGATAGGAAATTTAAAAAATGCTACTGCTATACCAAGCACAACTATAAAAATAAGACTATTAAGAATGATTTGAACAAATGTCTGATCTAAGAGGTACTTTTTTACACTATATTTTGTGAACTTTGATTCAAAAGAGTAAAAACCAATATTTGAGGAAATTCGTTTACTAAACGTTGCTAGACTATTACCAATAATACCGATAAATACTGCGATGCCGAGCATAATATTAGGAACAATTCCCTGTTGAATGTTGTATAAGAAAATGTACCATGTTACAGGGATAAAAATCGTAAATAACAAGAATCGTTTATTTCTCAATACTTGTTTAAGTTGAATCATATTAATCATCATTATTTCTCCATTTATACTTTCTCGCGATAAAACTGTTCGATTGTCTTACCAGCTTTATGAATTTCTTCAACTGATTCATGAGCAGCAATACGACCATTTTTCAAAATCAACACTTTTGTAAAAAAGTGGTCAATCTGATTAAAATCATGTGTTACAACAACTGAAGTAAAATTTTGTTTCTCCAAAAGTTTCCAAAAATTATCAACAGATTCTAAGTCCATTCCCGTTGTCGGTTCATCTAAAAAAATAAGCTTAGGAGAACTTAAGATAGTTAGCAATAACGAAAGTCGTCTCTTTTGACCACCTGATAGTCCTGAAACATAATGGTTTTTAAAATCTCGTAATTCCACCATATCCAAGAATTCATCAACATTAATACTATCAATTTGGTTCATCTTACTTTTTAGATAAACTAAATCAGAAACCGTCAAATCATCTATTAAGATATCACCTTGCGGCATCATACCGATTTCCGTTTGGTAATTTAGAGAAGTACTGATTTTACCTGAGTTCGCAGCCAACTGTCCTGCAATAATTTTCAATAATGTGCTCTTTCCTGCACCATTATTTCCAAGTAAGGCGACTTTATCACCCTCACCGATAGAAAAAGAAACACCTTTTAAAACTTCTTTATTTTTAAAGGACTTCTTAACCTCTTCTACTTTAAACATATGGGCCTCCATTTATTAATTTTGTTTACGAACTCATTATATGTCAGACTGCTACACAATAGGAGTTCTTGTCAGAAACGGTACTTAATTTATCATTAACAGTATTTTCTGACTCTACTTCAAAAAATTCCGATCTAAGGGCTACTAAATTAATTTGAAAAAAATGAATTATGACATATCTTTATGGATATATTAAGTATCACTATATTTATATTATTCCAATTATTTCTTTTAAAAGTTTATTACCAACAAAAAAGCACCAATTAAAAATAGTGCGTTTGCTTTTCCTACATCCAAGAATAACTTCAATACCGAAAACTAAACAAGAGCTTTATGATCTTCATGCCTATGCTCACTTAAAAGTACTTCACCAAATTGTACTCCACTATCTTCACTGACTCGTTCCTGACAATCGACACAATACAATTCTCTAGCCAATCGCTGTTGTCGCCCACCTACATAGACCACCTCTTCCATTCCAAGCAACATATAAGGTAGCATGGCATCAACCAGCTCATCAAAATGTGATTCGTCGTTACTTAAAAAGAAACGTGCAGGATGGTCACTATTATCAAAATCTCCAATGGCCACAAGACTATCATCTTCAGTCAAGAGATAGTAATATGTAGCTGTGCGGTCTTCTGTGTATCGAAAGAATAAATGTGATTCATGACAAAATGGGCATGTTCTATACTTATGACCAATAACTGATTTTAACCAATGGACTAGCAAATTCGATAAAGAAGCTTTGATTCCCTTAAACCACAACAAGACATTAGGTAGAATAAAACCAACAATTATAGGGATAACAGTTAGATTATTGTCCACCACCAAAAGATAAAACTGGAACATGGCTGTTAGTCGTAGAAACCAGACAATCGTATTAAGAAAAATCTGATTCGTGCCACTCAGAAAAGTACTGACTACTGTAGACTCTTTATTCTTCACAAAAGTAAGAGTTACACACTTGATGGCAAACATAACTACAAACATAATGACATAGCCTAACATTCACTTACCTCATTTTCAGCATCAGTAAATTGAGAAGCTACTTCTCCCAAAATAGAGATTAACTTAAAAGCACCCAAGGTATTATCTTGACTTTAATTGGTAAGCATACGGTCCAGAGTCTTTAGACAACGTTTCTTCTCTGAGAGTTTCCGTCTGTCCAATAAAGCACTATCTTCTAAGTCTTCTGTGTTACTAGAGGAACGTAGTTCATTTAGATCCTTGAATTGTCAAATTAAGTGCATACTTTCCCCATAGAATACTTCATAAGGTGTTTTCCAGTTAAGACATTTTCGTGGCCTATTATTAAGTTTGTTCTCCCATAGCTGAATAGTCTGATCATCAACCAATGTTAGATCACTACCCTTTGGAAAATATTCTCTAAGTAATCCATTCGTGTTCTCATTGGTTCCTCGTTGCCATGGAGCATGAGGGTCAGGAAAATAGACTTCAATGTTCAATTGATCACTCAATTTCTGATGATACGTGAATTCTTTCCCTCTATCAGGAGTTACTGTATACTTCGTCAAGGGTTCTAACAGTTTTACCATAGCTTCTATTACCAACTTGCTTTTCTTAACAGCTACCTTTTTGATTTTTAGAAAACGAGAATAACGGTCTGTTAGAGTAACTAAACAAGCTTTTCCAGTTTTACCTGCAACAGTATCGGCTTCCCAATCTCCTATTCTAGTTCGATTATTAGCCTCTTCTGGTCTTTCGTGAATTGTATGAGAAATGGATATTTTCCCTCTATTTTCAACATGACCTTTAGTATGACGTGTTTTCCCACGATGACGAAGTTTACGAATGACACCACGAGCACCATGAGATAATGAGTTATCCTCAAAATGTCCTCGATAAATGGCTCTATAGATTGTTTGATAACTAACAACAGTTTTCCCATACTCTAAGCGCAACCGACCTTCTATTTCTTCAGGAGACCATTGGTAATCGAGAAATAGATGTTTGATGGTATTGCTTAAATTGTGATCTATTTCAAGCATCCGTTTCCGCCCACAGTGTGATTTGGCATTATGGTACGATTCCTGTGCATGATTTGGAGAATAAGCTCCTGATTTTGTATGGCGCTTCCACTCACGACTAATACTAGATGGATGACGATGAAGTAACTTAGCAATTTGAGAAAAATTTAGGCCTTGCGTACGGTAAATGAGAATACTTTCACGCTCGTCTATGGTAAAATGATGGTAGCTCATAAGATTTCCTTTCGTAACTAGTTCGTTCAATTCTATTTTACTAGAAAATCTTATGAGTTTTTATTGTGCACTTATATTGTATATTCAAGCCTTTAAATATCCCATAAATGAAGAAATACTTAGTTTCGGTGGTTCACTCACTAACATGTGAATATGATCTGGGCAAGCTTCTGCTTCATGAATTTCAACGCCTTTTCTTTCACATAATAACCGTAAGATTTGACCAATACTTGCTTTGTATTTCCCATAGATTATCTGACGTCTATATTTTGGGGCGAAAACAATATGATACTTACAATTCCATGTAGTATGTGCTAAACTATTATTATCCTGTCTCATCAGGGGGCCTCCTTTTGTATATTAGTTAGTGGTCGGGAAACCTTATCTAATATAACACTTTAGGGGGACTTTTTTGATACATCGCTAAAAGCTTTTCGGAACCACTAGCACAGCTAGTGGTTTTCGTGAGACAAGAAAAAAAGATAGGATTTTCATCCTACCTTTTCAAGTTTCTTTTATTGTATCACATCTTAAAGCTGTTCTGCTACTGCTGAAAGAAGATCTTGGATACCATTGGCATCGCTACCACCGGCCATGGCCATATCTGGTTTACCACCACCACGACCTGATACGATTGGTGCAAGAACCTTGATGACATTACCTGCGTGAACATCCTTAGACTTGCTTGCTACAAGGACATTAACTTTTTCGCCAATGTGAGCTGCAAGGACAAGGACGTCAGAGTAGTCTGCTTGTTTCCATTGGTCAGCAAATGTACGAAGGGCACCTGCGTCAGATACTTCCACTTGGCTAGCGATGTAACGAACACCATTAGCTTCTTTAACGTCTTTGAAGACATCACCAGCTGCTGCTGCTGCTGCTTTTTCTTTAAGAGCAGCATTTTCTTTTTGAAGGGCATGCAACTGCTCTTGAAGGCTAGCAACCTTGTTAGGTACTTCTTTCAATTGTGGTGCCTTAAGTGTTGCTGCGATTGCTTTGAGGGCATCTTCTTCTTCACGGTAAGCAAGGTAAGCTTCACGTGATGTCACTGCCAAGATACGACGTGTTCCTGAACCGATACCTTCTTCTTTGACAATCTTGAACATACCGATTTCAGCAGTGTTGGCAACGTGTGTACCACCACAAAGCTCAACAGAGTAATCACCGATTGAAACGACACGAACATTCTTACCATATTTTTCACCAAAGAGGGCCATAGCTCCCATTGATTTAGCAGTGTCAATGTCTGTTTCAATAGTTGTTACTGGAGTGGCTTTCCAGATTTCTTCGTTGACTTGTTCTTCAATAGCACGCAATTCTTCTGGAGTTACAGCCTCAAAGTGAGTGAAGTCGAAACGCAAGAATTCTTGTTCATTAAGAGAACCCGCTTGGACAGCATGATCACCAACAATATTATGAAGGGCAGCATGCAAGAGGTGAGTCGCTGTGTGGTTTTTCATAACACGGTGACGACGTGTGTGGTCAATTTCAAGTTTGTAGTTAGCACCTACAACAAGTTCACCTTCAACCTCAACAGTGTGAAGCGCTTGTCCATTTGGTGCACGTTGAACGTCAACAACACGCGCAACGACTGTACCAGTTGCATCTGAGATTGTACCGTGGTCTGCTACTTGTCCACCCATTTCAGCGTAGAATGGTGTTTGTTCAAAGACAAGGAGTGCTTTACCAGAATTTACACTATCATGACGAGCATCGTCAGCAACGATTACGCTCAAACGGCTTTCTGCAGTCTCTGCTTCATACAAGAACTCAGATGGTTCAGTGATGTTGGCGAGGGTTTCATTTTGCATACCCATAGAACCACCTTTAACTACGCTAGCACGCGCACGTTCTTGTTGTTCTTTCATGGCTGCTTTAAAACCTTCATGGTCAATCTTGAAGCCTTCATCTTCAGCCAACTCTTCTGTCAATTCCACTGGGAATCCGTAAGTATCATAAAGTTTGAAGATGTCTTTACCTTCAAGCGTATCTTTACCAGATTTCTTAAGGTTAGCAAGAAGTTCGTCAAGCATGCTTGAACCTGCATCGATAGTACGTGCAAAGGTTTCTTCTTCACGTTTAACAATCTTCTCGATAAAGTCTTTCTTCTCAAGAACTTCTGGATAATAACTTTCCATAATTTGACCAACAGTTGGAACAAGTTTGTACAAGAAAGCATCAGAAATGCCGAGACGACGGCCGTGCATTACGGCACGACGGAGAAGACGACGAAGGACGTAACCACGACCTTCATTACCTGGAAGGGCACCATCACCAATGGCAAATGCCAATGAACGGATGTGGTCAGCGATGACCTTGAAGCTCATTGTGTCACCATCTGGATCGTAAGTTTTACCAGACATTTTTTCGATTTCACGAATGATAGGCATGAAGAGGTCTGTTTCAAAGTTTGTTTTAGCCCCTTGCATTACGGCTACAAGACGTTCAAGACCTGCGCCCGTATCAATGTTTTTATTAGGAAGTTCCTTGTATTCTGAACGTGGAACAGCTGGATCAGCATTGAACTGTGACAAAACGATGTTCCAAATTTCAATGTAACGGTCGTTTTCAATATCTTCTTCAAGCAATCGAATACCAATATTGTCAGGGTCAAAGTCTTCGCCACGGTCAAAGAAGATTTCAGTATCTGGTCCTGAAGGTCCAGCACCGATTTCCCAGAAGTTATCTTCAATTGGAATCAAATGACTTGGTTTAACACCGCAAGCAATCCAGCGGTTGTATGAATCTTTATCATCTGGATAGTAAGTCATGTAAAGTTTGTCTTTTGGAAAATCAAACCACTCTGGGCTTGTCAAAAGCTCATAACCCCATTCGATAGCTTCATCACGGAAGTAGTCACCAACTGAGAAGTTACCAAGCATTTCAAACATTGTGTGGTGACGAGCTGTCTTACCAACGTTTTCGATATCGTTGGTACGGATAGCCTTTTGTGAGTTGGTGATACGTGGATTTTCAGGAATCACAGAGCCATCAAAGTATTTCTTCAAAGTGGCAACCCCTGAGTTAATCCAAAGAAGGGTTGGATCGTTAACTGGAACCAAGTTAGCTGATGGTTCAACAGCGTGACCTTTTGATTTCCAAAAATCAAGCCACATTTGACGAATTTGTGCTGAAGTAAGTTGTTTCATTGTTTCTCCTTAATTAATTGTTTTTTATTTTGAGCTATTCTCGAGCATTTCCACATAGTCAATAGCAACACACAGGGAAATGGCCAAATCGGCGTAAGTATTTTCATAAACAGTAACAGTATAGGTCGATGTCAGATGGAAGAGCTCCTTTTGAATCCTAGCAACTACCTGATTTTGACTATTAAGCAGTTGAAAATCCAAGTCCCAAATATTACCTTCTATTCGCAAGCCAAGATTATCGACATCATACTTATCACGAAGAAAACTTAATTTTTTTCGAATGTAAAAACTCGAACCATCCCGCAAGTCTACTGTAAACTTAGGCAAGAGACTAAGCGGCTCCTTGGTGATATGACTAATCTCACGACCATCCACACCAAAAATCGTAAAGGTCTTTGGAATCTTAAAAAAGGACCCTTCAACCTGATAGGCAACTCTACCTTGATCATCCTTGATATCAAAGCGTTCGCCACCCAATCGAAACTTCTGTTTGACAAAATAGGTTTTCATACGCCACCTCCAACATTGCCACACATTGCATTCAGAAAATACCCAAAGAATAAAAGACAAGTCCACTAAACGAAGGGCGACGTGAACCGCGGTACCACCTTCATTCAATGAACTTGTCATTCTTATTTGTCTTTAATTGTGAACTTTGAGTAGCAAGTAACCAGATTCGTCCATGGCTCGCAGCGACCGCCATTTTTCTGTATCAGAAGCGATGATTACCAATCTCAAAGGGAAGGCTAAAAATGTCATGATATTAGAACTTTCAGCCACTCTCCATTTTAACGTGTTTTAGGTCTTAGGTCAAGCTGATAATAGCATTATCAACTCTATCATGTGATTTATTTGCTAGAGCTTGATGATGAACTTGATGAAGCTCCAGAACCAGTCACATACTGGTCAAGAATTGCGCTAAAGGCCTTGTCTACAACTTTAACATTATATTTCTTAAGGACCTTAGCAATCACTGAGTTAGTGAAGTTAGTATCAGATTTCTTACCATTGATGATAACCTTAGTCAAATCATCCTTATAGTTTTTCCAATCTGCATTTTTCTCAGATTTTGAAACAGTTTTGACGATGTAGTAAGTTGCAGCACCAGTTGAGCTGTTTGAAACAGTCACTACGTCAGAAACGGCATTAGCATCTTGTTTAAAGGCTGCTGTCAAAACATCTGCTGGAAAGTCTTGAGAAGCTGAGTTAACTGTCTTAGAAGTCACTTCCAAGCTGTTATCTTTAGCTACTTGTGAGAAATCTGCTCCTTCTGCCTTAGCTTCAGAGTCTACTTTATCTGCCACTGCTTTATCAGTAGTTGAAACCACTTGCACCTCTGTATTCGGTGTGTAGTTATCATAGGCAGCCTTGTAATTTGCTTCCGTCAAATCTTTCTGTGCGGCTTGGTTAACAGCGTACTCAACCAATTTTTGTGTACGGATTTGAGTACGGTATGACTCTTCTGTTTGACCATAGGCTGCAAGTACTTGTGAGAATTGATCTCCGTATTGTTCTGAAGCTTGCTTATAAGCTTTGTCAACGTCTTCTTTGCTGACCTTGCTACCATATTCTTTTTCAAGAGCCTTTTGCAAAGTTGCACTCAAAACACTTTGTTGTGTTTGGCTGCTACCTTTAAGTGAATCAAAAACATCACCGACAGTAACAGTATCACCTTTCATAGATACCAAAGTTGTTTCTTCAGTTGTTTTGTTACCTAGAGAAACATACATAGCACCTGCACCAACGAGAGCTGAAACAGCTACAAGGGCAAGACCTCCAAGGAAGCGACCACCTGAGCTTGGTTTACCAGCATCACGTGTCTTTTTAGTTTTAGCACGTTTTGCTTTTTCTTTCGCTTTTTCACTGGCGAGGGCGATGCTTTCCTCTTCTTCTTTTTGGCGATCAAGATGCTCTTGTTCTGCGTCTTTGTCTGCTACAACCTCTTCAACAGTTTCTTCTGTTGACTCAAGGTTTTCATTTTCTTTAGCCATTCTATCTACTCCTTAAATTGTCAATATCCCTGTTATTATACCACACTTACTTAAATAATGCTTAATCTGGTAAGATAATATTTTCAGAATTTTTCCGAAGCATAAGAAGTCCGTCACTCATAGGGACCAAACTAGCAGTCAATCCAGGGTTATCTAAGGTCGCATCAAAAAGACGATGCAAGCCACGATAAATCGTACGCTGACCACGACGAACCTCCATGATGTCTTTGGCAATATCGCCCCCTTGGAAGATATCATCAAAGACGATGACACCACCTACCTTGAGACGTTTTAGGATTTCAGGCAGAAAGACGATATATTTAGACTTGGCTGAGTCCATAAAGACAAAATCATAGTCAGTGTCCAAATCTTGCAAAACTTCTGCTGCATCTCCTTCGACCAAGGTAATTTGTTTGCGACTGTCATACTTGGCTAGATTTTCCTTGGCAAAGCTAATCATTTCTTCATTACGATCAACCGTCGTAATCTGAGCATCAGGTGCATACTCAGCCATAAGAAGGGCTGAAAAACCAATAGCTGTTCCTACCTCAAGGATTTTCTTAGGCTGCAAGGTCTGCAACAAAAATCGGAAATAAGCAACTACTTCGTGCTGGATAATTGGAATATTTTCCTTACGAGCAAAGGCCTCCAGTTCAGCCAAATGCCCTTTATTTTCCTGAAGATGCGTTCGCATGTAGTCCACGATATCCTTGTTGACTACAGGACGTCGCATGTTGTGATTTGCATTTTTACTATATGATTTAACCATGTGTTTTATTATATAAAAAATCCCTAGCGAGTGCTAGAGATTTTTCTTATCTATAAATCAAAACGTCATCATTAAGCTACTTGACGTAACCCCCTCTTTTTCAAGAGGTAGGAAATGACCAAAGCCACCACGTAAAGAGCTATGAAAACAAGCAAGGTCATCTGGTATGATTTTGTCAATTCGTAGGTTACGGATAAGAGCATTGGCCCCACTAAGGCCGCCATCGCCCAGGCAGTCAAAATATAACCATGAAGGGTAGCCAACTCCTTTGCCCCAAAGATATCGCTAAGGTATGGAGGAATCAAGGAGAATCCTGCCCCGTAGCAAGTCATCAGAACAGCCATCGCAACCACAAAGACAAGTGGCACTTGCAGGACAATTAGGAGGATGGCCATGACAATATTAACCACAAAAAGGAGAATAAAAGTCTTCGGACGTCCAATATAATCCGACAAGCCTGCCCACAGAAGGCGACCAAAACCATTAAAGATTCCCATAACACCTACAACAACTGACGCTGATTCCGCTGACATCCCAACCATATCTTGAGCCATTGGAGAAATAGCAGAGACAAGGGCTAAGCCACATGAAATATTGATAAACAGAATAAGCCATAACCAGTAGAAAGTTGATGATTTCAGAGCCTCATTAGCCGTAACTCCCTTGCTCAAATTAGCAACCTGACGGTTCGGACTCTTGTCAGCCAACAGTTGTGCTTCCTCTACACTTGGTCGTTTAATGAATTGTGAGACAAAAAGCATAACAACAAAATAAACGACTCCCAAGATATAAAAGGTCTGCTCAACACCACGTACCTGAATCAGATATTGAGCAATGGGACTGGTTAACAGCGAGGCAAAGCCAAAGCCCATAATGGCAAGGCCAGTCGCAAGTCCACGCTTATCGGGAAACCACTTAATAATAGTTGAAACAGGCGTAATATAACCCACACCCAGTCCTAGACCACCAAGAATACCATAACCAAGATAAAGCATCCACAGCTCTCCATGAGCAATGGCAACTCCTGTCAGAATGTTACCCCCAGCATAGAGAACGGTCGACATACTTCCAGTCACTCTAGGACCAAATTTTTCAACCAGACGTCCCATGAAAGCTGCAGAAAGCCCTAGACAAAAGATAGCCAATGAAAAAGCAAAAGAAACTGAAGATTGATCCCAGCCAGTCTGGGCCATAATAGGATTACGATAGATACTCCAAGCATAGGTAGACCCCAACATGAGATGGAGTAAGACACCACACGTTGCTACAAGATAACGATTGGTTGTTTTCACAAAAAACTACTTTCTATTTCTGAACATTGTTCACTTATAAAACATAAAACGTTAGGTTTTTAGTCTATCATGAATATAAACTAGGGGCTATAAATATGCTCATTAACTCATTTCCAAATCAATTAGAGCTTTTATTTTAGTAAACGTTCGTTTTTTAGACATAAAAAGAATCATCCTGATTCAGAATGATTCTCTCATATGGTAACTTCTTTTTACGAAAGGTGAACACCTTTTTCAACCAAGACTTCCAATTCAACGAGACGGTCTTCAAAAACTTTGAAGGCAGCATCTAAGTAGTCGGTATTGGTCATATCAACACCAGCTTTCTTGATGACTTCCAAAGGATAGTCTGAGCTTCCTGCCTTAAGGTAAGTAAGGTAAGCTTCTTTATCTTCTTCAGTACCGTGAACAATTTTTTCAGCCAAGTAGCTTGCCGCAGCAAATCCTGTAGCGTATTGGTAGACATAGTAGTTCATGTAGAAATGCGGAATACGTTCCCACTCAAACTGAATTTCGTAGTTATCTTCAGCTTTAAGGTTATAGTATTTCTCATTGAGGTCTGCGTAAAGCTTATTCATGAAGTCCGCTGTCAAGATTTGACCAGATGCATCTGCCTCATGAATAGCATGTTCAAACTCGGCAAATTGTGTTTGACGGAAGACAGTTCCCTTGAAACCATCCAGATAGTGGTTAAGAATAGCAAAACGTGTCTTGTCATCTTTGACCTCTTTAAGAAGCGTTTCTGTCAAGATATTTTCATTGGTTGTAGACGCAATTTCCGCCAAGAAGATTGGGTAATCTCCGTAAACATATGGTTGAGTCTGCCGTGTGAACGTTGAATGCAAACTGTGGCCAGTCTCGTGAACCAAGGTAAAGAGATTGTCCAAAGTATCTTGCCAGTTCAAAAGCATGAAGGCATTGGTATCATAAGCACCACCTGAGTAGGCACCTGAACGTTTTCCTTTGTTAGGGTGAACGTCAATCCAACGTTCCGTAAAGGCTGCATGAACCCCTTTACTATACTCTTCACCAAAGATTGCCAAGACTTCTTCTGCTTTCTTGAGGGATTCTTCATAAGTAAGAGCAGTTTCAGTCTCAGAAAGTGGTGTATAGACGTCATACATCTTAAGCTCGTCAAGCCCCAAGACCTTCTTACGCAAATCAAGGTAACGATGCAAAAGTGGCAAATGCTTGTTCACTGATTCCAAGAGTGAGTCATAAACACTCTCTGGAATAAAGTTAGCCGCAAGTGCTGCATGACGTGCTGAATTATAGTGACGAACTTTGGCTTGGTAATTGTGAACCTTGACAACGCCTTGGAGTGTTTGTGCATAAGTATGTTGGAACTGCTCATAAGTACCGTACATCGCTTCATAAGCTCCCTTACGAATGTCACGGTCCTTAGATTCCATGAGAGTGATAAAGTTACCATGTGTCAACTCAACCACATCCCCTTGACCATCTGATACCCATGGGAAGAGGATATCAGCATTATCCAAGACATTGAAGGTATCCGTTGGGCCGTTGAAAATATCACCGGCTGCTGCCAAGAGCTCTTCAGCTTCTTGAGAAAGAACGTGGTCCTTGTTTGCCAAAAGACGTTCGAAATAGTGATCATAAAGTCCAAGACCTGGCTCTTGTTCTTTAAATTCAGCTAATTTCTTATCATCCAAGGCCATAAATTCAGGCTCAAAGTAAGCAAAGGCTTCACTCAACTGTGAGTAAAGGTTTGAGGCCTTAGCTTGGTACTCTTGGTAAAGACCTACTGTTGTGTCTTGGTCATTTTTCATTGACGCATAGACATAGATTTTCTCCAAGCGACGCATAAGACTCATATAAAGTTCAGTTGCCTCAAGCAAGTTCTTAGCAGAATCTAAGAGATGACCTGCATAAGCACTAGCCTTCTTCAAATCCTGAACAGTGCTTTCATATTCAGTCTCCCAATCTGCATCTGTCGCAAAAATGGTCGTCAAATCCCATGTGTATTTCTCTTCTAAATGAGCACGATTGTCTGACATAATATTCTCCTTAATTGTATCTATTCTTTACTATTTTAGCATAAAAGGTGGGAGGGTAGAGAGTTTGTCGATAAGAAAAATGCCTTTTTCGATAATATTGCATAAAAAGCTTTTCAAAACCTTCAAGTGACTGTCTAATTTGTACAAAGCCCTGCTTAGATTCAGGAAATCTTACTTGTGGGGAAAAATCCTGATCAGACAGGCATAATAAATTCATTCCATTAAGATAGGCTTCTTCCTGCCTTCTCATCCACCTTGGATTTTTCCCCATTAATTCTCGTTGAATCACATGTGAGACCCTCTTTCGCTGAGTTACTTTATAAGTCTCAACCTTCTCTGCTTGATAAGGAAAACGTAAAACTGTCATGAGATTTTCGGTTAGTGGCCAGGCCTTAGTTAAATAATAGACTTTCCCAAAAATATCCTCATAGATGAGATACTTAAGTCTAATTTCCTCTCGCTTCCAATCAAGCTCCCATAGGTGAAATCCTATCTTAGCCGTAAAATAGAGAAAGTCCCGCTGTAGGTCTGTTAAACGTCCATTCAACCAGAGTTCCTCACCCAAAAGCCAACGCACTTCGTAACCTGCTTGGTGATAGGCACATGTCCTCTCTCTCAAACGTTGCTGGGATAAACGAGAACACTGAACTTCTAGAGCCAGGGAATCGCCAACAAATAAATCTGCAATTTGCCCCAACTCGGACAAAACCTTTTCAATACTTACTTTTTCACCATGATTAACCAAAGATTTATATAAGGCTGCCTTAAGCGATAAATGTTGAGCCGATTCATTCTCCGAGAAGAACTGACAATCTTGCAAAGATTTATGAGCAAAATGTGGGCACATTACCTGGCCATGCCTCAATAGGACAACTCCCTGGCATCCAGGACAGCTATAGGATTCCTTACGTTTCAAACAGGTTTCTAGAGCTAAAACGAGGTTTCCCTCCTGATTTTTTGCAATTAACATGACTCTCTCCTTCGTGCACTCTCTTACTTATTCGTAAAAGAATTCACAAAATAAAAAAACATCTAGATTACTCTAGATGCATCCCCCATTCAAACTGAAACTTGCTCCCTGCTGTATGGAAACTTAGGTTTATAGGTGTATAGCTTAACCTAGGATACAAGTGCCACTCAGTCCATTCGATCTCTTTTCAACAATCTCGATACCTAAAGGAAAATCCCCCAACTTTCCTTGGTATCAGGATCTTGAAAACAGTTTCTATCCAACATAACCATTAAAAATAGTCAATGTAGCATAGACAGATGCTCTCACAAACATCTGATCAAATTCCGTCACTGAAGCATCATCCCAATATGCTTTTCACCCTTTTATTCCTCAATCCCACTAAAAACTTAATCCTTGAGTTGATAATGAGATAAAACAATTTTTAGACTTTTACAAGTTAAAGTCTCTATTTACTAACATTGAACCACCAATTTCCTAGGTGCAGTTCAGTACCAACAAACTCAAAATTGTGTTGGCTCAAAATGGTTTCTGGTCAAGAGTATCTTGTGATTGATAGTCAGTCAATCTGAGAAGCTTTCCCTCTAGCTTCTTTACACAGAACGTCATACTGCTTACAAGATACTATTTCCTAGAAGAGTATTGCTAAAAACGCCACTCTCAAAACATACCACCTATCAGTCATTAGGTTTAGTCCACCTTCTGATAGGTATATTAGCAGTTACTGCTTTATTTTCTCTCCCTCTTCGCTTTTGAAGATTAGTCTCTACCGATTCTGCTGTTTTTGAATCTGTCGTTAGCTCTACACGGATTAAAAATACCGCTAGCTCCCGCTACGATGATGCTGATGTTTTAAATCGATTAATCTAATTTTTTTGCTGTTTAAATCTTCTCTTTTTAAATCATCACAATGAAACATTGGAATTTGATAACTTAGAATTCCAGATTCTAAGCTAGTCTTTTTTGATCAGGGAGTCACCCTTCCAAAAAACAAACTCTTCCTAACACAATCTATTATACTTTATTATAATTTTTTGTCAATTAATTTATTTCATATTTTTTGAAAATATTTTTAAACACTCTTTTTAGATAGTTAAAACAGTTCAAAAACACTATAATATAGGCATTTGTGTTACTGTTGAAAAATTAGAAAACATCCTTTGTTTTTTAGTCAAGGTCAATAGAATATGTTAGCTATCAGAAAATTTTATTTTTATTATTTTCGACTAACTTGATTTTACTTAACTAGTCAAAACCAACCGTGAAATGATCTACACCCCAAAAGTTAGACAGAAAAAATCTAACTTCTAGGGTGTTTTTATTATGAAATTGACTTATGAGGATAAAGTCCTTATCTATGAACTTAGAAAGGAAGAAATGATTGATAAAATCCTACATGAATACTGTTCTCAAGATAGAGTTTCTCTCGAATATTCTCTCCCAAATCAAGGGATGCTTCCTAACTGGCTCGCACAATACAAGAAAAAGCTAGAAGAAATGACGGAACTAGAACGTCTTCAAGCAGAAAATGCGGTTCTAAAAAATGAGAGAACTCCGATTGAGGGACGAAAAAGAGCAAAGAGAAAAACGGAAATTGTTCGAGGATTGGTAACAGAGTTTACTTTAGAGATTCTTCTAAAGATTATTAAGCTTGCTCATTCGACCTATTATTACCACTTAAAACAGCTGGATCAAACGGATAAGAGCCAAACTATCAAAGCTGAAATTCAAGCTATTTTTACTGAATACAAGGGAATTATGGCTATCGTCACATCACTCTCGCATTGAGAAAACGTGGCTTTATGGTAAATCATAAGAAAGTGCAACGTCTGATGAAGGCTCTTGGTTTAAGTGCTCGAATTCGTCGTAAACGTAAGTATTATTCATACCAAGGAGAGGTTGGTATGAAAGCAGAGAATCTCATTCAACGCCAGTTTGAAGCATCAAAGCCAATGGAAAAGTGCTACACAGATGTGACAGGGTTTGCCATTCCAGCAAGCACTCAAAAGCTTTATTTATCACCAGTTTTAGATGGTTTCAACAGTGAAATTATTGCTTATAATCTTTCAACGTCACCGAACTTAGCACAAGTAAAAATGATGTTGGAACAAGCCTTCACAGAGAAGTGCTATGAGAACACTATTCTGCATAGTGATTAGGATGGCAATATCAACATGATTTCTATCATCATTTTTTAGAGGACAAGAGAATCCAACCGTCCATGTCACGTAAAGGCAATAGTCCAGATAACGGCATGATGGAATCCTTCTTTGGCATTCTGAAGTCTGAGATGTTTTATGGTTATACTGCTACCCAAAATCAGTAAAATTGTTTATGCCATATTATTGTAACGCCTTATCAAAAAAATCACCAGATAAGGTGTTGGTTTAGTGTACACTTTTTACACTAAACTTTAGTTCAAAAAAAGACAATTTCCTTAGTTTGACTATGAAAGTCAAACTATTTTTCGGCAAATACCTTGATATACTTGACAAATGATAGAAAAGGACTTAGTCCTGTGCGATACAGAACTAAATCCTTTGCTTAAATTAATTGTCTAACTTTTGGGGTCAGTACATTATGATTTAATACCCTCAAAATAGCAACCATTCTCACGATTGTTCAATAGATTTAAACCTTTTCAAGGACAGACTGGATTACCCAAGTTTTGCGATTTCCGATTTGGACAAGGACACCATCACTTGGTGGGTCAATGGCTAACACTTTGAAGTTACCTGGAATAGTAAAGGTCTCACCAGGATTGAGGTACTGGTCTGAAGTAGGATTGCCTTGTCCATCAACTTCAAGAACAGGTCCAGGATCAACGATATTGTGTTTGGTTGGTGTGCCTCCAGCTAAATCTTGACTAGTGATGTTATTTCCTACTATAGATGTTACACGGAAAGTTCCTGTGAAGCGAACCGTATCACCAACTTTGATAGAAGAGTTAGTAGGATTTCCATTTTGAGCCCCTGGTTCGAGGTCTTTAAAATGGATATAACCAGACACTTGACTCTTGTGGAAACTACGTTTGTGATATTTCTCAGGCCCTTGACCTGCATCGTAGTTGTACTCCTCAATGGTCACCTGATCACCACGAACTTCCGCAACCCAAGCGACATGTCCCATGTGACCTGCTCCATTGACACCAGCTGAGAACCAGGCGATACTCCCTACGGCTGGATTCATGTCGACACGGTAACCATTGGCACGTGCAATGCTTCCCCATGTAATGGCATTCCCATAGCCTACAGGTAGGTTGAAACCATTAGTGTTACTGAGGCGATAGGCTGCAAAGGACGTACACTGACGCCAGTACATGGTCCAAGGGTCAACACCAAAGCCCCCATATTTCCAAGAGGATGGATAGTCATCTCCGAGAACAGCCGCCTGAGCAGAGCTGCCACACGAAACCGAAACAGTCGCTAGACAGGCTAGCGGTAAAAGACAATTTAGTAATTTTTTCTTCATTTTTACCTCCACCTATCTATTCGCAGTTTTTCTGGAAAATGGAGGTAATTTTTGCGTTTAAGCTCCTCTTAAGCTGTTCAGGCTATACTATCATCAATCCTAAATAACTTTTTTCATTTTCATAATCTCCCAAGAAGCGATCCAAGTGGCCGCCTTTTATATGCCTTGAATATACAATATAAGTGCACAAAAAAGCCAGGAAAATTTCCTAGCTTTTGAGGTATTATCTTAGTGTTTACGTTTGTAAGTTGAGATACCGAACAAAGCCAAAGCTGATGTCACCATAGCTGCACCTGCTGCTACAGAAGCTGCTGTTGATTTTTCACCAGTAGCTGGAAGAGTTGGAGCTTCTTCTTTTACAGGTACTGATGTTGGTATTACAGGTACTGATGTTGATGTTACAGGTTTACCTGGAGTTGGTTCTGCTGGAGTTGTTGGTACTTGAGGTTTTGGTTTCTCAGTTGTTTCTTCAACAGATACAAAGTTTTTGTGGTAAGTAACTTTTGCTGAAACAGTATTTGGAAGAACTGGTTTGTTTGGTTCTTCTGGCAATTCAGGAACAATTACAGATGAATCTGTCGCAAACCAATAAGCGATTGGAACATTAAGGTTATTTCCACCTGCGATAAAGTCCATTGGTTCACCCTTGAAGATTGTTGCAGCAGCACCATAGTAGGCATTCTTCGTACGAGGCGTTCCGTCTGAGTTAATCGCATCCCAACCTTCATCTGTGACTTCACCAGTTGTTGGATCCACTGTTGGATCACTGTTAAAGCGTGAACCGTTAGCAACAAATTCGTTATCGTTTGTTGCATAAGCATAACCATCCTCATGCAAAGTGATAGATGAACCAGAAATTTGAACGTATTCATTACCATTCAAACCAACTTTTTCAATGTGGTTTCCAAGCTCAGTGTTCCAGTGGTTAAGTGAAGAGATACTCAAAACTGAACCGTTCTTAGACAAATCAAGTGGTGTCACAGATGACTCAGAATCAAAGAAGTTCAAGTTCATCTTAACGTGAAGTTTTTTATTAGTGTCGTCAGTTTGTGAACCAATGAAAAGTGTCTTAGTTGGATCGTGGTACAACTTAACAATGGCTGAACCATCTGTACTTGGTGTTTCTACCAAAGTGTAAGTTGCAACAATTTTCTTAACTGGAGTACCATTGAATGATGTTCCGTTTATGTTGTTGTATGTTACAGTCAATGTTTGACCCGTAGCCATCTTCAACCATACATCTTCAGTGTATTCACCGTCAGCATTGATAGTGTATTGTGTACCGTTAGCTGCACTGAAGTCACTTGGAATGTAACGAGATGTGTTGAATTGTTCAAGGATTTCATCTACTGAATGACCTGATTGGATTGTTTTATCCAAGTAGTCAACAGAACCTGCTGAGTTTTCAACAGTCATAGTAGCATCAGATTCTGTTTTATAAATCAAGCCAGTAGCATTTTCAGCCAAGCCTTTTGTCAAAAGACGAGCTGTTGTTCCACCAGTGTACTCTTTGTATGATTTTTCCCAAGCAGCATAAGCAAGAACGTCTTGGTAGTATTTATCCAATTGTGTCTTGTAATCTGCAAGTTTTTGTTTATATTCTGAAACCGCAGTTGTCAAAGCTGTTGTTTGAACTTTGTTGTCATTGTTAGCAGCTTCAACGCTAGTGTGTTTAACACCTGCTTCTTCTGTAGCTGTGAATCCCCCTGTTGCAACAACATTTGCTTTAGCAGATGTAAGAGCTGCATCAGCTTCTTCACGAGTCAATTTATTTTCAGAAACAACTGTATTTGAAGCTTCTTGAGCATCTCTAGCTGCTTGATCTTGGACAGCTTTAACATCAGCAGAATCTTTTGATGCTGCTGCAGTCATTGTTGCAGCTTTAACAGCGTTATCGAAGTCAGGATTTGAAACTTCAGCAATAGCTTTAGTTGTTGTTTTTACAGTAGTATCTGTTTCAGTAGTAGTTTTTTCTTCTGTTCCAGGTACTGTAGTAACAACTGCTGCATCACCTGTTGTCTTAACAAGATTAGCACTTGATTCTGCAGCCGTATTTGATACGGTTGCATCAGCATCAGTAGTTGCTGTTACATCTTTAGCTTCATCTGCAGCTGCTACACTTGTAGCCGCGAGTCCTGCAAGCAATACGCTTGAATACAATGTTGTTTTAAATGGATTGACTTTCATTTACACTTTCTCCTTCTTGGTTAACATTTTTAACCTAATTCTTCACCGCCTAATATACTACCGTGATTTTTTAAATTTAGCAATAGTTTTCTGAAAAAAATATTATATATTTGCTACACGTTTTTAAAATTTGACACACTTTTGTTATATTTTAATCATTTCTTTACAATTTAGTGTAATTCGTAAGGCTTTTAAAGAGTTTTTACTTAATACTTTCTTATAGCTGTTCATTTATTTCTCATAATAAACCGTTTCAACGATAGAATAGGCTTCCTATTAGAAACAGGTCATCAAGAACTGGCCTCTTCATAACTAAAAACACATAAAAAAACACCTTCAAGACCTTGACTTTAAATGTTTTTCGTCGTATGCTTGAAAAAAATGTTAAGAAAGTTGGGGGACTTTTCAATGACAAAAAAAGAAATGAGATTGCTGATCCTTCTTGGGATTAGTATTATTTTAGCGAACCTTGTACTGCGTTTGATTCTTAGGCCTCTGCCTGAGAATATTGGTTATCTCATTAAAACGCTTGGCCTTATGTGTCTATACTATTTCCTCGTACAGAGACGCCTTGGATTAAAGATCAAATCGACTAAAAAGATACGTTGGTCTGAAACCTTAGGGGTTTGTTGGTTTCTTCTTTTGGCAGATTTCTTCTATGTTTCTGCGGTTGCTTTGGGGATCAGTAAAGCACCTCATATGATAGGAACTGCCTTGGTTATTGCCTTAGGAGCCGGGTTTTTTGAGGAATATTTTTTTCGTGGACTTTTCCTTAAACTCGCCTTCCAAGATGGTATTAGATCTTCAAAACAGGTTTTAGGAGTCGTTCTCTTGTCTGCCTTATCTTTTGGTTTGGCCCATCTCGGGAATCTCACTCATCAACCCTTGAATGCTACCCTGTTCCAAGTTTATTATGCGACAGCTATAGGAATATTCTTTGCTGCTATTTACCTACGTACTGGTAGCCTCTGGTGGACTATTATTCTGCACTGTTTGGTTGATTTTGCCAGTGTTCTTCTCTCGCAATCAACACAGGCTGCACCAGCTACAAGTATCTGGAATTTCATTTTCTGGCTACCTTTAATTGCCCTAGGACTCTTCCTTATTCGTCCTAAAAAATTGAAAGCCATTAGATATCTTAATGATTAATATTTCAAACTGCATCCCATAAGTTAGATTTTCAGTGTCTAACCTGTGGATGCAGTTTTTCATTTATCAGAACTGCTTTCTTACGACTTATCTCAATTTCCATAATTACTCCTAAAACGATTTAATCATAGAAATTTCATATCAGGTCTTCATCTATTCCTATCAGAATTTTGCTGATTTTAGACTTCTCATTTTGTTATAATATGACCTACAATCATATTTTTTCAAAGGGGATGCTTATGAATTTTCAACAATGTCGCTATGTTCAGACTATCGCTGAAACAGGGTCTTTTAGTAAGGCTGCTAAAAAACTCTTTTTGACTCAGCCTAATCTCTCAGCATCCATCCGTGACTTAGAGGAAGAACTTGGCGTCCAACTCTTTGAGCGTTCCAATACAGGAGCCAAACTAACTGATGACGGTCATGATTTTCTCAAATACGCCAAACGTATTCTTGGAGAGTTAGATCTCCTAGAGGGACGCTACCGTAAATCATTCAAGAAATCATTCACTGTTGCCAGTCACCACTACGATTTCTTATCACTTCCTATGGCTCACATTGCCCAACGTTTTCGTAGTGATTATCAAGAATTTCAACTGATTGAAACAACGACTAGGAAGATTCTCAAAAGCGTTGAAAGCTTCGAAAGTGACCTGGGGATTATTTATCTAGATGAAGACAACGACCATATCCTAGAACGCAGTTTCCAACACATGGATCTGACTTTCACCCCACTCGGAGAGTTTGAAACTAAGATTTTCTTAGGTCGCCAACATCCCCTAGCTCACAAAAAATCCCTCAACCTCAAAGATTTAGAGGGATACCCACAGGTCCGCTTTCGTCAAGAAAGCTCTGGAATCCATTTTGACGAAGATCCTCTCGAGGTTCTGCCTGACCAACAAGTGATTTACAGTAATGACCGAGGCAGTGTCATGAATTTACTCTGTGCCTCAGATAGTTACGCTTCTGGCCTCGGTATTGTTAATAGTTTCATTAAGGACCAAATTGTTTTACTTCCACTGAAGAACAGTCCAAAGCACACCTTGGGTTTTGTGACCAATAATAAACAGAAACAATCCGCAATTATTCAAGCATTTATCGAGGAAATTCAGGATAGCTTACTACCCCACCACTAAGGAGAAGAAAATGGAATTTCAAACACTTAATAATGGCATCAAAATACCTGTGCTTGGTTTTGGTGTCTGGCAAATTTTCGATCAAAAAGAATGTCAAAAAGCCGTTGAAGATGCTCTTTCTGTAGGCTTTCGATTGATTGATACTGCTAGTCTTTATCGAAATGAGGAAGCCGTGGGACGTGCTATTAAGGCATCTGGTATCCCTCGCGAGGATATTTTCCTGACTAGTAAAGCCTGGATTAGCCAGCTTGGCTACGAAGATACCAAATTAGCCCTAAAAGAAACACTTCGCAAACTAGATACTGACTATCTTGATTTATATTTGATTCATCAACCTTTTGGCGACTTACATGGTGCCTGGCGTGCTATGATTGAGCTTAAGCATGAAGAACTTATTAGAGCCATTGGTGTTTCTAACTTCTCAACAGGGCGTTTGACGGATTTTGCCTTGCAGACACCGGTCATTCCAGCAGTCAATCAAATCGAGTTGCATCCCTATAAACAACACAAACTGATTCAGAAAGCTGATAAGGAATTCGGCACCCTAACGCAAGCCTGGGCTCCTTTTCATAGAGGAGAGGATGGTATTTTTCAGGACCCAACTCTGACTGCTATTGCTGAAAAACATGGCAAGACAGTTGCCCAGGTCATCCTCAGATGGCAAACCCAACAAGGGATTTTGACCATTCCTAAAAGTACCCATATCGAACGGATGAAAGAAAACTTTAATAGCTTCGACTTCCACCTAGACCAAGCAGACCTTGACGCTATCAGTAAACTAGACCGATACCCTGATGCCTATGGTCCTGATGAAAGTGTGGAACGCATTAAGCATTTATTGAAATATAGTGTATAAAAAAACGAGTTCGACTGAACTCGTTTTCTTATACACTAGGTCCTCTTAAGACTTCCCTTAAGAGTAGATGATTTCCGGTTTTAAGGAAGCAAAACTTCCAAGCACTCAACAAAGATGTGTTTCAAGCGCTTTACTCACAACCGAAAATTAGTAAAAAACAGTTTCCCAATTCAAAAAATTGATAAACTATTTTTTATGATATTTTACCCAATCACACTTCCGTTTGGAACCGATGAATCTACTGTCAAGACAGTGAGTTTGCCGTCATGTTCTGCGGAAAGAATCATACCTTGGCTGACATATTTCTTCATCATCTTACGTGGTTTGAGATTAGCCACGACTTGAAGTTTCTTGCCGACCAATTCTTGTTCGTTTGGATAGAATTTAGCAATACCTGAGAGGATTTGACGATCTTCACCGTCACCAGCGTCAAGACGGAAGCGAAGCAATTTGTCTGAACCTTCGACTTTTTCTACTTCTTTAACTTCAGCGACACGGATTTCAACCTTGTCAAAGTCATCAAATTTGATTTGGTCTTTTTCAGACTTAAGTTCAACCTCTTCTGGGTTCCATTCCTTCTCTTGAGGTTTGCCTGCGTTCATTTGAGATTGGATGTAGGCAATTTCCTCGTCCATATCCAGACGTGGGAAGATTGGAGTTCCTTTTGAAATGACTGTCACATTTTCTGGGAATCCTGAAAGTTCAAGATTTTCAAGGTCAAACGCTCCTGACAATCCGAGCTGTTCCATAATGGCATTTGAAGTGGTCATCATGAATGGTTGAATGAGGTGGGCAACGACACGAAGACTAGCAGCCAAGTGAGCCATAACTGCTGCCAATTGTTCCTTGTCACCATCTTCTTTGGCGAGAACCCATGGAGCTGTTTCATCAATATACTTATTGGTACGTGAAATGATGTTCCAAACGGCGTCCAAGGCACGTGGGAAATCTACAGCGTTCATTTGTTTGTGGAACTCTTCGATATTTTCAGCCACAACCTTAGCCAAATCAGCATCAAAGTCTGTAACGTTCTCAACATAGGCAGGCACTTGACCACCGAAATACTTGTTAATCATGGCAACTGTTCGGTTGAGGAGGTTTCCAAGGTCATTAGCCAACTCGTAGTTAATACGAGCCACATAGTCTTCTGGTGTGAAGGTACCATCTGAACCGACAGGAAGACTACGCATGAGGTAGTAACGGAGTGGATCAAGACCAAAACGTTCTACCAACATTTCTGGATAGATCACATTTCCTTTAGACTTAGACATCTTACCGTCTTTCATGACAAACCAACCGTGGGCAATCAAACGTTCTGGCAATTTAATGTTCAACATCATGAGGAGGATTGGCCAGTAGATGGAGTGGAAGCGAAGGATGTCTTTTCCGACCATGTGGAAGACAGTTCCGTTCCAGAACTTGTCAAAGTTAGCATGCTCATCCTGACCATAACCAAGAGCAGTCACATAGTTGAGAAGAGCATCCATCCAGACGTAGACCACGTGTTTAGGATTGGATGGGACTTTAACCCCCCAAGTGAAGGTTGTGCGTGACACGGCTAAGTCTTCCAAACCTGGCTCGATGAAGTTTTTAAGCATTTCATTAAGGCGACCATCCGGAGTGATGAAATCAGGATGCGATTTGAAAAATTCTACCAAGCGGTCTTGGTATTTACTGAGACGAAGGAAGTAAGATTCTTCAGATACCCATTCTACTTGGTGTCCTGATGGAGCAATACCTCCCGTTACATTTCCATCTTCATCACGGAAAACTTCCGACAGCTGACTTTCTGTAAAGAATTCCTCATCTGAGACTGAGTACCAACCAGAGTATTCACCCAAGTAAATATCATCTTGAGCAAGTAAGCGCTCAAAAACTTGTGCCACTACTTTTTCATGGTAATCATCAGTCGTACGGATGAATTTATCGTATGAGATATCCAAAAGTTGCCAGAGGTCCTTAACACCAACAGCCATACCGTCCACATACTCTTGTGGTGTGATTCCTGCTTCTTCAGCCTTTTGTTGAATCTTTTGGCCGTGTTCATCAAGCCCAGTAAGGTAGAAGACATCATAGTTCATCATACGTTTGTAACGTGCCAAGACGTCACAAGCAATGGTTGTATAGGCAGAACCAATATGCAATTTACCAGATGGGTAGTAGATAGGTGTTGTGATGTAGAATGTTTTTGTCATTTTAATTTCCTTTCATGTGTTAACAAATGGGCTAACACTGATGATATAACATCTTATTATAGCACGTTTTGGACACTAAAAAAACCAGCTAAGCTGGTTTTAAACATTACTAGTTTTGGAAGCGCTTTTTATCAGCTCTGACATCACGTTCATAGTCATAGTCTAATTTTTTCACGTCATCCTTTGAAAGACGTTTAAAGCTTCTTTCTTCTGTAAGTTTGCCTTTCTTATTATAAGTTGTGACGATCAATTTATCACCCTTAACCTTGTATCGAACGGTTTCTTCAAGAGACTCTTTGTAGGATTTAACGTAAATCTTTTTACTTTCATCGTTATCAGCCTTAGTTCGGTATTCACTTATTTTGTATTGATTATCTACCGCTTGGTCAATGACTTTAGTGTATTCAGATAGTGACATGGTTGGTTTAAGCGTTCCAGACCAAGCATCTGGACGGTATGATTCGTCAGTATCATAGTCTGTAAAGTCAACCAGATTGTTCCCGCCAGCTAAGGTATAAAAATAAAATTTAACATTATTACCTTTGACTTTAACAAAATCATGAGCCTCTAGACCACTTTTCTTGAAAGATTCCATACCATCAACCATTTTCTTCTTATCTTTATGGTAAAAGCGATAAGTTTCAAGCAGATAGGTTCCTTCAGGTATTTTACCACCTTGCAGGTGCATAAACGCATAGCCACCAAATGAAAGCGCCACTAGGACAATCGCCCCCAGTACAGAAGCAATAATAATTTTAGCTTTCTTAGACAAGCCTGTCTTAGCAGGAGCAACTTGTGAAACGGGTTGTGTTACTTGGTCACTCAACTGAGCTTGCTGTGGATTAACATCCTCGTCCCTAGACTCTTGAAAAATAAATTCCCCATTAGCTTTTGCTTGTTGGATTTCTTCCTCTGTCGGCTTACGATTATTGATCGTTTCGAAATAATCTAACCACTCTTTTTCGTTCATAAAAGTCCCCTTTTTCATTGATATTTCCATTCTACCAGAAAAAAGACTCCAAAGCTATTTGACTATTTTCATATAAAGAAAAGCGATACCAGAATGGAGTTTTAGCTCTTCTTCTTGTACCACTTTACTCATTTACATCATTGGCTGATTAAATTTTATCACTAGATTTTTTACTACTATCACTTGAATCTGATTTTGATCCACTATTCTTACCGTCATTATATCCGCCATAGGTGTCACCATAGTCATTACCATAACCATAGCCGTAATCGTAGCCATAACCATAACCGTAGTCACTATATTCGTCATACTTGTCACTAATCTCTTTTAGGTCTTTCTTGTAATCCTTAACGGCATCATCATAATCATCCTTACGTTCTTCACCATCTTCCCGGCTCATTAGCTTATAGGTAGTAGTCATTTTTAACTTACCCTTTTTATCATAAATATTAAGCGTAAATTCATCGCCATGTTTTACGTAAGTGCGTGTTTCTTTAAGAGTATCTTTATATTCACTAACTGCTGTTTTTACAGTTTTCTTAACATCATCTTTTGAGTAGAAAGAATACTCTTTAGACATTTTTTTCATATAATCAGTGACAATATCTTTAACATCATCTGCACTAAGTACTTGACTTTGAGTTCTGTTCCAAGGATCAAATTTCTGAGGAATCGATTTCTCATTTTGAATTAGACTAATTGAAGATTTCCCATCGCTTTCTAAATAATTGTAATGATTAGATTGATTTTTCTTTACAACTAAAAAATCTAACAATTTTGTGTCTTCATCCTTGTATTCTTTAATGCCGTCGACCATTCTATTCTTATCTTCATTGTAATAAGAAAAACTTACTACCTCATATGTTCCATCCGCAATCTTACCTGATTGGTAGCGCCATAGTGAGTAGCCCCCAACAATAAGTAAAATCGCTGCTAAGGAACCAAAGACTGATGCCAAAATAATCTTAGTTTTCTTAGACATACCTTTTTTAGCAGGTACGACTTGTTGGAAGGTTGCTGTTGTTTGGGCAAACTGAGGCTGCTGCGTCATCGTTATCACAGGTTCAGCTGGCTTAATCGGTCTTTGCTCCGTCACCTGTCCATTTGAGCCAAAGACATTAGGTCGTTCAAGGATAAACTCGCCTGCTGCCTGAGCTTGAGCTAACTCTGCGGGAGTTGGTTTGCGACCGTTGACTAATTCAAAGTACTCAATCCACTCTTGCTGGTTCATAATAATCTCCTTTTTTATTGGTCTACCGTTCTATTGTACCAAAATAAATGGTGAAATAGTATTTGACAATTATCATAAAGACTGTAAGGTTTTTTAATAAAACATTAGGTTATGATTCCCGATAGTAAAGAGGTGCTTGATCGGTAAGTGGTTCAACGCCAGATGGCATAATCCCCATAATGCTCCCTGTATTTATAATGCTTCAAGGCATACTCATAATCCCAATCATAACCACTTTTGACCTCTTTGGCTTCCTCTGAGCTCAATCGTTTAAAAGTTCTACGCGACTCAATATGTCCATCATTAGCATAAACAGTCAGAACGAGACCATTAGGGAGCTTTTCATAAGTTCTTTTTTGCTTCAACATTTTTTTATAATCGTCTATACACCTTTGGACAGATACTTCTTTTACTCTTGAATACTCCTCTCCCTTTTTAGAAATCTTATCAATATGAGACATCACTAGAGCTTTATATTCAGAGACTGTTAAATCCTGTTTTAAAGTCCCTGTACGTGGGTCAAAAGTCTGTGGGAGCTTTTCATCGTGCTCAAATGATGAGACAGAAGGTTCCCCATCCCCATAAAAAACATAATAAAATTGAGATTTCATATTCTCAACTACTATAAAATCCTCATATAAGCTATCATTATTCTCTCCCCGCTTAGTCCGATTTATCAATTCATTGGAATATGCCGATTTAGTCTCGTATTTTATCATCTAATAAGTACCGTCTGGAATATAGTTCTCTTGATACTTCCAAAATCTTCCCTCTCCTATGGCTATCAAGACTGTCGCAACAAATCCAAGCAATACAATGATAGCAATCTTCCATTTTTTTGCTTTAGTCATACCTCTCCCCCCTTACTGGCCTGTTATTCAATACTATTTTACCAAAACTAGGGGAAAAGCTAATGACATGACTGTAAAGGAAAAAGAGGCTGAGAATACCACTCTCAAACCTCTTTTCAGCTATTTACTTTTTAAGATCCTCAGCACCAATGACTGGGTATTCGGTCAATCCTGATACTACTTCTTTAGCCTGGTCTGATTCTTCTGATTTTTTCTCAAGATCAAACTTAGGTGCATCTTTTTCATAAGCATTAATGATATCAGCTACTACTGGGTGACGTACGACATCACTAGCAGAGAAGTGAACAAAATCAATAGCCTTGATTCCCTTTAATTTCTCCATGGCATCAATCAGGCCTGATTTAACACGACGTGGTAAGTCAATCTGACTCATGTCCCCATTGACAATCATCTTAGAATTAAAACCAAGACGAGTCAAGAACATTTTCATTTGCATGATGGTTGTATTTTGTGCTTCATCAAGGATAACAAAGGCATCCTCTAGGGTACGACCACGCATATAAGCGAGGGGGGCAATCTCAATAATTTCACGTTCCATAAGTCGGGTCGTCTGCTCCTTGCCGAGAATTTGATAAAGGGCATCATAAACAGGCCGAAGGTAAGGATCCACCTTTTCCTTGAGATCACCAGGCAAGAAACCAAGGCTCTCACCCGCCTCAACTGCTGGACGTGTCAAAACTATACGTTTAACTTGACCACGTTTAAGAGCTGTAACCGCAAGGGTAACCGCCAAAAAAGTCTTCCCTGTACCAGCTGGACCAATCCCAAAGACCACATCATGGTTTTTAATGCTATCAACATAAACCTTTTGTCCTAAAGTCTTCACTCGGATAGGCTTACCACTGTTGTCCTTGATAATCTCTTCTTCATATAAAGCAACAAACTTGTCAATCGAACCATCTTGAGCCATGGTTAAGGCTGCGACAACATCTGAAGTGTTGACTAACATTCCGCGCTCCACTAAAACAAGGAGAGCTTGAATGGTCAAACGGGCCAATTCAACACTTTCCTCGTCATCTCCAAGGATCTGCACACGCTCTGTTCGAGCATGAATAATAACATTTAGGTTTTCCTCGATAAGTTTTAGATGGCGCTCATTGGTCCCAAAAAGTGACAAGACATCATCTGGGTGATTTAGGGTAATTTCAACAGAATACTCTTGCAAATAGAGTTCCTCTTTCTTTCGTCTTTTTCTCCATTATATCAAAAAAATCACGCCAAGCGTGACTTTTTATTATTCTGACTTATTCATTAAATGACACGTGAACGTGGTCATAGTGGTTTTCAGTAACGCTACCACGGTCTGGCATTTGGTTCCATGTGTTAGCTGGTCCGTAGATATTATCTACTGGTGCGTAGAATTGTTGTCTGTAGATGACATATGAGATACCTGCATTTGAGATATTGTCTACAGCATATTGAGCGACTTGATTACCAACTTCTGAACCAACTGGTACCATAACGTCAACGGCAAGTCCTTTACCATGGTCTTGTGGATCACCTTCACGGTAACCACCGATATCAGTAAGACCAAATTGTGCCGCTACATCTTGACGGAAAGCTTCAGCTTGTGGTTGAAGGTGTGGATCCGTTGGAAGTGTATTCGTTGATGCAGGTTGTGCTGCTGGTGCCTCTGAAGCTACTGGTGCTTCTGATGCCACTTCTGATGTTGCTGCTGGTTCTACCGCTGGTTGTTCTGCTGGCGCTTCTGAAGCAGCTGGTGCCTCTGAAACAGTTTCTGATGTTGCTGCTGGTTCTACCGCTGGCTGTTCTGCTGGTGCTTCTGAAGTCGCTGGTGCTTCTGAAGACGCTTCTGATGTTGCTGCTGGAGCTTCTTCTTTTACTTCAGGCTGTGCTGGTGTTTCAGCAGCTGGAGTAGTTTCTGCTTCAGGTGTAGCTTCAGGTGTAGCTTCTGCTGACGCAGTGACATGATCAATAGCATCAGCAACTGGTTGTTCAGTTTCTGCGTATGCTGGTGCTTCTGATGCTGATGCGATAGCTTCTGTTACTTCTGAAACAGCTTGAGTTGATTCTTCTGTAGCAGGTGCTTGAGTAGCTGTTGTGCTTACTGTTTCAACTGGAGCTGTCAAATCCGCTGCAACTACAGATTGACCATTGACAGTCACTTCGTTAGTTGTCAAATTAGCTTCTGCAACTACAGGTGTAGTTGATGTTTCTGAAGCTGGAGCTTCAACTTTAACAGAGACAGCTTGATTATCAGCATTGTAAGTTGCTGTCAAGACTGTTCCAGGGTAAATCAAATCAATGTTTGTGATTTGATTGATGTTAGCCAAAACATTCACATCGATACCCATTGCTTCAGCGATACTTCCCAAAGTATCACCGTATTGAACTGTATAAGTTTGTTGGTTATCACTTACAGCGATATCTGCTTTGATTTGATCTACTGAACGCGCTGCCCAGTTTGAAGTTTCATCGGCATGTACGTGACTTGCAGCAAAAAGTGAAAGTGCTGCGGTCGAGTAAAGAAGTGCCTTTGTTGTTTTAGATTTTGATAACATGTATAATTCATTCCTTTTTTAACAATTTTAACATCTACAATAATACCACACTTTTTGTCAAAAAAGGGGTGATTTACTGCACTTTAAAGCAATTACTAACTAGTTGTAACAAGCCTAATTTATTGAAAAACAGCTGAGATATTTGTAAAAAATTGTAACAATTCATACCAATTCAAATGGTAATTACTTTTTAAAGAAAATGCTAAAAGTCATTATGCTTATCGTAGACTTAGTCGCTATTAATGAGCCAGATAATCTTCCCAAATCTGGTCAAACTGCCCCAGATTAAAGGAAAAGCTAGCTTGATCTTCCAAGTAACGACTAACTTCTTCGAAGTCATCAGTATGCTTCGGGAAGGTTGAATCTTCAAAAGCCAAGTCAGCCAAGATTGCTACTGGTTCATTGGATTTTGGATTACGCTGGGCCATCAACCAAGTATAAAAGGATTTTCTCATGCCTTCTCCTAACCGATTAATTCTGTTCCAAACTGGTCTTGTTTGACTTTTTTAGCCTTCATCAGACCACCTAAAGCTTTCTTAAATTGTCCCTTAGAAATACCGAAGGTTGCCTTGATATCTGCTGGTGATGACTTGTCATTAAGCGTCATAAAGCCACCATTGCTCTCTAAATAAGTCAAAATCATCTGAGCATCATTTTCAAGCATTTCAAAAGAACGTGGTTTAAGAGAAAGATTGAGGGTACGGTCAACTTCTCTGAACCCAATCACACGCGCTTCAAGGACCTGACCTAAGCGTGGCTCAGCATAACGTTCTGAGGGATGGATGAAACCAAGCATGTTATTCTCTGGTAGATAAACAAAGGTTCCTGAGAGTTTGAGACGGTAGGCAATGGCTGGCCATTTTTGGTTTTGCATATTATCGTAAGCGGGACCAGCCATACGTTGAAAGACCTCAGGTTCAGCAGGAAGCCCCCAAATACGGTCTTTTTTATCCACATCGAGTTTGATATAGAGCTTGTCACCTTTCTTAGGCCAAAGCTCTTTGAGTTCCGGTAAAACATCAAGAGAGACAACAATCTCCTTATCTGGAATTCCCACATCTACAAAGACACCCAAATCCTTACGAACTTCAGTGACCTCTCCCCAATCGTAAGAATCACGAGTTGCTTTGATTTCCTTTTGAGTCAGACGTGATTTTTGCTTGCCATCTGTATAGGCGAAACCTGTCACCATGTCACCAATGGCGTGTTCCCCTTCTTCTTTAGACAAGGCAAAGGTCACACCGTCCTTTTGAACAAAATAAAATTTGTCATTTTCATCTGTTACTAGGGCAGTAATAATTGTTCCAAGTAATGTATTCATCTTTTTCCTCTAAAAAGAGAGTCGGACAAGGAAGCTAACATAGTCCATGCTCTTTTGCTTCTGTCCCACTCTCCTTATTTTTCTATTGATTAAACAGTAAGGAGTTCTTTTTCCTTTTCTGCTGTCATGCTGTCAATCTTCTTAACAGCGTCATCAGTTGCTTTTTGGATATCTTTTTCCAAAGCTTTCAATTGATCTTCTGTGATTTCTTTGTCTTTTTCTTGCTTCTTAGCTTCATCCATTGCATCACGGCGGATGTTACGGATAGCGATTTTAGCATTTTCACCGACTTTTTTCACTTCTTTAGCTAACTCTTTACGTGTTTCTTCTGTAAGTGCTGGGATAACCAAGCGCACAACAGAACCATCGTTAGCTGGGTTAATACCAAGATCAGATTCGTTGATTGCACGTTCGATATCAGCAATTGAACCTTTATCAAATGGTGAAATCAAAAGAACACGTGCTTCAGGAACAGTGATTGAAGCCAATTGGTTAAGTGGTGTTGGAGCACCATAGTATTCTACAGTGATACGGTCAAGAAGTGATGCATTGGCACGGCCTGCACGGATAGATCCAAATTCACGGGCCAATGACTCGTGTGAGTGGGTGAAACGTTCTTTTGCTTTTTCAATAATTGCGTTTGTCATAAATTCTCTCTTTCTTATTTGTGTGATTCTGCTTTGTTAGATACAGTTGTTCCAATTTGTTCACCAAAGATAACACGTTTGATGTTTCCTGGTTCGTTCATGTTGAAGACAACAAGGTCAATGTCATTATCCATTGAAAGGGTAGAAGCTGTGGCATCCATAATTTTCAAACCACGTTTAATAACTTCCACGTGTGTCAACTCATCAAATTTAACAGCATCAGCGTTTTTACGAGGGTCGTCATTGTAGACACCATCAACACCGTTTTTAGCCATAAGAATAGCATCAGCTTCGATTTCAGCTGCACGAAGAGCCGCTGTTGTGTCTGTTGAGAAGTATGGTGAACCAATACCTGCTGCAAAGATAACAATACGACCTTTTTCAAGGTGACGAAGGGCACGACCACGAATATAAGGCTCTGCCACAGATTTCATATCAATCGCTGTTTGAACACGTGTATCAACACCGAGTTGTTTCAAACTATCTGCCATAACAAGGGCATTCATAGTTGTTCCAAGCATTCCAGTATAGTCCGCTTGAACACGATCCATTCCTGCTTCAGCTGCAGGTTCTCCACGCCAAAGGTTACCACCACCGATAACTAGAGCAATTTGAATACCTGAATCCGCTACCTCAGCAATTTCTTTAGCCATAGCTTGGACAGTTGGAAGATCAATCCCAACACCTCGTTCACCAGCTAGAGCTTCACCTGAAAGCTTAATGAGGACACGTTTGTATTTTGGTTCTGCCATGATTTCTCCCTATTAACTATTTTGTTTTATGATTTGATTCTTAGCTGAGATTTATCTTTCCTAAGTCGTCCATTACCAGCCTTTTAAGGTGGTTAAGGAGGGCCCATTCGAGCATCTCCTTTTTATGATTAGGATAGGAAAATGGTTTCTTTTTTGCAAAGAAAACACTAAATCTTCATCCTTACTATTTTATCATAAATTAGGGTTTTCACCTAGTCAAATATTTAAAAAATATCCTTACAAGATAACCGTAAAAGTGATGGTGTCATTTTTATAAGAGGCAAAGATACGCCCCTTAAATAATTTGACCATGCTTTGAGCCATGGAGAGGCCAATACCAAAACCCTTGTGTTCCTTGTTATTATGGGATTCTTCGATACGATAAAAACGCTCAAAAAACTTACTATAGTCAACATCCTTACCATCTTTATAGGTGTTTGACACTTCTAGACGAGCCCGTTTTCGTGTCCTTCCAATCTGACGGAGCCTTACGGTTACTGTCCCTTCTGGATCACAATACTTGTTAGCATTATCCACAAGGAGGGTTACAAGTTCAAAGAGAGACTTCTCCTCTGCTTTCACATGAATATCCGGTGTGATGTCCATAACGAAAGATTTACCATCTCGAACGACAGGCCCCTTAAAGTCCTCTGCTGCATCCTCAGTAATATAGGAAAAATCTACATCTTGAAGAACGATATCCGGCTGCTCCTCCAGACGAGATAGGGCTACCAGAGAATTGATTAAAGTGGTCAAACGTGCCACCTGGTCATTCGTCGACTTGGTCCACTCATTCTCTCCAGTCATGAGTTCTTGTAGCTCCGTATTAGCAGAAATAATGGCCAATGGTGTCTTTAATTCATGACCAGCATTGGTAATAAAACGTCGCTGCTTTTCGTAGTTTCGAATGAAGGGACGAATGACAATTCCTGATAGGGCACTGACAATGATGACAAAAAAGATAAAGCCAAACATTGATAAAAGGATAGAAAGACTTAACAAGGCTTGGGAAGAATTATAATAAGAGGTTGTGTCCAGAAAGACCACAAGGATCTTATTTTTGCTGACTTTACTAACCTGATAACTGAGATTAATATTTTTTTCTCTAATGGTTCCAAGAGTACTCGTCATTCGGCTAGCTGCACGGGCATAAGTAGTGGCCTCTTCATCATTTATCAAGGAAGTATGACTGGTATCCTGACTGACCACTTCATCACCAGACAAGGTCACGCTGAAAAAACGAAAACTATCTGATGGAATTTCACGCCCTTGATTGGTCTCAATTTTTTTAGTTTTTCCAAAACTACCATTATTTTCTGTGAGTGTATTGAGAACCTTACTAATTTCCTGCTCCGTCTGAAAGGCCCTCACAGTATTGATGATTCCCACCGTAAAGACCAAGATAAAGAGGATAGCCAAGGAAGCAATCGTAATAAATTGAAGTCGTAAACGTCTAAACATGAGCTACTCCTCTCTAATTGGCGAGAAGGCAAAAGTCGCCACCTTTTTCACCAAGAATGCTGATGTCAGCCTGGATGGCTTGCAATTTCTGACGCAGATAGGAAATATAGACCCAGACAATCGACTCGTCCACATCTTCCTCATCCTCCCAGATAGTCTTAAAAAGGTGCTCAGTCGTTAATTTCTTGGCAGGATTGAGCATGAAGTGGGCCATTAACTTGGTCTCTCTGCTTGAAAGTCGAATGGCGTTCCCAGCTACCAACTCCTGCTCTTCTTGGTCCAAACGAACAGAACCAAGAGTCAAAATTTTGGCAGTGAAGCTCTCACTCACACGACGCTCTAATGAGCGCAGACGCGCCAAAAGCTCCTTAAGGGAAATAGGCTTGGTCAAGTAATCGTCTGCCCCAGCATCAAGCCCGGTCACGCGATCATCAATTTCAGCCATAGCTGTCAACATAATGACATGCGTCCTATCCCCAGAGGAGCGAATCTCTTTCAAGGCCTCAATACCTGTTTTAATGGGCATCATAATATCCATAATCATTACTTGATAGGCATTCTGTGCAGCTAGGTCTACTGCCTCTTGCCCATTGAATGCTTGATCCACCTCATAACCCTGATGCTCTAGGGCTGCCTTGTAAACTCGAGAAAGAGCCTCTTCATCCTCAGCTAGTAGAATTTTCAAAGCCATTCTAGTCCCCTCCTTCTTGAATTAAGTTACGGATGGTCTGCATGGTCAAATCACATGAAGCTAATTCATCTGCACAGCGCTTAAGCTCACGAGTAATCATTTCTAGATTCTTGATATCGTGCTTGTACTTCATCTGATGCTCCAAACTGGCCCAGGAATCCTGAGCGATGGTCCGAAGCTGGACCTCAACAAAATAGGTTCCTCTCTCATTTCCTAGCACATCTGGAAACTCGGTTTCTACTTCTAAAATGAGATGGTAAGAACGATAGCCATTGGGCTTAGCATTTAAAATGTAATCTTTCTCGTTATAGATAGAAACGCCAGGGATAGCCTTGATGACATCAATAGTTTTGTAAATATCATCGACAAAGCCACAAACGATTCGAATCCCAATACTGTCACGAATTTCCTTGAGAGCAGATTGGCTGGTTTCAGGCAAATTTTTCCTACGACACTTTTCACGCATAGAATCGCTTTCTTTGATTCGTGAAATAAAATGTTCATAGAGTTTAAAGCCTGTTTCTTTTTTGCTAATAATATTAGCCGCAATAATCGGGTCTGTTATTTCTTGTAAAATCTTGGGGAGATACTGAGCATATTCCCCATAAATACTTGGAGTTGACATATAAACCTCCTCTAATAGCGTTTCCTAATTATAGCATAGTTAGACTTAAAAATAAGGAATGAGCCAGACAAGAAGGACTCTAAAGCTAAGAAAAAAATCCAGCCGAAGCCAGATTCATTTTGCTTATCTAAGTTAAATAGCACAAGGCTATGCATCAAGTGATTTGACAAAAGGCCAGTTGCCTAGTTTGTGTGTTTCGTAGGTCAAAACCTTATAACCACATTGTTTGTAGCCATTTTTTTCGTAGAAAGGTACATTGTAATCACGATTGGTAATCAAGCCAAGGCTGTGACCTCCTGTACTACGTACAAAAGGTTCAACCCCTTCAAGCAAAAAGAGACTTCCTATCCCTTTTCTTTGATAATCTGGAGTCACCGCCAACATCATCAGGTACCAGTCGTATTCTGCAGAATCTTCCAGATGTCTTTCGGACTCTTCAACAAAGTTAAAATACTTGAACAACTTAGTGATGCTTATAAAACTGAAAAGCTTGGTCGCCCCATTTTGAAGATAATTAAGCATAGAAATCGTCTGATGCTGTAAAATAGCTGCCGCAACAATGCGACCGTCCTTTTCAGCCACCAAACATGAGTCCTGTTTAATCGCCAAACGCACCAACACTTCCTGCAAGGCTAAGACAAATTCCTTATACTGTTCAGGATTCTTTAAATTACTGGCAATCATTGAAAGATAGGGGTAATCTTCAAAGGCATCTGCACATACTTGTGCAACTTCCTGAACTTCGTCTAGTCTTGCTTTGCGATATTGCATCATAATCTCCTAATCTGTCTGTTTTTTTCAGTATAACACAAAACGCATGACTGACAGTCATACGTGCTATAGATTTTTGTAAAATCTTATAATTTTATAAGAAAAGTTTAGGCAACTTCTTCTGTAAATTGACTATTATAAAGATCAGCATAGAAACCATCTGCTGCCATGAGCTCATCATGATTGCCCTGTTCAATAATGTTACCATCTTTCATCACAAGGATAAGGTCAGCATTTCGAATGGTTGATAAGCGGTGAGCAATGACAAAGGAAGTCCGACCTTCCATAAGCTTGTCCATGGCTTTTTGAATCAATTCTTCTGTTCGGGTGTCAACTGATGATGTCGCTTCATCCAAGATAAGAAGAGGGGCGTCCTTAAGAAGCGCACGCGCAATGGTCAAGAGCTGTTTCTGACCAACTGATAAGGTCACAGAATCATCCAAATAAGTATCATACCCCTTTGGAAGTGTGGTGATGAAGTGGTGAACACCGACAGCCTTAGCTGCAGCAATAACTTGCTCATCAGAAATATTCTCTTGGTTGTAAATCAAATTATCACGAATAGTACCTTCAAAGAGCCAAGTGTCTTGAAGCACCATAGAGAATTGATCATGAACAGTTTCACGTTTCATGTCGTTAGTATCCACACCGTCAATGGTGATACGACCTTGGTCGATGTTATAGAACTTCATAAGCAGGTTAACAATAGTCGTCTTACCAGCACCCGTTGGACCAACGATTGCAATCTTTTGACCTGGCTTAGCAAGAGCTGAAAAGTCATGAATAATAGTCTTTTCAGGAGTATAACCAAAGGAAACATGGTCAAAGACTACTTGACCTTTAGTATCTGTCAACTCAGCTGTCTTAGCTGACTCGTCGTCCATATCTTTTTCTTCCAAAAATTCAAAGATACGACCAATGGCTGCAGTAGCTGACTGGAGTTGTGTGATTCCTTGTGCAATTTGAGAAAGAGGTTGTGAGAAGATACGAACATAGGTCATGAAGGCTACCACATCACCAATCGTCAAGCTACCATCAATAACTTTGATGGCACCCACAAGACAGACCATGACATAACCAAAGTTCCCAATGAAAATCATAAGTGGCATCATAATACCTGAGATAAACTGTGATTGCCACATCGATTTATAAAGTTTATCATTAAGCCCCTTGAAAGCTTGACTGCTTTCTTGAGCAGCATTGTAACTCGTTACGACTACTTGACCCGTGTAGATTTCTTCAATATAACCATTAATATTAGCCAAATTTTCTTGTTGGCGTTTGAAAAGGGGTTGCGAGAAGCCCATGATGAAGGCTACCAGAACAAAACCTATCAAGACAGAACCAATCGCAGTGAAAGCCATAGTGACATTTGAGTAGAACATCATAATAATGGCTGCCACCAAGAGAACACTTGAAGTAATCAATGTACCTAAGCCTTGGCTAAGCGATTGTCCCAAAAGGTCAACGTCATTGGTCACACGAGAGAGGGTATCCCCTTGAGAGTGACTATCGAAATAATTAAGAGGGACACTGTTGATTTTCTTTTGGATAGCTGTACGGAAACGTTGTGAAAAGCGTTGTGTAACTGTCGCAACCGTAAAACTTTGTAAGTAACCAACAATGGCTGAAATCGCATATAAAACAGCCAAGGTCATAGCAATACTTGCTACCTTGTCCAAATCAATACCTGGAATCGTCCCCATTTTTGTAGGTGTGATCCCTTCAGTAATAGTATTGGTAATTTCTTTAAGCTTATCTGGTCCAATAACTGTAATGACCGCTGAAATAATTGCTCCAAAAATCGCAAGGACAAACGGAATTTGGAAACCTTTAATATAGGGTTTTAAGCGTTTATAGGATGATGTTTTTGGCTTATTTTCCATTTTCTAACTCCTCCTTAGACAATTGTGAATAGGCAATTTCTTGGTAAACCTCATTATTTGCCAAGAGTTCCTTGTGAGTTCCTTGACCAACGACCTTACCTTGGTCAAGTACCAAGATTTGGTCCGCATCCATAATAGTAGAGATACGTTGAGCAACAATCAACTTGGTCATCTCTTGCGTTTTTTCAGCCAGTTCTTGACGTAACTTACGATCGGTCTTATAGTCCAAGGCTGAGAAGGAATCATCGAAAATCAAGATTTCAGGCTTACGTGCCAAAGCACGCGCAATAGCTAAACGTTGCTTCTGTCCACCTGAGAAGTTAGACCCAGCTTGGGCAACTTCTGCTTTAAGTTGACCTTCTTTATTTTCAACAAAGTCTTTTCCTTGAGCCAATTCAAGGGCTTCCCAAATCTTAGCATCATCAAGAGGACTGTTATTGCTCGTTCCCATCGTCATATTTGACGTGATATCACCTGAAAAAAGCACAGCCTTCTGAGGAATATAACCGACTATATTGTGCAAGGTTTCATGGTCATAATGTCGCACATCGACACCGTCAACCTTGATTGTTCCTTGCGTGGCATCATAAAAACGTGGGATAAGGTTGACAAGCGTTGATTTACCAGATCCAGTCGAACCAATAAAGGCAACCGTGTCACCTTTTTTAGCTTTGAAGCTAACATGCTCCAAAACAGGCTCTGAAGTTTCAGAATAACGGAAGGAAACATCATCAAATTCGACAGTACCCACTTCTTTAGGTTTTTTAGAACTATTTTCAGGATAAGAGACTGAAGATTGGGTATCTAGAACTTCATTGATACGACCAGCTGCTACAACTGCACGTGGAAGAAGGAAGAAAACAACAATCATCATCATGAATCCCATAACAACCTGCATGGCATAAGATGAATAAACCACCATGTCTGAGAAAAGATGGATCTTATTTTCCATGGCACCAGCAATCTTAGTTGGATCTGTTGGAATCTTAACATCTTCAATCAAATGTGCACCAATCCAATAAATAGCCAGTGTCAAACCACTTGATACAGCAGTCATTACCGGTGTCAGTAAGGCCAAAGAACGACCGATAAAGAGATTGTTTTGGGTCAAATCAGTATTGGCCTTTTCAAATTTATCCTCTTGATAACTTTCGGCGTTATAGGCACGCACCACACGAATTCCAGTAAGAGATTCACGCGTTACGCTATTCAGTTTATCGGTCAGAGTTTGAATCAAGCGTTGCTTAGGCATAACCATAATCAAGAGGAAGAGCATGAGAATGGCAATCACTGCCACAGCGACAAGCAAGGCAAGGAGCCAGTTCCCATTTTTATCGGCAATCTTTGTAATCGCCCAAATGGCCATGATAGGCCCCTGTGTAATAACCTGTAACCCCATGGTAAGTACCAGCTGCAATTGGGTAATATCATTTGTCGTACGGGTCAAAAGACTAGGAATTGAGAATTTCTTAATCTCTGCATCTGAAAAATCTAGAACCTGATGGAAGATATCATCACGAAGACGGGTGGTAAAACTTGCCGCTGTTCTGGCAGCTAAGAAACCAACAACTACAGAGGCCATAAAGCCTGCAAATGACATTAAAAGCATTCGCATCCCTGGGGCATCTGTATTCCAGGCAAAAATATCCGACGCTTTAGTTCCCTTAGTTGATAAGAGTGTCGTAATATCAGACATATAGTCTGGAATTTTCAAGTTTAAATAGACGTTCAAGCAAACAAAAATCACCACTAAGACAATCATGATTAACTCTTTTGTCGTCAAACGTTTAAAAATTTTAAACATAAGTTACTCCTTATTTTTTTCTAAATTCATACGAATTTGGTGAAAGACACGAAAGGCTGTTTCAGCATCTTCTTTGGAAATACCTTCTAACAGCTGTTCATGGATGGCCTCTCGAAAATGTTTGACATCTCGAGCTTTCTTTTTACCTAAGTCTGTCAGATGAACATACTTGTAGCGTTTATCCTTGTCCGATGTCACCAACTCAACAAAACCATTTTTTTCCATTCGTTTGACCAAATTACTAGCCACTGATTTAGAAATACATAGTCTTTTTTCAATGTCTTTGATAAAGATTTCTTTATCTTGATTGTCAGACAAATACTTGACAGCAAATCCTTGCGGGCCAGCTAAATGCTCAACCCCATGGACCTTTCCTAACTCTTGCACGCGAGATTCCATAGTATTGATGAATTCTCTGAATTCACTAAAAGTATCTTTTCCATGCATCGCAAGTCCCTCCTTGAATAATTCTCATGGAAACTATTTTAGTTCTTATGAGAACTAATGTCAAGAAAAAAGTTCTTATGAGAACTAAAAAAGAGTGAGAAAGAAAATTTCTTTCCACTCTCACTCCTGTAACTGTGATTATTAAGGCTTTGAAATCTAAAATCTAACAACGCTTGAGCTAGGCTATCTAAATAATAATCCCCTCCAAATGATCCAATTCATGTTGAATAATTTGGGCTGGCATACCAGAAAAACTTAACTGTTTGGGCATCCATTGTTCATCTAAATAAGCAACCTCAATCGACTCATAACGTTTGGTTGGACGACTTCCTTCTAAAGACAAACAAGACTCCTCTGTTTGAAAAGGTGAGGACTTGCTGATTAAAACAGGATTAAACATGACTAGATTAACAAAACCGATATTGACGATAATAACACGCTTTTTAACGCCAATCATATTGGCAGCCATACCCAAACAGGCATCCTTATGAAACTCCAGTGTATCACGTAAATCTTTAGCCAAATAGAGGTCTTCTTTAGTCGCTTCTGTCGATTTTTGTCCAAGGAAAAAGACATCCTTTACGATAGGTTTTATCATCTATTTACTCCCTTTTCTTATCTAAAATATGAAATCATATCTCCTTTTTTATCAGAGACGAAGGTTTTCAATTTCATATTAATCACCTTGACCTATTATATCAAAAGGCCTACCCTCTAGTAAAACAGTCAAAAAAAGAAACCCGCAGGCTTCTTTTTAGTCATCTTTCTTCACTCTATACAAATAACCAATAAACGCCAAAAGACTAATAGTTGAAACACCCATTGCCAATTTGGCAACTGGGGTATAGCTATAGGTCAAAACGACACCATGGTTACCTGGTGGTAGGATTAGATTAGTTGGATTCTTTTCCTTAGCTAAGTAAGTAGTTACTCTTTTTCCATCAATCCTCGCTTCTTGTCCTTTATAGTAGAAAACTGGTAGCGACAAGACTTTAGCTTCTTTTGACTCGTTATCTACTGTAAGTGCTAGCTCCTTTGGAGAACGTCTGATGGTTGACTTAATTTCCTGATTATCCAAGAAAAGATGTTTGTCAAAGACAAAGCCAAAGGGCACTTTTTTATTGGTGTAATCGCCATTTATATTTTTATAAGTTCCCTTAGCTAGCATTTCTCTCGTGACTTTTGTATTGCTTGGCAATATATTCTTGGCTTTAGTCATCTTATCTTGGACAGTAGCAATCTGAAACATATTCAGACAAAGACCAAACAAGACAAGCATCGTCGTTGCCTTCATAGACATATTTTCCAAGATATTAGCCAAGGCTAAACTGAAGAAAAGCAAGGCAAAACTCCACAATCTCCAAGGAAATTGTAGATTGGACACTGGACTCTCCTGTAATAACTGCCAAGGAAAACTATTCAAAGTTAAAAAAGCCAAAACAAGAGAAATAAAAAGGTAAATTCTAGCTTCCTTTTCCTTCACAAAACGCTTCGCAAAGATTAGGCTTAGCACTAGACCCAGGAGATAGAGAAGATTAACTGATGGAGTCCTTAAATCGCTTTTTAGAATCAACTCCCAGTTGTCTGCCAGACTCAAGGCAGTCTTGGATAGGAGCGGTTTAAAAGTCGTTCGTAGCGTGACATACTTGAATTGCTCTATCATAGGAACAAAGAAAGCTAGAGACATACTAAGAGTGACAAGAGTGGCCTTAAGAAATCCTAGAATACGTTCTTTTTTATTATCCCAAATCCCAAAACTAGCTACCACTGCTATGAAAATCATAAGAGAAGCCAAAAGGACAGATAAGACATGGGAATAGACTAAACCAAGCATGCCAAGGGTCAAGACCCACCATTTCTTATAATCTCCAAATGTTATCAAACGAACGCCAACGAAAACTAGAGGTAAAAAAATCATAGCCAGCGTTTCGCCAACAGCTGTCCGGTAATAAGAATTGTGCAAGAAATAACCCGAAAAAAGATAAAAGGTAACAAATATCATCACCTGTTTATCAGAATAGTTCAATAAACATAATCCGTAAAAACTAAGCAAACAAGTTACAAAGCGAACAAGAAATTGAAAACTCATCCAGGCTACAAAGACTGACTGAGTCAGCTTATAGATTATGAAAATAGGATAATAGGTTAACCAGGGATAAAAGGTATTGATTAATTGTCCGGTCCCTCCGTTAGTTGTAAAATTGATAGGACTCTTCCAGACAGTATCCAAGGATAACAGTCGGTTAATGTGAAAGACAATATCATCACCATAAAGCTTGTCCCTAAAAAAGAACATAGGCAGTATCGACACTATGCTGATCAAGAAACTTATTAGAATGACTGTCTGATTAGTATACTTCTTTTCTTTTGCCCCACAGGGATCCTTTCCAAGACTCACGATTATTCCTCTCATATTCTAATTCATCAAAATCTACTCTAGAAAGAGATTTCTTACTAGCTCATTATACCAAAAAAGGACAAATCTCCTCTTCCTCCTAAGTCTGTCTAAACAAAAAAAGAAACCCGCAGGCTTCTTTTCTTATTTTATCGAGAGGCTATTGGTAATAGTCTATCAATTAAACGATACCTTGTGCTGACATAGCATCTGCAACTTTAAGGAATCCAGCGATGTTGGCACCTACAACAAGGTTACCTTCATGACCAAATTCTTTAGCAGCTGCTGCAGCATTTTCGTAGATACCTTTCATGATATCGTAGAGTTTAGCATCAACTTCTTCGAATGTCCATTGTGTACGTTGGCTATTTTGTGCCATTTCAAGAGCTGATACAGCAACACCACCAGCGTTAGCAGCTTTGGCAGGACCAAATGATACACCAGCTTTAAGGAAGACATCAATAGCTCCCAAAGTTGATGGCATGTTAGCACCTTCTGAAACAGCCAATACACCATTTGCTACAAGTGTTTCTGCATCTGTTTCATCCAATTCATTTTGAGTTGCACATGGGAATGCCAAGTCAGCTTTAACTGACCAAACTGTCTTTTCACCACCAGCAGGTGTGAAGGTTGCATTTGGACGAGCTTCCGCATATTTAACGATACGTTCACGTTTAACTTCTTTGATTTCTTTCAACAAGTCAACGTCGATTCCGTCTGGATCATAAACAAAACCAGATGAATCAGAACATGTTACCGCTTTAGCACCAAGGCTTTGCAATTTTTCGATAGCGTAGATGGCAACGTTACCAGCACCTGAAACAACTGCTGTTTTACCGTTAAAGTTTTCACCACGTGCATTAAGCATTTGTTCTGCAAAGTAAACAGCACCGTAACCAGTTGCTTCTGTACGAGCAAGTGATCCACCCCAGTTCAAACCTTTACCAGTAAGAACACCTGTATACTCGTTACGAAGGCGTTTGTATTGGCCATAGAGGTAACCAATTTCACGTCCACCAACACCGATATCACCTGCAGGTACGTCTGTATCTGCACCAATGTGTTTGCTCAATTCAGTCATGAAGCTTTGGCAGAAACGCATGATTTCGTTATCTGATTTACCTTTAGGATCGAAGTTTGATCCACCTTTACCACCACCGATTGGTTGACCAGTCAATGAGTTTTTAAAGATTTGTTCGAAACCAAGGAATTTGATGATTGATTGGTTTACTGATGGGTGGAAACGAAGACCACCTTTGTAAGGACCAATAGCTGATGAGAATTGTACACGGAAACCACGGTTTACTTGTACTTGTCCTTTATCGTCAACCCATGGCACACGGAATGAAACGATACGTTCTGGTTCAACCAAACGTTCCAAAAGGTTTTCTTCAATATATTTAGGATATTTATCGAAGACAGGAACAAGTGAATCGAAAACTTCTTCAACTGCTTGAAGGAACTCAGCCTCATGGCCATTTTGAGCTTTCACTTTTTCAAAAACGCTAGCAACGTACTCTTTACCTGTTGTCATATCAATGTTTCCTTTCAAATAATTACCTTAGTAATTTAATTACATGAATAGTATAAATTTTCAGAATCTTCTTGTCAAGTATTTTCTGCTATTTTTTTGATTTTTATGTTAGGTTTTGTGACATAGCAAGTGACCTCTCTTTTTTTAGTTAATCCTAAAATGTTATCAATTCAACAATGTAAGCGGATTCTATTTTTCTGGTTTTTCTCCAAAATTTTTTAAACTTTTTTTGAACTTTAAGGCTAAAATGGGTAAAAAAACAATTTAGTAAATTTACTATTTTTACATTTACAAAGATTCCCAACTATGTTATCATTAATTTAGTAATTTTACTAAATCTCAAAAAGGATCATTTTTTATGAAAAGAAAACAATTATCAGGAAAGCGCATCGGCATTGTTTTTGGAACTTTCGCTCCAATGCACGTTGGACACGTTGACCTCATTACCAAGGCAAAACGTGCTAATGACAATGTGCTCGTCATCGTAAGTGGCAGCAACACACAAGAAGATCGTGGGACACGCGCAGGCCTATCACTCAATCGACGTTTCCGTTATGTTCGAGAAGTGTTCTATGATGATGAATTAGTAGTTGTGGATAAACTAGACGAAGCTGGGATGCCAGCCTATCCTGAAGGCTGGGTGCCTTGGGTTAATCGTGTCAAAGAGCTTATCGCTAAGAATACGGATGATCCTGAAAAGATTACCTTCTATGTTGGAGAGCCAGAGTATGTGACTGAGCTCAATCGCTATTACCCTCAAGCTCAGGTAGAACTCATCGAACGTTCTATTATCAATATCTCTGCTACTGAGATTCGCGACAATCCGATGGAAAATTGGCGTTTTATCACCAAGCCTTTCCGTCGCCACTTTACTCGCAAGGTCCTTGTTGTTGGCTCTGCTAGCGGTGGAAAGACTACTCTTGTTAAGGATCTGGCTCGCACTTACAATGCTCCCTGCTCTCTGGAATATGCTAGGGAATATCAAGAAAAGTATAATGTACGAGATGACGAGTTAGATACCAACGACTATATTCACCTCCTAACAGATCAATACGCCCAGACCTCTGATATCATTGACAAAGGGCAACACTCAGGACTTATCTTTGCCGATACCAATTCAACAGTCACTAAGGTCTATATAGACTACTATTTGAAAGAAAATATCTCCCAAGAAGAGTTCGACTTGTTGGATCGCCTCTATCAGGTAACTCAGGCCCGTGAAAAGTGGGATTTGATTTTTGTGATCCTGCCAAAATCAAACTATGTAGATGATGGTTTCCGTGACATGACTATGGCTGATAATCAAACACGTGACTGGTTTACCCGGCACCTCCTAGACCTCCTATCACCATTCAAGGATAAAATCGTTATTTTAGGGGAAAATAGTAATAGCGACAGCTTCTTTGCGGACAACTACCACAATGCCAAGAAGGCAATCAAGGAACGTTTACACATCGAGATTTAAAAGAGTAATCCAACATAATCATTACTTATAACTTACAATACAAACATGGAGGAAACCTATGACTAAAACCTTCGAAAACTCTGGTAGTGAAAAGGAATTTTTGGACATCTATCGGCGAGAAGAGATAGATAAGTACGTTAAGCCCTCAGTGACCGTTGACTCAGTCATCTTCCGCTATTATGAAGGAAGAGTCCAAACCTTACTTATCAAGCGAAAAAACCATCCCTTCATGGGGAAATATGCTCTCAGTGGTGGCTTCGTTCAGGAGCAAGAAGATCTCAATCTAGCTGTCTGTCGCGAAGTACAGGAGGAAACATCTGTTAAACTCGACCCTGATCATATTGAGCAACTCATTACAGTGGGAACACCTTATCGGGATCCTCGGATGTGGACTATCACAGTGGCTTATCTCTGCTTCATGACTTTTAATGATATTCAAGTAGAAAAGGCGGCCGACGATGCAGCATCTACGCATTGGTTAGACATCGCCATGGTAGACGGTCGACTGCAACTTGTTGATGGCAATAAGACACTGTCACATGATGACCTCGCCTTTGATCATTGGGAAATTCTCTTAACAGCTATGGAACGTATCAAGGGACGACTCGAATACTATCCAACTATCCTTTCCATTATGCCCGAGGAAAACACCTTGACCACCTACCGTCAACTTTTTGGTACCTTTAATGAAGACTACCTCAAGATGGATTCCACAAATTTCTTGCGCCGCTTTAAACACCTCTTCCAAAAAACAGGTCGTCAGGTAGCTACGAGAACCAGAAAGGCTGCCACCTACACTTATCACATCAAGCCACTCTAAAGTAGGTCTTTGTTTGACAATTTGATACTTACATAGTAGTATTAAGAAAAATTAATAAGAGGTATCCTATGAAAAGTTTTACATTGATTAGTGGCATTCTCATTACACTCTTGGGTGTCTTTTTCTTCGCTAATCCTACAAACCTTCTTGCCATCGTTGGTTGGCTGTTTGCCCTAGTGATGCTGGTATCTGGTGTTTCAAGTCTCATGGTTTATTTTAAACGAGATAACGAAAACCGCTCCTTCTTCCAACTACTTCAGAGTATCATTTCCATTGTTTTTGGAATTATTTTGCTATCAACATCAGCATGGGTGCTCTCAGGTGTAGCTGTAACCATTATCGCTTGGTGGCTCCTTGTCTCAGCCTTTACACAAGGCTTTCAAGCTTATCGCCAACGTCAATTCGGCTTCTCAGGACAACCTGCCCTGTCAATCACCTTGATTTGTCTGGTATTTGGGCTCTTGCTCTTTAGTGCTCCGTTTTTCTCAGCCTTTCTTATTGGGCGCTTGGTAGCTTCCTTAATTATCTTTACAGGTGTTTCAGTCCTTTCCTTTTCATTCCGCTTGTGGTAAGAAGAAACCAGACACTACATAAACATAAAAAAGCCTTGCAAATGCAGGGCTTTTGTCATACTTTGATTACTAAAGAGCTTATCCCTCTAGCTCACTCAAATACTCATAGCGTTCATACTTTTCAAGTAAGGTTTCGTTAGCAGCATCCAAATCACGTTGAAGGGTAGCTAACTGTCCATAATCGCTAGCATTTTCAAGCATAGCTGCTTCAATCTCTTCGATTTTGGCTTCAAGGTCAGCAATCTCGTCCTCGATGGTCGCCCACTCTTGTTTTTCAAAGTAGCTCATGCGTTTTTTGTCTTCTTTAACTTTCTCAACTTTAACGCTAGCTTGCTCTTTTTCCTTCTCGAGGAGGGCTGATTGCTCTTGTAAGAAGGCTTTTTCATCAAGGTAGTCTGTGTAGTTACCAAAGAACTCTCGAACACCACCCTCTTCAAAGGCTAGAATCTTGTTAGCTACCTTGTCCAAGAAATAGCGGTCGTGACTTACGGTAACGACAGGGCCGCCAAAACCATTAAGGAAGTTTTCCAAAACCGTCAAAGTTGCAATGTCCAAATCATTTGTCGGCTCATCCAAGAGCAGAACGTTGGGCTTTTCAATCAGAATCTTAAGTAGATAAAGACGTTTCTTTTCCCCACCAGAGAGCTTGGCAATCTGTGTCCCATGGGTAGAACGAGGGAAAAGGAATTGCTCCAAGAGCTCTGTGATACTGGTTGTCCCAACCGTTGTCTTAACTTCATCTGCAACTTCTTGCAAGTAGTTAATGACACGCTTGCTCTCATCCATATCTTTAATTTGCTGTGAGAAATAACCAATACGTACCGTCTCACCAATATCTAGGACACCAGCTGTAGGCACAAGGTCACCATTAATCAGATTGAGCAAGGTCGATTTCCCGACACCATTATCCCCAACAATACCGATACGATCACGATTTTGCATGATAAGATTGAAATCACTGAGAATTTGCTTGCCATCTTCATAAGCAAAATCGACATGCTCGAAGTTAACCACCTTCTTACCAATACGGCTGGTCTCAAAGTTAATTTCAAGATCGTCATTATTAACCGTTTGGTGAACCTCACCCTTAAGATCCTTAAAGCGATTGATACGAGCTTGTTGTTTGGTTGCACGTGCCTGCGGTTGCGTTCGCATCCATGCCAACTCCTGCTTATAGAGTTGCTTTTTCTTGTGAAGGGCTGCTGCATCTCGTTCATCTTGTTCGGCCTTTAGACGCACATAGTCTTGATAATTCCCCTGGTATTCAATCAGATTAGCCTGGTCTAGCTCAAAGATGCGTGTGGCTACATTGTCCAAGAAATAACGGTCGTGGGTAATAAAGAGTACCGTCTTTTTAGACGACTTGAGAAAATTCGTCAACCAAGCAATAGTATCAATATCCAAATGGTTGGTTGGCTCATCCAAGAGCAGGAGGTCTGCATCATTCAAGAGAACCTGAGCCAACTGCACACGACGACGAAGACCACCTGAGAGGTCCCCGACCTTTTGCGAGAGGTCTGACAATCCCAACTTAGACAAGACTGTCTTGACCTCGCTCTCAATGGACCAAGCATCTAGACTATCCATCTCAGCCATAACCTTCTCCAAGCGAGCCTGATTCTCCTCAGAATAATCTGCCATAAGGGTTTCATATTCACGAATCAAAGCCATCTCACGAAGGTCTGATGACAAGACCGTATCAAGCACTGTCTTGTTATCATCAAATTCTGGCTCTTGAGTCAAATAAGCAATCTTATAGCCATTAGACTTAGTGAAAGGTGACACATCACCATCAAAACCAATACACTCAGAGACAACATCTAGCAAGGTTGTCTTACCTGTCCCATTGACACCAATAATCCCAATACGATCCAAATCATGTATAATAAATGAAATCTCTTTAAAAATCGTCTTGTCTCCAACGGACTTGGTTAATTTTTCAACAATAAAATCTGACATCTTACTTCCTTTTTACAAATAACACCGCTACGGATCCTACGCATGCTCTGTAGCGGTGTGTCATTTTTATAACGTCCGTAGACTTATTTCATCGCTTGAACAAAGGCCATAATAGCTTCCTTGTCATTAGCTAGTTTCCCATCAACGATGGCATTTTCAATGGCTTTAAGTGTACGTCCAAGGTCCGGACCAGGTTTGAATCCTAGCTCCTTCATCAGTGTGCCACCATTCACAACGATTTCGTGCTTATCATGGATGAGCAACTGACCATCCAAATCGGCAATACGCTCATAATCGACGTCCAAGCCCTGAGCCTGTCTCAAAGTTTCAGCCGCCTCTAAGAGCTCCTTACCATACTGATAAACATCTTGTTTAGTCACGGCTCTCTCCAAACGGAAATTGAAAATCTCAATCAAGGACTGAACTGTCTTTTGGAAATTAACAGACGTCTTCCATTTTTTAAGGAAAGAGCGTGGATTATCATGCTTGAGAGCCAAAAGAGTTGCCGCCCAAGCCTGTTCAGAACTTGTAAATCTAAAGTCCTCCACATAGTCTGCCACAAAAGACTGCCATTCTTCAGCAGTTTCTTGAAAATCCGGAAGGTACTGATAAGCCTTAGTCGCTAGAAGTGCCTTGATTCCCTTTTTCCAATGTGGGGCCAAAAGCAACTTATCGAACTCGATGAAACTTCGCTCAATCGAAATCTTTTCCAGAAGTGGGGCATGGCTGGTCATAGCCTGAAAAGTCTTTTCTTCGATATCAAAGTCTAAACTCGCTGCAAAACGTAGTCCTCGCATGATACGAAGGGCATCCTCGTTAAAGCGTTCCTCAGCCTTACCAACAGCCCTCAAAACATGATTGTCCAAATCAGTAAGACCATCAAACTTGTCGATAATCTCAGCATTTTCATTAAGAGCAAAAGCATTGACTGTAAAATCACGACGCTTAAGGTCTTCTTCCAATGAACGCACAAAGGACACGCTAGACGGACGACGATAATCTACATAGACGTCCTCTGTTCGGAAGGTCGTCACCTCATACTCACCGCCATTTTCCAAGACCAAAATGGTCCCATGCTCAATACCGATATCCACCGTACGCTCGAAGATCTGCTTGGTCTCCTCAGGATATGAAGACGAAGCAATGTCTACATCATGAATGGGACGGTTAAGAAGGGCATCTCGTACCGAACCACCAACAAAGTAAGCCTCAAAACCCGCTGACTTAATCTTCTCTAATATTGGTAAAGCCTTCTGAAACTCAGAAGGCAAATAACTTAATCTCATAGTAAATGTTCCAAACCATAAACAAGCTGATCACGTTTAACCACTTCTTTAATACCAAGGTTAACCCCACCCATAAAGGAAATACGGTCATAAGAATCATGACGCAAGGTCAAGCCTTCTCCTTGGGCACCAAAGATAACCTCTTGGTGAGCCACAAGTCCTGGCAAACGTACACTGTGAATACGGAAACCATCAAACTCAGCACCACGTGCTCCAGCAAGTGTTTCCACCTCATCCTCAGCACCTTGATGTTTCGTTTCGCGAACCTCACGAATAAGTTCAGCTGTTTTCACTGCTGTACCTGAAGGCGCATCTTTTTTCTTGTCATGGTGAAGCTCAATGATTTCAAGATCTGGGAAATATTTGCTAGCTTCTGCCGCAAACTTCATAAGAAGGATAGCACCAATAGCAAAGTTAGGGGCAATCAAACCACCAATAGACTTGTCTTTAGAAAGGTCTGTCAATTCCTGAATTTGTGCTTCAGTAAATCCTGTGGTACCCACAACTGGTGCAAAACCATTCTCCAAAGCAAAACGAGTATTTTCATAGGCAACAGCTGGCATAGTGAAATCCACCCAGACATCTGCGTCAAAGCCAACCAAATCCGCTTTATCTGTGAAGACAGGAACACCGTCCACTTCTTTTTCTGTCGCAAATGGGTCAAGCAAGGCAGCCAAAGTCAATTCGTCATCTCCCTTGACCATTTCAACCGCAGTTGAACCCATTCTTCCTTTAAATCCAGCAACAATAACTTTAATAGACATGTCATTTTTCCTCTCTATTGATTTTAATCATAGACAAACCCCATTCCAGATGGATAGTACTTATTTGGTAAATTTAGGTGTTATACCTAGTACTAGTGCTCCTTCACCCAAGTGTGTCGCAATTACAGCACATAAGGATACCACTGTTGAAACGCTAATTCCCTGTGCTTCTAGCTGCTTTTTAAAATCTTCAGCTTTTTCAGGAGCATTGGTGTGAAGGATACTAAGTTCCATTTCACGATTTTCCTCAGCTAGGGCAACCAAACGTTTCACAGCTTTCTTCTCTGTACGCACCTTTTCAAAAACAACGATTTTTCCTTCGTCATTAAAATTCAAAATAGGTTTGATAGACAAAAGATTTCCTAAAATCGCCGAACCATTCGACAAACGGCCACCCTTAACCAGATGATTAAGATCATCCACAAGAATATAAGCCGTCGTTTGGTCAACTTGCTCCTCAAGCTTCTTCAAAATGTTCTCAAAAGACATCCCTTGAGCTGACCAATGCAAAACGTTTCTCACCATGGTTCCCATAGGAGCTGCTGTGATTTTTGTATCAGGAAAAGCAATCTTCAACTTGGCATGGTCCTCAATCAAAAACTGACTATTGGCCCAAAAACCAGAGATTCCTGAAGAAAGGAAAAGCCCAACGACATGGGTATAACCTTTCTCCTCAAACTCCATAAGCAAGTTATCCAAGTCAGCTAGATTAGGTTGCGACGTCTTGAGCAGTTCCTCAGAGTTTGCCATTTGCTCATAAAACTGATTGACATCCAAGTTTTTTCCTTCAACAAAAGGCTGCCCCTCAATGATGACCGGAATATCTAAAACATAAACATCAGCATGGCCCTGAATTTCAGCAGGGAGATTAACCGATGAATCCGTAATAACTGCAAGAGACATCTTAGAACTCCAAGTTGATACCTGGGCGATCCAAGGCAATTTCAGTTACTTCATAAGTCAAACGTTGAAGCGTATCCAAGAGCGGTGCAGCCAAGGCTTCTGCTTCTTCTTGTGAGAAGTCTTTTGGTTCATTGACGATACGGTTTTGAATATGGTCCATTTGAGAAACAATCCCTGAGATAACAAACTCATCACGGACAATCATAAATTGCAAAACAGCTACAACAGACGTATTGTTAGCTTCTTCATCTTTATTGTGCAACTGGAAAGTTACTTCAACATTTGTTTTAGGCACACCATTCTCTTTTTCCCACTCATGGTTACGAACATCATAGTGGTAACGGTTAACAAATACTTTTTCGCGAATTAAATCCATTAGTCATATTCTCCTTGATACAATTACTCTTTATTATAGCATAAATATGCTTTATTATGGGAATATTATTGACAGAAAAATGAGTATTTAGACTGATTTTGACAGCAATAATAATCACTAGAAAAGTAGGAGCTTTGATTTAGGTCTAAGAACACTAAAATAAGGCTCCTTCATCAGAAAAGAGCCTTACATTGATAGCTAACAGTCCCTCAAAGAACGTTTCTGCTGTCCCTGTTCATCAAAATTCTCAGGAGACAACCAATTCTCAAATCGTTTCTTAAGTACTGGCCACTCACTGTCAATAATCGAGAACCAGTCCGTATCACGGCTACGTCCCTTATAGATAGCATGGTTACGAAAACGCCCCTCATAGGTGAACCCTAAACGCATGGCTGCATTGGCAGAAGGGCGGTTGAGACTATCACATTTCCACTCATAACGACGATAGTTAAGATCTTCAAAGACATATTCCATAAGCAGGTATTGAGCTTCTGTGGCTGCTCGAGTCTTTTGTAAGGCAGGTGCCAAAATCACTCGCCCCATCTCAACACTGCGATTTTTGGGTGTAATAGCCATGAGTGAAAAGGTTCCTAGAACTTTACCTGAAGCCTTATCCCTAATGGCAAAGAAATAAGGATTCTGGGATTGCTCATAATCCTCTAAACACTGACGTACAGCTTCTTCAGATTCAAAAGGGTCCGCATACATATAGGTCCAATCCGAAAGAATCTGATTAGTAAAGTAAAAGTCTAAAATGTCCTCATAATGCTCTGCCACTGTCAAATGTTCAACGCTACAATAACGACCTTCTAATAGAGCAACATCTGGCATTTTACCTGGACTGGCATCTGCTAGACTTGGCCCTACTTCTTGTTGGTAGTGATTTAAAGGCATAGGATTCTCCTTTTTTCATAAAGAAAAGCCTACACAAAAGTGCAGACTTTAGCTTAATTATTTAGCAACTGGGTATACAGATACTTGTTTTTTGTCGCGACCTTTACGTTCGAAACGTACAACACCTTCAACTTTAGCGAAGAGTGTATCATCACCACCACGGCCTACGTTTACACCTGGGTAGATGTGTGTACCGCGTTGACGGTAAAGGATTGATCCACCTGATACAGTTTGTCCATCAGCTGCTTTAGCACCAAGACGTTTAGCTTGTGAATCACGACCATTGGAAGTAGAACCCCCACCTTTTTTGTGGGCGAAAAGTTGCAAGTTTTCAAGAGTTTTCAACATAAGATTGTGTCCTTTCTTAGTGATTAGTCGCTAACTTACGCGTTGATAGCGTTGATAACAACTTTTGTATAAGGTTGACGGTGACCTTGTTTACGGTGGCTACCTTTTTTAGGTTTGTATTTGAAAGTAACAACTTTCTTTTGTTTACCTTGTTTTTCGATAGTTCCGACAACAGTAGCTCCCTCAACAACTGGAGTACCTACTACAGTTTTATCACCACCGACAAGAACAACTTCGTTAAAAGTTACTTCTGATCCAGCTTCAGCGTTGATTTTTTCAACGTAGATCGCTTGACCTACTTCAACTTTAACTTGTTTTCCACCAGTTTTGATGATTGCGTATGTGCTCATGATGCACCTCCTATTAAGATTTTTAATGTGTCTGAGGTTTCCCTCTGTGAAGACTCGCCTAGTACTGCGGGGACGAACCCACTTGCAAACAGTAGTCGTGCGGTTGCACAGGACGTGCATTTAGTCAACGTTACAATTCTATCATTTTTTCCCTCTAATGACAAGAGAAAAAGTTATTTTGATTATTCTTATTCTGCTCATTGATATTTAGCCAAGTAATGATTCCCCTACTCAACCCTTATACCATATTTTCCTAAGAAGGTCTTAGCTAGATCCTGCTCTAAATCAGCTAAACAAAGGCTCCTATCCGTTGTCAAAATTTGATAGCGTTCAGTCCCTTCGAAATAGAAGTGATTCAATAGCTGATAGCCATTTCGCTCATAAAATGCTAAACGTTTTAAGCGCTGATTACGGTTAGAAGCATCCTCCTCATCCATGGGTTCAATCGTAAGCACACACGGTCGTACCCCTGCTTCTTTCTTAACTTGTGCCAAAATCTGACTGCCATATCCCTGAGATTGTTTACTTTCCTCAACTGCAAGAAAAAGTAGGTAGACCAGGTTGTCAGTATAAATGGTATAGGTCAAGCCAACGAAGACTTCCTGATCAAAGTAGGCCAAGAAAGATTGTCCTCTTTTCAAGCCGTTCCAAGACAATTGCCAGAGTGGGAGACGCTCTTCCACAGGAAAAGCCACTTCATAAAGCGAAGCGACCTTCTTAAATGTTGGTGTCAGAGGATAAATGTTACGAACCTCTAATGTCATTTCCCTAACCAATAATCTTCTTATAATCTTCTGGTGTTGCTACATGAGCATGCTCACGTTGGCGATCAAGCAAGTGATTAAGGAAGTCACGGTTACCCAAGGCTTCTTTAAGCGTTTGCTTAAATTGACCAGCATTCATTGGTGAGAAGATATTACTTGACGCGGTATACTCAGGACCATGGCTAGTGTTCGTAAAGGCAAGGATAAGCAAGTTATTTTCAAAGGCAGCACGTGTCGCTGACAAGATTTCATTTTGATGGTTAATATCCAAGTAGAAATCAGCTTCCTTATAAAGGCGCTTAACCTGCTCTGTCGTAATATTAGGGTAAAGGCTAACATTACTATATTTAGCCAAATCCATCAAGCGACTTGACATTTCTGTAATGGCCCCAACATGATAATGCATGGTAGGCACTTCACTGACAATGCTTTCCAAATGTTCAATCTGGTCTGAGTTGGTCAAGATAAGCGCTTGATTTTGGAAGTTGTTCTGACGGGCAAATGGATACATGAATCCAAGGAAGGCCACGCGAGAAGCCTGCTCTGGACTAACCAACTTTAGAAGATTCGTATAAGCTGTGTAATCTTGTACAACAATCTTAGTCTGACGATGGTTGCTCTCAAGAAGCAGACGCATATTCCCAGGAACTGAATCAGTGATAGGTTCTTGCCAGAAGAGAACGTCTTGACCAGAATTTGGAAGATTCATAGTTGTCAAGAAAGGTGTCGCCAATGAGTTGTATAGAATACGACTCAAATCATAACCAGCTTCTTTAAGATAGAAGACGACAAATTCAGATTTGTTTTTGAAAATGTAGACCTTGTCTTTCCAATTCAAGATAACGTCTTTAGTCAAATGGTTGATGACGATAACTTCCTTGTTGTCTGGAGTGAAATAGCTGGTAATGGTCGCTTCTTGCTTAACGTTATAGGTTGTTTGTGAGAAACGGTAACCCTTGTTATTGTAGCGATCAGTCACGCGCAAGCGTCCTGACTCATCATACCAGTCCACGGCTTTAACCAGACGTTGGTGAGCAGGATGCGCATAATGAATATGACCACGTTTCTTATCAAAACGGAAGATTTCCGCATTGCTATTCGTTCCTATAATTTCCCAGTAGTCAGGCGCAGGTACCTGATTAAAGTAAAGCGCAGAACCTTGAACCTTGTCAAAACCAGTGAAATAAAGGTAGGGTGAGGTCACATCACTAGGCAGAAAGCCATCATCTGAAAGACAAACTGTTGTATTTACATAGCCAGCGACAATCAGTGAGTAATGGAGATCCCAACTACCCTGACTATAGTTTTCAAATAAATTAATCATGACTAGTCATCTCCTTTACTAAGTTAAGCCACTTCTGCTCGATTTCCTCTGTCAAAAAGCCTTTGGCGATATCATAAGAAACTTGATGAACATGCTCCAAATCTGAGCGATTGAAGAAGGCTACAATTTTCTCTGCCAAGGCAGCTACGATAGCAGGCTCATCATCTTTTTCAAAACGAGGAATGAGGTACCCATTCTCATTATCCTTGATAAAGGTTTGGTTCCCATAACGAACATCAAAACCAATCATACCTAGACCAGATCCCACAGCTTCTAGAAGTGTCAAGCCAAACCCTTCACTCTTAGAACCTGATAGGTAAAGTTCGTAGTCCTTGTAGACTTCTGTCAAGTCTTGGTGACCTTTAAGGTGGATATAATCCTGAGCTTGATTTTCCTCGATAATGGCCTTAAGTTTGGTTTCTTCAGCACCTGTTCCATAGATATCAAAGTTTACTTGTGGCAGACTTTCTTTAGCCTTAACGACAGCCTTGGCCAACCAGTCCACGTGTTTTTCATTGGCCAAACGTGAGGCTGTGATGATAGAGAATGGTTTACGCTCTCCTTCAGGCTTTCTCAGTTTATCCACACTTCCCACAGGGATGGTTACGATATGAGGCGTAAACGGTGTGTATTTATTGAACTGATCTAGCATAATGCTACGTTGACGTTCTGTCGCTGTGATAAAGAAATCAACCTTATCTGCATTGCTGAATTGGTACTCGTAGAAGTTATTCCATAAAATAGTCTTGTCTGTCACAGCATTTTCACTAAAGTGCTCTGCATGAACCACAACCCCAAGCTTAGCAGGTTTGGTGTTACGGAAAACAGCCTGTCCGGTACCAGTTGCACGGTCCAAGATGACGATATCCTGGTCAGTTAGGCCAAGTTGCGACATAAAGTAGGCAATAAACTCATGCTTAGAAGACAAAATCTTATCTGGGAAACGGAAGACACTATCCTTTCCATCAACAATTTCATCATAGGCAACACTACCATCCTCATTGAAGAAACGACGTTGATAGAGGTGAGCCTTATTGTCTACCGGTGTGTAGTACTCTGTGAACATCTTAGTGTAAGAGTAAAAATCTTTACGGATTAAGCAACCACGCGATACTTTTTCCACACGGTGAACGATATCTTCACCCTCTTTACGCAAGTAGGCTGCATAGAAGATATCTTCCTTGGCACAAAAGAGCTTAACCACTTTACCATTAATCTCACGACGCGTGATGTCATAAGGAATTTCCTTTTCCAAATCCTTGACAGTATAGGTCGTTGGAGCAATTTTTAGGTCTGTAAAATAGCTGTAGAGCCAGATGATGTCTTCATCCTCAAACCCCATGTTACGGGTCAAATCAGAAAGATTGTCCTGCAAGAACATATCCATAAAGACAAATTTGGCCTTAATACCTGTGTTTTTGAAAATTGTAGAACGATAGGCCTGGGCGTACTCAACACCACTTGATGCCCAACCGATTCCTAAATTGATGTTATAAACAGTCATGTATTTTCCTTTCTGGGTAAAAGTTCAACATCGACATTTCTTTTTCGACATACCTAAGTCTAGTAGCAGCTAAGCACTACTATGTTAGTACTATAGCCTCCTAGACTAGAGCAAGTCTTCGATAAGTGTATCCACTTCGTCTTGCGCCTCTTCAATAGGTGTGATTTCAGTCACCATGATTCCTGCAACCGCACGTTCAACCAAGGCGTCAACATCCATACGACGTTCATATTGTTCAACGTTTTTGATTTTTGGATTAGTCTTTGGACGGTCAGGTGCAAAGATGGTACAGCAATCCTCAAAAGGTTGGATGGAAATGTCAAAGGTATCAATTTTTTGTGCCAAATCAATGATTTCCAACTTGTCCATAGTGACAACCGGGCGAATCACTGGCGTACATGTAACAGCATTAATCGCCTGCATAGACTCCATAGTCTGACTAGCAACCTGACCAAGACTTTCACCATTGATAATCACAAGACCTCGGCGTTCTTCACGGATACGGTCCGTAATACGCATCATAAAGCGACGTGTCAAGGTCATCAAATAAGCTTCTGGTGCTTTTTCTTTGATTTCCTCTTGAATTTCAGTAAATGGTACTTCGATGAACTGAATATTACCACCAAATTTAGTCAACTTACGGGTCAAATCTTGAGCCTTTTTAAGAGCTCCAGGGCTAGTGTAAGGAGGACTTGCAAAGTGGACAGCTTCAATATCCACACCACGTTTAAGGGCAAGATAACCTGCCACTGGCGAATCAATCCCACCTGAAAGCATGAGCATTCCTTTACCAGCAGTACCTACAGGTAGACCGCCTGCTCCTTTGATTTCCTCGTGAGAAATATAAGCCGCCTCGGCACGAATTTCTACCTTAAGATTGACATCTGGTCCCTTCATCTGAGCCTTAATGTCAGGCAATACATCAAAAACTGCATTTCCTAAAGTAAGATTGAGCTCACGACTGTCGAGAACAAAGTCATGGTCACTACGTTTAGCAGTTACTTTAAAAGTAAGACCATCACGATAGAGTCCAGTCATAATGTCTTGAACAGCTTTTTTCAAAACCTCGACATCTTTTTCAAACTTGTAAACAGGACTAAAGGCTTGAATACCAAAAATTTGCTTCAAAGACTCTGCTACTGGCTCGTAGTCTGTATCATTGAGGTAGATATGTCCACGGTCTCGATCAAAAGTCACTTTAACTTCTGGATAGATGGATAGGACATCTTTAATATTATTTCTAAGTTTATTGATAAAGCGCATACGGTTCTTGCCCTTAGTAGACAATTCACCATAGCGAACCATAATTTCTGAATATGTTAGTGTCATTCCTTTTCCTTTTAAATTCGAATTTAGTTTTATTGTTTAGTCGATTAAATCTTGCTATCTCACTTTTTGTGTCTTGGCGTAGACCTGCTTGAAAATCGTGAGGAACTGTTCCACCTGTCCCATATCATTGTCATCATCAAGACTGATACGAACAGCTGTTTGAGCTAACTTAGTCGGTACACCCATAGAAATAAGGGTTCCCGCTGGTTTCCCCGCCTTAGATGAACATGCTGATGTCGTTGAAATATAGATTTGATGCTCTTCAAAAGCATGGACAATAACTTCACCACGAACACCCTTGATTCCAAAGGTCAAAATATTGGGAGCAAAGTCTTCACCCTCACCTGAGAAAATAGTAATATCCTCGTACTTAGCCAATTCGTCAAAGATAATCTTTTTCATCTTGGCAATTTTAGGAAGAGAAAATTCCTCTTTGTCAGTTACCAAGCGCAAGGCCTTGGCCATACTCGCAATGCCGGCAACATTTTCAGTCGTTGAACGGAAATCTTTTTCTTGACCACCACCGGTTAAGAGCGGAGTAATCTTTTTCCCTGCTTTTTTGTAGACAAAACCGACACCACGAACAGCATGAAACTTGTGACCAGAAAATGTCGCAAAATCTACACGGTCAGTTAAATAGGACGATACTGGAATCTTCCCAATAGCCTGAACAGCATCCACATGGAAAGATATGGTAGGCTCATTAGCCAAGAGATCTGAGATGGCTTGAATAGGTTGGATTGATCCGATTTCATTATTAACAGCCATAACCGAAACCAAGATCGTGTCAGGGCGTAATAATTCAGCAAGAGCTTCAACATCCACAAACCCTTGCTCATTTACTGGTGCATAAGACACCTCGAAACCATGCTCTGAAAGCCATTTGGCAGATTCTTTTACCGCAGGGTGTTCAATATCAGAAACAATGATGTGTTTGCCGTAAGGCTCTTTTTCGAAAGCTACACCTTTGATGACCCAGTTATCACCTTCGGTTCCTCCAGACGTAAAGAAAATCTCATCGGCTGATTTTCCAATGAGTTCCGCAACTTGCTTACGAGAAGCCTCCAAAATACGTGTCGCAGATGTTCCTAATTGGTGTAGGCTGGATGGGTTCCCAAAAATTTTAGTAGCCACTTCTTGATAGGTTCTAAGTGCCTCTGGATAAGGCACCGTCGTGGCTGAATTATCAAAATAAATCATGATTTTTCCTCGATTTTTATTTACTATTTATTATAGCATAATTTTTTTAGCAATTTTTGCGAGAAAATCATATAATAGAAAGTACGAAATATTTTTAAGGAGAGCATCATGTCTGAAAATTACTCACGCCGTAATCATTCATCAAAAGAAGAAAAAAAATCTGCCCCAAATGTGACTGAACACGTTACAAAAGGCTTCACTGCCTTCCAAAAAGTCCTTACTGCCGTCGGGACAATTTTGTCAATCATCGTGGCTTCAATCACCATCATGAATTTCACAGCCTCTAAAAATAAGGACACTTCTGATTCATCAGCCAATCAATCAACTGTAGTCATCAAAGAAGGCAATAATAAGACTCAAGAATCAAGTGCTACCTCATCTAGTTATGGCAATGCGACTGATTCAGAAACAGAAACAAGTAGCCAAGCAGGAACTAACACCTATTCGTCATCTGCAGATACAACAACGGGTGGCAATACGACTACCTCTTCATCAGTAGCTACTGCAGATACAACATCTGGCAATGCGACTACTGGTGGCGCAACAACTGGTGATGCCGCTTCTAACTAAAACATATAAAAGGCTAGGAAACCCTGCCTTTTTTCTATAATCCTATGAACTATACAGAAACTCTAAATTTTATCCATTCTTTCAAGGGCAATGGCCGTCGCCCTCAACTCGAACGTATGCGTTGGCTCTTGAAACAAGTCGGAAATCCTCAGACTCACTTTCCAACGGTGCATATAGTCGGGACCAACGGTAAGGGATCAACAACTAGCTACCTACAAAATATCCTAACAAAGTCAGGCTATCAGGTCGGGACTTTCACCTCCCCTTATATCACTCGCTTCAACGAACGTATTAGCATTAACGGCACAGAAATCCCTGATAAATATTTGATTAGCCTTGTTGCGAAAGCTCAGGTTCTACTCGATGATTTAGAAGAGCACACTGCTTTTGAGCGACCAACGGAATTTGAATTGGTCACCTTACTCATGTTCCTCTACTTTGACCTTAAACAGGTTGATATGGCTATCATTGAAGCTGGAATTGGTGGACGCCTTGATTCGACCAATGTTCTTTCGCCAGAGCTTGTCATCTGTACTTCGATTGGCTTTGATCACACTGAGACCTTGGGCGATAGACTTTTGGACATTGCCAATCATAAGGCAGGCGTCATGCGAGAAAACACACCTATCTTACTTGGTCGTGTCTCTGCAGAAGTTGAACATTTCTTCAACCAAAAATCACATGACCTACAAGCTCCTTTAGCCATCATTGATAGGGAAATTCAGCTGCTTCCGAAAGACAATCGAACGATCCAAATTTCTTATGACCATTGGGAAAGTCCAAATCTTAAACTTCCAATGTTAGGGCAGCATCAAGAAAACAATGCTGGGCTAGCTGTCACTGCTGCCCATCTCCTAGCTCAAACATTTTCTAAGATTACCGATAAGAGCATCCAAGAGGGGATTGAAGAGACGCATTGGCCTGGTCGTAGTGAGTGGATAGGAAATAACATTTATCTAGATGGTGCTCATAATCCTCAAGGAATTGCCAGCTTAAAACAGGTACTAAAAGATAACTTCGCTAATCGTAGGGTACATATCCTCTTTGCAGGACTTAGACGAAAGCCATTGGCAGACTTACTGGAGGAATTGAGAGATTATGATATAACGGTAACCAGCTTTGACTTTTTTGAGGCACTGCCCTTGGATGACTATCCCCAAGACTTCAAACGTGCAGCCGACTATAGAGACTGGCTAGCACAAGCTGAATCAGCAAATTCTGATGACCTATTTGTTGTCACTGGATCTCTTTACTTTATCTCAGCAGTAAGAAACTACTTAATTAAATAAAATAAGGCCTGAAGGCCTTTTTTATTTAGACAATCTATAGTTTTACACAAAGTGTAGGCTGCTATTTGAACACAAAGAAAAGTCTGAAACTCTCGGTTAACAGCCTTCACTTTTCTACCGCATCGTCACAAATTCTTCTGAACCTGTTGAATGAATGGTTTCCATGGCCAAAAAGGCTATGGAAATTCGCAAGGGAATCCCTTGCGATTACTTTCAATTGAAGCCATTCAGACACAAAGAAAAGTCTGAAACTCGCAGTTAACAGACTTCACTTTTCTATCGCATCGTTACAAATTCCTCTGAGCCTGTTGGATGAATGGCAACCGTATTATCAAAATCAGCCTTAGTTGCTCCCATCTTAATAGCCACAGAGAAACCTTGAATCATCTCATCAACACCATAGCCAATACCGTGAAGACCGATGATTTTTTCATCCTCACCAAGCGTTACTAATTTCATGGTTGAAGGCTGACGATTGTCTCCAAGGGTCGTATACATTGGTGTGAAACTAGATTTATAAACCTTAATATTCTCTGCACCATACTTAGCGATTGCTTTTTCTTCAGTCAAGCCAACAGAACCAATAACTGGATGGCTAAAGACCACGGTGGCTACATCAGTGTAATCAAGCTTAGCATCAGCTTTATTGTTGAAGAGTCGCTCTGACAATTGACGTCCAGCCTTGACTGCAACTGGTGTCAAATCAAGTTTACCAGTCACATCGCCAAGGGCATAGATTCCAGGAACAGATGTATTTTCAAACTCATCCGAATAGATTGTTCCTTTTTCAGTCAATTTAACACCTGTCTTTTCAAGACCAAAACCAGAAGTGTTGGCTGCGCGTCCAATAGCCCAGATTAAGCAATCAACTGTAATCGTCTCTCCATTATCAAAACTAATGGTTAAGGAATCATCTGCATTCTTCACTACCTCTGTCGCATTAGCATGCGTATGGAGGGTTGGACCAGATTTAGCCATTTCATCAACTAAAACATCAACGATATCCTTATCAAAGGTACGCAATGGACGATCTTTACGCACAAAGAGGTGTGTGTCACTTCCAAGAGCGTTGAGAACACCAGCAACCTCAACAGCGATGTAGCCAGCACCAATGACAGCTGTACGTTTTGGCACCTCATCTAGCTCAAAGAAACCATCGGAGGTAATCCCATATTCACTACCTGGAATGTTTGGATAAAGGGCGTGACCACCAGTCGCAATAAGGATATGGGGTGCTGTATAACGCTCACCCGCTACTTCAACCGTATGAGGGTCAACAAATCTTGCATACTCGTATACACGTTCAACGCCATTGCTATCAAAACCACGCTCATAAGAACCATGGATACGGTCGATATAAGCCTGACGATTGGCCTTAAGTGTTGCAAAATCAAACTTATTAATCGTCACATCAAAACCGTACTCACCTGCATAACGGTGAAGGGTTTCAGCAACCTGAGCACCATACCACATGACCTTTTTAGGCACACAACCTACATTGACACAGGTACCTCCGACCTCTTTTCCTTCAAAGAGAATAACCTTAGCACCATGCATGGCAGCACGATTGGCACTGGCAATACCACCAGAACCACCACCAATGACAATATAATCGTATTCTTTTACCATATTTTACCTCTTATGTTTCTTTATACAGCGTATTAGCTACTAGATAAGCCATTTCTGCCTATACTTTATCACAAAATAGGTACCCTGACAAAAATCTGCTACGACACAAAAAACAACCCCGTCACAACGAGATTGTTTTGTCATATCTTATTTATCAAGTGGTTTGCGGAGGAATCCGAAGAGGATACCTGATACCACAGCACCAATCAAGATGAAGAGAAGGTAGAGAAGGGCATTTGATGTGAGGGCAATAACGAAGATACCTCCGTGTGGTGCCATCAATTTGATTCCTGCCATACCTACAAGAGCACCTGTAAGAGCTGAACCGACGATAAAGCTTGGGATAGCGCGTGCTGGGTCAGCTGCACCAAATGGGATCGCACCTTCAGTGATGAATGAAAGTCCCATAACAATGTTTGTCAAACCAGAGTTGCGTTCTTCTTCAGTGAATTTATCTTTAAACAAGAGTGTTGCTACAAATACTGCCAACGGAGGAACCATACCAGCCGCCATAACTGCTGCCATAACAACTGAACCACCTGAAGTTACTGTTGCTGCGAGAGTACCTGTACCAAAGACATAAGCTGCTTTGTTGACTGGTCCACCCATATCCACTGCCATCATACCACCAACAAGGAGACCAAGTAGTACGGCTGAGCTTCCTGACAAGCTTGACAAGAAGTTATTAAGACCAGTATTAATTGCTGCCATTGGGATATTTACTGCCAACATCAAGAAACCAGTAGCAAATACACCTAGAAGTGGCAAGAGCAAGATAGAACGGATTCCTTCAAGGGCACGTGGAATACCTGCCAAGAGTTTACGAAGAACGAGGATAACACCACCTGCAAGGAAACCACCAACAAGAGCTCCAAGGAAACCTGAAGATACGCCAGCAAGGGCAAGGGTTGCTTTACCACCTGAAGCAAATGGAACACCACCAAAGGCTGCACCACTTGAAGCAATAGCACCAGCTACGAAACCTGATACCAAACCTGGTTTTTCAGCGATAGAGTAAGCAATGTAACCTGCAAGTACTGGAAGCATGAAGCCAAAAGCAGCGCCACCAATTGCTTTGAATTGAGCAGCAATTTCATGGTAAGAACCAAGTTGTGACAATTGATCTTTAGGAACACCCATGATTTGGTCAAGCAAGAAGGCAAGCGCAATCATGATACCACCACCGATAACGAATGGAAGCATTTGTGATACCCCACTCATCAAGTGTTTATAGAAGGCACCACCAAGGCTCAATTTCTCACTTGATTCTTGAACAGCTCCAGCATTTTCAGCGTGGAAGACTTCAGCTTTTCCATCCAAGATGTTTTGGATTAATTCTTGAGGTTGACGAATACCTGCAGCGACTGGTTTAGAAAGCAATTTTTTACCATCGAAACGTGCTGTTTCAACTGCCTTGTCTGCTGCTACGATAACACCTACAGCCTTACTGATTTCTTCAGCAGTCAAAGGTGTTCCGACACCTGAAGCACCGTTAGTTTCAACACGAACATTGACACCCATTTCTTCACCTGTTTTAATTAGTGATTCTTCAGCCATGTAAGTGTGAGCAATACCAGTTGTACAAGCTGTTACAGCTACGATAAGTGGTTTATCGCTTGAAGCTGCTTCTTTAACAGCTTGTGCTTTCTTAGCTTCCTCAGCTTGTGCTTCTTCTTCACCCGTATTGAAAGCAGCAATCACTTCATCTGGAGAAGTCACCTTACGCAAACGATCTGCAAAACCATCTTGCATAAGGTATTTTGACAACTCAGCAAGTGCTGCCAAGTGAGTGTCATTTGCTCCTTCTGGAGCAGCAATCATAAAGAAGAGGTCTGTAGGTTGACCATCAAGTGATTCGTAATCTACACCTTTATTAGATTTAGCAAAAAGTACAGTTGCTTCTTTTACTGCAGCATTTTTGCTGTGTGGCATAGCAATTCCATCACCCAAACCAGTTGATGTTTGTGCTTCACGAGCCATAATACCTGCTTTGAAAACATCAAAGTCAGTCACAACACCATTGTCAACCAAGCTGTTAATCATTTCATCGATAGCAGCTTCTTTTGTAGTTGCTTGAAGGTCAAGCAACATTACTTTTTTGTTCAGTAAATCCTGAATTTTCATAGTTTTTCTACCTCTACTTTATTGTATGTTTCTTTAATAAATTCAATTGTCGCTAAGTCATCTGAGAAAGCTGTAGATGTTCCACACGCTACCCCCCACTTGAGAGCCTCAATCGGATCACCCGATTTAACAAACTCACCAGTGAAACCAGCAACCATCGAGTCACCCGCACCAACAGAGTTTTTAACTGTTCCCTTGATTGGTTTAGCAAAGTAAGCAGCCTCTGGTGTGACCAGCAGAGCTCCATCGCCTGCCATTGAGATGATAACGTTCTGTGCACCCTTAGCAAGGATTTCACGCGCATATTTTTCAACATCAGCCAAACCATTAAGTTTGACATTGAAAATAGCTTCTAACTCATGGTTATTCGGTTTAACCAAGAGTGGTTGGTAAGCCAAGGAATCAAGCAAGGTTTGACCTTCAAAGTCACAGACAACCTGTGCACCCGTTTCACGCACTAGTGGAATCAATTTGTTATAGACCTTATTTCCAAGATTGCTTGGTGCTGATCCAGCAAAAACAACCACATCATCGGCACTTACACTTGAAAGAACTGCTTCCAATTCAGCCAATTGATTCTCATTAATGACAGGTCCTGCACCATTAATTTCAGTTTCTTGGTCAGCCTTGATTTTAACATTAATACGTGTGTCTTGATCCACTGCTACAAACTTGGTTTTAATGCCCTCTGCATCCAAACCATCTGTCACAAAACGTCCTGTAAAACCACCGATGAAGCCCGTTGCAGTATTATCAACACCTAAGCGTTGCAAAATACGACTAACATTAATACCCTTACCGCCAGCGAACTTATCATCACTCTCCATACGGTTAACTTCACCAATCTCTACTTTATCGATACGAACAATGAAGTCGATTGATGGATTCAGCGTTACAGTATAAATCATACTTCAATAACCCTCGTTTTCTCTTTTAATTCTTTTAGGAGCTCTTCTTCCGAAGCATTTGTAATTATGGTTACTTTTTCAACCTCAGCTACCTTAGCATAGGTAATCTGACCAAGTTTAGAGGCATCAGCTAGAACATAGGCTTTTTGCGCATTAGCTATAACCGTCCGTTTAATAACTGCCTCTTCCATGTCTGGTGTGGTGAAATAATTAGCATCAACGCCATTAGCACCAATGAAAGCACAATCAAAATTCAGTTGTCTGATTTGCTCTTGAGCAGTACTTCCAATAGAGGCATCCGTTGAATGTTTAACCTTTCCTCCAACAATCCTAGTGCTAACACCAAGATCTACCAACTTAACCGCATGATGGATAGAATTAGTCACAACCGTTACCTGACGATTGGCCAAATGTGGAATCAAAAGTTCATTTGTTGTACTAGCCTCAAGAAAGACGACATCACCTTCCTTAATCAAATCGGCAGCATAACCAGCTAACTGAGCCTTTTCTTTAACGTTTCTAATAGCTTTTTGACTATTGGCAATTTCTTCCTTTAGACCATGAATGCTTTCAGCACCACCATGAACACGCTTAAGTTGGCCATCTGCCGCTAACTCGTCCAAGTCGCGACGAATCGTCGACTCGGAAGTATCACTTAACAAAACAGTTAGGTTTTCCAAAGTGACAAAACCATCTTGTTTCAACTGAGACAAGATAATCTGCTTACGTTCAGACTTTAGCATAATCTCTCCTTCTGTAATCGTTTACAAAGTCTATTATACTAAATTTTTAATAACTGTCAACTAAAAACAGTCAAAAAAAATCAAAATATTTCATTATAAAACACTAATCTGCCAAAATGACGCAATTTGATAAGAAAGTTCTTACATTTTCAAAAAAAACTTTCATTATCAAGTGCAAAATAAAAAAGCCTTTCGGCTCTCTTATCTTATTTGGCATAGTCAACCGCACGGAATTCACGAATGACTGTAACCTTAATATTTCCTGGGTAATCCAAATTCTTCTCAATTTGTTCACGTACCTTGTGAGACAAGATCGTAACTTCATCATCTGAGATTTTGTTTGGATGAACCATAATACGAATCTCACGACCAGCTTGAAGGGCGAAGCTTGTTTGAACACCGTCAAAGCTTGATGCAATTTCTTCCAAATCTCGGAGGCGTTTGACGTAATTCTCAACAGATTCATTACGAGCCCCTGGACGAGCCGAACTCAAAGCATCTGCTGCAGCTACAATAACTGCAATGACACTCTCAGGTTCTACATCGCCATGGTGGCTGGCAATAGCGTTAACCACAACTGGATGTTCTTTGTACTTACGTGCAAACTCAGCACCAATCTCTACGTGGCTACCTTCGACTTCTTTGTCAATGGCTTTCCCCATATCGTGAAGGAAACCAGCACGACGAGCGAGGGCAACATTCTCACCCAATTCACCAGCCATGATACCTGCTAGTTTACCAACTTCAACTGAGTGACGAAGTACGTTTTGACCATACGACGTACGGAACTGCAAGCGTCCCATAATCTTGATCAAGTCAGGGTGAAGATTCATAGCGCCAATTTCGTAGGCTGCTTCCTCACCATACTCACGGATACGGTTATCCATTTCCTGACGGCTCTTCTCAACCAACTCTTCAATACGAGCTGGATGGATGCGTCCATCCTTAATCAAGGCTTCGAGAGTCATACGTGCAATTTCACGACGAACGGGATCGAAACCAGAAAGGACAACTACTTCTGGAGTATCGTCAATAATAACGTCAATACCTGTTAGACTTTCAAGCGTACGGATGTTACGCCCCTCACGTCCAATGATACGACCTTTCATATTGTCATCTGGAAGGTGAACAGTAGTTACTGTTTGTTCAGTAACATAATCTCCAGCCAAGCGTTGCATAGCTTGCGCCAACACGTTTTTGGCCTTCTTATCAACAGTATCTTTAACCTGTGCTTCTGCATCTTTGATACGTGTTGCAATCTCATGAGTCAGATTATTCTCAGTCTCCGTTAAGATTACCTCACGCGCTTCTGCAATGGTCATCTGACCAACACGTTCAAGTTCAGCTTGCTTCTCAGCCTCCAACTGAGTCACATTCTCTTCACGCTCATTAAGATGTTTAGATTTGTCAGCAAGACTCTGCTCTTTCTTCTCGAGGGCAAGTTCTTTACTTGATAGATTTTCATCCTTACGATCAAGGCTAGTGGCACGTTCTGTTAAACGATTTTCCATTTGTTTAAGCTCTTGACGCTCAGATTTGAATTCTTTTTCAATATCTTCTCGATATTTTCTAGCTTCCTCTTTTGCTTCTAACAAGAACTCTTTACGTTGAGCCTTACTTTCGCGTTCAGCAGTCACACGCAGATGATCTGCATCATGTTCCGCCTGGCTACGAAGGTTCACAGCGTCTTGTTCTGCCTTTAGCAAGGTAGTTTCTGCTTGTTCCTTAGCTTTGCTAAGTTTAATAGAAATTGCTAAATATCCAACGACTAAACCAATGAGTGCAAAGACAACTAAAATTATCATGTTTATCATGTCTTTACCTCAACTTTTCTAAGGTTTCCCTAAAGAAAACCGTCTTCTAGTGTATCATAATTATAGCGAATTCTCAAATAAATACTAGAACTTTAAACTGATTTTGTGGTATCATAACTCTATTAGAATAGGGAGGTATTACCATGCCAAAAGACGTTACTGTTGAAAGTTTTGAACTTGATCATACCATTGTAAAAGCACCGTATGTGCGCCTTATTTCAGAGGAAGTTGGACCTAAAGGAGATATCATCACAAACTTTGATATCCGTTTGATTCAACCTAATGAAAATAGTATTGACACAGGTGGTCTTCACACTATCGAACACCTACTCGCTAAATTGATCCGTCAACGTATCGATGGACTTATTGATTGCTCACCATTTGGTTGCCGTACAGGCTTCCATATGATTATGTGGGGTAAACAAGATCCAACAGAAATTGCTAAAGTTATCAAATCTAGTCTTGAAGCTATTGCTAACGAGATTACATGGGAAGATGTTCCAGGAACTACCATTGAATCATGTGGTAACTACAAGGATCACAGTCTTCATTCAGCTAAGGAATGGGCTAAACTTATCCTTGAACAAGGTATCTCAGACCAAGCCTTCGAACGCCATACCGTTTAAAAAACATTGGGATATATCCCAATGTTTTTTTAGTATTTTCTAAAACGTTGATAACGCGCTTCAAGCAAGTTCTCTGTTGATAATTGGCTTAATTCTGCCAACTCATCTACGATTGCTGTCTTAATTGCTTCTATAATTTCACTTGTAAAGTAACCACGTTCTGGGATCACCTTATCAACGATTCCCATATTAAGCAACTCGCCTGATGTAATCTTCATCAACTCTGCTGCCTCTTCTGAACGTGAGCCATCTTTCCAGAGAATAGTCGCAAATCCTTCTGGACTCAAGATAGAGTAGATGGTATTTTCAAGCATCCAAACCTTATCGGCTACTGCCAAGGCAAGAGCTCCTCCCGAACCACCTTCACCAATGATGATGGCAATAATTGGCACCTTAAGATCACTCATTTCCATAAGGTTACGCGCAATTGCCTCGCCTTGGCCACGTTCCTCTGCCCCAACACCAGGATAAGCACCTGCAGTATTGATAAAGGTAACGACTGGACGACCAAACTTTTCAGCCTGTTTCATGAGGCGAAGAGCCTTACGATAGCCCTCTGGATGAGGTTGCCCAAAGTTACGGTTAAGATTATCTTGTAGGTTTCTACCTTTTTGGATACCCACTACAGTAACCGCTTGGCCATTTAAACGACCAATACCACCAATAATGGCACCATCGTCACGGAAATTACGGTCGCCATGAAGTTCGATAAAATCATCGAAGATTCCTTGGGCAAAGTCCAAAGCAGTTAAACGGCCTTGGTCACGCGCTTCTTTTAAAATACGTGCTACGTCGCTCATTGAACACCTCCATGGAATGATAAGAGTGTGGCAATGGTATCAGCCAACTCTGTACGTTTAACAATGGCATCAACAAAACCATGTTCTTGAAGGAACTCAGCCTTTTGGAAATCATCTGGCAAAGTTTCGCGAACTGTGTTTTCAATGACACGACGACCTGCGAAACCAATCAAGGTTTGTGGCTCAGCCAAGATAATGTCACCTTCCATAGCGAAACTTGCTGTAACCCCACCAGTGGTTGGATCTGTCAAGACAGTCAGATACAACAAGCCAGCATTAGAATGACGTTTTACGGCTGCTGAAATCTTAGCCATTTGCATCAAACTCATAATACCTTCTTGCATACGAGCACCACCAGATGCTGTAAAAATAACAACTGGAAGTTTTTCTTCAATCGCATGTTCAAAGAGCTGGGTGATTTTTTCACCAACAACAGTTCCCATTGAAGCCATGATAAAGTTAGAATCCATAATAGCCAAGGCTGTTCTTTGTCCCTTGATAGTTGCAACGCCAGTTACAACAGCTTCATCAAGACCTGTTTTTTCCTTAGTCGCTGCTAATTTCTCCATATAACCTGGGAAATTCAATGGATTTTCAGTTTTAATACCTGTAAAAAGTTCTTGGAATGATCCCTCATCAACCGTTAAATCGAGACGTTCTTTAGCGGAAATACGGAAGGTATAAGAACAATTTGGACAGATTTTAGCTTGTCCCAAGTCCTTTTGATAAATAGCTTGTTTACAACCAGGACATTTGGCAAAAAGTTCATCTGGAACTTCTGGCACTTGGTGATCAATCCCATTACGTACAGAACGGTTAGGATTGATACGGATATACTTTTCTTTTCGATCAAATAATCCCATAAACTTTATTCCTCACGATTCTGATAATCTGGTAGGAAAGTCTCCATCAAGAAGGAAGTATCATAATCCCCAGCGATAACGCTACGATCTGAAATCAAATCCAACTGGAAGTCAGCATTAGTCACAACACCATCGATTTCGAGCTCGTAAAGGGCACGTTGCATCTTCATGAGTGCCTCAAATCGATTCTCTCCATGAACAATGATTTTGGCAATCATTGAATCATAGTAAGGTGGAATAGTATAGCCAGGATAAACTGCACTGTCTACACGAAGACCAACACCACCACTAGGTAGGTAGAGATTGCTAATTTTCCCTGGACTAGGTGCAAAGTTGAACTTAGGATTTTCTGCATTGATACGACACTCAATAGCATGTCCCTTGATTTCAATATCATCTTGGGTCACAGAGAGCTTTTCACCTGCAGCAATACGGATTTGTTCTTTAACAATATCCACACCACTTACAAATTCTGTAACTGGGTGCTCAACCTGAACACGGGTATTCATTTCCATGAAGTAGAACTGACCTGTTTTTTCATCAAGAAGGAACTCGATAGTACCCGCATTTTCATAATTAACAGCCTTAGCGGCACGGACAGCCGCAGAACCAATTTCGTGACGAAGTGTCTTACCAATAGCAACTGAAGGTGATTCTTCCAAGACCTTTTGATTATTACGTTGAAGAGAACAATCACGCTCACCTAGGTGAACAATATTACCATAGCTATCTCCCAAAATTTGAACCTCGATATGACGAGCTGGGTAAATAACTTTTTCAATATACATCGCCCCATTACCAAAGGCTGCTTTAGCTTCTTGTGACGCAGATTCGAAAGCGGGAGCTAACTCTTCTTCAGTGTTAACTTTACGAATCCCCTTACCGCCACCACCAGCAGAAGCCTTAAGCATGACTGGATAACCAAGATGGTTGGCAACTTCCAAAGCCTCCTCAGCTGTAAAGACTTCACCATCTGAACCAGGAATTACAGGGACATTAGCCTTAATCATTTCAGCACGGGCATTGATTTTGTCACCCATCTTGTCCATGACTTCGCCTGAAGGACCAATAAACTTGATGTTCATTTCTTCACAGAGAGTGGCAAATTTAGAGTTTTCACTCAAGAAACCAAACCCTGGGTGAATAGCTTGAGCCTCAGTCACAATAGCAGCTGATAGGACACGATTCATATTCAAATAAGAATCCGTTGATTTTGCAGGCCCGATACAAATAGCTTCATCAGCGAGCATAGTATGGAGAGAATCCTTATCCGCTTCAGAATAAATAGCAACCGTTTGGATACCCAATTCACGCGCTGCACGGATAATACGCACTGCAATTTCACCACGATTGGCAATCAATAATTTTTTAAACATAAAACAAGATAACATCAGACATTTTTTGATAGTCTGTGTTGATTTCCTTTCTATGTGATAGACCAATGTCTAAAGAAAAATCCTTTCCGACTGTCGCCAGAAGGATCTTCACAAAACATTAGCTTCCAATAGCAAAAGTCAAAGTACCTGATGCAGCAAGTTTCCCATCGACTTCAGCCTTAGCTTCAACAACAGCAATTGTTCCACGACGTTTAACAAACTTAGCTGTCATAACAAGTTGGTCACCAGGAACCACTTGTTTTTTAAATTTAACCTTATCCATACCTGCGTAAAAGACTAATTTGCCTTTGTTTTCAGGTTTAGACAATTCAAGAACACCAGCTGTTTGCGCAAGAGCTTCCATGATAAGAACACCAGGCATAACTGGGTATTGAGGAAAATGTCCATTAAAGAAAGGTTCATTGATCGTTACATTTTTAATAGCTGTGATTTCGTCTTCTGAAACTTCTAGCACACGGTCAACCAAAAGCATTGGATAACGGTGTGGTAAAGCTTCACGAATAGCATTAATATCAATTGTCATTTGATGCGTACCAATCCTTTTCCGTAGTCAACAACTTCTTCATTCGCTACCAAGATCTCAGTAATAACACCATCTTTAGGTGCTGGCACTTCATTCATAACCTTCATCGCTTCAACGATAAGAAGAGTTTGACCTTTCTTAACAGTGTCGCCAACAGAAACAAAGGCTGGTTTTTCAGGTGATGGAGACAAGTAAGCCACACCGACAAGTGGACTTTCAACCACTTCTCCTTCAGCAGCTTGAGCTGGTGCAGAAGCTTCTTCAACTGGTGTTGCTGGAGTTTCAACAGCAGCAGGTGCTGCTACTGGAGCAACCGGAGCCTGAGGAGCTGGCGCAACTACTTCAACTGTAGGAGCTACTGGGGCAGCTGTTACTGAACTTGTTTGATTTTTGCTCAAGTTCAATTCTTCACCATTGTTTTTGTATGAAAATTCACGTAAAGTTGATGCATCAAATTGGGCCAACAAATCTTTGATTTCAGAAATATTCATGAATTAAGCCTCCCAACGTTTAAAGGCAAGAACAGCATTGTGTCCACCAAAACCGAAAGTATTTGAAATTGCGTACTCAATATCAGCTTCTTGACCTTCACCATAAACAACATTAGCTTCGATGTAGTCAGACAATTCTTTTGTACCAGCAGTTTTCGGTACATAGCTATGACGAATAGCTTCGATTGTTGCAATAGCTTCAACTGCACCAGCAGCACCTAGCAAGTGACCTGTAAATGATTTAGTAGATGAAACTGGAACATCTTTACCAAGTACAGAAACAATGGCACCACTTTCACCTTTTTCATTGGCAGGTGTGGATGTCCCGTGAGCATTAACATAATCAACATCTTCAGGTTTGATACCAGCTTCATTGATAGCCAATTTAATTGCTTTAGCAGCACCAGAACCGTCTGGAGTTGGTGTTGTCATGTGGTAGGCATCACAGTTTGATCCGTAACCAACAATCTCAGCCAAGATGTTAGCACCACGTTTTTGAGCATGTTCCAAGCTTTCGATAACGAGAACCCCTGCACCTTCACCCATAACAAAACCATTACGGTCTTTATCAAATGGAATTGATGAACGCTCTGGATCCTCTGTTGTTGAAAGTGCTGTAAGAGCATTAAAACCACCGATACCAATCTTAGTGATTGAAGCTTCAGCACCACCAGCCAAGACAACATCATGCAAACCGAATTTAATTTCACGGAAGGCCTCACCGATTGCATCATTGGCAGACGCACAAGCAGTCGTCACTGATTTACACACCCCTTGAGCACCAATTTTAAGAGCAATGTTACCAGCACCCATGTTTGAGAGTGCTTTAGGGATAAACATTGGTTTGATACGTTTCATACCACGTTCGTGCATACGGATGATTTGATCTTCAAGTTCTTGGAGACCACCGATACCAGATGACACGATAACACCTACACGATCACGATCTTCTTCTTCCATGTTAAGTCCTGAATTTTCAAGAGCTTCCATAGCAGCATAAATCGCATAAAGTGAGTAAGTGTCCATACGGTTAGTATCTTTTTTCACAAAGTATTTATCGAACGGGAAATCTTGGATTTCACCAGCGTTAAAGACAGGAATTTCAGAAGCATCGAACTTAGTAATTGGTTTAATACCGATTTTACCGTCATGAAGACTGTTCCAAAATTCTTCTGGTGTATTACCGATTGGTGAGGTTACGCCGTAACCTGTAACAACAACACGATTTGTAGACATATATATTCTCCTTTTGTCGGATGGATATTCTTATAAATGATTTTTTGATATTGAAAATCAATTATTGCATGGTCATACCACCATCAATAGCGATGGTTTGACCTGTGAGATATTCTTGACTAGCCAAGAATGCTGCAACTTCAGCCACTTCTTCTGCTTGACCAATACGTTTCATTGGTACTTGAGCAATCATAGCATCTTTCATTTTCTCTGGAATAGCGTCAGTCATATCTGATTCAATGAAACCAGGAGCGATAGCATTGACACGGACACCACGGGCTGCAACTTCACGCGCTACTGATTTAGTGAAGCCAATCAAACCAGCTTTTGAAGCCGCATAGTTAGCTTGACCAATATTCCCCATGAGACCTACAACAGATGACATATTGATGATGGCACCTTGACGCGCCTTAGACATTGGTTTCAAGACAGCTTGTGTCATATTGAAGGCACCAGTCAAGTTGATTTTCAAGACACGTTCAAAATCTTCTTCAGTCATCTTCAACATCAACTTATCGTTAGTGATACCAGCATTATTAACTAGCACGTCAACACTACCAAGCTTTTCAATAGCTTCAGCAACCATACGTTTAGCATCTTCGCCATTAGAAATATCACCTGAGATACCAACAACAGTTACACCATAATCTGCAAACTGTGCAAGCAAGTCCTCAGAAATCTCAGAACGTCCATTTAGGACAACGTTGGCACCAAGACTAGCAAATTTGTGTGCCACAGCTAATCCAATTCCACGTGTTGAACCTGTTACAAAAACATTTTTATTCTTAAGTTCCATGTTTACCTCGTTTTAAGCATTAAGAAGGGCATCAAGACTAGCTTGATCTTCAACATTTTGAGTTGGTAGGGTTTTATCAATTTTCTTCAAGAAACCTGACAAGACTTTTCCTGGACCAATCTCAATCACTTCATCTACACCAAATTCTTGGATAGTGGCAATCGAATCATAAAAACGTACAGGTTCCATCACCTGACGAGCCAAAAGTGCCTTGACGTCTTCTGACTTCATGATTTGAGCCTCAGTATTACCTACTAAAGGAAGCGTAAAGTCATTGAATGACACTTTCTCAAGTTCTGCTGCCAATTTTTGACTAGCTGATTCAAGTAAAGCTGTATGGAACGGCCCTGAAACATTAAGAGGAATCAGACGTTTAGCACCAGCTTCTTTTAGCAATTCCACAGCATAATCAACAGCCTCAACTTCACCACCAATAACAATTTGTGCAGGAGTATTATAGTTAGCAGGCGTTACTACACCCTTTTCAGATGCTTTTTGACAGATTTCTTCAATCAAACTTGGATCTGTATTCATGACTGCAACCATTTTCCCACTTCCAGCAGGAGCCGCTGTTTCCATGAATTCTCCACGTTTAGCAACCAAGGCTACCACATCCTCAAATGAGAGTGCTCCAGCCGCAACTAGGGCAGAATATTCACCCAAAGAGAGACCGGCAACAATATCAGGAGTGATACCATTTTCTGCCAAAAGGCGATAAATGGCTACTGACGTTGTCAAAATAGCTGGTTGAGTATAGCGTGTCTGATTAAGTTTTTCTTCGTTAGAATCAATCAATTCACGCAAATCATAACCTAGAATACGACTAGCCGTATCAAATGTCTCTTTGACAACGGGATAAGTCGCATACAAATCGCTCGCCATGCCCAATTTCTGAGCCCCTTGACCAGCAAATAAGAACGCACGTTTTGTCACTATCCTAATCCTTTCGACGTTTTTAGACGTTTACATCTGCCCAACGAGCAGCTTCTTCTTTAATCACCTTGGCAGCACCAGTGTAAAGGTCTTCCAAGATTTCTGCACATGTTTCTTCTTTACGAACAAGACCTGCAATTTGTCCAGCCATAACTGAACCATATTCCACATCTCCATCAACAACAGCGTTACGAAGGGCACCCGCACCAAGCTCTTCAATTTCCTCTTGAGTCTTTTTACCAGCCAAGAAATCTTTTTCAGCTTGGTTATATTCTGTAGCCAATTTATTCTTAATCGCACGAACTGGGTGTCCAACAACTGAGGCTGAAATAACAGTATCAATATCTTTAGCCTTCAAAATCTTATCTTTGAAGTTTTGGTGTGCATTAGATTCCTTAGCAACAGCGAAACGCGTACCAACCTGAACAGCTTCTGCTCCAAGCATAAGAACAGCAGCCATACCACGTCCATCAGCAACACCACCAGCACCAATAACTGGGATAGATACCGCATCCGCAACCTGGCGAACAAGAGCCATAGTTGTCAATTTACCGATGTGACCACCAGCTTCCATACCTTCTGCGACAACAGCATCTGCTCCAAGTTTTTCCATACGTTTAGCAAGTGCTACCGATGGAATAACTGGGATTACTGTAATTCCAGCTTCGTGGAAACGCTCCATATATTTACCTGGATTTCCGGCACCTGTTGTAACAACCTTAACGCCCTCTTCAATAACGAGGTCGACGATGTCATCTGCAAATGGTGACAAAAGCATGATATTAACACCGAATGGTTTGTCAGTGATTTGTTTTACTCTATCAATATTAGCTTTTACCACTTCTTTAGGGGCATTACCACCACCAATAATTCCGAGTCCACCAGCATTTGAAACGGCTCCAGCCAAGTCTCCATCAGCAACCCAGGCCATACCACCTTGGAAGATTGGATATTTAATTCCTAACAGTTCTGTAATACGAGATTTCATTTTTCACCTTTTTTTCGATTTTCTAATCAAATAAATAGTTTAATAATCAAAGTAATTGTATAAACAAAGGAGAATATCCCCAATAAGAATATTCTCTATGCCCTGCTTATTTAGTTTTTTCTTCTACGTAAGCAACAAGGTCACCAACAGTGTTAAGACCTTCTTCAGTTTCGATTTGGATATCGAATTCATCTTCGATTTCTGAGATAACTTGGAACACGTCAAGTGAGTCAGCGTCAAGTTCGTCAAAAGTAGTTTCTACTTTTACTTCTTCTGCATCTTTCCCAAGTTCTTCAACGATGATTTCTTGTACTTTTTCAAATACTGCCATTTTAATTTCTCCTTTAAGATAAATATATTTCTTATAATCTATGCTGGTGCATAATTTATATAACTAGATTTTAACAATAAGACTGCCCCATGTCAAACCCCCACCAAAACCTGATAAAAGAATTGTTTGACCGCTGTCTAATTTTAAGGTCCCATTTGCCACGTTTTCAGAAAGCAAAATTGGGATACTTGCCGCACTGGTATTACCATAAGACATCATGTTTGCCAAGAATTTATCACGACTGACATCGATTTTCTTAGCCATAATATCCAAAATACGAATATTAGCTTGGTGAAGAAGGAAGTAATCAGGTTCACCTTTTTCTTCAACCAAGGCCTTAATGCTCTTTGAAACTGTCTTAACGGCAAAATCAAAGATCGCTTTCCCATCCATTTGCATATAGGGATTAGGCTGATCAGACTCATCTGAATAAGGCGAGATAACTGCAGAGGCTCCTGACTCAAGACCACCCTTGCTACCATCGGTATTCAAAGATTCTCCGAAGAAATGTTCTTCTTCAGTTTCTTCCAAGAGAACTCCACCAGCACCATCTCCAAAGAGGACAGCTGTTGTACGGTCAGACCAGTCTAAAGTTTTAGAAAGGACTTCAGCACCAATAACTAGACCTTTTTTGTAGACACCTGACTTAATCAATTTTTCTGCTGTTGCCAAGGCAAAGACGAAACCACTACATGCTGCAGTAATATCAAAAGCAAAAGCATTGACTGCACCGATCGCTCCTTGAACTCGAGCCGCTACTGACGGCATAGAGCTATCCGGAGAAATCGTTGCAACTAAAACAAAGTCTAGCTCCTCAGGCGATAATCCTGATTTTTCTAATAGCTGATGGGCAACATTGGTAGCTAAATCACTCGTGTTCTCATTCAATGAGATGCGACGTTCCTGAATACCTGTGCGTGAGCGAATCCACTCGTCGCTAGTATCCATGATTTTTGATAGGTCATCATTAGTCACGACCTGAGCAGGTGCATAATGGGCAACCTGACTAATTTTTGCAAATGCCATTATTTCAACTCCTCAAGAAAGGCGTGGAGATTTTCCAATCCCTTGCTCATAACCTTCAATTCCTCGTCGTTAAAGCCTTCTGTAATCCTCATCACCATTGATTTATGAAAACGACGGTGAAGACGATATACCAAACGACCCTTTTTAGAAAGCGATAGATGGACCACACGACGGTCAACTGATGAACGCGTACGGACAATATAACCTTTCTTTTCAAGTTTATTGAGAGAAGTTGTTACAGTACCAAGAGTTAACATGAGTTCTTTAGCTACTGCACTTGGTGTCGTATCTGGATGTGTACCGATCACATCAATGGTATGCATTTCCTTGAGGGAAACATCGTTAAATTTTGAATTCTTTAAACTTGCTTCTTCGATAATAACTACGTTATTAAAAATATCAACAAGATAGCCATCAATTTTGTCGTAATTCACACCAGACTCCTTTCAATAAAACTTTGACTTTCAAATTATATCAGACTCAAACTAAATTCGCAAGCCCGATTAAAAAACTTTAGTTTTTCTTTTAGAAAATGTGGTTATTTCCCTTGGAATTTAGGTCGACGACGCTCACTATAAGCACGTACCCCTTCTTTGAAGTCCTCAGTGAAGGCAAGAGATTTTTGCAAATCAAGTTCCAACTTAGCGTAATTTTCCCATCCTGCAAATTCAGATTCCCAAACCATTTCTTTAATGGCTTTAAAGGAATTCACTGAAGAACGGTTCAATTTTTTAATCAATTGACTCACAGTTTTTTCAAGTTTTTCTGACTCAACAACTTTGTAGGCAATTCCCCAGGCCAAGGCTTTTTCAGCTGATACTGGTTCTCCTGTCATGGTAATTTGAGTCGCACGGTTAATACCGATTGAACGTGTCAAAAGGTAGAGACCTCCAGCGTCAGGTGCCAAACCAACACCTACAAAAGCTTGGATGAATTTAGCTTTATCAGATGCAATCGTAAAGTCAGCTGCAACAGCTAAGTTAGCCGCAGCACCTGCACATGGGCCATCAACTACCATGATGACTGGCTTAGGCAATTTTTTAAGAGCAAAAGAAATTTCATTTACCTGCTCAGCAATACGAACCAAAGACTGTACATCATCTACAGCAACCGCTTTTTGCATTTGATCAAGGTCACCACCAACAGAAAAGACTTTCCCATTAGCATTGATTACCAAGAATTTTACTGACGCATCTTGTTTAGCTTCCTCAATTGCAGCCATAATCTCATCACAAACTGGAATATTAAACCCATTTTGCACTTCTGGACGATTAAGTGTTAAAGTTGCTACTCCATCTTCAACACTATAAAGAATTGTTTCGTAAGCCATTTTTTGCATTCCTCCGATAACTAGTTCCTATATGAAAACCGTATGTTCTTTATATTTTTATCACAATTTTATTTGATGAATAGATAATTTGATTATCAAATCATTCATCGTTATTTTCTAGTATACCATAGTCCATCTAAAGGTCAACAGAAACTTAGAGTTTTTTAATTTGATACATCAAAACACCGAGTTCTACAACTCGGTGTCACTTCTATTTTAATAAATCTAAAACACCTACAAGGTTATCCAACAAGCCTTTGGCTGCACCTTGATCCATGCCAAAACGATTATCTTTAATGGCCCAAACCTCAACACCTGCAGCGACTCCAGCAGCAATCCCCTTTTCGCTATCTTCGATAATCAAAGCCTGATTTGCTTCCACATTCAAATGCTTCAATGCTGTCAGATAAATCTCTGGATTGGGTTTACTCTCTTTAAATTCTTCTCCTGAAAGAACCACATCAAAGAAACCATCCAAATGATTTTCCTCCAAAGCTCTAAGGATATCTGCCTTCACTGAGCTAGAAGCCAAACCTATTTTCAGCCCTCGAGATTTCACTTCATTCAAGACTTTCAAAACATCAGGAAAGATTAATTCTTTGTAGGGTAAGGGGTTGTCTTGTTTATAGGCATTATACTCTTCTTGTAAAGTTGGCACATCCCAGTTATCATAGTCATCTCTGAGAATATTTTCCCAAACTTGCTTGGTATTTCCACCTATAAAGAAAGACGGGGGTAAATGGTCGATTGAAATTCCCTTTTGAGCTAAGAAACTTGCACGTCGATCATAATAATATTTTTCAGTGTCAAAAAGGACACCATCCATATCAAAAATAATTGCCTCTACCACGGGATATCCTCCTTTTCTTTCCTTATTGTACCATAATCAGACTAAATCTTACTCGCTTTTAAAAACAATGTGACAAATTGTCAGAATTTTGCTATAATTGTAGAGTAATTTAAAATTTTTGGAGTAACTATGAAAGTCATCAAATTCGGTGGAAGCTCACTTGCTTCAGCCACACAGTTAGAAAAAGTCTTAAACATTGTAAAATCTGACCCTGAACGTCGCTTTGTCGTTGTCTCTGCCCCAGGTAAACGTAACGATGAAGATACCAAAGTCACAGACGCCTTGATTAAATACTATAAACACTACACAAAAGGTGCTGATGTCAAAGCTGACCAAGAATGGATTATTAACCGCTACCAAGCTATGGTAGATGAGCTAGGCTTCAAATCAACAGAAATGGCAAAGATTGCTAAATCTATCAACGATCTTGCCACTCTTCCGATTGAAGATAATGATTTCCTTTATGATACTTTCCTAGCTGCAGGGGAAGATAATAACGCAAAATTAATCGCTGAATATTTCCGTAATAATGGTATTGAAGCACGTTACGTTCACCCTCGCCAAGCTGGTATTTTTGTCTCAAGCGAACCTGGAAATGCTCGTATCCTTCCAGGAGCTTATGACAAATTGGAAGAGCTTCGTGAATCAGATGAGGTTCTTGTTATCCCTGGTTTCTTTGGTGTTACCCCTGATAATCAAATTTGTACTTTCTCACGTGGAGGCTCTGATATCACAGGTTCTATCGTTGCAGCTGGAGTTAAGGCAGACTTATATGAAAACTTCACAGATGTAGATGGTATTTTCGCAGCCCATCCTGGTGTCGTTCATGAACCACATTCTATTCCTGAGTTAACTTATAAAGAAATGCGTGAATTGGCTTATGCTGGATTCTCGGTTCTTCATGATGAGGCTCTACTGCCTGCCTATCGTGGTAAAATTCCGTTGGTTATTAAAAACACTAATAATCCAGACCATCCAGGCACACGTATTATTCTTGAACATAAGGGTGCAACTGTTCCTGTCGTTGGTATCGCGAGCGATGATAAATTCGTCAGTATCAATATGACCAAATACCTTATGAACCGTGAAGTTGGTTTCGGACGTAAGGTTCTCCAAATCTTGGAAGATTTAAACATCCGTTGGGAACACATGCCTTCTGGAATCGATGATCTTTCAATCATTATTCGAGAACGTGAACTTACCCCAATCAAAGAACAAGAAATCCTTTCTTACTTGACTCGTGAACTCGGTGTTGATGAAGTCGAAATTGAACATGGCCTTTCAATTCTCATGATTGTTGGTGAAAATATGAAAGACCACATCGGTGTTACAGCGACAGCAGCTAAAGCTCTCTCTGAAAAACATATTAACCTAGAAATGATTTCTCAAGGTTCTAGTGAGGTTTCTGTTATGTTTGTAATTGAAACTGAGCAAGAAAAAGCAGCCGTCAGAGCTCTTTACGATGCCTTTTTCCGTAGTGGCGACTAATCTAAAAACCTCTCCCTTTCAAGGGATAGGTTTTTTCTTTATGAGAAAAACTAAGCCAGCTCTTATGATATCTACTCCAATAGCCAATTCATAGATCAATTATGCATAGCTATTGCAAATCAAAAAACACTAACTTTCGTTAGTGCTTTTTTTTACAAGATGTTTTCGTAAGTTTCACGAACGGCATCTGGCCAAACTGAAGTTTGAACCTCACCAATATGTTTCTTACGAAGCAAGAACATAGCCATACGTGATTGACCAATACCTCCACCAATTGTTAGTGGGAAAAGGCCATGTAACAAGGCTTGGTGCCAATCCAATTTCAAACGATCTTGGTCGCCAGTAATTTCAACCTGACGTTTAAGGGCATCTTCATCAACACGAATACCCATTGATGACAATTCAAAAGCATGTCCTAATTGTTCGTTCCAAACCAAGATATCTCCATTCAAACCATGGTAACCATTCTCAGACTCAGTTGTCCAGTCATCATAGTCAGGTGCACGGCCATCATGTGGTTTTCCATCAGGAAGAACACCACCGATACCAATCAAGAATACAGCACCATATTCCTTGGTAATAGCATCTTCACGCTCTTTTGGTGTCAAATCAGGGTACTTCTCAACAAGCTCTTCTGAATGGATGAAGGTAATTTTCTTAGGTAAAATTGCTTCAATATCGTAACGTGCTTCAACTGCTAGCTCAGTCAAACGAATAACCTTATAAATGGTTTCAACAGTTTCTTTCAAATAAGCGATATTACGATGTCCGTCAGGAATAACTTTTTCCCAGTCCCATTGGTCAACGTAAACAGAGTGCGTTGCATCCAATGAATCTTCATCTGGACGAAGAGCCTTCATATTAACCACGAGCCCTTCACCTTCATTGAAACCAAAACGAGCCAAAGTATGGCGTTTCCATTTTGCTAATGAGTGAACAACTTCGTATGTTGCGTCAGGAATCTGAAGCACATTAACAGTTACAGGATTCTCAATACCGCTCAAATTATCCTGCATACCATCCCCGACCTTACTCAAAATAGGCCCTTGCACTTCAACGACGTCAAGTTTATCAATCAAATACTGTGTAAAAGTATTCTTCACAAAAGAAATTTCCTCTTGTTGATGAATGAAGCTCTTTTTCATACGCTCCTCCTTTAAAAAATCGATAAGCCTATTATACTCCTATTTTTCAGAAAAATAAAGAAATTTTCCAACAATTTTGAAAATTTCTTGTTTTTTATGTTAGGTTTTATCACATTTTCTTAGTTAGCTTCACAACTGCTTCTGTTCGAGCCGTATGAGGAAACATATCTACTGACTGGATATAATTAACATCATAAACTTTAGCCAAAGAAACTAGGTCTCTAGCCAAAGTAGATACATTACATGAAACATATACCATTTTTTCAGGAGTGTAGTCCAGTATCGTTTTAAGTAGCTTATCATCTAAACCAGTTCTAGGTGGATCCACAATAAGAGCATCTGCTCGATAACCTTCCTTGTACCAACGTGGAATGATATCTTCTGCTTTACCCACCTCATAGTGAGCATTTTCCAGTCCAAGTGATTTGGCATTCTTCCTAGCATCCTCAATAGCCTCAGGAATAATATCCATACCTCGAATACTCTTTACCTTATTTGCAAAAGCAAGTCCAATAGTACCAACCCCACAGTAAGCATCAATAAGATGTTCAGCCTTATCCACATCTAAAGCTTCAACGGCCTGACCATAGAGTACCTCTGTTTGTTGAGGATTCAACTGGTAAAATGCACGAGGAGAGAGCGCGAAGTTATAGTCCAATACCTCTTCTTGAATAGTGTCTTGTCCCCAAAGAATTTCCGTCTCTTGACCATAAATCTCACTGGATTTCGAATAATTATAATTGACAGCAATTGTTACGATTTCTGGAAAATTTTCCGTCAATTCCTTAACTAATTTTGTGAAAGAAACTGATTTAGAGGTTACAAAAATCAACTGAACCTGATTTGAACCCAAAGCACGTCGTATCATAACTGTCCGAATTCCAGCAATTTTGCGCTCATTATAAATTGGTAACTTGTATTTATCTAACAAATTTGTCACCTTATTCATAATGGCTTGAGTTAGCTCATCCTGAACTAGGCAATCATCAATATTAATGAGGCGATGACTCCCTTCCGCAAATAAGCCAGATTTAACTGAGCCACCAAAAGAACGGGTTTGAAATTGTAGTTTAGCTCGGTAATGTTGTGGTTGCTCCATCCCTATTGTTGGACGAATGTCATATGACTCAAAATTAGCCGGTTTAAACTTCTTCAAGGCTTGTCCTAACAAGTCAGTTTTAAACTCTAATTGCTTATCATAACGAAGATGCATTAACTGGCAACCACCACAATCTTCATAAATACTACATGCAGGTTCGACACGAAACTTAGAAGGTTTATTGATCTTTAATAATTTCGCCTGAACAAAGTTTCTCTTAACAGAAACAATCTGACAGAACACCTCTTCACCCTTCAAAGCCCCTGGTACAAAAACTAGAGTTTTCTTATAAAAACCAATGCCTTCGCCATTGATTCCCATGCGTTTTATCTTAAGCGGGATACGCTGTTTCACTTGTAAATTCATACTACCATTCTAACATTTTGATATAATAATAACTATGAAAATCACAAAAATCGAAAAGAAAAAGAGACTTTATCTCCTTGAGATAGACAAAAAAGAGAGTCTCTACGTTACAGAAGATACCATCGTTAAATACATGTTGACTAAAGAAATGATACTGGACAAAGATCAACTAGAGGATATTAAATCCTTTGCTCAGTTCTCGCATGGTAAAAACTTAGCTCTCTATTTTATTTCATTTAAACAACGTAGTGAGAAAGAAGTAAAAGATTACCTTTTTAAACATGAAATAAACCCTCATATAATTCCCAAAATTATTGATAATCTAAAAAAAGATCATTGGATTGATGATTACAAACTCCTAGAGAGTCTAGCTCAACAAAATCTGAATTCAGGTGATAAAGGGGCCTATGTGCTGAAGCAAAAATGGCTTCAAAAAGGTTGTAACAAACAAATCATTGACGATGTTTTAAGCCAATTTGATTTCTCAGAAATAGCCATTAGAGTAGCTTCAAAACTGTTACGAAAATATCAGGGAAAACTACCATCTAAAACCCTAAAAGACAAATTAACTCAAAGCCTTATCAATAAAGGTTTTTCATTCCAAGAAAGTAAACTAGCAATCGATTATCTAGAACTTGAAGCAGATGAAGAAAATGAACAAGCCCTCCTTTATAAAGAAATTGATAAGCAATATCAAAAATTTAGTAAAAAATACGATGGTTATGAGCTTAAACAACGCTTGACACAATCTTTAGCCCGAAAAGGTTATGACTTTGATGCGATAGCATCCGCTCTAAGAGAATATTTATAGGTATTCCCCCTCTTTTCAAAAAATTATGATACAATAAAGGGGATAACCCTTATTGTAGAAAGAGGACGCCATGAAATTACCAAAAGAAGGCGACTTTATCACAATTCAAAGTTATAAGCATGATGGTAGTTTGCACCGTACTTGGCGCGATACTATGGTACTAAAGACAACTGAGAATGCTGTTATTGGCGTTAACGACCACACCCTCGTTACTGAAGCAGACGGAAGACGATGGGTAACACGTGAACCTGCTATTGTTTATTTCCACAAAAAATACTGGTTTAATATTATAGCCATGATTAGGGATAACGGCATTTCCTACTACTGCAATTTAGCTAGTCCATATATTTTGGACCAAGAAGCACTAAAATATATAGACTATGACCTAGATGTCAAAGTCTTCGCTGATGGTGAAAAAAAATTGCTAGATGTAGATGAGTATGAAACACATAAAAAAGAAATGCATTACTCTCCTGATATTGACTATATCTTAAAGGAACATGTTAAAATCTTGGTAGATTGGATTAACAATGGTAAGGGGCCATTTTCACAATCTTATGTTAACATCTGGTACAAACGTTATCTTGAACTAAGGAATCGTTAAAGTTGTCATAAAAAAGACTAGTAATAAAACTAGTCTTTTTTTGCACTAAAAACTAATGCTTCGGAATCTAAATCCATATTCAAAAGATAACGCCCTTCTTCTACTTGAACAAGGTACCCTAATAATTCTAAAGCATCAACAAAAATATTCCTCCTTTTTTGAAGTGCATATTCCTTCCTAACGTATTTTAAAAGAAAAGTCGTAACATGTTTCAAAAAATATTCAGGATTAACATCCCCTAATATGTCATATAATCTATTCTGCTCTTCCGATAATGGTAGATTTTCACTTAATTTATAGAAATAATTTGAAATCGTAAGATCGTCTCTCGTTATACTCGTTTGTTCAACAATAACAACTTCATTAGTAGAATTACTTATCTCAGTAACAAATCTACGATTTAATAGTTCAAAATAACAAGTAGAATCATCATCAATAAAAAAATGCTGTTCTAAATCAATTTTAGAAGAATCTGACACAAGACTAATTAATAAACGATAACGTTTCTCGAATCGTTCAATATAGCCTGCTTTTACAAACTCCTCAATTAATTTATCGATATTCTTTTGAAAAGGAAACTGCCTTTTTATTGCTCTCAGGGTCACAGGCTGATTAAGATATAGATAATTCACTATTTTCATAAAAAAAGGTTGCTTACATAGTTTAGTTGGGTTAAATTGTATTATCATAAAAACTATTATACCATTAATCAGAGTACTAAAAAAAGGCCTACTGGCCTAATTTTACGCATTAAAGCTTTCAGTCAACTGAGGAACTACCTGTTTCTTACGAGAAACAGCTCCTTCAAGGAAAGCATGATTATTATCTAAAACAAAATTGAAAGCAGCTTCAACCTTATCAGTATTTGAACCAAGTGCAAGAATTTCTGAATTAGAATTAAGAATATCAGTAATCATTAAGACAAAGTCAGAGTAACCATTGTTTTTAATTGAGTTATTAATAGCTTCTTCAATTTCCGCTTGACGAGAAAGAACATCAGAAATATCAACTGTATTAACTTGTGCAACACGAACTTGATTACCATTCAATTCAAATGTCTTTGCATCAATGTCAATGAGTTCTTCAGCAGATTTTGAAGAAAGATTAGTACCAGCTTTAAGCATAGCAAGACCATATTCTTCAAGATTAACACCAGCAATTTCTGCAAGTTCAGCTGCAACTGCAGGATCTGAAGCATGTGTAGTTGGAGATTTAAGAAGAAGAGTATCTGAAATCAAACCTGAAAGAAGCAAACCAGCTACTTCCTTAGGAACCTCAACATTGTTTTCTTTAAACATACGATAAACAATTGAAGATGCAGATCCAACAGGTTCTAATCGCATCATTAATGGATTAGCAGTTTCAAAGTTAGCTACACGGTGATGGTCGACTACCTCAATAACTTCAACGTCCTTAATATCTGAAATAGATTGTTGAAACTCATTATGGTCTGTAAGAATAACTTGATTAACACCCTCAGACTGAGCTGATTCAACCACTCGTGGTGCTTCAACACCAAAATAATCAAGAACAAAAGCAGTTTCCTCGTTAGGAGTACCCAAAGCAACAGCTTCAGCATCAACACCAAGTTGACGTTTCAAATAAGCGTATCCATAAGAAGACCCGATTGCATCAGAATCAGGGTTTTGATGACCAAAAACAAAAACTTTAGACATAAATTCACCTCAAAATAGTATTATAAATTATTATAACATATAAAAAAAAGAAACAAAATAAAAAGAGTAACCTAAGTTACTCAAAATATAGTCCGTACGGGATTCGAACCCGCGACCCCCACCTTGGCAAGGTGGTGTTCTACCACTGAACTACGTTCGCATTTTATGCCGGCTACATGACTTGAACACGCGACCCTCTGATTACAAATCAGATGCTCTACCAACTGAGCTAAGCCGGCTAACTTTTCTAATGCGGGTGAAGGGACTTGAACCCCCACGCCGTTAAGCGCCAGATCCTAAATCTGGTGCGTCTGCCAATTCCGCCACACCCGCATATATGACCCGTACTGGGCTCGAACCAGTGACCCATTGATTAAAAGTCAATTGCTCTACCAACTGAGCTAACGAGTCTCAAATATTTCTATTTGAACGGTCCCGACGGGAATCGAACCCGCGATCTTCGCCGTGACAGGGCGACGTGATAACCGCTACACCACGGGACCTATGGGAGTTAACGGGATCGAACCGCTGACCCTCTGCTTGTAAGGCAGATGCTCTCCCAGCTGAGCTAAACTCCCTTTGCGCTAAGCGACTACCGTATCTAACAGGGGGCAACCCCCAACTACATCAGGCGTACTAGGGCTTAACTTCTGTGTTCGGCATGGGAACAGGTGTATCTCCTAGGCTATCGTCACTTAACTCTGAGTATTCTCAACTCAAAATTGAATATCTATACTGTATCAAGAAACCAAATCGTTGTCAATATGTCTCAGTTACTTTCTTTGGATAAGTCCTCGAGCTATTAGTATTAGTCCGCTACATGTGTCACCACACTTCCACTTCTAACCTATCAACCTGATCATCTCTCAGGGCTCTTACTGATATAAAATCATGGGAAATCTCATCTTGAGGTGGGCTTCACACTTAGATGCTTTCAGCGTTTATCCCTTCCCTACATAGCTACCCAGCGATGCTCTTGGCAGAACAACTGGTACACCAGCGGTAAGTCCACTCTGGTCCTCTCGTACTAGGAGCAGATCCTCTCAAATTTCCTACGCCCGCGACGGATAGGGACCGAACTGTCTCACGACGTTCTGAACCCAGCTCGCGTGCCGCTTTAATGGGCGAACAGCCCAACCCTTGGGACCGACTACAGCCCCAGGATGCGACGAGCCGACATCGAGGTGCCAAACCTCCCCGTCGATGTGAACTCTTGGGGGAGATAAGCCTGTTATCCCCAGGGTAGCTTTTATCCGTTGAGCGATGGCCCTTCCATGCGGAACCACCGGATCACTAAGCCCGACTTTCGTCCCTGCTCGAGTTGTAACTCTCGCAGTCAAGCTCCCTTATACCTTTACACTCTGCGAATGATTTCCAACCATTCTGAGGGAACCTTTGGGCGCCTCCGTTACCTTTTAGGAGGCGACCGCCCCAGTCAAACTGCCCGTCAGACACTGTCTCCGATAGGGATAACCTATCTGGGTTAGAGTAGCCATAACACAAGGGTAGTATCCCAACAACGCCTCACTCGAAACTGGCGTCCCGAGGTCATAGGCTCCTACCTATCCTGTACATGTGGTACAGATACTCAATATCAAACTGCAGTAAAGCTCCATGGGGTCTTTCCGTCCTGTCGCGGGTAACCTGCATCTTCACAGGTACTAAAATTTCACCGAGTCTCTCGTTGAGACAGTGCCCAAATCATTACGCCTTTCGTGCGGGTCGGAACTTACCCGACAAGGAATTTCGCTACCTTAGGACCGTTATAGTTACGGCCGCCGTTTACTGGGGCTTCAATTCATACCTTCGCTATTGCTAAGCACTCCTCTTAACCTTCCAGCACCGGGCAGGCGTCACCCCCTATACATCATCTTACGATTTAGCAGAGAGCTGTGTTTTTGATAAACAGTTGCTTGGGCCTATTCACTGCGGCTGACCATAAGTCAGCGCCCCTTCTCCCGAAGTTACGGGGCCATTTTGCCGAGTTCCTTAACGAGAGTTCTCTCGCTCACCTGAGGCTACTCGCCTCGACTACCTGTGTCGGTTTGCGGTACGGGTAGAGTATAATTAACGCTAGAAGCTTTTCTCGGCAGTGTGACATCACTAACTTCGCTACTAAACTTCGCTCCCCATCACAGCTCAATGTTATAGATATAAGCATTTGACTCATATCACACCTCACTGCTTGGCCAGACACTTCCAATCGTCTGGTTTAGTTAGCCTACTGCGTCCCTCCATCACTATATACTCTAGTACAGGAATATCAACCTGTTGTCCATCGGATACACCTTTCGGTCTCTCCTTAGGTCCCGACTAACCCAGGGCGGACGAGCCTTCCCCTGGAAACCTTAGTCTTACGGTGGACAGGATTCTCACCTGTCTTTCGCTACTCATACCGGCATTCTCACTTCTATGCGCTCCAGCACTCCTCACGGTACACCTTCTTCGCACATAGAACGCTCTCCTACCATACCTATAAAGGTATCCACAGCTTCGGTAATATGTTTTAGCCCCGGTACATTTTCGGCGCAGGGTCACTCGACTAGTGAGCTATTACGCACTCTTTGAATGAATAGCTGCTTCTAAGCTAACATCCTAGTTGTCTGTGCAACCCCACATCCTTTTCCACTTAACATATATTTTGGGACCTTAGCTGGTGGTCTGGGCTGTTTCCCTTTCGACTACGGATCTTAGCACTCGCAGTCTGACTGCCGATTATATCTCGTTGGCATTCGGAGTTTATCTGAGATTGGTAATCCGGGATGGACCCCTCACCCAAACAGTGCTCTACCTCCAAGAGACTTAACATCGACGCTAGCCCTAAAGCTATTTCGGAGAGAACCAGCTATCTCCAAGTTCGTTTGGAATTTCTCCGCTACCCACAAGTCATCCAAGCACTTTTCAACGTGCCCTGGTTCGGTCCTCCAGTGAGTTTTACCTCACCTTCAACCTGCTCATGGGTAGGTCACATGGTTTCGGGTCTACGACATGATACTAATACGCCCTATTAAGACTCGGTTTCCCTACGGCTCCGTCTCTTCAACTTAACCTCGCATCATATCGTAACTCGCCGGTTCATTCTACAAAAGGCACGCTCTCACCCATTAACGGGCTCGAACTTGTTGTAGGCACACGGTTTCAGGTTCTATTTCACTCCCCTCCCGGGGTGCTTTTCACCTTTCCCTCACGGTACTGGTTCACTATCGGTCACTAGAGAGTATTTAGGGTTGGGAGATGGTCCTCCCAGATTCCGACGAGATTTCTCGTGTCTCGCCGTACTCAGGATACTGCTAGGTATAAAGACTATTTCGAATACGAGGCTATTACTCTCTTTGGCCTACCTTCCCAGGTAGTTCTTCTATAATCTTTAAGTCCACGTTGCAGTCCTACAACCCCGAAGAGTAAACTCTTCGGTTTGCCCTCTTGCCGTTTCGCTCGCCGCTACTAAGGCAATCGCTTTTGCTTTCTCTTCCTGCAGCTACTTAGATGTTTCAGTTCACTGCGTCTTCCTCTACATTACCTTAACAGTAATGAGTGACAGGCATAACCTGCCGGGTTCCCCCATTCGGACATCTCTGGATCATTGCTCACTTACAGCTCCCCAAAGCATTTCGTCGTTAGTCACGTCCTTCATCGGCTTCTAGTGCCAAGGCATCCACCGTGCGCCCTTATTAACTTAACCTTATTTTGGTCTTTCGACCTAACTCATTAAATATTCACAGCGTTTCGGTTTATTTTCTTGTTACTATCTATATGTAATTAATTACATATGGAATTTGATATAGATATTCAATTTTCAATGGACAATACTTGAATCTTGCGATTCAATGGAGCCTAGCGGGATCGAACCGCTGACCTCCTGCGTGCAAAGCAGGCGCTCTCCCAGCTGAGCTAAGGCCCCACAAGACCTCTCAAAACTAAATAAGAAACTCAAGTACATTCCGTTTTTCCTTAGAAAGGAGGTGATCCAGCCGCACCTTCCGATACGGCTACCTTGTTACGACTTCACCCCAATCATCTATCCCACCTTAGGCGGCTGGCTCCAAAAGGTTACCTCACCGACTTCGGGTGTTACAAACTCTCGTGGTGTGACGGGCGGTGTGTACAAGGCCCGGGAACGTATTCACCGCGGCGTGCTGATCCGCGATTACTAGCGATTCCGACTTCATGTAGGCGAGTTGCAGCCTACAATCCGAACTGAGATTGGCTTTAAGAGATTAGCTTGCCGTCACCGACTCGCAACTCGTTGTACCAACCATTGTAGCACGTGTGTAGCCCAGGTCATAAGGGGCATGATGATTTGACGTCATCCCCACCTTCCTCCGGTTTATTACCGGCAGTCTCGCTAGAGTGCCCAACTGAATGATGGCAACTAACAATAGGGGTTGCGCTCGTTGCGGGACTTAACCCAACATCTCACGACACGAGCTGACGACAACCATGCACCACCTGTCACCGATGTACCGAAGTAACTTTCTATCTCTAGAAATAGCATCGGGATGTCAAGACCTGGTAAGGTTCTTCGCGTTGCTTCGAATTAAACCACATGCTCCACCGCTTGTGCGGGCCCCCGTCAATTCCTTTGAGTTTCAACCTTGCGGTCGTACTCCCCAGGCGGAGTGCTTAATGCGTTAGCTGCGGCACTGAATCCCGGAAAGGATCCAACACCTAGCACTCATCGTTTACGGCGTGGACTACCAGGGTATCTAATCCTGTTCGCTCCCCACGCTTTCGAGCCTCAGCGTCAGTTACAGACCAGAGAGCCGCTTTCGCCACCGGTGTTCCTCCATATATCTACGCATTTCACCGCTACACATGGAATTCCACTCTCCCCTTCTGCACTCAAGTTTGACAGTTTCCAAAGCGAACTATGGTTGAGCCACAGCCTTTAACTTCAGACTTATCAAACCGCCTGCGCTCGCTTTACGCCCAATAAATCCGGACAACGCTCGGGACCTACGTATTACCGCGGCTGCTGGCACGTAGTTAGCCGTCCCTTTCTGGTAAGCTACCGTCACAGTGTGAACTTTCCACTCTCACACTCGTTCTTGACTTACAACAGAGCTTTACGATCCGAAAACCTTCTTCACTCACGCGGCGTTGCTCGGTCAGGGTTGCCCCCATTGCCGAAGATTCCCTACTGCTGCCTCCCGTAGGAGTCTGGGCCGTGTCTCAGTCCCAGTGTGGCCGATCACCCTCTCAGGTCGGCTATGTATCGTCGCCTAGGTGAGCCGTTACCTCACCTACTAGCTAATACAACGCAGGTCCATCTTGTAGTGGAGCATTTGCCCCTTTCAAATAAATGACATGGGTCATCCATTGTTATGCGGTATTAGCTATCGTTTCCAATAGTTATCCCCCGCTACAAGGCAGGTTACCTACGCGTTACTCACCCGTTCGCAACTCATCCAAGAAGAGCAAGCTCCTCTCTTCAGCGTTCTACTTGCATGTATTAGGCACGCCGCCAGCGTTCGTCCTGAGCCAGGATCAAACTCTCATTAAAAAATTTAATAATTGTTCGAGCGTTAACTCATTACCGTCGTCTGACGATTTATTCTTGTAAATTGACAGGTTATAATTTCTTCTATAACCCTGCACTTGGTTTCTTATTCAGTTCTCAAAGGTCTTTGTCTCTCTTAAGACAACTTCTGTATTCTAGCAAATCTAGAATGTCTTGTCAACACTTTTTTTGAAGTTTTTTCACTTCTCGTGTCCGCTGTCTCTCGCGAAACAGCTTATTTATAATATCATCTCTAGCTTGTCTTGTCAATAACTTTTTTAAAGTTTTGGAACCTTTTCAAGTTTGTGGCAAGGCAATTAAGACAACTTTTATATCTTATCACCCAAACAAATTCTTGTCAATAGGGTTTTTGAAAAAAATAAAGGAAGCACGTCTCTCAACCTACTTCCTTTATTTTTTAATTATTTAGCTTCAATCAAACCGTAGTTTCCGTCTTCTCGTTTATAGAGAACATTAGTTGTATGATCTTCACTATCTGTATAGATAAAGAAGTCATGACCCAACAACTCCATTTGAAGGATGGCTTCTTCAACATCCATTGGTTTCAACTCAATGTTTTTAGTTCTTACAACTTCAACAGCTGGTGCTTCTTCAACTTGTTCGTTATTAAAATCAGCTGAGAATACTTCTCCTGTTGGAACTTTTTCACGATGCTTACGTGCAATTTTTGTTTTGTTTTTACGGATTTGTCTTTCAATCTTATCAACCACTAGGTCAATAGAACCATACATATCTTGCGAAACATCTTCTGCTCTTAGTGTTACAGAACCTGTTGGAATAGTAACCTCTACTTTAGCTGTCTTTTCGCGATAAACCTTAAGATTTACACGTGCATTCAATTCTTGGTCTTCGTTGAAGTATTTTTCAACTTTGCTAAGTTTACTTTCAACATAGTCACGAAGTGCTTCAGTTACTTCGATGTTTTCGCCACGGATACTATATTTAATCATAAAAGACCTCTTTCTCGCTTGTTAGCGTTTTCTTTATCTTTATTATATCCTTTTCATGAAAATTTGCAAGGATTTTTATTATCTAGCTAGTGAAAAGGTCAAAACTTCTTTAATACCTATACCTTCTAATAGTTGGACCATCTGATATAAAGTGGATCCTGTTGTATAGATATCATCCACTATAATAATCTTATCTGGTACATCTATACCTTTCTTGAGACAGAAGGCATTATCTTGACTTAGACGCTCCTCGCGTGTTTTCGATGATTGCTTCTCAATATCTCTTTTCTCAAAGATATCCTGATAGGGAATTCCCTCTATTAATCCCTCAACTTGGTTGAATCCTCTTTCTACCAAGCGTTCTTCCGACAATGGGACCGGCACTATGGTATAACCTTTTTTAAAAAATGGTTTTAAATTATTTTTTATATCTTTTTGAAATGTTTTTCTAAGACAATAGTCTCCCATAAATTTATAGCGGCTAAAATAATCTTTCATGTTTTCTTCATAGCGATAAATGGCAAGGTGCTTAGGAATATAGCCTTTTTTCATCCAAAGTTTACAATCAATACAGGTATCTCTATGTAACTCCTTATTACAATTTTGACATCTTTCTTTTGAAAGTTTTTTAAACTGATTTTTACAAGATACGCAGGAGTACTCTTCTCTCTGGTTAAACGTAATCAGGTCTCTTAATTTTGGCACTGATTCAATCCAGTCATTACATAGTAGACACTTCATTGTTAAATCCTCCTTTTTTATTCATAACCTTTATTTCTTCTCGACAACGAAGCATTGATTTGGATAGCCCTTCATGAAAGAAATAAAGCTTTCCTGTCGGTCTATCTGGGGATCTTCCAACTCGACCCCCAATCTGAATAAGACTCGAACTAGTGTATAAGTGATGATTTGCCATGCAAACAAAAACATCTACTTGTGGAAAGGTCACACCACGTTCGAGGATAGTTGTTGTCACTAAGATGGATAGTTCTTTTTCTCGGAACTTCTCTACAATAGTTGAACGCTCCTCGCTTTTTGAAGAAACAAAGGCCATTTTTTCATCTGGAAGATATTTTTGTAGAATATTGGTAAACTTTTCACCTATCGCTATATTTGGAAAAAAGATTAGTAAAGGGAATTTGGATTTACGTTGCTTTTTTATCTGATAAAGAAGGGGTCTTGGAAGCTTGCCTCTCATTAGAGATTTTTGTAATCTTCCCTGCCAACAGAATTTAGGAAGTACTAAAGGATTTCCATGGAAACGTCTGGCAAGGTGATGCTTTTCTAAAGTTCCAAGTCGAACTTGCTCTTCCAAAGATATTGTAGAAGTCGCTGTTAAGTAAATATAGCGACCGGTTTCCTTCTTTGCCTGCTCCACAGCATGATTTAACATGACATTTCCTACAAAAGGGAATGCATCAACCTCATCAACGATTACTAGGTCAAAGTTCTGGTAAAACTTTAGTAATTGATGGGTGGTAGCTATTACAAGCGGACTACCATCATATGGTTCACTCTCAGCATGAAGCAGAGAAATACTACAAGTAAAATCCCTCTGCATACGTAGAAATAACTCTCGACAAACATCAACGCGAGGACTTGCGATAGCTACACGACCTTTATTTCCAAGAACATAGGCAACGATTTTATAAATCATCTCGGTCTTCCCAGCACCAGTCACAGCATGTACGAGGCTGTCTTTCTGTTTTTGATATGTTTCTAAAAGCTTCTCTGAGACCTCAGCTTGATAGGGAGTCAGTTCTCCTAACCACTTCAAAACAGGAAATTCAATTTCTGATGTTTTTGAAGGAAAATAATAAAGTTCTTTTCCTTCTTGGTTTCTGCCAAAGACAATACATGCTCTGCAATAATACTGACCTTCCGGTAATTGCCAATCTTCCTCTATCTGACTGTAACATCTTTTACATCTAAGTTGTTTATCGACCTTTATCATGCTTTCTAATGTAAAAGCCTCTGAGTGATAGTCCACTGGCAACTGTTCTTTCGTAAATAGCCGTCCATAATATTCTTTAGGTACCATATCTTTCTATTCGAAAATATGTTTGAATTCATCTTTTTATGATAAAATTTTTTTATGGATTACAAAACTATTGCCAACGATGGAATCGTTGAAGAAGAAATAAAAAAATCTCGTTTTATTTGTCACTTGAAACGTATTATCAGTGAGGAAGAAGGGAGAGAGTATATCGCTCAGATTAAGAAAGAGCATCACAAGGCTAATCACTCTTGCTCTGCAATGATTGTTGGTGATGATGGTCAAATTAAGCGTTCGAGTGATGATGGCGAACCTTCTGGAACAGCTGGTGTGCCTATGCTTACTGTTCTAGAAAAACAAGGACTTACTAATGTCGTAGCAGTTGTGACTCGTTATTTTGGAGGAATCAAACTTGGGACAGGTGGTCTTATCCGCGCTTACTCTGGTAGCGTTGCCCATGCTATTGAAGAAATTGGTCGAGTCGAAGTCAAGGAATTAACAGGACTAACCGTAGAGTTAACCTACTCTCAGTACCAAGTTTTCTCCAACTTTCTTGAAAAAGAAGGACTCCAAGAATTTGATACAACTTTCTTATCAGATGTTTCTACTACTCTATTTGTCGAAAAGTCTGATATTGAAAAACTTGGTCAGGAACTAACCGAATTCTATCAGGGGAAAGTTAATTATGAAAAATCTGGAAAGAAAATCGTTGAAATTCCTATCTGATAGTTAAACGTTATCACAGTGATAAAGAAGATGTATTTTACAAGTTGAGCCTACCGTCGTATACTTAAAACCATCAATCAAAGATTAAGAGGATTTTAAATATGACAATTTACAACTCAATCACTGAACTTGTTGGAAAAACACCTGTTATTAAACTTAACTCTATTGTTCCAGAAGGATCAGCAGATGTTTACGTAAAACTCGAAGCCTTTAACCCTGGTTCTTCAGTTAAAGACCGTATTGCTCTTCGTATGATTGAAGATGCTGAAAAAGCTGGTACGATTAAACCTGGTGATACCATTGTTGAACCAACTTCAGGTAACACTGGTATTGGTCTCGCTTGGGTTGGTGCTGCTAAAGGCTATAAAGTTGTTATCGTAATGCCTGACACAATGAGTGTTGAACGTCGTAAAATCATCCAAGCTTATGGAGCTGAACTTGTATTGACTCCTGGTAGCGAAGGAATGAAGGGTGCGATTGCTAAAGCTAAAGAAGTTGCTGCTGAACGCAACGGTTGGGTACCACTTCAATTTGCCAACCCATCAAACCCAGCTGTCCACGCGGCTACAACTGGTCAAGAGATTCTTGAAGATTTTGGTGCAGAAGGTTTGGATGCCTTTGTTGCTGGTATTGGTACTGGTGGTACTATTTCAGGTGTTTCAAAAACCCTTAAGGCTGCCAATCCAAATATCAAGGTTTATGGTATTGAAGCTGACGAATCTGCCGTCTTGAATGGTGATAAACCAGGACCACACAAAATTCAAGGTATCTCAACTGGTTTCATCCCTGACACATTGGATACAAAATCATATGACAGTGTTGTGCGTATTCCTTCTGATGAAGCTATCGCAACATCACGTACATTGGGGAGCCAAGAAGGTTTCCTAGCTGGTATCTCATCAGGTGCTGCTATTGCTGCCGCCCTAAAGGTTGCTGCTGAACTTGGTGAAGGTAAGAAAGTCTTGACACTCTTGCCTGACAATGGTGAACGCTACCTCTCTACAACACTTTATGATTTTCAAGACTAATAAAAAAGAAGCTGGAACATATGTTCTAGCCTTTTTTTTATTGTATAAAGTTCAAGCCTGTAGTTCATTAATTACTAGAAAAAGCAAGGATTATAATCTCATTTCCACTGAACTGTTCCTACAAACTTTCTATTTTTTAGGATAACTGAAGTCTAAAGAATTTGTTTTATCTTCTTTATTAGTCTAACTCTTTTGCTTCTGTCTTTGCAATTTCAGTAACTGTGAATCCTGCTTCTACAAAAACTTCCTTGAGTTGTTCAATTCCAACCTCTCCTTCAACTTGGAGTTCGACACGAAGTACGGTGTCATTTTTAGGTGCAACAATTGTACGTTCGATGTTGAGATTCTCACTAGCGATAAGGTTCGCAATTTTTTCCAAAACACGTGGAGTATCAGGAACTTCCAACCCAATACGAATTCCCGCTTGACCATAACCAGAAATTTCCAAGAAAGCACGAAAGACATCTTTATCTGTGATAATTCCTGAAATTTGGTCATTGTCCACAACTGGAAGGACTCCAACCTTATTTTGAAGCATGATATAGATTGCATCCTCAAGGCTAGCATATTTGGAAACTGTAAGGACATTCTTAATCATGATATCTCCTACCTTTGTCTTATTAAGGAGATAGTTCATTTCATAAATTGACAAGCTTGTTGCTTTTGATGGTGAAGCCTCCGCCATTGTACCTTCTGTAATAAGCCCAACAAGTTTATCGTGTTCAATTACCGGCAAACGGCGCAACCCTTTATCACGCATAATATCTGCAGCTGCTGCAACTGTTGTTTCTGGTGAGACATAAACCACACGTTTCGTCATAAAATCTTTTACTGCCATATTTCATTTTCCTCCGAATGATTTCTTACTTGTATTATACCACACTAATTGTAACCGATTGCAATATTTTACTGAAAAATTAGTATTTTCCAATCAGTATGAGACGATAGAAAAACGCCCTCGGGCGCTTTTTCTTATCCTCCAAGATAGGCTTTACGAACTTCATCTGATGCAAGAAGTTCTTCACCAGTACCTGAAAGAACCACTTTACCAGTTTCAAGAACGTAACCACGGTCTGCAATTGACAAAGCCTTATTGGCATTTTGCTCAATCAAAAGAACTGTAGTTCCTTGTGCCTTAATATCTTCAATAATATCAAAAATTTCCTGAATAAAGATTGGAGCAAGTCCCATTGAAGGCTCATCCAAAAGCAAAAGTTTTGGACGACTCATAAGGGCACGGCCCATTGCAAGCATTTGTTGCTCACCACCAGAAAGTGTCGCTGCATCTTGATTCTTACGTTCTTCTAGGCGTGGGAAACGTTGGAAGACTTTTTTCAAGAGAGCTGTGTTCTCTTCTTTATTTGTATGAAGGAAAGCTCCCATTTCAAGATTTTCCATTACGGTTAATCCTGCAAATACATGACGTCCCTCAGGTACTTGAGCTAAACCTTCAGCAACAATCTTACGTGCAGGTGTTTTATGAATATCATTTCCGAGATAAGAAATGGTTCCCTCAGTTGGACGAACAAGACCTGAGATTGTACGGAGAATTGATGTTTTACCTGCACCGTTAGCACCGATAAGAGTTACAACTTCACCTTCATTAACTTCAAAGCTAACATTTTTAACAGCTTCAATAGATCCATATTTAATTGAGAGATTTTCAACTTTCAACATAGCCATTATGCTTCACCTCCCAAGTAAGCTTCAATAACGCGTTTGTTATTCTTAATTTCATCAGGTGTTCCTTCTGCAATCAAGCGTCCGTATTCCAAAACATAGATACGCTCAGTAACATCCATGACCAAACTCATATCATGTTCAATCAAGATGATTGTAATACCAAAGTCTTTTTGAATTTGACGAATATGAGCAGTCAATTCAGCTGTTTCTTGTGGATTCATACCCGCAGCTGGTTCATCAAGGAAAAGAATTTTTGGTTCTGTTGCAAGTGCACGAACAATTTCCAAATGACGTTGTTGCCCATAAGCTAAGTTTTTCGCAAGCGTATCTGCCTCACCATCCAAGTTGAAGATAGCCAAGAGTTCCATAGCTTTTGCTTTTAACTCTTCTTCACTTGAGTAGTACTTAGGCAAACGCAAAAGAGATGCAAAGAAATTTGAAGGTTGCTTATTTGACAAACCAACAAGAACATTTTCAAGCACAGTCATGTCTTTGAAAAGACGGATATTTTGGAATGTACGTGACAAACCGAGTGAAGCGATTTTATAAGGTGCTTTACCGTTTAGGACTGTACCATCAAGTGTAATCGTTCCTTCACTTGGCTCATAGACACCTGTCAAAAGGTTGAACAAGGTTGTTTTACCAGCACCATTTGGTCCGATAAGCCCAACCAACTCACCTTCATTGAGTTCCATTGAAACATCACCAACGGCAGTCAAACCACCGAAGTTTTTAGTTAGATTTTTAACTTCAAGAAGTGCCATTATTATTTGCCCTCCTTAGATTTATTGAAGAATTTTGAGAGATAGAGTTCTTTTGTTCCAAGAAGTCCACCTGGACGGAAGAGCATTACAAGAATCAAAGCCAAGGCGTAAATAATCATACGAAGGTTTGAAACGTTTTGGAGGAACATGTTGATAATACCAAGAACAACAGCGGCAATGATAGTACCTGTGATAGATCCAAGACCACCAAGAACGGCAATGATAAGGTAATCAATTGATTTCATGATAGTGAAATCTTTTGGCACGACTGTACCGATGTAGCTGACATAAAGTGAACCAGCAATCGCTGAAATCATGGCACCAATAACAAAGATAAGAACCTTCATTTTTGTGACATTAACACCCATTGACTCAGCAGCAATTTCATCTTCACGAAGAGTGATTGCTTGACGTCCAGTTGCTGAACGCAAGAAGTTAAGTACCAAAATTGTAATGATTACCACAAAGAAATAAATTACAGGCCAACTTGTATAAGGAAGGATACCTGTCAAACCAGCAGCACCATTAGTCAATTCACCACCATTAACGATAATGATACGGATGATTTCAGCCATACCAAGAGTTGCAATGGCAAGGTAGTCCCCTTTCAAACGAAGGGTAGGTAGACCAAAGATAAGGGCAACAATAGCTGCGATGATGACACCGACAACCATTGAGAGGTAGAAACCGTCATATGTTGGCATCATACCAGTAATGATAGCTGATGAATAGGCACCAATTGCCATGAAACCAGCTTGTCCCAGTGTAAATTGTCCTGAGAAACCAAGAACCAGGTTAGTACCAAGTCCCATAAGGATTGAGATCCCAATTCCCATTAAGATTTGGATGTAGTAAAGGTTCATGATACCTGAAAGTTCAAGACCTTTCAAGATAAGGAAGAGCCCAATGATAAGACCAAACCAAATAAGGTTTACTTTTAGATTTTTCTTCATGTCTTACACCTTCTCTTTCACATTTTTACCGAGGATACCCGCTGGGCGAACCAAAAGGATAACGATCAAGACACCATAAACGATGGCATCACGGTAACTTGACAAACCAATTGCAGTTGATAATGTCTCCAAAATACCGATAACAAATCCACCAAGTGCTGCACCAGGGATAATACCGATACCACCAAGAACGGCAGCAACAAAGGCTTTAATACCTGGTGTCATACCCATAAGAGGTTCGATAGAGTTATAGTAAAGACCAATAAGGACACCCGCTGCCCCTGCTAGTGATGATCCAAGAGCAAAAGTGAAGCTGATAGTGTTATTAACATTAATACCCATCAATTCAGCTGCATCACTGTCTACAGATACGGCACGCATAGCTTTACCCATCTTAGTCTTTTTAACAATCAATTGAAGAGCAACCATAAGGACAAGGGCAACTACCAAGATAAGCAATTGCACATTTGTTACAGAGATTGATCCAAGATGATAAGTCTTAATTGCAATCTTTTGAGGGAATGAACGTGTATCTGCACCTACAAAGAGAACCATGATGTACTCAAGGAAGAATGAGACACCGATAGCCGTAATCAAGGCAGAAATACGTGTCGAATTACGGAGTGGGCGATAAGCCAAGAACTCAATGACAACCCCTAAAATCGCACAGACAAGCATAGCAAAGACAAGGGCAACCCAGAAATTCATTCCAAGGCTATTAATCGCATAGTAACCAACGAAGGCACCCATCATATAGATGTCTCCATGGGCAAAGTTAATCAATTTGATAATCCCATAAACCATGGTATATCCAAGGGCAAGTAAGGCATAGATACTACCCAAGATGATACCATTGACTAGTTGTTGGGGAAGTTGTTCAAAAAACATATTTAACCAAACTTTCTAGTTCATTTTTAGTATAGATAACAGATTATTTTTCAATTTCAACGGCTTCCGCTGAAACCTCTTCACCATTATCTCTTTTAACCATAAGAGCTGCTTTAATAGGGTTATGATCCTTATCAATCGTCATTTTACCAGTAACCCCGACAAAGTTTTTCAAATGTGCTAAGTTATCAGCAATATCAACTGATGTTTTCGCATCTTTTGATGCTTCTGCAATCATATAAACAGAATCGTAAGCTAGAGCAGCAAACATATTTGGGTCAGTGTTGTAAGCTTTCTTATATGCTTCGATGAATCCTGATGCCTTGTCAGAAAGAGCAACATTTGTTGAATATCCTGATACATAGTAGACGTTTGAAGCATTCTTTTTACCTGCAAGCTCAGTAAATTTCGCATCACTGAATCCGTCAGGTCCAAGGATTGGTTTATCAATTCCAAGGTCACGTGCTTGTTTAGTGATAATACCAGTCTCAGTATAGTAACCAGGCATTACAATAGCATCATAATCAAGGTCTTTAAATTTAGTCAATGCTGACTGATAGTCCTTGTCCCCTGAAGCAAAGGTAGCTTCAGTAACGATTTTACCTTTATATTCACGCTTGAATTCATCCGCAATACCTTTGGCATAATCTGAAGCATTATCATAGTAGAGAACTACTTTCTTAGCATTCAAATTATTGTAAGAATAAGCTGCCAAAACTTTACCTTGGTAACTATCCTTGAAGGTTGTACGGAAAACGAATTTCTTCGTACCATTAGCATCTACCGTAAGGTCGTCCTGCGTACCTGAAGGTGTCAGCAAAGGAACTCCTGTTTTTTGTGATACAAGGCTAGCCGCAGCAACAGCACCTGATGTCGCTGGACCAACGATAGCATTTACATTATTCTGAATAGCCAAGTTCGTTGAAGATGTTGAAGCTTCAGCATTTTCAGATTTATTATCTTTTGTGACAAGCTCAAGCTTTTTGCCATCGACGCCACCAGCTTTGTTAATTTCGTCAACAGCCAACTTAATACCATTCTGCTCTGCCTTACCATAGGCTGCAACGGCACCTGTCAACTCCATGTTAACACCAATTTTGATTGTATCGCCAATCTTAGTACCATTGGCATTAGCAGTCACATCTGGTGACTTGCCACAGGCAACTAAGAAAATGGAAGCAAAAAAGGCTAACACAATAAGTGTGATCTTTTTAGACATAAGATTTCTCCTTAATATTTTCTTAAAAAAGTCCATCTTATAGCTTACAGAATTATCAGACAATTGTCAACTACACATAACTAAGCTTTAGCGGCAGTAATCGTTTCCATTACTTTAAGAATAACTCTTTAAAAAGAAAAAAACTTTTCTCTTATTAAAGAGAAAAGTTCTTAAACGGTTCAGGGACTGAGGTGTCGTAACGTTCCAGACTACCTACAAAGTCCATATCAATATCAGAATAGTAGGAAGGCAGAACTTTTTTCACTGCTTTCATTCCATCGAGCTCTTTCAAAATATCCTCGACCTTGTCCTCATCTACATAAAGGTGCACATAACGCATCTTATAAGAATGGTAGACAACATCCCCAAACTTGGCAATTTTACGTAAGTCTCTATTGTAGTATAAATAAACAATAATGCCTTGACGCTTAATCATGACTCATCTTCTCCTTTATGTTCGTGTCTCCCTTTTTATGATGTGGTTTATGGGGGGCAAGAGGTAGTCCAGTATCAATAAAAATCTGACCTGAAACGGCTTGGGCAATCTCCTCACCAAGATTGGCTAAAATAGTCTGTAAATCGAACTCTGCGTGACGATAAGCAATAACCACCTCGTTTAAATCAATTTGGCGCTTCATTCGCAAAACCTGACGTTTCAACTCTCTCACATCTGGTCTAAAAGCCTCATACGCCTTAGCAGCATCATAGCTATCCTTTAATTCTTGAAATGCAAAGAGTTGCTCTTGAAGTTCTCTGTCATTTTCGAATTTCTGGCGTTTCAAACGATAATTCTCTACCTCAGGTAGCTTTAGAAAATACGAAACAAGACACTCTATAGCTTGATCAATCGCAAGCAACTCCTCATTGATTATTAACATGTTTTCTATTATAACACAAAAAGCCAGATGAAACGGTCCTTATACAACCGATTTGCATCTGACTTTTGTTTAAGACAAGCTCAGTTTATTTTAATTGGTTATTAGCCATGATTTCATCGATGAAACCATATTCAAGCGTTTCTTGAGCACTCATCCAATTGTCACGTTCAGCGTCTGCATGAACTTTTTCAATTGGTTGTCCAGAATTATCTGCCAAGATTTGCTCCAAGTTATTACGTGTCTTGAGCAAGTGTTCAGCTGCGATAGCCATGTCTGTTTGTTGCGTACCGCCACCAGTACCGCCCATTGGTTGGTGAATCATGTACTCTGCATTTGGCAACATGAAACGTTTACCTTTGGTACCGCTGGAAGCGATAACTGTTCCCATAGATGCTGCCATCCCCATAACGATAGTCTGAACATCAGACTTGATGAAGTTCATTGTATCAACAATGGCAAGACCAGCCGAAACGGATCCACCTGGTGTATTAACATAAAGATAGATATCTTTTGTATTGTCTTGAGCATCCAAAAACAAGAGTTGGGCAATAATTGAGTTTGCCATATTATCTTCAACAGGACCTGTTAACATGATGATACGATCCTTGAGCAAACGTGAGTAAATATCATAAGAACGCTCACCGCGTGATGTTTGTTCAATTACTACAGGAATCATATGAATCCTCCTTTTAATATTGTCTTGATGCTATTATATGATTTTAGTCAAATTAGGTCAAATAAAAAACATCATTCTTAGCACTCTTTTGGAAAGAGTGCTAACCCCCCCTAAAATAATTTCACTTTAAACTTATTAATCTAGTAAAAAAAGGGAAATTTTCCCTTTTCAACTTATTTTGTACCAAAGAGACGGTCACCTGCATCTCCAAGACCTGGAACAATATAACCGTTTTCATTAAGTTTCTCATCCAAAGATGCTGTGTAGATATCGATATCTGGGTGAGCATCTTGCAATTTTTTGACACCTTCTGGTGCTGCAACCAAGCAAACAAACTTGATATTAGCAGCGCCACGTTTTTTAAGTGAGTCTACTGCCAAGATTGCTGAACCACCAGTCGCAAGCATTGGGTCTACTACAAAGATCTGACGTTGATCAATGTCTTCTGGTAATTTAACCAAGTACTCAACCGGCTCAAGAGTTTCCTCATCACGATACATACCAATATGACCAACTTTAGCTGCTGGTACAAGGCTAAGAAAACCATCGACCATACCAATACCCGCACGAAGGATTGGAACAATCGCTAATTTCTTACCAGAAAGTTGTTTTTGTACTGTTTTGGTAATTGGTGTTTGAATTTCAACCTCTTCGAGAGGAAGGTCACGAGATACTTCGTAACCCATAAGCATAGCAATTTCATTAACTAGCTCACGGAAGTCCTTAGTAGAAGTATCCTCACGACGGAGGATTGAAAGTTTATGTTGAATCAGTGGATGTGAAATAACTTGAAATTTACCCATAATAGTTTCTTCCTTTGCTTTATACTCACTCCATTATATCAAAAAGGCAAAAAAAACGCTTGCTTTTCTGCAAACGTTTTTGAAAAGGATTATTTTTTAGGTAAATGAATCTTTCCTGTGACCAAACCATAGCCAAGAAGAGCTAGACTAGCAATTGCTGCAAAGATAGTCGCCAAGATTGAAAGAATGTTGCTGTTTGAACCTTCTGAATCACTTGGTGTCTTAGGAGTCGTAGCAAGTTTGGCAGCAACTTTAGTATTGTTGCCTTTACTTGACTCATCAGACTTAGTTACTTCATTAGCTTTATCAACTCCGTGAGACTGAACTTTTTCTTCAGACTTAACTGGTTTTGGAGCTTCTGTTTCAGTCACAGACTCTTCTTTAACAGTATTCGTTGGAACAGTTGGTCCAGTTGCTACAATAGTCTTTGGTACTGGTGTCGCAATCTCTGCGGCTTGAGCTACTGGACGACGATCACCCACAGAATCTCCTGTCGAAGGTTTCACAGGGACCGCTACATGATGATCATTTGAAGAATTGTTATCATTAGAGTGGTCTCCATAATTTGGGAAAGGAGTACGAGCTGGAGAATCCGGATTCGTAGGATTTGTTGGTTTATCTTCTTTATCAGCTGATGGTTGATTATTGTCCGCTGGTTTAGAAGTGCCTGGTTTATTAGTCTTATCATCAACAGAATGGTTACCTTCTGTTGGACTTACTGGTGTTTCTGGCTTATCTGCCTTCTTGTCTTTACCATCTTTAACAGTTACAGTCAAGACACCGTGAGCTTCAGAAACGCCTGTTGAACCATCAACTGTAGGATAAGTATGTGGTTTAAGACCATAACCCGATACCGCATAATAATCTACATTAAAGTCCTCGTTTGGCAATTTAGCACTGTTTTGATCGCCTACGTGTACCAAGCTTTCACTAGATTTATCCCAAATCCAGTCACCTTGATTCGTCATCTTAGGAAGAACTTCTGTAGTATCATCTGCATTCATCTTGATAAGGAAGCTTGGAGCCCATGTTGATTTATTCTCAGCACCGGCAATTCCACCACGGTTAGTCATGTAAGAAGTTACCAAAAGAGTATCTGATGAGCCTTCAACAGGAACCGCATAGTAAGAATAGGTAGATGTACGCCAGTCAGCTGGTACAGAGGCTGTCAAGACCACACCTGAGCCATTAAGTGGACGATATTTTCCTCGGAGGCTGTCTGATACGAATCCAAGCATGACAACGTCATCACCGACAGCTTCACGCGCTGCTACAGTACCTTCAGCATCCGTAGATTTGTTGATACGTGAAGCAGTGAAGAGGTAATACTTGCCACCCATCTTAACAACACTTGGACGTTCTACTTCATCAGTAACCATGTGGCTAGTGACAAGCGGTGTGTAAAGTTCAGCTACAGATGGATTTTTCTCATTATCATCAAGTTTCAAGATACCGATAGAACCATTTGCCCATGATGCAAGGTTGTAAAGGTGTTTATTATTAACAATATTGAGGAATGACTTAAGGTTAAAGGCGTCATCTCCTCCATAGTTTGACCATTTGTAAATTTGTTTTTCGCCTTGGTAGTTTTCGTCACCTGTATTTGATTCGAAAATAAGGTAGCGGCTACCGTTATCTTCAATGATGTGTGGGTCACGAAGACAGTAGTTATCTGTACGGTCTGGATTTCCATCGTGGTTGTGGTCATCGTTGAAAGTACTCATGAATTTTGGATAACTTTGATAATGATAGTTATCCCCACCAAAGAGAATGTGGTCATTTTCAACTGACTTGATAACAACTTCATCGTTTTCAACAGCTAGGTTAAGTGTAGCACTAGCCAATTGTTGCCAGTTCAATTTACCGCCACTAGTATCATTCTTAGTGTAGTAAAGTTGGATACTACCGTCAGAGTTTACCGTCGCTGAACCTGACCATTGTTGGTCATCTTCAAGGGCATTATAACCAAAGATTGGACCCGCATTTTTCCAATGTGTAAAGTCATTATCTCCATATTTACTATAGAGCAAGTAAATGTGGTTTGAGTTTTTATTTGGTGCACCGGCCATTGAGATAACCAACTGGTAACCATTCCAGTTGCTAACTACACCTGACTTAGCATCTTGGACTGGCCAAGAATCCCAAACGTCGATTTCTTCTTTTTTCATCGTTTGGGCATCAACAGTGTTGAAGGCAGGCATATTGATGATTGTATCTGCTTTAAAGTAAGGAACTGCCAATTTGCTGTCTTGCTTCAAGAAGCTAGCAACGATATCTTTCAAGTTACGGTAAGTCAAGCTAGTACCTGTACCCTTGATAGCATCATCACTAAAGTCAACTTTATTAAGTGCTTTAATTTCTTCCTCAGTCAAGGCAACGATTTGATCTGAGGTCATATTCTCTTCAACAATAGACTTGATACGACCATTAAGTTTACTAAGGTTGGCATTAGCCGCGCTGTTTTCAGAAACTTTAAGGTCTACTTCAGTGTGTGTATCAGCTGCTTCTGAGCTTGCTGTTGAAGTTGGTGCTTCTACTGCAGCCTCTGATGTATGAGCCGGAGCAGAAACTGCAGCAACAGTCGCTGAAGGTGTTGTTGCATCTGATGAAGATGTCACTACTGTGCTAGACGCCTTTTCTTCAACTACTGATGGAGTTGTGTTGCTTGGTTGTGTCTCTGTAACTGGTTTAGTTGCAACCTCTGAATGTGCAACTGAAGATTCAACTGCTTCTGAAGTTGCCACACTTGTTGCTGTTTCACTGGCTACCGTTAGAGATGCTGTGCTTGTTTCTGGTGTTGCTGTCGCAGTAGCTACCGCTGGTGCTGTTTCTGTAACTTGATCAGCTTTTACCTGAGTGGCACCCAAAAACGCCAAGGTACCAACGAGTGCTGATGTTGCCCCTACTGTGGCTACCTTACGGATGCTATAACGCATCTTTTTGCACTCTGCTTGCTTTGGTGCTACTGTATTTGACTGTGAATTAACTGTAATATCCATATAAACTCTCCTTTTAGGTTTTTACATGTTCCATTCTATCATTTTTTTATCTAAATTCCAATCTTTTTTTAATGACAAATTGATATTTTTTGTAAAAAACTATTTTTTTGTTAAAATAATAACTATAAAAACATGCAATTTAATCAGGAAATATTACTATATGGAATCAAAATATCCTTCTCTAATTTTTATTATTGCTTTTTTAATCTTATTTTTTGTTTTTATAATAAAAAATGAGAACGCTAACAATCCTTCCCAAAAAACAAATAAGGTTTCTGTGAGTCAAACCTTTCATCTAGCATCTCATAAAGGATGGTCTAACGACCTACAGACTATCGTGTGGAATCAAGAAAAAAATTACTATGATATCTATTTTCTACACTCTGTGGATGGGGCTACTGATCCTTTTGGACCCAACGGTCAAGATTGGACACATACAACGACTAAAGATTTTATCACCTATAGTAAACAAGAGACTGCTATACCAGCAAAGGGTGGTGACCCTAAAGAGGGGTGGCATTCTGCTTGGACAGGTAGTGTAGTCACAGATAGTCAGGGGATTTCTGGTATCCAAAACGAAGAACCTGTCGCCTATTTTACTGGACTCATGGATGATGGAAGCCAGGCAATCTATGCTAGTGCATCAAATGACAAGGGAGCTAGCTTTACTAATTCCCTAAAAGATGGTAAACCTTTATTGACAAAGGAACAATCCTATAACGGTAAAGATTTCCGCGATCCTTATGTCTTCCACTTCAAAGACAAATTACTCATGTATGTCGCTGAAGGTAACGCCTTAGGTGTTTATCAATCTCAAGATGGTATCAACTGGACCAAAGAAGATAGCAAGGGAGACTCCAAAATCCTACCCGAAACATTTTTTAAGGGTCGTAACTGGCAGGACAACGCTCCTATCGAGTGTCCCGTTCTCAAAACAATGACAACAACTGACGGTCAGGACAAGCAAGTTCTCTTTTTTGGAGCTAAGGATACAGCTTCAGGCGAAACAACTGGAACCTACTATACTGTAGGGCATTTAGATGGTAACGGCTTATTTATTGCAGATACAGAAACAAAACGCTTAGATCAAGGCTCAGACTATTATGGCGCTAACTTCACTGGAAGCAATCGAATCGAAGAAAGCAATCATAACCTTATCAGTCTTGGCTGGGTTGGTAATTGGAATTACTTCACGTCAGGCATTCACAGTGACCAAGAGGCCAAGAGTGATTTTCTAAAAACTATCGGTTTTTACACTACACCCAGACAGCTACAACTGGATAAGAACGGTATTATTCAGTCTGCTCCCCTCTATAAAAATGAACAATTAACCCTCAAAAATCAAAACGGCAACATTTCGAGTCAAAGACCACTCACCAGTGACAATAGAAAACCTTGGATTGATAAAAGTCACAATCAGAATGCTAATGGCCTTCTTGACCTTGCTGAAAAAAATAGTGCGGGGTATTACCAACTGCATTTTTCAAATATTAAGAAAGAAGGAGGCTATATCTACATTGATATCTGGCAAGGCTCTGATTACGTTAAAATCGCCTACCAAATAACAAGTGGTACCTATCAGGTCTCTACCTATGCTGCTGAACTGAACAACAGCATGGATGGTAGTCAAACTGCCTCTTCTTACTATTACGATGGACTCTTAGGTAACGGTCAAGGTTATAAAGCTGACAGTCTCTATAAGGAAACTGATAATATCACTATAACGCTTATTACAGACAATCGTAGCTTGGAAATTTTCTTCCCCAATGGCCAAACCTACACTCTAGCCAGATTTAATACCTCTGGCAAGCAGGATGTCAAGGTTTTCTCCACTCAGGAAGATCTACTATTAAACTTGAAAATCTACGATGTACACTCATAACAATAATAAAAGTGATGCTATTTGCATCACTTTTATTATTTTCCAAAGACAGAAACGAGACGTTTAACTCCTTCAGCAACAACTGTAGTTGGCGTAGCTACGTTAAAGCGGAAATGTTTCTCTCCTTCAGAACCAAAAGTAATACCGTCATTTAGCACTACCTTGGCTTCTTCTTTAAGCAAACGTCCAAGTTCATTATGGTCTTGATCATAGGCTGAAAAATCAAGCCAAACCAAGTAAGTTCCCTCAGGTTTCATGACTTTGATATTAGTCTTTTCACTAAGTTCCTTGGTTAAAAGGTCAATATTAGTTTCAAAGACAGTCTTCAATTCCTCTAACCAAGGTTGCCCATAGGTCAGAGCTGCTTGGGTTGTAATCAAACCAATGGTTGGAATTTCATGTTGATTATTTGCCAACTGCTTTTGTTTAAAGGCTTTACGTAAGTCTTCATTTTCAATGATAGTAAAACTGTTTTTGGTACCAGCAATATTAAAGGTTTTAGTAGCCGAACTAAGCACCAAGGTAAAGTCCTTGTAAGCATCTGAAATGGTATTCATAGAGATGTGCTTATTCCCATATAGGGCTAAGTCTTGGTGGATCTCATCAGATACCAAGAGGACACCATGTTTCTGACACAAATCTGCTACCTTGGTCAATTCCTCTTTGGTCCAGACACGCCCACCTGGATTATGTGGGCTACAAAAAACATAAAGTTTAACATCATTCTCGACGATATCACGTTCCAATTGTTCAAAATCAATTTCGAAATGCCCATTAACCTTAACAAGACTATTTTCAATCAATCGACGATTATTCAAACGGACCGAACGAGCAAAAGGCGGATAAACTGGTGTGTTGATGAGAACAGCGTCGCCTTCTTTGGTAAAGGCTTGAATAGCTGTTGAAATGGCTGGAACAACACCTTCAATGAGAACAATACTCTCTTTATCAACGACGTAACCGTGTTGATTTTTTTCCCAATTAATGATTGACTGGTAAAGCTCTTCACTTGGATAAGGATAACCAAAAATATGTGTCTCAGCATAGTTGATAACTGCATCCCTAATCTCAGGAACAGGTAGGAAGTCCATATCAGCAACCCAAAGCTCAAGCAGTTCTGGATTACTTTCGGCTTCGTGCCATTTCATGGTATTTTGATCCAAGCGATTTGGTTGTGTTGTAAAATCATAACGTGTCATAGATAACTCCTTAAAGACTAAGGGCATTTTCCAAGTCAGCAATCAAATCTTGTGCTGCTTCAATACCAATTGAAAGACGAAGCAAGTCGTCTGTCAAACCATAGGAAGCACGCACATCACCTGGAATATCTGCGTGGGTTTGTGTCGTTGGGTAGGTAATCAAGCTTTCAACACCACCTAGGCTCTCCGCAAAGGTAAAGACTTTTAGGGAATTGATAATGGTTGGAATCTTGTCTTGATTAGCCACTTTGAAGGAAATCATACCACCCTTGCCTGGATAGAGGACTTCCTTAACAGCTGGTGACTTTTCTAAGAAAGCTACAACTTCTTGAGCATTGGCTGTCGATGCCTCCATTCGAAGTTTTAAGGTTTTAAGACCACGCATGAGCATATAGCTATCAAATGGTGACAAGGTAGGACCAGTCGTATTGAGGTTATAATAAAGTTTATCGTAGAATTCTTGGTTGCTGGTCACAACAACACCAGCCAAAACATCATTATGCCCTGATAGGTATTTAGTAGCTGAATGGACAACGATATCAGCACCTTGAGTAATCGGGGTTTGATAGATTGGGCTATAGAAAGTATTATCAACAATAACCACCGCACCCTTGTCATGAGCAATTTTGGCCACTTTTTCAATATCAAACTCAATCATAAGTGGGTTTGTCGGTGTTTCGATGTAGACAATATCGGTATTTTCTGTAATAGCCGCAATCATCTCATCTTCTGTATTTGTGTATTCAAAAAAGAAACGACCTTCTTTTTCCTTGTCATTAAACCAACGGAAAGAACCCCCGTAAAGATCACGCGCAGCTACAACCTTACTGCCTACTGGGAAAATTTCAAAAGCCAAAACAATGGCGCTCATCCCTGAACTTGTCGCAATAGCATAATCTGCTTTTTCAATAGCTGCAAGTGTTTTTTCCACTGTTGCGCGTGTTGGATTTTTAGTTCGTGTATAGTCAAAACCAGTAGAATGGCCAAATTCTGGATGTTGGTAAGTTGTTGAAAAATGAATTGGTGAAGCCAAGGCTCCTGTTGCTTCATCCGAATTGATTCCTGCGTGTGCCAAAATGGTTTCTAATTGATATTCTTGTGTCATAATGTGCCCTTTCTACATGGTAAAGTGGATATACTCCATATCTATGACCTCTATTTTATCACTATTTTCTGAAAATAATGGTAAGTTCATCATACGGATTCTTGATAGTTAGTTATAGTTTATTTCTATAACCTAAAAAGACAGATAGATACTGACTCTAATTTAAAATAAGGCCAATTTTTGAGATTGTCTAAAGTAGATTTTCAAGCATCAAAAAGTGCCTGAAACATCATAGTTTCAAGCACTAAAAAACGATTTAAAAGTCTTGCTTCAATCTAAGGTATGCCACTGACTTACTTTTTATCAAATAAGCGATATCTGATTTCTTCCAAAGCCATAATAACAAACGGACAAGCAAGTAAATAGAGCCAATCATCAAGTCCAATGGGTGCAGTGTTAAATAGCGTGTGGAAGAAAGGCACGTAAGACAGGATAATAAAGAGGACAATTTCTAAAACAATCCCTAAGCTAATAATCCGATTAGCAAATGGTTTAACTTGGAATATAGACCCTCTACCTTTACGACTATTCATAGCCATACCAATTTGAGTAAAGATAATAGCTCCTAAGGTCATGGTAGTTGCCTCTCGATAGAGAGGACCTGAGCTGGCCAAATGGTTTAAATTACCTTGATTAACCCAATAATTAAGGAAGAAAGCCCCCATAGCTAAGGCTGCTTCAATCAGTCCATACCAGACAAAAGCTTTAATCAATAATTGTCGATTGAGCAAGCGATCTGAAAGACGTCTTGGTGGTCTGTCCATAACGCCCTCTTCAGGCGGTTCAACCCCTAGCCCCAAAGCAGGCATCATATCTGTTCCCAGGTCGATGGCTAGGATTTGCATAACCGTTAAGGGAAGAGGTATACGTCCCAAAGAGAACAAGAAGAAAGCAGAGGGTACAGCTTCTGGTGTGTTGGAATTAAAAATGTAAGTCAGGAATTTTTGAATATTTCTATAAACTGCACGACCCTCTTCAACAGCATGAACAATAGAAGCAAAATGATCATCTGTTAAGATCATATCTGCAGATTCCTTGGCAACATCAGTTCCTGATAGCCCCATAGCTACACCGATATCAGCTTTTTTAAGGGCAGGGGCATCATTAACACCATCACCAGTAACAGCGACAACTTCGCCAAGTTCTTGAAGGGCGTTGACCACACGGTATTTTTGTTCAGGTGCTACACGAGCAAAAACGATTTCGCCTTTAAGAGCTTCCTTGAGCTGATTATCATCCATATCAGCTAGTTCAAGGCCTGAAACAACACGCGCATCGTCTCCTTGTACAATTCCGATTTTCTTAGCAATGCTAAGAGCTGTCAAACCATAATCACCTGTCACCATGATAATACGAATACTAGCTCTATGGCATTTTTCAATGGCTTCACGCACACCCTGACGTGGCGGATCACTCATGGCAACCAAGCCTAGAAAGACCATATTGTCCTCCAAGGTCTGCATGTCCCATTTGTCTTCTCCAATATGCTCACTGTCTAAAGGTCTATAGGCCACAGCTAAAACACGTAAACCGTCTCGGGCAAACTGGTCGTTGGCCGCAAGGATAGCCTGACGCTCAGTAGCTGTCAATGATTTAATCATTCCTTGATTATCATAATAGTCTGAGCAAAGCTCCATCACTTCTTTCGGAGCACCTTTGGTGATAGAAATATGGTGACTGCCATCCAATCCTGACTCAAGCTTATGCACTGTTGTCATCCGTTTACGATCAGAATCAAAGGGGATCTCCTTGAGGCGAGGGGCCCAAGTATGATTGTCATTTAAATTAATTCCTGCTTTTTCGGCGAGAACATTAAGACAAGCCTCAGTTGGATCACCTAAAATTGTAAAATTGGGATTATCAGCACTAGGAGCCACAACTTGAGCATTACTAGCCAAATGAGAGAAGCGGACCAAACGATTAAGAAGCTCATTTTCTTCAAGAGAAACAGGCCGTCCTTCCTGCTCAATCTGTCCTTCTGATGCATAACCTAGCCCAGTGACCTCATAACTGTCTGACAAAGTCCACAAGTGGTTAACCGTCATGGCATTTTGCGTCAAAGTCCCTGTTTTATCCGAACAAATAACAGAAGTTGCTCCTAGCGTCTCAACCGAAGACAGCTTCTTAACCAAAGCATGGTCCTTAGCCATGCGCTGAACGGCCATGGCTAGAGAAAGAGTAACTGTGGGAAGAAGCCCCTCAGGAATAAAGGCCACAATCATCCCCAATGCAAAAATAAAGGCTTGAGACAAAGGTTGGTGGACAAATAGAGTCGCTGCCACCATAAAGAAGAGACCTACAGACACCGCAATAACTGAAATCTGTTTAGTCAAATGGTCCAATTCCTTCTGAAGGGGACTCTTTTCCTGAGCAAGATTCTGTGTCAAATCCGCAATCTGTCCAAACTCAGTTTTCATCCCGATAGCAGATACTATAAAATGTCCAGAACCAGAAGAGACTGTAGTCCCCGCAAACACCATATTGTCATACTCTAACTCAGTCTTGTCGGGAGTCAAATCTGCTTGATCTGACTTATAAATAGGATTAGACTCACCAGTGAGGGCAGACTGGTTAACCTGCAAATCTGTCACAGCGACCAAGCGTCCATCTGCAGAAATACGGTCTCCTTCTTCAATGAAAACCAAGTCACCTGGCACCAAGTCCTGAGCTAGAATCTTATCCTCCTTACCATCACGAAGAACTCGCGCATAGGATGGAAGAAGCTTATTAAGAGCTGCCGTAGCCTGACTCGCCCTATATTCTTGAATAAAGCTAAAGAGACCATTAATAATATTGACCAACCAAATTGCAATCCCCAACTCTAAACTATGAGAAAGCATGGCGATAAAGCCACCACCCCACAATAAGAGTGCCATAAGACTAGTAAAATGTCTGAAAAAGGTCAGCCAAATAGGCTCCTTCTTACTTTCCTTCAATTGGTTAGGGCCATACGTCGCCTGCCTCTCCTTAACCTCTTGTGAGCTCAAACCCTGAGGGCTTGTCTGCAAGACTTGGTAAACTTGTTCGGGAGGATAGGTCCCTAATTTTATATGTTCTTGTCTAGAATCAACCATAATCCTTTCCTCGATTCTAAATCATTAAAACGATTTCATTTTTTCACCCCTATTATACCCCTTTTTCAGAAAATGTTGAAAAGAAAAAACCAAGCCACATGACTTGGTTTAGATTTTATTTAATATGTAATTTAGCACGCAGACTCGCAGCTCGGGCACCAAGTAGTTGGTCAGCCATACGAGTTACAAGAGCAAGAACGCCATAGACACCGATTCCAAGGCCTCCTCCAATGACCAAGTAAATCACACTACCCATACGGCTTGTTGGTGACAATACAAACTGGAACAACCAATAGAAGACTGCAACTGGAATAGCCATGAGTACCGTAAGGATACAGATGAGCAAGGCTTTTCTAAACACTGTCTTACGACTAAAGTGCGTAACAGTGTGGAGGTGATTATACATGAGAGCAATTGGAACACCTAAACCGAGGGCTGTTGAAATAACAGGGCCAAGGGCTCCTAAGAAAATAATCAATGGTAACTGTAGGATTGCCTTAACTAAAACCCCAATCGCAAAATAGTTGATAGCTTTACGGGTTTCAAAGATTGCCTGAAGCATTGGTGCTAAAACGCTATACAAGGCCAAGAAAATAACTTGAATCAGACTAGCTACAAAGAGCAGGTGTGCTTGACTATCTGGTGCCCCGTAAAAAACTGTGTAAAGTGGTTTAGCTAAAATCACTGATCCTATAATGGCAGGAACAATAAAGAGTAAAAGCAACTGGAGGTTATTGATAATCAGTTTAGCCGCTCCCTTAAGATCTTTCTTAACCATATTTTCAGTCAAGAGTGGAATCCCAACCCCGGCAATAGAAAGAGCAACGGCAATCAAAATCATGGTAATCTTACTTGGGTTTGAAGACAAGTAAGCATAGAGAACCTGAAGTTGACTATTACTATAGCTTGTAAACTTCTCCATAGTACGGATAAAGGTCCATTGATCAATCAGTTGGAAAAGCTGAATAGCAGATCCAGTAATAATGAAAGGAATGGCTTCCTTAAAGGTTTCAATAACAATTGCAGTTGGATTGATATCCGGATGAACAACCTGCTTGCCAAAAAGACTCTTGAGTTTCCCCTCCTTCCAAAGGTAGAAGAAAAGCACCCCATAACTAGCCAACATTCCGATGAAAGCGGCAAAAGTCGATTGAACAACTGCTGTCACATAATCGCCTGTCCCAATTTTCATGATGAAGAAGGTAGCCAACAGCATCCAAATAACACGGATAATCTGTTCCGCAATCTGACTCAAGGCATAAGGCTTCATGTTGTTAAAGCCTTGGAAAAAGCCTCGTAAAACAGACATCGATGGGAAAATAACAACTGCCCAAGAAAGACTACGCATGACGCGAACCAGATCTTCGTCTCCCCCAGAAAGGTAAGACATCCACGGCGAAGCAAAGTACATGAAAACGCCAAAGATCACTCCGAGACCAATCATGTAATACAAGATACGCTTGAGTAAGAAGAAACTCGTCTCCATCTTTCCAAGTGTGTTGTATTTAGACACCTGTTTGGCAATTGCGACTGGAATACCCGCTGTTGAAATCAAGAGGAAAAGAGCATAAATATTATACCCTTGACCAAAGAGGGCATTGGCTTGGTCACCTTGTTTACCCATCCAAGCATACCAAGGAATAATGTAGAGTGCCCCTAATAGACGGCTGATAATATTGGATGCTGTCATCCATGCCGTCCCTCTTAGCATCTGCTGCTGCTGTGTATCAGTTTTAGTTTCAGTCATAACTTTCTTTCTAGAGAATAAAATATAATCTAGTTTATTATAAACTTTTGGCTGTGACTTGTAAAACAAGAACATTAAGGCTAAAATAGGAACTATGATTACTATTGAACAAGTTCTAGAGGTTCTTAAAAAGGACCATAATTTTAGAGATATTATCGACCAAGACAAGTACTACTATTCATGGACTGGGGTGACTTTTGATCATCTTTCTTATGATAGTCGTGATGTCACACCATCGTCCCTCTTCTTTGCCAAAGGAGCTGCCTTCAAGCCTGAATTTTTAGAGAATGCTGTCAAAGCTGGCTTGAGTTTCTACGTGGCTGAAAAAGATTATCAAGTGGGAATTCCTGCCATTATCGTATCAGATATCAAGCAGGCTATGAGCCTCGTTGCTCAGGCCTTCTACCAATACCCTCAAAACAAGCTTAAATTGCTGGCTTTTACTGGGACAAAAGGGAAAACTACAGCAGCCTACTTTGCCTTCAATATTCTCAAGCAAAGTCATAAACCTGCTATGCTTTCAACCATGAACACGACACTAGACGGAAAAACCTTCTTCAAGTCTACCTTAACAACACCTGAGAGTTTGGACCTTTTCCGTATGATGGCTGAAGCTGTTGCTAATGGTATGACCCATCTGATTATGGAAGTCTCAAGTCAAGCCTATCTGACAAAGCGTGTCTATGGACTGACTTTTGATGTAGGTGTCTTTCTTAACATCAGCCCAGACCATATTGGGCCTATTGAACATCCAACCTTTGAAGACTACTTCTACCATAAGCGCCTCCTCTTGGAAAACAGTCGAGTTGTTATCGTCAATAGCGGTATGGATCACTTTGCTTTTATCGCTGAGGAAGTTGCGGATAAAGAGCATGACTTCTATGGTAAAAACTCCGACAATGCTGTTAAACATGGCTCAGGTTTTAGCTTTAAGGCAAGTGGGAAATTAGCTGGTGACTATGATATCCAACTTATCGGTGACTTTAACCAGGATAATGCTATGGCTGCTGGTCTGGCCTGCCTACGTCTCGGAGCTAGCCTTCAAGACATCAAGGAAGGAATCGCTCAAACCTCTGTTCCAGGGCGTATGGAGGTTCTAATCCAAACTAATGGAGCTAAGACATTTGTTGACTATGCTCACAATGGGGATAGCCTAAATAAGCTCTTACAAGTCGTAACTAGCCATCAAGATGGTTGTATTAGTTTAATTCTAGGAGCTCCTGGAAATAAGGGTGAAAGTCGTCGTAAAGACTTTGGGCATGTCCTCAATACCTACCCTGATGTTGATGTCATCCTAACAGCTGATGATCCTAACAAGGAAGATCCTCTTGCTATCTGTCAGGAAATTGCTAGCCACATCAGTCGCGAGGTTCGTATCATTGTTGATCGAGAGGAAGCTATTAAAACAGCAATGTCTGAGACTACAGACTCCAAAGACGCTGTGGTTATCGCTGGTAAAGGTGCCGATGCCTTCCAGATCGTAAATGGTAAACGTGATAACTATGCTGGCGATATTGAAGTCGCTAAGAAATATTTGTAAAGATTTAATTAAAGCAACACTACCGATAACGTCTCAATTGAGGTGGTTCATAAGACTGGACAAAAGCTTCAATTTCTGAAAAATCATCTGTAAAGAGGAATTTTGCTGCAGTTTCAGCCTCCAAAAAATCATGAGCAACCATGGTATCTAACATCGTTTTCATAGCATCATAATAGCCCTTGAGATTGAAGAAAACACAGGGTTTGTCCAACTTACCGACTCGAGCAGCTGCAATAGCTTCAGAGATTTCTTCCAGTGTCCCTAGACCTCCTGGAAGGGCGATAAAGAGATCTCCTTGCTCTAGCATAGCAGTCTTTCGTTCTGCCATAGTTTCTACTATTGTCATTGAGGTTAACCCCTCATAAGCTATCTCCCTATCTTTGAGGAATTGTGGCATAATGCCATGAGCCTGTCCACCATTTTCCAAAACCGTATCACCAAGAACTCCCATAAGTCCCATCTTACTGCCACCATAGACTAGGGTATGCCCATTTTTAGCAATCCACTGACCCAAGGCAATCGTTGCTTTCTTAAAGCTAGGATTATCACCCATATTAGCTCCCAAATAGACCGTTACTTTCATTGAAGTCCTCCTTTTTATTCTATTATAACGCAAAATTCCTGCCATAACTGACAGGAATTTTTTCTTAGTCTTTACGCTCCAAATTACGAAGCATTTCATCAATTTTATTACCGTATTCGATAGACTCATCTTTAATAAAGGTCAAATCCGGAATCTTATACATAGTCAATTTTTTACCAAGTTCACGCTTGATTGTCCCAGTAGCCTTTTCAAGACCAGTTTGTGCTTTTTGGTTATCTGAGGCCAAGGTTGAATGAATAGTGTAAAAAATCTTAGCAGCTGACAAATCACCAAGCATCTGTACATCTGTGATAGTGACATCTTGCACGCGTGGGTCACGAACTTTCTTTTGAAGAATTTCATTGACCTCACGTTTGATTTCCATACCAACACGGTCTACACGAAATGAATTTCCCATAGTCTTATCCTTTCTCTCTTATTATGATGGAACAAAAGCCAGGCCAGATGACCTAGCTTTGTCTCCTAAGTAAGCTTTCTTAAAAGCTAACAAAATTAACGTTTAATTTCTTCCATAATGTAAGCTTCGATAACGTCATCAACTTTAATATCGTTATAGTTTTCAATCATCAAACCACCCTCTTGAGCGTTTCCGACTTCTTTAACGTCATCTTTAAAGTGTTTTAAGCTTGCCAATTTACCATCAAAAATAACGACACCATCACGAATCACACGGGCACTTGAATCACGAGTGATTTTACCACTAGTAACCATGAACCCACCGATTGTTCCGACTTTAGAAACTTTGAAGGTTTCACGGATAATAGCTTCACCAATGACTTTTTCTTCAAATTCAGGATCAAGCATCCCTTTCATGGCATCTTCGATTTCTTCGATAACCTTGTAGATGATGCTGTGAAGACGAATTTCAACTTCATCAGTTTCCGCTTGTTGACGTGCTTGTGGGGTAGGACGAACGTTAAATCCGATAACAACAGCATCTGAAGCTTCCGCAAGAGTAATATCAGATTCGTTGATAGCACCTACTGCTGAGTGAACAACATTAACACGAACACCCTCAACATCAATCTTGAGAAGTGATGCTGCCAAGGCTTCAACAGAACCTTGTACGTCAGCCTTGATGATAACATTAACAGTCTTCAATTCACCAGCTTTAAGGGTATCAAAGAGGTTATCAAGACTAACACGATGTGTTTGTTGACGTTGTTTCATAAGGGCACGTTTGGCACGTTCTTCACCGGCTGCACGAGCTGCTTTTTCGTCTTCATAAACGGCAAAATGGTCACCCGCCATAGGCGCTTCGTTCAAACCAGTAATTGAAACTGGTGTTGATGGTGCTGCAGTCTTAATACGACGACCAAGGTCATTGGTCATAGCACGGACACGACCGAAGGTATTACCAACAACGATTGGGTCTTGAACATGCAAGGTACCTTGTTGAACAAGGAGGGTTGCAACCGCACCTTTACCTTTATCCAAACGCGCTTCAATAACGGTACCGATGGCACGAACTGTTGGGTCAGCTTTAAGTTCTTCCACTTCAGCCACAAGAAGAACTGTTTCAAGCAACTCTTCAATATTTTGACCAAACTTCGCTGAAATTTCAACGAATTCGCTATCACCACCCCATGCAGTTGAGATAACGCCATGTTCAGCCAATTCACCGATTACACGCTCTGGGTTAGCACCTGGTTTATCAATCTTGTTAATCGCAACAATGATTGGAACACCAGCAGCCTTAGAGTGGTTGATGGCTTCAATAGTTTGTGGCATTACACCGTCATCCGCAGCTACAATCAAGATAGTAATATCTGTAACAGAAGCACCACGGGCACGCATAGATGTAAAGGCCGCGTGTCCTGGAGTATCAAGGAAGGTGATTTTCTTACCACCCTCTTCAATTTGGTAGGCACCAATATGCTGTGTGATACCACCAGCTTCTCCAGTCGCAACACGTGAGTTACGAAGGGTATCAAGAAGGGTTGTTTTACCATGGTCAACGTGTCCCATGATAGTAACAACTGGTGCACGTTCTACCATAGCCTCTTTATTGAGGTAGTCTTCGTCAACAAAGAAACGTTCGATATCAGCATTATCGACTTCTTCTTTCTTGGTTGCCTCAATACCGTAGTCAACCATCAACAACTCAATAGTATCCCCATCAAGAGATTGGTTCTGAGTTGCCATAACACCCATCATGAAGAGTTTCTTAACGATTTCAGCTGGCTCACGTTTAATACGTTTTGCGATTTCTGCAACCGTCATGCCTTCAGTATATTCAAATTCTTTTGGTAATTCATGGAATTTACGCTCTGTTACTGGTTTTGGAGCTGAATTACCACGGTTATTTTTACCTTTTTTATTTTTGTTTTTATTCCAGTTACTATTTCGTTGATTTCTCACTTGGTTTTGATTATTCCACTTATTATTTCTTGTTTGCTTAGGTCCATCTTCATTCTCGCGACGATTATCACGTGATTTATCTGGACGTGCCTTTTTACGACGTGTATCTTGTGCTTGCGCAGCTGGAGCTGGTTGAGCAGCCGGTGCTGGCTTAGGAGCTGGCTTAGCTTCAGCAACTGCTTTTTGAGCAGCGACTTCAGCCTGTTGTTTTTCTTTTCTTGCCTTTTCCTGCTCTTTCGCACGGCGTTGCTCTGCAGCTTTTTCTTCACGGAAGCGTGTTTCACTTTGACGTGAATACTCTGCATTTTGCTCTGCTTTCAAGGCTGCTGCACGCGCTTTAAAGTCAATACGTGGACCTGCCTGATTGTTGCGGGCAGCATCGTTACGTTTATTTCGACCTTGATCATTGCGCTGTTTACCTTGGAAATTACGGTCACGATTACTATTGTTATCGCGGTTTCCATTGTTACGGTTACCTTGACCATTTCCATTTTGGTTGCGACGATCATTATTCTGACGTTTACCTTGATCGTTTCCTTGTTGATTTCGGTTACGATTACGGTTGTCACGGCCTCCGCCGTTTTGACGACGCTCTGCTTCTGCCTTGGCACGTGCTTCACGTTCTGCCTTAAAATTACGGCTTTGTGGTTTTTTCGGAGTCGCAGGGGCTTCTTTGACTTCAGCCTTTGATACTTCTTTAGCTGGAGCTGATTTGGCAACAGGTGCCTTATCAACCTTAGGCGCTACCTTTTCCTCTTTAGGAGTTGGTGTCGCTTTAGGAGCTGGCTTGCTTTCAGCCTTAGCTGTTCCCCCTTTTAAACTTGAAGTGATACGATTAGCATCAGCTTCTTCAACTGATGAGGAGTGGCTCTTCACAGAAAGACCAAGTTCTTGAGCTTTTGCAACAACAACCTTGCTTTCTACACCAACCTCTTTTGCGATTTCATATAATCGTTTCTTTGACACGTGATGTCCTCCTATTCTTTAGTCCATAAGAGTCCTCATTTTCTTTGAAAATCCAGCATCAACTACAGCAACCGTTTTTCTTGGTTTACCAATAGCCATGCTTAATTCCAGTGCGTTAAACACTGTGGAGACTTCTATATTATAGTAGTTACATTTATCAGTCGTCTTTTTAGTCACGTTACTACCAGCATCATTGGCAAGAAAAACTAGTCTCGCCTGCCCTGATTGAACTGCCTTGATGACAAGTTCTTCGCCAGAAATAAGTTTTCCAGCTCTTTGTGCCAGTCCTAACATATTTGACAATTTTTCTGTGTTATTCAAGACCTAACTCTCTTCTTTTGACCTTGTGATCCACATAAGCAATGAGTTCATCATAAAAACTTTCAGGAACATCCATGGAGAAACTATGGTTAAAAGCACGTTTCTTTTTAGCTTGGAGAGCTTCTTCATTATCTAATTTAATGTAAGCACCTCGGCCATTTTTCTTTCCTGTTGGATCAATGAAAATCTCACCATCTTTAGTTTTTACAATGCGGAGCAAATCACGTTTATCAATGATTTCTCCTGAGACAACTGATTTACGTAAAGGTATTTTTCGTGTTTTAGCCATCAAACACCTCTATGTTCTTCTTATTCTGCTTCTGTTGTTTCAGTTACTTCTTCTGTTGTGACTTCAACAGGTGTAGCATCTTCTGCAACAATCTCGTCAACAACTTCCTCAGTAGCAGCCTCAGCTTTTTCAGCTTCGAGTGCTTCATATTCAGAAGCTGACTTGATGTCAATACGGTAACCAGTCAAATGAGCTGCCAAACGAACGTTTTGTCCACGACGACCAATTGCAAGAGATAATTTGTTATCTGGTACAACTACTGTCGCACGTTTGCTATCATCTTCGTCAAAGAGAACATAGTCCACTTCAGCCGGTGCAATAGCATTGTAGATAAATTCAGCTGGATCTTCAACCCATTGAATAACATCAATATTTTCCTCAACAGGAACTTCAATTCCTGTCTTAGCATCCAAACGTGTTGGGTGGAAACGGCTGACAACTTTCTTGATGTTGCTTCCACCACGACCAACGATAGTACCAATAGCATCAACGTTAGGGTTATGACTACGAACAGCAACTTTGGTACGATCACCAGCTTCACGAGACACGCTCATGATTTCTACAGTTCCATCAAATACTTCAGGAATTTCTTGTTCCATGATACGTTTGATGAATTCTGGATGGCTACGACTTACAAAGACGTTAACACCCTTAGGGTTGTTTTCAACTTTATAAACATAAACATCGATGACGTCGTGTGACTTAAAGCTTTCACCAGGAATTTGGTCTTGGCGTGACAATTGAGCTTCAAGTGTTCCAAGATTGACATAAATGAAACGTTGGTCAAAGCGTTCAACTGTTCCTTGCATGATTTCACCTTCATGTTGCTTATAATCATTATAAGTGATTTCACGCATCTGCTTGCGCATCTTTTCCATAATGGTTTGTTTGGCAGATTGCGCTGCGACACGGCCAAATTCATCGACTGACTCTTCAAAACGAATCTTGTCACCAAGCTCGTAGGCAGAGCTGATAGCAAGGGCATCTTTCAAGCTAATTTCCAAACGACTATCAAAGACTTCATCTACAACTTCACGAACAGTATAAACTTGAAAATCACCTGTTTTTTCATTGAATTCAACTACAGCTGATTCTGACTGACCATAACGACGCTTGTAGGCTGACTTAAGCGATTCAACCACAGCATCGATGATATCTTCCTTGTTAATGTGTTTTTCTTCTTCCAAGACACGGAAGGCTTCTAGCATTTCTTTGCTCATATTCTTTGTTGTTTTAGCCTCTAAAGGCTAAAACTGGCATCCTTTCTTTATTTACACTAAGAGTTTTAGAGTTTGACTGCCAAACGAGCTTTAGCAACTGTTTGATAGGGAATCTCAACAGTTTTATGGCGAGTCTTATCAAGGTAATCAATTGTTAGGGTTTCCCCATCAAAGGCCACCAAGTCACCTTGGAAAATCTTGATCTTATCAATAGCCTTGTAAAGACTAACATTGATATATTGACCAACAGCATTTGTCAAAGCTTCTTTGGTTTTTAAGGGACGCTCTAACCCTGGACTAGAAACTTCCAGCATGTATTGATCCGGGAAAGGATCAGGCTGAATAGTATCCAAGAGGGGACTGATAATTTCAGTCAAGTCTGCAGTATCTTCTACAGTAATACCTCCTGGCTTATCAATCAAAACTGACAAGACATAGTCACCGCCAAGCTTTTCGTACTCGATATCGACCAGTTCGTATGGCTCAGGAATAGCTGGAGCTACGACTGCCGTCACGAGATCAATAATTTTTTGCGACATTATGACCTCCTTACACACACAAGAGACGAAGTTTCTACTCCGCCTCTCTTTCGTTATTTTCCTATATTATAGCATAGCTCAAAAGCCATTGCAAGGAATAACCATATCATTTCAAAGCAAAAAGGTTGGGAATCACCCAACCTTATTTATTGCGCCGCTGGAACAGTGCTGTAAGTAGTCACACCCGATCCATTATTATTGTATGTAGGGGTTGTCGTACCTTGTTCCTGAACATAATTACCTGTGTTTTCACTATAGTTATTGCTATAGGTAGTGCCTCCATTGTAGGTACTTACCGATCCACCACCTGCTGCCTCAGATGGCCAGGCCTCATAATTTGAAGATACTTCACTCGAAGCCACGTTTCCTTTGGAATTAACAAAATCATCTGAGCCATAGTTAGAGCTACCAGAACCATAGAGAACCAAACTAGTCTTAAGATTAGATTCAGAGACTTTTTTCTTACCAACTTCCTTCTTGATACGATTTTGCACCTTAAGAATATCCTCAGTGGAGGCTACTTGATAGCTTCCTCCATTGATCATGGCATCCGAACCGGCCAATTGGTATGATTTAATATTTTTAAGGGCATCACTATAACCCATCAAGCTACGCAAAGTATTGGTATCACCAAGATCGATACTTGTCTGAACATTAGAACTTACAGCCGATAAAATTTTCTTGTAAGAACCAATAGAGTCCATCTTCAAGAGCTTAGCTACAACTTTTTGAATAACCTCACGTTGACGTTTTTGTCGACCATAGTCACCATCAGGGTCATCATAACGCATACGTGAATAGACTAAAGCTTGCTCACCATTGATTTTATGGGTTCCGGGCTCAACTTTTGCCTGAAATTCAGGTTCATTTTCTGCAATCGAAATTGGAAAATCAAAATGATTCGTTACCTCAATACCACCAACAGCATCTACCAGATCAATCATACCCTGCATATTAATCAGTGCATAATAGTCAATATCAATATCCAAAACCTTTTGAATGGTTGAAATAGCCAAGTCAGCACCACCTTCAGCATATGCTGAATTTAGTTTTGCTTCACCCGACCCCTCAATATCTGTCAAAAGGTCACGTTCCAAACTGGTCATGGTTGTTTTCTTAGTCTTAGGGTTCACTGTTACCAAAATCATGGTATCAGAGTTTCCTTCCCAGGTTTCCTTACGTTCTTTGGATCCTGTATCTACCCCCATCAAGAGAATAGTTATAGGCTTAGTCTGTTGAATAGCCTTACTATTCCCCGAAGTTGCTTTAGAAGCCCTAAACGTTTTTGACAATTCGCCTGTGGCGTAATTATAAGTTGTCGTTAGGTAAATACCAGCAGCTACTACTGTCGTTGCAAAAATCGCCAACAACATCAATAAAATTTTTCGTCCAAGTTTCATGTTTTTTCCTAATCTATGAGTTTAGCCATAAGGTAAACATCTAGAAATTCTCCATTTTTAGTTCTTGCACCACGTTTCTTAGTGCCTTCAATGTCAAATCCAAATTTTTGATAGAGATGAACCGCACGTTCATTACGTGCTTGAACTGTCAACTCTAAGCGGCGGATAGCTGGGGTATGATCTGTCCAGTCAATCATTGTTTCCATAAGAAACTGGCCAACACCATTCCCCCAGTAGGGTTTAGAAACCGCAATAAATACATCGCCAATATGACTAGTCTTAGTATCTTGATCAGAGGTAACATTACAAACACCAATGACCTCATGACCCAATTTCGCCACCAAACAAATCTCATTAAGCCTATGCTGATGACCTTCAATATAAGTGGCTAACTGTTCAGCACTCAGTATAGAACTTCTATCATCTTGTGCTAGAAAATCCGATTCCAAGGCTACAGTCTCTAGTAAACAAGCTAGAGAGGCAGCATCCTCTCTTTGAGCTTCCTCAATGACTAATTCTTGCTCAGCCATTTACCATTTCCTCCTGAATCTCCTTACTTCTAGGACCGAAAGATTCAATAAGCAACTGACGTCCATCTCCATGATGAGATATCGAAATTAGGAGATAATCCCCTAACAGACTCTCGTCTAGGAGCTCACCCCACTCGATGATTGTCACACCTTCACCATACAGAAAATCATCTAAATCAATAGAATCTGGATCATCACCAATGCGGTAGACATCTAAATGATAGAGTGGCAGTCGCCCCTCATACTCCCTTACAATAGTATAGGTTGGACTCTTTATCATCTGTGAAATATCCAAACCTTTGGCAATTCCCTTAGTTAAGGTTGTTTTGCCAGCTCCCAGATCACCTGAGAGAACAATTATATCTCCAGAATCGAGCAGTCGACCTAGCTTTTGGCCGATACTAATCAATTCTTCTTCATTTTGACTGTAAATCATGTTTTCATTATATCAAAAAATAAAAATATGGACTAGAATCCACTGTAAAAATACAGTAGAAACTTATAAATATTGAATCATTTAAGTAAGAAGTTAAGATGTGTATTTTAATCTTCAATTTATTTTAACCACATCAATCACTCATAGATTAGAAATGTTTTTGTAAAACTTACTATAGTTTCAAAAGTTAACCAATAGTAACTCTCTCACATTCCTCCAGATAAAAATCGCAAAAGAAAAAGCCTGACAAATGTACAGACTTTTTACTTTCAAGCTTTAGAACACAGCCATACTGATGAAGTTAAGGATAAACAAGATATCCAAAATCCACATAATAAAGTGGACATCCTTAGCTTGACCTTTGACGATTTTGACCAAAGTATAAGTAAGGAAACCAGCTGCGATACCATAGGTAATGCTATATGAGAATCCCATGAAAACAGAAGTGAAGAAGGCAGGAATAGCTTCAGACAAGTCTTCCCAATCGACACTCTTAAGGTTAGAGAGCATCATAACACCTACAATAATAAGGATAGGCGCTGTGGCAGCATTAGGAACGATTGACACCACTGGACTAAAGAAACTAGAAATGGCAAAGAGTACAGCAACCACAAGAGCTGTCAAACCAGTACGTCCACCAGCACCAATACCTGCTGCAGATTCAACGTAAGTTGTAACGTTTGAAGTCCCTGCAATGGCACCAATACTTGTACCAACAAGGTCAGAGTAAAGAGCACGGTCAAGAGCTTTTGATTCGTTGTTATCACCTGTTGAAGCAATGATACCAACCTTCTCACCAGTACCAATCAAGGTACCGATAGTATCGAAGATATCAGTCAATGAAAAGGCAAGAATAGCCATAAAGACACCAGGCAAACGAGAAACATCTGCAAAGAGTGATCCCAATCCCTTAGATCCAAGCGCTGCACCAAAGACCTGACCAAGATCCTTAATAGATGATGTCAAGCTAGCTGCGTGCCAGTCAATGCTTCCAAGATCAACGACACCAGCAAAGATAGCAATGATAGTCGTTACGAGGATTGAAAGAAGAACACCACCACGAATACCTTTAACAATAAAGAAAATCGCAATCGCAAGACCAATCAAACCTACAATTACAGTTGGGTTATTGAAAGCAACCAAACCTGGTGTAGCTGACGATGAAGCTGTAATTGAAGCCTTGGCCATGTCAGCACCTTTGCCTGCTACAGTGTAGGTATGTGGATTAATTGAGAATTTCAAGAAACCAGCATTTTTAATCCCAACATAGGCAAGGAAAACACCGATACCTGCTGAAATAGCAGATTTGAGAGCTGTTGGAATAGACTCAATAATCATCTTACGTACTTTAGTTACTGTGATGATCAATGAAATAACACCACATAGAAAGACCATTGCTAAGGCCTCTTGCCAAGTGTAACCCAAAGAAAAAACCACTGTGTAGGTGAAGAAGGCATTAAGCCCCATACCAGGCGCTTGGGCGTATGGTAGGTTAGCATAAAATGCCATCATCAACGTCCCTGCAACCGCACCAATAATTGTTGCTAAGAAAACACCTTGTGCAGGCATTCCTGTCTGAGCCAACATCGCTGGGTTAACAAAGAGGATGTAAGACATGGCAAAGAAAGTTGTCAATCCGGCAGTCACTTCTGTACGGACGTCAGTACCATGTTCTTTCAATTTGAAAAACTTTTCCATGAAAGTTTAGACTCCTTAATAAAAAATATTGTCAAAATCCGAATAATTTCGGAACATTCTCACGTAGAATGCAACATTACTATTCTACCTGAAATTATTTGACGGTGCAAGGTTTATTTCCTGAGACTTTTCTTATGAAAAACCGAACGTTCTTAGAAAGCTCTTTCTTAATCACCAACAAAGGACAGATTTTTGCTATAATAGGAACATGACAAAAAAATTGATTGCACTAGATCTTGATGGAACGCTCTTGCGCCCAGATGGAACTATTTCAGAATTTACACAAAAAACGATTAAAGACGTACAAAACAAAGGACACCAAGTCGTTATTGCTACAGGTCGTCCTTATCGTATGGCTATTGACCATTACAAAACACTAGGGTTAGAAACACCACTCATCACCTTTAACGGCTCTTTGACCAATCTTCCAGACCAAGACTGGGCTTATGAGCATTCGGTTAAATTAGATAAGAAATATCTGATTAGCCTCTTACAACGCCATGATGAATTAGAGATGGATTTTCTGGCTAGTGAATATCGAAAACACTTCTATATCACTATGAATCACCCAGAGCGTATTCAACCACAACTCTTTGGTGTTGATAAAATTATTGAGGCTATGCGTTTAGAACCAACTAAAATCACGCGCAACCCTAACGCTCTCCTTATGCAAACTCGTCATGAGGATAAGTACCAACTTGCCGATGACATCAAGAAGGACTTCAAGGAAGAAATTGAAGTTGATTCTTGGGGTGGCCCGCTTAATATCTTGGAATTTTCGCCTAAAGGCATAAACAAGGCCTACGCCCTAAACTACTTACTTAAGGCCATGCGCAAATCAACGGATGATCTGATTGCTTTTGGAGACGAACACAACGACACAGAGATGTTGGAACTTGCTAAAACTGGTTATGCCATGAAGAATGCTAGCTCTGTCCTTCTCCCCCACGCTAACGAACAAATTGAGTGGACTAATGAAGAGGATGGCGTTGCTCGCAAACTCCAGGAACTCTTTTTATAAATAACAAAAGACACCGAAAATTTCTTCGGTGTTTTTTCTTATGATTAAGGTAAAATAGCCACTGCACGCACTGGGGAGCCTGTCGCCTTGTCCCAGTGAGGAAATGCAATCGAAATCAAAGCACCAACGGCTGGAACTTGATCCAATTGATTCAAGACTTCCACCTGATAAATGTTTTGTTCCAAGAGGTAGTATTCGTTAACCAAGCCATGTTCTGCTGCTGGAATACCAGCATCTGTATCAAAAGTCTCATGACCGACAGCCTTAACATGGCGTTCATGAATCAAGAATTCTAGAGCTTCGCGGCTCCAACCTGGACTTTGCTGAACCCCATTTTCATCAAGGTTGCGCATAGCATCTTGATCTGGCCAACGCTTCGACCAATCACTACGAAAAGCGACAAAGGCCCCTTCAGTAATTTTTCCATGCTCTGCTTCAAAGTCTAAGATATCTTGTTTGCTCAAGATAAAGTTTGGATTCGCAGCAACTTCTTTAGACTTGTCGATAACATAGAGTGGTAAAAGAAGATCTTTGAGGGCAATCTCATCCAACCAACGACCACCTTCTACAAAGTGAATCGGTGCATCAATATGCGTTCCGTATTGACCAACCACTGTAAATTTTTGAACATGGAAACCATCTTTTAATGTGAAAAGATCTTCTTGTTTCAAAGCAGGAAGGGCTGGGAAATGTGGACTTTCCGCATTAATTTTGTGGGTCAAGTCAACCCATTTCTTAGATTGCAATTCATTATAGATACTTAGTAAATCTGACATAAGGAGGCCCTCTTTTCTTATAGATTTAACCTTAAATAGTTAATTGAAGAAATTATAGCAGTCAACACCAGCTATTACAAGCTTTTATCTCATTTTTTCTTAATCCTATTTCCTCTAGTTAGATATAGCTTAAAACTATATTTAACACTTATTGTCTGAAAAAAAAGTATATTTGCAATAATTTGATGTTTTTTTTCAATTATATGACACTTTTGTTACGAAAACCATTGACAAATTCATGGTAACGTCCTATAATTAGAGTGTTCTAATTTTCGAGGGACTAAAAAAATATTGTTGTCATTTCATACTGATCGATGCTAATACCAATAATCATTTTTCTATTCCTAAGAAACAATATATAAAAGGAGGAAGAACACTAATGGGTATCGGTATTATTATTGCTAGCCATGGTAAATTCGCTGAAGGTATTCACCAATCAGGTTCTATGATTTTTGGTGAACAAGAGAAAGTTCAAGTGGTTACTTTCATGCCAAATGAAGGTCCTGACGACTTGTACGCTCACTTCAAAGATGCCATTGCTCAATTTGACGCTGACGACGAAATTCTAGTCCTTGCAGACCTTTGGTCTGGATCACCATTTAACCAGGCAAGCCGAATTAAGGAAGAAAATCCTGATCGCAAGATGGTTATCGTGACAGGACTCAACTTACCAATGCTTATCCAAGCATATACGGAACGTATGGTAGCTCCTGATGCTGGGGTTGAAGAGATTGTCGCTAACATTTATAAGGAAACAAAAGAAGGCGTTAAAGTCCTTCCAGAAGGCCTTATTCCTGAAGAAGACACTAAACCAGCAGACGCTAAACCTTCTATTCCTAAGGGTACCATTCCTGAAGGAACAGTACTTGGTGATGGAAAAATCAAATACGTTTTGGCTCGTGTTGACACACGTCTCCTCCACGGTCAGGTTGCGACTGGTTGGACTCACTCAACTCACCCAGACCGTATCATCGTTGTTTCAGACACTGTTTGTCATGATAAACTTCGTACAAACATGATTAAACAAGCCGCTCCATCTGGTGTTCAAGTTCACGTTATCCCAATTAAAAACATGGTTAAAGCAAACAATGACCCACGTTTTGGTGATACACGTGCTATGCTTCTCTTTGAATCTGTTGAAGATGCTCTTGCTGCTGTTAAAGCAGGTGTTGATGTTAAAGAAATCAACCTTGGTTCTTCAGCTTATAAAGAAGGAAAAGTCAATGTTACTAAAGCTCTTTCATTTGACCAAACAGATGTGGATGCTATCAAAGAGTTGCAATCATTGGGTGTCAAATTTGATGTTCGTGGGGTACCAAGTGATAGCCCAGCAAACGTTGATGCCTTGATTAAGTCAGCTGAAACTAAATTAGCAGAGAAGAAATAATTTTGGAGGATGCATAAATGAGTTTAGTACAAATTATTTTAGTCGTAATTGTTGCTTTCATTATCGGTTGTAGCTCAGTTAACGACCAAATCGAAACATACCAGCCAGTTGTGGCTTGTTCCCTAATCGGTCTTGTTACTGGTCATCTCGAACTCGGCGTAATGTTGGGTGGTAGCTTACAGTTGATCACTATGGGATGGGCTAACGTTGGTGCTGCCATGGCACCAGATGCCTCACTTGCCGCTGTAGCTTCTACAATCATCCTTATCTTGGGTGGTCAAGGAGCTAAAGGGATTGGCCCTGCCATCGCCCTTGCGGTGCCTTTGGCTGTTGCCGGTCTTGCCTTGACAATGTTTGTCCGTACTGCTACAGTCTTCATCGCTCACATTATGGATAGTCGTGCTGAAGATGCTGATATCGCTGGTATTGAAAGATGGCACTTTATCGGTATGTCCCTCCAAGGTCTCCGTGTTGCTATCCCTGCCCTCCTCTTGCTCTTGATTCCTGCACACCTTGTACAATCTGGTCTTGAATCTATGCCTGAATGGTTAACATCAGGTATGACAATCGGTGGTGGTATGGTTGTAGCCGTTGGTTATGCCATGGTTATCAACATGATGTCTAGTCGCGAAGTTTGGCCATTCTTCTTCCTTGGTTTTGCTTTGGCTGCCCTCAAAGAATTGACCTTGATTAGCTTGGGTATCATCGGCCTCTGTCTTGCCGTTATGTACCTTGCACTTGAAGCTAGTGGTTCAAATGGTTCTTCAAATGATGGAGGATCAGGTGATCCCCTCGGTGAAATTCTGGAAGACTTTTAATTAGGAGGAAAGAAAATGGCTGATTCAAAAATTAAATTAACAAAAGCAGATCGTTTCAAAGCTTTCTTGCGCTCATACTTTCTTTTAGCTTCATTCAACTATGAACGTATGCAAAATGGTGGTGTGGCTTACACCCTTATTCCTGCAATCAAAAAACTTTATCAAACAAAAGAAGACCGTGTAGCTGCTCTTAAACGTCACTTGGAATTCTTCAATACACAACCTTTCATGGCTAACCCAATCTTTGGGGTTACACTTGCCTTGGAAGAAGAACGTGCTAACGGGGCGGACATCGATGATGCCGCTATCTCAGGGGTTAAGGTTGGTATGATGGGACCTCTTGCAGGTGCCGGTGACCCTCTCTTCTGGTTTACCCTTCGCCCAATCTTCCTTTCATTAGGAGCAGGTTTGGCTGTTTCAGGTAACATCTTGGGACCTATCGTCTTCTTCGTACTTTGGAATGCTATGGTCGCTGCCGTTAAATGGTACACTCAAGAGTTCGGTTATAGAGCTGGTGCTGCGATTACAGACGACGTATCTGGTAACCTTCTTCAACAAGTAACTCGTGGCGCATCAATGATGGGGATGTTCGTTATCGGTTCTCTTATCCAACGTTGGGTAAGTATCACCTTCACACCAGTTGTCTCTACTGTTAAACAACAAGAAGGTGCTTATATCGATTGGGATAAACTTCCAAAAGGTATTGCCGGTGTTAAAGAAGCCTTCCATCAACAAGCTGCCGGTCGCTCTCTTGACGTTAACAAAGTGACAACCTTGCAAGATAACTTGAACCAATTGATTCCTGGTCTTGCTGCCCTTGGTTTGACTTTCCTCTGTATGTACCTTCTTAAGAGAAAAGTTTCTCCAATCGTTATCATCTTGGGTATCTTTGTCCTAGCTATTGTGCTCCACATTATTGGTCTACTCTAATCGGAGCAAGGTATGGTTAAATCGCTCAATACCGAAATGGCTCACACAACTAAGGGAACTTGGTTTCGTGAAGGGCCTATTTACGGAAATATCATGGTCGGAGATAAGGCCTTCGAATTTTACAATGATACGAAGTTGCAAGACTACGTTCAAATTCCTTGGGATGAAATCACTTATGTGATTGCCGATGTCTACTTCGGTGGTAAATTCATCCCACGCTTTGAAATCCGCACTAAGCAAAATGGACGTTTCCGTTTTGCCAGTCGAAAAAGCCGAATAACTTTGAAAGAAATTCAAAAAAGAATTCCTCGAGAAAGTTTAAGAAAAGCACCTAGCTTTATCGCTGTCCTCAAACAAGGCTTTAAAAATCTTTTCCGACTCATTGTCAAGAAGAAATAATCTCCGAATATTATAAAAAGATTGTCTAATCTAATGATTGGGCAATCTTTTTATAATATTTTGCTCATTTTTGAAAGAGTTTGACTTCTTTTGAAATTTTATCTCACTAGCTATTGACATTTTCTTGAAAGCGTTTTAGAATATAATCGTTCTTGATTTCTTATGTTTAAAAAGATTGAGAGACGCTTTTTTTAGCGTCTTGATAAAAATCGGAGATAGTCTTTTTAAGCCTAGGAAAAAATAATTTATAAGGAGGAGAACACGAATGGGTATCGGTATTATTATTGCCAGCCATGGTAAGTTCGCTGAAGGGATCCACCAATCAGGCTCTATGATTTTTGGAGACCAAGAGAAAGTTCAAGTCGTAACTTTCATGCCAAGTGAAGGTCCTGATGATTTGTACGCTCACTTCAACGACGCTATTGCACAATTCGATGCTGATGATGAAATTCTTGTTTTGGCTGACCTTTGGTCTGGTTCACCATTTAACCAAGCTAGCCGAATTGCTGGAGAAAATCCAGATCGCAAGATTGCTATCATCACAGGACTTAACTTGCCAATGCTTATCCAAGCATACACTGAACGTATGATGGATGCTAACGCTACTGCAGAGCAAGTTGCTGCTAATATCATCAAGGAAGCTAAGGGTGGTATCAAAGCACTTCCAGAGGAGCTTAATCCAGCTGAGGAAACAACAGCAGCTCCTGTAGAAGCTGCTGCACCTCAAGGAGCTATCCCAGAAGGGACAGTTATCGGAGATGGTAAACTCAAGATTAACTTGGCACGTTTGGACACACGTCTCCTGCATGGTCAGGTAGCAACTAACTGGACACCTGCTTCTAAAGCAGACCGTATCATTGTTGCTTCAGATGACGTTGCTAAAGATGAGCTTCGTAAAGAATTGATCAAACAAGCAGCACCAAATGGTGTTAAAGCAAACGTTGTTCCAATTCAAAAATTGATTGATGCTTCTAAGGACCCTCGCTTTGGTAACACACACGCGCTTATCTTGTTCGAAACTGTTCAAGACGCACTTCGTGCTATCGAAGGTGGCGTACCAATCAAAGAACTTAATGTTGGTTCTATGGCTCACTCAACTGGTAAAACAATGGTTAACAACGTTTTGTCTATGGACAAAGATGATGTTGCTTGCTTCGAAAAATTGCGTGACCTTGGCGTTGAATTCGACGTCCGTAAGGTACCAAATGATTCTAAGAAAGATTTGTTCGACCTTATCAAAAAAGCTAACGTTCAATAACCTTCATTCGGATAAATTAGTTGATACTCTCAGCTAATCACAACTCAATAGAAAAGGAATTATTACCATGTCAGATATGTCAATTATTTCTGCAATTTTGGTCGTAGTTGTTGCCTTCCTTGCTGGTCTTGAAGGTATCCTTGACCAATTCCAATTCCACCAACCACTTGTTGCATGTACCCTCATCGGTGCTGCTACAGGTAACCTCACTGCAGGTATCATGCTTGGTGGTTCTCTTCAAATGATTGCCCTTGCTTGGGCTAATATCGGTGCCGCTGTCGCTCCTGACGCTGCCCTTGCCTCTGTTGCTGCTGCCATTATTTTGGTTAAAGGTGGTAACTTCACAACTGAAGGTATCGGTGTTGCGACTGCAACAGCTATCCCACTTGCAGTTGCCGGTCTCTTCCTAACTATGCTTGTTCGTACAGCATCTGTTGCCCTTGTTCACGCTGCAGATAAAGCTGCAGAAAGCGGAAACATCGCTGGTGTTGAACGTGCACACTACCTCGCCCTCCTTCTTCAAGGTTTGCGTATCGCTGTGCCAGCTGCCCTTCTTCTTGCTATCCCAGCACAATCTGTTCAACATGCCCTTGGATTGATGCCTGACTGGCTCAACCACGGTATGGTTGTCGGTGGTGGTATGGTCGTAGCCGTTGGTTACGCCATGGTTATCAACATGATGGCAACTCGTGAAGTTTGGCCATTCTTCGCCATCGGTTTTGCTTTTGCTGCTATTAGCCAATTGACACTTATCGCTCTTGGTGCTATCGGTGTCGCTATTGCCTTCATCTACCTCAACCTTTCTAAACAAGGTGGCGGAAATGGTGGCGGAACTTCATCTGGTTCTGGCGACCCAATCGGCGATATCTTGGAAGACTACTAGGAAGGGGTGCTCTCATGGCTGAAAAAATTCAATTATCTCAAGCGGATCGTAAAAAGGTTTGGTGGCGCTCACAATTCTTGCAAGGTTCATGGAACTATGAACGTATGCAAAACTTGGGTTGGGCTTACTCACTCATTCCTGCTATTAAAAAACTCTATACTAACAAAGAAGACCAAGCCGCAGCTCTTAAACGTCACTTGGAATTCTTCAATACCCACCCTTACGTAGCTGCTCCTATCATGGGTGTTACCTTGGCTCTTGAAGAAGAAAAAGCTAACGGTACTGACATCGAAGATGCTGCTATCCAAGGGGTTAAAATCGGTATGATGGGACCTCTTGCCGGTATCGGTGACCCTGTTTTCTGGTTCACAGTTCGTCCTATCCTTGGTGCCCTTGGTGCATCATTGGCACAAGCTGGTAACATCGCTGGTCCACTTATCTTCTTCATCGGTTGGAACCTTATCCGTATGGCCTTCTTGTGGTACACTCAAGAACTTGGTTACAAAGCAGGTTCAGAAATCACTAAAGACATGTCTGGTGGTATCTTGAAAGATATTACTAAAGGGGCATCAATCCTTGGTATGTTCATCTTGGCTGTCCTTGTTGAACGTTGGGTATCTATCGTCTTCACTGTAAACCTTCCAGGTAAAGTTTTGTCTAAAGGTGCCTATATCGAATGGCCTAAAGGCAATGTTAGCGGTGACCAACTTAAGACTATCCTCGGCCAAGTTAATGACAAACTTAGCTTCGATAAGATTCAAGTTGATACCCTCCAAAAACAATTGGATTCATTGATTCCAGGTTTGATGGGACTTCTCCTTACTTTTGCATGTATGTGGTTGCTTAAGAAGAAAGTTTCACCAATCACAATCATCATCGGACTCTTTGTAGTTGGTATTGTTGCAAGCTTCTTCGGAATCATGTAAAAAAGAGTAAGAGTTTAGCAAAGCTGAACTCTTTTCTTATGCTATAATAAAAGTACTACAATCAAAAAGCGAGATAGATATGGCACAATCACTAAACAAAACAGTTGAACTGCATACAACAGGCGTTTCCTACATGGCTATCGGAGGGAAAGTCGGTAAATTTCTAATCGGAGATGTGGCTCTTGAATTTTACCCAGATGTCAATGTCGAGCAATACATTCAAATTCCATGGACTAGCATCACACAAATCGGTGCGAATGTATCAGGAAAGAGAATTAGCCGTCACTTTGAAGTGTTGACAGATAAGAGCAAATTCCTCTTTGCTTCTAAAGATTCTGGTAAGATTCTAAAGATTGCTAGGGAACATCTTGGCAATGAAAAAGTCGTCAAGCTACCAACTCTTATTCAAACTATTGGCGCTCGACTCAAAGGTTTATTTGCCAAAAAATCATAATTTTTGTATAATATAACAGACGGATAAGTACTAGCTAGACTCTTACAGAAAGCCTGCGGTTGCTGCGAGCAGGTAGGGTTAACCTACGAAATTCTACCGTTTCTAATAATTAAAAACATAAACAAGTGCACTCCTGTGAAGTTGGATGGAACCGTGGCCTATGTCACTCCAACACTTTCACTGGAGTGTTTTACTTTTTGGAGGAACTTATGTTAGATGTAAAACGTATTCGTAACGACTTCGATGCCCTTGCCGAAAAATTAGCTACACGTGGTGTCGCTGCTGAAACTTTAAATGAACTCAAAGAGCTTGATGTTAAACGTCGCGAACTTCTTATCAAATCTGAAGAACTCAAAGCTCAACGTAACATTGCTTCAGATGGTATCGCTCAAGCTAAGCGTAACAAAGAAGATGCTTCCGAACAAATCGCAGCAATGCAAAAAGTCTCTGCAGAAATTAAGGAAATTGATGCAGAACTTGCTGCTATCGATGAGAAGCTTAATGCCATCGTTGTGACACTTCCAAACACACCAAATGACTCTGTTCCAGTAGGTGCTGACGAAGACGAGAACGTAGAAGTTCGTCGTTGGGGAACACCTCGTGACTTTGATTTTGAAGTTAAAGCTCACTGGGATCTTGGGGAAGACCTTGGTATCCTAGATTGGGAACGTGGTGCTAAAGTCACTGGTTCTCGCTTCCTCTTCTACAAAGGCCTTGGAGCAAAATTGGAACGTGCGATCTACAACTTCATGTTGGATGAGCACGCTAAAGAAGGTTACACTGAGATGATCACACCTTACATGGTTAACCACGACTCAATGTTCGGTACTGGTCAATATCCAAAATTCAAGGAAGATACTTTCGAGCTTGACGGTACTGACTACGTCCTTATCCCAACAGCTGAAGTTCCTTTGACAAACTACTACCGTGGTGAAATCCTTGACGGTAAAGAATTGCCAATCTACTTCACAGCTATGAGCCCTTCATTCCGTTCAGAAGCTGGTTCAGCTGGTCGTGATACACGTGGTTTGATTCGTCTTCACCAATTCCACAAGGTTGAAATGGTCAAATTCTCAAAACCTGAGGACTCATATGATGAGTTGGAAAAAATGGTAGTTAACGCTGAAAATATTCTTCAAAAACTTAACTTGCCATACCGTGTCATCACTTTGTGTACTGGCGATATGGGATTCTCAGCTGCGAAAACTTACGACTTGGAAGTTTGGATTCCAGCACAAAATACTTACCGCGAAATTTCTTCATGTTCAAACACAGAAGATTTCCAAGCCCGTCGTGCACAAATCCGTTACCGTGACGAAGCCGATGGTAAAGTAAAACTTCTTCACACTCTTAACGGTTCAGGACTTGCTGTTGGACGTACAGTAGCCGCTATCCTTGAAAACTACCAAAACGAAGATGGTTCAGTAACTATCCCTGAAGTTCTTCGTCCTTACATGGGCGGTGCTGAAGTGATTGCACCAAAATAAATAAGAGAAATCTCCAGAAAAAACTGGAGATTTTTTTAGTTTTGATTAGCTTCCTCGTAGTATGGTTTCAACTTATAGAATCCATCAGCGAGTTCTTCTACCAACTCTTCCATTGTTTCACTAGCAGTCACAGGGACATCATATTTGACCAACACCTTACGAACACGACCATCTCTAACTGCTTCTTTAAGCATCTGACGATTTTCTTCAGTTCCTTCCACACGATGACTGACACCATTTTCCTGGGCAAAATAGTATAGAGAGGGTGCAATCGGTAAGTCTAGGACCTTATGTTGCTTAGCTAAAGTAGTATCTGATTTTTTACGTTCGACAAAGCTAACTTCTACTGAAATCCCCCATTTTTCAGACTGACCATAAAGTCGAATCGCCATAGCAACATCGTCTAAACTATCCTCAGGGGCCCTGTAATAGCACCAAAAGTGCGGACGACATATTTGTGCTTGATTGGCCCAATTACTGACACGATCCATCTTAAAGGGTGCCAAACGCTCCTCTAGAAGTTTTGCTAAAGTCTGCATCTCCTTACGAGCTACTTGACCAAGTGCCTTGAGGTCTTCCATCTCTTCCATATGTGGACCGGCTTTTTCAGGTTTGATATACTTAACTCCCTGTTTTGACAAATAAGCTTGAACATTTTCTAACATCGTTTTCTCCTTACAATGATAAAAGACCAACCCATAAAGATTCTATTCTGGTTGGTCTCTTTTTTATTTACGTTTACGAGCAATCAAATGAATTGGTGTTCCCTCAAAACCAAAGGCTTGACGAATTTGATTTTCCAAGAAACGCATGTATGAGAAGTGCATAAGCTCTTCTTCATTGACAAAGATAACAAATGTTGGTGGTTTAACCGAAACTTGTGTGCCGTAGAAAATCTTAAGGCGTTTTCCTTTGTCAGTCGGTGTTGGGTTGATGGCAATGGCATCCATGATAACATCATTCAAAACAGCTGATGAAATACGACGATTTTGACTCTCACTGATGCGTTTAATCATCTCTGGCAACTTGTTAAGACGTTGTTTCGTCTCAGCCGATACAAAGATAATTGGTGCATAGCTCAAGAATTGGAACTGATCACGGATATCTGCTTCCCAGTTAGCAACGGTATGATTGTCTTTCTTAATCGTATCCCATTTGTTAACTACGATGATAATTCCTTTACCAGCTTCATGGGCAAAACCAGCGATACGCTTGTCATACTCACGGATACCTTCTTCGGCATTGATAACCATAAGGACGATATCAGAACGGTCAATGGCACGCATTGAACGCATGACAGAGTATTTCTCCGTATTTTCATAAACCTTACCAGATTTACGCATACCAGCGGTGTCAATCATGGTATACTCTTGACCTTCACTGTCCACAAAGTTTGTATCAATGGCATCTCGAGTCGTACCAGCAATCGGACTAGCAATCACTCGGTCCTCGCCCAAAATGGCGTTAATCAAGCTTGATTTTCCGACGTTTGGACGTCCAATCAAACTAAAACGAATGATATCTGGATTTTCTTCTTCAACTTCTGTTGGAAGGTTTTCAACGATAGCATCGAGAACATCCCCTGTACCAATACCGTGAACAGATGAAACTGGGTAAGGATCACCAAGTCCAAGAGAATAAAAATCATAGATATCTGCACGCATCTCAGGGTTATCCACTTTATTTACCGCCAAAATAACTGGCTTGTTGGTCTTATAGAGAATACGAGCAACGTACTCGTCCGCATCTGTCACGCCTTCCTTACCGGAAACGACAAAGACAATAACGTCAGCTTCAGTCATGGCAATGTCAGCTTGGTGCTTAATTTGTTCCATAAATGGTGCATCAACATCATCGATACCACCAGTATCAATCAAGCTAAACTGGCGATTAAGCCATTCAGCAGAGGTATAAATACGGTCACGTGTTACCCCTTCAACGTCTTCGACGATAGAGATACGTTCACCCGCAATTCGGTTAAATAGGGTCGATTTCCCAACGTTTGGGCGACCCACGATAGCAACTGTAGGTAATGTCATATGTTTAAGTCCCTGATTAAATAGGGATTCCTTTCTTCAATTAGCAGTCTCACTTCCACCAAGGAAAGCAAACTCTCTTATTCTTTATCATTATTAGGATCACCCTAACGGCGATTAACACCCTTCAAGTGAACCTCTTTGGCAAGAAAACGGATACGCTCCATCACACGTTTGGCCTGCCAAGTCTCATCTCCTTGACGTCCATTGGATAGCTTTGCTTCTAAATCCGCAAAACTATAGTTAGACGTAAAGAAGGTAGGCAGCTCCTCAATCATGCGATGCTGGAGGATAACTTGCAAAACATCATCCCTAATCCAAGAAGAGAATTGTTCTGCACCGATATCATCTAGAACCAAAACTTCCGCCTGTTTGACAGCATCAATTTGTTCCTTGACAGAACCATCCTTGATTCCATTTTTAACATCAATAGTAAAAGATGGGTAATGAATAATGGTCGTAGCAACCTTCTTAGTCTCTGAAAGTTCATGAGCCATAGCAGCCAACATGAAGGATTTTCCAACCCCCATGTCTCCGTAGATATAGAGGCCTTTCTGGTCTGGACTAGGGTAATTCGCCACAAAATCCACGAGACTCTCAAAGGTATCAACACGAGCCACATCATCTAGAGCAATGTCCGCAAAGGTAATCTTACGATAAGACTGAGGCAGACTCACCAAATTAATCCGTTTAGCAATAGCCTGCTGTTCTTGTTGCTCTTTGAGCTGACGCGTCTCCTTATAGGTTACATCAGCGTAGCCTTCATTCATGGTCAGAATCGGTTCATACCCCTTGGCAATATACGAGGCATCACCTTCTTTGACCTTACGGCATTCCACCAGGAATTGATTAAACTTAGGAAGACTACGCTTGATTTCATCCTGGCTTAGGCTATGCTCTTGAATAAAGCTAGCCACTCTTGGATCTGCCAAAATTTGCTTCGTTAAATCTGTTGCATTGCCAGACCCATGATGCCCTGCTCGGTTTAGGGTTTGTCCAACTCTTTCCATAGGCTACTCCTTTCCTTTTTCTAGTTTTGCCAAAGCTCGACGTCTAATTTCATCCAACTTGGTCTGATCAGCCTGACTGGTTTGATTATCATAATCTGGATTACTCCAGCTCGGCACATTTGTTTTCTTCTTAGAATCAGCTTTTGCTTGCTGTGATTTCTTGTCATAACCACTACGCAAAGCTAAAAGCCCCTGTTCAGCAGTGACGATGTTCTTAAAGGCAAAATCGTTGGCAAGTTTAGAGATATACTCTCGATTCACATTCGTTGAACGTGTCCGTCCCAAACTATAGGCAACCATGAGGTTAATGACCTCATCCATAAAGCCTCTTTGTGCCAAATCCGTGAGAATCTGCTTCTCAGAATTAGTCACAGTCCCGCTTGGGCCTTTAGCACTTTGCAAGTAATCTATAGGCTTTTCGGACCTAACCGCTTTAAGAATCTTTTTCTCCGTCTCCGTCAAAGCAGAATCACCACCCAATGTTTGAGCTTGAGCCTGCTCTAATTGCACCTGCATACGCTTGACAATAATCTGGTGGTTCACGGCTGTCTTTTTCGCTAAGAGATAGGTATCATACCAGTTCATGCCATGAGTTTCAGACAATTTATAGATTTCTGGCACATCTGTCTTTTCATCTGTAAATACAAGACCATCAGCCTGCATACGATTCCTGAAACTGCTTAAATCAAATGAATTTTTGGGCTTGATTTCAGACACAGACTTTTGAGCCAAACGCTCATCGGTAAAGACATCCGAAAAACGTTTAGATAAATCTTGCAAGCCTTGTAGACCTGCAGGTTTCAAAGCATCTACTGCTGGTTCACTAATCTTTTGCTCGAGAAGTGAACTATAAACGGCATGTTTTAAAAACTGTTCAATTGATAAGGGAGACTTAAGCTCTATAACATAAAACCCTTGAGGGGACTGGTAAAGGGCCAAAAGATCTACTGCTGTCAGAACCGCCAGTGCTTCCTGAAGGGGCTGCATTCCAAAGTTAAGGTGGTTCAGAATAGCCGCAAACTTATGGCGGTGATTCCCATTGTCATAAAAAGCCACGAAATACTGGTAGAGAGCGTATCCCTCACCCCCAATAATGGGATAGTAGCAACGCATCAGACTTGCCTGATCGGGAACGATAACCTGATTGCCAACATAAACAAATTCTTCAATAGGTCTCATTTTTTAGACTCTTTTTTCGCACGTACAGTCTTGGTGATTTCTTGAAGCAACTCTTCAATCTCATCAACATCTTTGAAAGAACGGTAGACACTGGCAAAACGTACATAAGTAATTTCATCAAGGTCAGCGAGTTCTTTCATCACTAAATTCCCAATGACATCACTCTCAACCTCTCCATCATGGTTACGGCGAATGTTTTGCTCAATACGGGTGATGGCATTTTCGATATCCTCACTAGAAACCGGACGCTTCTGAGCACTCATCAAGATACCATTGAAAATCTTGTCGCGAGAGAATTGTTCACGAGTACCGTCTTTTTTGACAACCAAAAGTGGAACCTCTTCCACACGCTCAAATGTTGTAAAACGAGCATGACAAGAATCACACTCACGACGACGACGAATAGTATTCCCATCCTCTGCCTGACGGCTATCGATAACACTAGATTTATTATGTTGACATTTTGGACAACGCATGCACTTCACCACCAATCTTTGAAATTCGGTACTCTATTTTACCATAAAAACACATAAAAAGCACGCCCTAAACGAGGCGTGCTCATGACCAAGAATCACTCTAAGTCTCTTATAAATTGATTTAAAGCTCAAGTTGAGGTATCGTCGTTTCTCGATCTGCAAATGGAATGTAAAGGTCGAAACGTGTTCCAACACCAAGTTCAGAACTAACATCAATACGGCAGCGATAAGCTTCCACAATTTGATAAAGGATTGACAAACCAATACCAACACCAGATTGAGTTGTTGTACGGTTACGTGCCTTATCTGAACGATAGAAACGTTCAAAAATATGATTGATATCTTCTTTTGAAATCCCCTCACCGTTATCTTGCACTTGTACCAACATTTCATCTTCCAATGCTTTAATAGTAACCTGTATTTCCTTATTGACAGGCGAATACTTGACCGCATTATCAATCAAAATGGTGATCGCCTGTTCAAAGTGCTGACTATAAATCTGTGCTAGACGCTCTGAACTTTCGAAATCATTGAGATAAAATTGATAATCTTCATGCAAGACACGGAAGTTCCCAATAACCGTACGGATTGAAGAATTCAAATCACAAGTATCGTTTCTATGATTTTCAAATGATCCTTTGACACGGATAGAATCCAACATATCATTAATCATAATCGTCATACGGTTGGCCTCGTGACTTGCAGCCTCAAGACTTTCTTCAAGAATCTCAGGGTCATTTTTACCCCAACGTTGCAAGAGGTCCATATGCCCCTTGATAACCGCAATCGGCGTACGCAATTCATGACTGACGTCACTCAAGAAACGCATCTGCATCTGATTATTTTCTTGAATTTTATCCATCATGCGGTTAAAGTTAACCGCCAAATCACCAATTTCATCGTGACTTTCAATCTTAGAACGAAGTTCCAAATCACTTGGCGAATCGGTAATAACTCCCATCGTTTCGTGCAACTGTCTCATCGGACGAAGAATAGATGTCAAGACAACTACAGTTGCTGCGATAACTAGGACAGTCATCCCCACTTCTAGGAAAATCAACAAGAAAACCAAACGCTCTTTAAGAGCATAGTAGAATTCCAAATCATGGAAAATCTGGGCATAGCCAACGATGGTCTTTTTATCCTTACCGTAAATTGGAACTTGTAGTAAGAAACCACGCTTTCCTTTATAGGATACTGACTTCAGTTTGTTTACCTCGGACATACCGGGAGGCGAATCTGTATTCTCCTCAGAAGTAAAGATAAAGGTTCCTTTTTTGTCATACACAAAAACTGACTGATTTGAATATAATTTATTAGAAATTGCAACTTGACCATCCAAAGAGTGCTTTTCAGAAAGTACGCCATTAATAATTGATGCATAGATATTTTTAGGCGAATAAAGAGCCGCTAAGAGCGGTTCTGGACTTAATTCTTCATCCGAATCCCAATCCTTTTCGATGTAAGTAACAACTTTTGCGATTGTAGTGTTTACATTTTGACGTTCACGTTGCAAAAGAAGCGTATTAGCTGAAAAAATAACAACCAGAGTGAACAACGACAATACAAGAAAGAAGACCACAGCAGTTGTCATGGTCAACTTTTTTCTAATGGTTACTTTACCAAATAATTTATCTTGTAATTTACTCATTTTTCACGGATAACGTAACCCATTCCTCGTACTGTTTGAATATATGATTCCTTACCTGGAACGTCGATTTTTCCACGCAAATAACGAATATAAACATCTACCACGTTTGTTTCGATGGCGTCATCATATTTCCAAACTTGAAGCAAGAGTTCCTCACGGGTCATCACTTGGTTCATATTGCTCAAAAGTGTGTTCAACAAATCAAACTCACGTTTTGTCAATGGAATTGCTTCATCACCACGAACAACTGTACGGTTTTGAACATCCAATTTCAAATCACGATAAGTTGATGCTTTTGCTGGTGCATTCTTAGCAGATTCGATATCTTGGCGACGGAAGGTTGCACGGATACGTGCCAACAATTCTTCAATCGCAAATGGTTTTACAATATAGTCATCAGCACCGCGGTCCAAACCAGCAACAATGTCCATGATTGAATCGCGAGCTGTCATCATCATAATATAAGTATCTTTTTCTTGTTGGAGACGACGTGTTACTTCAAAACCGTCCATCTCAGGCAACATAAGGTCCAAGAGAATAAGATCGAAATCTTTCTCGAGTGCCATTTCAAGTCCTTCGCGTCCGTTGTCTGCTGTCACAACGTCGTATCCTTCGTGTTGAAGTTCAAGAGAGACAAAACGAGCAAGGTTTTTCTCATCTTCAACAATCAAAATGCGTTTGCTCATAATAAGTATTTACCACTTTCTTAAAATTTTTTGACTTCCATTTCCCTTAAAAAGTCTGTAGATTTACCCAATGAATAAATCCGAAAATTAACTTCTAATGATATAATAATACAGATTTTTAAAATTGTCAAACATTTTTAGTTTGTTTTTTTGAATTAATTTTCATCAAAGAGACCGTTCAATTGGGCAAAGGGATTACTTGCCTCTTTTTTCTCCTGTTGAAGAGCGGCAAAATCCTCTTCTGACAAGACTTCCCAGTCATTCCCAGAGAGCGAAATTTGTCCTGATTCTTCCTCAGGTGTTAGTACTCTCAAAGGAATATTAAGAAGAATATTATCTAGAATACTCTCATCAAGATTAATAGTATCCCCATCCAAGATAAGAACTAGATTTTCTTCGACTAATTCTTTTTGCAGAGCAGCATCTGCCTCTTGTATAAAGGTTTCTGAAACCGGATAGTTAAAACTAAGGGTCACAGGTTCAAGTGAACGGCTAGATGGCAAGGTAATATCATAGCTAAGTTGATAATCCAAAAGGTACAAACCATTGTCATAGGCTACATGCCCACTTGCTTGAATCTGTTCAAGATTTAAAACTTGATCATAGCGTTCTTTAATAGACTCCAACAAAGAAGGTGCTTCGTTAAAGGCGAGCCCTTCTGGAGACTTTCTAACTTCTGAAAGATAAATCATTTTTAATCCTCAAATTAAATTTCCCCATAGGGATCTATTTTCAATCCACAAGACCATAATCCCCCACATTCACTTTTCATTAGAGAGCATGATTATGATTTTAGACTTAATTAGTATTATATCAAATTTTTAAGAAAAAATAACACCTTTAATATTACATATTTCTTAAACTTAGAACTTTTTTCACAGCTAATGAGAAACTTATTCAGACCTAGTTTCCATCTGTCTTATAGCGTTAGATGAAAGCTCTTAATTATGGTAAAATAAGAGCATTGAAACTAGATAAAAGGAATATAAAATGACACCTGAAGATTTTTACAAGGCTTTGAAAGAACTAGGGTTCGATCTCAGCCAAAAACAAAAAGACCAATTCCAACGCTACTTTGAGCTCTTGGTAGAATGGAACGAAAAGATCAATCTTACTGCAATCACAGAAAGAGACGAGGTCTACCTCAAACATTTCTACGATTCCCTAGCTCCTGTTCTCCAAGGACATATTAAAAATCAGACTATTCGACTTCTCGATATCGGAGCTGGAGCTGGATTTCCAAGTCTCCCTATGAAAATCCTTTGTCCTGAACTTGATGTGACTATCATTGACTCTCTTAATAAACGCATCAATTTCCTTAATCTCTTGGCCGATGAACTTGAGCTCAGCGGTGTTCACTTCTATCATGGACGTGCAGAGGATTTTGGACAAGACAAGGGCTTCCGTGCTCAGTTTGATATTGTAACTGCCCGTGCTGTTGCACGCATGCAGGTTCTCTCAGAATTGACCATTCCTTTCTTAAAGGTGGGTGGACAACTTATTGCACTTAAAGCTGCAGCAGCTGACGAAGAGCTAGCCGATGCTAAAAATGCCTTGAACTTGCTTTTTGCCAAACCTATTCTCAATGAGAACTATAAATTGCCAAATGGGGATGGACGTAATATCACCATTGTCGATAAGAAAAAAGAAACCCCAAATAAGTACCCACGTCGTGCTGGGATGCCTAACAAGAAGCCGTTATAACATTTATCCAAGGATGCTTCTTGCTCCTTGGATTATTATTTATTCTTATGATAACTCGGAGGTTTTCATTGATAAATCGTCTTTCTGTCACGCAAAAGCTTGTGCTCAGCTTTGTCTTTGTCATTATAGTGGGGAGTATTTTACTTAGCCTTCCCATAAGCCACTATGCTAACAGTCCAGAAACAAGCTACCTAGACCATCTCTTCAATACTGTGTCAATGGTCTGTGTAACTGGACTTTCTGTTGTCCCGGTCAGTAAGGCATACAATGGTCTTGGTCAAATTCTCTCTATGCTTCTCATGCAGACGGGAGGACTTGGACTAGTCTCTCTTATAGCCTTTAGTACCTATACCCTTAAAAATAAATTAGGACTGAGCGATCAAGATCTCCTTCAATCCGCACTTAGTAGGGATAACCAAAAAGATTTGAAGGCTTATCTTTTTAAGGTCTATAAAATAACTTTTTCTATCGAAGCTTTAGCAGCACTCGTGATTATGACTGACTTTATTCCTCGTTTTGGACTTGGTCATGGCATTTTTAATAGTCTCTTTCTAGCTGTCTCTGCTTTTTGTAATGCTGGATTTGATAACTTAGGTTCTAACAGTTTACAGGATTATGCAACCAATCCAACCATTAACCTTGCTGTAGCTTTTCTCATCATGTCTGGAAGCTTGGGATTTGCAGTTTGGATTGATTTGATTCAACTAATAAGGCGTTATATTAAAGATCGTCCAAGGAATTGGAAATTAGCTTGGAGACCTTTCAGTAATCAAAGCCGTCTTGTGCTTATAAGTACAGGTTGTCTCCTATTAGGAGGAACACTACTTGCTTGGTTACTGGAAATGGATAACTCTAAGACAATCGGTACTCTCACTGTCTGGCAACAACTTCTGGTAAGTTTCTTTCAGACTGTAACCATGCGTACCGCTGGCTTTGCAACTATTTCCTATACCAATGCCGATTTCTCCACAAATCTTCTTTTTATGATTCAAATGATTATTGGGGGTGGTCCTGGAGGAACTGCGGGTGGTATCAAGGTGACAACTGCCTCTATCATGTTCCTACTTTTTAAGTCAGAGCTATCTGGTAACTCGAGCGTGGTTTTTCGAAACCGTATTATATCTAACAAAACCATTTTGCAAGCATTCACAGTTATACTCTTTTTCCTAACGATGCTCTTTGTCGGCTATGTTATTTTGCTGGAAACTAATCCTACACTCTCTCCACTAGGCCTACTTTTTGAGAGTGTGTCAGCCATTGCTACCGTTGGTGTTTCAATGGATTTGACCCCTAATCTAAATACCCTAGGACGCCTCGTTATCATGGCTCTGATGTTCATTGGCCGTGTCGGACCTATCACTGTTCTCTTGAGCTTGATGACCAAAAAAGAAAAACATATCTCTTATGCCCCAACTGACATTTCAGTCGGCTAAACTATTTTATTAATTGACAATATTCTGAAAGGATTGTATATGAAAACACAAATTATTGGGGTCCTCGGTCTGGGAATCTTTGGACAAACTATTGCAACCGAACTCTCTTCTTTTGGACAAGATGTTATTGCCTTAGATAATAATGCTACAACAATTGATTCCCTTGCTGATCAGGTGACCAAGGCTGCTGTTGGCGACATTACTGACATTGAATTTCTACGTTCTGCTGGTATCGATACTTGCGACTCAGTCATTATTGCAACTGGAGAACACCTAGAATCATCTGCGCTAGCGCTCTTGCAGTGCAAAAAACTTGGTATTAAGAATATTATTGCCAAAGCTACGAATAACAATTATGAGGAAGTCCTTTACGGAATGGGTGCTAACTGGGTCATCACTCCTGAACGTAGCACAGCAAAAGAATTGGCTTCAAATATCCTCCGCTATAACATATCAAATGTTTTTCATTTAGAGGATGACGTAGCTTTAATTGAACTTAAAATTCCTAGTGAATGGGCTGGAAAGTCCTTGCATACTTTAAATCTAAGACAAAATTATAACGTCAATGTTATTGGTTTTAGAGATGAGAAAAGTGGCAAGTTAAACACTCACTTTGACCCAAGTAAGAAACTACCTGATGAAGGAATCATCCTAGTTGTCGCTGACAATCGAACACTAGAAAAATTTGATTATTTAGGATATTTGAAATAACAAAAACGTTCCAATCTCGTTCATATGGACAAGACTGGAACGTTTTTAGTTGTGCTTAATAGCATACTTTTACTAAAAACCAAGAATATCATCCCCACGGATTGTAAAAACGACCATGATTGAGGAAGATTAATCCTATACTAATTCCCAATAAAAGAATAGCTGACACGATGACAAGGTAATCTTGTTTCATCAAAGATTTATGCACATACCAGGTACGTTTTTTATAGCGACCAAATCGACGTAGCTCCATAGCTGTCGATATGGTATCAATTCGTTCGAGAGATGAAAAAATTAGAGGAAGAACAATTTGGAGATTCCCACGAATACGTTTGACCAGTCCCGCCTTTTGCGACAAATCCAAACCACGAGCCTCCTGAGCCTTACGAATCGTAAAGAATTCTTCTTGGACATCTGGAATATAACGCAAGGTTAAACTAACGGAATAGGCAAATTTATAAGGAATTCCAATCTGATTAAGACTAGCCGCAAACTGACTTGGATGGGTAGTCATGAGAAATAGGATGGCAAGAGGAACCGTTGAAAAATATTTAAGCAATAGATTTGCAAGGTAAAAAAGCTCCTGACTGGTCAGATAGAAACGTCCCCAGCCTTCAATAAGAACTGTCTTTGCCCCGTAAATTTCTTCACCATAACCAGGTGCGAAAAGGTAGACCATAAGTAAATTAAAGAGAGCAATGGATCCAATAATCTTAACAACAAAAGAAATATCTCGCCAACGAATCTTAGCCAAATAAAAGAGATAAATGGAAAGTAAGCCTACTGCTAGGATAAAGCGGGGGTCATAGGTTGCCATACAGGCAACTGAAACCAAGATAAAGAAAAGCATCTTACTTGCCCCAGACAAATCATAGAGGAAACCTTGACCTGACTGATAACCAATTAAACGATTAGACATTAGGGCCTCCTTTTTCGATATAATACTGGGTTACTTCTACTGGATCACTTGACAATTTCTGACCCAAAGTATAAAGAGATGTCTGCTTGAGATTGGCTGACTCTAGTAAACCCTTCTGATTAAGAATTGTAACAGGGTTGCCGTCTGCAATGACTTTACCCTCAACCACAACGAGACAACGATCGCTATATTCCAACATGAGCTGCATGTCATGAGTAATCATCACAATCGTATGACCTTGCTTCTGAAGACTGTCCAAGAAAGTCATGATATCTGTGTAAGTCTTGTAATCTTGACCAGCTGTTGGCTCATCCAAGATAATGATTTCAGGTTTCAAAACCAAGATAGATGCAATGGTCACGCGCTTTTTCTGACCAAAGGAAAGCGCAGAAATGGGCCATTTACGAAAACTATAGAGACCACAAGTCTTCAAGACCTCATGAACACGCTCTTCAACCTCAGCCTCTTCAATACCTCGCAAACGCAAACCAAGAGCGACCTCATCAAAAATCATAGTTTGGCTAATCATCTGATTTGGGTTTTGCAAAACAAAGCCTATACGTTCTGAACGCTCGGCGATGCTATCCTGACTAATATCCTGACCCTCGTAAGTTAATTTCCCTTGACTAGGGACAAAACCGCATAGAGCCTTGGCAAGCGTCGACTTCCCAGCCCCATTTTTACCGACAATCGCTAGTCGCTCACCTTTTTTCAAGCTAAAGGACAGATCCTCTATAATTGCTGGATTATCTCCATAGGAAACACTAAGCCCCTCAACTTTCAAAATAGAATCACTCGAACTGTCTCTTTTATCCTTCAAAACTCTGTCTGGCAGAGCAAGGTCAGATAAGTCTAAAGCATCCAATTGACTAAGATTTTGTGCACTCCTTGTGTCAAATCCCAACTGACGTAAAACCGTCACATATAGAGGTTCGCGAATCCCATTTTCTAGCAAGAGTTTGCTCGATAAAAGCTCATCTGGGCTACCATTAAAGAGGAGCTCTCCTTCATTGACCAGTAAAATGCGGTCAACGGGACGATAAAGAACATCTTCTAGGCGATGTTCAATAATAATCGTCGTAGCTCCCACCTCCTTGTGGATCTTATCAATGAGATCAATGGTTTCCTGTCCTGATTTAGGATCTAAATTTGCCAGAGGCTCATCAAATAAAAGAATAGGACTCTCATCAATCAAGACACCAGCCAAACTGACTCGTTGCTTTTGGCCACCTGATAAATCTTGAGGGCGGTGATTCAAAAGGGAGGTCAAGTCTAGACGCTCAGCCCAAAGGGCTACCTTATCTTTCATCTCACTTTGATCAGCACAATCATTCTCCAAGGCAAAAGCCAAATCCTCGGCTACTGTTAGGCCAATAAACTGACCATCTGGATCCTGCAATACCGTCGATACCAACTGTGACTTATCATAGATAGATTGCTTGAAAATATCCTGACCATCTATCCTTACCTGGCCTTGTGCCTGTCCTTTATGAATATTAGGTATGATACCATTGAGACACTGAGCTAGAGTCGACTTTCCACTACCAGAAGGACCTAAGATGAGGACTTTCTCGCCCTTGGCAATATCAAAGCTGATATCTTTAAGCGTCGCTTCTGCTTGTGCATCATATTGAAATGTAAACTGATTAAAACTAATGTATTTATCCATGTTTCTACTAAAAAAGAGAGGAGGTATCAAAACAAACTGACAGTCCCACTCTCCTATGATTTATGCTAGTCCTTTGTAAGACTACCAGATTGTGTACGTGAGCTAGCATAGATTGCAAGAAGGAGGGTTCCTCCAATTGCAATTGTAATAAAGTTAGCTACGCCAGCTACAAAACTTTGTGCATAAAGGTATGACCAGGCTTGTGCAAATTGAAGTCTATCACCAATAGGGGTAACGATACCATAGGCAATAAGAAGGGCCAATGCTTGTGCTAGGTTAAACCAAATCATACTCATCAAAGAAAACTTGCCAGTTGTCACATCATATTTTTTGTTGAATAGACCAATTACAAGTCCTGTAATAGCACTTGCAAGTACCCAAGCCCATGAGATATTTCCGTATTGGATGCCATCTTTAAGTGCATGCCCAATAAAGCCCATAAAGAAACCTGTGATAGGCCCAAAAATCACTGAGAATAGGGCTTGAACAGCATACTGGAGTTGGATGCTAGTATTCCCAAAAATAGGGATATTAACAAACATACCAATGATAATAAAGAGTGCTGCACCAATACCTGTCGCAACTACTGTACGAATTGAATTATTTTTCATAATCTTACTTTAATCTCCTAAACGTTTAATTTCAATGTGCCAGTTAGACCCTACACCAACATTATAGGCCTTGGCAAAAGACCCTTGGTTAATGGCTAAGCCAACACGATAGAGGGAATTGATATAAATAATTGGCTGACCGATACGAACATCCGCAAAAGATTTCCCATAGGTAACTTGGTTTTGGTAGACCAACATATCATTGTTAAAGATGGTTACTTCGAATCGATCACCAAAGTTTGGTTCCAAGGCGTAAAAGTCATCACGTGTGATAGAGGTCCACAGAGAGCCGAAACGGACATCCAAAATGTCAATCGCCCCACGAACCAAATTATCCTCTATGATGGTTTCAACCACTGGAAGTTCTAGAATTTTATCCACAGGTAACTCAGGACCAACTTCTTCAAAACTGATATGACCAGAAGCTAATTTGGCACCTGTATAGGCATAAACATCACGACCATGGAAGGTATAGGAAAGCTCTGTATTACTACGACGATTCTCAACCTCGGAAATCTCACGAACAGCCTCGATACCAACAACCTTCTTGATATAAGAAAGTGTCCCGTTATCTGGTGTGACGATATATTGCCCCGTCTTTGTTAAGGCAACCACACTTTTACGTGAGGAACCTACACCCGGATCAACTACCGAAACAAAGGTTGTCCCCTCAGGCCAGTATTCAACGGTCTGAAACAGACGATAGGAAGCCTCAAAAGTGTTATAGGGAGTAATATCATGTGTCAGGTGATGAACTCCCAAACTAGGTTCTTCCTGAAGGGCCACACCAATCATGGCCGAAACAGCACCGTCAACCAAACCAAAGTCTGATTGAAGCACCAATAAATTATTAGTCATAAATGTTTTACCTTTTCTCTTTGAACGGTTTATTTTACCATATTTTAAGGGCTTTTTAAAGATGATAGATTCTTGAGCTAGCTATAGTCTTTGACTATGTTTTCTCTAAAATCAAAAAGCCAGCCAAATAGGCCGACCTTATACAATTAGCTATGCTTTCTTCCAACGGCTCTTTTCTGCTACTGCTGTAAAGAGAACATCTGTTGAAGAGTTAAGGGCTGTTTCACAAGAGTCTTGGATGACACCTACGATAAAGCCGACACCGACAACTTGCATGGCCAAATCATTTGAGATACCAAAGAGGCTACATGCTACTGGCACTAATAGGAGGGAGCCTCCAGCAATACCTGAGGCACCACAAGCAGAAATAGCTGAAACCACACTAAGAATGAGTGCTGTCGCAAAGTCGACCTGAATCCCCAAAGTCGTTACTGCAGCAAGCGTTAAGACATTGATTGTCACGGCTGCTCCAGCCATATTAATAGTTGACCCCAAAGGGATAGAAACCGAATAGGTATCAGGATTCAAACCAAGATCCTTACAAAGTTGAAGGTTAACTGGAATATTGGCTGCTGATGAGCGAGTAAAGAAGGCTGTAATCCCAGAGTCTTTCAAACAACGGAAAACCAGTGGGAAAGGATTTTTGCCCATCATCACAAAAGCAATGATTGGATTAACAACCAAGGCAACAAAGGCCATTGTTCCCACTAAAACAAGGATTAGGACACCATAATCTGCCAAAACACCAACACCATTCTCAGAAATAGTATTAAAGACAAGACCAAGGATACCAAATGGGGCCAAGTTGATAATCCAACGAACGATTTGTGAAGTCACTTCTGCCAAGGTATTAAGCAAATCCTTCGTGTGATTGCTAGCTGTTCGCATGGCAAAACCAAAGACAACTGCCCATACCAAAACCCCAATATAATTGGCTTGAGCCAAGGCATTGACAGGGTTATCTACCATCTTAAGCAATAAATCTTTAAAGACTTCTCCCACACCTTGAGGTGCTGTCGCTTTAGTCGCTGCAGCTGCTCCCAACTTCAGAGAAATTGGAAAAATATAGTGAGAAATAACAGCCGTCAAAGCAGCCGCAAAGGTCCCAAAGAGATAAAGAACAATAACTGTTTTCATATTACTTTGTTGACCTTCTCGCGTTTGGGAAAGGGCGTTGGCAACCAAGGCAAAGACCAAAAGTGGAGCAATTGCCTTCAAGCCACCAACAAACATGTCTCCTAAGAGACCAATAACCGTAAACTTAGGAACAAGCAAACCAAGTACAGCACCAATTACCACACCAATGGCAATACGCTTGATTAGACTGGTCCTATTCCAAGTTGAAATAAAACGTTTCATAACTCATTAACTCCTTTTTTATGGTTAGCCAACCATAAAGCATTCGATAGCTTCCATACTATGATAAATATCTGAAATCGTCAAGGCATGAGAAAAGCCTGTGGCAAACAGGCTCTCAAATCCTATTTATGACTCAATTTACGGGTCAAGAAATCACCCAAGAATTGGATAAGGAAAATCAAAATCAAAATCAAGAAAGTTGCCAAAATGGTAACTGATGTACTAGAACGGTTATATCCATAGTAGATGGCGATGTAACCAAGACCACCTGCACCGATAGCACCGGCCATTGCAGTTTCACCGACTAGGGAAATCAGAGTTACGGTTGATACACGGACCAACTCAGGTAGACCTTCACCAAGGTAAACCTTAATCGTATCCCAAAGTGTCGCACCACTAGCTTGTGCTGCTTCAATAACGCCACGGTCAAGATCTGCAAGTACCACCTGTACCTGACGAGCAAAAAATGGGAAGGTTGCAGCTGACAATGGAACCAAGGCAGCTGTCATACCAAGGTTAGTCCCTACGATAAAGTAAGTGAAGCCTTTCAAAATCGCCAAGAGGATGATGAAAGGAATGGCACGGAAGATTGAAGTGATTTTATCCAAGATTTGGAAAACAAATTTATTTTCAATAACTCCACGAGGACCTGTCAATACCAAGAAGAGCCCCATAACAAGACCAAGAAGTCCCCCAATGATGAAGGAAATAACCGTCATGTAGAGAGTCGCATAGATGGCGTCTGGCCAAGAGTTAACCCCCTGCATACCGATACGATAAATATCTGGAAAGTTTTGTTGAATCCAATCTGCCATTATTGGGCTCCTTTCTTAAGTACTTGCAAGCTGACACCTGCATTTTCAATCGCTTTTTGAGCAGCAAGAACCTTATCTGCCTCACCATCCAATACAACGACCAATTCACCAACAGGTGTATCACCTAGAATCTCAAGGTTACCGTAAAGGATGTTACTTGAAACTCCGTAATCTTTGAAAATTTCAGTCAAGAGTGGCTCATCTGTTGAAGAACCAGCATATTTAAGTTGAACAAGAAGGGCTGAGCCTGGTAAGTTTTTCACTACGGGTTGTGCATTAATCTTAGCCAAGGCATCTTCAATCCCTGCAGCAGTTTCAATAAATTCTTGTGTCAAATCTTCTTGTGGATTTGAGAAGATATCAAGAACACTGCCCTCTTCCAAAAGTTGACCATTTTGCATAACAGCCACACGGTTACAAATGTCTTTAACAATTTGCATTTCGTGGGTGATCATAACTACTGTCAAACCAAGCTTTTTATTCAAATCCTGCAAAAGTGAAAGAATCTGCTTAGTTGTTTTTGGGTCAAGAGCTGAGGTAGACTCATCTGAAATCAAGATTTCAGGATCATTAGCCAAGGCACGGGCAATCGCTACACGTTGTTTTTGACCACCTGACAACTGTGCAGGATAGTTTTCGGCACGATCAGCCAAATCAACCAATTCCAAAAGACCACGAATTTTTTTGTCTTTCTCTTCATTGCTTAGTTTAGAATGACGAAGAGCAAAAGCTACATTTTCATAAGCCGTCTTTTGAGCCATAAGGTTAAAGTGTTGGAAAATCATCCCAATCGTTTGACGTTTCTGGCGCAATTCTTTTGTCGTCAATTGGACCTGACCGTCCTGAAAAGTCACATCTTTACCGATAGTGATTTTACCAGCTGTAGGCACTTGCAAAAGATTGATAGCACGCACAAGGGTAGATTTACCAGCCCCTGAATAACCAACAATTCCGTAAATATCACCTTTCTCAATCTGGATAGACACATCCTTAACCGCTTGAATAGTGCGGCGTTTCTGCGTAAAGGTGATATCAATATTTTTCAAATCAATAATGACATTACTCATAACTTGCAATTAACTCCTTAATTAGTTCAATGTGGGTGTAGTAATCTGCTAGACTAACATTTTCATCCCCACCATGGTCACGACTGTTAGCATTCCCTATACCAAAGGCTGCCATAGGAACACCCAAAGCCTGATAAATCATATGCATAGGCCCCGTACCTGCTGCTGTTGGAAGGACCGCGACACCTTCTTCATAAAAGCCTTTTGCTAACTCAATAACATTGACAATAGCTGGATCAGACATATCACTTCGATAACTTTCTTCACCAAGAGTGAAGGTTACCTTGATACGGTCAAATCCTTCTTTTTTGAGGTGAGCCTTAATACACTCCAAAACGTACTCAGGTGTCAAGCCAGGGACCAAACGCATCTCCATCTTAGCTCTGGCTTGAGCTGGTAAGATGGTCTTAACCCCTTGCCCCTGATAACCTGTTGAAATTCCCTCAATAGAAAGAGCAGGCTCAAAATAGTAAGTTTTTAAGAACGCTCGGCGGTCACTTTCTAAAATGGGTAGTTTTAAGCCGTAAATCCTACGAAGACTGTCTGCATTTTCAATGGCATAAGTTTCGATAAGATTCATCTCTCGTTCGTTTGGTTGGACAATCTTTTCATAGATGCCGTCGATAAGGATACGTCCCTGATCATCTCTCATGCTTGAGATAGCATTGAGCAAGTACCATGACGCCGATTCAATCACTGCACCAAATTTAGAGTGGATATCAACATCAGCACTCTCGACAGACAAGTCAAAGGTAATAATCCCCTTGTTCCCACCTGTGATTTCCAATTGACCTTTACTATTTCGGTTCCCTTGCTCCCAAACCAATAGGTCTGCTGGAAGAAGATCATCTCGGTATTTTTCTAAATATTTTTCAAGGTCTGTTGATGCAGATTCTTCAGCACCTTCCATCATAAACGTAATATTTACAGGAAGATCTCCGACCTCACGAATATACTTACGAAGGGCTGTCAGACGAGCTGTAATATGCCCCTTATCATCATCGACACCACGACCATACATATATCCCTTTCGAACAGTCAGACGGAAAGGTTCATCGGTCCATGGCTGATCATTGTCCGCAGGAACAGTATCATAGTGTTGATAGAAAATAATTGTTTTCGCATCTGGATTTGGACTCTTGAATTTCGCCAAGACAAAAGGTGCCGTATGGGTCTCGTCAATTGTCACCTCTGCGCCAACACCAGAGAAAATCTCACCAAGGTAAGCAGCTACATCATAGAGACCAATATTTTGAGCAAAAATAGATTTTTTAGAAATCAAAGTCCGCAAAACTTCAAAATAGTGCTGAGCAATTTCATCGTTACGAAATTTTCGTAACTGCTCTTCTTCACTTGAAAATGCCATCAAATCGTCTCCTTCATACACGACAAAACGGCGTGCTCTCACACGCCCTCTGTCCTTAGCTTATTTCTTTGAATTAGCTTTCAATTGATCTTGTGTTGGGGCACCTTTCCATGCTGGAAGGTCAACCTTGTTAGATGCATCATAGATGATTTGCGCTACTTCATCATTTTGGTAGGCTTTAATCAAAGTCTTGATAGCATCAGCTTTATTTGATTTTTCCCAATCTTTATTAGCTGCAATGATATTGACCCAATCTTTCAAATCTTGGCTTGGATCTTCTTGGAAGAGGGTTGTGTCATAGTCAACATTTTGTTGTTGTGCGTATGAGTTGTTAACAACTGCTGCATCTACAGATGAAAGAGTTTGGGCAGCTTGTTCAGCTGCGATTTCTTTGATATCCAGTTTCTTTGGATTTTCAGAAATGTTCTTGATAGTTGCCAATTCACCATCTTTAACATCCAACTTAATCAAACCAGCTGTTTGAAGGAGTGTCAACGCACGGCTTTCGTTTGTACCATCGTTAGGTACTGAGATAGTAGCTCCATCTGGAAGCTCTTTAACATCTTTATACTTAGCTTTTCCGTTTTCAGTACCTGAGAAAAGGTGGATTGGGCTAAGAAGTGTGTCAGCTGCCGCAACAACATCACCCTTATTTTCTTTGTTCCAGTTGTTCAAGAAATAAATGTGTTGAAAAGCATTAACATCGATTTCGCCGTTTTTAAGGGCTTCATTTGGTTGGTTGTAGTCTGTGAACTCTTTCAACTCGATAGTAACACCCTTGTCTTTAGCCAATTCTTTGACTTTATCCCACAACGGCTCAGTAGTGTCATCCAAAGTCATGACACCAACTGTCAAAGTTTTATCATCCTTAGCTGATTTGTTACCGCCAGCACCACAAGCAGCCAAAGCTACTGTTGAAGCGACTGCCAATCCTGTAATTCCAAGAATTTTTTTAAGTTTCATAACGAACTCCCTTTAATTGTTTTAAGTGTAAAATTATTATCCCATAGGATAAGAATTGTAGCAAATTGTTTATAATTGTATATATCTATAGTTTTTAACTATAACATGTCCTAGATTTTAATTATATGAAAAAGCTGAGAATTATTCCCAGCTCCTTTCTTATTTTTTGCTTGGAACTTTCAAAGCGTCTTTAGTTGGAATATAATCTTTGTTTCCAAGGAATTTTTCAGCCAACTTAGCCAAAGTACCATCTTTTTGGAGTTCTTCCAAACGTTTGTTTACAAATTTTTGAAGATCTTTTTGGTTATCTGCGAACAAGAAGTAGATATATGGTTGTTGATCAGATTTAAGTTCAATCGTCTTCAAGTTGCTCAACTTATTATTTTTGATAATTGCATTAACAGTTGGTGCATCAAAAATCTTGAAGTCGTACTTACCTTCATTCAAACTTGTCAACATTTGTGTAATATTTTCATTTGTGTAGTTAAGTTCAACTGGCTTGTCTGAATGTTTATCATTAAACTCTGTCAATTGAGTAGCTGTCGATGTTCCTTGAACAACCTGCGTTGAGTGTCCAGCAATATCATCATATTTCTTAATATTACTATCTTTTGGAACAGTCAAAACAGCTGGTGTGGTACCAATTGGATATGAGAAGAGATATTTTTGGTCACGTTCTTCTGAATAAGAGATATTGTTCCCAGCCATTTGGTATTTAGCTGAGTCAAGACCTGTGAAGACTGAAGACCATTCTGTTTTTTGGAATTTCACTTCATATTTGTCAGAGTCTTTAAAGACTGCTTTAGCCACTTCCACATCGTAACCAGTCAATTCACCGTTTTCTTCATATGAGAACGGTGCTGTTGTCCCAACAGTGGCAAAGTTAATTGTTTCTTTAGCACCTGAAGATTTAGATGCTTCTTTTGATGATTTAGATGAACATGCAGCAAGCAAAGCTACTGAAGCAATGGCTACACCCGTAATTCCAAGAATTTTTTTAAGTTTCATAATACTCTCCTTTGAGATTGATTGTTATTATTGTAACAGAATTCACTAAGCTTAACTAATACTTAAACATAATCAAGGTGATAAGAAAATACTATCACCTAAAAATATCAATTGTTTGACAAAGAAAAAAGTAGGAAACCTAGAACGATTTCCTACTTATCCTTATTAATAATGTGACAAACGCTCAACTACTTGCTGGTTACTGAGCACTTCCTGGGCAGGAAAGAAATCAGCTTTGCCATCTTCGAAAAGAAGAACATCAGCCTTTTCATGATGAAGGTGCTTGAAGTGGTGAGCAGACATGATAATAGTTTTTCCAGCTGAATGAAGGTCATGTAGAAGTTCCCTAAAAAATTCTTCATATTCTTTAGAAAGATTATTGAAGGGTTCATCAAGAATATACACATCTGGATTAGTTACCATGATACTGGCAAAAGCCACTTTCTTCTTTTCTCCACCAGACAGTTGATAGGGAACGCGATCTCTTAAATCGTCAATTTTAAGCAGGGATAGCGTGTCTTGAACGCGCTGTGAGACTTCTTTTTCGGTTAGACCTAGCTGGCGAGGACCAAAAGCAATCTCATCATAGACAGTACTATTAAATAACTGACTATCCACATCCTGAAAGAGGATTCCGAGGCGACTATAAAAATCCCGTTTTTGACGTTTGTCCTTCAGCCATTCTTTGAGGTCCTTCCCTAAGAAAAGAATGCGTCCAGATTCTGCCTGCTTGAAACCAGTTAATAAACTGATAAGACTTGATTTCCCAGTCCCGTTTTCTCCCATCAACATCACATATTGTCCTTGTCTAATCTCCAAATCAAGACCAGTAAAGACCTTTTTTTGTTCATAGGCACAGGCCACTTGATTCAATTGAAACATCTCATCCTCCTAACAGAATCTGTCCTAAAATCACTGCTACTAGACTTATCAAGGCCAGCCAGTCTTTCCATGTGAATGACTGTGATGACTTGACATACTCACCAACAAAGCAACGTGCTTCCATGGCTTGAGTCAGTTCCTCACCATAGCGTATGGCTTTAAGGTATAAAATTCCCCAGATATTACTTCCAATCCGGAAACGATGATTGCCACCAAAACTTCGCGCTTCAATCCCTTTGAGCAAATCCATCAATTGTTTTCCAAAGACATCAATATATTTTATGGTGATATCTAACTGGAGCAGAACAAGATCAGGAAAATGCAACCCTTTTAATGCCGCTAACATCTCACTTATTGTACTCGTCTCTGAATAATAAGCAATGGCTACGGCAATCAAAGGAAGTCTAAAAAGAAAGAGCGATTGACCTCCGCTAAGTAAGAGATGCGGTAGATAAAGAACTAAAGGAAAAATCAACAACACTACAGTCTTTTTCAAGGTTCTTACTAAAACAGAATGTGGTAGAAAAGCCACTCCAGCTCCTAAAAACAAGGCTAGAATCCACAAAACTGTGAGATTTCGGCTAATTCCCACTGAAATAAGTAGGAAAAAGAGAAGTAAAACCTTAGCTGTTGGATGAAAGACTGATGTCACTTTTAAAGGATGCGTTTCAAACTTTTGAAGCAGAGCTTCCAGATGGTGACGATTCCGGATAAGAAAGTTATTTCTACCGACTTTAGTGACTACCGGGCGTTCTTCCGACATCCATTCTGGCAGAATCATTTTTCAACCTTTCTACCGAAAATCAAGCGATAGAGGATGAAGAAGATCAAAACAGCAGAAGCAGCGCTCAGAATATAACCCAAGACTTCTGGAATACCTGCAATACTATAATCTGGGAAGAGGGCATTGAATGAGAAACCATTCAACATTCCTTTTGGCGCTTGGGCTTCCACATGATAATGAGCCAATTTTTCTACCAACTCTTTGACATCCCATTCCGCAAAAGCTGTTCCCGTCGCCAATAAACCAAGTGGTGTTAGGATAATCAAGGCTAGGATAAAGAGCAATAAAGGACGTAGTTTTTTAGTCGTTAGTTCCTGAGTATTATCAATATTCAAACGTTCAATGAATTCTTGAACACCAGCTGTGAAGAATCCTTCTACCAGACCGATGAGGAGGTGAGTCAAGCCCATTACTGGAAGTGTCACTCTCAAAGGGTATGGGTTGTAAAGCGGATTACCACTACTATCTTTAAAGAGAATAGGCTGAATTCCTAGTAAAACTGCAACAGTCAGAGCTGCAGCTACAATCCCAATATAACCTCCAAAAAAGCTGGCAATTATCCTGTTCTTTGTCCACTTATTCAAGAGTTTATAAACAGCATAACCTACAAATGGCATAACAACTGCCATACAAAAGGCGTTAGCACCAAAGGCCAAGATTCCACCGTCACCAAAGAGCAAGGCCTGCATAGCCAGGGCTACACTAACTGCTAAACAGGAAGCCCAAGGTCCTAACAATATAGCAATTAGTACTGCCCCAACAGCATGGGCACTAGTTCCACCCGGAGCTGGAAGATTAAACATCATGATAAGAAAGGACAAGGAAGTCCCGATTCCCAACATAGGAATCGTTTTTTTATCAGTATCAACTTTAACCTTTACCTCCTTGACGGCCTTATACCAAATAGGCAACATAACTGCCCCCATTGCCGCACAAGTCGTAGGGCTTAGGTAGTTTTCAGGAATATGCATTTTTTATCTCCTCATATCATTTTTTCTCAAATTCAAAGGGGTTAATCCATGTATTTCTTGTCTAAAATAGTCTGCACAGGCATAAATGACGCGACGATTATCCTCAGCAGTTTTTCCTAAGATACGCAACACCAGACCTGGGATATCTAAGGATGAAATAGCAAAATCAGACTCTAAATTCAGATCTTCTAAGTGCTTCTGCAAAGCCTTAACAAAAGCCTCGTCAATATTTGGTGACACCATTACCAAACTATTATAATTACGCCAGCCTTCAAAATAACCAAGCTTAAACATATCTTGTTTCTGAGGCTCTAAGAGGGTCTGATCGCTATAAACAAGCTCATTATCTTGGTAGATTTGTGTCAAATTACGAAAATAATGGTATTGAAACGGCAAATCCTCGTGAGACCAACCTGCCGTCACACCATCTGAATAAATCAAGTGGGCAGACTTATCCATATCAATACGACTTGTTTGGAAATAGCGTGATCTCAAATAGGGAATGACTTCATCAGCCATGTACTCCAAATAGCTATTTTCTTCAAGTGTGATGGACGTATGTTGTTGCGTCAACTGTCCTCTTTCACACTTGTAAACATAGGTAGGTGTTTGGGTTGTTACCAAGGCATGAGCATCTTTATTAACATCAATGGTCACTTGATACTGCTCACCCTCGACAAAGCCCCCACCCATATTAATTAGGAAATAGTAAGGAACACCATTGGCATCTGAATTATCCGCTGATACTCGAGAGTTACCTTCTTGGTATTTCTTGTGGGAAATTGTACGACCATTTCGGTTTGAAAATCCAAGATGGACAAAGCCATCGTATGCTTGTGTCATCTTACAAGTCCTCTAGTAGGAAATTCTTACGAATCCATTCTTCCACTTCCTTAACATTGTCTTCATTATTCAGATTTGTGAAAATGAAAGAATTCTCGTTACGGAAATGAAGGGTATCTTCACGCATACGGTCGAGGTTAGCTCCAACATAAGGTGCAAGGTCAGTCTTGTTAATCAAGAAGAGGTCACTCTTAATCATCCCTTGACCAGCCTTACGAGGGATTTTTTCACCCTGAGCAACGTCAATAATATAAATAGTGAAATCAACCAAGTCAGGGCTAAATGTCGCAGCCAAGTTGTCTCCACCACTTTCAAGGAAAATAACATCCAAATCATGATTGAAGCGTTCTTGAAGGGTTTCAATCGCTTCAAAGTTCATAGAAGCATCCTCACGAATCGCAGTATGAGGACATCCACCAGTTTCTACACCAATGATACGGTCTTCATCTAGGCTTGAATTTTTCGCCAAGAAAAGGGCGTCTTCTTTGGTATAAATATCGTTGGTAATAACCGCTAAATTTAGGTCAGACATACGTCGTGTGAGACGTTCAAGCAAAAGAGTCTTCCCTGAACCAACAGGTCCACCAACTCCAATAATTACAGTACGTTTTGTCATTGTTTTTTTCCTCTCAACCTTGTTGATATTTTAGGACATGAATAGGCGGAACACCTGAGTTTCATGTTTCATCTGAGCTAATTCAAGACCAGGTGTATTGGCCCCAAGGTAGGACGCATCAAGTTCTTGAATGGCTTGTGTTATATGTTCTAATTGTGAAAAGCTACGTAAAACGATCTCTTGTCCAGCAAATTGTCCAAGCGGAATGGCACGAACAGCATTTTGAACCATAGTCGAGATAACGCTATAGCCATAAAGTGCTATGGCCTCACTGCAACCAATCCCCTTGTTGAAGACATAAAGCGCAAAGACAATGGCAGGATTGCCATAAACCTCACCCTTACGTATTTTGGACTGATAGTCATCTAATACTGGAATAGCATGTAGCCTTTGAATCAGGCGCAACATTTGCTTAGCAATCATCTTCGTTCCTTGTCTGGTTTCACGCGCTTGCGTCGAAACAGTCAAAGTCTTATCATATTGCCAAACTTGAGCCAAATCATCAGAAGCCATGGCATCATAGACTAGCTTAATCACAAGTCCTTCACCATACTTAAATTGGCTATCTAAATAAGCCTCTTGCCATTCCTCATAGCCCTTATCATCTGTTACAGTGTCTTCACGCAGATAATTTTCCATCCCAAAAGAGTGGTTAAATGATCCAATTGGAAAGGTTGAATCAACAATTTGAACAATTTCAAGATAGTCTCGCAAAGACACGTTAGCAAAAGGATTAATGTTCATGGGCAGTCAAATTCACGTGACGAAGGGGTTTGTCAAGGACCACTTCCTCAATCGTGTAGGCAATGTCTTTTTGAGTCAATACTTGCTCTACAACAGGGTCAACTTCCAAATAAATCTTGGCATCTTTCACCTCAATTGGTTTATGAGTATTCCCAAGAATGTGAGCTGTAATTCCCATTTCATCCATATCTTTAGGAGAAATGACAATCAAATCCTGTGATTCAACACCAATCGCCAAAACATGATGGTCATCAATGAAAAAGGCAGAGCCATTTTGCAATTTTTGCCCCTTATCAAGACGAATACCAAATTCATTGCCGTGGTCGCTTTTCACACGAATAATTTTTTTATTAAGATCGTCACTTGAAAGAATGACTGTTTCAATATGATATTTATCAACATCAATATCTTTAACAAGAGCATCTACTTTTGTAAAAATCATACTTTTTCCTTTCCTATTACATTTAAAAATTGCATCAAAGTCAAGCACTTTAAGAAAGCACTAAAAACGTTTTCGCCATAAAATACAAAAGAGGTTGGAGGAAAAATTCCAGCCTCATTTATCTGACACTCTTTCTTAGAACAAGAAATAGCGTTGAGACAATGATGTCGTATGGATTGGTTCACAAGTAACTAATTCATCATCAATAAAGACATCAAAGGTCTGTGGGTCAATACGGATTGTTTTTGGAGCGTAATCATTAAGTTTCATATCACGCTTAGTCAAGTTACGTGTATTCTTAACCGGAAGAACAATCTTATTCAAACCAATTTCTTCTTTGATACCGTGATCATAAGCATATTGAGAGACAAATGTAAGATTTGTTTCATGAACCGCTTGACCGTAAGCACCATATAATTTACGCATGATACGTGGTTGAGGTGTTGGAAGACTTGAACCAGCGTCACCCATAACACCATAAGTTAACATACCACCCTTAAGTACCAACTTAGGTTTTGCACCAAATTGTGCTGGTTCCCAGATAACCAAATCTGCAAATTTACCAACTTCTACAGAACCGATATAGTCTGCAATACCGTTAGTGATGGCAGGGTTAATTGTATATTTAGCCACGTAACGTTTGATACGGTTATTATCGTTAAATTCTGAATCCCCTTCAAGTGGACCACGCTGAGCTTTCATCTTATCAGCTAGTTGCCAACAACGCATTGCTACTTCACCGACACGTCCCATAGCCATGGCATCTGAAGTCATGATACTAAGGGCACCCATATCATGAAGAACGTCTTCTGCAGCCACAGTTTGTTTACGTACACGTGATTCAGCAAAAGAGACGTCTTCTGGGATTTTTGGATCCAAGTGGTGGCAAACCATAACCATATCTAACAACTCACCAATAGCATTTGTAGTGTATGGGTTAGTTGGGTTAGTTGATGATGGTAAAATATTTTCCTTACCAGCAAAAACCATGATATCTGGAGCATGTCCACCACCTGAACCTTCGGTGTGGAAGGTATGAACGGTACGACCTTGGAAGGATTCCAACGTATTTTCCATAAATCCACCTTCATTCAAAGAGTCAGTGTGGACCGCAAAAGAAACATCGTATTTATCCGCAACTTTAAGGGAATTATCAATACCTGCGTAAGTCGCACCCCAGTCCTCGTGTGTCTTAATTCCTGCTGCACCAGCTTTAATTTGCTCTTCAACCACTTCAGTCTCAGAACCAACACCTTTAGCAAGGAAACCAAAGTTAGCAGGCATATCATCAACAGCTTGCAACATACGAGTAATATGGAATTTACCTGGTGTACAAGTTGTTGCATTACTTCCGTCAGCAGGACCAGTACCACCACCAAAGAGGGTAGTAATCCCGTTATCCAAACCAAATTCAGGAAGATCGGCAGAAATATAGTGCACGTGAAGGTCAATACCACCAGCAGTCACAATCAAACCTTCAGCGGCAATGGCTTCTGTACTAGCACCCACAACAAAGTCCACATTGTCCATTGTATCTGGGTTACCACCGCGACCGATAGCAACAATCTTACCATCACGAATACCGATATCTGCTTTAATAATACCTGTATAGTCAATGATGGTTGCACCTGTAATAATGGTGTCAACAACTGATGGATTGTCACGTGTTTCCGTAGCACTAACACCCATACCATCACGCAAAACTTTACCGCCACCAAACTTAGATTCCTGTCCATAAACAGTAAAGTCTTTTTCAATGGCTGCAAAAAGATTGGTATCTCCAAGACGTACGCTATCACCTACAGTTGGTCCGTAGTGTTGAGCATACTCTTCACGATCCATTTTAAAACTCATCGATTTGTCCTCTTTCTAGTCTAAGAAACCATTGACCTTGTTATTGAAACCAAAAATACGACGTTTCCCTCCAAAGTCAATAAGTTGTACTGTTTTCGTTTCACCTGGCTCAAAACGAATGGCTGTACCTGCTGGAATATCTAGACGTTTGCCTCGCGCCTTTTCACGATCAAATTGAAGACCAGCTTCGTTTGCTTCATAAAAATGGTAGTGAGAGCCCACTTGGGCAGCCCGGTCACCCACATTTTTCACTTCAAGACTAATGGCTTCGTAACCACCGTTATAATCAATTGGCTCACTCGCCACATGGTATTCACCTGGAATCATTACATTTCTCCTTACTGAATAGGATCATGAACAGTAACCAGTTTTGTACTGTCCGTAAAAGTAGCTTCAACTTGAATCATTGGAATCATTTCCGCAATACCTTCCATAACATCTTCACGTGTTAAAAGATTGCGAGCTTCATCCATCAATTGGGCAACAGTTTTACCTTCTCTTGCACCTTCAAGCACATAGTCTGTAATCAAAGCAACCGCTTCTGGATGATTCAATTTGATTCCTTTATCTTTACGTCGTTGAGCAATCATAGCCGCAAGGCTAATCATCATTTTTTCCTGCTCACGCATTGTCAATTGCATCGTTTTTCCTCCTTAAATCAATGCTTACCACTTGCCCCAAAGCATCAAAAGCCCTGGAATCCAAGCTGTTACAATTCCTTCAAAAATAGCTAGGTAAGGGACAAATTTTCCTAGGTTCTTCTTAAGGTTAATTTCAATAAAGGCAGTTAGCCATAGAATACCCCACAAGAACCAAATAATACCATACCAAGCATTACCACCATATCCAGATGTTAAGCAAAGAATCCCTGCTGGTAGCGTATTAATTGCCACAAATAAACTAAACCACCCATACAAACGTTGATCAAAATCGAAAATCGTATTGATAGCCGAGTAAAGATAGGTGAATGCAAATAAAAGACCAGTGGCGCTACCATAAAACCATTCAGCGCCTTGCCCTGTACAAGCTCCGTAAGCAATGACAATAATGTTGAGAATCAAACCCAAACCACCCGTAAAGATATTCATGACAACATTTGATTTATCAGGAATACCCTCTAAACGATGGAGTCCATTACTCATCAAAACCATACCAACATAGAGTAGGATGACACCTAACATAAGAACCTCCTAAGTTTTTTTATGTTAATATCATACTACTTTAACAACACATGTCAACGAATTTTCAGAAATTTTGCAACATTTACATGTTAGCTTGACTAACATGCGGTGTCAAAAAATGACATTACATTTTGTAATTCTCAATAGGAGTCCTTTGCTTAATCCCAGATAAATAAACAGTTAATCTATAAAAAACTGTCTTTAGCATTTGACTGTTTCTGACAATATAGCCCGTGCAATCTATCATTCAATGTGAGCATAATATTTTTTCTCGCCTATTTTTCCTTTGCCTTTCCAGCAACCCTTGTCTTGATCAGTACGATTGAGCTGGGCTGTCGCCTATTAGGTGGAAAAGCAAAGGGAATACGACTTGAATCGGGAATATTTATGGTCACTAGTCTACTCCAAGGCATGCAAATTAGTCTCTGGGGCCTGCACGACAACTGGGGGAGCGCTCAGATTCTTTGCCTTCATGCGAGTCTCCTCCTTTACTTAATGGCACGCACTGGACAAAGTAGTCAAGAGCGTTTGGGAATTACGGTTTGGCTAGACCTCATATACACCAGCTACATCTTCCCGCTAAAATATTTCTTTATCGGAGCCTGGACACTCCTATATAAAACAGCACCTAAACAAGAACTCTCCGAAGAAGAAAAACACGTAATCAAGAACCACAAATGGATGATTCTCATTAGTATCATGATTGCCTTGGTACTAACTGTATTCGCTGCTAGTCAGCTTAGTCAGGTCTTACCTGCTTTCGGACAACTTTGGAAACAAGTTTTCCAAACACTTGCTACTTTGTTTAACTTCAATATTCACTTCAAAAACAGTGGCCTAATCATCTTCCGTTTGCTTTCTAGTATTCCCCTAGCTTTGGGACTTTTTGCCCAACTTGCTGCAGTCTATTTAGCCAAGGATAAGCCACTCAGTCAAAATCAACTTGAAGCTAGTCTCAAAAAGACCCGTCTTTTCCCAAAAGTAGCAGCTTATATCGTACTCGGAAGCCTCTGCTTCACTTATGCCCTATTCATATTAACTGCCACTAGTCAAATGGGAGAACTCCTTTCTCTCAACCAAGCCAGCATTCCAGCTCATCAAGCCTCACATATTGCGGTTCAAGGCTTCTGGCAATTGGTTCGAGTTTCTACCCTCAACTTAGGAATCCTAGCTGGACTTTACATTTTTTCTAAAGAAAATTTCTTCACCCACAAGGGGCTTCGTTTGTTATGCACCTTACTCTTTACTTTTGCTAGCCTCTTTGCCCTTATCGCTGGCTGGAAACTCTTTGGCGTTTATATGGCACTCTATGGTGTGACGCCACGTCGCTTACTGTCAGGTTGGTTTGTCACAGTACTCTTTATTTGGTGTGTCCTAACGCTAATTCGACTTTATAAACCTATTCAGGCAACTCGTCTCGCTATATTTTATGCAACTATCAGCTTCACCCTCGTTAGCCTCTTAGGTAGCTTTATTTTATAAGAAAAAAAGAGTGAAACTAGATTAACTAGTTTCACTCTTTTTATATTGGAGTTATTTTGAATTTCTTGTAGGAAAGGCATACATCACCCAAAGCACTACCAGTAGTGGTGTCGCTTTTAATACAATCCACGCAACATTGAAATTGGCATCACGTAGACGACGAATCTGCATAGAAATGGTAGGAAGCGCCGTTGCTGCTATAAATAGAATGAAAGCTATCAATACAAAGCCAAAAGCTCTTGTTTCCCCAAGTAAGTCCATCAGTAGGAAAATAAGAGTACCAATAACTCCATTAATCAAGACAACCCACCAATAGTCTGATCGTTTTGTACGACCATAAAAATCGAGATAGCCTAACCAAAAATTTTTATATGCCTCTAACATGTTTACACCTCTTAATAGTATGCTACCAGTATACTATATTAAGGAGATAGGTGCAAGATGTGAATATTTAGACTTCTTAAGTTTTACACATATATAATAGGAAGATTATTTTAAATAAACTGGAATGGATTGAAATTAGGACTGTCCGACTCAATCTGGCCACTCACCATGGTCACCACACGACTGACATGTTGACGGACACTATTGCGGTGAGCAATAAAAATCATTGTTCGTTTAATCTTAGTAAGATTAGCCATGACCCTGCTTTCAGTATCACTATCGAGACCACTGGTAGCTTCGTCAAAAATCAAGATAGGCTGCTGGGACAAGAGGGCCCTCGCTATCGCCAAGCGTTGTTTTTGACCACCAGATAGACCACCATCCTCAGATACTTGGGTCTGAAAACCTAGTGGCATTTTTTGAATATCCTCTAAGATATCAGCTTGTTGGCAAACCTTAAGAAGCTCTTTCTCGTCAACTTCTCCTTCAAATCCTAACAGCAGATTTTCTAAAATGGTTCCAGTAAACACATAGGTCTGCTGGGGAACGTAAGTCACCATTTGCCGCAGCTCCGCATGGCCAATAGCATCTTTATCTAGGGTTACATGACCACTAGATTTTGTGTAATAACCCGACAACATTTTCGCTAAGGTCGTTTTCCCAGATCCACTTTTACCCATGAGGGCAATTTTCTCACCCTTATGAATCGTTAAATCAATCTTACTAAGCGTCTCTTGCTGATAACTAAAACGGTGACTGACACCCTTAAGAGCAAGTTGTTTAAAGGATAACTCTTTAAGTTTTCCTTTTTCTTCCTTATCCACAACATAAACTTCTTGAAGACGATTATTGGCTACTTTGGCTTGCTGAATTTTGGATTGGAGATTGATAATATTAATTAAAGGAGTTGTAAAATAATTCAGCAACATATTATAAGTAATCAACTGACCTGCAGATAATTGCCCTTCCATGACCAATTGTGCCCCATACCAGAGGATAAAGACATTGGAAACTAACTGAACCCCTGTCTTTAAACCATCTTGCGTTAATTGCCACTTGGCCTTAGACAAAGACTTCTTCAAATAGTCATGGAATTTCACCTCAATTTCCTGATAGCGTCTCTCTTCAACTCTCAAGGATTTTAAGGTTTCAATGCCTCGCAAATCATCAATAACAGCGGTATTGACCTGACTATTTGCCTCCATCAATTGATAATTTTCCTTTTCAAAAAGCTTATAGAAGGCCAAAATGATTAAAACATAAAGAGGCACTACCGTGAGAGTCATCACAAAAAGTGACTGATTTTGTAAAATAAGAGCCACAGCTAGAGTCATCACAATGGTCACATCTAGGAAAATCGATAAAATCGTTGAAGCTAGAGCATCGATAATAGTGTTAGCATCGCCAAAACGTGACGTTATTTCACCAGTACGACGTGAACTAAAGAAACTAATAGGTAAGGAAAAGACATGCTTAATATAAGGAAGAATGACAGCAATGGACAAGTAATTCCCCAATCGATGTAGAAGATAATCTTTGAAAAAAGTAAATACTTGTTGAGCTAGATAAGAGATACATAGGCCTAGCGAAATCATGGTTAGAAGAGTGTAGGCCTCCTGAGGAATCAAGCGGTCAATAATAGATTGCAAATAATAAGAACCAATAATATTAACAAGGGTCACTAGAAAACTTAACAAGACAATAACTGCAATCAAACCCTTACGACGAAACAAAATTGGTAAAAATGAAAGAAGCCCAGGCACATCTTCTTTGTATTTAGTGTAAGTTTCTCCTGGAACAAAAAAGAGAGCAACTCCCGTCCACTCTTTGGCAAACTCCTCTAAGGGCATTTTAATGACCTTCTTGCTAGGATCTGGATCACCAATAACAAGCTTCCCCTTGATTTGACCAAACACCGTATAATAATGTTGCAATCCACCTTCTTTAACCACATGTGCAATAAAAGGATAAGATAGGCTTTCTTGTTTAAACAAGTCTAAATCCGCACGAATAGCCTGAGTTTCAAGGCCCAACTGCTTGGCCGCTTTAACCAAACCAAGCGCAGAAGTGCCTTCACGAGAAGTCTGAGCCAACTCCCGCAAATAAGCTAAACTATAAGATGAACCATAGTGTTTAAGAATCATGGCCAAGGCAGCGACACCACAATCACGCTGATCAACCTGTGAAATATATGGATATTTTGACATGGTGACTCCTTATTAAAGACAACCTGTGAAATAAGGCAAGATAGTGATAAGTAGTGAGAATAGTGTAAATAAATTTAGCTTTTTCAAAATAAAACTCCTTTTAACTGTTATTTATGTTTCTATAGTAAACATTTAACCATTAAAAAAGTAGTGACATTTATGTCACCACCATTTCTATAAACCATCTGCCGCTTTCCCTGCTTTTATACTTTCTTCTAAAACCGAGTCTTCTAAAACGGAAGCAAACATTATGGCCTTATCGTAATTCTCTGCAGCCTTTTTCTTATTTCCCTTATGCAGAAGTTCATATTTAGCTTTGAGAACAAAAACACTAGGTTTATAGCTATAGAATTGTGATTTTTCTATAACGGCTAATGCTTTATCCACAACTGTTAAGAAGTCTGAAAAGGAATTGTGAAAAATCTTCAAAGCAGCGATAGCCATCAAATCATTAAATAAAACAATATTATAGACATCGTCTGTCCAAATTTCCTGATTTAATACTCTCTTTACAATCCTTTCAAAAAGTTTTTTGTCAAACTGTTTTCTTCCATAGAGATGGAAGAAATAATAGTCAATAACTAATAAATCGTTAGTTGAGAATTTCTTCTTCCTTTTGACTTGTTCAAACAAGTCTTCATATATTTCTTCAACCTTTGGGCTCTCCTCCCAATTAGTAAAACTCAAAATATTTTCCAAAATATCTAGAGTTAACAACTCTTCTTCTGGCAGAAGTTCAAAGAATTTCTCATAGACTTCCTCAATTAAGGCAAGTTTAGCCTTTATTCTTTCTGGATTTCTGTACGTTGGAAACTTAATCAAACGATTCTTCATCTCATAATATTCGTCAGGAATGGTAATATTGTCATGATCCAATAAATCGGCCATATTTTTTCCTAGACGTTTTGCGATGTAAGATAGTCTATCTAAAGACGGGAGAGATTCCCCTTTTTCAATGCGAATTAACTGGCGAACAGTCAACTCCGCACCATCTAAACATAGTACTTCACGTGACATCTGCTGACGTTCACGCTCAGTTTTGATTCTTAGTCCAATGCTGTCTTTTATGTTCAAGAGACTCTCCTTTATTCAAAAGTTTAAAAATATTATATCATAATTATAATACAATTAATATACAGTTAATATGATTTTAACAGAATAATAGTCAAAAAAAGCTATTTTTATACATTTTATATAAGAAGACCCTTCCTTTGCATCAAAAAAACATGCAGTTCAAAAACTACATGTTTGTTTTATTTCTGTTTACTTTGGAATCGCCATTCAAAGCGAATGCGGTCATAAGTTGGATAGATAGCATTAATCAACCCAAAGGCTAAGGTAAAGCCAGCTAAAACATCTGTTAGATAATGAACACCCACATAAATACGCGAAAGTCCAACAAGGAAAATCAGAAGCCCAGTAATACCATAAACTGCTATTTTAGATTCTTTTTTCGCCAAACGCTGAGCAAGAACAATGGCAATTGCTCCAAGAATCATAAAAGTTCCCAAAGAATGACCACTAGGGAAAGAATAACCACTAGCATGCACTAAATGCGTAATTGATGGGCGTTGACGCTGATAAATATACTTTAAACTTACAATCAAGATACTAGCGAGAAGCCCACTGGCACCTACAAAGATAGCTTCTGCTTTATACTGACGTAGATAAAGCCAGATTACTGCTACGATTGCAATAATAGCCTGTACGGGCGTATTTCCAAGTATGGTAATCGTTTTAAAAAAGCGTGTCAGTCCTGCCGGTAAGTCTCCTCGAACCCAAGTTTGAATGTTGCTATCAAATCCTGTCAAGGCTTCAGGGTAGAACTTAACCATGTAACCGAGAGCAACAAATAACAATAAGGCAAAAGAAGCATAAATATAATGTGTGTGTTTGTGTTTCATATTTATAATTTTACTAGAATAGACTTAAGTGGAGCATAAATCAGAGCAAAGGCTACCGCAAAAATCAATCCTTGAAGTAAATTGAAAGGTACTACCATAGCGAAAAGATATTTATAGAGACCTATGAATTGCGCAATATCAAAGTTGGCAAATTTAGCATAGAGTGGTACTGCATAAATATAGTTAAGAATAACCATAGCAACTGTAAGCAAGACAGTTCCTACAACAGAACCAAAAATATAATTCTTGCTTGTTTGATTTTTCTTCCAAAAATAGCTTAGGCCCCAAACAAAGACTCCTATAGCAACGAAATTCATAGGAAGTCCAATCATTGATCCTGGACCACCATTGTTTAGCAAAAGCTTCAACAATGAACGAAGCAAGAGAACACCAATGGCACTCTTAAAATCAAAGATAACCAAGGCAATCAGAACAGGAAGGATTGAAAAATCAACCTTCAAAAAGTCTGCTGCTGGAATCAATGGAAATGAAAAATAAAGCAACAAGAATGAAACTGCGGATAAAATGGCAATGTAAGCCAATTTACGTGTGTTTGTCATAAAAAAATTCCTCCAAATTTTAACAATTTGAAAGAAGTTCCCAATGGATTTGCCTATGCCAAAAAAGCCTACGCAAAAAGACTGGTCTTCTTCCATCCAGACTGTACTGTCGGTTGAGGAATCACACCTCATCAGCTTGCGCTCGCGGACTTATCTATAGAATCACCGCCGGTCGGGAGTTTCACCCTGCCCTGAAGACCTTTTAAGAATAACATAAAAAAACCTTGGTGACAAGGTTCTCAAATTATGGATTTCTAATCTGTTGATAGTCAATGACTATAGATACTCTTATAAGAGAAAATAGACCTCTATTTTAACTTGTCATGCTGATAACGATGACTCAGCTCCAAGCCCTCAAACTGTTGCTGACGAAGTGCTTCGTAAACAATCATACAAACAGTGTTGGACACATTTAGACTACGCACATGTTCATCATTCATCGGAATACGAATAGCTTTTTCAGGATGCTCACGCATAAAATCTTCAGGTAGGCCTGTATCCTCACGACCAAACATAAAATAGTGGTCCTCACCATCATCATAGGCCTCTTCTGAATAAGTCTTATCCGCAAACTTGGTGACTAGATGCAAACGACCATCTTGATTTTTGGACATGAAATCTGCCAAATTATCATAATAAGTGATGTCAAGCTTATCCCAGTAGTCTAGACCTGCACGTTTCATTTTCTTGTCATCAATTGGAAAGCCCATAGGACGGATGATATGAAGAGGGCTATTAGTCGCTGCACAGGTACGTGCTATATTTCCGGTGTTTTGTGGAATACGAGGTTCAAACAAGACAATATGATTACGTGACATCTCAATTCTCCTAGACATAAAAAATACCATGTCGCCCGGAGTCAAGCTCAGCAGACGACATGGTTGTGGACGTTCATTAGCTTAAATCATGACAGGTTAGATTTAAAATAACGAATCTTTGAATATATTTTAGCACTTCTAGTCTAAAAGTCAAGACTATTTAAAGAAAAATTTTACCTTTATTCACTTAAATAGGAATAGTTGATAAAGCTAGCTGAAAAGGATGATTTTTCCGCTAAAATAGAGTATCATAGTAATGATTATTTGGAGGTAACTCATGCGTATTATTGTCGTAGGTGCCGGTAAAGTCGGTACCGCACTCTGCCGTTCTCTTGTTGAAGAGAAGCACGATGTTATTTTAATTGAAGAAAAAGAAGAGGTCCTCAAACGCCTCAGCAAACGTTATGATGTTATGGGCTTTGCTGGAAATGGGGCTAATTTTAAAATTCTGGAGCAAGCTGAGGTTAACAACTGCGATGTCTTTATCGCGATGACTGATAAAGATGAAGTAAACATGATTTCAGCCGTTCTGGCTAAACAAATGGGTGCCAAGGAAACTATTGTTCGTGTGCGTAACCCAGAATACTCAAATGCTTATTTCAAAGACAAGAACTTTCTTGGATTCTCATTAGTAGTTAATCCTGAACTTTTAACAGCTCGCTATATTGCCAATACAGTTGAATTTCCAAACGCCCTATCAGTTGAGACTTTTGCTAATGGACGCGTTATTCTTATGGCATTTAAAGTCACTGAAAATAGCCAATTGTCTGGTATGACAATGGAACAATTCCGTAAGAAATTCGGCAATATTCTAGTTTGTACGATTGACCGTCAAGGTGAGCTCATCATTCCAGATGGGAATGCTACCATGCAAATTGGGGATAAGATTTATGTCACTGGTAAACGTGTTGATATGGCGCTTTTCCACAGTTACATCAAGCCAAAAAGTATCAAAAAACTTTTGTTGATTGGTGCTGGACGTATCTCCTACTACTTGCTCAATATCTTGAAAAACAATCGTATTAAGGTCAAATTGATTGAGCAAAAAATGGACCGTGCGCAAACCTTTAGTCAAGTCTTCCCTGAAGTTTCTGTTATCTTAGGTGATGGTACTGCTAAAGACCTTCTTCTCGAGGAAAGTGCAGCCAGTTATGATGCCGTAGCTACCCTAACTGGAGTAGATGAAGAAAATATCATCACCTCTATGTTCCTCGAAAGCCTTGGTATTCACAAGAATATTACTAAAGTCAACCGTACTAGTCTTTTAGAGATTATCGATACACGTGAGACAACAACAATTGTCACACCTAAGAGTATTGCCGTTGACACTGTAATGCACTTTGTCCGTGGGCGTTATAATGCTAAAGACTCTAGTCTCGATGCCCTTCACCATGTGGCTAATGGTCGTATCGAAACCTTGCAATTCCAAATTAAGGAAAACAACAAAATCGCCGGGAAGAAACTTTCTGAGCTTGAATTTGCTAATGGTGTCCTTATCGCTGCTATTATCCGCAATGGAAAATCTATTTTCCCAAAGGGAGAAGACAGACTCGCTATTGGGGATAAAATCGTGGTCGTTACACTCTTACAAAATGTAACTCATATTTACGACTTGTTGAAGAGGTAAGCTGCCATGAATCGATCTATTGTCCGTTTTCTTATTGCCAAGCTCCTACTTATTGAGGCTGCTCTCTTGGTTGTACCACTTATCGTTGCCCTCATTTATCAAGAAGATGCCAAAGTATTTGCCAGCATCTTGGGTACGATGGGGATTCTCCTCTTTCTCGGAGTACTTGGTACTCTCTTTAAACCGAAGAACTACCATATTTACACCAAAGAAGGGATGCTTATTGTAGCCCTCTGTTGGGTGCTCTGGTCCTTCTTTGGAGGATTGCCCTTCGTCTTTGCTGGACAGATTCCAAGTGTCATTGATGCCTTCTTCGAGATGAGCTCTGGTTTTACAACCACAGGGGCTACTATTCTCACAGATACTGGAGTACTTACCCACTCCCTCCTCTTCTGGCGAAGCTTCGCCCACTTGATTGGAGGGATGGGGGTATTGGTCTTTGCCCTAGCCATCATGAACAACAGTAAAAATGGTCACCATGAGGTTATGCGTGCAGAGGTGCCTGGTCCAGTTTTTGGTAAGGTCGTGGCCAAGCTCAAAAATACAGCTCAAATTCTTTACATCATCTATTTAACCATGTTCGTTATTTTTGCTGTTATTCTCTGGCTTTGCGGTATGCCAATCTTTGATAGTATCATCACTGCTATGGGGGGCGCAGGTACTGGGGGATTTGCTGTCTATAATGACTCTATCGCCCACTACCACAGCGATCTGATTACCTATGTGGTTACTGTTGGTACCCTACTCTTTGGGGTTAACTTCAACCTTTATTTCTATATCCTCCTTCGCAAAATCAAGTTTTTCTTCCAAGATGAAGAACTACGTACCTACTTTGCGATTGTGGCTATTTCAACTGGTTTAATTATCCTCAATATTTTTGGAATCTACCACAATTTGGCTGACTCTTTCAAATACTCATTTTTCGAAGTGTCAACTATCATCACAACAACCGGTTTTGGTCTGACAGATATTACCAAATGGCCACTCTTTTCTCAGTATATCCTACTCCTCCTGATGTTTATCGGAGGGTCAGCAGGTTCTACAGCTGGTGGTTTCAAGGTTATCCGTGCTATGATTATTGCTAAGATTGCACGAAATCAGACTCTGGCTAGCCTCTATCCTAATCGTATCCTGTCACTTCATATTAATGGAAGTGTTCTCGATAAAGAAACGCAGCACAGTGTTCTCAAATACCTAGCTGTATATGTACTCATTATACTAAGTTTAGTCACTGTTTTGTCACTGGATAATCAAGACCTCTTGATTGTGACAAGTGCTGCTGCTTCAACCTTTAACAACATTGGACCATTACTTGGAACGAGTGATAGCTTTGCTATTTTCAGTCCTTTATCTAAGCTTATCATGGGATTTGCTATGATTGCAGGACGTTTGGAAATCTATCCTTTATTACTCCTCTTCCTACCAAAAACTTGGTCAAAAACTTAAGCATAGAAAAACTCCTTTGGATTCATTTATCCAAAGGAGTTTTATTACGTTTTAGACTAAAATAATCTGGCACCGGATCATCTCCAGTCTCTGATAGGGGGTGACATCTTAAGATACGGGCAATTCCCATAAGAACTCCCTTTAAGCCATGCTTTTCTATTGCTTGGATCATATAAACCGAACAAGTTGGACGAAAACGACAAGACGGTGGAAATAGGGGAGAAATCCATCTCTGATAAGCCCTGACCAAGGCAATCAGAAATCTTTTCATTATTTGACCTTATTGACAGCAGCGTTATGAAGCTGACTGATTTCTTTCTTATTTAGACGGCGTGATTCACCTGGACGAAGCCCTGTCAAATCAAGAGTCCCAAAACGTGTACGAGACAACTTATCAACGAGCAAGCCCACTGATTCAAACATTTTCTTAACCTGGTGGTTACGCCCTTCATGAATTGTCAATTCAACAACTGAACGATTCTTTTCATGGTCAACTTTGATAATATTGTAACGTGCTGGCTTGGTTTTCTTGCCATCAATGACCACTCCACGAGTCAAAGGACGAAGGTTCTCCTTAGTCGCAATACCTTTGACACGCGCCAAATAAACCTTGTCAATCTCATTACGTGGGTGAATCATTTTATCGGTAAAGTCACCATCATTAGTCAAAATAAGTAGGCCAGTCGTATCCCAGTCAAGACGACCAACAGGATAGATACGTTCCTTAACGTGGGGCATGAGGTCAATCACCGTCTTACGATTTTTCTCATCAGATACCGAAGAAATAACCCCTCGTGGCTTATTAAGAAGATAATAGACCTTCTCTTCATTATAAATTGGGCTACCATTTACCTCAACGACATCACCGTTTTTGACAATAGTTGCCAATTCCGTAACGGTCTTCCCATTTAGGGTCACACGACCTTCTTTAATCAGTTCCTCAGCCTTACGACGGCTGGCCACACCAGCGTGGGCAATATATTTATTAATTCGCATTTTTTTCTACAGCTTAAGCTGTATCCTTTCTACCTAGCATCTCTGCTATGTTTCTTTATTTTTAATGATTAGTTTCAACAAGGTTTACTCTTAATTGTCCAAGTCCTCAAGCTCCTCTGGAGCATCTTCCCTAAAGAGACTCGTTTCTTGCTCTTCAAGTTCTAGTTGATCAATAGCAACAAGTTCCTCTAAACTATTAATCCCCATAAAGTCTAGGAAATAATCAGTAGTCGCATATAGGTTAGGACGACCGACAGCATCTTTTTTACCAGCCTCTTGAATGAGATCAAAGGCCTGAAGTTTAGCAATAGCACCACTAGAATTAACACCTCTAATGTCATCGACTTCAGCACGTGTAATAGGCTGTTTATAAGCAACTATAGAGAGGACCTCAAGACTCGCTCGTGATAGACTCTGGTTAATAGGCGTTTTAGAATAGTCACGAAGGAGACTTGCAAAATCTGGCTTAGTCACCAGCTTATAGGTATTTGACGATTCCAATAAACAAAGAGCTGAATCCTCATCTGCCGCGTACTTGGCTTGCAATTTCTCCAAGGACTGGGTCAGACCCGTCACTGGCATTTCCAAAAGCTGTGCCATAGTACGTAGACTAAGACCATCTTCACCTGCCACAAAAAGTAAAGCTTCTAATCGTGCTAAGTGACTACTCATTCGTCCATTCCTTTCTTAGTGTGATTGTACCAAAAATTGTTTCCTGATGTACTGATATGCGATGTACCTTAATCAATTCAAGAGTTGCCAAAAAGAGGGTGATTACTTGATTCATATCCTTAGCATCCGTGAAAAGTTCATCCAGATACAGCTCATTTTTTGAGCCAAATGCTTCCTCAATAATCAGCATCATGTCTTCAATTTTATAATCGTCACGCGCAATGGTTGTGTGGTTTCGACGAATTTCTTCTTGCTTTTCAGCCATGATTTTTGAAAAAGCCAAGAAAATGTCTTGAATAGTCTTATCCTGATTCAGCGTCACATCTTCATAAACCAATTCAACTTTTGGTTTTGAAAAATACTGAGCTCGTACTTCATGCTGCTTAGCCAACTCTTGACTAGCTGCTTTGAAGCGTGCATATTCTTCCAATTGACTCAAGAGCTCTAGTTCTGGATCATCTGCTTCAGGCTCAGCTTCCACCACTGTGGGCAGAAGCTTACGACTCTTAATCAGCATGAGCTGACTAGCCATAAGCATATATTCCCCTGCAACTTCAAGCTTCATGGCTTGCAAGGTTGCTAAATAAGCCAAGTATTGCTCGATAACCTCAACAATGGGAACATCGTAAATATCTACCTCATACTTAGAAACCAGATGGAGCAACAAATCCAGTGGCCCCTCAAAATCTTTTAACTTAATATCCATTAGGTTTTGTAGTATTTCTCCAAGGTCACTGGACTTTTTAGTCCCAGTAAACGAGCAAGTTCAAAGGCGCCCGTTCCCTTTTCAATCTGTCTAAGAATAAATTGCTGACGCAAGACTTGAGCGGTTACATTCGATAAACCACAGTCACTAACATAAGTCTGGATTTGCTTATACAGCCATTGTCGAGTATAGAGCTTACCCAAAAGCAAGCCCTGGCTGTTCGCATCTTTAATAGCCAACAAATACTGCTTCACATCTGCTTCAAGTCTGAGAACACGCTTAGTGCTTCCCTTGGCCACAGTTACAACACCAAAATCCAAGTCAATATCGGCCCAGTCCAACTCCAAAATCTCTGAAGGTAAGAGTCCCAACTCTAGAATCAGCAGACAAGCCAGCTTACCAACCCCTTCACGCCCCTCATAAAGCGATGAAAAATCCAGTATTCGCAACTTATCCTCCTGAGAAGGTATTGTAACCGTCTCTGATAGTTTGAAAAATTTCTCTAATTCACCCTTTTGATAGAGGTATAGCAAAAATTGATTGACCGCAGAGCGCTTACGCTTTTGTACGGATGGCTTCCATTCCTTCAGTTGGTTTTCATAGAGCTTGAGACTGGTTTGATCAATTTGTCCTGAAATCGACGTTGCAAACTGCTTAAGATCATAAGCATAAGCTTGCTTTGAACTCTCCGAAATGACCTTAGTAGCCAGAAAATCAGTGATCTGAGTTGTCAGTTGTTTTTGGAATGATGATATAGTCATGTGTAAAGTCATGTAAGAGGCTATTAACCGCCTTTAGAATCGATTTTCGTGTGATAATTCCTTTGAAAATACCTTGGCTGTCAACCACAGGAAGGAAAGGATTATTAACTAGCTTATGCATTACCTCATTTAGATTGGCATTATCTTCCACTGTTTCCACGACATCTGATGTCATCGGTCCGATATCACGGTTAACCATCTCCCACTCTTGCAAGTTATGTTCATCTTGATAACGCTTAATATCTGTCAAAGATATGGTCCCAAGATAGTGCTTATCCTTAGTCAAAACGGGAACGCGCGAATAACCATTGCTTGTCAAAAGCAAGACCACATGATCAGCGTTGTGACTATCAATAAAAATAGCAACCTGATCTGATGGAATTAAATAATTATCTAAATGAGCCAACAAAAAATCTTCAAATTCTTTAGCAATCATCGTTCAAATTCCTGTGTAAGTTCTGAATAAAGTTCATGGTCACGTGTGTAATATTCTACACGAATTTTTGAACTGTTTATAATCACCTTAGCATAAAGTTTCTCATGGATAGGTCCACGTGGCTGTGAAACAGATCCTGGGTTGATAAACACTGTCTTACCATTTCGCCAAGCTGCTGCCGCATGCAAGTGGCCATAGAGGCAAATATCTGCATCCTCTTGTTGCGCCCAAAGATCTAACTTGTCCCAGGTAAAATTAATGCCATAAAGATGACCATGTGTTTGTGCAATAATCACATCACCAAGTTTTACGACCAAACGTTCTGGATAACCTGAATCATAATCACAGTTGCCACGAACCACATGGATACCTTCCCAGACAGGATCACTTGATTCTAACTCAGAATCTCCGTTATGGAAAATAGCATCTACCTTCCCCTGATAACGATTTTTTATATCTACTACAATGTCACGTTCTCCATGGGAGTCGCTCATTACGATTATTGTTTGTTCTGCCATGCTGGGAAGACCTCCATAAGTTTCTTAACAGCTTGTCCACGGTGAGATTGTTCATTTTTCTCTTCTGCAGAAAGCTCTGCTGCCGTTTTACCCGTATTACCAACTAAAAAGAGTGGATCATAACCAAAACCATTGTCACCTTTCGGTTCTCGGCCAATATAACCCTTCCAGTCGGCATCAACAACCAAACTATCACGTCCAGGGGCTGCAACAACTAGGGTTGTATGGAAGTTCGCAGTACGTTTGCTATCATCAAGCACCATAGCCAGCTCGTGTAATAATTTAGCATTATTTTCATCATCCGTAGCATCAGGACCAGCAAAGCGCGCAGACCAAACTCCTGGTAAACCTCCAAGAACATCTACCTGCAAACCAGAGTCATCTGAGAGGACCATTTTACCAGTTAATTCAGAAATGGTTTCCGCCTTCAAGCGTGCATTTTCTTCAAAGGTCATACCCGTTTCGGCAACTTCAGGAAGATCTGGATAATCATTAAGATTCTCTACCTTAATGCCTAGTTTTCCAAATAGTTTACGAAATTCCTTGGTTTTTCCTTCATTGCGTGTCGCAATCAATAGGACATCACCAAAGTCTGATTTATTATCAGAACCAAAGAAATCACTCAAGGCAACACCTTCTCTAGGCACATGCACATAGACAAGCTTATCTGCTTCACTAACTACCAAAGCCCCTTGATGTTGCGTAACGGCTAGGTCACGACCAGTTTCCTCTTTCAAGCAATCCAAAATAAAGGATACCAAGCGAAGGTCTGAAGAATATTTCGCAATATGTAACTGAAAGCCACTAACAGCCAAAACGTTAGTCAAAGCTTGGAAAAAGTCAACAAATTGCTCGTAGGCCTCATCACCACCAAAACAAGTCAAGTGATTGTAGCTTCCAAAACTAGCCAAATACCAGTCTTGTTCGTCTTTATATTCAAAAATTGATTTAGTCATTTTCTAACTCCTTGCCCAAATCGACATGTTGGACAGCAACTTCTTCACCCAGCCATTGTTCTGCGATTTCTTTAAAACCAAGCACACTAGCCGTGGTGTAATATTCTTCCGTCTTGTCTTCGACTTCACGGCTGCGATTAATCTCAAAATAATTGAGCAAAACAGAAACATCACGAACTGTTTCCGCTCCGCTATCAATTAGCTTGACACTTGGCCCCATAACATTTTGGATGATGGGACGTAAAAGTGGGTAATGGGTGCAACCCAAAACCAAGGTATCTACCTTACCGACTAAAGGTGCCATGCTTTCATAAACAATTTTTTTAGCCACACTTGAGTTAATTTCATTGGATTCAACAATAGGGGCAAAGCGAGGACAAGATAAACTCAAGACATTCATTTGTGGTGCCAAATGCTTAATTTTTTGTTCATAGATGTTAGAGGCAATCGTCATTGGAGTCCCAATGACACCAATATGACCCGATTGGCTAGACTTAATAGCCGCACTAGAACCAGGCAAAACCACACCTAGCACTGGGATATCTAAGGCTCCTTTGATTTCCTCCCAAACTACTGCCGTTGCCGTATTACAGGCAATAACAATCATCTTTACATCTTTGGTCAGAAGGAATTTAACCAACTGCCAGGTATACTGTCTGATTTGTTCTGCTGGTCTAGGACCATACGGTGCCCTAGCAGAGTCACCAATATAAACAATAGACTCGTGAGGCAACTGACGTTTAAGTTCACGTACCACCGTCAGTCCTCCGACACCAGAATCTAAAAATCCTATAGGTCGATTATCCATCTTACCTCCTTATCCCCTAGGTTACATGTAAAAAGCTGAGATTCACGTCCCAGCTCCCCACCATTATTTTTTCTTTTTCTTGCTATCTGCAAGTGCTTGTTTTTGTTGTTTGATAATTTGGTTATATGTTTGACGCACTTTTGCTTCATTTGGTTTTTGACCCGCAGCTGACATCATGGTACGAACAGCGTCCACATTCAAACGAGGATTTTCAGCCAATTCTTTCTCCATTTGTTTGCGGGCAAAGTAAGCGCCTCCATAAAAACCACCCAAAAGGGCTACAAAAACAAGAATAATCCAAAGGACGGTGTTCATAAATTCATTTCTCCTATAACGTTGATTTACCTTATATTATAGCAAAAATGGCCCCTACTGACAAATAAGACGTTGATTCTGAAAAACGCCTAGAAAAATAGTTTTTTCGTTTAAAATACCGATAAAATGAGACTTTCAGTATTTTTCACTTACAACTGTAAAGGACTTGTAAGATTTCTAGAACAAAAATAGGTTATTATATAGGTTGTGGAATTATTATTATGTTTATATAAAGGGGTTTATTTATGCTCAAGGAAGCAACTATTTCCGAACGAAAAATTGTCAACGCATTTATTGAACTCTTAGAGGAGAGTTCACTCGAACAAATCAGCATCACAGATATCATCAAGAAGGCAAATCTCAGCAGACCGACCTTCTACTACTACTATTCAAATAAGGAAGATTTGGTTGAAACAACCTTCTCAAAGATTTTAGATAAAATCTCAAGTATTCTTCAGGAAGACATGACCTACCAAGAAGGTGTTGTCACTGAAATGCTACGATATCTTAAGGAAAATCAAAAACTCTGTCTCACCTTGATGACACACATTCCAAACATCAATGAGATGATTCGTGAATTCATTATCGAGACTATCCTTAACTCTGATATTGAAAATGTTACAGAACTCATGGAACAAAGCTATCATATCCCTGCTAAATATTCATTGGAAGTTTATGTTAGCACCATTGTTACCATTTTAACACTATGGCTCAAAGAAGGCTGTATCGAATCCCCTGAGGAGTTAGCCGATATCATTCTTGAAGCTGTCATCATTAAAGTAAAATAAGCTAGAGTCTTTAAGGCCTAGCTTATTTTTTGTTAAATATCAAAATCAAAACCATCAAGAGTGGCAAAGTAATCATTCATCGTCTCTGCACGACGAATCATACGAGCTGTGCCATCTTCTTGGTAGAGAATTTCTGCAGAACGAAGACGTCCATTATAGTTGTAACCCATTGAGAAACCATGAGCACCTGTGTCGTGGATAACCAATGTATCTCCAATACGAGCTTCTGGCAATTCACGGTTCTTAGCAAACTTATCATTATTTTCACAAAGTGAACCTGTCACATCAACTACTTGAATGTCACCATCTGGATTAGTCATATTCGTTATGTGGTGGTAGGCATCGTACATAGCTGGACGAAGCAAGTTAACCGCAGAAGCATCTACACCAACATAGCGACGATAAGTGTCCTTAATATGAAGAACCTTAGTCACGACAAGGCCATGAGGTGCTGTCATGAAACGCCCAAGTTCAGTGTAAATACTGATATGTCCAAGACCATTCGGAACAAGGATTTCATCAAATTTAGCATGAACCCCTTCACCGATAACGGCAATATCATTTTGTTTATTGGCTGGTGTGTAGTCCACTCCAACACCACCTGATAAGTTGATAAAGTCAAGACTAACACCAAGTTCATTCTTGATTTCTACCGCCAATTCAAACAGTTGAGCAGCCAAGGTTGGGTAATACTCATTCGTTACTGTATTTGACGCTAAGAAAGCATGCAAGCCGAATGATTTCACTCCTTTTTCTTTAAGGTAGGCATAGCCTTTGAAGAGCTGTTCCTTAGTCATCCCAAATTTTGATTCTTCAGGATGATCCATGATATCAGTACCGAGAGAGAAGACGCCCCCTGGGTTAAAGCGCAAAGAAAGGGTTTCAGGAAGTCCTGCAGCCTCTTCCAAGAAAAAGATATCTTCGTAAGCATCAAGGTTAATTGTCGCATTAATATCACGAGCGTAAACAAACTCTTCTGCACGTGTATCATTAGACGTAAAGCTAATGGCACTACTATCAAAACCAATTTTCTTACTCATGACAAGCTCTGTATCGGTCGCACAATCGACACCACACCCTTCTTCCTTCAAGATTTTGAGGATTGCTGGATTAGGTGTTGCTTTTACAGCAAAGAATTCCTTAAAACCTGGATTCCACGAAAAGGCTGCATTAACTGCACGTGCTGTTTCACGAATGCCCTTTTCATCATAAAGATGGAAAGGGGTCGGAAATTCTGCAGTGATTTTTTCAAGTTTATCAGCTGTAATAAAAGGTGTTTTTGTCATTTTATTCTCCATTTTTTTACAATAGTAACCCTATTATAGCATAAGAAAAGGCTTGAAACCCAATTTTCTAATAATCTCAAGGCATATTTCATGATACAATAGTCATATAACCTAAATAAAATAATGGGGGATTATTTATGAAAAAATATCTTTATTCTGGGGCACTTGCTCTAGCAGCAGTCTTGACATTATCGGCATGTGCCAAGCCAAAACTCGATGCCAAGCTTTCTGTTAACGATATTGTCTACATGTCCGGAAGCGATCTCAAACTCAAGGATGACCAAACCTTGGTTGAAGTCTCATTCAAACTCGAGAATACCTCAGAAGATATGGAAAACGAACTCAAAACGTCTGCTAAACAATTCTACCTCAAAGATAAGGATGGTAAGAAAGTCACAGCAAGCAAGCTCGACAAGAGTGACCTACCTACTCTCTTCAATAAAAACAAAAATGTAGAAGATGCTACAGATGATTTTGGAAAAATTGAAGCTGACGACTACAAGACTGTCTCCCTCTTTTTCGAAGTTAGCAATGACGAAAGCTACAAACTCTACTTTGAATCAAAAGATGAAAAAACAGAAGGTCAAACGGTTTCTACTAACCTAAAAGATTTCGATGGTAAAACAACGACCAATGTTAAAAAGGCTGTTGATGCTTATTTCAACGCAGTTCTTCTAGGTGGTGAAAGCAAAGACTACAGTAAATTTGTTTCTAACGACTTGGATAAAGCTAAGGGAGAACTTAACCAATATTTCTCAGATAGCCTTCAATACAGCTATGATGCAACTGATAACATCAAACCAACCGGTGATGAAATTCCAAAAGTTTTTGGTTGGGTCCAAACTGCTAACCGTGAACGCGGTAGCTACACTGTTGATAACATTATCGTCGCTAAAGATAAAGCAGAGTTTAACGTCAGCATGTCAACTATCAGTATGAAAGCTGCAGACGATGCCTATGGTGCTAATCACCCAAATCTCACAGATGACCTTAAAAACTACCTACAAAGCAATGGTGCTAACGCTGGAAATGTCGACCAACTAACAAGACAATACTACATGGAAACTTACCTACCGAATTCAATCAAAGAAGTAAGTCCATCAGCACCAAAGACAGAAGGAACAAATATCTTTGATAATTACTCAGTCGAGCTTACTAAAAAAGACGACAAGTGGGCCTTCCCAGATAAAGATAGCTATGTCGGAAAATGGGATTACTACCCACTCTTCTACGCTTACACAGGTCAGCAAGGGACACTTACAAAAAACTATTAGACATTAAAAAAAATCAGCCAGATGGCTGATTTTTTTACTAATTACGTCTAGCAAAGAGTCGCAAGATATTCAAGAATAAGTTAATGAAATCCAAGTAAAGACTAAGCGCCATAGATACTGCCCATCCATCTGTAACCTGACCATTGGCACCGTAGTAAACCTTTTTAATCAACTGGTTATCGTAGGCAATTAAACCAGAGAAAATAAGAATTGATACAATACTAATCACAAAACTCATCATGCTACTTGCAAAGAAAATATTAATCAAGCTAGCCACAATAATCCCAATCAAGACTGCCATAAGGAATTTAGCCATGCCTGATAGATCTCGCTTAATACTAACTCCGATAAGGGCCATGATAAAGAAAACAATGGCAGTGCTAAGGAAGGCTTGAAAAACTATGGCTTGCGTATATTGAACGATGATAAAACTAAGTGTAAATCCATTCAAAGCGGAGTAAACCAAAAATAGAGGTAGGGCCGCAGGTGTATTTCTTCGTGCAGCACCGCTAGCCAAAAAGACCAAACCAAACTCTAAAAAGAGGGCTGCCATGTAAACCCAAGAATAATTCATGAGAATATTGACAAAAACATGTGAGAGAGGAAAGAGCATCAGATAAGAAATGACTGCTGAAAGTCCCACTCCTATACCGACAAGGCCATAAATCTTTCCGAAAAAGCGGCTTAAGCCCGCATCACTAGTCGTATAAATTGCATTTGATTCCATAGTTATCTCCTAAAAATAATGAATTATTGGTGGTGGCTTTGTAGGGTCTTACGACGGAAAAACTTACGATTTTTAATTCGGTTTCGTAAGGGTGTCGCCGCTTCTTTAACCGCCCAATACTTATCCACCATCGTAACAATATAAGATTCCTTATACTTCGGCGGTGCAATCGTTGCTCCCCACATATGCTTGAGGATAATATCCTCTTCTTTTTTGTTTAGATTTACAAGCTTTCTGGCATTACGAACAGCAATACGTGGGTGTACCCAAGCATGACTCTTATTAAATTTAGTCACTCGCCAATCATAATAGAAAAAATCATGTAAGAGACCGCCTCGAGCAGTACTCTTGGCATCCCAGCCAAATTTTTTAGCAATCTTATAGCTGGTGTAACTAACATTAACCGAGTGTTCTAAACGTGTCGAATGATGGTGCTGTACAATCCCATCCAATTTTTGAAAACGTGGGTGTGAAATCAAATGTCCCACAACTTCCATGAATTCTTTATCATCTTCTGGTCGTTTCATAATAATACCTCATTAATGTTTCTAATGCTTCTTCATTATACCACTAGTGCTTAAAATTACTTTAAAAGTCAGTTGTTTTCTCCTAAAATCATCCTTGAGACCTAGAGACTAAACATGAGAATTCCTGCTGCAACAGCAACATTCAAACTCTCCGCCTGACCTGGCATGCTAATATGTACGAGTTGATCAGCAGACTCAGCCATTTCCTGACTAATTCCCTGACCTTCATTTCCCATCACTAAGGCAAAATTGCCATCTGTCTTAACTGCTTTATAGTCAACAGAAATATCTGAGAGAGTCGTTGCCAAAACAGGTACCCCTTGCTTTTTGCAAGCCTCAACCATGTCAAGAATAGGTCCACGATAGATTGGAAGATGGAAATGACTTCCCTGCATAGAACGCAAGGTCTTCTGATTATAAATATCAGCTGATTTATCTGACAAAAAGACTCCGTCATAACCTGCGGCATCCGCTGTGCGAATCATTGTTCCTACATTGCCAGGATCCTGAACATCCTCCAAGAGAAGATACTTCCCTGAGAGAGATTCTGGCAAGGCTTGAGATTGTTTAGCAACTTCTGCCACAATCCCTTGGGGGGTCTGGGTTTCACAGAGCTCCTTGAGCACCTCTGGACTAACCAACTTCACCTTATCCATATTAGCCACACGATTAGCCATTTCCTCAAGCACGAAAACTTGAAGAATATCGGCACCACTTGCCTTTGCTTCCTCAAAAAGATGCCATCCTTCTAAAAGATAGCTAGTTTTACGGTGCTTGCGCTGCAATAATTTTCTAGCAGATTTAATGCTAGCATTTTGCTTTGATTGAATGATTTCCATACACTCATTATAGCAGAAATTCCTTGATAAATCTTGGACTTGACCGACTTTATAGCAAGGATTATACTAAAGGAAAGAGCTTTCAAAAGGAGGTCGTGGACCATGCAAAAAGTAAGATTATTAGTCTCAGGAAGAGTCCAAGGTGTTGGTTTTCGTTATTCAACCTATGCTCTAGCACTAGATATTGGAGATATATACGGTCGGGTTTGGAATAATGACGACGGAACTGTTGAAATCCTAGCTCAGTCAGAAAATCCTGCTAAGTTAGCTAAATTTATTCAAGAAGTTCGAAAAGGACCTTCAAAATGGTCTAAAGTAACCTATGTCGATGTGACCATGGCAAACTTCTCAAATTACAGCGATTTTCGGATGGCTAATTAAGAGGAAGCCACCGTTTTTAGCTTGTTCTCTTCCTTAAAAAAAGGTAAAATAGACAAGTATAACTAAAAAACAAAAGGAATGATATTGTGAATAAAAATCAAAAACGTCTAGCCCTGATGGGGCTTGCTGCCAGCATGCTACTCTTCCTATCAGGATGTGTGAGCCTTGATAAGTCTGGTAATCCTACTGGTTGGGTCTGGAACCTCCTTGGTCGCCCTATGAGCCACGTCATCACCTACTTCGCAGATAATCTTGGTCTCGGCTTTGGTCTTGGTATTATCTTTGTTACCATCATTGTTCGTTTGATTATCTTGCCACTTGGTCTTCACCAATCTCGTAGCGCAGCCTACCAATCAGCAAAACGTGAATACCTTGCGCCTATCTTGGAACCAATCAACGAACGTTTGCGTAACGCTGAAACTCAAGAAGAAAAAATGGCTGCCCAGTCTGAACTCATGCAAGCTCAGCGTGAAAACGGTCTAAGCTTGATGGGTGGTGTCGGCTGTCTTCCTCTATTAATTCAGTTCCCATTCTTCTCAGCACTCTACTACGCAGCACGTTACACTCCTGGTGTACTTCAAGATAACTTCCTCTGGTTTAACCTTGGTCACCGTGACTTCCCATTGATTATCATCATCGCAGCTCTTTACTACTTCCAATCTTGGTTGTCTATTCAACAAGTTCCTGAAGAGCAACGTAAACAAATGGCAGCGACGATGTACAGTATGCCGATCATGATGATTTTCTTTGGTATCAGCTCACCTGCAGCCGTAATCCTCTACTGGTTCGTTGGTGGTATCTTCTCTATTATCCAACAGTTGATTACCAACTACATCATCAAACCTCGCTTGAAAGAAAAAGTTGCTGAAGAGTTCAAAAAGAACCCTCCAAAAGCACCTCGTACTACACCAATCAAGCGTAAAGATGTAACACCAAAAAATACTCAAGCAATTGCAAGTAAACCAAAGAAAAACCGTAACGCCGGTAAGCAAAATCGTAAATAAGCTACAAAGCACTCTTGGCAAATACCAAGAGTGCTTTTCTTATAGATTAATTCAGACTAGCCTAACTCCTAATAGCGCCGGCAACCAAAAAGGGAGTGCGACAGAACAACTGTTTTGTCTCACTCCCACTAGTTTCAAATATTGGACACCTTAATGCCAACAGTCACTTAGGCTGTTTTTTCTACACTAAGGATTTCTACAGAGTAGCTACCTGCTGGTGATTCGATAGCGACTTTGTCGCCAACTTTCTTACCAATCAAGGCTTGAGCAATTGGGCTTTCATTTGAAATCTTACCTGAAAAGATGTCAGCACCGGCTGCACCAACGATATGATAAGTATCTTTGTCGTTTGTACCAACTTCTTGAACAACAACAGTTTTACCAATTGCAACCTCGTCATTAGCAACAGCATCACTATCAACGATTTCTGCATAACGAATTTTTGTTTCAAGAATTTGAATTTGTCCTTCAACAAAGGCTTGCTCGTCTTTGGCTGCTTCATACTCAGAGTTTTCTGAAAGGTCACCATAAGAACGTGCAATCTTAATACGTTCTACAACTTCTGGACGACGGACGAGTTTGTACTCCTCCAATTCCGCTTCAAGTTGTTCTTTCTCTGCTTGTGTCATTACATATGTTTTTTCTGCCATTTTTTTCTCTTTTCTATTTTTTGAGCCGTTGGCTGTATCGTTAGAATCACTATTCGTTTGCTTGATTTTAACTAGCCAATCAGACTATTTATCTTTTAGTTTGCTGTTAATGTAAGTTTCAACATTATGCTGATGCTCTTCATAGCTTTCAGCAAAATAGACATTACCAGTGGTTACATCTGCCACAAAGTACATGTACTTGGTAGATGATGGATTGATAACCGCTTCAATCGCAGACAGACTAGGACTGTCCACAGGACCTGGCATCAACCCCTTATGAACATAATCATTATAAGGGGAGTCAATGTTTGTGTCAATAGTTGCATCTTCTTTCAAGGTCGTTTCCTGACCAAGTTTTCCAAGAGCATAAAGAACTGCGATATTACTTTGTAGAGCCATGTCTGAGTTTAGACGATTATAGAAGACGCTCGCAATATTTTTACGGTCGTCATCTGTAGCTCCTTCTTTTTCAACAAGAGAAGCTAGGGTCAAAATCTCATTAACATTGTGTCCACTAGATGAAATCGTCGCATAGTAAGGTGATAGGTAGGTATCCATCGTTGACAACATTTCCTCTGCCAAAGACTCCACCGTCGTATCATCATGAATGTTATAAGTTGCTGGGAACAGATAACCCTCTAGGACATACTTAGCATCCGTAGCATTTGGAAGGTTTGCCAACAAGGTTGGGTACTTCGCTTTCATCTTAGTAATGAAAGCATCATCCTTCATCAATTTCAAGAAATCTTTCGCCTTAAGTCCAGTTGATGTTTTTTTGCCTTTTTTAGCTGACGAATTAACCTCAACTGCCTTGGCAATTTGATCGATGGTATATCCTTCTTTGACTAAGACCGTACCAAGAGATGGCTCCTGAGGTTTATCACTACCTTTTTTCTGAAGTGCCTCAATAATTTCATCCATGGTCATGCTAGCCTGAAGGTTGTAGTAACCACTTTTCAGATTTGAGATGTTTTTAAACTTGGTATAGTAATTAAAGACCTTACCAGACTTAATAACACCAGCTGATTCCAAGAGTTGGCCGATATAACTGCTACCTGAATTTTCAGGAATTTCAACACTAACAAACTTAGTTGAATTAACATCTTTTGCGCCAACAGCATCACTAACATAGCGATAACCAAAGAATGTAGCTACTGACAAGATAAGTAGCAAGAAGATGATAATGTTTCTTGCAATTTTACCAGCACGACGGTTATTTTTATTGCGTTTGTGATTTCGGTTAGAACGTGAAATCGGCTCTTCGTCGACAATGTCAGCCTGTTTACCATCTTTTGGCGAAGACTTTTTCTTCTTCACTTTCTTGCCTTTCTTTTTCTTAGGTTTTCCAGAGGGTTCTAGAGAAATACTCTCATCATCCTCATTACCATCAGCTACTAGCTCTGATTGAACCTTTTCTTGCGACGCTTGGTCACTTGTTGCATGATGTTCCTGCAAGAATGCTTCTTTTTGACGTTCTGAGGTCAATTTGGCCTCCAATTCTTTAGGGTCTGTATAAATAGCTTCGTTAGACTTAGCTTCAATGAGCTCCTTGGCAACATCTGCAGGAATATACTCCTCTTCAGATGCTTCGTTAAGGCTAGTTTCCCAAACTGGACGTTTAAAACGACGTTTCGACGTTTCAGTCTCCTGAGGAATATTTACCTTTTTCTCCTCCTCAATTGGCTCTTTAGGAATAGACGCTAGGTTTGAATGAGCATCAGATACTAAAGACTCCGCTTGAGAATCTGAAAACAAGCTAAGACTATCTTGTTGAGAATCTCGGGCTGTCTCAGAAGTCATAGATTTAGCAAAGGCACTGTGAGAAACAGAATGTGAACTAAAATCTTGGTTACTTACTTTATTAGACACTGAATCACTACGAGTTGTAGCGCTCTCAGCTGACGTTGAAAGTGGTGTCTCGGGCATAGTTGCACTTTTATTATGCTCCTCCTCACGAAGAGAACGGAGCCGTGTCGCTTCTTGTAAGTCTCGGAGAATCTGATCTTTGAAGCTTAGGCTATCTTCAGAAGCTTCCGAGTGTTCATTAAACTTGTCCGTCAAGGCATACCTCCTCTATAGTAACAAACGCCATTATATCTTAAAAAGTCAGTTAATGCAAATCAATTGGTCCTTTGTCACAGTAACGTAACACTGAAATCAATGGGTTTCTGGGTTCTCCCAGACCATATTATACCAAGAGCTTCCACCATGATTTGATTCCGATTCTCCCTCATCAGTGAAACCATTGATCTCATAGTAAGCAATCAAGTAATCATGACAAGTCAAACTAATACCTTGGCGTTTTTGAGCAATAGCCAGATCTTTAAGCGCTGCAATCAAGGCTGTTCCAATACCTTGCCCTTTAAAGTCTTTGGAGATAGACAAACTAGTCACTGCAATAAAACCTCCTTGACTAGCATTAGGAGCCACTTTATGGAACAGGTCATCTGTGAGATAACGTTCCGCAATCACAGGTCCTTCGATGTAACCAGCTACAACGCCATCAATTTCAGCAATTAGAAAGGTATCACAAATCGTCTCTAAACGCTCTGCAATAGCCTCTGGAGTTGCAGCCTCTTCAGGCGAAAAATTTTCTTGTTCGATACGAACAACATCAGCCCAATCATCCTCTCGGGCATGTCGAATAAGCATATCAAATTCCTTTCTATTAAGAGAAAGAGCTGAGCGAAATCGCTACAGCCCTTAATATATTACATGTGTGTTTGCAAGCTTGCTAGGAGCTCTTCGAACGAGCGTTCGTAAAGTTGGATGTCCCCAGCTCCCATAAAGACATAAACAGCATTGTCATGGTCAAGGAGAGGTGAGACATTTTCAACTGTAACCACTTTGGCAGGTTTATTGATCTTAGCAGCAAGATCTTCAACCTTAACATCACCATGGTCAACCTCACGCGCTGAACCGTAAATTTGCGCCAAATAAACAGCATCTGCTTCACTCAAAGCTTCAGCAAATTCATCAAGAAGGGCGATGGTACGTGTGAAGGTATGTGGTTGGAAAATAGCAACAATCTCTTTAGATGGGTACTTTTGACGTGCTGCATCAAGCGTTGCAATAATTTCAGTTGGATGGTGGGCAAAGTCATCGATGACAACAGTACCACTGATAATTTTCTCTGTGAAACGGCGTTTAACACCTGAGAAAGTTTTAAGGTGTTCCGCAACCAAGTCCATGTCAAAACCAGCTACATAGAGGTTCCCAATAACCGCAGTTGCATTCAAGATATTGTGACGACCATAGGCTGGCACATGGAATTCTCCAAGGATTTGTCCATCATGTTTCACCTTGAAATTAGACCCTGTCGTTGTACGCACAATGTCTGTTGCTATAAAGTCATCATTTTCTTCGAAACCATAGTAATAGATTGGCGCATTGGCTGTAATCTTACGAAGGTGTGGATCCTCACCGTAAACAAAGAGTCCTTTTTGCACTTGCTTAGCATAATCATCAAAGGCAGAGAACACATCATCGATACTTGTAAAGTAATCAGGATGGTCAAAGTCAATGTTAGTGATGATTGAGTATGCTGGGTGGTATGGCATGAAATGACGTTCATATTCATCAGACTCAAAGACAAAGTATTGCGCATTAGCAGAACCTCGTCCAGTTCCGTCACCAATAAGATATGACGTGTCTGTGATATTTTTCATAACATGTGACAAGAGACCTGTTGTAGAAGTCTTACCATGTGCACCTGCCACACCAAAGCTAGTGAATTGATCCATGAAGTGACCCAAGAACTCGTGGTAACGCTTAAAGCTGTAGCCATTTTTAATCGCATAAGCAACTTCAACGTTATTATCTTCACGAAAGGCATTTCCAGCAATCAATTCAACATCTTCTGTGATGTTTTTTTCATCGAAGGGAAGAATAGGGATACCTGCTTGCTCAAGACCACGTTGAGTGAAGTAATATTTTTCCACATCTGAACCTTGAACCTTGTGTCCCATTTGGTGGAGCATCAAAGCCAAAGCTGACATACCAGATCCTTTAATTCCAATAAAATGATAAGTTTTTGACATAGTTTCTCCTTACAATCGCACTGCGATTAGTTTGCGTCTTCTAAATGCGTCAAATTTAATTCTTGAGCAACTCGGTGTTCACGGTAAGTTTGACGTTCTGGGTAATTATAAACCTGGCTACGTTTCAAGAAGTCATAGCTATTTTTCTTGACGTTCTTACGAGATGGGTTACTAGGCTGTTGATAGGTTGGAGCCACTTCTGCCAAGATGTAAGAATCTTGTTGCAGACGATTTGCCAAGTGATGGATCTTTGAGTGCTTCCCATTAGGTGCTAAAGTTCGCTTGATAGCACTTACAGGAGCTCCCAAGATAGAGGCTGTCACTGGTCCTTTATCCGTTGTTACAGCAGCTGGCTCAACAGTGGCCTCAAAGCTTGGTTTAGCTTCTACCTTAGGCTTAGCAGTCAGTTGACGGCTATTAGTATGTTTGGTTTGTTGAACTTCTTGGCGGAGGAATTTTTGGCGTTTCTCACGTACATCACGCTTAGCCTTTTCACGGGCTTCCTCAGCATAAGTCATGCCAGCTTCTTGTGTCTCCACTCGTTTTGGAGCCTGCTTACGATTGCTAGGCTTAGCTGACAAGAAATCATAGTTCGGCAACAAATCATTGTAGTCCTTATCTTGGTAAGGGCCACGGATATTTGTGATTAAATCTTCATTTTCGTATAGGCGCATAGAGACCGGTTCTTGCAAGCAAGGTTCCCCGTCTGGAATCAGCGGAAATTGTCGTCTTTGGCGATGCATAAAAGACTTCCTTTCATTTTCGAGATGATGCGTATCTTAATATAAATAATCGGGAATGGGAAGATACGTCTTGCAATATTCTATTATAACCTAATTCAAAAGATTTGCCTAGTAGCATTTTCACCTCTTAGTATTCCAATATCAAATATAACAAATTAAGATATTGCAATACCAAGAATTTCTTTAATATCCTCAACGGTCATGCTGGCACGGCTTTCATTGCCATCCAAGACGGTTGTTACCAGGTTTTTCTTGCCTTCTTGAAGCTCAAGAATTTTCTCTTCAATAGTCCCTCTTGTAATCAAACGGTAAACTTCGACATTTTGTTCCTGACCTATACGATGCGCACGACTAATAGCCTGCATTTCTACCGCTGGATTCCACCAAAGGTCAATCAGAATAACCGTATCAGCACCAGTTAGATTCAGTCCCACTCCTCCTGCTTTCAGAGAAATCAAAAAGGCATCTCGACTTCCTTGATTGAAGGCTCTGGTCATCTCCTGACGACTATCAGATGGTGTTGACCCTGTTAGCTTATATGAGGAAATTCCTAATTCTTGTAAGAGCCCCTCTGTAATATCTAACATCCCACGAAATTGTGAAAAGATAAGGACACGATGGTCTGACTCCTTAATTTGGCTAAGCAACTCTCTAAGGCTATCTAATTTTCCGCTATCTCCCGCATAGTCCATAAAGAGAGCTGGGGTATCACAGATTTGTCGTAAGCGGGTAATTCCTGACAAGATTTCCACCTTACGACGGTTGATTTCCTGATCACTTGCCGAAATTAATCCTTGTTGCATCTGTTGCAATTGTGCTAAATAGATAGCCTTTTGAGCATCTGACAATTCACTTTGGTGAGTGATTTCAATCAAATCTGGGAGATCAGGAAGGACCTCCTCTTTTTTACGTCTTAGAATAAAGGGAGAAATATACCTAGCCACTTCCTTAGGTGTTAACTTAAGAAACGTTTTCTTAGCTGGTAAAAGTCCTGGTAGAATAATCTGGAAAATAGACCAAATCTCCAACAAATGATTTTCAATAGGCGTTCCAGATAGTGCTAAGCAATGTGGAACAGAAAAATCACGTAGATATTGGGCAATCTTTGTCTGTGTATTCTTCATGACCTGAGCCTCATCGAGAATGAGATAGTCATATTTGCCAGCCTTGTAAGCATCAAAATCCTGACGGAAGGAAGCGTAGCTTGTAATAATAATCTGGTGGTCTTCAGCAATGATGTCATCACGTTTTGGCTTGAGTCCATAAGAAACCGCTACATCTAACTGAGGGGCAAACTTTTTAAACTCATCCTGCCAATTGTAAATCAGGCTTGATGGTGACAAAACCAAAACTCGTTGTCCTTCTTCTAAATGTGCAGAGAGATAGGCAATAGTTTGCAAAGTTTTCCCCAACCCCATATCATCGGCCAAGATACCGCCAAAACCATAGTGATGCAACATCGATAGCCACTGAACACCTCTTTCCTGGTAGGGACGAAGGCCAGCTTCTACCTTATAGGTTGGCAAATCAAAGGTCTCTGGCTTACTCAAATGTTGCGTTAAGAGTTGGAAATCTTTTGAAAAACGAACAGAATCACTTTCTGAAAGAGCATCCATCAATTGATAGGCAGTTAATTGATTGAGTTCTAGGTGACCTTTTCCTGAGTAACGAGCTCTCAGAGTTTTGAGACTCTCACTAATACGATGCGTCGCTTCGTCAAAAACAATCAACTGACCACTACGATTGATAAAATAGGGCGAGCTTTCCATCAAGGCTGCTAAAGCATGATCCACATCTTCGTCGTCAAGACTTGAAAAATCAAAGGAAATATCTAATAAATTTCCCTGACGCTCTACCTGAACCTGTGGACTCTGCTCAACCCGTAAGTCACGTAACTCCTGTCCAATCAGAACCGTTCCTGCATTTTCAAAATCTGATAGAGTATTTGTAAAGAAATCATAGAGCTCTTGACTGCTACTTAATCGTTTAGATGACTGAAAATCAGGGATGAATCCATGCTTAGACATCAAACGAAAAACTGCCTGCTCATGACGATAGTTACTGGTAAATCCTAAATGACTCAACTCTTGGCGATCATGTACCAAGAAACCATCAAAATCAAAGGCTAATGTAAGAATAATCTCACTGTCACCTTTCAGATCAAAGTGAAATCTCGGTGTAAAATCCTTGATATTAAAAGCTTTTGGTGCCTTAACTGGCCCCATAGTCTTAAAATCAAAAAGACTAGCAGCCAAGATGGCTTGTTCATCGAGATTAAAGCTGACGTGCTTATTCAAATCGCTTCCGATTGGAAGAGAGCGTAAGCCAACCAAAAGTTTTTGTTGTTTTCTATTCAGACGATAAAAAACACCTTGATAAAAGAGAATACGATTATTAAAAAAGGCCTGACTATTCTTCTCAGCGACAGTCAATTCAATCATCTTGGGCTCGACACAAATATCAAACGAGAAGAGATGAGCATCAGCAGTCAAATCCTCGACCAAAAGTTGGCGATATTCGGTTCCTTCCCATTCAAACCTAAAGCCATCCAAATCTTGCATCCGTCTCAAACCTTCCTCAAAAAAACCGTAAGGGAGACAAAGGTGACGTGCATTATTCGGTAAAATAAAGTCTAAATTAGTCTTGGCTTCATCTGGAATCATCCGTCCTAGGAAGTCTAAAAATTCCTGTGAAGCCTGGTCAAATTGAATAAGCGATAGGGGTTCATAGTAGTTCTTACCTATCTGATAATAACCTTCAGCCTCCACAAGTTTGAGGAAGGCAGGAATATCTCGAATAACATAAGAACGTTCATCTGGTAAACGACGTAAACGTATACTCCACCAAATCTCTGAGCCAAAGGTAGATTCCTCTCCCTCTACCATCAAGCTATATCTAACGGTATCATCTTCATTCAGGGAAAGGCCTTCTAAAAATAAACCACCAAAAGAGTGACATCGCTCTTGGCCCTGAGAAGACTCTTGTTCCTCTTCCAGTTCTGCCAAGAGGCGCTGGCCTTCTTTATCGTTTTTTAGATAATACTCAACCGCTGCCAAATGGGGACAATAGCCTTTTTGAGCAAAATAATCACAGTCACACGTGATTTCAGAATCATTGAGTGCATAAATTAAATGATGTTGGTCAACTGTTGTATCCAACTGAGTTTCTGAGACCTGATGAATGGTAATGAGATCCTTTTCAAAAAGTTCAATACCCTCATTACGGACTCTACCCGGCATCAATTTTGCCATAGTATTCACCCCTATCTTATCCCTCTATTATAGCACAAAATCCTTATAAACTAGGCCTTCACCAAGATAAAACAAAAAACACTCCCTAAGGAGTGTCGCAGATTATTATTAATAATCCAGTTTATCTGAGTGACCTGAACCATTACCAACATAGTAACCTGTCTTACAGTTGATACTGAAGAGGTAAGTTCCATCTGGAAGGTACAAGTTGTAGTAACCATTACCATTGATGATGTTAACTGGCTCAAGGATGAAGTTATCTCCTGAGAAGTAACCACGTGAGTGTGATGTTTCGATAATCTTATCAAGAACACCGTCAGCCCAAATCCAAGCTGGGTTACTTGTATCTGCTACTACGTTTGCATTATAAGGCACACGTGAGCGGTCACGTTGAAGGATTGATGGGTTATAATTTGTGATTCCGCGTGTTACAACTGTTGAAGCTGCAGCCGAACCACCAGTAGTTCCTCCAGTCGCACCAGTTGAACCTGAGTTAGCTGATCCATTTTGCGCTCCAGAAGTATTTGATGCAGCCGAACCACCACTATTAGAAGCTGCTCCAGACGTGTTATCACCTGAAGGTGCAGCAGGACTAGCAGTATTGGCGCTATCAGCAGCTGTCGCTGCAGATGTTGCGCTCGCAGCCTTAGCTTTTTCTTCAAGCTGAGTCTTACCACCCTTAATAGCTTCTTGAATAGTGCTATCAAGACTCGCATTCCCAGTTGTTGTTACACTTTCTGGAAGATTATTAAAGTTAGCATCGGATTTAACAGCGATAGAGGCATTATAGCTACCATCTACAAGAGCATCTGACTCAAACTGACTGTTAATCTTTTGTACAGCTTCAATTTGCTTCTTCAAATTATCATATTTTTTCTTAGCTGCATCATAATACTTGGTTTTCTCCAATTTCTTGAGCAGTTTTTCCAAATCTGATAGCTTACCAAATTGATCATTAGCGAGTTTTGTTTGCTCGTCATCTGTGAAGAAATTCTTATACATTTCTTCGAAGGCCTTATTATCAGCAGCTGCCGTGTCCTTGCTTGATGATGACGTCACTGCTGAAGAAGCTGTGCTTGTTGTTTTTGCCGATTGGCTATGTGTTCCCTTATAAAGAGCATAGCTACCACCAATAATAGCTAAAGCAAGAACTGCTAGAGCACCGATAACAACACCTTTACGGCGGTAAACTGGAATGTCACCATCAAAGGCACTCTTATGCGATGGCGAAATAGATTCTGAAGAGATTCTGTCTTCTGCAGATGGGTGATTAACTGCCATAGACACTTTTGGTGTTGTCTTTTCTTCATCAGCTTTTACTCCAGTTACCCCTGCCACTGTTGATGCAATAGCCGCCAAATCGATAGTGTCTGAGATAGTAACATCATCCAACAAAGGGTTTGAAGCTTGTGGCTCAGTATCATCAATATTGGCGACAACAGGATTTTGTGGTTCTGGATCATCAATGTTAGCAATCAAAGGATTGTTATCATCAATATTATCGACCAATGCATCGTTATAGGCTGGATGATTAGTTAAAGTAGAGGAATCAGCAAGTGCATCACCAAGGTCAAATTTTTCTGTTTCTGACGTGATGAAACGATCAGCATTCGTTGACGTAATGATAACTTCAGAACTTTGACTTTCTGGTTCTGCAATAACCTCAGGTTCAACAGGAGCATTCGGCAACTGCTTGTCAATATGAGATTGAGTTTCATCAGCTTTGTTATCTGTAGCACCAAAACCAAATGTGACCGGTGTTACTTCTTCAGTAGCTGTTGTTGAGTTGATTGACTCATTAGCCATTGATTGGCTAATCAAACCTGAATCCGCAAACTCCTGACGTTGCTTTTGAATAAAAGCATCCAAAGGTGATGTATCGCCGTCAGCTTCAATTTTCTTTGAAAATTTTTGTGAGGCAACTTCTTCACGGTGTTGCTTGATATACTTATCCAAAATGCTATCTGTTTCTGTTACACCAGCATTAATCTCAGCTTCTTTGCGGACAGCCTCACCGACTGTCATTTCCTTGGCATCTTGGAAATCTAGCTCTTGGCTACCTTCATAGCCATTTTGTGTTTTATCTTCTGACACGTTTAATTTACCTTTCTAGCCTCAGAACGGCGAACACGTTCACCAAAATATTGATACAAATCAACACGGAGTGTACCGTTATAAAGCTTACGTTTTTTATCGGCTTTCATACCGTACTTGCTTTCAAATTGTTCATCGCTGGTCAAGATAAACTTGCTCCAAGTTTTAAGTGGCGCAAAAGTTTGACCCATTTCATTATACAAGATATCCACAGCCTTGTCATCCAACAAACGTTCACCATAAGGAGGGTTTGAAATAATGACACCATTGATTTTATCTGTTTTCAGGTCCTGTAAACGCATTTGTTTCAATTTAATAACATCTTCAAGACCTGCCTCACGAGCATTAGCTTTTGCAATCTCAACCATACGGCCATCAATATCACAACCCATAATGTCTAATTCAACATCATAGTTTGCCTTGCTATCTGCTTCATCACGTACCGACTGTACTAAATCTTTATCCACCCAATTCCATGCTTCAAAGGCAAAATCACGATTAAATCCTGGCGCAATGTTCATACCAATCATTGCAGCCTCAATACAGAAGGTCCCTGAACCACAAGTCGGGTCAATCAACGGTTTATCCGGATACCAGTTACTAAGTTCAAGGATAGCAGCCGCCATATTTTCCTTAATAGGTGCCCCACCTTTATCAGTACGATAGCCACGCTTAAAGAGACTAGCACCTGTGGTATCAATCAAAACCGTAGCCTTATCCTTTAAAATAGAAACTTCAACCTTAAATTCTGCTCCTGTTTCTTGAAGAGGCACTCCTTCTGGACGGTGGAAATACTTCTGCAATTTCTTAACAACAGCTTTTTTGGAAATCGCCTGAACAGATGGCTCATTATGAAGCTTTGATTTAACACATTTAGCTTTAGAAATTGGGAACTTTGCACCTAGCGGAAGATAATTTTCCCAGTCTAAGGCAAAAACTCCCTGAAAGAGTTCCTCAAAGGTACGTGCTGGAAATTCCCCCACTACAATCTTGATACGGTCTGCTGCTCTCAACCAAAGGTTAGTTTCAGCTATTGCACGAACACCGCCTTGGAAACGCACCTTACCATTTTCAACCTGAGTGTCATAACCTAACTCACGCAATTCACGTCCAACCACAGCTTCAAGACCTGCTGCAGCAGTTGCTACTAATGTAAATGTTTCTTTCATTGTCATCCTTTTATCTCATTGTTACGAGTACAAACTTTCTTAACTGACGGCTTATTTTCCCACTCTTTTCTTTAGATATAATTGTAAAAGAGAGAATTCTTGCTAAAAGAAGGCTGAGACATGTGTCCCAGCCTCACCTATATGCAATTTTCTATAAGCCATGTTTTGTTCCAGAAGTGACTAGGTACCACTTCCTTCGATAATCATCTGTCTACTGCAAAGCAGTCAGGATGGTCCGTTCGTTTCCAGCCATCCCATGCCCCTACCAAAGTTTGGGTTGCTAGCTTGAGGGGTTTACCGCGTTCCACTTTTTAGGTTTCCCTAAAAACTCCGTCACTGTGGCACTTTCAGAGCTACTAAAACCTATCCGAAGACTTAGCCAGTTCACTCGCCGTAACTTGAAAATCAAGTCCCTAGGCTTATTAATTCACCTAGCACAAACACTACTGGCATCACAGCCAGTGCTAGCATGGACTTTCCTCATGGAAGACTAGCAACCATGCGATTATCCAAAAATTGCACAAACCAGTTTTATTCGACGATTTGTTTTCCAAAGACCTCTTTTTCCAAACGACTGATACGTTTTAAGATATCATAGTTTGAAGCCGAAGCAACATTGGCATTCGCACGTGATGGCTCACTTGTCGCACTTGCGTATGCTGGGCGACTTGCAGGAGCTGATGAAGCTTTAGCCTTAAGTTTTGCATTTTCTTCTTGCAATTCCTTAACTAGAGCAATATAGACACCGTAATCTTTGATTACATCATCTAAAAACTCATCAACTTCTTTTTTATCGTATCCACGCATGCTTGTTTTAAATTCTTGTTCGTAGATTTTCTTGGGCGTTAAATTAATCTTAGCCATTTTTATTCTCCAATACTTGTCTTATCTAACTTACTAATACTTTACTGTCTAATATTTTTATGATACAGAAAAAAAGATAAAAATGCAAGTTTAAAACTCAATTATATCCTATTCCGACATGACCTCATTGAGGTCATCAAAAGTCAGTCGAGATACGGGATAATCCCTTTCTTCTATCATCATACCGTAAAAATATTTCAGATTTGTTTCATTTTCAGGTTCATAAAATAAATAAGCCTGATCTGTATTGTCAATGAGAAACTGATTAAATTGTTTAAACTGTGCTGGAGATTGGTAAGCGGGAAAGCTATACTTGACAAAATCAACCTGCTTAAAGGCTGCTAGTTTTGTTTGATTCGCTTCATTCCAATTCTGACCGTGCGTTTCAAAAGGGAAGAGTGTCGCTAACTTCAAAGGATACTCTTTCTGAAGTTCTTTAGCCACTTCTAGTGCCCAAAATTCAAAACCGAGGTTGCCGGTAAAAATCATCCAATCCACACCATCATCCAAGAAACGCTTAAAATCACGTTTAATTGCTTTCTTGATAATGGTTACTTTAGGGTCCTTGTCTTTAAAAATACCGAGTTCAAAGCTCTTATAACCAGTTACCAGTAGTGATGTCATTTATTGTTTTCCTCGTTCATTTTATGGTATAATAAAATAGTCTTTATGCATATCTTATAAAGAAGAAGGGAAAGAAATGGTAAACTATCCCCATCAGATATCTCGTAAGAAAGCACAAGTACGTCCTAAAAAATCAAATAGAGTTGACTTTGCCAATCGGGGGATGAGCTTTGAATCTGCTATTAACGCGACTAATGATTACTATTTGTCGCGTGGTTTAGCCGTTATTCATAAAAAACCCACTCCTGTTCAAATTGTCAAAGTCGATTATCCCAAACGCTCACGAGCAAAGATTGTGGAAGCTTACTTTAGACAAGCCTCTACTACCGACTACTCTGGTGTTTACAAGGGATATTACATTGATTTTGAAGCCAAAGAGACACGACAAAAGACAGCCATGCCTATGAAAAACTTTCATGCGCATCAAATTGAGCACATGTCTCAGGTCATCAGTCAAGATGGGATCTGCTTCGTGCTACTTCACTTCTCGACGCTTAAGGAAACCTACCTTCTGCCTGCCAAAGACTTAATCGCTTTTTATCAAATTGATAAGGGGACGAAATCAATGCCTCTTGATTATATCAAAAAAAGAGGCTATGCAATTGCAGAAGCAGCTTATCCTCAAGTTCCTTATTTAGAAATCATTGAAAAATTATTAGGTGGTAACACATAATGGCTAAATTTAATTTCAACAACTTTAAAGAATCGCTGAGCGGTTTGACTAAACGTGCTAAAAACATCAAAGCCAAACGTTCAGATTCTTCTCGCTATAGCAAGGGAAAACGCTCAGCTACTTCAGACCAAAGCTTGGGCTGGCGTATTGCAAAATACGGATTTATTGGATTACTGACTTTCTTTGTAGTGTGTGTCATCTCTGGTGGTAGCCTCTTTGCCTACTATATTAGCAGTGTTCCTAAACTTACCGAGAACAAACTACAATCAACAAGCTCAAGTAAGATTTACGACGCCAATGGTAGCCTTATTGCTGACTTGGGAGCTGAGAAACGTGAGAGTGCATCCACAGATGAAATTCCAACAACTCTAGTTAATGCCATCACCTCTATTGAGGATAAACGTTTCTTCACACACCGTGGAATTGACGTCTACCGTATCATGGGAGCGGCTGTTAATAACCTTCGTCGTAGTAGTACCCAGGGGGGGTCTACACTCGACCAACAGTTGATTAAATTGGCCTACTTCTCAACAAACACTTCGGACCAAACCCTTAAACGTAAGTCACAAGAAATCTGGTTGTCTCTCCAAATGGAGCGTCAATTCACTAAACAAGAGATTTTGACCTTCTACGTTAACAAGGTTTATATGGGTAATGGTTACTATGGTATGAAGACTGCAGCTAAATCTTACTTCGGTAAAGACTTGAGCGACCTCTCTGTTGCCCAAGCAGCTCTTCTTGCCGGTATTCCACAAGCACCAACACAATATGACCCTTATGCTAATCCGGATGCTGCTAAAAAGCGTCGTAACACTGTTCTTAGTGAAATGTATGAAGACAAAAACATTTCTAAAGAAGAGTACGAACAAGCTAAAGAAACTGACATATCAGATGGTCTTCTTCCACTCACAAAGAAAGCTAGCTACGAGCCATATCTAGATAACTACATCAAACAAGTTATCGAACAGGTATCTACTGATGCCAATGCTGATATTTACTCAGCAGGTCTCGACGTCTACACTAACCTTAATCCTGATATTCAAAAATACATTTGGAATGTCTATAATACTGATGACTATATCTACTATCCAAATGATAGCTTCCAGGTTGCCTCTACTATTATTGATGTTACTAATGGTCGTGTTGTTGCTCAGCTAGGATCACGCCATCAGGATGAGAACGTTGCCCTTGGTACCAACCAAGCAGTCCAAACTGACCGTGACTGGGGTTCAACAATGAAACCTATCACTGACTACGCTCCCGCTATTGAAAAAGGTGTTTATACAAACACTGGTACGACTGTTTACGATAATCCTTATAATTTCCCTGGCTCTTCAACCCCAATTTACGACTGGGACCGTAAATATTACGGAAGTATATCATTGACCTATGCTATTCAACAATCACGTAACGTAACAGCTGTTAAAGCTCTTCAGGCTGTTGGTTTGGAATATGCACAGTCCTTCTTGAAAGATTTGGGTATTGAGTATCCAGAAATGTATTACTCAAATGCCATCTCATCTTCAACAACATCGTCAGATCCTAAGTACGGTGCATCAAGCGAGAAAATGGCTGCGGCCTATGCAGCCTTTGCAAATGGCGGTACTTACTATAAACCATCTTACATTAAATCAATCAAATTTGAAGACGGTTCAACAAAATCATTTGATTCTAAAGGTGTCGAGGCCATGTCGCCACAAACAGCTTACATGATGTCAAGCATGTTGAAACAAGTAATGACAGGTGGTACAGCGACTGAAGCTTATGTCCCTGGTACATTCAATGCTGGTAAGACTGGTACATCTAACTATGGTGACGATGAATACTACAAGGTACAAAAAGAAAGTGGCGTCTATGCTTATCTTATGGTTCCAGATGAAACTTTCGTTGGTTACAATACTAAGTATTCAATGGCGATTTGGACAGGTTACAAAAACCGTAAAACACCACTTCATGATTCAGACCTTGACATTGCTAAACAAATCTACGGTGTAACAAGTGGCTACCTTAACCAGATGTATGGTGCGGGTTCTGAAGATTTCGATATGCCTAGCGGTGTTTATAATAATGGTAGCTATGTCTTCCTTACTGGTTCTTCAACATCAAATGTTTACACAGGATCACTTGGAACATCTAGCTCATCATCAAGTTTAGACTCAAGCCAAAGCAGTGACTCATCAAGTTCACAAGATAGTCAACAGTACGGGCCTGATGCTTCAACAAATCCATCGACATCAGCTTCTAATGGCTCTGAACATTCAAATTCAAACACTGCTACAGCAGAAGAATAAGAACTAAAAAGGGTTATCCGAATGGATAACTCTTTTTTTACAGATAAATTTTAAAGAAGCTATGAAAAACCACTGGCATCATTTTCCAGTGGTTTCATATATTGTCTTATTTTGAAGCAAGGGCTCCCATTGGATCCCAAGGAGCAAGTACTTGTGGCTCTGCTTCATAGGCTGCTAATTCTTCAGCTGTGAGGAAGTCTTTACGGACAACGATTTGATAAGTGTATTCATCCATCCAGGCATCAGAAGCGACAAAGTAACCTTTTTGTCCGACCTTGTCTCCCCAAGAGTTTTCAACCTTCCATTTAACAGGTTTGCCATCGGCATCCAAATCAACCCCAGTCAAAACCATGGCGTGAGTCATGAGAGATTCACTGTAGTCCAAACGTCCTGCCTTGTCTTGAGTCAAGTTAATATCCATGCTAGCTGTAAAGTCGTAAACATTAGTTGCAAGAATACCTTTTTGACGGTCTGAGACTTGACCAACATCTGAACCAAACCAAACAGTCTCTCCAGCCTTCATCTGTGCAATGGCAAGCTCTTTGAAACGATCCATTGGAAGGTTAATATAACGAACACTTGGCGCACCTACAACATTACCCAACATCTCAACAGTATAAGATTTTCCGTAAGGTTTATCAGCTGTTGGAGCGTTGATAACTGACACATAGTCGCTGAGTTTTAGACCCACATATTTTTCAAAGAAAGCTTGTGGTGTGATATTTTTCTCAGATTGATAGTTGTCATCTTTATCTCGGTAGGCAAAATCAAACTGACGTGGTGGTAAACCAAGAATCATGGCAAGATAGTTGAAGATTTCTTGAAGAAGCTCTTCCTTCTTAGTTTGAACAGCAGCTTGATCAGCACCTCCAGCAATCAAATCACGCAAAATTTGAGCATCTTGACGAAGAAGCTTATTGAGGTATTGATTAAGCTCACGACTATTGCTTGAAGCTACAGATTCTGGATAAACTGATTTTGGTACAACACCATATTTTTCAAAAAGTGATACGACCATATCCCATTGTCCACCATCTTGTTGAGGGGTATCCAAAAGGAATTTAACCTTACGACTGCCAATCTCTTGACCTGCTGTAGCAATGATTTGTTCCAAGAACCAGTTTGATTTTTCATACTTGTCCCAGAAGAAGGTGTGGGCTTGAGAAAGCTCGAAACTTTCCAATTTGAAGTCTGAGATTAATTTGTGACGGAAAGTATTAAGAGCCGCAAACATCCAGCAACGTCCTGAAGCTTTCTGGTTAGACACCTCATCCTTAGTCAAATCGATTGAGAAAACATGGTCATTTTCAACTTCTGATTGACGTGTTTCGATGGATTTGAGCAAGCCATTGTGAGTTACAGCATTTTCGATAGCACTGTATTTGGCATTGGCCTCATAGTCTGCAAATAGTTTATCTGTGAAATCTGTTGATAGTGAAGTCATAAGATTCCTCCTTTTAAGCCTTATTCCTCTCTATTTTATCACTAATTTCTGAAAATTCAATTTAAAAATAACCCTAGGTTAAACCTAGGGTTATGACAATCTTATTCCACTTTATCAAATTGCGTTTCAGGTGCTGGTTTCGTTGGCTGACACGACATGATAAGGAGGACAATGCTTCCAATCAATGTGAATAAAGCTAAGAATGGTATAAGCCCTATATAACTTAGAAGTACCCAAGCCGGATGAAATCCTGCATCTCTTAAACGACGGATTTGTAGAGACAATTGAGGGATAAGTTCAATTAAGCTAAAAAGCATTAGTGGCCAAGCATAGGAGAAAATTATTTTTTGTAGTTCAGTCTGATTATTCAACAGAGCTGGGTCACTAAGATCAACATTACTGAAGAAAGGAATAAGAACACAAAAAACAGTAAGAATAGTAATAATAATGACATTAACTAAATAAGCCCACCAGAAGTCTGGACGAGTCGAACGGCCGCTAAAGTCAAAGGCACGCTTCCAAAAATCAATATAAGCTTTGATCATAACTCATTTCTCCTCTTATTTCCAAAAATCATCAAAAATGGTGATTGGCAAGTGACGTTTGTGTTGACCTTTACGCCACCAAGACTCAATCGTTTCCTGGGCTTTGGCTGAGACTTCTTTGCCTTCAAGGTAGTCATCAATTTCACGATAGGTCACGCCAAGTGCCACTTCATCAGCGATTCCTGGTTTATCCTCTTCCAAGTCAGCTGTTGGCACTTTTTCATATAGGGCCTTATCCGCACCAAGTTCTGCAAGAAGGGCTGCACCTTGACGCTTGTTTAGACGAAAGAGCGGCAAAATATCCGCACCACCGTCACCAAATTTTGTGAAAAAGCCCGTAAGGTTTTCAGCGGCGTGGTCTGTCCCAATAACTGCCCCACTATTTTCACCCGCGACCGCGTATTGGGTAATCATACGTTGACGGGCCTTGATATTTCCCTTGTTGAAGTCAGAAACGGTGACACCTGCTTTGGCAAGTTCAGCAACCTGACCATCTACAGCTTCTTTGATATTAACCGCAAGACTCACATCTGGCTTGATAAAAGCAAGAGCACGTTGGGCATCATCTTCATCTGCTTGGACACCATACGGTAAACGAATGGCAATAAACTGATAGTCTTTTCCTGTCTCTGCACGGAGCTCTTCAATCGCAAGTTGTGCCAGACGACCAGCCAATGTAGAATCTTGACCTCCTGAGATTCCCAAAACATATGTTTTAAGGAATGGATGTTTGAGCATGTAGGCCTTCAAAAAATCAACGGATTTTCGAATTTCTTCCTTTGGATCAATGCTAGGTTTAACGCCTAGTTGAGCAATAATAGTTTCTTGCAAAGTCATAATTTCTCCCTTTACTCTGACAAGTCATGGGCTTTCTTACGGACATTATCAATCAAGGTCATCTTGTTATCCCAGACATCTTTAGCCAAGTCAACTGGATAATCTTGAGGGTTAAGCACGCGCTTGTACTCATTCCAAAGTTCGTCCAATTCCTTAGTCGCATAAGCCTTGATTTCATCAAGACTTGGTAAGTCGTAGATTAGTTGCCCCTTGTCGTAGATTGGAACCAAGAGTGGCACTGCATCAAAATCACGAACCGTCTTATTGATGTAAGTATATGTTGGGTGGAACATATTAATTTCATCTAAAGCATTAACATCCGTATCTGCGAAAGTGATATAGTCACCTTCTGATTTGCCCTTAGCACGACTCGTAATACGCCAAACTTGCTTCTTACCTGGTGTCGAAACCTTCTCAGCATTATTGGACAACTTGATAGTATCATGCATGACTCCCTTATCATCTTCCATTGAGACAATCTTGTAAACAGCACCCAAGGCTGGTTGGTCATAGGCAGTGATGAGCTTAGTACCTACTCCCCAAACATCAATCTTAGCCTTCTGCATCTTCAAGTTAAGGATAGTATTTTCATCAAGGTCGTTTGAAGCGTAAATCTTAGCATCAGGGAAACCAGCTGCATCCAATTGCTTACGAACCTGCTTCGATAGATAAGCCAAGTCACCTGAATCAAGACGAACACCCAAGAAATTAATCTTATCACCTAGCTCTTTAGCGACACGGATAGCATTAGGAACACCAATCTTAAGGGTGTCATAGGTATCTACAAGGAACACACAGTCCTTATGAGTAGATGCATAGGCTTTAAAGGCGTCATAATCGTTGCCATAGGCTTGAACAAGGGCATGGGCATGAGTACCAGAAACTGGGATTCCAAAAATCTTGCCGGCACGTACATTTGACGTTGCATCAGCACCACCAATCACGGCTGCACGTGTTCCCCAGATTGCTGCATCCATCTCTTGTGCACGACGTGTCCCAAATTCCAACAGAGGAGCATCCTCAATGACAGAACGAATACGAGCTGCCTTGGTAGCAATAAGAATCTGGTAATTGAGGATATTTAGCAAGGCAGTCTCTACAAGCTGACACTGGGCCAAGGGACCTTCCACTTGGAAAATCGGTTCATTAGCAAATACCAAATCACCCTCAAGAGCTGAATTGATAGTCAACTCGAGTTTTAGGTTGGCTAGATAGTCCAGAAAATCCTCAGGATAACCTAAATCTTTTAGATAAGCAATATCAGTTTCTGAGAAGGTCAGATTTTCAAGATAGTTGACAATACGCTCCAGACCTGCGAACACAGCAAAGCCATTTTTAAACGGAAGTTGACGGAAATAAACTTCAAAAACGGCCTTTTTATTGTGAATACCTTGGTTAAAGTAAACCTGCATCATATTGATTTGATACAAGTCAGTGTGCAAGGTTAAACTATCATCTTTATACATGGAATTCCTCCAATCGAATAGGTACTTCTTTTTTTGTTATTAATAGCCTGTATATACTGACTATTATAGCATTTTTGAGCAATTGTCTCCACTTTTCAGAAAGTTAATTATTGTTTGGACTTTCCGATTTTTCTAATGCTTGTTTTGACAAAAAAGAGTAGCCTGAGGAGACTACTCTTTATTTCTATTCATATCTTAGGGACTCGACAGGGTCCATTTTACTGATTTTACGGGCTGGAAGGTAGGCTGACAGATAGCCCATCAAGAGTGAGAAACCAAACATGATGAGAATTGATGTCAGATTTAGGTCAAACACCTTGCTGACACTTGGGTAGAGATGTGAAACAATCATGTTAGCCAAGCTTCCAATGCCCTGCGATACAAGGAGGGCAAGAGCTAGTGAGATACCCGTAATCCAGAGGGCCTCATAAACAAAGATAGCTTTCACATCACGATTAAGATAACCGACAGCCTTCATAACACCAATCTCTTTTGAGCGTTGCATGATGTTAATATAGATGATAATTCCAATCATGACAGCTGAAACTAGGATAGCTTGTGACGAAAGGATAATCAAGAGGGCCTGAATCACACGAATGAATTTAATAATAACATCTAGGATGGCCTGCTGTGAAAGAACTAGATACTTCTTGTTTTTCTGCAATTTTTTAGTGACTTCCTTGGTCTTGGCTGGATCTTTGAGCTCCAAAAGCATGTAAGAGACTGTTTTGGTAAAGCCATTTTCTTTGAGTAATTCTTCCAATTGTTTAGCTGGCAGATAGCTATTGCTCTCTTCAGCATCCTCGCTGTCATCAACAATACGGACAATCTTAGTCTTGATATCAGCTACTTTAGTTCCCTCAGCAGTATTTTCAACAATCTGAGCCGAAATCTCTTTACCGATAAAGTCTTTAGCCTTGAGCTTCTTCCCTGTTTCTTGGTTGTAGCGTTTGACAAAACTCATCGGAAGGGTTAAGCCCTTTTCATCTTCAGATTTAAAAGGCTTCCCAGCTGAAATTTTATCCTTATCATTGCGAGATGTAGAGATTTTTGTGTTCTTGTAGAGACTAATAACCTGAGAATAGTTAGGAAGGTCCTTGCTGAAGTCCATGGTCTTGCCATCAAGGGTAAGACTTGCCATGTTCATTCCAAAGGGACTCTCCAAATACTTAATGTCATCACTCTTAATCTGGCTACGAATAAACTTCTCGTCATCCGCATTTAGAACCCCTCTGGCTGCTGATTTAGCACTAAGACTGATCTGAATCTGGGATGGAATATTGCCACCATCGGTACTGTCATTAATCATACCAACAATAGCATTTCCCAAACCAAAGGAAATCAAGACACCGATAAAACCAATGGAAGTTGCCGTCGCAATCAAAAGATTACGCCACTTACGTTCCATAAAGTTGTTCAATGACAATTTGAGTTTATTCTTGAGGGTCAACCCCTTATTTTTCGATTGTTTCAACGACTTCACCATCCTTCATTTTAATGACAACATCCGCATAATCCGCCACTTCAGGGTTATGGGTTACAATAATCACAGTTTTACCTGCCTCAGCTAGCTCTTTAAAAATTTCGAGAACATTTTCCTGAGACTGAGAATCAAGAGAACCTGTCGGTTCATCAGCCACAATCATTTCTGGATTATTGACTAGGGCACGGGCAATGGCCACACGTTGTTTTTGCCCACCAGAAAGCTGCTTAACATTTTTCTTGATAAAGTCTCCGATTCCAAGACGGCTGAGCTCCCTTTCCGCAATATCGACCATCTCTTTATCAGTCATATTTTTAACGTAAAGAGGCATCTTGACATTTTCAAGGACTGATTGATGAGGGATAAGATTGAAATTTTGAAAGACAAAGCCAATATGAGCCTTTCTAAAATAGGTCAAATCACGCTCTGAAAAATCTCGCATGTTTTGATTTTTGAAATAAAGATTTCCTTGATACTGACTATCCAAGCCACTAATAATACTAAGCAGACTGGTCTTACCACAGCCAGATGGACCGTAGATAGCAGTGATCTTTCCTGATGCAATCTCAAGTGTAACATCGTTCAAAGCGCGCTCTTGGTTCGTACCGTCGAGATTATAGTACTTTGAGATGTGGTCGATGGTTAAAATGGACATGATTTCCTCCGTAAATTTGATTTAGATTAGAATTTGATTAGTTTATATCTGATTATCTGCAAGAAAATTTCAAGCAAAATATCAGAAACACTTAACCAATCGCCTTCTAAAACGATACATTAATTATAAACATTAAATGATTATAAAAATAGTGACATAAATGTCACTATGGCATGAAAAAAGCCAAAGTCTTATAGACTTTGGCCTTAGTTTATTGACAATAAATACGAATAGCTTCTGCGAGAAAGGCGGCAGTACCTCTTCCTCCGACTTTATCGATAAAACTAGAAAAGCGATTATCTGTTTGATACATCTGACCTAGACCAGCTAATACCGTTTGGTCACATGGATAAAAATGCTGACTAATATAGTCTTGTAACACCTTTACTTGCTCCTGAACACTATCATCCCCAGGATTATACTCCTTGAGCTGTCCAAAGGTAGACATGATTGCAGTCATCTCTTTTGTAACTTCAGGGAAGGATTCCTCTCCTTAGCCGCAAAAGCTTGATAAGCTTCTGTCTGACCCCATCTAGCCTGAGCTTCTTCCTGAAAGGCTTTTACAGCTTTTTGATCAAATGCTTCAAATGACATTTCTTCTTCCTCCATTTGTAAGGCCTTGGCATGAGCTATGACGGCTTCCAACCGGGACTTTTTCAGCTCTAAGAGCTTAATCTGATCCCTAAGCGCTTGAACTTTGTCATAACCTGGTTGACCTACGATTTCCTTAATTTTTTTGAGAGGAAAGTCTAACTCACGGTAAAGCAATATTTCTTGCAAACGGACAACCGCATCGCGATTATAGTAACGGTAACCATTTTCAGCCACAACTGACGGTTTCAGCAAATCAATTTCGTCATAATAATGAAGGGTGCGCACACTGACACCTGATAGTTGGCTCACTTCTTTTACAGATTTCATTAGAACTCCTCTCTGATTAAGAGTATAGGCTATGACGTGGCGTGAGGGTCAAGAGGAAAAAGAGTATTTTTTTGAAGTTTACTATAATTTATTACTTTTCTTTTTCTGGCTTCGACGATGCAGTAAAGCTTGATTAATACGCTGTGTTCTCATATGCATTTGCCAAATGAGATAAAGCCAGATAATAATATAAACAAAAATGAAAACAATCCAGATAGCAGGGTTCGTTAAAGCCTCATACCAGCCTGATATCAGACAAGTCACTGTAAGTACAATCGCCGTCAACAAGAAATGCAAGACTACTCTTAATCTGTACGACATGCGGTCAAGCTCTTCCAAAATCCACGAGAGCATTCCCATTAAACCACTCATCATAAAGAGGGCTAAAATATTTCCTACACTAACTTTGGGATAGATAATCTGGGGAAATAATTGACCAAGTAAAAGGAGTGCAAGGTAAAAGAACGATCCCGTTCTCACGCCGGATACAAAATAAGCAATTAAACGTTTCATTGGTTCCTCCTACACCCCTAAATAATCCATCAAAGATTTGACATATTTTCGGCTGACACTAGACTTAACTCCACCTGTCATTTTAGCCATCATATTGCCAGAAAAACTATCTGATAAAGACTCCAAGTGGTCTATATTCATCACAGCATGACGTGATATCTGTAAAAAACTTCGACGATTGATGCGATGCTGAAAGTTTGTCAGTGTCTCTCTCATCGTATAGGTATTGTTTACGGTATAAATCGTTAACACATTCTTATCAATCTCAGCTAGGATAATGTCATCAATTTTTACCATAACCAAATGATCATCCGTTTTAATAGGAATCACCACTTGATTTACAACTGAAAATTGTTCGAGATAATCCATTACCTCTCGTGCTTGATCAGACAATCGCTCTGCTTGGATGACCACACAGGGATCCTTTGCCGAAATATCCGATTTTTCTTCAAAACGAAGTTTCATTCCTATTCCAACTCTCACTTATTTTTTCTGACTAGTTCTTTTCACTAAAATAATCCAAAGAATACTTGCTAGAAGAATATCTCCTAACACTATAAGGTAAGTATTTTCCTTTGTCAATAAACCTTGCCACTTGAGCTGAACGCCCATTTTTTCTTGAAACTCTTGAAGAAGGTTATCTTGACCTTTAAAGGTCTCACTTAATGTTTCTTTCATGAGGACTTTCCGATAAAGTGATGCAATATAAGTTGCTGGGGTACATTTCATTAGTAGTTGTGCAAAATCAGGTAGAACGCCCAAAGGTACATAAGTTCCTACCAAAAAACCAGAAGCTGTCCCCACTATGGTCGCAAACTTTCCAAGACTGTCTACGGATTGGAAAAAGTAAACAAAAATGGCATTCACTAAGCTAGAAAGCAGGCTACTAAGCATCATAATTAGGAGAAGTTCGTGTAGTATGTATAATTTTGGCACTTCTCTAAAATAGCTACACATCAGCACATACATAAGGACCTGCATGGCAAAAGAAATGCTGATTGCACTCGCTAGATACGAAAATGGTAACCGCCATTTCCCATGATTCGATAAATAAAGATCCTGATCTACTTGATGTTCACGGTCCTTTACCAACTGAGTCAGGGCAGCCAGACTCGTCGTTATCCCTGTCACAGCCAGCGTCCCGCTCATCAACCAATTATTTAATAAAGGACCACTATTGGGGAGTTCAGCCCAAGCATCTGTTAGATTTTTTTGAAGAAAAATAATATAAAGAATAAAGGAAATCAAGGCTCCCAACAAGGAGAAGAAAACTCCTGGACGATTCCTGAAGTACAATAAAAAATTTCGCTTTAGTAAGGCTAGCATTAGCGAACCTCCCTTCCTGTAAGTGCAATAAAGGCATCATCCATGGTCCCTGGACGAAACTCAAAATGGGCTATTCTATCTCTAACTTGTGCCAGGTAATCAATGGCTTCCCTTTCACTCTCAGGTTGAAAAACATACTCCAGTTGACTTTGTTGCTCTACTGACATTCCCGAAGTTTTAAGACTTTCTATCTGCTCTATCTCCTTGAAACGAATCTTCAAGATGTTTTTTGCATACTGGCTCTTAATATCTAATGCCGATCCCTGAGCAATCAATTTCCCATGGTCCACAATATAAATCTGATCAGCTTCATCTGCTTCGTCAAGATAATGCGTGGTCAGTACAACGGTCATTCCCTCTTCTCTCTGCAATTGATAGAGCAAATCCCAAATAGACTTCCGAGTTTGGATATCCAGACCTGTCGTTGGTTCATCTAAGAACAGAATATCTGGTTGTGAGAGCAAAGCACGTGCAATGTCAACCCGACGCTTTTGACCACCTGAAAGCGTCCCATATTTCTGCTTTTGAAAAGCTGATAGACCTAGCCGGTCAATGAGACTAGATACACGATTGGGTTTCAAGCCTTTATACTGTCTCGCACGAATGGCCAGATTTTCCCTAACCGTCAACATCTCATCTAAAACACTGGTTTGGAAGACCACACCAATCTTAGTACCTGGTTCATAGATGATTTCACCTTGCGTTGGTTGTTTCAAACCAATCAACATGGAAATCGTTGTTGATTTCCCCGCCCCATTTGGCCCTAGAATCGCATTAAACGTTCCCTTTTCAAACTGTAAGTGAATATTGTTTACGGCTAGATGATTTCCATATCGTTTACTGATGTTTTTAGCTTGTAAAATCATTTTTTCCCCTCCTTTTGATAGAACCAGTCTAGCAAAAAAGCCGTTTAAAAAACGGCTTTTAGGGATAAGTGGTTAAAACGAGAGTCTAAGTGGCGAGATGGAAGAGCTAAAAATCAGGAAGCTGTTCAAGAAATCATTACACACGATCCATTCTATCAAAATGAGATTGCCCAATATGATGTCATTGAATTTGAGGCAAGTAAGTATTGTCCTGAATTTAAAACTATCATCGGTAAACCTTTTGGCGATAAGTAACTAGATTTGGAAACAGTTAAAATCTATTCTTCAATACTAGTAAAACAGCTCCTTTCTATTTAGAAAAGAGCTGTTTCTTTAAAGAGAAACACATTAATGTCCTTTATTCTTGTCTCTTCGTTTTTGCTGTTTGCGTTCAAATTTCTCTTGTTTGAGCAATTGCTTTTGGACACTAGATTGATGTTTTGAAATCTTTTTCCTTTCCTCGTACTGCAACTGCAATAGTTCTTTCGACTTGGAAGAAACTTTCTGATTTACTTGTTTCTTCACAGCTCGCTGTAATCGTTTAGGATTCTTAATTTTTACATGTTGATTAGCTGTAGTCTCTGGACTAAAAGATAATTGGGTAAACTGAGTCTGTAAAATCTCTAGAATTTCATCATCTTTTGGCTCCTGACCAAATGTCACACGACAAACTTGATAAGATTCTCGATAAACTTGTTCGAACAAACCATGCCAAAATCCATCTTCAAAATAAACTGTCAATCCAATTGAAATTGTTTCCACGACAGCACCTCCTTAAATCTATCCCTAAGAATGGACAACCAAGGAGGAAGGTTACTGATAGGCTTGCCTACGTCTGGACTACCAACCAGAACTGTGTTTTTATCTTAGTTGGGACTATTATAGCATATTTATAATCTTATGTTATTGCTTCTTCAAATGCCTATCAAAAAAATGAATCGTAGCTAACCAAGAATCCTTGCTCTCTTTCATCAGTAAACGCCAATCTTTTCGATAGCGATGATTGGGTTGATGAGCCACTGTCAACATGTGACCTGTTTCATGGTATTTTTTAAATGTAATGTGGTGTCCTTTATAATATGAAACAATATCACCAATTGCTGACGAGGCATCCCATATTTCATCAACAGTACTTCCGAGCAATAAGATTGGTGAGTGCATTTGACCAATATCTATCCTAGCAGAGCAATCTTTAGGGAAGGATTTTTTTAAAAGTTTGCTGAACAGATAATCTCTAAGTCGAAACTTTTGATAAGGAAGTTCTTTTTGCAAATACGTCCAAGAAGAAGTATGGGAGTTCCATTTTCCTTTTATCCCTTCATACACCACATCAGAGGGTGAATTTAGTACCAAACATTGAACGTCATTAAAAATGCTCTCCTCAGCTAAAACTAACTCTGCTCCCTTAGACCGTCCATAGATTCCAATTCTTTCACTATCTACTTGAGGATGCTGACGTAGATAATCCTTTGCTTCCACAAGGCACTCTAAAGGAATACGTTCCAAATGTTTTGGCAACCCCTCTAAACCAAAGTAGGCAACTGCTAGGCAAATATAACCTCTAGAAGATAGAAGCTGAGCTATATTCTGTGCCTTTTCAATCCTTCCTTCACTACCGCTCACAATAATCAATGCTGGTGCTTTTATTGCCTTTTTATCATAAAAGAGTCTCCCTTGAAAATGTTTCTCGTAAATATCTTGATGACTAATTTGCGAACTCATATAATATCTTGTGAAAGTTCTCTTTGCGACGACAGTATTACCTTGTATAATTTTGATTTCCACAAAAAAGTGATCTAATAAGGGAATTTTAGAAAGAGAATTTGGAAGTTTCTTTTTCCTATTGGTCAAGGGTTTGGCATTAAAGAATAACCCCATTGTTGCAATGTCTTCATAAGAGCCAGAACAAGATGGAGTTTGTGAAATATCAATAATACCATTCTTATCTGATACAAAAGTCGCTGTTGATTTCCATAAAACATCATGAGCTAAAAGCATGGGAGCATTGATACAATAATAATCGGATAGAAACATTTCGACTCGATAGATTTCTCTTGGTTTTAAGCCATCGATGACAATATTAAAAGATTCGTCTGCTAAATCAGACTCTGAGATCAGTTCAATTTTTATATTCATATCTTCCCCTTTTTGTTAATGTGATTAACAATATAGTTTTTAAATTACCGTGATTTTTACCACGGTAATTCTTGCCATACCTTTTCAACATCATCCATCAGTTTCATAACCATTTGAAGGTCCTCATCACTATAGTTTTTTAAAACTGAAAAAATGGCTGTCTCAATATGTTCTTGCTGCTCTTTATGAATGTTAAAAACGTCAACCCCTTTTTGGGATAATATCAGATATTTATTTTTTTCATTATCCGGTGCAAATTCAAAAGAAACAAGGTCTTTCTTGGTTAAACGTCTAACACTCTGAGTAATGGCACTCCTAGAGACTTCAAGTAACTCAGATAATGTCACTAAATTCACAGGCTGATTCCGACCTATTAGGTCAATCAAATGGACTTCATTAATAGTGATTGATTTATCAATACTGTTCCGATGTTGATCTTTTTTCAACTGTTCAAAGGCTAAAACAAAACTATTAAAACGATTATTAAACTTATGCAGTTCTTTCTTATTCATAGTGTCCCTCTTTTTGTTAACAACATTAACAAAACTACTATTTCCTGTCAAGCTGAACCTAAAAAATCCTCCAGAGCTAGGCTCTGAAGGATTTATTTTTATTTAACAACAATATTAACGAGTTTATTAGGTACCGCAATCACTTTCACGATTTCCTTACCATCAATCTCTGCCTTGACTTTTTCATTAGCAAGAGCGACTTCTTGCAACTCTTCGCGTGAAAGGTCTTTCGCAACCATGAGTTTGGCACGAACTTTACCTTTGATTTGAACGACGATTTCGATTTCGTCTTCAACCAATTTGCTTTCATCCCATGTTGGCCAAGCTACATAAGAGATAGACTCACCTGTTTCTGCGACTGTTTGCCAGAGTTCTTCCGCCAAGTGAGGCGCAAATGGGGCGATCAATTGGATAAAGCCTTTGGCGTAATCCACATAGAGTTTATCTTCCTTGTTGGCAGCATTGACAAAGACCATGAGCTGAGCAATGGCTGTGTTGAATTTCATAGACTCGATTTGCTCAGTAACAGATTTAACAGTTTCGTTATAAACCTTGTCAAGAGCGCCATTGTTTTCCGCAACGATTTCTTTACTTGTAATCAAACGATAAACACGGTCAAGGAATTTACGGCTTCCTTCCAATCCTTCTTCAGACCAAGCGATTGAGGCATCAAGTGGTCCCATGAACATTTCATAGACACGAAGGGTATCAGCACCGTATTGTTCCACCACATCGTCTGGATTGACAACGTTCTTGAGGGATTTAGACATCTTGGCTGGTGCTTGCTCCAACTCTTCCCCTGTTTCCACATGGAAGAAGGAACCGTCACGTTTTTCAACCTTGTCAGTCGCCACAAGTGCGCCACGGTGGTCACGATAGCTTGTTCCCAAGATCATTCCTTGGTTAAAGAGTTTTTGGAATGGCTCTTTAGTCGGTACAACACCGAGGTCATAGAGGAACTTATGCCAGAAACGAGCGTAAAGCAAGTGAAGCACGGCGTGTTCTGCACCACCCACATAGATATCGACTGGCAACCATTGTTTGAGGAGGTCCTCATCGGCCAATTTCTCTGTGTTGTGTGGATCGATATAGCGGAGGTAGTACCAGCTTGAACCTGCCCATTGTGGCATAGTATTAGTCTCACGACGACCTTTGACACCATCCTCACGAGTCACTTCAAGCCAGTCTGTCAAGTTAGCCAATGGGCTTTCACCAGTACCTGAAGGGCGGATGTCCTTGGTTACTGGCAAGACAAGTGGGAGTTCACTTTCTGGAACAGCTGTTGAAGTCCCATCTTCCCAATGAATAATTGGGATTGGTTCACCCCAGTAACGTTGACGGCTAAAGAGCCAGTCACGAAGACGGTAAGTGATTTTTTCTTGACCAAAGCCTTTTTCTTCCAACCAAGCCACGATTTTAGCAATCGCTTCTTCTTTGTTGAGACCGTTCAAGAAGTCAGAGTTGACGTGAAGGCCATCTTCTGTGTAAGCAGCCTCTTCAACGTTTCCACCTTCCAACACTTCTACGATTGGAAGGTCAAACTGTTTAGCAAATTCCCAGTCACGCTCATCGTGGGCAGGTACGGCCATAACAGCACCTGTTCCGTAGCTGGCAAGAACATAGTCAGCAATCCAGATTGGGATTTCTTTACCATTGACAGGGTTGATGGCATAAGCACCAGTCCAAACCCCTGTTTTTTCCTTGGCAAGGTCTGTACGAGCCAAGTCTGATTTAAGGCTGGCTTGATGTTTGTAGTCAGCTACAGCCTCAGCTTGTTCAGGTGTTGTGATGGCATCTACCAAGTCATGCTCAGGAGCCAAAACAGTGAAGGTCGCACCAAAAAGAGTATCTGGACGTGTCGTAAAGACTGTGAATTCCTTGTCTGTCCCTTTTACTTTGAAAGTGACATTGGCACCAGTTGATTTACCAATCCAGTTGCGTTGCATGTCCTTGATAGACTCTGGCCAGTCAAGGTCATCCAAGTCATTGAGCAAGCGCTCAGCATAGGCAGTGATTTTAAGCATCCATTGGCGCATTGGTTTGCGAACAACTGGATAGCCACCACGCTCAGATGTTCCATCTGGAAGAACTTCTTCGTTGGCGATAGCTGTTCCCAATTCTTCAACCCAGTTTACTGGCACTTCAGCTTCATAAGCCAAACCTTTTTCGTAAAGCTTAGTGAAGATCCATTGCGTCCACTTGTAGTAGTTCGGATCTGTCGTATTGACTTCACGGTCCCAGTCGTAAGAGAAGCCAAGCGCATTGATTTGGCGTTTGAAGTTGGCAATGTTTTCTGCTGTGAATTCCGCTGGGTCATTCCCTGTATCCATAGCGTATTGCTCTGCAGGCAAACCAAAGGCATCCCATCCCATTGGGTGAAGGACATTGTAACCTTGCGCACGTTTGAAACGGCTGAGGATATCAGTCGCTGTATAACCTTCTGGGTGTCCTACGTGAAGACCCGCTCCAGATGGATAAGGGAACATGTCAAGCGCATAAAACTTAGGTTTTGAGGCATCTGTTCCTGTCTTAAAAGTGTGATGGTCAGCCCAGTATTTTTGCCACTTAGGCTCGATTTCTTTATGATTGTAAAAACTCATGGTTTCTCTCCAATATTCGTAATGCTTCTATTATAGCATTTTTGAAGGATTTTTAAAGATGATAAGGGAACTTTAAGAGGCAAATTCGCCTGAATCTATTTTGCACTTTTTTCATTCTTTTTAAGTTTTTTTGCGCTTTTATGTAACAAAAAAGCAAAAAGATGCTATACTAGTATCAGAAAGAAGGTGACTCATGTATCAGGAACAACGATTAGAGAAAATATTAACACTTTTGGAGGAGCGCGGAAACCTATCTGTTAAGGAAATGGTTGACGCATTAGGTGTTTCCAAAGACACTGTCAGAAGAGATTTCGACTGCCTCAGCCAGAGGAATCTGGCTCAGCGTACCCATGGTGGCATTCTCCCAGTAAAAAATACCACTGTTCTTGGCTTCCAAGAACGTCAGAAAGGACTCACTGAAGACAAGAAAAAAATAGCAGACCTAGCGCTTAGCTTGGTCAAAGACCAATCTCTCCTCTTCTTCGATGTCTCTACCCTGATGCTTGAAGTTTCACAAAAATTGACTAAGAGCGTCACTGTCTACTCCCACTCTTTGGACAATGCCTTGGTCCTAAGTGGCAAAGAAGAAATCGACTTTCATCTCTTGGGAGGAAGATTTTACAGCAAAAACCGCTTCTACTATTCGCTTCACGAGGCCCAGCTCTTGCAACATCTACAATTTGACTTAGCTTTCTTCGGAGCGGCTAGTCTCAGTCAAGGAGTGGTCAGCTATGAAGATGAAGAGGACGTTGCTGTCAAACAACTGGCCATGCAAGCTGCTAGAATCAAGATACTTATTGCTGAATCTGATAAATATGAAAAGCACTCCAAATATATCTTGGGCAAGATTGAAGACTTTGACTACTGGATTACAGATAAGAAACCTGATCCTGATTTGGTCGAGTCTCTTAAAGATAAAGTAACGATTTTATACGATGGAAAGGATAGCGACTATGAGTAATATTCGTTTGATTATCAGTGACATTGATGGCACTATTCTCACTAGTAACCACCAGGTAGATGAGCAACTGATTGAGGTAATGCCAGAGCTTGAAAAAGCAAATATTCCCTTTGTTTTAGCTTCTGCCCGTTCGCCACTAGGGATGCAACCAATTGCTCATAAACTGGGACTTCATGACAATCCCATCGCTTGCTACAACGGCGCCTTAGTACTTGAGGGTGATCGTACTATCATCCAACACCCTGTGGATAAAGCTGAAATCCAAGACCTTCTTAACTACTTATCCACAGATTATCCAAGTGTCTCTGTGAATATCTACTCTGGCAAGGACTGGATCACCAACGAACTAGACAAATGGTCTCAGTTGGAAGGAAGTATCACGGGTGAATCTCCTATTATTAAGGAACTGCAAGACACGGTCTCAGACTCAGAACCACCTATCCACAAGCTATTGTTGATTGATGAGCCTGAAGTTATCCAGGACCTCCACCAAAAACTCCTAAGCATGGATTTTCCACAGACAGCCTTCTACTTATCCAAAGATAACTACTTAGAAGTCACTGCCAAACATGTTTCTAAAGAACACGCTCTCCTTGAGGTTGCCAAATATTATGACCTTCCTCTTGAAGAAGTCATGACTATCGGAGATAACTTCAACGATAGTCCTATGCTAGCTCTAGCTGGCCTAGGAATTGCTATGGGCAATGCACCTGAAGGGGTTAAGGAAACAGCAAACTTAGTAACGGCTTCAAATGATGAGCATGGAGTCGCTCAAGCTATTAGAGAACATGTCCTAAACTAAGCTAATATCTAATGGTGGGAACAGCCTTTAATTGCCAACTCGAATTTTAGAACAAAAGGAAAGGTGCCCTAGAGGTGCCTTTCCTTTTTCAACGAAAAAAGCCTTCCTCTCTCGAAGAAGACCCAAATTTTCTAAAGATAAAGAAGGAGACCTAAAAGAATCCCAATGGCATAGCCTGCCAGAACATCACTAGGATAGTGAACACCACCTAGCACGCGCAAAAAAGCTAGAGCCCCCGCCAGAAAAAGCATGGCCCCACCTAGCCAGGGGTTAAGCGTCAGTGCCAACATAGCAATGACAGTCGCTGAGAAAACATGCCGACTGGGAAAGGACTTGCCCAGACTGTCCTTCTTAATAAGGGGTTGAATAGCCCAGGTCTGGTATGGACGCGGTCGATTATAGAGGCTACGACCAAGAGAAAGAAGGAAAAAGCCTCCCCCCATAATAAGCACTGTCATAGAGAGAACAAACCAACCATTCCTTAGCCATACCCAAATAAGAAATATAGGGAAAAGCAGGTAAAAAGTCCTAGTTATAAGCTTGTTCAACCCTTCTAAAACCTTAGCGTAAGAACGCAAAGGAGCGCTAATCCTATCGTAAAATCGTTTGTAATTCATCATCATCCGTTAGAAAAAAGGGAGTGACACAGAACTAAATTTCAAAAATCTAGCTTCTAGCCTCTCCCCTCAAGTTTAATGAGATAGTCTTCCAAGGTTGAAGTCTCTTAGCCCAACCTCTTTTTGTCTATCTTAAAGTTCAGCGATTTGGTAAAGTTCAAGTTCAGCAGCTGTTTCTGAACCAAACATATTAATCATGATTTTAACCTTGTTGTTTTCAATTTCTACAACACGGCCTTCTTGACCCATAAAGGCACCATCGATGATTTGAACCACGTCACCAACCTTGATATTAGTATCAAAGACATCAACGGTTTGACCCATTGAAATCAAGATTTGACGGATTTCTTCTTCCAAAAGTGGTGTTGGTTTAGAACGGTTACCGTGAGAACCAACGAAACCAGTAACGTTTGGAGTGTTACGAACAACGAACCATGCTTCGTCTGTCATTACCATCTCAACAAGAACGTAACCAGGGAAGCGGTTTTCTTCTACTTCTTTAACTTTACCGTTTTTCTCAACATTAACCGTTTGAGTTGGAATTTCAACACGCAAGATATTTTCAAGCATATTATAAGTTTGGGCACGTTGCAAAAGGTTTTCTTTAACTTTGTTTTCGTATCCTGAATAGGTTTGAAGGACGAACCAGCCCTTGTCGAATGAATCTAGCATTTTAGGATTCCTTTCTTTTTTCTAAATGACATTTAAACACCTTTGGCTAGCTATCTTCTAGATGCGAGTGTTAAATGTCAGTGAATGTCTAAGGTTTAATTCAAAGCGTAATAAAAAAGCCTGGTGGCCCTTGTTCTCGCTTTTATCTGCATTTATTATAACAAAAAAGAGCAGGCATTCCCACTCTTTTTGTGTTTTCTTTAGAAAAAGTTAATCAGTGCTGACATAGCGCGACTCAACAATTCATCAAATGCATAGATGATGACAGTGAAGAACGCAGTATACTCAAGAACTGAAATAAAATCGTGCCAGCGTTGTTTACGGTCTGGCCAAGTCGTGTCTTTCAAGACTTTGAAAATACTTCCAGTTTGTCTCACGGTGTCTCCTATCTTGTTTCCTTATGCAAGGTGTATTTTTTACAATGTTTACAAAATTTGTTAACTTCTAGTCGTGTTGGTTTGGGAGTGCTACTCACATTAATTGAGTAGTTTCGGCTCCCACATTCAGCACACGCTAGGCTTGCTTTTTTCTGTGCCATAACGCCTCCGTTCTTTTTATCTTACCACTTTTAAATGCAATTGACAAGCTATCTGAATAGACCTGAGAAGGAGTCTGTAATCTTATCCCAAAGGCTGCTTGCTTGATCTTTAACGTCATTCACAACGTCTGATGCCTTGTCTGTCCATGACTTGTTACTGCTATTGCGCGAGTCATTTGGATCTGCCGTATAGTCTAGTGTTTGACCATCAGCTGCATAGGCATTTTCAACGGTAAACTCAGTACCTGGTGTATTTGGCAAAACATCCGCAGCGATGTAGCTGAAAATCGTCGAAGCTGTTCCCGAGCTAGCTCCTGTTAGGTAGTGACTCTCGTCAGTCTTATCAAAACCAATCCAGGTCGTCATAACCACATCAGGAGTATAACCAATCACCCACTGGTCGCTAGTCAAATCCTTGTTAAATTCAGCCTGAACAGTACCTGTCTTACCTGCCATCGTATAACCTGTGTAGTTGGCATTCACAGCGGAACCATTTGAGAAGGTACCAAGCATCATGCTGGTCATCTGGTTAGCTACTGACTGGCTGATAACACGTTTAGACTTCTTACTATGGGTAGCAATAATGTCACCACTGGCATTTTCAATTTTAGTGATGAAATAAGCCGTGTTCATCTCACCACCATTAGCAAAGGTCGCATATGCCTGAGCCATTTGAAGAGGACTGGCTGTCACACCACCACCAAGTGAAATCCCCAGTTCTTCTGGAACATTGTCAAAGTTGAGACCGAATTTTTGACCGTAACTGATCCCTTTTTGAATACCGATTTGATTAAATAGGTAAACTGCTGGGACATTGTAGGAGTTGGCCAAAGCTTGATACATGGGGATATCCTCTGTCTCAATATCACCATAGTTAGTTGGGGTATAGCCGTTGTAGTCGATTGGTTTATTAGGGAGATCCTTGTTGATACTCCACCCTGAAGCCAAGGCCGGGGCATAAACTACCAAAGGTTTGATGGTCGAACCAGGACTACGCTTACCTTGGGTTGCATAGTTGAAATTACGGAAGGTTGTATCACTGGTACCACCTACACGACCTACTAGACCACGGACCGCTCCAGTTGTTGGATCAAGTGCCACACTAGCGGACTGGGCTGTACTACCATCACTTTCTGATGTAGGGAAGAGATAAGTATTTTCGTAGGTTTGCTGCATGTTAGCTTGTGAATTGGCATCCATCTCTGTGTAGATCTTGTAGCCATTTTTAACAATTTCATCCTCACTCAAGCCATAAGTTTTCGTAGCTTCTTCAATGACGGCATCGAAGTAAGACGGATACTTGTAGTCATCGCCAGTCCCTTGATAGGTATCATCCAGACGACTAGCCATATCAACTCCAGCCGCACTGTCGGCATCTGCCTGACTCAACTTCTTGTCATCAACCATGTTGGCGAGGACAGTGTTTCGACGGTTGGTCGCATTTTGGATATTATCGATTGGGTTGTAAATTTCAGGTCCCTTAAGCATACCCGCGAGGGTCGCTGCTTCATCAACGGTTAGATTGGCAGCACTTGTCCCGAAGTATTTTTGGCTGGCATCTTCAACACCCCAAACCCCATTTCCAAAGTAGGCATTATTGAGGTACATGGTAAGGATTTCTTGCTTGCTGTATTTCTTGGTTAATTCCAAAGAGAGGAAGAATTCCTTGGCCTTACGAGTGACTGTCTGTTCTTGTGTCAAGAAGGCATTTTTAGCCAACTGTTGGGTAATGGTCGAACCACCACCAAAGCGTCCCATGGACACAATGGCCAAGAGGAATCGCTTGACGTTAACCCCGCTATTTTCATAGAAGGTACGGTCCTCAGTTGCTATGACAGCGTTCTCCAAGCTATCACTAATGGCATCCAGCTCCACATAAGTCCCTTTTTGCCCTGACAAAGAACCAGCTTGATTACCTTCTTTGTCATAGATAACCGTCGTAGCTTTCAAGGCATCTTGAAGATCTGAAACATTGGTCGTCTTGGCAATATAGAAAAGGTAGGAACCAACTGTCAGAACCAACATAGCTACCAAGATAAAGAGAATTTTACCAATATGATAGCGACGCCAGAAACGGCGAATAGGATTTCTTGGCGAAAGTGTAAACTTGCTCAAGAACGCCTGAACCTTACCTAAAGGTTTGGTCGTATCAATAGGTTTCTTTTGCTTAGAACGTTGATAACGTGACGTCTCTTGACTTTCCTGAGACATATCTAGGTCTTCAACAGCTTGTTCAACCTCATCAGGTTTCTTAGCAAAGAGTCCCTTTATCTTATTTTGTAAATTCTTCGATTTTTCAGCAGGTTGGGAATCCTTGCCCTTTCCGCTATTTTCTTCTTTAAAAAGTTTGTTTTTTAGATTATCAAAAAATGTCATAACCCTATTATACCAAGTTTTTACAGATTCTGTCCTCTTTTAAACGTTCATGATATAATGAAACCATGACTTTACACGTAGAAATTATCAATCCCTATCCTGCAACAACTGTCAAAGACTTGCTAGAAACTAAGCTCCTCATTCCTCGTAAGATCCGTCATTTCCTACGCACGAAAAAGCACGTCCTCATCAATGGAGAGACTATTAATTGGCAGAGTCCTGTTGAAAAAGGTGATAAGATTAGCCTGACCTTTGATACAGAGGACTACCCTGAAAAGATTATCCCTATGGGAAATGCCAGTCTGGTAGAGCCTCTCTATGAGGATCAGCATCTCATCGTGGTCAATAAGCCTGAAGGAATGAAGACGCATGGTAATGAACCCACAGAAATTGCTCTACTTAACCATGTTTCGGCCTATTGTGGGCAAACCTGTTACGTCATTCATCGACTAGACATGGAAACTAGTGGAGCTGTGCTTTTCGCAAAAAATCCCTTTATCCTGCCAATTCTCAATCGACTCTTGGAAGATAAGAAGATTCAGCGCCAATACTGTGCTTTGGCTGAAGGTAAATTTCAGACCAAGGAGACTGTGTACAAAGACAAGATTGGACGCGACCGCCATGACCGTAGAAAACGAGTGGTTGATCCTAGAAAAGGGCAGGTTGCCTATACAACCATCACGCGCCTCAAAGCCTTCAAAGGAGCTAGTCTGGTCAACTGCCAACTAAAAACCGGTCGGACCCACCAAATTCGTGTGCATTTGGCCCACCATGGGCATGCCATTCTGGGGGACCCTCTTTATAGCCACCGACCCGCATCTCGACTTATGCTCCACGCCCACACCCTTAGTTTCACCCATCCCTTAACACTCGACAAAATCACTGTTAAGGCGAGCTCAGACAGTTTTGAACAAGGGTTGAGAAATCACAAATAATAGAAGTAGGCTCATTCTCAAGCATAGTGCGAAAGGATTATCCTAATGATCCTCTAGTTATGACACAGTGGAAGCTTGCAAATAAGTTGCTTTTATTGACTTCAAAAGCCTTGACCGCCTTGAATCTCCCTTTACAATATGTTATCCTTTACATATCATTTAAAATTTGAGGGGTATTTAATTTATGAATCCAGTCGATCAATGGATAACCATTAACGCCAAGTATTTCCCAACAGAACAAGTTCAGTACATCCGTCAACGTCTTGAAGCACTTCCTGAGCAACAACTTTCAATGCTTTACTCAATCAGCTTCCAAGATCCAACAATGTTGTTGATTATTTCACTTCTAGGTGGGACTCTTGGAATTGACCGCTTTTTGTTAGGACAAATTGGTCTCGGTGTTGGTAAACTTTTGACGTGTGGTGGATGTGGTATCTGGTCAATTGTTGACTTATTCCTCATCATGGATGCTACTCGCCAATCAAACGCTCAAAAACTCTTTGCAGTTATTGGCTAATGAAAAACTATTTTACACGCTTGTGGGCCTACCACCAGCGTTTTTTTAGATTATATCTCTTAGTTTTAGTGGCAGTTTATGGAGTCTACCTTTTGCATCTTCCAACACCACTCAGTTTAATCCTAAGACCATTTGGCCTTAAAGCTTGGAGCACAGGCCTAACACGCGCTAGTGTTAGACTCTTACACCTAGATTGGCAAGGAGCCTGGGACTATAATCCACTGATATATCCTCTAGTGGTCTATATCCTAACCTATTTCTTTCTCTTTCCCATCTTTAGTGATAAGAAGATTATAAGGAAATAAAGTAAAGACTCCCATTGCGGTCCCCTTACACTATTGCTATAATTGTAAATTATCAACATTTTTTAATCAAGATATCTGGAGGTTATACACATGAAGCAACAAGATTGGATCGATTTTTTCCAAGCAGTTAATGGTCGTAATCCAAGTATTCAAGAAATGGCTGAAGCAGCTCAGAAAGGCGAGTTTGTCCGAGAAACTCCCAAACAAACTGTCGAAGTAACAGAAACTGTCTCACAAAAAGAGACTGTAGAAACTAAGCAAGATTCAGAAGTTGTTGAACCAGCAGAATCTGCACCATCAACAGAAGTGGTAGAAACTGCCGAAAAAAATGTTGACAGCTATGATGTTGCTGAAGAACCACTCACTAACTCTACAGCAGATGAAGAAGAGACTTTCCAAGCAACTAACCTAGCTCAAGAAAAGCAAGCAAAGACCTTCCAGGAACAAGTTAAACCTGTTGTAGAAACTGCCAGTCAGACTGTTAACCAATTTGCGAATCAAACTGGTGAAACTTTCCAACAAGCAAGCAAAAATCTAAACGAAACTTGGAAGAAACAAGACAAGAAAACCCAAACAAACCTCATCATGTTAGCCATCGCTGATATTCCATTTATCATCTGGGCCCTCGGAATATATTTAATTGGAGTTGCTAGCGATGAAGTTGGGGCAACGTTACCCTTAGCACTTTTCCTCCTAATTTTTTCTTTACCTTTTGTAGCACTTATTATCTTACCAGCCCTCCTAAACAAAACAGACGAGAAATGGCTAGTCTTTGTTTTATCCATCCTCCTAAACTGGACCTTCATCGGTTGGGTCATCCTTCTTGTTGTTTCTATCAATATGAATAAGGAAGCAGAGCGTATCAAACAGCAACAAATGATGATGCAAATGGCCGGGCAACAAGGAAGTTCTGATACATTTAACCCTTTTCAGTAATTAACAACAAATAATTGAAAAAAAGAAAACCCAGAAAAAGTTTCTCTACTTTTCCTAGGTTTTTTCTTTTGCTTTTTAAACTCTTAGTAACCCATCATTCCTGGATCCATAGCTGGTGCTGCTGGAGCCTCTGGTTCAGGTTTGTTGGCAACGACTGCCTCGGTTGTCAAGATAAGACTTGCTACAGAAGCAGCATTTTGGAGGGCAGAACGTGTGACCTTAACAGGGTCGATAATTCCTGCTGCGACCATATCTACCCATTCACCGTTAGCAGCGTTAAAGCCTGTACCAACTGGGCTGTTCTTCAATTTATCGATGATAACTGAACCTTCATAACCAGCGTTATAAGCAATTTGGCGAACTGGCTCTTCCAAGGCACGGAGGACAATATTACGCCCTGTAGCGTCGTCACCTTCAAGATCAAGTTCAGCAACCTTAGCAATGACGTTAACAAGAGCTGTACCACCACCTGCTACGATACCTTCTTCAACAGCGGCACGAGTAGCGTTAAGGGCATCTTCGATACGAAGTTTCATTTCTTTAAGGGCTGTTTCAGTGGCCGCACCAACCTTAACAACTGCAACCCCACCTGACAATTTAGCCAAACGTTCTTGAAGTTTTTCACGGTCAAACTCAGATGTTGTTGTTTCCAATTGAGACTTGATGAGGTTAACACGGTTAGCAATCGCTTCTGCGCTCCCCGCACCTTCAACAATAACTGTGCTATCTTTATCCACAGTTACTTTCGAAGCTTGACCAAGTGCTGCCATAGTTGCGTCCTTAAGCTCAAGACCAAGATCCTCAGTAATGACAGTTGCTCCTGTCAATACGGCAATGTCTTCCAACATCGCTTTACGACGGTCACCAAAGCCAGGTGCCTTAACAGCAACAACATTGAAAGTTCCACGAATCTTGTTAAGAACAAGTGTCGGAAGAGCTTCACCATCCACGTCATCAGCAATGATCAAGAGTGGACGGCTTGTCTTAAGCACTTCTTCCAAGAGTGGAAGGACATCCTGAATATTTGAAATTTTCTTGTCAGTCACAAGGATAAATGGATTATCAAGGTCAGCGACCATTTTTTCATTATCAGTAACCATGTACTGAGAAAGATAACCACGGTCAAACTGCATACCTTCAACCACTTCGAGTTCTGTCTCCATACCACGTGACTCTTCAATAGTGATAACACCGTCATTACCCACACGTTCCATAGCTTCTGAAATGTATTCACCAACTTTTTCAGAACGTGATGAAACCGCTGCGACTTGGGCAATAGCTTCCTTATTAGCAACTGGTTGTGCAATGGCTTTAAGCTCTTCCACAGCTGTAGCTACAGCTGCTTCAATCCCACGACGGATACCGATTGGATTAGCACCAGCCGTTACATTTTTGAGACCTTCACGGACGATAGCCTGTGTCAAAACAGTGGCTGTAGTTGTTCCGTCACCGGCAATATCGTTCGTTTTTGAAGCCACTTCGCTGACAAGCTTAGCACCCATATTTTCAAAGTGATCTTCGAGTTCAATTTCTTTAGCAATTGTCACACCATCATTAGTGATAAGAGGTGAGCCAAAAGCTTTTTCCAAAACCACGTTACGACCTTTAGGACCAAGCGTTACCTTAACCGTATCAGCCAAAGTATCAACACCACGGACCATTGCTGCGCGTGCATCTGATGAAAATTTAATATCTTTTGCCATAGTTACTCCTTCTTTATCTTACTTTATATCTGATTAGCATAGACCTAAGCTAGGACTGCTAAAATATCTGCTTCATGGATAATTGAAACGGAATCATCTCCGTCTTTAACATTGATACCTGCACCATTTTCAACAAGAACTTTATCGCCTGCTGCAACACTAGGTGCAATCAATTCACCAGTAAGAGTACGGATTCCTTCGCCTACTGCCAAAACCTCAGCAGTTTTTGTAGCTTCATGACTGGCTCCTGCCAATACAAAGCCACTAGCTGTTTTTTCTTCTGTTTCTTCAAAACGGACAACGATACGATCACCCAATGGTTTCAATGCCATACCAATTACCTCCAAATGTTATTTATTATTAGTAACGTGTGAAACGTTATTTTTAGCACTCATAAACCACGAGTGCTAATCCATATATTTATTTTAGCACTTGGTCAAAAATAGTCAAGAAAAAACTACCCAAAATCTGAACTTTGGACAGTTTCCTTTTTTGTTTATTAACCGAGTACCAAGGCATCGTCATTGAGGACTTGTCCACTATTTTTGTGGAAGAGGTCCATAAGTTCTGCAACTGTGAGGTTTTTCTTTTCCTCACCTCGCACATCGACGACGATTTTACCATGATAGAGCATGACTAGACGGTTCCCATATTCGATAGCATGTTCCATATTATGGGTAATCATAAGGGTTGTCAATTCTTGTTCTTCAACAATCTTACGTGTCAAATTCATGACCATATCACTTGTCTTAGGATCTAGTGCTGCTGTGTGTTCATCCAAAAGCAAGATTTTTGGACGCACTAAGGTTGCCATAGCAAGTGTCAAGGCCTGACGTTGTCCACCTGACAAGAAATTAGCATCAGTCTTCATACGATTCTCAAGACCAAGACCAAGATCTACCAAGGCTTCCTTGAAGACTTGACGTTCGCTTTCAGTGATAGACTTTTTAAAGAAGCTACGTTTCTTACCACGACGATAAGCAATCGCCATATTTTCTTCGATAGAAAGGTTTGTCGCTGTCCCCATTCGAGGATCTTGGAAAACACGACTAATGTCTTTAGAGCGCTCATCTACAGATGCTTTCTTAATAGATTGCCCCTCCAACAAGATATCCCCCTCATCAATGCTAAGAACACCAGCAATTGAATTCATCAAGGTTGATTTACCAGCACCATTTCCCCCAATAACAGAGATAAAATCTCCCTGCTCAATGTCGAGATCCAAACCACGAAGGACGTGATTTTCATTGACTGTGCCTTTTTCAAAGGTTTTGTGAATCTGTTGTAAACTAAGTAAAGCCATTACTTGTCACCTCCTGGAGTCAAGGATTTGTTAGGTCTGATTTTCAATTTTTGGCGTACTTCTGGCACATAAAGGATGATAGCAAGCAAGATGGCTGAAGCCAATTTCAACATTTGAGCATCAACGTTCATGGCAAGGATAATAACCAAGACCAAACGGTAGAGAACAGCTCCTACGACAATTGACCAGAGGCGTTTGCCAAGTGGTAGATACTTGACGATAACCTCAGCCAAGATGATTGCAGCCAAGCCATTTACGATTGTACCAGTACCCATATTCATATCCGCATAGCCATTGTTTTGAGCTAGGAGGGCCCCTGATAGGGCAATCAAACCATTAGAAATCATGTAGCCAAGAATCTTCATGCGGTCAACCTTGATACCATTAGCTTCACCCATGGCAAGGTTATCACCTGTTGCACGAAGAGCAAGTCCAACCTGTGTATTAAGGAGAACAACCAACATAAGTACTACCAGACTAACAAAAATCAGTCCTAATAGAATCACACCATTCAGCTTAGATAGACCAAGATCCATCACCATAGTCACAAGCGTGTTATGTCCTGAAAGAGAGACATTGGCACTGCCAAGAACCAAAAGGTTAACTGAATAGAGCCCTGTTAAGGTAATAATCCCTGTTAAGAGTGCTGGTATCTTCATTTTCGTATGCATAAAGCCAGACACCGCTCCGGCAAACATACCAGCTACAAAACCACCTAGAGTCGCAAAGATTGGGTTAATCCCACGGATAATCATAATAGTTGTCGTAGCAGCACCAAGTGGGAAGGCCCCCTCAGCTGTCAAATCAGCAAGGTCCAAAATACGAAAGGTAATGAAGACCCCGATAGCCATAATAGCCCAGAGAAGCCCCTGAGAAATGGCTGTTAGCACCACATTTGAAAATCCTTTTTTAGAAGACTTATTGACCTTAAGCTTAATGACACCCTTATCTTTTTTAGCAATTGGTTTGTCATCTTGTGTTGATGCTTTAGATTCCTCGTCACTAATGCTAGAAACATCAATACCAAGTTCTTTAGCCATGTCATGGTTAACCACAACATTTAGGGTTTTAGGATACTCGGCATCGACATCCTTGACCTTCTCACCTCGGAGAACACGGCCTGCCAACTTACCTGTTTGACGTCCAAGCGCTTCATAGTTAGTTCCATAAGTGAACAGGACACCTTTTTCTACACTACCAGCGTCACTACCAACAACTGGAACCTTAGTCTCTTTAGAAAGATCTACCAAGGTATTAATAGCACTAACAATGGTATTATCAGTTGGGATGAAAATCACTTCGGTTTGACTCATCAAGCTCTTGGCTGTGTCTTGGATATCATTGGTTGATGAAATTCCTTTGATAACCGTTTCAATACCAGCTTCCTTGAAGTATTTCTTGGCTTCTTCAACCTGAACTTCTGAGTTACGCTCACTGGTCGTGTACATAATCCCAACTTTTTTAGTGTTTGGAAGGACCTTTTTTAACAACTCGACTTGTTTGTTGATTGGTGACATGTCGCTTGTCCCTGTCACATTTCCTCCAACATTGTCCATAGACTTAACCAATTTAGCTGAAACTGGATCTGTAACAGCTGTAAAGAGAATTGGCTTGTCCTTTGTCAAACTACTCAAAGACTGGGCTGCTGGGGTTGCGATAGCCAACATGACATCATTATCTTCAATAAGCGACTGAGAAATCGTCTGCAAGTTAGACTGATCTCCTTGTGCATTCTGATAATCGATTTTGATGTTCTTACCGTCGACATAACCTTCCTCTTTGAGTTCTTCAATAAACCTTTTACGTGTCGCTGACAAGGAAGGATGTTCCACATATTGGAGCACACCGACGTGAACCAAATCTTTATTAGAAGCATTGGAACATGCTACCAAGAGGACAGCTGTAATGACAGCCATCATACTGACCAAGAATTTCTTCATCTTGTATACCTCTATTTTTTATTCTATCTATTTCCAATTTTCTGTCATCTTTTTTCCGAGACGATAGAGTCAAATGAAAATTAAAAATAGACCACGGTATGAAAAAAACCAGTTAGGACAGGCCCAACTGGTTTTATGCATCTTGACTAGCACAGGCTAGCTTATGTCACCGGTTAGACCTATTCATCTAATCGGCTAATCCATCACAAAATGCTTTAGCTTCATAGATACAAACTGACTGACGCTTGTATCCTGAAACACAAACGTCCTATCTAAAGAAACTAAAGTAATAAAAAGCTTTAAGATTTCCCAAATGGGTCGCTTTGTTAAGCATGTGATGCCTCCGTAGTTATGATAGTTTTAAGTTTACACTATTTAGACAATTCTGTCAAATTGGAATTTACTCTCTTTTCTCTCAATTTATCATTGTCACTGCAAAAGAAAAATCTCTTCCTGCTCTTGCAAGAAAAGATTTTTTAGATTAAGCATCTTGTTCGGTTGTTAAGATAGCGAGTGTTTCAATCAAGTTATCGGCATTAACTTCAATAGTATCACCAGTTGCCTTGATTTTAACTTCGACAATACCCTCGCTGGCTTTTTTACCAACTGTCACACGGATTGGAAGTCCGATAAGGTCACTGTCTGAGAATTTAGAACCAACACGCTCATTACGATCATCTGTCAAGACATCATAACCTTCAGCCATAAGAGCAGCTTCCAAACGTTCTGTCAAAGCATTGGCTTCCTCATCCTTAGTGTTAACTGTAATCAAGTGAACATCATATGGAGCCAATTCTTTAGGGAAGTTAATTCCCCATGCATAGCGGTATTGACCTTTTGGTGTCTTGTTAACAAAGAGACGTGCATGTTGTTCGATCACAGCTGACAAGATACGGCTAACACCGATACCGTAACATCCCATAATGATTGGAACAGCACGGCCATTTTCATCAAGAACATTAGCACCCATACTTTCAGAGTAACGTGTACCAAGTTTAAAGATATGACCAATCTCGATACCACGCGCAAACTGAAGGACACCTTGACCATCTGGTGAAATTTCACCCTCTTTAACTTCACGAATATCCACGTATTCTGCCTTGAAGTCGCGCTCTGGGTTAACCCCTGTCAAGTGGTAACCATCTTCATTGGCTCCAACGACCGCATTAGCCACATCTTGAACCTTACGGTCCGCAACGATACGAACATTCTCAGGAAGGTTAACTGGACCAAGAGAACCGAAGTTAGCGCCAAAGACTTGACGTGCTTCATCTTCTGTAGCTGGTTCAAGGAAATCAGCAGCAAGGTAGTTTTTCAACTTCACATCGTTAACCTGATCATTACCGACAAGAAGAGCCACCACTGGTTCATCATCAGCAATGAAAAGCAAAGTCTTGACGGTTTGTTCTTCTGGAACATTCAAGAAAGCAGCAACTTCATCAATTGACTTGCAATCTGGTGTTTCAACACGAGTCACTTCTTCTTGAGTCACAACCTTAGTCGCTGGTGTGTAGGCATTTGTTGCCATCTCAAGGTTAGCTGCATAGCTTGACTCTGTAGAGTAGGCAATTGTGTCTTCACCAGATACCAACCATGATGTCAATTCTTTCTTGATTTCTTCCATGACATCTTCTGGAATCTCATCCAATGAAGCAATTGACTTGTCAAGAACTACCCAACGGTTGAGATCTGTACGCTCAGGAGTAACCGCCATAAATTCTTGAGAATCCTTACCACCCATGGCACCACCATCACCGATGATACCCTTAAATTCAAGGCCAGCACGTGTAAAGATAGCCTCATAAGCTTTACGGTAGTCTTCATAAGTGACATCCAAATCTTCATAGTTTTGGTGGAAACTATAAGCATCCTTCATGATAAATTCACGTGTACGAAGAAGACCGTTACGAGGACGTTTTTCATCACGGTATTTTGATTGGATTTGGTAGAGATTAAGTGGCAATTGTTTGTATGATTTAACCGCATCACGAACCAAGGCTGTAAACGTTTCTTCGTGAGTTGGACCGAGGATAAAGTCAGATTTATCACGGTTTTTAAGTTTATAAAGGTCTTCACCGTAAGTTTCATAACGGCCTGACTCACGCCACAAATCTGCTGTCAAAAGCGCTGGCGCCAACATTTCAACCGCACCGATTTTTTCAAACTCCTCACGCATGATGGTTTTGAATTTCTCGATAGCACGATTTGCCAATGGCATATAAGCATAGATACCAGCAGAAACCTGACGCACGTAACCCGCACGTACCATAAGGGCATGACTGATAACTTGAGCATCACTTGGCATTTCACGAAGTGTTGGAATCAACATTTTACTTTGTTTCATCATTTACATACTAAGGAGGCTGGCCCTTGGGTCAAGTCCCTTAGACTTCCTTTCGTTTCTTTGTTTCTAATTAAAAGAAAGCACGCATAATATCATTCCAAGTGACTGCAATCATAAGAACAACCATGATGGCAACACCTGCAAGTGTAATATAGCTTTCAATTTCTTGATTAAGTGGTTTACGACGAATGGCTTCAATAATATTCATAACAATTTTTCCACCGTCAAGGGCTGGAATTGGGATAAGATTGAAAATTCCCAGGTTAATTGAGAGCATCCCCATAAGGTTAAGAATGGAAATCAAGCCATTTTCTGAAGCCTGGGCAGACATCTGGAACATAGCAACCGGTCCACCAAGTTTATTCAAACTAAAGTTGGTGATAAGTCCCTTAAGTGCTACGAGAATTTTGAAGGCCCCTTCCCAAGCCATTTGGAAACCACCAAAAATCTTATCTTTAAGACCTGTTTTTAAAGCAGGAGAAACACCCAAAAAGTAGCTACCTTGGTTCTCCTGAGGTTTAACAGAGATTGTTTCTTCCTGACCGTTACTTCTCTTAACTGTCACAGAAAGGCTGTCACCTTTGGAGAATTTCTGGGTATTCTCTGTCAATGCTTCCTTCAAGCTGTCCCAATCAGTAACCTTGTCCTTATTGATAGCCTCGATAGCATCACCATTTTTCAAGCCTGCCACCTGAGCAGCGCCTCCATCGGCTACCTGGATACGGTTGGTCGATGTATCTTGAACGCCACCCTGAACAAAGGCTAAGATAATAAAGACAAGCACCCCAAGAATGAAGTTATTCATAGGACCAGCAAAGTTGGTAATTAAACGTCCCCAAATGCTTGCATTTTGATATTGGACATCCTTAGGAGCGATACGAAGTTCTGTACCATCCTCCTCAACGATAGTGGCATCATGATCAACCTCATAGGTCTTGGTCTCATCTAGGACTAGACCTGTAATGGTTAACTTATCCTCCAAATCATAGGCAGTGACGTTCATAGGCAAAGCCGTCTGGTCAACCTGGCGATCCGAAAGGTTGATACGTCTTACCTTACCATCTGATCCAATCGTTAGACTGGCAGGGCTACCTGTTTTAATCTCAGTTGTATCTTCACCCCAACCAGCCATACGGACATAACCACCCAAAGGGAGGATACGGATAGTATAAACGGTACCATCCTTACCTGTATGTGCAAAAATTTTCGGTCCCATACCAATGGCAAATTCACGAACCAAAATTCCTGAGCGTTTGGCAAAAAAGAAATGACCAAATTCATGGAAGACGACAATCACACAGAAAATCAGTAAAAAGGTAATAATAGCTTTCATCTAGACACCTCCACTCTTAAAAAAGTCCTAGGAAGTGCATGATTGGGAAAACGAAGATCCAGCTATCGCAACGGTCCAAAACACCACCGTGTCCAGGAATGAGATTGCCTGAGTCTTTAACGCCAAAGTGGCGTTTAATAGCTGATTCTACCAAATCACCAAATTGACCAAAGATACTAAAGAGAATAGTACAGATAAGCAACCAGAAGAAGCTGTGAGGAGCATAAACTCCGTGGTTGATCAAACCAAAGATAAGGGCTACAATGATTGCTGATAAGATACCACCGACACTACCTTCAATAGTCTTGTTTGGTGATACTTTTGACAATAGCTTGTTCTGACCAAATTGACGACCAAAGAGGTAGGCACCAATATCTGTTGCCCAAACAATAAAAAGGGCAAAAAGAACTTTTTCCCAGCTATCCATACGTGCCGCAATAAGATTTTGGAAACCAAAACCAACATAAAAGGCTGAAGCAATGGGATAAGCTGCATCATCAAAAGAATAGTGGTCGCTATTAAGGACAGTTCCTGCTAGAATCAAAAATGAAATAACAGCAAATCCTGTCACACTAGCATTTGTTGGAAGGCTGATAAAATACTGGTCAATCGGAACAGCCAAGATAAAGGCTGCCACCATTGATAAAATACCCTCGATAGAGAAAATCTCCAAGTGCTTCATACGAAGCATCTCAGACACCGCAACCATGGCCATAGCTCCAACTAAAAGTTGGAAAGGAAGACCACCGATAAAGAGCAATGGGAGGAAAATGGCTGCTGCCACACCCCCACCAATTAAACGTTCTTGCATGAGAGGTCCTTTCTAGACACCACCAAAGCGACGGTGACGTTTATTGTAGTCAGAGATAGCTTGACGTAAACCTTTCTGGTCAAAGTCTGGCCAGAAAACATCCGTGAAGTAAAACTCACTATAGGCCGATTGCCAAGGCAAGAAATTACTAAGACGAAGCTCACCACTTGTACGGATAATCAAATCCGGATCACGATAGAGGTAAGGCAACTTGTCTGTCATCAAATGCTTAGCAATAAGATCTTCATCAATAGCTTCAAGAGAGAGTTTGCCTGCTTCAACTTCTTTAGCAATCGCTTGAACTGCAGATACAATCTCCGCACGGCCACCATAGTTAAGTGCAAAATTGAGTACCAAACCAGAATTATGTTTCGTCTGCTCAACTGCTTTTTCAAGAGCATCTAAGGTTTCCTTAGGTAGACGACTATTATCCCCAATAGTTAAAATACGAACATTGTTTTTATCTAATTCTGGTACATACTTGTTAAAAAATTCAACTGGCAAATTCATGATGAATTTCACTTCATCCTGTGGGCGTGACCAGTTTTCAGTTGAGAAGGCATAGACTGTCAATACCTTAACTCCAAGTTGTGACGCTTCGATAGTTACCTTTTGCAAGGCATCCATCCCAGCCTTATGCCCCATCACACGTGGTTGTAGACGTTTTTTAGCCCAACGGCCATTTCCATCCATAATAATGCCAATATGGTTGGGAATATTGACTAGAACCTCTTGATGAGATTTTTTTCTAAATTTAAACATGGAATATCCTCTAAATATAGTTTACCCTTTATTTTACCACATTTTCAGGGGTTCTGAACAGCTTTTAATACCGATAAGATTAGAAAACGCAAAAAGACCAGGATTTAACCTAGTCTCAAATACACATCTTAGTTTTCATCAGAAGACTCAATTGCTGAATCTTCTTCAATAATTGTCTTTTTAGTTGTTTCTGCTGTCTCTGTAGTTGGTGCTGGCGTAATCACTTTCATGATTGAACGACTCAAATCAAAGGTCAAGAAGACACCTTCTGCATCCAAAACGATACGGTTATTCTCTTTATCAATCTCATCAACAACAGCAATCAAACCACCAATTGTTTCAACTTCAGCACCCTTAGCAAGACCTGCAAAACGATCTTCCTGGGCCTTTGCTTGGCGACGACGGCTGAAAGCCACATAAGCAACAATTGCGACCACATAAATGGCCAAAACTAGCATCATATTCATATTTCGTATTCCTCCAATAATTCACTTGGCTACTACTATATCAGATTAAGTCAGGACAAGCAAGACAAATCCTTAGACAGACCACATAAAAACACTTTCCTTATGACGGAAAGTGCTGAATGAGATTACATATCTGCTACGTTGTGATATACCTTTTGAACATCATCGTCTGCTTCAAGCGCATCAATAAGTCCTTCGAAAACTTCAAGGTCTTCACCTTCAAGAGTAACCTCAGTTTGTGGAATCATTTCAAGTTCAGTCACTTGGAACTCTTCTTGTCCGTTAGCACGGAGAGCTTCCAAAGCTTTGTGAAGATCTGTTGGCTCAGTATAAACAGTGATAGTACCATCTTCTGCTTCTACATCTTCAACTTCTACATCTGCTTCAAGCAATTGTTCAAAGATTGCGTCTGCATCTTCACCTGCAAAAACGATAACACCTTTTTTATCAAACATGTATGAAACAGAACCTGAAGCACCCATGTTACCACCGTTTTTACCAAAGGCAGTACGTACGTTAGCAGCTGTACGGTTAACGTTTGAAGTCAAAGTATCTACGATAATCATAGAACCATTTGGTCCAAAACCTTCATAACGTCCTTCAACGAAAGTTTCATCAGTGTTACCTTTAGCCTTATCAATGGCCTTATCAATAACGTGTTTTGGCACTTGCGCTTGTTTAGCACGCTCCAAAACAAATTTCAAAGCTGAGTTTGATTCTGGATCTGGTTCACCTTGTTTAGCAGCCACATAAATTTCGACACCAAACTTAGCGTAAACCTTAGAGTTTGCACCATCTTTAGCAGTTTTCTTAGCAACGATATTAGCCCATTTACGTCCCATGGGATTCACCTCTTCTAAGAGATTTGTATCTCTGATTTGTTTTTTCTTTTTTGAAAATAGCAAAGCTTGCTAAATTCACAATCCCTTACATTATAGCACTTTGACTGCCGTTAGTAAAATTGAAATAAATCCTAAGCATTTATCATATGAAACATTTACTCAGTCCCCTCTCCCAAACGAATAATCTTATCAAAATATGGTTCATTTCCCTTTATAAGATGGTGGGTAACCGTGATATAAGTGATATTAGGATCACTTAATAAAAGGTGCTCAATACGAGTAGCATTATTATGGTCAAGATTTGCAGTGGCTTCATCAAAAATCACAACAGAACTTCCTTTTAAAAACGCTCTTATCAGGCCTATTCTTTGTTTTTGACCCTCCGAAAAGCTACCGTCGCTTACTTGCTCATCTATACGACTTAAGAAAGATAAAAGATTAACTCTTTCAAGAACTTCCTTGATCTGCGTATCAGTAATAACTTCATTCCAAAGAGTTAGATTGTTCCTCAAGGTATCATTATAGATATGAGTTTGACTCCCAACATAGGCACATTTAGACACGATTGAGTTCTCATCAATCTCTTTTGACTCCAATTTTCCAAACAAGATTGTTCCCTCGTAATCTTTAAGATTGCCTAGGAATATATTAAGCAGGGTTGACTTCCCACTACCTGAGCATCCAGTAATAGCATACTTGCCTCCTTTTTTAAAGGTTTGGGTGAATCCCTCAAAAATAGCCTTCTCTCCAAAATGATAACTTACATTCTCAAAATGAACATCCTGAATTGTCGCTATACAAGTCTTTGGACCCTCTGGAAAATCGTGAAATTTTTTTAAGATAGGATTGACAGACTTAATGGTCACTTGCAGCTGATTAATGGTGGATAGAGAGTTAAAAATATTACCTGATATCTGTCCTACTGAGGTAATGGTTCCAACAGTAATATTTCCAAAAATAATTAACAAGCCAGTTAGAAGAAGTATCAACATCTGGGCGATAACTGAAAATAAAGCCATCAGCGTCTCAGTGCTAGTCTTTCTTTTTGTAAAAATAATTTTTTGTACAATATATTTCTCAACAATGGACCTCACTTGTCTAAGAAATATCTGTTTACGACTAGCGTAATAAACATCCGCATATCCATATAACTGATCGCTTATTCCAGAAACAAGCTCCTCATTCGCTTTGGAAAATATCTCCATTGATTTCTGCATTTTATTGGTAAATGGTTTGGGAAGATAAGTCAGACACAAAGTTAAAAAAATGGCTAGCAGAACAATCCTTACATCATAACTTAATAAGGCGATAATTGAAAACAAAGTGGTGAATACTGTTGAACAAAGAGTATAAATACTTGAAAAGCCATTTGATTCAATCAATTGGATATCATTATTTAATACTGAGAGATGCTCTCCAATATCACTCTTTCTAAATTCACTAAAAGAATGGTGAATAATTTTACTAAGATAAGACTGACGAATAGACAAAGTCATTTTTTGGATTAATTTTGTTTGATGTACCGCAATAATATAATTCAAAACTAAATAAATAATGTAAAGACCTACCTCTAGACCTAAGAGAGCTAAAAAAGATTGGATTCGCTTAGATACCAGCTGATTCGTCATTAAAGCTAAGGTTACCGAGGCACTCACGAAAATAGCAGCATTCAGTGCTAACAGTAGGATATGAACTAAATTGTCATACTTGTATTTAAGAATATAGGTTCTCATAGATTTCCTCACAATCTAAATCACCTTGGTATATAATCAGTTGGATAAATTGAAGACATTGGAATACCATATATCCATTGAAAATTAAAAACCATAGTGATGTCGTACTATGGTCTTAGTTTATTCTATTTTTTAACTCACTCTATAAAATTGTCATATAGTGGAATTTAACAACTCTTGATACTCTGATTCCTTAGCAAGCAATAACTTTTCCGCACCTAAAGTCCTAAGAGTTTCTAAACACCCCTCAATTAGATTTCTCCCTTCAGCAACTTCACCCGACTTTATCAAGTAAGACCCCATTACAAATATCAACTCATGTCTTTCATATAAGAGGACCTCAGGAATTCCACTATCATTGACTAAATCTAAATAGTATTTCGCTGAATCTAGTTCATCACGTCGTAAAAATTCATAAGCTGCATTAATAAGAAGACTAATTCGGATTCTTTGATTTGAGTCGCTATTTCCAAAAAGTCTAGTTCTATACACAATCTCCTTGGTCAAAACATTAAGTGTCTGGGTGGAAATAAACGACATACTATTTCCTAATATGATTAACTCTCTTTTTCCCCATTGTTCAATGCTAAAAAGATAGTCTGTTAATTCCCTTACCTTATTTTCATCAACCTCTTTATTTGAAACACTTGCCAAAAAAGATTCTAGCATAATACTGTTATAGAGAAATGATTTGTCTTGTGTGAGCTCAAATTTACGACGCTCTTCTCCAGCGTACTTCTGTAACGATAAACTATCGTTTTGATAATAAGCCTTACTAGCACTTTCTAATAACTTTTCAGTATGAGTCGGATTATCTTGAGATAAAATACCATAGAACTCTTCAATACTGACATCCAATTTATCTAACAAAAGAAAAAATCTAGATAATGAGATATCAGATTCTCCACGTTCAAATTTTGATAAGAAAGATACTGATAAATAATCACTAGCAAGTTCTTTCAATGTCAAATTCTTTGATAAACGAATTTTTTTCAACAAAGCACCCATTTCCACAGGTCCAATCATGATTCATCCTCCTATGCTTGAACTAATTATAGCAACAATCATCCCTAAATTAAAGAGCCACAAAACCCAACTAGCCCGTCCGAAACGTTTAGAATAAAAGTTCGTAAATTAAGCTACAAGAAATCATTAATGGAGAGTTTTAGCCTACAAATGGTTAAAAAAAGACCAGCCAAAGCTGATCTTATCTGATTACGGCTCTATAATTTCTGTAGTGGGTAAAACCACTATAGAGATTATAGAGCTTTTTGAGTATACACAAAAAGTCCCATAAGAACTATAATGAAAAGCGACGAAACTACCATTAGGAAGAACTTATGAGACCTATTAAGAATACCACAGAATTAATCGGAATTAAAGACCCTAACATCATTATTTCTCTTGTTTTTGAAACTGATACTCATATCGAAATTCATGCAAAACTGGATTACCCTGCACCACCATGCCCACATTGCCAAGGAAAGATGATTAAATATGACTTTCAAAGACCTTCTAAAATCCCTCTTCTAGAGCAAGCTGGAACTCCGACACTACTACGTCTGAAGAAACGTCGCTTCCAGTGTAAAAGTTGTAGGCGAGTCACGGTCGCTGAGACATCAATCGTTGAGAAAAATCACCAAATCTCAAACCTTGTCCGACAAAAGGTTGCTCAACTTCTAACTGAAAAGCTATCATTAACGGATATTGCCAGAAGACTTCGTGTATCGACATCCACTGTCTATCGTAAACTTGACCAGTTTACTTTCAAGGAGCATTATGACAAACTCCCAGCTGTTATGTCCTGGGATGAGCTTGGGTTCAAGAAAGGTGAACTCGCTTTTGTGGCGCAAGACTATGAGACCAACAAACTCATAACTATCCTCGATAATCGCCGTCAAACCACTATTCGAAACTACTTTTTGAAGTATCCGTTGAAAGCTCGCCAAAAGGTACAGTTTATCACGATAGATATGTCAGGAACTTATATGCCACTAGCTCGAAGACTTTTCCCTAACGCCAAAATTGTTCTTGATCGATTTCACATTATCCAGTACCTTGGACGTGCCTTTTTAAAGACAAGAATTGCGATTATGAACCAGTTCGATAAGAAGTCACTACCTTATCGAGCCTTGAAAAATCACTGGCGACTTTTTCAAAAGGACAGTCGTAAGCTATCTTGTAACTCATTTCACTCGAAGACATTTTGTCAAACCTTAAGCCCACATGAAGTCATTGAGAAGACATTGGTCTTTTCAGAAGAGCTCACCGACTACTATACTCTTTATCAGCTTTTGCTTTTTCACTTTCAGGAGAAGAGAGTAGATGAGTTCTTTGAGCTGATAGAGGAAAATAGAAGCAAGGTCAATCACTATTTTCAAACGGTCTTTAGGACTTTTCTTAGACACAAGCAATACATCCAAAATGCACTAGAAACAGACTATTCAAACGCAAAACTGGAAGCTACTAACAAGTTGATTAAAGACATCAAACGGTTGGGCTTCGGTTTTAGAAACTTCATCAACTTTAAGAAACGTATCTTCATCACTCTAAACATAAAAAAAGAGAAGACCTATCTGGTCCTCTCTAGATGTTAGCTTTTCGCCACCCACTACAGTTGACAAACATACTAAGATGAGTAGTGAGAAAATCTCCAACCAGAGAGTACTCACTACTTTTTCGTTAGGTTAAAGTAGTGGGGTCTTGTAAAATTGTAGTATAGCGCTATACGTCACTTGACAAACTGGCAAGAAACCTTGATCAAAAATACCAGGAAAGGTATTTTTTAGCATGCCTTTTTATGGCTCAAAAATTGTTAAAACTAAGACAATAAACTCAGAATAGTACTGTCTTATCTCATTTTTAACTTAAAGCTTTGATAGACTTGATAAATGATAAAAAAGAGCTAATAAAATTTAGAATGCGGAAACTAACTTACTCAACTGTTACTGCTTTTGCAAGGTTTCGTGGTTTATCCACGTCAAGACCCCGTTGTAGAGAAGCATAGTAAGCAATCAACTGAGTTGGAATAACCATTGAGATCGGTGATAAGAATGGATGTACTTGATTGACAATAATATCATCATCAGCTTTAGCTAATTTTTCCTCAACGACTGTTAAAACATTAGCTCCACGAGCAGCAACTTCCTGAATATTACCACGAGTATGAGCAGCCACAACTTCACTTGCAGAAATTAATCCTAAAACTGGAGTACCATCTTCAATCAATGAAATTGTACCGTGTTTCAACTCACCCGCAGCAAAGCCTTCACATTGAATATAAGAGATTTCTTTCAACTTCAATGATGCTTCCATAGCTACATAATAATCATTTCCTCGACCAATGTAGAAAGCATTACGAGTTGTAGCCAACAAGTTCTCAACTTTCTCAGAAATCATATCTTTTTCAGAGAGAGTCGCTTCAATTGACTGAGCAACAATTGATAACTCATGCACTAAATCAAACTCAAGTGCTTCTTTCTTGCCATTTGCTTCACCAACAGCTTTCGCAAGGAAAGCTAGAGCCGCAATCTGAGCAGTATAAGCTTTTGTAGAAGCTACAGCAATTTCAGGCCCTGCATGTAAAAGCATCGTATATGTTGCTTCACGAGAAAGCGTAGAACCAGGTACATTGGTAACAGTCAAACTAGGGATTCCCATTTCGTTAGCTTTCACCAAAACTTGACGGCTATCTGCTGTTTCACCTGATTGACTAAGCAAAACAAACATTGGTTTTTTGCTCAAAAGTGGAATGTTGTAACCCCACTCAGATGCAACACCTATTTCAACTGGTGTATCTGTCAATTTTTCAAACATAGCTTTTGACGCAAAACCAGCATTATATGAAGTCCCAGCTGCTAAGATGTAAATACGATCTGCTTCTTGTACTGACTTGACAATAGCTGGATCAACAGTGATATTTCCTTCATCATCTGCATAGGTAGAAATCAATTTACGCATTACAGTAGGTTGCTCATCAATTTCTTTCAACATATAGTAAGGATAAGTTCCTTTACCAATATCAGAAAGATCAAGTTCAGCTGTATAAGTACCGCGTTCAATAGCATTTCCTTCATAATCGGTAACTGTGATAGCATCTTTGGTCAGAACAACCAACTCTTTATCGTGAATTTCCATAAATTGACTAGTTTCACGAATCATAGCCATGGCATCTGAACAAACCATGTTGTAACCTTCACCAACACCAATCAAAAGTGGAGATTTGTTTTTGGCAACATAAATCGTATCTGGTGCTTGAGAGTCAACAAGAGCAAACGCATATGACCCTTGGATAATATGAAGAGATTTTTTTAAGGCTTCAAGAACTGATAATCCATCTTCGTCAACGAATTTACCAATCAAGTGAACTGCAATCTCAGTATCTGTCTGACCTTTAAATTTGTGTCCTTGCAAGTATTCTTCTTTAATTTGGAGATAGTTTTCAATAACTCCGTTATGAACTAAAACGAAGCGCCCTGTTTCCGAAGTATGTGGGTGAGCATTATCCTCAGTTGCTTGACCATGTGTTGCCCAACGCGTGTGACCAATACCAGTTGATCCCTTAACATCGGAGCTAATTTTAGCACGAAGATCTGCAATACGACCAACTGATTTAACTAGACAACCTTTATCTGGGGCATCAGTCACATAAATACCTGCTGAGTCATAACCGCGATACTCTAACTTTTCGAGACCCTGTATTAAGATATCCACTGCATTACTATTTCCAACAACTCCAACAATTCCACACATTAATTATTACCTGTAGCAACTTTTAAATTACTATCCCTTTCCTACAAATTGGTATAGTTCAATATCCTATTATTGAACCGAACAAAGTCATTATATACCTAGTTTTATTAGTTGTCAACAATTAAATTGGTATAGTCATAAAAGATGACTATCTTCAATTTGTCAAGTAAAAACTTATTATCAGATAATCTAAATCAATTTTTCTTAACAACTATTTAAATGAATAAAAACGAAATTTGTTATACCACTTCCAATTAAACTCTATTTTCCTTTAAAGAACAAAATTTCGCTAATAATTCAGATTTTTTTATTTCTGTGATTTGTAAAACCACTGTAGAGATTATAGAGCTTTTTGAGTATACACAAAAAGTCCCATAAAAATTGTACTGACCCCAAAAAGTTAGACAATTAATTTATCCAAAGGATTTAGTTCTGTATTGCACAGGACTGAGTCCTTTTCTACCATTTGTCAAGCATATCAAGGCATTTGATAAAAAAATAGATTGAATTACATAGTCAAACTAAGGAGTTTGTCTATTTTTGAACTAAAGTTTAGTGTAAAAAGTGCACGCAAAAACAACACCTTACCTAGTGGTTTTTTGATAAGGTGTTACAATCATATGGCATAAACAATTTTACCGATTTTGGGTAGAAGTATAATCGTAAAGCTTGTTATGTGTTATGAGGTAATACATTGTTCTAATGAGACGATGTGTAGAGGCAATCGTGTGTGGTTTGGTTGAAGTCACTTGCGATTGTCTTTTCCGTTTCTCATAGAAGTCTGCTATATGACAAGGATTGGTGTAGCCAGCTGAAGCTATGTTATGAATGCACTTAAAGAGAACCTTTATGGCATAGGGATTCCCACGTTTGGTGATATGTTCCTTTGCTAGAAAGTCCCCAGATTCATAGTGGCTGAGGTCAATGCTGATCAAAGCATTGATTTGATTGGCAGAATGAAATTGACGAATGTCACCAAGTTCGCCAATAATACTTGTCGCTGTGGTTTCAGTGATTCCAGGAATAGAGAGAAGAATCTCGTATTCTGGCAAAGGTTGAGCCAAAGTTACCATCTCCTCTAAAACGCCTTGTCTATATTCAGAAAGCCTAAGTAACTCCCCTGCATAGTATTTGATCTCTTCCATCATTGGAGAGGTTTTCTTGACCTCACAATAAGACTGATTAGCTAGTTTTGTAAGCTTATCTACTAAGTAAGTCACACGTTTTTCAGAGATGCGTTTTGCCGTAGACTGACGGATGATAGCTGTTAATTCGGCGTCATCTAACTCCAGTACAAAACTATTACATGGAAAAGTCATGACCAAGTTCCAATATTGTTCCCACAGTTGGTGAAGATAAGATGTTTTACAATTCAGGAAAAGAGACCTGTAGAACCTTGTGCAGACGATTTTTAGCGCAGAAAATATCCCCAGTAAGATTCTGATAGAAATGGCTGAGGTCGCGTAATTCTTGATAAAGCACTTCTTGGACATAGCTTGGTTTACGATTGAGGATGAACTGAGACGTAGCTAGTTTTTCAGCGTCAATCTTATCTGTTTTACGTACTCGTAAGCTATCTAGTTGTTTTTGTGATTCTAAGGGCTTGAGCAGATTATCAGTCAGGCTTACCCATTAGCTAAACAACAACGTTGCTTGATTCATATTAGTCGAAATCTGGCTAGTAGGGTGAAACGATCTGATCGAGCGGTTATTCTGGGGTAATTTAAAATGATTTATCGTGCTGAAAATTTAGAAATGGCAGTACAAGCTTTAGAGGACTTTATCGCCGAATGGAAACCAAAGTATAGGAAAGTCACGGAAAGCCTGGAGAAAACGGATAATCTTTTAACTTTTTTTCAGTTTCCCTATCAAATTTGGCACAGCATTTATTCGACAAACCTCATTGAGTCTCTTAACAAAGAAATCAAACGTCAAACGAAAAAGAAGGTTCTTTTTCCTAACGAGGAGGCTCTGGAACGTTACTTAGTTACTTTGTTTGAAGATTATAATTTCAAGCAAAGTCAACGAATCCATAAAGGGTTTGGACAATGTTCTGACACACTTGAAAGCTTATTTGATTAGCACTCTATAACTCTACTTGAGTGTTTACACAAAATTATTGACAGTATCATAAAGTCGAAATCAACCTCTGATTCCAATTGGCGAAGAAAGTGATCTTCTGGGACCAATTCGTCTATCGTATAGAAGCCATATTGGCAGCGATGATAATCAGGTTTTTCTTTGTGAAACATAGCTAGCACCTCACAACTTTTCTTACCTCTATTATACAACTTTACAAAAAGAAAAGCCCTTAGAAAAGTGTCTTCTAAGGACTTTGTCTTCAATCCGAACCTCCCCTAAGGGAGGCTGCGTTTAGTTTTAGGCTGCTGCTTTGATAGTTTACAGGATTTGATTTTCTATCCTACTTGAGCTACTTAGAAAATCTGAATGGTAGAACCTTTCTCAATTACTACTGCTTGGTCTGCTGCAACATGGAGAGTGCCCGGCAGACTGCCCTCTTTTGAACCATCAAAAGAAATAGTGATATGGCCCAGTCCAGTTAAATTTTTTTCTACTACATTTCCCACGGCAGTAATCGAATATTCCTGATTATCTACCACCAGCTTGCCGCCTTCTAGTATTGAACCTAGCAGATTTTTGTTATCAATCTTAAAACAATACTCTGCTAAGTCTCCCGGAGCTTCTTCTCCAAATAAAATGAGCATATTAGCGTCTTGAATCATATTCTGAGCTTCAGGTCCCACTTGAATTACTTTAGCTTCAAAAATTTTCTTCATCTAATTCCGATCCATCCTTTCTCTAATCTTTCATGTTCCTAATAGATAAGTTTAAGATACTATTTTTTATATGTGTGCACAACCTAACCATGCTCTACTGATAAAGACCAATACTAGCGACCCAAGCTACTAAGACCCGAGGAACACCATTGAGAAAACGTGAATAGAGAACAGAAGGGACACCAACCTCAACAGTTTCAGCTTTCGCCTCAGATAGCCCAAGTGCTACAGGAATGAAATCACAGCCATTTTGAGTGTTGATAGCAAATATAGCTGGCAGAGCCATTTGAGGCGGAATATTTCCTTTTCCGATTTCGACTCCAATTAAGGTTCCGATAATCTGACTGATAACAGCTCCAGGGCCCAACAAAGGAGATAAGAATGGCAAGGAACAGATAAAGCCAATCAAAATGAGTCCCCAAATGTTCCCAGCTAGAGGAACCATTAGTTTTGCCAGCCAATTTCCAACACCAGAACCCTGAATAACCCCAATTAGTAAAGAAACAAAGGCCATGAAAGGAATAATAGTATTGAGCATTGTTTGGATGGCTTCACGAGCAGCCTGGTTGAAAGTCGCAACAACCTTACCAGCCCCCATCCCAATTCTTGCTACAATACTTGTTTCTGCTTTTTGTTCTGTGATTTTTTTACTAGTATCGTAAGTTGGTTTTTCAGTAACCACCGTTGTCGCTTTTTCATCTTCATTAGCAGCGGAAATTTGATCAAGACCAACTGCTGATACATAGATTTCCTCTGTAATATACTGAGCTAGAGGTCCGCTTTTACCTGTAGCGACAATATTGATCGTCGGAATCCCCTTCTTAGGATAGATTCCACAGCGAAGAGTTCCGCCACAATCTACAATTGCCAAAGCAATTTCCTCATCAGGAATAGATGTTTTAAATCCATTAACAGCTTCCATACCTGTCAAATCAGCAATTTTATCCACAATATCTGGCTTTTCTCCGCCGCCAGTGATATAGATAAATTTATGCTTTGCCTCACTAGGAGTAATGACCAAAGGTCCTCCGAAACCGCCATTTCCTTTAACAACTTTTATACTCTTATATGACATAAATTCACTCTTTCTATCAATCAAATGTTTTACTCAAGGTAACCCCTTGCTGTTTCGCAACATAAGCAGTTGTAAAATCTGTTACCCAGCCACCTACAAAGTTCATGACAATCCCAACAAGCATGTAACGAATGGCTAAGTCCATTTGACTCAAGCCTAAAGTTTGAATCCCTGTCGCGATTCCCATCCATACAAACAATTCCCCAGGATTGATATGCGGAAATACACCATTTGAAGTGTGGCAGAACTGCATCTGAGCTGCTACAAAACTAGGTTTATAATATTCTGGTAAAAAACGTCCCATACTGATTGACATCGGGTTCCCCAGCATAAAGGCTGAAATGAAAGGTAAAATCATATACCGGCTAACAGGATTTTTGGCAGAAATCTTAGCCAGGGAATTGACCTTCTCTTCTCCCAAGAAAGCGATAAGGGTATTCATTGCAATCAATAGCATTAGGACAAGCGGTACAATATTTGTCATCCAGCTAATAAAGGTTTCTCCACCTAATTGGAAGAGTTTCATAAAATTCTCTGCAAATTTTGTAATGTGATTCATAAGGAACCCCTTTTCTTATTTTTTTTTAATAACTGTTTAATAGATAATTGTAAGTAATTCGCATAAAAGCCAAATCCCAAAAAAGAATCAGATGAACTTGTCTCTTTCTCAATACCTGCCTCATGCAAAAGATAGACTTTTCTAGCATCTTCTATGGCTGATTGCATCAACTTATTTTCTTTTCTCACAAGAGGATTATACTTGTCAAAATAATGGATGTCTTCTCCAACATAATCGTCCATATTTTGAAAACGCGCTAAGATTGTGACTCCTTGCATTTTGCTAGCTTTAAGAACCCGACCGTTTTCATCAACCGCGAACATGACAATCGTACCGGATTTGATTCTTCCGGACTTCCTGCCAATCGCTACGCGACCCAGTTTTCGGAGCATCGTATAGGTCTTATTGAAGTCTTTGAGTTGCTGCCAGCCGAGGAACATTTGAAATATATAAGCTGCCATTACAAATACGGCGAAAATTATTAGCGAATTCATTAAAATACTCCTTTGCTCTTAGAAAATGATAGAAACTCTGTCTCTGTTTCTACCGATCTCAATGCCTCTTTCAGAGAAGGCTCTCCTGCAATTCTAAAAATATCATCATACAATTCCAGTAATTCACTTTCCATTTTTGTTTCAATTTCTGAGGGAATGGCGACTAGAAAGATAAATTCAATCCATTCATCTCCTTTTTGATAAGGCTCTTCTAGTTTTCCAAACATTAAAATAGTCTTTGCATAACCCTGGTTAATTGTATGGGGGAAGGCAATTCCTCCACCAAAAATGGTTGATTGCTTTTTCTCCCTATCAATTATCCGTTCTATAAAACCTTTATCAATCATCTGAAGTTTCCCTAACTCTGCAACCATATTTAGCAAGTATTGCTGATAGGTTTTTTGGGGGCTTAATCGAAGAAAGCGTAAGCTAACTGTTTCTAGATTTTTTTGATGAAAAGCATTGGCTTTCTGCCATTCTTCCTGCAGCCATTGATCATCAAAAAGATGATTAACTTGAATGACTGGAGATTTAGAATCTTTATATTTTAGAGGAACTGTCGTAAAAATCGCGAAATAGTCCTGATTCAATTCCACATTAAAATCCTCTTCAGAATACTGAGTAATGTCTACATCATTTCCAAGGACTCGTCTGAGTTGCTGAATAATCATCGCAGCGGTTCCTCTTCCTGTTGTGCAAACTACAGCTATCTGCTTGCGAGAACCCTTAACAGCAGAATTTTGCTTTCTTAAAATCATTTCAAAATACAAAGCCAGATATCCGATTTCAGATAATTCCAATTCTGAACCCAAAATTGCAGATAGTTCTTCTCCAGCAATTTTCGCCATTTCAAAAGCAAAAGGATATTGAGTTTGAACCTCGCCATGAAATATATCATTAGCTTGCACATGGAAAATCAGTCGATTGATTAAAGCGCCTAGATGAGACTTTATTTCTTCAAATAATTCTTCATCATCAAAGTGAACCAACATTGTTTCTTTGACTTTCTTGACAATCCCTTGAAAAATGTTTGCAACCTGTTCAGATTGATAAGACGGCTTGCTTAAAGTGTCAATAAAACGGACATTAAACGGAAAACACAAAAAGTCTATTTCAAACTGACTGAGGGAAATCTTATAAGTCATCTCAATATGATAGATTAATTTCTCAGCCAAAGGTGTCTCTGTTAAATCATTCTTATAATAAGGAATAGGACAATTCAACACCTTAGATGTATGAATACGTTCCACCATAATTGAAATGGTCTTTCGAAGGAGTTCCTGTGTTTCTTTAGGGATTTTATAGTCCTGGACTAGCGTCTCCAGAAAAGAAGAGGTTGCCTCAGTGAGTGTCCTTTCTTCAAAGTAAGGAGCCACTTGGTGAATATAGAGCAAGCGCAAATTCAGCTCGCTCCCCAAGACCTCCAGCCCACGGTTGGGCTTTCCTGAAATAGTAATAGAGTAACTCTCTGCCAAAGATTTTACTTGTTTTAAATCCTTATTAAGGGTACTTCTACTAACACCTACTTCCTCAGCCAAGTCGTCAATAAGAAGAGGGGAGGTTGACTCAATTAAACGTTTTAGCAAATAGGCAATTCTTTTACTGGAAGAATTGAAGTCACTCTCCTGTTTTAAACTACCAGATAAAATCCTTTCCAACTCTGTATAGTCATACACTTCCAACATTAACAGATCATCTTGTGAGATAATCTGGATATTAGGAGCCAAAACATCATTTAATTGTTGGATACTCTTTTGCAAGGTTTGCAAACTAATATCCAGTTCTGAGCGCATATCTACCAAGGAATAAGTTGGCTGCGAAACCATTTTGTCTAAAATATTATACCATCGATTTACTAAGGTCAACTCTCTTCCCCACCTTCATTGTTTTATCCGCGAGTTTTACCTCCGGCAATATTTGTAGTGACACCTGTTATATAGCTAGAACGGTCTGAAATATAGAACGCTACAAGATCAGCTACTTCACGTAGTTTCCCACTCCGTCCCAATGGAGTCGTTGAGGTTGAAGCATAACCAGCTCGAATATCTTCTACCGTCTTTCCACGGGTATAAGCAAGAGCTTCCTCATAAGAAAGAGTTCGAAGTCCCGTAGCTTCCATAATTCCTGGAGCAATTCCAACCACACGTACACCATGCTTACCAAGCTCTTTCGCCCATGAACGAGTGTAACTATAGACTGCTGCTTTTGTTGCAGCATAGGCACTTTGTCCTTCAGAACCTTCCAAGCCTGCTTCTGAAGCCATGTTCACAATTACACCTTTTCCATTTTTCACTAAAATACGTCCTACTGCCTGACTAACCAAATACAAACCTTTTTGATTAATCATTGTTATTTTTTCGAACGTCTCATCGTCCAACTCGTAAGGACCTTTAGGATTTTCTGCATCGATTAATAATCTAGGTACATTAATCCCCGCATTATTGACTACCGCATCAATATTGCCAAATCTTTCAACTATTTTAGCGACTCCTGCTTCTACTTCAGAGCGAGAAGTTACATCAACTTTTACAAATAATAGATTCGGGTGACGCAAATCGTTGTCGCTAAGATCAAAATTCGCTACATTGACTCCTAATTCCAACAATTCTTCGACTATTGCCTTACCAATCCCAGATGACGCACCCGTCACAAGAACTGTTTTGCCTTTAATGTCTAACCAATCATTCATTTTGATACCTCTCAAATTTTATTTACAAGGCAATTATACAGCGCTTTCATAAAAGAATTAAGACACTCTTTTTTACACTGTTCAAAAAATTAATAAACTAATTAAGAGGCTTGTACTAAAAAATCCACTAGAAATGAACTTGTGGATCTTTTTATATTCTAAATGAACTCAAAGCATATGAGAATCAAAGACGTGCATTCAACTCAGCACCAAGCTCTTCAAAGCCTGGTTTACCAAGCAAGGCAAACATATTCTTCTTGTATGCTTCCACACCTGGTTGGTCAAATGGATTGATACCATTCAGGTAGCCAGAAAGAGCAATAGCTAACTCAAAGAAGTAAATAGTATAGCCCAAAGTGAACTCATCTTGCTCAGGCAGGGTCACAAACATATTTGGCACTCCGCCGTCTGTATGAGCTAACAGCACTCCATCTGTTGCTTTCTTATTGACAAAGTCAACATCTTTTCCTTGCAGATAGCCAAGGCCATCCAAGTCTTCTGCTAATTCAGGAATCAACACATTTTTGCGAGGCTTATCTACACGAATAACTGTTTCAAAGAGGATACGAGTTCCTTCTTGAATAAATTGCCCCAAAGAGTGCAGGTCTGTTGAGAAGTTCGCTGAAGTTGGGTAAATACCTTTTTGGTCTTTACCTTCTGACTCACCAGCCAATTGCTTCCACCATTCTGAGAAGTATTGCAATGATGGTTCGTAGTTAGCTAGAACTTCTGTCAGATAACCTTTACGGTACAAGATATTGCGTACAACTGCATATTGATATGCTTCATTTTCAGCCAACTTATCAGAAGCATAAGCCTTGCGAGCAGCATTTGCTCCTTCCATCAACTTGCTGATATCAGCCCCTGCAGCTGCGATTGGCAAGAGTCCCACTGCTGTCAATACTGTAAAACGACCACCAACACTATCAGGCACTACAAAAGTATCCCAGCCATTAGCATCTGCTTCAACCTTAACTGCACCTTTAGCGCGGTCTGTAGTTGCATAAATCCGTTTATTTGCTTCTTCCTGACCATACTTCTTAACCAAGAGTTCTTTGAAGACACGGAAAGCAATAGCAGGCTCTGTAGTTGTTCCTGACTTAGAAATAACGTTGACAGAGAAATCTTTGTCTGATACATAGTCTACCAAATCAGCCAAATAGCTTGATGAGATAGAGTTTCCAGCATAGAGGATTTGAGGTGCCTTACGTTCTTCCTTGCTTTGTAGATTTACAAAAGAATTATTCAAGAAATCAATCGCTGCACGTGCCCCTAAATAAGATCCTCCAATACCGATGACGATTAACACTTCACTATCAGATTGGATTTTAGCAGCCGCCTTTTGAATACGAGCAAATTCATCTTTATCATATTCTTCAGGCAGATTCAACCAGCCTGTCATTTCTGCTCCGGGACCTGTTCCGTTTCGTAGAGCATTATCTGCTGCTGTAACTTGTGCTTGCATGTATTCCACTTCATGTGGTGCAACAAATTTGTCTAATACTTTTGAATAATCAAATGTAATATGAGCCATTAGTTTCTCCTTTAAAAAAATCAATTCTACCCTTTATTCTACTCTTTTATTTATCTTTTGACAATACTTTTTACCCTTATTAGGTCAAGATAGGCTACAGTTACTATCTAAATGCAAGGTCTGCTTCAAGGCCATAGTGATCACTTACTAGAGGTTGATTGTTTCCATCAAAAATGACACTAAGGCGATTTACTGTCCACTCTTGGCTTGCAAAGACATAATCGATACGTAAAGGCTCTTCATTGCCCTTCCAGCCATCGATACCAGGTCCAACTGTATAGCTACCAGTTGTTTCTTTAGCTACTTCAAAACTATCTTGAAGATTGAGTGGGCTAGCCAAAATGGCTTGATAACCTTCGCGACCTGCTGGGTTGTTAAAGTCACCTGCTAGGATGAGTGGTTTTCCAATAGCTTTGAAACGTTCCTCAATACGTACCCACTCTTCTTGGAAACCTTTGTCCCACCATGAAAGGTGAACACTAGCAACAGCCACTTCTCGGCCATCTACAGTGGTTTCAGCAACTGCTACACGGCGTGTATGGTAGTCAGTTGGATCATCAACATCTGAAACCAAGATTTCGCTAGCTGTCAATGGTTGACGTGACAAGACGGCAACCCCTTCATTAAGGTGATCATAACCAATGTGATTATAAGCCCAAGTCCAATGGTATTGAAGACCTTCTTCAGCCAACTTTTCCACAAGAAGACGGACAAAGTGATCTTGGTGGATTGGTGTTGCTGATGGAAGTGCATGATAGTAATCATCCGTGTCTACAACAGAAGTCTCTATTTCTTGGTTAACTTCTTGGAAGCAAATAATATCATACTGAGCTTTAAGAATCTGTTCCTTTAAGGTTTGGAATTTCCCTTCTGCATCTTCTTCCATCCAACTGTGGGTATTTAAAGTTAGAAATTTCATAAGTTTATCCCTCTTCTGACTTGCATCTAGAAATGACATAGGGTCATTTACAAACAAAACAGCCCAAGGGCTGTCTGCTTGTTTATCGTTTAGCAAATTAAAGTTCTACTTTTGCAACTGGAGCGTTAGCAGCCAATTTACCTGTATGTTCTACTTTAACTGATTTGATTGCATCTACATTTGTAAAGACAACAACTGTAGATGTTTCACGACCTGCTTCACGGATAGCATCAAGGTTCGCTTCAACCAAGAGATCACCTGCAGCAACTGTTTGACCTTCAGTAACTTTAACGTCGAATGGTTTACCTTCAAGACTAACAGTGTCAAGTCCGATGTGAACCAAAACTTCAAGACCATTGTCTGTTACCAAACCAAGAGCGTGTTTAGTTGGGAAGATGCTTGTCACTTTACCAGCTACTGGTGAAACGATTTTACCGTTTTCTGGTTCTACAGCGAAACCGTCACCCATCATTTTTTGTGAGAATACTGGGTCTTTAACATCTTCGATGTTGATAACTTGACCATCAGCAACTGAATGTACTTCGTCAGTCACACCTTTGAAGGTAGCTTCTGCTTTTTGAACAGCAGTCATTTGACTTGGAAGTGTTTCAGGAATAACTTCACCTGAATCAAGAACGTCTTGAATATCAGATTTCAATACGTCTGCTTTAGGACCATAGATAGCTTGAACCCCTTGTCCTTTCATGACAAGACCCATAGCTCCTTCAGCTTTCCATTGTTCTTCAGTTCCGACTTTATCAGCATCTTTAACAGTAACACGGAGACGAGTCATACATGCGTCAACGTCGACGATGTTAGCACGTCCACCAAGAAGGTTGATGATGTTGATAACTTGTGAGCTTGCTGAGCTTGTTCCAGCACTTGCTGATCCAGCAGATTCTGATGGAGCATCATCATCTTGCTCATAGTTACCGTTACGTCCTGGTGTAGCGTAGTCAAATTTCTTAATCATGAAGTTCGCGATGAAGAACATGATAACACCAAAGAGTACAGTTACCCAAATGAAGTTAACGATATCCATCGCCAAACCAGCGTTAATAGCAAGTGGTGTACGTGTCAAGAACTCGATAGAACCGAATGAGTGAACACGAAGGTTAACGATATCAGCCATGGCAAAGGCACATCCTTGTACCAAAGCATAAACGATGTAAAGTGGAGTAGCCACGAACATGAACATGTACTCGATTGGCTCTGTTACCCCTGTCAAGAATGTTGCAAGTGCAGTTGCAGTCAACATCCCTTTGTATTGATGTTTTTTATCATCATCGACGTTACGGTAGATGGCTACGACGATACCCATCAAGATACCGAATGAACCGATCATTTGACCAACTTTAAAGCGGGCTGGTGTAACAGATTCAAGAAGGTGTTTGTATTGTTCTGGGTGTGCACCTTTAAGGTTTGCAAGGTCAGTAACCCAAGCAAGCCAGAGTGGGTCTTGACCCAATACTTCAGTACCTTTAGCGGCACCAGTCAATACGTGGTAAGTACCACCCAATTGAGTGTAGTTAATTGGGATAGTCAACATGTGGTGGAGACCAAATGGCAAGAGAAGACGTTCCAAAGTACCGAACAAGAACGGTGCCAAGATTGGAGCAGTTTCTTTTGAGTTGGCAATCCACATACCGAAGCCGTTGATTCCTGATTGGATAACTGGCCATACGATAGCAAGGACGATAGCTGCGATAGCTGAACGAAGAATAACTACGAATGGTACGAAGCGTTTACCATTGAAGAATGACAAAGCTTCTGGCAATTTACGGAAGTTATAGTATTTGTTGAAGGCAGTAGCTCCGATGAAACCAGAGATGATACCTACGAACACACCCATGTTGAGGGCTGGAGCTTCCAAAACACTGATGAAGTAATCAGATACCTTGATTGATTGACCAAAAATGGTGTGGACTGTAGCAGCCTTATCAGCAAGAATATCTGAAGTAACACCAAAGATTGAACCAGTCAAACGGTTAATCAAGATAAAGGCAAGACCTGCCGCAAAGGCACCGCCTGCACGTTCCTTAGCCCAGCTACCACCAATGGCAAGGGCGAACAAGATGTGAAGGTTACCGATAACCCCCCAACCAATCTGCTCAAGAAATCCACCAGTAATAACGAGTGGTGCCATGTTTGGATTAATCATGGCAATCGTTTTACCGATAGAAATCATGAGACCTGCTGCTGGCATAACCGCGATAACAACCATGAGGGCTTTACCGAATTTTTGCCAGAACTCAAAGCCAAATTTTTCTTTTAGCTTATTCATTTCATTTCCTCCTACGTTTTGATGCAAACGTTTGCATAACTTATGTAATTATTATAGCATCTTTTTACAATTTGTAAAGCGTTTTCGTAAACTTTTTTTGAATTTTTTTACAAATTTAAAAAACCCCAGAAAAACCGGGGTTACTTGATTATTTTTAAGCCATAAGGACCATCAAAATTGGAATTACAATCATGGTAGCAAGGGTAGTCTCAGTAACCATGACAGCAGCGTAATCACTATCAGCCCCATATAGTTTAGCAACGACTGGAGCATTGGTCATGACAGGCATAGCCGACTGGATGATAAAAACTTGCTTCATCAAAGTTGGGAGGGGCGCCCAATATACGATGGTAGCCATTAAGAGAGGAGCAACCACAAAGCGTCCCAGCAAAATCAGTAACTGGTCCTTTTTAAGAACCAACTGCTTGACACCTGCATTGGATACTGACAAACCGATGAAAATCATAGATAAAGGAGTCGTCAAACTACCTAAATACTGCAAGTCACTGGCTAAAAAGCTTGGTAATTTAATATGGAGGATAACAATAAGAAGGCCTAACATGAAGCCCATTAGAGGGGGGGAAAAGATTTTTTTCAGACTTGTTCTTAAATCAAATTCAGCGTCTCCTTCCCCATCACGTTGGATGAGGTAGGTCCCCAAGGTCCAGAAAAAGGTCGTATTGCACATATAATAGATAAGAACATAGGGGATACTAGCGTCGCCAAAGAGGGCTTGATTGATAGGGAGCCCCACAAAAATGGTATTCGAATTAAAAAACATGGAAATAAAGAGACCACGACGCTCCTTTTTCACTGCAAAAATTCTAGCCACCGCTGTCGCAATCCCGAGTAAAATCACCATAGAAAGTGTAGGAAAACGCAATTCCGGCAACATTTTAAGTAGGTCTGCCGCTGTGAAACGCTGTGTAATCGTATAGAGCATATAACAAGGAAGGGCAATTTGAGTGACTAGCTTAGCTATAAGACCACGTGACTTGTCGTCAAACCAGCCTTTTTCACCCATTACGAATCCCACTAAAATCATACCCAAAATGACTAGGATTCCCGATATACTCGTTAGAAAGATTTCCATGTTTTCTCCTTTTTTGTTACTATTACAAATGATAGTGGATACCAGAGAAATATAATCATCATTTCTGCCTAGAAAGCTACCATTCTTATTTTAACTTCTCTCAAAAACCACTTTAGTATATCACAAAAAGAGCTCGATTTCTCAAGCTCTTTTCTTCTATATACTTACTCTGCTTTTAAGAGAGGTTCAAAGATTGATACCAGACCAAAGAAGGCGATGAAGATAAGGGTAATAGTGGCACTAGCAGGTGTTTCCCAATAATAGGAAATAAAAATACCAGAGAGCATGCCAACCAAACCAATACCAATAGCCCAAAAAATGACAGATTTAAAGGTTTGACCTATTTTCATACCAATAGCTGCTGGAAGAATCATGATGGTAGAAACTAAAAGTGATCCTGCTGCTGGAATCATCAGAGCAATCTCTATACCTGTCACAATATTGAAGAGAAGCGACATGAGACGTACTGGCAAGCCATCTACATGAGCAGTGTCCTCGTCAAAGGTCAAAAGATACATAGGACGAATAAATAGTAGCGTCAAGACCAGTACAATAGCCGCAATCACAAAGAGGGCATGAACCTGCTCAGAGCTAATCGTGATGATAGAACCAAAAAGATAGCTATCCAGACTCATGCTACTGCTACCCGCCTTGTTACTAAGAATAAGAGCCACTGCCAATCCCATTGACATGAGGATAGCCGTTGAAATCTCCATATAATGCTTGTAACTGACCCTGAGATATTCCAAGACCAAAGCGGCAATAACCACAACCACAAGGGTCATCCAAGTGGTTGATTGTCCCAAGAAAATCCCAACAGCCACCCCAGCTAGGGACACGTGACTCAACGTATCACTCATCAAGCTCTGACGACGAAGAATTAAGAAGAGCCCCAAAATTGGCGAAAAGATACTAATAGCAATCACGGCGAGAATAGCACGTTGCATAAAATCATAGGCTAATAATTCACTAATCATGTTTGTGCTCCTCTCCATCCTTTTCATGGACGTTGAAACAACGCCAAGGCAATTTCTGGTTACGAACCAGATGAATATTACGGTCTGTGTACTCCTTGACTTCCTCTGGGTCGTGGGTAATCATCAAGACAGACTTGCCATGCTTATGGGCAGAGTGGTGCATGAGTTCATAGAAGGTATTGGCTGTTCCTGCATCCATCCCTGTCGTTGGTTCATCCAAAACAAAGATATCAGGATCTGAAGCAAAGATACGCGCAATAACAGCACGCTGCTTTTGGCCACCTGAGAGATGTCCAATCTGCTTGTGACGATTTTCCCACATACCAACAGACTCTAGGGCACGTTGAACATGCTCCAAGTCGTGCTTAGTCAAACGACGGAACCAGCCCTTACGAGGATAACGGCCAGACTTCACAAACTCGTAGACCGTGCTCGGAAATCCTGCATTAAAGCTAGCAATTTGCTGGGGAAGATAGGCCATACGAAGCTTTTTGCCATCTTTATTGGTCTCAGAGATGGTTACAGTTCCCTTCTTAGGCTTAAGAATTCCTAGGGTAGCCTTAATAAGCGTTGACTTGGCAGCTCCATTTTCCCCAGTTAGGGTTACAAACTCCCCAGAATCCAAATGATAGTGAATATTGTCCAGAACAGGCTCCGCATCATACTGGAAGCTCAGTCCTTCAACTGTAATATAGCGCATCTTAATCCTCGATTTTTTCTGCTAATTTTGTCAAGAAACGTCCAATCACCTGACGCTCTTGATTATCGAACTGTTCCAATACAGACCGATAGACCCCCAAGGTCTCTTGGTGGTGTTCCTCATGCTCTTGGGCTATGGGTTGAGCTTCTTGTGTCAAGACAAAGTAGGTCACGCGCCCATCATCCTTATCTTTCTTAGCCTCCAACATGCCCTCTTTGACCAAGGTTTTAACTGCCTTGGTAACAGCAGCCTGACTAACATTGAGGGTCTTAGCCAACTCAGAATTGGTCTTTCGTCCCTCAGACAAAAGCATGAGAATATGCTCCTGAGTATTGGTCAACTTAACCTGACTACGGCACTGACCAATGAGGAGCTCATGCTGATTTTCAGCCTTGAGCAAAATCTGATTAATCAATTGATTTACTTGTTCTTCTAGTTCTAGCATTGCTTTCTCCATTTACTTAACCAGTTAATTATATCGAAAACACAGAGGTTTTGCAAGGGTGGACCAAGAAAAAGATTAACTGTGGGCTATCATCACTATCAAGAAAGAATAAAGGTAAAATAAAAACCTAACCAAGCTGGTTAAGTTTTCATCATATATAGATTTATCGTAAAGTTGCAAAGATTTCTTCGACCTGAGCCACAGACTCGGCACGTGAGACTTCTCCACGAACCTTAGCTGCTCCCGCTGTTCCACGAAGATAGTGTGGTGCAAGACCACGGAATTCACGGACAGCAATCATCTCACCTTTAAGATCTACCAAACGTTTGAGGTGGTCTTCAGCGATGTCCAATTTCTTATCAAATGGAAGCTCTGGCAATTCCTCTCCCGTTTCGAAGAAGTGGTTGATTTGCGTGAAGATGTATGGGTTGTTCATAGCTGCACGCCCCACCATAACCGCATCTACACCAAGTTCTTCAATCATAAGTTTAGCATCTTGAACGCTACGAACATCACCATTTCCGATAAATGGAACCTTAGTAATAGCTTTAGCAACACGAGCCAGCGTCTCATGGTCACAGTGACCAGTATACATTTGTTCACGGGTACGCCCGTGCATGGCAAGAGCAGAAACACCTGCAGACTCAGCTGCAAGAGCGTTTTCCACAGCCAAATCACTATCTGACCAACCCGTACGCATCTTAACAGTCAAAGGAATATCAAGCACTGACGTGACTTCCTTGACAATGTGATAAATCTTATCTGGATCCTTGAGCCACTTGGCACCTGCTTCATTTTTGACCACCTTATTGACCGGACAACCCATGTTGATATCAACGATATCAGCCTTGGTATTGGTCTGGATAAAGTCGGCTGCTCGCTTCAAGCCTTCAGCATCTCCACCAAACAGCTGGATAGACATTGGATGTTCATTCTCATCAATATGAAGCATGTGGAGAGTTTTCTCATTATTGTAGAGGAGACCTTTTTCAGAAATCATCTCCATTACCACAAGACCAGCACCAAACTCTTTTGCAATGGTACGAAAGGCAGAGTTGGTCACGCCTGCCATAGGAGCTAGGACTGTTCGGTGAGGGATCTCTACATTTCCAATCATGAAGGACGAATTAAGTTTAGTCATTGATGAGTTCCTCCAAGTCAGCTTCTGAAAATTCATACTTGTTTTGGCAGAATTGGCAGATGATTTCAGCACCATGATCTTCATCTTTAATAGCTTGAAGTTCATCCTTACCAAGCGTCAAGAGGGCATTTTCAAAGCGTTCACGTGAGCAATCACAGTCAAAGCTAAGCTCCTCTTCAGACAAACGTTTGAAAGGCTCATCCCCATAAATAGCATTCAAGAGAGCTTCGATATGGTCATCAGACTCCAAAAGCGTTGAAATGGCTGGCATCTCTTGGATGCGTTTTTCGTAACGAGCGATTTCTTCCTCGCTAGCCCCTGGCAAGACCTGAAGCATGAAACCACCAGCAACCTTAACCTTGTCCTCTTCGTCAAGAAGTACATTAAGACCAACAGCAGATGGCGTTTGCTCAGATTCCGTCAAATAGTAGGCAAAATCTTCACCAATTTCACCAGAAATAAGTGGTGTTGATGACGTGTAAGGATTACCAGTTCCATAATCGATGATTGAGACAAACTGCCCTTGCCCCATGAAAGGTCCTACCAAAACTTCACCAGTCGCTGTTTTCTTGATGTCCACGCCTGGATTTTGGATGTAGCCCTTAACATGTCCTTTGGTATCAGCTACTGAGATGATATGCCCAAAAGAGCTATTTCCGATAACCTTAACCGTAATTTTGCTTTCACCTTTTTGGTTAGCAGCCAAGATTTGGTTAGCAATAAGGGTACGCCCCAAAGCAACTGTCGATGATGATAAAGTATTGTGTTTTTCTTGTGCGGTTCTAACAGTTTCCGTGCTATCAAGAACATAAGCACGGAAAGAACCTGATTCTGAAATTGTTTTAATTAATTTATCCATAGTGATTCTATTATAACACAAAAAAGAGGGTGGAAAAGTCGTAAACGCTTGGCGTTTCCTCTCCCACTCTCTCTAGCAAATTACCATGAAAACTCGGAAAGTTTAGCTTTCCAGTCCATTATTTGGCGATTATCAAGCTGATGTTTTTCTTTTATTAATGGCGGCAAATTCTCCAAATACTCAATATAGATGCTGACAAGGAGATTATAGTCATTAGTCGTCAAACGTTTGAGTTGACTATGAATGAAGGCTGTCGCCTGATCATACTTTTCGTGAATTAACAAATCATCAATGTAGTCATTTCCATCAACAGTGTGCCCTTGCTCATCTTCCACCTGACCTAAATCAATATCCAGAGTCTCAAATTTAAAAGCCTTGCTGACGACATTAGCTGTCCCTCGAATCTGATTGAGTAGCCAGTCACTGTTATATACTCCCATATTAGTCACCTCCATTACTTGCTGCTCAAATCTATTATATCTTTTTAAATACAGATTGTAAACGCTTTCTGCGTTTTGCAATTACTCTGTTCCTAACAATTATCTAGAGCTCATTTCCTGATTTTTCATGCAAAACAAAAAGGACCATCAGGTCCTTTAAATTATCAGAGTTTTTACCCAACTGATCCTTCCATTTCATAACTAATCAAGCGGTTAAGCTCAACAGCATATTCCATTGGAAGTTCTTTGGTAAATGGTTCCACAAATCCCATAACAATCATCTCTGTTGCTTCTTGTTCTGAGAGTCCACGGCTCATGAGGTAGTAGAGTTGCTCTTCAGAAATCTTAGAAACTTTAGCTTCGTGTTCAAGGGCAACTTGTGAGTTGTGGATTTCGTTGAATGGGATAGTGTCTGATTTAGATAAGTCATCCATCAAGATGGTGTCACATTCGATGTGAGATACCGATTTCTTAGAATCCTTGTTGAAAGTAACTTGTCCACGGTAGTCAACCTTACCACCATTACGAGCAATTGATTTAGAGACAATAGATGATGATGTATGCGGTGCATTGTGAATCATCTTAGCTCCTGTATCTTGGTGTTGACCCGCATTGGCGAAGGCGATTGAAAGCATAGTACCACGCGCACCCTCTCCATCAAGGTAAACAGATGGGTACTTCATAGTAACTTCGGCACCAAGGTTACCATCAATCCACTCAACAGTTGCGTTTTTCTTAGCAGTAGCACGTTTAGTTACCAAGTTGTAGACGCTATCTGACCAGTTTTGGATAGTTGAGTAGCGCATGTAGGCACCATCAAGCGCAAAGATTTCAACAATGGCTGCATGAAGGCTAGCCGTTGTGTATGTTGGTGCTGTACATCCTTCAACATAGTGAACGCTGGCACCTTCATCTACGATGATAAGGGTACGTTCAAACTGAGCAGTCGCTTCGTTATTGATACGGAAGTAGGTTTGAAGCGGAATATCCACCTTGACGCCTTTAGGTACATAAATAAAGGTACCACCTGACCAAAAGGCAGAGTTAAGGGCCGCAAATTTATTGTCTGTTGGCGGAACCAGTTTTGAGAAGTACTTCTTAAAGAGCTCTGGATGCTCTTTGAGAGCTGAGTCCGTATCTGTAAAGATAATACCCAACTTGTCATACTCTTCTTTCATGTTGTGGTAAACCACTTCTGATTCATACTGAGCTGAGGCTCCAGCAAGATAGGCACGCTCTGCTTCTGGGATACCAATACGTTCAAAAGTTTCCTTGATTTTCTCAGGAACGTCTTCCCAGTCACGAGCAGGTTTGTCTGATGCTTTTTGGAAATATGTCAAGTCATCAAAGTTAATACCAGAAAGGTCTGGTCCCCACTCTTGCATGGCCATTTTGTTAAAGGTTTCCAATGATTTCAAGCGGAATTCAAGCATCCACTCAGGCTCCCCTTTTTCAGCAGACATGGCACGGACCACATCTTCACTGATTCCTTTTCCTGTTGAAAAGACTGGTGTCACATCGTCATGGAAACCATATTTATATTCCCCCAAATCAATGGGTTTTGGTTCTACTTTTTCATTTGTTTCAGTCATAGTATTTTCCTTTATTAAAGGTTTGATTCGTTTTCCTTTTTGCTTGGGCAAGGAGACTAACTGCTCCTTGACTTCCTAAAACTCGCTTCTCTCTATGGCTTTTTTAAGGGCATTCCAAGAAAGTGTTGCACATTTGATACGTTGTGGAAATTTAGAAACCCCCGCCAAAAGCTTAGCTTCACCTAATTTACCTGTAGCGATGTCATGTTTTCCTTGAATCATAAGAGAGAAAATCTCCGCTAGTTCCAAAGCCTCTGCCTTGGTTTTTCCAATAACTGCATCCGTCATCATACTTGATGACGCTGTAGAAATGGTACAACCATCACCAGCAAAGGCAATGTCTTCAATCACGTCACCATCAAATTTGACTGACAGATTGATAACATCTCCACAAGTCGGATTATTCAGTTGAAGTTGCTCCACATCAGGTAGGACACCATGATGGTGAGGGCTCTTAGAGTGATCGGCCACAACAGCCATATATAAACTATCTAGTCTAGAGAGTGCCATTGAAAAACTCCTTCGTCGCAAGAATTGCCTCCACAAGCTTGTCGCAATCCTCTTTAGTATTGTAAATATAGAAACTTGCTCGGGCAGCTGATGAGATTCCTAAATGATTAATTAAAGGCTGAGCACAGTGGTGACCCGCACGCACTGCTACTCCTTCATAATCAAGAGCTGTCGCCACATCATGAGGGTGAAGCCCATCAATATTAAAGGCAATAACACCTGCATGCTGGCTAGGATCTTCTGGACCGTAGACTGTCAAACCATCAATAGCCTGAAGCTTAGGCAAAACATAGTCTACCAATTCTTGCTCGTAAGCATGAATATTTTCCATGCCTAAAGCAGAGAGGTAGTCTACAGCAGCACCAAGAGCAATAGCCCCCGCAATGTTAGGTGTACCAGCCTCAAATTTCCAAGGCAATTCCTTCCAAGTGGCTTCTTGTTCATAAACAAAATCAATCATCTCACCACCGAATTCAATCGGATTCATCTGGTTAAGAATCTCTTCCTTGCCATAAAGAACTCCAATTCCTGTTGGACCTAACATCTTATGTCCAGAAAGGGTGAAGAAATCACAATCCAAATCCTGAACATCAATGGCCATGTGGGGCGCCGATTGGGCACCATCCACCACCATATAGGCACCAACTTGGTGGGCAAGCTTGGCAATTTCTTTGACAGGATTGATGCAGCCTAAAACGTTAGAGACCTGAGCTAGACTGACAAATTTTGTTTTTTCAGTAATCTTGTTAGCCAAATCTTCCATATCCAATTGGCCATCTTTCAAGTAGGCATAAACAAGTTTAGCCTCCGTCTTCTTACAAGCTTCCTGCCAAGGAATGATATTCGAGTGGTGTTCCATAATTGAAATAACCACCTCATCTCCTGGCTCAAGAACCTGCTCTGCAAAACGACCAACCCAGTTAAGACCAGTTGTCGTTCCACGTGTAAAGAGGACCTCTTTGGTTGATTTAGCATTGATAAACTGACGAAGCTTTTCACGACTAGCTTCGTAAGCAGCTGTTGCACGCTCAGCCAAAGTGTGCACACCACGGTGAACATTGGCATTGTCCTCATGATAGTAGGCCATGAGAGTGTCCAAAACTACTTGAGGCTTCTGAGTCGTTGCTGCATTATCCAAGTATACCAAAGGTTCATCATTAACTACCTGATCTAAAATGGCAAAATCTTGTCGAATCTTATAGGCATCTAAAGCTGACATCTTATCTCCCTATCTAGATATATCATAGGTTAGACTATCTGCGTCGATAGTTCCTAACGTTTGTTTAGTTTTGTATCAGTTACAGAAATCATTTCATCGCGCACTTCTTTAACTGGGATTTCAGTAATAACTGCTCCTAAGAAACCGCGAATAACCAAACGTTCTGCAGTGTCTTGATCAAGTCCACGACTCATGAGGTAATACATATCCTCTGGATCTACCTGACCGATTGAAGCAGCATGTCCTGCTGTAACTTCGTTTTCGTCAATCAAGAGGATTGGGTTGGCGTCTGAACGTGCCTTGTCAGAAAGCATAAGCACACGGCTTTCTTGTTGTGCATCAGCACCCTTAGCACCTTTGACAATGTGACCAATACCATTGAAAGTCAAAGTACCACGTTCCAAAATAACACCATGTTGTAGGATATGTCCCACAGAGTTGTTACCATAGTTCGTCACACGAGTATCAATCCCTTGAACCTGACGCCCTGATGAAAGACCAATAACTTTGAGGTTGGCATGACTTCCATTGCCAATCAAGTCACTATCAAAGTCAGCAATAACATTGCCCTCGTTCATGATTCCAAGAGCCCAGTCAATGCTGGCATCACGACCGATACGACCACGACGACTAATATAAGTTGTGACGTTTTCACCCAAACGGTCAATAGCCGCAAACTTGACTTGTGCACCGTCTTGAGCAATAACTTCCACAGAAATGTTGGCACTAGCTTTTTCAGTCGCTTCACCTAGCGTTTCAAAACGCTCAAGGTAAGTCAATTTACTATTTTTACCGGCCATGATCAAAACGTGTTTGTTAAATGGAACATTTGAAGTTCCATCTTGGTAAAAATAGCTTTCAACTGGCAAGTCAATTTCAACATTATCTGGTACATAGAGGACTGCTGCACTATTGAAATAGGCATAGTTATAAGCTGCCAATTTGTCCTCATCGTAGGCCACAGCCTTACCAAAGAAGGCTTCAACGACTTCTGGGATTTCCTCAAGAGCAGTCGTAAGGTCTGTGAAGACCACACCTTGGCTAATCAAGTCAGCTGGCAATTGTTCAAGAACAGTATTTGTTCCTACTTGGACCAATTTAGGGTTGTTTCCAAGCGCTGTAAAATCAGGCACATTTGCTGATGGTTCATTTTCAGTAATCGTTCCATCACCGAGATTCCAACGGTGGAATTTAACACGCTCAATTTTTGGAAGAGCCAAACTTTCAATCTTATCAAAGGCTGCTTGACGAAGGTCTTGCAACCAAAGTGGCTCTGCCTTTGCTTGTGAAAAAGCGATAATAGATTCTTTTGACATAGGTTACTCCTTTTCTAGTTATTTCGAGTAACAGACTTACGCTTCTTCGTGGTACTCGTAACCGAGCTCTTCAGCGATTTTCGCATAACCTTCTTGCTCAAGACGAGCAGCCAATTCAGGACCGCCTGAAAGAACCACTTTACCTTCCATCATTACATGTACGACATCTGGAGTGATGTAGTTCAAGAGACGTTGGTAGTGAGTGATAATCATAGCACCGAAGCCTTCGCCACGCATAGCGTTAACCCCTTTTGAAACCACTTTAAGGGCATCGATATCAAGACCTGAGTCAATCTCATCGAGAAGAGCAAACTTAGGTTCCAACATAAGCAATTGAAGAATTTCGTTACGTTTTTTCTCACCACCTGAGAAACCTTCATTAAGGTAACGCTCAGCCATTTCTTCACGCATACCAAGCAATTCCATCTTTTCATCCAATTTAGTGATGAAATCAAGAACAGAAATCTTTTCGTCATCTTCTTTACCAGCGTTCATAGCCGCACGGATGAACTCAGCGTTTGTGATCCCTGGGATTTCAGCTGGGTATTGCATAGCAAGGAAAAGACCTAGGCGTGCACGTTCGTCAACTTCCAAGTCAAGGATGCTTTCACCATCAAAAAGGATGTCCCCTTCTGTGATTTCATAGTTTGGGTTACCCATGATAGCAGCTGAGAGGGTAGATTTACCAGTTCCGTTAGGACCCATGATAGCAGCAATCTCACCAGTTTTAAGAGTCAAATTAAGACCCTTCAAGATTTCTTTATCTTCAACAGAAACATGAAGATTTTTGATTTCAAGTACAGACATTGTATACTCCTTTTTCATATATACAGCGAGCACTTGCTCGCTAATTTGCATTATTTTTTTGAAAATAGTCTTGCTATTTTCTGGAAAATAAAAAGAGAACTTCCATTTTCCTTAATTAGAATCATTATAACAAAAAAGCCATTACTTGGCTTTTCAAATGTTTAATTTTTTCGCCCTTGCTTCCATTTTAACATGGTTGCTTGGCGATAATCACTATTCCCGATAAATTTTAGGAAATTGAAGAGAGGTGTTCGACCAACGCCCCAAATCTCAAGCCCTTCAATCAGAATTTCCATTCCCAAAATCAAACTCAAGAGTAAGAGAATACCACCGAAACGGCTGGAAACGTTTAACAGGAGGGCAATCAATGAAAAGAGGATAGCGATGGCATAAACCACCAGAACCGCCCCTCGATGAGTGAAGCCCATGGCTAGAAGGCGATGATGCAAGTGCATCTTGTCAGCCTCCATGGCTGGACGCCCTGACAATTTACGGCGGACAATGGCTACCACTGTATCAACAATAGGCACTCCAAGGATAATAACAGGTGACAAAATAGCTACTGCAGTTGCATTTTTCAATCCTTGCAATGACAAGACACCAATCATAAAGCCAATAAAGAGCGCCCCCGTATCACCTAGATAGATAATTGCTGGATGATAATTGTAGGGGAAGAAGCCCATAATGGCAGCCACCAAGACAAAGATGGTCATGGTCAAGAAAATATCAGTATCATAGAGGAAGAAATAAGAGATCACCCCCATAGTCATAAGGGAAATGATAGAAACTCCTCCAACCAAGCCATCTAAACCATCAATCAGATTAATGGCATTGGTGATGGCCGCAATCCATAACACCGTTAAAATCAAGGTCAGGACTGGCCCAAAATGAATCATGGGACCACCAAATGGAATCTTAAAGCTATCAAATCGGAAGTCTGTAAAAGCCCAAACGATAACAGCTCCAATAACAATACCAAGCATCTTAGGTAGAGGCTTTAATTCCAAGATATCATCAATGAAGCCCGTCAGAGCTACGACAGATCCACCCACAACAACCGGTAAGATATACCTGATGTAGGAAACATGCCAAATATCCTTATGGATAATCATAGGCATAAAGACCAAGGTCGCTAGTACAAAGGCCAACAAAATAGCTAGACCGCCAGCACTAGGCATGGGCTTTTTATTGATACGTCTTGCATTGGGATTGTCAACAGCTCCGACACGTAAGGCCAAAGAACGTACCAAAGGGGTCGCCACAATGGCAATCAAAAAGGTACCAATCAAAACGAATATATAGTTAATGGTCCAAGGCATGTCTTAGCTCCATTTCGTTGCTTGTAGTACCGGTAAAGCATCATCTTCCATCAAGATTGTTGCATGCTCTTGTAGGTAGGCACGTGTTCGGTCTGCCACATTCGCATATTCAAGAAAACGCGCATACATATTGTTCGCGTAATAATCAGGCTCATCAGCCAAGTAAAGAAGGATCGTCATGTAGTAGACATCCCCAAGTTTATAAAGCTCAGAACCTTCAACAGGTACATCCTTCAAACCTTGCGTAAAAGTCACCACTTGATCAAAATCAGAGAAGGCCAAGACATAGTGGGTATAGTCTTCACGAATATTTTCTTCAGCCACTTCCTTGGTAGGCTCTGTCATAGCCTTATCAACCTCTTCCAAGGTCTTTTCAAGCTCTTCGAGCTTATGGTGTGCTTCGATGTCACCCTTGTCCATAAAGTTACCCTCAAGGGCCTTTAGAAACTCTTCTGGAGAAAGCCCTGAATAGTCATCCATATCTGACAAATCGTTGAAATCAAGGTCTTCCTTAAGATCTGATTTAGTCACAAAGACATCCACACGATCCTTGCGTGGCGTGACACGGAAGCTCAGCATCCCACTATTTTTAAAGTTATCAGGCAAGTCCAACTCATCCATGACAGTATAGAAAAATTCCTCTGTTTTTTCCTGGGGAATCAAGAAATCCTTCAATTCCATACCATGTTCTTCAAGATCTTCCATGGTAATCATGATTTTTAGAGTTGTCTCGCTTATTTGTTTCATTTCCATATGTAAAAAACCTCGCACGAGTAGTTATTTCATTATACTAGAAAAGCCAAGAGATAGCAATTTCTGAGCAAGTTTGAGTCTTATTTTGGAAAGGATTTCTAAAAACTTCTTAATACTAACAAAACCTTGTATTTCCCCATTTATACCTGTCATCTATCCTAGATTGGAGTATAATAAAAGGGAAGATATACATGGAGGTGATGACCATGACTGCCTATAAAAAAGGGTGGCTACGAGCTAGCATTGCTGGAGGAATAACGAGTTTATTGACGCTCTTTCTCTACTTATCGGGGCAACCTTATCAAGTAAACAAATCTACCTTTCTTACAGGACTGATCGTTGCCATCATACTAGCAACTGCTCCCATTTACGACGATAACCGTTTATCGCTCAAACAGCAATCACTTCTCCACTTCTCTATCATGTGTGTTACCATCCTTCCAATTCTCTGTTTGTCCGGATGGTATCCCTTGCATAATGTCGTGGACTTCTTGAAAATCCTAGCTAGCTTTTTGACTTGCGGATTGGTCCTATGGTTGCTAGCTTACCTTATCTTTGGAAAACTTATCCACAAATGATCTCTAAACCAGCTAAAAAGGACTTCAATTGAAGTCCTTTTCAGTTTACTTAAAAGTAATTATCCGAAAATAAGTTTGACAGCTCCATAGAGAAGCACAATAATACCAAGCACGATACGGTATTTTCCGAAAACTGTGAAATCATGTTTCTTAATATAATTCATCAAGAAGCGAATCACGAACAAGCTGACAACAAAGGCTGTCACACTAGCTACCAAGAGAATAGCCACTTGTCCACCTGTCAAGGTATTCCCGTCAATGAAATACTTAACCGCCTTAAGGCCACTATAACCAAACATGGTTGGAATACCAAGGAAGAAGGTAAAGTCAGCAGCTACGCTACGACTAGTACCAACGATGATACCCCCAAGAATAGTAGCACCTGAACGGCTTGTCCCTGGAATGATACTCAAGACTTGGAAAAGACCAATATAGAAAGCTGTCTTGTAAGACATACGTGCCAAATCCGTTACCTTAGGTTCTACACGTCGATTGCGGTCCTCAATCCAAATAAAGGCAATCCCGTAGACTACCAACATGATAGCTACTACAAAGAAATTACTGAGATGGGCCTCCATCCAGTCATCTAAAAGAAGACCAAAGAAGGCTGAAGGAATACAGGCAATGACCACCTTGAGCCAAAGTTGCCAAGTCAATTGCACTTCACGTGCTGTCTTACCAGGTTGGAAGGGATTCAAACGTTTAAAGTAAATGACCATAACCGCAAGAATAGCACCAAGTTGGATAACGATATTAAACATATCGATGAAATCTTTACTTTGTCTCAAGTTCAAGAATTCATTCACCAAAATCAAGTGACCTGTAGATGAAATCGGTAGCCACTCAGTGATACCTTCGACAATCCCAAGAAAGACTGCTTTTAGTAATTCAATAATAAATTGTGCCGTTTGCATAATTATCTCCGTTTTAAAATGCTAGCCTCATCACACCAAAAATGATCAAGGCTCCAAATCGTCCTTCCTATTATATCAAATTACAACTTGTATTTGAAGACAATCTTGGTATAGAGATTGTTTTTCTAATCCCAACTTATTGTCATTAATCCTAATTTCCTGTAAAATAGTAAGGTATGACATTTTTATAGGAGACATTGTTTCAATGAAAAAAATTATTGTAGCCTGCTTTGCAGCGCTCCTCCTCGTTTTTGGTGGGGTATCAAGCGCTCAAGCAGACGAGTATCTCCGTGTCGGTATGGAGGCTGCCTATGCACCTTTCAACTGGACGCAGGACGATAACTCAAACGGAGCCGTTCCAATCGAAGGTACCAAACAGTATGCCAACGGTTATGACGTGCAAATCGCTAAAAAAATCGCTGAAGCTCAAGGCAAGAAACCCTTGGTAGTCAAAACAGCTTGGACAGGTTTGATTCCTGCCCTCACTTCCGGCAAAATCGATATGATCATCGCAGGTATGAGCCCAACAGCTGAACGTCGTCAAGAAATCGACTTTTCAGACAGCTACTACCGAAGCGAACCTGTCATGGTTGTCAGCTCAGACGGTGATTATGCCAACGCTAAGAGTCTCAAAGACTTCAAGGATGCTAAAATCACAGCTCAACAAGGGGTTTATCTCTATAATTTGATTGACCAAATCCCAGGTGTCAGCAAACAAACGGCTATGGGAGACTTTGGGGCTATGCGCCAAGCCCTTGCATCAGGTATCATCGATGGTTATGTTTCAGAGCGTCCTGAAGCAAAAACTGCCGAAGAAGCTAGCTCAAAATATAAGATGATTACGCTTAAAGATGGTGGTTTCCAGGTTTCAGACGATGACGTCTCCTTGGCCGTCGGTCTTCGCAAAGGAAACAGCCAGCAAATGGAACAAGTCAATAAGGTCCTTGCTGGAATCAGCCAAGAGGAACGTGTTAAACTGATGGATCACATCATTGACATCCAACCTGCAGATAAGACTGATGAGGCTAAAAAAGGAAACTTCTTTAGTCAGATGAGCAATATCATCGCTAAGAACTGGCCACAATTCTTACGTGGTACAGGAATTACCCTTCTTATCTCAATTATCGGTACAGTTGTGGGTACTTTCATCGGTCTTATGATTGGTGTTTACCGCACAGCTCCTAAGGCTGCTAATAAATTTGTAGCCTTGCTCCAAAAACTCTTCGGTTGGGTTCTTAATGTCTATATCGAAGTTTTCCGTGGTACGCCAATGATTGTACAATCTATGGTTATCTACTACGGTACTGCCCAGGCCTTTGGTATCAATATTGATCGTACCCTAGCAGCTGTCTTCATCGTTTCTATCAACACCGGAGCCTACATGAGTGAAATCGTTCGTGGTGGTATCTTCGCCGTAGATAAAGGACAATTTGAAGCTGCAACTGCTCTTGGATTTACCCACGGTCAAACCATGCGTAAGATTGTTCTTCCACAGGTTATCCGTAACATCTTGCCAGCTACTGGTAATGAGTTCGTTATCAATATCAAGGATACCTCTGTTTTGAACGTTATCTCTGTTGTGGAACTTTACTTCGCAGGTAACACTGTCGCAAGCCAAACTTATCAATACTTCCAAACATTCTTTGTTATCGCAGCAATCTACTTTGTTCTTACCTTCACAGTGACACGCATCTTGCGTTATGTAGAACGCCGTTTGGATCAAGATACTTACACACAAGGAGGGGTTCACTAATGACTGAGACGATTTTAGAAATTAAAAACCTCAAAAAATCATACGGAAAAAATGAAGTCCTCAAAGATATCTCCCTCAGCGTCAAAAAGGGTGAGGTTATCTCAATTATTGGTTCTTCAGGTTCAGGGAAATCAACCTTCCTTCGCTCTATTAACTTACTCGAGTCACCTTCAGGTGGTGAAATCCTCTATCATGGGGACAACGTCCTTGAAAAAGGTTACGACCTCACTACCTATCGTGAAAGACTCGGTATGGTTTTCCAATCCTTCAACCTCTTTGAAAACCTTAATGTCTTGGAAAATGCTATCGTAGCTCAAACAACCGTTCTCAAACGTGACCGTAAAGAAGCTGAAAGCATCGCCAAAGCTAACTTGGAGAAAGTTGGTATGGGGGAACAATACTGGAAGGCTAAACCAAAACAACTTTCAGGGGGACAAAAACAACGTGTAGCAATCGCTCGTGCCCTCTCTGTTGATCCAGAAGCCATCCTCTTTGACGAACCAACTTCAGCCCTTGACCCAGAAATGGTAGGGGAAGTACTCAAGACTATGCAGGAGCTATCCGAAACTGGTTTGACCATGATTATCGTTACCCATGAAATGGAGTTCGCACGTGATGTTTCAGACCGTGTCATCTTCATGGATAAAGGGGTAATCGCTGAACAAGGTAGCCCAGAACAAATCTTTGAAAACCCTAAAGAAGAACGTACCAAGGAATTCCTCAAACGTTTCTTGGGTTAAAAACAAAAAAGTTAAGGTATCGACCTTAACTTTTTTAGATTCTCAGACATATAAAAAAACGGCAGTTGCCGTTTCAGATTGAAGACAAAGTCCTCAGAAGTTATACTTCTGGGGACTTTTCTTGCTTTGAAGGAGTATAATAAAAGAAAAAGGTATTTGATGAGGTGTTCCTATGTTTCACAAAGAAAATCCCGAATACAATCGACGTCAAGTAGGATTCTATACGCTTGATGAACTTGTGCCTAAAGACCATTTTCTAAGAAAAGTCGAGGAAACGATTGATTTCTCTTTTATTTATGATCTTGTCGAAGATAGTTATTCCTCGGATAATGGTCGCCCTAGTCTAGACCCCGTTTTATTAGTTAAAATTCCGTTGATTCAATGTTTTTATGGCATTCGTTCTATGCGCCAAACCATTAAAGATATTGAGGTGAATACGGCTTACCGTTGGTTTCTTGGCTTATCTCTGAACGATAAGGTGCCTCATTTTACAACTTACGGTAAGAACTATAGCCGACGCTTTCAAAACAAGGAAGTGTTAGCACACATTTTTAGTCATGTGCTTCATCATGTTTTGGAAGCGGGGCTCATTGATCCCTCAGAAATCTTCATTGATGGGACCCATATCAAGGCAGCTGCTAATAATCATAAGTACAAAACTGTTGTTATTGATCAAAAAGCTAAATTCATGAGTGAACAACTGGAGATTGAGATTAATTTAGATAGGAGAAAACACGCAAAAAAGCTCTTAAAGCCCGCCAAAAAAAGCGAGGCTAAACCTAAGAAACAATCAACGACAGACCCAGACAGTGGTTGGTTTCATAAGGGGGAACATAAGGAAGTCTTCGCTTACAATGCTCAAGTAGCTTGTGATAAACACGGTTGGGCCTTAGCTTATACGGTTGAAGCAGGAAACATCCATGATAGTCAGGCTTTCTCTGCTCTTTTTGTCAAACTAGAACCATTCTCTCCTGAATTCATTATTGCGGATTCAGGCTATAAAACACCTAGTATTGCCAAGTTTCTTCTAGAAAAAGGGATTACACCAGTTTTCCCTTACACTAGACCAAGAGGTAAGAAAGATTTTTTACGTCCAAAAGACTTTGTCTATGACGAGCATTTTGATTGTTATCTTTGTCCAGAGAACAAGGTGTTAACTTATCGTACAACCACACGTGAAGGTTATCGAGAGTATAAAAGTAATCCTAAAATTTGTAAGACCTGTCCCTTGTTAGCTATTTGTACAGAAAGTCGCCAGAACCAAAAAGTTGTTGTGCGTCATATTTGGAAAGATGCCCTAGAAGTCTGTGAAGATATTCGCCATCAAAGTGGTATGAAAGAACGGTATCAACACCGTAAAGAAACGATAGAACGGTTATTCGGAACAGCTAAAGAATATCATAACTTACGTTATACCAGAGAAAAAGGAAAGTCCAAAATGGAAGATAAGGTTGGGCTTACTTTAGCGTGTCTAAATATCAAAAAATTGGTAAAAATGATGACAGGAAAGACCTATAATTTTACCCCAATATCTCAATATTATTGGATTATAGGAGAATTAGGTAAGAATATAAAAAAGACAAACATCAAAAACGATGTTTGTCTTCATTCTGAAACGGCAGTTGCCGTTTTTTTGTCTATAATGATTAGTTACGACGTGTACGTCTGTCAACGAAACCAAGGAAGGCCAATAGTGTCATGAAGAGACCTACAAGACTGAATCCTGCTGCAGTTGACTCACCTGTTTCTGGCAAGCTGTCTGCTGCTTGTACAGGAGCTTGTTTCTCAGCTTTTGTTTGACCATAATTTACAGGAACTTGAGCTACAGTTTGAGCTGCTTGTTCTTGTGTTGTAAAAGCAATAACTTTACCATCTACATCGTAAACAGGTACTGGTGTAAGACCTTTGGATGTAATGTTAGCGAACTCTTTAGCCAATTGTGTTTGACGCTCTTTGTCTGCCTTAGCTTTCATGTAGTTATCGAAGGCTGTTTGAACAGTCGTGTATTCGCTCGTTAATTTATCACGCTTAGCTGACAATTCAACAAGTTTCGCACGTTCAGTTGAAAGAGCACCTTTGGCTGCAGTAAGTTTAGCAAAGGCTGTTGCACGTTCTGCTTTAGCCTTAGCTAGGTTACCTGAAGCATTTGTAAGGGCTGCTAGACGGTTCTTAGCAGCAGTCAAAGCTTGGTTAGCTTGTGTCAATGCTACTTGTTTCTTAGCAGTATCTTGCTTAGCAGCGTTGTAGGCATTTGTCAAACGTTGCAAGGTTGCAGAACTTGTCGCAAGTTTATCTTTAGCTGTTTGAAGCTCTGCTTGTTTTTCATCAAGAGTTGCTTGAGCTTTGCTAAGGGCTACTGCTTTTTCCTGTGCGTTAGCATTAAGGTTTTCAACTGCAGCGTTAGCTTTTTCCAATTCTGATTTAGCAGTTGCAAGGGCTGCTTGTTTTTCAGAAAGGTTATTCTGAGCAGCTGCCAACTTGCTTGCAGTCGCTTTAAGAGCTGCAAGTTCTGACTGAGTATTCTTAAGCTTAAGAGTTGCTGATTCAGAAGCAGCTTTCTTGCTAGCCAAGTCACTTTGAGCTTGATCGTTAGCTTGCTTAGCAGCTTCATAAGCTGCTTTTGCAGCAGCAAGATTTGCATTTGAAGATGATTGAGATTGGTTACCTACATATGGGTTAGCAATCTTAGTTGTGTCAAAGCTACTATCAGAAGCGATAGAATTTTTATTGACATTGTTTACGTGAACGTTAAAGGCACCGGCAACAACACTGATGTCTGTTCCAATGTAAGACTCACCACCATCTGCTGTAAGTCCAGAGATAGAACGAGCATGGTTCCACTCATTACCGTTAAACATGAAGTCAAGCATAGCTTCATAGACATATTTCTTAATGTCGTTAAGGGTAAATGGTCCTGTCAAACCTTGCCATGTATTAAGGTTTTCACCAATACTTACACTATTAAATGACTTACCAGCACGGTCAAGGGCGGCACTATCATGTCGTTTATGGGTAATAGCTTCCCAACCCCAGTTATCTGCTACATAACCGTCTGAAACACGGTCGGCCGCAAGAACACTACCTTTTGAAACAGATGTTTGAGTTGTACCAAAGGCTGTACGAATTTGGTTAATCAAACTTGAAGCATACAATGACAAATCTGTAATTTGAGCTTCACTAAGGTTATTCAAATCACTAATTTTAACATTTTTATCCGCTTCATTATCTTGATAACTATTGTTACCACGATCACGTTTATTAACGTTCTTCAAGACTTGTTCAGCTTGAGCTTTTTCTGCTGCTGTCACTGTTTTAGACTCATGAATCTTAAGAGCATTGACATACTCTTGTGACACTGAGAATTTTTGACGAACATTAGCTGTTGAAGTTGTTGAAGATTCTGCTTTTTTCTTAGCTGCTTCAGCGGCTGCAAGAGCTGCTGCCTTTTCATTAGCTACTGTTTGAGCAGTCTCATAAGCTGCTTTAGCTTGGTTTGCTGCATTTTGATCTGCAGTCAATTGCCCTTCTTTAGCGGCAATAGCAGTAGCTTTTTCTTTATCAGCTGCCTGAGCCGCTGCCAATTCTTCTTGAGCTTTTTTCTCAGCTGCTGTTGCAGCATCAAAAGCTGATTGTGCTTTAGCTTGGTTTGAAGCTGCCTCAGAAGCGCTAGAACCATTAAGGGCTGCTTTAGCGGCATCTACTGATTTTTGAGCATTAGCTACTTCAGTAGCTTTAGCATTGACATTAGCTTGATCTGTATTAACGACGGCTTGCTGTTTGTCTGCTGCATCTTTAGCAGTTTTTTCTGCTGATTGAGCTGTTTCGACTGCTGACTTAGCTTCCTTAGCTGCATTTTCAGCAGTAGTTACTTGACCTTGAGCGGCAGCAATAGTTTCTGGACTTGCTTCATCGGCTGCTGTTTGTGCCTTTTGCAAGTTAGCATCTGCTGTCGCTAGGTTTGCTTGAGCCTGGTTTGCAGCTGCTTCATGATTAGCAACTACTGACTCTTGTTGCGATACTGCTTGATTTGCAGAGCTGGCTTCTTCTCTAGCCGCTTCGACTTGGGCTTGAGTTGGGACAGCTTGTGTAGCTGTCGATGATACTGATGCTGTTGTTGAGGCTTGATCGTTTGTCGTTACCTCATCAGCTTTAGCAACTGTAGCAGAAACTGCAAGTGCTGCAATTCCGGCTGTCGCCAAAACCTTTTTATTCATAAGACGAACTCCTTTTTATGTTAAAAATTCACTACTATATAATAACATTTTAATAATCCTGAAACAAGATGCTGACTCCTAATTTTTAAAATTTAATTATTTTATAAGCTTTCATAGCCTGTTTACAAAAATCATTAAATTGTTAGTCAAAAGTAGAGTTGCTGTTTCAAAGTCCTTTTTTAGTCTTTGATTCTGCCTTATCCTTTCATTCTATCAAAACTTCGTTACAGTTTCTTAACTTTCTTTAAACGTTTTTTTGATATAATGTGTACTCATCATATGCAAATGGAGGAGCAAAGTGGCAAAAACATTAAAAACATTGAGTAACATCTTACTAGGAATGCTCTCACTGGCCTTGTCTTATTGGTTTTATAGGGGGCATCTCGAACAGTACGTTCATTACATCGCCCATTATGGCTCCTACTTTCAAGTCTTACTCAACCTAGTCATTATTGTCCTACTGAGTTACTTTGTCTACGCTTTTTTGAAACTACTTCTTACTAGAAAGCTGAAAAAACAGACACTACTCCTACTCTACTTCATTTACTTTCTTGCTCTCTTCTACCTACTTTTCTTGAAAAACATTGGTACCCAAGGTCTCTCACTTAACCCCCTTTCCTTTGCTCGGGAATTATACTGGGGTAGCCACTTCGTTCCCATCATGAACCTGTTAATGTTCATTCCTCTGGGACTCCTCTTTTCTTCACGATTGAGTAATCTCCTACTTTGTCTCCTTACCCTTTTCTCCGTCGAATCCATTCAGTACTTCGGACATTTGGGAGTCTTTGATTTGGGAGATATCACCTTAAATATGTTAGGTATCCTTGTCGGAACTGCTATCCATCAACTCCCTCAATTTCAAACAGTTATCAAAAAGATTTTAAGTTAAAAAACTTCCAGAATTAATTTTGGAGTTTTTTTTTGTTCTATAGATTAATCATCGTAAGAAATTTTTAGAGGAATGCAGAAAAACAGCCCTCTACATCTAGAGAGCTGTTTTGAACTCAGGCTAAAATCCTAGCGAATAAAAAAACTGCCCCATCATAGAGCAGTTCCATTTTCGTGTATTCAATTGAACAAGGCCTAGACACTTGTATCTTGAATTAACGACGAAGTCCGAGTGAGCTGATCAACTCACGGTAACGGTTAACGTCTGTGCGGCGAAGGTATGCCAACAAGTTACGACGGTGACCGATTTTTTTCATCAAACCACGGTAAGTAGCGTGGTCTTTTTTGTGTTGTTTAATGTGTTCGTTAAGGTGGTTGATTTCCCAAGTAAGGACAGCAACTTGAACCTCTACTGAACCAGTGTCACCTTCGTGACGTGCGTATTGAGCAATGATTTCATTTTTTTTCTCTTTTGAGATTGCCATGTTTTTTCTCCTTTTTTTGCTCCATCCGAGTCTTAGGATTGGCTCTCCTAAAACCAAGAAAGAGTTGGTTTGTCTTTACGACCTCTCTATTTTAGCTCATCTACTAATCTTTGTCAATCGCAAGATTTCACTGATTAAGTTTTTGAAGCTTAGACTTTTTTGGCCATTTTTGCATTCAGAAAGAATCCAAGGAAAAGTAGGAAACTTACGATAGCATAAGCTAGAAAAATCCAACTAAAACTTGGAGATATGAGTGCTAACAATTTCAAAACATAAGGGGAAATGGCTGACCCTAGGTTACAGCCTAAGAGGACATAGGCTGTCGCCTTGTTCAACAGACTTCTAGCAATAGACTCAGAAAGTCGGTTAAAGATAATTGTCAAAATAATACTATAAAAGAAACCAACACCAACTGAAGATAAAATCAAAATCGGTAAGTTACTAGCCACTGACATCCCAAAGAGACAAACCGCTAACAAGAACATCACTATAAGCAAAAGACGATTTTTAAAATGTCCTATAAGCGAGGCGAAACTCAGTCCAGCTACAATTCCAATTCCCTGCTCTAAACTCAGTACTAAGGCTGATTGACCACTCTCAATAGTCTTACCAGCAACTTGAAACAGAGGCACGCGCAAACTAATCGAAGAATTGATACAGATGACAAAACCTGCTAAAAGAGCCATGCCAAGAATCATACCAAGGTCTTTTTTGTTCAGAACTTGTTTTCTTTTTGTAATCTGCTTCTTCTCCACCTGCTCCATCGATGGCACAAAAAGGAGGTACATAATCAAAATCACAAAACCAAAACCATAGATAAGAAAGGCAAAGGTCCAATGAATTTTCAGTAATTGTCCAACTAAAAGAGAACAAGAAGCTCCACCAATCAACTCCATGGAGCCACGAATACCTAACATCTGAACTCGCTCTTTACCTTGATAACGTTGACTGATGATGGCAATCGCCTTAGCATTGATAAGACCAATCCCCATTCCAAAAGCAATACGTGACAGTAAGACAAGAGGATAGGCTTGTACAAAAAAAGGAAAAATCCCAGCACTACTAAGTAAGAGCAGCCCAGTCACAATTAGCTGTCTATCACTTAGCCATTTGTCAATAAATGAATTAAGTAAGAGCATCGCGACTACGGAAAATGAAGGGACAGATACTAAAAGCTCCACTTGCGCGGCAGAAAAGGTTGGGCTATAGTAGTCCAACATAGGTGGTAACGCTGTTGAAATCGAAAAGGCCGAAATCAAGAGCAAGGATAGCCCAAGCAGGCTCATTTTTTCTAAAATTCGTGTCATAATATAGGGATAAGAACATCCTTTCCTTACTTGTCTAATAGTTATTTTTTCATTATAATCTAAGGAGACTTTAAAAAATAGGACCTAGGTCCTAAAAAAGGAGATGTATGCGTAATCATACCATAAGACCTCAACTTGACCAGGTCTTTCCCCCCCCCTACCTCAACCAATTACAGAAAGTCACCTTTCAAAAGAACGATTATATTTGTACCCAAGGGCAAGCTATCACTGAGCTGACCTACATTTTATCAGGAAAGGTAAAAATTGTTCGTTCTCTCTTCAATGGTAAAGAACATATCCTAGAAACGCTCAATCAACCTCAAATATTGGGAGATGTAGAACTTATGACCAACCAACCAGCAGGATCATCAGTCATTGCTTTAGAAGATATTCAAGCAGTTCAGCTCCCATTAAATAATAAAGAAGAACTCCTCAAAGACCCTGTTTTTCTCTACCAAATTGGACGTAACCTGGCTATGGCACTGCATAAGCAAGGTATCACTGCTTCAACGAATGCGAGCTACTCTGTCAAAGAGCGTCTGGCCACCCATATTTTGAATAGTGAAGAAGAGAATATCTTTCAATTATCGCCATCTATTTTAGCTTCCCGTTTTGGAACTAGCTATCGTCATGTACAGCGAGTCATCAAACAATTTATCGACCAGGGAATTATCGAAAAAGAGGCTTTTAAAACCTATCGTATTTTAGAGAGACAAACCTTGGAAAAACTGGCTTTTATCGATTAGAAAAAGCCTCACTTTAATCCTTGATGGTTTAATTTTCAACCCTTTTGTGCTATAGTTATAAACAAGTAAATCAAAGAAAATAGAGGTAAACAAATGGACGCTCAAACCAAAATTATCCGCGCCAGCCATATGATTGATATGAATGATATCATTCGCGAAGGAAATCCAACCTTGCGTGCTGTCGCTGAAGATGTAACCTTCCCACTATCAGACGAAGACATTATCCTAGGCGAAAAAATGATGCAGTTTCTTCGTAACTCACAAGATCCTGTTATTGCCGAAAAAATGGGGCTTCGTGGGGGAGTCGGTCTTGCAGCCCCTCAATTAGATATTTCAAAACGCATTATCGCTGTTCTCGTTCCAAACCCTGAAGACGCTGAAGGTAATCCACCAAAAGAAGCATATAGCCTTCAAGAAATCATGTACAACCCTAAAGTAGTTGCCCATTCTGTTCAAGATGCTGCTTTGGGCGATGGCGAAGGATGCCTCTCAGTTGACCGCGACGTTCCTGGTTACGTGGTTCGTCATGCTCGTGTAACTGTTGAATACTTCAACAAAGAAGGCGAAAAGCAACGTGTTAAACTCCGTGGTTACAACTCAATCGTTGTTCAACATGAAATCGACCATACTAACGGTATCATGTTCTACGACCGCATCAATAAAGACAATCCATTCGCCATCAAAGATGGACTCTTAATTATCGAATAAAGAAAACCTCAGTAGAAATACTGGGGTTTTAGTTTGAAGATAAAGCCTTAGCGCCACTTCATAGCTAAGTTAAAGTAGAAAAGAACCGACTTTCGTCGATTCTTTTTTCATTATATGAACCTATCCTCAGACAAGCATATTGTATAGTGTTTCGTTACCGTGAAGGTTAATATAACTTGGGTCAAAGGCAGAAAGACGCTCGAGAAGTCCATCATAGTCGTTCTTATCGCTAAGAGCTATACCAATGAGAACTGGGCCTTTTCCTTTATTAGCTCGTTTGATGTACTCAAAACGAGTGATATCATCATTTGGTCCCAAGATATCATTTACAAATTCACGAAGGGCACCAGGACGTTGTGGGAAGTTAACCACAAAGTAATGCTTGATACCATCGTAGATAAGCGCACGTTCTTCCATCTCTGGCATACGGTTGATGTCATTGTTACCACCTGAAATGATGCAGACGATGGTTTTTCCTTTAATCTCATCTTTAATCACTTCCAAAGCCGCTACTGATGCCGCACCTGCGGGTTCTGCAATGGTACCAACCTTAGAGTACATATCAATTAGGGTTTCTGAAATCAATCCTTCATCAACTCCTAAGAGGCGGTCAACATATTTACGTGCTACTTCATAGGTCTTGACGCCTACCTTTTGAACAGCAATCCCGTCCGCAAACTTATCAATTTCTTCAAGTTTTACAGGATAACCACGGTCAAAGGCAGCACGCATACTACGAGCACCACTAGCCTCAACACCAATAACCTCCATAGATGGTGCCACATCCTTGATATAGGTAGCTACACCAGAGATAAGGCCACCGCCTCCGACTGGAACTAAGATACTATCAAAGGAAACACCTTCCTCTTGAGCCTGCTCATAAATTTCATAAGCAACAGTTCCTTGCCCCGCTTGGACATTATAATCGTCGAATGGATCAATGAAAGTCATCCCTTCAGACTTGGTATATTCCTGCGCTGCTTGAGCAGAAGCATCAAAGGTATCTCCCACCAATTTGATTGTTACAAACTTGCCACCAAAGAAACGGACTTGACCAATTTTTTGGAGAGGTGTTGTTACTGGCATAAAGATGGTTGCCGGAATCTTCATCTCGTTACAAGTGTAGGCAACCCCCTGAGCATGGTTTCCGGCTGATGCACAAACCACACCACGCGCCTTGTCCTCATCACTCAATTGATGGATAGCATAGTAGGCTCCACGCAATTTAAAAGAGCGTACCTTTTGCATATTTTCTTTTTTAATATAAATAGTCGCCCCGTATTTTTCAGATAAGTAGCGATCAAAATCTAGTGGTGTGCGTTCCACCACGTTTTTCAAGACTTCATTAGCCTTTACGATATCATTTGCAGTAATCATTGGCTCTCCTTTGACACAATATTCAAACTATTTCTATTGTATCACAATTTTCAGAAAAAATAGCAGCCAGTATAAAGAAAACTCCTTGTTTACACAAAGAGTTCTACTTATTATTTATCAACTTTTTTTGACATCAAGAAGTTACGAAGAGCTGCAAGGGTTGCCGCACCTGCAAGGACAATAGCTGTAAGGATAGCTACAGCATGTTCTCCCCACTTGTGAGATTTTGCTGTTTTAGCAATTGTAGCCTTAAGATCTTCAGTTGTTCCTTTTTCACCTGCTTGCGTCGTTGTCTTACTTGCAAGGTTAAGATCTTGACTACCATTGTAAGTGTTATCTGACGAAGCTGTATTGACAAGGTCTTGACGGCTACTGCGAGTATAGCTGACATTTGTTGTAATACTATCAATCATCTCAACAATATTTCTGATTGTTGTTGCATCGTACAAGCCTCCCTCAGTATCTTTCAAGATAGATACTGCTAATTTTTCAATAGAAACTTCTGAAGAAGCTGCTACCACAGAGTGAGATTCTGAGCTTGCTGTTTCTGAATATCTTGCATAGTTGCTAAAGAGTGATGCTGCTTCTGTAATCGTTTCAGAAGTACTTGGTAAGGTTTCTGAGACGCGAGGAGCTACAGAGAGTCTATTCCAACTATTGATGTTTTCTGATAGTCCATCAAGGATGACCTCCTCTGATGTGCTTACTGTTTCTGAAATCGCCGAAGTCACTTCTGAAGTGCTCACTTGACTTTCTAATTCTGTCAATGAAACAGCTGGTTCTTCAACTACTTCTGATTCTGAAACGACTGTGCTGATTGAATTCTCTGATTCAGATGCTGAAGTCTCTGAAGTTGATGTTTCTGAGATAATATCAGTTTCTGAGACCTTCGATGATACTGTTGTGCTTTCTGATACTTCTGACGGAGCAACTGAGACAATTGTGCTTGTAGTTTCTGAAACAAGGCTAGTGCTTGCCTGACTCTCTGATTCTGTCAAAGAAGCCACTGGTTCAACTACTGCATGTGATTCTGAAATTGCTGTCGTCGTTGGAGTTGCTGACTCTGAAGTTGATGCTTCTGAACTAATTTCAGTTTCTGATGCTTCCGATGATACTGTTGCACTTTCTGAGACTTCTGATGAGGCTGTTGAGGCAGCTGTGCTTGCAGCCTCTGAAGCTGGTGTAGTGATTGAATCTGATGCTACTGTACCTTGATCCGTATTAGATACTGAGTTGTCATCTTTCTTATCATGTGCGGTCTCTGACACAGCTATCGCCACTGGAACAGCTGCTGAGTTTACTAACTCGTCAACTGATGGTGCTGGTTTAGTTGTTTCATCTAGTTTAGGAGCTTCAACAGATGGTTTCGTATCAGTTGGAGCCTCTGAACCTTTATTTACTGTTGTATTTTCTGATTTAGCTGTTTCTGAGCTTGCTTCAGATGTTACGGTATTATCTACTTTCTTACCAGCTTGGTTAGTAACTGGTTTCAAGATAACTGGTTCTACCGGTGTTGCTGTTGTGTCTTCCTTGATATAGAGCATGTTCCAAAGAGTTAGTTTAGGAACTGAAATGACAAGCACTGGTTGACCATTTTCATCTGTTTCAAGACTTGCTTGTGCCTTCTTCATGCTTGAAGTTGCCCAATCATCTGGTGACGTCACATAGACTTGATTGGCAATTTTAGCAGCTTCTTGAGCTGTTTTACCTGCTAGGCTAAGACGAACTGTGAGATTTTCTTGTGCGTCCGGTGTTTTATTGTCCGCATAACCTTCTTCATTATGCCAGCCCGCATTGATGCCCATCATGTTAATCATTTGAACAGTTGAGAAACCTTTTCCTGATTTAGCAAATGTCCAAACTTGATCTCCTGTCACACCAAGAGCATCTTTAGAAAGGATTTCACCAGCCGCATTCTTGGTAGATACAGACTGAGTGCTGTTAGTCACACCCTCACCACGGAGAAGATTTTCATAAGCAGTGATAAACTGTTGGTAATTGTAAAGCTTACGAATAGTGTCCCTAGCTACACTGAGGTATTGCGTTGGGTAATAAGCACTTTGAAGAACGTTAAGGGCTGCATTAGCATTGGCAAGGGCTGCAATGGACATGTGATAGCCACCGGCTGCAGCTACTGTCGCATCTACGAGAAGTGTCGCATCAGCTTGCAATGGTTTACCAGCAAGGGCATCTTTACCCGCACCGTTAGTTGCTTTTCCGCCAGGAACAGTATAGTCAATACCTGGTTCTTCCATGTAGGCACCAACGATAAGTGATTTACCAGTTTTATTGCGTACCATATCGATACGTGCTTTCAAATCACCATAGGCAACCTGCATACGTCCTGGAATAACTGAACCACCGTTTGTCCAAAGCTCATTATAAACAACATCTTGACGTGCCTTGGCTAGTTTATCATCATTACCACCATTGACATCATTGATTGTGATGTAGTACTTTTCACCGATGAGGTCCTTCATGGCATTAATAAATGACGCATATGAATCAGACATCATGTGTGAGTCAGCCTCGTCTGTGCTGTTACGGTGCTCATAATCAGTCACACGGTTGTCACCAATTGTATCACCTTGCCAACCATCGAATCCCATACGATCCATAGCTGATTTCATGACACCTGCGATATATTTTTGCCAATCTGGATTCGCTGGATCATAGTAAACTTGAGTTGGGTTATCACCGATAGTGTAAGTCATCGGTTCACCCTTCTTACCAAAGCTATCGTAGAAGTTATAAGCCAAAGCAGCAAGTGGAAGTGCTGGATTCTTTGGATTTGAATCTGCTGAAATCATGTTATAAAGCATGGCAACAGCACCTGACTTATGAACTTGGTCAACCAATTCTTTAACAGCCTTAGTGTCAACCTGAGTATGACTCCAGGTATTCCATTTTTGAACAAAGCTATCGACACCCTCTGGGAAAGGATCTGTAGCTTCATTATAAGCGTCATAGAAGAAATATGAGTTGATATTCATAGACTTCATGAGCTCAAGCTCTTTACGGTAGGCTTCAAGATTTTTAACAAGAATACTGTTTTGATCAGTTGGCGAACCTGCTACGATACCGTAACGTGGGAAAACTGTCCAATCATCTTCAACAGACAAGCCAGCACGCTTGCTTGACAAAGTACTACCTGATTTATCGTTGACACTGATTGTCACCAAATAACCTGTATTGTTTGTCAACCACTCTGACGCTACTGTCAAGTTTGAAACCTTAGCTGAAGCTCCTGCCGCTAGCGTAAGGTCAACGTTATCTTGACCGATAATTTCTGAAGCATGCTGAAGTGTCAAGTTGACAGTCATCGTCTTAGTTTCTGCTGTTGGATTAGATACAACAACAGAATAATTAATATCACCATCTGTCTTGCTATAGGCTGCTTTTGTTGTTTCTGGATCTGTCAAGTAGGCATCACCATTCAAGTTTTGCTCTGCCACTTCTGTAACTGGTGTTACTTGAGCAATTGAATGGCGTCCTGCCTCAGTAGCATTATCAGATGATGATGTGATGGTTTCCACAGCAGCTGACTCAGGAGCTAATGCTTCACTGGATACAAGCGTTTCTGAGTTAGCACTCTCTGCTGGCACAGCTTGTGAAAAGATTGTAGAAGCTGTCGCTGTTGTTGCAGTATCTGTCGCAACAGCAGCAGATGATGGACCTACTTCTGTTGTCGCTACTGGAGCAACGGCCTCAGTTGGTACCACCACCAAGTTATCTGCTTCAGTTGTAATAACTGGTTTTGTTGCTTCTGAACTGACCACGTTATCTGCCTTGGCGACCTGATTCATCCCTAGGACACCACCGGCTACAAACAAACCTGATAATAATTTAGTTGACGCTACTTTCTTTGACATATCTCTCTATCCCTCTAAAAAAGTTTAAATCACCTCGGCGTTTCAAATTATCACTATTTGTATTTGCATGCTGTAAACTCGAGTTATTTTTAGTTTCATAAAAATCGCTTGGTGTTTCTTATGAAACTAATGTTAACTTAATCTTTTTTGTAAGACAAGGGAATTTCCGGTAATCCTCGTAAACGGTAATTTTTTCATCATGAATGGTCAGGTTTTTTCAGAAATTTGAGAACAACATTTTCTAATTTCATTAAATATTCACTTGATTCAGTCTACTTAAAATGACAAAAATAAATCCCAAATAATGAAAATCCATCAAAATAGTTCCTGCGATGAGAATAAAAAACCACCTCTCACACAAGGCGAGAAATGGTTTGTTTATCGATTTTTAGTATCTAAAATAATGGTCACAGGTCCGTCATTAACCAGACTAACCTGCATATCTGCACCAAAGCGTCCTCTTTCTACAGGAACGTGAGTTGACAAGGATTGGTTGAAATCGTCATAGAACTGGCTAGCCATGTCGGGCTTTGCAGCACCTGTAAATGCCGGTCGATTCCCCTTTTTCGTATCTGCAAAAAGCGTAAACTGAGAAATCGACAAAATCTGACCGCCAATATCCTTAACAGAAAGATTCATCTTGCCATCTTCATCTGAAAAAATGCGCATATTGACAATCTTACGAACTGCATACTCTAGGTCCTCTTTGGTGTCCTCTGGACCAACTCCAACCAAGAGTAAAAGTCCCTGCTTAATAGCGCCAACCGTAGAATCCTCAATAACTACAGAGGCACTTTGCACGCGCTGAATTACAATCTTCATCGCAGTAACTCCTTACCCATTCGTACGTTTAACACTGTAAACATCAGGGATAATTTTAATCTTATCCACAAGACCAGTCAATTCAATAAGGTTTGCAATTTCAAAGCTAACGTGAATATTGGCAAACTTCATGTCCTTAGTCGGTTGTGCATTGACCGTAGCAATGCTCTTGGTCGTATTTGACAAGATTTGAAGAACATCATTCAACAGACCAGAACGGTTAAGGCCATAGATGTCAATCTCTGCCAAATAAGATTTATTGGCATTACGCTCATCCCACTCCACTTCGATTAGACGTTGCTCATAACCTTCTTGACTCTTGATATTATTACAATCGGAACGGTGAATAGCAATTCCACGTCCCTTGGTGATATAACCTTCAATCTCATCTCCAGGTACTGGGTTACAGCACTTAGCGATACGCATGAGGAGGCCTGAAGCACCTTGAATGATGACGCCATTTTCACTCTTAACCTTGAGAACTTCTTTCTTCTCAGTCTTAACTTCGCCACCGTTCATTAGCTCTTCAGCTTCAGCTTTTGCCTTAGCACGCTCTTCCTCACGGCGTTCTTTTTCTGTCAAACGATTGAAAACAGCAGCAGCACTAATTTCACCAAAACCAACAGCGGCATAGAGAGCTTCTTCACTACGCACACTCATACGAGGGAGAATTTCCTCAATATGTTTCTTGTCTAGGTACTTATTGGCAATATAGCCATGCTCTTGGAAGTAGGCAATCAAAAGCTCACGACCCTTGGTGATAGAAGCTTCCTTGTCTTGATTTTTAAAGAATTGACGAATTTTATTTCTGGCCTTGGTGGTCTTAACCATCTTAATCCAGTCACGGCTAGGACCAAAGGAATTGGCATTAGTTACAATCTCAACCACATCACCTGTCTTGAGTTTGGCTGTCAAGGGCACCATACGGCCATTAACCTTAGCACCTGTGGCCTTCTCACCAACTTGGGTATGGATGGCATAGGCAAAGTCAATAGGTCCTGAATCTTTAGGCAGTTCCTGAACAGCACCATTTGGCGTAAAGACATAAATACGCTCTGAGAAGATATCCTCTTTAACAGAGTCAACAAACCCCATAGCATCACCATTTGAGGCGTCTTGAAGTTCAACAAGATCTTTAATCCAGTTCATTCCCAAAGCAGACTCTTTCGAATCTACCTTGCCCTTGATACCTTTCTTGTAAGCCCAGTGAGCTGCAACCCCGTATTCGGCAACTTGGTGCATTTCCTTGGTACGGATTTGAATTTCAATAGGTCCTTTTGGCCCATAAACCGTTGTATGGATAGACTGGTAACCATTGGATTTAGGATTGGCAATATAGTCTTTAAAACGGCCAGGCATCGGACGCCAGAGCTCATGGATGTATCCCAACATGGCGTAAACATCACTATGCGTCTCCATAACACAACGGATGGCAATCAAATCATAAATTTGATCGAAGCGCTTTTTCTTGTCGCGCATCTTACGGTAAATAGAGTAGATATGCTTTGGACGACCATACACATCACCAACAAGTCCTTGTTCAGCTGTGTAGGTCTTAATTTTATCGACAATCTCGTCCACAAGTTCCTCACGCTCACGACGTTTTTCCTTCATCATGTGAGAAATCTTGTAGAATTCCACCTCATTAAGGTAACGGAAGGACATGTCTTCCAATTCCCATTTGATACGACTAATACCTAAACGGTGGGCCAAAGGAGCATAGATTTCCATAGTTTCGCGAGAAATGCGCTCTTGCTTATCCTTACGAAGATGCTTAAGGGTACGCATATTGTGCAAACGGTCGGCCAATTTAACCAAGATGACACGGATATCCTTAGACATGGCCATAAGCATCTTACGGTGATTTTCAGCCAACTGCTCCTCATGGGACTTGTACTCAACCTTACCAAGTTTAGTAACACCGTCCACGATATTTCGTACATCTGTGCCAAAATCCGCTTCCAAATCATCAAGCGTTTTTTCGGTGTCTTCAACGACATCGTGTAAGAAACCACAGGCTACTGTCACTGCATCAAGATGGAGATCTGCCAGGATACCTGCCACCTGAATAGGGTGAATAATATAAGGTTCTCCTGACTGACGAAATTGCCCACTATGAGCATCTGTTGCATAATGCCAGGCTTTTTCAACTAATTTCAAATCATCTGCTGACATGTAGGCCGAACAAATGTCTAAAATTTCTTCTCCTGTTACATTTTTATCTTTAGCCATGATTTCTTCCTTCGCTTCTTTTAATAACCTTTATTTTATCACTTTTACAAGTAAAGAAAAAGAGCTAGATAGGCAATTCTTAACCGCAAGGAGCTAACTTGAAAAGCACAATATCTTGTGTTAGAATGATTGAACAAACACAAGATATAGATAGAAAGAGGACGCTTATGTCTCAACTTACCCTCGTTTATATTAGTCTAAGCGGTAATACCCAAAGCTTTGTCAAACGTATGTCTGACTATCTGTCCCTCAACCACGGGATTGAATGTCGCCAAATCAATATTAAAGAGCTTAATCATGAAACCTTCCAAGTAGATGAACCCTTTGTCGCACTCTTGCCAACCTACCTTGAAGGAGGAAATGGCGTTGACAATGGAGATGTTGAAATCCTAACCAATCCACTGGGTGACTTTATCGCAGCCCATGGCAATCACGAACGTTGCTTTGGTATCATCGGTTCTGGTAACCGTAACTTCAATAACCAGTACTGCCTAACCGCCAAACAGTACAGTCAACGTTTTGGTTTCCCAATGTTGGGAGACTTCGAGCTACGCGGCACACAGTCCGATATCGAACGTCTGGCACCTATTATCCTAGAAGCACAAAAGAACTTTAACCAACGCTAAAACTAGAGCAAAAAAGCCCTGATTGCACTGCACCCCAAAAGTTAGACAAATAATTTAATCAAAGGATTTAGTTCTGTATTGTACAGGACTGAGTCTTTTTCTACCATTTGTCAAGTATATCAAGGTATTTGATGAAAAATAGTTTGAGTTCCATAGTCAAACTAAGGAAATTATCTTTTTTTGAATTAAAGTTTAGTGTAAAAAGTGTACACTAAACCAACACCTTATATGGTGATTTTTTTGATAAGGCGTTACAATAATATGGCATAAACAATTTTACCGATTTTGGATAGAAGTATAATCGTAAAGTTTGTTATGCGTTATGAGGTAATACATTGTTCTAATGAGACGATGTATAGAGGCAATCGTGTGTGGTTTGGTTGAAGTCACTTGCGATTGTCTTTTCCGTTTCTCATAGAAGTCTGCGATATGACAAGGATTGGTGTGGCTAGCTGAAGCTATGTTATGAATGCACTTAAAGAGAATCTTTCTGGCATAGGGATTCCCACGTTTGGTGATATGTTCCTTGGCTAGAAAGTTTCCAGATTCATAGTGTCTGAGGTCAATACCGATAAAAGCATTGATTTGATTGGCAGAGTGAAATCGACGAATGTCACCAAGTTCGCCAATAATACTTGTCGCTGTGGTTTCAGCTATTCCAGGGATAGAGAGAAGAATCTCATATTCTGGCAAAGATTGAGCCAATGTTACCATCTCCTCTACAACACCTTGTCTGTGTTCAGAAAGCCTAAGTAACTCCCCTGCATAGTATTTGACCTCTTCTATCACTGGAGAGGTTTTCTTGACCGCACAATAAGACTGATTAGCTAGTTTTGTAAGCTTATCTACTAAGTAAGTCACACGTTTTTCAGAGATACGTTTTGCCGTAGACTGACGGATGATAGCTGTTAATGTGGCGTCATCCGACTCCAGTACAAAACTATTACATGGGAAAGTTATTACCAAGTTCCAATATTGTTCCCCAGTTGGTGCTGACAAGATGTTTTCTAATTCAGGAAAAGTGATCTGTAAAACCTTGTGCAGACGGTTTTTAGCGCAGACAATATCCTCAGTAAGATTCTGATAGAAACGGCTGAGGTCGCGTAATTCTTGGTAAAGCGCTTCTTGGACATAGCTTGGTTTACGATTGAGGATGAACTGAGACATAGCTAGTTTTTCAGCGTCAATCTTATCGGTTTTACGTACTCGTAAGCTATCTAGTTGTTTTTTGGATTCTAAAGGATTGAGCCGTGTATAAGTGTAACTATTATCCTCAAAGAAGGCCTGAAGACGACGAGAATAGACACCAGTCGCCTCGAAGACAATCTCTGGCTGGTGAACAGTCTTCAAGTCCCCAAGTAGTCGATTAAATCCGATGGCATCATTGGGTATGGTATAGCCATGTACTTTTTCTCCATTGACCAAGATGGCCACTTCTGAACTTGCTTTACTCACGTCAATACCAAAAACTACTCGCATGATATTACCTCTTTGTCTTGAATGATTCCTTGCTTTAGTGATGCCATTTTCAATACTCGACGTTTTTCGTCCCACATACTTTGATAACATTCTTCCTAAAACAGGTGTCTTGTCAGTTTTAGTTACGACGTCTAGCGCCAAAGGACTCATCGACTTAACAAGACACCTCTACTTTAACATAACGAAAAAGTAGTGAGTACTTTCTCCCGTCGGAGATTTCCTCACTACTAATCTTAGTATGTTTTATTTGACTCTAATTCGTTTAATGTTGTAGTAATTAATATAGTCTACAAAAGCTGTTCCATTTGGTTAGGTGACTTAAAGGTCTATTCATAAACGGTCAATTAATTTCACCATGTACTTTAGACCAGAAACATTCACCCCAAATTGATTTGAAAGTCGTTTAAAACCTTCTCCTTGCTTTCTCAGTTCATATATTTGAACTGTATCTTCATAAGTCAATTTCATAATAAAAACACCCCAAGTTAGATTTTTCTGTCTAACTTTTGGGGTGCAGTTCAGATAGAGGATTTTCCTTTGCTTAATTTTTTTCGTGTTTTTTGATTCCAAAGAATCCAGCCAAGGTCATAAGAACCAGACCAGCTAAAGTTGCTGACACAGATTCGTCTGAACCAGTGTTTGGCAAGGCCTTAACTGAACTTGAACCTTGAGCTTCTTGTACTTGAGCTTGAGGCAAGATAACGACTTGAGCATTTGACAATTGGATAGCTGGGGCAGGTTTAGCCACGCTGGCACCTACAGTAGCTTTTGGTATCTCACGCTTAGTTTGATCCGCTGTCTCAGAACCTTTTGGTGACTTCTCAGATTCTTTCTTAGTCGTATCCTCAACTTGATTTGCCTTTTCCTTAACAACCAAACGATACTCTGCAAATCCTGCTTGTGTTGATGGTCCTACATAACTAATGGCATCCTGACCAGCAAGGTGGGCACGCGCATTGTCAGATGAGGCAAAACGGATATCTGCATTCGTGATATTAGGGACGAAACTCCAATTTCCATCGGCACTCGGATTAATCGTTTTCTCACTAACGATATAATCAATGATGGCCTGACGATTTTCAAGATTGAGGAGACGTTTTTCTGCAGCATCTTTAACACCAGGGAAGTTACCAGTCGCACGATAGTTGTTAGTCACGACAAGGAAAGTCTGATTCAAATCAATAGGTTTCCCTTGATAAGCCAAGTCACGAACACGGCTAGCATCTGGGTTAACCAACTTACCTTCGCGATCGTATTTGTTAGGTTGTGTCAAATCAAACTTATAAGTCAACCCATCAATCACATCGTAATTGTATGAGCGATAGCTACTGTTAATGAGTTGTTGTGGTTCTTTGCTGTTAGGATCAATTTGATTGAACTGTCCTGCAGACATTTCCAACCATTCTTTAATTTGTGCCCCAGTCACTTTGAGTAGGGCAGTAACATTGTCGTAGAGGTAGAGGTCCGCAACGTTCTTAATGGCCAATGGACCAGCTGGGATATCGGTATAGTAGGTCGCATCCCCACGAGTCCCTGCCTTGAAAGGTGCAGCTGCTGAGAGGAGTGGAAGATTTTCATCTGCTGTTCCCGCTACTTGTTTTTTAGCATACCATAGTTGTGCATTATTAACTATTTGAATAGATGGATCATCCTGAACCTGAGCAAAGTAGCTAGTAATTGGTGCTGTAGTCTCACCAACTTCCTTACGAACATAGTTGATTGTTCCATTATGGTCATGAGCTGCCATGTCAATTAAGTCCTTGTCCGCAACATCTGACTTAGTATCAATCTTTTCAAGCTTGGCCTTACTGTTAACAACTTTCCATTTACCATCCGTGTAAGTCAATTTGACATCCATGATACCTAGATGATCCCCAAATTTACCAGCCATAACCACAGGTTTCCCATTGATGAGACCATTGACATCATCTACACCAGGGTATTTTGCATAAAAACTTGTGCCATCTCCATTTGGGAAATCCGCGTGAGAATGCCCTGTCGCAACAGCATCAACGCCTTCGATACCAGCAATTTGGTAACCTTCATTTTCCTCATTCTTAGTGTATTCATTGTCACCAATACCAGAGTGAGCAGCAACAAGGATAAAGTCAGCTCCTGCAGCCTTCATCTTAGGAACGATAGCCTTAACAGCCTCCATTGGATCATCAACAGTTACCTTACCTTCAAGGTTGGCCTTATCCCAAACCAAAATCTGTGTTGGAAGGACACCAGTAATACCGATTTTTAGCGTTACCTGTTTGCCGTCTGTATCAGTAAATGTCTTGTTAACAATCTTATAAGGGTTGTAATAGTAATCACCAGTCTGAGCATTGCGTACATTGGCATTGATAATGTTAATCTTAGCAGCCTTAACCATACGATCCAAAAATTCTAGACCATAGTTAAACTCGTGGTTTCCAAGCGTTTCGGCATCATAACCAAGCATCTCGAAAGCCTTGTACATAGGGTGAGTCTCACCTTGGGCAACAGGATCAATCAAGGCCTTATAAGTCCCAAAAGGAGTCCCCTGAATCGTATCCCCACTGTCTACTAAGACCGTATTTGGATTAGTTTCACGGGCTTTTTTGATAAGGACAGCAGTTTTAGACAAACCAACTGTTTGAGACGGCTTATCTTGATAATAATCATAGTTAACCAAGTTGGTATGAAGGTCTGTTGTTGACAGAATCTGCATATCAACGGTCTGCCCCTCATGAGCAGGCTCTGTAACAGTTTCAGCCTGTACTGGCACTGCTGGTGTCACTTGATTGGCATTCGTCAAAACAGCACTGGCTTCTTGACTCGCTTGGGCCGTTGAGGTATTAGCTGATGGCTCTTCAGAAGCATTTGTCGCTACTGTTGTTGGTGTAGCAGAAACAGTCTCTGTTCCTCCTTGAACAGCTGTCCCAGAAGTTCCTTGTCCTGATACTACTGATGCACCACTATCTGCCACAGTTTCGGTAGAAGTAGTTGGTACTAGTGCCGTTGCTTCATCGGCTTGCCCTACGACTTGTGGCACAGTCAAGAGAGCAAAAAGGCCCAAAACCACAGCAGATTGAGTCACATAACGATTTGTTTTCATTAAAAATCTTCCCCTTTTATAAAGATAATACAATTATATTAAACCTAAATAAGATTATCAACTTTTTTAGAAATACTCGATTTGTCATACAAAACCAATAACAAGATGCAATCTTAGCTTAAAAGTGTCAAATACAAAAAAAGTTGGAACAAGGCCAACTTTCTTTTATTTATTCAATTCTAGGGCATAACTGACACTACTCAAAGCGTAGAGAGGAGCCGTTTCCGTCCGCATAATACGTGGTCCAAGGCCAATTTTAAGGCCACCAGCTTCCTCAAAAACATCAATCTCAGACGGAGAAATACCACCTTCTGGTCCAAAGATAAAGAGAATTTTCTGACCACTCTCTACCTTAGCCAACTCACGAGCTAGAGTAGCCAACTCGCCTGCTTTGGCTGTTTCCTCATAGGCGATAAAAATCTTATCAAAATTATCTAATTCTGATAGAAATTCCCCCTTCTTCTCGAACAATCTAACTTCTGGAACACGATTACGCTTAGATTGTTCTGCAGCTCCTAGAGCAATCTTGGCAAGTTTATCTTCCTTCTTGGCAAGCTTCTTACCATCCCACTTGACCACAGACCAGTCGGCAGGGAAGGCCCAGATAGCCTGAGCTCCAAGCTCTGTTGCCTTTTGTGTCACCAGATCCAGCTTATCTCCCTTGGGAAAACCTGAGGCAATAGTTACAGATACAGGCATCTCAACATTATCACTTAAGTCTTCAATCACTTCAAAGACATGATTCTCACGGTCAGTCACACGTGCAAGACGCTTGATACCGTCTTCAAAAACCAAGACAACCTGATCATCCTCTGTTAAACGCATAACGTTAAACATATGCTTCACAGTATCCTTATCTTTGATGATTACTGGATTTCCAACTTGCCCCTTTATAAAATACTGTTGCATTTAGCCTCCGATCACACCTGAAATATCATCTGTCTTCTTAAAGACACAAGCATTCCACTCTCCCTGAACCATGTGAGTTTCTAGGAAGAAACCAGCTTTCTCAGCCGATGCACGCACCATATCCCATTTTTCAGAGATAATCCCTGACATAATCAAATAACCTTCGTCCTTAACCAAACGGTAGGCATCTTCCGTCAGATGGATGAGAATATCCGCCAAAATATTAGCCACGATAACTTCAGCTTCTTGAGTTACACCCTTCAAAAGATCACCTGCCGCAACGTGGATATTTTCCATGCCAGGATTCATATCAATGTTTTCCTGTGCCACTCGAACCGCCACATCGTCAAGGTCATAGGCATAGATTTCCTTAGCTCCAAGAAGAGAGCTAGCAATCGAGAGGACACCCGAACCAGTTCCCACATCAATCACAGTCTCGCCACCACGAAGCACCTGTTCGAGTGCAAAAAGACTCATCTTAGTTGTCGGGTGTGTTCCTGTCCCAAAGGCCATGCCAGGATCTAGCTTGATAATCTTCTCACCTACTGATGCCTCATAATCCGTCCATGACGGTACGATAGTCAAATCGTGGGTAATGCGAGCTGGTTCATAGTACTTCTTCCAATTCTCAGCCCAGTCTTCTTCAACCAATTCTTGAGTAGCCAAGTGAATATCTCCAGTTTCAAGACCAAAATCCGTCAACTCAGCCAAACGCTCATTAACCTGCTTAGTAATAGCTTCGATATCTGCTGACTCCGGATAATAAGCCGTAATTTTAACCGTCTCAACCTGTTCAACCTCAGGATAAAGCTCACCAAAACGGTTCGCATTTTCCATATAATCTGCACTATCATCAATAGCCACACCTTGACTACCAGATTCAATTAAAATATTAGAAGCCGCCTCTTCGACCTCACGATTAACCTCAATCGTTAGTTCTTGCCATTTGTCCATATATTATTTTCTTCCTTTTCTGATAAATAGTCTTTAAAGCGTTCCTGCAACTGGGGAATAACACCTTCTGCTTTTATAAAATCCTCTACAGGCATTAGTTTAAATTCCTGCCCCTCATCACCAAAATGAATCTCACGATACTGCTCTTGGCTAATTTTGCCAACCACAAAGACAGCTGACCTATCTTTATCCAACATACTAGGATAGATTTTCGACCAAATAATCGATTCCTCTGTCAAAGTCAAGCCCAGCTCCTCCCAGACCTCACGTTGAAGACATTCAAGAGGCGTTTCTTGACCTTCTCTTCCACCACCTGGCAATTCCCATGTATTTGGCCAAGGAATATCTGGTTTATTATCTCTGAGAATGACCAAAATACTTTGCTCTACGAGTAAGGCAGCCTTAACACCTGTAAAATCAAACTGATTTTTTAAATAAGCATCCATCCTTTTTCGCTCCCTTTAATACCTTGGATAAGCAAAAAATTCCTTCTCTTCAAGTTGAGCTTTCCCTTTTTCGAAAACTTCTTTGTCCCAAACCAAACCGAATTCCTCAGGTCCATCATCAGATAGAAAATCCATCAAGTCACTCAGTCCTTCTGTCGCCACCTCATTCAAGGTCTCCGCAAAATAGGCCAAAAACTCACGAGATAGACCTTTCTTAGGTTCATATGGGATTGTCACTAGGTAGTCCTCTTCATCAAAACGCGATTTTGCTGGATTGTAAAAGAGTACGTAGTCTTCAAAAATAACATCTTCATCAGACACTTCACCCTTATCATCAATAGTCTCCACATTGCTACTGTTTTGCGCTTCTAGGATAAAGGTTACTTCCACAGCGTGATTCTTTTTATCCCAGTCCATCGCAAAATCAGAGTCCAGGTGCTTATCCAATTCTTCTTCTAATACTGACAAAAAGCCGAATTTAGCCATTTGTTTTCCTCGTTCTTTCATATTATTCCCTTTATTTTAGCATAAAAGGAGCCAATAAAAAACAGAGTAGGCTGTCCCACTCTGTCCTAGTTTATTATTTAGCATTTTCAACCGCTGCTGTCACAAAGGCAGTGTAAAGTTCTTCAGCATGGTTTGGACGGCTATGGTATTCTGGGTGGTATTGCGCTGCCACAAAGAATTTCTTGTCTGGGAGTTCTACAACCTCCATCAAACGATTATCTGGTGACACACCTGAGAATACAAAGCCCTCAGCCTCAAACTGTTCACGGAACTTAGTATTAAATTCATAACGGTGACGGTGACGACGTTGAACAACTTCTTGGTTGCCATAAGCTGCAGCTGCCTTAGAACCTGGTTTCAACTTACATGGGTAAAGACCGAGACGAAGAGTACCACCCATGTCTTCAATGTCAATTTGATCACGCATAATATCGATAATTGGATATTTTGTGTTTGGATCAAGCTCAGCTGAATTAGCGCCATCCAAGTGAAGGACATGACGAGCAAACTCAATACATGTCAATTGCATACCAAGACAGACACCCAACATTGGCACATCATTTTCACGTGCATAACGAATAGCTTGAATCTTACCTTCAGTACCACGTTGACCAAAACCACCAGGAACGATGATCCCATCAGCATCAGCCAAACGAGAAGCAACATTTTCGGCAGTCAAATCATTAGCATTGACCCAGTCAATATCAATAGCAGTATCATTTGCCAAACCAGAGTGTTTAAGTGCCTCAACCACTGACAAGTAGGCATCGTGAAGCTCCACATACTTACCGACAAGGGCAATCTTAGTTGTTTTCTTAAGATTAAGCACCTTATCAACCATAGCAGACCATTCTGTCATATCTGCAGCTGGAGCATCCAGTTTCAAATGATCACAAACGATTTGATCCATACCTTGAGCCTGCATATTAAGTGGCACTTGATAGATATGTTCCACGTCGAGTGATTCGATAACAGCCTCAGGTGCAACATCACAGAACTGAGCCAATTTATTCTTGATTCCTTGACCAGCAGGTTGTTCTGTACGAATAACCAACATATTTGGTTGGATACCCAAACCACGCAATTCCTTAACAGAGTGTTGCGTTGGTTTTGTCTTCATTTCACCAGCAGCCTTCAAGTATGGAAGAAGTGTTGTGTGGATATACATAACATTCTCAGAACCAACATCAGCCTTCATTTGACGAAGTGCTTCAAGGAATGGGAGACTTTCAATATCCCCAACCGTACCACCAACTTCAGTGATAATGACATCTGAATCAGTCGTTGTCGCTGCACGCTTAATCTTGTCTTTCAAAGCATCGGTGATATGCGGAATCACCTGAACAGTCGCACCAAGATACTCCCCTTTACGTTCCTTACGCAAAACTTCGCTATAAATCTTACCAGTAGTCACGTTAGAGTATTTATTAAGATTGATATCAATAAAACGTTCGTAGTGACCAAGGTCAAGGTCAGTTTCAGCACCATCATCAGTAACATAAACTTCACCGTGTTGGTAAGGACTCATTGTCCCTGGGTCAATATTGATGTAAGGATCGAATTTTTGAATCGTTACCTTAAGACCACGATTCTTAAGCAAACGTCCAAGACTTGCAGCTACAATCCCTTTACCAATTGAAGATACCACACCACCAGTGACGAAAATATATTTTGTCATGTTAACTCCTTATAATATAATTCAAAACAACTACAGATAATAGATTGATTACCCACTCAGATAATCACGATAGCCCTTTCCTAGTACCTGATGGGAGCGGTGCAAATTACCTCACCTTAGACAAGTCTAGTAAATGACTAAAAACAAAAATGACCCCCAAGAGTTTCACTCTGGGAGCCTTAATCATGACCTCTTCAAAAGAGGTGCCCGATAAATAGTCTAAACTATCCAAGACTATTTGTCAATGAAAACTTAGTCGTTTGACTCATCCTCATAGTCATCATCATCATCTTCTTCTGACAACTCAACATCATCCAAATCATCATCTGGAATAATTTCATTCAACTCAGAGTCATAAGATTCCACTTCGGCTTTCTCATCATCTTCGCTATCGTCGTCATATTCAAGACTATCAGAATCAGGTGTGAAGTTTTCGTCTTCTGGATCATCGTCATTATAATCGATGGCATCTTCATCACCATCCATGAAGGCATTAACTTTCTTGTTCTTACGTTTTGGTGCATTTTCATCAGTATCTTCCAATGTGATGACCTCTTCATCGATTTCATCAATTGCATACCATGAACGCAAGCCCCATTTGTTATCACCTAGTGGAATGAAACTTCCATCCGTATTCAAATCTGAATAAAAGAATGGCAAAGCATTGCGGATATCAGCATCCGATTTTTCTAAGTAATTTTGAATTTCATTGACCAAATCATTGAAATACATTTCATTATCACGACCACGTGTTTCTAAGATAGCACGGGCCACTTCAATCATTGATAATTCACTTTTTTCTTGTCCAGCAAATACGTCTAGTTCCAAAGTGGTTCTCCTTCATTCTTACTCAAGCTAGTTTCCATCAGAAATAGCTCAGCAATCAATTTTTCGCTACCTTTTATTTTACGCTAAAAAGAGTCAATAGTCAAAGCATTTATAGAAGAAAAAATCAAGTCTCAACAGAAACTTGATTTTAGTCATATTATTTAACTTTTGCTGTGCTTGTGATAACTTCAACAGCTTTCTTCATAGTGATATCGTGTTTAAGCATTTCAGGTGAAAGAAGTGCAGAAACTTGTGATACTTCCATGTTGTACTCAGCTGCAAGATCATTGATTTCTTTTTGGATTTCTTCTTCTGTAGCGTCGAATCCTTCAGCAGCAGCAACAGCTTCGATAACAAGGTTAGTTTTCACACGTTTGTCAGCGTCAGCTTCATATTGTTTGTGAAGATCTTCTTGAGTTGTACCAGTGATTTGGAAGTACATTTCAGGAGAGATACCTTGACGTTGCATGTTACCCATGAATTCGTTCATAGCACGGTGAACTTCGTCTTCAACCATTTCTGCTGGCAATTCAACGATTTCAGCGTTTTCAACAGCCAAATCAAGTGCAGCACCTTCAACAGCGTCATCATATGCGATTTCTTTAGCTGCTTCAAGTTCTTTACGGTATTTAGCTTTCAATTCATCAAGAGTTTCAACTTCATCGTCAAGATCTTTAGCCAATTCATCATCAAGAGCAGGAACTTCTTTAGCTTTAACTTCGTTAACTTTAGTAACAAATACAGCAGCTTTACCTGCAAGATCAGTAGCTTGATAGTCTTCTGGGAAAGTTACTTTAACTTCTACTTCATCACCAGCTTTTGCTCCAACCAATTGGTCTTCGAATCCTGGGATAAATTGACCTGAACCAAGTTCAAGAGAGTGGTTTTCACCCTTACCACCGTCAAATTCAACACCATCTACTGAACCAACAAAGTCGATAACAACAGTGTCGCCATTTTCAGCTGCACCTTCTTTAACGACCAATTCAGCCAAGTTTTTGCGTTCGTTTTCAAGCTTAGCATCAACTTCTTCATCAGTAACTTCTTTAGAAGCTTCAACTGAAACTTCAAGATCTTTATATGCACCAAGTTTTACTTCAGGTTTTGTAACAACTTCTGCAGTAAGTGTCCAATCTTGACCTTTTTCAATTGATTTTACATCAATTTTTGGTTGTGCAACAACATCAAGACCAAGTTCAGCAATCGCTGCTTCATAAGCTGCTGGAAGAATTGCATTCAAAGCATCGTCGTAAAGAGCTTCTTCACCAAATTTTTGGTTAAATACGGCACGAGGCATGTGTCCTTTACGGAAGCCTGGAGCGTTCAAATTCTTTTTAACCTTGTTAAACGCTTGATCCAAAGCTGGTTGAATTTTATCTTGACCGATAGTGAATGTCACCACACCACGGTTAGTGGCTGTGTTTTCAAATGATACAGACATGTAGTCATTCTCCTTAAAATTTTTTATAGATACAGTTTAGTTTACCATATTTCAAAGCCTTTTAAAAGTTTTTTTCTCCAATTTAATCACAAGAAAATCGTTAGAAACTGCTACTTCTTCAAATTTTTGATAAACTAAAGCTATGAATATTTTACAAAGATACATCCAACAATTTAATTTTGAAGAGACCCTAATGGTACTCATTACAAAAGGGATTAAACTCCTCATTCTCCTCATCATCTTTCTTCTTAGTAAGAAGATTATCAACTTCCTTTTTAAACATACAGTGGGACGCTCTCTAGCTTGGACAATTCAAACACCTGCTCGACAAAAAACCATTGAACGTTTACTACACAATTGCATGAACTACGTGCTATACTTTTTCCTTGTTTACTGGCTTCTTAGTATCCTTGGGGTTCCAGTATCAAGCCTCCTTGCTGGTGCAGGACTTGCTGGGGTTGCTCTTGGTCTAGGAGCTCAAGGCTTCCTATCAGATGTCGTTAATGGTTTTTTCATCTTGTTAGAAAACCAATTTGAAGTCGGTGACTCAGTTGAAGTAGGACCCGTTACAGGCCTTATTTCAACCGTAGGTATTCGAACTACTCAAATTCGAGGATTTGATGGAACTCTCCACTTTATACCTAACAGAAATATCACAATTGTATCCAACAAATCTCGAGGAGACATGAGAGCTCAAATTGATATCCCAGTCTATCCATCAACCGATATCAATAAGGTGACAAGCATCATCCAAGAAGTAAATCAAGAAAACATTGAAAACTATCCTCAAATCTGTGGAGCACCAAATATCATTGGATTAAGCACAACTCCTTCCGGACAACTAGTATTTCGTATTGAAATCTTTACACAAAATGGACAACAAACTCATATCTATGCAGACTTCTTAAAACTTTACCAAGAAGCCCTAATCAAAGAAAATATTGAACTTCCAAGATTTATTGGAAACCCTATAGCAGTAAAATAAATTCATTACATTCTTGAATTGTCAAATTAAGTGCATACTTTCCCCATAGAATACTTCATAAGGTGTTTTCCAGTTAAGACATTTTCGTGGCCTATTATTAAGTTTGTTCTCCCATAGCTGAATAGTCTGATCATCAACCAATGTTAGATCACTACCCTTTGGAAAATATTCTCTAAGTAATCCATTCGTGTTCTCATTGGTTCCTCGTTGCCATGGAGCATGAGGGTCAGGAAAATAGACTTCAATGTTCAATTGATCACTCAATTTCTGATGATACGTGAATTCTTTCCCTCTATCAGGAGTTACTGTATACTTCGTCAAGGGTTCTAACAGTTTTACCATAGCTTCTATTACCAACTTGCTTTTCTTAACAGCTACCTTTTTGATTTTTAGAAAACGAGAATAACGGTCTGTTAGAGTCACTAAACAAGCTTTTCCAGTTTTACCTGCAACAGTATCGGCTTCCCAATCTCCTATTCTAGTTCGATTATTAGCCTCTTCTGGTCTTTCGTGAATTGTATGAGAAATGGATATTTTCCCTCTATTTTCAACATGACCTTTTGTATGACGTGTTTTCCCACGATGACGAAGTTTACGAATGACACCACGAGCACCATGAGATAATGAGTTATCCTCAAAATGTCCTCGATAAATGGCTCTATAGATTGTTTGATAACTAACAACAGTTTTCCCATACTCTAAGCGCAACCGACCTTCTATTTCTTCAGGAGACCATTGGTAATCGAGAAATAGATGTTTGATGGTATTGCTTAAATTGTGATCTATTTCAAGCATCCGTTTCCGCCCACAGTGTGATTTGGCATTATGGTACGATTCCTGTGCATGATTTGGAGAATAAGCTCCTGATTTTGTATGGCGCTTCCACTCACGACTAATACTAGATGGATGACGATGAAGTAACTTAGCAATTTGAGAAAAATTTAGGCCTTGCGTACGGTAAATGAGAATACTTTCACGCTCGTCTATGGTAAAATGATGGTAGCTCATAAGATTTCCTTTCGTAACTAGTTCGTTCAATTCTATTTTACTAGAAAATCTTATGAGTTTTTATTGTGCACTTATATTGTATATTCAAGACATTAATCAATATTGCCAGTCAAGGTTCTATATTAAGAATTAATCATCTTCATTGTAAGGATCAAAATCAACCATCCAAAATTTTAACTCTCGAATCATCTTTTTTCGACCTCTAAAACACTCCCCAGCTAGCAAACGGTCTAACTTAGTAGCATCTTCCGAAGACAACTGATTACGGAAAGCATTAAGCTGCTCATCATAAACAAGCCTATCAACAGCATCTAACTCTTTATTTGGAAGACAAAAAGCAATATCTGAAATTTCAATATAACATTGTCTATTGGCTTGTCGTTTTACAGACTCCTGCCTTCTAACCTCATCATTAAGTCTATTCCTAAATTTCGTTTTAAAATAACGCCGTAACTTATCATCATCAGACTTTAATTCAGGAAACTTTTCTAAAAGCTGATAAAGCGTCATCATAGCTTCTTGCTCCATATCAGCTTGGTCCCAAAGTTGGATGAAATATTGTCGACTAGCCTTAAGTACAATCGGCCTAACAACCTCATATGCGTGAACAAAAACTTCTTGTTCCATTCAACCTCCTATTAATAGATATAATTTTTGTAATTAAATTAATTACGAGACCTATTATAAGAGATAGATAAGAAATAAAATAGCGACATATATGTCACTATAAAAGTTGATAAAAACAAAAAAAGCTAGACCTAAGTCCAGCAATGAAATCATTACTCCGCCAGTAGGACTCGAACCTACGACATCATGATTAACAGTCATGCGCTACTACCAACTGAGCTATGGCGGATAAACGCTAAGCGACTACCGTATCTAACAGGGGGCAACCCCCAACTACATCAGGCGTACTAGGGCTTAACTTCTGTGTTCGGCATGGGAACAGGTGTATCTCCTAGGCTATCGTCACTTAACTCTGAGTATTCTCAACTCAAAATTGAATATCTATACTGTATCAAGAAACCAAATCGTTGTCAATATGTCTCAGTTACTTTCTTTGGATAAGTCCTCGAGCTATTAGTATTAGTCCGCTACATGTGTCACCACACTTCCACTTCTAACCTATCAACCTGATCATCTCTCAGGGCTCTTACTGATATAAAATCATGGGAAATCTCATCTTGAGGTGGGCTTCACACTTAGATGCTTTCAGCGTTTATCCCTTCCCTACATAGCTACCCAGCGATGCTCTTGGCAGAACAACTGGTACACCAGCGGTAAGTCCACTCTGGTCCTCTCGTACTAGGAGCAGATCCTCTCAAATTTCCTACGCCCGCGACGGATAGGGACCGAACTGTCTCACGACGTTCTGAACCCAGCTCGCGTGCCGCTTTAATGGGCGAACAGCCCAACCCTTGGGACCGACTACAGCCCCAGGATGCGACGAGCCGACATCGAGGTGCCAAACCTCCCCGTCGATGTGAACTCTTGGGGGAGATAAGCCTGTTATCCCCAGGGTAGCTTTTATCCGTTGAGCGATGGCCCTTCCATGCGGAACCACCGGATCACTAAGCCCGACTTTCGTCCCTGCTCGAGTTGTAACTCTCGCAGTCAAGCTCCCTTATACCTTTACACTCTGCGAATGATTTCCAACCATTCTGAGGGAACCTTTGGGCGCCTCCGTTACCTTTTAGGAGGCGACCGCCCCAGTCAAACTGCCCGTCAGACACTGTCTCCGATAGGGATAACCTATCTGGGTTAGAGTAGCCATAACACAAGGGTAGTATCCCAACAACGCCTCACTCGAAACTGGCGTCCCGAGGTCATAGGCTCCTACCTATCCTGTACATGTGGTACAGATACTCAATATCAAACTGCAGTAAAGCTCCATGGGGTCTTTCCGTCCTGTCGCGGGTAACCTGCATCTTCACAGGTACTAAAATTTCACCGAGTCTCTCGTTGAGACAGTGCCCAAATCATTACGCCTTTCGTGCGGGTCGGAACTTACCCGACAAGGAATTTCGCTACCTTAGGACCGTTATAGTTACGGCCGCCGTTTACTGGGGCTTCAATTCATACCTTCGCTATTGCTAAGCACTCCTCTTAACCTTCCAGCACCGGGCAGGCGTCACCCCCTATACATCATCTTACGATTTAGCAGAGAGCTGTGTTTTTGATAAACAGTTGCTTGGGCCTATTCACTGCGGCTGACCATAAGTCAGCGCCCCTTCTCCCGAAGTTACGGGGCCATTTTGCCGAGTTCCTTAACGAGAGTTCTCTCGCTCACCTGAGGCTACTCGCCTCGACTACCTGTGTCGGTTTGCGGTACGGGTAGAGTATAATTAACGCTAGAAGCTTTTCTCGGCAGTGTGACATCACTAACTTCGCTACTAAACTTCGCTCCCCATCACAGCTCAATGTTATAGATATAAGCATTTGACTCATATCACACCTCACTGCTTGGCCAGACACTTCCAATCGTCTGGTTTAGTTAGCCTACTGCGTCCCTCCATCACTATATACTCTAGTACAGGAATATCAACCTGTTGTCCATCGGATACACCTTTCGGTCTCTCCTTAGGTCCCGACTAACCCAGGGCGGACGAGCCTTCCCCTGGAAACCTTAGTCTTACGGTGGACAGGATTCTCACCTGTCTTTCGCTACTCATACCGGCATTCTCACTTCTATGCGCTCCAGCACTCCTCACGGTACACCTTCTTCGCACATAGAACGCTCTCCTACCATACCTATAAAGGTATCCACAGCTTCGGTAATATGTTTTAGCCCCGGTACATTTTCGGCGCAGGGTCACTCGACTAGTGAGCTATTACGCACTCTTTGAATGAATAGCTGCTTCTAAGCTAACATCCTAGTTGTCTGTGCAACCCCACATCCTTTTCCACTTAACATATATTTTGGGACCTTAGCTGGTGGTCTGGGCTGTTTCCCTTTCGACTACGGATCTTAGCACTCGCAGTCTGACTGCCGATTATATCTCGTTGGCATTCGGAGTTTATCTGAGATTGGTAATCCGGGATGGACCCCTCACCCAAACAGTGCTCTACCTCCAAGAGACTTAACATCGACGCTAGCCCTAAAGCTATTTCGGAGAGAACCAGCTATCTCCAAGTTCGTTTGGAATTTCTCCGCTACCCACAAGTCATCCAAGCACTTTTCAACGTGCCCTGGTTCGGTCCTCCAGTGAGTTTTACCTCACCTTCAACCTGCTCATGGGTAGGTCACATGGTTTCGGGTCTACGACATGATACTAATACGCCCTATTAAGACTCGGTTTCCCTACGGCTCCGTCTCTTCAACTTAACCTCGCATCATATCGTAACTCGCCGGTTCATTCTACAAAAGGCACGCTCTCACCCATTAACGGGCTCGAACTTGTTGTAGGCACACGGTTTCAGGTTCTATTTCACTCCCCTCCCGGGGTGCTTTTCACCTTTCCCTCACGGTACTGGTTCACTATCGGTCACTAGAGAGTATTTAGGGTTGGGAGATGGTCCTCCCAGATTCCGACGAGATTTCTCGTGTCTCGCCGTACTCAGGATACTGCTAGGTATAAAGACTATTTCGAATACGAGGCTATTACTCTCTTTGGCCTACCTTCCCAGGTAGTTCTTCTATAATCTTTAAGTCCACGTTGCAGTCCTACAACCCCGAAGAGTAAACTCTTCGGTTTGCCCTCTTGCCGTTTCGCTCGCCGCTACTAAGGCAATCGCTTTTGCTTTCTCTTCCTGCAGCTACTTAGATGTTTCAGTTCACTGCGTCTTCCTCTACATTACCTTAACAGTAATGAGTGACAGGCATAACCTGCCGGGTTCCCCCATTCGGACATCTCTGGATCATTGCTCACTTACAGCTCCCCAAAGCATTTCGTCGTTAGTCACGTCCTTCATCGGCTTCTAGTGCCAAGGCATCCACCGTGCGCCCTTATTAACTTAACCTTATTTTGGTCTTTCGACCTAACTCATTAAATATTCACAGCGTTTCGGTTTATTTTCTTGTTACTATCTATATGTAATTAATTACATATGGAATTTGATATAGATATTCAATTTTCAATGGACAATACTTGAATCTTGCGATTCAATGGAGCCTAGCGGGATCGAACCGCTGACCTCCTGCGTGCAAAGCAGGCGCTCTCCCAGCTGAGCTAAGGCCCCACAAGACCTCTCAAAACTAAATAAGAAACTCAAGTACATTCCGTTTTTCCTTAGAAAGGAGGTGATCCAGCCGCACCTTCCGATACGGCTACCTTGTTACGACTTCACCCCAATCATCTATCCCACCTTAGGCGGCTGGCTCCAAAAGGTTACCTCACCGACTTCGGGTGTTACAAACTCTCGTGGTGTGACGGGCGGTGTGTACAAGGCCCGGGAACGTATTCACCGCGGCGTGCTGATCCGCGATTACTAGCGATTCCGACTTCATGTAGGCGAGTTGCAGCCTACAATCCGAACTGAGATTGGCTTTAAGAGATTAGCTTGCCGTCACCGACTCGCAACTCGTTGTACCAACCATTGTAGCACGTGTGTAGCCCAGGTCATAAGGGGCATGATGATTTGACGTCATCCCCACCTTCCTCCGGTTTATTACCGGCAGTCTCGCTAGAGTGCCCAACTGAATGATGGCAACTAACAATAGGGGTTGCGCTCGTTGCGGGACTTAACCCAACATCTCACGACACGAGCTGACGACAACCATGCACCACCTGTCACCGATGTACCGAAGTAACTTTCTATCTCTAGAAATAGCATCGGGATGTCAAGACCTGGTAAGGTTCTTCGCGTTGCTTCGAATTAAACCACATGCTCCACCGCTTGTGCGGGCCCCCGTCAATTCCTTTGAGTTTCAACCTTGCGGTCGTACTCCCCAGGCGGAGTGCTTAATGCGTTAGCTGCGGCACTGAATCCCGGAAAGGATCCAACACCTAGCACTCATCGTTTACGGCGTGGACTACCAGGGTATCTAATCCTGTTCGCTCCCCACGCTTTCGAGCCTCAGCGTCAGTTACAGACCAGAGAGCCGCTTTCGCCACCGGTGTTCCTCCATATATCTACGCATTTCACCGCTACACATGGAATTCCACTCTCCCCTTCTGCACTCAAGTTTGACAGTTTCCAAAGCGAACTATGGTTGAGCCACAGCCTTTAACTTCAGACTTATCAAACCGCCTGCGCTCGCTTTACGCCCAATAAATCCGGACAACGCTCGGGACCTACGTATTACCGCGGCTGCTGGCACGTAGTTAGCCGTCCCTTTCTGGTAAGCTACCGTCACAGTGTGAACTTTCCACTCTCACACTCGTTCTTGACTTACAACAGAGCTTTACGATCCGAAAACCTTCTTCACTCACGCGGCGTTGCTCGGTCAGGGTTGCCCCCATTGCCGAAGATTCCCTACTGCTGCCTCCCGTAGGAGTCTGGGCCGTGTCTCAGTCCCAGTGTGGCCGATCACCCTCTCAGGTCGGCTATGTATCGTCGCCTAGGTGAGCCGTTACCTCACCTACTAGCTAATACAACGCAGGTCCATCTTGTAGTGGAGCATTTGCCCCTTTCAAATAAATGACATGGGTCATCCATTGTTATGCGGTATTAGCTATCGTTTCCAATAGTTATCCCCCGCTACAAGGCAGGTTACCTACGCGTTACTCACCCGTTCGCAACTCATCCAAGAAGAGCAAGCTCCTCTCTTCAGCGTTCTACTTGCATGTATTAGGCACGCCGCCAGCGTTCGTCCTGAGCCAGGATCAAACTCTCATTAAAAAATTTAATAATTGTTCGAGCGTTAACTCATTACCGTCGTCTGACGATTTATTCTTGTAAATTGACAGGTTATAATTTCTTCTATAACCCTGCACTTGGTTTCTTATTCAGTTCTCAAAGGTCTAAATCGGGAAGACAGGATTCGAACCTGCGACCCCTTGGTCCCAAACCAAGTGCTCTACCAAGCTGAGCTACTTCCCGATAAAATGCACCCTAGAGGAGTCGAACCTCTAACCGCCTGATTCGTAGTCAGGTACTCTATCCAGTTGAGCTAAGGGTGCTCATTATTATATTATGCCGAGGACCGGGATCGAACCGGTACGAAAGTTTCCTTTCGCAGGATTTTAAGTCCTGTGCGTCTGCCAGTTCCGCCACCCCGGCTCCTCAAGCGAACGACGGGATTCGAACCCGCGACCCCCACCTTGGCAAGGTGGTGTTCTACCACTGAACTACGTTCGCATTTTATGCCGGCTACATGACTTGAACACGCGACCCTCTGATTACAAATCAGATGCTCTACCAACTGAGCTAAGCCGGCTAACTTTTCTAATGCGGGTGAAGGGACTTGAACCCCCACGCCGTTAAGCGCCAGATCCTAAATCTGGTGCGTCTGCCAATTCCGCCACACCCGCATATATGACCCGTACTGGGCTCGAACCAGTGACCCATTGATTAAAAGTCAATTGCTCTACCAACTGAGCTAACGAGTCTCAAATATTTCTATTTGAACGGTCCCGACGGGAATCGAACCCGCGATCTTCGCCGTGACAGGGCGACGTGATAACCGCTACACCACGGGACCTATGGGAGTTAACGGGATCGAACCGCTGACCCTCTGCTTGTAAGGCAGATGCTCTCCCAGCTGAGCTAAACTCCCTTTGCGCTAAGCGACTACCGTATCTAACAGGGGGCAACCCCCAACTACATCAGGCGTACTAGGGCTTAACTTCTGTGTTCGGCATGGGAACAGGTGTATCTCCTAGGCTATCGTCACTTAACTCTGAGTATTCTCAACTCAAAATTGAATATCTATACTGTATCAAGAAACCAAATCGTTGTCAATATGTCTCAGTTACTTTCTTTGGATAAGTCCTCGAGCTATTAGTATTAGTCCGCTACATGTGTCACCACACTTCCACTTCTAACCTATCAACCTGATCATCTCTCAGGGCTCTTACTGATATAAAATCATGGGAAATCTCATCTTGAGGTGGGCTTCACACTTAGATGCTTTCAGCGTTTATCCCTTCCCTACATAGCTACCCAGCGATGCTCTTGGCAGAACAACTGGTACACCAGCGGTAAGTCCACTCTGGTCCTCTCGTACTAGGAGCAGATCCTCTCAAATTTCCTACGCCCGCGACGGATAGGGACCGAACTGTCTCACGACGTTCTGAACCCAGCTCGCGTGCCGCTTTAATGGGCGAACAGCCCAACCCTTGGGACCGACTACAGCCCCAGGATGCGACGAGCCGACATCGAGGTGCCAAACCTCCCCGTCGATGTGAACTCTTGGGGGAGATAAGCCTGTTATCCCCAGGGTAGCTTTTATCCGTTGAGCGATGGCCCTTCCATGCGGAACCACCGGATCACTAAGCCCGACTTTCGTCCCTGCTCGAGTTGTAACTCTCGCAGTCAAGCTCCCTTATACCTTTACACTCTGCGAATGATTTCCAACCATTCTGAGGGAACCTTTGGGCGCCTCCGTTACCTTTTAGGAGGCGACCGCCCCAGTCAAACTGCCCGTCAGACACTGTCTCCGATAGGGATAACCTATCTGGGTTAGAGTAGCCATAACACAAGGGTAGTATCCCAACAACGCCTCACTCGAAACTGGCGTCCCGAGGTCATAGGCTCCTACCTATCCTGTACATGTGGTACAGATACTCAATATCAAACTGCAGTAAAGCTCCATGGGGTCTTTCCGTCCTGTCGCGGGTAACCTGCATCTTCACAGGTACTAAAATTTCACCGAGTCTCTCGTTGAGACAGTGCCCAAATCATTACGCCTTTCGTGCGGGTCGGAACTTACCCGACAAGGAATTTCGCTACCTTAGGACCGTTATAGTTACGGCCGCCGTTTACTGGGGCTTCAATTCATACCTTCGCTATTGCTAAGCACTCCTCTTAACCTTCCAGCACCGGGCAGGCGTCACCCCCTATACATCATCTTACGATTTAGCAGAGAGCTGTGTTTTTGATAAACAGTTGCTTGGGCCTATTCACTGCGGCTGACCATAAGTCAGCGCCCCTTCTCCCGAAGTTACGGGGCCATTTTGCCGAGTTCCTTAACGAGAGTTCTCTCGCTCACCTGAGGCTACTCGCCTCGACTACCTGTGTCGGTTTGCGGTACGGGTAGAGTATAATTAACGCTAGAAGCTTTTCTCGGCAGTGTGACATCACTAACTTCGCTACTAAACTTCGCTCCCCATCACAGCTCAATGTTATAGATATAAGCATTTGACTCATATCACACCTCACTGCTTGGCCAGACACTTCCAATCGTCTGGTTTAGTTAGCCTACTGCGTCCCTCCATCACTATATACTCTAGTACAGGAATATCAACCTGTTGTCCATCGGATACACCTTTCGGTCTCTCCTTAGGTCCCGACTAACCCAGGGCGGACGAGCCTTCCCCTGGAAACCTTAGTCTTACGGTGGACAGGATTCTCACCTGTCTTTCGCTACTCATACCGGCATTCTCACTTCTATGCGCTCCAGCACTCCTCACGGTACACCTTCTTCGCACATAGAACGCTCTCCTACCATACCTATAAAGGTATCCACAGCTTCGGTAATATGTTTTAGCCCCGGTACATTTTCGGCGCAGGGTCACTCGACTAGTGAGCTATTACGCACTCTTTGAATGAATAGCTGCTTCTAAGCTAACATCCTAGTTGTCTGTGCAACCCCACATCCTTTTCCACTTAACATATATTTTGGGACCTTAGCTGGTGGTCTGGGCTGTTTCCCTTTCGACTACGGATCTTAGCACTCGCAGTCTGACTGCCGATTATATCTCGTTGGCATTCGGAGTTTATCTGAGATTGGTAATCCGGGATGGACCCCTCACCCAAACAGTGCTCTACCTCCAAGAGACTTAACATCGACGCTAGCCCTAAAGCTATTTCGGAGAGAACCAGCTATCTCCAAGTTCGTTTGGAATTTCTCCGCTACCCACAAGTCATCCAAGCACTTTTCAACGTGCCCTGGTTCGGTCCTCCAGTGAGTTTTACCTCACCTTCAACCTGCTCATGGGTAGGTCACATGGTTTCGGGTCTACGACATGATACTAATACGCCCTATTAAGACTCGGTTTCCCTACGGCTCCGTCTCTTCAACTTAACCTCGCATCATATCGTAACTCGCCGGTTCATTCTACAAAAGGCACGCTCTCACCCATTAACGGGCTCGAACTTGTTGTAGGCACACGGTTTCAGGTTCTATTTCACTCCCCTCCCGGGGTGCTTTTCACCTTTCCCTCACGGTACTGGTTCACTATCGGTCACTAGAGAGTATTTAGGGTTGGGAGATGGTCCTCCCAGATTCCGACGAGATTTCTCGTGTCTCGCCGTACTCAGGATACTGCTAGGTATAAAGACTATTTCGAATACGAGGCTATTACTCTCTTTGGCCTACCTTCCCAGGTAGTTCTTCTATAATCTTTAAGTCCACGTTGCAGTCCTACAACCCCGAAGAGTAAACTCTTCGGTTTGCCCTCTTGCCGTTTCGCTCGCCGCTACTAAGGCAATCGCTTTTGCTTTCTCTTCCTGCAGCTACTTAGATGTTTCAGTTCACTGCGTCTTCCTCTACATTACCTTAACAGTAATGAGTGACAGGCATAACCTGCCGGGTTCCCCCATTCGGACATCTCTGGATCATTGCTCACTTACAGCTCCCCAAAGCATTTCGTCGTTAGTCACGTCCTTCATCGGCTTCTAGTGCCAAGGCATCCACCGTGCGCCCTTATTAACTTAACCTTATTTTGGTCTTTCGACCTAACTCATTAAATATTCACAGCGTTTCGGTTTATTTTCTTGTTACTATCTATATGTAATTAATTACATATGGAATTTGATATAGATATTCAATTTTCAATGGACAATACTTGAATCTTGCGATTCAATGGAGCCTAGCGGGATCGAACCGCTGACCTCCTGCGTGCAAAGCAGGCGCTCTCCCAGCTGAGCTAAGGCCCCACAAGACCTCTCAAAACTAAATAAGAAACTCAAGTACATTCCGTTTTTCCTTAGAAAGGAGGTGATCCAGCCGCACCTTCCGATACGGCTACCTTGTTACGACTTCACCCCAATCATCTATCCCACCTTAGGCGGCTGGCTCCAAAAGGTTACCTCACCGACTTCGGGTGTTACAAACTCTCGTGGTGTGACGGGCGGTGTGTACAAGGCCCGGGAACGTATTCACCGCGGCGTGCTGATCCGCGATTACTAGCGATTCCGACTTCATGTAGGCGAGTTGCAGCCTACAATCCGAACTGAGATTGGCTTTAAGAGATTAGCTTGCCGTCACCGACTCGCAACTCGTTGTACCAACCATTGTAGCACGTGTGTAGCCCAGGTCATAAGGGGCATGATGATTTGACGTCATCCCCACCTTCCTCCGGTTTATTACCGGCAGTCTCGCTAGAGTGCCCAACTGAATGATGGCAACTAACAATAGGGGTTGCGCTCGTTGCGGGACTTAACCCAACATCTCACGACACGAGCTGACGACAACCATGCACCACCTGTCACCGATGTACCGAAGTAACTTTCTATCTCTAGAAATAGCATCGGGATGTCAAGACCTGGTAAGGTTCTTCGCGTTGCTTCGAATTAAACCACATGCTCCACCGCTTGTGCGGGCCCCCGTCAATTCCTTTGAGTTTCAACCTTGCGGTCGTACTCCCCAGGCGGAGTGCTTAATGCGTTAGCTGCGGCACTGAATCCCGGAAAGGATCCAACACCTAGCACTCATCGTTTACGGCGTGGACTACCAGGGTATCTAATCCTGTTCGCTCCCCACGCTTTCGAGCCTCAGCGTCAGTTACAGACCAGAGAGCCGCTTTCGCCACCGGTGTTCCTCCATATATCTACGCATTTCACCGCTACACATGGAATTCCACTCTCCCCTTCTGCACTCAAGTTTGACAGTTTCCAAAGCGAACTATGGTTGAGCCACAGCCTTTAACTTCAGACTTATCAAACCGCCTGCGCTCGCTTTACGCCCAATAAATCCGGACAACGCTCGGGACCTACGTATTACCGCGGCTGCTGGCACGTAGTTAGCCGTCCCTTTCTGGTAAGCTACCGTCACAGTGTGAACTTTCCACTCTCACACTCGTTCTTGACTTACAACAGAGCTTTACGATCCGAAAACCTTCTTCACTCACGCGGCGTTGCTCGGTCAGGGTTGCCCCCATTGCCGAAGATTCCCTACTGCTGCCTCCCGTAGGAGTCTGGGCCGTGTCTCAGTCCCAGTGTGGCCGATCACCCTCTCAGGTCGGCTATGTATCGTCGCCTAGGTGAGCCGTTACCTCACCTACTAGCTAATACAACGCAGGTCCATCTTGTAGTGGAGCATTTGCCCCTTTCAAATAAATGACATGGGTCATCCATTGTTATGCGGTATTAGCTATCGTTTCCAATAGTTATCCCCCGCTACAAGGCAGGTTACCTACGCGTTACTCACCCGTTCGCAACTCATCCAAGAAGAGCAAGCTCCTCTCTTCAGCGTTCTACTTGCATGTATTAGGCACGCCGCCAGCGTTCGTCCTGAGCCAGGATCAAACTCTCATTAAAAAATTTAATAATTGTTCGAGCGTTAACTCATTACCGTCGTCTGACGATTTATTCTTGTAAATTGACAGGTTATAATTTCTTCTATAACCCTGCACTTGGTTTCTTATTCAGTTCTCAAAGGTCTTTGTCTCTCTTAAGACAACTTCTGTATTCTAGCAAATCTAGAATGTCTTGTCAACACTTTTTTTGAAGTTTTTTCACTTCTCGTGTCCGCTGTCTCTCGCGAAACAGCTTATTTATAATATCATCTCTAGCTTGTCTTGTCAATAACTTTTTTAAAGTTTTGGAACCTTTTCAAGTTTGTGGCAAGGCAATTAAGACAACTTTTATATCTTATCACCCAAATTAATGCTTGTCAATAGGATTTTAGTAAAGCTATTAATCTTTTTTAGATTGAACCTTTTTGAATCCTTGATACAATACCCATCCAACGACTAGGCCGAGAGCGTTTTGGCAGAAATTAGGAATCACTTCTGCGATTGAAGCTCCTGTTCCATACATAAATACTGAAGCAAGTGCATAGCCACCCACCATCACAATTGTAGCAATCAGAAGACCTAGGATACGATAGTTACCCTTAAATCCAGCAAAATAACCTTGTGCACCATGGATTAACAAACTGATAAACATCCATTGCGGAGCAGATGATAGCAAATCTATCAAAAATGCAGATAGTCCTCCCACAATTGCCCCTTCTTTCTTGCCAAGATAGAAGGCTGTGAAGTAGATTCCTGCATCTACCAAAGTTAAAAGCCCTGTTGGAGTCGGAATTTTAGCTACGAATCCAAAGGTCACTGATAAAGCTGTTAAGATAGCTAATAATGTTAGCTCTTTTGTTTTCTTATTTTGCATATTGAACTACTCCAAATTCATTTGATTGTTTAATTGATTCATAAACAAATGCTTTAGCATTTGCCACAGCTTCAGTTTCTGAACATCCTTTAACTAATTCACTAGCTATACTTGAAGCAAATGTACATCCTGCACCTGTATTGTTTTTGTCTAGCACAGCTTCTTCAAACAATTTGTAATCTGTTCCATCATAAAAGACATCTATCGCTTTATTACCATCCAAGCGATTTCCACCTTTGACAACGACAGTCTTAGCACCTAATTCATTGAGATAGCTAGCCGCATGCTTCATATCATCAAGAGTCTTAACCTTTCTATCTATAAGCAGTTCGACTTCAGGTAAGTTCGGAGTGATAACCGTGGTATAAGGGAAAAATTTAACCAATTCATCACGTAGTTGAGAAACTTCAACGTCATGAGTCTCCTTACATACTAAAACAGGATCCAAGACAATTGGAATATCAGAATGTTTTTTAACAAAATCCAACGTTAATTCCGCGATTTCAACGTTAGGCAACAAACCAATTTTAATTGCTGAGAATGGGATATCTTTTAGTGAGTCAAGTTGTTGTTTAAAAACATTAGTATCAACCGGAATAACCTCAAAACCATTCTCAGTCATAGCTGTCAGACAGGTAAGAGCCACAAATCCATGTTGTTTATTAGTGGTAAACGTCGCTAAGTCTGCATGAAGTCCGCCACCACTAAAAATATCATTCCCCGAAATCGCTAAAATCAATTCATCACTCATATCTTATCTCCTTCAAATATAATCCATTTCCTGCTGCTGTTGGTCCTGCGAGATTACGATCACGACTTTCCAACACTGTCTTAACTTGCGAAACAGGCATGCGACCATTGCCAATCTTCAACAAGGTGCCGACCATATTTCTAACTTGCTTATAGAGAAAACCATTCCCAGAAAAAGTAAAGATATAAAATCCAGTTTTCTCATCGATAGATACACTAGCTTGTGTAATTGTGCGTACTTTATTTTCTACAGAAGTTCCTGAAGCTGTGAAGCCTGTAAAATCATGTGTGCCGACCAAATCCTTAGCAGCCTCCTGCATAGGTGCTAAACTTAGAGGGTAGGGATAGTGGGTCGCATAATTACGCATCATAGGGTTCTTAGGTCGCCCTGCATCTACTAAGAACTCATAAGTTTTACTGTGTTTATTGTATCGTGCATGAAATTCTTCTGATACGAGTTCGATACTAACAACATCAATATCATCTGGACATTGCGTATCCAAACCAAAACGTAACTTCTCTGGATCCCGCTCCTGGGGCAAATCGAAGTGTATAACTTGTCCATAGGCATGAACACCTGCATCTGTACGACCCGCTCCATGAACGGTGACAGGTGTTCCGCTATTTAACCGTAAGAGAGTCTTTTCAAGTTCTTCTTGAATAGAACGTGCATTTGGTTGTCTTTGAAAACCTGAGAAAAGTGTACCATCATAGGAAATTGTCGCTTTGTATCTAACCATAAAATTATCATATCAGATTTTTTCAAGGATAAAAAGTAGGTCGATTGTCAACTGACCCCATACAGCTTTGACATAAAGAAAAAGACGCTTTCAGCGTCCTTCCTTTATAAATCTTCTAAGGCATCCTTTACTTTATTGAAGAAACCTTTTTTCTGTGGTGCGATTTTTTCATCTCCACTTGCCTTGGCGAATGCAAGGAGAGCTTCTTTTTGAGCATCGTTTAGCTTCGTAGGAGTTACAATCTTAACTGTAACGTGTTGGTCTCCTTGTGAACCTCCACGAAGACGTGGAGCACCCTTTCCTTTTAGACGGAAAGTTTTGCCTGTTTGAGTTCCTGCTGGAATAGTCATCTCAACGTTTCCGTGAACTGTTGGTACTTCGACAGTATCACCAAGAGCGGCTTGGACAAAAGAAATGTTAAGTGTATAGTAAATTGTTGATCCATCACGAGTAAACTTATCGCTTGGATTAACATTGATGATTACAAAGAGGTCTCCATAAGGACCACCATTGAAACCAGCTTCACCTTGACCTGCAAGACGGATTTGTTGACCTGTTTCAACACCTGCTGGAATCTTGACAGATACTTTGTGGCTTTGTTTTTCATGTCCTGTTCCGTGACAAGTTTGACATGGCTCTTTAATTTCTTGACCTGTTCCATGACAGACATCACAGGTTACTTGACGACGCATCATACCAAGTGGTGTTTGCGTATCGACATTGATAACCCCTTGACCATGACAGCGACCACAAGTTACAGGGCTTGTTCCAGGTTTTGCACCAGATCCCGAACATGTCTTACATGTTGCTTCACGATTGTAGTGAACTTCTTTTTCGGCACCAAAAATCGCCTCTTCGAAGCTTAGGTTGACACGGTACTGAAGATCATCACCTTGACGTGGAGCATTCGGGTTACGAGTAGCACCACCACCAAAGAAGCTAGAGAAGATATCCTCAAAGCCACCAAAGCCTGCACCACCATCAAAGCCACCAAAGCCTCCTTGACCTCCAAAACCATTCGCACCATCTGGTCCGTATTGGTCATAGGCTGCACGTTTTTGGTCATCACTTAAAGTTTCGTAGGCCTCTTGAACCTCTTTATATTTTTCTTCCGCACCTGGTTCTTTATTAATGTCTGGGTGGTATTTCTTAGACATCTTACGATAGGCACGTTTAATTTCATCTTGAGAGGCATCCTTAGATACCCCAAGACGATCGTAATATTCGGTATTGTTCATACAAGATACTAAGAGCGAACAGAAAGCGACTGAAATTTAGGAAACCGACAAGAAATCATGATTTCTTAGGAGGTTTATCTAATTTCCTAGCTTTCCGCTCGTGTTCAATTCCTCGAACACTCTTTGTTCCTTTCTATAATTTTCATGTAAATCTTTAGAGGGTCTTTTCTATACTTCGCTTCACTTCATCAAACTCTTCGTCTGATAGAGTAAATATCAAATCCTCTTCAGCATACTCGTTCTGTTCTTTAAAATAGTTGTCCGTATAATCTGACAACCCTAGACTAAGAATCACTTTTCTTGCAAACTCTTGATGTGCAAAGCCTATGGCTGTAATGATTTTTTTATCTTGTACAACCACTTTAGGTTGGAAATTTTCACGTGGAAGAAATTCAAAATAGTCAAAGAAGTTTTGCCAAATTCCACCTGTAAATTTCGTGTCCTTCAACAGACCTGCTTTCGCTAATAAAAGAGGCGCTGAAGAAATGGCTGCAATGAGGATATCTTGTTCACCAAGGCCCCTCAAGAACGAAATCAATTTCTCATCCTGTAGGGCAGGTCCTATGTTGACCATTCCTGGCAAAATCACGCAAGAATAATCTTCTATACGTACTTGATCCAATGTTTTCGTCAGTTGACAGGGCAAGCCGTCCTCAGATACCACAATCGAATAATCTGAGGCTACATAATCAATCGTTATATCGAAAGACAGAGCTAAAGTACTCGTTAAAGAGGCTATCTCGTAGAGAGAAAAATTAGGATAAATGATACAAAGCACTTTTTTCATAAGCGACATCCTCTATTTTACCGAAAAACAGAGGCTGGTTTGCAACCTCTGGATTTCTTTTTATCATTTACTAGCTAAGCTCAACACCTTACCGAACTGAGCACACCCTAACCTCTTGGTGAAAAAGAGAAATCTTCCTATTTTCACTGTGAGGTTTTAATGGACTTTACATCTTACTTTTCAGTAAACTCTCCGTCTACAACATCGTCGCCTGAGTTATCTGCTGTTTGTGCACCTTCTGCTCCTGCTTGAGCTTGTTGTGCTGCTGCAGCTTGTTCGTAAAGTTTAACTGCAAGAGCTTGAGCTTTTTCGTTAAGAGCTTCCAATTTAGCCTTCATGTCATCAAGATTGCCTGATTCTTGAGCTTTCTTAAGGTCATCAAGAGCTGATTGAGCAGCATCACGTTCTGTGTCGAAGCCTTTACCTTCTGTTTCTTTGATTGTTTTTTCAGTCGCAAAGATAGCTTGGTCAACTTCGTTACGAAGATCTACTTCTTCTTTACGTTTTGCATCTGCTTCAGCATTTGCTTCAGCATCTTTCATCATCTTTTCAATTTCTTCGTCTGTCAAACCAGAGTTAGATTGGATGACAATTGTTTGTTCTTTTTGAGTTCCAAGGTCTTTAGCTTTAACAGATACGATACCGTTCTTGTCAATATCGAAAGTAACTTCGATTTGTGGGATACCACGAGGTGCAGCTGGGATATCAGTCAATTGGAAGCGTCCAAGAGTCTTGTTATCCGCTGCCATTGGGCGTTCACCTTGAAGAACGTGGATGTCAACGGCTGGTTGGTTATCTGCTGCAGTTGAGAAGACTTGTGATTTAGATGTTGGAATAGTAGTGTTGCGGTCAATAAGTTTTGTGAACACTCCACCCATTGTTTCGATACCAAGTGACAATGGCGTTACATCAAGAAGGACAACGTCTTTGACATCACCAGTAATAACACCACCTTGGATAGCAGCACCCATGGCAACTACTTCATCAGGGTTAACTGATTTGTTTGGTTCTTTACCAGTTTCAGCTTTAACAGCTTCTACAACGGCAGGGATACGAGTTGAACCACCGACAAGGATAACTTCGTCAATATCTGACAAGCTCAAACCTGCATCTGAAAGGGCTTGACGAACTGGAGTTTTCGTACGTTCTACAAGGTCACGAGTCAAATCATCGAATTTCGCACGAGTCAATGTCATTTCCAAGTGAAGAGGTCCAGCCTCACCAGCAGTGATGAATGGCAAGCTGATTTGTGTTGAAGTGACACCAGAAAGGTCTTTCTTAGCTTTTTCAGCTGCATCTTTCAAACGTTGAAGAGCCATCTTGTCTGTTGACAAGTCGATGCCATTTTCTTTCTTGAATTCTTCAACCATGTGGTCGATGATTTTTTGGTCAAAGTCATCACCACCGAGTTTGTTATCCCCTGCAGTGGCCAATACGTCAAAGACACCGTCACCAAGTTCAAGGATAGATACGTCGAATGTACCACCACCAAGGTCGAATACCAAGATTTTTTCTTCTTTATCAGTCTTATCCAAACCATAAGCAAGAGCTGCTGCTGTTGGTTCGTTGACGATACGTTCTACTTCAAGACCAGCGATTTTACCAGCGTCTTTTGTTGCTTGACGTTGCGCATCGTTGAAGTAAGCAGGAACTGTGATAACTGCTTTAGTTACTTTTTCACCAAGGTAATCTTCAGCATAACCTTTCAAATATTGAAGAATCATAGCTGAAATCTCTTGTGGTGTGTATTCTTTACCGTTTGCAGAAACTTTTTCAGAAGTACCCATCTTAGATTTGATAGAGATGATTGTATCTGGGTTTGTTACTGCTTGACGTTTTGCAGCGTCACCAACGATGATTTCACCGTTTTTGAATGACACAACAGATGGAGTTGTGCGGTTACCTTCTGGATTTGCGATAATTTTTGATTCAGTTCCTTCAAGAACTGCTACTGCTGAGTTTGTTGTCCCTAAGTCAATACCAATGATTTTAGACATATGTTTTTCCCCTTTTTACTTTAATTTCTATTTTGCTTTTTTATCTTTCATTCATAGTTTTCTGTCATTTCGGACAAGTTTTCAATTAATTATATACAACTACCATAGCTGGGCGTAAGACGCGTTCGTGGAGTTTATATCCTTTTTGGAAAACTTGTGCAATCGTGTCTGCTGGATGTTCATCATCTGCAGGCATTGTTTGAATAGCCATGTGGAAGTTATGGTCGAAATCACCATCTGCTGGAATTTCTTCAATTCCTTCCTCTTTAAGAGCATGCACTAAACTTTCTTGCACCATTTCCAAACCTTTTTTGACATCATCAGTCAAGCCCTCAACGGCAAGAGCACGTTCAAGGTTATCAAGTGATGGTAAAATCGCTTTTGCCAAATCTTGGCTACGATACTTTTGCAATTGTTGACGTTCTTCATTTGCACGTCGCTGAATGTTTTGCATTTCTGCATGGGCACGAAGGTATTTGTTTTCAAATTCTTCGGCACGCGCTTGGGCTTCCTCAAGTTCAGAAGGTTCGCTTACTTCCTCTACAACTTCTTCAGTTGTCTCCGTAGCTTCCTCTTCTTTCACTTCTTCTTTTTTAATATCTTCAGTCAAGGCATACACCTCTTTCTATACTTTTTAAATGTTATATCTTAGTTAACTTCATAATGGTTACTATTGAGGTAACGGTAATAATCCGTCAACTTCATAACCAAAACTCTACTAATAACATTGACCAAACTAACCATGCGACGATAATCCATTTCAACTGGGCCAATCACATGCATGAGTGCCATCCCACGATAAGGAATCAGGAATTTATGACTCATAACTGTGACATTTTCAAGCGCTTCTTCAGTTGATTCTGCAACCGAAATCTTAGTCACTTCATCATCGGAGATAGCTGATCGAAGCTCAAGTGCCACATGTTGTGGATTGTCCAAAAATTGATAGGTTTTTAAGTCGGCATAAGTCAGTGATGCAACCTTACCTTCGATGAAAATCAATTCCTTAAAAAGTTGTGAAAAGATATAATCAAACAAATCTAAAACATTATCTGTTATCTTGAAATACTTTTGCACAATCTGAGGAATCTCAGTTCTCAATCGGTAATGGATATCTAAGACAGTGTTTCCCAAAAAACGTTCTTGAACAAGCTTATGAAGAATCTCCAAATCACTAGACAAGAAATTTTTTGGAATAGCAAACTGAACTGTCACAGGCTTAGATTCATCTAGAGTAAGAACCGCTAAAGCGTCGTGATTGGATAGATGAACAATGTCAAACCCAGTCAGACGTTGTCGTGTCGGCTCCACATCTTGAATCACTGCTGTACATCCTGTCATTTCTGCCAGCAGCTTCGCCGCTGCATCCAAAATATCTTCAAGTTTAAAGGCTTCAAAATCAAAGGCCTTGACCACTTGATAAACATCTTGTTCATCAATCGTATCAAGATTCAAAGAATTAGCGACGAAATACTGGAAACCTGCTCGGCTTGGCATACGCCCACTAGAAGTATGAGCTTTTTCAAGATAGCCCATCTTTTCAAGCTTGGCCATGTCATTACGAATGGTCGCTGAACTCGAATCAATTGATTCTTGTAATGCTTTAGAACCAACCGGTTCATGTGTACGAGTGAACATCTCAACTATCAAATTCAAAATAGTGTTTTGCCTTTGCGTAATCACGATGTCACCTCATTTCTATTTATTAGCACTCTGGCACATCGACTGCTAACTTATGATTCTATTATACACCTAAACTTGAACATGTCAACCCAAAAAACCAAAAAATTAGCACTCTTTTTGTAAGAGTGCTAAAAATACATCTTAAGACCTAGAAAAGCAAAAAAAGAGCACCTCAGAGGCACTCTAATCTTATCAATCATATTTTGACAAATGATAGGTCTCAATAATAGATATGAGGTGTTTGGCATAATCTGGATCACTGCTAAATCCCGCAGCTTGTAGTTTTTCTGCCGCAACTTTATAACTAGTCGTTCCTGCCACCTCTTTATAGGTCGACTCGCCCCACGTTCCTTGGCGAAGTTCTTCTAAATAAGTCATCATAGAACTTGACCAATCCTTAAAAACTGCAAAATCCACCTTTTGATATTGCCATTTCCCTTTACTGTAGATACTATCCTTTAAACGAATACGTTCTTGACCTGGCTGAGCAGGGAGACTGTAGATGTTATGGTATTTAACAGATAAAAGACTGCTACCATAATTCGACTCATATGCAGCTTGACTAAGGAGAATAGACGCAGGTACACCATAGTTTTTAGACATCTTTTGAGCTGTTGGAGCTAAGGTCTCAATAAATTCTTGCTGTGTGTAAGCAACCTTTACCGAACGAGCATTATCATCTGTAGAGGCATGAAGAATCAAAGGTAAGAGAATACCTAAAGCGAAAACAACAACTAAGGTAATGAAGGCTTTTAGTTTAAAACGTCGTCTCACTTAGCTTTCTCCTTTAATAATGCCAAATATTCCTCCAAAGAAAGATTATGTTCAGTCATATACTCTGCTGACTCTTTACCAACATAGCGGAAATGCCAATCCTCGTAGCCTACACCCGTTGACGATGTTTTACCATCTGGAAAACGAAGAACAAAGCCATATTTCGGCGCCAATTCTTTGACTTTAGCTACTGTATCTGGATCTGCTTCATTTAAGCTATCCACAGTACTCATATCAATCGCAAGACCTGTCTGGTGTTCACTCGCTCCTGGTGGTTGTGAATAGGTTTGAACCTTTTTCTCCGCCTGAGACTCCGTCAAACTTGGGTCGGCAGCCATTTCCTGCTGAACATAACTGTTATAAAGTTCTGTCTGATAAGCAACACTACGATAACCTGATATCAAGTGATAACTTGGATCAATTTCTTGAGCAGCTGCTAAAAACTGCTTCACATTCTTAGCAATTCTTGCATCTACAGAAACACCATCAACGTCAGCAATCTCAGGGTTAAGTTCTTTAGACTTATTATCACGATTTACCAAAAGCAATTCCCAGTCTTTAGGCGATACATCAGGTAGTCCCTTTGTATCCTTGCTTCGAGTCGCATCGGTGGCTTGTTTACTACTTTTTGTTACTGACGATCCATTGGCTTGTTGGACTGTACGACTGACACCAAATACTGAATAAAGTCCTGCTGCAATCAAAAGCATCGCAATCAAGACACTACTGATAACCAAAAACCAGTTGGTTTGCTTTTTCGCCTGACGGCGACTTGGATAGTTATTTTTTACCATTTTCTTTTTCTATTATCTCTCGCCCAACCTGACGATAGGTCATATCGCCAAGTGCTTCTAATGTAAATTTACCATTTTCATAAGCAACAACAGTAACCGAACCGTTGTCCAATGAAGGATGCTCGACAGAAGGATCAATTAACCAAGCAAAGGTTGCAATGGTCATACCGTGACTAACGACGATAGCATTACCGCCACCAGACCTCTCAAGATCTTCTGCAATAGCTGTGAACCCCTCTAAAATACGTTTTCTGAGCACTTCCCAAGGCTCTGCCCAACCAGCCGTATCCACATCAAGAATACCTTGTGCAAGCTCAGGATAAGTTACCTCATGCAAATCCTTACCTTGAAAAGCATCTGTTCTCGGTAGCACACCGTAGAAAAGTTCACCGTCATAGCCACCATCTAAACTACCAAAACACCACTCACGAATACGTTTGTCACGTTTATAAGGAATAGTTTCCAAACCCGTCTCACGTAAAATGATATCCATGGTTTGAATCGTTCGACCTGAATCACTAGAATATGCGGCCTTGAAAGGAATACCTGCTGCTTTCAGACCTACTCCCAATTCACGAATACCTTCCTCACCGAACGGGGTCAAAGGGCTATCAGACCAACCTTGTGCACGACCAATGGTGTTAAACATCGTTTTGCCGTGTCTCGCAATATACAACTTAACCTTACTCATAGCGCCCCTTCTTTCCGTCATTTTTGAATTCATTATAGCACAAATCCCCTCGACTATCTAGCCAGCGAGACCATCAGAAAATGCCTTACCAATTGGCAAAGCATTTATCATCCGCTTAGTTTTTAAAGCTGTGAACAGGAGCTGGGATTTGACCACCACGCGCAATGAAGTCAGCCGATGAAGCTTTGTTTACCTTCATTACTGGTGCATAACCAAGAAGACCTCCAAGTTCCAACATATCACCTTCCTTACCATAAGGAATGATACGAACAGCTGTTGTTTTCTGGTTAATGACACCGATTGCCGCTTCATCAGCAATCATGGCCGCGATTGTTGTATCTGGCGTATCAGCAGGAATAGCAATCATGTCTAGACCAACAGAACAGATAGCTGTCATAGCTTCCAATTTTTCAAGGTTGATATGACCAGATTGAACCGCAGCAATCATACCTTCATCTTCAGAAACTGGAATAAAGGCACCTGACAAACCACCAACTTGGTTACATGCCATGATACCGCCTTTTTTAACTTGGTCGTTAAGAAGGGCTAGAGCTGCAGTAGTACCATGCGTACCAACAACTTCAAGACCCATCGCTTCAAGTACACGGGCTACTGAATCACCAACTGCTGGTGTTGGCGCAAGAGACAAATCTACAATACCAAACTCGACACCAAGACGTTCGCTGGCCATTTGACCAACTAACTGACCAACACGTGTGATTTTGAAGGCGGTCTTCTTAACTGTTTCAGCTAGAACATCGAAACTTTCGCCTGGAACTTTCTCAACTGCACGTTGCACAACACCAGGACCTGAAACCCCAACATTGATTACAACATCAGCCTCACCAACACCGTGGAAGGCACCTGCCATAAATGGATTATCTTCAACCGCATTAGCAAAGACCACCAATTTACCTGGGCCCATTGGATCTGCCTCAGAAGCCTCTTTGATGATACGTCCCATGTCACGTACTGCTGTCATGTTAATACCAGTCTTTGTTGAACCAATGTTGACAGATGAGCAGACAAAATCAGTCTCTGCAAGCGCACGTGGAATAGAATTAATAAGAATCTCATCACCTTTTTGATAGCCCTTTTGAACGAGTGCAGAGAAACCACCAATAAAGTTAACGCCGATTTCCTTAGCTGCTCGGTCTAATGCCTTCGCAAAAGGTACATGGTCTGTTGCATCTGTTGCCGCACCGATGATTGAGATCGGAGTAACAGACACACGTTTATTAACAATCGGAATACCAAGTTCAGCTGCAATTTCGTCACCAACAGCTACCAAATTTTTAGCCTTAGATACAATCTTGTTATAGACTTTTTCCGCCGCCTTATCGATATCTGAATCGATACAGTCTAGGAGTGAAATCCCCATGGTAATGGTACGAACATCAAAGTTCTGCTCCTCAATCATGGCAATGGTTTCTGTGACCTGTTTAATATCCATTTTAAGCTACTCCTATCTTACAAGTTGTGCATAGCATCAAAAATTGCTGAGCTTTGGATGTTGATTTTAACATTCAATGACTCACCAAAGGCTTCCAATTCCGCACGTAGGTGTGTAAAATCTTGTTTGTCTTCCGATGATACAACCGCCATCATGGTAAAGAATTCATCAAGAACTGTTTGAGAGATATCATCAATATTCAAGCCAAGTTCTGCCACCTTAGTCGCAACACCCGCAACAATACCTGCTTTGTCCTTACCTACAACTGTAATAATCGCTTTCATGAGAAGCCTCCATCATTTTATTTTGTATAATTTTAGCATATTTTGATTAAAAATGCTATTTTTTATGAAATTTGCATCTTTTTTCTTGAAAAAGACGAATGTTTCCGAGAATTTTAACTAATATCGTTTATGAAAACATCCTCTCTTTGACCCAACTACTTGTGGATAAACTTGTTCACAACCTAAATAATTTCCTTCTTTTAAAACCTTGAAAAATCAAGATTCAACACTATCAACAGACTTTTCCACACCTGTGGATAAGTCTGTGGGTAACTTGTCGATAAACAAAAAATATCGCCAAATTCAGGCGATATCTTAGCTTTATTTCCATTTTAAATTAACATGGGCATTCATTTCTTTATATGCAGTATCTATACGCTCTTTGGTTTCTTCATCAAGTTTATTTCTATATTTACCACCCTTAATGAAATCCTCTAAAATATAAGTTTGGTAAGTATACAAAGGATATCCCTCTGGTGAAGTTGTTCCTTTAGGCGTACGGTTAACCCAAGTCGGATGTGCTTGAGCAGTCTTAATCGTGGTTTGACCATTCTTTTTCTCAAGGGTGACATCCATTAAGACACCCCTCTCTGTCCACTCTGCACTATCCACACCATCCATGGTCTCTATGCGCTGGTTTGAGATGAAATTACCCATTGAGTAAATAATAAGTTTTTGCTGTCCATCCTTTTTAACCACCTCAGAAGGTTCTACCACATGAGGATGACCTCCAAAGATAATATCAGCACCCCAATCAATCATCTTATGATAGAGTTTAACCTGTTCATCTGTAGGTTCCAAACGATATTCAACACCCATCTGAGGCATGATAACCGTGATATCTGCTTCTTTTTCGGCACGCTGAATCTCGGCTTTCATACGTTTTTCATCCAAATTCGATAAGTGGTCTGCAACCTCTTTATCCGTCAAGTTCGACTCTAAACCATTGTAACCATAAGCATAGGAAAGTATTGCAACTTTGATGCCATTAACATTCTTGATGAGGAGTGGCGCCTTGTCTCGCACCGGCTTTTCGTAAACACCAACAGGATCAATTCCCACTTTTTTAAAAGCATCAGACGTTGTAAAAGCTCCCTCTAAACCAGAATCCAAGATATGATTATGGGCCAAATCCATAACATCATAACCAGCATCCTTAATAGCTGCTGTCACTGATTGAGGAGCATTAAACAGAGGATAGCCTGACAAAGGATAATCAGGATTAATCGTTCCCTCAAAATCACCCAAGGTCAAATCGGCCTGCTTTAACCACGGCTTCACATAAGTAAAATTCTCCGTAAAATCATAGCTACCATCTGCCTGCAGGGCACTCATATAGAGACCGTCATGATAGAGCAAGTCCCCATTAGCCATGATACGTGCTGTCTGTACCTGGTTTGAGACATTCTTTTGCTGTTCGTTCTTACTATGAACAATTAAAATTTCAAGAAAAAGCAAACCTAAGACGAGAGCAATCAACCCCATCAAAATCTTATTAGTCATCGCATTGTCACGCTTTTTAGCTTGGCTCTGTTTCATAACACTCTCCTTTTTCATACTCCTAGTGTACCAAAAAAACTTATCCATTAATGATAAAAAAGATTAACAAACGGTTACATCTCACCCTTATAACAACTTTAAAAATACAGTAGCTCTGTTCAAATAAAATAAAAACCCTACTTCACGAGAAGTAGAGTTCTGTTAATGATTATCGTGTTGGTGTGTATTCCAAATCTTTTCCATGTTTAGCTACAAAGTCAGACATCTCAGAGTCTGGAATTTGACGCAAGTAGAGATTGGCACGAATCGTTGGATCTTCCTCACGACAAGTCGAAAGAACGAGGTATTTATCTGAAGCACTAACCTTCAAATCCTTGTTTTTAACATCAGCCGTATCATAGATAATATCTAATTGTTCCTTAAAATCCTTATCATCTTTGAATGATGTACGGTAGAAAGCTGTATCCTCAGGAACAATAACCATCGCAAAAGCTTCATAATAATACTTTCTTTGAGGGGTTTCTACAACAACATACTTGTGTTTGTCAAAAAACGACTGATCACTGTAGTAGTTAACATCATTAAACATACGATGGTCTTCTACCTGACTTCCTCTAGCGTGACCAAAAAGCCAAGTCAAACGGTCACTAAAATCTTTCTTATTGTCTGTATCCATGAATACAGTACCAAACAGAGGCTTATTACCTCCTTCGAAAGTTTTATCTAGATATGTAGAATTATCTTTAGTTTGTACAACAGGCTCATCTAATTGAGTGCCTGGTGCATAGATATAAGCAATCGTATCTGAATTAGTTGCAGAAAGACCATCAAACTTCGACTTGAGATACTTCTTTTCATCATCGGTAGGTTTATAGTCACTGACTTGAGTAACCTTATTCCCAAGTGAATGAGCATTGTTTCCTGTAAAAAGTTTGACTCCACCAATAATCACTAATCCTAATACAAGAATGGATGCCAAAATACTTAAGGATTTTTTATTTAAGATCTTCGTGCTACTATTGCGTTTACTCATAAATCTCTACTCTCTCTTCATTTTATTATTAATAATAAAATATCACTGAAGCCTAACTTCAGTGATATTCTTGGTAATAACTAGTAATCACTAATTATTTTACTGCCGCAGTATTTGGAAGAGCTTTTGCTTCTGCTTTAGAACCTGATTTGTTTTCTTTAACTGCTTTAGATTTTTCTTCTGCTTTTTTAGCTTTTTCTGCTGAAGTTTGAGCTTTTTTCACATCTTCTTGTGATGGAGCAGTTTTATCTTCTGCTTGAGCTCCATGTTCCGCTTCATAACGAGCGTTCTTTTGTTCTGGAGTTTCATTCAAAATGTAGTAATTACCTTCTTTTTTAGAAGCAGTATTCCATTTCTTTTGAAGTTCTTCAGTGTAACGGTTACGAACGTTGTTACGAGCAGTATTCAAAGCTGATTCATAAGCTTCTTTCTTTTCAGTGTAAAGGTGTGATCCGCCTTCAACCGCATCAAATTCAGATTTAGCTGCAACTACTGCTGGATCTTGAGCTGCTTCAGCATCGATATCTTCTTGATGCCCTGCCAAGTATTCATTTACTTTACGAGCATTTTCAAATTCTGTTTGAGCGTTGTAGGCATCATTCACACCACCACCTGTTGTTGGTTGGTCATATGCTCCTGGAGTGTTAGCTCCACCATTGATATCCGCAACTGCTGGCGCTGCAGCCGCAAAAAGCGCAAGAACTGCTGCTGAAGTAAGCAATACTTTTTTCATAATTAATTCTCCTCTATAAACAACTTATTTTTTTATCAGGTATTCCCGATACCCATTGATTATAACACTATTTAGAGATATGTCAACATTTTTTAAAAAATTTTTTTGAATTTTAATATATCCTACAATTCGCACAAATAATGGGTTTTTAGAACATACTAACCAATAGTTATGATTAACTATTTTTAATTTTAGTGTTATTTTGAGCATTTTGTTATGGCTTACCTTAAGTTAAAATACAAAAGAACATCCATATATAAAAGCATAATTTGTAAAATATACATTCTTTATTATGATAACTTTTATTTCAAAACCTCAAATAATCTTTGTTGAAGATAAAAAACTCTTGATTTCAATAAATTTGAAGTGCAGAACAATATCATCCTCCAAATGAATGTATTCATTCACTTTTATCATTTTTGTATGATAACTACATAATATGCAAGACCTCACAATTGAATAGATTAGAGAAATATTAGCATTTTTGAGAGTATTTCCACCTAAAAAGTTCTATTATTGGTTAAAATTCTTGAAAAATAAACTATTATCTTATTTTTTTGAAAGCGTTTCAACTAAAATGTTATTACGAAAAACTCCTTTGAAAATACTCCCTTTTACCACTACCTCGCCATAGAATAACAAGTTTCCAAAAACTGATACACAAATCAATTCGATTGTTTTACTTCTCTTATTTCAGACGAAATAGTTCTTCCACTTGTTTATTAAAGACTTGCGCTATTTTTAAAGCCATTTCCAACGAAGGGTTGTAGCGGTTATTTTCCAAGTGAACAATCGTTTCTCTCCGTATTCCTACTTGATCTGCTAAATCTTGTTGAGTCATACCATAAGCTTCCCTTACTTCTTTCAAGTTAGTCTTTATTTTACTTTCTTTCGCCATATTTCATCCCCTTTTTTCAGTGATAAAGTAAGTAATGGCAAATAATAAGAGTAAAAAAGCCACCAAAATATAAAGGAATCCAGCATTCAAAACGAAAACTTTACAGACAGCTATCAAGGTTGCCATTCCCAATAATATAAAGATTGCTATTGTAAACAAAATGGAAGAGGACTTTGCAATATTTCTATAAAATCGTTCATCGGGTTCTTCATTAATTCTCTTGAATAAGAAGTAAAACATTAATAACAATTGAACACTTAATCCAATTCCTAACATTATATTCTTAATCAAAGAACCAGGAGTTAGAAGCCAAACTCCAATAGTATAGATTGAGGACGAGAGAAATACAAGCACTGTATATAATTTTGCAGTAATCCCAAACATTTTTTTCTCTTTCTTTTGATAGGTTGATTTTGAGAGGACCGATAGCATCGTACAAACCAAATACGAAGGAAGCCAAGCCGTCGTCATAATAGCACCTTTCGCTAGAATCGGTAGGTGATTCCCCAGCAATAAAACTAAACATACAACAATAAGCACGCTAGAGATATAAAGAATTATCTTTAAGTTCTTCGATATTTTCATTTTAGTCACCTCTTTTTAGTATGTTATAAATATATCACACCTTATCTGTTATAAATATATCACATTGTTATAAGAATTTCAAGATGAAGACAAAACTCTAGTAAGATTTTGAACACTTTTCAGAAATCTATACAAAAAACACCTTGCAAACTGCAAAGTGTTTTCGTTTGTATTCTGCTTTCCAGCAACGAATTAACGTTTTGAGAATTGTGAAGCTTTACGAGCTTTCTTAAGACCTGGTTTGGAAAGTATGGATTTCAGTTGGACTAAAAACAGCGTAATATCAAGGATTTTCTGAACAATATCTACTTTTTAATTTCATAAAATCTGAATCAATATTTTTAAAATAGGGGAATAGTTTAGGTCTCTAAGCATTAAAATAATACACCTAACTTTGGTCACCGTTTTTTAGTTATTCACTCTTTTTTCGGATAGTGTTTTTAAAGTTATGATGTAAAATGCCACAATTAAAACACTATACATCATAATCGGAGGATAGAGAATTAAGGATAGAATCAATCCCACTCCTTTAATTATTAGGTCAGGTATCAATAACTTCCTATATTGTACGGTAGCTTCAAGTAATTCTTTCTGATCTATATTGGGTTTATCAATTACTTTATGTAAAAACCAGTTTGCTACCGTTGAAACAATAACGATCAGTCCATAAAAGAGCTGTGCCGTATGATTCATGAAATGACTACTAACTATTCCAGTAGCATAGGGCATAAATGAAACAAAAAATAAAAGATACAAATCCTTTCAAATTCCTCCCTTTTCAACTTGGCTAACTTGACCTGCATTACCTAGGTCGCTTTGCTTTAAATTATACTTTTTTCTTAAACATTTGATACGAGTAGGTATTTCTTGTGAGTAATTTTCATCAAAAAATTTCATATATAATCTCCCTATAATCATGGAAAAGTAGTAAAAATAGTTGTTATCCTAGTTGATTAAAAAAATCTCTGATTTCCTCATCTTTTATAAAATAATATATAATTTTCCCCTCTCTTCTAGTGTCCAAGATGTTTTGATTGGCTAGTTTACGAAGATGGTGGGAGGCAGATGCCATACTGAGATTTAATAAACAGGCTATATCGCAGACACAGAGTTCTTCGACGGCAAGGAGATAAAAGATGATATTTATCTGTTTATTATCGGTAAATTTTGATAAAATGCGAAGTGATTTTTGGACTTTTTCCTTTTCAAGGTAGTTCGTTGCGGTTGTAACATTTTGTTGATTTATAACATCCACTTGACAGATACTATCTTTTTTCATAATTTTTTCTCCTAGCCTAACACAGCCCATAGCATGTCAAAGCTGTTGTTTTCAATCAGGATATACATCCCCAATCCTAAATAGACAACGGCAATAAACCATCTGCTATATTTCTCCAAAGTTTCTCCAACAGAAGGGACTTGTGCCAATTTTTGGGCAGAAAAAACCAAGAGATAAATCATGACTAGAAAGGTAAGTAAAGCCACTATCAAATTCGCTAAATTTAAGGTGGTAAAATATGGGACAAAGACACCAATATTGTCAGCGCCACAACTTGCAAAAGTAATCATAGCGACTAGAAAAATCAGGTTTTTATTGTCTTTTCGCAAACCATCTTTTGCAATAGCTTCTCCATCAGAATCTCCTAAAAGCAAAACTTTGAGGCCTAGGAAAATTGGAATCAAACCGAGTAAACCTAAAATCTCTTTACTAGGAATATAATTTAAGACAAATGCAAAAAGCAAACTTAGGAATATTAGACTAACAGAGCCTAGAAATTGTCCTAAATAGATGTTAATGATGTCCTTTCTGCTTTTTCTTTTGGCAAAAAATAACATTAGGATAATAAGTAAGTCTACGGCTGTCCCAGAATACAGGATTATTGAAGTAACAACATTTTGAATCATAAAATACCTCATTCAAATATATTTTTGAATGTATTCTAACATTAAGCTTTGTAGATGTCAACTTAAAATCCACCAATTAATAATTGCATGTCAATATTTGTATTGTGAAACTAGTTTCAGAAATATATAGTCTTAAAGTATGTCCACTGCCAATGGTTTTTTCAATATTTAAGAGGAGATTTATAATGGTTCATTTCTATAAATTTATAAACGAGTTATATATTTTGTTTAACCAATTATTAACTATTTTTATCAATAATCACTTCATTAATTTGTACTTTTTAATTTTGATTTATTTTTCGTGCATATTTTATATGAATTTAATTCTAATACATTTTAAATAAAAAATACGCAATTTTAATTGGCACTGAATCCCGTAAATGAGAATTAAATAAAAACACCTCCAAGTTGGATTTGGTACAATATAATCAAATGCTCATGGAGGTGTCTTTTTATGGTTAAAAAACGTGTGGAGACGGTGGTATTATTGTCAAGAAAATAGAATAACAAGCTATAAAACTGTCGAAATAGGTGGCTTTTAGGATTTTAACAGAAATCAGTTCTATAATAAATTAAAAATCGTGTTGGTAGAAAAATCGTCTACTTCTACCAACACGATTTTACAAAGAGCCATTACTTACATCTCTTTTTCTCCTGTAAAACTATTGTATCTTGATACTTTAAGGAGTTTCCATCATTGTAAATAATAATTTAATATTACTTTTTATATGCAATCATTACACCAACTGGTGCAAGACCTCCATTTACCAATTTCATTTCAGCTACTGAAAATCCATATTCATGGATAAATTCTTCAAATTGCTTTTTATCCCATTCTTTATACATCTTAAACCCTACAATAGACATCAGCCGTTTTTTGAATTTACTTTGTTTTTCCTCTTTCCATAAAAAAGTGGGAGCAAACAAAGTACCATTAGGTTTTAATACCCTATATATTTCTTTCATTGCCTTGTCAGGCTCGGGCATAATATGAAGTGCATTAGCTATTACTACACAATCAAATTTCTCATCTGTATAAATCAATGAAGTAGCATCAGCTATTTCAAAGACAAGGTTCTCGTATTCTCCATGTTTTCTTGCTTCAAAAATCATTTGTTTAGAAAAATCAGTTGCAATCCAACTTTTCGTATATTTTGAAAGGTTAAAGGATAATTGACCTGAACCACAAGCAAGTTCAAGTACATTCATATCCTTACTCAAATAAGGGTTTATGTATCCGCAAACTTTATCATAAACACCTTTATCCTTCTTCATAAAAGGAGCATACAACTTGGCGAATTTATCCCAAAATTTTTTGTTACTCTTATCACTCACCAGCAAAACTCCTCCCAACAACAAATTTTAAACTCTCTCCGCTTTTAGCATTTCACATTATTCCTTAAAGATGAAAGCTAATTGCAACTTAGTCTAAATTAACTAATAATATTTTACCGTTTTTAAGTCATTTTTTCTATGCCCGCTTTTCATAGCACTTGACAGTTGCCTATAAAGTTAAAGTAAACATCGACTTGTTATTTTCTATTGTAATTTCCTCTCTATTTCTGATTCTATTTTATCAAAAGTAATCCGAACAGTTTATAAATGTTTTTACTTGGAAAAATCAATAATGATATAATAGAAGAAAACGGAGGTCAACTATGCAAAAAGAAGCTACTATTTCAGACAATCAGCTTTATCGCTATAAACTATCTCGTACCTGGGACTCAACAAAACCTACGATTCTTTTTATTGGTTTGAATCCTTCAATTGCCGATGAAACTATCGATGATCCGACAATCACACGATGTATAAATTATGCAAAAGCTTGGGGATATGGAACCTTACTTATGACTAACTTATTTGCTTTTAGAAGCACTTACCCAAAGGATATATATTTAGTTGATGATCCTATAGGAGACGAAAATGATAATTATATTTTAGAATGTGTTGCACAATCTGATTTAGTAGTTGCCTGCTGGGGAAATAATGGTATGTATATGAATAGGGAAAATATCATTAAGGATCTTGTACCCAATTTATATTGTCTTAGAAAAAATAAAAACGGAACCCCACATCATCCACTCAGACTTCCTAGAAATATTCGACCAATACCATTCAATTTCTAAATATGACTTTCCGAAAAATAACTATTTTCCTGAAACTTTTTTATTTAGTTATAATAGACATTTCTAGATATTTCCATTATGTAGTGGTTGCCATCCAATCAAACATCGCTCTACTTGTTTTCTTGAGGCAACTGTGCATAGCATATCTCTATGCGACTAAAGTCGTTAGAGCTAGCCTAATTGTGTACCGCCAGTTCTCATACAAAAAATACCTTGCAAGTTGCAAAGTATTTTCGTTTGTATTGTGCTTCCCAGCAACGAATTAACGTTTTGAGAATTGTGATGCTTTACGAGCTTTTTTCAAGCCTGGTTCGAACAACTTTTGTTTGACTAAATTTCAAAAGTCTTTAATATCAAGCATTTCTACACTTTTCTGAAAGCGTTATTTCAATCAATTTCAATTAATTTTATCTGAATGGTGTGAATTTTACCCCAAAATTACAAAGAATTGAGCTGATAAATACTAAAAGTTCACACCATTAGTTAAATTATTTTTTGTTACGTACGTTTTTCTTAGATGATAGACCTCCTAATTTATTTCTTATAGCATTTGAACAAACCTCCGTTAGAGGTTCTCCTATTGCCTCCTTGTAATTAAATCCCAATAATTGCATAGTCTTTAAAGTATCCTTATTAAGTAAAGCAACTAATTGTTTCATTGAATCTTCTTTCCCATCTTCAACACTAGTAAATGAAGATAGCAGAGAAATAACCTGTTCTAAAGTGTTGTGTAAATACTCAATATCTTTATCATCAATATGTACTTTTTCATATTCTTCTTTATATGCCTGAGCAATTCTGATTGCCTGTTCTCGTTCCGAAAGTAACTCATTTACAATTTCATCATAAGTATTTCGTAATTTATCAGCATTACGTTCTTCCTTTAATGATTGAATTTTACTATTCACTAGTGTTGTTGTTCCTTTAAATGTTAGAGTTCCCAACTCAATCCCTGCTTTTACTAACGCTTCTGTAATATATGCCTCCATGCTACACCCCTGCTATTTCTTTTTATGATAAAATTATTTTATCATAAATTCATACTTTAATAACAGTCTCTATCCTTTAGGTGAAAATACCGATTTTATGGTATAATAAGGATAACTCTATACAAGGAGGTGTGCCATGACTCTTGATGTAAATAAAGAAGAATTAACAATTTTAGGGATTCCCTTTGATAACTTTTCAGATTTTGATACTGTCTGGTATGCCATTGGGTCATCAATGATTGAAAATTATGAACCTACTGTTCAAGATGTGATTGATTTAAAAACTTATGTTATCAACAGACGAAAGGAATTGAATATTGGTTAAAAATCAATACGAAGGCTATGAGTACATTGACCCCAATCACCAATATACCTATCCAAATTCTACAGTCTTAATCAACAAACAAAATATTACAAATATTGAAGAAGCCTACCGGAATGAGCATTTATTCGTTACTAGAAGGCTTGCAGACTTGCGCTTGAAAACCATAGAAGTCTACTCTATTAGTGATATTTTAGCCATTCATAAATATTTATTTCAAGATGTCTATGCTTGGGCGGGACAATATCGCAAGGTGAATATCTCAAAAAGCGGGAATCCCTTTATGCCAATACAATCTTTCAGTACTGCCCAAGACTATATCAACCATCTTATTCATACCTATTATCAAACTGCTAATTCAAAAAATAAAATTATTAAACAATTAGCAAAAATTCTTGATAATCTTAATTATTTCCATCCCTTTCGAGAAGGGAATGGACGAACTCAACGAGAAGTTATTCGTTCCTTAGCACTATCAAAAGGTTATTCTGCACAAATACGTGTGGAGCAAGATGACGAGGTTTACAATCTTTATATGGACGGAACAGTCTATGGAGATTTAGGAAAGTTAGAAGAACTACTTGGTAAAATACTGGAAAAATTGTAAATTAGTCTACAAAAATACTTCTATATTTTTAAATATCCTAAATATCACAGAAAATTATAACTTACCAAGGTTTAAATCATAATAGATAGACAAAAAGCTTCTGAAATCTAACATTTCAGAAGCTTTTTTCTTGTCATAAAATGGCTGCAACTATTATTATTCAATACATATTATCTCTATTTAATAAAATAATTAATGATTAAGTAGTGGTCCACTAAGATGAAATTCAAAATTTGTAACATCAACTAAACCAACAACTTTGTCACTTTGATATAATTCCATCAAAAATTGTGCCATCTCTTCACTTGTGTGATATTTAGCAAAATGCTCATCATAATTGTATTCTTTCGAATCTGTAGCAACTTGACCGAATTCCGTTTTTGTGGCAGCTGGAGCTAAAACCTTAGCTTTTAATTGATGTTGATTTGCCTCTAGTTCCAATGCCAAGCCTTCTGTAAAAGCACTGACATAAAATTTACTTGCACAGTATGTAACTGCATTTGGAACCATCATGTATCCGCCTCTAGATGATAAGTTAATCAATTGAGCGCCTTTACAATCTTTATAATCTCTCACATATAGAGTTGATAGAATTGTTAAAGCTTCAATGTTTAGATGGATTAATGTTATTATCTTTTCTAAATCTTGATATTCAACCTTATCATAATTTCCAAAACCTGCATTATTTATTAGAGTAGTAATGTGATATTTTTTCAAGCTTTCATAAAGTTCAAAAACATTACTGGACTTCGATAAATCAACAACTTTAATAACAACATCTAAATCCGGATAATGGTTCAAAATCTCTTGCTTCAATTTTTCTAGTCGTTCTTGACGCCGAGCAATTAAAATAAGATTCATTCCTAATTTTGCAAATTGTCTTGCTGTCTCCGCTCCTATACCAGCACTGGCTCCAGTAATACAAGTATAATTCTTCGTTTGTTCCAAACTATTTTCTCCTTTACAGATTGCTATTTGCATTTTTTATAAGAGTCGCTGCTCCCATTCCGCCACCGATACACAGAGAAGCGATTCCATAATTTCCTTTATTTTCAATCAACTCATAAATTAGAGTAGTCAGTATTCTGCTTCCTGAAGCTCCAACTGGATGCCCTAAAGCAATGGCACCACCCTTAGGATTAACCTTATCCATATCATTGATTCCCAATTGTCTTATGCAAGCTATTGATTGTGCAGCAAATGCTTCATTCAATTCAAAGATATCAATATCAGTTATATCCATTTTTTGCTGAGTCAACAATTTCTTTACAGCAATTTCTGGTCCAATTCCCATTAATCGAGGTTCTAAACCTACTAACGAAGAATCTATCCATTCTGCTAAAGGAGTTAATTTGTAATCATAAAGAATTTTTTCTGAAACTAGCATAAGGATAGAAGCACCATCATTTATGCTTGACGAGTTTCCAGCTGTGACTACTCCTGACTCTTTAAAAGCACTTTTTAGTTTTGCTAATTTTTCAATACTTGTATCAGAGCGAATATTTTCATCAGTTACAATTAGATTCCTTCCTTTTCTATTATCTACTATAATATCAACAATTTCTTTTTTGAAGCCTCCATATTCTGTTGTATAAGTCGCCTTCTGATGACTTTCAACAGCATATTTATCCATTTCTCCCCTTGTAATAGAATATTTAGATGAAATGTTTTCTGCTGTCATTCCCATGTGATAATTTCCAATAGAATCAATAAGAGAATCTTTGAGCATGGAATCAATTAAAATACCATCTCCCATTTTGTATCCTACTCTTGCTTTATCTAGTAAGTATGGAGCATTAGACATACTCTCCATTCCTCCAACTAAAACAACTTCCGCTTGTCCTGACATAATAAGAGAAGCACCTAAATTAACACTTGACAAGCCTGAACCACACACATCATTAATGGTAATTGCTGGTATGGATTCTGGAAGTCCTGCTAAACGACTTGCTGTTCTAGCTGGATTTTGTCCTTGACCTGCCTGCAATACATTCCCTATCAATATTTGGTCAATTTTTTCTTTAGGTAATTTAGATTGTTTAAGTACTGCCGATATAACTTTTGCTCCTAGTTCTGAAGCTGAAAAAGTTGATAGGCTTCCTCCAAATTTACCTATAGGCGTCCTTTTAGCACCTACAATAAATATTCTTTTCATATTTGCCACTTCTTTTCTATTTGTAGAAACAAAATTACAAACCTGAGTACACACCATTGTCAACATTTATTGAAGTTCCTGTTATTATATTATTCTTTTCATCTGCTAAATATAATACAGCTCGTGCAACATCTTCTGGTTGAACTAATTTTAAGTGTGGGTCTGTCAGAAATTGTAACTCTTTTTTCCCAGAAGCTAAAATTTGATTAATTGTTTCTTTCCAAAGTAAAGATTGAACCGCTCCAGGATTTACTGCATTAACGGTAATATTTGTTTCTGCTAGCTCAAGCGATAAAGCTTTAGTAAAAGATAGCAATGCGGCATTAATCACTGAACCTACTATAAAAAACGGACTTGGCTGTTTCCCAAAGGTACCTACGATATTAATAATTCTACCATTATTTGCATTCTTCATGAGGGGAATAACTTCTCGAGATACCCTAATATATCCTATATCCCCTGCCACTCCATCAAGGGCTTTTATGACTTCATCACCAACTTCACCATCTATAGTCTTCAGATATTTCAAACCAATTTTTCGTCTTTCTTCCACTTCCATATGGTATTACCTCCTCTCCTAACTTTATATCAAATTCCTTTGATGCTATGTATTTTACATAGTAAAGTGCACTTTATGTCAAGAGAAAACTGAAATTTTTTTTTGATTTTTTTAAAAATTATGCTAAAATAATTAAAAAAAAGGAGGGGAAATATTATGGCTCACTATTCTATTGGAGAATTTGCTGAAAAAACTGGACTTTCTATCCCCACACTTCGATACTATGAGCAAGAAAAATTGATTTACTCACACAGAGAAGAAAATAATCGTAGATACTATGATGACTCTGATATAGCGTGGACTCAATTCATTATTAGATTAAAAAAGACGGGAATGTCTATTAAAAATATGCAAGAATACGCTGACCTAAGATATAAAGGAGACTCCACAATTCCTCAACGACTTAGACTACTATTTTTTCAACTTGATGAACTTCATAAGCAACAAACTGAAATTAACCAACATATTGATTTTCTTGAAAAGAAAATTAAAACTTATTTAGGTATTAATCCTAATTAGCACCATTATTATTTTCTTTATCCAAAAAAGGGATTGAAATTTTATTTTCAATCCCTTTTTATTATGCTATTTACTCTTATTTTCCTAAAAATTAATACAAATCAGCAAAAATAGAATTATTCATACTTATTTTTTTCATTTCCATTTTTAAGGTATTATCACTCACATCAGTCTTTACATTTTAATCTTCTTTAATTTAGTCATATAAATTAAAGAAGATTATTTAATTTACTCTCGTTTTCTAACAATAACTGTAGAGGTGATTTTTCACGGGCAATTTCATCACCATTCTCTGCTACAACGTATTTACCATTACCAATACTAGTCAATGGTTCCCCATCTTTATTAAGTATTGGTTTACCTTGAGTTAAATAAATCAGTTTGTCAATTATGGCTAACTCATCATCACTCATATACTGCAATCTAGATAATGCACTAGGTTCAAAAGCAAGTTCATAGTTACTTTCAATATCATCTTTATCTTCTGCCTCAACTAGCTTACCACTAGGAATATGTTTATAAAGCTGATGGTCGGTTTTGGGAGATATGATAGGGACTCTCTTTAATAGAAATGCTAAATTATTAATCGTATCACTAGTATAACCTTCTATACTATTATATTTTTCTATTTGATGAGCTAACTCATCAAAAGATTTAACTGCTTGTATGATATTATTAGCCTTTTCTGTGTATTCATCTGTTTTAAGAACAGCTTTTTCCAGTTCAATATCTTGACTTGTCCCAAAAAGTTGTACTGGTGTTGCTTTAAAAAAGTCCGCTATTTTATCTAAGGTCGCAAAAGTTGGATAGCTTTTGCTTTTTTCGTAATCAGAAATCGATTGTTTTCCAATATTTAGTTTTTCCGCCAATTCTGTCTGACTGATCCCTTTTTCCTTACGAAGTCGAGAAAGATTAAAAGCGAAATTATGAATCATATAAGTCATAGGTAGCTCCTTTGTTTTGGTTGTTATTTATTTTAACAATTTAAAACTTATTTTTCAACAAAATACTTGACATATAATAAAAAGGATATATAATATAGATATAAATAGTAAAAATAAGTTTTAAATATATAAAATAAATTTAAGTTAAAGGAGAATACATGACTAATTACTTTGACTATCATCAAACAATAAAACAAGTTTCAGGTTTAAATTCAGTCTCTACGCTAAAAAAGTGGCGTTTAAAGATTGAACACTTAACAGGACATACCTTTCAAGAAGATAGGATACAAACAGGGAAACGTTCTTATAGCAAAGTCTTCCTCTTTACCACTGATGATATTGAAAAGCTCCAACAAATTGCAGATACTAAAGGAAGTCTTGGACTTGATAGGGCAATCCTAAAAGCTTATGTCCCCAGTAGAGCTTCCCCTTTATCCATTAACCAAAAAATTAATCGCTTAACCTTTCAACTAAAGAAATTAAGTCAAAGAGTAACCAACTTAACACAACAGGAACAAGCATTAGCTATTCGTATGGAACAGTTAAGTGAACAGATTGAAAATTTGGAGAAATCAAGGAAGAAAAAGTTGTTTGGGAAGTGAGCACGGTACAGCACCAACGCTGTGGGCGAGTGGTCAACACGGTAGCCCACAAGGCGGTAGGGGCTCGAAACGGGCGAGACTTGCCATTAAAATAAGTGCCCCACTACTAATAGGGGGTACGAACGTACACGAAAGTAGGGCTAACCCCTTGATACGTCTGGGGTTAAAGCCAATCAGTTGAAGTTTTCGCTGAAATCCCTTGGGAGAGTAAGGTTCAAAACTAATTCTGCGTACGTTTAGAAAAGATAACTACTTTAAAAAACACAAAGGAGAATATGATGACAAACTTAACACTAACTGACACAACACTTAAACTTGGCGAATTGAACCTTGATAAAAGTCAATTCATGCTTCCTAAAAAAGTAGTGGTACTTTCTGCTCGTATGAGTTATAAGTATCAAGAGGTAAACGGCGAACAAGTCCGAACAGACGAACCATCCAAACTAGTTTGTAGCGTTCAAGATGCGGATAAAATCAAAGTGTTAAAAGAAATGAACATTGCCATTGAAGAACTCAAAGCGATTACGCTTGAAATTCATGACAACCTCGACAAAATCACGAAACTGGCAGAAAACGACGGTTTACTTGATAAGACCGTTGAACTCGTCAATCCTCAAGTCCGTCTCATGTGGAACATGACTCGTAGCAACTGGTCTGGTGTAAAACTAGTGGCAAATGACCTTAAAATGACTGGTGACTAAGCATGGACAACAGCGTAAGGATTGACTACTTCGCTGTAACCGTTAAAGATGTTTCACCAGAGGAGGTGTTAGAAGAGATACTCCTTATTCCCCAAGATCAGTTTGCACTGAATGCTTGGGGAATAAATAAGTATCAACGCCACTATGCCTGTTCAGACATCAAAGTTTACTTTAACCAAGCCTTAGATAATATGGGGGTCTATCTGGAACTAAAAGGACAAGGCTGTCGCCAATATGAGGAATTTATGGCGGGTAACGCTAACAACTGGGTAGCTCTAGTAACACGCCTTTACCGCTATCAGGTTAACTTTACCCGAATTGATATTGCTAATGACATCTACGATAATGCCTTATCGGTTCAAACTCTCTATGCTTACTGTAAACGGGGATTGTGTATCACCAGAGCCCAACACATGGACTATCACGAGCGGTCAGTCCTTGAAACAGGGGAACGGATTGGCGAGACCGTCACCATAGGCGCACGAGGAAGCCAACAATGGTGTGTTTATAACAAACTCATGGAACAAAAAGGAAAAGGTAAAGTCATTGATGAGACCCATTCTTGGGTCAGGGCGGAGCTCCGTTGTTGGCAAGGCAAAGCCAATATTATCGCCCAGCAAATGGTTCTTAAAAGACCTCTGACAGCCATTTACTTTGAGGCAATCAACGGACACTACCGCTTTGTCAGACCTAATGACAGGGATACCAACAAACGCAGACGTCAACCTGTTAAATGGTGGCTGGACTACCTCCAGACGAAAACTAAAACACGATTGAGTATTGAACGCACCAAGCCAACACTTAGACAATCGGAACAATGGACGGAAAAACAAGTCTCAAAGACCTTAGCCAAGCTCTATGTGGCTAAGTACGAGGCAACCACACTTGAAGAAGCTAACCAATTTCTCCAAGACCTCTTAAAATTGGGACTATCGAAATTTACTAACAGCGATGAAAAGGAGATTGACCAATATGTCCGTGAACACCAGAGTTCCGGGACTTGGGGCATACAAAAAGACGACTTGCCGTAAACAAATCGCCTTAGAAATAATAACTACTAACATTATATCATGAAAGGACAAAAGAGGCTATGCAAGTGATTTTACCAGACGAACAAATTCATCAGCTACAACTGTTAATTAGCCGACTTATAGAAAATGAAATAAAAAATAAATTGGATAGTAACAACATTGAAAGTCCATTCTTGAACAAGCAACAAGCTTGTAAGTATCTAGGAATTGCCAATAATACGCTTGATTCTTGGATAAAAAAGGGATTACCAGTTATTCGAGTTGGAAAAACTGTCCGCTTTGATAAAACCGAACTTAATTACTGGTTACAAAATCAGTAGCATTCTAACCGTGGTCTGATATAATGAAGCCACGGTATTTTTCTAGCTCAATTCAAAAAAGGAGAATACTATGTCAATTACAAAAACTAAAAACGGAACTTATCGCTTACGTATCTATGTCCCAGAAGAAGTCAAATCCTCATTGGGAATTAATAAAAAAGTGATTGAAAAACGTTTCAAACTAAGGAGTGAGGCTAAAAAATACGAACTTGAATTACAAAACAAGATTGATAAAATTTTAAGCGGAGAATCAACCTCATTGGAAACAAATGGCTCAATCCTCTTTTCCGATTTTTATCACAATGTTTGGTGGGAATCCTATAAAGCAGGTCAAACAACATCTACCACAAAACCACCTTCACAAGCTACTATTGACGGTACCGAAATTGTCTTTAGAAAACATATCCTACCCTTGCTTGGTAATTATTCCATTGATTTTCTCAATCAAAATAAACAGGTTATCTTGAATCTTTTAACACAAAAGGCAGAAGAATATGCAAACTTTAAAGTCATTAGAAGTTACGTTAATTCTATTTTTGATTGGGCTGAGGAATTGGAATATATCGAAACTAATCGTCTCTCTAAAACAATTAGCCGTATTAAGGCAACTAAAAAAATAAAACTACAAGAGAGTAAAAATGATGAAGATTTATATCTGTCACAATCAGAACTTCAAGCATGGTTCACCGCTTTTGAAGAAGATTTAGAAAACGACAAGCTACTATTCAAAGATTATGTGTTATTCTATACAACTTTTTTCTTAGGAGATAGGAAATCCGAAAGTTACGCTTTGCAATGGAAACACATTAACCTAAAGAAACAAGAAATTCAGTTAGTGAAAGCCTTGGACAAGTATAAAAATCCAAAATCAACTAAGGGAAATAAAAGGACAACTTTCCATATTCCTATTGAACTAACTGATTTACTCTGTGCTTGGAAAAAACAACAAAAATTGGAATTGGCAAAATTCAATATTATCCAATCTGATGAACAGTATGTTTTTACTTATATTGATACAAAAGGGAATGTTAATAGTCCCTTACACGCTGATTATCTTAATAATAAGATGAAGTCAGTCGAACGCCGTCATAAGGAACTAACACACGCCACACCTCATAAATTACGTCATACGGGTGCAACTCTTGCCAAACAATTTGGCACATCACTAGAGGACATTTCAGAAGCTCTAACGCATAGCGATACTCTCACAACTAAGACCTATGTCAACACTTCAAATGTCATACCAATGGCTGTTGGTGAAATTGCCTACCGTAACCTTAAAAAGTAATGGTGTGAATTTGGTGTGAAAAGTGGTGTGAATTTTGCCAAAAAAACATCAAAAAACACCCCATGGTGTGAAACATGAAGTGTTGATAAATGCTGTATTGTAGCCGTTTCTTAACGTTTTGAGAACTGGCTAGCTTTACGAGCTTTCTTAAGACCTGGTTTCTTACGTTCAACCATACGTGCATCACGAGTAAGAAGTCCAGCGCGTTTCAATGAATCGCGGAAGTCTGGATCTACTTGAAGAAGTGCACGAGCGATACCGTGACGGATCGCACCTGATTGACCAGCGTATCCACCACCTACAACGTTAACGTGTACGTCGTATGAACCTTCAGTTGAAGTAACTGCAAAAGGTTGGTTGATAACGAGACGAAGGTCTGCGTGTGGGATGTATTCTTCTACATCTTTTTTGTTAACAGTGATTTTACCAGTACCTGGAACCAAACGTACGCGTGCAACGGCGTTTTTACGGCGTCCTGTACCTGTATATTGTGCTTGTGCCATTATATTAGTGCTCCTTTCCTCTTAGAATTAGATAAGTCCTGAGATATCAAGTACTTCTGGTTGTTGTGCAGCGTGAGTGTGCTCACCGCCAACGAAGACTTTCAATTTCATACCTTGTGCGCGTCCAAGAGTGTTGTGTGGAAGCATACCTTTAACTGATTTTTCGATCAAACGAACAGCATTTTTAGAACGAAGTTCACCTGCTGAGATTTGTTTCAATCCACCTGGGTACATTGAGTGAGTGTAGTAGATCTTATCAGTTGCTTTTTTACCAGTCAATTTAACTTTTTCAGCATTGATAACGATTACGAAGTCACCTGTATCAGTGTGTGGTGTGAAAGTTGGTTTGTTTTTTCCGCGAAGTACGCTAGCAACTACTGCAGAAAGACGTCCAAGTGGCACATCAGTTGCGTCAACGACATACCATTTACGTTCAACTTGGCCTGGTTTAGCCATAAATGTTGTTTTGTTCATGATTTCTCCTATATATAGTTCGATTTTTGTTTACGAGTGATGGGTGTTCCTTCCCATCGAAAAGTATTTGGAAGGTTCCGGGGCCTTTCAAATGGGGTAAACAATACCGTTTAACATAATATCAAAAAAACACATCCAAGGCAAGTCATTTGGAGATGTTTTTCTTTTATTTTTTGTATTTTTTTAGTCTCTCATTTTATAAGGTGTAAGACTAGAAATCATGCCTAAATAACATCTAAAGAGTACAAACTAATCCTCAGATTCCCAAAAAAGCTGGTCTAAAGTTTTGTCCAGAGTTTTGCAGATAGCAATACACAGATTTATAGTAGGGTTATAATCACCTTTTTCAATAGCTGAGATGGTCTGACGAGAGACTCCTATAGCATCTGCCAAGCCTTGTTGAGTGAGATCCTTTGCTACACGAGCTGACTTCATTTTTAAATTTTTCATTCAAAAATCCTATTCTTCGTTTTCTAGTTCTTCCAAACGGTTCTTCTTGATTCTTTTAATGATAACCCAGCAGTCACAAATAAGAGTCAAACCCAATGTCAAAAATGCTACACTACTCATAAGATTCTTCCCTATCTTAAACGACTGAAATAGACTTAAAAGGCCCATTAGCGATATAAAAATTCCCAAAAGACACATTACCCAGGATAATATGAGCATCTTCTTCTCAAGTTTTTTGTCTAGCAACCATGGATGCCCATTACGTGATACGCTGTGAACTAATACTAGGCACATAGAACCAAAGAAAGTGATGATTAATAGTGACTGCACTAATTCGATGGAGTGGGTCTTACTAGCAACCATAATCGTTACAAATATACCAAGCATGGCTATCCAATAACCTCTAGCAGAAGATTCTCCGCTGATCAACTGAAGCACGCTCATCCATCGTGCTAGCTACTTTTTTCTGTGACTTTTTCATTTTGTTTCCTCCATTTTCTAGATTAATTATAGCATTATTTTACACTATGTCAAATATATCATTCATTTTGTATAGATTATCTTTTTATATTCTATTAATCTATCATTTCAGAAAACAAAAAAATCAGATAGGAAAGCCTATCTGACACTTTTTCTATCTAGCTTCTTTACCAATCGTAAAGACGGCTAAAGTATCCGGTCCGACGTGAGTAGAGATGACTGGCCCAAGTGGCATAATGAGAACTTGCTCAATGCCGTCAACTGCTAACAATTGTTCTTTTAGATTCTCCGCCGCTTCAATATCATTGGCATAAGCGACAATTGCTGTGCTATGTCCAATATCCTGGGTAGCTTGTAGGACCATTTCTTTAATGGCTTTTTTACGTCCACGGATTTTGGCCAGAGGAACCAACTTGCCTGAAGCGTCCAACCAAAGAAGGGGTTTGATATTAATCAAACTACCAATAATAGCTGAGCTTTTAGAAAGGCGACCCCCACGCATGAGATGGTAGAGATCATCAACTAAGAAATAGGTCCGTAAACGTGGCAGAATGTCCTCAATCATGGCTTTTGTTTCAGATAAGCTCTTACCTTGGTCACGAGCTTCTGCCGCCAAAATAGAAAGATAACCTTCCCCACCTGCTGCCGCCAGGGTATCTACAATCTCAATGATAGCTTCTGGGTATTCATCCAAAATCATGTCACGCGCCATAACAGCACTTTGATAAGTACCTGAAAGCACTGATGAGAAGGCAATATAGAGAAGAGCATCACCATTTTTAGCATGACGACGAAAAACCTCTTCAAATTGACCAACATTCACCTGGCTTGTGGTTGGCTGACTGCCTTCTTGCATACGTTCTAAGAGACGGTCACTCGTTAAACGGTTAGGGCCAACGGTCTCATAAGCAATATCATCAAGCGTGATGGTCAAACCAACGAGCTCTACCTTATTCTCCTGAGCCCATTTTTCATCTAGATCTGCTGTGGAATCTGTCAAAATATTAAATGTCATATATCCCTCTATTCTATTTCATTTAAAAGGTCCTGTAATTTCCCTAATTGTGCATCGTCCCAAGGACGTAGTTTTGGTGTCTTTAAGTCAATATGTGCCGACATCTTGTCTAGGTCAGACTTAACGGTATTGACACGCTCTTCCAACTCACGCGCCGAAACACGTAAAGCCCCTTGCGAAAAGATAGCCCACTGTTCATTTAAGTCACTAGTTGCCACTTCAACTAGATTTTGAACAGTATTCATCTCAGCCGCTGCGCGCTCAATATAGCTATCTGCTGTCTCATCTTCCTCAGTAAAAATAACACTGATACGATACTGATCATAACGCTGACGGCTCCCTGGAACAAACTGAGCATCAAATACACAGATAATATCAATATGTTCAAAGTTAGCATAATGATTAAGCTTACGAAGCAATGTTTCACGAGCTTGATCAAGCTGATTGGTCTTAAAAAGTTGACGGGTTTCTTGCCAAAAGGCAATCATATTATAACCATCAACTAGAAGTATTCTTTTTTTCATAGTTACAATCGGTTTCGATAAACTTCATACATGAGAACTGCAGCTGCCACACTGGCATTAAGGCTCTGCACATGACCACTCATAGGAATAGTAATCATCTCATCCACTTGCTTCTTGATGTTAGCAGAGATTCCCTTGCCTTCATTACCAATGATAAGGGCAACCTTCCCAGCTGTGTTCCATTTATGAGATGGTGTGCCATCCATATCTGTCCCAAATACCCAGAAGCCTGCTTCTTTAAGTTTATCAAGAGTTTGGCTAAGATTGGTCACTCGAGCAATGGGAATATGTTCCACTGCCCCTGTTGATGTCTTGGCAACGACAGGTGTTACCCCCACAGCACGATGCTTAGGAATAATAACTCCTGTCACCTGAGTAGCATCAGCTGTACGTAGGATAGAACCAAAGTTATGAGGATCGTTGAGTCCATCTAAAATGAGGACTAGAGGATTCTCCTCTTGTTCAGCCTTATCCATAATAACTGAGAGTTCAGAATAAGCGAACTCTGACACACGAAGAACAAAACCTTGATGCACAGCTCCACCTGTCATATCAGACAGGGTTTTCTTAGGTGTCCAAGAGATGGAAACCTTCTTTTCAGCTGCCAAAGCCTTAATAGCATCAACATTTTTCCCTCGAAGATCATCTTGAATATAGAGTTTATTACCAGTATTTGCTTCCAGACTCTCTGTTACGGCATGCACACCATAAACAATGTCTAGACTTGATTCTTTAGTTGTTTTCATAAGCTAATTCTATCATAAAAAAAGCCCTCTTACGAGGGCAAAGCATGTTAAATAAATGTAATTGCTGCTAGGTAAAGCACTAGAAGAACGAGAACAACAGTTGCAGCAGCCAAAGCTTGCTTACCAATTGTATCTGGATCTGAGATTGATTCTGCAATCTTTCTCGCAGCTTGAGTAATGGTTTTACCTGCTGCTTGGAAGATATCAATTGAACCTGTGCTTGTTGAACTATTTCCAGAAATCGCTGAAGACCAACCACTCAAAACCTCAGCAATTTGTTCTGCCAATTGCTGTGTTAGCGCTCTAGTTGTCTCAGCCAACTCATTAACAGCCGTAGCTTGTATATGATTGGCTGTTTCAGTGTAGCTATTTGCACTGGTATTATAAGTAACCGGTACAGTCGTTGTTGATGAATACTGATTCCTACGGTAACTATCAGGTGTCACTGGACGCTCACCTTCATTGAAGACACTGAAGGTTTGTGTCAGGTAATGAATATTGTTATTCGTATCAATCAACTCAAAGGTCATTTTATGAATACCAGTTGTTTGCTCTGCCAAATGGTAGGCACTCAAACCAGCATTGACCTCATCCAGAGTTCCTTCAACAAAGTAACTGTGATGAATTTGTTTGCCATCAAGGACTAGATTAAGGCCCTTAATCTTCTTACCTTCCATCTTGTTAACATCAAAGTTGACGTTAAAGATTTCACCACGTGCTAAATAAAGAATATCTGTATTCCCTGTAACAGCAGGTTGATCTTCAAGAAGCGCTCCAGTACTGTCTCGTTTTGGAACAACGGTATAAACTTCAGAAGTGATTGGAGTTGCTAAGATTTCTGAAGTAAGTCCATCCGTAAAGGTTACCTCTGACGAATAGGTCAAACTCTCACTTTGCAACATAGAAACCACTACAGAAGTTTCAAAGACCTCAGAAGTTGATGATGAATCTTTCCAGCCAACCGTAAGGACAGTTAAGCTATCTTCTGAATTATTATTTAACTGACTCGTTTCTGGAGCCGTAGATGCAAGAGAGCTTGCAGTGCTTGCAGACTCAGAAGCGACTTCAGAAGTTGCAATAGCTTGGCTAGTAGGAGTCGCACTTACAGATGTCGTATGAGAATCCAGTGAAGAATACTCTGATTTTTCTATAACTGCATGTGTATTTCCAGCAAGTTCAGATGTGTATAGTGTGCTTTCACTCTTATACATTGAAGTCACAGCTTGAGACTCTGCAGTCGCTGTAGCCTCATGAGACTTATCATAAGTAAGCACAATATTTGGTTTTGCTTGTTCAGAATCAGATGTTGGGTTTGCATCTCCTCGTTCAGATGCCGCTACTGATCGATCCTCACCAAAAGCCTGGGCACGAGCCTCTTCTGAATGAGGTGTCGTCGTAGAAACACTAGTCTCCACGATATCAACTTGAGAATGTACCTCAAGAAGCCCCTCATCTGTCTCACTTGAAGAGACAACCATCAGTGACGTTGAGGTCACTACTGAACTTACTTGACTCGCTGACTCTGCCTTAGCTCCTACTGAAGAAAAATCAGCCTGAGGAGCAACTGGAGCCGGTGCCTCACTATTAACATAATCTATTTTAGCTTCATCAGGTTTTACCTGAACTTCATCTGCTTTACCTGTTTGAAGCGTAAAGCTAGATAAAATCAAAGCAGCAAAAGTTGTATAGAAAACTTTTTTCTTAGCTATTTCCATTCACCTCCTCATTTTTTAGATGGCCTCATTTACTAATATTATAGACTTTTTTTTTACTTTCTGTCAAATTAGTTTTATTAAAAAACGCTATTATATCGGGGTTTTACACGTGTCAGACATCCCTTAACTTTCTCATTTTCAAGGTGCTAAATATTAGTTTCATCTTATTTTTTATTGTCAAGACGCCGAATTACTTTGATTATCAAATAATCTAAATTTTGAAACTCTGGCTAACTGTTACAATTTTTATAGCCTTTAAACAAAAAATCCTGCTCTCGGCAGAATTTTTAGATTTCTTTTTCAACTTCGTCAATACACCAAGCAATCAGTTCCTCTAAGCGAGCGATATCCTCTGTCATATGAAGATAGCCCATGACTGCTTCGAAGCCTGTTGACATTTTATAGGTAATAACATCTGTATTTTTAGCCTTGGTATGGCTATTCGCATTACGACCTCGTTTATAGATGTCTAGCTCTTTTTCAGTCAAAAGCTCTTGCTCCAGCATTTTTTCAATGAGACTAGCCTGGGCCTTAGCTGAAACATAGCGTGTAGCTAGACGGTGCAGTTGGTTTGGCTTGGTCTGACCTTGAAAAATCAGGTGACGGCGAATGTACAAGGAATAAACAGCATCTCCCTCAAAAGCGAGAGCAATACCATTAATAAGGTTGACATCAAGATGTTTAGTCACGTGTCCACCTCACGCCCTCCTTGGTATCAAGAAGTTTGATACCTTGAGCAGCTAACTCATCACGAATGCGGTCTGCTGTCGCAAAGTCCTTGTTGGCACGCGCCGCTTGACGCTCTTCAATGAGTTTTTCGATATCTTCATCAAGGACTTCTTCTTCGAAAACAATACCGAAGACTTGGAGCATTTTTTCAAAAGCATCCTTAACGGTTTGATCATAATTGCCTGAATTAATCCATTTAGCCATGTCAAACAGAACAGTCACTCCGTTTGCCGTATTAAAATCATCATCCATAGCTTCTTGGAAGGCGTCAAGATAAGTTTGCAACTCAGCTTGATTCACCTGTTCTGTCAACGGAAGACTGTGGGTATTTTTCAAATACTTAAGATTGACTTCAGCATCATGGATAGCTTTTTCTGTAAAGTTAATTGGTTTACGATACTGTTGTGTTGCTAGGAAGAAGCGAAGCACTTGACCATCAACCGTTTGAAGCATATCATGAACGGTCACGAAGTTACCCAAGGATTTTGACATTTTTTCATTATCCACATTGACAAAACCATTATGCATCCAGTAGTTAGCAAAGGTCTTGCCAGTTTTGGCTTCGGATTGGGCAATTTCATTGGTATGGTGTGGAAACTCAAGGTCTGCCCCTCCACCATGAATATCGATAGTATCTCCAAGGATTTCAGTCGCCATAACAGAACATTCGATGTGCCAACCAGGACGACCAGGTCCCCATGGGCTATCCCAAGAAACTTCTCCCTCTTTAGCAGCTTTCCAAAGGGCAAAATCTAGAGGATTTTCCTTACGTTCTGTTTCAGCATCCGTACGTCCGCTTGCACCAATTTCAAGATCTTCCAAGGTCTTGTTAGCCAATTTAGCATAGTTGTTTGACTTAGCTACTCGGAAGTAAACATCACCTTCAGAGACATAGGCAAATCCTTTGTCAACCAAGGTTGACACGAATGCAATGATTTCATCCATGTAGTTAATAACACGTGGATTTTGTGTCGCTGGTTTGATGCCAAGTTGTCCGGTATCTTCCATAAAGGCCGCGATAAACTTGTCCGACAATTCCTTAGTTGAAATACCAGCTTCATTGGCTGCCTTGATGATCTTATCATCTACATCCGTAAAGTTGGAAATATAGTTGACTGTGTAGCCACAATACTCAAAATAACGACGAATAGTATCAAAAGCTACTGCTGAACGGGCATTTCCGATATGAATGTAATTGTAAACTGTTGGTCCGCAGACATACATATTGACAACATTTTCTGTCAAAGGTACAAAATCACGGAGCGAACGCGTCATCGTATCATAAATTTTAATCACTAGAGATTCCTTTCAATTAACTGGAAACTATTTTTTATCTTTGATATGGTTTAGGTACAAACACAAGAGTATAACGAGAATGATAATCCAAATAGCCGCATCTAGCTGACCTTGAGCTAAGAGAGACATAGCTGAAAGAAAACTCCCAACTATATAGAAGACCAAAAAAGGATTGTCCTTGAAGAATTTTTTCATTACTCAAATCTCACTTGTGTCGTTGCTTAAAAACAAGACCGGCCCATAACAGAGCAATGCAAAACCATAAGGCGGCCATACTATAGTCTGCTCTATGTAAAGCAATGTAAACAAGAGCAAGAGGACCCACAACCGTCAATCGAGTCACCTTTGAACTAAAGAGTTTCATCGTTTCCTTTCCTTATAGACGTGATGAATGAAAGCTAGCTGCTTTTAGAAGGTCTTCTAGCTTTTCGCTATAGTATTCACGACCTTCTTCAATATCGTGGATAACTTCTTCATCCTTTTGACCATGAACACGCACAACCTTAGCAGGAACACCAACGACTGTAACATCTTCTGGGACATCCGCAACAACCACAGCTGCCGCACCGACCTTAGCATTCTTTCCAATCTCAATAGGGCCTATGACCTGAGCATGAGCTGAAACCAAGGCACCCTCACGAACAGTTGGGTGACGTTTTCCCACATCTTTACCAGTACCACCTAAAGTGACACCGTGGTAAAGCATAGCACCCTTCTCCACAACAGCTGTCTCACCAATAACAAGGCCAGAGCCATGGTCAATGAAGACACCTTCAGCAATCTGAGCCCCTGGGTGAATCTCAATTTGAGTCCAAAAGCGCCAAAACTGACTATGCATACGCGCTAAGAGTCGACAATGGTGGCGCCAGAGAAAATGTGAGATACGATGAGCAGCCAAGGCTTTTAAGCCAGGGTAGGTTAAAAGAACCTCTAGACTCGTCCGAGCTGCCGGGTCATTTTTCTTTACTATATCAATACTTTCTTTCCACCAACCCATTTAGGTCACTCCTTACATCATTATTGTTATTATTGTTTGCTGTGGCCCTATTATTATTTAAAGTGGAAAGCTACCAACACTAGGTCTACTCGCTATCCCCTTCAAAATAAGACCAGTCGACTAACTCAGGCTGCTCATCAAACGGATTGATGACAATACCTTGAACCTTATCCAACTCATTTTCACCTGTTGAAGGCTGGTAAATTTCTGACAGTGGCCACTGTAAAATCGTCCCTTTAGCCTTACGGAAAGGTAGACCAAAAGTCTCGTTACCGTACCATTTTGCAAAGCTCGTTAAGTTCGTAAACACAGGCACATAACTTTGTCCCTCTGCATTCGACATGGTCGCAAAGAAACGGCCATCCTGGCCATCTTCCTCGCGTTTGTGAATGAAGGCTGGAACAAGATAAATCTTATCTTTAGGAGCTGCCTTTTGATTTTCCTCACCCAAAAGATTATTAAGGGTCTGAGTGAAATAGTTGATAAACTGGATGAGTTCACTGCTTGCAAAAAGAGTAGTATTCGAGAAATCACCATCCTCTTTTAAATTGAAAGCAAGACCAAAAAGCTCTGCCTGAACAAGTTGTGTTAAAACATCTAAGCTCGAACGTTCTACCCAAGTTTGTTCTCGAGCACTCTCTTGAGTAGCTTTGAAAGATTGTAGGTCCTGTTCATTGGTGAAGACAGGAACAACCTTCTTTCCTTCCACTTCAACTGCGTAGAGGTCTTGGGCAGCCAAGACGGGAGTACGTTGTAGGTGATTAACCAAAGCCAGACTAGTCAAAAAGTGGTCTGGTTCCTTTAAAAATTCTTTTAGAGTTTCATCAAAAGCTTGCAATTCTTGATTTTCTGTCATTCTTCTGTCTGTTCTTTCGTTTCTGATTTATCAGGATTTTTCGGTGTTTCACCACTTTCATTATGGTGGCGTGGTTTATGACGAGAACGACGGCGATGTCGCTGCTCTCCTCCATTTTCCCCTTCCTCAAGTTTTTCAGGCTTAGGAAGCAAGGCCTTGATTGAGGCATCGATACGTCCTTTTTCATCGATTTTGATAATCTTAACAGTTACCGTACCCCCAACTTTAACCACATCTTCGACATGCTCAGTACGTTCCCAAGCTAGTTCTGAGATGTGGATGAGAGCATCTGTCTTATTGAAAAGGTGGACGAAGGCACCGAACTTTTCAATACGCACAACGGGTACAGTGTAAACTTCTCCAACCTTAGCTTCACGTACAAGATCAGAGATGATAGTTTTAGCACGGTTAATGGCATCCTGATCACTAGAGAAAATCTGAACAAGACCTTCTTCATCAATATCAATAGTGACACCAGTCTCAGCGATAATCTTGTCAATAGTTTCGCCACCTTTACCGATGACAACCTTGATCTTGTCAACAGGAATCTGAATACTGTCAATCTTAGGTGCTGTTGGTGCCAATTCTGGACGTGGCTCAGCGATTGCTGACTCAATAACATCAAGAATTTCAAAACGAGCTACCTTTGCCTGAACCAAAGCCTCTTCGAGAATGGCCGGTGTAATACCCGAAATCTTAATATCCATCTGAAGAGCTGTAATTCCTTGACGTGTACCAGCTACCTTAAAGTCCATATCTCCAAAATGATCTTCCAAACCTTGAATATCAGTTAGGACAGTGTAGTTAGTACCATCTGAGATAAGTCCCATGGCAATACCTGCAACAGGTGCCTTAATCGGTACACCACCAGCCATAAGCGCCAAGGTTCCTGCACAAATAGAAGCTTGTGATGAAGAACCATTTGACTCCAAGACTTCGGCTACCAAACGGATCGCATAAGGGAACTCTTCAACACTTGGGAGAACCTGAGCAAGGGCACGTTCACCCAAGGCTCCGTGACCAATTTCACGTCGACCTGGTGCACCATAACGCCCTGTCTCACCCACTGAATACTGAGGAAAATTATAGTGGTGAAGGAAACGTTTCTTATACTCTGGATCCAAACCATCAACAAGTTGTGTATCACTCATAGGTGCCAAAGTCAAAACTGACAAGGCTTGAGTTTGACCACGTGTAAAGAGACCTGAACCATGAACCTTAGGAAGAAAGTCAATCTCTGCGTCCAAAGGACGGATTTCATCCACACGACGACCATCTGGACGAACCTTGTCTTCTGTAATCAAACGACGCACTTCAGCATGTTCCATCTGCTCAAGGATTTCTGCTACATCACGCAGAATAGTTTCCTTATCCTCATCTTCCGCAAAGCGTTCTTGATAAGAAGCGAGGACCTCTTCTTTTACAGCCTGGGTTGCTGCTTCACGCGCCAGTTTTTCTTCCACCTGAACAGCCTTAGCTAATTGATCATAATAAGCTGTTTCGATTTCGACTTTCAAATCAGCATCAACTTGTAGAAGTTCAACCTCAGCCTTTTCCTTGCCAACAGCTGCAACGATATAATTTTGGAAATCAACCAACTCTTGAATAGCCTCATGTCCCTTCAAGAGTGCTTGCAACATAATATCCTCAGACAATTCCTGGGCACCTGACTCTACCATATTGATAGCTTCCTTGGTACCTGCCACTGTCAAATCTAAAAGTGAAACTTCCTTATCCGCTGCACTTGGGTTGATGATGAAATCTTCTGCAGCATAGGCCACTTGAACCCCAGCAATCGGACCATTGAAAGGAATATCAGAGATAGAAAGAGCTAAAGAACTCCCAAACATAGCCGCCATCGGAGCACTAGCATTCTCATCATAAGAGAGGACGGTGTTAATGACTTGAACTTCGTTACGAAAGCCCTCCGCAAACATAGGACGAATAGGACGGTCAATAAGGCGAGCAGTCAAAGTGGCATCTGTTGAAGGACGACCCTCACGCTTATTAAAGCCACCCGGGAACTTACCAGCTGCATACATTTTTTCCTCATAATTAACCTGTAAAGGAAAGAAATCTGCAGTTGCCATCTTTTTAGACATAACAGCTGTTGATAATACAGTTGTATCTCCATAACGCACGACGACAGCACCATTAGCCTGCTTGGCTACCTGCCCAACTTCAACGACAAGCGGGCGTCCTGCAAAGGTCATCTCAAAAGTTTGTTTAGCCATGTTTGATCCCTCTTTTTATCCATGACCAGCCCTTAAAAAAACGAACCGGTCAACTTTATGTCATTCATTTGATATAACTTTCATTTTACCATAATATAGTCAAAAATGGCAGAGCTCCGGCATAAGTTAGCGCCCAAGTCTCCCTTTCTCTCAGATATTTAAGTCGTTTTGTGATATAATAAACACTTATGAGAGACAAAGGAATGACTATGAAAAAATTACAACACATCATTATGATTGCCTTAATCTTACTAGGCCTAGTAACACCTGCTCTAGCACAAGAACAGACAGATAACTTCAATGTTTCTGCTAAACATGCGATTGCTATCGAAGCAACTACTGGGAAAGTCCTCTATGAAAAGGACGCCACTACTCCTGATGGTGTGGCTTCAATGACTAAAATCCTAACAGCCTACATGGTCTATAAAGCAGTTGACCAAGGAAAAATTACCTGGGACACTGAAGTAGATATTTCAGACTATCCTTTCAACTTAACCGTTGATTCAGAAGTTTCAAATGTCCCACTAGATTCCCGAAAATACACTGTTAAACAGCTCCTGGATGCCACCCTCATTTCCAGCGCTAACAGTGCTGCTATTGCTCTAGCTGAAAAAATCTCAGGATCAGAGAGTGCCTTTGTTGACACTATGACAGCCCAACTTAAAGAATGGGGCATTACAGATGCTAAATTATTTAACGCTTCTGGCCTAAACAATAAATACCTTGGGGATAACCGCTATCCTGGCTCTAAAGCAGATGACGAAAATACTATGAGCGCTCTAGATGTTGCCATTATTGCAGACCACCTCATCAAAGACTATCCTCAGGTACTTGAAATCACCAAGCAAACCGAAACTGATTTCGAAGGTGACAACAAATTAACGACGCACAACTACATGTTAGAAGGTCAAGACAACTACCGTGAAGGCGTTGATGGACTCAAGACTGGAACAACTGAACTTGCAGGAGCATCCTTTGTAGCCCACTCCAATGAAAATGGCATGAGTTTGATTACCGTTGTCATGAATGCAGATAATGGTGGAGAAGATGAAGCTGCCAGATTCACAGCCACAAATGAGTTGCTAGATTATGTGACTCAAAACTGGGAAATCAAAACCCTCAACACCAAAGGACAAATCGTCAAGAAAAATAATATTAAGGTAGCCGATGGAGACAGTCAAACCATATCTGCTAAGCTCGAGTCGGACCTTACAGTCGTTCAAAAAATAAACAGCAAAAATGATGCTGTTAAAATCAAAGCAAAAACTATAACAGCACCTATCAAAAAAGGTGACACTATTGGAACAGCGACCTTTGATGATAAGGATCTCGTTGGAACAGGTTACATCTCTGATCCACCTCAAATTTCTGTAACAGCCAACCAATCTATCAAGAAAAGTTTCTTCTTAAAAGTTTGGTGGAACCATATCGTTAATTTCTTTACAGGAAACAAGTAAACACAAAACTACCTTTTAGATATCAAAAGGTAGTTTTATCTTGCCTTCAAAATTGGTCTTGTAAGTAAAAGCTCCTTCTCAACACCTTAAGTTCCTCTCAAAATGTGGTATAATAAATATCCAAAACACATGAAGGAACAAACCATGAAAAAACTGATTACGCTTATGATGACCTTCTTACTCTGTCTGGGAAGCGTAGCCCCTGCTTTTGCAGCAGATAAGAAAAAAGGATATGATGCCTCAGCCAAACATGCCATCGCTGTCGAAGCTAATACTGGCAAGATTTTATACGAAAAAGATGCAACCACCTCTACAGGGGTTGGCTCTATTACCAAGCTCCTAACAGCCTATATGGTTTATAAAGCGGTAGATCAGGGAGACCTAAAATGGAACAGCAAAGTTGACATTTCTGACTACCCCTTTGAACTAACTGTCAGTGCCGGAGTATCTAATATTCCACTAGATGCCCGCAAATACACTGTCAAACAACTTCTTGACGCAACTCTTATTTCCAGTGCCAACAGTGCATCTATTGCTCTAGCCGAGGAAATCGGAGGAACCGAAAGTAAGTTTGTCGACATGATGAAAGCCCAACTTAAAGATTGGGGTATCACTGATGCCAAGATTGTCAATGCCTCTGGCCTCAATAATTCTTACTTAGGTGACAATATCTATCCAGGCTCTAAATCAGACGAAGAAAATACCATGAGTGCTAAAGATGTTGCTATCATTGCACAACACGTGGTGAAAGAATATCCTGAAATTCTCGATATCACTAAAAAAACTGAAGCTGATTTTGATGGTGTCAACAAACTCAAAACCTTCAACTATATGCTCAAGGGACAACCTAGTTACCGTAAAGGAGTGGATGGCCTAAAAACAGGGACCACTGATTTAGCCGGTGCTTCCTTCGTGGCCCACTCAAATGAAAGCGGCATGAGCATTATCACAGTCATTTTGAATGCTGATAATACCGATACTGATGACTACGCCCGTTTCACTGCAACCAATGACCTACTTAATTACGTAGTCTATCATTGGGAAAGCAAGACCATTGCCAAAAAAGGACAAGCCATCGGTAAAAGCCAAGCCCCTGTCCTTGATGGGAAATCTAAGCAAGTCACTGCTGTTGCTAAGTCTGACTTTAATATCATCCAAAAAATAGATGCTAACAATAGTAAACATATTAAAGTTACTACAAATCAAGTCCAAGCCCCTGTCAACTCAAGTGACAAGGTTGGAACTGCTACCTTTGAAGATAAGTCACTTGTAGGAGAAGGTTACTTGCCTAACCAAGGTATGCCTAGCATGGAACTGGTTGCTGGTAAAGAAGTTAAGAAAAGCTTCTTCCTCAAGGTCTGGTGGAATCACTTTGTCAACTTTGTCAACGAAAAACTCTAATTATTACAGTCGAGCTTTGCTCGGCTTTTTCTTTTACCCCATCTTTACAGAAAGATTGACTCTATCTTGACTCCTATTGACACAAAAAAAGACAGACTACACCTGTAATCTGTCTATTTGTTTGATTTTTACACTACTGTAAAGGTTAATTTATCTTTCGAGCAGCCGATTTTAAGAGTTTGTCCACTAACTACTTGACCACCTAGTAAGAGCTCAGATAACTTGTCCTCCACTTGAGTTTGAATCGTGCGACGTAATGGACGAGCACCCATCTCAACATCATAGCCATCTTTAGCTAAATGCTTGAGAGCAGCTGGTTGGAATTTCAAGTCAATCCCTTTTTCAGCCAAAGCTGATACCAACGGTTTCATCATAATCTTGACAATCTCACGAAGTTGCTCTTCCTCTAGACTATGGAAGACAACCTTCTCATCAATACGGTTGATAAACTCTGGACGGTAGGCCTTCTTAAGTTCTTCCATGATACGTGACTGCATTGCTTGGTGATTATGAGAAATGTCTTGGGCACCAAATCCAATAGTCTTATCATCACGAAGAGCAGTCGCTCCCAAGTTCGAAGTCATAATGATAATGGTATTTGAGAAATCGACTTTACGACCTCGACTATCCGTCAAGACACCATCATCCAAAACCTGTAAGAGGATGTTGAAAATATCTGGGTGAGCCTTTTCCACCTCGTCAAAGAGGAGAACTGAGTAAGGCTTATTGCGAACTTTCTCTGTTAATTCACCACCCTCATCATATCCAACATAACCTGGAGGAGCACCATTAAGGCGGCTAGCCGCAAATTTTTCCATGTATTCTGACATGTCAAAGCGAAGCAAAGCTGACTCATCATCAAAGAGAACTTCCGCCAAAGCCTTGGCCAACTCTGTCTTACCAACACCAGTAGGTCCAAGGAACATGAAGGAACCAATCGGACGTTTTCCAGTACGAATACCTGACTGGTTACGACGAATAGCACGACTAATCGCTGAAACTGCTTCGTCTTGACCAATAACACGTTTATGAAGCTCTGCTTCCAGATTCAAGTAACGCTTGCTATCTGCCTGAGTCATCTTCTCAACAGGAATACCTGATAGACGACTAAGGGTTTGCATAATCTGATCTGCATCTACCAAGGCAGGTTCTGGTAATTTTGCTTTTTGGCTAGCTTTATATTGTTTAACAGCAGCCTTCATATCACCAGATAGAAGCGCTTCATCCAAAGGCGTTATCTCACGTTTGGCTTCTTTTTTGATACGACCTTGAACAGTTGCACTCGCTTCATCTAAAAGATCAATGGCAGAGTCAGGCAAGTTTTTACTCGTCAAATAACGGTGGGCTGCCTTGACTGCTGTCTCAACCGCCTCATCAGTAATCGTTACACGATGATAGTCTTCATAAGACGAACGTAGGCCTTTTAGAATATCAATCGCCTCAGGTACACTTGGCTCCTCAATTGTAATCTTAGCAAAACGGCGAGAAAGAGCTGCATCTTTCTCAATATGCTTCTGGTACTCAGCTTGAGTAGTTGCTCCAACCATATGAAGAGTTCCACGTGCTAGAGCGGGTTTCAAAATATTCGCCGCATCTAAGGTGCTATCAATACCTGAACCAGAACCAATAATCGTATGCAATTCGTCAATAAAAAGAATGATTTTTCCATCAGCTTCAATCTCATCAATGATCTGATTCATACGTTCTTCGAAATCGCCACGGAAACGTGTTCCTGCAACCACACTCATCATATCAAGCTCTAAGATACGCATATCAGCCAACTCAAAAGGTACTTCGCCTGAAGCAATACGCTGTGCTAAGCCAAGCGCAAGTGCCGTCTTACCAACACCTGCTTCACCCACAAGAACTGGGTTATTCTTCGTTTTACGACTCAAAACCTGAATCATGCGTGAAATTTCTTTCTCACGTCCAATAACAGGATCAAGAGCATCTAATTCGGCTACTGCCGTTAAGTCTTTGGTATAATCTGACAGTTCCCCAGTAGAAGATTGAGGAGGCTGCATCATATTAGCAAAATTTCCTGATGCCTTTGATTTTTTAGGCTTACGAAGGTCATGAATGGCCTTCAAATCTTGCTTACTAAGACCTGCGTAACGCTCCAAAGAACGTCGTAAATCGATAATGCGAGGCTTATCGCTGTCATCCTTATATTGAAAACCAGCAACTTCAAGGAGACGGCAAACCATCAAATCCTTATGAAGAAGGAAGGCCATCAATACATGTTCAGACCCTACCTCTACAGCACCAGTCACACTAGCAATTCCCTCTGCCTCTTGCAACATAACCTCTAAAGCATGTGACTGTGCACGTAAATCGATAATATCGGATTCAGACAAGTCTTTTGGACTTTTCTCCATCGCTAGTACAGCGGCTGTCTCAAGCTCTTCCGCACGAATACGGTCCTCAAAATCAGTAAATGTTAGGTAGGCTACAGATCCTGGAACCTCAACCATAGCCAGAAGCACATGCCAAGTCTCCAAGAAAGGACTTCCAAAACGCTCTGCCTCAAGCTGAGCACGATGGAAAATGGCCTGCATTTTTCTTGAATATGTCGTCATCTAATTTCCTTTTCTATCCAATCTAAGTAATAGCGAGCGTAGAATACGCGAACGAATAGCAGCCGCATCTTCGCCTAAAACATCATCACTAGCAGTTGCTAAAATCAAATTTCCCTCACGTTCAGTGATGATTTTTTCATCAAAAAGCAACTGAATCAAGTCTGTAAATACCTGCTCGCTGAGCTGATCTGCCAAGTTCTGAAGCAAATCATTAATCATGTGGTGCTTGTCGGAGAATCTGACCTTGACGATACGAATATAACCGCCACCTCCACGTTTACTCTCAACAATATAACCACGACTTTCTGTAAAACGAGTCTTAATAACATAGTTAATCTGACTCGGTACAACTTGAAAAGTATCTGCTAAGTTCGAGCGTTGAATCTCAGCAATTCCAGACTGGCCCAGCAATTCTTTAATATATTCTTCTATACTATCTGATGTATTTCTTGCCATCTTAATTCCTCCAGTCTAATTTGACTATAACTGACTATTATTATACCAAAAATGTCAGCTCATGGGAAACTATACCTTCAAAAAGCTTTTTAAAGTTGTCATTAGAGACCATATAAGATACAATAAATAAGACTAAAATATTAGGTTACTTAAGGTGTTTGATTCAAATTTTCTATCCACTTTAATAGGCTGAGACCCACCTAATCCAACAAGTACTTTTTAGCACTTTAGCAGTAGTACTAGTCTTATCACTCTTGATAAAGCTCATGTCATTTTGAGTCTTATCTCTTATTTTATTTCCCTATGAAAGGTTACTCATGAAATACATCATTGCACTCTTAATCTCTATGATTCCCTTGGTTGAGCTCCGTGGAGCCGTTCCTGTTGCTATCGCCTCAGGTATCCCTTGGTGGCAAGCCCTAATTCTTTGTGTCATTGGGAACATGATTCCAGTCCCAATTATCTTCTTCTTCGCCCGCCGTGTTCTCGAATGGGGGGCAGACAAACCTCTAATTGGTGGTTTCTTTACCTGGTGTCTTAAAAAAGGTCACAGTGGTGGCCAAAAACTTGAAAAAGCTGCCGGAGATAAGGGTGTCTTCTGGGCCCTTCTCCTTTTTGTGGGAATTCCGCTTCCAGGAACAGGAGCTTGGACTGGTACCCTAGCAGCATCTATCCTAGATTGGGACTTTAAACGTAGTGTTATTGCTGTTATGCTTGGGGTTATCCTTGCAGGTATCATCATGGGAACACTCTCTCTTCTACTTGGTGTAAATACCTTCGCTCATTAATTACTTTTTCAACGTCTGGGGCATACTCAGACGTTTTTTAATAGCAACAAAAAAGAAGCTACGATTCATTCACGTAACTTCTTTTCTTTTTATCTAGTAACTAGAATTAGTTGTTAAGAGCTGCTGCCATTGTAGCTGCAACTTCTGATTCAAAGTCGTTAGATGCTTTTTCGATACCTTCACCAACTTCAAAGCGAACGAATTCTACTACTGAAGCGTTTACTGATTCAAGGTAAGCTTCAACTGTTTTGCTGTCGTCCATGATGTAAACTTGAGCAAGAAGTGTGTATGCTTGGTCAACTTTAGTGTTGTCAAGCAAGAAGCGGTCCATTTTACCTGGGATGATTTTATCCCAGATTTTTTCTGGTTTACCTTCAGCAGCCAACTCAGCTTTGATATCTTCTTCAGCTTGAGCAAGAACAGCATCAGTCAATTGAGCTTTAGAACCATATTTAAGGTGTGGAAGAGCTGGTTTGTTAACCATAGCACGGCTTTCGTTATCTTGATCGATAGCGTGGTTAAGTTGTGCCAATTCATCTTTAACAAATTGTTCGTCCAATTCAGTGTATGAAAGAACAGTTGGTTTCATCGCTGCGATGTGCATTGAGATTTGTTTTGCAAGAGCATCATCTCCACCTTCGATAACTGAAACAACACCGATACGTCCACCGTTGTGTTGGTAAGCTCCGAAGTGTTGTGCATCAGTTTTCTCAACAACTGCAAAACGACGGAATGAAATCTTTTCACCGATAGTAGCTGTAGCAGTTACGTATGCAGCTTCAAGAGTTTCACCTGAAGGCATAGTCAATGCAAGTGCTTCTTCGTTGTTAGCTGGTTTACCCTCAGCAATTACTTTAGCTGTTTCGTTTACCAATTCAACGAATTGAGCGTTCTTCGCAACGAAGTCAGTTTCAGCATTAACTTCAACAACTGCTGCAACGTTACCGTTAACGTAAACACCAGTCAAACCTTCAGCTGCAACACGGTCAGCTTTCTTAGCTGCTTTAGCCATACCTTTTTCGCGAAGCAATTCAATTGCTTTTTCGATATCACCTTCAACTTCAACCAATGCTTTTTTAGCGTCCATGACACCAGCACCAGATTTTTCACGCAATTCTTTAACAAGTTTAGCTGTAATTTCTGCCATTTTGTTTTTCTCCAAATTTATTTTATCAAACTAAGGGGCAGGGCTGAGCCCCGCCCCTTAGGTGTTTGTCGTATCTTTAGTGGGCATTGAGCCCAAACCAATCTTAAAGATTAGTTGTTGTCACCTTCGACAACTTCAACGATTTCTTCGATTGAATCAGCTGCAGCTGCTTCTTGGAAATCTGCAGAAGCATCTTCACCTTGGTTACCTTCGATGATAGCATCAGCCATTTTTGAAGTGATCAATTTAACGGCACGGATAGCGTCATCGTTAGCTGGGATGATTACATCAATCTCATCTGGATCAGCGTTTGTATCAACCATCGCTACAACTGGGATACCAAGTTTTTTAGCTTCTTTAACAGCGATTTGTTCTTTGTGTGGGTCAACGATGTAGATTACATCTGGAATGCGAGGCATATCTTCGATACCACCCAAGAATTTTTCAAGACGTGCACGTTGTTTGTTAAGAAGTGCAACTTCTTTCTTAGGAAGAACTTCGAAAGTTCCATCAGCTTCCATTTGTTTGATTTCTTTCAAACGAGCGATACGTTTTTGGATAGTATCCCAGTTTGTAAGAGTACCACCCAACCAACGGTGGTTGATGTAGTATTGACCAGCACGAGTTGCTTCTTCAGCTACTGCTTCAGCTGCTTGTTTTTTAGTACCAACGAACAAGATTACTGCATCGTTAGCTGCTGCTTCACGAACGAATTCGTAAGCTGTATCAGCCATTTTTACAGTTTGTTGCAAGTCGATAACGTGGATTCCGTTACGTTCTGTGAAGATGTACTTAGCCATCTTAGGATTCCAGCGACGAGTTTGGTGACCGAAGTGAACACCAGCCTCAAGAAGTTGTTTCATTGAAATTACTGCCATGAGTATTTCTCCTTAAAAATTGTTTTTTCCTCTTCTAAGCTTTAGACTTGCAGTCCCACCCTGCGGCAACAAGACCACAATCGGCTTAGAATGAGTATTTGTCACTTTACGCAACTATAGTAGTCTATCAAAAAAAGTGACATTTGACAAGCTCTAAAATCAGGCTAATCATTAGAAAAAAATTACCCGCATTAAAATTGCAATCGTTTTCTTTGAGGTTGATAAGTATTTTGTTTATAATTAGGCTATCAAAAATAGAGGAGGACATTATTTTGTCATTAGTCGGAAAAGAAATTATTGAATTTTCAGCACAAGCTTACCACAACGGGGAATTCATTACTGTTACAGATGAAGATGTTAAGGGAAAATGGGCTGTTTTCTGCTTCTACCCTGCAGATTTCTCATTTGTCTGCCCAACTGAACTCGGTGACCTTCAAGAACAATATGAAACTCTTAAATCTCTTGGTGTAGAGGTTTACTCTGTCTCTACTGATACTCACTTTGTTCACAAAGCTTGGCATGATGACTCAGATGTTGTTGGAACTATTACTTATCCTATGATTGGAGATCCTTCACACCACATCTCACAAGGTTTTGATGTTCTTGGAGAAGATGGCCTCGCACAACGTGGTACATTTATTATTGATCCAGATGGCGTTATCCAAATGATGGAAATCAACGCTGATGGTATTGGACGTGATGCAAGCACTCTTATTGATAAAGTTCGTGCTGCTCAATATATTCGTCAACATCCAGGTGAAGTTTGTCCAGCCAAATGGAAAGAAGGAGCTGAAACACTTACTCCTAGCTTAGATCTTGTAGGTAAAATTTAACAACCAGGGGGTATCCATGGTCTTAGATAAAGAAATCAAGACGCAATTAGCACAATATTTAAATTTACTAGAATCTGATATTGTATTACAAACAGACTTAGGGGATGACGATAATTCTCGAAAAGTAAAAGAATTTCTAGACGAGATTGCCGCTATGTCTGACCGTATTAGTCTTGAATCAACACATTTAAAACGTCAACCTAGTTTTGGTATTGCACAAAAAGGGCAAAAAAGTCGTGTTATTTTCTCAGGCTTACCAATGGGCCACGAATTCACATCTTTCATTTTAGCTCTCTTGCAAGTTTCTGGTCGTCCACCTAAAGTTGATGAGGACACTATCGAACGTATCAAGAAGATTGATAAACCCATCGATTTAGAAACTTATGTTTCATTAACTTGTCACAATTGTCCAGACGTTGTTCAAGCCTTTAATATAATGGCTGTTTTGAACCCAAATATCACTCACACCATGATTGAAGGTGGTATGTATCAGGATGAGGTCAAGGCCAAAGGTATCATGTCTGTTCCTACGGTTTACAAAGATCAAGAAGAATTTACATCTGGTCGTGCAACCATTGAACAACTTGTAGAAAAATTGGACGGACCACTTGATGCTGATGCTTTCGCTGATAAAGGTGTCTATGATGTTTTGGTTATTGGTGGTGGTCCTGCTGGAAACAGTGCGGCCATCTATGCTGCCCGTAAAGGTTTAAAAACTGGTCTTTTAGCAGAAACCTTTGGTGGACAAGTTATCGAAACAGTCGGCATTGAGAACATGATTGGTACGCTATATACAGAAGGTCCTAAGTTAATGGCCCAAGTTGAAGAGCATACGAAATCTTATGATGTTGATATCATCAAAAGTCAATTAGCTACTGGCATCGAAAAGAAAGAACTTATTGAAGTGACACTGGCTAACGGTGCCGTTTTAAAATCCAAAACTGCCATCCTAGCTCTCGGAGCCAAATGGCGTAATATCAACGTTCCTGGCGAGGAAGAATTCCGCAATAAAGGTGTTACTTACTGCCCACACTGTGATGGTCCACTATTTGAAGGGAAGAATGTTGCAGTTATCGGTGGTGGTAACTCAGGTTTGGAAGCGGCTTTAGATTTAGCCGGCATTACTAAACATGTTACGGTCTTAGAGTTCTTACCTGAATTAAAGGCAGATCAAGTCTTACAAGAACGAGCTGCTAAAACTGATAATCTGACCATTCTTAAGAACGTTGCAACCAAAGAAATTGTTGGTCAAGATCATGTAACTGGTTTGAATTACGTTGAGCGTGATACAAACGAAGAAAAACATCTTGATCTTGAAGGTGTCTTTGTTCAAATTGGTCTTGTACCAAGTACTGCTTGGCTCAAAGATAGTGGCATTGAACTCAATGAGCGCCAAGAAATTATCGTTGATAAATTTGGGTCAACAAATATCCCTGGTATTTTTGCTGCAGGTGACTGTACAGATAGCGCCTACAAGCAAATCATTATCTCCATGGGGTCTGGTGCTACAGCTGCTATTGGAGCCTTTGATTACTTGATTAGACAATAATCAACACTTGCGTGTTAGTAATCTATCTTCAACAGTTACAATTAATATGAAGAGGTTGAATGTCTTTCAACCTCTTTATGTTTCTTGTAAATAGGCAGTTTGAACAAACACCCCGTCAATTTGATGAAAGAGACTTGACGAATCTTTTTTTTTTCGATAGAATGGTATCTGTTATGGCGGTATAGCCAAGTGGTAAGGCACGGCTCTGCAAAAGCTTGATCGTCGGTTCAAATCCGTCTACCGCCTTCATAATACGAAGACACCTTAGGGTGTCTTTTTTCATTATTGCATATAAAAATACCCGAAGCTAGAAACCTCGGGTATTCATTATTCTTATTTAATCGCTTCAATCAAAGCTTCCGCTTGATTCTGAAGACTTTCAAGAACTTCTTCAGTTGCTAGGAATTTCCCATCCGCCCAGGCTGTATCATTTACACGTGTCGCTGTAAAATCACCGACCACTTGGGTACGGATAAATGGTAACAAGTCTTTGTAGGCATCAAAAAGTTGATTGTGACCACCATTAGCAACTGATGACACGGTTACAATCTTATCTTGAAGAGCTGATGGCCCTGAAGGATCTGATAGGTCAAGGGCACGGCTCAACCAGTCAAGCAAATTTTTCACTGGCCCAGGAATTGAGAAATTATAAACCGGTGAGAAAATCCAAATTGCGTCTGCTGCCAAGACCTGTTCTCGAACTTCTGCCAAAACTGGAAGAACTGGACTTTCTAAATCCTGATTAAAAACAGGTACTTGACTATAGTCAAGATAAGAAATATTAGCTTTACCAGCTAGCATTTTCTCAGCTTCTTCTGCTAATTGGTGGTTAAATGATCCCTTGCGAAGAGACCCAACGATAAATAAAATGTTTTTCATAATACACTTCCTTTGTATTTCTAATAATTGTTTTTTATTACTACATAGTAATATATAGGATTCCATTAGAAATATAAAGAAATATGCTCAGACATTCTTAAATTTTTTCAGGAGCTCTACCAACTGTGCCTGCTCTTCAGGTGTCAGAACGGAAAAAGTCTCCTCAATAGCTTGCTGATGTGGCGGGATTGCTGCTTGAATAATACGACGGCCCTCATCCGTCAAATCAACCTCGAAAGCACGCTTATCTGTTTGGCAGGCTTCTCGCGTCAACCAACCTTTTTTCTCCATATTTTTAATGACAACAGTCATATTCCCGGAGGTGGCAAGCATGCGGTCAATTAATTCGCCAATCTTCATGCGACCTTTGGCATTAAGCACGTCCATGACTCCAAATTGAGTTGGTGTCAAATTAAATTCTTTAAAGGTCTCAGAAACCTTGGCATCGATGGTACGAAAAGCTTTACGCATAACTACCATACTTTTTACAGCCATGTTTTTATCTAAGTCACTCATTTCTAGTCCTTTCCAAATAGATGCTGTTTTTATTACTCTACCACAGTTTTTCTAAAAGTGGTATATGAAAATGAAAAAATAAGAAAAAAGAGTCCTTAGATATCTAACCAATACCTCAGAACTCTTTCATTTCTAACTATTACGATTCCAAAAAAGGGCTAATAAGATAACAGCACCCAGTACTGATGGAACGATAGCAGTATCTGCTAGCATCGGTCCCCAATTTCCAAAAAGAAGCTGACCAACAAAAGCACCTAGCCATCCAACAAAGGTCTTACCAATACAGCCCATACGTTCACCCCTATTTGATATAGCAGAGGCAATAAGGCCAATGAGAAAACCAACTATCATACTTCCAATCATGATAAATTCTCCATCATACTTAGATTACCCAATCCCCATTTCGGAAGATCGGTACACGACTACCATCTTGGCGGATACCATCAATATCCATTTGATTTGAACCAATCATAAAGTCTACGTGTACATCAGAACGATTAAGTCCAGCTTCCTTAAGCTCCTCTTCTGTCATGTCTGCTCCACCCTTAACACTGGTAGCATAGGCTGCTCCAATAGCTAGGTGGTTGGACGCATTCTCATCAAAAAGAGTATTAAAGAAGGTGATTCCTGACTGTGAGATAGGACTTGGATCTGGTACCAAGGCACATTCACCTAGAGCACGCGCCCCATTATTGTTGAAGACGAGATTCTTCATCACTTCGTCACCTTGGTCCGCTGTGATATCTACAATTTCACCGTTTTTAAAGGTTACCTTGATTCCCTCGATAATATTACCATTGTAACTTAGAGGCTTTGTACTTGAGACATAACCATCTGCACGACGAAAATCAGGTGCCGTAAAGACCTCTTCTGTTGGCATATTAGGAAGGAAGCCTTCACCTTGTGCATTGATGGCACCTGCAGACTCCCAAACATGGTTTTTAGGCAATCCTAGAGTCAAATCTGTTCCAGGTGCTTGGTAGTGCAAAGCTGAGAATTGTGCCTCATTGAGTAGGCGTGCTTTAGCATCCAAACGGTCAGCATGTTCCTTCCAGGCACGTACAGGGTCCTCTTCATAGACACGACACGTCTTGAAAATTTGATCCCAAAGTAAATCTACAGCTTCCTCATCACTCGAAGCATCAGGAAAGACTTTCTTAGCCCATTCTTTACCAGCTGCAGCAGCTACCGTCCAACTAACCTTATTAGACTGAGTTGCCACCTGCATAGGTTTAAAGGCCACTCCAGTAGCCTTAGCATGAGCAGATAAACGTTCAGGAGCTACACCATTAAGGGCGCCCGGATCTGATGAACGAACACCTAAACGACTTGCTTTCTTGGCTAACAAATATTCCATTTCAGCTTTTTTATAGGCAGGAACCTCTTCGATGCGGTCCATATCAGCATGCAAGAAGCGCTCGCGATTAATAATATCATCTGACCATTGAACGATTACCTCAGCTGCTCCTAGAGCATAGGCTTCTTTAACTAAGAGGTGTGCTAGCTCTGCTTGTTCTACATCAATGCTCAAGGCCACTGTGTGACCAGGTTGTACATTAATCCCATTAGCAACCAGTAATTTAGCATATTTCTCAAGATTTTCTTTAAAATTTGGTAAAACCATAATTAACTCCTTGAAACTATAATTTTCTATCAGTATACCATAAGACGAAGAAAAAGGTTTCCTCTCAGCTTTGGCTTTTTAGCATCACATGCAGACCCCTAAACAAAAAGAGAACAGAGACTGACTCCATTCTCTCAAAGTTGATGACGATTCTCTTTAGCTATTAAAAGAAATCGTCAAAAAGACTTAATTGATTATCTTCTGGCATATTTCCTAGGATTCCCATTTCATCCAATTTTTCAACCAAGGTTGATGATAGGCCTCCTCGTTTACGCAATTCTGTCTTGGAAAGGAATTCACCTTCTTCACGTGCAGCAACCACTTGCTTAGCAACGTTCTCACCCAAACCTTCAAGTGCAATAAACGGTGGAATCAAAGTATCTCCTTCAATCAGAAATTCAGTTGCCTGACTCTTATAAAGATCCAACTGACCAAAGGTAAAGCCACGTTCTAACATTTCATTGACAATTTCAAGCGTTGTAAATAAGTCATTTTCAACATTAGTCGCTTCATTTCGTTGGCGCTTCTCCTTAATATCTTCCATTCGAGCTTTAACAGCATCAAGACCCGCAGACATCGTCTTAAGCTCAAATGCTTTAGCTCGAATTGAGAAATAGGCACAATAGTAATAAATAGGATGGTGCACTTTGAAATAAGCTACACGCAGGGCCATCATAACGTAGGCTGCCGCATGGGCTTTAGGGAACATGTACTTGATTTTACCACAAGATTCAATGTACCAGTCTGGAACATTATTTTCACGCATGGCTTGAATATAGCCATTACGCTCTTCTTCGGAAATCTTCAACCACATCCCCTTACGAACACGTTCCATGATCGTGAAGGCCATCTTAGGATCTAATCCCGCATGCATTAGGTATACCATGATATCATCACGACAACCGATAACTGTTTTCAGAGTGGCGATACCTTCCTTAATCAAATCTTGTGCATTACCTAACCAAACGTCTGTTCCGTGGGACAAACCAGATAACTGTAAGAGTTCCGCAAAGGTCGTCGGATGCGTCTCGTCGACCATACCACGAACAAAGTTAGTCCCAAACTCAGGGATTCCCAACATTCCCGTTGGTGTCCCAATCTGTTCAGGTGTTACCCCTAAAATATCAGTCCCTGAAAAAAGTTTCATTACATCTGGATCATCTGCTCGAATATCTTTTGGATCAATTCCTGATAAATCCTGCAACTTACGAATCATAGTCGGATCATCATGTCCCAGAATATCAAGCTTCAACACGTTCTCATCAATATCGTGGAAGTTAAAGTGAGTCGTCTGCCAGGCAGCCGTTACATCATCTGCCGGATATTGAACAGGTGTGAAATCATAGACATCCATATAATTTGGAATAACAACGATACCACCCGGGTGCTGACCTGTGTTTCGCTTAACACCCGCAGCCCCCATAGCTAAACGATCGACCTCGGCATCACGGTAAAACTTATTGTAATCACGTTCGTAACCTTTAACAAAACCATAAGCCGTCCGATCTGCAACAGTTCCGACTGTTCCGGCACGAAAAGCATATTGTTCTCCAAAAATATCACGAACGTCCAAGTGGGCTGATGGCTGATCATCTCCGGAAAAGTTCAAATCGATATCAGGAACCTTATCCCCATCAAAACCTAGGAAGGTCTCGAAAGGAATATCCTGACCATCTTTTTTATATTCCGTTCCACATTCTGAACATTCCTTATCAGGCAAATCGAAGCCAGATCCATAAGATCCATCTGTAATGAACTCTGAGTGTTGACAATTAGGACAGAGATAATGTGGCGGCATCGGATTGACCTCAGTAATTCCAATCATCGTCGCAACAAAACTAGAACCGACAGATCCACGCGAACCAACTAGGTAGCCACGTTCATTTGAACGGTTAACTAGCATCTGCGAAGCCAGGTAGATTACGGCAAATCCATTACCAAGAATTGAAGACAACTCTTTCTCAATTCGCAGGTCAATAATATCAGGCAAAGGATTACCATAGAGCTCAAACGCTCTAGCATATGTCATCTCCGCAACCTGTTCTTCCGCACGATCAATAAAAGGTGTGTACAAGTCTTTTTTGACAACCTCAACCTCTTCAATTTGATCTGCCATAGCCTGCGTATTAGTTACAACAATTTCATAGGCTAAGTCTTTTCCTAAAAAGGCAAAGTCGTCTAGCATCTCGTTAGTTGTCCTAAAATGCGCTTCAGGTAAAGGAGCAGGTTTCGCATTTTCTCCCTTACCAATTGGCCTATTAATCATGGCTCCTTGTCCCAAAGCACGAACAATGATTTCACGATAAATGGCATCCTCAGGGTTGATATAGTGTACATTTCCTGTAGCCAGCACAGGCTTGTCCAGACGATTAGCGACTTCAATCAAATCCCGAATCAGTTGTTCTATAGCCTCCTCATCCTTGATTAAATCCTTTGCAATCAAGGGTGCATAAATTGCCGGTGGCATAACTTCAATAAAGTCATAATATTTAGCAACTTCAACCGCCTTGTCAATACCGTGAGACAGAAGCGTATCAAAAACCTCACCATCAGCACAAGCAGAACCTACAATAATTCCCTCACGATACTCATCTAAGACCGTACGAGGAATACGTGCTACTCCCTCAAAGTATGAGACATTTGATAAACTTACTAACTTAAAGATATTCTTCAAGCCAGTTTGATTCTGAACATACAGCGTCGCATGTTTGACACGAGACTTTTTATACGAATCTTCAGAAACCAAATCCGTGTTCAACTGTTCCAGATTAGTCAAACCGTGCTTATCAAACACATCTTTTATGAAGATAAACAACAAACGACCCGTAGCTTCCGCATCATAATTGGCCATATGGTGATGATCCAAAGCCACACCAAACCGCTTCGTCAAAGGCCCCAAACCATGACGCTTATACTCAGGATAAAGATTTCGTGCAAATTCTAAAGTATCAATAACCGGTTGTGAAATTGTTGGTAACTGATGTCTTTCGTAATTGGCATTCATAAAACCAACGTCAAAGGTCGCATTATGGGCCACTAGCACAGTTCCTTGACAGAATTCTTGAAATTCCTGTAAAACTTGCACTAAAGGTTTAGCACCTTTAACATGATTATCAGTAATACCGGTCAACTCAGTAGTAAATGCAGAAAGAGGATGTCCTGGATCTATGAATTCATCAAATTGCTCAATAATATTACCTTTATGCATTTTTGATGCCGCAATCTGAATCAAATCATTATGAACAGCAGACAAGCCCGTTGTCTCAACGTCAAATACAACATAAGTTGCTTCTTTTAATTCCAAATCCTCAGAATTATAAACAATAGGTACCTTATCCTCAACAAGATTGGCTTCAAGACCAAAAATAGCCTTAATCCCAGCTTTTTTAGCCCTATGGTAGCCATGAGGAAAACTCTGAACATTAGCATGATCTGTTATAGCAACTGCTGGGTGCCCCCAAGAGGCAGCAGTATCAATAAGATCTTCAACAGTTGGCATTGCATCCATAGTCGACATGTTGGTATGCGCATGAAATTCCACACGCTTTTGTCCCTCAGGCATCAAATCCTTACGAGGAGTATGTGAAATTTCTTTAATGTCTTGCACATTCATAGTCAGACTATGAGTGAAAGGATTATTCTCGATACGGCCACGAACCCTAACCCAGTTCCCCTTTTTTATCATATCGAACTTAGCGAGCTCATCACTATCTTTGACCCATCGTTGCATAGCAAAACTAGAGGTATAATCAGTTACCTTAAAATTAATAATAATTCGACCCGTCTTAGTTTCACGTTGCTCTACATCAAAAATATATCCTTCAAAAACAACACGATTCTCTTCAGAATTAATATCAACCATTGGCGTTATTTCAGCCTTATCAAAACTAGCTTGACGTTGACTTTGTTTCTCAGCAAAATTTTGTGATGGTTCGGTCACAGGTTTCGGTGCTGGGGCACTTTCAAGAATAGATTGAAGCGCTTGTCTTGCTTGAGACTCGGCTTGTTCTTGTAAAGAAACCTTATT